>CAVUZH010000015.1:0-284093 GCA_963745835.1 uncultured delta proteobacterium
CGCAATCGCGACAGCGCTGCGCCGATAGCTCGTGCGCTTTGCATCCATCCCAGAACCGCTGCGAATCGACATCTGCCACTGGGAGCGGCTTAGTGTACTCTGTCATCGCTAGGCCCTCCTCAACAGCATGGCGCTTTCGCCGCATTCGCCGCACACGAGAGCGATTTCAGGATTGCGCACCTGCCGGCAGGACGGAGCGATCGTAGCTGTGCGCGCCGTTGCAGAGATCGTCGACCACGCCTTCGGGCCGCAGTTGCTGCACGGCCTCGATGACGTGATTGAGGCCGTGGATGTGCGCTTCGGAAAGCAACCCGCCGTGCGTATTGACCGGCAAATCCCCGTCGAGCCGGTTGCGGCCCGCCGTCACCCAGCCGCCGATCTCGCCCTTCTTTACCAGTTCGAAGCCTCCCATGTGAACCATGCACATGGCGGTAAAGGGATCGTAGATTTCGGCGATGCTGACGTCGCGCGGCGTGATCCCGGCTCCTTCGTAAAGCAGCGGAGCCGAGTTGGCGCCGTTGGTTTCCCAAAGACCCGAAGTCTGACCCTGGCCGCCCATTCCCGACATGATATAGACCGGCGCGGGCTTCCTATCGCGTGCCCGCTCCGCCGAGGTGATCACCAGCGCGACGCCGCCGTCGCTCTCCTGGCAGCAGTCGAGCAAACGGAAAGGATAAATGATCCAGCGCGAGTTCTGATGATCTTCGATGGTCATGGGCTTGCGCATCATCGCTTTCTGATTGAGCGCGGCGTGACTCCGTTCCGTGACGGCGAGATGAGCAAAGTCCAAAGTCGTGGTGCCGTAGCGCGCCATGTGCGCGGTCGCGATGGGACCGAAGGAAGCGGCCGCATGATGGATGCCGAACGGGGTGGTAAACTGCGCGTCGCCCTTGACGTCGTTGGCGCGTTCGGCGCGCGCCGCGCGTCCCTGGCTGTAGCGGTTCCGCGCTTTGAAAACCAGCACGTTCTTGCAGATCCCCGCATGCACAAGCATCGCGCCGGACAGCACGGCGCCGCAGTTCCACCCGCCGCCGCCGTCGCTGTAAAACTCGAAGTTGCACTTCTTGAGACCCAGCGCGCGCACCAGCTCGCGCACCATCTGCCCTTCCGGCTGGCGGTGGTAGAACGACACCACGCCGTCGATGTCCTGAACTTTGAAGCCGGCATCCGCGATCGCCTTGAGACTCGCTTCCGCGGCCAGGCTCAAGGTCGTTACTCCGGAGTTGCGTGAGAACGCTGTCCAGCCGATCCCAACTATGGCGGTTTTATCTTTGATCGCTTGTTCCGGCATCTGTACCTCGTCTACCCTGAATCAATCCCGCATACTTCATTCGTCAATTTTATGTCATTTCGACGTAGAGAGAAATCTTTCCCGACTTCTCAATTCGCAAAAATTTCCTTCAGCAGCCTTGGCGTCTTCGTCAAAGCTGTCGGCCCAGGCAGGATCGACGGGGACGATCTGCGCGCCGCGCACCCTGATGCTTTCGTCTTGTGGCAAATCCGATCTTGCCACCAATCGTCCGGCATTTTGATAGAGTCGCTGCCCTTCTTTGGAGAATAGGAAGTCCACTAACAGTCTCGCCGCCGCCGGGTGCGGCGCTTGTGAGAGGAGACCCACTCCGACCATGAGCCCCGGCAGAGGTCCGGGCGCGACCCAATCAATCGGCGCGCCCCTTTGTTTCAGCCGGTTGACGGTTACGGCATTGGCGTTGACCTGCAAGAGTGGATTCGCCGGCCGCGACCAGTTGAGTGATGAGGGTCTGGCCGATCCGCAGCATGGGATTTTGCTTCGACAGCTCTCGCATGTATTGGATGCCCTTCTCCCTTCCCATGATGTGGAGCATGGCTGTGAACCAATCCACCTTGTCCTTCTCCAGGATCATCCTGTTCTTCCAGAAGGGAGTGAGCAGATCGTCGTAGCGCTTGGGCACGTTTGCCGCGGCGACAAGCTTGGTATTGTAGAGCACGACGTAGGGATTGTAGTAAGTCGCCGTCCAATACTTTCTCCGCCTTGAAGCCCCGCGGGAAAGAACCGGTCCTCGTTGGAAGCGTACTCCCCCAAGAGACCTCGCTTCTTCAAGGCGTCGAGATAAAACGCCGGCGTTTGCATCACGTCGACCAGGGATTTTTTTGCGCGCGTCTCTTGCAGCACTTTGGTGGTCAGCCGTTCGCCTTCGGCCCGGGTAAAGTTCACCTCGAGAAATGGGTAGCGGGCCTTGAAGCGCGCGCTCATCGCCCCGGCTTCTTCCAGGTTGGTCGTCGTGTAAAAGACCACCTCACGCTCTTTCTTTGCCGCCTCGATGAGATCGTCCCGTGTCGCCGCGCGGGACGTTCGAGGAAACGCGACCGCAGCAAACACGACCACCGAAACACCGAAGCAAATACACGCCTTCGTGCGCCGCGTTAGCGTTTTTCGGTCAAACATGTCGTTTCCTTGTTTTCTTAGCTATTGGCTCTCTCTTATTTGATCTTTCCTTTTCCTTCAACCGAAACGTTCATCGTCGCCCCGTGCACGTCGAGCTTTCCCGCATCAGTTCGGCGACCGGTGACACCGATGCCCTCACTTAAATTTGCCGATCTCACTTTGGTCGGGCGACCGGAATTTAAAACAGTCGCTCAGCTGCGCGGCAAAAAAGTTGCCGTCAGCAGCTTTTCCGGTGCGGTTTACAGCTCCACGCGCGCGATGCTTGCCGCCGGCGGATTGGACCCCGATAAAGGCGATCGCCGAAAACGCCGACGCCCGCTCGATTAAATCGGTCAGTCCCGATGGGTTGGGTAAAGAGAGCGCGATCAAGACCCAACGGTTGATCAAACAGACCACGGACAAGGATGTGAAGGTCGAAACTGTCATCGACTTCATTTTGCTACGGCAGGTGTTAACGGAAACGAAATGAACAACACACCGCGCGGGACCTCAAGCCGGCATTCGCGGTCACTTCTCACTCACCGATCAACGCCGTAGCCCGCCGCATTGATGCGGCTGTGGAAAGTCCAAATTCAGGCCTGACCCAAGATTTCGATTCCGGCAGACAGTTCTGCAGGCTCGTTGACGGTAGCGTAGCCGATTTGATTCCCGGCAGCGCTTGACGCCTCACGTCTCACGCCTTCCCGTGCTACCGAGAGCGACCTTCACAGCTTCGATGAGCTGCTCCTCCGCGCGGCAGCGTGAGCTGACGAACCCTGGCAGAACGACATGAGAATAGCGACGGCCGCACTGAAAAAGATATACGAATCATGCGAACTCCCGAAGACTCAAGCAAGCTATCACAGCAGGTTTTCTGGAACAAAAAGATTCAAGGCGATGCGCGATCGCCGCGTCATCGTTGGAGTGGGCATATAAGGAGCATGATTATCGGCTCCACGAGATCGCGGCGTACCTAGGAGTGCATTATGCGACGGTGAGTCGACACCTCAAACGGACCGAGGAGCAAGGCGGAAATGCGTGATTGCAAGACCCCGATGGTAGTGTGCAGTCCCTGCGGTGTGTCGGCGGGTCCTATAGCTATACTGCGGGCCAGTATTTGGATACACTGCGAAAAATGGCAGCGTTTGCCCGGATTACTCTCCTGACAAGATTTTTGCAACGCGGAATATTTCAAGCAGTTTCTTCCTCGTGGAATCGAAAAGGCCATCCACGGCGGGTAACAGCAAAAGACTTAATAGTTAATATTAGATGTCATCGAAACTCACTATAAGCACGCTTCCCTCTTTATTATCTCTTGTGTCCAGCTAGGTAGTTGGGAAATCAATGAGCGGAGATATTTTTTTGCTCGAACGTGACGGCGCGACGCCCATGCGGGCAGAACGGCTTGCGTTCGGAGAAACCGCCGGACGCAATGAAGCGTGGTTGCGTGACACGCTGTTCGCGCATCCAGATTTGATTCCCTTGCGCGACCTCGATCCAACGTACGGTCCGCTCATTCCCCTGTGCACCGAACTATGTATCGACACCAGTCGTCGCCTCGACATCGCGTTCATCAGTCAATTTGGACGGCTGACGCTCGTTGAATGCAAACTGTGGCGGAATCCAGAAGCACGGAGGGAGGTTATCGCGCAAGTTCTTGACTATGCACATGCGATCAGTCGCTGGTCGTACTCGGACCTACAGCGACAGGTAGCGGCTGCATTGAGACGACAGGGAAATGTGCCATATGAGCTAGCCCGAGAACGATACCCTGAACTACGCGAGCAGCAGTTCGTAGATGACACAGCACGCGCCATGCGAGCAGGTCGTTTTCTGCTAATCATTGCGGGCGATGGTATTCGCGAGGACGTGAGCGGCATCACGGAGCTGATAAACCGCAACGCAGCCTCCGCGTTCTCCTTTGGGCTTATGGAGATGGCTCTGTATGGATTTGAGGACGGGAGCCTCGCCATTCAGCCGCGTGTGATCGTCAAAACTCACGTGATCGAACGGACTATTGTGGTCGCACGAGAGTTGGGGCAAGCTGGCGTGCTAGACGTCCAAGAGGAGTCCGACACCGAAGAACCCAGCAAACTGGGCGAAAGCCCTAGAGCGGCAGCGCTCCGCGCCTGGTGGACACCCGTTCTCAATTTTCGCTTTGACGATCCCGATCAAGAGCCTCTCACGCTGTATTATCCAAACAACGTGCGCACGCCACTTCCTTGGCCAACGAAAGTTTGGTTGGTGGGGTATCGTGCTCATGGCGACACAGGCGTCATAGGTGTGAATTTCGCCGGAAGCGGGCCGAGCTATCGCGAGTTAATGTCCATACTTGCAGAGCAGCGCGATGCAATTTGTGCCGAGTTACCAGAGGGAAGCGAAATAGGAAAATCTGCAAACGGGGATCCTGCATTTTCAATTCAGAAGCGACTATCGTCTTTCGCTAACGATGATGAGAGGCGCCACTGGGTGACGTCGACATTGAACACTTACGTTAACGTGCTGCGGCCAAGGCTCAAGGCTCTGATGCAGCAGCGCCGCGGCGAGCAGCCGTGACGCTCGTTGAGCGAGCCCTCAACACAATAGCTGCAGGGCAGCTATATTGAATTATCCGTCGCATTGAGGGAGTGAGAAAGGGGGACGCGAACCTTTTCCTTGACTGGGTGACGCAGATGGATGTATGCGTCGCTCATGCCTAGACGAGCACGCAGTGCTCCCGGTGAAATGATTTACCACGCTCTTAACCGCGCCAATGGGCGCACCCAACTTTTCGACAAGCCCGAAGATTTCGCCGCGTTCGAGCGGATTATGGTCGCAGCGATGCGCCGTTCTCCAATCCGGCTGCTGGTATACTATTTGATGCCCAATCACTGGCGCATGGTCCTGTGGCCGAAGAAAGACGGCGAGATGACCGAGTTTCTTCGCTGGCTCACGCTCACTCACAGCCAACGCTTACACGCCCACCGCCACACCACCGGCTACGGGCATGTTTATCAAGGGCGGTTCAAAAGTTTTCCCGTCGACCAGGATCAAGCCGCGCTCAATGTGATCCGTTATGTGGAACGCAACGCCTTGCGAGCCCGCCTCGTCGACAAGCCCAAGACTGGCGCTGGTGCAGTCCGTGGCGAAGAGTTCATGGGGATCGAGAATCGCTGCTAAGCGACTGGCCCTTCGATAGACCGGCCGACTGGGTTGAATGGGTGAACGCGGCACAACCCGAAGCCGAAATCGAAGCGCTGCGGAAGTGCGTGAACCGCGGTACGCCCTACAGCACGGAAACTTGGAAGACACAGATCGCGGCTACGCTCGGATTGAAATCCACACTTAAGCCGCGCGGCAGACCTAGAAAGCAATTGGAGTTACGGACTACGCAACCTTAAAAAAGGTTCGCGTCCCCTTTTCTCATCCTTTTCTCATCCCCCCGATCTTTTCTATGACGAATTGCACACATTTTGAAATTTGCCAGCAGCCAGCTCTCCACAATAGCGAGTTTTGTATTCTACACTTACCGGAAAAAAAGAAGGACTGAAGCCGAGTTTGAAAGAAGATTATCTGAACTCGTGAGCAGGCAAAAAAGTGATTACCGATACATCACGTTCCCGCCATCATTCAATGGAATGCGGAGGCTCTTTGGAGACAAAAGATCCTGGCATGTGAAATTTGATTTCTCAAACGTGACATTCCTCGGAAAGACTGATTTCGAAGAATTCAAATATGAAAAAGGGGCGAATTTCAGGAAGGCAATCTTTGATAACGATGCGAATTTTAGAAAGGCATCTTTTCTAGGGCCGGTCGATTTCAGCGGAGCAACTTTCAGAGATGATGTTTTCTTCAACGAATCCACGTTTGAAGGCGGCGCTGACTTCCACGAAACTAAGTTCGAAGCAATGGCCGACTTCGGTAAGAGTTGCTTCGCGCAAATGGCCCACTTTTCTCTGGCAGATTTCTCTGCAACAGCACGCTTCGCCTTTTGTCGTTTTGAAATGGTCGAATTTTTTGAAACGGTCTTCCATGACTACACCGATTTTACCTGCGCAGAGTTTGGCGGCAGAACGGGATTCACCTTCGTTCAGTTTCTTGCTGAGGTGAGCTTCGAACAGGCAAAGTTCAACGAAATCGCAACATTTAGAGGGAAACCAGGAGACAGTAATTTTTTCAACGAAGGGAATTTTGAATCAGTTCTGTTGCCACGGCCTAACATACTCCGATTTATCGACGTAGATTGTTCACGGACACGCTTTCTTGGCGCTGATGTAGGATTAATGATTTTCGATGGAGTGAGATGGTGCCCGGTTAAAAATTAGGTATGGCATCTACGACGAACTCTTTCAAAGGCGCAACGAAGCATTCATTTCAATAACTGATGTTGAGCAGCTTTATAGGTCTCGAAGCAGAACTATGAGGGGCGTCGAGACCTCTCCCGGGCGGGCGACTTCCATATCGGCGAGAAGGAAATGCGGCTAAGGAATCCACGTTCGCCAACAAGCTTACGCGCATTACTATGGCTCTCGAAGATTTTTAGCGGATATGGTGAAAGTTATTTGCGACCGTTGCTTTGGTTTTTTGGCCTCGTGCTCGGCAGCTCAGTTCTTCTTATGCTAAGTGGCCTTGTGTATCGAGAAACAAGACAGCAACTATCGCTATCCTCACTAATTGATTGGTCACAAGTGACCGGATTCGTTTTGACACGAGCGTTACGCCTGGGTAGTGACGTGGCTTGGTTCGAACCGCCGATCGTGCCGAATACAGTTGCATTGTGGACAGGGGTGTTGGGACCAGTCCTTGTGACGCTGCTCGTTCTAGGAATTCGGAATCGGCTGAAGAGGTAATCCGAAGGGATGGAGTGCGCCGCTCCTTGAGCGTCAATAAAAAGGTTCGCGCGGAGAAGGATTTGGGGTCTACTTCCAAGATCGAAACGGGCATATTCTCGAACCGATCACGCGACCCTACGCAGCGGCGGCACGACGGCGGCTCGACCGCACCCGTTGCTCGCGTCAACCGGGAACCACGCGCCTGAAACCGGGCACAATGATCAGACCGTGAGAGATGACAGCATTCACCTGGCGACCGCAGAACGGCGCGATCAGTGATCCGCATGAACGCTTCATGAGCGAAAATAACCTTCTCTCAAAGTACAACGGGTTTCTTGACGAAACTTTCGGTAACGAAAGGGAAATTGTACCAAGCGTCGATCCCGCCTTCGAGTGGGCGCACCCTGGTGATTCCTTTGGGTCGCAGCAGTAGCGCCACACGGGTAGCCGAATACACAGGCGGGAAAACGAAAACCACAACCACCGCCCACATGATGCACTCACACATGGAACACAACGGCAAGGAGGTTCTCAGTTTGCTGCGACTCGTTTGGGTGGTTACCTGACGGCAACCCTAAATCTTGGCGAAGCAAGGCCGCTCCCGTGGCTGGCGATCACGGCGTCGAAGTTGTCGACCGGCGTGTTCACGTCCACGGCCCGGCGCGCTGTTCAGTCGACCACCGATCGATCGGGGACGAGCGACCGCTGGAGCCACTGTAACATCAGGCAAAGGCATCAGGCAAGAGGCAGCGGCTAACATCCCTAGCGGAACTTTATTAAGCCAAATGCTTCGAGCGCGCACAATCGCCTCGAGCCTGTCCTCCGATGTACGCACTCCGCTGGATCGGTTGTTCGCGCGCCTTGCCTCTGGATCTTTTTGAGCAGCCTGCAAGATAAATCCATGGTACCTCGCGCAGTTCAGTCGGGTGTTTGTGTCCCGGAAATTTTAACCGGGGGCAAATCAATCAACGGGGCCTGAGTATTGACTTAATCACTGCTGGGCGAACTTCGTCTCTTTGTTCATCTCGATGAGTCTCATACCAAGCGTAAACAGCAAAGCATCGGGTCAGTGGTTCTAAGAAACAGAAAGGAGGTCGCCTCCGGTCGCGAGGATCGGGAGCTTCCTCATGTCATCGAGTTGGTCAAAGGGCGTGGGGACGCTGTTGACTAACTGGACAAATGGCATAAGGGATCGGAATCCGCGGAGAAGATATGCCGAGACATGCGAGGCTCGATAGTCCAGGGACGCTGCACCACGTGATGGTAAGAGGCATTGAACAACGGCAGATTGTCGATGATGAGGCAGACCGCGCGGATTTTGTGCGACGACTTGGAGCCTTGGCTGCCGAAACCGGGACACTGGTAAGGAAAGGCGGGACGCTGTTTCCTTGAAGGACAAACCATCACTAGAATGGGAATTTGGTCTTGCATTAAGGGGGGCTGGGCCGACTGGCGTAATAAAAATCGAGATCCGCCGAGTACTGATAGGTGGACTAGAGGTCGTCTGCGGAAAAGACCCGAGCGGGCGGTAGCACCTCGAAAGTCGCCCGAGTAGTTTGTCCATCTAGTCAACAACGTCCCCGAGTCCATAGTTGCGAATAGTTGCGTAAGACATGAGCGCGTGAGCGCGCCGGCGTCGACCCAAATTCCTTCTTCGGCAAAAAGGGGCATGCGATTTTTGATGGCGAGATCAACGATCTAAAGTCACTTGATGAGGCGCTGGAACTCGGCGTCGTCAAAGAGCGAGGCAAAGGACTTGTTGCGCTTTAACTGGCCCTTCTGCGCGGGGTTGGAGGCGATGGCGCGCTCGATCGCTTTCAGTGCCGCCGCCTTGTTGCCCTGGCGCAGGCTGATGTCGGCCATTGCCACCAGTGCCAGATCGTCCTCGGGCGAGGCCTTGAGTGCGCTCTCGGCGAGTGCCATGGCGCCTGTGAGATCGTTCTTCTCGATCAGCGGGCCGATCCGGCCAATCATCTCGAAGCCACGCGTGACACCCAGGATGCGGCGCAGCTCGACGAGCGGCTGCTTGTGGTCGTCGACACGGATGTCGAGCAGCGTGTCGTCGTAGTCGGCGCGAACCAGTGGCTTGACGATCTTGAGCATCGCGCCCTGCATGCCGCGGCGGTCGCCGCCTGCAGCCTGGCCGGCATCGAGGGCAGCCAACAGGCGCTCTGCCAAGGGACCCTTCGCGGCCTCGAAGGCCTTGCCCATCTCCTCGATCACGTTGCCATTGGCCAGCGTGTTGCCCTGCACGCAGTAGATCGGCGTGCACTTGTGGCCGGTCCAGTCGGGGATCGTCTTGCTCGACCACGCGGCGCTGCGGCCCTGGATGTCAATGACGGCGACCTGGCGGCGGTCGGGCTCCTTGTCGGCACGCAGCGCGAACTCGAGCGCCTGCTGCGGCGTCATCCCGCGCTCGATGCCGTCGATGACGAGCTTGCCGTACATCGGGTTGGAGGACGACTGATGCGCGACAATAGCAACGCCGCCTTTGCCAGTGACAACGCGGTTGCCGATCGACAGGGCCTTGGACTGCACACCGAGGCCGAGCAGGCCCGTGTCCTTCTCCACGGCGATGATTGAGAATGTGCTGTCCGCGGGCGCGTACTGCCGGGTGGGCGTCTCTTCGGCAGTGGCAGCCGTCAGCGCCAATCCAGATGCTGCAATTGCTGCCATCGCTGTCCTTCGCATCGGTTGCCCCCTCGCCATATTTACAGTGAGAATAAACCGCCTTTTTCTATGACCAAACTCATATCGCAGGACTGGTAGAGCGGTCAATTTCTTTCTGCTTGATGAAAAACCACGAATGGAAAGCGATGGGAAGGGTCATTTACGGCAGCAGGAAAACTGCATTCTTCGAGGAGAAAAAGGCAAATTTTGCGGCACGATTGAACTGTACGACGCATCGAGCAAATCGCGTCTGTGTAGAGTCACTTGATTGCAAATCAAGTCGCTCGGACCTTCAGCGACCAAAGAATCCGCAATCGAAGCCAGCGTGCTTGAAAGTAATCCGACTTTGAGCCTTCGCCGAAAGGGATGGAGTGACACAGATCGAGGTGCTAACGTGACGCCAGCACAAGTCTAGAAGCCCACGGAGGCGTACATGTCCTTCCTTACTGACGAACAGAAAGACCTTGCGAACGAGATCGCCGCCCTACTCACCGAGCGACGCGAGACGGTCTGCGTGGCGGAGTCTACCACTGGAGGCCTCGTGTCCGCGGCACTACTGTGGGTGGCCGGCGCGTCCAAGTACTACGCCGGTGGCAGCGTGCTCTACACGCTTGGCTCGCGCACGGCGCTGGCGGGTGTGCCGGCATCGATGTTTGAGAACTACCGCGGCACCACGCCGGAGATGATCGCCGCCATCGCCGACGCCATGCGCCAGCGCCTGGGCGCCACCTGGTGCATCGCCGAATCCGGCCTCGCCGGTCCCACGCGAGGCCGATCCGGCCTGCCACCCGGCCGCACGACGATCTGCGTCTGCGGCCCTGTAACGCGTGTCAACGTGCAGCAGACCGGCCTGCCGGACCGAGAGCCCAACATGATCGCCTTTACGACTCTGACGCTACGCTATCTGCGGGACGCGATTAAAGAGGCGGAGCATTAGGAGTTCGCCCCGCAGAAGCTACGGTGTTGGGCAGCCAAATTTGGCGAAATCCGAAATCAGTGTCGCTAAGAAAAAATTTACCGTCGGCAGATCCACATCGGCACTTCCTGGTTCCTTTGGCGTTTCCACTCATAGAAGCCATCTGCCGGAATCAGATAACGCTGCGTTGAAACGAGCCGCTTGTACGATGGTCTTTCCCGCAGTGTCTCTGCACGGGCATTTATCAGCCGTTGCCAGATGGCCTTATCGTCGGTCCACGACGGCACGAGACCCCAGCGCATCGGCTTCAGTATGTTGCGTTCTTCATTACGCACAATCACCCGCACCTGTTGCGAAGGCGCAATGTTATAGCGCAATGATCCGGGCCGAGGCGCCGGGTCGCCCATTAGCAGGCAGGTCAAGAGGGCACAGACGTTCCTGTGAGAATTTTTTCTTATTCCCTTTTTCAACCCTCGCGGAATGTGTGATCGCTGATTGACGCGCCCCTGTTTTCAATCAGTTGGTGTCGGATCGCATAGGTCCGCACCAGTCACCCATCAGGTTCAAGGCTTTGGAGCTGTCCCTACTGGGCAGTGATCTCCCGCCCCTGGCAATTTTCATTGCCCCAGAAAACTATCGGTACCACGCCGCGTCCAAGGTTATAGGATCACAGATCCTGTGGCTCTCCGTGTTCGGGGGCCAACCCTATTGTGGCTCACGGCGTGGGCGTACCATCGAATCACAGCACCGCCGAGTTGTCGATATGTAAAGGGACGGGATAGCCGCCAATCGGACCATGTGGTTCTAAGCCAACCCGGGTAATAGGCTCACTATCCCATCCCAACCGTTAAATGGATCTTGCTAAGCAAAGGCCTTCGTGAGATCAAACGCCACCTGATCTTTGATAATGTAGTAACAAGCCCGGCAGAGCTTGTGCGCCACTGCTTTGATCCCCACAATCGCATTGCTCTTGGATTTCTTTTTCTGATAGAAGCTTTTGATCTTCGAATTAAACCGGATCGCGAAGTTGGCCGCCTCCACAAACGCCCAGGCCAAATACTTATTGCCGTTCTTGGTGTTGCCAGTTCCTTTACGCTTGCCGTTGCTGATCTTCTGGCTCCCCACACACCGGCAGTACGACGCGTAATTTCCGACACTGGCAAATCTCTCGATCTCTCCGGTCTCGAGCATGATAGTCAGCGCCAGGATGGGCCCGATTCCGGGTACCGTCTTTAGAAACCTGAACTGAGAGCGCAGCTTGACTCGGTCTTGGACGGTTTTTTCCAGGATCTCGATCTGGGCATCAGCGCTGTTCATCACCGCCAGATTGGCTTTGAGCGCTAGGACGAGATCCGGGTTGGGCAACACTCCATCGACGCGTTGGATATTGAGCGCTTTGATGTACTGGGCGCTGATCGTGTTCCCCGTGGTGCGGCTTATCAGACTCTGGATACTCAGAAGATTCGCCGTCCTTTGATGCACGAGCTGGCCCCGCTTACGCAACAAATCACGCAGCGCTCGCTCCTGCTTCGGATAGATGTAGCCCTCGGGTAAGACCCCGAGCCGGAGCAGATGGGCCAGCCACCGCGCATCGCTGTGGTCGTCGGTATACTTCAGCCCACTGTACTGCTGGATGGCCGCCGTGTTGGCGAGATGAAGTCGGTAGCCCTTCTCCATCAGTCCATCAACCAGCCAGTACCAGTTATAGGTAGACTCCACCACGATGTCCTGAAGCGATCTCCGATAGGTTGACAGTTCCTGTGTGATCAACGAAAGATCGTTGGGCAAACGCTTCTGATACACCACTTGATCTTGCTCATTGATCACCACCGTCACGTTGTTGGTGGAATGCAAATCGATTGCTCCGTACAATTTCATCCCGGTTCCTCCTTTGAGTGGGTGTGGGGTTGTTTCCCCGCACGTTACGGCCTCTCGAAGGACCCTGCTAGATGATTATCGGACCACGCTATGTCGTTGCTTCATCAAACGATTTCTTTCCAAAGAACGTGTTTTGAGACCTTAGAGCCTCAGTTTCAGCGGCGAATTTGAGCGCGTACTCCTTCGCCATCTCCCGCAGCACGTAACTTCCATCGGATTCGACGACATAGCGATGTGCGGCCTTGAACCAAGCTCGCTTCTTACCTCATCAATAAACGCTAAGCTTCCGACCGCGATCGATTCGGATCAACGATCATCGCGAATCGATAAGTCGTTCTCAAGCCGTCGGCATAGTGTTGGCCGCCCCCCTCTTCTGAAATGAGTGCTTGCACCCGCATCGGTGAACTTAATTACGTCACGAGTACAATGAGGGTACTCGGAGCCGGCGTTGCGAATATCGTCCGCGACAATTGCATGCGGCTGTTTCATCAAGTAAAGGAAACATAAGCTGATCTAATCACCGAGTCGTTGATGAAAATTTTTCACGCGCTGTTGCGCACGCAAAAGATCGCCTGTTTGTTTGCTCTCCTGCTCGCATGTCCTCCCGCGAGCGTTTTCGGAGCGGCGGCGCCGACTTCCATGCGTATCCTTTATCCCAGCTTCGCTGGATCGTGGGGAACGACGTGGATCGCCAAGGAAGCGGGCTATTTTCTCGACGAGCGTTTGGACGTCGAGCTGATTCGGGTCGGCGGTAGCTCACGGATGGTTGCCGCCATGATTGGCGGCAATGCGTCGATCATTCAAGCCGGGGCCATAGCCGCGGTGCAAGCGAACACGGCGGGCGGCGACGTCGTGATCATAGGCGCTACAGGCGCGGTATCGTCTTTTCGCTTGATGGCTCGTCCTGAGATCAAAAATGTGTCGGACCTGAAAGGAAAGAGAGCCGGCATTACTACTTTCGGTTCCACTTCCGACCAGGTGATTCGCATCGCGCTCAAGAAATCCAACCTGGAGCCGAACAAAGATGTCGCCCTGCTCAGTCTCGGCGCCCAGCCGGAAGTCTTCGCCGCGCTGCAAAGCGGTGCCGTGCAAGCGGGAGCTTTCACTTTCCCGCTCTACGCAGCCGCCGCCAAGTTGGGAATGCGCGAACTCATCAATTTTGGCGCGCTTGGGGTTGAAGACATCACGGGCACGGTGATCACCACCCGCAGCTTCATCGCCAAAGAGCGCGACACCGCGCTGCGCTTTCTCCGCGCTTTCACGCGCGGCATGCAGCGCTATCGCACCGACAAAGAATTCAGCAAGAAAGTGCTGGGCAAATACGGCAAGATCACCGACGACGAAGCGTTGGAAGGAACCTGGCAGGACTACGCGCCGACGTTGCAAAAGACTCCGCGGCCGTCGCTGAAAGCCATCCAGTTCATGATCGAGAATCAATACCCGGACAAGAAGCCGCTGCCGAAACCCGAGCAGTTTGTCGATCTGACGCTGGTCGATCAGCTTGAAAAGAGCGGCTTCTTCGATGCGGTCAATCGGTAGGGACAGCGGCTCGTAAGCGTCTCGGGACTGCCCGGGCTCCTGCATTCCCCGAAGCATCAAAAGCAACACCTGGATTTTCCTCGATCAGAAAGGCAATTGACAACTCTCCGGTCCGGCGTTACTGCTCGGCCACAGCAAAGAGCTGGTTTGAATTTCTTATCCATACGCGCGATCATGCAGTGTGGCCAGTTCACTCGGGTGATCGTCCCGTCCCTCGACGCGGCGCCCCTCTCGGCATGAAATAAGAAATAGAAAGTTGAAAGGATTTCAGTTGCCCCAGCAGGACCGTCTCAACATCGCCGTCTTCATCGACTTCGACAACATCGAAATCGGCGTCAAATCAACCCTGGGAGAGAATTTCGACATCGGCGCTATCCTCGACGCCTTGAAGGAGCGGGGTGAGGTGGTCACCAAGATCGCCTATGCCGACTGGACGCGCGCGGGCGAGTACAGCCGCCATCTCACGCAGCACGCCATCCGGCTGGTGCAGCGCAATCTGACGCCCGGCGGCGACAAGAACGGGGCGGACATCAATCTCGCCCTCGACGCCCTCGAAATGGCGTTCACCCACCCGCACATCAACGCGTACGTGATCGTCGGCGGCGACAGCGACTTCCTCTCGCTGGTCGAGAAGCTGAAGCAGTACGACAAGAAAGTCTTCGTCGTGGGCGGCCGCGCTTTCACGAGCATTATCCTGCAGCGCAACTGCCACGAGTTCATCGCGTACGAGAACCTCACAGGTAGCCGTCGCTCCGCGTTCAAGGGTGGTCGCCCGGTGGCGCCCGCAGCCTCCAGCCCGATCGCGCAGGCGTTCCCAATCGTGCGCCGCGCGCTGAAGATCCTGTCCGACCGCGAAGTGTCGCCGCAGACGGGGCTCCTGAAGAGCACCCTGCTCCAGCTCGACTCGACCTTCTCCGAACGCAACTACGGTGCGTCCTCGTTCCACGACTTCGTCGAAAAGCTGGCTCAGGCCGGACTCGCGCAATTGAAGCACACTGGCCGGAGCGTGATGGTCGAATTGAACGAGCAGTTTGAGGAAGGCGATCAGTCGGCGGCCCCGCCGGCCAAGCCCCAGGCTGCGCCGGAGACGCGGCGGGACATCCTTCGACCGCCTTCTTCCGAGGGGGAGACCGTCGAGGCACCTGTCGTCGCGGAGGCACCCGTCACGCCGGCGGGTGACCAGGCTGATGGTGTCCGGCTTGTCGGCCAAATTCTGACGGCCGCGACGACCGCGCGGTGGCCGATATACCTGCGCAACGTCAAACAGCTGTTGCGCGCAGCCGATGGTGGTTTCGACGAGCGCCGCTACGGATTCGCCGGCCTGATCGATCTGTTGCGTGCCTGTCAGCGCGAGGGCCTCGTGCGGCTCGAACGAGATCGCCGCGGCGGCCTGCTCGTCTTCAAGGGGCCGGTCCTGCAGCAGACGGGGTCGAACCGGTCTGCGGTCCCGCAACTGGGCCCGGGCGAAGCGGAGTCCGACGACGCCGTCGAATCGATGGACGCCGGTGCGCCCGAGCAACTGGAGGAACTTAATCAAGGCGAGCCGGACAATCGGCTGGAGCCGCACGCGGAGGCCGTTGACGACGACAAGGCGTCCGAGATCGGGCCCATTCCCATCGACACGACCGCGGAACCCCTCGGGCGCGCCAAGCCGCGCCGTCCGCGCGCCCGCCTCGGGGCCGCCACCCCGGCCGCCGCTCGTAGCACCCGAAAGACGACGGCGCCGAAAAAGCCTGCGGCCCGTCCAACCACCCGATCGCGGAAGACCACCCGCTCCGACTCCGGCGGCAAAAACGAGAGCTGACGCGCAGAGGAGACTTTTACGTATCGACGATTTGCGCAGCCGGTCTCCCGTCCTGTCGTATCATCGGCTTGCAACCGATTGCTCGGCGGCACGAGCGCACAGGCCAGGAGGGTCTGGCCTGAGTATTGAGTTATGGTCGTCACCACCAACTTCAGGATCGGACTATGCAAATTCTCGATTTTAAAATTTAGGCGTGTTCACTTCCATGGCGTGCACGCGATAAATGCCACCGCAAGACGCGGGAAAGGGCTCGAAGCCTGCTGGAAATCGGGCGCGCTGTTGGGTCGACCACCTAGGGATCGGGACGAGCGACGCGGATTTGGGTCGCGTCTTGAATCTTGACATTCTGCCGCAATCGATGCTCGCGATAGCGTTTCCTCGGCAAAGAATTCAGTGAATGCAATAATGACACTAAGCTCGATGGCGTATAGCTGACTAGGTTGACCAACTAGGTCCCACCGTCAAGGTCCTTACTTGCCTTCGTAGAGCTTCTTGATAAACCCGCTCTTGTCGAGTTCCGTGATGAAACTTGCGTCGACGAATTCCTCCGGCTTGTGGTTGCGAATGTCGGGACGGGTTTGCGCGACGTAGTCGTAGGTGGGTTCGAGACCTTTGGTGATCGGATACGGGGCAGGGATAAAGTCTTGTTTGAAGATATTGTAAGAGCCTTCGAGAAATTCTCGATCCGCGGTCCTGACGTATTTGGTCAAGACCTTTAGCGCGAACTCTTTGTTCTGCTTGTGGAAGGCTATGCCTTCGACATGGGAGCGGACCATGCGCATGACCGTGTCACGGTCCTCCCGGATATTTCTGCGGGTCGTCACCACGGACGTCGTCGGGAAAACGATTTCTTTGCGGGCGTCGATCAAAACGCGGTAGCCTTTGCGCTCGGCTTGAATATCGGCAGGATAGGTCACGTCGGCGCCGTCAATCACGCCGGTCAATAATGCTTGCAGCCGCTCCGCGTTGGTGCCGATCGAAATCCAGGTAATCTCGCGGTCGGGATTGATGCCGTGCTTGCGTAGCGCATAGCGAAACAAGAAATCTCCTAGCGAGCCAATGCTCGAAGTCGCCACTCTTTTGCCGCGCAAATCCGCCGCGGTTTTGATTTCCGGTCGAACCAGCAATTTGCTGCTCGCCGAAGCGATCGTGTGGGCTACGTTGACCATATCGGCGCCGTTCAGGTCGGCAAGCATCAACTGCGGCAAGGCTACCGGGGCGGCAAACAAACTCCCGCTCAAGAGCGCCTGCGAGCTCTGTCCAGAGCCGCGCAGCAAGACAATTTCAACGTCCAAGCCGTTCTTCTCGTAGATTTTCGCTTCCTTGGCGATCCAGGGAATCCACATGGCCGCCGACAAAGCGGTCTGGCCCCAGTTGATTTTTTTGAGCGGCCGCTCCTGAGCCCAAGTCGGCATAGGTCCGAGCAGCAGGGCCGCCACGGCTGCCAAAACAAATCGACAAGATTTTCTGTGCTGCATTCTGGCATGATTCATAGCCGTTTCCATTTTCATTTCGGTTCGTACAGCTTTTTGATAAATCCGCTTTTCTCGAGCTCGGCGATAAGGCTCGGATCGACGAACGGGACGCAGATCAGGGAGTCGCAGAACATGGGATCTAGAAACGCCGTGGCCGCTTCTTCAAAGGATACACCGTGCTTACGCCAGTTGCTCTGGGCTTTTCGTGGATCCCAATCGAACATGAGTTATGTATATACACTATACAACGAGTGAACGAAAATTAAGAAGCAGAAGGTCGAGAGCCGCTTCAACCCACACATGCCGCCACATAGAGCACACCGGCCAGTAGGCGATCTAAATTGCTCCAGGGCGGCCGGCCGCCACATGAACTTTTGCTGCTACTCGTTTTAGGTGATTACCTGACTGCAACCCTAAATCTTGGTGAGCAAGCCGCTCCCGTGGCTGGCAATCACCGCATCGAAGTTGTCGACGCCGTGTTCACGTCCATGGCCCGCACGCGCTGTTCAGTCGACCACCGACCGATCGGGAACGAGCGACCGCTGGAGCCACTGGAACATCCGCCATCCGACGGAGTCAGCGGCGAGTGTCGACGCTGCAAGCGCAGCGGCCTCGTCGGAGATCGGTCGGCCGTTGGGCGCTTTCACGTGGACCTCGGCCACCCGTTCGGCCATCACAAACCATCCGACCGATTCCTCCACCGACCGGCCGACCGTGAGCAGGCCGTGGTTGCGCAGGATGCAGAACTTTTTGTCGCCGAGCGCCGCGGCGATGCGCTCGCCGCCATCGATCGAAAGCACCTCCACCTCCTCATCGTCGAAGAGGGCTTGGTCGAACACGAAGGCGCACGCCTCCTGACTGAGCGCGCGAAACGGCTCGACGTTGGCCGACCATGGCGTGCCGAAGGCGGTGTGGGTGTGAGATGCGCTCACGACGTCGGGACGGGCAGCGAGCAGCGGATGGTGGATGTTGTAGCCGGCCGTGTTGACGGCACCGGTCGGATTGCCGTCGGCGTTCTTCACTTCGCCACCGGGCCCGACCAGCACCAACTGGTGGACCGTCGCCTCGCTGAAGGGGACACCCCAGTCGAGCAGCCAGAAGTGGTCGGTAAACACAGGGTCACGGGCCGATATGTGGCCGTCGCCGAGCATGCCCCAGCGCAGCGCACCGAAGATGCGGTATCCAAGCGCACACATCCGCTTGCGATGCGCCCGCTCGTCAGCAACCGAACGGACGGTGCCGTAGGGCTCGACCTCGTTGAACGGTGGATAGGGACTCGAGATCATGTCATCCATGGGTACGTCACATGACAGTCGGGTGTTTCTATCGAGGAATCTCACCCGCATAATAGGAAGCTAAACGCAAAGGCTGAGAAGCGCGAAGCGGCTTTCTCAACGGCTGGTTGGAGCACCCGCCTACTTCGGCACATCTTCTAACCGGATACCTCGCCCAGCTCTTAAGCTCCTTCGAGCTTGTTCAACCCGCTCAAGAAAACGCGGATCGTTCTCAAGCTTGTAATCAAACCAGTCGTCCTCTGACTCGAATCCAATCAGAACACCGGCAGGCTTTCCGTCTCGAGTTATGACAATCTCCTGCTTTTCCGCCTCGCGCAGAAACCGTGAAAGATCGTCTTTGATCTCAGATAACGGGACTTCTTTTATTCGGGCTTTCCGCCCTGCTCCAGCCATTTTGCAGCCTCCGTTTGGGGATAATCGCCAAAACCTTGCGCCGCAGCAAAGTCAACGTGCTCTAACGCCGTAATACAATGGACTAGCTACACCTCGGCGCGCAAGCCTTTTCCGTGGCTGGCGATCATCGCGTCGAAGTTGTCGACCGCCGTGTTCACGTCCATGGCGCGTACGCGATAAATGTCACCGTGGGATGCGGGGAATGGCTCAATGCCCTGCTGGAGTTCACGGGCCAGATTCAGCAACCGTTTGCGCGCCGTGATGATCGCGAGGTCGCTGGTGCCGAGGTGCTCCTTGCGGCGGTCGTAGATGGGGCCCATGCTTTCCTGAATCGCACGATCCTGGTCGTTGACTCCCCAGATGCCGGTGTAGCTCACAGTGCGTTGGACCTCGCGATCGAGCAAGTAGTCGTTCTCCATGTTGCGCTTCGGGATGAACGTGCCGGGGATCAACTCGGGGGGAAACGCGCGACCTGTGCGGCGCATCGCAAGATCCTGATCGATCAGCGGCCGATCCGGGTGGTAGGAAATATAAAAGGTCATAGTGCGATTGTCGTCGACCGGAATCCACGCTCGTCCCCCGGCCGGGAAGCGGATGAAAGGGATGAGGCTATAGGTCGGGAGCAGGGCCTGGGTCACCCGCCAGTTGTAGGTTCCCTCGCCGATCGTGCGACGGGCGCCGTAGCGGAAGCCGTAGTCGGTGTCGTTCACGATGATTTTGGGCGCCCTATCCAGCGCTTTCAGTCTTGGATCGATGGCGCTGCCGTCGTTACTCGGCGAAGCCGACGGATCCAGATAGGTGTGTAGGAACGAGGCGTGGGAGCTGTCGATGTCACCCTCGTAGCCTTGGAGATAGTTGGTCTCTTGGTACCACTTCGACACGGAGCGGTGACTATCAGGGACTCGGGTCCACTCCAATTGAGGTAGCTCTGCATGGAGATGGTTGGGCCCCATGTAAACCCAAATCAGGCCGCCGTGGATGGCTGTCGGGTAAACCGTGATGTGAATCTTGTCTTTGAAGTTGCTTTCGGCGGGTTCGGACGGCATGTCGACGCAGTTGCCGTCGACATCGAATTTCCAGCCATGATAGACACAGCGGATGCCGCACTCCTCGTTGCGCCCGAAGTAGAGCGACGCGCCACGGTGCGGGCAGTGAGCCTCGACGACGCCTATTTTGTTATTTGAGTCGCGAAATGCGACCAGATCCTCACCGAGCAGGCGCAGGCGCACGGGCGGGCAATCCGCATGGGGCAACTCGTCGGGCAGCATCGCCGGCAGCCAGAATCGCCGAAACAGCTCGCCCATGGGCGTTCCCGGCCCGACACGGCACGCGAACTCGTTGTCTTCTTTGCTTAACACAGCGGCTCCCCGGTATGGAAAATTGAAAGCACTTTATTCTCACAGTGATTTATCGCTGAACCGGCGAAGGTGTCAATCGTCGGAGAGTTGAGCGGGCAAACCCTGGTTATTCCTTTGGCTCGCAGCAGCAGCGCCACCCGGGCGCTGGTCGCTTCGTTGGGTCACGAACAGTAGAGAACGACGTCGCGATCCGGCGCCGTCGCGCAGGTTAGCCAGTCGATTTGCAGATCGCCGGGACCACTTATGCGGTCAAGTGTTACCGGCGCTGTCGATGGCGGATTCCCTTCTCCCGCGGCTCCATCTTCGGAATGGAAAATGGCTATTTTTCGAAATGGAGAATCAATAATGGTAATGGAAAATTAAAACCTGCGTCGGAGGTTGAGTCTGCCGCATGAAGCTCACCTCGTTTTGAGTGGAGTCCTTCTTGACTCAATCTTTCTCGGTGCTATCCGTTTCCATAAGAGCATTTGCCGCGCGGACTCGCAGAGTCTATAGGCGCCCGTGACACAGATCGTACCGTCTCGGTTGCGAGACGCTCTGTGTTTTCTCCTTTTTTTCCTCTACAGGCACGCTGGTGGGCATGGTCTTTGCGGCTCAAAGGTAGATCAGCGTGGATTACAATGTCGATTTTCGCTGTTCAGCTTCGATAACTAAATTTCCACAATTAAATAAGGAAAGGAGAACGCCATGAGATTCATAGTCATTGTCAAAGCGAGCAAAGATTCTGAAGCGGGAAAAATGCCGAGCCAGGAGATGCTTGCTCAAATGGGCAAGTTCAACGAGCAGCTGGCAAACGCCGGTGTAATGTTAGCCGGCGAAGGATTGCACCCAACCTCGAACGGCAAGCGGATTAAGTTCTCGGGCGACAAACGCAAAATTACCGATGGTCCTTTTGGCAAGCCAAAGGATTTGATTGCCGGTTACTGGTTGTGGAAGTGCGAATCGTGGGAAGAGACGATCGAATGGGCGAAACGCATACCTTTCCAGGAAGGTGAAGTGGAGATTCGCCAAATTTTCGAAGCTCAAGACTTCGGCGCTGAGTTTACACCGGAGCTAAGAGCGCAAGAGGAGCGGATACGCGCGCAAGCCGAGCAAACGGCAAAGGAACTGCATTGAAGAAGCCATAATGTATTCCCGCGAAGGCGCTAAGGCCCAAAGAAAAAATCCTCGTTTCCGAACTTGGCGCCTTTGCGGGAGTCATATCTTCTCACAAATTCACGAAAGGAGAATACCATGCAAGTGCAGCCATATTTATTCTTCAGCGGAAACTGTGAGGAAGCGCTCGAGTTCTACAAAAAGGCTCTCGGCGCCGAAGTGCAGGTGATGATGCGCTACAAAGAAAGTCCTGAACCGCCGCCGGCAGACAAAGTACCGGCGAACTGGGGCGACAAGATCATGCACGCCAATGTTCGCATCGGCGAGACCCAGGTGATGGCCTCTGACGGCTGCCCGCAGGAGGGAGCCGGCTTTAAGAATTTTTCGCTAACCATTTTGGCAGCCAATGAAGCGGAAGCCGACCGGTTATTCAACGCCCTCGCCGATGGCGGCCAGGTGCAGATGCCGCTTGGCAAAACGTTTTTTTCGCCGCGCTTCGGCATGGTGACCGACAAGTTTGGTCTGTGCTGGATGGTTGGCGTATTCGAACAAAGCGCGCAAGCAGCAGCGTAGCAACAGGTCGCGACATGCCCCATTGCCCAGCCATGGATGAGTCGGAAATTTCGCCAAGAACTGGTTCGCAATTGGCCTTGGCTCGAGTAGCGACAGCGCTTGCGTTAGTGAGCGTTGCTGCTCTCGCCATCGGCGCATTGGCGATCGGAAGTTTGGCAATTAAGCGCGTTGCCATTGATCGCGCTTCGCTCAAGCGGCTCCATATCCGTGAGCTGGAATTAGATCAATTGCGGATAAGGAAGCAAGTTACGGACTGAGAGGGTCACGCTTGCGGTTCTGCAGATTCTAAATCTCGTTGAGACGAGAAGTCGACAAAGCAAAGCGAACACAACACCAGTCAAGATTGATGATGCCAAGAAAGGAGCGTGATCATGGCCGTTCGTCTGAATCACACAATTGTCGCCGCGCATGACCACGAAGCGTCGAGCAAATTCTTAGCCGAGATACTCGGTCTGCCGCCTCCGCTGCGGTTAGGGCCGTTTGCGATAGTATCGGTAGGTGACACCTCGCTGGATTATATGAATGTGAAAGAGTACCGAGGCGCCGACGGCGAGATCGTTTCTCAGCATTACGCCTTTCTGGTAACCGAGGCCGAATTCGACGAGATCTTCGCGCGCATTCGGGAACGGCACCTGACCTATTGGGCCGATCCGCGTCTCAGCCAGCGGGACCAGATCAACGAGTGGGATGGTGGCCGCGGGATCTACTTCCAAGATCCCAACGGTCATATTCTCGAAGCGATCACGCGACCCTACGGCAGCGGCGGCACGAGGGCGCCACGACCGCATCCGTTGCTCGCGTCAAACGGGGAACCGCGCACCTGAAAACCGCACAATAACCAGACCGTGAGAGATGAAGGCGCTCATCCGGCGACCACGGAACGGCCCGATCGGTGAGTCGCATGAAAGACTTCATGAGCGAAAATAGTTTCTCTCAAAGTTCAACGGGTTTCTTGACAAGGCTTTCGGTAACGAAAGGGAAATTGTCCGCGAGCCAAGCGTCGATCCCGCCTTCGAGCGGGCGCACCCTGGTGATTCCTTTGGCTCGCAGCAGCAGCGCCACCCGGGCGCTGGTCGCTTCGTTGGGTCACGAGCAGTAGAGAACGACATCGCGATCCCGGGGAATCTCTCTGTGGCGCTCTTCGATCTCTTCCATAGCTATTCGAAGCGCGCCCGGGATCATCTGCGGAAACGCCTCGATATCCATGGGCTGGCGCAAGTCCACGATTGAAATGTTTTCTTTGGCCGTGAGTTTGTCCATCAGCTCTTTCGGCGTGATGCGCGCAATTCGCAGCCGGCGCAGAAAGCGTCGGCGCTGGATGAACTTCCACAAAACATAAGCTGCCAAACCTCCGGCCAGGACTGCGACCAGCCAACCGCCCCAGCGCAGCGCGATCTGTTCGAGTTGATCGCCGAGAATCAATCCCAAGCCCGTGACGGTGACGACCCAGAGGAGTCCGCCCAGGGAGTCGAAGATAAGGAAACGTCGCACCGGCATGCGAAAGATTCCCGCCAGAGACGGTGCCGCGGTATTCAGGCCGGGTATGAATTTGGCAACGAGCAAAGAACGAACGCCGTGCCGGCTGAAAAGGTTCTCAGTCCGCCGCACGCATGAGTCCGGTTCGAGAGAAATGCGGCACAATAGCTTCAGTATGCGGCCGCCGCGGTAACGGCCCAGAAAGTACCAGAACAGGTCAGCCAAAATAACCGCGATGAACGCCAAGGCCAGCGCGAGCGTCAAATTCATTTTGCCGGCACGGGCGAGCGCCCCGGCCGCGATCAACAGAGGAGCAGCCGGGATAGGCAGACCCAGCTGTTCGAGCAGCACCCACCCGAACAGTACTGCGTAGCCGTGCCTAATCAGGAAGTCGGCCGCTTGTTCCAGGCTCAAATCCCGGGTCGCCCCGGGCAACACGCTCGCAAAAAAGAAGCTAAGGACAGTCAATATCAGCGCCGCAATCGCCGATTCGACATAGATCCAACGAGCCTGGGAACGGAGTCGTTTGTCGACACTTTCATCTCCGACCGGCTCTACGGTGCCGTTCATCTTGCGCGCGCCGCGCGCCGCAAAAGCGACTCAGGTTTTTTTGCGAGCCTGGGAAAGAGCGAGGGTTCCCATCCAGAACGGCAGAAATAGCGCCGCGTACCATCCGCGGCTTACATCTGCATGCGCGAAAATAACAGCCAGGACGACGCCCAGGGCGAGCATGGCGACACCCATGAGCAGGCGCTTACGGATCTCCTTCGGCCCGATATTGGCGAGCTCTGCTTTTGCGCCGTTCATCGAAAAGCACCGGTACTTTTGTTCATTGTTTCGATCTCCGCTCAGGTTTCACCCTTAATAGCCGACATTCGTACATCCGGCTAGAGTGTGCTGATGCCGTGGCGCGTTCTGGGAGGACCAATATCACCCTACGGCTATCGAAGCCGATGATCATCTGCATCAGTGCGTTGTCTATGTCGTTTTGCACATGGCGCCCGCCGGAGTGATCGAGCCCTCGCGCCGATGGAAACATAGCGGGCATCATGAGACTCAGAAGCCGCAGAGCCGCTATGGGATCATCGATTTGCTGGAGTCAAATGCGTCTTTGGCTTTTGCCGATGCAGCGCAATTTCAGAAAACCCATGGGAGCGTTTGGCCACCAATCATTTTTCATGCTTCGTGGAATTCCCTCATCCAGGGAGTATTCGACCAATCAACCAAAGAGACTTCAATATGGCTTGGTGAATCCGGCATTGTGGTCGCCCTGGTTAACCTTGTTCTGACTGTTTGCCTGGTGCGTGGCAGATGGTCGATCAAACATACGCCAAGTGAAGAGACGGCGAATCAAGTAAGTGCAATGACTGTATAGACATCGAGGTCCGGAATAGTGTTGGATGTGCCTAACTCATTTCCCTTTATGCTTTTCAGAAAGCCGCTTTGCTCGAGCTCTCTGACGAACTGCAGGTCCACCGCAGAGCTCGTGTCGAAATCGCGTAGCTTTGGATTGCGCTGGGCGAGTTCCCTGGCAACGAGTTCGAACCCTTCGGTCGTGGGCGCAGGAATCTCGTTGTAGAGACGTCGAGCAGAATCGAAAGCGGCTCCCATCACCTCGGGATTCAAGGAGCGCGCGTAGCGGGATATGATGGCGATAGAGCCTTCTCTATTTGTCTTCAAATACTGCAGGGCTTGCGCCAGCGCTTTCACGTAGCGCAGCACGACGTCACGCTTCTCCCGCACGTAGCGCTGAGTTGTCACCGCGCCGCCCATCGGGAAGAGGGGTTTTGGCGGCCACGTAATCCACAAGAACCTTAAAACGAGGCGCTTGGCCTGCTGAACTTCCAGATCTTGACCAACCAAAGGGCTGCTTGGGGGCCAGGTCTTGCAATCACACATTTGTCGCAATGCAAGACGCGACCCCATCAATTCCGACGACCCCATTTCCGGTCCCCGGGCGCTGCGCTTTTAGAGCTCCTCAATGATTCGCTTGATTCTCTGCCCGACCTCACCGCCCTTTGTGTTCATAAGATCAATATACTTGCGGTTTTCCCATTGTCCGATTGCACCGCCATAGCTGGGCCGCGCGCGTATCCGTTCGTACCAGTTCGCGAGTCGCGGGCGTTTTTCGATCCAGCCGAGGAGATTCAGATGATCGAGACGGGTGAGATAGGGCGTGTAAGCCGCGTCCGCGAGCGAGTATTCGTCATCCGCTAGCCAACGGCTGCCGTCTAGTGCTTTTTCCATATCGGTAAGCAGCGCTTCCCACATGCGTACGGCGGTTTTGAATTCTTTGGCCTCGACACCGTTGTAAATCACGTCGCGCCGCCGCTCGCGTCTGAGCGGATCCGGTATTCTGTTTATCAGAGCGTCGCACGCGTCCCGTCCCTTCTCGAGATACTGGAAACGAAAGGCGATACCCATGCTAAGGGTGGCGGTTGCGATATCATGATGGCCCTCGTCGAGCCGTTTGGTCCATAAGCGCATCTGCGCTCGCGCATGTGAATTCGATGGACGGAGAGACGGGTTCGGGTACTCATCATCGAGGTATTCCATGATTACCGTAGATTCCCGCACCACTTTGCCGTTATCGACGATGGTGGGCACGACACCTCTGGGATTGAGCTTCAAATACTCGGGTTTTTGCTGATCGCCTGCCCTGAGATCGAGGTGGCGGCTCTCCCACGCTAGCCCTTTTTCCGCGAGCGTGAGACGGACTTTTTGCGCGCATGTCGACATATCATTGTGATAAAGCTCCAACATAAGTTTCGTTCTTTGCTAGCCCGCGCGGCGATTAAAGATAGCCTTTCTCCCGGTAATACTGTTTCGCTCCAGGATGGAGCGGAATTCCCAAAGGAGACGCATCCAATGAACGGCAGAGCTTTCTCATATCCAGGGGATGGTCGTCGTCTATGGGAATGACGTTCCGTCGGGCATCGATAGCTTCGCAGATGGCATAGGCCAACTCGTTCGGCAGCCAACGATGGGTAATCAATGGCCAGCCGCTAAAATCGATGGTTTGAATATCTCCGCCTAACTTCGGGAATCTACCTTGTGGGAGCACGGCTCTTTGGAATCCCAGTCGCTCGAGCTGCCGTAAAATCTTCGGTTCCAGAGGCAGCACCTCGAACCCGTGATTGAGAGCGGTTGGCAGCCAGGTATGTAGACCCTCGTCGAAAACCGCATTGATCTTGCCTGTTTTGATGCTCTCGATCCGCTGGTCGGACGTCGGCCGGGGGCACTCTTCGACTTTTCCTCCGCGTTGCTTGATGCTTGCGAACGAGAGGCCGTATAGCGAAAGAATTTCGTCGATGGCGTAACGAGTCGTGTTGCCGACTCCCGACGATCTCGTGGAAACGTTCAACGGAAGTTTTCGTTCGGCTATTTCGAACAGCGACTCTAGCTTCAATTCCTTGGAAACGGCGAAAGCAATCCTGTCCCACGAAGGAAATGATGCCAAAGCCCGCAGCGGCAATTTCTGCTTGTAGAACCCTTTGCCGCGGTAGGCCATGGTGACGATGGCGGATGGGTTTACGAAACCGACGTCCACGCGTTTCTTCGCGACTTCGATAGGCGCTTGCAACCCTCCCATGACATCCCCGTTGATCCCCAAACAGATCGGAGGAAATTGCTCTTCCTTTGAGCTCGGCTTGATGGACACGGTTACGACGTTACCCAGCGAGAACATGTGCCTGCTGTAGATCTCTGCCGCCACCTCGAGCGCCATCTTGCCGCGCATCATTCGTGCATTCATTCTCGCCATGGAATTCCTCTAACGCGAGCCTCGCCGTTGAACAATCGACGGCAGTATCTCCTCTGCCAATAGGGTGATCGCTTGTCCGTAATCCGGTCCGAGCTTTGCCAGGCAGATTTGATCAAAGCCGTAGTCCTGCGCATAGGAACACATCTCTTCGAGCTTTTCGATGCAGTCGCGCGGTCTGCCGGCGATGAAACCGGCATCCACCATTGCGTCGGTGATGATCGTCGCCACATCCTCGATGGTACCGCCTGCGGTAAACGCCGCTTTAATGGTTTTTACGGCTTCAGGCTCGACGTTGAGCGCGCGAAACTCGGCGTCGGAAAATCCCAACGCGTCGAGAACGAGAAGCATGTGGGCGATGTAGCGCTTGGGGAAAATCCTCGCTCGTTCATAATCATCGGAAACCGATATATTGATCTCGCAGACTTTTCTTAGACTCGTTTGCCGGTTGAATTCCGTCCTGCCGACTTCTGCTGCGGCAAGGAGTTCCCGCAGCTTCCCGCTCCGCACCAGCGGTATAAAGAATCCGCCGATCAAAACTCCGTCCATGAGCTGCCCGGCGATTCTCATAATCTTCGGGCCGTTGCCGCCGCTATAAAAGCGAATGGGCGCTTTGGGCGAGAAGCGAAGGTGGATGCTCGAGTCTTTTTTGAGCTGGTAGAAGGACGAAAGGACCGGGTAGTCCCGGTACCCAACGGTATCTCCTTCAAATAAGCGCTTCATGCACTGGACGGTTTCTTTCACGAAGCTGATCGGTTTCACAAGATTGATCTGGTTGCCGGCCTGCGCATAATCTCCGCGCGCTATTCCCACGCTAATCTCCCGGCCGTCGATGAGCTCCGAGAGGGCTGCAAATGCATCCGCGGCATCGACGGGGTTCCTGAAGTAGGGAACGAAGATCGCGGTTCCGAGCTTGATCGGCACTCGCGACGCGATGGCAGTCAAGATGACGAAGACGTTCCTGTAGCCCAGGTTGTCGTTGACCCATACCTGATCGAAGTTGTTGTTGTGCGCCAGTTGCGCGAGTTCGACCCACTGGGGCACGGTATAGTGGTTGGCGATATGCGTTGTGAACTGTAAACCCACCTCGCCGGTAAAGACCGTCATTAGGAACCTCAGTTTGATTTGGATTGAAACAGAAAGTTTTCTTATTTCATCTTTCAAACGCGAAAAAAAGAGGATTGTTTAGATCTCGCCGATTAATTTGCACGGTTGCACTCTTAACCTCGGGACGATAACACTTGAGCAGAATTTTCGTTTCGGGAGAGCTGCTTTGATGACGTTCGATGCGGATTCCCACGTAGAAGAGTCGCCGCAAACGTGGAAACATCTGGAGGAAAAATTTGCCCGGCGGCGACCGATTCCCATCACACTCGAAGATCAACCCGCTCTTTTGGGACAAAATTCTTTCTGGCTCATCGACGGCGCCGTGGTGCCGCGCACGAGCGGCAAAGGATTGTCGCTGTTCGGCACACCGACCACGTCTCGCCACGCCCGGGAAAAACCCTTTTCTGTCGGTAGCCAGGAATTGACCGATGTGGAGGCGAGAATCCGGGATCTCGATAGATTCGGCATCGACACGCAGACCATCAATTCCACGCTGCTGAACGCCACTCTCTCGCCCGACATCGAATTTGAGTATGCCCTGTGCCGCGCCTACAACACCTGGATTCATGAAATCTGCGAGCAAAGCTCCGGCCGGCTCAGGTGGAACGCCATGCTCCGGCTGACGCAGATCGATAAAGCTTTGGACGAGCTGCGTCGCGTGGAAGCGCTCGGCGCGGCAGCGGCCGAGATTCATGGCATGGCGGGCGACAAGCTCCTCGATAGCCGCGAGTTCGACCCGTTTTGGGCGGAAGCGGAGCGATTGAAAATGCCCGTGTATGTTCACATAGGTTTTGAAAGCCCCACGTTCACCGGACTGTTCCAAAATCTTTTCATGTCGATTGCGTTCTCGAACCGGGCATCGCTGTTGATGGGATTTCTCGCCATCGTGGGCACAGGAGTCGCCGAGCGCTTTCCGCGCCTGCGCTTCGCTTTTGCCGAAGCAGGCATCGAATGGCTGCCGTGGCTCACACACGTCATGGACTCTTATTGGCGCATGGGGCAGGGCATCTTTAAAAACGATCCCGGCTTCGGCCACTCGCAAACCAAACCCAGCGAGATCCTCCGCGGCGGCAACATTTACGTCATCTGCGAAGAAGACGAGGACCTGCGCGAGCCGCTCAAGTTGATCAGTGAAGACCGGATCATGCTCGGTTCCGACATGCCGCATTCGGAAAGTCACCCCAACTCATTGCAAAAATTCCAGGAACGAAGCGACTTGGGCGCCGTGAGCAAAGCCAAGATTCTAAACGACAATGCCCAGCGGTTTTTTTCACGCTGATCCCGATGCAGCTAGACGGAAAACTGGCCCTCATCACGGGCGCCGGCCGCGGCATCGGCAAAGCGATTGCGATCGGCTTCGCTCATCAGGGCGCCAACATTATCGCGGTCTCGCGGACCTCCGCTCAAGTCGAAGAAACCGCGCGCGAAGTGCAGGCGTTGGGTAGGCGAGCGCTCGCGATGGAAGCCGATGTCTCTCGGTTGGATGACGTTCGATCGATGGCTGAACAGGTGCAGCATAACTTCGGCGGTTTGGATATGCTGGTGAACAATGCCGCGTTGCGTATGAACCAGTTGGGGAAGAAAGACAGTTACACCATTCCGTTTACCGAGCTGACGATTGAGGATTGGGACAGCGCGATCAATGTCAATCTGCGCGGGCCGTTTCTGTGCATTCGAGAGCTTCTGCCGCTTATTCGTAAACGCGGCGGCGGCAGCATCATCAATATCTCCGCCGGCGGCGGCAAAAGAGGAATGGCGGGACGATCGCCGTATTGCGCTTCGAAATTCGCGCTTGAAGGATTGACCCAGACGCTGGCGTTGGAGTTTCAATCCTTGAACATAGCCGTCAACTCATTGTCGCCTGGAAAGCATTCGATTTTCACCGACGAAGAGAAGCGGGAACAACTGAAGGCCGACCCGCAGCGTGTGTTCATGAGGCCGGAGATGATGGTGCCGCCAGCGGTTTTTCTGGCGCTGCAGAACGGCTCCGGTGTCACCGGACAGCATGTCGAGGCATTAGAGTGGGTCGCGCAAAACGGTTTCGGCCGAATGGAAGATTGGAAATTCGAAGTTTGAAGTTTTGCCGAGGGAGGACAAATGCCGATCAAAATTTACAAAGAAAAAATGGAATATCTGGATAAGGCGCTGGCGGAGCTGCCGCAAAAATCGGATCCCAAGGATTATCGCTCGACACCTAATGTGACCATTACCTGGGTGGAGAACTGCTCGGGAAAAACCAAGATCAGGGATCAGGAGCTGATTTCCGACGAGAACGCGCACAGCACGGGTTTCGGCAAAGGAGTGAGCCCGGGGCATACGTTTTTGGCCGGGTTCGGCTTCAGCCATTTTACGCAGTGGGGGCGGGCGGCCGGAGTGCTCGATCTCGAGATCGATTCTCTGGAAGAGCAGGTGCGGGGCTGGTTCGACCGGCGCGGCGAATATCTTTACGACTTGGGGTACGAGCACAAGGGATTCGAGGAAATTACCTTCGAGGTGAGGATCCAGAGCAAAGAGAGCGCAGAGAAGATTCGCGAATTCATCAAGTGGGCCGATCGCTCACCGCCGCACGCGACGCTGCGCCGGGCGGTGCGCTTGATCGGCATCTTTCATCTCAATGGAAAACGTCTTACCACCGCCGTGTATCACCCGGATCGCACGGAGTGGCGATAATAGCCGTTCAACAGTTCGAACGTTCAATGGTTCAACGATTGCTGGCTCCTCGGATTGAACGTTTGGAACGATTGGAGTCGCTGGAACGTTTGGAACCGAGATCATCTTCCGGCCGTGATTGATATCCGAGGTCAAAATCAAGCGTCAAGTGTTTACCTTTGACATTGCTCCAGGTGCTTCCTGCAGGAGGGATCAGGCACAGACTTTTACTTCTAGACTTTTTGCTTTTTGTTTCGTTCATCCCTCACAGAGACATTTGAATTCAACTCCACAACTTCTTGCTGGGGATCGCCGCGTCCTACGTCGAATTAAAAGCAAAACTAAAGCTGCCCGGCTCTGACGGACACCATCAAAGGGCTTAAACAATCCGGGAGAGGCGTTCGATAGGAGAGCAGAGGCAATTTAGCACTGAGTTTAAACGCCCAGCCGTGCGACAAAAATAGAACGTTTATCGGTTGGGCTGAAAAGCTGCCTCTGAGGAAAACGATGCCGAGAGCTAGCCGTCATTTTCTCGCTGGGTGTATTTGGCATATCACTCACCGCTGCCACCAAAAGCAATTCCTACTGAAGTTCCCTCGAATCGTCGCCGATATTTACAATGCTTCCTAATTAGGTCTCAGATTCGTGTCACGACGATTGCTGTCAATTGTCAAGGACAATAACGGAGCCTTCTCTCAGACGACAACGGTTTCTTGACAAGGCTTTCGGTAATGAAAGGGAAATTGTCGGCGAGCAAGCGTCGATCCCGCCGTCGAGCGGGCGCACCCTGGTGATTCCTTTGGCTCGCAGCAGCAGCACCACCCGGGCGCTGGTCGCTTCGTTGGGTCACGAGCAGTAGAGAACGACGTGGCGCTCTTCGATCTCTTCCATGGCTATACGAAGCGCACCTGGAATCATCTGAGCAGATGTTTGCCGATCGGCGCCACTCCGTTCGTTCAGATCATTCGGAAGTCATGCGCGATGGCTCGCGTCACTTGCGCACGCGCATGCCGAGCGTGGCGTCCCATTGAAGAATCTTGTCACTCCTGGGCAGCGGCGCTTCGGCAACTTCGCCGACTGACACGCCGTATTTCCAGTCCGCCGGGCAGATGGCGACGTAGCGCGCGTAGCCGCCCAGGCCGGCGGCGAATTTCGGATAGCCGATCGTAATTAAACAACCCTTCTCGGGGACTTTGTCCAAGTTCGCCACCCCTTCCGCCTGAGCGTAGCCGTTGTGCATCAGCCAAGCCTCTCCTTCGAGGGTGGGAGTGGTGTCGGTGTCGAGCGGCTCGTGGCCGTGAAATAGGATGTGACGTTCCTCGTGGAGAAATTGCAGCGCTTCCAACGAGACGCCGGGAAAAACGGTCTGGTTTGCCAGCGCCGGATCGGGCCAGCGCTTCGACCAATCCGAGCGCACCATCACCACCGAACCGGCCGGAATCTTGCCATTCCCTTTCTCCCAGCTTTCGATATCAGAGCGCTGGAGATGATAACCGGGATCTTTGGCCACCTGAGCGACGATGGAAATTACCGCCAGCGGGCGCACGGCATAGGTCGCCGGCAGCTCGTCAATGGCGGGAAACTCCGGCGCCCAGTGCGCCGGCGGATCGAGCTGGGTGCCGAATTGGTCGGTGGGCAAATTGTAGTGCGTCGCCTCGAAGCCGTCCTTTTCGTAAGTGTAAGGCTGTTTGGTTTCAGGATTGATCGTCGGAGCGAATTTCGCCGGCGCAAAGCCCTTCCACACCGGGATCGATGGCGTAAGGGTGTGTGTCAGATCGATGTACTTGGCTCCTTTAAGGGACCGATCGTAGACACGCCAAAGGTCGGACCGCGCTGAACCCCGCGATTCGTTTTTTTGGGCCGACGAAGCTTCACGTCCACAACCGGTCGTGAAGACCATCGGACCCAAGACGAGAAACAAGAGAAACGACCTAAATGCCATAAGTGCACCCATAAAAACTCTCCGCTGCATATTGTTGTTTTGTCTCGGCAGAAACAGTTCGCGATTGCGCATTGATGGCTCGTCCTAGGAGTCTCGACTATCGCCGTTTTTAGGCTGAATAGTACAGCCATGAATTGCAAATAATCTTTTGATTCGCAATGGACGCGAACGCGATTGAAAAAACGAAAAGGGCGGGTTAACGATCCGCCCTTTCATTTAGAAAGAGAAAGAGGAGCAAAAAAGGATTCAAATCTTCGTCCTTCTGCGGAGACGGCAGAAATAGTGTTACCCCCTCTCGTGGACGGTATTGTGGCCCGGCGTAATCGCAATCAGCACGGATGTTTCGTGCACGATCAGGCGATGCCAGAGTCCGGCCGGAACGATAAGTGCCGATCGCAACGGCAAAGGCGCGGTCCGTTCAAAGCCTTCCTTTCGAAACTCCACAGTGAGGGAGCCAGAAGACAAAATGAGGAGTTCGTCTCCCTCCGGATGCATTTCCCAATCCGGATAGTGCACATCCCGCGGCGTGCTCACCTCGTGAAGTGTCAGGATGAGTCCATCTATCAGATCGGGATTTGTCCCGGCGTTCCTGAAGAATTCAGCCGTTTTCGCATGAGGCCGCATGGACCCGTCCCGTGCCAGATAAATGCAACTGCCCGCCAGGCTGATGGAGGTCGGGGTTTAAGAGTGCAGTTCCGATATCATGTGTTTGGTTTCTTTTTTTTCGACAAATGCTTACGCGGAGCGAACACCCCGTTTCAGGTCGCCGTTTCGAGAAAGTCGGTCATCCGGTCGTCATTGGGTGCGATACCGTTCTTCTGGAGAACGATGCCCGCATTGCCCCGGTGATAGGTGCCGTGTAGACACACATGCAGAATGATCTCGCCGCGCTGCATGCGGGCCGGGCTTCCGTTGGTGAAGACGAAATCGATGGGTTGTTCAAAATCCTGTTCCGGCAAATTGCCGACATAGAAAGTGTACCAGTCGTCCACTTCCTTCACTCCGGTCGCTAGGGTCTGGAAATCCGGCATTTCTTCCGAGCGCGGCGCATGAAACGCGTGCGGCAAGCCCTGCAGGTGATGCTGAAACACCTTGTCGACGACATGGATGTGGTCGAGGAGAATCGCCACATCCTGGGCATCTAGCCGATCAAGGTTCTCGGCAACCACATCGTAAAGGCCGCCCATTGTTTGTAACGAACGAGCTGCGAAAAGGGATGAGACGTCATGAGGGCCGCCTTTCCGTAATGGCGGCGTCGCGACACGCGCAGCAACGCCTCTTAAATACACCCTAGAACCATGAGCAGGCAGGTCAAGAGGCACAGACGTTCCTATGAGAATTCTTCTTATTTCTGCAGCGCCGGTGTTAGCTCCGTATCTTCGGCGCTAATGAAAGTTCATGACGTATCTGCGTTAGTCAATAAGCCGGAGAATGAAAGAGCCGATTGTATTACTCCTGTTGCCGATCGACAGTTTGTGGAACTTAATCCTTTGAACCTCGTCAGCCGCTTTCATTGTCACCGCTTCATCGCAAATGACCAACCCTTTTCCGCTGTTGACATCCTTCGCGTTCCAGGACTAGAGTAGGTTCTCTTCGCTAGTTGCATTTTGACCAACCGGGTCAGTCAGGGCCGGACCTCCGAGCTAGAGGAGTGTTCCAATGGCATCTACATACGACTTCGTCTCATCGTTTACATCAGTTCATCGCTGCTTCGTTTGCTTCTCGTAGTTACGGCCAAGTGGGTTAATCTCAGTTCTGTCACAGTAATACTGGCCTGATAATGAGTTAGGAGGTGAGTATGAGAGCGGAAATTATCTTGAAGCGCGAGGAGAAGGAACGCCTACTTGCCTGGACTTCCAGCAAATCACCGGCACGTTCGGTTCTTAGCAAAGCTGAGCCGAAACGTAATCAACGACAACTCGTCACGATAAGCTGCGATGAGCAAGCGGCTGCCGACATCTTAAGAGTTGCCAAACGGCATCATGGCACTACTTGGAGAGTGATGTACAGTCAGATGAAGAGGCTTGGTCTACTGAAATCGACGCTTAACGAGAGATAAGGCTAGTATGACGATCGAGTACGACCCGCCCTTAGACAGTGTTGAATATGGACAGAACAGCGGCGTCGTAGCCAACATCGATAGACAGCTCCAAACAAGGCACCTATCTCCACGTTATCAGAAGCAAACCATAGGCGAGCAGAATCTGATGCCGAAAGCGAAGCTGATGATGTACGTCTATACAGGTAGTGCTGAGCGGGGAGGCCGAAGGGAGGAATGTTGCCGCCGATGATTGCTTCAGAATACCAAGCCAATATCATACTTCATAAAGCAGTCCTTCATACAACAAGCGTTGGTTACGAGCTGAGAAAAACACTGAACGAAAGTCGCAAAAATGTCGAACACAGTCGGCGACTGATCGAAGAGACAGGAGTTATCTTGGATCAGTCGAGATTGCTTATCCTTGCTAGTCAACGGCTGACGTTGAAGGGTTAGCGCCCAGTGACTCACCGTGATCATTGAAGTTTGCAACCGGCTTACTTGTGAGAAATTGCCGCTTCATCTGCCAATCCACAACTCCTCACGGCGGGTGCTACTCATGAGTTTTGCTGATAGTAGCCGGTAGCCAATCAAGTTTTTTCTTTCTTGTCGGTCCTCGCTTACTGCTAACCTCTCGCGCAAGCGGTTCAGATGGCGGTGTGCCTGCTGAAAATTCTGCAACTTCACTAAAGGCAAAGAACGAAGCTCAACATCGCGTCGCAACATACTACAAGACTACTTTCTGTCGTAAAATTGTAATAAGCCCTTTTTGTAGCAACTTTTTGAGTTAGCAATCTGTCGCGAGATTCTTCTGGTTCATACTTCAGATTCCCTTTCAATCTGGCATACTTTAATAACAGTCGGAAAAATTTCGGCACGACTGTCCTAAAAGCGCTCGCTCATTCGTCGCGCTATTGAGTGAGGCATTCGGTGTCTGGCGGGGGAATGCAGCAGCAATGTCTCCAAAACTATTTTGGCGCAAAGCTTAAGGAGGTATGAACCATGGCACAGGAGAAAATCAATGCGACACGTCGACAAACCAATTTGCCGAACGAATCCGACGAATATCTGTCCAAGCGAGAAGAACTTCGACTGGCGGAAATTGAGCTGATGCGCCAGCGAGAGCGAGTAGCAGAACTTCGCCGGGGACTTCCGCAAGGCGCGGCGCTTCAGGATTATGCATTCGAAGAGGGTCCGGCGGACCTCGATGCCGGCGACACGCCGATCCGCACCGTCCGCCTGAGCGAACTGTTCAGCGCGCCTCATCGTTCCTTGGTCCTCTATCAGTTTATGTTCGGCAAGAAGAACACCACCCCGTGCCCAATGTGCACGCTCTGGATCGATGGTTGGAATGGTGTCGCTCATCATCTGGCTCAGAACGTCGACGTCGCGATCGTGGCCGCGGCCGATCCGATGGCGTTGCGAGCACATGCACGCGCGCGCGGGTGGCACAAGCTTAGGCTACTGAGTTGCGGCGCCAATACGTTCAAATACGATCTCGGCAGCGAAGACCGCGAGGGGAATCAGGATTCGACCATTTCCGTTTTCACTCGAGATACGGACGGAACCCTGCGCCACTTCTACTCGGTTCATCCGTCTCTCGCGGGCGACATCGAGGAGCGCGGTATCGATCTTTACTCTCCCGTGTGGCATGTTTTGGATCTCACTCCACAGGGGCGCGGTGACTGGATGGCAGACCTTGGTTACGGCACTAACGTAAGCGCACCGCGTCGTTGAGTTTTCGTCAAGCCCGTCCTCTCTTGGTCAAAGACACAGGCGGGGGATGTCATGGCCCAGTGCATCCCAGTAATCGCCGCGCGGACGGCGCAAGAATAAATCGGCGCAAGAACCGCCACGGCACGTTCTGGGAGGACGGCTATCCAAGCCGATTATCATTGCATCAGTGCGTTGTCTATATCGATTTGAACATGGTGCGCGCCGGAATGGTCAAGCATCCGCGCGCACGGGAACACAGCGGGTATCGCGAGATTCACAAGCCGCCTAGCCGCTATCTATCCGATACGTTTGCTGCCCATTGCCGGTCTCTATCGAATCACATCAGGTGTCTCAAAATTCGATCTTCAAGGGCTGATGCACTAGCCAAGCAAGAATCTTCTGATCTTTTAAACTCCACGTACCCGACTTGAAGATCAGCATCACCAGATAATCGTCAGGGTCAGTTTGAGCTTTAAGCTTCTGCCAGACGTCTCTCGCCGGCTCATCTGCAGTGATCGCGTAATTTGATCCGTATAGCTTCACCCACTGATAGCTTCCGAGGACTTTGTAAAAAGCCTTATCTGCTTTGGACGTTTCCGCGTTACATTTGTAGGTGATGAGCAGAACAGCCATTGGCGCATACCATAGCACACGACGCATAGACGGTGGGGAAAAAAAATTGCGGCCATGCTGAGGCGCTACTCGGTTACTTCGTCATCGCTGCAGGTGCGGGTACTGTCGCTTCGGCCTTCGTCGGGTTTGTCCCCGCCAACTTACTGATCGCTCATAGGGCTTCTCTTGATAACTCGCAGGGTGTAGAGGATTTTTGCGTCAGCCCGAGAAATCGACTTTAGCAGGGGCTTAGGAGGTTTATGAGGGTAAGTTGTTTAGGTATCAGTTTTTTGCAGAGCGTAGTTCCGATACTACAGCTACGAACCCGCCTCATCCGTTCCGTTTACGTTCCCTGGCAAGGAGCGCCCGCCTTGATTGTTCCAACACCCGGTCCATCTCCGCACGCAGCACTCGACTGCGCTCCATTGTGTGACAACTTCGCTCAAAGGCAGTTCTTAGCTGATCGAGAACCCGTTCGGATTTAAAGATTGCCTGATGAAGGATGGTGTTGACCGCAGGTTTGCCGTCGTCTATCCACTTTCTGACGATTGCAATGCCCTCCATCCGGGCTTCTTGGGGAGTCATGAAAGTGCGGTTACAAGTGTATCTGGTAAATTCTTCTTTGTTACGTTCGACCCAATGTATATCAGAGAAAAACGTGCAGGCGTGGCCGGGATGAACCGGCTGAGTGGTGATGCTAAACTGATGACCTTTGTACCGATAGTATCTTGCGTCCATCCGTCCTCGGCAAAAGCCGTCCGTTACCGTGTAGTTGTTGCGGCCTTCGATGATTGCACGATCAGCGGAGACTTTCCATGAAAATGTGGATAACCCTGTGGATAGACTTCGCCTATTAAGCCTCAGAGCCTAAGTAGAAGCGGCGCTGACCAAATTGCCTAAAAATTCAACTAAATTTCCGGTGATCGTACAGACAGTTTCTCTCCTTCCACTCTGTCATACGCTTTACCCTGTAAGTTCTCAGCTTTCGCAAAACGGTTCCGCATTTTCTGAAAATGCACTGTACGGGCTCCCGGAGCACTGGCAGTCCTTTACTATCTTTGTCATTTTTCCACCCTCCAGCCAACCAGTAGATGTCAGTTATCAACAGCTCTTTTTTGTCATCCCGGGCCTACCCTACGTTGCGAGACGTTGTGCGTGAAGCCCGAATGGAACCGCGTTGCTTTCTTTTGTGAACTCTTAGCCCGTGTGCGCTACGTTCTTTTCCTAAGGCGTAGACTCAGCAGCAGCCTGGCAAAGTCGGAACTTGAGTTTTCCAGCCTGCCTGCCATAGGAAAAAAGAGATCGCTGGGATGATGTAGAAGCCAAAATAAACACAAATAAAGAAAATAGGTACGCCATTCCGCTATACGTGAAGACTTAACGAACGGAGCGAGGAGCCGAGTCTTCAGCGGCCTGCTAGCGGACGCTCGCTGGATCCTTGGCCTCGCGCGGGAACCAGCCGCCAAGGCGGTGATAGGCTTTCAGATAACTGATCTGCCCCTCGTTGGTCATGGCATTCTCCAAGACGCTGACCAAGCGCACAGCTACCGTTGGCCGCGGGTCATATCGGGGTTCATCGAGCTCTCGTGCGAGCTCGTCGGCCGCGACTGAGCTAAGGTAGGTTTTCATCCGCTCAAACGTCGTATCGTGGTAGTCGAGGAGTTGCTGGGCGGAAGCGCGGAAAGAGTTGACTTGTTCGCGCGTGTGTCTGGCCGATCGCCCATAATCCGCCGGTTCGGGCGGCATACCGAACCGGACAGCCCATCCTGCGCCGATCCACAGCTGCTCGCGGCCGGAAAGTCCGGAGACATTGCTGTCCATGACTCGACTGATGCGCCAGGCAAGCCACCCGATCGACGGATGCGGCTCTTTAACCAGTTCCTCCGGCGTAATGTCACCCAACGTGCGGTGCAGCGACTCGTGGACCCGTGTAAACGCGTCAAGCAAGATATCGTTCGCGATCATGAAGGTGTCCTCCGTAGCTTGCGCTTACTACTGACCTGTCAAACAATCAACATTCAAAAGATCAGGTAAAGGGCATGCGCCACGATGTCAGGCTTTGATTGTTTGCTTAGAAGAGCAAGGCGTGCAGGGTCCTTGATGAATGTCTAACGCGCTTTCTCCAACTCCGCCAAACGAGTCTTCGCCTGATTCGCGTAGGGCGAGTCGGGATATTCTTCTACGATCTGCCGGTAAAGTTTCGTCGCATGCGGCTTGTTGTTCTGTTTCTCTTCGAGCTGCGCGGTATCGTATAGATCCTTCGCTTTATCACCGCAGCCCGCGAGCAGCAGGAGCAGGCAACCGGCAAGAAATCTTCGCATGAAAATTCTCCTAAATTGCTGGTGTCAGGCTCTGACGAGCGAGGTTGGGTAGCTCACACCCTGAAGGTCCGCTGCGTGCTCTCTGTATTCAGGGCGCCCCCAGGTGCTGGACAAAAAATCTACTACAGTTCGACGCGAGTCCTCCGCTACTTCGCGATTGGGAGTCATGCGAACCTTGCCTCCTATACCGAGCGCAGCCGAGTCGTCATTGAACACTCTAGCTCGCTCTTGAGAGTCCCAACCGTGAGTAGCTTTCGGATAGTATTTGAGCGAAACATGATTCCGCGCCGCTTCGGGTAGCGAAGCAACGAATTTCTGGCAACTGTCCGGCTCGTCATAATCGTCCTCACCGCCCGCGAATATTAGGACGGGAGCACCCGTGAGTGTTTTGTACCTCCCATAGCCTGATGCTTTGGGCTCAGACGTTACCCTTAGGTGGGACCAGCAGACGGGATAGAACGGTGCGTGAGCGGCGAAGCGGACCTGCCCTTCCGTGAACAGCTGAGTAAACTATCCGAGGCTGCAGCGAGAGAGAGCCCGCCTCCCCACGAAAAACCCATTACGCCAATGCGCCGTGGCTCGATTTCCGGTCGGCTTGCCAGATACTTCAACGCGCCATACATGTGGGTAAAGTTCTCGCGGGTACCGGCACGGGGTCGGTTGCTGCGGGAAAACATGAAGATTTCCAACGTACCAATCCCTGCCGCATTGAGTGTCTTTCTATGAAACTCGCCGCGGCCATCAATGCCGCCGCTCCCATGTAGAACTAGCACAACCGGGAGCTTGCCTCTCACCTTTGCTTCGGCAAGCTCGAGATCTCCCTTCACCTCTGAAACCGCCGAATAGCCCTTCGCCACAGCCCCAGGAAAAGTGACTACATCTGCGGGAGTCTTAGCAGGGCCAATCAACAAACAGGCCAAGGCCAGTAGATAACGCATCCTGATTGACAATCCTCAAAGTGTGGGGTTTTGAGGCGTAGGTTCACTGTCGCATAACGCACTCACAGATAAGCCACGATCTCGTAGAATCGATAGCCATGCTGCCGATAGCAACGTGTTCTGACAGCGGTTAATGGCAACGGGAGGGGGCTCGGGGTAAGGTCTTGAATCTTAATGTTTCTGTTCTAGCTTTGTTCCCCAAAAAGCACAGCAAGAAACCTCGCTCGTCAGTAACTGACTCCGTAGGGTTCGATGAGACTTCCATCGATACCCCATAAGCATTCTGCTTTACGACAAGCCGTAAAATTTCCGCGGGTTGTCCTCGACTATTTTTCGGTGCATCTCGGCACTGATGCCGCCGCTCTCCTTCAATGTCGAAAGCGCCGATAGCTCGGTAGAAGAATCGGCATGGCCATAGTCCGTGCCGATCATCAGGGTATTCTCGCCCATGCAGCTTTTGATCAGATAGGGCACGTCGTCACCGATCTGACAGGTTACGAAGATGCCGGAGCGTTCCAAAATATCATCCGGCAACTTGCTATTCCGTGTATCGAGACGGCGGCGCAACTCATAAATTACCCAGGGCACCCATGACGCCGCGGTCTCGATGAAGCCGAAACGAAGCTCAGGAAAAGTTTTTGGGATACCCGCGTTCATGATGCGAAATAATGCGCCGACATTAAAAATTCGGTACTGATTGAAAAAGTCACGGCTGCCGTCAGGATTGACCATCATGTCCACGGCCGCCGCGCTGCCATTGGCTTGGTGCAGTCCAATGCAGAAATCGATCTTCTGTGCCTGTTCATACAAAGGGAAGAAATACGGGTCGGTGATCTGGCGTGTCCCCTCAAGCGGTCGCATGAAAATTCCGCACGCGCCGTTCTCCTTGGCAAATTTCAATTGATCGAGCGCGTCGGGCATGCTCAGCAGCGGCAGGGTGCACATCCATCGCAAACGCCCTTCGCTTTGCTTCCAGACATCCGCCAACCAACGATTGTAAGCGCCGCATAAAGCGACGTCGGTATCCGGTCTTTCCGTGCACTGATCAAGAAAGATGCTCGGGTAAAGAACCTGCACGTCGATACCAAGCTCATTCATGTGCTTTAGCCGCGCCGAGACATCGGCGAGATCACGGGTCGCCATTGTGGTAGCCATATCGCGGCCGATTTCGGCGGATTTTCTCTCCAGATCTTCTTTGCTGAACGTGAAGCGAAACAAGCCGCGAATTTTACCGTCAATCACCCAGTGAGCTCTTTGCGTGTCGCCCTCGGGTTTAAACAACATCGGGCGATATCTACTTTCCGAAGGAGTGAGATAATCCCACGTATGGGGACTTTCGACCACATGAGCATCTGCGTCTATCCATCCCATAAGGCAACTCCTTAAAGCAATTTTTTGGATTTTCGATTTTGGATTTTAGATTGAAACTCAACCCGCGATGCCCGGCTTTCGAATTGTATCTTCTTGCTCGCGCCACGCGTCAAGCCACTCGCCTCAATGAAGCACCGCCCCGCCGTTTACCAGTATCGTTTGTCCGGTCACAAACGTGCTTAAGTCCGATAATAGATAAAGAGCGGTGCCAACCAGGTCTTCCGGCTGCTCGATCCGTTTGAGAATCCTCGTCGATGCCGAGCGCTGGTAATTCTTCAACGCCTCATCGCTGGCTCTTTCCTCGCTCATGGTGGCGCCGGGCGCCAGAGTATTGACGCGAATATTGTCAGCGCCGAGCTCGCGCGCCAGCACCCGGCTGAAACCAACCACCGCCGCTTTCGAGGTGACATAATGCATCATCGTAAGTCCGCCGTTGAACGCCATGTTCGAGGAAATATTGACGATGCTTCCCTGCTTTCGCTGCTGCATAGCTGGCACCACCGCGCGGCTGGTTAACCACAACCCTTTGACATTGACGGCCATGACCCGGTCCCATTCGCATTCGTCGATGTCTTGCCAGCCGCCTTTGGTTACTGGCACACTCATGAAAATCGCGGCATTGTTGATCAGTCCATCGATTTTACCGAAGCTCTCCAGCGCTATCTTCACCATCTCCGAGCAGCTTGCCGAATTTGCCACATCGACTTGCACGCTTAGGGCTTTACCGCCGCTATCCGCAATTGCCTTTGCAACGCCTTCGGCGGCAGCACCATTGATATCAGCTACAACGACTGCCCCGCCTTCTTTAGCGATGCTCTGACAGTAAGCCCGGCCGATGCCATTGCCGCCGCCCGTGACCACAACAACCTTTTCGTCCATTAAACCCATATTCTTGACCTCTGGTGATCCAGAACTCTCGCTATCATCGCATCATGACAACTGTCAACAACGGCTGGCACAAGGATCACCTGGAATGAAGATCCTCGTCTGTCGCGAGCCGTAAGCGTAAACTAAACAACCATATAGACAGCAAAAGCGGATTTGCGATAATCACGCAGGAAAACACGGTCGTTAGCGAATGACTGCCGGAAACATCACTATGTAGCCGTGTTCTGTGGTATGAACAACAGGAAGACAACGGACCAGGAGGTTCCCTGATGAACAGCCGTTTAATTCATCTCCTATCATTCGGTTTGATTAGTTTTATTCTCGCCATGCCGCAACATCTTCAGGCAAAAAGCTACATCGCCTACATCTCCGACTCGACGAATTCTTCTGTAATTTACTGGATCGCCAAAGAGGCGGGTATCTTGAAAAAACATGGGCTTGATCTCGACCTGATTTTCATCAACGGCAGCGTCCGCGGTATCCAAAGCTTGATCGCCGGCGATTTAAGTTATAGCGGCGCCGTCGGCACCGCAGTGATCAACGCCAAACTGGCGGGAGCAGATATCGCAATTATCCAGAGCCAGATGAATACGTTGCCTTACTTCATCATCGGCAATGCCAACATCAAGTCGCCTGAAGGTTTAAAAGGACGATCGGCGGCAGTGCACATTCCCGGAACCTCGGCGGATTTCGCCATGCGACTTGCCCTGTCTAAGGTCGGCATCCCCTACTCGGATATCAAAGCCGTTACGGTTGGCGGCGCACCGGCCCGGCTGGCCGCGGTCACGAACGGGCAGATGGATTTCACGGTCGTCACCGATGGCGAACGGATTCAAGGAGAAAAAATGGGGCTGAAAGTCATCATCGACATGGCGAAGCTAAACGTGCCTTTTCAGTTTAACTGCAGCGTGACCACCCGTACAAAGATTCGCGACAATCCCGACGAAGTGCGGCGAGTCGTCTGGTCGATGGCGGAATCGATCCATTTTTTTAAGACTCGTAAAGAAGAGTCGATCAAGATCATGCAGAAGTACACACGCGGGTTACCTCGCCATGTCTTGGAAGGAGCTCATGCGGCAAATTCCGAGCTGCTCGTCGAAGATACCTATCCGACTATCGATGGACTCAAAAATACCTTGGAGGTTCAGGCGGCGACCGATGCGCGCGCCGCCAAATTCAAGGCTGAAGATATGGTCGAGCTGCGTTTCGTTGACGAAATGAGAAAAAGCGGCTTTATCGATAAGCTCTACGGCCGAAAAAAGTAACTTAGGTTACGTCACAGGATGATCTTTCCTCAGGTCTCGGCCGCGGACGTTGCGGCGGTCGCCGCCCACTATGACGATCTCGATCTCTTCTATCGCACCATCTGGGGCACCCATGTTCATCATGGCTATTGGCGGACTGGAAAAGAAAGCACTGAAGAAGCGGTCGAGAATCTGACCCATCTCGTCGCCGATCGCGCCGGCATTAAATCCGGGACTTGTGTTTGCGATATCGGCTGTGGCTATGGCGGATCGGCGAAAATTTTCGCCGAGGATTACGGCGCCCGGGTCATCGGAATTACTGTTTCAAAAAAACAATACGAGCTCGCCCAAGTATTCCATGCCGGTTTAGCCGATGTCGATTTCATGAATTGTGACGGGCTTGCTAACGGCTTGCCAGCCGGGGCCTTTGACGCAGTGGTTTCTGTGGAAAGTTCTGAGCACATGCAGGATAAAGCGGCATTTTTCGCCGAAGTCAGCCGCTTATTGCGTCCGGGCGGGCGATTTGTCGTAGTAGCCTGGTTAGCACGAGAGCAACCTGGCGCAGCCGAGACGAAGTATTTGCTGGAGCCCATCTGCGCCGAAGGAAGGCTCCCGAGTATGGCTTCGGCACGGGAATATGAGCACATGCTTGTCGCTGCCGGTTTTCAAGATCTTGGATTCGAAGACTTAACTCGCAAAGTGAAAAAAACCTGGCGCATCTGCGCGCTACGCTGCTTGACGAGAGTCAGCAGTCATCAATTTTTGCGGCAACGCTTTCTTGATTCGACGTTTCCCAATCGAGTGTTCGCAAAAACCGTATTGCGCATCTGGCTGGCCTATACCGTGGGCAGTATGCGTTATGGGCTTTTCTCCGGACGTAAACCCTGGGTCGATAAGTTATAACTTGTGATCTCCAGCAAAGCGAAGCTAACCGTCAATCAAACGAACCATTGAATTTTTAAAGGAACTTTATGGCGCGGGTACGCTTAATCGATGAAAGGGATGCGACCGAGCATTCCGACTTAATCCGCAAAATCAAGGGAGCGCGCGGCGGCCGGCTCATCAACATCTATCGTCTGATGATGCATAGTCCATCGCTCGCCAGCGCCTGGTTCGATCTAAATCAGGCGGTACGCTATGGCACGGAGATCGACGGACAAAGCCGCGAAATCGCGGTAATCCGGGTTGCCGTTCTGAACGATGTCGAGTATGTGTTGCGTGCCCACGGGCCGGCTTATGCATTGAAGGAAGGGCTCACACCGTCGCAGGTGGAGGCCTTGGCTGATTGGCAGAAATCGGATCTATTCAGTGGCAAACAACGCGCCCTGCTCGCTTATACGGATGCGATCACCCGTGATATCGATGTGCCTGACGCAGTGTTCGATGAAGTAAGGACTCATTTCACAGAACGTCAGACGGTCGAGCTGACGTTGCTGATCAGCGCATATAACATGTTGACCCGATTTCTTAAAGCGCTGAAGGTCGATCCGGAACCTGCTTCCGAAACAAGCTAAGCTCGATGGCGTCTCCTCGTCCGATTATTGTTGTCGAAGATGATCGTTTTCTCCGGCTGGTTCAGATCATCCTCGATCCAGCGACCCCCACCGAACGACTCTCGGCTTTCACTCACTTCATGGCGCACGACGAACCGGATTTTAAAGGTTGGTGTCAACGCCTGCGGACACGGCTCGGCAAACTTTATCCGGCCGAGGTTCGCCTGGTGGCGGATCAAGGCGATCTCCATTCAAATCTTTTAGGCGCCAATGTCGCAATCGTCGAGAGTTTTCCAATGGCGGAGAAAGAAATTCTGGCTGCAGGTGGCTCGGTTCAAATCGTTCAAAAGTACGGCACCATTGCGACTCGCATCGACGTGGCTACCTGCCAACGATTGGGCGTACGCTTGCTTACAATCAGACGCCGGGCAAATATCGCCACCGCGGAACAAGCCTTCGCTTTGATTCTCGCCCTCGCTCGGAGGATAACCGACACGGCCAACCTGATCAGCGTGACCCAGTTGCGCAGCGCCGGTTATTCACCGACGCACTTCGATAGAAGCCAAACTCCAAATGGAAATTGGGCGCGCATCAATCGCTTGCGAACTCTCTACCAACAACAGTTGGGAGTGGTGGGTTTTGGTGAAATCGGTAGAGAAGTCGCGCAGCGAGCCGCCGCTTTCGGCATGCGCGTTGTTTACTGGCAGCGCCACCGGTTGGATAGAGCCGAGGAGGATCGATATCAGGTTAACTATTGCAGCCTGGACGAGCTGCTTGCGACTTCAGATTGCATCAGCCTGCATATGCCCGGTGGAGAAGGAACACGAGGCATTATCAGCCGGCGCGAGCTAGGCATGATCAAGCCCGGAGCTTTGCTGATCAACGTTTCGCAACCTCAGCTGATCGATCGTGCGGCGCTGATCCAAGCTCTCGCCGCAGGACGGCTAAGTGGTTTCGGCCTGGATACTTTTTACGATGAGCCCGGCCAAGCGCACGACCCGCTTCTCGGCTTCCGCAATGTGCTCATCACCCCGCATCTCGCCGGCTCGCCGCGGTTCAACGCTCTCCGAGATTTTGAAGAGATGCTCATTAATATCGATCAGGTGCTGAGGCTATAGGATAGGGCACCAGCCATCCTGCTGATCCGATTTTGGGCAAAGATGCGCTGTGATAAGAAATACTGCGGAGCCGAATTATTCGAGCGATACTATACGCATTGAATGAGTTGACCTGATGGCATTCTGTTTAATAGTTGCAACGTTTTTTGCTTGCCATGCCGCAAGGTTGGTTCCATCTAAAATAAGATTGTTCACGGTGCGCAGCGCTAAACATATGATCATCTCATTTGCCGATTGGCAAATCTTTAGAAGGCAAACGTGCTGTGCAGGCCACATTGGATCACGCCGCGCAGCAACCCAAACGATAATAGAAGTTTCGTTTCACAATTTATTGCACGACACGGAGGCTTTTCGATGGCAATCTCGCTCGTTAATTGCAGGTCAGAGTTTTCCATGACTCACTGGAACAGGTTTCATCACGCCTGGATGTTCGCGCTGGGGCTCGTCCTTTCAACTCTTTGTGTTAACCCTCCCTCTCACGCTCAGGAGGGACGACGGCTTCGCGCCGGCTACACGTCGCTTTCGGGAAATATGTTGCCGCTGTGGGCTGCGCGGGAGGGCGGCTATTTCAAAAAACACGGGCTCGAATTCGATCTGATTTCAATGCCGAGCGGCAACGAGGGAATGAGCGCATTGATCGCCGGTGAATTGGAATTCCTGGCCATCGCTGGAAGCACGACCGCATCGGCCGCCATCGGCGGCGCCGATGTCGTCGCCCTTGGCACAACGGTCGAGCGTCTGGTTGCGTTTCTTGTTGCCGCGCCGTCGATACAGAAGCCGGAAGATCTCAAAGGAAAGTCGGTGGGTATCAGCCGCTTCGGCACCTCCATCGATACCGGCGCGCGGTTGGCGATTCAGCACTATGGCCTTGAACCGATCAAGGATGTCTCGATTGTGCAAATCGGCGCTGTCGCATCGATTCTGAGCGCCATGCGCGGCGGCCGTATTCAAGCGGCGATTCTAACTTACCCTTCGATCATACAAGCCCGGCGCGAAGGTTATCGTGAATTACTGGACATCGCCTCGCTCGGGATGCCCTATGCCTCCACTGGAATTACCGTCCGGCGCAGTTACATGCAACAGCGCCGGGATCTGGTGACTAACTATGTCAGAGCGATCGTCGAATCCATCGCGCGCGTGAAAAAAGACAAAGCGTTTGCTGTCGATGTCATGAGCAAGTACCTGCGCACCACCGACAAGGAGGTGCTGGAAGGAACCTACGACATTTCTGTGACGAAGTATCTCAAGCGGGTTCCTTTACCGACACTCGAAGCTTTCCGTTCCGTGGTGGACGAGCTGGCGCAGGTCAACCCCAAGGCAAAGGGACAAGACCCGAAAAAATTCTACGATGACAGCATCCTAAGAGAACTAGAAAAGAGCGGGTTCATCAGCGCGCTGGGTAGTTGATAGCAACCGTTCAATGTTCAAGGGTTCAAACGTTCAAGGTCAAATAACGGAGTAGCCGCGTTCTTTGTGTCGCTATGGCGCGAGGTATGCATATGGGGAGCCGAACCCAGATAAGTTTCCACAGCCCAACCTTTCACTCCAACTTTCCGCTTTGATATTTGTCCCAGGTTAGAAGTACATCCCGGGGTCGCCACTGGCGCGCGGAAGCGGCGAGACGATTGCGAAGAGAAATTTCAATGTCCAGTTTGCGATTGCGGCGAGGATGAAGATGAATAGCAATAACGAATACATATCGGCGATACGGAATTGGCCGTAATACTCGACGATCATGAAACCCAATCCCGCTTTGGCGATCTTGGTTTCCGCCAGGAGCGCGCCGGTCACCGCCGCCCCCATGCCAAGTCTTATGCCGGTAAAGACCTGACCGGCGATGGCGGGTAAATAAACGTGGGTTGCGATTTGCAGCGCGCTTGCGCCCGCGGTGCGCGCAACGTCAACGTAAACTTTCTTGACTTCGCGCATACCGGCAATCGTCAGCAGCGAAATCGGAAAGAACGCCGCGATAGCGCCCACCGCAAGCTTGGAGTGAACGTCAATTCCCAGAAACAAAATGAAAACGGGAAAGATCACGATCTTGGGGACCACCGCGGCATAAAGGATCAACGGTTCGACGATTTCCAGCCAACTGCGCCGGCTACCCCAAACAATCCCGAGTGGGATGGCGGTAAGCATCGCCAATGCGAGCGCGCCGCCGACTTCATAAAAACTGGCTTTGAGGTGCGGCAACAGCAGCGGTGTGGTGACGAATCGCCAGAGAGATTGCAGAATTTCGAGCATAGGCGGGAACAGTTCGTCAAAGAGGATGCCGGTGCGGCCGATGAATTCCCAAATCGCGATGACGACGACGAGGGTCAGCGCTTGAACGCTAAATGGCGTTTGGATCTGCGCTGCGAACAAAGTGCTGTTTGGCCGCCGGTTCATCATCATTCTTGATTGAAAATCGTCCGAATTCGCGACGTCAACTCCTAGCCCTGAGATTCCGCGAGGTGTCTATGGCTATTTCCGAATGAAAACCTCAAGACGATTGATCGCATAAAGAAATACAATTGAGAGCACGATCGTCCCCAACAACCCCGCATACACCTCTTCAACTTCGAATTTGAAAGCCGCGTCGGACAGCCACATGCCGACGCCGCCAACCTGCGCAACGTATTCGAGACCGAGAACGGATTTTAGAATGTAAGTGAGCGCCAGTCTAAAGCCACTGAAAATTGCCGGCGCAACGGCGGGAACGAGAATATACCGAAACATCTGCTTGCGATTCAGGTTCATGCTGGCGCCGACCTGAAGCAAGATCGGATTGACGTTCTGGAAGGCTCCTTTGGTGTTGATTATGATCGGAATCAACCCGAAAATCGAAGAAAGCGCGACCACTGCTGCGCTGGTCCGGCCGAAGGTGACGAGAAATATCGGATAGGCAAGAATCACCGGCGAAGAGAACAGCGCGGCGAGAAACATCTCGTAACTATTGCCGATCAGTTTGTATCGCCAGAGTAAGAACCCGGCGAAGACTCCAACCATCGTCGCGATACACAAGCACGCGGCGATCTCGAAGATAGTAATGCCGGTCAGCCGGAGCGCATTGCCGTGGGCGATCTGCTCCCACAGCACGATCAATGCCCGCGTGGGAGCGGCGAGAAAGAAACTGCTGATCCATCCCAGTCGCACCGCGGACTCGGCGATGACGACCACACCTAAGATAATCCCCAAACGCCAAGCGTTCAGTCTCGTGCTTTCGGGCGTAAGAAACTCCGTTCGTTCAAGCTAAAACGTTCAAGCCGTTCTATCGCGAGCAGAACCCCGCCACAGATCTGCAAGGAACGGGATTGCTCCAACAACTCAGCTTGAACGGAAAATAGTCGATCTTTCGACCTCCAAACATTGTCCTGAGCTTAGTCGAGGGAGTCATCTGCGAACTCTAAGGCAAGAAGCTCAAGTCAATCAGGCTCTTGATCTCCGCTTCGGTCAGCGGCTGCGTCAAAAATTTGTTCCTGATGCCATCTTCGATGGTGGCCTGCAGGCCGCGAATCGGTTTCAGTGTCATAGCCGCACGATTGTAATAGTCCCAGGTTTTGAGCACGGCGGCCTCCGGATATTTCATCTCGGCGCGACGTATCCAGATCTTCGCCGTGTCCTCTTTGTGTTCGAACATATAATCGAGGGCGCGTTGTTGGGCTCGAAAAAAGCCGCGAACGGCGTCAGGATTTTTCGCGGCAAAATCGTTATTGAGGAAATGCACCCGGGGAGTGATTTCTCTCATCGCCGTGATTTCGTCGCCTTTTACAACGACGCGCAGCACGCCTTTCTCCACGAGGTCCAATTGAAACGGCGCCACCGACCACCCGGCGTCGGTTTGCCCGGTGCGCACGGCGGTATAAACCTCGGGTATGCCGCCTAGTGAAACCGGTTCGGCCGGTTTGAGTCCTTTGGCCTTGATCTGATCCGCAATGGCGAGCACCGCCATGTGGCTCGACGCGCCGGGACGGCTGTAGGCAATTTTCTTACCGGCAAGATCTTCCATCTTGCGGATCGCAGTATTGCTCTGTACGTACCAAAAGGCGTCCATGCCGGTGATCTCAGCGGCGGCGATCGTGATCGGGGCTTTCTTCACGAAAGCGCTGATCACGGCTAGCGTCCCCGTGCCCAATCCTATCTGAGCATCGCCTGAGACGACTGCTTGGACGTTCTCACCGCCGCCGCGCGTGAAAACAGCATCGACGTCGATATTGTTTTCTTTGTAGAAACCTTTTTCTTGAGCGACGTAAATCGGCAGCGCGACCGTAAACAGTATCCGATGAGGAACCACGACGATGATTTTGGTGCGCGCCGCGGCGGCCCATGAAGAAGAAGTCACTCCGAAAAGAATGAGCAGGACCAATAAACCTAAGAAGACATTTTGTCTTACAACTGACAGTCGCTTCTTCATCACTTGACCTCCTCAGTGTAGTTGTTCTGTCTGTTTGAAGCTCTTGATCGATTCCTCTCTGAGCGCGCTCCAAACTAGCGCAACCAACCGGCCGAATCTTTCCGACGTGATTATTGAGGAATCTCGAGGATGAGGCAAGTCGATGTCGACGATTGTTTTGACCTGTCCCGGACGGGCGGTCATCACCATCACTCGATCCGAGAGCTGCACCGATTCGTTTATGTTATGCGTCACTAGGACGATGGTCTGCCGGAGCTGATCACGGATTTTGAGAAGTTCCTCGCCGAGGATGATTCTTGTTTGTTCGTCCAGCGCACCGAAGGGCTCGTCCATAAGGAGGATCTTAGGCTCCAAGACTAGGGCTCTTGCAATGGCTACACGCTGCTTCATGCCGCCGGACAGCTCCGAGGGGTAGCGCTGCTCGAACCCGCCAAGGCCGACAAGACCGATCATATCGAGCGCTGTCTTGCGGCGTCGTTGTTCGGGGACCCCGCGCATTTGTAGACCGAACTCAACGTTGGCCAGGGTTGTCCTCCAGGGAAAGGTGGATTCCTCTTGAAATACCATGGCGATCGACGGATGAGGCCCGCTAACAAGTTCTCCAGCAACAGTAAGTTCGCCGCTGGAAGCGCGCAGTAATCCGGCGATGATTCTCAACAGCGTCGACTTGCCGCATCCGGATGGACCGATGATCGAGAAGAATTCGCCCTCGCGAACTTCGAACGATACCGCGTCGACCGCCGGAACTGCAGTAGATCCGTCATCCACGCCGCCAAAGATTTTGCTGACTTTTTGAAGGCTCAGCATCTAAGGAGGCAGTTATCCCAGATCAATGTTGGGGGTCAAGGGCTGTCCCCTGATCTGGCCGGATCGTCAATTAGCGCGTCGCCGATACAGCACGCGTAAGTTTCAAAGACAGACAGGCTAGGAAGGAAACTGCGGGAATTGTTATTGGAAGATCCGTCGGCGCTAGGAGCCCGATGAGTTTAAAAAGCTTGTCGATAATCGTTTTAACTCTAAGCTGATTGTCGCGGCACTGAACTAGTGATGTGTTGAGCTGGGCGTTGCGCCAATCGAAACTCTGCAAGCTGAACGAAAAGCGTCGTCAAGTTCGACCGCGGGAAAGATGTGGAAAAAAGAGGTTGAGCGATACTTAATCGAACATTTTTGCGCTCTCCAACGACCGTTCTTGCGCATTCTCTCGCCACCAGGCGTCAGAAATACCTGGTATAGGTTTTGCCAATTTTTTACCTAAATTCTAAAGTCGTAATCGGGACAATAATCGATTTACCCGGTAGAGGAGATCGCCCATGCTTCAAGAGACAATGAAAGAGAAGGATACCGGAGCGATCTTTCGCATCAAAGAGCATAAGGGGTGCGGTATTCGAGCCGCCTCATATCAGATCAAGCCCGGCAAATGGGTACCGGAGGCTTGCTTTTCAGTCTACACGGAAGCCGGTTGGCGGCAGCTGTGGCTTCAGAGCTTTGCGCATTGCTTTTCGATGCCCGATCTTACCTGCAGCAATAAGATCGAGGCCGACAACTGGGCTTTCCGCATGGCTCGAACCGTTATCGATAAAACCTTACCCGAGTTCGATAAACATGAACCACCCGCCGCCGCCAAGTCCCACCTGCTCACCTGCTTCAGCAAAATTTGGGGCATCGCTCGCCGCCCGTTTTCGACGCGGGATATTTATAGGGAACATTAAGCCGCTCATCTATTCGGTCCCCGCATCCTCGCCTCGGTCGCACTAACCAGACATCAAGCTTCCAGTCTAAAAGCCTCTAGAGTAGAGCGCCCAAACATGCCCCAGCATCCGATTACACCTGCAAGCACCGTTGCCCCTGTAACTATTATGCCGATAACAATGATAGGCGTCCACGAGACGCTAGCGATGGTGCCAAGGAAATAAAAGCTCAGGCCCCAGGTTGCCAGGGTTGCTAAGATCGCGGCGGTGCCGCACGAGATCGCTCCCAGAAACAGATACTCGGCGACTATCGCAGTGATTATCTGACGTCGCGGCGCGCCCAGTGTCTTCATTAAAATACTCTCCTTCAGCCGCTGACTACGGCTGCTCAACACCGCGCTGATCAATACCGCGACACCCGTGAGAATCGTAAACATCGCGACGAAGCGAATCGCGCTTGCCACCCGACCCAAAATGGAATCCAGCGTGTTGAGCACCAGGGTGAGATCAATCATCGAGACGTTTGGAAAGCGTTCCACCACCGCCCGCTGCAAGGCGGCGGAAACTTCACTTGAATCGGTGCGGGTCACCACCGCATAAAATTGCGGCGCGGTTTCCAGCACCCCCTCGGGAAAAACCGCGAAAAAGTTGGGTTGGATTCGTTGCCAGTCGACCTCGCGAATGCTCGCGATTTGAGTCGGCAAAGAAACGCCTTGCAACTCAAATTCGAGATTATCGCCCAAGCCGACTCCGAGGTTTTCGGCGATGCTTTTTTCCAAAGAAATCGGGATCGGCTGAGTGTCGGCAGAAACTTTCCCGCGCCAGGTTCCTGCGATCATCTTTTCCGTATCGGCCAAATGACTCCGATACGTCGACCGATACTCCCGTCGCAACGCCCACCGGGGAATTCTCGAAGTTGTGTCGGCGCGAATCTCTTCCACCGGCCGATTTTTGATGGCGGCGAGTCGCATGGTGACAATCGGCACTTCTTCATGGCTACCGAGTTTGAAGGACCGCAACAGTGCGGCGAGGTCCTGACGTTGATCCTTTTGCACATCGAACAACACCAAGTTGGCGTCACCCCGGCCACCCCGTTGCACGACTTGGTTAACCAGCATGTTGCGAACGCTATAAAGGGTAATCAACAGGAATGCGCCGAGACCAATGGAGAGCATGACGGCAGTGGTTTGATTATTGGGCCGGTGCAGACTGGAAAGGCCTTGGCGCCACGGAAACGGTAAAGAGTAAGGCATAAATTTCTTCAACAGCATCGAGACGCTGCGAGAGATTAAGGCGAGTAAACCAAAAGCCGCAAGAATCGCTGCGGTGAAACTCAACCCGTGCAACCACTGCCGGGTCGTGGTCAATGCAAAAGCAAAAATAGCGAGAAGAATAGTCAGATAAATCGCCCAAAGAACGCGGTCATGAGAGCGATCAGTGCGTTCATAGGAGGCCCGCAATGCAAAAAGCGGCGAGATTTTTCTTAGCGATACAATCGGAATCAAGGCAAACAGGAGCGTGGTCCCAAGACCGGTGCCTATGCCAGCCAAAATGCCGCTGATGCTGTACGAGATCACCGCGTCGACCGGCAAAAAATCCTTCAGGACAACCGGCAGCAGAGTTTGGGCGCCGGCGCCCAGCGCTGCTCCGAGCATGGAACCGGCGAGCGCAATCAGCACTGCTTGAACCAGGTAGACGTAGACGGTTTCCATCGGCGTGGCGCCGATGCATCGCAGCACGGCCACCGATGCGGTCTTTTCTTTGACGTAAACATGAATGGCGCTGGCGACACCGACACCGGCAAGAAGAACGGCGATAAATACTGCGAGCTGCAAGTAGCGCGATAGATTGTCGGTAAATCTCGAGATGGTCGCCATCCGTCGGGTTACGGTATCGGTTTCAAGACGCAGGCGCGTGAGCTCCGGACCAAGACGTTGTGCGATCTCATCCGGATTGACTTCCGGGGGCAGTTTAAAAAAGACCCGATAGAGAACCCGGCTACCTTTTTGAATCAATTGTGTTTGCTGAAAATGATCGAGGGGCACATAGATGCGCGGATTGAGCAGCGAGAAAGCCAGCGTTTCGCCGGGAATTTTTAACAGCTTCGCAGCGATGCGAAACTCCTGCTCGCCGATGCGCAGCCGATCGCCGATGCGCGCGTTGAACTGCAGCATAACCGTTTCATCGACGAAGGCATTGGCGCCGCTTTGAAAGTCCTGGCGTGCTGACATCGGATCGGTCTCCAGAGCGCCATAGTAGGGAAAATCGCCGCGAACCGCACGCACTTCGACTAGCCGCGATCTTCCGCTTCCAAGAAAAAAGGCCATCGAGGAAAACCCAATTTGGCGCGACTGCTCGCCGCCGATCGATTTCAGCAAGTCCTCGGCTTCGGGTGAGAACGGTTCGCGGCTTTGAATCACCAGATCTGCGCCGAGCAAACTCTTGGCACGGGCACTTACGCTGGTCTGAAGATTGTCACGGAATGAAAATGACGCGACGATCGCGGCGACTCCCAGAACAACGCACGACATCGCCAGCAACATCGGTTTGATGCGACGGCGCGCGTCCCTGAAAGCCATCTTCCAAATCCACCCTCTAAGCATTGGCGACATGGGACGCCCCGGTCTCCTTTCGCGTATCCGAGAGGACTCGGCCGCCTTTAAGGCTGATGACCCGATTGGCTTGCTCGGTCAACTCCCGGTCGTGCGTCACCAGTACCAGGGTTGTTCCGGCTTGGGCGTTGAGCTGAAAAATCAACCGAACGATCTCCCTGGCGGTTTCGCTGTCGAGATTGCCAGTGGGTTCGTCGGCAAAGAGAATTCTCGGACGGTTCATAAATGCGCGTGCGATGGCCACGCGCTGCTGTTCGCCGCCGGAAAGCTGAATTGGATAGTGATGCGTTCGCGCGGCGAGCCCAACCTGCCGCAGTAAATCTTCGGCGCGGCTGCGCGCGTGGTTTTCGCCGCGGATTTCAGCCGGCACCATGACGTTTTCCAGCGCGGTGAGCGAAGGAAGCAGCTGAAAGCTTTGAAAAACAAAACCGACCAACTGGTTTCGCACGCGGGAAAGCTCTTCTTCGCTGGCTGAATGCATGGCAGTGCCGTTTAGAAGCACAGCTCCATCGCTAGGCCTTTCAAGGCCGGCGCAAATTGCGATCAAGGTCGTCTTGCCGCTGCCGGAAGGACCGACGATAGCGCAGGCGCTGCCCTCTTCGATTGCCAACGAGATATCGTGAAGAATGGTTACGGATTGATCACCGCTCTTAAAAAGCTTGTTTAAATGCTCTACGCTTAAAATAATCTTTTCCATGGGCCAATGTTTCGTAATCAGTGGTCGAGGTAAGGAACGGCGGGATGAATCGTGACAGCATTTATCGATCAGTCAGGTCTCACTTTAGAATTTTAGAGCGCTTAACACAACGCGCCTCGGCTAGCCGCGGGCTGTGGCTGGCGTGCCTGGGAGGTGTGCTGCTGTTCGGGATCGCCGCCGCGGCGCCTTCTCCGCAGACCGTTTTGTTCCTCGGCGACAGCATCACTGCCGGCTACGGCCTCGAATTGTCGCAAGCCTACCCCGCGCTTATTCAGCAACGGATCAAGAAAGAAGGGTTAAATTTCAAGGTCATCAACGCGGGTCAAAGCGGCGATACCAGCGCCGGCGGTTTAGCCAGGATGGACTGGTTGCTGAAGAACAAAATCGATGTCCTGGTGCTTGAGCTCGGCGGCAATGATGGATTGCGAGGCTTACCTGTGGAAGTCATCCGCAAGAATCTCCAGGCGATTATCGATCGCGCGAGAAAACAGTATCCTCAGATCAAAATCGTCGTTGCGGGCATGAAGATGCCGCCCAATATGGGCGGCCAGTACAGCCGTGAGTTCGAGGCAATGTTTGCCGCGCTGGCAAAGAAGAATAACGCCACACTTATTCCGTTCATTTTAGAAGGCGTCGGCGGCGTGCGCCAGATGAATCTGCCAGACGGTATTCATCCCACTGCCGGCGGGCATGAAATTGTCGCGGAGAATGTTTGGACGGTGTTGGCGCCGGTGCTGCGCTCGCTCCAATCGCCGACGATCCGCAGCTAAGAGGTTGATTGACGACAGTTCGTTGTAGTTATACCGATCAAGGAGGCCCTTATGCTATCCGCAATAGTTTTGCTAACCACCGAAAGAGACAAAACCAAGAGAGTTGCGGAAGCGCTGGCCGACACCGAGGGCGTCAGTGAAGTTTACTCGGTGGCCGGCCGCTATGATCTTGCCGCAATCGTCCGCGCTTCAGACAATGATCAGCTCGCCGACATTGTCACCGAACATATTCGCGCATTGCCGGGTATCACCAGCTCCGAGACTCTGATCGCTTTCCGCGTTTATTCACGACATGATCTCGAGCGCATGTTTTCCATCGGCCTGGAGAAAGCGTAGCAGGCTGCTGAAAGACTCATATACTTTCGAAAGATGAATTATGAAAGCTGAAAACTGAATTCCGCTTTCAGATTTCCGCTTTCATCCTTCGTAATTCGCGCGCCTCGCCTGTGAGATCTTTTGAGCAGCCTGACAGAACCACTTTTCCGCAAGCTGATCTAAGTTCTTCAGCAATTTACCAGAACGGAAATTGTGGCGAGGGATTTACAGCGATCTGTTGCGCTGCGCAACCCTGACAACGACCGGGACAATCAGCAGCAGCAAAGAAACACCCAAGATTGCTGCTGAAATGGGCTGGGTGAGAAATACCATCGAATCACCCTGGCTGATGGCCAGCGCGCGCCGCGCCTGCGTTTCAGCCAGTGGGCCAAGGATCAGTCCGATCACTGCCGGTGCAACCGGAATGTTCCAGCGGCGCATCACAAAGCCGAGCAGTCCAAAGATATAAAGAATCACCAGATCGACCACCGACTGGTGCAAACTATAAGCTCCCAGGGTAGCGAAAACCAGGATTCCGCCATAAAGCAAGGGCCGTGGAATCGCCAGCACCTTTACCCAAATACCCACCAGCGGAAGATTGAGGATCAGCAAAAGAACATTGCCGACATAGAGACTTGCGAGTAATCCCCACACGAGATCAGGCTGGCTTTGAAAAAGCAGCGGACCTGGCTGGATGCCGTAGTTCTGAAACGCGCTGAGCAAGATTGCCGCGGTGGCCGAGGTCGGAATGCCCAACGTGAGCAGCGGCACCAACGCGCCGGTTACCGACGCGTTGTTTGCGGCCTCGGGACCGGCGACACCCTCGATGGCGCCCTTGCCGAATTCGCCGGGATGCTTGCTCAATTTTTTTTCGGTTGCATACGATAAGAATGTTGGAATCTCGGCGCCGCCTGCCGGTATGGAGCCGAACGGAAAGCCGATAGCGGTCGCCCGCAGCCATGCCGGCACCGATCTTTTCCAGTCCTCTTTGGACATCCACAGCGAACCTTTCAATTGTTCCAGCTTTTCTTCCAACCGGCTGGTGTATGCGGCAACGTAGAGCGCTTCGCCCACCGCGAACAATCCGACTGCGAGCACGACGACGTCGATACCATCGAGCAATTCGGGTACGCCGAAGGCAAATCGGGACCTGCCGGTCTGGCTGTCGATGCCAATGACGCCGAGCAGCAGCCCGAGAAACAAACTGGTCAAGCCGCGCACCGTCGAACTGCCGATCACCGCCGCTACCGTGGTGAACGCAAAGATCATCAATGCAAAATACTCGGCAGGCCCAAACTTCAGAGCGACCTCGACAACCAAGGGAGCGAGCAAGGTCACCAGCACGGTCGCAATAGTGCCGGCGACGAATGAGCCGATGGCAGCGGTGGCAAGCGCGGGTCCGGCGCGGCCCTTTTTCGCCATCAAATTGCCCTCCAGAGCCGTGGCGATGGAGGCCGATTCTCCGGGGGTATTTAGTAAAATCGTAGTGGTCGATCCGCCGTACATAGCGCCGTAATAGATGCCTGCAAACATGATCAGCGCGCCGGTGGGATCGAGTCTGACGGTCAGCGGCATGAGCATCGCGACGGTGAGAGCGGGGCCGACTCCCGGCAGCACGCCGATAAACGTCCCGAGCATCACCCCGATGAATCCCCATAAGAGATTGAGCGGCGTCAGTGCGACACTGAAACCCTGGAGAAGTGAGCTGAAGGTTTCAGCCATCGGAGGCTAAATCCCCGCGCCGCGCATAATCGGAGCCAACCAACCCGGCGGCAGGTTCACGTTTAGGAATTTCACGAAGAAAAGAAAGACTGCAAGGCCAAGTGCCAGGCCGATGGCGAAATCTCGCGGGTATCGCCTGCTGCCGAAGCCTCGGGCAACGCAAGTGAACAGAGTCGCCTGCGCCAGCACGAAGCCTGCGCGGTGAATCAACAGCATCTGCGCGATCAGGCCGATGCTGACCCAGATGAAAGCGGAGGGAGAAAAGTCGTGCTCGCCGCGGGCGTCAGGGCTGTCCGGCACGGCGTTGCGCCAGCCGCCAAAGACAGCCTCATAGAGCAGCCACAATCCCAGGACAATAAGTCCCCCGGCAATCACGGCGGGGGCGACGTTTGGTCCGATCCGCGCGTAGCCGCCCGCCCCTGACAGGCCTGGCAGTGCCAATGGCCACCGCAATCCCCAACGACAAGATGGCCAGAGATAGCACCAGCTCGGCCGGTTTGGCTTTCATGGGTCGAGCCGGCTACTTATTCTTGATGCCCAGCGAATCGATGATCCCACCGATGCGTTTGGTGTCCTCATCGATGAATTTTTTATACTCTTCGCCGCTTAAGAAAATCGGCGACCAGCCGAGTTTCTCCAGGGTCGTTTTCCACGTTGCCGATTCGGTGGCGCCGCGAACGATCTTGATCAGAGCATCGCGTTGGGCCGCGGTGATCGCCGGCGCGCCGAAGACGCCGCGCCAGTTGGTAAGTTCGACAGCCAAGCCCTGTTCCTTGAGTGTTGGGACGTTATCTATCGGCGATGCGCTCGATACCGCCAGAGCGCGCATGCGGCCGCCCTTTACGTGTTCGGCAAATTCGCCGATCCCTGACACACCGGCGGTCACATGCCCGCCGACGATGGCGGCGATCGCCTCGCCGCCGCCTTTGAACGGCACGTAATTTATTTTGGCTGGGTCGACGCCGGCGGCTTTGGCGATCAAACCGACGAGTATGTGATCAGTGCCACCCGCAGAGCCGCCGCCCCAAGAGACGCCGCCTGGATTAGCTTTGAAAGTTTTGACCAGATCGCCCATAGTTTTGTGCGGCGATTTTGCCGGCACGACAATCATTTCATATTCACCGGTAAGGCGCGCCACGGGTGTCACCTTGGTCAAATCCACTGGCGCATTCTCAAGATATATGGCGCCGACCATCACCATCCCGCCGATCATGACGGCATTCGGATCGCCTTTTGATGAGTTGATAAATTGCGCGAGGCCGATTGTCCCGCCGGCGCCGCCCTTATTCTCAAATTGCACGGACGAAACCAGTTTCGCGCTCTGCATCGCCGCCGCTAAATGACGGCCGGTCTGATCCCAACCGCCGCCGGGATTGGCGGGAATCATCATTTTCAGCGCTGGCTGGGCGTGTGCCGCCGTCGAAATCGTTACGATTGCGAAGGCGAGAAAGTTGAAGAGCCATTTACGCATAATGCCTCCTTGATTTCCGGCTGCGGGAGCCGTGTTCACGATCTATAGTAAAGGATGGGTAAATTGACAAGCTGAAACCCCCGAGCAATAGAATCGTTCAAAAGGTTCAAGCGATTTAGACGGTCAAATCGTCAGAAGCAATGCGGCGTCCGTCACCTGGATGAAACGGATCCATTCGGAGCCTTCACTGCGGTATGATGCTGGTTGTGGCGGAACTTGCTGCGTAAAAAGTTATTCCCAGACTTTTAGAATCCGTCATTCGCCAATGCTTCTATCGGGAATCCAGGCAGACTGGAACTAGAACCCCGATTAAAACGTTCGGGGTAACGCCTTCTAAATTCTCATCGCTATGTTCTGATAACGCAGCAGGTTGCTGGGAATTAAGTCAATTCGTCCGTTACTGATTCGGCACCTCGGAATTTTAATTATTACATTACCCATCTGGATTCTTTTTCAGCCGCCTCGGCTTCGATCCTTTATAATTCCACAACAAGTGTCGTGGAATCGGGCCTTTGTTGCGCTCGCCCGATTGGCTTTCTTCCCAGGCGTGTGCCAGAGCGCCGACGGAGCGCGATAATACAAACAGACCACGGCAAAGCGGCGGTGGAAATCCGAGCTCCGCGAAAACGACGCCTGTGGCGCCGTCGATGTTCATCGGAATTTTTCGTCCCTGGCGCTTGGCTAGCAGGTTTTCGACGCCACGGCCGATCATTGCAAAAATTCCAGAGACATGGCCAGCACGGGTTGCATCATCGACGAGTTTAAGTAATTTCGGCGCGCGGGGATCGATGGGATGAAAGCGATGACCGAAGCCGGGAATGTGCTGAATCCCTTTGTTGGCCAGGATATCCATCTCCTTTTCGATAGCCGTCTCGAGCGCATGTCGATCTTTTGCAGCTCCGGGCTCACCATTCAAACGGCTGGCGATGGCATTGTAAAACTGCACGCACTGTTCGCCGGCGCCGCCGTGAATATCGCCCAGGACATTGATCGCGGATGCCATGGCGTTGTTGATATGAACGCCGCAGGTCACGGCCATGCGCGCGATCGCGATGGACGGCGCCTGGGGACCGTGATCGACCGCGGCCACGAGAGCCGCTTCAAGAAGCTTAGCTTGGACGGGTTGCGGCAAATCGCCGCGCGTCAGTAGCCATATCATATTGACGAATCCTACGCCTCCGATCAGGTCCTCGATCGCGTACCCACAATAACGAATGACACCCGGTTCCATTTCGATGATCGAGGTCGACCACCACTCTTCCGGTGTTACGTGCTTCTTGCTTTTAGCCATGTTCGCCTCGAATCCTGCTTCGGGCAATGCGAAAAAGCCCAGATCCAACAACATCATTGCAAGTTATCATCCCGCAGGCATGCAGCACATCCGCCGCCAGCAAAATGGTTTCTATTCACCACGAAAGCGCACGAAGGACACGAAGAACGGACAATCGAGCTAGAACACGACCGGACTTCAATATGTTTTCTCTTACTTCGTGCACTTTGTGTCCGCCGTGGTGGCATACTGCGGATAAACTACCAACACAGGAGACACTGCACTAGATCGGGCGCGACTCTTCGCCTCATAGAGCGCCGCTCTGCTTAAGCTCATGGATCGCGTCCTGATCGTAACCAAGCTCGATGAGAATTTTTTCTGTGTCGGCGCCGAGAACCGGCGGAGGCGTGACTGCTTGCGGATCTCCGCTGGCCAAGCGAAATCCTGATCGCAGGACGGCGATGTCTCTGTCGATTCCGGGGGTTGCCCCGAATCGCTGGATCAGATCACGTTCGATCGTCTGTGGATGTTGTAACACTTGAGGGATGGAGAGGACCTCGCCGCTTGGAACTCCGTTCTTATTGAAAAGCTCGGACCATTCCTTGGCGGATTTCGCCGCCAGGGCCACCTCGATCTCGCGATTAAGCTCGTGGCGTCGTATCTTGCGGTCTTCACGGTTGACGAAGCGAGGATCATTGGCGAGCTCTTTGCGGCCGATGATCTCACAGAGCCTGTTGAACTGCTCTTGTTGGTTGGCGGCAATGTTAAGAAGTCCGTCTCCGGTCTTGAAAGTTCCCGACGGGCTGGCCGTCACGTTTTCATTGCCCATCGGTTCCGGCGTTATGCCGGCGATCAGCCAATTTGAAACTGCCCAGCCCATGGTCACGAGGGTAGCCTCGAGCATCGACACGTCGATGAGTTCACCTTCCCTATTACGCTGGCGCCGAAAAAGCGCCGCTGCCACCGCGAACGCGGCGGTGATGCCGCCAACGGTGTCGGCGATTGGATAACCGACGCGCAGCGGCGCGGAGTTTTTGTCCCCGGTTACGCTCATCACGCCTGATAGACCTTGAACAATCTGATCGTAAGCTGGGTTATCTTTCAACGGTCCGGTTTGGCCGAAGCCCGAAATCGCGCAATAGATCAGATCACGCTTAGACTTCTTGAGCGCCTCGTAACTGAGCTCGAGGTGATCCATGACCCCGGGGCGGAAATTTTCCACGATCACATCGGCGGTAGCCACGAGGCGACGGAAAACTTCTTTTCCCGCCGGATTCTTGAGATTGATCGTCAACGATCGCTTGCCGGCATTCTGAGCCAGGAAGGAGGCGCCCATCAGATGTTTGTTGAGCTCCGGATCGGCGCCCAATTGTCGCGCCAGATCTCCCGATTTGGGCACCTCGATTTTGATGACGTCGGCGCCAAGCTGCGCGAGCTGGTAACAGCAAAAAGGGCCGGCGAGCACATTTGTCAAATCCAGAACTCGTACGCCTTCGAGAAGCTTCATATAAAACTGGAGTCAAAGAACTGCTGATTTGTGATTGACCGATTAGGAGTCCGCGCCGTTTCTTCAAACTTCGACAGGTATCCCTCGAAGAACGAGTCTACAAAGTTAAGGCCGATCGATCGGCCGTTCTGACAAGTTATGATTTGCGCCTGTGAAAGCACCCGCCGGAAGAGTTCCGTGCGAAACCGTTTGTTCTCGATCAATCCGTGTTTAGTCCAAAAATACATGCGGCCGGATTCGGCAAATTCTCTGAGTAGCTCAAAGCCGATTTCTATTCTGGGTGTGAAACTTCGCTGCTTCATCAAGGTTTCGAAATCCATGGAAGTCTGAAGCGGCAAGCCCTTGAGAAAATTCACAATCCGGGTTGTGACAAAAAGCGTGTAGATTTCATCTCGGCAAAAACCTTCGGTTTCGATTGCCATTGCCGTCAGGCGCGCTCGAACGTAGTCTGTCTCGGTGAGCTCGAGGCCGCGCGCAATCGGCGCATCGGGAGTTCGATAAAAAGGCGATGCGCCGAGCAGGACCGGCAGCTGTGCGTTGAACGCAAGAGTTTGGATCATGCTGTCCAGGCTTTCATTGGGCAGGCCGAGAATCTGATAGGAGACCACTTTAAAGCCGAGCGCATGCGCTTGGCGAACGATCTTCAAATAAGCTTCCAAGGTGTGCGGCCGCTTGGTGGTTTCGCGCACGGTTTTGTCCGAAGAGACCAGCGCCAAATTCAGATGAGAAAAGCCGGCGTGATACATCAACTCCAACAGCTCGTTGTCGAGGCTTAGATAACTGATGCCGTTCATGGCAACGAACTCCAATTCGCGATCGGGAAACCGCACGATCAGCCGGCGGCAGAGTTCTTTAAAAGTCTTTTTGTAGTAGGTCAGATTGTCGTCTTCGAAATCGATCACGCGATAACCTTGCTGATAGCGGAACTCGATTTCTTCAAGCACGTTCTCCAGTGAACGCCGGCGATAATTCGTGCCGAAAGTGGTGTGCACGGAACAGAAAGAACACTTGTGCGGGCAACTGCGCGAGCTAATCATGAAGGTCATCGGTTTGTCGGCAAACTGATATGCCGAAGGAGCCGTGTCGCTTAGGTCTGGAAACGGCAGCTCGTCGATGGGGAAGTTTTCGCCCATCGGATTGGAGCAGTGCCGGTCGTTTCTTTTGTAGCTCAGATTCGGCACGCTAGCGATGCCGTTTTCGCCTCTGAGATAACGCAACAGTTCCACCAAAGGTTTCTCACCCTCGCCGCGAATGACGTAATCCACCGACGGCGAAGCCAGCATGGATTCAGGCACGGCCGAAGCATGGGAGCCGCCGACGACGATCGGTATACCGAGGTGTTTCTTAACCCGCGCAGCAATCTCCAACACCTCCCGAAAATACGGCGTGAACAGCGAAGATATGCCGACGACATCGGGCCTTATTTCCGCAATCTCTTTTTCGATCGCCTCGAAAGGCTTGCCGAAATGGTAGTACCTGTCGAAAGTCGAGAACGGCGATTTGTCCGCTACCGGGTAATAACCTTTAAGGTAAAGCAGCTCTTTGGGGATCGCCACCGTCCGGCGACCGCAGCCGGCGTGATAATCTTTGATGATGACGTCGACTCCGGGCAGATGCTTGTTTACCGCAGCTTTAAGATAAGCAAGCCCGATCGGCTGGAGGCGCACGTCGGTGTCGTAGAAATCTTGAACCGGTGGTTGGATGAGCAGAAGCTTCATAGACGCTTTTGAGCTATAGACGATTCGCGTTCGGCACCAAAGTTAGGTCATGATCCTCCCGCCGTTCACATGGATCGTTTGTCCCGTTATGTGCTTGGCTGCATCGCTGGCTAAATATGCCACGGCTTCGGCGACGTCTTCCGGCCTGCCGGCATGACCCAGTGGAATTCTCTTGGCTGCGGCTTCCCATTCCGCATCGGTGTAGTTTGCTCTGACGCGAGGCGTCGCGATTCGTCCGGGCGCAATGGCGTTGACGCGAATGCCGATGGTTGCGAGCTCAAGGGCCAAGGATCTCGTCAGGCCCAATATACCGGCCTTTGCGGCCGCATAGGCGGAGCGGCTGGGATCGCCGCTGAAAGCAATATCCGATGAAATGTTTACGATCGAACCGGATTTTTGGGTCTTCATTATTGGTATAGCAGCCCGGCAACAAAGAAACGTCGATGTCAGATTTGCATCGATGACGGCTTGCCACTGTGCGAGCGGAAACTCATCGAGCAGATGCCGGTGCATGCTCCCACCGGCAACGTTGACCAGAACATCGATCTGGCCATGTTCGGCTTTGATCTTATCGAAAGCTGACTGCACTTCGCTTTCTTGCGTTACATCAACGCGTGAAAACGCGACAGGTATGCCGCGTCTGCGAAATTCGGCAGCAACTTTAGCGCCCGCCTCATCATTGATATCCAAAATGCCCACGATTTGTTTCTCTCTCGCTAGGCATTCGGCGACCGCCTGGCCGATGCCACCGGCTCCTCCTGTTATCACCGCGATTTTGTTCATACGGATCCCCTTCAGGTTACGTTAACCGTCCACTATCGCGTGCATTGGCTGTGCATCAATGTATTGCGATGCCTTTCCGGCCAAACTGGTTATGGCGGCGCAGTCCTTCTCAACGGCGACGACAGCGCCACAGTCACGAATAAACATTTTAGGGGTTCTTAATCGGTTTTGGCACCCTTCACGGAGCACTGTCAACGCGTCCATCGCTTCGGCAGTAATCACGGCTGTTATCCGCGTGTGAGCTGCCAGACGCGTGCTGGCGGCTGCAACCTAACGGTCGAGCTTTCAAGTCAATGAAATTCGCTTAAAGCAAAGCCTCGCTAGGCAATCATCAACCAGCAACATTCCACTATGTTCCCTTTCTTGAATGCACCGGTTGTTCGTCTCGTCTTAATCCTTTTTCCCCTTGACAGTAAGTCGCGGTTCGTGATGATTTACCGCGGCGGCAAATCCTTTTAACGATCGACCCATTCCACGGAGGAGCTATGAGGCATTGGAGCTTGTGGTGTGTTAGCGCATTGATTTTCGTGTTTGCTGATTTCGCATCGGCGAAAGAAGTGGTGATCGTCACATCTTTTCCCAAGGAACTCTTCGAAACCTACAAAAAAACCTTTGAGGCCAAGCATCCGGGCATCAAAGTCATCATCAACAGCAAACAAACCAATGCCGGAGTCACTTACCTGCGCGAAACCAAGGCGAGACCTGAGGCGGATATTTTTTGGGTCAGCGCTCCCGATGCTTTCCAGACCCTGGAGTCCGACGGCTTATTGGAGAAGTATGCGCCACCCAAGGAAATCATGGGCCGAATCCCGGCAAAGATCGGCGACTATCCGATTCACGATCCGGACGGCAACTACTTCGGTTTTGCCATCAGCGGCTACGGCTTGATGTGGAATAAAAATTATCTCAAGGCGCACAAGCTCACGGCTCCCAAGGAGTGGACGGACCTCACCGACGGAAGATATCACGGCCATCTGGTGATCAGCGCGCCCTCGCGCAGCGGCACGACGCATTTGACGGTGGAAACCATTCTCCAGGCCTACGGCTGGGACAAAGGTTGGGCTTTGTTAATCAATTCCGGCGGCAACATGGGCAGTATCACCGAACGGAGTTTCGGCGTCCCTGAAGCAGTCATCAGCGGCCAGTATGGCATCGGTGTGGTGATCGACTTCTTCGGGTTATCGGCGATCGCCAGCGGCCAGCCGGTGGAATTTGCTTATCCGTCTTTGACCTCGGTGGTTCCGGCCAGCGTTGCTATCGTCAAGGGCGGGCCTAATCCGGAAAATGCGCGGGCATTTGTCAATTACCTCCTCAGTGAAGCGGGTCAGACGGTGCTTTTTACACCGGAGATTGCCCGGTTGCCGGTGATCCCCGAACTCTATTCGAAAGCGCCGAAAGATTACCCGAATCCATTCAAGACAAAGATGGGCGGAGTCAGTTTCGACGACAAACTATCATCCGGACGGCGCGACGTGGTGAATTCTCTGTACGATCATATCATCACCTTCCGGCATAACGAGTTGAAAGACGCATGGGCCGCTATCTACCGGGCCGAAGCGGCGCTCGCCAAGAGCAAAAGCGCCAATGCCGCTCAAGGGAAAACCCTCGTTGCCGAAGCCAGGAAAGTCGCGAGCCAGGTGCCGATCAATGATCAGCGAGCCAGTGACAAGGAAGTCACGGGTGCGTTTAGATCGAAGTCAGGTCTCAAGGCGCAACTTGAAACGGAATGGGAAAACCTCGCCAAGGCGAACTACGCCAAGGCAAGAGAGCTGGCAGCTAAAGCGCTCGCTTCAGCCAAGTAAACGCAATTTGGAATTCGCGCGCGGATGTTCGGCAGCTGAGCTGGCTACGAGAGTCCTATGGAGCTGACTCAAGTCGGCGTTGCTGCGCGCTGGCGCGCAGGCGTAGACTGGTGGCAAAACGGCATTCTTCTAGTGCTGCTGGTCATTCTCACGGCGTTTATTCTTTACCCGGTCTTGAGTGTCCTGTGGATCTCGCTTTCCGATGATCAAGGCAGCCTGACCTTTATTCACTTCGCTAATTTCTTTCATCGCCCGCTTTTTCGCGAGGCCTTGTGGAACACCTTGCTCAGCGGCGCTCTGGTGGTTTTGTTTGGCGCGCTTTTGGGAGTTCCGCTGGCTTACATCATCGCGCGTTATGATTTTAGGGGGAAACTGTTACTGCAAACCGCGGCGACTCTCCCTTTGGTGGTGCCGCCGTTTGTTGGCGCGGTGGCGCTGCAGCTGATTCTGGGTCGCAGCGGCATGGTCAACCTGCTCCTGATGAGCTGGTTCGATACCACGATTCCTTTTATGGAAGGGTTGACCGGCGTCATTCTCGTGCAAACCTTGCACTTCTTCCCATTCATTTTACTCAACACGGTTGTGTCGCTGTCGAACGTCGACTCCTCTCTCGAAGAGGCGGCGCAAAACCTCGGCTGTAAGGGTGTTCGCCTTTTCCGGCGCGTGACCCTGCCGTTGATGCTTCCCGGCTTTACCGCCGGCGCTCTCCTGACGTTTATTCGAGCGATCGACGATCTGGGCACGCCGTTGATGCTGAACTACAAGAACCTGCTCGCGCCCCAGGCTTACCTGAGAATCACGACCATCGGCATGGACGACGTCGACGGCTATGTCGTCTGCGTCGTGCTGGTGGTGATTTCTCTGGCTTCGCTGCTGGCGGCCCGCAAGTATCTAAGCCTCGCCGAATACGCCACCGTGCAGCGCTCCGCTTCCAGCGCCAAGCCGCTCTACGGCAAAAGGCTGGCGCTCGTCTGGCTGATCAGCGCGCTCATTTTGGCCGTGAGCCTGTTGCCTCACATCGGCATCGTTTTGCTGTCGTTCTCCAAGATCTGGAGCTTTACGCTGCTGCCGTCCACGTATACGTTGGACAACTATGCGGATATTTTTTTTCGAGTGCCTCACTTCGTGGTCAACACGTTGATCTATACTATCCTCGCGGCAACGCTCGATGTGATTCTTGGCGCCGTGATCGCGTTCCTGCTGTTGCGCAGTCGGGTGCGGGGAAGGAATGTTCTTGACGCCATCGCGACGATGCCGCTGGCGATTCCAGGCGTGGTTCTCGCTGTCGGCTATCTGCGCGTTTTTCACGGGTGGGATTTCCCCGGAATCGGCGCGCCGTTGACCTCATCCTGGCTGATTCTGGTGATCGCTTACACGATGCGGCGACTGCCCTACACCGTGCGCGCCAGCTACGCCGCTCTCCAACAAGTTCATGTCACTCTCGAAGAATCGGCGCAAAGTCTCGGAGCGAACCGGTTTGGCACTTTCAGGAAAATTACCCTGCCGATGATCACCGGAGGTTTGCTGGCCGGCGGATTGATCGCTTTCGTCACTTCATCCGTGGAGCTCGCATCCACTATCATGCTCGTGCCGCGGATTGAATTGGGACCGATTTCCTATGGGATTTACCTGTACATGCAGAGCCCGCTCGGCCGGGGCGCGGGCGCTGCGCTGGGAGTGATAGCGATTCTATTAGTGGCTATCGGAACTTATCTGACGCACCGAATCTTCGGCGGCCGCGCCGGTAACGCTTTTCGTATCTGACATGCAAGCGGCTAGTGTCAGACTGGAAAATGTCGGAAAACGTTACGGCGATCACTGGGTAGTTTGCAGTGTCACCCTGGATATCAAGCAGGGAGAGTTCTTCACCTTTCTCGGACCCAGCGGCTGCGGCAAAACGACCTTGTTGCGGATCGTTGCGGGATTTGTTGCATCCGACCAGGGGGTCGTCTATTTGGACGACCAACCGATGAACCATGTGCCGCCCTGGCGCCGGGACATCGGCCTGGTTTTTCAAAACTATGCCCTGTGGCCGCACCTGAGCGTCTTCGAGAACGTCGCCTTCGGTTTGAGAGAACGGAAAGTTGCGCGCGGCGAGATCGAGCGCCGCGTCGCTGCGGCTCTCAAGCAAGTTGATCTTGCCAGGAGCTGAGAAACGACGTCCATCACAGCTTTCCGGCGGCCAACAGCAAAGAGTCGCTCTGGCGCGCACACTGGTGATCCAGCCGCGAGTGCTGCTTCTTGACGAGCCTCTCAGCAATCTTGACGCTAAACTGCGCATAGAAATGCGCCTAGAGCTGCTCAAGCTGCAACGGGACCTCGGGCTGACGACGATTTATGTGACGCATGATCAGGAGGAAGCTTTAGCCATGTCGACCCGCATCGCCGTTATGAGGGACGGCAAGGTCATACAACAAGGTAAGCCGCGCGAGATCTACGAGCAACCCGCCGATAAATTTGTCGCGGCATTTTTGGGGCATGCCAATCTATTTTCAGGTCAAGTCATCTCCTCCGGCGAGGGGTCGATCGACGTTGATGTCGGCGGCGGCCTCGCCATACGCGCCGGCCGCGTGACGGCCTCGATTCCTCCTAGAGGTAGAAAGGCTCTTTCTCAGTGTTCGTCCCGAGGCCGTCGAGCTCCAGGAGATCGGCAAGGTTTGCAACGGCGTCAATCACATCAAAGGACACGTGATCGCGGCTGCGTACCGAGGATCGCTTATCGAATATGAGATTGCTGCCGGTGATCACGCCATCAAAGCTCACGTCGTCAATCCCAAGGGAAAACCCTTGTTTGAACGAAATCAGCCAGTGTGCCTCCGCTTCGCTCCCGAGGATGTAACTTTAGTCAGCGGTGATTGACAGCATCATGATCATCACCCGTCTGCCCGGATTTCGCGGTCGAGTTGGGAAAGGCGGAGAAAAGAGGTTATGTATTCTGATGCGCCTGGCTTGATGCCGCCCAGGGCCAAAGACGAAATTCCAAAGCTTAGGCTGGGATCCTATGAAAAAACGAAAATACCTTTTGATAGTGCCATTCACTGTGGTGTTCATCTCAGCCATATCGGCGTTGATTTACACCCAAAGATTCGCCCAAGAGGCGGCAATTCTAAAAATAAATCAACAGTACGAAAAAAAGACGGTAATAAAAACATCAACAATTCCCGGTGCCGGCAATGGATTATATGCGGCAGTGAAAATCAACAAGGACGAAATTATCGGTGAATTGGGTGGCCGCCTGGTTTCTGATGACGATGAGTCCCATGGCAATCACTATATCGCATCAATCCCTGAATGTGCTTGGGAAAAAACTCACCCCTACAAGTATATCGACTCTAAAGAGCATGGCGGGCATGTCAGCCGCATCAATTTCGCCCCAAGCGAGATCAACGGAATAGCAACGCATCTGCAAAACGCTACGATCAAACAAATCTGCGAATATCCGTATTTTATCTATATTGCCGTGAGAGATATCGAACCCGGAGAGGAAATCTGGTCGAGTTACGGCCCGGATTATGGCTACAACCACTTCATGAACATTCCCGAGGTGCGAGATTTTTTCTGCGGGCTGGTAAAGCTTGACTGCCGCGATCGATTTACCTTCTCTCATTAGAACCGGCACGAGATCGGCACGACGAGCTGCATGCCTAGCGCTGTCGGCGGCAATTAGCACCAGTGATAACCGAGTTCCTACGCCTTACATAAGCTTCTCAGCCGCGAATATGTCTGATCAGAGTGGCGGATCTCGGCGCCGTTGTGATATCGCTCAGGCGAGACTTTCATTCTAAGCTGCGCGAAATCGGGGGCAGTAGTCGATGAAGATAGAGACCGTTGAAACCACCGTGCTCGAGATGCCGTACACCAAGCCATTGATTACGGCGACCAATCATTTCACCGTCGCTCGCGGGCTGCTCGTCAAAGTCGTTACCGACGGAGGCGCCCAGGGCTATGGCTATTCGGATCTTTTTCCGCGCACCGGTGAGACGCCGGAGACCGCGCGCCACGTCATCGACGCGGTGCTCAAGCCGAAAATCAATGGGCGTGAATTAGAAGATTTGGCTCGCATAAGGGCGGACGTGGATCACACGCTGACCGGCAACCCAAGAGCCAAAGCCGCATTAGAATGCGCTTTGTACGATGCGCTGGCGCGCAGCGTCCATATTCCGTTGAATCTGCTGTTGGGCGGGCGTTATCGAAATGAAATCAGAGTGATCAAAATGATCAGCGTCGGCCAGCCGGAGATGATGGCCAGTGAAGCCAAACAGGTGGCCGATGAAGGACTCGCGCTAAAGCTCAAGATGAGCGGCAGGATTGGCCTGGACCTGTCCCGTGTCGCCAAAGTGCGCCAGGCCGTCGGCGATGATGTATTCATCAAGGTCGATGCCAACGAAGCCTACGATGCCAAGACTGCGATCCGTCTTGCCAAGGGCTTGGCCGACCATGGCGTGGAAATCTTTGAGCAACCCGTGCCGCGCGATCAACTCGGCGCGCTCTGGGAAGTTAAAAAACATTCGCCGATAAAAATTGAAGCGGATCAGTCGGTGCGCACCGTAGCCGATGCCGCCTACTTGATCAAAGAGCGCATGGTGGATTCGATCAACACCGGTATCCAAAAGATCGGCGGCATCCAGGAGGTAAGGAAAATTGCCGAGTTGTGCGAACAGACCGGCATAAGCTGCGCGCTCTCCAATACCGCCGGTAGCATGGTGGGCGATGCTGCCGCGGTGCATCTTGCCGCGAGCATGCCGGGGATCTCGCCTCTGTGTGAGCTCGGAGAATTTGAGGTTGTTTCCGGAGACCCATTCTTTGGCCTCGCGGTCGAAAAAGGCGCCATAGAAATACCCAAAGGGGAGGGCTTGGGTGTAAGTCTCAGAGGATTGTAACTGCGGTGAGGGAGTAATGGAGTGGTGGAGTAAAGGGCTTGGGAATCGCGATACTCCAATCCTCCAACTCCAGCTTTTTGTTCCGGGAGATTTTAATGAGCCAATCTGAATTTGCCGCGGCCATCGACAAGATCGTCGGCGACTATAATGATCGCCTGAAGTGGGTGTTATTTTCCAAAGATCATCTAACCCGTGAGGCGGCTCAAGTATTGATCGAGCAATGGTCAAATTTCACGCGGCACAGCCGGCAGTGCTGGGCGCATGTCGTTGGTAACTGTCCGATTATCGAGGTGCGTAAATTTATCGTCACAGAAAACCTTTACGAGGAAGAGGCGCAGGAGGGCCACTCGCATTTTGAAATTCTCGTGCGCATGGGAATGGCCGTGGGGCTGACGCGGCACGACATTGAATTCGCCAAGCCATTGCCGACCACGGTAGTGGCGATGAATGCGTGGGAAGCGATGACTAAAAATCGCTCCTGGTATGAGGGCCTTGCGTCCAAGTCAGTGCTCGAGCGAACCAACAATCCGAACTGCGGCAACTTTTCCCATCATCAGGCCGATTACTGGACCCGCCAGTTAAATCTGTCCAAAGCGGACACGGAGTTTTGGTGGATGCACGATTCGGTGGATCAGATTCACGGCGACGGCTCGTTGAAACTTTTGGAAAAATATTTGACACGGGACGACCAGAAGCAGGCGGCGCTGCGCGCGGCGGAAGAATCGATGATGGCCTGGACGGTCTACTTCGACGGTTTTTACTATGAAGGGGTCCGAAGAAGCGGGGCGGGCCCATTAAAGTGAAACGTGTTCCAATCGTTCAAAACGTTCAAGTCGTTCAAATCGTCTAGGAGTTGACGCACGATAACCGGATAGTTATCCGATTAAACGGTTTGAACGTTTTGAACTAATTGAACGGTTGGAACGGGAGCGAAGCGACGATTTAGGAGTGAGCTATGGCAAAAGCCGAAACCAACAAAACCCTTCAGCAATTCGACGAGGAACTCAAGCGCCAGCACATGAGCGGTCAGTGGCTTTACGAAGGGCTTTTGACCGGGTGCATCGGCGGGCCCAAGCCGCGCGGCGAGGCCTTCATCTGGCCGTGGAAAACGGTGCACGAGAAATTACTCGAGGCCTGCGACGTCTTGGAGGAGAGCTTCACGGCCCGGCGCAGTCTGTTATTCAACAACCCCGGTCTACCAACAGGCGGCACGACTCATACCTTGCTCATGGGTATTCAGATGATCAAGCCCGGCGAGATCGCCTGGGCACACCGCCATACGTTGGCGGCGATTCGCTTCGTCGTCAAAGGCGATGGCAAGGTCTTTACTGTCGTCAATGGCGAGAAGTGTCCCATGGAGCCAAATGATTTGATTCTCACGCCGCAGTGGACGTGGCACGATCACCAGAATCCCACGGGGGAAAGCGCCGTATGGGTCGACGTGCTCGACGTGCCCTTTCTGCTTGGCCTCAACCAACCCTTTTACGAACCCTATCCGGGCAACAAAGTACAAGCCGTTCGCGAAAAATCGAGCGACCATCTGCAGCATCGCACGGGGTGGGTAAGGCCGTCCTGGGAAGATACCAAGCAACGAAATATCCCGTTGCGCTACCGCTGGAAAGACATCGAGCCGCAGCTGCGCGTATTGGCGGATAGCCCTGGAAGTCTCTACGATGGCGTGGCTTTGGAATATGTCAATCCGATGACCGGCGGTCCGACCCTGGCGACGCTCAGTTGCTGGATTCAATTACTGCGACCTGGCGAGCGCACAAAAAAACATCGTCATACTTCGAGCGCGGTTTATTTCGTAGTCGGCGGCAATGGCACGACGATTGTCAATGAAAAGGCGATGGACTGGACGAAGCACGATTCCTTTGCGGTGCCCAACTGGGCATGGCATGAGCATGCGAACCGTTCGAAGTCGGAAGAGGCGATTCTGTTTTCAGTTAACGACACGCCGATTGTCCGCGCCTTTCATTTGTACCGTGAAGAACCGGAAGATTCCTTGCACACATTGGCGCCGCCACAAGTCCCGGCGATAGAAAGATGACAGCCGTTCAAATTGTTCCAGACGTTCGCAAACGTTTTGAACGGAGCGAAGCGGTTGAGCGGCTTGAACCATTTGAACTTTTAAAGTGGAAGAAGAATACCCATGGCAGATTTAAGAACATGGCTTGAAGAAGTCGACAAGCTGGACCAACTGATAACCGTGAACGATGCCCACTGGGATCTTGAGCTGTCGACTTTGACGGAAATTATCAACGAGCGATCCAAGATTCGTCCGGCCATTGTATTTAATAGGATCGAAGGATATCCCGACGGCTACCGCGTCGCCGTCAACCTGCTCTCGTCGCTTCAACGTCTCGCTCTTACCATGGGCATGGATCCGGGCATCAGCGAGTTCGATTTCGTTCAGCAATGGCGCCGCCAGGTCAAATCGATCGAACCGATTGAGCCGCGCAAACTTACGCATGCGCCGCTGTTTGAAAATGTTCAAAAAGCCGGCGACATCGATCTTCTCAAATTTCCGGTGCCGCGCTGGCATGAGCTTGACGGCGGGCGTTATGTCGGCACGGACGATCTTGTCGTTACCCGGGATCCTGAAGAGAACTGGGTCAATGTCGGCACCTACCGGATTATGATCCACGGACGAGATCATCTGGGTCTGCACATGTCTCCGGGAAAACATGGGCGCGTCCATCGCGACAAATACCACCAAGCGGGCAAGCCCTTGCCGATTGCGGTTTCCTTCGGTCATCATCCGATCAACTTTTTGGTTGCCTCAACCGACGTGCCGAACCGGATCAACGAATACGCTTACGCCGGAGGCATTACCGGCAAAGCGCTCGACATCGTCGAAGGACCCTTGACCGGACTGCCGCTGCCGGCGGATGCCGAAATCGCCATCGAAGGCGAAGTGCTGCCGAACGATTTCATGCCGGAAGGGCCATTCGGTGAATGGACCGGTTACTACGCGAGCAATCAACCGGCGGTACCGGTGATTCGTGTCAAAGCGGTCTACCACCGCAATGATCCGATTCTTTGCGGCTTCCCATTGTTGAAGCCTTCCAGCGGCGACAATCTGCACTTTTCGCTGATGCGCTCGGCGCTCATCTGGAATGCGCTGGACGAAGCCGGAGTTCCGGACGTGCAAGCGGTATGGGCGCACCCGTCGGGCGGCCGCTTCATGACCGTGTTGTCGATCCGCCAGCGGTATCCCGGCCACGCGAAACAAGCTGCGATGATCGCCAGCCAGTGCCGCTCCGGCGCATATCTCGGCCGCTACGTCATTGTCGTTGACGACGACATCGATATCACCAAAACGGAAGAAGTCATCTGGGCGATCAGCTCGCGCTCGGATCCGGCTCAGTCGATCGACATTTTGCGGCGCTGCTGGAGCGGACCATTGGACCCGCGAATTCCCGCCGAAGAGAAAGGTTTAAGCTCGCGCGCCATCATCGATGCGACCCGCCCCTATGAATGGCGCGAGAAATTTCCCAAGGTGAGCGGCGCCAGCCGAGAGTTAAAGAGTGAGATAGGTAAAAAGTGGAATGGCTTCCTCGATGATAAGATCCGCTAACTAAAAGGCTGCGGACACCGACTAAACACCAGTTTCAAGAAAAAACATACAGTGGATGAGAGCGGATCGAAACGCGTTCTTAGACAGCTCAGAAGATGAATACGTTGGGAAGGGCGGATGCAGTTATGAAGATTCGAGCTTTCATGATTATTTCAGTTCTGCTGTTGGCAGTTTTCCCGTTTCAACCTGCGGTCCTAGCACAAGGCGCGCCTGAGCGGATTCGAATTAGTTATTCCAGCGGCGGGATGACCTCCATCGATCTCTTCATCGCGCGCGATCGAAAGTATTTCCAACAGCAGAATCTAAACGGCGAGTTGATTCGAATGTCGGCCAATCTCGCCATCAGCGCCGGCATTTCCGGAGACGTTGATGTTCTCGGTTCCATCGGCAGCGCGATCCGTTCGATTCAGCGAGGCGCGCCTTTACGGGTTATTTCGGTAACCTTGCGCCGACCGCTGTTCTTTCTCGTCGCCCGCCCGGAGTACAGCACGGTCAAAGATCTCAAGGGTAAGACGTTGGGCATCGTCACCTTCGGCGGCAGCCAGCACACGACTGCCAAACGCTTGATCGCGCTGCACGGCCTTAATGCCGACAAGGAGCTTACTTCGATTCAGGTTGGCGAAGAATCGATGCAGCTGCAGGCTTTGACGACCAATGCGATCCAGGTAGCGGCCATCAGCCCGCCTTATGCACAAATTGCCCGCGACAAGTTCAACATGAAGATTCTCGAAACGTCCACCGATAAGTTTGCCAGCATCCAGAATGGCGCCGCCGTGAACCTGAAGATGCTCCAGGAGAGACCGGACTTTTTAAAGCGCTTTCTGCGCGCCCGCGCTCAGGCAAACAAGTATTTTTTGGAGCGAGAAAAGGAGGCCAGCGAGCTTCTCGCCAGCATCTGGAATTCCGATTTTAAAATCGCCAACGAAAGTTACCGGGCCTCAAAAGCAGCGTTCACCGGCACCGGCATTCCCACCGATGATGAGATCAAAGAGTACCTTGCGCTCGACGCGCAAATCATCGGCCTGCCGCAGCCGGTTCCGGCGTCGAGCGTCTTCGACTTCACCTTGCAGCGAGAAATCAATAAAGAGTTGGGAGTCAAGTGAGTCAATTGCCCGAATGCCGTCGCAGCGCGCGAGACCCATCGCCGAAGCTATCTTGACTCCTTGAACCAAGTTGACGGTTCACTCTTGAATCGAATGTCGGCGAAATTCTGATCTGCCTCTAACTCCTGAAGTTTGCGGCGCTGTTCAGCGCTCAACTGCGCTTTTGCTTTTTCGATAGAACGAATGCGCGCGATCCGTAAATCGGCGCGAATCCGTTCGATATCGCGGATCTTGGCCTCGACTCGTGGCATGTCGACCGGTTGCGCCTCAAGCAAACTGGTCAGATCCAATTCGGCGATGCGAAGATTTGCCTCGCTTCGAATCGACTCTTTGGCAAAATCACTGCGAAGGTGCTCCAAGTGTTTAACCTGATCCGCGGTTAAACCCAGCCGTTCGCGATTGCGCAGCATCAGTGAAATAGGCGCTCGGTCTTCCGCCGAAATTTCAAAGCTAAAATTTTCTTTCAATCGGTCCAGCAGTTCGCGCAATCTGCGGCCGATACTCTCCGGCGTTAAACTTCGATCCTCTGAGCTAAAATTCGACTCACTGGCCGCCGGGAGGTTATTGGGCTGAGCTATCAAAATTAACGCCAGCAGCAATCCTAGACTTGCGTATATCTTCATGGTCCCTCCTTGGGCACTCGACGAAGTTAAATCTGAGCTTCTACGCGCTCGATGTCAAACCTCCCCCGGCTCACAGAGTAAATGTGAGCGCCGTTCTTTTAGCGGTCCAAGATTCTCAAAAAAGAATTTTTGATCGCACGAAATTATCGCTTGACAAATCATCCAGTCAGTAACAGATTATAAGTGGATCCACTGAGCGCCGCCGGGCGCAGGGGCCAGGTGGATTGCAGATCAGAGGGCCCCACGGGAAAAGGAGGTCTTCGCTATGCAAGACGAAACTCCACCGGGTCATCAAAGCCCGCTGCTTGCGGGCCAAGCATCCTACCGGACGAAGAAGTTCTCGCGGTAGAGCTACTGTCCGATCGCTTCAACAAATTGCCTGAAGGCAAATAGTCGCCCAGCGACTCAATAGGCGCTCATCGGCAAAATGCTCAATAGCGAGTCTGTCCGAGGATGCTCGAAGATGCGAACAGCGGGCAGTTAAAAAAGTTTTGAACGTTAGCGTCAAAAGCGCAAAAAGGCGCCCTCCCCTGAGAGGCGCCTTTTTTATATGCCACGTTCGAGTCGATCACCTCGGTCCTGCAAGATCTTCAAATTGCTCGCGCCATTGAATCGTCTGAACCTTGATCAATCCCGTGGATCCTTGAGCAACGTTATCAGCCCAACAATACCCACCGTTAGAAATGCTCCCAGCACCTGCCAGGCGATTGCATACGATCCGGTGCGATCGACGATGTAGCCAAAGATCGGTGTGCCGAGAGTTGCACAGCCGGCATTGATCGTGATCATCAGTCCCAAACCCGCGCCGGTTCTGGCTTTGCCGGCAATCTCACCGATAAGCGCGTAAGAAACTCCCTGATACCCGACCAGGCAGACGCCTGCTAAAAACAATAGAGGCAGGAGGAGATAAATCGGTGATTCCGGCTTCATCAGGCTCAGGGCGAGAATCGTGAGCGCGGACGATACACCGATGACAACCAAAACGATTTTGCGCCGGCCGCCAAACAGCCGGTCGCTGGCAACACCCCAACCGATGCGTCCGACCATGCCGCCGGCCTGTGTTAGGGCCAAAGCCTGGCTTGCCCAGTACGGGGAAAAGCCCATCGCATCTTTCAAATAGAGCGGTGTGTAGGTGATCAAAGCCATTTGCCCGACCAGGTAAATAGCGGTGCCGCAGCTGACCGGAAGAAGACTCCAGATGTTGAGCGGCGCTGCCGCATCATTTGCGGCACGCTCAGGAGAATCATGTTTGAACGAATCCCCGACCGGGTCGCGCCAGAAAAACCAGAACAAAAAGCCGAATAGAAAATTGATCATGCCCAGCGCAGCCAGTGCACCGCGCCAGCCGATGAGCAAGACTAGCGCAGGCGCGAGCATCGCGGTCACGACACCGCCGGCCGGTACTCCGGTCTGCTTGATGCCCATCGCCGTGGCGCGTTCGTCGCGATGAAACCAGGACATCACGCCTTTGGTCGATGCAGGATTAAGAAAACTATAGCCAAACCCGGCAAGAAAAAAGCTGGCAAAGGCCCAAGTGAAGGAAGGCGCAAGCGCGGCCGCAAGGGTGCACAAACCTAGAATTAGATGCCCCTGCAAGGACGTCTTGCGCACGCCGAGCCGGTCGGCGAGCCATCCTGTGCCAAAGGAAGCGCCGGTCATCGCCAGGTAAAACGCCGAGAAAAATAATCCGACTTGCGCGCGCGACAAACCCAGTTCATCTTTGTAGAAAGGCGCTAAAGTATTGATGCCGTATTGCGCGGCCGCGCCGATCACGTGAGAAGCGCTGATCAACGCGAGAATCGCCCAGCGAAAACGATCTCGCTTTGCGGATTCATCCACCGATGAATCTGCTTTCAGCCCAGGCTCCATCGGTCGAAGTGACAGCGAGAAACCCACTAACCCTGAGGCGCCAAAGCAATGGGTCTGTGGCCGATAGCCGCCTAGAAACTGCACCCGCCGCAGCAGGTGACACGAAAACTATGAACCCTGAACCATGCACCATAATGAATTGGATACTATTGATTCTATGCCGTTGCGCCACCGGACCCGTCGCTTGGTAGTAGTTGCTGATTTCTAATACGAGGATTCAGTCGAAGACGGTCTGGGAGTAAGGCTCGACATCGATGAAAGCTTCGATGACGCTGGGACCGTTCAGTGTCAACGCCCATTGCAGCGCGTGACTGAATTCATCAGGAGTTTTAGCCGGCCGGCATGGCACACCGAAATAATGTGGCGGCGACTCCGGCGGCGGACCGAGATGAACTCCCGAGAGATGGTAGTGCTTGCGTTCCTGCTTCACTTTCATCAAGCCCAGCCAGCCGTCGCTCAAAACGATCACCGGCACTTGCAAGCGCAAGCGGCGTGCAAGCGATAGTTCGCCCGCGGTCATCTGAAAGCCGCCGTCGCCTACCACCGCAACAACTTCTCGGTCAGGGAATACCAGCTTGGCCGCATACGCCGCCGGCATGCCATAGCCCATGGAGGACCAGCCATTGGTGGCAAGCAAGGACTTCGGACAATCGGTGCGCCATTGACTGGCGATTTGATGCGTATGCGCGCCGACATCGTAGGCAAGGATGCCATCGGATGCGACCTTCTCACGCAAAATATCCAATACGTGATGCGCGGCAAACTGGCTGCCGGCGGGACGCAGCGCGCGATCGAATGACACACGATGTTCGCGCCAATCCTCGATAGACCATATGTTGGAAACTGGCGGAGTCTTTGCCATCGCGGTAACCGCTGCATCGAAATTACAAGCTTGATTCCAGATAAATATGATGCTGCCATCATCCTCAGCTGCTTCGGTGCTAATGTGGATGACCGGAGTTTGGCCAACCCATTCCTCATAATTCATCTCGATCGGATCGTAACCCACCGCAATAATCAGGTCGGCCTGATCGGTGAAACGTTTGACGTCGGTTCGGCGCGCGCGTCCGATGACGCCCGCCCAATTCAAATGGCTCTCCGGTAAAAAGCCTTTGCCATGAAGCGTCGACACGAAAGGTATCTTTTGTCGTTCGATAAACTGCAGAAGCTTGTCGGACTTGTTATGGCGGGCGAAAGTAAGTCCGGTGACCACCAGCGGCCGCTGCGATTTATGGAGAGCTTGCGAAAGCGCTTGAGCGATCGATTCGGAACAATCCGCAAGGAGTTTCGCCTCAATCGGTTGATTGCACTCCTCGGCTCCACTTGCTAGAGCCACGTCCTCTGGCAAATCCAGATGAACCGGTCCCGGCGGTTCGTCCCCGGCAATCGCCAATGCCTGCGCCAATAATTTGCTGACCTGACGATCGCTAAAAGAAAAAGTTCTCTTGGTAATCGGCTTGAATAAGGCTTGATGATCAATGCGCATCTGAATGCGGCGGCCGAGCCAGGCGCTCGAAACATTGCACGTCAGCGCCAGCACCGGCGCGCGGTCGAGCCAGGCGCAACCCACGCCAGTGGTAAGGTTGGTCGCTCCGGGTCCCACCGTGGAAACGCACACTCCCGGACGCCCGGTCAAGTATCCAACCACCGATGCCATAAACCCTGCCGACGTTTCGCTCGCCGTCAGAATGAATTCAATGGAACTTCGCTGCAACGATTCGATCAGCGGAAGGACCGGACCGCTGGGTACGCCGAAAACCCAGCGCACGCCTGCTTTCTCCAGCATGCCGACAATGACATCGCTATTGTTCATCAGCCGCTCTAGTTGCCGATGCGCACGGGATCTACGACATCCCGCAGCGCGCGAATGATCGACAGCACGGTCAATTTTCCGGTTTTCGGATTTTCGCTGGGAACATTTTCGATGTGCATCAGCATGCGGCCGAACTCGCCTTCGATTTCGATGTCATGACAATTCCGCTTGAGCCCCGGGACGGCAAGGATGCGAATTCGCGTTCGATCAGGACCAATGCCGGCCAGGCTCACCGCGGCCGAAACGTTCACATTGGCCGGAAATCCTTTGCACGCCTCGCGGGCGGTGCCGGAGAAGACCTCCGTCTCTTCAGCCAGTCCGTCAAGCGAGATCTGGTTTTGTACAAGATGCGGCGCGCCTGCCAGTCCGCCAGGCGGCTTGCGCGTGGTCATCGTGACATGCGTGATCTGCCCCACACAAGCCGATTTGATGCCGTCCAAACCCACGATGGCTCCAGATGGGATATATAAGCGGCAACCGGTGCGCCGGGAGGTTTCGATGATCTCCGGATGGTCGAGCAGAGCGCCAACGCTGATCACCATGAGATCCTTGCCCGCTGCAAAGACATCCTTCGCCAATCCAGGCACGACCGGGCCGCCGGCCGCCTCGACGAGCAAATCGGCAGCGTCGATCAGCTCGGGCAACGACAGGTACGGTGGAGGGCTTTTGAACCTAGAGAGAAACTCAATCGCATGCTGCTCGCTTCGACTGGTAATCCCCGCGATGCGCACAGGCAAACTGCCGCTTTCCGTGGCCGCAACCAGCGCGCGACCGATGGCGCCGCAACCGACGATTCCAATAGTTTTCACGAAACCCTCCACAATCTCGAGATCAAGAATATTGATGCGAAGGCGGACTCCGCATTCTAGGTGATGTCGCTCATCTGTACTGCGGATCCCGCGCGGAACACAACCGCCGCTAGATCAGCAATCAACGAGATGGAACCAACCAGTAAAGCATCCAATAGACGATTACGCCGGTGACGGAAACATACATCCATATCGGAAAGGTCCAGCGGGCGATACGACGATGCTTGATGAAATTTTCCTGCAGGCCTCGAAGTAAGGTGATGATCGCCAGCGGCACAACCGCGGTCGCCAGGATGGTATGCGAAATCAGAATCGTAAAATAGATTGGCCGGATCAAGCCTTGACCTTTGAAAGCCACGGAACCGACATGAAAGTGGTAAACCAGATAGGAAATCAAAAACAGGGTCGAGGAAGCGCATGCTGCGAGCATGCTGGCGCGGTGCGCTGATTGATTGCCAGCTCTGATAAACCGATAGCCGGTTAACAACAGAACGGCGCTGAGTGAATTTAGCGCCGCGTTAAGCGCCGGCAAGGAAGTGATTTCAATCAAGCGGGACGGATATCGGGCAGCAGCATCAAAATCAAGAACAGACAGAGGACAAACGGCACAATCGCGATCATTGCCAGAGTTTTTCGCTCAAACTTCAGATGCATGAAATACATCGCCACCAGCGCGGCTTTCCAGACCGCCAGGATCACGAGCAGAGAACCCAGCAACATTTTCGGCAGTCCTAAAAAGGTAAGCCCTACCTCCACCACCGTGAGCACCAGAAGCACCCAAAAAATTCCCATGTAATTTGGATGGGTATGAGTTGTCGTAGCCATGTCGTTCCCCTAAGAACCTACAGTAAGTAAACAAACGTAAAGATCAGAATCCACACCAGGTCGACGAAATGCCAATAGAGACCGGCAATCTCGACGTGATTGGCGCCCCATCGGCCCTTGCTGACCAATGTCAGCACCACTGTGTTGTAGATGACACCACCGGTTACATGCAGACCGTGGAATCCGGTCAGAACGAAGAATGTCGTGGCAAATAGATGACTCGAGAACGAAAGCTTATGGTGGGGCAGTGTCTCATGTATCAAGTGCGTCCACTCGTAGGCCTGACAGCCGAGAAAGAGCGCGCCGCCGAGAATAGTAAACGCCATAAACTTCTTGAACCTGGCCTTGTCGCCTGACTGGACCGCGGCCAATGCCAAAACCATCGTCACACTGCTGATAATCAGCAACAAAGTCATCAGGGCGGTCAAATTAATCCCCAGGACTTCCGAGGGCGGCGGCCAACTGGAACTCGAATAACGGAGGATCCCGTAGCCGACGATCAATCCACCGAAAGACATCGCATCACCGGCGAGAAAATTCCACATGCCGAGTTTGCCCCAGCTGTCGGGAGTCAAAGGCGACTCGGCTGGTTCAACTCCGGGATGCGCCGCAGCAGCTTCACTCATCTTGTTGCACTCTCCTTCTGAATCGTTGCTAAAGGCATTGCCGGCTCGCCATCCGGTTCCGTTTTAACGTCCGCGGCCTTGCCCCGCTTGACATAAATCAGGCAACTGACAATCCCGCCGACAACGGCATAGGGTGTCGCCATCAAGAACAACACGCTCATGTTGAACGCTTCCGTGACCGAGTCATCACCTGCGCCGGTCAGGCAAACCGCGCAAGCATGCGCCAGGGTCGGCGCCAAAAGCGCCAGACAAGCAAGCGGCAGAATCCTTTTCATCAATGCAGTCATCGTTAGATAACGAGCCGAAGCTAACGGATCATCTTTTCGCTGTCAACAAAACCCTCAATACAGGTAAACCAATCCATAAAGAATCGGCCACAGGGCGACAACAAACGTCCAATACATGGCACAGACTTGCACGCCGGTGTGCTTTTGTCGTGAGAAGTAACCCCGGTTTGCTCGCACAAACACCAAAGTCAACCAGGCCAGCGCGCCGGCCACATGGAATGCGTGAAATCCGATCAAAGTATAAAATAGCCCGCCGTAAATACTGCTCGAAACCGTCAGCCCGAAGTGAATCAGCCGAGCCCACTCGTACCCTTGGATCAGCAGGAACACACCGCCGAGCGCGGCAGTCGTCGCCAACATACGTTTTAGACGGCGCATCGCTCCGGCACGAACCGAGCGGAGTGCCATATGCATGGTCACCGCGCTGGCAAGCAAAACAATTGTATTCACACCGGTGATACCGACCGGCAATCTGGGTTGAAACGGTGGCGGCCATATCGAACTGCCGATTCGAAAAACGATGAACGCGCCTATGAGCCCGGCAAAGAACATCGCCTCAGCGCCAAGAAACATGACGGTTGCGAGCCAAGCATTACTAGCAATTGGCGCATTGGGTTGCACCGGAGGCGCCGGCGGATCACCGCCGCCAAACTCGAGCCGGGTCGCTGGAGTAATCGGCGCTTCCTCGAGTCGTCGTGCCGTCGAAGTTCGTGCCATAATCGTCGCGAATAAAGACTACGAAATGCTCCCGCTCGTCAATCAGCTCTCGCCGATCCGGTTTTCTCAATATGCAATGATGAAGGCGATAACCGCGCCGATATAGAGCACCAGAGCTATCGCTAACAAAGATCCAAGACGCCGATTCTTTCCCCGATTTTCTCTTATTGAAAAAATACTGTTCATCGTCTTACTCATGACGGCACCCGGTCCAAGGCCATCATTAACAACAGCACCGGCAGATAAATCAATGAAGCGTATAATAGCCGGCGAGCGCCAATCAAGGTCGATTCCATTGCCAAGCGGAGCCCACTGACGAGAAATCCAACGCCAAGAACGAACGCGACTACAAAATAAATTGCACCCGCTAAGCCTAGAAGGGTCGGCAACAGACTGACGGCGAGCAAAGCCGCGCAGTGAGAAACGATCTGGCGATTGGTGCTGGAGCTTCCAGGCTCAATGACCGGTAGAAATTGAATTCCTGCTTTCGCATAATCGTCACGGTACAACCAGGCGATCGCTAGTGTATGCGGCACCTGCCAGAGAAATAGAATGGCAAACAAGACCCAGGCATCGACATCCAAGATGCCTCGGGCGGCTACGCAGCCGATCACCGGGGGCAGGGCGCCGGGGATTGCGCCGATGATCAAGCACAACGGGCTCTTTCGCTTCATCGGCGTATAAAAGAGTAAGTAAGTCACCGTGATCAGCGCGGTAATTGCGGCACTGATGGCATTCACCGCTACAGCGAGATAGGCAAGCCCGGCGATAGTCACCGCCAAGCCAAACCAAAAAGCTTCTACCGGCGTGACCCGTCCGTCCGGGATTGGCCGGTGGCGCGTCCGCGTCATCAGAGCATCGCTTCGACGCTCGATAAACTGGTTCAGCGCCAATGTACCGCCGGCAGCCAGCGCGGTGCCGAGAAGCATTTTAAGTAGCCGAGAATAATCCGGCACATCGGAAGAGCCGACGTAAAAACCGACAAATGCCGTAATCAGCACCATGAGCACAACCCTCGGCTTGGCAAGCTCGCAAAAATCCGCTACCCGGCGAATCACACGCGCCGTCGGCAAGTCGAGGGTTTGAGTGTTCGAGTTCATACTGAGCATTGCTCCGTAAAAACTTCTTGCCCTGCGGCAGTTGCCACGGTTGGGTAACGATAAGATCGCAATGTCAGTATCAGACTTGTCACGAGCATAAGAGCGCCTGCCGCCAGATGCGTCGTGGTAAGAAACACCGTCGCATCAATGGGTATTCTTAGTATGGTGGTAAATTTCGCGAGATACGAGACCGTCCCCAAGAATAGCTGCAGCAACAACATTGCACTGAGAAACAGCGCCGGACGAGTAAGCCGACGATGATCACCGTGGTCTTTGAAAATCCTGGCGGTGAGAAGGATGACGTGCAACGTTACCAGGGCGGCAAAAAACAAATGGGCATCGAGCCGCTCCCCGGTATGCCGCAGCACCGCGCCAAACAACACTTGCAGGTAGATGAGTCCGGTTGTCACGGCGGCAAGACGGCGCAAACGTCCATAAGCGGCAAGCGGCGGTTCGGCGATCCTCTCGCGCCACTCTGGAGAGGTAAACAGAGCCAGGCTTACCGTAAGCGCAAAGAACGCTTGGGCCAATGAGGCGTGAACAATCGCCAGGGATTGTTCTAATAAGGTCACCCGTAAACCGCCGAGCACGCCTTGTACGACGACCAGCGCGAGCGCGATCACTCCCAGCCAACGCAACCATTTGCGGCGCTCCTGTAACCATAGCGACAAGGCTAAGGCAATGGTCAGGAATCCCACGGCTGAGGCAACCAGGCGGTGGCTATGCTCATAGAAGATGTTGCCGACCATCTTCGACCAGGGATAAAGAAACATGTTGTAGCCAAAGGTGGTGGGCCAATCAGGGACCGCCAACCCTGCGCCCTTGCTGGTAACGAGGCCGCCGATAAACAATAACGGAAATGTCGCGCAAGCCGTGATCACCGCCAGCCGATGGGGCCACACCGAAACCAGTGACCCGTTGCCTGCCCGTTCAGCTTTCATCGTTCGTTTTCTCAATGCGCCCGAGCGGCCGTTTTGACAAGCGGCTTGTCCTGCGGCAGCCAATCCTCTTGGACCTCGGGCGAGCTATACTCGTAGGGGCCGCGGTAAACCGTCGGTTGAACCTCGAAATTGCCGTGCGGCGGCGGTGTCGGCGCAGACCACTCCAGGGTGTTGGCTTGCCAAGGGTTACGCTCGGCTTTCTTTCCGGCAAAAAGACTCCAGAAGAAATTGATCAAGAACGGCAGCTGAGAAAGCCCCAACAGCAAGGCGTTGATGGTAATGAAAACATTCCAGTCCTGTAGCGGCTGGAGAAATTCATACTGCGTCGGATTATAAATGCGCCGCATATGCCCGCCGACACCGAGAAAATGCATCGGAAAGAAAGTTAAATTGAAGAAGATATAGGTCAGGACAAAATGAATTTTTCCCAGAGGCTCGCTCATCATCCGGCTGAACATTTTGGGAAACCAGTAATAGACTGCGGCAAACAGCGCGAAAATGATGCCCGCGACCACGTAGTGAAAGTGAGCAACGATGTAATAGGTGTCATGAATAAAGATATCGACCGGGGTCGAGGCCATGAAGATGCCGCTCAAACCGCCAATCAGGAAGTTTGAAACAAAACCCAGGGCAAACAGCATCGGTGAAGTAAGCCGAATACTTCCACCCCAAAGAGTTCCGAGCCAATTAAACACTTTGATCGCCGATGGAACCGCGATCACCATCGTCGTCATCATGAAGGCGGTGCCGAGCAGCGGGTTCATGCCGCTGATAAACATATGATGGCCCCAGACAACCCACGAGAGGAAGGCGATCGCGATCATGGAGAAGGCCATCGCATGATAGCCAAAGATTGGCTTGCGCGAAAAAGTCGAAAGCAAATCGGAAGTCACTCCCATGGCGGGAAGAACCAGAATGTAGACCTCCGGATGGCCGAAAAACCAGAACATATGCTGCCAGAGAAGCGGTTGCCCGCCGCCAGCAGGAAGAAAGAAGCTCGTACCAAGGGTCCGATCAAACAGCAGCATGGCCAATGCAGCGGTCAATACCGGCAAAGCCAACAAAAGCAGGATGGCCGTGACAAAAAGCGACCAAACGGTTAGAGGCATGCGGAAGTAGGTCATCCCCGGCGCCCGCATGTTGACGATGGTCGTGATGTAATTGATCGAGCCCATCAGAGACGAGATGCCGAGCACGAGCAAACTGATAATCCAGAGATCCTGGCCTAGATCCACGCCCGTGTATGCGGCCCTCGCTGAAAGAGTTGCATAACCGGTCCATCCGGCCGCGGCCGGCCCGCCCGGTACCAAAAAACTCGCTAGCATGATCACACCAGCGACCGCGCCGACCCAGAACGAAAGCATGTTCAAGAGCGGAAAAGCCATATCCCGCGTGCCGATCATCAATGGAATAAGGAAGTTGCCGTAGCAGCCGACCATGATCGGCATGACCACGAAGAAGATCATGATGGTCGCGTGCATGGTAAAGAGCGCATTGTAGGTCTGCGGCGGAATGATGCCTTCGTACATATAAGGCTCAGGAATAGCGCTCAACCCGGGAACGGCGGTTTCCGGCCACGCCAATTGCCAGCGCATCATCATCGCCAGCAATCCACCGATGATCAACATCAATAAGCCCATAAACAAAAACTGGCGGCCGATCATCTTGTGATCCGTAGAAAAGATGTAGGTGCGCCAAAAGCCAAGCTCTTCATGATGCGCGTGCGCTACGTGCGCGGCGCCGGCCGCTACTGTCTGACTCATCGTGTTATAATCCTCCGTGAATCTGCTTCGGATGAATCCGATCTAGAATGGAAGTGTTTACTGCTGCTTGGCGGCCAAATTTTCTGCCGCCCATTTGGCGTAATCTTCGGCGCTGTGGACGTGCAGCCACCCCTTCATACCGGAGTGGCCGAAGCCGCACAATTCTGCGCAAGGGAGTTCATACCTTCCGGGTTTAGTCGCTTCGAACCAACCCGTCACTGTGCGTCCCGGAACCATATCTTGCTTGAACCGAAGGTTGGGAATGAAAAAGCTGTGAATCACATCTTCGGATCCGAGATGGACGTGGACGACCTTATTGACCGGCACATGAACATCGTTGTCGAATTTGATGTCATCCTCGGTGCCGAGTTTGCCGTCGGCGCCCGGGTAAGCAATGCCCCAGTTAAACTGTTTGGCGGTAACTTGGATGGCGAAATCACTGGGCGGCACCGTATTTTTCAACTTTGCCCAGGTGTTCACACTCATGAACGAAAGAACGATCAGTATAGCGGCTGGAATAATCGTCCAAATGATCTCAAGCGTCGTGTTGCCGTGACTATAGGTTGCGCGCCGGCCGGGCCGTTCGCGGTACATCACTAAGAACAAGACCATTAACACCGTGACTAGGATAAAAGTGGCGGCCGTGATGTAATAGATAAGAAAAAATAACGAGTCTATTTCGTGACCATAGGTCGATACATCTTCTGGCAACCAGCGCATCATCTCTAGCAATCCATCCTTGTGTTTGGGGCAATGGGCAGAAAAACTTCAATTTAGCTAACATAGGCACCTGGCCATTTCAAGGGGAAAGCCGCCCCACATCGCGACGCCAATGCCACTTTGCCGCGCTTGCTTTTGCTCCAATCCATGTCAGCTCACGCAGATCTCCGAGGCTAAGCAAATCAAGATGATCAGACGGCAATGGATTGCCTAGAAAAAATTTTAGAGCCGCAAACGGATTGGGTCACCGTTCATCGGTAGTATCGGTGTTCGGTATTGCCATTGGAGCGACGCTGGCATAAAGCGTGAGTTGAGTTCAATGAATGCTTCGATACCGCCGAGGCATTGTCTCGTCGCGAAATAGATCGTCACTAGCAGGAGAGCTTCACAATGAATCAAAGTGAAACATTGAGTCGGTTGCATCCGCCAACGGAAAAGTTAGCGCTTTGAACCCGATGGGGTACCCGCCAATCATCGAACAACTGGGTATGGCGCCGCGGTTTGAGAGTCTAAACGACAAAACGATTTATTTGGTCGATGTTCATTTCGTCGATGGCGACAAACTGCTGCAACAGATGCAAGCTTGGTTCGCCGAACACTTGCCCAAAGCAAGAACGATCTTGGCGAGCAAAGCGGGTGTTTACACGGAAGATGATCCAAAGCTCTTTAGCGAAATCCGCGAGCACGATGCTGCCGCCGTTATGGCGGTCGGGCATTGAAGCACGTGCGCGCCGGCGGTCGCCGTGCATTGTATTACTCTGGAAAGCCAGTATGGCGTGCCGACGGTGGGTGTCCACGCCAAACCTTTCGCTTCGGTCGTAAGATCCGTCGCTTATACCAAAGGAATGCCGCATCAGAGGTTCGCCTTTGTCCCGATGCCTGTGATGGGCAAAACCTCTGCCGAACTGAAAGCCTATATCGACGGCATCGATCCGGTAACCGGCAAACCCTTAATGGAGGAAATCGTTGAGGCGCTGACAAGGCCGCTGAGCGATCAGGAGAAGCAGAAGATCAAGATCGATCGGTCAACGCCGAGGCTGATTGATCCCGACAACGAGAGTAATCTGCAGCGTTTGTTCTTGGATAACGGTTGGACCGACCATTTGCCAATCGTCGTCCCGACCGAAGAGACGGTGGCAGCGATGCTGTCTGGCACCCGCCGCAAAGCGGATGAGGTGGTGGGCACGATGCGCCCGACACGCACCCGGGAGGGATGGCAGTTCACCGTGGAGAAGGTTGCGGTGAACGCGGTCATGGCCGGCGCTAAACCTGAATACCTCCCAGTCATCCTGGCGCTTGCGGCCTCAGAAGTCACGGCCCGACCGAGCACCACCACTTCCGGCGCCACCATGGCAGTAGTAAATGGACCGATCCGGCATCAGATCGGCATGAACTGGGGAATTGGCGCGATGGGACCTTACAACCACGCGAACGCCACCATCGGTAGGGCTTTCGGACTGCTGTCGCAGAATCTGCAAGGCGGCTCCGTGCCGGGCGAAACCTACATGGGTTCCCAAGGGAACAACTATGCGTATAACAGCATCACCTACGCGGAAAATGAGGAAAGAAGTCCCTGGACGCCGCTCCACGTCCAGCATGGCTTTAATACCAGCGACAGCGTTGTCAGCCTATTTAGGCATTGTCGCACGACGTCGTTCCAGATGGGACTTCGAGAAAAACATTGGCGCAACCATGTTCAGTATCTGCTTCGAGGTCTAAACCCACACACACCGCCCACTCTCATACTCGATCCGATCGTGGCGCGGCAATTTATTGATAGGGGCGGCTTCGATACCAAAGATAAATTGATTCAATGGATCTACGAGCACGCCACTATACCGGCCGGCATTTATTGGGATGATCAACTTATTCAAAACTACATTCACCCAAGGGCCGTCAAGGGCGAGGAGCCCTACGCCACCAAGCTCAAAGCGGCTGCCGATGAACTCGTACCGATGTTTCGCTTAGACGAAATAGAGGTGGTGGTCGGCGGCGGCGAAACCAACGGCTACTGGCGAGTGATGGGTTGCAACTACGACAAGAGCGTCTCTATCGACGCATGGAGATAGCCCGGATCGATCACGATCACATTCACGATTGCGCAACCCTAGCGCAAGCTAAAGATCTGCTTCCAAAGCTGTTCGTACCTGGAGAACTCCCGGTATTCTTTCTCGCCCAGGCCGTAGACGGTTTTGAGCCCGATAGCCTCGGCGGGCTCGACTTTCGGATTCGCCGGCACCCGCCCCTCGATACCGAACGCCTTTTGCCCTTCGTCCGAAGCCGCCCAGCGATGAAACAACCACGCGGTGTTTGGGTGAGGCGCGTTTTTGAAGACGGCGGTGGCGCTGATCAAGCCGACGCCGAAACTGCGCATGTAATTCAATGGCGCTCCCTTCTGCATTCTTGGCAGCAGATGATGGGTGTAACAGGTTAAGCAGACCGCGCCCTGCCCAGCCGTCAGCAGTTCCGCCAACTGCGGGTGGCCACTATGAAACTCGACATTATTGGCGGCAATTTTTTTAAACAACTCGATCGCTTTATCGCTGCTTTTATATCTCTGTTCGGCAAAGGCGATCAAAAATTCGGCGTCACGAGGTTCGGCCAACAGCTTGCCTTTCCATTTCGCATCGGCAAACTCTTCGAAACTCTTAGGCTCGTCCGATTTACTCACCAGTTGCGTATTCCAGGCCGCCACCAACGTGTTGAAACGGGTCGCGATCCAATAGGAACCCTTGAGATGATTTGAAAACACGTCGGCTTCCGCCGGCAGCTTCTCCAGCACCAAGCCTTGCTCATGCAGCTGCATGATGTTTTCCAGGTTCATGTGAAAAACATCGCCAATGGTTCTGCCGCCGCGCGCCTCGGAAATCGCCCGGGCGACGATCTTGTCGGAACTTGCTCCGGTGTTGACCGTCTTGAGACCGGGAAAACGTTTCTCGAATAGCGGCAGAACTTTAGCCGCAGTGTCCGGGGTTAAAGTACCGTAGACGTTGAGCGCGCCGCCCTCCTTCAACGCCCGTTGATAAGTCTCTTCGATACTCTGGGCATTGACCGGCAAAGAGTAGATCAGCGTCGCCGCAGAAAGGATGATGCAAAACAATAATTTCCGTACCGCTGCTTGGCCGATTAGCCGCATTGGCGTCTCCTATTTGAAGAATGAGACTTCGTAACAGAGGGTGTTTCAAGTTGTCAAGATAAGAACCGTCAGATGGTCAATCGTCAACAGGACATCGGCGTTTGTGATTGCAATCTAATACGAGCTGAATTTTGAAAGTTAAAGGTCAAAAGACGGCAACGAGCTTTTTGATACAAGCGCCAGATTGCAGCCACCACCAGTCGGCGGCTCAGGTTTGCAAAGCCTACGGAGCGATGTTAATCACAGTGCGACTGCTTGAATTCGCTACTTCAATCCATGACCCGACTACATTCTGTGAGTCTCCTGCTGCATCTCCTGGCGCTGGCCATGTGGCTCGGCGGGATAGCTTTTTTTCTGATCGTTTTTGGACCGGCGGTGCACGATTTAAAGGCTGGGCTGGGTTTAAGACTTTTGAACCGCGGGCGGATAACCTTTGAATTGCTGTCCTGGACAGCGATCGGGCTGTTAGTCGTTACAGGAATACTGAACCTGGTCCTGCGCAGCCAAATGACCGGCGCTCACCTGGGACAGTATTATCTGACGATTCTGTCAGTCAAGCTGCTGCTCTTTGTCGCGATGGTGGTTCATCATGCGCTGCAAGTGTTCAAGTATGGCCCTAAGATCGCTTCCAATACCAATCAGGCAGCAATCACCACAGACTCGTGGCCGGAAGCTTTACGCGCGGACTGGCAAAAATGGTTTATGCTGCTAAAGATCAACGCTACGATCGGCCCAATCGCAACCTTACTGGGCCTGGCACTCGTCAGGCGTTAAACGCGGTATGCGAGCATAACGGGCGCTCTACAAATTACGAACTCACCACGAACCGCAGGTCACGAAGGCTTTGACGGGTACCGGATATTCTTAAGCTTCGTGCTGTTCGTGACCTCGGTGGTGAAAGTCATGTCCTATTTACTTCCGTCTGATATCTCAACTGTCATATCTTTCGTCAAATCGGTTCGCTACTTCCGGTTCAATTCCTGGATGAATCCGCTGTCCTCGAGTTGCTTTACAAACCGCAGATCCATGAAAGTCTCAGGATTGAAGTTCTTGGCGCGGGGATCGCGAGTCGCGACCTGATCCAAGACAAATCGTATTCCGCCGATTGTCGGATAGGGCACGCTGGCTAGCTTGGGCGCGTAAAAATCCACCGTGGAGTTCAGAATTTCAGGATCTTTGATGCCGGTGTATTTGCTGGTTACCTGCTTCGCCAGCTCGCGATTGTTTTTGTATAGGGCGATAGACTCGGTATAGGCGCGCACGAATCTCTGGACAAGATCCGGCTGTTCTTTGATGAAAGTTTTCTTGGTGACAATCCCGACAAAGGGGAACTCCAGGCCCAGCGCGGCGATGTCGGCGATTTCCTTATAGCCCAACTTCTTGGCATGATCCGTAAACGGATCAGCCAATGCGCCGGCGGCAATCCGCCCGGATTGAATGCCGCCCATAATCCCCGCATAGTCTTCCAACTGGACTAGAGCCACATCTTTCTCCGGTTGCAGCCCCGCTTTTCTGATCGCGAAACGCGCGGATATATCGGTGTTGGAACCGTAGCGCGTCACCCCGATTGCTTTGCCCTTGAGCTCTTCCATTTTGGAAACCTTGCCCATGATCACGATGGGCGTAGTGTTCAGAGCAACGGCGACCATCGTGACGTCAAAGCCAGCGACACCTGCCGCGAGAGCGGCCGGACCCCCCATTTGCGCTAACTGGATCTCTCCGGCGACTAACGCCTGGCCCATTGTCGACCCGCTACGTATGTAAGCGACCTCAGTGCGCAAACCATTTTTCTCGAACAGACCAGCTTCACGAGCCAGCCAAAGGACTGCATGCGGTCCTGACGTGGCAGCGTATCCCGACATCACCCGAGTTAATGGTTGCGCTGTGACATCGCTGGTCGATAGCAGCAAAAAAAATGCTATCCAGAGTCGGCTCATTTTGCCCTCCCTTACTTGATTCTCAGGTCTCTATCGCAGTATAGGATTAAGCCATCAGCGTCAATCTTGTTGCCGGGCATACAAACAAAGGAGCTGCGAATGAAATACGGCCGTCACTTTTTAGCCGCGAGCCTAATTGCTCTCGGAGTGCTGTGCCAATCCGCCATTGCTCGTGCGGCAAACATCAACGTCGTTTGGACCAGCGAAGTCGGCCAGTTCGCGCCGCTCTGGATTACCAAGGAAGCCAAACTGTTTGAAAAGTACGGCAATCAAGTTCAGCTCATTTTCATCCAAGGCGCCGCATCAGCCGCTGCCGCGTTGTCTTCCGGCGACGCTCAAGTCGGCATGTTCTCGCCGCAGGTAGTAATTTCGACGCCGGCATTGGAACTGGTCATGTTCGGCCGGCTTGGCAACACCATGGACAATCGTATTTACGCCAGGAAAGGCATCAAGAGCCTCAAGGAAGTCAAACGCATCGCCATCAGCCGCTTCGGCAGCAACGCCGACTTTGCCGCGCGTTATCTCTTGCAGCGCGAAGGACTCAGACCCGATACCGATGTGGCGTTACTGCAGGTCGGCAATCAGGCCAATCGAATTGCCGCAGTCGAGACCGCCAACGCCGACGCCGCCATGCTCACCCCGCCGATGACCTTACAAGCGCGCAAGCTCGGATTTTCCCTGATCGCCGACGCATCCAAGCTCGGTATCCCTTATTCCAGTCTGTTCTTCGTGTCACGCCGGCCTTATCTTGCAAAGAATCGCGCCGATCTGGTGAATTTCACCAAAGCCATGATCGAAGGGGTACACTATTATAAAGCCAACAAAGAATTCAGCATGAAAGTCATCGGCAAATACATGAAAGTCCAAGACCGGGAAGTGATCGAAGAAAATTTCCGCGAATATGATTTCCCTTTGAAACCTTACCCTGCCAAAGAATATTATGATTTGCCGATCCAGGAAGTCGGCAAGAAGGATCCGAAAATCCTCAAGGAAGATCCTGAGCGTTTCGCCGACCAGTCTCTGGTCAAAGAACTCGATGCCAGCGGCTTTATCGACAAGTTGACTAAGGAATATAAAGTCAAATAACGAGCCAACAGAGTAGCCGGTTGTATCACACAGCGGAAATCTGAGGAGGATCCTATGGCGACAGTTCGAGGCGCAACGCTTCTCGGTCCGGATAAGCTGGAGCTTCGCGAGTATCCCATGCCCGACATCCCTGCCGATGGGGGGCTGGTCAAAGTGGAGATGGGCGGCGTTTGCGGCACGGATGTGAAGTATCTGCACGGTAAGCTCAAAATCGATTATCCAATCATTCTTGGACACGAAATTCTCGGTCGGGTGGAGAAGCTCGGCAAGAACGCCGCGGCGATTCACCACGTCAAAGAAGGCGACCGCATCATTCTAAAGGGCGCTCTGGGCTGCGGCCGCTGCTCGGATTGCCGGCGCAACAACCAGCGCTTTTGCCGTCAGCGGACCAACTACGGCGGCCGAACCAAATGCGATCAACCGCCACACCTGTTCGGCGGCTTTGCGGATTACATTTACCTGGCCCCTGACGTTCTTGCCACCAAGGTAAGCGATGCGTTGCCCGCCGAAGCGGCGGCGCTAATCGGCTCGGTGATGGCCAACGGCTTTCAATGGGCGATCCGGCGCGGCGGCGTGAAAATGGGCGACTATGTTTTGATCCAAGGTCCCGGACAGCAAGGGCTCTCCTGCACATTTGCCTCGCGCCATGCCGGTGCGGCGAAAGTCTTTATCAGCGGCATCGGCCGCGACCAACCGCGGCTCGAGTTGGCCAAGAAGTTCGGCGCTACCCGTACCATCAATGTCGAAGAAGAAGACGTCGTCGAGGTCATTCGCAAGGAAACCAATGGTGAGATGTGCGACGTGGTCGTTGATGTGTCAGGCAATCCTAACGCGATCTTAAAGTCCGTCGATTGTCTCCATCGGCAATCGACTCTGGTTCTGGGCGGCTTAACGGGTGACACCACAGTGACACCCATGCTGATGGATAAACTGGTTTGGAATGAGATCAAGCTACAGGGTTGCTTTACAGCAGACAACGACGCCACCGAGGCAGCGCTGCGGCTAATTGAAGAGACGAAGTTCCCGGTTCAAGAAATGGTCAGCCATACATTTCCATTAAAAGAAATTGAAAAGTGCATTCGCGCCGTCGGCGGTGAAATTCCCGAGATGTTCCCGACCAAAGCGCTGATCAACCCCGCCTTAGGTTAGGCAACGCAGAGTCTCGAACTCGCATGATCGAAGGACTCAAGGACAAAGTCGTTATCGTCACCGGCGGCGCCCACGGCATCGGCAAAGCGTACTGCCTCGGCTTCGGCCAGTCAGGCTCGCACGTGGTGGTAGCGGACATCGATAAGCCGGCCGCAGACAAAGTCAGCGCCGAAATCATACAGCAAAAAGGCGCCCATGCGCTGGCGCTGCACACGGATGTTGCCGACGAGAGATCAACCAAGCAGATGGCCGCCGCGGTAAGGCAACATTTTGGCCGAATCGATGTTTTGATTAACAACGCTGCGATCTTCGCAACTATCCCCATGAACCGCGGGCGCATAGAGACCATCGACCCCGCCGAGTGGGACCGGCTCATGGCAGTGAACCTAAAAGGGTTGTTTTTCTGTTGCCGCGCCGTGCTGCCGAGCATGCGGGCGCAGAAATCCGGCAAGATCATCAATATCGCTTCGGGAACGGTGTTCGCGGGAAGCCCGGGAAGAATTCACTATGTGACATCTAAAATGGCCACCATCGGCTTTACCAGGACGTTGGCTCGCGAGGTCGGCGATGACAATATCAACGTCAATGTTCTAGCTCCGGGGAATACGCTGTCTGAAGAAAACCCCAGCCAAGAGGTCATTCGTCTGCGCGAATCCTCTGCCGGCTTGCGGGCATTGAAGCGCATACAGATGCCGCAGGATGTGGTCGGCGCCATGTTGTTTATGGCCTCGCCGCTGAGCGACTTCATTACCGGCCAGACGGTGAATGTCGACGGTGGCATTTCTTTTTTGTAAGGGTAATGAACGCGCTTACTTGAATCATGTGGCCGTCGGATTCCCTCGTGAGCGTCTCCCTGACATGTTCAGTCACGACCTACCGGAGTTCTTAGGACGCACGGACATCAGCCAGGAAAAGAAAAGGGCAATCCTGCACGACAACCCGGCACGCTTTTATCGGCTAGAGATCTGATCAGCTTGAAAACGGAGGAACTCACATGCGCTTAAAAGATAAAGTTGCGATCGTCACCGGCGGCGGCGTCGGTATCGGCAAAGCATACGCCCACGGCTTGGCCAAAGAAGGCGCCAAGGTCGTGGTTGCCGATATTCAAGAAGCTGAGGCAAAAAAAGTCGCCGCCGACATCAAACAGTCCGGCGGCGAAGCCATGGCAGTGCCGGTCGATGTGACTTCATTCGACAAAGCTCAAGCGATGGCTCATGCCGCGATTAGCGCCTATCGGCGAATCGACATCTTAGTCAATAACGCCGGACTTTACTCTGCGCTGAAAAAGAAAAATTTTATGGAAATTGACAGCGACGAGTGGGACCGGGTCATGGCAGTAAACGTGAAAGGCTTGTTTCACTGCGTCAAAGCGGTTTACCCCGCCATGAAACAACAGGGCAAAGGAAAGATAATCAATATCTCATCCGGAACAACCTTGAACGGCTCGCCATTCTTTCTCCATTATGTGTCATCCAAAGCTGGCGTGATCGGCTTCACTCGAGCGCTGGCACGGGAGGTCGGCGGAGACAACATCTGCGTTAATTCAATCATGCCGGGCCTGACCATTTCCGGCGCAAATCAGGAAGGCGTCATGACCGCCGAGCAATTGGCAGATCGAAGAAAGCGTCGCTCGATTCAGCGCGATCAGTACCCTCAGGATCTGGTAGGCACGGTGATTTTTCTCGCATCAGATGACAGCGACTTCATGACCGGCCAGTCGATTAGCGTCGACGGCGGCATGAATATGCATTGAACGCGTAAGAGAACGGTAGAGAGACCCTTGCAGAGAGCAACGCAAGCAGCAAGACGGTGTCAAGCCTTGCATCAGTCAAATACCATACTGGTAAAGGTCACTGCTGAGGCTGTTTCGGGAGTAAAGGCTTGGCTATATTTTAATCGTTGTCCGTTGCCGTCCTTGAGCAGGTGAATCAGCGAGTACAGCGGTGAGAACCCGCAGATCCGTCTTTTATCTTGATCTTTTGCGATCTCATGAAAAAATCCCGGCGCGTCGCGGGCCGCCAGACGCTCCACCAGACGATCATCCTCGGCTTCAACCCATTTGAGAAAATCTTCCGTGATTGGTTCACCGTCACCGAACTGGCGTCCGACGTGCGCCAGATCCACACCAGCGATCAAACACACTTCTCGTCTTTCATTTTCAACCAAGCTCTTGAGCGCGCCGAGAAACGTGCCGACAGTCGGAGTTCTTTCCGGCAAAGTTTTGCTCGCTACCATCGCATGAAACGAGGAAACGAGAATCGGTAGAATCTTGAAGGGTCTCTCGGGTTGAGATAGCAACTCGGCGCGCCGCTGCGCTAGGTACTTCAAGAAGACTACCTGGAATTCGAGAGAATGCTCACCGCGATGGAGATACTCGTCCGCGAATAGATCTTGCTCGCAAATACTCTGCAGCTGTGAAACAAACGCTTTGTCGGTTTCGACGATGCCGAGCGGAGTTTCAAAATCTTTGAGCGTCAGGATAAAAGGATTGTTGCCGCCGCAATGAGAAGTTCCAAGCAGGATGTATAAGTCAGCTCCATCGCTCTCTAGAAGCCGCTTGTAGGCCCACGCATATGCAGGGCCACCACGATGAAAATCGATATGCGGCGCGACAATCGCCCGCGGGGCCGTTCTCCTGCCATTTGCTACATCCAGTCCGGGACCATCCGCTGAAGTAAAATATCCGTCGAGCTGAGCCCTCAGGCCAACAGCATCATCTGGGTATACTCCGCCCATGTGCGCCGGCGCGCGCGTCGGCCGGCGACAAAAAGCTTCGATGACACTCTTCTGATACTCGGCGAATCGTTCACTGACCATGTAATAGTGCTCATCGAGCATGTCGATAAAATTTTTAAGTTCATCTGTGAGCAAGACCGTACCGAACTGCTTCGAGAAGATTTCTTGGATGTCGATAAAAGAATGACGGCCGTCGAAATGAGCCATGAGAAAATAGCCCACAGGAGAAACTCCCAACGGAGTGGCTAGATTGAGCGGATCTTTCAGATAGATCAGGTTGTTGCCGTTTTGTTGAACAGGAAAGGCCTCAACGGCCCGCAAGCGGGGAAAACTATTCATCGTTACGAACAAAAGTGCCTGCGATCAAGCTTCGATAGGACAGAAGCCAGACCGCTGCCGCGCAGCGAGTTCGCGAGCAGTTGTTAACCGATTCCGAGTCTCTGCTTTGCCTCGTCACTAATTCTGCTCGGATCCCATGGCGGATCCCAAACGAGATCAACGGTGGCATCACGAACACCTTCTAGAGCGAGAATTTTTTCTTTGGCATCGGCAGCGATCATCGTCCCCATGCCGCACCCGGGCGCGGTCAACGTCATTTTCACCGCGACACTGTCGTCATTCACTTCGACCTCATAAACTAGGCCCAGATCGACTATATTGACCGGAATTTCGGGATCGTAACATTCGTGAAGCGCTTCGTAGACTTGTTCTTTAGTGACCATTGATTCTGCTCCTCCGGATTTTTCCGGCAAAATATTCCACGGAATCAGACTAGCTCGAAACGATTTTCAAACCTTGAGTTTGCTTGGCGCGTTCCGAAGCAATCGAAAGCTGTCCGGCCAACTTGGCCGCGATCTCTAGAAAAATTTTGCTTACCTCCGAGTTCGGATCCTGAATGAGAATCGGTGAGCCCTTATCGCCTCCTTCTCGGAGCGCGGGAGTAATCGGGATTTCGCCGAGGTAGGGAATGTTAAACCGCTCTGCCGCCCGGAGAGCGCCACCACGGGAAAAAATTTCGTGGTTCTTGTTACAACCATCGCAAATGAAATAACTCATGTTTTCCACGATGCCAACGATCGGAATCATCACTTTGTCGAACATGCTCTTGGCCCGAATGACATCGGCGAGAGCAACATCTTGCGGCGTTGCAACCAACAGCGCGCCGCTGACTTTTAACTGCTGCGAAAAGGTAATTTGCACATCGCCGGTTCCCGGCGGCATGTCAACGACGAGGTAGTCCAATTCGCCCCAATGAACGTCGGCCATGAGTTGGTGCAGCGCCTTGCCGAGCATCGGACCGCGCCAAATTACCGCCTGCTCCGGGTCGAGGAAAAATCCAATCGACATCACCGGCACGCCATGAGCTATCGTCGGAGCGATCTTGGACACTCCGTTAATCTCGATTTTCGACGGCTCACCTTTGACGCCCATGATAATCGGCACGGAAGGTCCATAGATATCGGCGTCAAGTAATCCGGTTGCGGCGCCATGTTTTTTCAGAGCCACCGCCAAATTAGCCGCTACCGTGGATTTACCGACACCGCCTTTACCGGCGGCAACCAGCACCACGTTTTTAACCGAAGGGAGCAGATCTGTTTGGCCCTCGCCTGCCTTGCTACCGCGCACCTGCGCACCGAAGCTTATTTCAAGCTCTTTGATCCCGGGAACTTCCGCCAATGCCTTCTTACAATCCGTTTCGATGGTCTCGCGCAAAGGACAAGCCGGGGTGGTTAATTCAACGGTGAAACTGACCTTGCCGTCATTCAGGACGAGGTTCTTCACCATTCCAAGACTTACAATATCCCGGTGAAGTTCAGGGTCCTGAACCTTCTTTAAGACGCCGAGAATTCTCTCCTGAGATAAACTTTCCAATGGGACTCCTTTGATAAACTCTAGACTTATAAGGTCTATGATGTCAACAGCACTGGTATGTCAACAAAAAGCTGACAAACGAGTCTAAATATTTAATCAGATACGCTCGAGGTGGTGCGTGATCGCGTCCAAAAAGTTGCCGGGGAAAATGCCTTTTGCTACACTTGTTTTTCTTTACGACGCTGTCGGACGAGCCGACGCGGGCGCGGCGATCGGCGGCGCGTAATTCTTGGATCGGGTGCTTCGGTGGAAATCGTTTACAAGGCCAGGAACAAAAACAGCGGAGCAGCGGCGCCAAATCGATGAAAACCAAGCAGAGTTGGAGCGGCAAAGACGCGACTTGGAAAGGGCTCAAATCGGCGAATACTAATCCCGGACCGCAAAATCAAAACAGAGTCGAGAGAAATACGATGAACAATTCTCCTAAATATCTTACAGCAGCGATGATCGCACTGTCGATCGTCGCAGCCGGGTGTGCCGGTGGATCATTAAGTACCCGAGAAAAAGGCGCCGGAATAGGTGCGCTGGGCGGTGCGGCTGCCGGCGGGATTGTCGGCGCTGCGGTCGGTCACGCCGGCGCTGGCGCGGCGATCGGCGGGGCGCTTGGCTTGGGTACAGGAGCTCTCATTGGCGACCAACTCCAAGGGCAGGAAATAAAACAAGCCGAGCAGCAAAAGGCCATCGATCAACAGCGGGCCGAGATTGCTAAAAACCAGGCGCTGATTGATGAATTGAAAAAGCGAAATATCGAGGCGCGTGAAACTAGCCGAGGCGTAACGGTCAATCTTCCCAACGTCAACTTTCAATTTGATAGCGCTGATTTAACTCCGGATGGACGAGATCGAGTAAATCAAATCGCCAATATCCTTCAGCGAGAGGCGCCGAATCGCAAGGTCACCGTGGAAGGCCACGCAAGCCGCGAGAGCGCCGCCCAAGAATCTTACAACCAGCGGTTGTCGGAGCGGCGGGCAAGCACCGTAGCTCAATCACTCGAACGCAATGGCGTCAACGGCGGGCGCATTTCATCGCAAGGGTTAGGCACTCGCGCACCGATCGCCAGCAATGATTCCGAGGACGGTCGAAGACAGAATCGCCGGGTGGAAGTGATCATTGAGAATTAGCGGATCCGAAGCGAGGTTCGCTTCCGTTCATCATTCGCCGAATGTTACTGCGATGGCGGCATGTGATTGCCAAGGTAATGAAAGCAGCCATTCCGACTACTAACGGCGGGTAGGAAAACAGCCAAAATATTATCGGCGCCGCTACTGCGGCTAAAATCGAGCTTAGGGAAACGATCCTGCTGGATAGAACCGTAACGACAAACAGCGCAACCAACACCAGCGTGGCCATTGGAGCTACAGCCAAGAAAACACCCAAGGCCGTGGCCACGCCTTTTCCTCCCTTGAATTTCAAAAAGATAGGATAGAGGTGTCCGAGAAACGCTGCCGCCCCCACCAAAACTGTTGCTGCCAGGCTCGCCCCGAGTTGCATCGCGAGAATGACCGGAAGGAACCCTTTCGCCGTGTCCGCGATCAGGGTCAAGATACCTTGACGCTTGCCTACTACTCTGGCGACATTTGTCGCTCCGACATTACCGCTACCGAGCTCTCTCACATCAATCCCTGACCTCGCTCCGACAATGAAGCCCACCGGCACGGATCCCATTAAATAACCAAACAAGATTAAAAGTATTTCCACTTAAAGCTACCGAAGTTCAAAACCGCTGTCGCGACCAACTACAGTGCGCCGCCAAAAAAAAGCCCCGCACGGTGAAAACCGTGCAGGGCTTTTGAATATTTATGCCAATTCTGGCGGGCAACAACCAATCAGGCCGGCTTCTTATAGAAATCCGGATTCATTCTCGTGCTTGTCCCGGATTTGGCCAGTTCCTCCTCGAACATTTTTCGGATGTTCGGATCCTCGTCGTAATACTCAATCTGGTTGCCTCCGGACTTGACGTCTTTATCGACTTTGGTGATGTCGCCGAAGCTTTCGCCCAAGCTGTACTTGATCCCGCCTAAACGCGGCGGCAGATAGCGCGCCCCTGTGGCGCCGGTGTTGAAGTGCTGGTGAAACATCATTGCCGGCGGCGTAAAAACACTGCCGTCCTGCCAATCGTAGCGCTTCGGCTGTTCTCCTTGTCTCCAGAACAATGAGAAGCCATGACCTTTGATGATCATGACATTGAAACCAGGTCCGTGCCGATGGGCTTTCTTATAGGTGCCGACAGGGAACTCGGAAATATGCGCGGCCATCGAGCCATTGGCCATCTCAAGCATGACATTCTTTCCAGCCGCGCCGCGCTCTTTCCAGTCTTCAAGTTTGAAGTTGCGGGCATCAGCAATAAAGTTGGTATCCCAAACACGGCCTGGATGAGCTTTGCCCTTGCCGCTGAAATATTCGGGATCGCCGTCGAAACGATCGACGAAGTCGCGAGGCGTATTGAAGATAAAGTCTTCGTTATGAAAAAGGTTGAAGGTGATGGCCATGCTGTTGACCGAGAAAAACCGCGCTGGCTCGTCGCCCTGGCCGTTGAAGTGCTGGTACCAGGAATTAAGCGGCAGTGCGAAAAGACTTCCCTCTTGCCATTCGAAAGTTTGCTTCGCTCCTTTGTCATTCCAAATGGTAGTTGCGCCGCGGCCCTTGAGAACGTAAAGCATGTCTTCGTAGAGGTGCCTCTGCCGGTTGAGGCTCTTTCCGGCGGGGATTTCCAAAACATAGGCGCCGGTGGTTCCCTCCGCGCCTTCCATGTTGATGAATGCGCCATTACCACCGGTACGATCCCAAGGTTTTAGTTCAACCTTTCTCAAGTCCTGGACGAAAAAAGTTTTGACAACGGGGATTCCCTCCGCAAGCTGCCATTTTTCATAATATGGAATGTTATCTATCGAAACATCTTGTTGAACAGCCGGTTTAGCCATATAGACCCTCCCAGAAACTATGCTGGGTTTCTATCGCATCGAATTGGCAAAAGCAAGGCGGAGATACCTGATCTGCCGCGGGATTTTCACAAGAGATCTACGCGCGGCAGAAGCAAAATCGCGGGTTCTCGACAAGTTGGTACGAGCGCGGTGTTGTTATCGGCGGAATGGCCAACTTGCCATTAGGAGCATTGACAATATCCCGCTAAAACTCTACTAAATGGCAATATTCAAGCTGCTTCAACAATCAAGGAGACCAACTTGGCGACACCGATTACCGCTCCGATGGTGGGGAAAATCTTGAAGGTGGAGAAAAACGTCGGAGACCGCGTCGATGAAGACGAGGTAGTGCTTGTGATGGAAGCGATGAAGATGGAGATACCCGTCGTTGCGCCTGCCTCCGGAGTGCTCAAAGAGATGAAGGTGTCAGCGGGACAGGCCGTCGAAGCGGATCAACTGCTCGCTGAAATCGAATAATCCGTCCCGGTCAACACGCCCCGCAATCTTGGAGGAAATCAACTGATGGACATCTGGTCTTTCGGATGGACGCTGTCGGTCATTGGCATGGCTGGAACTATGCTGGTGTTGTGGTGCCTGAGCTTGCTTATCCTGCTGCTTAGGAAAATTTTCCCGTATAAGCCCGAAGCAACGGCACCGAAGAAAGGTTAGACAGATTGATGGAATCGGCGATTGCTTCCGGCCTGCAAGGTCTTTTACTCGGGATCAGCAATCTGACTTTAGCTCATGTCGTCATGATCCTGATTGGTTCGCTGCTGCTTTATCTTGGAATCAGCAAAGGATACGAGCCTCTCCTCCTTCTCCCTATCGGCTTCGGCGCCATTCTAGTGAATATTCCGTTAGCCGGCTTGATGGATGAGCACGGCATCCTCCGCTACTTTTACGAGAATGGTATCCTGACGGAGATATTTCCCGTGCTCATTTTTTTGGGCATCGGCGCGATGACGGATTTTTCGCCGCTGTTGGAAAATCCGAAAATCATTTTGCTGGGCGCCGCCGGACAGTTCGGGATTTTTTTGACTCTGCTGCTTGCTCTGGCGGTGGGCTTCGACAAGCTCGACGCCGTAGCCGTTGCTATCATCGGCGCCTGTGACGGCCCCACTGCGATTTATGTCAGCTCCAAATATGCGCCGCATTTATTGGGAGCGGTTTCAGTGGCTGCTTATTCCTATATGTCTTTGGTTCCGCTGATCCAACCGCCGATCATGCGCCTGCTGACCACCGATCGAGAAAGAAAAATCGTCATGGGTGTGAGCCGGCAGCCGGTTTCCAAGACCACAAAGATTCTTTTCCCGATCGTTGTGACGATTTTCGCTTCAATCCTCGCGCCCATCGGCACACCTTTGATCGGCACTGTGATGTTAGGCAATCTCATGAAAGAAAGCGGTGTCGTGGAGCGGCTTAAAAGCGCTTCCGAAAACGAGATTGCCAATATCATCACTCTCCTTTTGGGTCTTACGATTGGCGCCACAATGGAGGCGGATAAGTTTCTGCGCGCGGAGACATTGCTTGTATTGGGACTTGGCCTCATCGCCATTAGCCTGGATACCGTCGTTGGGGTGCTCTTCGGCAAAGCTGATGTGCGTACTTACCGGCGGCAAGGTCAATCCGCTTATCGGCGCGGCCGGGATTTCAGCATTTCCAATGGCCGCGCGCGTCGCCCAAACGGAAGGTCAGAAGTACAACAAGAAGAATTATCTCTTGATGCACGCGATGAGCGCCAATGCCGGTGGGCAGATCGGTTCCGTCATTGCAGCCGCGGTGATGCTGTCGGTGCTCACGGGAATGGGAATCGTCGGCGGGTGACAGGAACCGTTATGGCTAATTCCAGAGATGATCTCGAAAAGAAACTTACCGCGTTAGAAGAACAAGCCGTCGCAGGCGCTGTAAAGACGGCCGGCAAACAAGCGGACGAAGGCAGGCTCACCGCGCGAGAACGAGTCGAGACGCTTCTTGATCCCGGCACGTTCGTCGAAGAGTTCATGCTGGCGGAAACGCAATGTACAGACTTCGGCATGGCAGAGCGAAAACAGCCGTCCGACGGCGTAGTGACCGGTTTCGGAAAGATCGACGGCCGCCCGGTTTATGTTTTCTCACAGGATCGATCCATCATGGCCGGAAGTGTTGGCAGCGCCCACGCGGAAAAGATCGCCTACGTGATCCAGACGGCGCGCAGACTGGGCGTTCCTCTAATCGGTCTTAATGACTCCGCGGGAGCACGAATTCAGGAGGGACTTTCGGTCACTTCCGCCATTGGCAAGATCTTTTTCGAGAACAGTATCGCATCAGGCTGCATCCCGCAGATCTCCGCAATCATGGGGCCGTGTATCGGCGTCGGCTCCTATTCGCCGGCGCTTACGGATTTCGTTTTAATGGTCCAGAATTCCAGCCAGATGTTCATCACGGGTCCGGCGGTGATCAAAGAAGTCCTGGGCGAGACCGTCACCATGGAGGAGTTAGGCGGCGCCAAGATTCACTCCGAAGTCTCAGGCGTCGCCGATCTGGTGGTCAAAAGCGATCAAGAATGTCTCGCGACAATTCGCCGGCTGCTCGGTTTCTTGCCATCCAATTTTGAGTCGCCGCCGGCGCGCAAATCCACCAGCGATAATCCGGAGCGCAGCCTCGATTCGCTCAACCAAATCGTCCCAGATGATATGCGCCGCGCCTACAATATTCTTCAAGTCATCAAAGCGATCGTCGATGATAATGATTTTCTTGAGTTGAAAGCGAAATTCGCTCGCAATCTGGTGATCGGCTTCGGCAGGTTGGACGGGCACCCGGTCGGGTTCGTCGCGAATCAGCCAATGTTTCTCGCCGGCAGTTTGGATGTCGACGCATCCGATAAAGCCGCTCGTTTCATTCGATTCTGCGATGCCTTCAATGTTCCTATCATCACACTGATGGACGTACCGGGATTTTTTCCTGGAAGACAACAGGAAGAAAAAGGCATCATTCGCCACGGCGCTAAGATGCTCTACGCATATGCCGAGGCGACGGTACCAAAGATCACTGTTGTCTTACGCAAGGGCTATGGCGGCGCCAAACAGGCGCTCTGTACCCGCGAAATGGGCGCCGATCAGTTGTTCGTTTGGCCGGGCGTCGAGCTCGCGGTGATGGGTGGCGGCGGAGCGGTCAACGTCCTTTATAAAAGAGAAATCGAACGCTCAGCGGATCCGGAGCAAACTCGCAGAGAGAAGATCGCCGAGTTCCAGGAGCGCTTTAGCGGCCCCTTTGAAGCCTTGTCCAAACAGTTTGCGCACGCAGCCGTTCGTCCGGCGGAGACCCGCCAGCGGCTGATTCGTTCTCTGGAAATATTACGCAACAAAAGAGAAGAGCGACCAAGGAAGAAACATGGCCTGATGCCGGTGTGACTATCAATGTGAGGCGCATGGTTTAAGCGTCAATCGGCAGCGAGAAAGAAAAGATGCTCCCATGGCCCTGTTCGCTCTCCGCCCATATTGTCCCGCCGTGCGCTTCTACAATCATTTTGCAGATCACTAGGCCGAGCCCGGTGCCTTTGTGATTGGAATTGTTGGCATTCCCTCCCTGTCGATATTTTTGGAAAAGCTCGCCTATCTCGTTGCTGGGAATGCCTTCGCCGCTATCCTGAACCCAAACCCGAATACTCCTCATCTTAGCGAAATCTGCCCCGACCTTTACCTCTCCGCCATCGCCAGTGAATTTAATGGCGTTACTGATTAGATTACTTAAGACTTGCTCCAGGCGCTGCGGATCGGCAAGAATCGATGGTAGCGACGCATCAATCGCCTCCGCAACGGTCACTTTTTTGTTCTGCGCCACCACCTGGAAGCTCTCAATGCTTTTTCGAACCAGGTCGGTGACACTGACGACCTGCTTGCTGACGTTAACGTAGCCTGACTCTAGTTTGGAAAGATCAAGAAAGTCGCTCACTAGGTCGATCAGATTGTGACTGTTTGCTTGAACCCGTAATAACCATTTTTTTTGCTCCTCGGTCACTGGGCCGAACATCCCGTCCAACATTACCTCCGTTACCCCGGTAATGTTCATGAGCGGCGACCGCAGATCATGAGCGATCATTGCCGAGAAGTCGGCTTGCAGCTTGCTTGCCTTCTCGAGCTCGCGCGCTTGTCGCTTGGTCTCCTCATAAAGTTGCGCTCGCTGCACCGCAACTCCCACGTGATTGCCGATGGTCTCCCACAGACTCACTTCCTCGTTTTTGAATTTACGCGGCGTTCGCGTTGCCAGTTGAATAATTCCCAGAACCGCGCCATCGGCGCGAACCGGCACCTGGACAAACGATTGAACTCCCTCCTTTTTCAAAGTTCTTAAACCGTCGCAGCTTTGCACCGATTCCTCCACGCACGGCTGCTGGAATATTTGGTCCTTGAAATGAGAGGATTGCGCGTTGCCGCTGGTGCGGGAGATTGCGCGGTGGCTCGCGACGTTTTCCGGATCCCGGTAACCACGAACAATCACCACCTGAAGCGTATCACCATTGGATTCAAGCAGTCGGATATTGCCCAGGTCGAACGAACCTATAAAAATCGCCTGCTCAAGAATGTGTTCGAGCACTGAATTGAGGTCCAATGATGCCAATATCGCCTCGCTGATTTTCCTTAGCACCATCAGTTCTCGATTTCGTGCTTTCAGGCTTTCTTCGGCTTTATGTCGCTCGATCGAGTAGCGCAGAGCGCGCGCCAACAACTGCACCGTCCGCCTGGCCCTTGACCAGATAATCTTGCGCTCCCTGTTGCAGCGCTCTGATGGCAATCTCCTCATCATTGAGACCGGTCAAAATCACAATCGGCGTGCCTTCCGCCTGGCCGCCCAAACGGCTGATCGTCTCGATACCCTGCGCATCGGGAAGCGAAAGATCCAATAACACTACGTCAAATCGCCGCTCGCTCAGCCGCATTAGGGCGTCGCTAAAACGTTCCGCATGAACCAGTTCGAATTGCGAGCTTCCCGTCTCTTGCAAGAGCGCGCGTAGAAGTCGGACATCGCCCGGATTGTCTTCGATCAACAGGACATGAATAGGCGCGCTGCTCACTTAGCCGCCTCGTGCGACGGCAATTTGACGACGCTCACCCAGAAATCTTCGATGGACTTCACCACTCCCATAAATTGCTCGAGATCCACCGGTTTGGTGATGTAGCAGTTGGCATGCAGATCGTAGATTTTGAGTATGTCCTCTTCCGAGGAAGATGTTGTAAGTACAACAACAGGAATTCGCCGAAGGTTGGGATCGGCTTTGATTTCGGCTAGAACCTCCCTGCCGTCCTTTTTCGGCAAATTCAAATCCAGAAGAATCAGTTCCGGTTGGGGCGCGTCGGCGTATATCCCCTGCTTGCGAAGAAATGAGAGCGCCTCCACCCCATCGCCGACGACCGTCAGTTGATTCAGCAGCTTGCCTTCCTTCAGCGCTTCTTTCGTCAGTCGGACATCGCCGGGGTTGTCTTCCACCAGCAGTACCTGAATGCAGCCATTGTAAACACTCATAAGGATTTATCTCCTTCGGCGGAATTTTCCGCCGGCAGCGTAAAGCGAAAGCTCGAGCCCTTGTGCGGCTGTGATTCCACCCAGATTCGCCCGCTGTGTCGTTCAACGATCTTTTTGCACAGCGCAAGACCGATTCCCGTACCGGGATATTCCTCCTTGGTATGCAAGCGCTGAAAGATCACGAAGATCCGCTCCGCATACTGAGAGTCGATCCCGATTCCATCGTCGTTAAATGAGAACAGCCAGTCGCCAGCCTGCCGCTCCGCCGTTACATGGATGGAAGGAGGCTTTTCGCCGCGAAATTTGATCGCGTTACCGATCAAATTTTGGAAGAGCTGTCCAAGTTGAATGGCATCGCCCATGATAGTCGGCAGGGGGTCGTAAGTTATTCTCGCTTGACTGTCTTCGATGGCGATCTGCAAATTCTTGAGAGCGGTTTGAAGAACAATCTCACAGTTTGTCGACGCAAACTGGCGGCCCTTGGTTCCGATACGCGAGTAAGCAAGCAAAGCCTGGATCAGGTCCTGCATTCGCTTAGACCCATCCACCGCAAAGCCGATGAATTCTTCGGCCTCGCTGTCGAGTTTGCCCTTGTAGCGCCGGGCAAGCAGTTGCACGTAACTCGCGACCATTCTTAACGGCTCTTGTAAATCGTGCGATGCGACATAGGCAAATTGCTCTAACTCGGTATTGGAGCGAGCCAGTTCAGCCGCCTGAACGGTTAGCAAACTGTTCACCCGTTCGAGTTTCTCTTTCGCCGATTTTACCTCCTCGGTTGAATGCTGAAGATCTATATTGGAGCGAGTCAACTGCGCAGCCTTCTCTCCCAGCGCCGCCTGTGCCTGTTGGCTTTCTTCGTAAAGCCGAGCCTTCTGAATGGCGATTCCAGCCTGGCCGCCGATGGCGTCGAAAACTCGTAACTCACTCTCCTGAAACTCTCTGACTGTCCGGCTACCGAGCTGAATTATTCCCAGCACGTCGTGCTGGGTGTGGAGCGGAATAGCCACGACCGTGCACACTCCTTCTCGTCTAAACGTGCGCATGCCGTCTGATGCACTCAGGTCCTTTACCTTGGTCTGCTTGCTGGCCATTACCTCGGCGATAATTCTTGCGGTGGACTTTTGCTCACTGGTTTCATAGTGGTTGACGATGGCTTCATGGTCGCGATGTCCACGGCTGGCCACCAGTCTTAACCTGTTATGATCGCGGTCTAGCAGGCGAATCACGCCGCAATCGAACCTGCCGACCTCAAATGCCTTGTCAAGGATTCGCTCCATCATGACTGTTACATCAAGACTTTCGAGAATAGTGTCACTAATCGCATGGAGCGTCTTGAGTTCTCGATAACGTGCCTCGGTTTCACTGAACAGTCGCGCCTTTTCGAGCGCTACACCGATCATGTTTCCGATAGCCTCCAGTAACTCCAATTCGCGCAGTTCGAAAGGAACCGGCCGGACAGCAGACACCGCCAAGATACCCACCACATGAGTGCCAGCTTTTATCGGGATCATGCCGGCCGGATTTTTTTGCGGCGACAGTGCTTCCGAGTTCCCGATTGCGGGAGAATTGTTAATAACTAGCGGCTGCCCGCTTGCAAACACGTCCCGTACGATGGAGTCCGTTGACGGGCGAACCATTTCTTCGGTCTCCTCCGGCGAAAACCCCCGATGCGCCGCCAATGTCATCCCGTTATTAGCGGAATTCTTGAGCCTTATTGATAGGCGCTCGCGTCCGGTCACTTCGAAGACTTTTTCTAACGCAATCTTCAGCAGTTCATCGGTATGAAGCGACTGGCTGATAGCTTTGGCGATAAGATTGAGAGCTCCCTGTTCATTGGCGCGTCGCTCCGTCTCGTGGAGAAGCCGAGCCTTCTGAATGGCGAGACCCACTTGGTTGCCGATCGCGTTCAGCAGACGAACGTCTTGGGGGCTGAACGTGGACGGCCTGCGGCTTCCCACCTCCATCACTCCGAGGGTCTCTCGTTCCAGGATGATCGGCACCACAATAGCCGAGCACACCTGTTCCTCTATAAAGGCGAGTAGCCCGTCCCCTGCTGCTAGATTTTCGAGTACTAGACTTTTTCCCGACTCGATGATCCGCATTGAAAGAGCATCGCTTCTGGAGTTCTTCATGTCGGCGTAAACGCGAGTATTCTCTTGATCGCCATAGCCTCGATAAATTCCGATTCGCGTACCGCCGACAGGCTCAAACAAGCGAATATTACCAATGTCGAGCGAGAGAGTGGCGAGCGCTCGATCGACAATGTTTTCCAGAACAGGCTCAAGATCTGTAGCGCTCAAGATCGCTTGGCTCACATCGTGCAGAACCGCCAGCTCAGTGTACCGGTCCAGCAAGTCTTGCTGGGCCTGCTTACGTTCGGTGATATCTTCCGCTAACCCGACCATGCGGTAAACTTCTCCAGATTCGCTCCGCACAGGAAAAGCGCGATCCTTGATCCAACGTACAGAGCCGTCATCGCGGACGATTCGATACTCCTCGCTGTACTGCCCCGCAAACTGCTTGGTGCTTACCGCTCCAAGTACCCGAGCACGATCATCTTCATGAAGCAGCCCCAGCCAGGATTGAGATAAAGAGCCAATCTTGGCAGGATCGCGTCCCCAAATTTCGCGATATGCGGGGCTGATGTAAAGCTTTTCGTTGTTCGACGGGTCCGTAATCCAAAAAACCTCTTTGATGTTTTCGGCGATCTGACGAAACCGCTCTTCGCTCTCGCGCATGGCCGTCTCTCTGCGCTTTAGCGTGCTGATATCACTAAACGTTACTATTGTTCCCGCCAGCGCGTTTCGCTCAAAAATTGGGGCGCACTTGTATTCGACAGGAAAGCTCGTGCCGTCAATGCGCCAAAATAGCTCATCGGCGGCCTGGTGCTTGGCCCCGTCTCTTAACGAAGCGACAATCGACGAGGGCTGGTTGGAAAACTCACTGCCGTCTGCACGCGTGTGGCGCAGTAGCTGCTGCGTCGTTTTTCCAAGCACTTCGTCCGCTTGACAATTCAGGAGTTCCGCTGCTGCCGAGTTCATGAAGAGAATTCTTTGCTGCAGGTCAATTCCAAAAATTCCTTCGCCGGCAGAATTGAGGATTAAACTGCTTTCCGCGAACGCCTTCTGATTGAAGCGCCAGGCGGACATGTTGCCGACCGCCGCCGCGATGAAAAAAAAGGAATGAATAGCGGCCCACTTCAACGGAGCGGCCAAAGCCGCCGGATGGCCATAAACGTGGTGAGGCCATATCGCACCAACTAGAACGTGGTAAATCACTAGATAAACAAGAACCAGGAGGTACGAAATTCGATCCTGGTACAGCGCCAAGAAGGCAAGCACAACAAAAAAGTGAAAGTGAAACTCGATGGCGCCACCTGAGAGATGAACGAGAAATGCCGAGGCGCTTATAAGGCCAAAACCAACCGCGACAGGCGGAAGAGCACGGCCGGTGGTTAGAGCGGCAACGCTCGCGAAAAGACCCACGATTATCGCTTCGGCGGTCGTCCGAAGCACTGTGCCATCGCGAAGGAGGGCCGCAAGGCTAAATTCCCAGCTATCACCAAACACGACCGCGATCAGCGCGATCAGCAACGCATGAAGCCACGTAAGTCGCAGTAAGAATCGGTGCCGGGTTTGCCAGACAGTGGCCGGCAATGATTCGCCGGAAGGCAGAAATTCCCACAAGCCTTGCAGGGGCGCGGAAGGTTTCGGTCGCGCGAAGCTCCTGGGGTTGGCCAAGCTCTTAAGTTTGGGCATCTCTACTATGTCTGCAATGTCAGTTCTTACGGCGTTTATCTGGAAGGAAAGATCAACCGACAGGTTCTGTCGCGTCCCAGGATCTGCGAGAGCGACACATCTCCGGCCGATTACGACATATTCATCTTCGTTGGATTTCTATGTCCGAGTAAAAGGATCCAAAGGTCTGGTGAGAGATTAGCGATTCTCTTCGAAATCGCCTTTTCTTTCTCGCTCGGTTCCCCTGGATTCTCGATGTTCGACCCATTGCCTAAGTTGAGTCTCTCGTACCCGCCACTGACCGCCTACCTTGAACGCCGGCAGCTCGTTGATTTTGATCATCCGGTGGAGAGTGCGCTTGGAAACCTGAAGCAGTGCCGCAGCCTCATCAAGCGTCAGTAAACGAATACTGTCGAACTTCTGCTCCATAAATCTTCAAGAAACTCCCGGCGGCTGCTGACGCAATGGCAATGCCATTGCGTCAGCAGCCTAAGTACTCAAAATAGCGAATGATTTACAATCGCAAACAAGACTGCGGAAGTGTAGGTGGACAAATCTGGACAATCTGCGACGGCGCGACGCAGAGGTCGTCAGCGAAGAAATAGTATCAAGAGCCGATCAGTTATTCAGTGACGTTCTCTTAAGCGCCGTTGCGTCTTAGTGAACGCCGTACGAATCGAGGGTACCGGTCCAGCATACGGTCGATTTGTGCGGACCGATCTAAAATCACCATAGCTATTGTTGGTAGAGTAGCTTACCGGAACCGCTACTATCATATCCGCCCAGAGCGGCCACAGCGTTTTTGAATGCACCGGATTGAAGCACCGACATCAGCCGCTGGCCGCGGTCCGATTCGAAGAAGGGGCGCGAAAACAGCAAGTCGTACTGTTCACTGGCGATCGGTATAAAGTCGAGCCCCAACGCTTGCGCAGCAGCCCGCACCGCAAGACCAGCGTCCGCCAGGCCACTGGCGATCGCAACCCCTACAGACATATGCGTGAACTCTTCCCGTTCATAGCCATTTATTGAACTCGGACTAATCCCCAGTCTCTTAAGCTCAAAGTCTAACAGCACGCGAGTCCCGGATCCCGCTTGCCGGTTGACGAATCGAATTCCGGAGGTGAGATCGCTCAGGCTGCCGATTGATTTAGGATTATCGCGAGCAATGACAATCCCTTGTTCGCGCTGCGCAAGGTGCACAAGCGTCACCGGCAGTCTAGGAATCGTTCGTTTGATATCAGCAACATTGTAAACGCCGGTCTCCGGGTCGAGCAGATGTGTGCCGGCCATGTGGGTCTCGCCGCGCTGCAGCGCAAGCAAACCGCCAAGGCTGCCAACATTGGCAGCGGCGATCTTGAGTTCCGGATGATGCTGCTTAAGTTGATCTTCGATTACACCGATGGCAAGATCGTGACTACCGGTGCAGAGAATCGTGTTTTCGATATCTTCTCGAGGGCGAAGCAAATCGATCTCAACTTCTTCATCTTCGTTTAATCCTTCGACGAGACTCGGAATCCGTAATAATCCATCGGCATGAACCATGGTTGTAATCACGCCTGCGCCTCTCGCAAGCGGGACTGCCACCAACTTGTTTCCTACCCGCCCCACAGATACTCGGATGAATTCTTCAAGCCCGAGGTGCGAGGCGATTTTTTTCGGCACCACCGCGTGAACACGCGGATAAGATGGCGCCGCGGCTCCAAGAAATTTCTCCAGCGCCGGCCGCAAGATTTCCCGTGCGATGACGATGGCAGAGACAGGGTAGCCCGGAACGCCGATTACCGGCTTGCCGACGACTCCTCCCAAGACGGCTGGCTTCCCCGGCATGACATCGATTCCATGAGCCCAGAGTTCGCCCGCATCAGCCACGACCTCCGCCGTCAAGTCATGTTCCCCCGCAGAAGAACCGGCGATGATCGTCACCAGATCACATTCAGCGGCGGCCCGGCGCACAGCTTGGTCGAGCAGCTCTGATTGGTCCTTAACGCAAGGATATTTGATCGGCGTTGCACCCCATTCGCGCACAAACGCGGCGAGGACTGTTGAATTGAATTCTATAACGGCTCCAGGCTGAGGTTGTTCACCGGGCGCGATCAACTCATCACCGGTTGGAATGATCCCGACCTTGGGCCGGCATTTCACCTCTACCCAGGTATGCCCGGAGGCCAGCAAAGCGCCAAGATCATAGGGACGAAGCCGATGATAGCGCGGCAAAAGCAATTCAGTTGCCACCACATCTTCGCCCACCAAACGGACATGATTCCAGGGCCCGACAGATTCGAATATCTCTAACGATCCATCTTTAAGCTGGCGGACTTTCTCGATCATGATTACCGCATTCGCCCATACTGGCAGCGAGTTGCCGGTGTCGACGTAAGCGAACGCGTCCGGACCTGGCGAGTCGCTGCTCGCGCTAAGGAGTTTTTTGGGATTGAATTCAGTAGCGCCAAAAGTATCTTCGGCGCGCACGCAGATGCCGTCCATGGCGGCAGCATGGTAGTGCGGCGAGGAAATCTTGGCGAAGACCGGCGCCGCAGTAACGCGGTCGAGCGCCTCCTCTACCGCAATCAACTCATTGCCAATGCCTGATGGCTCGACTTTGGCCAGGAAGAGTTCCCTGGCTTCCTTTAACGGCGTTTTCTTAAGATAACGTTTGCGAGCCATCACTCTCCTGGCAATTCAATCCTTTAACGTGTGCAAGAAATCTTTTTTGGAAAATTACTCTTACCATGTCCCCGCAACCCGTAACAAAACGGCGGCGGTCAGAAGAGCTAGAACAAAATGACTTCGACCTCTTCTCCGGCTTCCAGACCGTCTTGGTTGAGATCAATCCGCACCATGCCGTCGGCTTTCACAAGGGTAAAAATCGCGCCGGATTTATTCGGTAACGGAGTCGCTAAAAGCCCTTGAGATTCTTGCTCGAGAGCTACGCGAATGTAATCTTCACGGCCGATCTGGGAAGCGATGTTGGTCTTCAAGATTGCTTTGGCCGTTCTAGCAAACCGAGCGTGCGTCGCAATCACCTCACCGCCCAATCTGCGGATCAGAGGCGCGGCGAAAAGATCAAAGATTACCAAAGCGGAAACCGGATATCCGGGAAGTCCCATGATCGGCTTACCGTAGGCCTTGGCAAAAATCGTCGGTTTACCTGGCGCCACAGATATGCCGTGAAAGATAAACTCCGAATCCGGAAACGAAAGAATTGTTTCAAGAGCAATATCTTTTGCGCCCATCGAGCTGCCTCCGGACAACAGCACGAGGTCGGCCCAATCCAAAGCTTGCGTTAACGCGGTTGTGAGCCGCTGCCGATCATCAGGGGTGACTCCCAAATCTTTCAGTTCGGCGCCGCACTCGGCAATCAAACCGGCCAGTGAGTGCTGGTTGATATTACGCACCTGTCCTGGCAACGGCGTCACATCAGCGTCGACGATTTCGTCGCCTGTGGAAATAAGCGCAACACGCGGTCGCTTGAACACCGGTACCGATGACATCCCGATGCCCGTCAATGCGCCTATGTCATGCGCCTTGAGTCGCCGGCCGCATTGAAAAACCGTCTCGCCCTTTTTGATGTCATCGCCGACTTGAATGACATTCTGCGCCGGCGATACACCGCGCTGAACCTCCACCAGGCCGCCTTCAACTTCGTTGGTATACTCGACCATAACTACGCCATCGCTTCCCGGCGGCATCATGCCCCCGGTTGAAATGCGAATCGCTTCGCCCGCCTGCACAGGCTGGATCGCCTCTTTCCCCATTTCAACAACCCCGACCAGTTTCAAATAAGCCGGCAGGCTCTGACTCGCGCCGAAGGTATCTTTAGAACGAACAGCATAGCCATCCATTGCGGCGCGGCTAAAATGCGGCAAGTCAACCCCAGAACGAAGATCCTCGCAGAGCACCCGGCCGCGCGCAGTAACCGTTGCAACATGCTCTGTGCCTACGGGATTTACCTGGACCAGCAAACGTAATGCTTCTTGCGGGGCTAGCACTTTGAAAAAGGTTTGCGCCATAGATGCCAGATCATAATCAGAGATAGAAGAGGAAGCAACGAGCTGCCCAGCATTCGCGTCCGGATAACAATTGAGTTGTAGCTCTATGCGAAGAAAAGACGCGAACGATCGTTGACGATCTTCAGCATTTAAGCAGTCTTCAAGCATTCCGCTTTGAGATTCTGTCCCAGTTGTGGGCTCGATCCGACATTCTATTTCTCCTCTTTGGGACATGGGTTCGTGAACGTGCGTCATTGCCTGTACCTTTCCTCTTCAGTGCTTGGCACGTGATTCGCTCTTTACCCGGATAGCAAAGATTAGAAAGGAGTAAATGATATGGCAGGCAAAAATACTGCGGCATTCGGAATATACCCGAATGAAACGGCTCTGGAGAATGGAATCAGCGCTCTACAACAGGCAGGTTATCGGAACGAAGACATTTCGGTCTTGTTCCCAGAGAACGAAGGCACCAAGGATTTCGCGCACAGAAAGGGGACTAAAGCCCCTGAAGGCGCGGCCAGCGGCGCGGGCACAGGAGCAGTAGCCGGCGGCGTCTTGGGCTGGTTAGCTGGCATAGGCGCGATCGCAATCCCGGGGGTCGGACCGTTCATCGCGGCCGGTCCCATCATGGCTGCACTTGCCGGCGCTGGAGTCGGCGGGGCGGTGGGCGGCTTGACCGGCGCTCTGGTCGGCGCGGGTATCCCCGAGTACGAGGCCAAGAGATATGAAGGTCGAATCAAGGACGGCGGGATTCTGGTCTCGGTTCATTGTGACAATTCTGAATGGACCAGCCGCGCTAAAGACATACTTGAGCGAACCGGAGCTCAGGATGTGTCCTCTGCCGGCGAGGCCAGCGCCGATTTCGCGGAAACTGATAAGCCGCTCCCTCGTGATGCCTCTGGGACCGTTCGCCGCCGTGATGATGTTTAAATCGTTCGACAACGGATAATTCTCTTGGACTAACGTCGACCGATTCGGCTTGCCGAGAATGCGCGCGACGCCATGCTCCGGCAAGTCGAGTCGGAAGGATTTCTTGCCTCATCCCGCTCACTAGCCACGATTGTTTTCCACTCTCGTTTCAGCGTTCAATTCGAACGTTTCTAATAGTCTGTGCGCCGTCGTACGGCGCCTAGTTGACGGCTGCGAAAAAGAAGTGATACATCGGGGCATGCGCGATAGTTTGAAAGGCCCGACCGAGAGCATTCACCAATACGGCAGCCTAGTTCCGACCGCGAGGCTCCGCGATGGCAAAGCAAGAAGCATTCTATTCGATGCGACCCAATGCATCGGCTGCCGTCACTGTGTCCAGGCTTGTAAGGACTGGAACGATCACGACCGCACCAGTCTCTATGCTCTCTCCAGCACCAACTGGATAACTATGGAACCGCCTGTGCTGGAGGGGCTCTCGCCGCTGTGGGCACGAAACAGTTGTATGCATTGCGAGTTCGCCGCTTGTGCGGCGGTGTGCCCGGTGGAAGCGATCACCAAGTATGAGGAAGGCCCGGTAGTAATCAACCAGGAAGTCTGCATCGGTTGCGAATACTGCATTCACGCTTGTCCATGGGAAGTCATTACCAGGGATGACATTACCCATAAAGCCAGCAAATGCACCATGTGCAGCGACCGAATCAGCGAAGACAAGCAACCATTTTGTGTCCAAGCCTGCCCAACCCAAGCGTTGGATTTCGGTCTCACGCAAGAAATTATCGTAAAGGCAAAGAAGCAAGCGGAATCCGTTGGCGGTTACACGTACGGCGACAAAGAAGCCGGCGGCGGTAACGTGATTTATGTCCTCAAAGAAAACCAGGAACAATACGGGCTGCGCGCTATCGGCGAGCAGAGGTTTCCGAAACACAAGATACCGCTCGGCTTGATGCTGAAAGATCTGTTCACAACGCGCTGCGGTATCAAGGGCAAGTTGCGCGCTCTCTATTTGGCTATCATCCATCCGAAGCGGCTGATCTATCGTTATTTCTCGTGAGCGTTACGACAGCTGACGTTGAGCCCGCCCGCTAAATTCGAAAAGCGTAAACCTAGGGACCATCAAGCATGAGACCATCCACCTTCAGCCGTTCTTCCATCGCCTACAAATGGATTCTCACGGCTGTATTAATGATCCCATTTACGTCCGAGGTTTGGTCCGAGAAAATAAGAACCGCCATTCCGCAGGCCAACCTTAACTATCTTTCTATCTATGTAGCTGAGGCCAAGGGCTTCTTCCGCGATGAGCGCCTTGAGAACGAAACGGTCGTGATCTCGGGACCACTTGCCACTGCGGCGCTGTTGAGCGGCGATGTCGATTTCAGCGGAGGTGGCGGCAGCGGTATGCGCGCGGCGCTCAAGGGCGCCCCGGTCAAGGGCATTTTTTTTCAAACAGAAAAAGTGACGTTTTACCTGATTGCGGATCCAAGCATTAAGACCGCCGCAGACCTGAAGGGCAAAAAGGTTGCGGTGGGCAGTTCAGGCGATACCCAGGACCGCATGATCACGATGTTTGCGGAACGCGGCGGAGTTTCCAGCAGAGATATTACCCGCATTGCCATGGGCTCGGACACCAACAGCCGAATTCTCGCGCTCAAGTCAGGCGCCGCCCACGCCAGCGCGGTAGATCCCGGCGGCCTTGTCTTTGCGCAAAATGAGGGACTGGTTTCGTTGGGTTTTCTCGGTGATCTCTTTCCCATGCCGTTCCAGGGTTTTGTTACTCTCGATAGAAAAATTCGCGAAAACCCAGGCCAAATAAAGCGCTGGCTCAAGGCAGCGATTCGCGGGCTTATGTTCGTGCGCGACCAACCTGAGGAAGCGGTAAATCTCGGCATTAAAAACCTTCAACTAGGCAAAGCTACTCGTCCGATGATTGTTGAAGGAACGAAAAACTATGCCCGTGCCTTACCGCAGGGTGTTCCGGGGCTTCCCACAGCCGAAGGAATAAGAAACTTTCTTGAATACGACATAAAGGTCCCGCTGCAGATCAAAGAAGATGTCCCTCCGGAGCGTTTGTTACATTTGCAACTCGTTGAAGAAGTAAAGAAGGAATTGGAAGCCGTACAAAGGAGACCCAGTCGATGACACCGGAGAAAGACTTACGAGAGCAGCTTGCCACATGTACGCGCATCTTCGCGATGCAGGGGCTAATTGGCCTGTTCGGCCACGTCAGTGTTTATCAGCCCGAGACCAAGACGATCTTTGTCACACCCGGATCAGGTTCGGACAAACCGCATTTTCAGGCGGATGATATGATTCCCATTCACCTGGATGGCAAACCGCTCGACGGTAAGACACTGCCTCCTGTCGAGTGGCCGATTCATACGGCGCTGCACGGGGCCCGTACGGACGCGTTGGCGGTGGCTCATCTTCATACCCCTTATGCGACATTGTTCAGCATAGCTCGCCGTGAGTTTCACCCGGTTACTTTGCAAGGAACGATCTTCGGCGAAGGCGTGCCACTCTACAAAGAAGCTCATCTGGTGACGACGCCCCAACGCGGTGACAATCTGCTAAAGACCATTGGCGATCATCGCGCCGTGCTTATGCGCGGGCATGGCATCGTGGTCGCCGGCAAGAGTCTCGCTGAAGTTTTGTTTGCATCGATGATTTTAGAAGACGACACCAAAAAGACCATGCAGGCCTTAACCCTGGGGCCCATCGAGCATTTCAGCGCCGAAGAATGCCGTGGCTTTAACGCCGAAATTGATTTCGAACGCCGTTCCCGGCGCGCTTGGGAATTTTTCACGCGCTTGGAATCCAATTGGGATCGGCAAGGCGGAACCGGCAAAATCGAACTGTTCCCGTAATCGAGAAAGTGGCAGTTCCAATAGCAATCCTAAGCCAAGTTATCAGACTCACTGGAAACGTTTGGAACGTTTTAAACAATTTGAACCTATAAGCCGAGTGAGACATCAATGACTGAGAGCTCCGACTATAGAAACTTCTTTCCAGCCCAACGCCGGACGCGCTTGCCCGGCGGGTACATGGGTAAGATCTTGCGCGTCGATCTCAGCACGGGAGAACTGATCGATTTGCATCTTCCGGAAGAGTCGATATTGCGAAAATACTGGGGCGGTCAACTCTTCGCTGAGTACGTTCTGCTTAACGAATTGCCGATAAATATCGACCCCTATGATGCTCGCAATGTCATCGTTGGCATGACCGGACCCATTACGGGAACCGGCTTTACCCCCGGCGGCACGAAAATGTGCTTCGTCTATCTCAGCCCGGCAACTCGCTACACCTTGGGTCGAGGCGCAACCAGCGGCTATTTCGGCACATCACTTAAAGCAGCCGGCTATGACGGTGTCATCATCACCGGTGCGGCGCAGGCACCGACCTATCTTTATATCGGCGAAGACAAAGTTGAATTGCGCGATGCTGCGCGCGTGTGGGGTAAAGGGGCGCGCGACACCGAAGACATGCTCCGAGACGAATCCGGTCATCAGGATGCGCGGGTGGGCTGTATCGGACCGGCCGGCGAGAGTCTGATTCGTGCCGCTATGTTCGTCAATGACTACAATCATAACGCCGCCCATGGCTTGGGCGCTGTGATGGGCTCGAAAAAACTCAAGGCCATTGTCGCATGGGGTACCAAGCGTCCCCGGGTGCACGACAAAAATATCCTGATCGAAGCCGGACTGCGCTGGCGCAAAGCAATCGCGTCGCGCACAACCACAGTACAAAAACGTCTGACCAGCGTCGGCCATGGCGAGGATTGGGGCGCGATTACGAAACTTAATTGGCGCAGTACCGTCATCGCCGATGAGGCCAAGGGCTTGGATCAAAACCAGGTCGTCTTGAGGCCCTGCTTCCAGTGCCCACGCATGTGCCCCTGGGACGTGAAAGTCGGGGAGGGCCGCTTCAAAGGCGCGGTCGGCCACTTCAACGCCGGCAGCGAATGGATGGACACTTTCTACAATCTTGGTTTCAAGGGTAACGACGTGCTCTATTTATCAGAGCGCATCAACGATTTGGGAATCGAGTGCAGCCATTTCGCCTGCGGCGCCGGACTAGCCTTCGAGGCCTGGGAAAAGGGCGTTCTTGGAGCGGATCGTACCGACGGCTTGAGATTGGAATGGGGCAATGTGCACGCAGCCGAGACTCTGCTGGAACGCTGCGCACGACGCGAAACATGGCTCGGCAATATTCTCGCCGATGGCCCCAAAGAACTTGCCGAAGCACTGGGCGGTGAAGCAAAAAATTGGGTGGTGCACACCAAGGGCGGGACACCGGCGCAACATGAATGGCGGCCACTGCTCAGCCAAATGTTGCGCGAACTGGTGGCAAGCGGCGGCATGAAACCCCAGGGTGCTGGCGGTACAGAGCCGCCCGCTGATCTATTATATCGAGAGAAGTGGGGTCCGCTCGATCCGACTCAGCCCGATGGCTGGACGAATTCGCATCTTCTAACGGAGCAAATTCGCCAGGCCTGTGGAGTCATGGGTGGTTGCTGGTTCGCCTTGAACGACAAACCGCCCGACGGCGTGAAAAGTATGGTGGACTCGCTCAATGCAACCACAGGGTGGAACGTCAGCCTCGATGAAACCATCGACGTCGGTCACCGGAGCATCATTCTTCAAAGCGTTTTCGGCACCCAGCGCGGGTGGATTGCCGACCATGATTGGCAAGACGTGGGACCGCGCTTTCTCGAGCCGATCCCTGACGGCAAGTACAAGGGCTTCACCATTGCGAAATGGTTGCCCGAGCTCATTTTCGAGTACTACCGTTTATCCGGGCGGCATGAAAGAACCGGTCGGCCCTATATGGACACACTAACCCGCTTGGGGCTTGAAGAGTTCAAACAATGGAGCCAACTGGATTGATCCTCAAGAGACCAACGGAAGCAAGGATGCAGCTATGAAACTTTTCCAACACATGACAAGAGTCCTTTTAATGTTCGCCGTGGCGGTGGGTGCTGTTCACTTTCCTTCTGCTGGGCATTCCCAGTCTCAGTTGAAGAAAGTGCGCATGGGCAGTTCTTCGACCAATGTCTCTTTCCTGGCTATTTATACGGCGCTCCACCGTGGATTTTTTAAGGATGAAGGGATCGATCTGGAAATCATCTTTATGCCCGCGAACCTGGCAAGCACGGCCGTGTTGAATGGAGACGTCGACTACAACGGCGCTGTGACCGGCACCATCGGCGCGGCGGTTCGGGATCAGCCGATGAAGGTTTTGCTCTTCACGGTCTCTAAGCCACTGTTGTTTCTCGTCGGTCAAAAAAATATCAAAGACGTCAAACAATTGAAGGGCAAAAAAATTGCCGGGAGCTCGCCGGGAGGCTCGGCCACACTTCTCGCTAATCAAGCATTGAAACAAATCGGACTCGAGCCTGGTAAAGACGTCTCAGTTTTGCAGATGTCAGGGAACGCAGCCAGCCGCTTCGCGGTTCTCGAGTCCGGTGTCGTCGACGCCTCGCTGCTTTCTGTCCCGGAGAACATCGTGGCGCTAGAGAAGGGCTACAATGAGCTGTTATTTCTTGGCGATATTGTGGAGTTTGCTCAAAACGGCTTCGGGACTTCACACAAGAGGATCCGTGAGAACCCGGACGAGGTGTATCGAATGGTGCGCGCCACAGTACGCGGCCTGCAGTTTATCTGGGACCGAAATAATAGCGATGCGGTGACCAATATTCTGATGAAGCAATGGAACATAAACGATAGAAGAATGGCCGGAGAAATGTTCCGGCACGTGAGCCGGGTGTTAACCAAGGACGCCTATGTTCGGCCGGAATCCGTTCAAGTGCTCATTGACCTCGCCCGCGAAAACGCCAAGGTGACAAAGCCGATCCCTGTTTCCGATGTCGTCGATTATTCTTTTCTAAACAAAGCTCGCAAAGAGTTAGGGATGACGAAATGACCGGAGGCACGCACCTCTCAAATCAAAGGATCGAGAATCACTTTGATCGATTCCGAGCCGCTGGCGGTGAGTTGAAATCCTAAACCCGCCTCCGACAACGGCAATCGATGCGTGATCATCTCTCCAACCCGCACTTGACGAGTTCGGATTAGTTCCAGCGATTCAACCAAATCATCGCCACTGCCGGCGTACGAAGTGACGATGGAAATTTCATCTCGCCAAAATTCAAACAAGGGTATCGGCACATCAACTCCGGCCGCCGTTGGCGCAAAAAATAGCAGCGTACCGCCGCGATCAACGGACTTTATAGCTTGTTGAATGGCGGGCATGGCGGCCGTGCAGACGATTACCAGATCAGCTAACCGGCCTTCGTTCAGCTCACGTAATCGATCCGGAACCTGATCGGCGGCGTGAATCGTTGCCTGCGCTCCAAACCGTGCGGCTGCCGTCAATCGAAAATCACTGACGTCGGTGGCTATGATTCGATGCGCGCCGCGAGCACGCGCAAGCTGGATGTGCAACAAACCCGAAATCCCGCTGCCGATCACTAGCACAGTTTGGCCGGTTGCAAGTCGAGCGAATCGTTGCGCACGAACCACGCAAGCGAGCGGTTCGATAAATGATCCTTCATCAAAGCTTATTTCATCAGGTAAAAGAAGCGTCCCCAGATCTACATTGATCCTGGGCACGCGGACGAATTCAGAGAAGCCGCCCGGCTCGAAATGCGTGGTGCGGAGCATTTCGCATACCGACTGATGGCCGGCATGACAATACCGGCACTTCCCGCACGGCACATGATGCGAGCAGAAGACTCGGTCCCCAACACGGAAGCTTCCAACACCGGCGCCGACTTCAATGACGTCGCCGGTAATCTCGTGCCCCAGGACGAGCGGCGCCTTTTTGATGCGGTACCATTCCATCAGATCGCTGCCGCAAATGCCGCTGGCGCGAATGCGCACCAGTAACTCACCGGCTCCGATCTTCGGAACGCGCATCTCTTCAAGCCGCACGTCCTGATTGCTGTAATACATGGCCACTCGCATACTGCTGCGGCGAGGTTCCTGCCTAGAGTTGTTCAGATGCTTATGTGATGAGGACATACGGTTATCACAACCAACATCTCGCGGGCCGCCCGGATTGTTGCCGAGCAAAAGTACTTGGTTTTCTGGCCAAGAACACGCGAGAATCCTCGAGGTGGTGCTCAATTCACGCGTAGATACGTAGAGCTCCCTAAATACTTAGCCGGCCGCCCGCTTCGTGATGGCTCCTTTGGCGCCCTCATAGATCTTGTATGCTTCTTTGACCGAAACGTTGTCATGTACGATCGCCCGCACCGCTTGGATCATTCCCACCGGGCAATCGGACTGAAAAATATTTCGCCCCATGTCGACCCCAACGGCGCCGCCCTTAACCGAATTGTAGGTTAGTTCCAAAGCTTCAAGCTCTGGCGTCTTTTTGCCACCAGCTACGATCACTGGGATTGGGCAGCTCTCGATTAACTGCTCGAATTCGTCACAGTAATAGGTTTTGACGATGTGAGCGCCAAGCTCCGCGGCAATGCGGCAGGCCAAGCTTAAGTAGCGAACATCACGCGCCATGTCCTTGCCCACTGCCGTTACTGCGAGCACCGGAATGCCAAACTTCTCTCCCTCATCCACCAGTTTGGCCAGACTCACCAGCGTCTCCTTCTCGAACTCCGATCCGACGAAGATCGAAAGCGCCATCGCCGATACGTTGAGACGAATGCAATCGTCGATTGAAACCGTGATATCTTCGTTGGAAAGTTCTTTAAGGATGCTAGCGCCGCCGGAAACCCGGAGAACAACAGGCTTGTCGAAGTTCGGATCGACGGACGTTCTTAGCACACCACGAGTCAGCATGATCGAGTCGGCATATGGCATGAGCGGTTCAATTGTTTGCCGCGGATCTTCCAAGCCGCTGGTAGGACCGAGAAAGTAACCATGGTCTACGGCGAGCATAACCGCCCGCTTATCCGCCGGCTTGATGATTCGAGCTAATCGATTCTCCATTCCCCAATTCATAGATCTCATCCTCCTTGCGTCAGAGTGTAAAGTTAAGCAACCGTATCACAGAACGATTTCGGATCTAAGCCAGCCCCGTCAAAAACTTTGACCGGTTAACGTGATCTACTTAGAAGCGGACCCAGGTAACGCACTGCCAGCGCGGCGAGAATCATGGCACCCCCGACGAGGGTGGCGAACGACGGAATTTCCCCAACGGTCAGCGCCACCCAGACAGGGTTCAGTACGGGTTCAATCAATGCGATCAGCGCCGCCTCCTGCAGTGGAATTGTCCGCAACCCTCTGGAAAAAAGAAAGTAGGGCAATCCCAGCTGCACAGCTCCCATAATCGCCACGATCAGAAGTTGATCGGTTGAAAGCGCCAACGGCTGTTTCACGAACGGCAAGATCAGCAGCGCGCAGACGAGATTGTTCAACCAGGTCAGATAAGTTGCGCTGAACTCTTTTACTCGCTGCAGATTTACCATGTAAATGGCGAACAGAACGCCGCTCAAGAGAGCCAGCAGAACCCCGGACATCTCGGGCTGGCCGGCGTTATCGAATGAAATAAATCCGACGCCGATCATGCTAACCGCCAATGCCAGGGCATTGGGATTCGAAATCTTTTCGCCCAGCACCAAACGAGAAAATATATAAACCAGAACTGGAGCCGTGTACTGCAGAACGATGGCATTGGCAGCCGTCGTCAGCTTATTTGCGGACACAAAGGCGGTAATCGCGGCCGTATAGCTGATCACTGAAACGATGATTGGCGCGTTGAACCGAAATTCCGAGGACTTTAGAAAGGGGACGAAAACAAGTGACGCAAAGAAACTCCGGTAGAAAACAATTGTCAATGGGTGGATCTCGAGGAGCTTGATGAAAACCCCTGCCAGACTCCAGAGCAACGCGGCCAGAAAAATCAGAAGCCGGCCACGATCTAGGTCGCGCTTGGAGCCTGTGGCCGTCGAAATCCCCATCTTCAGCCGTGAATCCAAGTCGCGGGCTAGCGTTGCGGCTGAAGATCTCAACAACTCAGATGGGATTGATGTGACCGGCTAAAAAACCAGGTGCGCACGATGTCATCGCGTATCAGCTCGAGCTCGGTTGCCCACACCGACTATTCTTCCGGTATGACGGATACTTTCAGCGGCACTGTAAGATCGGCGGACATACGGATGGGCACCTCATAGTCGCCGGCGACCTTGATCGGCTCTTCCAATTGGATCTTGCGTCGGTCGACGATTAGTCCTTGCGCCTTCAAAGCTTTTTCAATCTGTATATTGGTCACCGAACCGAAGAGCTTCCCTTCCTCCCCGACTCGCATGCGAATGGTCAGTGAAACGGCGCTAATGCTCTGTCCCACCGACTGCGCCTCCCTTGTGATCTTTTGTTTTTGATCAGCGACAACTTTCTTGTGATGCTCGAATGTCTTCAGATTTTTCTTGTTGGCCAGTAAAACGAGGCCGCGAGGCAGAAGGTAATTTCTCGCATAGCCGTCACGAACACGCACCACTTCACCGATTTTGCCGACATTGGCGACGTCTTCTTTTAAGATGACTTCCATATCCCTCCCTTACGAGGCCTGACTTGGCTTTAAATCCTGCTTTCTCAACCGGCGAAAATCAACCCACAAGTCGAATAACCCAAGTCCGACGACTAATAATGTGAATATCTGCTGAAAAACGATAAACAAATAAACCACCCCGCGAACAAATCGGGGCACATTATTTTTGTTGAAATAAAACGCGATAATTGACAGTCCCTGGAAGAAGTAGCATGCGCCAAAAACCAGCAGAAAATTGGCTGCGAGCGTCTTAACCGATTCCAATCCGGGGATAAATATAATGAAGCCAGAAACGATCACACCCCAAACCAGAAAATCAGGCGCTTTCCACTCTCGCAGGCTGACGAGCGTCAGCCAATGCGGACTTTTCTCAGGGAATCGACGGCATAACAAAACCACGTTGAATAACACTACTAGACCGAGACTGACGAAAGCTGCCGCCGGGAGAAGCTGGAGAATCGTCCCGGCGATCTCGGGAGCGCGTTCCTTCAGAACCGCAATGCTTTCCGGTGGGAACCCCATTTTGTCATGCATCTCAATAGCAGACATGAGGCTACTATTGAGGCTTTGACTCACATCGTGAAAGATCGCTTGCCAGGAGCCATATAGAATAAATAACAAAGCGCTGAAGGCGGTAAACACCAAGGCCGCGGTTGAAAAGATTAACGTTTCGAGTACTCGGATGCGGCCGAGAAAGAAAAACAATAACCCGATCAGCAGAACGAACATTGAAAAAACATACCCGAGTTGCTCTCCGCCCCATAACAGCAGAATCGCCAGAGCAAGGACTGCGACGCTCACCCCTCGCATAAGACCATACTTTATCCCGAACCAGAGTACCGGCTGCGGCACTAGTGGGAAGAGCGCGAAGGCGAACGGTGGAGCTGTCACGCCGCCTAAGAAAAGCATTACCGTGGAAGCTGTAGCTAAGAAAAACCTGGCAATGATCTCCAGCCGCTGCATCGAATTAGAATCGTTTTCTTAGCTTTTTGCTGTCGTAAACGGCAGCAACGCGACACTGCGTGCTCGCTTGATTGCGGTTGTTAGCAATCTCTGGTGACGAGCACAGTTTCCAGTTATGCGGCTGGGAGTCATTTTCCCGCGTTCCGTTACAAAGGAAGCAATGGTCCGAACATCCTTATAGTCAATTCTGAGTGTCTTGTCCGCACAGAAGCGACATACTTTTCGCCGAAACATCGGCCGCCGACGTGAACCACCGCCTTTATCGTCATCCATGCGGTCGCGGTTGACTCTTGCGCCAGATTCCCTCTGAGCCATAAGCTATTCTACCTCGTTCCTTATAGTTCTTAGTATTCCAACAATATGCTTCCGGTAGCCGCGGCAAGTAGAACTCGAGACGCCGCTACAACAGTCCAATTTTGCGTGTCAAACCACCTCGAGTAGCCTATCCGACGGCTTTCTTCATCAACTCTATTAGGTCTCAAGCTCCCCCGGGCGGCACTCATCAAGGATTGATCTCATTACAGGGCGGTCTCAATGAAGTTTGGCCTCGACAGATTATGGCTACAATACCATCACATTATATCCAGCCCACAGGACACTCGAGACCGATTCGTCATGCCGGAGAATCTGTCGTCGTCGCATCTGTCGCAGGCGGCGGCTTATCGCCCTGCTCCGGCCCGTCGACGGCAGGAGCTTGAGCGGCAGCCTGATTAGCTTCGTCATCGCGCACCGTTAAGTAACGTAAGATACCATCTGTGAGCCGCAGATTGCGTTCTAATTCCGCCACCGCCCGTCCGGATGCGCGATACTGAAGCAAGGTATAATAGCCTTTCCCCTGTTTCTGAATGCGGTATGCAAGATCTCGCAATCCCCATTCTTCGACTTGAGAGATGACTCCCTCTTGCCCCTCGATAACCTTTTTGAATCTTTCAATGAATTCTTTGAGCCGCGGTCCCTTTTCCGGATGGGCAATGAAAAGGGTTTCATAGTTTGTCACAGTCATATTTCCCCTCAAATGATAAAGCTTCGTTTCCCGTTTAAGGATCGATGTAGCGTTAGCCGAACACTTAGTCGACTCGGTTAAATTTTTCCATTGCGCGCTGCCCGCCTTCTTGAATAATGAACAATGCTGCTTTGGCGGCGCGGGCAACAAGCGCATCCAATTGGTCGACCTCCTCTGGAAAAAAGGGTTCCAATACAAAATCCGCTGGCTCAACGCCCTCTGGTGGCCGTCCGATCCCTACTCGAACGCGGTAGAATGGCGCCCCTGCCAGGCTTTCCATGATCGACATCGCGCCTCGATGACCAGCAGCACTACCCTTTTGTCGAACGCGTATGCGACCAAACGGTAAATCCAATTCGTCGTATATAACGACCAGGTTTTCGGGTGAAGATCGAGTGTCTTTGAGCAGTGCTTTGACAGCCCGACCACTTAAATTCATGTAAGTCTGAGGCTTGGCAAGTAATATCCGTTCACCCATAACGATCAACTCACCTACCAGTGAATCACAAGCTCTTTTCTTGATCGCAACCCTATTCTGTTCAGCTATATCATCGACGACGCGAAACCCTATATTATGTCGGGTTTGATCGTACTTCCTACCCGGATTTCCCAGCCCAACTATCAACTTCACACGTCGGTTCTAATCCGTGAAAATCTTCCAGGTAGCAATTAGGCCTCTTCCTTTTTTTCCTCCGGAGATGCTACCGGCGCCACTTCCGCTGTCGCAGCAGCCGCGGTCGGCTCCTCCTCCACAGTGGGTGTCGCGACGGTTACTAGGGCAAAATTTGACTCGTAAACAGCCGTGACGCCCTCCGGCATCGGCAAATCTTCTATATGAACGGAATCTCCGATATCCAGCCCACTGACGTCTACGTTGAAGAACTGAGGGATATCCAGCGGCAAACATTCCACTTGAATCTCGCGCACGATGGGTTGGAGTATCCCGCCTCGCACAACCCCTGCGCCCTTGCCGACGAAGTGAAGAGGCACACTGACTTCAATTCTTGCTGAGAGATCGACCTCATAGAAATCAGCGTGAATCACATCCCCGGTAATTGGGTGGTATTGCATCTCCTTCACCAAAGCGACTTTGTCAGCAAGCGCGCTGGAAGCCGATTTCAATCGAACTAAATGCGACCCCTCGAATCCGGCAACTCGACTCGAAAAGTCTTTCCGGTTTAGCTCCATTGCAAGTGGTTGAACTTTCGGTCCATAAAGCACCGCAGGGATCTTTCCTTCCCGCCGCAACCGCCGGGCTTGGTGCTTGCTTCCCGGTTCGCGGGCGTTGACTTCAATATCTAAAGTTTCCAAGAAACTAACCTCCTGTTAGATCCGGCTACACAAATAAAGAACTAATGGATTCTTCCTCGTGCGTGCGCCGGATGGCTTCTCCGATGAGATGCGCGACAGATAGAACCTTCATCTTGCCGCAATGAGTTGCTTCAGATTGCAACGGAATAGTATTGGTAACGATTAGCTCCTCTAGGGCTGAATCCTGAATCCGCTGGATCGCCGGCCCGGAAAGAACCGCATGAGTGCAACAACCGATGATTCTCTTGGCACCTTCTTTTTTCAGCGCTTCAGCGGCCATCGTTAATGTTCCAGCAGTATCCACCATATCATCGACTAAAATCGCGACCTGATCCTGCACTTCGCCGATGATCTTCATTTCGGCGACTACATTGGGCCCTACTCGCCGCTTGTCGATAATAGCCAACGATGCGTCCAGTCGGGTTGCAATGGCCCGAGCCCGCTCAACGCCGCCCGCATCAGGAGAAATGATCGTCACTTCGTTGTGGTTCAGCTGCTTTTTAAGATGCTGGAGTAATACTGGCGTCGCATACAAATTATCCACCGGAATGTCAAAAAAGCCTTGAATCTGGCCCGAGTGAAGATCCAATGTCAGCATTCGTGAGGCGCCCGCTGTTGTAATCAAGTCGGCCACCAGTTTAGCGCTGATTGGAACTCGAGGGAGCACTTTCCGATCTTGGCGCGCATAACCGTAGTAAGGCATCACGGCGGTGATACGCTTCGCCGAAGCTCTCTTGAACGCATCCAGCATCAACAAGAGCTCCATTAAAAAATGATTTCCTGGCGCTGAAGTAGATTGCAAAACAAACACATCAGCGCCGCGCACATTCTCCTTAATCTCGACCTTGCTTTCGCCATCGCTGAAAGTTTCCACTGTCGCTTTTCCTAGCGGCACTGCCAGGTAATTACTAATTTCCCGGGCAAGTGGAGGATTGGAGTTTCCGGCAAAGATCTTTATGTCGGTATTCTGCTGGCTCATAGTGATGAATTCCCATTTCCGCTTTTTACATACTTCCCCTACAACATCACTGACAATACAGCACCAACACAAGAGGCGTAGAGTAAAATGAAATTGTCTACTGCCAAAACGAATTGCGCCGTTCGGCTATGAACGGCGCAACCTAAACTATGATAATCTGTTGATGATTACAAGATTAAGACTGGCTGGGCGGGAAGGATTCGAACCTTCGATACCGGATCCAAAGTCCGGGGCCTTACCGCTTGGCGACCGCCCAATCCGCAAACTTCTCGAGAGAAGCTAATCCGGCTTGGGGCAGAGGATCAACTAACCGTTTCCTAGAGCCCTCTGGCTCCCACCCTCCGCAGCAACTTTCTCATATTCGGCGATTACTTTCTCCTCTAACATTCTACGTGTTTCGTTATTAATGGGATGCGCGATATCTTTATAGGTCCCATCTTTTCGTTTCTTACTGGGCATCGACACAAAGTATCCGGTCGTTCCTTTGATAATTTTTAAATCTCTGATCACAAAACAATGATCGAGAGTGATAGTTACGTAAGCCCTCAGCTTATCTTCGTCGACAGGAAAGACTCTTACTTCCGTAACCTGCATCGAGACCTCCTCTTTTGACAGGTTAACCGACTTCCTGACTTTGCTCTGATTGGGCTTTGCCTATATCGATCTCTTTAGATTAACAAACGCACTAGAAACGTATCTACCCCATCCTCCTTCTGCAATCGGGACAAAGCCCGTGCAGCGTTTCCTCTGGAATCAAATAGGCCAAAAACCGCAGAGCCACTACCCGACATTAGAGCTCCGGCTGCGCCCTCCGCAATCAATTCTCTTTTCAAAGATTTTATACGGGGATATCGAGCCACAGTTACACTTTCCAAGTCATTAACTAGCAATCTTTGTTGACCAGATGACTTCCTAAGTGGTGAAATAATGCTAGTATTTGCCATAAGTTTTGTCAACTTAGCAGCGAATTTCCGGTATACCCAACTAGTCGCCACAGGAAATCCAGGGTAGACAATGATTGCCCATTCCCAGGGCAGAGATTTGATTGGCGTAAGACGTTCGCCGATACCTCTGGCGCGCGCAGGTCTACAATCGATGAAAAACGGAACATCAGCGCCTAGCCCATATGCTCGTTTCTTAAGCTGCCGTGTAGAGTAGTTGAGCCCAAAGAGAGAATTCATTGCAATGAGCGTCGCCGCCGCATCGGAACTGCCACCTCCCAATCCAGCCCCAAGGGGAATTCGTTTTTTGATGTGAATCTCTACTCTCTCCCGAATCGAGTTTTCTTCGATGATCAGGTTCGCGGCGCGGAAAACAATATTTCCTTCGTCGCTCGGCACCGCGGGATTATCACAGGTGACAATCAACTTTGAACTGCTACTGCGCACCTCGCTGGCGGATTTAGTAATAATGTGGATCTCATCATACAGGGAAACCGGGACCATAATGGTGTCCAGCAGATGATATCCATCATCTCGTTGGCCTACCACACGTAATCCCAGATTGATTTTTGCCGGAGCTCGAATCTTCACGCTTACCGGTAGCATAAGCAACTTGCGATAGCTAAATATTATTTTTAGATGATTGCCCAATGCAAGGCAGCGCAAGCATGGGCGCAGTGGAGAAACTTAGAGAAGTTAAAATACGTCGACGTTTGTCGCCATCTCAATCACAGTCAATTCGGGCGGACAGCTAAACAGAGAGAGGCCGGCGAATTCGACCCTCGCTCAACCGATTAGATTGAACCGCTCGTGCTATGAGGACGCGTTTTGATGTCACACGCCATCGCAGCGAGCCATTCTCACATTGACTCTGACAACTCGCAGATGTAAGAGAATTGCAGGCGCCCGTAGTGAAAAGGACATCACGAGGGTCTCCGGAACCCTAAGTACAGGTTCGATTCCTGTCGGGCGCACCAGCTACGGTTGTGGGCTAAACTGGACGTGTGTTTGGCTATTGCGGCGCAAGCACGTCACGCATCACTGACATTAAGACGATTATCGTGGGCGTCGCACGGAAGGATCTAGTTCAGCCCGGGAGTGAGATTACTATAGAGTTCCTGAAGTCCATCCAGTTGAGTTTTGATTTTGTCCCGAAGGGATGAGCGGAGCTCGGTTATTTCACCAAGGAGGCGCGTATTTTCCTCGCGCAAGCTCGTGAGTTTGTCTTCGAATTCGGATTGCTTCGCTTCCAAATCTTGTAGCGCGACGGATGCTCGAGCATTCGCCGCGTTCTCGATTTCGGATTTTGCCAGCTGTTCGGTTAGCTGTGCTTTTTCTTTCTGAAGATTCTCAACTTCATGTTCAAACGCGCGGAGTTTCGCTAGTTCCTGCTCGAGGGAAGCCATTTCACTCTCGCGACTGCTCTGTTGACTGCTGAGTTCAGCTAATCGGCGCTGCAAAAGTGCATTGTCTGTTTCTAATTCGCCGATTCGTTGCGAACTACGCTCGGCACTTGCCTCCGCCTCCTGTAGATCCAAATGGTTAGCCGTAGCTTTTTGCGTGTAGTCAGCAACTTCGTTGAAGGCTTCAGCGTGCTCGCTTTTTAATGCTTCGATCTTTTGCTCTAGCTGCGCGGCGTGTTCGAACTGGAGGGTGGGCGAAGTACTTTCGTTGGGCTCATTAACTGCCGCCGGCGAAGGTGCTTCTTGAGTGCTTCATCCTTGTCATGCTTCGCAGCAGGATCGGAGTTCCACAGATAGACGATGAGGGCCAGGAAGGCCACGCCACTGAAAACAGCGATCAATGTTTCCATTTGCAATCGACCTATCCTAATTAGACGATGCTTGCATTCCAGTTCTAAGGTTTCGATTCGCGCCAAGATCAAAGGATCGGGACTGCTGGAAAACGACATGCGATTTGCAGTTCAACCCGGCCGTCTCCCAAGTTTCCAAGTCTCTCGTTCCATGCAGTCAGAACCGAATACTTTCTTGTGCTCATCGAGTCGATTGCGCAGCGTAGAGCGTTTCCGACCTGGTTGACACGAGGCATCAACGCCTCCTAGTCTCGCCTGGACCGAGCGCCCAAACGTTTATCTCACCTGACTAGGGGGGTAACAAAATTCAGTCGAGCAACGCCGGCAGCATAATCTACTCCCCAGTCTGGGGACTCTGTGTCACTTTACAGCGGCTAGTCTGCTAACCTGATCGTCGGTATCGCTGTCCGACAGATTGATGGGCTTACTGGAGACTAATTCGAGTACATCGCTTCGGCTGAATCTCCAACTCCGCCCTATACGGTTACCGGGAATGACTCCCTTCTCCGCCAGCTTATAGACAGTCTTCAGGTGGATTTTCAGTAAATTTGCAACCTCAGAGGGGGTCATTATCTCTTCCATCCGTAGTTCTCCTTCCGAATTTTTTCGCGAGTTCAGTAATGCCATGGAGCACAAGGCATGCCAGAGAAGTCGAGCCACAGGCTCACCGGCGTAAGGATGGATAATTCCAAATAATTCCTCTAGTAGGCGGGGAACGCTAGGCAGGGGCAACAGGCGCTGAGAATCTCTGGCTATGGACAATATTGACCAAATATTACAATTTTCGTCTACTCGAGATTCTCCGAGAACGGATAAGACTGCATTAAATACGGAAGGTGTGAGGGATGCGCGATACTGAGGTTGAGTTCAGTCCGCTCAGGATCAAACGGGTCGCGCGCGCGTTCGCGTATAGCGACCTTCGATCTCGCCCAGCTCCTTCGCCCATTTTGCGGAGTATTCTTTACGGGTTTCGTCGCTGATCGCGCTGGTTGCTGGAAAACGATCACGCCACTCGTAAGGCCGCACTGCTTCAATGATCATGCGCGAGTTATGTCCCTTTTGGCCCGGCTGAATGATCGGATCGAGGGGACCACTCCATGTGCGGCGCAGGATGTCGACCGAGGTTGCCGGGTCGGAGCGAGTAGCTATGGCCCAGACAACTTCATTTATGTTTGTAATATCGATGTCCTCATCGACGACAATCACGTACCGACCGAGGTAGGCACCCGCATGACATTGCGATGCCACCAAGGCAGCTTGCTTTGCATGGCCTGGATAGCGTTGCTTAATCGCTACAACAATCATGAAGCGCTGCGCCGGCGGCGGTAGATAGACACCACGAATATCGGGCACGCCGGCTTGCTCCATCCCGTTCCATACTGTAGCGGCGCGCAAACAGGAACGATACATGCCATGAATTGTCGGTTTGAAAGGAGCGGCACCGCAAATGATCGGGTCATTTCGATAATATAACGCCTTAACGCGCACAAACGGCTCGGCGCGGCGAGCGCTAGCGTAATAACCAGGCCATTCGCCAAACGGACCTTCCGGGAGCATTTCCCCGGGGACAATTTCGCCTTCGATCGCAATTTCCGCCGATGCCGGGAAATGGAGTCCAGTGAGAGGCCCCTTGATAACGTCGATGGGCTGCCCCAGGATCCCGCCCGTCCAGTCATATTCATTAACGCCGAAGGGCACGGCCTGGGACGCTGCTATGAATAGCAATGGATGTTGCCCAAACACCATGGCAACCGGAAATGATTTACCGGCTTTCATCGCCTTCTCATAGTGCATTCGTCCATGTTTACCCGGCGAGATATAAAGTCCGACCTTGTCCTTATCCTGAAGCATGACGCGGTAACAGCCGACGTTTTCCAGCCCAGTCTCCGGATCACGAGTAATCACGAGATGCGCCGTTCCCAAATAGCGCCCCCCGTCGCCCTCGTGCCAGCGCGGCACAGGAAATCTGAACAAATCAACTTGGTCTCCGCGTTCAACATTTTCCATTACAGCGCCAGTGGAGACGACATTTGGTTTGATCGGTTGAAGCGCTCGAAGCCTTGCCCGCAGAGCATCGATTAAGGGTATCGTGTTGAGGTCAATCGGCAGATTCAGAGTCACCGCGGTGCGTTCCAAGCTCTCCAGCATATTGGCAAGAACTCGGCAATTCGGCTCGTAACCGGGAACAGAATCGAACATGACGGCCGGCGGCGTAGGCATTCGCTCGAGTATAATCTCGGTAAGCGCGCCGAGTTCCACATCCCAGTGAGCGCCAGAGATGCTCGCCAATTGTCCCGCGGCTTCCACTTCTCTGAGCCAATCGCGCAGATCGCAGGCGGCAACGCTTTGAGTTTTGCTGGCCAGTGCAGTAGACATCGAGGACTTCCTTTCGTTCCGGTTGTGAAACTCATTCGAAGAGTTTCAAAGTACTAGGACAGAACAACTCATCAGGCGCAATTTGCTTCGCGCTGATGCCTTGTGCATAGCAGTAGGCGAGAAACTTATCGATCACGTGCCGATTCGCCTCCAAGCCGTACTCCCAGGGATCGGTTTGAAAAATCTTTTCTTCTTCAGACAAATAATGATTCGGCCAAGCCTCAACCAAACTGGGAATCGTCCTCCGCCACTGCTGTGCCCAGCGTTTGGCATGTGAGTAAAGGCGAAAAAGGTTCTCCGGCAGTTCCGGATGCTGATCAGCCAAATCCTTTCGCAATGCGACAACATGCATAATCGGGAAAATTCTCGTCTTCCGGAAGTAGCTGGCCTCCACCTCCCGCGGATTATTGAATAATCGGCCGACTGCGTCATTCGCTAGCAACGTTGGCAGCTGCGACTCTGTTACTCCGAGGGCGTCAACTTCGCCGTCGAACAATGCGCGACAAGCGCTCTCGGATGCATTCTTTCCCGTGCTTTCGATCCGATGAATAATCGAACCGTCGCGCGGCTGGACTGTGGCACCGGGATCTACATCGTCCCAATGATGCATTGAAGCAATACACCATTTAGTGGCAGAGGCCGAAACACCGTATTCATCGATAAGCATGCCGCGCATCCATATCGCCGCTGTTTGCACCCAGCGTAGAAATCCTACTCTTTTGCCGCTCAGATCACCTGGACTGTTCACCCCGGCAGAGCGGCGGCAAAATATAAATCCATGCCGAAACATTCTGGAGGGAAAGACCGGAATGCCGATGAATTCAGCTTTGGATCGTGAAGTATAGTAAATCAGCTCGCCCAGCGACATTTCGCCAACGTCATACTGACCTTTGAACATTCCGGCGAACATACCAGCGACATCGCTCGTCTCGGTAATGTGCAGCTCAAATCCCGGAACCTGCATTTGGCCGCGCACGATCGGCAGAATGCCATCGTAAGTGCGACTCGCGAGCCTAATGCTTGTTGTAGAAGCCATTCAGTTAACCAGGTGGAGTTAGTTCATAATTATCTTTAGTGACTACCGCTGCGCAGAAGTCGCCGGCACTCTCTAGGAACGAACGTCGGATGAAGTTCATGCTCCATGAGAACTAAGAATGTACTTCATTCAGTATTCTTGCTGCCGTTGCCGAACTCTTCGCGATAGAGTTGCAGTGTTTCCATCACCGGACGGTCATTAATCGAAAAAAGAATCGCTTCTTCTTCGAATGGGTTTTCGTGTGAATGCCACTGCCAAAGCGGGATCACGAAAGAATCGCCTTTTTTCCATTCGAGATGACTTTCTCCTACGGCACTCCGGCCCCGGCCTTTAAAAACATGGTAAACTGTCGTGCTCGTATGCCTATGTGAGTTGGTTATGCATTTCGGCTTGAAAAGCTGTATCTCACACGACATCGTTGGATAAGTATACCCGCCCGTGGCGGGATTGATGTAACGCAGCAAAGTTCCATCGTATGGATCCTGCTCGCTTCTGCTCAGGAGTTTGAGCGTTTTGTAGGTATCCTGCCATGCATACCGGAAGGGAACACCGCGAGATTGCGTGTTATTCAGTTTCGGCGCGCGCGCAAAGCCTAGACGGCTCAGCGATTCGCCGGTTGCGCGTGTGATCGGTAGTTCGGGTTTTTCGGACTCCTCGAAGAACAGAACGTTCAGCGCTTGGATCAATGGGCCGTCCAAGCCGTCGAGCCAGATGATTGGATCTTCTGACTCGTTGTGATGCTCGTGCCAGGTCCAGTTGGGTGTCAGAACCAAATCACCCTCTTCCATAGGAAATTTTTCACCCTGAACCGCGGTATAAGCACCCTTCCCTTGGACAACGAAGCGGATCGCAGCCATGTTATGGCGATGCGCTCTCGCGACTTCTCCCGGATTGACGATCGAGAATGTGAGCTGCACGGTGTGAGAGGTCGATTTGTTTGGTACGTGCGGGCTTACCAGCCGAATGGCGCGACGCTCCGCCTGCTCGATCCCGATCGTCTCGCTTGCCTTCAACAAGCCATCCAGCAGCGCCTCCCATTTCCAGAGGTACGGCGCTTCCGCGGAATGACCTGGAACACGCGTATTCCAGAAGCCGGCTAGTTGGTTTTTTGCTAACTGGCCGTCTAACTCGGCTAGTTTCATAAGATTCTCCTGAGTGGTTTACGGCACTTTCGACATAGCTTGAGCCATTCCTCCAAAGTAAGCCCGATGAATGTCCATCGACTCTTTCGCGGTCTTCAGCACGTCTTGCTCACGCCCCGGCCGGACGTATTTTTCCAGTACATCGATAAACATATCCGAATGTTTTACATCAGCCTTGCTGTGGGCTGTAAAGTTCGGCATTTGCGCATCGCTAAGGTTTAAATCCGTTTTCCAGATATTATACAAACGACTGCAATTCCCGCCGCCAAGGTCCCCCAGTAGCCGATCATCGTTGGTCCATTCCGCAATCGTCGATGCCGCGATTGCCTCCTGCCAGGGGCGGTTACGGGCAATCCAGAACCAGGCGTAAATCGCCGCTGTCGTTGTCGGTAACGGTTCCGCATTCACGATCTCGTCCAAACTGAGCCCAACCTCCTTGCCTTGACGAAAAATCAGATCGAGATGACCGTGCTTCGAGTGCTCATCCTCAACTAACTCCTCGTACTCATGAGAGAGAATTCGCTGTTTGACGTCGAATTCGGGGCAATTTGCAGCCACTTGCGGCCAGAAGTTACGGCGCTGCCGGACGTAGAGGCTCAGTTGCAAGAGATAGATTCGCGCCCGTTGCGTGGTCATTGCGATGGAATAGAAGTGCTCCATCTCAGAAGACCGAAACAAGTAGCGCACACATTCACCTAATTCCTGACGCCATTCCTGTGCTTTCATGGAAGGTCCTCCTAAGGGGTGAATCAAAATGAGATTCGTCGAAATACACGATAGCCTCGCAAAAAGCCGCGCGGCCATGGGTCAACAATCTCGGCAATCAGTTGTAAGCACTAGCCGATCCGTTTAAGGATTGTCAAGTATTCGGGGCGAACCCATAACAATTGCGAATGCTTGATATTACGGAAGGCGCTTAGGTCGGTAAAGTGCCAGCCGTCTGACCTAAAGAAAGAAGACCACGAGACGGCAAATCGGTGTAGGAACAAACATGACGCCAGTTGAAAAACAAACCAACTTATTCCCACGCTTTTCCGATGAAGAGTACGTTTCCCCTATCGCGTCGTGCGTTAGGCCATGCAAGAACAAGACGTTCATGCATTCTAATTTTCGGTGCACGGGGCTCTTCCGAGGTCCACCTATATTTCGAATTATCTCGCGCAATCACCCTGCTGGGTTTTGATTCCCCGCGATGGAGATGCCACCTGTTTTATTCACTTCTTCAATCATCAGCGCCGTGTGCTAAAGCCCAATCGATTATTTCCGATGTGCGCTGGTACGGGCCTTCGCTATGCCGACGCTTGTTGAAGAGATCCGGCGTAAAGGCCTCGACAAGTGCAGAATTGGCTCGTGACTCTGCGCGCAATACCCTATGGCCACGTCACGGAACTCAAGCGTCTCCTTCCCGAAGCAGATCTCGTAGAGTTCGGTCCCTCATTTAACCGAATTCGGAGAGTCCGTAGCAAGGAGGAACTAATCTAACCTCAGGCGCAGTGGATTCTTGACCGATCTCGCCTGCATTGCGCTTGAGCAGCGTCTTCATCCTGGAATGAACGAGCAGGAGATTCTTGGGGTCATCTACGATGCCTACGTTAACACGGCGGCGACCCAGGCATCCACTTCATAGCAAAGCACCCGTATGGACGAGCCCGACCGGTTTGTCCCTTGGCAGCGCGCAACCGAAAGAGTCTTGGAGACTGGCAGCGTCGTTATTACCGAATTGACTATGAGCTACTGGGCTATTCGACTCAAATCCACCGTCCCTTTGCCGTGGGGCGCGAGCCCTCGGCGCTCTATCGTAAGCTCTTTGATGTCGCTCTAGAGTGTTACGAAAATGTCAAAAGTATTTGCCGGCCCGGTGTTACGAGCGAAGAACTCACACGGCGACTTCGGTAATTGAATAAAACGGATTCACGACTTAGTGATGTAATGCCTCGCCGCCTGTCGGTTTCACCAGCACCGCGGCACCGAGTTGCAGTCCTGCTTTGCAGTCGCGGGGTGATCGGGTTGGGCTGGATGACGTGAACCATGTTTTCGATTAAGGTCCATGGTTCCAACGGATGAGCGGCGCTTCGTGTCCCTAATTCGGGCGCCTTTCCCGCTTCGCCGTGGAACACACTGTCATATCCTTTTAAATTTCCGGTTTGCGGGTGGTCATAGCCTAGCTGCTGACGCGGAGATCTAAGCCTTTGGGTTTGCTTCACCTAGAAATCGCTACGAAAGCGGTTCAGCCGCGGCGAGGTTACCACTCTTACATAACATTGGCGCGTACATGACCTCGGCGCGGAATTCTCGTCTAGTGACTTTGAAAGAGCGTCGTAGTTAAACTTATTTGAAGACTTTAGCTTGACACGTCAGGTGATGATCCTTAGATTTTACGATGCCCGCGACGCGACCAAGTAGCCAACGCCGTAACTCAAAGCCGAAGTTCCTGTGATCTCGTGATTCTCACATTATTCTCACATTAATGGAGACATGGCTTGTGGCCGTGTCTCAGTTATGAGAATTTATCAAGGAATGGCGCCGAAACAATTGAGAAGGCAAATGGCATCATATTCGCTTCGATTTTTCTACTAAAACTGACGCCCATTACCGAAAAGAGCGCCGCCAGGCTGAGAAGTGAAGGCCCTTGTCGTCTAAACATTGAGGAGAAACCATGCGGACAGATATCGAACCCAATCGACCCAACGATGAATTGTCGGAAGTCGAAAAAGATGAATCAGACGAGCTAGACGCAGATGAACCCGAGTTGGAGCTCAGTTCCGATGTTGCGACAGAGGAGGAACAGGTCGGGGAAGCCGAAGCGCAGCCTGAAGAAAAAGGACTGACAGTCGATCCAATTACCACCTACTTACATGAAATCGGATCCATTCCGCTACTTAGCCGAGAACGAGAAGTCGAGCTCGCCAGGAAAATGGATTTGGGCAAAAACGCGATCATTGAAGCCCTGTTTAATGCTCCCATGTGCCTGCACTATACGATCAGCCTTGGCGATGCTGTGGCCAGTGGAGAGCTCGATATCCGGGAAGTTTTAGAAAAATCGGACGCGGAGGAAGACGAGAACCGGGTAAGCTTCGATGCCAAGCCTTTTCTTAGAGCCATAAGCAAACTCAAGCGTCTCAGGCACGAACAAGATAAGGTTCGCCGGCAGCTGAATCAAAAACGCGTATCGGAACAGCGTCGGAACGCTCTCGACAAAACCCACGCAAATCTCGTCAACAGAATCGTCGGCCTACTGCGCGAGGTTGGGCTGTCCTCGTCCCGCCACGAATCCATGGTGCAGAAGCTGAAACAATCGTCCAAGAGCATCACCGAACTCGAGGAACGCGCACATGCGGCTACCAAGTCCAAGCGCGCCGGGCTCGTAACTGAAATTGAGCAAATTGAAGCCGGCGTCGGGCTTAGAGCGGGCGAAATACACGCGCTTGCTTCCCGAATTACTGAAACCGAGAGCTTAGTGAATGTAGCCAAAACCGAATTCACCGAAGCTAACCTCCGATTGGTTGTCAGCATCGCGAAGAAGTACACGAACCGAGGCTTGAGCCTACTGGACTTGATTCAGGAGGGTAACCTCGGGCTAATGAGAGCGGTTGAGAAATTTGATTACCGCTTGGGGTACCGGTTCTCTACTTATGCAAGTTGGTGGATCCGACAAGGGATCACACGCGGTTTGATCGATACCGGACGGATGATTCGCATTCCGGTCCACCGAGTTGAACTCAGGAACAAAGTTATTCAGACGGCTCATCATTTACAACGGACCCTGGGCCGGGAGCCTAAGCCGGAAGAACTGGCAAAAGAGATGGACATGTCTGTTCCAGAAATGCTTAGAGTCATGCAAACACAAGGCGAACCTGTCTCGCTGCAGACACCGGTCTGGGAAGACGGTGATCAGCTCGCCGATTTCGTCGAGGACCGTATCAATCCTCAACCCGATAAAGAAGCAATGGAAGGAGTCCTGAGGACCGATGTCAGAAAAGCTCTGGCGGTTTTGACACCTCGGCAGGAAACTGTCTTGAGAATGCGCTTCGGTATCGAAGAAGAAAGAGATTATACATTAGAGGAACTCGGGGAGATCTTTGCCGTTACCCGAGAGCGAATCCGGCAGATCGAGCAGAAATCACTTCAGATTCTGCGCAATCCTAATCGGCGGAAACCAATACCGTCGACCAGCGATGCGGCGTGACGCCCGCAGCGTCTCGATCAGACTTAGAGTGACATGCAGCGTAGCCTCTGCTCCTACTCGCGGAGGCTGCGCTGTTTTTTTGATGGACATCCAGAGCCGGTGTATTTCTGAATCGTTTGGGGGGACTCTATTACAGATGCAAGCACTTGCTCACCAAGCGCTTGAACGGCCGACAACCGTTCGTTGCCCCCAAAAATTGCTCCCTTATATTGGTTGCCTACAAATGATCGGCTTTGGCGGCCAGAGACAAAAGGACCGATCCAGGAGATATTTGAACCTCGATCGAAGGCCGGGGAGCGCAGCGACTTTAGCACCGACCCGCTAGAGAAGCCTTCGTAAGTAGTTGCGTTCTCCCGACGTCGTTTTTCTTGCTCGAGTACTACCGGACGGATCACCTTGCAATCCGCGAGAATTCCACTCCCTCCCTTACGCTAACGGCTTCAATTCGCCGAGCATTGTCGGTATTAACTCTGTGACGGTCGGATGAATGTGCATGGCGCGCTGGATCACTGTATACGGCGCTTTGGCGTACATCACGTCCAGGATCGAATGAATAACCTCGTCGCATTCGATACCGAGCAGGGCGGCGCCTAGGATCTCTTTGGTCTCGGCATCGACCAGAACTTTCATAAATCCCTGTGTCTCGCCTTTCTCGACCGCGCGGCCGACGCGCTCCATCGGACGCTTTCCAATCAAAGCTTTCCGCCCCGACTTTCGCACTTCAGCTTCAGTCAGCCCGGCTCGACCCAGCGGCGGATCAATATAGAGCGCGTAGGCCGTGATGCGGTCGCTCACGCGGCGCTGGTCACCATCCAAAAGATTGGCGGCGACAATTTCATAATCGTTGTATGAAGTATGAGTGAAGGCTCCTCGGCCGTTGCAATCGCCCAGGGCGTAGATGCCGCTCACGTTGGTGCGCAACTGATCATCCACCTTGATATAGCCGCGTTGATCCACAACAATGCTAGTGGTCTCCAAACCGAGGTCCTCGGTATTCGGCACGCGGCCCAGCGCGAGAAGCGCGTGCGATCCGATGATTGTTTTATCTCCGCTAGTGCAATCGACATTGACGGCTAGCTTGTCCCCGCGCTTGTCCAGTGCGATGCATTCAGCGTTGAGTCGCATGTTGATGCCATCATTTTCCAGGATTGTCCTGATGGCTTCGGACACGTCTTCGTCTTCACGTTGAATCAGGCGCGGCCCCATCTCGACCACCGTCACTCCACTGCCAAAGCGGCGGTACATCTGAGCAAACTCCAAACCCACGTAGCTGCCGCCGACGACAATCAGATGCTCGGGCAGAAAGTCCACTTCCATGATGGTTGAGTTGGTGAAATAGCTCACCTGATCGAGGCCGGGGAGCGGCGGAGTGGCGGCGCGTCCGCCGACATTGATAAAGATTTTATTCGCTTCGAGCAATTTATCGCCGACACGAACCTGATACGTGTCTTCAAAGCGCGCATGATCTTGATAGACCGTCAGTTTCTCAGTGCTCTTCAGCCACTTCTCTACGCCTTCATTCGAGCCACGCACGACAGCGTCTTTGCGCTCCTTGACTTTCTTCATGTCAACATCGATCGAGCTGTCGATCCTCACGCCATACTCGCCGGCGTGTCGCGCGACATGAGCGGCGCGCGCACTTGCGACCAGTGTCTTGGTCGGGATGCAGCCGGTATTGACGCAGGTGCCGCCGAACCGCTTGCGCTCAATGATCGCCACTTTCATTCCTGTGCTTGCCAGCCGGACCGCGAGCGATGGCCCTGCCTGCCCAGTGCCGATGATGATCGCATCATATGTAGTTGCCATTAGATTGGGTCTCCCGAACCTTTTGATGAGGTTTTTACGTTCCGTACCTTCCGCTTCTTGTTTATGGTCACCTGCTAGACTGACGGCGATCAGCGGTAAATCATGTTATTAAGCCCGAATAGTTATCCGCGACCAATATTGGGAAAATTTCACGATGCACTCTTCTGGAATCAACAGTCATTTCTTGTTTCATATGACTCGTGAGTCTTTTGTCTTGAATATCGATTTAGTTCTCGCATCTACCGGGAGCCGAACGCCCAGGTTATCCATAGATGACTACTCCCACGATCACAGCAGTATCCTGCAGGATCCAACCGATGCATGGCAAATAGATGTTTTTGTCGCTTTTCTGTTTTCCGAACCATAACCAAAGGATGGCGGAAACCAGGTAAGCGCTCCACGTGAAGAGAGAAACCCCGGCCGCCTGCTGGCCGATCCATATGGTCAAGACTTGCGGGATGGTCATGAGCATGGTGAAGACAGACATGGCTCCCAATAGACGACGCAGTCCTGCGTCGGAGCCAGAACGATGAACCGCAGCGGGCATCGGATTTGGATTCATAGCCATCTCCAAGGCAAATGTTTCGTTTTATTAGGAGCGCTTAAACCGTTCGGCAGGACCCGGATTCTTTACCGCCGAAGATTAAACGAGCATCCCCTGCGTCTCATGACATAGCGCCAGGTCCAAGCGGCAGGCGGGATAGCGCGCATGACGGGATGTTGCATCTCATGGTAGTGTTTGGTCGCGTGCTTGCCCGTCGAGGAATCGCAACAGCCGACATGGCCGCACGATTGGTATTCGCCAAGAGCAACCCAAACAGTTTCCTGAGCGAGTCACTCTTCGCACGCACCGGGAGTTCTCTGCGCGGGAAAAGCGTCGGGCGTTAGCCCTTCAAAATGTTCACACAACTTTGCCATTATGGTCCTCCACTCTCAAAATTGCAGTTTGACTTATGACGTCGTGCCGTTCTCACTAATATTGTAAGTCACTCCTGCTCGAATTTGCATCATAGGGTGCTCCTCCGTGGAATAGTAGGATCAGTCGCTTACTCCGACTCCTCATACACAGTTACCTCTCGTGCGGGTGACCTGTTTATATGCAAGATCATTATAAGCTTTTTAACAAAAGCACTATCCAGCTCATCATAAAAAAGGAACGGTATTAAGATTGGCGAGGCTTGCCCGAGGAGTAAAGTTTGTCTGTACCCCTTGAACTGGAGGCAATAAGGCGCTGTCCTTCTCGTTCATATAGGTTTTCAAGAGGCATCTTAAGTTAGCCGTTGCCAACATTGCCGCAATGACTGTTATGTAAATGAGAATGCTCACACCAACGGTGACCAGGAGAATGAGAAAAAGAGGATTTCTCGTTGTGCAGCGAAGCTACGTGCGATGGCGCATTGAGAAGTATCGCGTATGCCGAAAACAGAAATGCGTGGGCAGCAACGAACCAACTCAGTCGCTGATTGATCAGATTATCTTTATGCTCGAACTCGTTCGATGCTTCTGGGGTGAGCGAATCGCAACCAGAATCCAAAGAGAAACGAGTGCAGGTGATCATCGCCAAAGGTGCCCAAGTACGGGCCGCAAGTCATATGCCGTTGAGACACACGGCGATATGATCGCGCTGGCGCGCGATCATTAATGCGACCGGTGACGAGTAAGTCGAAACATAGGAGTCCAAAGGCGTTCGAGTGTACTATGGGCCGACATTCATGGAGGTGGAGTTCATCCAGCGGTAGCGGTTCAGGGCCAGCCAACTCCAAATGCCGTTCACCGGCATCCCCGCGGCCACGAAGGTCAGCACGGTGGCAACATCGGCCCGCGGCGATTGGCTGCATCCGCTTTTCTTCATCGTGAACTTGTGAAGTCCACTCTTGAGAACCTGCGGTCCCGCCGCGCCCCCTTTCAAGACCGATAGATTTCTGTGTCGTCACTGGTCGTGATTGTCGGACATTGTTATCTTCCTAATTGTCGAGTTGCGGTAGCCTGGCACCGCAAAGGCTGAACCGAGTGCGGAGGAGAAGGCGGTTGATCTTTCTCTGAGCGAAGTCGATCTCGGATCAGACGGTGGGTGGAGACGACGCTTGAGCGTGGGGTTTTGTCTCTTGAGGACTCTGCTCATCGTATCAAAGAGCTTCGCCAGGAACGGGAGACGCTTTTGAGGCGCAAAGTGGAATTACAGAAAAAGTCCCGTTCGGCGGTGCGAGTTTTGCCGAACTGGCCTCATGGCCCAGTATGTCCGAGACATGCAGGTACGCCTACGCGAAAAACAGATCGGCTATAAAAAGACCTTCCTACGAGAGATTTTGAAGGGGTCAGAATCAAAGGTACCACGGTCACCCTGAGATATTAATTCCCCCTAACAGCAAGAACTCCTCCTGCCAACGCTAAAACCGGGGGTAAAGAGGAGTTCTTGACACTGTATAATTTGGTGGAGGCGGGGGGAATCGAACCCCCGTCCGAAGGTCTTCCATCTCCGCGACTACATGCTTAGCCGATGTTTTAGTGTCACCCTTGGAACCCCCAACGGCAGGGTTTCGAAGGGCCATCCGGTTTAGATCTCAGCCTCATCCCCTCCGGCAGAGAAATCGGCCCATCCCACTGAATGACATCCTATCCGATCCCGTGGGAGAAGATCGGTAGGACGCTAACTGCGGTTAGGCAGCTAGTTGGTATTCGAAATTATCTGCGTTTAAATTGCAGTCTGTTTGTTTAACGGGACAACAGTACCCCGGCATGCCACTTTGACTTCCCACCCCCGTCGAACCCATATCGCCCCCGCATACTTATGTTAGCGCTTTCGGCAGGTGGTTGCGAGACCCAGTCAAGGCAGGTCAGCTCTCTATCTGGACTTACTTTTTTGCCTTAAAGAACGCTCAACTTCACGTTCAACAACTTTGCGGCGCAATGTTTCGCGCTTATCGTAGAGCTTTTTGCCCCGCGCCAGTCCTAATTCGACTTTCGCCTTGCCGTTCTTAAAATATAATCTCAACGGCACCAGCGTTAAGCCTCGTTCCTTGGTTTTACCGCTGAGTCTTTCTATTTCGCGCGCGTGTAGAAGCAGCTTGCGGGTCCTCGTCGGCTCGTGATTAAACTGGTTAGCTCCCGGGTAATGGCTGACATGAGCATTGACCAAGAAGGCTTCGCCCTTCTGAATTCGCGCGTAACTGTCCGTCAGGTTCGCCTTGCCGTCGCGCAGGGACTTCACCTCGCTGCCCAGCAACATCAGACCGGCCTCATAGGTCTCCTCTATAAAATAGTTGTGCCGGGCCTGCCGGTTGATACAGACGTTCTGTACGCCCGTCGCCTTTTCTTTAGCCACGGCGCCTGCTCTTGTCGTCTGGAGTGATCAAGCCACCAGAAGTTATGAGCTTAAGGGCTTCTTCCATCGTCATGTCGAGCGGGGAAATCTCCGCTGTTGGCACAAGAAGGTAAAATCCCGAGGTTGGGTTAGGGGTTGTCGGAACGAAGACGTTGACAAGCTGAGCATCTTGCTTATTTTCAAGTTCGCGCCATGCTCGGCCCATAGCAAACCCGACAGTGTAAATCCCCTTGCGTGGATACTCGATCATGACTACCTGGCGGGAGTTCTCTGATTGCCCCAAAAAAGTTTGGACAAGTTTCTGGACCGCGGTATAGATACCACGGAAAATCGGGATCTTTACGAAGATATTCTCCCAGGCCGCGAGAAACCGCCGAGTTGCTACGCCTCGTGTAAGAATCCCAAGAAATAAAATCAACACCACCGTTACCAGCGCGCCCAATCCGGGGATTGCAAAAGGCAAATAGGTTTGGGGATGGACACTGGCCGGTAAGACATCAAGCAGTCCGTCTAACAGCCCGATAACCCATCCGAGAAACCATAGCGTGATCACTACCGGCAAAAACACCAGCAGCCCGGCGAGAAAATAACGTTGAAAGTTCTCTCGCAACCGTACTCTAGTCTTTCCTGGCACCTCTTTCCCCACCTATTCTCCCGAAGATCGCAGCAGAACTTTATTGTCGATAAGGCGTGCTTGACCGATGGTAACGGACAACGCTAGAAGCGCCGACTGTCGAATTTGCTCGAGCGGTTCTAAGGTTTCGACATCGCTAATGGTAACATACTCGACCACCGCCAACGGTTCATTGTGCAGTTCCGCGATGACTGTTTCGGCGATGGCTTTCGCCGAAGTCTCGCCCTGACGGACCAAGCATTCGGCGCGGTGCAGCGAACGCGACAAACAGCGCGCCGCCTTTCTTTCGTCGGCATTAAGGTATGCGTTGCGCGAGCTCATGGCAACGCCGTCGCTTTCACGCACAATCGGATGGCCGACAATTTCAACGTCCAAAAACAGATCGCGCACCAACCGTCTAATGATCTGCAGTTGCTGATAATCCTTCTCCCCAAAAATAGCCACGTCCGGACGAACGATATTGAAAAGCTTGGTCACAACCGTAGCGACCCCCTGGAAGTGACCCGGCCGTCGCGCTCCGCATAAGATCTTGCTAAGCTCTTTGACTTCTACATGCGTTTGATCGCCCGGAGGGTAGATGTCTTCAGCCGCCGGGTGGAAGAGTACGTCTACGTCTACTCCTTCTGTCTCGAGCAAACCGCGATCACGGACGAAGTTTCGGGGATAAGCGGCGAAATCTTCAGCCGGAGCAAACTGCGTTGGATTAACAAAGATCGAAACCACGACCCGATTTCCTCTTTTCTTGGCCTCACGCACCAGGCTTAAGTGTCCTTGATGGAGAGCGCCCATTGTCGCCACGAAAGCAATGCGCTGACCTTGCTGCCGCTCAGCTTGGCTCCAATCGGCCATCTCTGTAGTCTTTCGAATTATACGCATTCGATAACATGCCGCCGCGAAATCCCTCATGCACGGCTTAGTCAGTCTTCACTTAAACGAATGTTCCTCACCAGGGAATTTACGCTCCCGAACTTCATCGACGAAATCCTTTACCGCGGCAGCCACCGACCCTTTGATGTCGGCATAGCGTTTGACGAACTTAGGGGTGAAATCGTCGAACAGACCAAGCATGTCATGCAGTACTAGAACCTGTCCGTCGCAGTGAATACCGGCGCCGATTCCAATCGTTGGAATGCTTATGCGTTCCGTAATTTCCTTAGCTAGAGCCGTTGGAACCCCTTCAACTACAATGGCAAAGGCACCCGCCTCTTGGACAGCCAAAGCATCCCGCATAATAATCTCGTGTTGTCCTTTTTCACGACCCTGGATCTTGTAGCCGCCGAACTGATGCACCGACTGGGGTGTCAACCCGACGTGTCCCATTACTGGAATTCCGGCGTTGACGATGGCTGCGATGGTGTCGCTCATGGGTACGCCGCCTTCAAGCTTGATCGCTTCCGCGCCAGCTTCTTGAAGGAATCGTCCGGCATTGCGCAGCGCTTGTTCCCTGCCAACTTGAAAGGATAAAAACGGCATATCGCCGACGACAAGAGCACGCTTGCAACCCCGCGCCACGATACGCGTATGATAAATCATCTCATCCATCGTCACGGCTAAAGTATTGGGTTGCCCTTGAACAACACTGCCGACAGAGTCCCCTACCAATATAACGTCCACGCCAGCATCATCGAGGATTCGCGCAAGCGAGTAGTCGTAAGCCGTAAGGCAAGTAATTTTTTTTCCTTCTCGCTTCATTTTGACAATGCCCGGCACAGTGACCTTTTCCGCCATGCGGCTACCCTCCCGCAAAAAAAAAGCCCCCCAGATAAGCCGGAAGGCCAATAGGACCGAAGAACCTGTTAAAAGGCTCTCCGCAAATCGCTACTCGATGTTGGCATCCGTCTCAGTCCAATTATCTGGATCCAAGCGGTATAAAGTGCTGCGTACCCGAACCCATATTGTTGATTTCCTTGATCAAGTCAGCCAAATCCTTGCTGCTCTCAACGAAATCAATCTTTGACGTGTTCACCACCAGCAGTGGCGTTTCGTCATAATGGAAAAAGAACTGGTTATAAGCCTGAGCTACCTCGTTCAGGTATTCGAAAGTTACGCCGCGCTCGTATTTTTTATCCCTTTTTTTTACTCTCTTGTAAAGTACTTCGGGACGGGCCTGCAGGTAGACCACCAGATCGGGTTTGGGCACCCGGGCATTCAAAAGAGAGTAGATTTGCTGGTACAGGTTCAATTCTTCGACGCTCAACGTCAGAGTCGCGAAAATTCTATCTTTTGCAAACAAATAGTCGGCGATAATATTCTGGTTAAAGAGATCCTGCTCGCTTAACTCCATCTGTTGCTGATAACGATTGAGCAAGAAAAATGTCTGGTTTTGAAACGCATAGGTTTGCCGCGCCTTATAAAATTTCGGCAAAAACGGATTGTCTTCAATGCGCTCGAACAGGGATCGAGCCTGAAACTCATTGGCGAGAATCTTGGCCAAGCTGCTCTTGCCCACGCCGATCGGTCCCTCGACCACGATGTACTTGGTATTGCTCATGGAAGTCTGCGAATATAACACAATCCATCAAAAATCGTCCACCGTATGATAGAGTTGATGATCGTGAAAAAACTAGAGAGCAACGTCGGTCAGATGCTGATGGTGGGTATTGGCGGTTATGAGTTGACAACGGCCGAATTGAACATCTGCCGGTCCCTAAATTTTGGCGGATTTATTCTCTTTAGCCGCAATTGCTGCGAAGCAGCGCAAATTCATTCTTTGTGTCGCGCGCTTGCCACAGCTACCTGCAATCTTCCGTTTATCGCCATCGATGAAGAAGGCGGCAGAGTTCATCGTCTGCCTCCGCCCTTCACCCATTTTCCACCCGCCGCGCTGGTCGGCAAAACAGACAGCCCCGATCTCGCCTTAAGAGTTGGTCGCGCTGTCGCCGCGGAGCTTACTCTGCTCGGCATCAACCTGAATTTTGCTCCAGTGTTGGATGTTAATTCCAATGCCGAAAACCCAATCATTGGCGACCGCTCTTTCGGGGCAACACCGGATCAGGTAACGGTCATGGCGCTGGCCTGGAGCGAAGGCTTACGCAGCGGAGGCATAATCCCGTGCGGCAAGCATTTCCCTGGGCACGGCAATACCGATACAGACTCGCACCTAAGCCTTCCTCTGGTAGCGAAATCACTGAGCGAACTGCACTCAGTCGAATTAATGCCTTTCCTCCATGCCTGCAGAAATCGAATCGAAGCCTTGATGACCGCTCATGTGGTTTTTCCGGCGTTTGACAAGGAATTCCCCGCAACCCTCTCAAGCCGAATTGTCACCGGAGTCTTACGCCAAGAGCTCGGCTATGAAGGACTGGTGTTTAGCGATGATATGGAGATGAAAGCGATTACCGGAAACTTCGATGCTGAGGAAGCGGCTGTTTCATCCGTGCGCGCCGGAATCAATGTGCTTCTTTACTGTCATGATCTTACAAAAGCCGCTGGCATCGTTGAGCTGCTTTGCCGTGAAGCGCGGCGGGATACCCAGCTACGCGCCAGAATCAACGAAAGTTCCGCGCGCATCAGCAAACTTAAAATACGTTGTTTGCGGGAGCAGCCGGGCACGCCGGCTAACCAACTCGTCGAGCAACTGCTCGCACTCAATCACGGCAAGCTGATCGATGAAGTTTATGGGAGTTGATAAGCGCTGTAAGCGATCAACTTCCGGATGTCTTGATCCAACTCGCCCTGCCATTTTTCAATAAGCAAATCGGCGGGACATTTCCCCAGCGCTAGGAGTTTGTCGAGCGGTTCAAGGTAGATAGTCTCATCCTCGCCGAGCGCATTGAACATCTTCTGGCGTTTCAGACCTTCCAAGGCGATCTGCAACAATTCTTTCGACAAATCCAGGAGTGAATAGCGCCTGATGCGCGCGGCTAAAGCATCGCGATGTGAATCGAGATAGACCTGCATTCGTTCATCCCAGGTCCAGTCCTTGACCAGGTCCCAAGCGGCATCTAAACAGTCGGACTCGTAGAACGCGCCTTTGACGATCGCCGAAAGGGCAGGCATCAGTTCCGGCGGCTGGCTGTCCGCGGAGCGCACCTCAATATATCGTTTGATCCGGGTTTCAGGGAACAACGTGGTCAGATGATCATGCCAGTCTTCCAGGGTCGCGCGCTCACCATTCCAGCCGTACGCTAGGAATTGACGAAACGTTGTTGCGGTCATATCGATGTAGTTCTTGTTGCGGATGATAAAATACATCGGCACGTCGAGCGCGTATTCGACATAGTGCGCGAACGAAACGTCCGGCGAGAATGCGAACTTTAGCATCCCGGATCGGCTTTTATCAGTATCGGTCCAGATATGCTCACGATAACTGCGGTAGCCATTCAGCTGGCCATCGCAGATGGGCGAGTTGGCGAACATGGAAATAAAGATGGGTGTCAATCCCATGCCCGTGCGAAACTTTGCCATGGCATCTTTTTCGTCACGGTAATCGATATTGGCTTGGACAGTCGCCGTCTGCTTCATCATGCGCTGGCCTAGCCTGCCGACTTTGGGCATATAGGGCCCCATGATTCGGTAGCGTTTTTTTGGCACCCATTCGATTTCATCCAATCGGCTCACCGGTTGCATGCCCAATCCGAGGAAAACAACGTCGAGAGGCTCCGCAACCTCCAACAACTCGCGGATGTGCTGAGTGAATTCGGCATAGGTGCAGTGAATGCTGTCGCACGGTTCACCGCTAAGCTCGATCTGTCCGCCGGGCTCTAATGTGATCTGCGCGTTGTCACGGCTCAACGCGATAATATGCCCATCCTGTTCTTCCGGCTCCCAGCCAAAGCGGTCGATCAGTCTCTTGAGAATCGATTCGACGCCGCGCGGTCCAGAATAAGGAATGGCTTTGCCGCTGCTGCGATCGATGCCAACTTTTTCGTACTCAGTGCCGACCCGCCAGCGGTCGCGGGGTTTGCCCGCCGCATGAAAGTATTCTTCCAGCTGGTCCTTTTTCTCAATGTCTGACATGGTTTTCGATATTCTGTCGATACGGCGGATAAATGATTCCCTTCTCCGTGATGATCGCCGAGATCAACTCTTGTGAAGTCACATCAAACGCGGGATTTAGGATATTCATGCCTTCAGGCGCGAGCGGTCTGCCGAACATGTGCGACACTTCCTTGGGGTCGCGCTGCTCGATCGGAATATCCTTCCCCGTCGGGCAATTCAAATCGATCGAAGAAGTCGGTCCGGCGACATAGAACGGGATACCGTGTCGCCGCGCCAGAACTGCAATGGTATACGTGCCGATCTTATTGGCTACATCGCCGTTGGCCGCAATCCGATCACAACCGACAACTACCGCATCGACCCGACCCGTCTGCATCAGATATCCAGACATGTTGTCGGTAATCAAGGTTGCGGCGATCTTTTCCTTCTTGAGCTCCCATGCCGTAAGTCTGGCGCCCTGTAAAAACGGGCGGGTTTCATTGACCAGAACTTCGAATTTTTGGCCCGATTCTTTGAGCGCGCGGATCACACCCAGTGCCGTGCCGTAGCCGGCGGTCGCCAAAGCTCCGGCGTTACAGTGGGTCATAACATGTTTTGCGTCGGTCAACAGTTTGGCGCCAAATCCGCCTATTTTCTTGTTAGCGGCGATGTCTTCTTTATAGATCTTTTGTGCTTCGATCTTAAGCGAGCGTTTGACAGCTTCCAATCCGCCGTCGCGGTTCTCTAGATAGACCTTCTTCATGCGTTCAAGCGCCCAAAACAAATTGACTGCCGTCGGACGAGTTTTCGCCAGGGTTGATACGATCTCATCGAAGTCTTCATCAAAATTTTTTGCTTTGCTCTTTAAGGCTCCCAGCGCAACTCCCATTGCCGCAGCAACCCCGATAGCAGGCGCGCCGCGGATAACCATTTGGCTGATCGCGGCGGCTACTTCTTTGTAGTCGCGGCAAACTCGATTGATCTCCTTGTGCGGCAGCAGCCGCTGATCGAGCATGACCACCTGATCATTTTTCCACTCAATTGTTTTTACACGCATGATAACATTTCATTTTTGCGAAGACCGAGTATATTAGGCGCAAGAAGTAAGCGTCAAGGGTCACTGGTGGATTTCTATCATCTCCTCGGCTATCTCTCCGGCCTTCTTTTTATCAAGCCCAATATGGAAGCCACCTCGCTTTACCGAACGATAGCGCTGGTTCACAGTCTCGACGCAATTCTATGTTCGGTCATTGCGGCTCATAGCGGCAGGCGAACGGTGCCATGGAGCATCGGCGGACTGATCTTTGGGATATGGGCCTTGGGTCTGCTGTTTCTGTTGCCAGTCAAGAAGCCTTCCGGCGCATAAAGTCCCTGATGGTTGCGCTTTGCCGGTTCTTTGGTGGCTGTCGATTAGCTTCGCTCATCCTGAGCGATGACATACGCCATGCCGTGTTGATCGGTATGGGTAATCGACAATGCCCAGCGTTGGATGCCGAGCTTTTCCGCTAACCGCGCAGTTTTACTATGCAGGACGATATCAGGTTTGCCGCTGGCAGCGCGAGCAACTTCAATATCGAGCCAACGCACCTGCGCTCCCCAGCCCCGACCCAGCGCCTTCATAACGGCTTCTTTGGCGGCGAAACGGCCGGCGTAACTTTGGAAGCGGCCTCGTTGACGTTTCTCACAGTAAGCAATTTCCCGAGGCGTATAGACCCGTTCGCGAAATCGAACACCGATCCGAGGGTGTTCCAAGGCTGCGCGAATCCGTTCTACTTCAACCAAGTCAATGCCAACGCTGATAATCATGAATCTCGAACCTAACCCCGCTCCGCTTCCAGTGTCAATCACCAAGAGTCCGGCACGAACCCAGATTCGCATTGACTGGCACGCGTTGATCGCGTAAATTTCGCCCAAAAGGAGGGACACACGACTGTGATTTCCCGTTGGACTTTACTGCTGTTGTTATTGCTGCTCTTGGGCATTCCGGTTTCCGCTACAGCCCAGAAGGGCACGATCAAAATTGCCGTTCAAGCGCCGCTCTCAGGTGAACAAGCCGCTTTGGGCGAGCACATCAAGCTCGGTGCCCAGCTGGCGGTTGAAGAAGGGGCAAAATCATTCAAGTCGTTGGGGTACGACCTTGTGTTTGTTCCCTACGATGACCAAGCCAAACCAGAAGTCGGCGTCGCCAACGCAAGAAACCTGGTCGCCGACCCCGATGTCCTTGTTCTGGTAGGCCACTTCAATTCTGGGGTCGCGCTGCCTGCCTCCGAAGTCTATAAAGACGCGATGCTGGCGATGGTCTCGCCGGCCAACACGGCAACTGAGATTACCGATCGTGGCTATGCCAACGTTAATCGCGTTTGCGGCCGCGATGATGTCCAGGGACCTGTCGGGGCCCGCTTTGCCGCCCAGGACCTAAAACTCAAATCGGTCTATATCATCCATGACAAAACGCTTTATGGGCAGGGCGTGGCGGACAACTTCCGCAACGAAGCAAAGAAACTAGGGCTCAATGTTTTGGGTTATGACGGCACTGAAGAGCGGGCGAACTTTGCCCCGATGATTATTCCATTGAAAGCGAAAAATCCGGACTTGGTCTACTTCGGTGGCATCTATCATCAGGGTGGGTTGCTGCTAAAACAGATGCGTGAAAAGGGAGTGAAGGCGGCGTTCATGGGACCTGATGGTTTGGATTCCTCGGAGATGGTTAAGATCGCCGGCCAGCATGTAACCGGATCCTACTATACAACCGTCGCCGGGCCGCCGGACGCTTATCCTGAGACTGCCGCTTTCACCAAGAAGTTCAAGCAGCGCTTCGGCAAAGAAGTCGAATCCTTCGCGATGTACGGATATGATGCGGCGCAAGTCGGAATCAAGGCGGTAGAACAAACGCTTAAAGCGAACGGCGGGAAAAAACCCAGCCGTGGGGAAGTTTCTGCGGCGGTGCGAAAGCTCAAAAATTTCAGAGGCGTAACCGGTGAGATTAGTTTCGACAACAAAGGCGATCCCGTGAAGGCCAAGTACTTTGTCCTTCAATTCGAGAAGAGAAACTATCCCGGGAAAGTAGTCAAAGTCATCGAGCAGCAGGCCCCCCAAGCTAAGAAGTCATAGTCGTCCAGCTTTCCATCACGTCGATGCGGGTCACGTATTGAGGCTCGCTTTCTGTACCTAATTCTTTCATGAAAAATAAGTTGCGGATTGCCATTCTCTTCGGCGGCCGATCTGCCGAGCACGAAATTTCGCTAATTTCCGCGCGCAATATCGTCGCGGCAATGGATAAGAGCAAGTATGAGGTCATCGCCATCGGCATCGACAATCAAGGCCGTTGGTCCTACGACAAAGGCGCTCGTCTGTTGCGTGACGAGCAGAAGCGAGTCATGACATTCGATGACGCAAAGTTGACCGCGATTTTACCCGGCGCTAAACAATCCAGTTTAGTTCCACTCGGCGGTGGTAGTCTGGGGGTCGACGTCGTGTTTCCGGTCCTTCACGGCCCTTTCGGCGAAGACGGAACGGTTCAGGGCCTGCTCAAGCTGGCCAACCTGCCGTTTGTCGGAGCGAGCGTTCTGGGATCCGCAATCGGCATGGATAAGGATGTCATGAAGCGGCTGCTCCGCGATGCGAGCATCCCGGTCGGCCGATTTCATGCCTATGACCGCAGTACCGCAGATCGGATCAGATTTTCCCGCATCAAAAAAACGCTGGGCCAGCCGCTGTTCGTCAAACCCGCCAATCTCGGCTCGTCCGTTGGAATCAGCAAAGTAGCGAGCAGGACGGAACTGGAAGCAGCAGTAAAGAAAGCATTCCGATTTGACAATAAAATCCTGATCGAAGAATTCATCGAAGGTCGCGAGATCGAATGTTCGGTTCTGGGTAACGATGATCCGATCGCATCGTTGCCGGGAGAGATCGTCACGGGTCATAATTTTTATTCCTATGAAGCAAAATATATCGACAACCAGGGGTCGCGCTTGGAGATCCCCGCCAAATTGCCCAGAGCGACCGTCAAATCCGTCCAGGAGATCGCAATTACCACCTACAAAACACTGTGCTGCGAAGGAATGGCGCGGGTCGATTTTTTCGTTAAGAACGACGGTCAGGTTCTGGTCAACGAGATCAACACAATCCCTGGTTTCACGCAAATAAGTATGTATCCGAAGATGTGGGAAGCAAGCGGGATTCCCTACCCCAAGCTAATCGACCGGCTGATCCAACTTGCTCTGCAGCGTTTCCAGCGGGAGCAACGTCTTCGAACCAGCGTCTAAATCAACCAACCAGCGCGGTAAAAGCGCTCGGCGAGATCGGCCGCCGCGCATTCAATGTTTCACCAAGTGTCAGAAACGCTGAGAAGTTCCTGCCACGCGAGAGCACCCGCGAGAACCGGCACATTTTTAAGTGTCGGACTTTATCCCTGCAACATCCCCACACAGGCCCGTCCAGTTACAAGGCGTTCACCGGATGCCGCTCGAGATCGGAAAAATATCCATTCGCCGAGCGAGATCGCATCATAGGAGATTAGAACTATCTTGTAACGGGCATGCGAACCGGTCCCGTTCAATCCATCTGCCGTCTCAAAAACGTCGGAATGTCATACTTGTCATCTTCCTCTTGCCCGGTGCTCAACTGCAAGGCGCTCTTGCTGAGCGTCACCGTTTCTACTTCCTCGCTGCCGGGCTTCTTGCGCTGCCACGTGGGCGCGTCGAGGTCGTCAACGATTGTTCCGAGATGCACGACTTTCTTATTTTTGATCGGGTTGACGTTTGCCGCACTAGACGCACTGTTGGGAACGTGATTCATGGTATTCAAGGTGTTCATGGAAGAGACATGGCCGGAACTTGTGATAACCGGTTTGCGGTCGTCCTTGCCTTCTCCAAAACCCGTTGCAATCACCGTGATGCGGATTTCATCGAGCATGGTTTCGTCTATAACCGCGCCGAAAATGATATTCGCCTCATCGTGAGCCTCTTCCTGAATCATTGAAGCCGCCTCGTTCACTTCATGCAGACAGAGATCGGGCCCGCCGGTGATGTTGATCAGAACGCCGCGCGCGCCTTGAATCGAAATGTCTTCGAGCAGCGGACTCGATATTGCTCGCTGCGCCGCTTCGATGGCGCGATTCTCCCCGGTGGCGGTTGAAGCGCCCATCAGCGCCAAGCCCATCTCCGCCATGACCGTCCTGACATCGGCGAAATCAAGATTGATCAAGCCCGGCGTGATAATCAGATCAGAGATCCCTCTGACTGCTTGAAGCAGCACTTCGTCCGCTTTATGGAACGCTTCCAACATCGTTGTTGTTTTAGCGGCGATGCTCAGCAGCCTCTGATTTGGGATAACGATCAGGGTGTCGACGCTACTCTTGAGCTCTGCGATGCCCTCTTCTGCCTGCCGCATCCGCTTCTTACCTTCGAATATGAAGGGCTTCGTGACCACACCCACCGTCAACGCGCCGACTTCGCGCGCGACCCTGGCTATCACCGGCGCCCCCCCGGTTCCCGTTCCACCACCCATGCCGGCGGTGATAAAAATCATATCGGAACCGGCTAAGTACTCTTTGATGGTTTCCTGATCCTCCAAAGCCGCGCGCCGGCCGATTTCCGGATTGGCGCCGGCTCCAAGTCCTTTGGTCACCGCCCCACCCAGCTGGATTCGTACGGGTGCGCGACTGGCATCCAGGGACTGCGCGTCGGTGTTTGCTACCAAAAACTCGACGCCGTTCAGCTTACCGCCGATCATCGTGTTCACCGCATTACCACCGCCGCCACCGATGCCGATGACCTTGATACGGGCGTTCAGATTAAACTCCTCGACAAATTCAAACATAAGCCTTCCTCCTTCTAATACGGTTAATAGGATCTGTTGCTGTTTCAGAAAAAATCACTGAGCCAATCCGACATTCGATGCTTTACCTTTGATAGGATGTTGGCATCCTCTCGCACACGGAAGAAACTGCGCTCCTGGCGCTTGATACCGTAGAGAACCAGGCCGATGGCGCTGGAATAAACCGGATTTGCGATAACGTCGACCAAACCGCCGACATGCCGCGGCGCTCCCAGCCGTACCGGACACCCGATGGCAACTTCGGCCGCTTCGAGGGCTCCGGGCAGGAGCATCGATCCGCCCGTCATCACCACACCTGAGCCGAGATAGTCTTCGTAGCCGGATTTGAGGATCTCCCTGCGAATCAACTGAAAGACCTCGTCCATTCGCGGTTCAATGATCTCACACAAGATTTGCCGCGAGACGGACCGCTGCGGCTTACCGGCAGAGCTGGGAACTTCCAATCGCGCCTGTTCAGCGACCATGGATGCTTTGGCACAGCCGTAGCGCAACTTGATGCGCTCCGCATCCGCGAAAGGAGTTCTAAGACCAGCGGCGATATCGTTGGTGACATGATTCCCGCCGACCGGCAGAACAGCTGTGTGTTTTACCGCGCCATCGTGAAAAATCGTGATATCGGTCGTGCCGCTTCCCATATCCGCCAAGGCAACACCGAGATCCTTCTCGTCATCGGTGAGTACTGCATCCGCGCATGCCAAGGGCATCAATGCGACATCGGCAACATGAAGCCCCGAACGATTACAGCACTTGACAATATTTTGCATGGCTGTAGTCGCTCCGGTGACAATGTGAACTCTGGCCTCGAGTCTAACCCCGGACATTCCCAGCGGATCCTTGATACCGTCTTGATCGTCGATAATGTAATCCTGAGGCAAAACATGGACTACCTCCTGGTCGGTTGGAATCGCCACCGCTTTGGCTGCGTCCAACACCCGGTCCAGGTCTCTCTGACTGACCTCTCGTGTCTTGACCGCGACAACGCCGTGGCTGTTAAAGGCTTTGATGTGACTTCCAGCGATCCCGGTAAAAACGGTATTAATCTCACACCCCGCCATTAACGCCGCTTCTTCAACCGCCTTCTTGATGGATGTCACGGTGTTGTCGATATTGATGACAACCCCCTTGCGCATCCCCGAGGAGCCATGAGAGCCGATTCCAATGATTTCCACGCCATGCTCGGTCATTTCACCGACGGCGCTGCAGATTTTGGACGTACCAATGTCCAATCCCACAATGATGCTGTGTTTCTTCGCCATACCTGTCTTGCCGAATTTTTTTTCCTACTGCGGCAGGCGCCGCAACCGCGTTACCACTTGATCCTGGAAACTCACGTCCAAGGAGCCGAGCCTTTCCTCTTTTCCCCGCCACAATGTCATCACGCGATCCAAACGTTGAAGCTTCCTTTCCCAGTCGCCCCACCCCATGTGAATGGCCACCGGATGAGCGATCGTGTAGACCACCAAACGATCCGGCGCATCAAAGTGGATCTCGGACAGAGCGTGCGAATCCTTTGCCATCAGATCGCCCAGTCGAAGGGCATCCTGTATTCTTCGCCTTACGGCGGGATCCGCCGATCCGAGTTCTTCGGTCCGAATGCCGGTTAGCATGGGGAATCTGACATTTTCTCCTTGCGCTACTTCTTTAAAGAGAACTCCATCGGCATCGACATAGTAAAGCTTGCCGACCGCCACGATCGCCTTGGGTCGACGCTCCTCCACTTCGATGACAACACGGCGGGGGAATTCGCGCCGAACCAATACCCTCCGCACCCAAGGATGCCTTGAAACCTTCTTCTCGATTTTTTCCGGCTCGATGTTCCAAAGATTCATCCCATGGCGCAATCCGGCGATGGAAATGATCTCATTGCCGCGCACCTTGTCGCCGCCTCGAACTTGAATTTCGCGCACGGCGAAGTAAGGATTTTCGAAGATAAACCGCCGCGCCACCACAGACGCTGAAACGACCTGTTCGCGCCACCCATACAGGATCCAAACGGCGCCGGCGAAGATCACTAGAATCCCGAGGGTCGCGAACCGGCGGCGCCATGGAAATCCATCTTTTTTGCGATTGTCTTTTCGAGAAACTGCCAACTGCATCGCGCTTACTCCGCTTTGGCCGACGGCCACCTGCCGATCAGCTTCACTTCGGGATTTAAGACAACGCCGAACTGCGCATTAACTTCAGCGCGTGCCAGCTCCATCAGTCGACGCACATCTTCAGCGCTGGCGCCGCCTAGATTGACAATGAAATTGCCGTGCTTTGGGGAAATTTGTGCGCGCCCGACTTGTTTCCCCTTAAGCCCGGCAGCCTCGACTAATCTCCCGGCGTAATCGTTCGGCGGGTTGCGAAACATTGAGCCGGAATTCGGGTAACCCGAAGGTTGGCTGCTCTTTCTCTTGGTCACCAACTCACGGACTTTCATGCTGACTTTGGACGATTCTTGCCGATGCACGGACAAACGCACGCGCGTGACAACAGTCCCTGATGGCAAATGTGAATCGCGATAGGTGAATCTCATCTGTTCGCGATTAAATTTAACCGGACTTCCTTGCTGCGTCATGCCGTAAACAGTATCGACGACTTTCTCGAATTCCGACCCATACGCTCCCGCGTTCATGACCAGCGCGCCTCCGACGCTGCCCGGAATGCCCTCGGCAAACTCCAGACCGCCGTAACCGCGCCGGGCCGCCTGCCGCACCAATTGCGTCACCGCTTGGGCCGCGCCCGCTTCCACCCATGACTCGTTTGCTTGTTCGTGCCACTCGGCATGTTTGAAATCGCCGACCAGATGAATCAGCACGCCTTCAACACCGAGGTCGCTGATCAACACGTTGCTGCCATTGCCCAGGAGGCAGAACGGCATGGCGCGCAAGCTCAACAACGACAGCAGTTGCGTCAAAGCGTTTTCGCTTTCTACATCGATGAAATAATCCGCCGGGCCGCCTACTTTGATGGACGTGTAACGGGCCAGCGGTTCCGAAACTTTAACCCGCAGACCGGAGATCGATTTGGAGCGCCTGCACCAAGCCTGTTTCGTGCGAGTTCGGATTCATTGCCAACATCACAAGAGCTATTCGATGCGCTGCAGCTTTCAATCTTAAACAGCTCCCGGACCGATTATGCTTCCGAGGCGCTGGTTGCCGTTCATGCCAAAGCCGCAACGATGCTTTCTCCAACTTTATAAATATCTCCGGCCCCCAGAGTCAGGACGACATCCCCGGCGACCAATCGCCCGGCTAATTGCGGCGCAATGCTCGTCTTGTCGCCGATGAATTCAACATCCATATGCCCCTGGCGCTTGATTGCCTGGTAGAGCGCTTCCCCTGTAACCCCTGGGATGGGATCCTCTCCGGCCCCATAAATTTCGGTCAGCACCAAACGGTCAGCGCCTTCAAAGGCATCAGAAAGTCGTCAAAGAGGTCCTGGGTGCGACTGTATCGGTGCGGTTGAAAAATCACGGTCAAAGGGCGTTTCCAACTTTCTCGGATTGCGCTGATGGTCGCGCGCACTTCCACAGGGTGATGGCCGTAATCGTCAATGACCAGAACATCACGAATTTGCCCTTTAATTTCGAAGCGGCGATGGATGCCGTTAAATGCCGCAAGTGCCTCGGCAGTGCGGCAAAAAGGGATCTCCAACTCATGAGCGACAGCCACGGCGGCAAGCGCATTGGTGGCGCTGTAACGCCCGGGAAGCTGCAATTTCAGCTGCCCCAGTGATTTGCCGTGATGCAGTACGGTGAATTCCACACCGCCCGCTTTCATGTGCAAATCCTGAACAGAAAAATCCGCCTCTGGAGACAGACCGTAGGTGGCAAACCGTTTGCGCACTTTGGGCAACACGGCGCGCACGTTGGGATTATCGATACACAACACTGCCAGACCATAGAAAGGAACCTTGTTGACAAATGTCAGGAAACTTTCATTCAAGCGCTCCATCGTCTGGTGAAAATCCATATGCTCCCGGTCGATGTTGGTGACGACGGCGATGGTCGGCGTCAGCAGCAAGAAACTGCCGTCACTCTCATCGGCTTCAGCAACCAGGATCTCGCCTTGCCCCATCTTGGCGTTGGTGCCGAGCATATGAACGCGGCCGCCGATGACCATCGTCGGATCGAGCCCCGCGAGGCTCAAAACCGCAGCCGTCATCGATGTCGTGGTCGTTTTTCCGTGGCTGCCGGCCACTGCAATGCCGTACTTCATGCGCATCAACTCGGCGAGCATTTCCGCTCTGGGGATCACCGGGATCTGCCGTCGTCGCGCCTCCAGTACTTCCGGGTTCGAGTACTTAACCGCCGTCGAGATCACCACCACGGAAGGATTCACTGTCAAGTTTTCTTCCTGATGGCCGACGAAAATCTGCGCGCCAAGGTTGCGCAGTCGTCGGATCGCTTCGCTGTCGTGCAGATCCGAACCGCTCACCACGTATCCTGAGTTCAAGAGCACCTCAGCGATGCCGCTCATGCCGATGCCGCCGATCCCGACAAAATGAACACGATGTTTCTTGTGCAACATGAAACGTCGATCACTCTTAAACCTGCGCCAATGAGTAACACTCATCGACAATGCGCGTTGCGGCTTCCGGCCTGCCCATGGCGAGCGCCGCTCTTGCCATCGCTTCGATTTTTTTCCGATCGGCTAGATAATCCCGCAGACGCAACGCCAGTTCTGCGCCATTCAATTCGTCGATCGAGAACCACCTCGGCAGCTCCTTGGTCAGCCAGAGCTTGAGCATTCCAGCGTTGGTGATCATAAATCGCGTATGGGTAGGGGATTAGAATCGCCGCTTTGCCGAACGCAGTGAGCTCCGCCACTGTTGTAGCGCCGGCTCGGCACAGCACGAGATCGGCGCGCGCGTAAGCATCGTCCATCCTGTCGATAAACGGCAGCGCCTCCGCGTCAAACGGTAAAGCATGATAGGCTTTGCTGATTGCGGAAAAATCCGTGGCGCCAGTCTGATGAACAATTCGAAGCTGCGACGCCAAATCAGTCATCTGCGCAAGCGCATCGAGGACTGCCTCATTGATGCGGTGCGCGCCGGCGCTTCCGCCGAATATCAACAGCGTGAACTTCTCATCTTTGGGCGCATCCGGCAGCCTCTGCCAACGCACTGGATTTCCTGTGTCCAGCACCTTTTTGCTTGGCAAGTAGGAGGCGGTCTCGCGGTATGAAGTAAAAATCTTATCGACAAAGCGTGCCAGCATCTTATTGGTAAAGCCCGGTTGAAGGTTTTGTTCCATGATAGCGCAGCGGATGCCCCGCAACTTCCCCGCCAGCAGCAGCGGTCCGGATGCATATCCGCCGAGGCCGAGAATGCAGTCGGGTCGAAACCGCTTGACGATTCCGAGCGATTGCAGGAGCCCGGCGGGGATCCCGTACAATGCGTCCAACAGGCCGCGCATACCTCGACCTTTAAGTCCTTTCACATCTATCGTTTCAAGAGGGAAGCCCTCATTCGGCAGCACTCGCGTTTCGATCCCCTTTTCGGTACCGACAAACAAGATTTCCGTCATTGCATCACGTCGTTTAAACTCACGGGCTACCGCCAGCCCCGGGAACAGATGACCGCCGGTTCCCCCGCCGGCCAAAATAACGCGCATCTATAGTCTCCTGCGCGAGAGTCCCAGCAGTAGTCCCACCTCCGCCAGATTGACGACAATGGCCGACCCGCCATAACTGATAAATGGCAAGACCAGACCCTTGGTTGGCATAATCCCCATGACCACGCCCATGTGAATCAGACCTTGCATCCCCAATAGGACTGTTAACCCGAAGGCCAAATACTGCTCAAACGGCTCCTCGATTTTCGACGTCAAGCGCAGGCCGCGCATGAGAATGATGCCGAAGAGAGCCAAGACAGCCAGCGCGCCAAGCAATCCCATCTCCTCGCCAATGACTGAGTACACGAAGTCGGTATGCGCCTCCGGTAGATAAAAAAGTTTTTGCCGGCTTTCCCCGAGTCCCCGGCCCCAAAGCTGACCGGAACCGAAGGCGATGAGCGATTGAATGACTTGGAAACCGCTGCTGGATGCGTCGCGCCACGGATCCATGAAAGTCATCAAGCGGCGCAAACGGTATTCCGCGGTCAACATCACATAAGCCAACACCGGAAGCGCCAACGCACCGGTGCCTAAGAGATGCGGGATGCGCGCGCCGCCGACGAACAACAGCAGATAGAGCACGACTGTCAGAATCAAAGCCGTGCCGAAATCCGGCTGCAACAAAAGAAGCCCGAGAACAGCGCCGGCGACAATCAGATGAGGCAAAACACCAACGGCGAAGGTTTTGATCTTTTCTTGCTTGCGCCCCATTGAATGGGCCAGATAAAAAACCAGGGCGAGCTTTGCCAGCTCCCCCGGCTGAAATGCGAAACCTGGGAGCATCAGCCAGCGTCGGGCGCCGCCGCGCATAGCACCGATCCCTGGAATCAAAACCAGAATCAAAACAATAAGAGTCACAGCCAGCAAGGGATAGGCGAGACGGCGCAATAACGCCGACGGAATAAGCGATCCGATGACCAAGGCAACCAGGCCCGCGCCCATGGCGATCAACTGCTTGCGAAAGAAATAGATGCCGTCGCCAAACCGCTCCTGAGCATAGAGATAACTGGTGCTGAGGACCATCGTCAGCCCCACCGCCATTAGCGCGACAACCGAGAAGAAAATCCACTTATCAACCGCCAGCACATCTCTCATAAGGCGCGCACCAAGCTTTTAAAGGCTTTGCCCCTTTCGGCATAGTTGCGAAACATGTCGAAACTGGAACACGCCGGCGACAATAATACGACGTCGCCGGGCTGCGCATGCGCGGCAGCGTCGCCCACGGCCGCGGCCAGATCTGCTACGATCGCGGTTTCGGTGAGGTGGCCGAGCGCTTCAGCGATGATCTCTTTGGCTGCTCCGAACAACACCAAGCGACGCACTCGCTGCCGGATGTAGTTTTGCAGCGGGCCATAATCGCCGCCTTTATCGACGCCGCCGGCAATGAGAATCACCGGCTCGGAAAAACTCGCCAGCGACTTCTCGACTGCGCCAACGTTGGTGCCCTTGGAGTCGTTGAAGTAACGAATCCCATCTTTCTCCCGGACAAACTCAAGCCGGTGCTCGAGGCCGGGAAAAGTATCCAAAGTCTTCTGGATGACATCATAGCCGACACCCACCGCCTTGGCCGCCGCAATTGCCGCCATCATATTCTCGACGTTGTGCACGCCTTTGATTTTAACCGCGGTCAACGAAAATCTTTCTTCGCCTTGGCCGTCGCGCCAAACGATGGCATCGCGCTCGGCAAAAACGCCATTGGGCACCTCGGAAAAGCCGATGGAGATAATTTGCGAGCGCAATTGCTGCCGCATCGCCCAAACCCGCGAATCGTCCCGGTTGAGAATGGCGATGTCTTGTTCACTTTGAGCGGCGAAGATTCGTTGCTTGCCGTGGGCATAAGCGGCAAGATCCGTATAACGATCGAGATGATCTTCGCTGATATTAAGCAGCACGGCGATCCGCGGACGAAACCATTTCACCCATTCGAGCTGAAAGCTGCTGACTTCGACAACTCCCCAATCCCAATTATCCGCGCCGCATCCGATCAGGGGCATGCCGAGATTGCCACCGACAAAAGTTTTTGTTCCGTTTGCTTTAAGAATCTCGCCGATCAATGTCGTCGTGGTGCTCTTTCCGTTTGTCCCGGTGATGGCGATCAGAGGCAGCGACAAAGAGCGATAAGCCAGTTCGATTTCGCTGATGATTTCGACGCCGCGCTGGCTGGCCTCCTGGAGAAGCAGATTGTTCATCGGCACACCGGGGCTCGGCACAACTATGTCAACGCCTTGGAGCCAATTTAGATCCTCGCCGCCGAGATGGTATTGAATCGACAACCCCGCAAGCGCGTTCAACTCGCCCTGCAGATCAGCCGCCGGGCGAAGGTCGCTAACCAGCACGATGGCTCCTCGCTGCGCGAGAAACCGCGCTGTGTCCCGGCCGGTGCGCGCCAGGCCCAACACCATGACTTTCTTGCCCCTGAGATCCATTTTCCAATACCATTTTACCGGAGCTTGAGCGTGCTAAGGCCGATCACGGCGCAGATAAACGCGATAATCCAAAACCGCACGATGATTTGCGGCTCCTTCCAACCCTTGAGTTCATAGTGGTGATGAATCGGCGCCATCAGAAAGACTCGCTTGCGCCTCAGCTTGTAGGAGGCAACCTGGAAGATGACGGAGAGCGCCTCGGCAACGAATACGCCGCCCACGATAACCAATAGAATCTCGTTCTTGGTCATCACCGCAACCGCTCCGAGAGCCGCTCCAAGCGCCAACGAGCCCACGTCACCCATGAACATTTGCGCGGGATACGCGTTGTACCAGAGAAATCCCAACCCTGCGGCGACCACTGCGGCGCAAAATACGCTCAATTCACCCACGCCGGCGACGTAAGGAATCTGCAGATACTCGGCCAATTTCATATGTCCGGTAACATAGGCGATGACCGCATAGGTGCCGGCGGCGACCATCACTGGTCCAATCGCCAAACCGTCAAGCCCGTCAGTGAGATTAACGGCATTAGAAGCGCCGACGATCACAAACATTGCGAAGGGCACATAGAACACACCCAGATCCGGACGAAAGTTTTTGATAAAGGGAAGGCTGATCTCGGTGCTGAACTTAGGCATATAGTAAAGCGCCAGAGCGACGACAAAGGCCATCATGAATTGACCCAGCAATTTCGCCCGAGGCGGCAATCCCTTGCTGCTCCTGCGAGTAAGCTTCAGATAGTCATCGACGAAGCCCACCAGTCCCGCGCCCACAGTCGCGAGCAGCGCAAGCAACACGTAGCGATTGCCGATGTCTCCCAACAGAAGAGTTGAAAAGGTTAGCGCCAGGAGTATCAGCGCTCCGCCCATCGTCGGCGTTCCCGCTTTGACCGCGTGAGAGGCCGGCCCGTCATCCCGGATCTGCTGCCCGATATGCTTTTGTGTTAGCGCTCGAATCAATCGCGGTCCCAAAAGAAAAGATACAAGCAACGCCACCAGCGCAGCCATCGCTGCCCGGAAAGTTATGTAGCGAAAAACATTGAAGCCGGAATAAGTCGTGTGCAATGGGAACAGCAAGTAGTACAGCAATATCAATCTACCCTTTCAGCTCCGACAACACTGTTTCCATCTTCATACCTCGCGAGCCCTTGATCAAAAGCCAATCGCCCTTCTTCAAGTGAGCGCGCAATCGCTGTCCAATGTCGCTGTGACTTTCACCGACGATAAGTTGATCCGACTTCATGCCGGCGCGCAGCGCGCCTTTTCTGACGTCCGGCGCCCGCTCCCCTAATAGATAGGCGCGATCCAGTCCGGCGCGCGCCAGTTGATTGCCAAGACGCAGATGCTCCCGTTGGCTTTGTTTGCCGAGCTCAAACATGTCGCCAAGCACGGCGATCCGTTCGCCGCAGGATTTCATTTGGGTCAACGTTTTGATGGCGGCGATCATCGATGCCGGGTTGGCGTTGTAGGCGTCGTTGATAATGCCGATGCCGCGCCATCTCTCTATCTGCATCCGCATGCTGTAAGGCTTAACGCTTTCCAAACCGCGCCGAATCGCCGGCAGCGGGGTGCCTAAGCTGTAGGCCATGGCGGCGGCGCCGAGTGCATTGGCGATATTATGCTGGCCGACAAAATTAAGACGAACGTGCGCCCGCTGATGACCGGCGCGCAGGGTAAATCGCATCGCCCCTGAAGCCAGCAATGAACCGGACTCCGCGCTGATCTGACCTCCCTGACCGTAAGTGATTTTGTTGCCGCTGAATCTTTCACCCAGGCGCCGCACCCGCGGATCATCGAGGTTAACTACGATGGTGCCCCCCGCGCGCATACCACTGAACAAGGCGCCCTTTTCCTTCGCGACTCCGGCCAAACTATTCAGCCCTTCCAGATGGGCCGGCGCCACCGAGGTAATGATCGCCAGATCGGCCGCCGCGATCTCAGCCAACCGACCGATCTCGCCGGGCCGATTGGTTCCCATTTCCACAACCACTACCCGGTGCCTTTTACGAAGCCGCAGCAAGGTCAAGGGCAAGCCCACCAGGTTGTTGAAATTGCCTTCGGTTTTTAGCACCCTTCCCGCGAGCGGCTGGCGATCCAGAGAAGCGCGCTGCAAAATCGCCGCTAACATTTCCTTGGTTGTGGTCTTTCCGTTGGACCCGGTAATCGCCAGCACCTTCGGCCCGTATTGCTCGCGGCGGAAGTGGGCCAGGTCTCCCAAGGCTCGAAGCGTATCGGGCACTTTGACGGCGGTAACACTGCCGAGATCGTCAGGGCGCAGAGATTGGTGCACCAACAGACACCCGGCTCCCCGGCTGACCGCGTCTTTGACGAAACGATGCCCATCGAATCTCTCGCCCTTGAGCGCGACAAAAACAGAACCTGTTTTCACTTTATTGGAATCCGTAACGATTTCATCGAACCGGCTGGCTTTCGGTCGGCCTTCCGACTTACCACCGGTAGCTGTGAGAATTTCATCTAACGTCCATGCCATATTCAAGTCTGGAGGACGTTCGCCCGGCAATCCAAGATTTCCCGAGCGACCTCACGGTCATCAAAGTGAATCTTCTCCTTACCCAAAATCTGATAATCCTCATGCCCTTTCCCGGAAATCACCACCACATCTCCCGGTTGGGCCCAACTCAATGCGAGGCCAATCGCTTTGCGCCGGTCCGCCTCGACTTCATATCCGTGAACACCGTGGACGCTTGCCGCTGGAGCTTCGAGTTTGGAAATTCCGGTTTTCTGCATACCCACCTCGATCTCCTGGAGAATACGCACGGGATCCTCTGAACGGGGATTGTCGGAAGTCAAAACGACTACATCGCTGAGACGCGCCGCAATTTCGCCCATCAACGGCCGTTTGCCGCGGTCGCGGTCGCCGCCGCAACCAAAAACCGTCACAACTTTGGCATCGGTCAGCGGCCGGACTGCGCCGAGAGTTTTCTCCAATGCATCCGGCGTGTGAGCATAGTCCACCAGAACAAGAACCCCGCATGAGTTCTCGACCCGTTGCAGGCGCCCGGGAACGCATCTGAGTTTTCTGATGCCGTCGACAATCGCCGTCACTGGGATTCTCAACGCAAAGCCGACACCGACGGCGGCAAGAATGTTATCGAAGTTTGCCGAGCCGATCAGCTCCGATGAGAATTCGATCACTCGATCTTTGACCTTGATTTTTCCACGCTGCCCGCTGGCATCGTGATGCACTTGCAGCGGCTTGATGTCCCACTCTTCCCCAGAGCCATAACTCCAGGTCGTTACACCGGCGCATTGTGCTTTACTCAGAAGCTCGCGTCCTCTGGCATCATCGCCGTTGACGACGGCTGCTTTGGCTGATTTAGCGCTCGCTGGTAGGTAGTCGGTAAACAACCTGCTCTTGGCGAGAAAATAATCATCCATGTTCTTATGATAGTCCAGATGATCGCGTGAAAGGTTGGTGAAGACACCGACATCGAAGTCGACCCCACGAACTCGCTCCTGAACCAGCGCATGGGACGAGACTTCCATGACCATCGACCGCGCACCGCCTTGCGCCATTTCGGCCATCAGCGCATGAATGTCTAGAGATTCTGGTGTCGTATGATGCGCAGGCATTTCTTTGCCGCCATACCGATAGTTGATGGTCCCGATCACTCCCGGCTCCAGGCCGGCTGAAGCAAATATGGATTCGATCAGGTAGGTGGTCGTGGTCTTCCCGTTAGTCCCGGTAACCCCGACAATTTTTAGGCGGCGCCCAGGGTGCGCATAAAAATGGGCGGCCCATAGAGCCATCGTCGCCCTCACGTCGTGAACGCGGACAAACGTCACTCCCGGGCGCACATTGGCTGTATCGGGAACAACGGCTGCGATGGCGCCGCGTTCGATGGCTTGATTTACAAATTGATGGCCATTCGCCTGCTCGCCCGGCACGGCGAAAAACACATCCCCCTTGGTCACTCGCCGTGAGTCATAAACCAGGCCAGCTACTTCTTGATCAAGATCTCCTTCGGCTTGCTCGAGCTTCTGCAGCGTCAGAAAATCCTTGAGACGCATCTCGAATCATCCTTGCAGATTCAACACCAGCATGCCGGTTTCATCCCAGCGCCCTCCGGGGCCTGGTGACTGCTTGACCACGTAGCCATTGCCATGGATTCTTACTTTGAGATTTAGATCACGCGCTTTCTCCACGGCTTCACGCAAGCTAAGACCAACAAAATCCGGGGTTGCTCCAGTATCGAAAGCAGCCTGGCTACTCCTCTTCGGCGCGCGCCGTAGCGGAATGTCCGCTTCCGTCGCCGGGCCGGCGATCGGCTCAGCTGTCTGGGCGGCAACACCAAAATGGCGTAAGGCGCCGCGCGCGATATTCTGGAAGACCGGCGCGGCTACAACACCACCATAGACGTTACTTTGCGGTTCATCGACGAGCACCATCAATACCAAACGAGGCTCGTCCGCGGGAACGAAACCGACGAACGATGCAACACGCTTTTTGGCGTCATACCCGCCATTTACCAGATCGACTTTTTGCGCTGTGCCCGTCTTACCGGCAACATCGAACCCTTCCACTTTTGCCATTTTCCCGGTGCCGCCCTCGGTGGTAACATCTTGAAGCATGGAGGCGAGCAAGCGGGCGGTTCTCTCTGAAACTACTCGGCGAACCACATGAGGCTGATTTTCTACCAGGACTTCGCCTTTTGGACTCAGAGCGCGCCGGACCACATAGGGGCGCATTAGAAAGCCGCCATTAGCAATCGCCGCATAAGCCATCACCATTTGCAGCGGCGTCGCCGACAACCCCTGACCGAAAGCATGAGTTGCCAAGTCTATCCCAGACCACGTTTCCGGGCGACGCAGTAATCCTGGAGCTTCCCCCGGCATATCGATGCCGGTCACTTCACCAAAACCAAATTTCTCGATGTATTTGAAGAACCGATCTTTTTTCAATTTGTCGGCAACTTTGGAAAAGCCGATGTTGCTCGATACCTGAAGGATCTTGGAGAATGGCAGCCAACCATGCGGATGGGTATCATGAATGGTTCTGCCGGCGTAACTGAATTTGCCGTATTCACAGAAAAACAAATCCTCTTTCTCGACGATTCCCTCTTCGAGAGCGGCTGCTGCGACGATTGTTTTGAACGTGGAACCCGGTTCAAAGCTATCCGTCACCGCGCGATTGCGCCGCTGCTCAGGGGAGGCCGCCGAATAATTGTTAGGATTGAAAGTGGGATAGTTGGCCAGTGCCAAAATTTCACCGGTGCGGGGCTCGACCGCAATCGCAACGCCCGCCTTTGCGCGGTATTTGTCGATGGAAGCTTCAAGTTCCTTTTCGGCCAGATGCTGAATGGACGTGTCGAGGGTTAGATGAATATCGCCGCCGGCGGGGATTTGAAGTCCTTCGACGCCTTCCACGAGCACACGGCGGCCCAAAGCATCGCGCTCGGACACAGAGGAGCCCGTTTCTCCACGAATGTACTCATTGTAGCGCAGCTCCAAACCTTCAAGTCCTTCGGAATCACGGCCGACGAAACCGATCACCTGCCCGGCGAGCTGACCCTGCGGATAGTAGCGATGCGGTTCGTGAAACATGCCTACGCCTTCGATTTTGAGATTCTGAATCTGACCCGCCTCATCGGGGGAAATCTGTCGCTTGATCCAGACAAAAGGCTTGGCAGAGGTGAGCCTCTCATTTACCTCCGCCGAACTGATTTTTAGAACTCGCGCTAAATCACGGGCGCTCTTGGCAGCCTCTTGAATGCGCCGGGGGCGCGCGTAAACCGACTGCGCCTCAAGACTCAATGCCAGCGCTTCGCCGCCCCTGTCGAACACCCCGCCTCGCTTCGGCAGCACGGTCCACTCTTTCAGATGTTGCCGCTGCCCCAAACGCATGAGCCGATCGCCCTGTAGTGCTTGCAAATAAAATGCGCGCCCGCCGACCACCAGGAAGATTGCCAGAAAGAGAATCTTGGCAACGCTCAAACGCACATGGCTGGTCTGCAGAGCTCGTTTCATGGCAATACGAGAACCTGACCCTTCTCGGGCGGCATCAAGCCCAGTCTTCGGCGCGCCATCGCTTCCAAACGGTCTGGGGAGGTCAAACTGGCAAGTTCAACCTTCAACTCCCGGTTCTCTTGTTCAAGCCGGCCCTGGAGTTTTGTGGTGGTTGAAAGCACATAACCCATATGGACTACCTGTAAACGCAACCAGACATGAACCAACCCTAAAATGAACAAACAAAAGCCTAGAGCGCAGATAGCAACAAGGTGCGGGTGGCCTTTGCGCTTTGGTGCCCGGTTAGGCTGTTTCGCTTTCACCGGCCTAACCGCGCGGCGTGAGTTTAGGTCAACGGCAGCGGCTGTTTTTGTTCTCATAGTCGCACTACCGCGCGCAGCTTCGCCGCACGCGCCCTAGGGTTAGCCCTGACTTCTTCAGCCGATGCGATGATCGGTTTGCGGGTTAATCTTTGCGCCTTCTGACTCCAGCCGCATTCGCACTTGAGAGTTCTGGGCGGGCAAATACATTTCTCGCTCCATTTACGAAAGGCTGTTTTAACCAGTCGATCTTCCAAAGAATGAAACGAAATAATCACCATACGCCCGCCAGGCTGGAGCAATTCATAGCCGTATTCCAAAAACCGCTTGAGAGTTTCCAGTTCGCGGTTGACCGCAATTCTTAGCGCCTGAAATGTCTGCGTTGCCGGATGATGAGCACGGCTCCGCTTTCCTTTGATTCGAACGATGAGCTCCGCCAGATCGATCGTGGTCTCGATGGCGCGACCTTTCCGCTCTGTCGCGATCGCGGCGGCGATGCGACGCGCTCTGGGCTCTTCGCCATAATCGCTGATAATTTTGGCTATCTCCGCCTCGGGAAAAGAGTTGACGATTTCGAGCGCTGTCAACCGCTGGCGACGATCCATGCGCATGTCCAATGGAGCGCTCGCTTGAAAGCTAAAGCCTCTTTCCGCGGCATCGAACTGATGCGATGAAACACCTAAATCCAAGAGCACACCATCCACTCGATCCCAGTTTATAGCCGCCAGAATATCCTTCGCCTGATCAAAATTTGCCCGGCGAAGTGTCAGCCGCTCTCCGAAGCGACTCAGTCGCTGCCCTGCTGCCGTCACCGCATCCTCATCCCAATCCAGCCCTAAGACTCGGCCATCGGGACTGCTACGGAGAAGAATCTCCTCTGCGTGCCCACCTCCTCCCAAGGTTCCATCAAGATGACGCTCTCCTGGTCTGGGCTTGAGCAGCCCCATCGATTCGTGAATCAGAACCGAAGTGTGGGCAAAGTTCATTAATGACTAGTGCCGTCCCCCTCCCAATCGTCATCGAAGCTTTCGATCGCGTCTTCAAGAGAGGTATAATCTTCGAAGAAGCGGTCCATGCCGACAACCTTGAAGATATCGCGGAGAAACGGACTCATGCCGGCGAGCTTAAGATCGCCATTAAGATTTCTGAGCAGTTTCAAACGCTCGAGCAACACGCCGATACTTAAATAATTGATGTGGTCGACTGCCCGGAGATTAAGAACCACCTTCAAGCGGTCTTTTTCGATCAATCCGCCGATAACGTTTTTGATGCGGATCATTTCACGAAAATCGATATCGCCGGAAACGTCAATCACGGAAATATCCTGAATGTTATTTTGCGGTAGCATTTCTTATTCTCCTTTCATCCAACCACAGCGATGAATCCGCGCCACCATTCTCACAAGCCCAAATCGCCGAGAAAATCAGGATCTTGCATCAATTTGCCTTCCGCATCGGCGAAGAACTGCTTCCAAGTTTCTTGGTCCCACACACGGAACTTTTCGAGAGCCGAAACCAGAACAACGTCGCGCTTGAGGTCGGCATACTTCCTCAACGAAGGAGGGATGAGAATACGTCCCTGTTTGTCCAACAGGCACTCACACGCCCCGCCCAAGTAGAAGTTTTGAAACAACACCATACGGCGTTCGAACTTTGGTCTCTGACTGATCTGCTGTTCGAGCCGTAGCCATTCGTCGATGGGATAAACGTCGAGACAACGCAAACCATCGACGACGAAGTTCGTCATAATGATCCGCTCATCGCCCTTGCCGAGCAAAATGTCGCGAAATTTTGACGGAATACTTAACCGCCCCTTGCCATCAAGAGTGTGCTCAAAGCTGCCACGAAACATATAAGAAACCGGCTACAGAACTGACTTATGGGAGATTATCCCACTTTCTCCCACCACAGCGCCACTTATAACTTCACGAGTACGCACTGTCAATAAATTTGTTAGATTTTTCCCTGCTTTTTAAAGTTTTATCCGTTCTCAGCGGAATCGACCGGAGGGTTACGACACGCTCGAAGCGATACTATCGCGCGACTAAGGCTTTGAAGGAATTTGGCAGACCTTGAAGTGGGATGACGGCCCAAATTAGACGGGGTTAACCGGCAGGAAACAGGTCCTGAGGACAATCGGCTCCGGGCAGTCGAGGAGAAAAATCCAAGCGAGGCTAAAGTGGATCGTAAGCCGGATTCTGTAATGACTCTCAAAAAGAGCCACAGCGATCATTCATCTTGCCCCAGGATTGCTCCTGGGATCGAGCGACCTTACCCGAGGGCTATGGGCGGACCACCCTGCCCTCCTATTTGGTCTTGCTCCAGGTGGGGTTTGCCATGCGTTCATCATCACTGATGAACCGGTGAGCTCTTACCTCGCCTTTTCAACCTTACCTGCCATGAGGACAGGCGGTATTTTTTCTGTGGTACTTTCCCCCGATCACTCGGAGCCGCCGTTAACGGCCACCTCGTCCTGTGGAGTCCGGACTTTCCTCTCCTTAGATTCAGAATCGTGAGGAGCGATCGCTTAATCCACTTTAGCCCGTCTGAAATTCTGTGATCGACGTCTTCTTAGCCAGCAGATCGACTATTTTGTTCCCTTCACGTATACCTGAACGATGCGATAACGTCGAGCCGACGAAAACCATGGATAGCTTGGCGCAAGTACTGTCAGCTCCTCATGTTAACCCGCTAAACCAGGAAAGACACCATACTAGGATGCCCTTCAGAGTTTTTCTTAGTAATTACTGGGCACAAGGCTGAGCGCCATTCGGAACGGTTTATTTCCGGCGATGTGTTTTCCTAATTGCGAGGGAGAGCGGCTTGTCCTAAATTGACTCACATCAGCACGGAAGATCGCAGCACCAAACCACCTTCGCCTAGCGGGTTTCCTGGGCGCGCCAGCGGTTAATGATCTATGGGTTAACGATTGATTACCGAATCCTGAAGCACTCATGCGTTTCAGCTGAAGCAGCCAGACGCATAATCATGTCATCTGTACCGTCCAGTGTGAATCGAGAGGGCGAGATTTCGGTAACTTGGGTTATCTAGGCCGTTTTTTCTTGCCCTTCCGGAGCCTTGTAGTGCAGGATTCGCTGGCAGCTAGGACAGAGATTTAACTTTTCGCTGCGAATGATCTCGTTCCAGAGCTGTGGCGGGATGTTCATATAACAACCTTGGCAAATACCGGCAGCAACTTCCACCACCGCACTGCCCCCGCGACGTGAAAAAATCAACTCATAACGAGACATGAGACTAGCGTCGATTTCTTGGGCGATGCGCTGCCGGCGGATGGAGGCTTTGTCCACCGCCTGCTCAATCCCGGCGATTTGCGCTTGCAAACCGTCCTGTTTTTGTTGCCAATCCTGCTGCGCTGCAAGGAGCGTTTCTTGTTTAGCTTTGATCTCTCCCTTTAAGCCATCGATCTCTACCATCGTGTTGAGCAGTTCTTCTTCGGCCTCACCATTTGCCTGCCGGATCTGATCGATCTCGCGCTGTAAGGCCTGCAGCTCTTTAACGTTCTTGATGCGATTCATCCGCATCCGCTTGTCGGTCGCCTTTTGGCTTTCGTCATGCAGTAGTTTATCTTTTTCCTGGCGAAGCTTTTCCTTTACCGCGCAGGCGGCCGTCAGCGCTTCAATTTCCTGTTTTCTCTCTTGGATGAGTCGCTGTTTTTCCTGGAGCTCGCCTAGCAGCCCTTGTTTAACGGCGGCATGTTCTCTTATTTCTCGATCTATAATCTGTAATGCAGCCAAAACCTCAATTTGTGCGCGCAACTTCTTCTCCCCCAGTCAGAAAAAAAAATGCACCCGGGTGGGTGCAGTAGTTTAAAAATGCCTGTCTGTAATTTGTGCGTCTTGAAGGCGTGTGATTCTCAATCCTCGTACTCCACTATATTATGTATATCCATTTTTTAATGTTGTCAAAGCAAGTCTAGCGTTGCGTGTCGGGGTCGGCTCCATGCGCCGGGGTAGCTTTATGTCCTCACAATGGAAGGCCCATCTTTCCGGGATTCATGATGTTATTGGGATCGAGCATCTTCTTAATGCTGCTCATGACTTCTAACCCATAACCGTGCTCTTTTGACATGAACGGCGCAAGTTTGACTCCCACACCATGAGTGTACTCCATGGAACCGCTCATGTCTTGTGCTAGCCCGAGCAGCTCATCGACCGTTTGTTGCAGCGCCATCTGCGCCTGATTTTCACCGTGATCTTCAATGCCGAGGCGCATTGAAAACAGCTCCGGCTGAATCCACAGGCCGCTCTCATGAAGGTCTATTCCGTGCTGCTCAATGATTACCATGGCCGCGCATCTGAACGCTAGCACCTTTGAAGCGGGAAGCGCTACATGAATCCAGTCCCGATAAGTGCCATCTCGCCCGAGCTTGCGCCGCTGCGAGCGATTAGCCAAAAAGCGCCGCGCTATAGCATGGCGATTGTGCCAGAACGTTTCCGCCTCAACTGTTGGTAAATGTTTGCCGCCGTTTCGCAACAAGACATCCGTAGCTAATCGGTCTTCCGCTGCAACGATCTCGACAGCTCCTTCGAAACCCAGATAAAGCACTGCTCCTTGCTCATTTTTTTCATCATCATCGCCAAAGTCCAGCAGCGCCGGCTGCAAGCCTGCGGCAAAGAGCTTTTGAATAGCGTCAAAACCCGATTCGAACGATTCGAAAAACAACGCCCGAAGGACACGCTTCTCCGGCTTCGGAAAGATCCTCAACGTCGCCTCTGTGACGATACCGAAGCAACCCTCTCCGCCGACCAACAGAAGACGCAGATCAGGTCCGGTCGAAGATCTGGGCACGGCCCGCTTACGCAAAATTTCTCCATTGGCCATGACCGCTTCCAAGCCTAGAACCTGCTCGCCCATCGAACCATAAACGCCTGCTCTGTAACCGACGCTATTGGTCGAGATTGCGCCGCCTACAGTGGCAACCGGCAAGGTCCACGGATCATGGCCGAGAATGAAATTCTGCTCGTTCAATCGTTGCTCCAATGCCTCCAGCACGATTCCGGCCTGGACTCGTGCAGAACGCGCTTCGATGTCGATTTCAAGAGTTTGGTTCATTCTTCGTAAATCGAGAACGATTCCAGGCTTAACTGATAGCGCAGCCCCCATGAGCCCTGAGCCGCCACCGTATGGGATAATGGGTATCTTCAGCTCATTGGCCAACAGAACTATTCGCCTAACTTCATCCACTGAACCCGGAAAAACTGCGCAGGCAGGCGAGTTGATATCGATCGATCTAAGCGGATGGACACGCCCTTCGCTCAAAGCATCCCACGATAAGATATTTAAACGTGTCGGATCGGTTGTAATCGATTGAGCAGAGGTGATCGAGGCGAGCCTTTCTACTAGAGTCTTCATCGTCTTAGCTGGGGTGAATATAGCCGGATCGATGATCCTGGGAAAGCTCCACAAACCGGTCGACGAAATTGCCGGACCTCAGCCTAAGGGGGGATTCTATATTAACCTAGTAAAGCGACCACAGGCCTTCGAATACGCACGTGTCTACATTTGATGGGCAAATCGCAGCAGCGTGTTCAAGAGGGAACTTGTGAGTTCCACCCAGGTGATCGAGCAATCCGATGCGGCTGATAAACCCGGCCCCGTGCTCGAGACAAAAAAAGGACGCATTCACAACGGCTGGCGCGGGCACGAAATAGTAGGGCGAATAGTAGTAGGTTGGCGACGGCACGACAATGATGCGCGACGGGCGGCGACGCTGAAAACCCGGGATACGCTGATGCGTATCTCTCTCGCTAGAATCGTTTCTTCGGTTCGAGCTAGCAACGCCTTGCGCCTGCCGTGAGACGTGAGAATCGAAACGGCTCAATCCCCGCGCGCCCGAGGCGATCGCCCACGGGGCAGAACCCGCCAAGGACGCAACAATTAAAAAAACTATGCTGACTCTAACCATCGTGGACGCGCCAAAGAAGAGCATGAGACCATTGTAACAAACCTCAAGCGGATTTCATCCCTGCCTGAATGGGGCTAGACGATCTTCTTTATCGCTTTCGAACGAACGCGCGGGAGACAAGCTTTTGCCGCGAAGCATTGAACATCATAGCCGCTGCAGATAAGGTCACCGTTTAATTTCATGTTAGCAATTCTTTTAGCCTTGTTCGGCTCATTCTGGTTTGCCGTTTCCATGATCTTTATCAATCGCGGCATCCTGGCAGTAGATTATTTCAAAGGACTGCTCGCTAATCTCGGCGTGAACGCCCTATGTCTCTGCATTTACCTGTCATTCTCCTCCGATCGGATCGATCTCTGGGCTCCTGCGAATCTCATATTCGTGATTATCGGAATTTTCGTGCCGGGCGTAGCGCGTTTCTTTATCTTCAAAGGGATGGAGCGGCTCGGCGCGCCCATTTCCGCATGCCTCACAAACAGCACACCTTTGTTTGCCATCGCCTTTGCCGTCTTCTTTCTTGGCGAGCGCCCGACGGTTACCAACCTGCTGGGCGCCTTTTCTATCGTTGCAGGAATTGTTTCCCTCTCCTGGCGCGGCACCGCCAAAACGTGGCGCACTGCCGACCTAATTTTTCCATTAGCGGCGGCTTTTCTTTTTGCCGGAAGGGACAACCTCGTCCGCGTTGGCGTTCTCCAGATTGGTTCGCCAATCACGGCGGCGGCGATTGCGTCCGTGGTGTCGCTGGTGACCATGGCGCTGTTCTACGCGATTCTCGCCGAGCACAAACCGCTGGGCGCACTTGGGCGGCGCGGCCTCGGTCTCTTTGCTGTCTCGGGCTTCATGAATTTCCTGTCATATGTTTTCATCTATACCGCGCTCAGCATGGAACGAGTATCGCTCATCTCGCCACTGGTAAACGCCTCGTCGCTGTTCGTCCTGCCTCTCTCATTAATTTTTCTCAAAGATGTCGAGAAGCTGACCGCGCGCAAGATCGGCGCGACCACGCTGGTCATAATGGGAGTGTTGCTGATTTCCTGGGAGAAACTCTAAAGGGGCGCCGTCTGGCTCGTGTCACGCCGAGTGTTACGCCGCAGCGAGCAATGTCACTGGCCGGTTGCAATTACAACGGTGCTCATTGCCTGCAGGAGCGGGTTTAGCGGATTTATAGATGACCGCCGCTCCCATAGAATGCTGCCAATTATGAATGAGGGTTTTCGGACACGGCGGCTACGCTGCCTTGCAGCAAAGCTAATTTCCTATCACGCATCGCCAGAAATTCCCGCAACTCCGATCCGGTGAGCCGGTCCGCCGACGCGAGCTTCAGATCGAGGAAATTTATTTTCCGGCCTTTCTTTAGCATTTCAAAATGCAGGTGCGGACCGGTAGCATGCCCGGTCTGACCGACATATCCAACCACTTCACCGCGATTGACCGGCCTGCCGACTCGAATGCCTTGGGGAATTTTCGAGAAATGTGCATAGCGGGAGACATATCCGTCGTCGTGGCGAATCTCGACCATCCGCCCATAACCGCCCCGAGTCCCCGAAAACGTCACTTGCCCATCGCCAACCGCAACTACAGGTGTGCCAGTGGGGGCGGCATAATCGATTGCTTGGTGGGGACGTACGGTGCGAAAGATCGGATGCCTTCTATCGATCCGGAAAGGCGACGAGATCCGCCGATAATTTAGCGGCGCTCGCAGAAATGCTTTCATCAAAGCCTGGCCGCGGTTGTCGTAATAGGAACCTTTCTGTTTTCTGCCTTGATAATAAAAAATCTGGTACGGCGATCCGGCAGCATGAATCTCTGCGGCGAGAAGTTTCCCCTTCTCGCGTTGACCGTTGGCATACTGCTTTTCTTCGAAAATCACTGAAAAATCGTCACCGCGTCGGAGGTCCGAGTAAAAATCGATATCGTATTCGAATAAGTTGACTAACTTGTGGATCTCCGGCGGCGAAAGTCCCGCGTCCACTCCGTCCTCGAACAGACTGCCGCGTATGTTGCCGCGAATAACTTTGCTTCCACGTACGAATGGAACTTCCTCTCGGGTGGCAACCCAACCTTTCTCAGTCGACATGACGCGAACAATCGTGCCATCAGCGGAATACTCCAGCCCCTGAATTCCATTATGGTGGTCGAGCAGCAAACGAAAAGTGTCGCCCGCTCGCATTTTTCTGGGATTAGAGAAAGGTTGCAGCTGCTTAGCCAACTCATCGGCTGAAGCGGGTGTCAGGCCGTGTTTGATCAACGCGCCCTGCAAGGTATCGCCGCGGCGGAGCGCCAGATCGAACGTTTTGGGTGATGACTCGGTTGCGCTTTCTTCGTCGAGCGGACGATAAAGAGGATCCGGCTGGTTGCCGGTTTGCAATGACCTGACAAGCGCAATAGGCTCTTCGTCTTTCGACGATTCCAGCGCCGGTGCGGACAGCAGAAGGTATACGGTTGCGAGCGCGCCGAGCAACACAGCCATGGCTGCCGACCGGCGCCTCTCCTCCGGCGGATAAAGCCGGTCGAACAGATTACGAAAATGACTCTTGGTTCTCTTCATGCGGTTTGACTCGCGGAAAATAATTTCCTTTTTCTACAACATCTTGATCAATTATCAAAACCGAAAGCAATATTTTTCCTAGTGAGCCGTTAACACTAATGCAAAGTCGGTTTTGAATCATCGTCCTTACCGCCTTCCAGGACACGAAAGCGTCGTTTCATTCGGGCCAATCGTCGCTGCGCCAAGTAAAGCTTGAAACCATCGAAAGGACTCCCACCACGGAGATAGAAATAACCGAACAGCATGCCGCCCAAATGCGCGATATGGGCGATGCCGCTCTGCCCAGAGGCGATTGACGAATAAAGCGCAATTGCTCCGATGATCCAAACGAAATGTTTCATCTTGATCGGAAAAAGGAAATAAAAGTAGATGATCTGGTTCGGATAAATCAGGCCGTAGGCGAGCAAAATCCCATAGACTCCTGCCGAAGCGCCGATGCTGGGAACCATTTGATGTGGAGCTAACAGCGTATTGAGAATGCCGCCGCCTACCGCAGAAACGAAATAATATTTCAGAAAAAAACTGCTGCCCCAACGGCGTTCCAAATCGCAACCAAACATCCACAGCGCCAGCATATTGAGCAGAAGATGAAACAGGCCGCCGTGTAAAAATTGATACGTGAAGACTTGCCAGAGATAGAGATCTTGCCAGACGAACTGCGGCACCAATCCGAAGAAATACACCACACGATAGTCGAGGAACGTCTGAAGAACGAAAACCGAAATGTTGGCGATTAGCAAGAATTTGACGGCCGGCGTAACCGCTCCGCCGCCGAAGTTTGCGTATCTAGCTTGGTATTGCACGTCTAGGTAGCTTAACTTCTGATCGGCGAAATTGGAAGGCAGCGCGCTCCCAGGTTCGGTCAAATGGACGAAAAATGCAGTCGATCATCGAGCCCGCCGTCACCATCACCGTTGAGCGCGCGCATACGGAGAATCAATCAGCAGTGCGAGACAGGTAGGATTGCCCTGCGGCGAAACAATCCCTGCATCACGCTTTTATCAGCACATTACTTGACAGCTCTTCAACGCTGCACTATCTCTCGAAAAACAAGAGAGAGGATTCGACATGAGCATAAGAGGAAAAACGGCAGTCGTGGGAATCGGCGAAACGCCGACAGACCGACTCGGTAGCAAGCCCGGCGAATCTCGTAAATCCACGGCCGAGTACTTGGCATGGGCGGCGCGCCTGGCGATGGCAGACGCAGGACTAACCAAGAAAGATTTCGACGGTCAAGGATTAGCGGCTATTTATACCACCAATCATTCACAGCCCTTTTGGCCGGAAGAAGTAGCGGCCATTCTCGGTATTACGCCGGGCGTTTCTCTGGCGGGCGGCAATGGGGGTGCCAGCTCGGTGTCGCTGTTGGGCCATGCGGCTGCTGCGATCGTCGCCGGACTTTGCGATCTCGTGTTGGTGATCGCTGCGGCGGCGCCATTTTCGGAGCGCGGCGCTCATCGCGGCGCTCCCGCTGATACCCGCGATTATGAAATGCCGTTCGGCGTCATGGGACCCAACTGCAAAATTTCTTTCGTGATGAGCCGATATATGCATGAATCGGGCATGACCGAAGATCACTTCGGCAAAATCGCTGTCACTGGGCGTTATCATGCCTCACTCAACCCCAACGCTTACTTGCGCAAGCCGATCACTATCGAAGATTATAAAAAATCGCGGCTGATCTCGGATCCGATTCGTCTGTTCGATTGCGTTATGCCCGCCAATGGCGGCAAAGCATACATTATGACCTCGGCCGAACGCGCCAGGAGCATGCTTAAGCCGCCGGTCTATCTGCTCGGCTGGGGCGAATGCAACAATTCCAGCTATGGACCACGTTATCGCGCAAACCCGCTCATCACCGGGATCGAACAGGCAGGCAAGCGCGCCTTCGCAATGTCGGGCGTGACACACGACGACATCCGCTGTTTGAATCTGTACGACGACTACATTCCGATTGTCATGATTCAGATTGAAGATCTCGGTTTTTGCGGCAAGAACGATAAAGCTTTTTTCGAGAAAACCGACTTTACGTTCAAAGGCGATCTGCCCATTCAGACCAGCGGCGGCATGATCAATTGCGGCCAACCCTCGACCACCGGTGGCATGTTGCACGTCATCGAGACCGTCCGGCAGATTCGCGGTGAAGGCGGAGATCGCCAGGTCCCGAACATCAAATTCGGGATCAGCAGCGGCGTCGGCGCGGTCAATTACGGCAAGAACTTTGGCTGCACCGCGGCGGCCATTTTGGGAAGCGAAGTTTAAAGGGCACAAGCACGAAATACGAATTCCAAAATCGAAACAATTTCAAATGATCAAAATAAGAAAACTTGCGAACTGACCTGTTTCAAATTCTATTTGCAATTTTCCTAGTTTGTTTCGGGTTTCGGATTTCGAATTTTACTATTGATCGCTGACGATTCGAAAGGTGAGAGTTTGATATGACGGATGAGAATAGCGTAATCAAAAAGCCAATTCCCGAGATTACACCGGTAAATCAACAGTTCTGGGACAGCACCAAAGCCGGCAAATTGATGATTCAGAAATGCCAAGACTGCGGCACCTGGGTGTTTTGCCCTCGACCCGTTTGTGGCGATTGCGCCAGCGACAAACTCCAGTGGGTAGAAGTCAGCGGCAAAGGCAAAATATTTTCCTTCACCGTGATACGAGAAGTTGTCGGTCAGGCGCTGCGCGGCTTTGCTCCGGACATTCCCTACGTCACCGCCTGGATCGATCTCGATGAAGGACCGCGCTTCTGCAGCAATATCGTCGGCTGTCCAATTGAGAAAGTTCATATCGATATGCCGGTACAAGTTGTTTTCGAAGACAGCGGCCAAGGTGTGACACTGCCGAAGTTCAGGCCAGCAGATTGAGACAAATCGTTGGATGCGTTGACAACAGCATCATCGACTTTGCGTGGAAACCAGCGCCCGGCTATCGCACCGTAATGAAGCCGATTCCGGCAACTAAAAGCACTACGCCGATCAGCACCATGGCAGTGATTTTTCTCCGCCGCGCAAGAACAGCGCGGTGAAAGCTATGGCGAATAACGGGTGGTATTGATGAGCGGCGCGACCCCGAGATTTGACCGCCGTTGAGCGCGATAAACGTGCACAACTGGCCGATCAGCGCGAAGACTGCGGCGCCGCCATAGAACGGCAGGCGCTTTGGCGATCGATCTTTATCGACTGTTTTTTTCCAGAGAACAGCAGGGAGCCAAGCAGGCATACCAGCGACGTCGCTGTCGTAATGGTAGAGGCAATGACCGGTTCATTGGACTGTTAAGCCCGGCTTTGCGGATCTTCTGCGATACCGACGCCAGCATGGCAGCGCCCAGGGAAAACAAAAGATCGATGGCGCGCCACTGGGCTTCTCCAACCCGTTTGTATGACACCAACCATGTGCCGGCGATAGTTAGAAGGCCGCCCACATAAACGATCAGCTCCGGTCGTTCTCGAAACAGGAAAAAGGCGATCGCCACCGAAAAAAAAGGCGAAGTTCCCCGGATCGGTCCGGAGCGCGAAATGCCAAGCCGGACGATGCCGACGTAAAACATCACCCGCACGGTGGCCGGCTGGATGATCCCGCTCAGGACGAAGAATAGGTTAGCGGACTGAAAAATTTCTCCGCCGGATACTGATATATAATGTAGGGGACCAGAACCGCTGGGTTGACGGAGAAGCTGATCAGCGCGGCCGTTGACGGGTTCGAAAAGGCAGTGCCTTTGCGCACAAGAATAGAATCCGCCGCCCACGCGATCGCCCAAATCTCGCTACTCACCTAAATTTAAACTTTCATAGTGTTGGGTTTAGCACAGTCCATTCCGATAGAGTAGAAGAACGGCTTTGAGATAGCATGCAAATCAACGAACTGTTTTCGTGCGAAGTACGGATTGGGCATAATCAACTAGCAACGTGAATTCGACGGAAAAATCACGGACCTCGAGCAGACAGACAAATAGCTTTAACCAAAAAAAAGCCTGGCTGAGGAGTTCCCAGCCGGGCTTTAAAGAAGCAGCAGATAGATTTTGTTTAGAGGAGATTATTAGTCAAAGATCGCTTGTTTCTTGAGCCGCTGACGTCCAAACTCGCGTTCATCGAAGATGAGATCGTTACGGTCTGGCGTTCCTCTGCGAACAGCACAAGCCGGTAGCTTCCTGATGACTCTGAGATCTGCTGTGTTGGATAAAGGTCATAATCTTGATGAAAATCGGCCAGGATGCGAACTTCGCGCCGCGGCGCTGTGACTTCGCTCTTGCCGGTCGCCCTCTACTCCCGAATCAGGAGCAGCTATTGAGCGGCTAGAACAAAAATCATCGAATAATACCTTGATGATTCGATTGGCGGCCTTGCCATCCCAATAGCGGGGAGAGCGGTTCACTGTATTTCTTTTCCGACGCGCTCGGTTAAATTCTCTGATAATCTTTTCCGGATTCGATCCCGCCAAGACGTTAGTGCCTTGCTTGAGCGTAATTGGTCTTTCGGTGGTATCCTCGAGTGTAATGCATGGGACGCCCAGCATAGTTGTTTCGTCTTGGATTCCTCCCGAGTCTGTGAATACAACTCTCGCCTCAGACATCAGACGAATAAAATCCACATAGCCAAGCTGCGGAATCAGCCGGAGTCGCATCCGCCCATCCCATGGCTCTGGATTGCAAATAAAATGATCGACAGGATAATCACTCAGGTATTTATCCTGAAACCACTCAAACATCTCGGGATGCACCGGAAATAAAATCGGCATGCGCTTCGAGATCTGGATAAAAGTATTGAGTATCGGAGACAGAATCCGGTTATCCCGGATGTTAGCAGGTTTGTGCAGGGTTAAAATTCCATAAGGTCTCACCCTCTCTCCATCGGCCAATTGCATGTCCTGCAAAATCGACGATTCCTCAGCCATGGGTCGATGTCGCATGAACGTATCGATCAAACACGTTGCCGACGAAAAACACCTTTGCATTCGGCACCCCCTGATGGAGCAAATTGTGACTGGCGTTTTTCTCAGTAGTAAAGAGATAGTCGGAAATGGGATTAGTGACGACGCGGTTAATCTCTTCAGGTGTGCTTCGGTCGAAACTCCTCAATCCCGCTTCAATATGCGCAAGCTTCGGAATAAGGTCTTCTTTGTGATTGCCCCGATACCGGATTTTCTTTGTCAGTAGCGAACAGGCGACCGTCAGATCCCAGTCACCCACCACCAGCACCACGTCCGGTCGCTCCCGCAATATCACCGGTTCTAACTGCTCGGTCATTTCAAGGGTGTTGAGCGAGTGCGAGGCCGAACCAATTTCCAAATAAAGGTCTAGTTTAGGAAAATCTATGTCATTGAAATACCAATCAGAGCTGTTGCTATCAGAATTTTGCCGGATATGGACCAAGACGTGCTGAATTGCTGTCGGACGGCACGAGCATTGAAAGCGTTAATAGCATCGCTGATGGCGGCGAGCTTCATCATACTTGGCCTTGCTCCAGCCACGGATAAAATTTTAAGCGCCATGATACCTCCATCTGGCTGTCAACATAAGCTCTCGCCGGTAGGTTTTTGTTACCAGGATTCAACCGCTTTGGTGAGTAAGCAAGAAACAAGTCTCTGCTGACCTCAAATCCCGCTTTTCTGCAGTATTGGTAAGATGATCTCGCGCATAGTACCCGGCGGAATCGTGCTTTCAAGAATAACTAACTTACCGGATTTAAGATGGTTGCGAACCGCTTCTATCGCCGCCACTAGATATGACAACTCGGGATCTCTATGCTTGTCTACGGGCGTAGGCACGCAAATACTTATGGCATCGAAAAATTCAACAGAGGCGAACGGACTGCGTCGCTCTCAGATTCTGTGCTGCGACCGCACAATGAAGCGTTTCATTCTCAATCTCCGAAAGATGCCTGCCTTGACCGATTCTACTTTATTACCGTCGATATCAATCCCAGTTACCTGAAATCCGTTCCGCGCCATGTCCAGAGCCAGGTGAAGTCCCGCGTATCCCAACCCGATCATGCCCAACTTCGCCGAGCGTTCCCGGATCCTTCTGTCCAATTCTTGTCCTTGATGTTTCGAACGCGTGCTGGTAACGACGGACATTTGCATAGCCCCCATAGCCGTAAGTCATTTAAAAATTTGGCAATGAAAAACACGTCGGAGCGATCTGTATGAACACCCCTATAAATGGATCCGACAGATCGGGATAGTATGAGGCTTTCATCGAGCAGTGAATGGAGTCCTACGATGCGACAACTCATGAGCACGACAGATTTTTGTGATGACAGATCTGTGCGATACCCCAGATGCATGATCGAGAACTGAATGCGTCTTCGTGGAGATGTAGCGAATGCCAGCCACGCCCCGTAGTGGTTCTTTCATGCTTATCTCGTGCAGTGATAGCAAGAATATGTTATTCCCCGCTCAACTTTGATACTGTCGGTCAATTCCGCCATGGGACGGTTGATGGCGTGAGGATAATATACAGGGCTGAGTTGTGATAACGGCAGGAGTTAGCTCAAGCGATGCAAAGTAGTACGGCTATGTTAGGTGGAACAAATGGAACACACACCTTTGGGCACCCTTGTTGATGAGCATGCGCCTGAGCAAGACGTCTCCGCTCGCGACGAAATGAAGCAGTAACGTCTCAGTAAGTTACCAGGGACAGGCCTGGATTTATAGCGTCGCTCAGCTGACCATTCGTGCTAGCATCAAGCGATTTCTTCGAACTCAAATAATGGACTATCTGATTGACGCAAGCCTCGGGTGTAGTTCCCAAAGTTCGAATGTGAATTTCAGGGGAGTCCGGTGGCTCGTAGTAACTATCGATACCGGTAAAATTTTTGAGTTCTCCACGCCGTGCCTTCGCGTACAGCCCTTTCACATCGCGGCGCTCACATTCCTCCAGGGGTGTATCGACGAAGACCTCGATAAATTCGCCCGGATCAAACAAGCTGCGAGCCAATTGGCGCTCCGCACGGAAGGGTGAAATAAACGCAACAATCACAATCAGACCCGCATCCACCATAAGTTTCGCGACTTCAGCGACACGGCGGATGTTCTCCACACGGTCGGCCTCCGTAAATCCCAGATCTCGGTTGAGTCCATGGCGAACGTTATCGCCGTCTAGGATGTAGGTGTGCTTGCCATCAATGTGCAAACGTTTCTCCAACAGATTTGCAATCGTCGACTTCCCCGAACCAGAAAGCCCCGTAAACCAAAGACAACCCGCCTGCTGATGCTTCATTCCGGCCCGAACCACTTTCGACAGCTCCAGTGCTTGCCAATGCACGTTGATCGATCGGCGGAGCGCGAACCGAATCATAGCCGCTGCGACGGTCTCATTAGTGAGCTTGTCTATCACGATGAACGCACCTAACTTTCTGTTGTCGGCATACGGCGCAAACGGCACGGGCCGATCGAAACTGACGTTAACGGTAGCGATTTCGTTTATGCCGAGCGTCTTCGCGGCAAGATGCGCACCGCTATCGATGTCCAGGCGATGCTTGATCTGGGTGACACTCACTCCCGCCGATTTGCTGTGAATCAGAGCAGCGTAAGAGCGGCCGGGTAGCAAGGCGTGCTCGTTCATCCAAATTAGGTCCGCCTCGAACTGATCAGCACATTCGACTGGATCCGACGCACTCGCAATGACATCGCCCCTGCTCAGATCAACTTCATCCTCCAGAACTAAGGTAACGGACTCACCGGCGTTAGCCTTAATCTTGAAGCCATTCCAGGCGGCGATCTCCTTTATACGGCTTGCTACTCCTGACGGACTGACGCGCACACGGTCCCCGGGCGAGACGGAGCCGCTGGCAATACGCCCGGAGTACCCCCGAAAGTCACGGTTGGGTCGGTTGACCGACTGCACAGGCATGGCAAACGGCTGGGTTACCCCCCGGACCTCGGCGGGGACGGTTTCGAGCCATTGCAAAAGGCTTTGCCTCTCATACCACGCCATGGCGGTATGGTCGCATCTAACTACGTTTTGACCCTCAAGCGCTGACAGGGGTATCGGCGTAATCGTTTCAAAGCGCAAATCGGCAGCAAAGCGCTCATAGGCAAGGCGGAGTTCATTAAATACTGGTTGAGACCAATCCACGAGATCCATTTTGTTAACCGCTAATGCGACGTGCCGTATACCCAACATTGAAACGATACGGCTATGGCGCTTGGTCTGGGTAAGCAGCCCCTTGCGCGCGTCAATCAGCAATACAGCTGCGTCGGCAGTCGATGCACCGGTTGCCATATTGCGGGTGTACTGCTCATGACCGGGGGTGTCGGCGACGATGAAACGACGCTTAGCAGTGGCAAAGAAGCGGTAGGCAACATCGATTGTGATACCCTGTTCCCGTTCCGCCTGTAATCCATCAACCAGCAGCGCCAAGTCCAGGCGCTCGCCTTGGGTGCCAAATCTTTTCGAATCGGCCTTCAGCGCCTCTAGTTGATCATCAAAGATCAACTTGGTCTCGTAGAGCAAGCGGCCAATCAGCGTTGACTTGCCATCATCGACACTGCCGCAAGTAATGAATCGAAGAGCATCCATCAAAAGTATCCTTCCTGCTTCTTGCGCTCCATGGAGCCCGCGCCATCATGATCAATGATCCGCCCCTGTCGCTCGGAAGTCGTTGCCGCCAATGTTTCCGCTACGATCTCGTCCAATGTGGTTGCCGTGCTGTCGATTGCGGCGGTCAGCGGATAACAGCCCAATGTGCGAAACCGAACCATGCGAATTTCCGGTGTTTCGCCGGGATCTAGAGGCAAGCGATTATCATCGACCATAATCCATTGATTATTGCGCCTAACCACCGGACGCTTGGCGGCAAAGTAAAGCGGCACTATGGGAATATTCTCTTGGCGGATGTAGGCCCAGATGTCGGCTTCGGTCCAGTTGGAAAGCGGAAAGACGCGAATGCTTTCGCCGGCGTTGATTCGAGTGTTGTAAAGGTTCCAGAGTTCGGGCCGTTGGGCTTTGGGTTCCCATCGGTGGCCGACTGCCCGGAACGAAAAGATGCGCTCCTTGGCGCGTGATTTCTCCTCGTCCCGCCGAGCGCCACCGAAAGCTACATCGAACCTGTGTAAGTCGAGCGCCTGTTTCAGCGCTTCAGTTTTCATGACATCCGTGTGATATGCTGAGCCGTGGGTGATTGGGCTAATACCCTCGGCGGCGCCGCGCGGATTCGTAAACGTGATTAGTTGGAAGCCAACCTCAGCGGCAGTCCGGTCCCGAAACGCTATCATCTCCCGAAACTTCCATCCGGTATCGATATGCATCAGCGGGAATGGAATTGGACCGGGGTAAAACGCTTTTCTTGCCAGATGCAGCATCACTGAGGAGTCTTTGCCAATCGAGTAAAGCATCACCGGGTTATGGGCAGTAGCCGCCACCTCACGGATTATTTCGATCGACTCAGACTCGAGTTCTGACGAAATAGCCTCGCTCATATCATTCAACCCGTACTCCGATCTTAAGTTACTAGTCTGACCAAAGAGTTGCGCGGATAACCCGACTTAGTGAATCAACGATTTAGTTACTTCGGACCACCCCGCCTAATACCCTGAAGTTATTTTTGTAGCAACCGCTTTAACTGACATTCACCGCATTTCACGTTCAGCTTGGCTACCGTGACCGCACGTTTCGATTGGCAAGCCGACCAAGGAACGATAGAGGGTTTCTGTAGCGAGGCTCATTTTCGCCACGGAGAACTTATCTTCAACCAAGCGTCTACCGGCTAAGCCCATGGCCCTGGCGAGCATAGGATTATTCAATAGGCGAAGAGTGCAGTCAGCAAACTTTTCTGCGTCTCGACCGGCAACCAAGTAGCCGGTTTCACCATCGATGACTACTTCGCGACACGCGCCGACGTCCGTTGTGACTACGGGTTTACCGCAAGCCATAGCCTCAAGTAGAACGTTTGGAAGTCCCTCCCATTCCGACGTGAGCCAGAAAACATCCGCGGATGCCAAGAGTTCGGGGATGTCATTGCGCTCTCCGAGGAAGGAGATTTTTCCATCCAAGCCGTTTTCCGACGCGCACCGTGCGAGAGCCGTGCGGCAAGGCCCGTCCCCAACAATAACAAAGCTAACCTCCGCCGCTTGACGCTGAAGCAAAGCTGCCGCTTCCAAAAACAGGGGCAGATTGTTTTGGGAAACCAAACGACCGATCGTGATCACTGTGGGTTTCTTGTTTCCGGAGCTTTCAGGCGTCTTGAGCGCGCGGCAGCGGTCTCGAAGCGTGCCAAGTCAAGGCCGTTATAGATGACAACGCTTCTATCACGAGGCGCATGATACTGCTTCACGACATAAGATCGTACCGTATCGCCATTACATGCGATAGCATCGCTCATGAGAAAGGCTACGCTATTTACCCAGCCGCGCAGAAAACCAATCTCCTTGCAGTTGCGCGCCGAGCTTACTAGGCAGGGCACCCTGGCTAACACCCGGGCCGGCCATGCATAACCATTGGCAACAAAGAGAAACGAGTGAAGAATGTCAATGCGATCCTTGCGTAGAAGTAATGCGAGTTTAACAATCCTGCTCACGTCAAAATGACCTTGACGCTTGACTACACGGATGGTCGCCCCGAGTTCTCTGATCATGTCCGCATAGGGCACGTTCCTTTCGGAAAGGGAGTAAATGAGGCATTCGTAGCGATGGGGGTCAATTCGCCGCACGAGCTCGCAAATCTGCCGTTGCGCCCCACCGTGACACAGATGACTAATGACGAATGCGGCCCGTATTCGTTCGCTCTTCCGAACGCTAGCCATTGATATCAGGCGCACATCCTGCCTCTAGCACATAGAGTTCCATCGGCCGGTCGGAGCTAAGTAACTAAACAGACGAAGAAAAACATCTCACATAGACGATTCCAAACAGCAGTCGATGTGCCGATCAGAATAGTCGCTGCAGGCTGATCAACAACGGCAGAAGCAACCCGACAGCACGTCGTCGCGACGTTCCTGGGTTGAGGAGTGGCGCGATGCATGGGTTACGTTCGCCTACATAGGACTAAAATGGAGGGTATCCCTCCACTGGACGTCAGGGTTGAGGAACATTTGGCCACGTAGACGAACCCAGCGGTAATGCAAGGACAAACTAGGGCTGAGAACGAAGGCGGGCATTGAGCTCACGGAACCCCGGAGAAACCCTGCTCGAGGCTGCGAACGATATTCTAGATCGATTCGAGACTTTACGGACCCGATTTCATCGAAACGTCGCAGTCCCCGAGCAGACTTTGAACGTAGGTGGAACCTACAACCCATCAGCCAAACATCTGCCATCCGCGATAGCAATTTTTAAGATGAAGTATCCTGACACTAAAATCACTTTTCTGACATGCCCTAAAGCGGAGATCGAAAAACTTTTGGAGGCTCGCAAAGTCGACATCGCAATCATCCAGACTCCTTTTAAGTCCGCGCATCTGGTCATGGAACCGTTTGCGGTAGACAGCCTTACTCTCTTCTCGCACCCACGCCATCCGCTGGCCAATAAGAAGAAACTCGATCTCTCGGATCTTAACCACAGTGCGGTAGTGATTAGGGCCGGCAAAGGAACAACCGAAAGGTTTGTAGAAAAGCTCAAAGCACGAGGCATTATACTCAACGTAAGCTTACGTTGCGTCTCGCCCGAGGCGGTAAAGGCAGCGGTGCGCAGAGAAATGGGTATCGGGATCTTATTTCACAATCTGGTCGAAGACGAACTCAAGAGAAAAGAGTTCAAAATCCTAAAGTTTAGAAGCGCGATTGCTCCGGTCGGTAACAGCTTCATCGTTTTCAAAAAAAGTCAGCGCTTTCATCTGCCGCGAGTGAGTTTCTTGAGATATTGCGGTCGCTGAAAGATCTACCAGCTGAGCCGCGAACATCACCTAAGCGAGCAAGCGGCGACAGCGACCTGCGTCGTTCTCCCACCACCGGCCGGCAATTAGCTCAATAGAGATCGGCGTTACTTCGCAATTATCAACGAATCCCGCAACTAAAAGCACAATGCTGATGACCGCCGAGCGATAGATTTTCTTCTCCGCGCAAATGGCGCGATCTGGCTGTATACGAATAAGTGCTCTAACGCGATCGACCAGAGCTCTCTGCTCACACTAAATTGAAGCTTTCATGTTGTTGGCGCAGGTTTTAGCACGAGTACTAGTAGAGTAGGACCAGATTGACTTTGTCAGGAATAAGATAACCCAACACAGGCTCAGTTGTATTCAGCTCTAGCGCGGTATATCTTTTTCGGATTGTCGTTCTTTGCCAATCCATGAAAAAACTTCTGAGCTTACTAGTCATCAGCGGCGCCGTTCTAGGCGCGCTGTTTTTTCTCACCAGTCTTCCCGGCAACGGCGTTGGCGGTTCGCCGGCTCCGACCGTCAATTTGCGACCCGCGAGCAGCGTTCAACAAGGGGTTGTCGTGTCCATCGAATACACCCTGACGGACGAGGCCGGGAAGGTGATCGAAAGCAATGTCGGCAAGGAGCCGTTGACCTATATTCACGGCGCCGGGCAAATCGTTAGCGGGTTGGAAAAGGAACTCGCCGGCATGAAAGCCGGGGAGCGCAAGAAAATTCAAGTGAAACCTGAAGAAGGTTATGGTCTCCCCGATCCCAAGGCCGTGCAAGAAATTCTCAAAGACAAGATCCCTGCGGAAGCGCAGCAAGTCGGCGCCACCTTGATGACCAAAGCCGCGGATGGACGGGCCTTGCCGATGCGCATTCAGGAAATAAGGGAAAAGACCGTAGTTGTCGACTTCAATCACCCACTGGCCGGAAAAACTCTCAACTTCGACGTCAAAGTCACCGATGTCAAAATGCCCCAATAGGGGCTTGGGCATCCTCCACTTTGCCGCCATACCTGATGCGCACAAGATTTTTTTACGGCTACGTCATTCTCGCCTTGTGTTTCATCAATATGGTGGTGATGCGCGGCGTCAACGGTTCGTTCGGCGTCTACTATATCTCCTTACTTGAAGAATTCGGCTGGTCGCATAGCGACGGCGCTAGTATCGCCTCGGTCAATTTCTTGGTGTATGCGCTGGCAGCGCCGCTGGTCGGATTGGCGTTTGATCGTTTTGGACCTCGCGTTCTGATGCCGCTCGGCGGCGCGCTCGTCGGCATCGGCCTTTTGCTCTCGAGCTTTGGCGCCACCTTATGGCACTTCTACTTCTCCTATGGCTTAATCGCCGCGCTCGGTCAGGGAGCGCTCGGCTTTGTCGGCCACAATGCATTGATCTCTTTTTGGTTTGTGCGCCGGCGCGCCACCGCCATCGGCATCGCCAGCATGGGCCAAGGCGTGGGCGCGCTCATCATGGTCCCGTTAACCCAGTTCTTGATTTCACGGATTGGCTGGCGCTCCACTTTCCTGGTCACGGCAAGCTTGATTTTGCTCGCGGTAATGCCTGCCCAACGCATTGCTACAAAGGCGAAGCCCGCAGGATATCGGCCAACTGCCCGACGGCGACACAGCCGCCCCCGTGGAAAGTCACGGCGCCCATGGCAAAGCTCGTCCCGGCGCGCGCGACTGGAGGTTACGTGAAGCCGCCGCTTCGTTTCCCTTCTGGTGCATCACGCTAGGACACCTGGCGCTGGGCACCGCGCTCTTCATGATCAATACTCACATCGTCGCACACTATGTCGTGGTCGGCTATGACAAGCTTATGGCAGCGTTCCTGGCCGGTCTGATCGGCTTTGTACGAATCGGCGGTACGGTTCTCTGGGGTTTGGTTTCCGACAAGCTGGGACGAGACCGGACGTACGGCATTGCCACCACGGTGGCGATTATCGGCGTCGCCGGTTTGATTGCGATGCCGCTGGGCGCGCCGCTTTGGTATGCTTATCTCACTGCGGTTCTTTACAGCATAGGCCACAGCGCCGGCAATCCGACCTACGGCGCTGTGATCGCCGACATTTTCTCCGGACACAAGGTAGGGCTGATCTTCGGCTTTTTGGAAATCAGCTTCGGTTTGGGCAGCGCCTTGGGCGCATGGATCGGCGGTTACCTATTCGACGCAACCGGCTCGTATGCATGGCCTTTCTCCTTGTGCCTGATCTGTTTCGCAATATCCGGTCTGTCGATCCATTCGTGCATCAAGTGGCAAGGACGGCAGCTAAGCAGCCCAGGTTGACGCTTTCTCGAGTGCGCTCAGACTTGGCGAACGGCTATTGCGCTTATTACGAAAGGATATCTCCATGGCGATAAATTTTTGCTTGCACGGTTCAGCGCGCACCATCAGGGAGGCGGTGACACGAGCAAAGAAAGCGGAAGATCTCGGCTTCGAGGCGATTTTCTTCGCCGACAGTCATATGAACAATGTCGATTGCTATCAGGTGATGGCGATGTGCGCCGTGGCAACGAAAAAAATCCGTCTAGGAACCGCGGTTACCAATATGGTCTATCGCGATCCGACTATAACCGCGAATAGTTTCGCAACCTTGAATGAGATCTCCGAAGGGCGCGCGATTATCGGCATGGGCACCGGCGATGGCCCCGTCTACAGCCTAGGCCGGACTGCCACCCGGCTCGTTGATTTTGAAAACGGGCTTCAAACCATGCGCGATTTGCTGCACGACCGCGGCATAGAAGTTCCCAGGACCCGCGAGCGCGCTTCGGTCGGTCGGGTCGCGCTGAAAGCCGGCAGGCGACCAGTGCCTATTTACATTTCTGCGGAGGGTCCGAAAACGCTCAGGGTGGCAGGCCGGGTTTGCGACGGAGTCATTCTTGGCACCGGCTTCGACGCGCAAGTACTCGACTGGGCGCAGGCACGGATTAGCGAAGGCGCCAAGGACGCCGGCCGAGCCCTACCCGAAATCGACATTATGCCGGCCGGAATGATCGTGGTTGACGACGACGGCAACCTGGCGCGCCAGCGGGTGCGCTCGCGCATGGCCAACCGAGCGCACCACAATTTTCGTTTCACGATGGAGACCGTACCCGAAAACGAACGTGCCGGGGTGAAGAGATTCATGGCTGCATTTGATATCTCCAAACCCATCGAAGAGCGGGTGGATCCCGATTTAATCACCGACTATCTGCTTCAACGTTTCACTATCGCCGGCACCCCTGAAGAGTGCGTCGGGCGCATCAAGTCACTGGAAGCGGCAGGAACCAAACGATTGCTGCTGACACCGCCCAATGCCATTTACGATCAGGTCATGCAAGCATGGGGCGATCGGGTGATTCCGCGCTGCGTTACTTAAGTGCCCGTTCTGATGCACCGCATGAGCTCGGTCGACGAGTTTCAAACGGGTGGCTTTTTCGATCACATAGCACTTACCTGGCGCACGGCGAACAGGAGTGGATCGTTCATTTGACGGATCACGGACCAGAAAACGCCGATTTGTTGAGTTCCGCAGTTCCAATGTATACCCTGACCTGGGCTGCTCGATCGCAGTCGTTCAATCAAAAGGAGTATTCATGCGCATGAAATTAGTGGCGCTGGCCGCGGCGCTGGCCATTTTCGGCGTTGCTACGCCGGCAATTCTTCGATCCGCAGAAAAATCCAAACAGGAGCAAATAGTGAAGGATGGCTCGGTCGTCAGCCTTCAATATTCGCTATCGGAGGAAGACGGCAAGCCGATTGAATCGAACAAAGGAAAAGATCCGCTCAAATATACCCATGGCAGTAAACAAATTGTTCCCGGTCTTGAGAAAGAATTAACCGGCATGAAGGTTGGCGGCGAAAAACGGGTCAAAGTTAAACCTGAAGATGCCTATGGCCTCATCGACTCGAAAGCTTTTCAAGAGGTGCCCAAGGAACAGATTCCGGCTAATGGTTTGAAAGTAGGCGCAACCCTGGCCGCCAAAGGGCCGCATGGGCAAGAGATCCCCGTGCGCGTTCACGAGATTAAAGAAAAAACCGTTGTGCTGGATCTAAACCATCCGATGGCCGGCAAGACGCTTCTCTTTGATATCAAGATACTCGATATCCAACCGTCAGCGACATCCAGCTCGCCGCAGCCAGCCAAACCGGCGGCACCGGCGAAACCCGCACAAACACCGCAGCCCAAATAACTTGTTGCGCACCGAGTGTAGGTAATGAAGATTTGCCGACCGGCTTGGTGATCGCTTCGCTGAAACGAATCCCACTATCTACGAGCGTGTGTCGGGAGTTTGCTCTTCAGCTTACGGCTGTAAGTTCCTGCGGCCGATCAGTGGGACTTTTAGGTCGAGAGTTTAAACGCGATCTTGACGGGAACCCGCTTATCCATCAGCTGCATATTGGTTGTCCTTTTTTACGCGGCATCGACAGATTGCTGCGAGTAGTTTTCCGCCCGTAATTGATCCAAACCATGGCGCAGATTCTCCAAGTGACTCTCGGTGGATCCGCGCAATTCCATGACAGCGTCGAGAATTTTGCTCAGGTTCTTCTCGTTTGCTTCCTCGCGCACTCGTGCCAATTCGAGCTCTTTCTCTAATGTGGCAATCCGATTATTCATGGTTTCGAAGCGCTCACGGCAGATAAGGTACAATGACACGATTGCCAGCGCTGTGCCTAAAGTGAAAAGTGTCGCCCATAGAGTCCATTCCGCCATAATACCTTCTTCCCGTCGCCTGCTCTTTTTAGAGCGTAACAGCTCCTTGGGACGCGGAGGAAACGAGCTTGGCGTATTTTGCCATAACGCCACTAGTGTATCGCGGCGCCGGCGGCTTCCATTGCCGTAAACGCGCGTTCATTTCTTCCTCTGAAATGTGCACATCGAGACGCCGCGCCGCGATGTCGAAAACAATCGTGTCGCCGTCGCGTAGCGCGGCAATCGGACCACCCTGGGCAGCTTCGGGAGCAACGTGCCCGGCCATCAGCCCATGAGTAGCCCCGGAGAAACGGCCATCGGTGAGGAGGGCTACCGTATCGCCCAATCCGGCGCCGACCAGCGCTGCTGTGACGCCGAGCATCTCGCGCATTCCAGGACCGCCCTTGGGCCCTTCGTAGCGAATAACAATCACATCCTCCGCTTTGATCTGTCCCTTTTGCACTGCAGCAAAAGCATCCTCCTCGCGATCGAACACGCGAGCCGGGCCTTTATGAATCAGTCTCTCATGGCCGGCGACTTTCACGACGCAACCTTCGGGGGCTAAATTACCCTTCAAAATAACCAATCCGCCAGTGGGCTTGAGCGGATTAACCATCGGTCGCACAACTTCTTGTCCGAAAGACTCTTTGACTTCTTGCGCGGCCTCTTTGATGGTTTTACCGGTGACTGTGAGTGTGTCCCCGTGGATCAGCCCCGCTTCCATCAGCCGTTTCGCAACCAGCTGGATGCCGCCTGCTTTGTACAGATCGTTGGCGACGAAACGGCCACCTGGTTTGAGATCGGCAATCAGCGGCGTGCGCGCACTGATATGGTCGAAATCGTCGATGTTCAGTTCAATACCGGCTTCGCGTGCAATCGCCAGGAGGTGCAACACCGCATTGGTCGAGCCGCCGGTGGCGGCAACCGAGGCGATCGCATTCTCAATCGATTTGCGGGTGAGAATCTGCGACGGCCGCAGGTCGCGCCGCAAAAGCTCGACCACCAGCTTACCGGCATTGAATGCCGCTTCATCCTTCTCAGCGGCGATGGCTGGAATGCCGTTGCTGCCCATCGGCGAAATCCCGAGAAACTCCATCACGGTCGACATGGTGTTGGCGGTAAACTGGCCGCCACACGCTCCTGCGCCGGGACAAGCAGCGTTCTCGACCGATTTGAATTGCTCTTCTTTGATGCGGCCGCTGCTGTACGCGCCCACTGCCTCGAAGACATCTTGAATCGTCAAATCACGGTCGCCGAAATGGCCCGGCGCAATCGAGCCGCCGTAGAGAGCCAGGCCGGGAATATTGAGACGAGCCAGCGCCATGACCACGCCGGGATTGGTTTTGTCGCAGCCCGATAGACATACCAGTGCATCGAAATGGTTACCCCGGGCGACCAGCTCTATCGAATCGGCGATCACTTCCCGGCTGATCAACGAGCATTTCATGCCTTCCGCACCCATGCTGATGCCATCGGAGATGGAGACGGTGTTGAACTCCATCGGCGTGGCGCCCGCGGCGCGAATCCCTTCCTTCACTTTGGCGGCCAGTCGGCGCAAGTGGAAATTGCACGGGCCGATCTCAATCCAGGTGTTGGCGACACCGACAATCGGTCGCGCCAGGTCATCATCCGTAAAGCCGACCGCTTTGAGCATAGCGCGCGTCGGCGCCCGGTCCGGTCCATCGGTGATAACATAACTACGAGGCTTTAAATTCTCTGCCATCGATCTCTCCTACTGTGGTGAGTGTTCAAATTAACTATGGCCCGGTCTAATTTGCAAGGCTCGCCTTGATCGGCCAATGTCTGGCGAAATCGCATCCGCGTCTAACGGGCTCTCTTGTGCGGCTTACCATCAAATCGTAACCTGCTACGATGTTGGTGATGAAAAAAATCTGGAGCAGCAACTTACGGGCTATCTTTCTCTTGACCGTATGCGCTTCGACCAGCTTGGCCGTGGCGCTGTCGCAAGAGGACGGCAACCGCCTGCAGACCAAAATCGATGCGATTGTGAAAAATGCCGCCGCCAATCCGCCGAAATCTAGGGAATTTTCGATCGCCGAACAGGAGGCTAACTCGTACCTGGTTTTCAATCTGAAGGAAAAAATCCCCAAAGGTTTGGCCGAGCCAGAGATCACAATGATTGGCGATGGCGCGCTTGCTGCCCGGGTGCTGGTCGACATGGATGAAGTCAAGCAGCGCCGCCAGTCGCGCAGCGTGATTGATCCGCTTAACTACTTATCAGGCCAAGTCCCTTTAAATGCCCGGGGTCTCTTGCGGACCCGCGAAGGGAGAGGGCAATTGTATTTGCGCTCGGCTGACATCGGTGGAGTGCCCTTGCCTAAGCCGCTGTTACAGGAGCTTATCGGTTTTTTCTCGCGTACGCCGCAAAACCCCAAGGGCTTCGACATCGATGCGCCATTCGATCTTCCGTCAAAGATCCGGGAGATTTCTGTGCGTCCTGGGGAGAGTGTCGTAATTCAGTAGCGGTCTAAAAAGTAGAAGTCAGTAATACCGTCTTCAGACGCATCAGCTGCCGACGGAAGCCTTCGCTGCCGCGGCGATTTTCGATTCCTGTTGGCGCGAGCGCGCGAGCCATTCGATCGCAACCATAATCACGGCGAGCAACATACCTCCTGCATTGATCGCCCAAGTTAGGCTTGTGTAAGTTCCGGTCTCGACGACGGGAATAAGTAAACCGGCCGCGGCAACCAGGAAAAGAAACCGTTTAAGAACGCCGATCGGACGAAACAAATAACCCACCAAGCCGATTCCCAAGAGCACTGCGCCGACGATAGCCGTGGCAATAGAGATCGCAACTGCATGCCACGACCCGATCAACAACAACGCAGGCGAGAAGACAAACAAAAACGGCACTACGTAGGCGATGGCGCAGAGGCGCATCGCTTCCCACCCGGTTCTAATCGGATCGGTTTTGCCAATGGATGCAGCCGCATAACTCGCCAGACACACCGGCGGCGTGACCATGCTCAGCATGCCAAAATAGAAAATGAACAGATGAGCGGCGATGGGCAAAATGCCCAATTTAGAAAGCCCCGGAGCGACCAGCACCGCCAGCAACACGTAGACCGCTGTGGTCGGCATGCCCATCCCCAGTATGATACTGACGATCGCGGTCAGGACTAGCAGCAGGATAGCGCTGTTCTGTCCGACGTTCAGCAAAGTCAATGTCAGGGTAAACCCAAGACCGGTGAGCTGAAGCACCCCGATCACGACGCCGGCGAGACCGGTGATGGCGGCGATCTCGAGCATGCCGCGCCCGGTATTGATCAGAATGTTCAGCAGCTCGCGCGGACCGAGCTTTACACCGTGAGTGAGAAAGCCGACTGCGAGCGCGGATGCGACCGCCAAGAGCCCTGCCTCTTCGGGCCGGCGGTTTAAGAAGAACATCCAGATGATTAGAACTGTCAGCGGCACGACGAAGCCGGCCGAGCGCCTCAGCACCGGCAACAATCGCGGTAATTCGGCCGGCGGCATACCGTGAATGCCGTTGCGCGCCGCGAGCAGATCAACCTGGATGAACAGCACGATGTAATAAAGCAAAGCCGGCACTAAAGCCGCCAGCGCCACCTGCGCGTATGGAATCGCCAGATACTCGGCGATCAGGAATGCCGCGGCCCCCATGACAGGCGGCATGATCTGCCCGCCAGTGGAAGCAACCGCCTCGATTGCTGCGGCAACCGGCGCCGGGTACCCGGCTTTTTTCATCATCGGAATGGTAAACGCGCCGTCAACCACGACGTTGGCGACCGCGCTGCCGCTGATGTTGCCGAACAAACTCGAGGAAACAATGGCGATCTTTGCCTGGCCGCCGCGAAAGCGACCCATCACGGCCAAAGCAAAATCGCTGAGGAAGGCGGCACCGCCGATGGCATAAAGCGTTTCGCCGAACAGCACGAACACCAGCACGATACTGGCACCGATCTGCAGGGGCTGGCCGATAATGCCGTTGGCATCGAGATACAAATAGGTTGCGAGCCGGCCGATGGACCAGCCGCGACCGTAGAAATCGCCCGGAAACAGATAAGCGAAGAACGCATAGAAAATAAAAACACTGGCAATGATGACGAGAGGCCAGCCCACCAGGCGCCGGCACGCCTCGGCAAGCAGAATCACGGTGATTGCGCCCAAAATCACCCGCTCGGTATAAATGTCGCCTAAAGAGTTGGAGATTTCCGGAAACTTAACGAAGACGTACAAGCCGACGATCAATCCGAGCGCCGCTGCCAGCGCGTCGTACCATGGAATGCGCTGAACGTGTCGTCTCGAACCGGGAATCAGAAGAAAAATCGCGCCAAGACTCAAAGCGAGAAAGAGCCCGATGTACTGCTCATGAAAGACCTGCCAATCGAAGCGCTGCGGCACATCGAGCAAGAAGAACATCCCTGAGAGGGGGATCGCGATCAGAAGAGCCTGGGTCGCCCGACCGGCAAGCCCGCTCAACTCTCGCGAGCGAACATTTTCCTCAATTTCCAACGAATTATTCCCCTCGCTTATGGTCTGTCACAACACCAACGCAAACTTTGGTTGAATACGTCTTGATCGGAGCGCCGCCCGCCTCATGGACTCGACAAATTTAGCTGCAGATCTCTTTTGCACGCGCCTCCTGTTTGGCCGACCAAACGCCCGCCTCTTGGTAGAATTTTACCGCTCCGGAATGATACGGCACGGTGTAATTCGTAAGCGCCTGATGCTCCTTCTTCCATTTCTTAAATAAAGGATGAATCGTTTCCAGCTCTGGCAAATTGTCCCACCAGGCCTTGAGCATCACCGAGATCGTCCGGTCATTGACCTGAGCCGAACTGACTAATTGAAGCGGATAGCCGATGACGTGCGTATCTCCCTTGATGCCGGTCGCTGGTTCAGACTTGACGACGGAAGCACCGTATTTGGCCAGGATTTTGTTGCCTCTTTCGACATCGCCCAGGCCGAGAAACCGTATCGGCTCCATGGCGTTTGCTTCCTCGATGACACCGATGCCGACGGCAGTAAACGAGGCATCTACTTTTCCTTCGGGCACAGCACGAATGCCGTCGTTCAAATTCGACACCTTCACCTGAACGATGTCGGACGGCCTTAGTCCGCCTGCTTCCATAACCGCCAGCTGCCACGTCTGATTGATAGCATGCCCGCCGTAGTCCCACGCCATCCGCTTTCCTTTGAGATCGCTGATCTGCTTGATGTCTGATTTATCGCGCACGATAAGGCCCGCGGTAAACGGAAAAACACCGCCGGCAACGACCCGGATCGTCGGATAAGGTTTTTTATAGTTGCCGGTGCCGGTGGCTGCCATATGCGAGTCGAGAATGTTGATGATGCCGAATTCCACCTCGCCACTCTCCAACAGCGGCATCCATGCGTTGGGACCGTTATAGGGCTGAACTCTTGCCGATACCTGAGTGACTTTACTAGCCACTGCGGCAAGCCCGGAGGCGAGCGCATGGGCTCCGGTTCCCGCCGGATTTGCCGCTATTGCCACCGTGCGCGGTAAATCGTTGCTTTTGTTGGCTGTCGGACCGCACGCGAGCTTGGCCTCGACAATCCCGATCAATTGCGCTTGCGGAAACGACAGCAGTGCCACCGTCGTAAACGCCAGCAACCGTTTGAATAGAAATTTTACTTTCATGTCCCCTTCTCTTGTGAACTGTAGATTCAATCAACTGCAAATTTCCTTGGCGCGAAGGTCATGCTTTTCCGTCCAGACACCCGCCTCTTTGTAGAACTTAACCGCGCCCGAATGATACGGGATCGTGAAATTGGTGATTGCCTGGACGTCTTTGGTCCACTTCTTAAACTGCGGGTGAATTGTCTGCAGTTCAGCGAGATTGTCCCACCAGGCTTTAAGAACCGTCGATACGGTTCTATCGTTTACCTTGGTCGAGCTGGCAAGATGAAGCGGATAACCGATCACGTGGGTGTCGCCGCGAATGCCGGCGGTCGGATCCTGCTTCACAATCGATCCGCCATATTTTGACAGGATTTTATTGGATGCGTCGGTATTGGGAAGGCTGAGGAATCGGATCGGCTCCATCGCGTTTACTTCCTCGTTGATGCCGATGCCGATGGCAGCAAAAGTCGCGTCGACTCTGCCCTCGGGAACGGCTCGAATAGCGTCGTTGAGATTTGAAAAGCGAACCTGGACAACATCGCTGGGCTTTAAGCCGCTGACTTCCATGGCGGCGTTTTGCCAGCTCTGGGTGATTGCATGGCCGCCGAAATCCCATGCCATTCGTTTCCCCTTTAGATCGCCAGGTTGTTTGATCTCGGACTTGTCACGCACCATGATACTACCGGTAAACGGAAACACACCGCCAGAGACCACGCGAAGCATCGGATAAGGCTTCTTGTAGTTGCCCGTTCCGGTCACCGCCATGTGCGAATCGAGGATGTTGATGATACCAAACTCGACCTCGCCATTTTCCATCAGCGGCATCCAAGCGTTCGGGCCGTTATAGGGTTGAACTTTGGCAGCAATTGGTGTCGCCCTGCTGGCCACCGCCGACAATCCCGAAGCTAAGGCATGGGCGCCGGTTCCCGCCAGATTGGAGGCAATGGCAATCGTCCGCGGCAGATCGTTACTGGTATTGGCAGTCGGGCCGCACTGGAGCTTGGCAGCCGCGCTTGCGCCGGTTTGCCATTGCGGCAGCACAACAAAACTACTCGCCAACAGGATTCGCAAACCGATGGTTATAAATTTCATCGTCGGTCCTCCCTTTTGCAGCAAATATTTAGCTCGAGAGGCGGTAGAAGCGCTTGGCGTTCTCGGCGAGGATTTTTCGCTTTGCCGAATCCGAGATATCGGTGCGAGCTTCGATGCCAGGTATGTCCTCGAGATACTGCGACCGTTGACGCTCGTGGGGATAGTCGGAGGCGAAAAAGATGTGATCCTCGCCAAACAGCTCCAGTACATACGGCAAGGTGCGCTCCTCGGATTCCAAAGAAACGTAGACCGAACCGCCTGCGATATATTCGCTGGGCGCGCGCTTCAGTCTCGGCGCCCACTTTTTACCGCGTCTTTCAAAGTCCTCATCGAGCCGGTCCATCATAAATGGAATCCAGCCGCAGCCTGCCTCGAGATAAGCGACCCGGAGATCCGGGTAAAGCTCGAACACACCCTGAAAAATCATATTGGTAAGCTGGATCATCAGCGGCAGCGGATGCTCCAAGGCATGAACTTCGGCGAAGGTCTCGAAAAAATCAAAGCCCAAACCACGGCTTGGCGCGCCGTGAACCGCCAACGGCATGTCGAGGCGGCACGCTTCTTCGTAAATCGGAAAGAAACTCTCGTGACCGTAGCCTTTGCGCAGGTTGGTGACCGACGGCAGCATCGCCGCCGGCATGCCCAGTTCTTCTTTGACGCGGCGCAGCTCCTTGACGGCGGCGGGAACATCGTGGATCGGGATCAGCGCCGCGCCGAGGATCCGGGAAGTTCGCTTTGTATAACTCGCGTGCAGCCAAGAATTGTAAGCGCGGGCGATGTCCACCGCCCAGGCGGGATCCTGAATCAAACCGAAGGCGAGAGCGGCCGTCGGATAGACGATGGTCGTTTGTATGCCGCATTCATCGAGAAACGAGATCCAGGTATCGCAGTCTGGATAATCGCGCAGCCCCGGCGAGCTCATGCCCGACAGCCGCGCCCAACCATCCAGGGACGGAAAAGGCGAGAACGTGTCAGCCCAGCTCTGGTCCTTGCTGGTGCCCCGGTAGTTGCCGCCGAGAAATTCCAAAATTTCCTTGCTCCGTTCCGTGACATGACCGTCGCCATCGATCACAGGAAAGCGATTCTTTCTCATTGCAACGTTACCGCCTTTCGGCATTCTGCGAATTAAAACTTCGATTACCAGCGTCGTAATGTGTATTGCTTGAGTGCTCCGGAGTTGTCAAGCTCCGGCTGGGAGCGTACATCATCGCCTGACCGCAGCGCTTCGATTGCCCTTTGCCGTGATCTCGCAAGCGAGATCAATTGCCGCAAGCTCGCTGCGGCGGTTTGGCAAAAAACATGAACAGCGTTGCCATCAAACTGACGAGAGCGAAAACGCCGAATGCAATTGTGTAGCTTTTAGTCACATCATAGAAAAATCCCGCGATGATAGGACCGAGAAAGGTGCCCGCAGTCACAACCGACCGGCTCATGCCTTGAATCGTCGCGAATGCTCGCGTGCCGAAATAGTCGGCGCGGATCGGTTCTTGTAAAGCGGCCAGCCCGCCGTACGCCAGCGAATAGATAATCATGCACGTGGTAAAAACAAACCCCCGGGCGGTATAGCCCATCAACAGTACCGAGACACTCAGCGCCAGCAATAATCCCATTACCAAGCGGCGCTTATCGAGCAAATCTCCCAACCAGCCCATGCCGATCCGCGCCGGCGCGCCGATCAATGCGGAGACGCCGAGCAAGGTGCTGGCCGCTTCAGTGCTCCAGCCACGGTCCACCAGGAGAATAACAAAGTGAACCGAAACTCCTTCGGTCACCAGATGACGCATGCCCATTGCGACAGAAAGCAACCAAAAAGATCGATGACGTAACGCTTGCTTAAGTGTGAACTGCGGATCGATCGAAGAATGCGGAGAGTCTTTCGAATTAGCCTCGGAGCTCTCCAGGCTGACGATGCCGGCTTCTTCTTGGGTATAAATTTTTCTGATAACGCAGGCGAGCGGAAATCCAATGGCGAGCAGAACACAACCGGATATCACCGCTGCGGTTCGCCATCCCCATAATCCGATCATCCATCCGACCAACGGAACCATCGGGCCCGAAATTCCGGGTCCCATGCGGAAGATGCCGAAGGCCAGGCTTCTTCTCTCGCGAAAAACCTTGGCGATTAGAACGCTGATCGGCATGTTGTAACCAAGGCTGGAACCGAGAACGATGCCGAGAACGATGACGGCGTAGAGCATCGGCAGCGAGTCCACCAAACTCAGCGCTAAAAAACCGCCGGCGCAGAGAAATAGCCCGATAAATATCATTCTCTGCGGTCCGACCCGGTCGGTGACATATCCTTCGATAGGTCCGAGAAGGCCGGACTCAATTCGCGCCAGAGAAAAAGCGCCGGAGATTGCCGTGCGGCTCCAACCGAACTCGCGCTCGAAGGAAGGAAAGTAGGCGCTCATGCCGAAATAACTCAGGCCGGTGTTCACCGCATGGGTGATGCAACCGACGATCACGAGCCACCATTTTTTTTCCATCCCGATCGACCTCCGAGCTAATTGTGCCGAGCGAAGTTGCCAAAACGTTCGCACGATAACTGAAATCGGCAGGGTTAGAAAGTAAAGTGGAACGGATCAGCGCACGTAACCGATCCTCGGCTAGCGTTTTCGAATACTCAGATGATCTTTCGAGAAAACGTGCGATTGGGGAGCAGCCATTCTCGGACAAGCACTGATATTTGAACGGATCTTCTGAACGGATCGACGGCGTGGCGTCTCGCTGGAAATTGCTACTTTCGTGCGCAGAAGTTGCGGGCACAGGGTATTCATTATACCTTCGTTTTGTGTTGCTGTACCGGACACAAACCTTAAACAAACTGCCGCGTCTAACGGGCCATTCAAGCTGATCAGCACGCTCAATCCGCGATAAAATTGCTGTTCGACGCTGTGCCTGACAGCTCTGTGCCGGTTCTTCAGGCGCCGGCAAATCATCGATCCGGAAAGGGGGCAGGCGCAAGACATCAATCGAGCCCCAATTCACGGCCGGTGGTTTGCCGTGTGATCAAGACTGTCGGATTGGCAAAATCCACCGGCGACAGTTTCGGCCTGCGGACTTAAGGCGAGTCCGCGACATTCAATCTAGCAGGTTATGAAAAATGCGGATTTGCAGGCTGCTCAAAAGAGTTAGAGCCGAGGCGCGCGAAAATCGGCGAGCCGAGACGTACTTAGCGAGTACGTTGTAGCGAGACGATCGAGCGCAACGAAGGATATGAGTCTTTTTCAGCAGCCTGCTAGGAGAAGAGATAGTGCCTCATAGCGTTACCTTAATCAGCACCATCGCTGCCGGCTTGGGACTTGCGTTGATCATGGGCTTTATCGCAGCGCGCTTAAAACTACCGGTTCTGGTGGGTTATCTCATTGCCGGCATCATCATCGGTCCCGCAACTCCGGGCTTCGTTGCCGACATCGAACTATCAAGTCAGCTTGCTGAGATCGGCGTGATGCTGTTGATGTTCGGAGTCGGGCTGCACTTTTCACTGGAAGACTTGTTGGCGGTGCGGCGAATCGCGTTACCCGGCGCCGTCGCTCAAATCGCCGTTGCCACGGCGCTCGGAATATTTGTGACCAGCCTCTGGGGTTGGAGTCTTGCCGCCGGAATTGTATTCGGTCTTGCACTCTCGGTAGCTAGCACGGTCGTCCTCCTCAAAGCGCTGGAGAGCCGCGGCGTGCTTGATTCCGTCAACGGCCGCATTGCCATCGGCTGGTTGCTTGTCGAAGACCTTGTCATGGTACTCGTTTTGGTGCTGCTTCCAGCCTTGGCGCTGTGGCTCGGAAGCACAACGAATGCTGCGACTCCATCTGTGGGAGACCGAAGCCTATGGCAAACCCTTGCAGTGACGATTGGCCAGGTATCGGGGTTTGTGGTGCTAATGCTGGTAGTGGGCCGACGCCTCTTTCCCTGGTTGCTTTGGCAGGTTGCCCGAACCGGCTCTCGCGAGCTTTTTACTCTGTGCATCGTCGCCGCCGCCGTCGGCATTGCTTATGGTTCCGCCGCACTCTTCGGCGTCTCATTCGCGCTCGGGGCGTTTTTTGCCGGGATGGTCATGAGAGAGTCGCCACTGAGTTATCGGGCGGCTGAAGAGTCCATGCCTCTGAGGGACGCGTTTTCCGTTCTGTTCTTCGTATCCGTCGGCATGCTGTTCGAGCCAGAGGTGTTGATTCGCGAACCACTCCACGTCGTGATGGTTCTGGCAATCATCATCTTCGGCAAATCGATGGCGGCTTTCGTTATCGTGCTTCTGTTCCGATACCCGCTCAACACGGCGCTTACCGTATCGGCAAGCCTCGCGCAAATCGGCGAGTTCTCATTCATCCTGGCTAATTTTGGGGTTTCGCTGGGACTACTGCCGCCGGAAGGCCAGAGTCTGATCCTGTCAGGCGCGATCATCTCGATTGCTCTCAATCCTGTGTTGTTTGGAGCAATCGAACCGGCGCAAGCGTGGATCCGCTCGCGCTCAAAACTCGCTCAAGCTTTGGAGCGCCCGGATGACCCGCTGGCGGCGTTGCCGATGACCACCGATTTAAAGCGCCTGACTGGACATGTTGTCATTGTCGGCTACGGCCGAGTTGGCCGGCGCATCGGCGAGGCGATGATCGCGCATGGCATAGCGATTGTCGTCGCCGAGCAGAACCGCGAAATCGTCGAGCGCCTGCGCTCGAGCGGTATAGCGGCGGTATCCGGCGATGCCTCTGACCCCGCGGTGCTCCTCCAGGCTCATGTTCACCGAGCATCTATCTTGGTGATCGCCACGCCCGATACCCTCAATGTTCGAAAAATGATCGAGGTCGCCCGCACGGTCAACCCGCGCATCCAAACCGTGGTGCGCACGCACAGCGAAGAGGAGGCCGTGCTCCTGGAACAAGAACAGGCCGGCAAAGTTTTTCTTGGCGAGCACGAACTCGCAACCGGCATGATTCAACATGTGCTCGAATGCCATGCGGGGAAAGTCGAGCGCAACAAATAAACCTCTAACGGATTCTTGAGTGGGGGCGAAAGCCGCTGTTTAGATGACCGCGCTGTTGCGGTCGACGACTGGGAAACCGATCAAATGGAGACGCGTTCGTGACTGCGACCTGAACCAGGTCCGGCTCCGAATCACGCAGCGCAGCGGCTGTGATAATCGCCTGAGCCAATCGATCGTTGCTTTCCGCCAGCTTCCGGTTTGACTCCGCCAGCTCTTCATCCTTGAGTCGCTGCCAAAACGCATGCTCGCGCTCGCGCGCTGCGCGCACCTCTTCATCGGTGACATCTTGCAATTCCTGGCGCTTGATCACCGCTGCCCCAGGCGTTGGAGTTATATTAGACAGGACGATCTTTCCGGCAGGATCCCGGTAAATAAAGTACTCGGCGCCTTGCGCCAGCGAAGCACCAAAGGCCAACGCGCAACTCATGGCAAGCAAAGTTCTTGTCATCGTGATGTCCTCCTTCTAATCCTTATCGAAATATGCCTAACGAACCCTTTAGCCCCGGTCAATCCTCGATCCGGATAGCCTCATCCCTGTCACAGAGCCATTGGAAATAGCAAGCTATCGAGTTAAGAAGAAGCTGCCGCTCCACGTCAGACGGAGCGAAGGGAAAGCGAACGATGGGCGAGAGCTTTGGTAGAATTTCGATTGGTGGCTTTCTGCTGCTGATGTTTCTGGTTGGTTGTAGTACCAGAGGAGCGGGCAGCTTACCTGCTGACTCCTCCTCGTTGGTTGGCCGATGGCGCCAAACATCGATTGCCACCGGCAATCAGTCGGTCGAATGTCCTGCCACTATGCCGTTGCCCGGCGGCTTGACCACCTCGTGTAGCGGCAACGATGTGATCGAATTCAATCCGAATGGCACGTTCACCGCCACATTCGCCGGCAGCACCGTAAAAGGTTCCGGGACCTGGCGGCTCACTGGAAATAATCTGTCGTTAACTTTCACTGCGCCGTCAAATGTTGCCGGCAGAAACCAGTCGGCAACAATTCGATTCGGCGAAGGCGCCAAGACCATAAGCATAAATTCCAGGTTGGGTGAAACGCCTACGACCGAAACATACACACGGCAATAATCAGCGGTGCTCTGTGCGGTAACTCTCAGCTAATTACTGCGAGATTAAGGGAACAAAGGTCGACGAGAGCGGCAAAACCTAAAGTCTCCTCCTGGTCCTCGACTCGATGGCTTTGAGCCGCAGTCGAACAGATCGCTTAGTCCTATCAGTACTGATGAATTAACGACTTAGCCGCATGCGCCGCTTGATAACCGGATTCAAAGTGGACGAGCACGGCGACTGGGTAGCTTTTCTGAACTGCGGCCACAGGCAGCATGTCAGGCATCGGCCGCCCTTCGAAGAACGGCCGTGGGTCATCAATGAAATCGAACGGACCAAGAAAATCGGTAACCCCATGGATTGTGTCAGGTGTGATCGGTTCGAAATGCCGGACGATTTTAAAGCCTACCGCAAGACCGCCGAATTCAACGAACGGACTGTACCTCAGAGCCTGCGCAGAGACCACTCGACCAAGCCCGGGGTCTGGGCAAAGATCCAGGTGATCGAGGGAAAACTGAGCTATCGAATCGACGCTCTGGGCACGCAGTTTGAGTTATCTCCTGGAGTACCCGGAATCGTCATTCCAGAGGTCCGGCACCATGTCGAACCGGTCGGGTCGGTGCGGTTCTTCGTCGAGTTCTATCGAAGGCCCGTCAATGATAGCGAGGATGGATGAAGCATGGATGGAGGCGCTGGCGGCAGAGAAGTCATCGAGAGGAGGAATCGTGTTCGATTGGCTCATGGGCTTTCAGAAGATGGGCGCACTCGGCCTTGTATTTTTAATGTTCGCCGAAAACGTTTTTCCACCCATTCCGTCGGAATTGATCATGCCGCTAGCGGGGTTTTCGGCGGCCCGCGGCGAGGGCAACTTGCTGATCGGCATAATCGCAGGATCCATCGGCTCACTGCTCGGAGCTCTTCTCTGGTACTACATTGGTAAAAAGATAGGCGCCCAAAGATTAGGGCGATGGGCTACAAAACATGGCCGCTGGCTCACGCTTTCACCGAAAGAGGTCGAGCAGGCGTGCGCCTGGTTTAATCGTCACGGCGGTAAAGCCGTCTTCATCGGCAGGCTTATCCCCGCGGTTCGAACCCTCATCTCCGTTCCAGCGGGCATTGCCGGGATGCCGCTTGCCTCGTTTCTTCTCTATTCCGCTACCGGCACAATCTTATGGACCGCACTCCTGGCAACGGCCGGTTACTTTCTCGAGAGCCAGTACGAAAAGGTAAGTCACTGGATGAATCCTATTTCGAATGTGGTGATCGGATTAATCGTGCTCGGATATCTTTATCGGGTTGTAACATTCCGCCGCCGACAGCCCGGCTAGGTCTGCGGCATTACAGGGCAGTGTGACTAGATTTCTGCTGTATCAGACGCCAGCTATGAAGGAGGCCAAACTTTGGGCGGCAACTTGTTCCGGGTTGCGCATCAGCGGAAGTTGTTCTGCTGCCGCTTAACGACCCGAGTCGTGACACGATTAAATAAAAAGTAAGCGCAGTTAGCCACTGGTTCGATGGGGGATTTAGGGCGCCCTGTCGTCAGCAAGTCACTTTTGTGATGGTCTGGCCATCGTCTTAACTTCGTCGCTATGCAGGCCGAGCTTCTGCGCCTCCAGATTACAGGCATAGCACACGACCATATCTAACAAGATTCGCCCAGAATCTTCCGTCCATACCCGATACGCTTTGTTGCTGAGGAGGATACCCTCACAATGATCGCAAGTTTCATCGGCTAAGTTCATGCAGCAGGGAGGCGCAAGACAGATGCCACGATTAAATCATCATTGACGCAAGAGATAATTTGGCAATCAAATAGAATGAAGCTCCGTTTCTAACCCTACTATTAATCAGCAATGTAAAGCACGTGAAACGCGGTGTTTCGTTTCGTATCAGCTGTGGGAACTACGTTGTCTCTTTTCGATTTGGTCGCGCAACCATTTGCACCCATGCCTCAGTCTACAAAGGCGGCTTAAGATGTCGATGAAGTAGCATCGACGCCCTGTCGCTGCACGGCTCCGCGCCTAGCTCGACGTTGCCTCGGGTTCATGCTAGCGTAGGCTCTCTTTGCACTTCCGGTCTCTTCTCCACATTTCGAAACGCCGCAAAAGAAAACTATCCTTGGATCAGCGACCTTGATGACCACAGCAAAATCCCAGCGGCTGTGGACGCCTGGGTTCGCTCTACTATGTTGCGCGCAATTTTTTGGCTCGGCTCAACATGCGCTTCTGCAACCGACATTTCCGTTATACATCACCTCGTTAGGGGGTACTCCGTTGGAAGTGGGCCTGGTGCTCGCATGCTTTGCGGCAACCAGTGTCGTGTTCCGGCCGCTGATTGGCGGCTGGGCCGACAGTTGGTCTGAAACAGGCGTTCTCATTTCCGGGCTGCTTTTGTTATCCGCCGCGGTGATTTTCTGTTTCATTCCCTTTGTCGAAGCGACGATGTTCGCCAACGCTTTGCGCGGCCTCGGTTGGGCAGGTTTGAGCGCCGCGGGCTATTCGCTCTTGGCTCTAAGCGCGCCGTCCGCACGACGCGGCGAAGCGTCCGGGTTTTACAGTGGCGTTCAAGCCAGCGGCACGATCTTGTTACCGGCCGTCGCTCTGTGGCTGATCGACGCGCCGTTTGGCGGTTTCCATACAGTTTTCACAGTGGCCATCGCGCTTGCCGCGCTTGGCGCAGGCACCGGCGCGATTCGCGCGCGCTACGTATCAGAACCAACTCATAAACACCATGCCGCTCCTTCCGCTCCCTGGTGGAAAGAAGTTTTGAGCGTCTTGGACCGCGAAATTATTCTCGCTTCGCTGCTTTCATTTAGCTCGCACGTGACCTTTCCGGCCGTGGCAAGCTTCCTGGTTCTTTACGCGCGAGAGATCGGCATCGACAACATCGGCTGGTTTTATGTTGCAACGGGTACGACGAGTCTGCTTGCTCGTCCCCTACTGGGAAAAGTTTCCGATCAGATCGGCCGGCGGCGCGCTTTGCTCGCCTGCTTTATCTTGCAAGCTGTCGCATTGTTGGCGTTGGCATTTGCTTCGAGTTTGCTCCAATTGATGATCCCCGGGACGCTCTACATGCTGGGTTTAGCCATGGCCAGCGCAACCACACTAGCTATTGCGATGGAGCAGGCAAAACCCGAGCGCAGAGGGAGAGCGATGGCGACTTTTTCCATCGCCCTCCCACTCAGTAACGGCGTTGGCGCGCTGATCTGCGGCAGCTTGCTTCAGGGGTTTGGATTTTTTTGGATGTACGTCGCTGTTGCCGCGATCGCCGCAGCCGGCTTGTTGATCACCATCGCACAGCGGGCACACCTGAAATAACCCTCACTACGGATGGGCTAACCCAGTGACAACCGCATCATTGGCATCAGTGACTGGCAGTTAGATAAGATCATGCCATCGCCTGTATCACCAGGATACTACGAGATGGTGATGAATTTAGACCAAGAAGAATTTTAGGTGGCTGTGTCTCACGACGCAGCCACCTAAAACATGACGTATTTTAAATTTCTCAAACATGGACGTTTGAGGGCCGGCTCAAAAAGGTCCCAGATACGAGGCACGCGAAGATCGACGAGCGAAGGCGTACGTTGTAGTACGTTGGAGCCGAGTCGGCCAGCGTAACGACGCAGGTGGGCCTTTTTCACCGGCGCTCCTCCAGCCACATCAACTTGGCCGGATTGTCCTTCAACATCACCTTCACTTCATCGGGTTTAATGCCGAACCCGAGCAGCGCGCGGATGAAGACCCGCATACCGTCCACCGCATCCATGTGCAGCACTTGACCGAAGTCGCTGCCGATGATGCAACGGTCGGGACCGATTTCTTTGATCGTGCGAATGGTTTCCATCGGATCGGCAACGGGCTGGTAAAGACTCGGAATCATCGGTTGACAGTAGGTGCCGACATAAACGCCGAGATCGCGCAGCTGTTTCATCTCATCGAGTAGGAGTTTGTTCAACTCTAATAATGGATGATCCAAAGTCGCCCTGACGCCGATGTCTTTTGCCAGTCTTGCCAAGGGGAGTAATTCTTGAAAGTCGGTGTGGCCGAAGCCGATGCCGACCTTCTTTTCCGCTGCCATTTCCATGATCTCTTTAACTTCCGGCAACACTTTGCCGTCTTCGGCCACCAGTCGCACGCCTTCCTTTTCCGGATGGCCGGCGCCGCGCCAGAAGCCATAGGACGTGAAGGTTGGAAACCAGATCATCTTGAAATTAGGATACTGCAACCCGACCCGGACATACTCGGGGCGCATGCCGAAGCACATGCCGACACCGCCGTAAACTTCAACTCGATGGGTAAGTTCGCCCCTGGTGATCATGTCATCGATGTAACGCTGCGTCAGATAGGCCGATGTTGCGCTGATGTTCCAGTGATCTTTAAAAGCGATGGCGCGCATGCCGCATTTGGAAGCCTCGATGGCGATCTGAATCATATCCTGCGAGCGGTGCACGAAGTCCGGAAAAGCATGGATATGACAGTCGATGGCTCCCTGCAGCAATTCGTTCTCTATACCCGGATAGATCTTTAGCATCTCCGGGTTGTCTTTGAGCATTTGATAAAAGTAGTCCTTGGCGTTGAGCTGGCGCACCCGTTCGACACTTAAAGTGCGGCCAACCATCAGTTGTTCCGCAGCCGCGGCGTCTGCAGCAAAATCACACATCATCTCCTCCTTCTAATGACTGTTTCAGATTGTGGTACTGAGTGTTTTCTGCGGCGTTCGTGTTCTTGGCACTCGTGTTCGTCATCCGATCAACCAGTTCCAAAATCACGAGCACGTGGTCACGACTGTCCCCAGGCTTCCAGGAATCTCCTTGCGTCTTCCACCGGCTCGGTTACCGGCACGTAAGGGATTACCATACGCGTCACCCCGGCTTTCTCGAATTCTGCCATTTTTTCTTTGATCTCTTCTACGTCGCTGGCAGGAACGACCGGCAATTTATCCATGTAGTCGTCGGTCAACGCGCCCATCGCTGCTTTGAAGCCGCCTTTCTGAAACGCTTCGTGGATCGCGTTCACTTCTTTCTCGAATCCCATGCCACGCAACATATCACTGTAGTGATCGGCGATATTGTAAAACGTCAGCACCTGGCGCAGCTTGTTGCGCGCCGCCTGTTTGTCGGGATTAAGTGAAACTCGTGACTTGGCAATGATCTCGATCTTACTTGGATCTCGGCCCGCTTCTGCAGCGCCCTCGCGCACCCGGGCGGCAATCTCTTTGACTTTTGCCGGAGTCGCCATGTTGATGAAAACACCGTCAGATACTTTTCCAACCAGTTTGGTCATCTGCGGCCCAAGGCCGGCCAAGTAAACCGGCACATTGGGATGGCCAGGCTTCCAGGAAAGCTGAAATCGTTTCCCCGTCTGATAAATCTCGCCTTCATATTCGACCCGCTCGCCGGCGGCAACTTTGCGGACGATGTCGATATATTCGCGCGCCCGCTTGAGCGGCCGGTCAAAAACCCCGCCATGCCACCCGGCAATGCTCTTATTCGCAACGCCTAGTCCGAGCAGCAATCTGCCGCCGGATAGGTCTTGCAAAGTTGCCGCTTGGATTCCCAAAGTGACCGGGCTGCGGCCGTAGATATGGTAAATTGCCGTGCCTAATTTAATCGTCTTGGTGCGGCTCGCCACCGCTGAAAGCATCACCAAGGGATCAGTGCTGTTCGATTCGCCTTTCCAGAAGGCGCCGAAGCCAACCTGCTCAGCCAAAACGACCAAGCCAGGCACATCGGCCGCGGGATAGTGCGCCGCTGAATTTATTTCCACGTCGTAAATCATTTTTTGCACCCCTCAAGCTCGTCAACCCAAACCAAAAGCACGAGGTACAGTAGTCAGACGCATTCGCTCAAGTCAATCATCGCGGCCACTAGTGCAGATTATTGACGAGTCCAGAAGAAGGACGAGACTGCGTCTATGTGAGGGACGGGCTGCCGGCGAATGGTTTCAAAACGTTCAAGGCGTTTAAGCCGTTCAACAACCCCTCCTTAATCCTCCCCCGCGATCGCCGGGGAGGAACAGGTGGGGGCTGGAACGATTTGAAACATTTGAACGAATTGAGCGATACGCGTCACTGGCTCCTTGCCTTCACTCTGGAGAACTCGCATCTTGATCGCCGCTGAGTGAATCCGGTTACGGTTTTGACGATCTCGCCTTGCGCGCAAGAACATCCAGTTCTTTTTTCAAATGGTGAGTACTGTCGATGAAACGATCCATCGTAGTCGCCGGCAGCAACGTCGGCTCGATGGGTTTGAGAATGGCGGAGTATTCCATGACTGTGGAAAAGGAGCTTCGATTGTCATAATCGGCCATCACGCCAAGCCCGATAACAGCGACGCTAACAGCAAGACCCGCCCATAACCGCGAACGGAACCACATCGAGGATGCCAAGCCAAGATGACCGTAAACCAAAGCCCCGAGAATCAAACCGGAACCGACGATGGCGGTAACCCACAGTGCCTGGCTCGTCGGAACGATAAACTCGATCCATTCCGCCGCGGTGCTGACCATCAGCGATACGATGATGGCCGCACAAGCCAGGACAAAATGTTGTCCATAATGAAAGCGGTTTAAGACGATCCTGCTCACCAATGCCCACAAGCCTGCCCAGACCAGCACCATGGAAAATGTCATCAAGGCTTCGCTCAGGCTGCGCGCGATATTAAGCCGTTCGTAGCTGCCGAAAAAAGAATTCACTAGAATAACTCCCAGGAGAACGAAACCGCTTACCAAAGCGACGGCGGGAGAAGTAAACCATTTTATCATCCCTGCGCGATCGATCTCAGCGGGCGCTACCGCATGGGCGGTGTCGCAGTAGCGCAAATGGGTATGGCCGATTTGAAATTCCGTGCCCGAGGCGAGAAGCAAGCTTGGCACCGGCTGGCCGCCGACAATCTCACGCAATCCGTTGACGGTGCCGACATCGCGCGCCTGCAGACGGCCGTTTTCGTCGTAACCGATCGTTAGATGCTCCGGACAAACAAATGGATCATCGAGAATGACATGATTGGTATAGGCACGGCCCAGTGTCAGCGGCAGGGATTGAACCGGGAAGCGCTGGGAAACCCTTCCCTTTGGATCAAGCACTTCAAGGTAACCTAGCGTCGCCATCTGATGTTTTCCATGTAACGGCGAGTCAGTGTTTGGACATTTTCAAAGCTCACACCTGATAAACTCAATGTGCTCACCAGGCCGACGTTGCGCGAGCCGATAGTCGCTGCCCTGAATACCGCATCGTACAATCCAGGTAACTTGACGTACTGACGCACGCACAATACAGCTCTGATTTTGCCGGATTGCACGCGCACATTTTTGGTTTCACAGCGAAATGGCGTCACCTCTTCTTCGTTGCCGGCTGTCGCGACACTGGCGGCTTGAAATTGAGCCGAATAGAGGGCGAAAAAGCGCAGTGGATCGAGTTCATCGGTGGAAAATAAATGATGCGAGAACCGGATTATCCCGGAAGACTGCTGGCTTGAAACGAACATGTAGTCGTCAGTCGAGCAGTCATGAGTGACGGCGACATAGGGAAGTTCTTTGCGGTGCAGCGCATCGGCCCAGCAGCGAAAGAATGGCGCGGGCCGGGTCGGTAACTCATAGGGACCGAGCGCCACCGTCGGCTTTGAGCTGGCGAACATACCCGAAAGATAAGCCGCTTGGTAAGCATCGATCTGCTGGCCCACTTCGGCGAGAAAACTCGCCGCCGGTCGAATCTCTGATTGAGCGGTTCTTTCCAGCAATGCAATAACTCGCTCGACCGGAACCAGAAAGCTAATTTGCTCTCCTTCAGTGGCCACATTGACGCCGATGACCTTGCCGTCTTGCAGCAAGGTCGGGCCGCCACTCATGCCGGGATTGAGCGAGCCGGTGAAATGAACTTTCGGATACAACGTGTGCTGCAGCAGTCCGTTATAAGTTCCTTCTACGATGGTCAGCCCTAAATCGCGCGGATGACCGAGAGAGTAGAGCCGCGCGCCCTGCTGCACCTGAGTGGTTTCGAGCTTGAGAAATCCTTTCGACGGCGGCCCTCCGCGCAGGACAGCAAGGTCATAAACAACGTCGAGCCCCACCACAGACACGGGACCCGTTTGGCCCTTGGCATTGGTAACTTCAATCCTGTAGCGTTCGGGCGCGTGAATCAGCTTGGAAATGACATGATAATTTGTGACGATGTCACCGCGTTGTGTCGCGTAGAATCCGGTACCGATCGAAGCTTTCGCCGCCGAACCGATCTCGACCACTTCGATCCTAACAACATGTTCCGAATATTGACGGAAGATGTCGGGCGTCGAGGCCGCAGTTGCTTGGGCCGACACGGAGTTACCGGTAGACAGCGACAACAAAAAAGCCATCGACAAAACACACCAGAAGATCAGCGCACTGTTTCTTTTCATCGTGAGTTTAATTGGGTGTTTTTTCGGTCGTGCGTCAAGCAAACGATGCTAACGCCGGCCGCAATCGCTAGTTCAGATACATACCCACTAACATTGTCCCCGCAATGACGGAAAAGATCGAACCTGCCTAACAAGACGGGACCAGATGCAGCCTAAGCGGAATGATTGATGACTACGACGTCTCTTGTGCCGAAAGCCGCATTGACTTTATTTTTCGTTCTCATTTTATTTCTTTATGGATCACGTCAGGGCGCCTGATCCGCAATTCCTATCACTTCCTCGGCGCGCAACTCTTCGATCGCCTGGTCGGAATAACCGAGCTCGCGCAAGATCGCACCCGTATGCTCGCCCACGAGTGGCGGCGGCAGCGAAGGAGATTCGGTGAAATTGCGGTATCGCACCGGCGCGCCGACAAACTCCATCCGACCGGCAATTGGATGCTCCACATTTTCAATGAGTTGGAGATGACGGACCTGCGGGTCGGCTAACGCCTCCGCGATATCGTGCAGCGGCACGACCGGAACATCGCGCGCTTCGAGGCAGCGCAACCATTCTTCTCTGCTTTTGGTTTTAAATGTTGGTGCCAGGGCTTCTTCGAGGCATTCATAGTTTTGCCGTCGCGCATCTCGCGTAGCAAACCTTTGGTCGACGGCAATGTCCATTCGTCCAGTCGCGTCCAACAACGCGAGCCAAAATTTCTCCGGCACGGAACAATGGATCGCCAGCGGCAACCCGTCCCCACATATGAACGCAAAGGCGTGGGCGTTTTTAACCCGCGCCATCCGGTTCGGCACACTCCCGCTGCGCAAATAGCCCGCGGCGCTTTCGCCGATGAAAGAAAGTGTCGCCTGCAGCAGGGATGTTTCCACGCGGCAACCTTCGCCGGATTGGCCGCGCGCCAGCAACGCGCCGAGAATGCCGTAGCCCGCTGACATTCCGGTAATATAGTCCGAAAGGGCCATGCCCATCACCTTTGGATCGTCTGAATCATTGAGTAAGCTCAGCAATCCGCTAACAGCCTGCCCCAAGGTATCGAATCCCGGCTTATCGACATACGGCCCGCTTTCACCGAAGGCGGAAATCGAACAGTAAACCAACCGCGGATTGAGCGCGCGGAGAGTTTCGTACGCCAAGCCCAAACGTTCAGCGGTTCCAGGACGAAAATTTTCGACGAAAACGTCCGCGCTTTTAAGCAGCTCGGAACAAATTTTTCTCCCATGCGCCGTTTTGAGATCGAGCACCAGGCTTTGTTTGTTCCGATTTAGATGCGCGAAATTGAAACTGTAATGCGGATCGGGAGCAAAATAACGGTACGGATCCCCTTGTGGCGGCGATTCGATCTTGATAACGCGAGCACCGAGGTTAGCCAACAACGCCGAAGCGTACGGACCGGTAACAAAGGTCGCGCACTCAAGAACGGTAACGTGTTGCAGGGCTTGGATCGGCATGAAACTTTTCTTCCAAACGTGGCGAGATTCGGAGGTGACGGTGCGGGATCAGCCATTCTGCGCAGATCGATACCGCTCTCTAAAGATCACCGCGGATCTGTTTTCGCGGTTGGCTCGACTACACGTCCCATCCCTTGACGGAAATGTCAACGCCGTTGCCTTCGGGATCGTGAAGTCGCACTTCAGCAAACGGAATGCGGCTGGGGCGGGCAGCGCCGCGGCGAATCCCCGCCTTTTCGGCGCGATCGCGGATCTGCTCGAGGTCATCTACGTGGAAACCGAAATGGTTAAACCCATTCTTTTCCTCACGCACTCGCTGGTACAGAAGCGCGAGATTAAAATAGCCATCCGAAACGAAGATCGACGAGCGATCGCTGTGCGCGACTTCCTTCATGCCAAACGCATCGCCGTAAAAATTCGACAGTCGTTTGGGATCGGCGGTGTAAAGCGCGATATGCCGTATGGGATAGCGGGTTTTCTCCGGCGCCAGACCGAAGTCTTTGGTCGTAAGATCGATCAGATTCTGATCAGGGTCAGCCACCTGAGCCTCGCTTTGCGGCGAAGCCTGCCCGCCCTTTTCTGATTTCTGCGCAACCTTGCCCAGATCTTCGACTTGAAAGCCGCTGGCGTGGAGTCCCGTGGAATCTTCCTTACTCTCTTTGAGGAAGGCAAGGGTGAACACGCCGTCCGAAAGACGAACCAACTCGGGATCGTCCGTGACGGTTTTCAGTTCGAAAACCGAACGGTAAAAATCCGCAACGCGGCTGGGCTCTTGCGCTTTGATCGTGAGACAACGTAGCTGAGACATAAATCCTCCTTGATCCCTGGATCAGGGCTCCCGGTCATGGCGGCTGATCATCGCGGTGCCACGAGTATTTCGTCACGCGGAAAGTAGTCCATGATCTCCGCGCCGTTTTTTGTTACCACTAGCATGTTTTCCAAGCGCGCGCCGCCGACTCGGGTCTCTCCCTCGCGGGATTCCACCGCGATGGTCATGCCTTCTTCGAGAAGCTGCGGATGCTCGAATGACCACAACCGGTTGATGATCGGAGCGTCGTAACCGGTGCTGGTGCCAAGCCCTATGCCGTGGCCGATCTCGCTGGCGAGCACTTCGACTTCGCTCTTATAGCCCCACTTGCTCGCAGGTGGAAAATGCTTCGCCGCATCCGCTGTCGTCTTGCCCGGCTTGATCTCTTCGATCACCGCATCGAGGCGCTCGCGAACTTCTTTATACCAATCTTTTTCTTTGGCCATCGGATCGCGGCCGACCATAAAGGTCCGGTAGGTGCAACTGCCATAACCCATGTAAGTGGCGCCGCAGTAGGAGCCGTACACCAGGTCGCCGACCTGGATGATACGATTGGTTGCATGACAGCCGCGATCGAAAGTCATCGGCCCGCTCCGCCAACCTCCCGGCACCGCAGCTTCCAAACCGATCTGATAGCCTGCGCTGGCCCCGACAGTCATTAGATCCGTATCTCGCATTCCCGGCTTCAAATTTTCCCAAATTCGATACCAGACGCCATCGACCATTGCCGCGCAGGTCTTCAAGCAACTGATCTCATCCTGATTTTTAACCATGCGGGCTTCGAGCAGGAGCTGCCGTGTGTCGACGATGTTTTTAACGCCGGCATTGACCAACGCTTCGCGCGCATTGCCGTCGAAGCTGCCTAATCCCAGTTTCTCGCCAAGCAGCCCGCGTTTCTCGAGCTCGGTTTTGATTTCCGCCGCAAAAGCTTTGGCCTCCGCCGCGCAGGCTTCCGGACCCGGCGAACCGGTGAGCCAGGACCGCGCCGGGCGCCACTCTTTGATCCAGGGGCATTGGTCCGGCATCTGATGATAGTAACCATTATGCTCGTACATCACCGCATCGTGCTCGGCAAAAAACAGCACGTAACGGCACATGGGATAGGCAAAACCCTTAAGCGCGGTGAGATAACGAATATTGTGGTGATTGGCTTCGAGCAGCGCGGCGATGCCGTATTTGCGCATCAGCATTTGCGCGCGTTCAACCCGCTGCCGGCGCATACGATCGGGATTGAATCGCTCCTGCCAATCCGCTGCTTCGGGACCGAACGTCAACTTGGCTGCGTAATTAGGCATGGCTAACCTCCTGGACTGTTCGCTTCCAGTAGATACTTCAAGCTTGCGCTGCAATTCTTCACGCGAATCTATCTTGAACCACTCGCAGCTTGCAACAGTTCCTTGCGGCTATCCTGCGATAACCTCCTCAGTGCTTTTACGTTGAGCTGTTGAACGATTGAATTGTTGAACGTTTTATTCGTGCGTCACCTTCGATTGACCGTCATTACTTCCTGTAGTATGCAGCGAACCATGCGCGCTACTCTGATCTGGGTGAATGCATGAAGCGAACATCGGCCGCACTGACTTGGGCAAGTTTGATTCTGGTCATTGCCGCTGTCGTTCCCGTCTGGTGCGCCGAGAAAAGCCTCGAGAAAGTTCGCATCGCGGTATCGTCGAAGTCGCTGGGATTTTTGGACGTGTGGGCGGCGCGCGAACGCGGCTTTTACCGCAAACATGGGATTGAAGCAGAAATCATCGCTATGCGCCCGCCGCTTACCATCGGCGCAATCCAGGCCGGCGAAATCGATTATGCCTTCGGCGCCAGTTCGATTTCTCGCGGCAGCATGTCGGGCGCCCCGGTAAAGATCGTCAGCCTGTCGCTCAGGACCTCGTTTCACACGCTGGTTGCGCGGTCGAGCATCAAATCGATCGCCGAGATAAAAGGCAAAACCATCGCCGTCACCATCGGCGCCGCCGATGATTTCGTCGCGCGCCTTTTGGTGCGCCGCGGCGGCCTCGACGTGCGCGATGTCAGTTTCGTCAACATGGGCGGATCGGACACGCGTTTTCCCGCGCTCGCGACCGGCAGAATCGATGCGACTCCGCTTTCATTGCCCTTCTTCGTCATTGCCAAGCGGCAAGGCTACAATCTCTTGGGAAGCGCCGCCGATGTGATCGACATGGCGACCGTGGGCATAGGCACGTCGACACGCAAGATCCAGCAGGAACGCGAGCAGGTGAAGAAAATGCTGCGCGCGCAATTGGATACTCTGCGCTGGATCAAAACCCAAAAAGCCGAAGTCGTCCCATTTCTTCAGAAATACTTTGATCTGGAGGAAGATGTCGCGGCCGAATCCCATGCCATCTACTCGCGTCTCATCGTCGAGGACGCCAAACCCTTGGCGGAAGCGATTAAAACCGTTCTCGACCAGCAAGGAAAACCTGACCTGCCGTTGGACCGGGTGGTGGATTCCACTATCGTCGAAGAGGTTCTGCGCGAACGGAGATAAGTATGTCAGAGCAAGCCATGCGTGTCATCGATATCGACGGGCATGTTCGAGAGGCCGATGATTTGTGGCAACGTTATCTCGAGCAGCCGTTTCGCGCCCGCGCGCCAAAGATCGAGAGAGTCGCCAACGGGCAGCTGCTGTTTGTTCTCGAAGGCAAGCGCCACCATCGCAAGCCCGACGAAACACCTTTTCGTCTCAAAGGACGACGGCTCGCCCGTCAATGAACATCGCGATCTGGCAACCGATCCGCGCGCCAGGCTTAAAGATATGGATCGCGACGGCATCGAACGGGGTCTGCTGTTTCCATCGGCCGGCTTGTACCTGACCTCGGTGGAAGAGGAAAGTTATGCGGCGGCATTGTGTCGCGCCTACAACAACTGGCTCTACGATTATTGCGGCGCGGATCGCGGGCGGCTGCTGGCCGTCGGCGCGATTCCCGTGCAGGACGTCAATGCCGCGGTTGCAGAAACCCGCCGGGTGGTTAACGAACTCGGCTTCAAGGCGATTTTTGTGCGGCCTAATCCGGTTAAAGGCCGCACCCTCGATGATCCCTACTACGACCCGCTCTACGATACGCTGCAAGAGCTGGGCGTGCCGTTGATGGTGCACGAGGGCTCCGGCGCTTATCTGCCAACCGCCGGTGTCGACCGTTTCGCCGGGGAGTGGTTCTTCACGCATACGATTTCCCATCCGTTCGAACAGATGCTTGCCAGCTTGGGTTTGATCTGCAAGGGAACTCTGGAACGCCATCCCAGACTGCAGGTCGTCTTTCTCGAAGCCGGGGCCGGATGGCTGCCCTACTGGCTATGGCGCATGGATGAGCATTACGAGATTCTTCCGTTTCAAGTGCCATGGCTGAAAATGAAACCGAGCGACTATTTCCGCCGCCAGTGCTTCACCTCGTGCGAGCCCGACGAAACCCGTTTGGGCGAAGTCATCGAGTCGATCGGCGCAGAGCGGGTTCTATTCGCATCCGATTATCCGCATTGGGATGCCAAGCTGTCCGGTTCACCACAAGCAGTCATCGATCGCGCAGATATCGCCGCCGACGCGAAGAGAAGAATCATGGGTGAGAACGCCGCCCGACTATTGCGAATGGATTAGCGCCGGCAACCTATTGGATTTGTCTGTATCGTTCCGCTTACGTGATCCGAGTATTCTAGATAAGTTCGATTCAACAAGAGGATTGGAGGATTAATGGCTGAAACACAAAAATTGGTTTCATCGATGGGCAAAGCTGAGCTCGATAAAATTTTCGTGCGCGGCTACGATCTGAATGAACAACTGCTCGGCAAAATTTCTTTCGCGCAAATGGTTTATTTAATGATCGTCGGCCGCATGCCGACAGCGGAAGAAGGCCGCATGATCGATACCATGCTGATCGTGCTAGTCGATCACGGCATGACCACCGGCGCGGCGGCGGCGCGAATGACGTTTCACTCCGCCCCTGAAGCGATCCAAGGAGCGGTCGCCGCGGCCATTCTCGGCGCCGGCAGCGTTCATCTCGGCTCTTCGGAACACTGCGCGAAAATGCTTCATGATGCATTGCCGCCGGACTCGAAAGAGACCGATCTCGACGCCATCGCTCAAGCAGCCGTGGAGAAGCGGCTCGCCAATAAACAAGTCGTGCCGGGCATCGGTCATGGCATTCACACTGGCGGTGATCCGCGCGCCGAGAGATTATTTCAAGTTGCGCAAGAAACAAAAGTCTACGGCCGCTATTGCGAGCTGCTGCGAAAAATCGGCAAAGTCGCGGACCAACGGGTGGGCAGACATCTGCCGGTAAACGTCACTGGCGCCATCGCGGCAATCTCGATGGACATGGGCTTGCATTGGCAGATGTCCAAGAGCTTTGCCATCCTAGGCCGCGCCTTGGGAGGGCTCGCTCATGTGGGCGAAGAAATCCGCCGGCCCATCGCCCGCGGCATCTCCAATTTGATTCGCGACAATCTGCAATACGAACCGGAGAAGTAATACGGTTCGGCGCGAAGTAATTGAAAGGTCCTCGAACGGGAAGCCTCGTGCTCTAAGCGACCGGGATGACCGGAACTAAAATGTCGCCTGACACTCACACCACAATACCGGTCCTTATAGTCGGCGGCGGACCAGTTGGATTAACGCTCGCGCTGGAGCTCGGCTGGCGCGGCATCCGCTGTCTGCTAGTCGAGCCTAATGAGAACTTTGACGGCAATCCCAAAGCCAAGACGGTCCACCAGCGGACGCTGGAGCTGTTTCGTCGCTGGGGCCGAGGCATTCCCGAGAAATTGCGCGCGGCGGCGCCTCTCGGCGCGGACTTTCCCTCGACCATCTTGTACGTCACCCGGCTAACGGGCCAGCTGATCACGGCGTTGCGCAATGCCACCCCCGCCGATAGCGGCAACCGCTTCAGTCCCGAGCGAACATTGCGCATCCCGCAGTCGTTCCTGGAACCCGTCCTGCGTGAGGAAGTACGGCAGATGCCATCTGTCATTCTTCGGTTGGGCTGGAAGCTGGAGCGCTTCGAACAGAGGCCCGGTGAGATCCGGGCCGAGATCGTGCACGCGGAGAGCGGAGCGCGCCAGGAAATTTGTGCGCGATACGTGGCCGGCTGCGACGGCGGCCGAAGCACGGTCCGCAAGCAGCTGGGCATCCGCATGGATCATTGGCCAGGTCTCAAACAAGCGCTCGGAGGCGTTTTCCGCGCGCCGACGTTGTGGTCTACGCTGACCTTTGAAAAGGCCTTCCACTATAATGTCTTGAATGACGACTTGCCGCACCTCGCCGTGGTTGGTCCGCTGCACCCGCCGGACGCGTGGTTCTTCGACTTGATGGGCGTCGACCCTGACACCCTCGATCCAGCTGAGGTCATCCGCAACATCGTTGGCCGGCCAATCCCATTTGAGTTACAGCACGTCGCACCATGGACTGTCCACAACGCTCTGGCGGAGCGCTATCGTCAAGGCGGTGTTTTCCTGTTGGGCGATGCTGCCCACCTGCAGTCGCCGAGCGGCGGCTACGGCATGAACGGCGGCGTCGGCGATGCCGTCAACTTCGGCTGGAAATTGGCAGCCGTCCTCCAAGGCTGGGGCGGCGAGGATTTGCTGGACACGTACGAGATCGAGCGACGTCAATTCCACGTCCGAGCTCTAGAGGAGTCGATCCGGAACGCAGAGGACAACGAACTCCTTACACCGGGCCTCGAGGACCCCATCGATGGTCCAACTCTACGCCAAACGTTGGCGGAGCGGATTCAGCTGACCAAGCCTAAGAACTTCCAGAGTTTGGGCGTAAGCCTCGGCTATCGCTACTCGACCTCCCCGGTTATTTTGCCGGACGGCACGCCACGGACGCCGTACGAGACCTCGCGCTACATCCCAACAGCTCAGCCGGGCCACCGCGCCCCTCATACCTGGCTACCCGATGGCACGGCATTGTTCGACCACTTTGGCCAGGGCTTCACGCTTCTGAGGCTCGGATCGAGCGAGGCGGACTGCTCCAGTCTCGAGCGTGCCGCCTGCAAGCGTGGAGTGCCGCTCACCGTCTTGCGACGCTCCGAGCCCGAGCTTCGCGAGCTCTATCAGTCCGACTTGGTCCTTGTGCGCCCGGACCAGCACGTCAGCTGGCGTTCTGACACGGAGCCGGAGAATCCCGCTGCTGTCATCGATATTGTTCGCGGCGCTTTTAATGAGGCGGAGCGTAACCGATGAGCAATGAATTCGCAGCCAGGTCTCTAAAGCAGAGTAACCAGTTTATTGTTTCGCCTTACACGCTTACTGCGCACAAGTTGGGAGGAGCGGGTGTGTATCAACGCCACTGTCGCAACCGTGCGTAAAGGCGTTCACTATTTTATAAGGACCAAGCGGCCGCGGTTTGTCTGATCATTCTCTGGCGGCTGAAGGAAAGTACATGAATTTATTTCGCACGCTGTTAAATTGTTTACTCTTAGTCGCCGTACTGTCGAGCAACGCCCGTGCCCAAGCCGATCCGTTCTTCAAAGGCAAGCAAATCAAAATTATCGTTGGCTTTACCGCCGGTGGAATCGTCGATTTATGGGCCCGGTTGTTTACCCAATACATGGGCAAATACATTCCCGGCAATCCCGACGTGATCGTTCAAAACGTGCCCGGCGGCGGCTCGATGATCGCGGCTAACCAGCTTTATAACATTGCCAAGCCGGACGGGCTGACTCTGGGAATGGTTTCCACCGGGCTCTACTTCGATCAACTGATGGGACGTAAGGAAGTTCAATTCGATTGGGGTAGGTTTGGTTGGATAGGTTCGCCGGTGCGCAATTTCGAAGTACTGACAATGCGCGCTGATACGCCGTTTCGAACCATTGAGGATATTCAGAAAGCATCGCAGCCGCCGCGCTGCGGCACCACAGGCACAGGCGCCACCGGCCACTATTTTCCGAAATTCATCGATGAGTCGCTCGGCGCAAACATTCAAATCGTATTGGGCTATCCAGGGAACCGGGATGTTGAAGTGGCCATCGAACGTGGCGAGGTTCACTGCTACGCGATCACCAAGGAGGCATTCCTGCGCGATCCCGGTCGTTCGTGGCTGAAGAAAGGATTTGTCCGCGCGCTGGTGCAAGGCGGCCAAAAACGCGATCCTTTGTTTCCGGATACACCGACGATATATGAGCTGATGGACAAGCACAAAACTCCCGAGGAGCTGAAACGTTTTGCGTCGGTGCTGCTCTCACCCGGCGCCATCGGCCGGCCGCTGATGACGCCGCCGAATATGCCGGCGGAAAGACTCAAAACACTCCGCGATGGCTACGCTAAAATGATCGCCGACCCGGATTTTCTCGCCGACGCCAAAAAACGCGAGTGGGATGTGGAATACATTAGTGGGGAAGATCTGGAAGCAATGGCTAAGAAAGCGGTAAATCAGTCGCCGGACACGATCGCGCGACTTAAGAAGATCTTGGCGGAATGAGCCATTCTGAGCAAGTCGAGCGAGCTTTGACTCTGGCCCGTTTAGAAAAATCACAAATGTCTGTGGGGCATCTTAGCGCCTCACCATAGTAGGAGAGAAAATCTATGCTTACACGCGTTAAAATCGACAATCGAATGGACGGCTTTCTCGGCAAGCCGGCCGGCGCCGGCAAACGCCCGGCGGTCATTCACCTGCACGAGCGCTACGGCATCGTGCAACACACAACGGATCTGGCAGAGAAATTCGTCGAGGCCGGATATGTGACGATCGCACCGGATCTTTTCTCTCGCTTTACCGGCGATCGCGCCGCGTTGGCAGCGGGTAACGATCGATGTGACCTGGACGACGAACAAGTGCTGGGAGACATCGATGCGGTGGTCGCCTATTTACGTACAGTGCCTGAGGCCGACACGGGGAGAATCGCGATCTCCGGCGTGTGCCAGACCGGCCGGCAGCCGATTCTCATGGCCGCCAAGCGCGATTACATCTGCGCCGCCGCGGTGCTTTACGGCGCTGTTTACGATGCCGATTGGAAATCCGATCCACGCCGGCCTGAACCCATCGACAAGCTAATCGAGCAGATGAAATGTCCGATGGTAGGAGTCTTCGGTGAACTGGACAATCTGATTCCGTTAAATAACATCATTCGAATGATCGAGGTATTAGCCAGGGCGAAGAAAAGTTTTGACGTTCGCGTCTATCCCGATGCGCCGCATGGCTTTCTCAACGATACCATGCCCGGCCGTTTTCGTCCGGAACCGGCGCAAGCGGCCTGGAAGCAGATCACTAGCTTCCTGGACGCCGCCTTTGACGGAAAGTTTAGCAAAGAGCGGGCGCTGTGGCGCTTCGAGAGCGATTCGTCGGTGAATTACGATTTCACCAAGATGAAACGGTGGGAGTGATCATCGGATCCGCAAAGAATCTCAGATTGCGGATCTCAGACCTGAAGACGCTCAGGTTTGACCGATCAAAAAAAGGGAGCGGAATTTTTTCCGCTCCCTTTTGGTTTCACTACTTACCCTTGCTTAGAGAAATTTTCCTACAAGATACTGGCTGATTTCCTCGGAACCGCGCAGCGGCTTACCATCGATCACGAGAACGGGAACCGTTTTTGCGCCACAGAGCGCAATTAACTCCTTCTCATACTCGGGATTCTCCCGAATATTTTTCTTGGTGATCTTATCTTCGCAGCCCAAGTTGGTCATGCAATTCAGCACGCTCTGGGAAAAGCCGCACTCATTGTAGAAGTACAGTTCTAACTGCATATCTTGATTAACGCTTTTCGTTGTTAACTTTTTGCGCTTCCGCCAAAAGCTCCTTCGGGTTCCTTTCGCCGGCAGGAGTGACGGATTTTGCGTAACGAACCACGCCTTGCTTATCGATGATTACGGTGGCGCGGTCGGTGATTCCCTTATCCTCGAGAAAAACGCCGTACTTTTTCGCCATCTCGCCTTTGGGATGAAAGTCCTGTAGCAGCGGGAATGACACACCGCCGCAGGATTTGGCCCAGTTATCGTGGGAAAATCTGCTGTCAACGCTTACACCCATAACTTGGGTGTCAGAGGCTTTGAACTCTTCTTTAAGAGCTTCCAAGCCCGGTATTTCCTTGGTTCAAGTCGGCGTCCAATCCAGCGGATAGAACACCAACATGACATTTTTCTGCCCCTTGAACTGGCCCAGCGTAAACTTGGTTCCACCCAAGTGACTCGCCAGTTCGAAATCAGGAGCTTGTTTACCGACTTCGATCATGATGCTTCCTCCCTTTTGAAATTATCGCGTTCGCGACTAATTAACTATATCGAAATGCCGGGGCTTTTCAACATTCTGGCCAACTGAAAGCAGGTTAATCATGGGGCCTTCACTGCAATAAACTAACGCGCAGCAAGGTGCCCAGTATCGATCATTCGTGACTTATTCGAAATCGTCACCCCCGAATGTTTTAATCGGGGGTCCAGTTCCGAACTCGCCTGGATTCCCGCTAAAAGCATGCGGGAATGACGGACTAGGATTCACCCATTTCGCGGCAAGACGCGAGATAACCCGCGGCGATTAGACCAAATGAAAACGGTTTTGTAATTCTTGCCAGGTGGAGATTTGTCCCAATTCAGCCAGCACCGTCGTGGTTGGCGGCAGCAGAGGGAAATCCCGCCGGTGAATTCGTGCCAGCGCATCTTGTGGCACAACCCACAAACTGTCGGTCACTTCCTCGGAACATCTCAGCGGGGTTTGGTTCGGCGGCAGTTTGGCTATGTAGAAGCGCGTATCGAAGCGCATTGAATAGATCTCCGGTGTCACCCAGTGGTCGAAATAAATCGCCCGAGAAAGATCGCAAAAAAGATTCTCTGACTCGAGAAATGAGTCGAAATCAAGTTCGTTCCTCACAATCGCTTGTCGCTTCAACTCAATTCGATCTTTGGTTTGTTGGTCGCGCGCATCGAGGTCCTCTCCGCTTTCATTGACGCAAAGGAGCACACCGACTTCTTCAAAAAGCTCTCTCGCGACCGCGACCCAGTGGCCCAGTGCCTGCTCGGGATCGTGGCTATTGCCCAGAATTCTTCTTGCTTCATTACCGGACAGGCCGCGGCATCTTTCCAGAACTTTGGCTGAGTAATCGTCTTGATGAACCGCGCCGCCAGGAAAGACGTAATAGCCTCCCAGGAATCTCATCTGCGGCGGCCGGCGGGTCAGGAGAATCTCAAATTTGCCGCCGGCTGCGGGCCGCAGCAGAACGACAGTGGAGGCATTGCGCGGTTGAACCATACTAGATAAAAATCTGAAATTCGAAGTCCGAAATCCCCGTTCGAAAACTAAAATCAACAGTTATCCCAGGCTCTAGAAGTCCGTCAGTTCCAGAATGTTTGTATCGGTCGAATCGCAGGTTTGGATCGGAATCTGTGATCTCGGATTTAGATATTCGGGGGTTTGTTTCGGATTTCGATATTCGGATTTCGAATTTTTACAGATTGCCTAGTGAACTTTCATTACTATCGAGGCCGCGCTGGCTATTTTTTGCCGATATCCCGCAACAGCTTTTCCCATTTTGCATTTTCTTTCTCGTACTGCTCCACGGTCATACCGGCTTCGGCATAGTAGCGCTTGAACGGCGGTTTGTTGACTGCGCTGTCGAGACCGAATTTCCCCAGGATTTTCTGCCCTTCGGGACTTAACAGATAATCGGCAAACAAGAGCGCGCTATGGGGGTGCGGCGCGTTGGCAGGCACGGCCACTCCGCCGGCATTGGTCGGGACAAGATCCATCGCCACCCACTTGATCGGCGCGCCTTTCGAGATCGAGGTGCGCGAATGGCTGAGAAATACCGTCGGAGACAATCCGAGCTCGCCGGAGACAACCATATCAGCGATCGCCCGGCCGGAGACCCCGTGAAGAATAACATCTTGGCTCTTGAGCTTAGAAAGGAACTCCGCGCCTTTGGTCGCCAACATCGCGCCGATCACCCGGTTCCCTGTGTCAGAGGTGGCAAAACCGATTTTGCCTTTCAGCTCGGGGTTGAGCAGAGCGTCAAAATTCTTCGGCGCCGCCTTTTCCAAAACAACATTGGTGTTATAGGCAAGTCCGATATACGATTCGCGATCGGTCGCCCAATAAACCAAGCCTTTGTCCGCCTTTTCCTTTACTTCATCCGGGTATGAGCCCAGATGCGGTGAGAAGTACGGTGTAAGCAGCTTGTACTCCTGCATGACTTTCAAAATGGGAAATGTCGTTTCGATGGTATCGACGAGATAACGTTTTGCCTGCGCTTCTTGCAGCACTCTCTGGATGATCGCATCGCTGTCGCCGCGATAAACGTCCACTTTGATTCCGGGATACTTCGCTTCGAAAGCCTTCGGCACCTCCTGATTGGGTCCGCCGGTAAGTGACGTGTACCACATCATCCGGCCCTCTTTTTTTGCTCCGTCGAGAAGTACCTGTTCTCGGTCGGGCTTGTTGTAAGCGGCGAGCTCGGCAATTGACATGGGCTTTCCCGTCTGGGCCGAAACTGAGGGTAGCCAAATGAGCGCGGCAAAGAATAGAAGTAAGACTCTCATTTTCTCTCCCTGATCACGGATTGGTCCTGCGATTAGATATCATCGATATGAAGTGAAGACCAATTGACTAAGGCGAATGGAAGTTCGCTCAGGGATTGTAATCTCTGGGGAAACGTAGTGCCCGAGGCCGCCGCGAAAACTTATGATCCCGCAGGCTCCATACCGTGCCGACGCATCAACTCCATCTCGGCATCCTGCGTGGGAGGAATGTCTCCGGACCACAGCGCCTGCAGTTCTTCAAAGTAAGCGTCCATCGCTGGCGCATGAATAACCAACAAACGGGCGGGTGTCGTGCCTGCATTGCCAAATGTGTGAGCCACTCCGCCGGGCACGAGCACGAATGTGTCACGCTGCCCAACTGTTGTAGTTTCGCCAACAAAGAACTCTATCTCACCGTCAAGAACGTAGAAAGCTTCTTCGCAGTTTGTGTGAACGTGAGGCGGCGGTTTTCTGCCGCCCGGTGGCAGCGTGCGCTCCATCAGTGAGAAAGCGCCGTCGGTACTCGCCCGCGTCGCCTTGAAAAACATTGCGCTGCCGCGCGCAGAAAGCAGCGTCCCCTGGCCCGCCTCGAGAATCGTAGCTGTGTCTCGCATACATTTTCTCCTCTCGAAGACGAGTGTGATCCAATCAGAAACTGCGATTTGCGACCGAACGTTCAAGCTCAATGCTACAGCGGAATGAAGGTTCAGTCTTTTAGGCCGAGAATATTGTAAGCCGTGACCGGACGGTGAAAGCCTTTGAGGTGAAGCTCGCCAACTGATTCAGCTTCGACCAGACTCTCGATACTGCCGAGCAGGCGCTGGGGAATCAGAATCTGACCCGGCTTGGCCTCACCACATAACCGGGAGGCGAGATTCGTGACCGTGCCGATGGCGCCGTAGTCCAAGCGTCCCTCGAATCCGATGGCGCCAATCGTCGCGTAGCCCTGCGCTATGCCAACTCCGAAATCCAGTTCGTAGTCCAGTTTGCGCCATTTCACCATCAGTTCTTCCACCCGTTGACGCATCGCAGCAGCCATCTTGACTGCCTGTTCCGCCGGATTAGGCACCGGCAGTGGATCGTTGAAGAAAATCATCATGCCATCACCGGTGAAACGTTCCAGAGTCCCTTCGTGCTGAAGAACCAACTTACCCATTTCAGCGTGATACTCATGTAGAACTGCCATGACATCCTCGGGCTCTGCGGTCTCGGCAAAAGCCGTAAAGCCGCGTAGATCCAAGAAAACTACCGTGATCTCGCGCCGGTGAGTTTTCAGCGGGTCCTCGGTACCTCCAGACAGGATCAACTCGGCAAGTTGAGGAGAGAAGAAACGTTTCAGTCGTTCCAAACGTTCCAGTTGTTCCAGCTGTTCTCGGACACGCCGCTCTAGACTTTGATTCCAATCGGCGAGCTCCGCGGCTTGATTTTGCACTATGTCGTAAAGCTCTTTAATACGAATCAGCGACTTTACCCGCGCAAGCAGTTCCGCTTGATTGATCGGCTTCGTCAGAAAATCATCCGCGCCCGCTTCAATCCCCTTGACCCGTTCTTCCCCCGGATCCAGTGCAGTGACCATCACGACGGGAAGAAGTTCAGTGGCAGGATTGCTGCGGAGCTTACGACAGACTTCATAGCCGCTCATTTCCGGCATGACCACGTCCAACAGCACTAGGTCAGGGCGTTCGGCTTCCACTTGAGATAAAGCCTCGGCACCGGAGGCGGCAGTCACGACGTTGTATCCCCTTGCCGTCAGTATGTCGGCAAGGAGTTTTACGTTTTTCGGCGTGTCATCGACAACGAGGATCTTGGCTGGAGCTTTCATTGAATAATATCGAAATCCGAATTTCGAAATCCGAAACAAACCAACAATCGTAAATATTCAAATCGAAAATTAGAATCACCAAACCGAAACAAAAAGCTGTTAAATATGCTACTTTGTTGAATTCCAAGACTCACAATCGAGTTCGTTTGAAATTGGGCCTTTTCATTCGCGCTTGTTTAGCGTTTAGGAAGTCGATATTCGAGTTTTTCGCTCTTGCGAAGAATGGCTCCAAAGATACTGGTCAACTCTGTCGCTTCCTGAACGAGAACATCCCTAATTTCCTTTAGTTTCGAGTCCCCACTGACTTCAATCAACTGCAACCAATAGCGGCTCTCCTTAGCTTCCTTGCGACATATTTTAATTCTCATCAAGAAATCCCTTTTGCTCAGGGACTCATTGGCCTCGATGTAGTTCGCCCCAATTGAGCCAGAAGATCTTACAAGCTGTTTCGTGTCTTCAATGCTCGCGACCGTCCTAGGAATGTCTTTAATGAACGTCCTTACCTCCTTCGCAAACAGAGAAGGTACGATCTTCTAAATCGTATTGTTTAGTTCGCACTAACCTAGCGGTTCCAATTCACGGGCGGCATATCTTTTCATGTTTATGGGGAGCCGAGCCTGTTTGCAATTTGTTGTTGGTCTCGTTTGAACATTTGAATCTGTTTCGGATTTCGAAATTCGTGCTTCGGATTTATTTGCGGGCGGCGAGCACCCTTTCCACTTCGCCGAGAAAGTCTTTCAAGCTAATCGGTTTGGTCTGATAGCCGTCGAAACCCTTCCGCCAACATCGTCTGCCGGTTGTGTGTCATCGCTGACGCGGTGATCGCGATGACCGGAATACTTTTGGTCTTCGGATTCAATCGGAGCTGCTTCAGCGCCGTAATACCGTCGATGCCCGGAAGCTGAATGTCCATCAGAATAAGCGCCGGCGATTGTGCCAGAGCAAGGTCGATCCCTTCCTCGGCAGTCTCCGACTCTATGGTCTGGTAGCCCTTGACCTGAAGCACATCGCGGGCGAGCTTCCGGTTTTTCTCGTTGTCCTCGATGATAAGTATTAGTTCCCCAGCCATAACGATTTTGGATTTTAGATTCCCCGTCAGGGAATCGTCATTCCCGCGCACGCGGGAATCCAGTTCCCCTCTTTCTAAATGATGTCATCCCACAAGTCCTTCCAATCTGGATTTGCTTCTCAATGACTTTCAGCTTCCAAGCCCGATTCCATTTCTTCATCTGCTTCTCCCGGATGATAGCAGAAACCAGATCGCCGTGTAGTTCGTAATAAACCAATTGGTGCACCCCGTATCTTTTAGCTGAAGCCCTCGATCGCATTATCTTTGTGCTCCCGTGCGCGCTTTTGAAGGTCGCTGGTGACTCCGATATAAAGCGTGCCATTGCGCTTACTGGCTAGAATATAAACCGCCGGCTTTCTGGTCATCCAACCCTGGATTCCCGTTTTCACGGGAATGACGATAAAACCTAACTCAAATCATATTGGAAAAACATCAATTCATCGGCAGCGTAAACGTAAACGTTGAGCCTTTGCCAGGCTCGCTTTCGACCCAGATTCTGCCGCCGTGCATCTCGACGAACTTCTTCGTCAACGTCAGACCCAAGTCCCGTACCCTTCCCGCTTTCGTGCGTAATCGGATCCGACCTGGCGAAATTCTTCGAAAATCGCTTCGTGATGCTCCGGCGCGATGCCAATGCCGGTGTCGCTTATGGAGATTTTCACTGCGCCGTTGTCTAAGCCGGCGCGAACCTGGATCTTTCCTCCTTCCGGAGTGAACTTCACTGCATTCGAAATAAGTTGACTAATACCTGTTTGATTTTGCGCTCATCGCCTCGGAAGTCGCCGAGCTGTTGGTCGATTAGCCGCTCGAGTCCTAACTCCGTGCCGGGAAGCGCGCTCCCTTATCAGAACCAGCGCGTTATCCAGCGCCGAAGGCAAATCGAACTTGGTCAGCTCCAACTCCATATGCCCAGCTTCTATTTTTGAAAGATCGAGAGATGTCGTTGATCAGCGAAAGCAGATGACGTCCTGAGGAAAGAATGTCATCGACGTACTCGTTCTGCTTGTCATTCAGTTCACCGAATAAGTGCTCCAGCAGCACTTCCGAGAAGCCGATGATTGCATTCAAAGGCGTGCGCAACTCATGCGATACATTCGCGAGAAATTCCGACTTATGCCGGTTGGCGGCTTCCAGTTCGCGGCCCTTGGCCTGGATCTCGCGAAACAGTTGCGCATTATGAATCGCTAAGGCGGATTGCGTCGCGAAAGTTTGCAGCAAGTTCACCACTTCAGGATCGAACTCGCCCGCTTGCCGCCGCCAGACTGTCAGGCCTCCTAGGATTTCTGCTCGCGTAATAGCGGCACCGTCAGAAGTGAGCGATAACCTAGCCGGTTGAGCAAAGGTCTGATCCTGGAAGTCGAACGCTCACGCTGATCAAAAGTATCCGAGATCTGCACCGGCGCGCGAGTAATCGCCGCTTGCCCCGCGGCGCCTTCGCCTGCTCTTATCCGTGTGGCCCTGAGCGCTTCAACCGCTTCGGCTTCCATGCGGTGGCTCGCCCGCAAGTTGAATTCTTGCGCGGCCTCATCAAATTCGTAAATCACCCCGCAATCGGTCCCCGACAAATCGACGGCGCGCGCGACGATGGTCTCGAGCACAGTTTCGAGATCGAGGCTCGAGCTCACCGCCTGGCCGACCTCGCCCAGCGCTTTCAATTCTTCGACTGACTCCACCAGCTCGCGCGTCCGTTCTTGCAATTCTTGGAATAGCCGCACGTTCTCGATCGCGATAACGGCTTGATCAGCGAAAGTTTTCAGAAGGCAATCTGCTTATCCGTGAACGGTAACGAACTTCCATGCGCCGAATCACGATCGCCCCAATGGGGAGGCCTTCACGTAGCAGAGGTATAGCCAGGATCGTCCGAAAGCCGAGTCATCTTTCGAATGCACGTGACTCCGGGAACTCCGTGACCGCGTCCGCGGCAAGATCATGGACATGAACGGTTTGCCGGTCGATCACTGCCCGCCCAGCCACCGAGTCCGCGACTGATCAGATGACCTGCTACGCACGATGCGGTCACAGGGCATCGATCCGATATTTGCGGCCTCGTGTCGAAGGACATCACCATTGACGCGATAGATGAGAGCATCGTGGCATCACAGATCCGCGCAGCATTTTCCGCGACTACGATCCAGCACCGGCTGTATATCCGTCGGTGAGCTGGCAATGACACGAAGAATCTCTCTCGTCGCCGTCTGCTGCTCCAACGCTTCGGTAAGTTGCCGGTTCCGAGTATCGAGCTCATTAAACAGCCGGACGTTCTCGATCGCGATGACCGCCTGATCGGCAAAGGTCTTCAGCAGGGCGATTTGCGTTATCTGAGAAGGCCGAGCCTCCAGGCGACGAATGAGGATATATCCCAGCGCAGTCCCTTCGCGGAGCAAAGGAGTCGCCAAAAGCGTCCTGATGCCGAAGCCTCGTGGGTCATCGCCCAAGTTTCTGGAAACTCATTTTGAACGTTCGGCGCGAAAGTATCCGTGAATATGGACGGTCTCCCGATCGAGAATGGCTCTGCCTCCAGCGACGCCTCGGAGGACCGGCCGGCCTTCTTCGATCTTGGACTCGGGATGGACCCATACTGCGCGGCTAACCTCACCCTGTACCGTCGACGCGCCAGATCTGGGCATCAGACAGCTTCGCAGAGGCGCGCCGCATTTTCAGCGACCGTGTCCAGTACCGGCTGAATGTCAGTTGGGGAGCTCGCGATAACTCGCAGAATCTCGCCGGTCGCAGTTTGCTGTTCCAATGCTTCCGTAAGATCGCGGTTGCGTTCCTGCAATTCTTTAAACAACCGCACATTCTCGATGGCAATTACAGCCTGATCAGCGAAGGTCGTGACTAGCTCGATCTGCTTATCAGTGAATGCCTCCACCTCACGCCTGCTGAGAAAAAATATACCGGCGAGCGTATTTTCCCTTAGCAAGGGCACGCCCAGCATTGTGCGAAAGCCGCCAAGCCTCTGATGTTCACGTAATTCATAGTCGGGGTCGGCTAGCGCGTCGAGAACATGAACTGGCCGGCGTCCGAGCTCGACTCTCCCGGCTAGAGAGGCCCGCCCTCGCGGAGCTGGGTTTTGTTGAACGAAATTTCTGAAGTCTGGCCCGACTCCAAAGTCTGCGGCCCACCTGTGAACTTCGCCTTCCAATCTGAAAATGATCCCTATGTCGGCTCGACAAAGTCTGGCAGCGTTTTCGACGAGCGTCTGAAGCACCGGTTGGAGATCAAACGTCGAGCGGCTGATCACCTTGAGCACTTCACTCGTTGCGGTTTGCTGTTCCAGGGCTTCCGTGAGCTGGCGGTTACGATTATCTAATTCCTTAAACAACCGCACATTCTCGATAGCGATCACAGCCTGATCGGCGAAGGTTTCCAGCAGCTTGATCTGCGCCGGGGTAAAGGGGCGTACCTAGCTTCGACGTGCATTCAGCATCCCAATGAACTCACCTCGCTGACGTAGAGGAGCGGCCAAGAAGGTGCCGGTGGCCGCTTGGGGAACTAATGTTGGGAATTCGGTTTGATCGCGAACGTCGGAAATGTGAAGTGTGCCATGCTCGCGAATCCAGCGATACTGTGCCTCATCAATATTGATCTCGAGGGTCCGCTGGATACAGGTATAGGACCAAAATGAGCCCGCACAACAAAACTGTTCCCGTCGCGCAGTCGCAGCACCACATCGTCTATCCCGCAAACCTTGGCGGCGCTTTCCACAATCGCGTCAAGCACCGGCTGCACGTCCGTCGGCGAGCGGCTGATGATGCCGAGCACCTCGGCAGTCGCCGTCTGATGTTCCAGCGCTTCGCGCAATTCTGCATTGCGCTCCTGCAATTCATTGAACAACCGTACGTTCTCGATAGCGATCACCGCTTGATCGGCAAAGGTTTTAAGAAGAGCGATTTGTTTATCCGTGAAAGGACGGACTTCAGTTCGCCTGATATTGATGAGCCCGATCGGAACTCCTTTCCTCAACATGGGCATGCTAAGAAAAGTTCTTGTGCCGCTGCGTTTTGCGAATCCTTGACCGGCCAGATCATGAACATGGACGGGTTGACCCTCAAGAATTGCGCGACCAGAAGGATTTCCCTGAATGTTTGGCATAATTTCAGGAGCTGGATGGGTCCCAAATGAGGCCACTAATCTTGTACTGTTACCCTCAATAAAGCGAATTTGTGCATCGGTCGCCTCGCAGAGTCGTGCTGCCGTAGCCGCAACCGTCTCCAACACTGGCTGAAAATCCGTCAGCGAGTTGGCGATGACCCCCAATATCTCACTCGTGGCGGTTTGCTGCTCCAAAGCTTCGCGCAGTTCCTGGAACAGCCGGACATTTTGAAGCGCAATCACCGCTTGGTCAGCAAACGTCTCTAGCAGCTTGATCTGCGCGGACGTGAATGGGCGAGCCGCAGTGCGCCGCGCCAACAGTGCTCCGATGAATTCGCTATCCTGACGAAGAGGAACGCCTAAGAAAGTACGCCAGCCACCCGGCGCCAATGTTGGGAAATCACTTTGCGCACGCACGTCAGGGATGTGGAGTGTGCCATGCTCATGCATCCACCGGAATCTTGGCTCGTCAGCGCTGATTTTTTCGCGAGCAACTGGTATATCTATGGGTCCAACGTGAGCGCGTGCAACAAGGTACTCACCCTCCTGAAGACGCAGGACCATATCATCAACCCCACAGACTTTTGCCGCACTTGCGACGATGGCATCGAGAATCGGCTGCACGTCTGTGGGCGTGCGGCTGATAATGCCGAGGACTTCGGCGGTCGCTGTTTGATGCTCCAGAGCCTCGCGTAATTCTCCATTGCGCTCCTGTAATTCTTTGAATAAGCGCACGTTTTCAATTGCGATCACAGCTTGAGTCGGCAAAAGTTTCTAAGAAGTTTGATCTGTTTACCAGAGAACGGCCGAACTTGCGTGCGGCGGATCATGATAGAGCCGATGGATACGCCTTCTCGAAGAAGCGGCGTGGCGAGAATGTGCGAGAGCCGCTAATTTGTTGGTATGCTCGAGTATTCTGGAAACTCAGTATCGAGTTCCGCTACGATGTCATGAACATGTATTGTTTTCCCATCTAGCATCGCTCGCCCAGGCGGGTCTGATCTAGTCGGAGGAAAATTTTGTCCAGCGGGTCTGCTAAACCCTATCGGACCATAAAACGCTACAGGATGAGCCAATTCCTCGTCGCGACGAAGGATGATCGCGTCATTCGCGTCACACAACCGCGCTGCGCTCGCTGCAACCGCTTCCAGGACAGGCTGCAGGTCAGTCGGTGAGCTGGCGATGACACCTAGAATCTCGCTTGTTGCTGTCTGCTGTTCCAACGATTCTCTGAGTTCTTGGAAGAGGCGGTACGTTCTCGATGGCGATGACTGCCTGGTCGGCAAAAGTTTGAGCAGCGCGATCTGACTTTCGGTAAACGGCCGAACTTCGGTCCGAAGAATACTAATGCCTCCAAGCAATTCCATCTCGAATCAAAGGCGTAACCAGCGTCGTTCGAACGCCTCTGAGCGCTTGACGATTCTCGGCTTCGGGAAACTCCGGTCTACCAATTCAGAATATCGTGGACATGGATCGTTTGCCGGTCCACAATAGCGCGGCCAGTGAGAAACCCGCGGCTGATGGGCTAACCTCATCCGCCGAAAGCCTGCATTAGCCGGAACGACGCCACGACCCGGAAAACATTGCCGTCGACCCTAACGATTTGAGCGTCATCCGCCTCAAAGCCGCGCGGCATTTTCAGCGACCACGTCAAGCACCGGCTGTAGATCAGTCGGCGAACTGGCGATCACGCCCAGGATCTGACTCGTCGCGGTTTGCTGTTCCAGCGCTTCGGTAAGTTCTTGAAAAAGCCGGGCGTTCTCGATTGCGATCACCGCCTGGTCGGCGAAGCTCTCTAGAAGTTGGATTTGCTTGTCTGAAAACGGACGGATCTCTCTTCGGCGGATGTGAATAGTACCGATAACCTTATCTTCGCGTACCAATGGGGTGGCCAAGCGCCGTCCTAATACCCATCGGTATTCCACGAGTCTTGGCGTTCGGAAACTCCTGCTTCGGATGTTTGTAGATCATGGACATGGATCGTCTGGCGTTCGATAACTGCTCGGCCAAGGTCCGTCGCGATTGAGAGAATCCGTCCCACCGAGATCATGGACGCTTCGAATCGATCCATAGTGCGCGGCCAGGCGAAGGACATCACCGTCGACCCGCCATACCATAGCGTCTACGGCGTCACACAGCTGCGCTGCGTTCTCTGCAATGCTGTCCATCACGGACTGGAGGTCGGTTGGCGCGCGCGCGATCATGCGCAGGATCTCGCCGTTGGCCCTCTGCTGCTCGAACGCGTCGTCGCGCTCGCGCCTTAGTTGTTTATTTTCCTGGCGCAGCTTGAAGTCCATTGTCTCACGCGACGAGCGTTGCTTTTTGGACGGGGGTCGTTTGGTCGTCGGCATCCTTTACCTGTTTGAATTTTCGAATTTCATTCAGAAATATTATCTAACCGCATTGTTCTCCCGCGAAGTCGAAAGACTGCTAAGTCAAGAGATTCCACCACCGAATCCCCGTTCACGAATATTGCTTTGATTTGGCTCCTTTGCCTCTTTGCGCGAGTAATTCGACTTTGGTTTTCCATGGAACGTTTTCAATTTAGACTGCCCTCCTCAGTGAGTGGCAGCGTAAACGTGAACTTGCTGCCTTTACCGACTTCGCTCTCCACCCAGATTTTCCCTCCATGCAGCTCGACGAACTTCTTGGCCAAGTCAACCCAAGTCCGGTCCCTTCGCTCTTGTGCGCATAGTCGCTGCCCACCTGACGAAACTCCTCGAAGATCCTCGGCTGGTCCTCCGGGGCGATGCCGATGCCAGTGTCAGTGACCGAGATCTCCACAGCACCATCAACCTGCGTGGCTTTCATTCGATCCGACCTCCCTCCGGAGTGAACTTCACTGCATTGGACAACAGATTCAAAAGTATCTGCTTGATCTTGCGCTCATCGCCGACAAACTCCCCAAGGCGCTCGTCGACGACATCAACTGTGATGCCGTGCCCGTGGCGCGCTCGCGCACAAACGTGCGCGCGTTGTCGATCGCCAATGGGAGATCGAACGTAGCCAGCTCCAGCTCCATGCGTCCGGCCTCGACTTTGGAGAGATCGAGAATCTCATTGATAAGCGATAGCAGATGCGTCCGGAGGAAAGAATGTCTTCGGTGTACTCGGCCTGTTTCTCGTTTAACTCGCCGAAGAGTCTCTCGCCCAAGACTTCAGAGAAGCCAATAATGGCGTTAAGAGGCGTGCGCAGCTCATGCGACATGTTGGCGAGAAATTCGGACTTGTGCCGGTTGGCGGCTTCGATTTGTCGGCTCTTGTCTTCGATTCCCGGAACAGCCGGGCGTTTTGGATTGCCAAAGCGGATTGCGTGGCGAAGGTTTGAAGAAGATTGATCAGTCAGGGGTGAAGGTTCCGGCACGTTTTTGCCAGACCGTCAACGCACCCATCAATCGACTTTCGAGCAGGATAGGAACGGTCAAGAGAGAACGATAGCCGAGTCGATCGGAGATTGGCCGAATTCGCGTAAGCCTGACTTCTTGCTCGTCTCGAAGATCGCTAACTTGGACGGGAGCCCGAGCTAGTGCCGCTTGCCCAGTATAGCCCTCCCCGACTCGCAACGGGGCTGCGCGAATGGCGTCGACCAATTCCTCTTCCATCCGATGACTTGCCCTCAGGTGAAACACCTCAGTGGCTTCATCGTACTCATAAATGACTCCGCAATCGGTTCCTGACAGCTGAACCGCGCGGGCCACGATTGTGCTGAGCACGGTCGGGAGATCAAGTGTTGAGCTAACTGCGTGCCCGACGTCGCCGAGGGCTTTGAGTTCACCTACGAGCGTGTCAATTCATGGGTTCGCTCATCCAATTCTTTGAACAGTCGCACGTTTTCGATGGCGATGACGGCCTGTGAACCAAAGGTCTCAAGCAGCTTGATTTGCTTGTCGGTGAATGGCCGGACCTCAGTGCGGCGAAGCCCAATCACACCCAGAGGGACGCCCTGTCGTAGTAGCGGTGTTCCGAGGATTGTCCGATGGCCCAACCGCTGCTGAGATGCTTTAGCGTCCGGAAACTCGGTTTCAAGTTCGGCCGCGAGGTCATGAACATGAAGAGTTTTTCGGTCAATAAATATTCGGCCAAGTGGTGAGCTACGACGGACAGGCACCTCATCAGTTGCTGAGAGACCACCATAGTTAGCCGCAAGCCGAAGGACATTACCGTCGAAACGAAAAATTTGCGCGTTGGTCGCTTCACAGAGACGTGCGGCGTTTCGAGCCACTGTGTCCAGCACCGGTTGGATATCTGTCGGCGAGCCAGCGATAACGCCCAAAATCTCACTCGTCGCGGTTTGCTGCTCCAACGACTCCTTGAGCTCTTGGAAGAGCCGCACGTTTTCAATCGCGATGACGGCTTGGGAGGCGAAGGTTTCGAGCAGCTTGATTTGGCTGTCGGAGAAAGGACGAACTTCCGTTCGCCTAATATTTATCTGACCGATCGATTGTCCTTCGCGAAGCATTGGAACACTGAGAAATGTTCTGGAGCCTGTCCGAATCACGAGTTCCCGGCTGTCCGGATAATTATCCACTTCGGCGGTCAGATCGTGAATATGGATTGGCCGGCGTTCGAGGAACGCTTGTGTGCCGGGAGTTTTCTGGCTGTTGGCCATATATTCCGGTGCCGGATGAATGCCAAAAGACGCAACCAATCTTGTGCCATCCCCCTCGACAAGGCGTATTTGCGCGTCACTCGCCTCACAGAGACGCGCCGCAGTCGTTGCAACGGTCTCCAGGACCGGCTGAATGTCCGTAGGCGAGCTGGCGATCACACCTAAAATTTCGCTCGTCGCGGTTTGCTGCTCCAAAGCCTCCTTTAACTCGTTGAAACAATCGCACGTTCTCGATGGCTATCACTGCCTGATCGGCGAAGGTTTCAAGCAATTTAATCTGCGCCGGGGTGAAGGGGCGCACCTCGTTGCGGCGCGCGTTCAGTAATCCAACGAGTTCCCCCTGATGGCGAAGGGGAGCGTTCAAGAGTGTGCGCCAGCCGCCGATTGAACCCAACATTGGAAAATCGTTCTGCGCTTGGACGTCGGGAACGTGGAGCGTGCCATGCTCGCGCATCCAACGAAACTGTGGCTCATCAATACTGATCTCGACGCTGGCCAAGGGGTACGGGACCAAAATGGGCCCGCAGGACCATAATGTCCCCCTCGTGGAGTCGCAGCACCACGTCATCGATACCACAGACTTTTGCCGCGCTCTCGACGATCGCGTCGAGAACCGGCTGCACGTCCGTGGGCGAGCGGCTAATGATGCCGAGCACCTCGGCCGTTGCCGTCTGATGCTCCAGCGCCTCGCGCAGTTCTGTATTCCGCTCTTGGAGTTCTTTGAACAGGCGCACATTCTCAATGGCGATGACCGCCTGTGCGGCGAAGGTTTCAGGAGCTGATCTCCTTATCTGTAAAAGGCCGGACCTCCATCCGACGAATCGATAATCGCCCCGATCGGAATACCTTCGCGCAGCAGCGGCGCCGCGAGCTTGTCTGGCGCGGCTCCCGCCGCGACTACCCGTGCTATCGAGCTCCGGGAAATCTGTTTCAGATTCGGCCTCGATGTCATGGATGTGAATCGTTTGACGTTCGACCATGGCCCGCCCGGTGTACTGAGGACCGACTCGATCGGAAACGATGCGACCGGGTCGGAATCGATCCGTAATATCGCTACTCGCTGCAGAACGTCGCCATCGGGACGATAGATCACGGCGTCTATCGAGTCACACAACCGCGCCGCGCTTGCCGCTATGGCATCCAGCACCGGCTGAATATCCGTCGGCGAGCTGGCGATGACGCCAAGAATTTCACTCGTCGCAGTCTGCTGCTCCAATGACTCCTTGAGTTCTTGGAACAGCCGCACGTTCTCGATCGCGATGACAGCCTGGTCGGCAAAGGTTTCGAGAAGCTTGATCTGCGCCGGGGTGAAGGGGCGAACCTCGGTGCGACGCGCGGCCAAGTATGCCAACGAGTTCCCCCTGCTGACGAAGGGGAACGAATAACATGGTGCGCCAATTGCCGGCCGACACCCATTGTCGGGAACTCGTTCTGCGCCCGAACGTCAGGAACGTGAAGGTGCCATGATCGCGCAGCCAACGATACTGCGGTTCATCAATACTGATCTCGACCCGGCCAATGGGTATCGGACCAAAATGAGCCCGCGGTAACCAAAATACTCCCCTCGCGGAGTCGCAGCAGCACGTCATCGATTCCGCAAACCCTGCGCCGCGCTCTCGACGATCGCATCGAGCACCGGCTGCACGTCGGTCGGCGAGCGGCTGATGATGCCGAGCACCTCGGCGGTCGCCGTCTGATGCTCCAGCGCCTCGCGCAATTCTGCATTGCGTTCCTGGATTTCCTTGAACAGCCGCACATTCTCGATGGCGATGACGGCCTGATCGGCGAAGGTTTTCAGAAGAGCAATTTGCTTTTCGGTAAAGGGAAGAACCTCCGGTCGGCGGATATGAATTGCTCCGATCGCAAGCCCTTCGCGAAGCAATGGCGTCGACCAGAATAGTACGGATGCCGACTGACCGAACCGCTTCAGAAAATTCCGCTAGAGAGTCCGCGGCTCAAAAGGTCATGGATATGCACGGTTTCACCATCGATCATTGCCCGGGCGCTCGGTATCGAACGAGTCAGCGGTCTCCTTCCTTCGGACAGGGGTACAGGAATCGAACCTTGCGACGCGACAAGCCAAAAGTTGGCGCCGTCACAACGCCAGATTGCCGACTCGCTAGCTTCGCACAGCCGTGCGGCGCTTTCGGCAACGACATCCAGCACCGGCTGAATATCCGTCGGCGAGCTGGCGATGACGCCCAAGATTTCACTCGTCGCTGTTTGCTGCTCCAACGCTTCCTTGAGCTCGTTGAATAATCGTACGTTCTCATGCGCAATCACCGCTTGATCGGCGAAGGTTTCCAGCAGTTTGATCTGCGCAGGGGTGAACGGGCGCACCTCCATGCGACGCGCGAACAGTGCTCCAATGAACTCCCCCTGCTGACGAAGAGGAGCGGCCAAGAAGGTGCGATATCGGGTGCCGGAAGCCATCGTTGGGAAATCGTTTTGCTCTAGGGCGTCGCGAACGTGAAGCGTGCCATGCTCGCGTATCCAGTGAAAGTGTGGCTCATCAATACTGACTTCGACGCGGCCAATTGGTATTGAACCAAAATGAGCCCGTGGAATTACCGCGTCACCCTCATTGAGCCGCAGCACCACGTCATCGATCCCACAAACCTGCGCGGCGCTCTCGACGATGGCATCGAGACCGGCTGCACGTCCGTCGGCGAGCGGCTGATAATGCCGAGCACCTCGGCGGTTGCCGTCTGATGCTCCAGGGCCTCGCGCAATTCTGCATTGCGCTCCTGGAGTTCTTTGAACAGCCGCACGTTCTCGATAGCGATCACCGCCTGATCGGCAAAAGTCTTAAGAAGCGCGATCTGCTCGTCGGTAAACGGCCGGACCTCGGTTCGCCGAACACCAGTGCGCCGATAGCCGACACCCTCCCGAAGCAGGGGCGTACCGCCAGCTCCGTATCCGTAGCGCTGCGCATTGCCTTGCTCGGGAAATTCGGATCTCGACTGACTCTCCATCAGGATCTGCAACAGTCATTCGATCCAGCACCGCGCGCCTCAGCCGGCAACCCGCGACCGGAATGGCACGGACTTCCAGGCAGCGGACCTCTCATGTCGACCTGGCATCGGGCCGAAATGAGCGACAACCGGGCACCTGTCCATCGACCGGATGATGACAGCGTCGTTGGCATCGCACAGCCGGCTGCGCTCCGGCAATCAGCATCCAGTACTGGCTGGATATCCGTCGGCGAACTGGCGATCACACCCAAAATCTCACTCGTGGCAGTCTGCTGCTCCAATGACTCCTTGAGTTCCTGGAACAGCCGAACGTTCTCGATGGCGACAACAGCCTGATCGGCAAAGATCTTGACCAGCTCAATCTGCCGCTCCGTAAATGGTTCAACAAAGTTACGCCATATCGTGAGACTACCAATCGGTGTTCCTTCTCGTAATAGAGGCACCATCAGCAACGTCCGCGTGCCGATCGACCGAGCCAAAGCCAGGTGGGCGCGTGGATCGGATTGGACATCAAGGATTTGAACGGATTTGCCTTCGAGAAGGGCTTGACCAGCGGGAATCTTCGGGCCTGGTGGGAGAGGATTGTCCCTCAGGGCCGTTATCATTTCCGGACTTTCGCCATAGTGGGCAACCACCCGATGGAACTCGCCGTCAAATTGCCGGACGTGACCCATAGTGGCACCGCAAAGTTTCGCCGCGTTCGCAATGAGAGTATCGAGAACCGGTTGAAGATCGGTAGGGGAGGAAGCGATGACTCTAAGCACTTCACCAGTCGCCGTCTGCTGCTCCAGGGCTTCCGTGACATCTCGGTTGCGCGCTTGCAACTCCTGGAATAAGCGCACGTTCTCGATGGCGATAACCGCCTGATCGGCGAAGGTTTTGAGAAGGGCGATCTGTTTATCCGTGAAAGGCCGGACCTCCAACCGACGTATGAGAATCGCCCCGATCGGTACGCCTTCGCGCAAGAGGGGAGCTGCAAGCGTTGTGCGATGACCAATCTGTTGTTGGTAGCCCTTAATTTCCGGATATTCAGAATCAATCTCTGCCGCGAGGTCATGGACGTGAATTGATTGCCGGTCAACCATCGCCCGGCCGGCCGGAGATTGTCGATTCAAAGGCGTATGCTCCATCGCGATCAGCAAGGGACCGTATGAAGCCACCCGGTGCACGACGTCATTCTCCAGTCGAAAGATTTGCGCGTCATAGGATTCACACAGCCTGGCGGCGCTTTCCGCCACAGCATCCAACACCGGCTGGATATCCGTCGGCGAGCTGGCGATCACCCGCAGAATTTCGCTGGTCGCGGTCTGCTGCTGAAGGGCCTCGGTCAAATCACGATTACTCGCCTGTTGCTCATGGATCAGCCGGGCGTTCTCGATGGCAATCACCGCTTGATCAGCGAAGGTTTCGAGAAGTTTAATTTGACCATCAGCGAACGGACGCACTTCCTTGCGGCGAATCTGCAAAGCGCCGACAGCCATGCCGTCGCGCAGCAACGGCGTTACAAGTGTGGTCCTAATCCCAAAAGCTACTCCTCGCGTCTTTGGCGCCGGGAAAATCCGCAGAGGAGGCGCGAAGATCATGAACGTGAACCGTCTCACGGTCTAGTATTGCCCGGCCAGGAGGTCCGGTCCTAGCTAATTCATATTCCTCGCGTACCAATATCTCCAGCGCGTAGGAACGGATCCAAAGTGAGCCGCAAGATATCGGGCAGTGCCATCGACCCGCCACACCAACGCATCGGCCGCATCACATAGCTTGGCAGCGTGCTCAGCAATTCCGTCGAGCACTGCTTGAAGGTCTGCCGGCGCACGCGCGATTATGCGCAGAATCTCGCTCGTGGCTCTCTGCTGCTCCGCTCGCTCGCGGATTTCTTGCGCCTGCGCGGCGATCGTCTTCTTGAGCGTCGAGATGGATTCTCCGGAAGTGGAGGCTCGCCGCTTCACATTTTTTTTGGGGGGCTTCTTATTCATGCTGCAAAACAAAACCCGGCTGGAAATCCCAGTCCGGGTTTATTTGAGGCATACAGATGACGAGACCGGGAACGACCAGTCTGCAAATCTGTTCGAATGGTCGGCCTATCTTTAGTTCAATTGAAGCGCCGCCGTCAAGGAACAATTGGAGTTAGCAGATTTCTCGTTGACCCTTTTACGTAATGCATCCTTCAGACATAACCTAAACCGCTGGTATGGCGGAGCGAGTCACCTCCTCGAACGAAATTGCACGATGCACAAGACTGGCAGTCGGGTGCACACGATAGGTCGTGCCGCAGCGTGCGCTCTGGCGGCTCGCGACCCTCAGCCATATCGCGCGCGGCCTTCAGCAATCGCCGGCGCAAAGCGATAATGCCAGCGTCACTGGAGCCGAGATGCTCTTTGGTGCGGTCTGCAATCGGTCCGTACTGATCTTCCTGGATCGCGATGTCTTCTTCGCGAATACCCCGCATGCCGGTGAAGTTCTCGCTACGCTGCTTCTCGCGGTCCAGAAAATAATCATTTTGCTTGTTGGCAACCGGCTCGAAAGTATCTGGATCGACTTCCGCGTAAGCCCCCGTCCACGACTCGATAGTGCGGATATCGTCCTCATTTAGAGCCCGATCGGGAAGCCACGTGACAGTGAAGCCAACCATGTTTGTCTCGTCCACTGGTACGGCAGCAGTGAAATTGATTGGCGAGCCCGCTTCGCTCGGGATCAGTGTGAATGACGGCATGAGAAACTGAGTGAGTCGCCAGTAGTACTGCTCGGCATCCCAGTTGCGCCGCGCGCCAATCGCCAATCCGTAGTCCGTGTCCTGGACTAGAAATTTCGGCGCCGAATCTTTCGCGGTGGCGAGCAGCGCCTGGCCGGCGATGGCTGCGTTGAACTTCTCCGGCCGGAACTCCCGGTGTAGAAAAGAGACGTGGCTGGAATCCACCTCACCCTCGAGGTTCTGGAGATAATTGCAATGTTGAAAGCGCTTGTGCGCGTAAACATGACTCTGTGGAACCAGCGTCCACTCCAGTTGCGGCATTTCCGGCATGCTCGCTTGAGGACCCATGTACGCCCAGATCACGCCGCCGGCCTCGCGGGTGGGATACGCTATCTGATGGATCTTATGTTTGAAGCTGCACTCTGCCGGCTCATTCGGCATGTCGACACACGCGCCGGTCACATCGAATTTCCAGCCGTGATAGACGCAGCGCAGCCCACCCGCTTCGTTACGAGCAAAAAACAGCGAGGCGCCTCGATGCGGACAGTACCGCGCCAGGAGCCCCACTTTTCCGTTCGTGTCGCGGAAAGCGATCAAATCCTCAGAGAGGATGCGGAGCCGCACCGGTGCGCAGTCCGGCTTTGGCAGCTCGCGAGAGAGCGCGACAGGCAACCAGAAGCGCCGGAAGAGCTCGCCCATCGGTGTGCCTGGTGCTGTTCGGCAGAGCATTTCGTTTTCTTCTTTTGATAACATGGAAAGCTCCTTTCGCGCTTTGTCCGACTCTAAAATAAAAGATCCTTACGCACTCGGACGGATGAATATCGATGACGAAAACGGATGACGGAATATGCTACGGATTGAAACCATCCCTTGCAGATAGCTCGCGATTCGCTGTCCAATCCCGGGCTGCATGACAACAAATTGCACATCCTCATGACTCACATAACTGGATAACGTTTTACTGAGGCTGCCCGCATAGATATCGACCGTGACTATCACGCGCAGTCTGAGCAAAGTCTCGCAGGTACAGAAAACTTTTTGACGTGCTAATTGCATACGCATGCGCGTCGAATAACTCTCAGCCATTCTTCTGATGACCAGTGCGGTCTCGATCCCACATTGCGATATCGCAGCATACGCCTGCAGCCATTTGAAGCCGCTCACTGGATGACGGACGAGAAAGACGACGCTCGCGCCTGGCTCGGCCACCTCTTCGATGTAAGGCACAATCTCGTCGAGCCGGTCATGTTTCTTTAGTGGAACTATTATTTTTGTTGCCATTGTCCTGCCCTCCTTCGATCAACTGACATGGCAACGGTTATGCCAATCCAGACGATGAATGTTCGGCCAGGCAAGATGGCAATATTGTCGAGCTATTTTTTCGAAGATTTCTGAATCGTGGCGAGCGGGAGCAAATACGAACAGTAACCGATTGATTACCTCGCCGTAGCGCTTAGGTTACTAATATCGTACTTCTGTCTCCTGTGCGGAGAGTTAAACAACAGATCGGTTGGCCGAGATTTGCTTGGTAGACGGTTAGACGGTGATAGCTAGCGATTTAAGAAGCCTTAGGAAATATTTCTCGTGCAGTCCAAGGAGCCGCGCCGCGGCGGCGCGATTGCCGCGGCAGCGCTCTAGAGCTACGAGAACCAATTCTTTCCGGTAATCTTCCATGGCGTCACGGTAGGATCGACCATCGATTGTCGGGCGCACTACTGACGCAACAACTCTCGATGGCAAGTCCTGTACCGTAACGCACGGGCCCCTGCCCAGAACGATAGCCCTTTCGATCGCGTTGGCCAGCTCGCGGACGTTGCCGGGCCAGTCATACGCACAAAGCTGCTTCAGGGCATCGGCGACAATCTCGGTGAAGTTCTTTTTTGCCTCTCTTGCGTAATGTTCCATGAAGTGATGCGCCAAAACCGGGATGTCTTCCACTCTTTCTCTCAACGGCGGAAGCGTGATCGGGATGACGTTGATGCGATGATAGAGATCTTGGCGGAAGCGTCCCTCTTTGACCGCGGTCTCCAAATCGCGATTGGTCGCAGCGATGATTCTAACTTCGACGTGAATCGGCCTGACGCCGCCGACCCGGTCGAATTCGCGCTCTTGGAGAAATCTTAACAACTTGGTTTGGAGCTCCTGGGACATGTCTCCGATTTCGTCGAGGAAGACCGTCCCGCCGTTTGCCAGCTCCATCTTGCCTTTTTTCTGTTGGTCGGCCCCTGTAAATGCTCCCTTCTCGTGCCCGAACAGCTCGCTTTCCAAGAGTTCCTTCGACAAGCCCACACAATTGATCGCCACAAACGGTTGGCTTTTTCTATCGCTCCAGTTGTGAATCGCGCGCGCAAAAATTTCCTTGCCGGTGCCACTTTCCCCCAGGAGCAACACTGTCGCTTTGCTGGCAGCAGCCTTGCGCGCGGTCTCAAGGGCTTCCGCCATTTTTTTGCTTTGTCCGACTGATAAGACGGTGGCGGCTATCGGTTTCTTCCGTGAGTAGCTCCAAGCCGCGTTTCAATCCCTCTCTTTCCAAGGCTTTGCGCACGACGATTTCAAAATGTTTGCCGTCGATAGGCTTGGTGATGAAGTCATAGGCTCCCTGTTTCATCGCGTCGACGGCATTTTCAATGGAACCGTGGGCGCTGATCACAACGACCGGAAACTTCGCTCCTTGCTTGGCCAACTCCCGAAGAACCTCAATTCCCCCCATTTTCGGCATCTGGAGATCCAGGAGCATCAGCTCCGGCTCGTGTTTTTTTATCTCGGCTAGAGCTTCAGGGCCGTCCGCGACCGCCGCAACCGCGCATCCCATAGCCTCCAGTCGCACGCGCAAGAGCCGCCGAGAGGCTCCATCATCGTCGACGATCAGCACCCGTGTGGCTGTGATTGTCATTTCTGGAAAATTACGCTTTCAGTGTGAAACAAATTATAGCGCTAAGTCCGCTTAAAAAATCCGAAATCCAAATATCGAAATCCGAAACAAAGCGCAGCCAAATAAATCCCAAACTCGGAAAATTGGAAACCCTGCCTGATCGGGCCGTTTTTGAAGATTGAAAGTTTGGAACATTTGAATTTGTTTCGGATTTCGAAATTCGTGCTTCGAATTTTTGTCCGGAGTCTTTACTTTAAATGACGACTGATCTCTGCGAGAAATACGGTTTTGTCGATAGGCTTGGTAACGTATCCACTGCAACCGGCGGCGAGCGCCCTCTCCCGGTCTCCCGCCATGGCGTAGGACGTAACCGCAATCACTGGTATTTTCGCCGTTGCCGGTTCGGCTTTTAGCTTGGTGGTGGCTTCGAGTCCATCCATCTCAGGGAGTTGAATGTCCATCACGATCAGATCGGGTGGGTCCTTGGCGAGAATCTCCAACGCCTCGGCTGCATTGGTTGCTTCAACAACCTCGTAGCCCTGGGACCGCAGCAGAAATCCGGCCAGCCGCCGATTTACCGGGTTGTCTTCAACCAGCAGTATTTTTTTTCATCCATAACGATTCTCGATTTTCACCGCAGAGACGCAGAGTTCGCAGAGTGTTAAATTTAATCAAATTACTCATTCAATCTGTCAGATCCTCCGCGCCTCCGCGGTGAATTATTGGATTTTCGTCATTTAAATTTGTTTCGAATCGGAAATCGAAAATCCAGAATCTAAAATCGCTATCGGTCGGCAGCGTAAAAAAGAATCGGCTGCCCTTTCCAACCTCGCTCTCCAGCCAAATATTTCCCCCATGCATCTCGATGAACTTCTTTGCCAGGGCCAGCCCCAGGCCGGTGCCCTGCGGTTTTCCGGCTTCGCTGCCGGCCTGTTGAAATTCCAGGAAGATTCTTTCTTGATCTTCCGCTGCGATCCCCGGTCCCGTTATCACCCACCTCTACGCACACGAAGCCGTCCTTCCGACCTGTCCGGATCCAGACCTTTCCCCCTTCGGGAGTGAACTTGATCGCGTTACCGACGAGATTCAAAAGCACCTGCTTAACACGTGCCCCATCCATCGAGAACGGAGCCAAGCGCTCGTCACTGTCAATGCGGAGCTGGATCCCTTTCTTCGTTGCGAGGGACCGCATCGTATTGGCAACGGCTTCCACGACATCCTGCATCAGCGCCCTGTCGATCTGCAATTCCATCTTTCCGGCTTCGATCTTCGCGAGGTCGAGAACTTCATTAATCAGTCCGAGCAGATGCTTCCCGCTGCCCAAGACATCCGTCAGGAACTGCATCCGTTCTTCCTCGCTAACCCGGAGCGCGGGATCCAGCAAAACTTCCGAGAAGCCGATGATCGCGTTGAGTGGCGTGCGCAGCTCGTGCGACATATTGGCGAGAAACTCCGACTTGTGGCGATTTGCGGCTTCGATCTGCCGGCCCTTATCCTCGATCTCGCTGAATAACCGCGCATTTTCGATGGCCACTTTAGATTGGCTGGCCAGCGCCGTAAGGAGGTTGACCACGCGATCATCGAACGAGCCCGGCGAGCGGCGCAGCAGGACAATTCCGCGGGTTACTCCGTCGCCTCTCATGGGAACCGTGAGCACGGAAAGAAAGCCCGCCTTCAGAGTAAAATCCCGAAACGGATGGCCGTATGCATTCGTCATGTCGGGAACTTGTATCGGCTGCCCGCGGTCGGCGGCTTGACCAATGGTTGTCTTACCAAGGTCGATCGTCGTTGTTTGAACGGACTCTAAAAATTCGCGGCTCAAGTTGTGGCTCGCCACCACGTCAAACGCATGGCGTACCGGATTGAACTCAAAGATCCCGCAGCCATCCGATTTGGAGAGATTTACCGCATGGCCGGCAACCCTACTCAACACCTCGTGAAGGTTCAGAGACGAGCTGACCGCCCGGCTTACTTCACTGAGAGCGCCCACCTCCTCGAGAGAAAGTTGAAGCTCGCGGGTGCGCTCCTGGATCTCCTGGAAAAGGCGCACGTTCTCGATGGCGATTACAGCCTGGTCGGCAAAGGTTTTTACGAGCGCAATCTGTTTGTCGCTGAACGGGCGTACTTCCCGGCGCCACGTCGTGATAACCCCGATGAGTTTATCCTCGCGAAGCATGGGAACGGATAAGACCGTACGGACGTTTTCCTTTTCGTAAAGCTGACGCGGTTGCGGAGAAAAGGCTTGATCGGACAACAGATCACTTACATGCACTGTCCTGCGCTCTAAAGCAGCCAGCCGAGTCGTGGTCTCGCGGCTTGGGCGTGGTCGGCTGTGTTCGAGATGCTCGGCAAACTCCTGCGTCGTCCCGTGGCTCGCCGCCGTACTAAGGACTTCGCCGTCATACAAGAAAAGTGAGGCGATATTGGCCTCACACAAGCGCGTGGTGTTGGCGAGAATCGCTTCGTAAACCCGCTCCAGCGCGATCGGCGAATGTGCGATTACATTCAAAACATCGCTGGTCGCAGTCTGCTGCTCCAGAGCTTCAGTCAGTTCTCGGTTCCGCGATTGGAGTTCCTGAAGTAGACGGACGTTCTCAATGGCGATCACCGCCTGATCCGCGAAAGTTGTGACCAGATCAATCTGCCTCGCGGTAAAAGGCCTGGCATCCGTTCTGGCGATGACAATGACACCGATCGGAACACCTTCTCTGAGCAAAGGCACGCCGGTTATCGCTCTGAAGCACTCGATCTGCTCAACATAATGATATTCCGAATCAGCTCTAGCGTCGGATATGTGAACTACCTGGCGCTCTAGCACAACTCGGCCTGTGACCGTTCCTCGTCCAATGCGCGGGGGATTTCGTTTAATGAAGTCTAGCAACTCGGGGGAATGGCCATACGCAGCCCCCAGAGGCAAGTTGTCTCCTTCCACTCTGTGGATAGACGCAATTTGTGCCTCGCAAAGCCTGGCAGCATTCTCGATGAGAGTTTGAAGCACCGGCTCAAGATCAAACGTCGAGCGACTTATGACCTTCAAAACCTCGCTCGTAGCGGTCTGCTGTTCCAATGCTTCGCTAAGGTCGCGGTTGCGAGCTTGCAGCTCCTGAAACAGCCGGACATTTTCGATCGCGATCACCGCCTGGTCGGCGAAGGTTTCGAGGAGCTTAATCTGTTTTTCAGAGAAGGGCCGGACCTCCATCCGGCGAATCAGGATCGCGCCGATGGGGACGCCCTCACGGAGCAATGGAGTCGATAGCGTCGCACGTTGGCCCGTGGCTTGTTGGAGACCCTTCGCCCCAGCGAATTCGCCATCAACCTCTGCCGCGAGGTCTTCGACGTGAATAGTTCGGCGATCAAGAACGGCGCGACCGGCGACGATGTCACGGCGGACCGGCACGCCCTCTGCTCGTACGCTCGAAGGCACGGTAATGGATCCACGTGAAGCAATTATACGGAGGACATCGCCATCGACGCGTAGGATTTGCGAATCGCTGGCCTCACACAGCCGAGCGGCATTTTCTGCGACCACATCCAACACCGGCTGGATATCCGTTGGCGAGCCGGCGATCACGCGCAAAATCTCGCTCGTTGCGGTCTGTTGCTCCAGCGCCTCGCTTAGATCGCGATTTCGGTTTTGTAGTTCTTGCAGCAAACGGGTGTTCTCAATGGCAATAACGGCCTGATCGGCAAAGGTCGTGACCAGATCGATCTGTTTGTCTGTAAAGGGCCGCGTCTCCGAGCGATTGAGTGTGATGACACCCAGCAAGTCGTCTCCCCGGAGCATTGGCACGCCCAGGACGGCTCGATACGGTTGCACTTGCCAGGCCTGATAGGTGTATTCCGGGTCCGTCAAGATGTCCGGTATATGAATAGTTTGTCGTTCGAGTGCTGCCCTTGCGGTGACGCTATCACGTCCAGGAACGATCGGGTTTCGCGCCACGAACTCTCGTAGCTCCAGGGAGACGTTGTAGGTAACCGCCAGGTTTAGCAGCCCGTTCTCAGACCGGAGAATAAATGCCTGGTCTGCCGCGCATAGCCTCGCCGCGTTCTCAACCAGTGTCTCAAGCACCGGCTGCAAGTCGAAGGCCGATCGGCTTATGACCTTCAACACTTCGCTCGTTGCGGTCTGCTGGTCCAATGCTTCAGTCAGGTCACGGTTGCGTTCCTGCAATTCTTTGAACAGCCGCACGTTCTCAATGGCGATGACGGCTTGGTCGGCGAAGGTCTTGAGTAGGGCGATTTGTTTCTCGGTAAACGGACGGACCTCCGTGCGCCGGATATGAATCACACCGATTGCAACACCCTCACGTAGTAGCGGGGTCGAAAGCATCGTACGAACACCTGCCCGCCTGGCTCGAATCGTAGTCTCCGGAAATTCACTTTCTATTGCGGCGATGTCCGGAATATGGATTGTCTGCCGATCCAGTACGGCTCGGGCAGGCACCCAATCACGTCCTCGATCCAAGGAATCTACTTCGGCTCCCTCGGACTCCGAAAGCGAGGAGATGCGCCCCTGGTGAGCCATTAATCGGAGCAGGTTCCCTTGAACAAGGCGAATCGTCGCATCCTCCGCGCTACACACGCGCGCAGCGTTTTCTGCGATGACATCCAGCACTGGCTGCAGCTCAGTCGGCGAGCTGGCAATCACGCCTAGTATTTCGCTCGTCGCGGTCTGTTGCTCTAACGACTCCTTTAGCTCTTGGAATAACCGGACGTTTTCAATCGCGATGACCGCCTGATCTGCGAAAGTTTCTAGGAGTTTGATCTGCGTCGGCGTAAAGGGGTTCACCTCAGTGCGACGGGCAGTCAGTGTTCCGATAAGTTCCCCCCGTTGACGAAGAGGAATGAGTAGAAAGGTGCGCGAGTACGAACGCAAGGTTGGGAAATCATTCTCCCGTGTACGAATATCGGGTATGTGAAGCGTGCCATGCTCGAATACCCAGCGAAGATGTAATTCATTTACACCAACCGTTTCGCGTCCAATAAATATGGGTACGAGACCAATATGAGCCCGCGCAACCATCATATCTCCCTCTCGGAGCCGCAGCGTTACATCATCAATCCCACAGACCTTTGCCGCGCTCTGGACTATCGCATCGAGCACCGGTTGTACATCCGTTGGCGAGCGGCTGATAATGCTTAACACTTCGGATGTCGCCGTCTGATGCTCCAGGGCCTCGCGCAGCTCGGTATTTCGCTCTTGTAATTCCTTGAACAGCCGGACGTTCTCGATGGCGATCAGCGCTTGATCTGCGAAGGTCTTCAAGAGTGTAATCTGCTTGTCAGTGAACGGACGGACCTCCGTCCGGCGGATCATAATGGCACCGATAGACACTCCCTCGCGCAATAACGGAACAGTCAGCAACGTCCGAATACCCAGACGCTCGTCGACGCGCCTTACCTCGTCGTAGTCCGCGTCGAGCACTGCCAGGCTGTCGTGGATGTGGACGGGCTCACGCTGGAGAATGGCTCGGCCAATCAGCCAACTGCGGTTGATCGGGCGCGTCTCGCCTACCTCAAGTACAGGGGAGATAATTCCGTGGCTTGCCACTTTCCGCATGGTATCGCCCTCAACGCGATAGATCTGAGCGTCACTTGAGTCACACAATCGCGCGGCATTCTCGGCAACCACCTCCAACACCGGTTGAATGTCCGTCGGCGAGCTGGCAATAACGCCGAGTATTTCGCTAGTCGCTGTCTGCTGATCGAGAGCTTCGGTGAGGGCTTGGTTACGGTTTTGGAGCTCTTGGAGCAAGCGCACGTTCTCGATTGCGATTACTGCTTGGTCAGCGAAAGTCGTCACCAGTTCAATTTGCTTATCAGTAAAAGGTTGGACCTCGGTCCTGCGGATTATAATCACTCCAATGAGAGTGCCCTCCCTAAGCATGGGCACTCCTAAAACAGTCCGCTGACCGCCAAGTCTGTGGGCTTCGCGAAAATATTCGGGGTCTGCCAGAGTATCGTGAATGTGAACAACTCTGTGTTCAAGCGCAACCCGACCTGCGGTAGTCTCTCGTCCTGGGCGAATCGGGTTCTTCTCAATATAATCTATCCACTCCCGGGGCACATTAAACGCAACCGCCGGTCGGAAGCCCGCGTCCTCCTGCCTCAATATGGCTCCTGAGGAGGCACAGCACAGCCTCGTGGCGTTTTCGATTAATGTTTCCAGCACAGGCTGAAGGTCAAAGGTTGAACGGCTGATCACTTTAAGGACTTCGCTTGTCGCCGTTTGCTGCTCGAGCGCCTCGGTAAGTTGCACGTTAGATGTTTCGAGTTCTGCCGTTCTTTGCTGGAGCTCCTGGAACAATCGGGTGTTCTCAATGGCGATAACGGCTTGATCGGCAAACGTCTGGACCAGCTCGATCTGCCGCTCAGTGAACGGCTCGACAAACTCGCGCCATATGATGATGCCGCCAATTGGACTTTCTTCTCGCAGCAGAGGTATCGCTAGCACGGTTCGTGCGCCGGTCTGGCGTACAAACGAAGCGAGCGGTTCAGGTTCTAATTGGACGTCGAGAATATGAACAGGTCGGCGCTTGAGTAGCGCGCGGCCCGTCGGTGTGTCGGGGCCCAGGGGTAAAGGGTTAGCGCGCATGAAGCTGATTCTGTCCTCGCTCTCGCCGTAGTGGGCTACCACTCGATAAAATTCGCCGTCTACTTGACGGACGTGACCCTTAGTTGCGCCGGATAACTTCACCGCGTTGGCGATGACTGTGTCGAGCACTGGTTGCAACTCGGTCGGTGAAGACGCAATGACCCGCAACACTTCACCAGTTGCAGTCTGCTGTTCCAGTGCTTCGGTGAGATCGCGGTTGCGCTCCTGCAGTTCCTTGAACAGCCGAACGTTTTCGATTGCGATGACCGCCTGGTCGGCGAATGTTTTGAGAAGAGCGATCTGCTTATCAGAGAAAGGACGAACCTCGGTGCGCCTCATAGTGATGGCGCCAATGGTAACCTCCTCACGTAGAAGCGGGACGGACAGGATTGTCCGAACACCCTCGCGCTGGCTGGTATCCCAGATATCCCCGTAGTCTTCTTCCCGCTCGGCTCGGAAATCGTGGATGTGAATTGTTTGCCGTTCGATGATAGCACGACCACTGACGGACCCACGGCTGATGGGTCGCTTCTCTCCCATCTCTATGAAGCTGATCACGGTTCCGTAACCCGCCACTCTTCTCATGCCGTCGCCGTCGACACGTAGGATCTGAGCATCGGCGGATTCACATAAACGCGCAGCACTCTCAGCAACCGTGTCGAGAACAGGCTGGATATCAGTCGGTGAGCTGCTAATCACCCGCAGGATCTCTCCTGTCGCAGTCTGCTGCTCCAAAGCTTCGGTCAGTTCTCGATTCCTGGTTTGCAGTTCCTGAAACAACCGTACATTCTCGATGGCAATTACAGCCTGATCAGCGAAGGTCTTGAGCAGAGCGATTTGCTTTTCGGTGAATGGACGTACCTCAGTACGACGAATCAAAATGGCCCCAATGGCGAGCCCCTCACGCAGCAACGGCACGACTAGACATGAGCGAAGTACTGTCTGATTATTTCCCGGTCTCCTACCTCCTCGCGCATCCGGGAACTCCGTTGCACGAACCGCTTCGAGATCGGGGATATGAATGATTTGTCGGTCGATAACCGCCCGGCCGCCTGGTATGCGACGAGTGAGCCGCCGCTTTTCACCAAACGTCGGGGGCAGCGGCCCATATGAAGCGACGGTCATAAAAAACTCACCCTCAACGCGCTGGATTTGAGCGTCGTTTGCTTCACATATGCGTGCCGCGTTCTCGGCGATGACATCCAACACCGGCTGGATATCCGTCGGTGAGCTAGCAATAACACCCAGAATCTCACTCGTGGCAGTCTGCTGCTCCAATGACTCCTTTAGTTCTTGGAAGAGCCGAACGTTCTCGATCGCGATGACTGCCTGATCGGCGAAGGTTTCGAGGAGTTTGATCTGTGCCGGCGTGAAGGGGCGCACTTCAGTGCGGCGCGCAGCCAACGTTCCAATGAGTTCCCCCTGCTGTCGCAGGGGGATGATCAAAAAGGTGCGCACACTACCGGCACCGGCAGAAACGATTAACGGGAAATCATCCTGATCGCGTACGTCGCGAATGTGGAGCGCACCGTGCTCACGCACCCAACGAGCAATCGGCTCATCGATACTGACCTTGGCGCGGGCGATGGGTATCGGACCAAAATGGGCCCGCGAAATCACCACGTCCCCCTCATGAAGTCGCAGGTGCACATCATCGATGTCGCAAACCCGCGCCGCGCTCTCGACAATGGCGTCGAGGACCGGCTGCACATCAGTCGGCGAGCGGCTGATGATACCCAGGACCTCAGAGGTCGCTGTCTGATGTTCCAAGGCTTCGCGCAATTCAGCGTTGCGCTCGCCGAGTTCTCCGAAGAGTCGCACATTCTCGATGGCGATTACGGCTTGATCGGCGAAAGTTTCGAGCAGCTTGATTTGCTTTTCGGAGAAAGGACAAACTTCCGTGCGGCGGATGTGGATCGCTCCAATGACATTTCCTTCGCGTAACAACGGTGCCGCGAGGGCTGTCCGAACGCCCACCGCGATTCCACGGGTCTTGGCGCGTGGAAAATCAGAGGCGGCTGCCACGAGATCGTGCACGTGGATGGTTTGCCCATCGACCACCGCCCTCCCGGCAGGAGTGTCACGATCGATGACATGCCCCCCGCCCTCAACCACCACCGTGGGTATCGGTCCGAAGTGAGCAGCGAGCACTAAAACGTTGTCGCTCACTCGCCAAACAATCGCGTCATCCGCGCTGCACAATCGAGCAGCGCTTTCGGCAATCGCGTCCAAGACTGACTGCAGATCACCGGACGCGCGCGCAATCATGCGCAGGATATCGCTGGTGCCCGATTGTTGTTCTAAAGATTCGCCGAGATCGCGGTCGCGTGCTTGCAATTTGCGCCGTAGCTCTGTGTTCTCCCGGCGTAGCTGGGCGTTAGCCGCCTTCAGGGAAGGGCTTCGTGTCTTCGACGGCGGTCGTTTGGTTGTCGGCATCCGTTACCTATTTTGTTCTCAACCTTGGCCGCTTTGCGCCTTTGCGAGAGTAAATTTTCTTTTCCAACGCCTAACTCCTTACCCTTCACGCCTTACGCTGCGTGGATGGGTAGGGTGAAGGTGAACGAGGAGCCTTTCCCCGCTTCGCTCTCCACCCAGATTCTTCCGCCGTGCAGCTCGACAAACTTCTTCGCCAGCGCGAGCCCGAGTCCGGTGCCTTGAGGCTTGCCAGCGTCCCTGCCCACTTGCTGAAATTCGAGAAAAATCCGTTCTCGATCCGCCGGCGGGATTCCTGGTCCCGTGTCGCTCACCTCAATCTGCACCTCGTCGTCCGCGGCGTTAGCCCGGACCCATACTTTGCCCGTGTCCGGAGTGAACTTGACCGCATTGCCTACAAGATTCAAAAGCACCTGCTTTATTCGGGCACCGTCCATCGCAATCGGAGCCAAACGTTCGTCGCACTGGGCGCGAAGGTCGATGGATTTCTTGACCGCTAGCGGTCGCATTGTATTGGAAACGGCGTCGATGACGTCTTGCAACAGCGCAGGCTCGATCTGCAGTTCCATTTTGCCGGCTTCGACCTTGGCCAGATCGAGAATCTCATTGATTAGACTGAGCAGGTGCTTGCCGCTGTCCAAAACATCGGTCAGGAATTGCAACCGATCCTCGTCGGTCACCGGCATGGCCGGATCGAGCAGCACTTCGGAAAAACCGATGATCGCGTTGAGCGGCGTGCGCAGTTCGTGCGACATGTTGGCGAGGAATTCAGATTTATGGCGGTTGGCGGCTTCGATCTGTCTGCTTTTGTCTTCGATCTCGCGGAACAGCCGGGCGTTTTGGATCGCCAAGGCCGATTGTGTGGCAAAAGTCTTTAAAAGCTCGATCACTTCGGGCGGAAACTCGCCCGCGGATTTCCTCCGTACCACCAGCCCGCCAATGATGCGGTCTTCACGCAAAAGCGGCACGGCGAGGCTGGCGCGAAAACCGAAGCGCGCCAGCAGCGCGCGCATACGCGGAGCGTAGGCACGGCTATCCTCGATATCGGCAATTTGAATCGGCTCACGGCTCAAAGCGGCCCGGCCGACGACCCCGTCGCCCAGCCGCGGCGGATTGGCCGTCAGCGTCGATCAGCTCTTCTTCCATATGATCGGTGGCGCGCAGCAGAAACTCTTCCGACTGCTCGTCATACTCGTAGATCGCGCCGCCGTCCGTGCCGCTCAGTTGCACCGCGTGGGACACAATCCGCGTCAGCACGGTCTCGAGGTCCAAAGTGGAGCTCACCGCCTGACCGACCTCGCCGAGAAGCTTTCGAAATCGCATCACGGGTGCTGCTGCAACTCTTGCAGCAGCCGTACGTTTTCGATTGCGATCACTGCTTGGTCGGCGAGAGGTTTGAGGAGACGATCTGCGGCGTTAGCACGGTCTGCGAGATCCAAAGTCGAGCTGAACAGCTGATGATGCCGAGACTTCCGCCGTAGCGCTCTGAGTTCTCCAACGGATTCGCGCCAGTTCCTTCGTTCGTTCGACTGTAACTCGGTGAATAGCCGTACGTTTTCGATGGCGATGACAGCCTGCGTAGGCAAAGGTCTTGAGCAAGGGCGATCTGCTTTTCGGTGAAGGGACTGAACTTCCGTGCGCCGGATGACGATTACGCCGATGGCCAGTCCCCTCACGAAGCAATGGAGTGACGAGTAACGGTTCGAATACCCGGCCCGCAGCTGGGGCTTGTGTTGTCCGGGAACTCAGTTTCCGCGTCTGCGGCTGAAGTCATGGACATGGATTGTTTCCTCGCTCGAGGAAAGCGCTCGTTGCCGGACATCGCTTTTGATCAATAGGTATGTATCGTCCCGGCCGGCAACGGGAATCGTGCCGCAAGACGCCGCCAGACGAAGTGAATCGCCATCAAGCAAGCCGAATGTGGCGTCATCGGTTGCATCGCATACCCGAGCGGCGCTTTCCGCAATGGCGTCCAAGCACCGGCTGAATATCTGTCGGCGAGCTGGCGATCACGCCCAAGATCTCACTGGTCGCGTCTGCTGCTCCAACGACTCTTTTAATTCCTGAAACAGCCGGACGTTTTCGATGGCGATCACCGCTTGGTCGGCGAAGGTTTCGAGAAGCTTGATCTGCGCCGGCGTGAAGGGACGCACCTCGGTGCGACGCGCGGACAGTGTTCCAATAAATTCCCCTTGCTGACGAAGAGGAACGAACAAAAGGTGCGCCAGAGCCGCTGGAACCCAAGATCGGAAAATCGTTTTGCGTGCGGACGTCGGGAACGTGAAGCGTGCCATGCTCGCGCATCCAGTGAAACTGTGGCTCATCAATACTGATCTCGACGCGGTCACACGGGTACAGGCCCAAAATGAGCCCGCGAAACCATAATGTTCCCCTCGCGCAGTCGCAGATGCACATCATCGATCCCACAAACCCGCGCCGCGCTCTCGACAATGGCATCGAGCACCGGCTGCACGTCGGTCGGCGAGCGGCTGATGATGCCGAGCACCTCGGACGTCGCGGTCTGATGCTCCAGCGCCTCGCGCAGTTCCGCATTCCGCTCTTGAGCTCTTTGAACAGCCGGACGTTCTCGATGGCGATGACCGCCTGCAGCGAAGGTCTTCAGAGCGCGATTTGCTTGTCCGTGAAAGGACGGACCTCCGTTCGACGAATCCTGATAGCCCCGATGGCAATCCCCTCCCGCAGCAACGGAGTGACAAGCAAACGTTCGGATGCCAGCCTGCGCTGTGCGGCTTGTCCGGAAACTCCGTTTCACGCCGCAAGATCATGGATATGGATTGTCTGGCGCTCGAAAATGGCTCGGCCTGCCGACCGAGCCGCGAACTAACGGCCGTAGAGCTCTGTCCCCGAACCAGCATCGGTATCGCTCCGAAATGCGCGACTGGCATGAAGCATCTCCCCTTCGATGCGAATCGTGGCGTCATCTGCGTCGCACAGACGGGCCGCGCTCTCGGCCATCGTATCTAGCACTGGCTGAATATCAGTCGGCGAGCTGGCGATGACACCCAAAATCTCACTCGTCGCCGTTTGCTGCTCCAACGACTCCTTGAGTTCTTGAAACAGCCGCACGTTCTCAATGGCGATGACCGCCTGTCAGCGAACGTCTCCAATAGCTTGATCTGCGCAGGGGTAAAGGGACGTACTTCAATACGCCGCGCGCCCAGAGATCCAATGACCTCGCCCTGCTGACGAAGGGGAGCGGCCAAGAAGGTGCGCCAGCGACCGGAGGAACCCAACATTGGGAAATCGTTCTGATCGAGGACATCAGGAATGTGCAGCGTGCCGTGCTCCCGCATCCAGTGAAACCTTGGATCATCACTACTGATCTCAACGCGGCCGATGGGTATCGGACCAAAATGAGCCCGTGTAACCGCACTGTTCCCCTCGTGGAGTCGCAGTACCACATCATCAATGCCGCAAACCCGAGCCGCGCTCTCGACGATGGCGTCGAGCACCGGCTGCACGTCGGTGGGCGAGCGACTGATGATGCCGAGCACCTCGGATGTTGCGGTCTGATGCTCTAGGGCTTCGCGCAGCTCCGCGTTGCGCTCCTGGATTTCTTTGAACAATCGAACATTCTCGATAGCGATGACGGCTTGGTCGGCGAAGGTTTTAACCAACTCGACTTGCCGCTCGGTAAACGGCTCAACGAAGTCACGCCAAATTACGATTACTCCGATAGCCATTCCCTCTCGCAGCAATGGTATTGACAACAACGTTCTCGCTCCACGCTGTGCGGCGAGACTGTTCGGGCCACGCTCTGTTGCAGCATCCGCAATCTGTATGGCCCTTCGCTCCCTGAATGCGCGATTTGTTGAAGTCGAACTTCCAAAAACACGTCCCGGTCGGCTCTGAAGCAAGGCGACTTCTTCAGCGGTCTCGCCATAATGGGCGACGACCCGTAGAAGCTCGCCATCGAGTTGACGGACATGACCTTTTGTTGCGCCGGATAATTTCACAGCATTGGCTATGAGAGTATTCAGCACCGGCTGAAGGTCCGTGGGCGAGGAAGCGATAACCCGCAGCACTTCACCGGTTGCCGTCTGTTGCTCCAACGCCTCGGTCAGATCGCGGTTGCGCGTTTCGAGTTCGTCGAACAGCCGCACGTTCTCGATCGCGATCACGGCTTGGTCGGCGAAGGTTTCGAGCAGCTTGATCTGCGCCGGGGTGAAGGGGCGCACTTCCACGCGACGCGCGTTCAACGCTCCAATAAATTCCCCCTGCTGACGAAGGGGAGCGGCCAAGAAAGTGCGAACTCCGGTGCCGGAACCCATGCGTTGGAAAATCGTTTTGCTCGCGGACATCGGGAACGTGCAGCGTGCCATGCTCGTGCATCCAGCGAATGTGTGGCTCATCAATACTGATCTCGACGCGGCCAATTGGGTATGGGACCAAAATGAGCCCGCGGAACCATGTAGTCCCCGTCGCGTGAGTCGCAGCACCACATCATCGATCCCACAAACCCGTGCCGCACTCTCCACGATAGCGTCGAGCACCGGCTGCACGTCCGTCGGTGACCGGCTGATGATGCCGAGCACCTCCGATGTTGCCGTCTGATGCTCCAGCGCCTCGCGCAACTCCGCATTGCGCTCCTGGATTTCCTTGAACAACCGCACGTTCTCGATGGCGATGACAGCCTGATCCGCGAAGGTTTCCAGGAGCCTGATCTGTTTATCGGAGAAAGGATGTACTTCCAGTGCGTCGAATCAAAATAGCTCCGACGGCCACTCCTTCACGCAGAAGCGGAACCGCGAGACAAGTCCGAATGCCTAGACGCTCGTCAGCTTGCCTAACTTCGGCATAGTCGTCATCAAGCACGGCGAGACTGTCATGAATGTGGACGGGTTCACGCTGAAGAATAGCTCGGTCGATCACCCATGCTCGATGTTTGATCGGGCAAGTCTCCCCGACGGCGAGAATAGGGGGGACAACGCCATGACTTGCCACTTTTCTCACCAGAACTTTCTCAAGACGATAAATCTGAGCATCTTGTGACTCGCATAGATGGGCTGCGCTGCTCGCGATAGTGTCCAGTACCGGCTGGATATCCGTCGGCGAGCTGGCGATTGACTCCGAGAATCTCGCTAGTCGCCGTCTGTTGCTCCAATGACTCCTTGAGCTCCTGGAACAGTCGCACATTCTCGATCGCGATGACCGCTTGGTCGGCAAAAGTTTCCAGAAGTTTGATCTGCGCCGGCGTGAAGGGACGCACTTCCATGCGACGCGCGCCCAGTGTTCCAATAAGTTCTCCCTGCTGACGAAGGGGAACGCGTAAGAGGGTGCGCGTGCCGGCAGACCGCACCTAGCATTGGGAAATCGTTCTGCGCAAGCACGTCGGGAATGTGGAGCGTGCCATGCTCGCGCATCCAGCTGATACCGTGGCTCATCGATACTGAATCGACCCGGCCAACGGGTACGGGGCCAAAATGAGCCCGCGGTACCATAGTCTTACCCTCGTGGAGTCGCAGCACGACGTCATCGATTCCGCAAACCCGTGCCGCACTCTCGACGATAGCGTCCAGGACCGGCTGTACGTCCGTCGGCGAGCGGCTGATGATACCGAGCACCTCGGACGTTGCCGTCTGATGCTCCAGGGCCTCGCGCAATTCCGCGTTGCGCTCTTGAAGTTCTTTGAACAGCCGGACGTTTTCAATCGCGATCACAGCCTGAGAAGCGAAGGTTTTAAGCAGCGCAATCTGCTTCTCGGAAAATGGCTGAACCACAGTACGCCGAATGATAATGACGCCGATCGGCTGGTTCTCGCGCATGAGGGGCGCGGCAAGCACGGTTCGGATACCAAGGCGCTCTGTGACGGCGACCGTTTCCGGAAACTCTTTTGCCACGACCGCTTGCAGATCTTCAATTTGAATGATTTCGCGGTCGAATACCGCTCGACCGACAAGCGAGTTGCGATCGATCGGTCGTAGCGAGTCTTCTATGCGGATCGAGCCATGATGGGCGGCCAGTCGCAGTCCATCATCCTCTACAAGCCGAATTGCTGCGTCATTGGCGCTGCACACCTGCGCGGCGCTTTTGGCTATTGTGTCCAACACCGGCTGAATGTCGGTCGGTGAGCTGGCGATGACACCCAAGATCTCACTCGTCGCCGTCTGTTGCTCTAACGATTCCTTGAGTTCCTGGAACAGCCGAACGTTCTCTATCGCGATGACCGCTTGGTCAGCGAAGGTTTCGAGCAGCTTGATCTCCGTTGGAGTGAAGGGGTGCACCTCGGTGCGGCGTGCGTACAGGGCCCCAATAAACTCCCCCTGCTGACGAAGCGGAACACCCAAGTAAGTGCACCAAACGCCGCGAGAGCTAGGCCGCAAAGCGAAGAAATCGTTCTGCGCCCGGACATCGGGAACGTGGATGCGTGCCATGCTCCCGCATCCAACGCCAATGTGGCTCGTCGATACTGTTGTCGCGACCGACGGGTATGGACCCTAAATGAGCCCGCGGAACCATCGCATTGCCTTCAACGAGCCGCAGCACGACGTCATCGATGCCGCAAACCCGCGCCGCGCTCTCGACGATGGCGTCGAGGACCGGCTGCACGTCTGTGGGCGAGCGACTGATGATGCCGAGCACCTCAGAGGTTGCTGCCTGATGCTCCAGCGCTTCGGCGAGCTGACGCTTACAATCCTGCGCCTCTTTGGCTGACTCGGCGAGCTGGCGGCGCAGCTCCGCCATAGTTTGTGCATTTTCAACCGGGGAGTTTTTCACCGCATTTCGGGGCGGTTTTGCTCTGTTGCTCTTAGAGCCTTTTTTGCTCGCCATAACATCCAGCCGGAGATTTGTTTTTCATTGGGAGTTGATTTTCGTCGTCCCAACCTGCCGAATCCAATTGAATTAAAAAGATCGACTCAAACCTCCGTTTTGTCTCGCGGCGATCTGTTCAGCCAGATAAGCCGCGTCTTCCGCAGGTCCGCCAAAAGATAGAAAACCCGATTTCTGTTTGTAGAGCCAGCGCAACCCGACAAAATAGATTCCCGGAAATTGTGTGACGCCACGCTCGTGCACAGGTTCGCCGCGCTCGTCGAGAAGCGGTAGTTTTAACCAATCGTAGTCGTTGCCGAAACCCGTTGCCCAGATGATCGAAGTAATTCCCGCGGACTTGAGATCCAGTTCCAGAATCGGCGCCGATGCGCTGCCTTCCAGACGGGGGGATGAGTCCGTTGGGAAATCCAATTTGTTTTTGGCGACGTAGTCATCCACCGATTTCTTGAAGTTGGCGAGCCACTCGTCTCCTTTGGCGAGGTTGTCTTCCAAGTCGGGAGCCAAAGCGAGTTTAGTTCCCTTGACGGCTTTTAACCGGCCCAACAAAACGATTCCCTTTGAAGCCAACTCCCGCCAGTCGGCCTCGTAGCCGCCATTGACGCCGGTCAACAACGGTCCCGGCTGAGAGATCACCGACGACTCCGCGCGCCGACGCTCGAACAGTCCCAGCTCGAATGCCCACCAGGCGTAGTCGCGTCCGCGGTAGCATCGCGCAAGGCGCCGATGGCGACCCATGCAGACGTAGACTTGTCGACCGTTTTGATGCAAGGTCTTCAGCGATTTGAAAGCCCGATGCGCCGCTCCCCACGACCAGTACGGCCCCCGGCGGCAATTCACCGGCATTGCGGTATGCGCTCGAATGCAGCTGGCGGATGCCGTTCGGCACATCGGAACTGAACGGTGGAATGACACCCTTTTCGCGCTGTCCGGTGGCAATGACCACATTGCTGGCTTCAATGGCGCCCGCGTTCGTGCGCAGCAAATAGGGCATCGAATTTGACGAGTTCTCCAACGCGGTGACGTCGACGCCGCATCCTCACTGGGGCTTTTATGAAATCGGCGTATTCTTGAATAAATCGAACGATTTCCCGGCCCGGGACAAAGCCGTCGGGATCTTCAGTTTGATATTTGTAGCCGGGCAGCTCGATGGTCCAGTTGGGAAATTGAAAATGGAACGAGTCCCACCGTTCGCTGATCCAGCGCTCACCCACCCGTCCCCGCTCGACAATCACATGTTCGAGACCGCGTTGACTGAGAAAATAACTCATCGTCAGGCCGGCATGGCCAGCGCCGATGATGACTGTATCGATCTTTTCGTTCATAGCGATCTCCTTAAGTTAGCCGTCACATGCTTCGATCCGGCCGAGACTTTTGGGGAGCGACCTTCGCTTCGCGGTCGAGCATGGCGCGGCCAAGGTGAAGACGCGATCAATTTCATCATCCTCCTCTTGAACTTGCCGCATCGGATCGATCCAAAGTGTGCAACGACGTGCTTGACCTTGCCGTCGACCCGCCACACCACGGCGTCGACTGCATCGCACAATTCCGCGGCGTTCTGGGCAATGGCATCCATCACCGATTGTAAGTTGGTTCCGGTAGCGGCGATCATGCTGAAGCCATCGCTGATGGCCTGCAGGATGATCGAAGGCTTCAGCGAGCTCACGATCGCGAGATGTGAGCTGCTCGGTGAGGCGGCGCAACTGCTCTTTGAGTCGGCTTAGTTCGCGGGTGAGCGGCCTCTTTTTCTTTGTTTTGATTACAAGGCGGGGCATGTGGAGCTCCTAACCGTTAATAGGAGGAGAGAACTTTTCTTCGGCCATCACGAGGTAGGCCGGCAAAAAGGCACGGGTCTTATCGGTTCGAGAGCCTACTCGAGCGCGAACTTCGCTGTCAACCATGCCTATTCGTGTTCGTTCATAGAATTCTCTTGGCGTTCTCCGCGCCTGCGGTGAATGATCCCACCGACCCTCGTAACGCTCCGCACTAGATCAATGAAGGGTGCGAACCGGAGTTAAGATTACAGGTGAGAAGCTCGGACGCTTGAACAATTTAGAAAACGAAATCGTGCCTGCAACCAGCGCCGCAATCCGCTCTCCGAGCCCTGCACGCGTCATGATCAAATGGACGTCGCCGTTAACCATGTGACTCCGCACTGCCTTCTTCAGGCTACCAGCGTAAACATCCACAGTTGCTTCGACACCTTTGGCGCGCAGAGCTTCGCACACGGGAGACAGCTTCCTCTCCGCATTCTCGACGTTGTTTTCCCACGAGTAATAGTTCACCAGTTCTCTCGCTTGCAAAGCCGCCCTCATGCCGTATTCCTCTTTTGCCCAGATGAAGCCATCCACCGGATAACGCACGAGGAATACGACGTCCATCCCTGGTCGGGCGATTTTTTCGATGTAGGGGATCATCTCTCCTGCCCCGTCATTCTGTGCCAGTGGCACCAATATTTTTTTATTCATGGCCTTGTCCTCCTTCGGTTCGCTAGCGGAATGGAGAGCAATGAGCACGCCAATACGAACGACGCAAGGCCCTGCTAATGAACGTCGCTGAATTGTCGAGGGAATCTAGCTTGAGAGTTTCGCGCGAGGAGCAAAGAAATCTAAAGAAGGTAACCGTTATATTACGTTTGCGTTACCGGACGGTAAGAAAAAAGTCACTTCGCAGCCTACGAAAAAGGCTCACCTGCTTCGGATGAAACGGAAGAAATCGATCTCGATACGTATGCCTCATGCGTTTATGATCTATGCAGCTCAAGATGGAATTGTCCGGAGGTCATGAACCGCGAGTAAAATTGAGGACGGAAATCGTATTTTGTCGATTAGCGCGGACTTAACCGCGCCATAAAAGCTACCTGTTAGCGCATTCCGAAAACCGCCAACGACTAGTTCAATCTGCCCGACGAGGTTCCCCTGCACTTTAGGCAGCGGGGATTTTTAGCAACTTTCTCGCGTTCCCTGCGAGGATCATTTGCTTTTCTGCTTCCGAAGCAGGTAACGCTTCAACTTTATCGACGCACAACCAATCGCCAAGCACGTACGGAAAGTCAGTGCCGAGGATTAAATGGTCAGCGCCGACTTTGCGCCTTAAGAAGTCGAGCGTCTCGGTGTCATAAACCAGTGTCGAAATAGAGGTTCTTAAGGTAAGCGCTCGGCGGCATCGTGCACCGCGGCGCGTTGGGCCGATCGGCACGCCGAGTCGATTGCATTCCGGTAACAAATTCCGATCAAAGCGGCTCACGTGATAAGGGAAAAAACCGCCGCCGTGGCACGTGCATAGTTTTAAATTGGGAAAACGGTCGAACACGCCGCTGTAAATCAACAGACCGAGAGAAAACGTTGTGTCGGCCGGATTGCCACAGACAAGACGCAGGCCGAATGAGCCCATGAGTTCGGTTCCGGCGGGATTGTCCGGGTGCATGAAAACCAGCACGTCTAAGTCTTGCGCTTTGGCCCAGAAAGGATCGAAATCTTCGCTGTCGTAGTAGCGGTGGTTAATGTTGGTCGGAATATAGGCGCCGCGAAAATCGAGCTGGGTGATTGCATGCTCCAAAACTCTGGCGGCACGCTCCGGCTCCTGAATCGGCACGGCGGCCATCGCTGTAAAGCGGTCGGGGTATTTTTGAAGAAACTCTTTGACGCATTCGTTGTATAGACGGCACCAGCTCTCCGCCTGTTCGCCTCTAAGATCATAGCCCAGAAGTTGCGTGCTTGGATCGAGCGCCGCCATGGAAATTCTACCCTTCTCCATGATCTCCAGCCGCCGCTCCACATCCGTCAAGCCCTGCAGCAATGGATATCTCGGACCGTGATTGAACGAAAATCGGATAGTTCCATCATTATCTTCGAAAACTTCGATGTCGAGCGCTTTGCCCTGCTGCTTGGCCTCGCCGACCACTCGCTCCGGAACGTAGTGATGATGAATATCGATGGCGCGTGTAGGCATTTTTTTGTCCTCTCTCTGCGAACACCTTAGCCGCGATTCCGTGAGCACTTCTGCTTCTTAATTGTAGTATTTTACTATGCTTCTAGGATGTGACTTAATTCTCTGTAAAGGGTTTTAACGGATCACGCGATCAGAAAGCCGCCGTCTACGACTATAGTTTGCCCGGTGAGGTAATCACTAGCAGGCGCTGCAAGAAAAACAGCAGCACCGATAACGTCGGCTGGGAAACCACGCCGGCCCATCGGGACCCGATTGTGAAACGCGGTCGTGAAGGCGGGATCATCGAACCTCGCTCTCGTCAGGTCGGTTTCAATGTAGCCGGGAGCGAGACAGTTGACGCAGATGCCTTCGCACGCCCACTCGACGGCCAGGGTGCTCGTCACTCCGACCACGCCCCGCTTACTCGCCGCGTAAGGGGCAACATGACGAATGCCCATCTCGCCGGCGATACTGCCGATGTTGATGATCTTGCCCTTACCTCGCTTATTCTCAGGAGCAAAGCGGCGAGTCTCGATCCAATATCGTCCGACAGCCTGGCAACTAAAGAACAGAGCCTTCAGATTGAGACCGAGCACAGCATCCCAATCTTCTTCGGTGATCTCGACTGACGGCTTGCGACGGTTAACGCCCGCCACGTTCACCAGTATATCGATCTGCCCCATGCGAGCTAGAACCTCGCGGACTAGAGCCTGGATGTCGGGCACCCTCGAGGCATCGGCGGCAAATACTTCCGACTCGCACGCCCAAGGCAAGTATCTCTTCGGCCGCCCGATGAAGGTCCGTCGCTGTGCGACTGCAGAGCGCGATAATCGCGCCCGCCTCCGCTAGCCCTTGTGCGATCCCGCGGCCGATACCGCGGGAAGCACCGACAACCAGCGCCACACGCCCGGAGAGATCAAACAGATTAGACGTCATCATTGCGCACCGCCTTCTCAGCCATGACCGGACCAAAGCTCACGGAGTTCTTCGGCGAACCGCCGCTCCATCGCGGGCAGGTCACAATTCTCGAAGGCGCGGAGAAACTGGAGAGCAGTTTTAACCTCTAACGTCAGTCATCATTTTCCTTCCACTCCCTCCAGTCCTTCTCAATGGCCGAGCTGTTGCACGAAGCCGCGCCAGAGCGCGTTCGTCTCCCGAATCCCGGCAATATCGCGGGATTGTCGCCGAACCGCCGTGTGGACCATGACTAGCCGGTTTGCCGGATCGACGTAAATCGCCTGGCCGCGCACGCCACGGAGAGCGAACATCCGCCGCTCGCCCCCCAATATCCAAACCTGATAGCCGTAGCCGCCGACACTGGGCTGCGGCTGGCCTGGGCGCACAATCGTCGCGTCCTTGATCCAGGCGGCAGGAATGATTTGCCGCCCGCGCCAGTGCCCATCGTGGGCAAGCAATAACCCGAGCCGCGCATAGTCGCGCAGCACCGCGTTAATGCAGCAGTACGCTGCCTCCTGGCCCGCCCGGTCGATGAGCCAGGTGGCGTCGGCTTCCGCGCCAATCGGCTCCCAGATCTTCTCGTGCAAGTAGTCGGCGACAGGACGACCGACCGCGCTGCGTAGCACGAGACCGAGCACTTGGGTTTCGGCCGACGCGTAGTAAAACTTGGTGCCAGGCGGTGCGGCGCGCACGTTGAACTGTGTCACCGCTCCGACGCCGCCGGAGCCTATCTGCCGAAACGTATCGTTCGACAACCGCGCGACGTCGTCCTTTCCTGTGTATTCCTCGACGAAGCGCACGCCCGAGGACATTTGAAGCAGATGCCGCAGCGAGGTGCGCCCGTATTCGGTGCCGGCGAGTGCGGGCACGTAGACAGCGGCGAGATCCTCCACCGATCGGATGCGGCCGTCCGCAATCGCGATTCCGATGAGCATCGCAGTAATCGTCTTCGCCATGGACCACGACATGAAGCGGTGCTGGTCGTGCCGCGCGTACTGGTAACGTTCGATGAGGATCGTGTCGTCACGGGCGACGAGGAGCCCGGTGGCGGGGTTGCGGGCGAGGTAGTCGTCAAGAGTGAATGTTCGTCCCTGATATTCGTAGCGAACTGCTGGTTCCGAGGGAGCGCGCGCCAGCGGCGACGGCATCGTGGCACGGCGCACCAGCCGACCCTCATAAACCTGGTCAAAATGGCTGTGACAACCGACGAGGAAGGCTGGACGAGAGCAGGTCGCACGGTCGCCGATCGAATAGCCACTGCTCGCGCCGTAGTCACCAGCGTCAGGGCCGCCTTGGGCAAACCGAGGCTTCGCCGCTAATGATGGCTCTGTGGGAGAGGATCCGGCAGCGATGGCATCGCGCGGGTCTCTTGCCGTCGGCGATGCGCAACCCGCCAGGACGGCGGCGAGCACGAACGAAGCCAGCAGTCTGAAAAATGAAACATGCCGTACCCGCTTCGTTGCCATCATCGCCTCACGTACGGTGCTTGGCCGTGCAACTTCGCTGTCTAAGCAACGCTGCTCCCTTCGACACGAATCATTTGGGATCGGCTCCCCGCTATGTCATTGAGACTGAGATGACTGGCCGATTCTCCGCGATTAGAGCCCGCAGACTCAGTCTGCATGCGACACGATCCGGCTCGAAGACACGTCGAAAAAATCTTCTGACACCTTATTTCCGCCCCGAACATGGGCTCATCCCATTTTGTTATCTTTGATTCCGCTCAGCTCGGGGCCATGATCTGGTCCGCGAGATACGCCGCGTCTTCCGCGCCCGAGGCCCGAAGCAGAAAAGCCGACTTACGCTTGTAGAGCCAGCGCAATCCAAGAAAATAAACACCGGGATATTGAGTCACGCCGCGGCGGTGCACCGGCTCGCCAGCCTCGTCGAAAATAGGCAGTTTCACCCAGTCGAAGTTGCAGCGGAACCCGCTCCCCCAGACAATCGCATTGATGCCTGCATCTTTGAGATTCAGGTTTAGGGGTGGAGCTGGTATTTCCTTCGCGATGTTCGGATTTACCTTCGACCTTTGCTCTTGTGGCACTTCCAGCCCGTTCTTCGCAATATAATCGTCCACGGCCTTCGTAAAATTTTCGAGTGCCTCGTCTCCTTTGGCGAGGTTCTGCGCAAGATCATCGGCTAATACTAAATTTCCATCTTTAATATCTTGCAAATGGCCTAGCAAAACTATTCCGCGTGCGGCCATAGCACGTAAATCGACATCGTAGCCACCATTGGCACCCGTAAGCAAAACCTCTGATCCCTTCCGGAGGTTTACCGGCACCGTATCGACGATCTGTTCGGGCCTTTTAAGTGCCGCTCCCCAATAGGCAAAGTCTTGGCCACGGTATCTTCTCGGCATACGACTATGTCGTCCCACCGAGAGATAGACCTCGCGGCCGCTTTGATTAAGATCGTCGGCGATCTGACAACCTGAAGCTCCGCTGCCCACAACCAGCACCGCACCCGGCGGCAACTGGGCCGGGTTGCGATAGGCGTTGGAATGTACCTGAAGGATATTATTCGGAACATGAGCGCTCATGGCCGGGATCACAGGAAGTTGATAGGGACCCGTGGCGATCACGACGTTGGCAGTTTGAATCGCTCCGTTATTTGTCGTGAGCAGATAGCGGCAAGAATCCTCTGCTCGCTCGAGTGAAGCGACTTCCACTCCACAACGCGTCGGAGCTTTGATATAGGTCGCATAGTCTTCTATGAAACGGACGACCTCCCTGCCCGGCGCAAAAGCCTCCGGATCGTCGCATTGATATTTGTACCCCGGCAATTCGATCGTCCAGTTGGGGAATTGGAAGCAGAAGGAATCCCAGCGTTCGCTGCGCCATCGTTCACCTACTCGGCCTCGTTCGAGGATGACATGCTCGCGTTTAGCTTCACTGAGAAAGTAACTCATGGTCAGGCCGGCGTGACCGGCGCCGATGATGACCGTCTCCAACTGCTCCATGTTTCCAGTCATAGATGCCCTCGATAAAATCAAGTCAGTTCTAGATTCTCGGATCCCGCAACACAGAAAGCATAAATTGATAGTCTTTCATTTTTCGCCTCTGTCTCAGTAGTAAAAAACAGTTCACCGGAATTGTTTAACCCCCGGCTCACGTAAAGTTCAACGCGCCTGATGCCGAAAAACCCTAACGCAACGCTCAGCCGTCCCTTCAAACCGATCGGTCTGGAGCGAATAGTTAGGCGTAAAGTTTAGATGCCTCTCTTTCCTTCAGAGCTTAATTTTGGGCGTTGGGCTTGCCAGCGGCGCTACCTGGACTCCGCGCGGGCCGGCGCGGTCGATGGCTTTCTGCACCAAGCCCGAAGCCTTGGCTTCCTCGACAAACTCGCTGACATAGGCGAGCCATCCTGCCTTGCCTTTCGGAACCACCATCCGGTTGATGTTCGCCCCGTAGCGGTCCTCTAGCACCCGTGTTCCAGGCAGCTGGGTCGAATACTCTAGAAGCGTAGGGCGGGCCGATGCCATTGCGTCTGCTTGTCCGGTGCGCAGCAAGTCGAAAGTGCGGTCTGGAGTCTCGGCGTACACCAGTTCGGCTTGCTTCAATAAACGGCTCAGTTCAATGGTCGAGGCATGATTGCGCACAGCCGCGATGCGAACCCCGGGCCGGTCTACGTCGGCGACGCTGCGGGTCGAGGAGCCAGCCGGCACCAGTAAGGTGTAGTCGAATTGGAAAATTGGGGGCGAGAAGTCGCCGACGTTGGCGGCCCGAGCGTCGAACGGCAGAAACAACAGGTCGCACGCGCCGCCTTTGAGGCAGGCCACGGCCTCCGGAGGAATCGGATGTTCCAGCAGCACGACTTGAACCCCAATACGCGCTGCAAGCGCCCGAGCAATCTCTACCCACACACCCTTCATCTCGCCAGTTGCCGGGTCCTTGATGTATTGCGGCAAAAACAGGCCGACGCGAATCTCGCCGGCTTGAACGAGGTCGGCGAGCCGGGGGTCGGGGACCTGTTGCGCGTTGGCGATGGGCGCACCTATCGGCAGAGCTACCATCATGAGTGGAACCCGAAGACTCTCTTTCATGACGCCTCCATTTCAACCGAGGTGGATTTGGAACTCCTAACGCAGAGCTCAGCCGGCGCTCTTAGCGATCGGTCTGAAGCGTAAAGTTAGACGATCTTCTGCGTAATATCTTGATTCCTTGCAGGCATACATTCAATTACACTTACACCCATCACAGATTGCGTCGGGATGATTGTTACCAGGGTGAAGCCAGCTGCTTCGAGAAGTGCTTGATATTCGGCCGCAGTGCGCTCGCGCCCACCGTTCAATACCATCATGTTGAGATCAAAAAACTTGCTGATGTCAGGTTCATTCCCGGAACGGACGACGCCCTCGACCAGCAGGAGTCTGCCAGTTTCGACTATTGCGCGATGGCAGTTCCTAAGAATTGCGATTGAACGCGCGTCGTCCCAGTCGTGAATGACTCGCGAGAGAATATAAGCATCTGCCCCGTCCGGCACCGAGGCGAAGGCATCACCGTCAACAACTTGGCAACGCCTGCAAGGCCCGCATCAGTAATCCGCTTCTTCGCCTTTTCAGCGACGTGGGGTAGATCAAAGAGCACGCCTTTCACGCTCGGATTCGCCTCAAGAATTTCAATTAGCAGACCGCCGTCCCCGCCTCCGACATCAACAATCTTTTCGAACCTTGAGAACGGATAGCTGGACAACACGGCGGTATTGTTAATTCCTGTGAGATTCGCCATCGCCTCGTCGAAGAGCTTGGCGTGCTCGGGATGCAGGGCGCGATACTGCCACACTCCCGTACCGAAGACATGGTCAAAGGTAGTTTCACCCGTTTGCACACTGTGCATCGACTCTCCCCACGCTCGATAATGTTCTTCCCCCAATTGGACGTTCACCCAAGCCCGAAGCGAGCCTGGCACGTCGGTTCGTAACGTAGCGCCGAGAGGCGTCAGCGCAAACCGTCCCTGCTCCTCTTCGGCGAAGATGCCTACGCTGGCGAGCGCGCGTAGCACGCGATACAGCGACGGTCCGTGGCTCCCGGTGGCCTTGGCCAGCTCGCCAATCTCCTTGGACTCGTCCTTCAGCAGGTCAGCGACGCCAAGCTTGGCGGCAATGTAAATAGCCCGCAAAACCCAAAAGCTCGTGATCAGCCGGATCATAGCTAGAGACGGTGGTGTGTCGACGCTAGTATTTGAATTCTGTTTGTTCATGTCCTGCACCTCGTTTGATTAGCTCTTAGAGCACACAACGTTCACGGTGACCCGCGCGAGCGCGCGAAGTGGCGCTTGCCATGCGGCGGTATCCACCGCGGGGTTGGGCGCTAATCGCTTAGGCTACGAGAGCGAGGCACCTTTCTTCCGATCAGGCGCGGGCGACAGGGAGTCACGCACGAACAGCCAAAAACCTACGTTGTCACCCCTCGCTTGCAGCGGTTTGTTAGCGAGCATGGCAGTTCAACCGTTGTTGTTGAGCCAAGTGAGGTAGCTCTCGACGACAAGACGAGCGATAGAACGAGCTTCATTTAGCTCGCCTTCGGTTGCATCGCGGAGATTACCGACCTTCTTCCCGCGATGCCGCCCTTGCTTCAAGGGCTCGTCGTTCGCGAGTTGCCCAAGACGAGACCAGCTTGCCCTGCTTACGCCTAGGGCTGTCCTCGCGGCTCCTACGCCACCGAACTTGGTTGCGACCGCCTCTTGGACCTCGTACAGATGCACCAATTCATTGTCGGGATCTTTGACTGCGGCTGCATAGCTGTTCAGCAGACCACTTAGGACCTTGTCGGTATCGCGGTATTTCTCCGCGAGATTCGCGAAGTGTTTTTTCTTTTCGATCCGATCTGTTCTCGTATCGTCAAGAACATTCCCATCCTTGTCTTTGATAGAGAAATCTACAGAACCTCCGGTTATTCTGAGGTGCCCGGGTTCAGCAAAAAGCGTCACATCCTTTCGGCCGTCAGGATGGACTCGATACATCGCGGGCTTCGCTAGGTTGTAGGGTCTATGAGTGAGGACCTGGACCGTGAGAAAGCGGTCGTTAAGGGCTTCATGAAGTGCAAGTCGATAGTTCGGATCTGCGTCATACGCACGTGGATCGACCCGCGCTGCGGCCTTCCCGTTCTCGATTTTAAGAATGTAGTCATCTCGCCGGACTTCGACAGTCTGTTCGAAGTAGTCGATAGGGGAGAACGTCCACTCTAGCACTACGACCTGGTTCATCTCATGCTTCCGATCATGACCGCTAACCGCACGCGCTAACCAACGAGTCCGCGTTGAGCGCGATGTTAGCCGTCAGTATGAACCCCAAAGCACAACATCTAGCTAAGCGATCTGCCGCTACGACCTTGTTACTCGAAGTAATGTCCGCGACGCACCGTCTTGATCCGGTAAAGCCGCCATTGAAACAAGGTGGTCATGTAAAGCGAGGTCGCATCGCTGCCGCGCCCGAAGCCGAGATTGCCGGGACGGAGACCTTCAGGCGGAGCGATCTTCGCCAGCACCTCTCCGGCAGGATTGAGCACCACGATTTCTCCTCTGGGCGGCATGTCGGCTGCCATTATGCAGCGCGATATATAGGTTTCCCTCGGTGTCCAGCGTCATGCCGTCAGCGACAAGCTCGTCGTCGCGATGAAAGACACGGCCGTTGGAGATGTTACCATCGCTGTTCAGGTCGTAGACCACGATGCCATCCAACGTCAACCCGAATCGATCCTGAACAGGCCCCAATGGATTCCGTGCGAGTATCGGGATATTCGAGGCTGCGACGTATAGTCGCCTGCCATCCGGTGAGACCTCGATGCCGTTAGGACGGAGAATATCGGTCGCGAGTTGCGTGATCTTTCCGTCCGGATCGATCCTGTATACCGCGTTGGGCAGCTCGATGGGTTCGTCGCCGAAGTAGCGGGCGTCCGTGAAGTAAATCCGTCCTCGCGCATCGCTCGTGACGTCGTTCGGACCCGTAAGCCGCTTGCCCTGATACGAGTTCGCAAGCACGGTCGTGGCTCCGCTTGTGAGGTTGCGCCGCAAAATGGCGCGACCGCCGCCATCCGCCTCTTGGGCGATGATCAAGTCCCCGTTCCGGTCCACATGGAGCCCATTCGCCATTCCGCTTGGCTCCATGAACTTGGTGGTGACGCCGGTTGATGGGTCGTAACGATAGATCGTGCCGCCGGGATTATTTTGCTTGATGGCCTCGGGCCGCGTGATGTCAGTGGCGTAAATCATGCCGTCCCGCGCTGCAACCACCCCTTCAGCAGTAAACAAGCCAGCGCGCGAAACCTCCTCCCATTTGGCGCCCTCGGCAACGATGCGCGGTGGACTCATCATCGCAGTTCCGCAAGCGGCGAGTAAGGCACACGCGGTCCCGGACAGCAACGGTCGTGTAGACGCGCGATTTCTTCGCCTCAAACATGGCTTTCCTCCTTTGGAAAATGCGCCAATTCACCGCCTAAGGCCTCTCGCGCTTTATGTCATTTCTTTTTCGGAGCAGGCATCTCAAAGCTCTCTTCGCCCTTCTCCAAGAGTCTGTGCCCAGGCACGGCGTCGGCGTCGGGGAGAATAGAAATGGACTTCAGCACTCGTCCGTCGCGGAGCCCGAAGGCGTGAACGGTTCCAGGCGGAACAACGACGCTGGTCTCGGTTTCGATCTTATGTTCCTCGTCGCCGACACGAGCGAACCCGTCGCCATCGACTTCGAGGAAGACCAGTACTTCTTCAGTGTCATGCCAGTGCAACGGTGTTCGGTGGTGATCTCCCATTTCAGCTAACCAGACAGATAAAGAATTCGACCCGGCAGATCGGTTCACCGCCAAGCGCAAAGACTGGCGCCACGGTTCGTCTGGGAATTCTAAAAGCGGTCGATCCTTGTGGTAAATTACTTTCATATTGTCGCTCCTCTTTTTGAACCGGATTACATCCACTCCATTGACAAGTCTTCGATCGCTCTACTTTGTCCCGACTCCAATCAGCACCTCGCCAGGGGCCTCAAAGCCGTTCGGACCCTCAAACTGGCTGAGCTGTCGTTCAATTTGGGTCCAAGCCATGTCACGCTCTGAGACATCCAGCTGGTCCATCATGCGCTGCAGACCTGGGAAAGAGTCCTGCATAGCTCGGATACCCTCGGCGGTAGAGGGGAATCGCCATCGTGTCGTAACCGCAAGAACGGCTACATCGTGGAAACCACCCTCCCTGAAGGTATCTTCAAGAATTGCCGATTCGCCGAGGGCGAACATCAAGCGTAGTCCCGGCACCGCGGATAAATTGCATCCAAAATGACGCACAATCGCGAGCGGAACCCCGCGGCATGGGTTCTTCTGCTCAGTTGACCACACAAGGGCGACAATTTTCCCTGTGGGCTTCACAACGCGGTGCATCCCGATAAGCGCTTTGACTGGATTGGAAAACAACATGAGACCCATCCGGCATATAACCGCGTCGAACGAGTCTGGGTCGAGATCAATGTTCTCGGCGTCCATGATCCGAGTGCCAACGTTGGTGAAACCAGCATTACGCGCCGCCTCGGCAGCTACGTTCAGCATGCTAGTAGAATTGTCCGTGGCCAATACGTAGCCCATCGGTCCGACCCGTCGAGCCGCCATGAGCGTCTGATCCCCTGTGCCAGCCGCAACGTCGAGAACTCTACTACCAGCGCCAAGATTGGCTAGGTCAAGCATCATTTCGCTTGCTGGCCCGGTAACCTCGTCACGCTGTGCTGCACCACGGCGCCATTGTTCGGCGACCTCGCCGGATGCGAAGATTGATTCCGTTTGACTCGCATCAGGTGATTTGTTGGTCATCGGGTCCTCCTGACTAAACGAAGTATTTCATCGCTTAGTCCGGCTACGGCAAAGAAAACCAAGAGCGCGATTGATGCGCCGGACTCAGGATCCTAAATACGCATCCGGCCGAATGGAATAACATCTGTTGTAAACTCGATCACGGGTACGTTTTTCACTAGCCGCGTGACTTCGTCTTCCAAGCCTGATCTATCCTACCGTGACGTGGACATGCGTCTGCTCACTCGCACCTGCCGCAACATCGAGCACTCGATTGCCCGGACGTACACTGGCGACATCGGGCATCATCTCAGTCGCAGCTCCAAAGATTTGTTGCC
>CAVUZH010000016.1:0-561741 GCA_963745835.1 uncultured delta proteobacterium
TCGTGCCGCGGCGAGGAGGCAGCAAATGCTGATTTCCCAAGTCGTCGACGGAGCCGACATGATCCAGGTGGTCGCCCGCACCGACGGCGCGGCGCGCGTGGTCAACGGCGCAAGAAGCGTCTACTCGCTGGCGCTCGAGGCGGCGCGCAGCGGCAGGGCTCGCCGAGCTTCGAGCGCAAGGGCTTCGGCAAGACCGTCGATCTCGACGCCGCCTACCGGCAGGGCCGGCTGCTCGCGCCGATCGACCATCCCGATCCCGCGCACCTGCACCTGACCGGCACCGGCCTGACCCATCTCGGCTCGGCCGCGGCCCGCGACGCGATGCACAGGAACGGCGGCGGCGAGGAGACGCTGACCGATTCCATGAAGATGTTCCGCATGGGCGTCGAAGGCGGCAAGCCCGAAGGCGGCGAGGCCGGCGTGCAGCCCGAATGGTTCTACAAGGGCGACGGCTCGTGGCGGTCGCGCCCGGCGCGCCGCTCGAGTCGCCCGCTTTCGCGCTGGACGGCGGCGAGGAGCCGGAGATCGCCGGCATCTATGTGATCGGCGACGACGGCACGCCGTTCCGCGTCGGCTTCGCCCTCGCCAACGAATTCTCCGACCACGTCACCGAGCGCGTCAACTATCTCTGGCTCGCCCATTCCAAGCTGCGGCCGGCCTCGTTCGGCCCGGAGATGCTGGTCGGCGACCTGCCGGACGACATGCGCGGCACCGTCGCGCATCCTGCGCGACGGCAAGGTGCTCTGGGAGAAGCCCTTCCTGTCCGGCGAGGCGAACATGTCGCACACCATCGCCAACCTCGAGCACCACCATTTCAAATATGCCCTGTTCCGGCGGCCCGGCGACGTGCACGTCCATTTCTTCGGCACCGCGACGCTGTCCTTCGCCGACGGCATCAAGACCGAGGCGGGCGACGTCTTCGAGATCGCGGCGCCCTTTCGGCCTGCCGCTGCGCAACCCGCTGCTCGTCGAGGCTGAAAAGGCCTTCCCCGTGACGCGCTTCAGCCTGCGGCAGGGGCACCGCGGCCACCATTTGCCACGAGTCGTGAGTGGAGCTTGGAGCACCGCCGCGGCTATAGGTTCGCCACGAACAAGGGGGCGGAATCGGAATGGCGGTCGACGTCGGCTATGTGGGCGCCGTCGGGGCGGGCGCGCTTTCGTTCCTGTCGCCCTGCGTGCTGCCGCTGGTGCCGCCCTACCTCTGCTACATGGCCGGCGTTTCGGTCGAACGATTTCCGCGGCGGCGGCGGTGGCCAGCCAAAGCCGGCGCGCGCAAGGCGCTCCTCGTGTCTTCGCTCGCCTTCGTGCTCGGCTTCTCCACCGTGTTCGTGGCGCTCGGTGCGGGCGCCTCGACGATCGGCCGGCTGCTGCGGGTCTGGCAGGAGCCGCTGGCCATCGCCGCCGGCGTGCTCATCATCGTGATGGGGCTGAATTTCCTCGGCGTGCTAAGAATTCCGCTGCTGCCCGCGAGGCCCGTTTCCATTCCTCGGGCAGGCCGGCAAGCGCCGTCGCCGCCTATGTCATGGGCCTCGCTTTCGCCTTCGGCTGGACGCCCTGCATCGGTCCGGTGCTCGGGCCGATCCTGACGCTGGCCGGGGGCCGCGAGACGGTCGGCGAAGGCGCGCTCCTGCTCGCCGCCTATTCGCTGGGCCTGGGCATTCCGTTCCTGGTCGCCGCGCTGTTTTCCGGAGCCTTCATGCGTTCCTGCACGTTTCCGCGTCCATCTCGGGCGTGTCGAAAAAGCCATCGGCGGCTTGCTGGTCGTGGCCGGCGTGCTGTTCCTCACCGGCGGGGTTCGAGCGCGTCCTACTGGATACTGGAGACGTTTCCGGCCCTGCAACGCCTCGGCTGAATCCCAGTCGCATTCGCTGGCCCATCCAGGTGCTTATCAGTTTGCGGTAGGGCGGTTTACGCCCGGGTACACCGGATTACCGCTCTAAGTCTTTGTTTTAGCCGCATTTGTGCTACGCGAAGTCATTCCACTGGGCTGCAAAATGCTCTAAGAAGTATCAGCCATTCCGAGACCGCTCGCTTTCCGGAGCCTTCCATGAGCCAACGCAGCTGCCTTTCCATCATTCTTGCCGCTGGCGAAGGCACGCGGATGAAAAGCGCGACTCCAAAGGTCCTGCACAAGATAGCCGGACTGCCGATGCTTGCACACGTCGTTCGCGCGGCGGAGGCTGCTGGAGGCGGAGACATAGCACTGGTGGTTGGGCACGGCGGCGACGCGGTGCGCAAAGCGGCCTCCGGCTTTGCCTCCAATGGCGCGGTCTTCGTGCAGGAGCAGCGCCTTGGCACGGGCCATGCGGTTCTGGCCGCGCGTGAGGCAATCGCGCGAGGCTATGACGACATTCTGGTCATGTTCGGCGACACGCCGCTGCTCGATCCCGCCGATTTGCGTACGGCCAGGGCGAAACTGGCCGAGGGCAATGCGGTCGTTGTCATGGGCTTCCGCTCCGACGATCCAGCCGGCTATGGCCGCCTCATCGAAAAGGATGGCGCGCTGTTGGCGATCCGCGAGGTGAAGGATTGCAGCGCGGAGGAGCTCAAGGTCACCTTCCTCAACGGCGGCTTGATGGCAATCGACGGACGCAAGGCGCTCGGGCTGCTGGATCAGATCGGCAACCGCAACGCCAAGCGTGAGTATTATCTGACCGACGTCGTCGAAATCGCCAATGCCGAAGGGCTGAAGGTCACCGCCAGCGAAGTGGGCTTCGACAGCGTGCTCGGCATCAACAACCGCGCCGAACTCGCCGAGGCGGAGGCGCTATGGCAGCAACGCAAACGCCGCGAGTTGATGCTGTCTGGCGTCACGCTGCTGGCTCCCGACACCGTGTATTTCTCCCACGACACCGAAATCGGCCAGGACACGGTGGTCGAGCCCAACGTGTTCTTCGGCCCGGGCGTCAGGATCGCATCGGGCGCGAAAATCCATGCCTTCCCATCGGAGGAAGCGACCGTGGCGTCCGGCTGCGACGTCGGTCCCTATGCGCGCCTGCGCCCCGGCGCCGATTTGCGCGAAAAGGCCAAGGTGGGCAATTTCTGCGAGGTCAAGAAGGCGGTGATCGAGCCCGGCGCCAAGGTCAACCATCTGACCTATATCGGCGACGCGCGGGTGGGCGCCAATGCCAATATCGGGGCAGGGACCATCACCTGCAACTATGACGGCTTCAGCAAATTCTTCACGGATATCGGGGAGAACGCCTTCATCGGGTCGAACAGTTCGCTGGTCGCGCCGATCACCATCGGCAACGGAGCCTATGTCGCCTCGGGCAGCGTCATCACCGAAAGCGTGCCCGATGGTGCGTTGGCGTTCGGTCGTGCGCGGCAGAAGACCATGCCGGACAAGGGGAGGCAGTTGCGCGAAAGGCTTGCCTCTGCGGCAAAGAAATAGCCGAATTGCGTAACCTTATTATCAACCGCTCGGTGCTATTCTCCGAGCCTGGGTAACGCGAGTCCGGCCGATTGGCCGGATCGATCGGCCTGAAATGAAACGACACGCAAATTTACTTTCGCAGCTGCGGACAGATTTCTAGATATCTGCTCAGCAGTGCGTCAATGGGCGCTAATCGGGGCACTTTCCATGTGTGGAATCGTAGGTATCGTCGGTCACTCGCCGGTGGCGCCGCTGATCGTCGATGCGCTGAAGCGCCTGGAATATCGAGGCTATGATTCCGCGGGGATCGCCACCATCGAGCACGGCGAGCTTGGCGCGCCGCCGCGCCGAGGGCAAGCTGATCAATCTCGAGCGCCGCCTGACAGGCGGAACCGCTGGCGGCACGATCGGCATCGGCCACACCCGCTGGGCGACCCACGGCGTGCCCAACGAGACCAATGCGCATCCGCATTTCTCCAATGGCGTCGCCATCGTCCACAACGGCATCATCGAGAATTTCTCCGAATCTGCGCGACGAACTCGCAGCGCGACGGCTACGAATTCGCCTCGCAGACCGACACCGAGGTCGTCGCGCATCTGGTCGCGCGCGAAGCTCGCGCGCGGCGCCACGCCGGTCGATGCGGCCTACAGCGCGCTGAAGCGGCTGGAAGGCGCGTTCGCGCTCGCCATCATGTTCACGCGGCGACGACGACCTGATCGTCGGCGCCCGCAACGGCCCGCCGCTCGCGGTCGGCCACGGCGAAGGCGAGATGTTCCTGGGCTCCGACGCGATCGCGCTGGCGCCCTTCACCAACTCGATCACCTATCTCGAGGATGGCGACTGGGCGGTCGTGCGCCGCAACGAGGTCGCAGATCTACGACATGGCCGGCGAGCCGGTCGAGCGCAAGCGCCAGCAGTCGCTCGGCACGTCCTTCATGGTCGACAAGGGCAACCACCGGCATTTCATGGAGAAGGAGATCCACGAGCAGCCGGAGGTGATCTCGCCACACGCTCGCGCATTATCTCGACTTCACCACAGGCGAGATCGAAGCCGATCGACCTGCCGTTCGATTTCGCCAAAGATCGACCGCCTCGCCATCTCGGCCTGCGGCACGGCCTATCTCGCCGGGCCTGATCGGCAAATACTGGTTCGAGCGCTCGCGCGCCTGCCGGTCGACATCGATATCGCGTCGGAATTCCGCTACCGCGAGATGCCGCTGTCGAAGGACGGCGCCGCTCTGTTCGTCTCGCAGTCGGGCGAGACCGCCGACACGCTGGCGTCGCTGCGCTATTGCCGCAAGGCCGGCGTGCCGATCGGCGCCATCGTCAACGTCCGCGAATCGACCATCGCGCGCGAGTCCGATGTCGTGCTGCCGACGCTCGCCGGCCCGGAGATCGGCGTCGCCTCGACCAAGGCCTTCACCTGCCAGCTCTCCGTGCTGGCCGTCACTTGCCGATCCGCGCCGGCGAGCGCGCGCGGCACGATCTCGGCCGAGCGAGGAGCAGGGCGCTGGTCGCGCAGCCTCGTCCGAGGTGCCGCGCTACGCCAGCCAGGTGCTGAAGCTCGAGAGCCAGATCGAGAAGGTCGCCCGCGAGCTCTCGCACTACAAGGACGTGCTCTATCTCGGCCGCGGCACCAACTATCCGCTGGCCATGGAAGGCGCGCTCAAGCTCAAGGAAATCTCCTACATCCACGCCGAGGGTTATGCCGCCGGCGAGTTGAAGCACGGGCCGATCGCGCTGATCGACGAGAACATGCCGGTCATCGTCATCGCGCCGCACGACCGCATCTTCGAAAAGACGGTGTCGAACATGCAGGAGGTCGCGGCGCGCGGCGGCAAGATCATCCTGATCACCGACCAGAAGGGCGCCGCAGACGCCACGGTGAAGACGATGGAGACGATCGTGCTGCCCGACGTGCCGGAGATCATCGCGCCGATGATCTACGCGCTGCCGATCCAGATGCTCGCCTACCACACGGCCGTCTTCATGGGCACCGACGTCGACCAGCCGCGCAACCTGGCGAAGTCGGTGACGGTCGAGTAGAGCCGCCTAACTTCGCTGTTCCAAAGCCTGCGCCGCTTCTCTATCTTGCGATGCAACGAGGAAGCGGTGAGCCAATGTCCGATAGTCCAGGCGTTATTTCCGGCATGACCCGGCTCAGGAACTATTTCCTGACCGGCTTCATCGTCGCCGCGCCGCTCGCCATCACCGTCTACATCGTCTGGTCGTTCATCGGCTGGATCGATTCCTGGGTGAAACCCTATATTCCGGCCGCCTACAGCCCCGACACCTACCTGCCGTTCGCTCTGCCCGGTTTCGGGCTGCTGGTGGCGATCTTCGTGATCACGATGATCGGCTTCCTGGCGGCCAATATCGTCGGCCGCTCGATTGTCTCGGTCGGCGAGCACCTGCTCGGCCGCATGCCGCTGGTGCGCGGCGTCTACAAGGCGCTGAAGCAGATTTTCGAGACGGTGCTGTCCAACAAGAACGACATGTTCCGGCAGGTCGGGCTGGTCGAATATCCGCGCAAGGGCGTCTGGTCGCTGGTCTTCGTCGCCAACGAGAAGGAGACCGAGATCAACGTCAAGCTGGACAAGGAGGGCGACCCGCTGGTCGCTGTGTTCATGCCCTGCACGCCGAACCCGACCACCGGCTTCCTGATGTATGTCTACCGCTCGGAGATCGTGCTCCTCGACATGACGATCGAGGACGGCGCCAAGCTGATCGTCTCCGCCGGCCTCGTCGCGCCGGAATACAAGCGCAAGGTGGTCACCAAGGACGGCGCCCCGATCGAGGTCGGGCTGGCCAACCCGACCGTGGAAAAGGTCGCCAACCTCAAGTTCAAGTGAAGCGCCGGCTCACCCCGCCCTGAGCAGCCTCACCGCCTCGTCACGCCCGAACAGATAGAGCAGAACCCGTAGCGCCTGGCCGCGTTCGCGTTGCAGATCGGGGTCGCGCGACAGGATCAGCCTGGCGTCGTCGCGCGCCACCTCCAGCAGATCGCTGTGGAATTCGATCCGCGCCACCTGGAAGCCCGGCGTGCCTGATTGCCTCGTGCCGAGCAGTTCGCCTTCGCCGCGCAGTTTCAGATCTTCTTCGGAGATGAGAAACCCGTCCTCGGTTTCGCGCATCACCGACAGGCGTTCTTCGGCCGTCTCGCCGAGCGGCTCCTTGTAGAGCAGCACGCATGACGACGGTTTTGTTCCACGCCCGACGCGTCCGCGTAGCTGGTGGAGCTGGGCCAGCCCGAACCGCTCGGCGTGTTCGATCACCATGATCGTCGCATCCGGCACGTCGACGCCGACCTCGATGACGGTGGTCGCGACAAGGATCTTCGTCTCGCCTTCCTTGAAGGCGCGCATCGCCTCGTCCTTGTCGGCGCCCTTCATGCGCCCGTGCACCAGCCCGACAACGTCGCCGAACTCCTGCTCCAGGAGCGCGATGCCGGTCCTCGGCCGACGTCAGCTTGATCTCCTCGGACTCCTCCACCAGCGGGCAGATCCAGTAGACCTTCTGGCCTTCGCCGACCGCGTCGGAAATCCGCCCGATCAGCTCGTCCAGCCGATCGAGCGGCAGCGTCACGGTGCGGATCGGCCGGCGGCCAGCAGGCTTCTCCGTCAGCCGCGAGACATCCATGTCGCCGAAGGCGGTCAGCACCAGCGTGCGCGGGATAGGCGTCGCCGTCATCACCAGCATGTCAGGGGCGTCGCCCTTGGCGGTGATCGCCAGCCGCTGGTGCACGCCGAAGCGATGCTGCTCGTCGACCACGGCAAGCACGAGGTCGCGGAACGTCACTTGTTCCTGGAACAGCGCATGCGTGCCGACCACGATGTCAATCGATCCGTCTTCCAGCCCGGCCAGCGTCGCGCTGCGCTCGCGGCCCTTCTCGCGGCCGGTCAGGATCGCCACCCGCAATCCTGCGCGCTCGGCCAGCGGCGTGATCGTGGCGAGATGCTGCCTGGCAAGGATTTCGGTCGGCGCCATCAGCGCCGCCTGTCCGCCGGCCTCGACCGCGCGCGCCATGGCAAGCAGCGCCACCACGGTCTTGCCGGAGCCGACGTCGCCCTGCAGCAGCCTGCAGCATGCGCTCGGGCTCCGCGAGGTCGGCGTTGATTTCGGCCAGCGCGAACTCCTGCGAGCCGGTCAGCGAATAGGGCAGCGCCTTGCGAATGGCGTCTTCGATCCGCCCGTCGCCGGTCAGCGGCCGGCCCGACAGCCGCCGCACGTTCGCCCGCGTCAGCGCGAGCGACAGCTGCCCGGCCAGGAACTCGTCATAGGCGAGCCGCCGCCACGCCGCGCCCTCGGGCGAAACGTCGATCGGATCGGCCGGATCGTGCAGCCGCTTCAGCGCTGCCGCGAAAGCAGGAAAGCTCTGCTTCTTCGCCACCGTCGCGTCGAGCCAGTCGGGCAGGGCAGGGAGCCGCGCCAGCGCCTGGCCGATCGCGCGGCGCAGCACCTTGCCCGATAGTCCCGCCGTCAGCGGATACACCGGCTCGACCAGCGGCAGGCTGTCGGCGCTCGTCGAGCGGCGCGATATGATCGGGATGCACCATGGTCGGCCGGCCGTTGAACCACTCCATGCGGCCGCTGACACGACGACATGCTCGCCGACCGGCATCGCCTTTTCCAGATAGGCCGCATGCGCATGGAAGAAGGTCAGCGCGATCTCGCCGGTGTCGTCATGCGCATAAACCCGGTAGGGCACCGAGCGGTTGCCGCGCGGCGGCGGCTGGTGGCGGTCGATCCTGACCTCCAGCGTGACGATCGCGCCTTCGGCGGCACACGCGATGCCCGGCCGGTTGCGCCGGTCGATCACCGAATGCGGCAGCACGAACAGGAGGTCGCCGACGCGCGCCGCGCGATCGCCCAGATCGGCCGGCACCACCTTCTCGATCAGCGCCGCGACCTTCGGCCCGACGCCTTCCAGCGCGGTGATCGGTGCAAACAGCGGGTCGAGCAGGGAAGGGCGCATGTTTGTCAGCTTAGGCGGCACGGACGGGCGCGCAAGGCTGACACCGCCCGCTATCCACGCTATATGCGCCGCTCATCATGAATACAGGCAGGCTATGAGCGGAACGGCGCGAACGAGCGAAGGGCTGGATGCACGGCGGCGCAAGCTGCTGTTCCGCTCCTGGCATCGCGGCATCCGCGAGATGGACTTGATCCTCGGCGGCTTCGCCGATGCTGCCATCGCCACCTTGACCGACGCCGAATTGGACCAATATGAGCATCTGCTCGAAATCCAGGACGCCGACCTTCTGTCCTGGTTCACCGGCGAACAGTCCGTTCCCGCCGCTTTCGACACGCCTCTGCTGAAGAAGATCATGGCCTCCCGCGCCGTGGCGACCTGAAGAATGATTCTATGAGCCTGCTCGAAAACAATCGGCCTGCCGAAAGGCCGGACCGGCCAGTTCATCGTCGACGGCGTCGCCGACGGTTTTGAAGCCTTCGCGCTCGCCTCGGCGGCAGCCGAGGCCGCGCCCGACGGTCCGCTGCTCTTCGTCGCCCGCGACGGCCAGCGCCTGCCCGCGATCATCGAGGCGCTCGCCTTCGTCGCCCCGGACCTGCCGGTGCTCGAATTCCCGGCCTGGGACTGCCTGCCCTACGACCGCGTCTCGCCCGGCTCGGATGCCGCCGCGCGCCGGCTCGACGCGCTGTCGGCGATGGTCGCGCTGCGCAAGACGCCGCACCGCGCCGTCATCCTGACCACCGCCAACGCGCTGCTCCAGCGCATCCCGCCGGCCGAGGTGATCGAGGCGCAGGCGTTCTCGCGCGAAGCCCGGCAGCAACGTCAACATGAACGAGCTGATCTCGCGGCTGGAGACCTCCGGCTTCGAGCGCGTGCCGACCGTGCGCGAGGTCGGCGAGTTCGCCGTGCGCGGCGGCATCCTCGACCTCTTCGCGCCCGGCGCCGACGAGGCGGTGCGGCTCGACTTCTTCGGCGACACGCTGGAGACGATCCGCGCCTTCGACGTCGCGACCCAGCGCACCACCGGCCAGCGCACCGAAGTCGTCGCTGCAGCCGATGACCGAGGTGACGCTGACGCCGGAAACGATCAGCCGCTTCCGCCGCAACTACATCGAGGCGTTCGGCGCGCCCGTCGCGCGACGACGGCCTCTACGCCGCGATCAGCGAGGGCCGCCGCTTCGCCGGCATGGAGCACTGGCTGCCCTTCTACTACGAGCGGCTCGACACGCTGTTCGACTATCTGCCCGGCGCGCCGGTCGTTTTCGACCATCTGGCGCACGAGGCGATCGACGAGCGCCACAAGCTCATCCTCGACTATTACGAGGCGCGCCGGCAGCAGGCCGGCTGCGGCGCTCAAGGACGCGGTGCCCTACAAGCCGACGCCGCCCGGACCTGCATCTATCTCTCGCCCGACGACGTCTGCGGCCGCGCTGGCCGAGCACGCTGCGGTCGAGTTCACGCCCTTCGACACGCCGGATGCCGGCCCGCGCAAGGTGCTTTCATGCCGGCTCGCGCGCCGGCCACAGCTTCGCCGAAGAGCGCGCCGACCCCAACGCCAACGTGTTCGACGCCGCGGTCAGGCACATCGCCGCGGTGCGCGCCGCCAAGCGCCGCGTCGTCGTCGCCGGCTGGACGGAAGGCTCGCTCGACCGCCTGGCCCAGATCCTCGCCGAGCACCAGCTCGGCAATGTGAAGCCGGTCGCGACGCTGGCCGATGTCGAAAAGCTCGACGCCGGGGCAGGCGGGCGCTCGCCGTGCTGCCGCTCGAGACCGGCTTCGAGACCGACCGCTTCGTCGTCGTCGCCGAGCAGGACATCCTCGGCGACCGCCTGGTGCGCCGCTCCAAGAAGCGCAAGCAGGCCGCCGACTTCATCGCCGAGGCGGCGGCGCTGTCGGCCGGCGACATCGTCGTCCACGCCGATCACGGCATCGGCCGCTTCGTCGGGCTGAAGACCATCGAGGCCGCCGGCGCGCCGCATGACTGCCTGGAAATCCACTATGCCGGCGACGGCCGGCTCTATCTGCCGGTCGAGAACATCGAGCTTCTGTCGCGCTACGGCTCGGATCGGCCGGAAGCCGTGCTCGACCAGCCTCGGCGGCGGCGCCTGGCAGTCGCGCAAGGCCAAGCTGAAGAAGCGCCTGCTCGAAATGGCCGGCCAGCTGATCCGCATCGCCGCCGAGCGCAAGATGCGCACGCGCCGCCGCCTTCAACCCGCCCGACGGCCTCTACGGCGAGTTCTCGGCGCGCTTCCCCTATGAGGAGACCGACGACCAGCAGACCGCGATCGACTCCGTGCTGGACGACCTGTCCGCCGGCCGGCCGATGGACCGGCTGATCTGCGGCGACGTCGGCTTCGGCAAGACGGAGGTCGCGCTGCGCGCCGCCTTCGTCGCGGCGATGGAAGGCTTCCAGGTGGCGGTCGTCGTGCCGACCACGCTGCTTGCGCGCCAGCACTTCAAGACCTTCTCGCAGCGCTTCTCGGGCCTGCCGGTGAACATCCGCCAGGCTTCGCGCCTGGTCGGCGCCAAGGAGCTTGCCGAGACGAAGAAGGGCATCGCCGACGGCACGGTCGACATCGTCGTCGGCACCCATGCGCTGCTCGGCAGCGCGATCTCGTTCAAGAATCTCGGCCTGCTGATCGTCGACGAGGAGCAGCATTTCGGCGTCAAGCACAAGGAGCGGCTGAAGGAGCTGAAGAGCGACGTGCATGTGCTGACGCTGTCGGCGACGCCGATCCCGCGCACGCTGCAACTGGCGCTCACCGGCGTGCGCGAACTGTCGCTCATCGCCACGCCGCCGGTCGACCGCATGGCGGTGCGCACCTTCATCTCGCCCTTCGATCCGCTGGTCATCCGCGAGACGCTGCTGCGCGAGCGCTATCGCGGCGGCCAGAGCTTCTATGTCGTGCCGCGCATCAGCGATCTCGCCGAAATCCATGATTTCCTTCGCCAATCCGTGCCGGAGCTGAAGGTCGCGACCGCCCACGGCCAGATGCCGCCGGGCGAGCTCGACGACATCATGAACGCCTTCTACGACGGCCAGTACGACGTGCTGCTGTCGACCACCATCGTCGAATCCGGCCTCGACATCCCGACCGCCAACACGCTGATCGTGCACCGCGCCGACATGTTCGGCCTGGCCCAGCTCTACCAGCTCCGGGGCCGCGTCGGCCGCTCCAAGCTGCGCGCCTATGCGCTGTTCACGCTGCCGGCGAACCGAAAGCTCACCGACACCGCCGACCGCCGCCTGAAGGTGCTGCAGTCGCTCGACACGCTCGGCGCCGGCTTCCAGCTCGCCAGCCACGACCTCGATATCCGCGGCGCCGGCAACCTGCTCGGCGAGGAGCAGTCCGGCCACATCAAGGAGGTCGGCTTCGAGCTCTACCAGCAGATGCTGGAGGAGGCGGTCGCCGAAATCCGCGACACCGGCGAGCCGGTCGACGGCGGCTGGTCGCCGCAGATCACCGTCGGCACGGCGGTGATGATCCCGGAAAGCTACGTGCCCGACCTGCAGCTTCGCCTGGCGCTCTACCGCCGCCTCGGCGACCTCGAGACGACCGAGGAGATCGACGCCTTCGCCGCCGAGCTGATCGACCGCTTCGGCCCGCTGCCGGACGAGGTCGCAGCATCTCCTGAAGATCGTCTTCATCAAGGCGCTGTGCCGCCAGGCCAATGTCGAAAAGCTCGATGCCGGGCCGAAGGGCGTCGTCATCCATTTCCGCGAGAAGAAGTTCGCCGATCCGGCCGGGCTCGTCCGCTATATCGGCGAGCAGGGTTCGCTGGCGAAGATCAGGCCGGACCAGAGCGTCGTCTTCATGCGCGACTGGCCGAACGCCGAAAAGCGCCTTGCCGGCTCGGCCGTGGTCATGACGCAACTCGCCCGCATGGCGGCCAAGGCGGCTTAAGAGATGCCCGGCGAAACCAACCTGCAAAAGCTGCTCGGCTCGATGTCGCCGGAACTCGTTGCCGGGCATCTTCGTCTTTGCGACGCTCCCGTCCGGGACGCCGAAGCCCGCCGGCATCAACCCCGTCATGATCTTCCGCGAGCGCGAAGGCGACACGCTGATCCTGCTGGAGGAAGAGGCGAGGGCGGCCGGACTGGCATCTGTCTTCCGCAGCCGGATGATCACGCTGAACATCCATTCCTCGCTCGATGCGGTCGGCTTCCTCGCCGCCATCACCGCGCGCCTCGCCGCAGCCGGCATGGGCGTCAATCCGGTGTCAGGCTATTTCCACGACCATCTGTTCGTGCCCGCCGACCGGGCCGACGAGGCGATGACGATCCTCGAAGGTCTCGCTGCCGAAAACCGCGGCTAGTAGAGGACCCTCAGCCGACCTTCTCCAATTCACCTCGCGCCTTGGCCGCGGCGATCTGGCGGATGGCGTCGGTTAGCGTCGAAACATCCTGCGCGCCCATGACAGCGTATTTGCCTTCGAACAGGAAGCACGGCACGCCGGTGATGCCCATGCGCGAAGCGGTCGCGGCTTCGTTGGCCACAGCATCGCGGTCGGCGTCGCTGGCGAGCAGGCTCTCGACCACCGCCGCGTCCATGCCGGCCTCCCCCGCGGCCTCGGCCAGCACCGTATGGTCGCCGATATTCTGCGCCCCTCTCGAAATAGAGCTGGAAGAGCCTGCGCACGAGCTTGTTCTGCACGTCCGGGCTGTCGGCGCCCGCCCAGCGGATGACGCGGTGCGCGTCGAGCGTGTTGGGCGACACCTTGATAGCGTCGAAGGCGAAGTCGATGCCCTCCGCTTCGCCGAGCGCCTCGAGCCGGGCGTGGGCGTCGCGCAGCCGTTCCTCGTCGCCGAACTTGGCGAGCATATAGGCCTTGCGGTCCATGCCCTGAGGCGGGATCGTAGGATCGAGCTGGAACGGCCGCCAGCTCACCGACGACATCGACATCGGGCGCGGCGGCGATCGCACTTGTCGAGCCGCTTCTGGCCGAGGATAGCACCACGGGCAGACGACGTCGGACACGACGTCGATCGTGAGGGTCTGTCGGTCGGCCATGTCATCGATTCCTTGAGGTCCGGGCCTTCAATTCTGTGCATGCCACCAGGTCGGCAACTGCGATCCCTGCAGCGGCGTCATCTCCGGCCGTTCGATGCGTTTCCAGCGCGCGATCCATTGTTCCGGCTTGAAATAGAGCGGAATGACATAAGCGCCACTCAAAAGAACGCGATCATAGGCGCGAACGGCGTCGACGAACTCTTCGCGCGTGCGCGCATTGATCAGCGCCTCGATCATCGCGTCGACCGCCGGATCGGCGACGCCCGCATAGTTGAACGTGCCGGGCTTGTCCTTCGCCGACCGAACCCCAGCGCGACAGCTGCTCGACGCCGGGCGAGAGCGATGCCGTGTAGTTGAAGAACATGGCGTCGAAATCGTAGTTGATCTGCCGCTGCAGGAACTGCGCGGCGTCGACCGAGCGGACCGTCACCGCTATGCCGAGCTTCGCCAGCGTCTGCTGGTAGGCGACCGCGATCTGCTGGTTCTCGTTGCTCTTCAGCATGATCTCGAAGGCGACCGGCTTGCCGTCCGGCGCGGTCATGCGGCCGTCTTTCAGCACGTAGCCTGCCGCCTTCAGCTTCTCGAAGCCGACGCGCATGAAGGCGCGGTCGAGCCCGCTGCCGTCGGAGACAGGCGGTGTCCAGCCGTTGGCCATGATCTCCGGCGTCACCGCGTCGGGGAAGGGGGCAAGCAGCGCCTTTTCCGCCTCGCTTGCCGGCCGGCCGGGCGAGGAGAGCTCGGAATTGTCGTAGAAGCTCTTGGTGCGCGTATAGGCGCCGGAGAACAGGCTGCGGTTCGCCCATTCGAAGTCGAAGAGGTCGATCAGCGCGGCGCGCAGCTTCGGATCCTGGAATACCGGCCGCCTGGTGTTCATGACGATGCCGAGCATGCCGGACGGCAGCCGCGTCTTGATCGCCTCCTTGAGGATGTCGCCGCGCGTCACCGCCGGGAAATTGTATTGGCTCGCCCAGCGGCCGCTGTTCTCGTCGATGAATACGTCGACCAGCCCCTTCTTGAACGCCTCGAACATGGCGTTCTCGTCGCGGAAATAGGTCAGCGAGATCGTGTCGTAATTGTCGAAGCCGCGCTTCGACGGGATGTCCTTGGCCCAGTAGTCCGGGTTGCGCCTGAAGGTCAGCGAGTTCGCCGGCGCGCAAGGATTCGAGCCTGTAAGGTCCGCTGCCGATCATCGGCTTCAGCGTCGACTTGTCGAACATGTCGGCATCGATCGCTCACGATTCGATCTCCGGAGAGAAAGAGGTTGAACCAGTGATCATTGTCCCTGAGACCAAAACTGTGCCCGACGCCAGCCGGAGCCGAAAGTTAAGGTTGAAAAAAAGGGTAGAGGCGTCAGGCACTGCAAGAAGTGCGGTGAAAAAGGCCACCGGTCCGACCACTGCCTCAAGGCGGCAAAGGCACAGGACAGTAAAGGAAAAAATCCTCAATCTCAAGGATGAAGGGCTTACAGAAGACGAAGTTGCTGACCGGCTTGGGATTTCAATCTATGCCGTCAACAAATACTGGGATGACTAAAAATGAACGTTCAAAACTGGCGTCTGAACTCGAAACGAATCTTGGAAGGCGCGAAAGAAGAATCCGAAATCCCTTGAACATCTTCACACAACTGCTTCTAAGGGAGGAAAAGCACGTTGGAAAAAACTGTTAAGGAAATGATTCGCGGTCGGCTAAAATATCGCAATGCTTATACCATCGATAGAACATAAAGAAGTCGGACCACTTTGGGCGGCCAATTTTCCTAAGCGCAAATCGCATCGTTCATCCTTATCAGTCTGCGTAGACCTTAGCCAGATCGCTCAAACCACGGCACAAGAATTATTTATGGAGAGCGATGATGCGAAAGTTAGGTTACGCCACGCGCTTACAATCTTGGCCATTCCCGAATCCGAGTTCTACAAGTTTCAAAAAGAGCTGCGACGTGAACTCTAACATCCCTCATTAGCCCAAAAAGTTATCCCAACTAAATTGACAAGCCGAGCCGTTCGGCTAGATAGTGGGAGAGTAGGCTTCCCAGTTGCCTATACTGCCTAGTATCCGGGGCGTACTAACTGATTCCCGCTCCGGCTTCGGAAAATTGACCGCTGATATGAAGTAAAATCATCGCACGCGCCTGGAGGAGTACCTTAGGGGTTTTCATACCGTCATCGATATTCTTAAGCCGCGTCATTCAGTGAATCTTCGCTACCAGCACGTTTCGCATAAACATAAATAACTCAGAACGCTTCCGTTTGCCGCTAATAGGCCGCAGCAAATCGCGCTCTTCACACGTGCTCCCTCACCATCGCGAAGCAAGTATACCAACATGTCTGGAAACAGAGCGCGAGTGGAGGTTACGCTCAGCTTTAATCGCTGCATCACCAGAAACGATGCTTGGCGTTGCCGATCTGTGCGCATCATGGTTTTCTCAGGAGCGCTATCCATGAGCCCACGGAAACATCCGGGAGTCTTCCTGGCTTCGGTCTTATATCCTTTTGGCTTTGAATACTGGCCTGCGACGAGGTGAAATGCTTGGTCTTAGACGAAAACAGAACAGATGGAGCGTGGAATAATCGTCATTCGACAGCAGAAGACTCAGCGGATCAAAACCATCCCGCTGAATGAGGCCGCTCGCAAAGCCATTCTGGACCAAATCGGAAGGTCTTCGACCGACGACCGCTTGTTCCCGGTAAGCGATAGCGCCCTCTCGATTGCTTTCAAGCAAGCCCTGGAACGCGCCAGAATTACGGACTTCCGGGTTTACGACTTACGCCATAGCTTCGCCAGTCACCTGCTTATGGCCGGTTCTGACCTGGCAACGGTAAGCCGATTGATGGGCCATGCCAGTCTTGCTATGACCATGAGGTATGCTCACTTGAGCCAACGCCATGACGCCGATGCGGTGGCCAAATTGGATGTGAAGTTGGCCGAAAACCGGAACACTTCGGAGAACGAAAAAGCGGAACTTATTGAAATTCCAGACAAACAGGCCGCTAGCTGGGTTTATGTAACATAAAAGCCCAAGGGGAGAAAGCAAGGTAATCATGACAAAATTAAGCCACATAGACGAGCAAGGGCGCGCCAGAATGGTCGACGTCAGCGACAAGAATGTAACCCGCAGAATCGCTGTTGCTCGTGGTGCAATCACTATGCGCCCGGAGACTCTGGCCCTTATACTCGAAGAGAAAATCGAAAAAGGGAATGTCTTTTCCGTAGCTCGCGTGGCTGGAATCATGGCTGCCAAAAAAACCTCGGAGCTAATTCCGATGTGCCACCCGCTAAGCATCACTTCGGTGGAAATCAACTTAAATCCGCAAGAGAATCCATCGCGCGTCGAGATCGAAGCTGCCGTGCGCGTCGATGGCAAGACCGGCGTCGAGATGGAAGCCATGACTGCGGCATGCGTGGCCGGACTGACAATTTACGATATGTGTAAAGCCGTCGATCGCGAGATGTCTATCAGTGAAGTCCGGTTGGTCAAGAAAAGCGGCGGCAAAAGCGGCTCCTTCATTCGCGACGAATACGCACTAAGGCAGTCGGCAATAGCCATTAGGCAGGCAGGAATAAAGACATATTTCTCCGCCTGTTGCCTATTTGCCCAATGCCTATTGCCTTTCACAAGCCATGCAGCGCATCTTTCTGAAAAAGGGTCGCGAGGCTCCCATCTTGCGGGGGCATCCATGGATCTTTTCCGGCGCGATCGAAACAGTAGAAGGCGATCATGAGGATATCTGCATAGCCGATATCCTTGACGCCGAGCGGCACTGGATCGCCCGTGGTTTTTTTAATGCCAAGTCGCAAATTCGCGTGCGCGTTTTGACCTGGAAAAATGAACCCATCGATCGAGATTTTTTCTCGCGTCGCTTATCTCAGGCCCTGTCGCTCAGGGAAGAATATCTTTCCGCCACAACCAATGCTTACCGTTTGATTAACGGCGAGGGCGATTTTTTGCCTGGCTTGATCGTCGACCGCTATAACGATTTTCTTGTCTGCCAGTTTTTCACCGCTGGCATGGAAATGTTCAAAGGTGAAATTCTCAGCGCTCTCGGCAGTATCATCGGTATCAAGGGCATCTTTGAACGAAGCGAAGGCAAAGTACGCGACGAAGAAGGTCTCGCACCTGCTGTCGGCGGGCTCGCCGGTGAAGCGCCGCCAGATACGATTTCGATCGTGGAAAACGGTTTGAAATTTCTAGTCGATGTGAAGCGCGGACAGAAGACAGGTTTTTTTCTCGACCAAAGAGACAACCGTGCTTTTCTCTCGACCTTGGCCCGCGGTCAAAGAATCTTGAATTGTTTCTCCTACAGCGGCGCTTTTTCGGTGTACGGCTTTAGTGGCGGCGCTCAAAGTATCCTCACGCTTGATTCGTCGAGACCGGCGCTCGAATTGGCGGAACAAAATCTCGCTCTTAATGGATTTGAAACCTCCGAAGGAGAGCTTCTGAAGGCCGATGCTTTTGCCTACTTGAAAGAAACCGACTCGAACTTTGACCTGATCGTTCTCGACCCTCCGTCATTGGCACCCAGGCGAAAGGACGTCATCGCAGCAACCGGCGGCTATAAGTTTCTCAACCTGCACGCATTGCGACACTTAAAACCGGGCGGGATCCTCCTGACGTTTTCCTGTTCGCAGCATCTTAGCGCCGATCTTTTCCAAAAGGTGGTCTTCGGCGCCGCCGTCGATGCCGGTCGCAAAGTCATGATTCTTAGAAAGCTCGGTCACTCGATCGACCACCCGGTGAGCCTACATCATCCTGAAGGCGACTATTTAAAGGGACTTGCCTTGAGAGTGTTTGACTAATCCTCGCCCTGTGGTAGAGGTGCGTTGCCGGTCAAACAACATCTAGAGGCGAGGTGTCCATGGCTCCTTACCAAACCATCAAAGATTGGCCCGCAGAGGATCGTCCTAGAGAAAAGCTTTTGGCCAAAGGACCACAATCTCTGAGCGATACCGAGCTTCTGGCCATCATTCTTAGAAACGGCAATGCCAGCACCGGCGAGAGCGCCATCGATCACGCGCGCTTATTGCTAGGCCGATTCGGTGGCCTTAAGGGAATGGAGGAGGCCGCCGGCAGCGACTTGGGCAAGGTCAAAGGAATTGGTCCGGCCAAAATAGCGCAAATCAAAGCCTCTTTGGAACTGGCACGGCGAATCGGTAGTCATAAATGGGAGCCAGGTCAATCGTTGCGTTCATCCGAAGACGTCTTTCGCCATTTTCGCGACGATCTTGAAAAAGAGAAACGTGAACTTTTTTACGTCGTTCTGTTAAACAACAAGAACAAAAAGATCCGCGACGTAAAGATATCCGAGGGCTCATTAACAGCATCGCTGGTTCATCCGCGCGAGGTCTACAACCCGGTCATCCGTGAATCGGCTGCGGCCGTCATTTTTGTTCATAATCATCCCAGCGGCGATCCCGCGCCAAGCCCCGAAGACATCGAGATCACGCGCCGACTGAAAGAAGTCGGCGATCTCATGGGCGTCCGCGTCCTCGACCATGTCGTAGTGGGTCGAGACCGTTATTTTAGCTTCAACGATAAAGGAATGCTCTAGCCCTTCTTACCATTTAGAGGCAAACGACCCTCCGATCTTTGCGTGCATTGATGCGATTTCACGACTGGTCGGCAAAGTTTTATTGACAACATCACGCCAGCCGTTTATTGTTGCAACCAATTCCTTTCCAGACTGTTTGAACAAAGTCCTTATCGAATGAGCGCCCTCGAAATCGGCCGACCTTCCAGGCGCATTAACTTTCCAGGCAATCTTCTTGTTGTTTTAGGCATCATCGGTCTTCTGGCAGGCGGATATTTTCTGATTCCTCGTTTTGAATGGAAATCTCCGCAGATTAAGGTGACTCCCGAAGCGGAAACCCTTGGGCTCGGTGAAATCAAGATTGACATAACCGAGCAAGGCACCGGCTTAAAATCGGTCAACGCTTCTCTAAGCGCAGGCGGCACAGAGCATTCTCTGGCTGCGGAACAGTACGATCAGCCAGTGATGCAGAAAACAATCACTGTCGCACTGTCCTCGAAGCTGAGCGGTCTCAAGGAAGGGCCGGCGGTATTGCGTATTAGCGCACGTGATCGGTCGTTATGGAGTTTTTTTCGCGGCAACGAAACCGTGCTGCAAAAAAGCGTGACCATCGATATTACCCCGCCTACCATCGAACTGATCGCCGATGACGCTTATATCAACTTTGGCGGCACGGGTGTGTTGGTTTACAAACCTTCCGCAGACACAATTAGCAGTGGCGTCAAGATCGGCAACCACTTTTTTCCCGGATACAAGGGTCAGACAAAAGACCCCAGCGCTTATTTGGCTTTCTTTGCTCACCCCTACGACACTCCCGAGACCGAAAAGGCGACTCTCGTGGCATCCGATAAGGCCGGCAATGCCAGACAGATGGCGCTTGCCTATACTCTGAAAGGGGTTAGGTACAAAAAGAGTACGATTCCGATCTCCGATGAATTTATTCAAAATAAAATCGCGCCGTTGATCAACGATGTAGGCGCCCGGCAAGGTAGCGCCAAAGCGCTTTTCGTCAAGGTTAACCGCGAGATTCGTAAAGAGAACGAGTCAAAGATCAAAACGGTTACCCAAAAAACAGCAAGTTCCATGCTCTGGAGCGGTCCATTCAGCCAGCTCACCAATTCAAAGGTCGAAGCGAACTTTGCAGACGCAAGGACGTATGTCTACAATAACGAGACTATCGACCACGCCTATCACTTAGGCTTCGACCTGTCGGTCACCAAGAGATATCCGGTGGAAGCAGCCAACAGCGGTGTTGTCGCTTTCGTCGGCGATTTAGGAATTTACGGAAATACGGTTATCCTCGATCATGGATTGGGGCTTGCGACACTTTATTCGCATCTTAGCTCTATCGAGGTCAAATCGGGTGAGCAAATCAAAAAGGCACAAATTCTAGGCAGAACCGGTGAAACGGGTCTAGCCGCCGGCGATCACCTGCATTATGGCGTTTACTTAAACGGCATCGCCGTACTGCCGTTGGAGTGGTGGGACGAGAAGTGGTTACGAGACAATGTCTATCCCAAGCTCGAATCGTCCACCTCAGACCGCGCTGTCGAAACAAACCTCGAAACCAAGCCTATCGTTAAAAAGGTCAGTCGCCGCCGGCGCTAACCATTTTCCTGATTCATCGCCCGCAGAGCCGACTACATGAGGCGCCGACGTTCAGAATTGGTGTCTGACGAGGTCGCCCGCTTTGTTGCCAGGCTGCGGGCAAGAGATCTCTCTCAAAGAGTAAAAGAAGCCGCCAAAGAACATCTGCTCGACGGCTTTGCGACGATGTTAGGAGGTGTCAAGGAAGACGCCAGCCGACACATCGATAGCTATTTGCAAAATATACCAGCCAAAGCCGAGTCGACGGTGATCGGATCGGATAGGAAGCTTATTGCACAGTATGCCGCGCTCGCCAACGGAATTCGTGGACACGTATTGGACTTTGATGACGCCCAGCTCGCTACTTTGCCGTCGCGGCCCTACGGCCAACTTACGCACCCCACCACACCGGTTCTGGCCTCCGGTCTCGCATTGGCGGAAAAGATCAATGCCACGGGATCTGATCTATTGACTGCCTATATTGCCGGTGTGGAGGTGGCATGCCGCCTGGCCGACGCAATTCACCCGGACCATTATCTAAAGGGCTTTCATCCCACCGGAACTATCGGTGCCTTTGGCGCAACCGCTGCTTGCTCGCACCTGCTCAAGTTAGAACCTACTCGGATCCGCTGGGCTTTGGGCATCGCTGGGAGCCTTGCGTCGGGCGTGCGTGCTCATCGCGGCACGATGGCCAAATCGTTGAATGCCGGACACGCAGCCGAAAACGGCGTGGTTGCGGCAACACTCGCCCAAGCGGGTTTCACCGCGTCTAATAACATCTTCGACGATCCGATGGGTTACTTTAGTGCTGCCTGTTACGGCATGGTGGATCGGAAACTGATCAAGCTGGGGCCGCCTTATTTTCTTGTCCGTCCGGGCGTTGCGATTAAATTTTATCCTTGCGCCGGAGTACTGCATCCGGCGCTCGATTCGATCATTAACCTGACCGAGCAACATGATTTGCAACCGGATAAAGTTAAAAGCATTCGGGTCAGCCTCGGCTCGAATGCGGTGTTGCCGTTGGTCTACGATCAGCCGAAGAGTGGATTGGAAGGAAAATTCAGCCTGCCGTTCTCAGCCGCTGTTGCCCTTATTTTTCGACGAGCCGGTCTCAGCGAGTATACGGATCGAAATATTAAACACCCTAAAGTAACTGGTCTGATGAAACGTGTCTTCCTGTTGCGAGATCGGAGACTCCAATCGGCTGGAAATCTAGGTTGCCGCGCAGAAGTCGAAATTGAATTAGAAAACGGGAGAACTTACCGCAAGGGCGCAACCGTGGCGAAAGGTCATCCGGACAAACCTCTTACACGACAAGAACTCGAAGAGAAGTTTCAACAGTGCGCCGGCGACTCTATACCATTACGGGCCGCCAGGAAGTTCATCGAGGATCTCTGGTCTATAGAAAAAATCGACGCCCTAGCTCGATGGCTCCGCTTGCTGCGCCCCATACGTCGTTGACTTTGATCCTTTATACGGAGAAAGTTGACTTTACCCTGGCGCAGAAAGGATGAACTACTATGCGCATCGTCGATCTCAGCATGACCGTCCAAGAGTGCGACTCGGCACCGTTTGCTCCGGAGGAAAACTATTTCAAGCTGAGACCCATTATCAAGTGGGAAGATAAAGGGTTTGTCTCCAATGTCGTGCAGATGACCGTCCACGTGGGAACCCACATCGACTCGCCGCATCATTTTTTTCGTGACAAGCCTTCAATAGAGCAACTACCGCTCGAACCAATGTTCGGCACGGCGGTCATACTCGATTTGACCGCAAAGGGTGTTGCGCGCGCGATAATTACTCCCGACGACTTGACCCAAGCCGAAGAGAAGCTCAAGGAACAAGGTATCGAGATCCCGGAAGGCGGAATGCTTTTTCTTCGGACCGACTGGCCCAAAGGCCACGATACCGCGGATCCTAAATGGTGGAATGATTCCCCTTATCTGAATAAAGAGGCCGCGCAGTGGATTGTTGGTAAAAAACCGGCAGTAGTCGGCTTTGATTTCGCGCAGGAAGAAAAGGGAACGGACTATCAGAGCGCGGATCAAATTCTCGGGAGCGCCATGCGCGTGCACAGGACAATCCTCCCGAGGGTCACCTTTCAAATCGAAAATCTGATCAATCTCGATCAGATCGGGCCCACCGCACAGGTGGTTGCTCTGCCGGTAAAGTGGAAAACCGAATCGGCGCCGGCGCGAGTAATTGCCCTGCTCGAGAACTAGCCCAAATCATCGATGCGAGCAGTGCGTGTACATGAGCTCGGCGGACCGGACGTGCTCCGCTATGAGGAAGTCCCGGAGCCACAACCGACAGCCGGCGAGGTTTTGGTAAAAGTTGCTGCCGCCGGTGTTAACTACCTCGACATCTATTATCGTTCCGGTTTTCACTGGGGCGGCCATCATGGCCGTGCGCTGCCCTATATTCCAGGCGCTGAGGCAGCCGGAACGGTCATCGAAATAGGCCCGAATGTCACGGACCTAAAAATCGGCGATCGCGTCGTTTACGGGATCTCCAACGGGTACGGCTCGTACGCCGAGCTGTACGCGTTGCCCGCATGGCATCTCTACAAGATTCCATCCTCGATAGCGTTCGAAGATGCTGCAGCAATCATGCTCCAGGGCATGACGGCTCATTATCTAACGCACAGTACGTATGCAGTAAAACCGAATGACACGGTTCTCATTCACGCCGCCGCTGGCGGAACCGGATCGTTGTTGGTTCAATTAGCAAAGATGCGCGGCGCGCGGGTTTTTGGAACCGTCTCGACGGCCAAGAAAGCGCGGCTCGCCCAATCTGCCGGCGCCGACGCCACGATCAACTACAGCGAACAAGATTTCGCCGCCGAGGTTAGAAGGCTAAGCGGCGGCATCGGTGTCAATGTCGTCTACGATTCAGTCGGGCAAGTGACGTTTGAAAAAAGCCTCGACTGCCTTGCCCCGCTGGGCAGCCTGGTTATTTTCGGGCAAGCCAGCGGTCCGGTGCCGCCGTTCGATACCGCGGTTCTAAACGCCAAAGGCTCCCTGACGTTGGCGCGACCTAGCCTGACACACAACGTTGCCAGCCATGCCGACGTGCTCTGGCGCGCTGGAGATTTATTCAAATGGCTTGGGGAAGGAAAACTTACGGTTAGGATCGGGCAAACCTACCGCCTTTCAAGAGCCGAAGATGCGCACCGCCAGTTAGAATCACGAAACTCCATCGGCAAGATTCTCTTGATTCCTTAGGCAAGAAAAAGAACATGTACGGCTGGCGCGCAAAGATCGGACGCATCTCGCCTTCTCCGGAAACCGTCGGTGCTGAAGAATGGCGCCGCTCCATGCCCGACGGCGTATGCCTCGTAGAGACCCGCACGCTCATCCACGATGTCACCGTGGAGGGCCTCAGCGAAACCGTTAAGCAGGTCGAACGAGCGGCTTTGGAGCTGGCTTCCGCCGAAGTAGACGTGATCTTACAGGCCGGTACCGCCATCGCCTTCTTCCGCGGCTTTGGGCACGATCAGGAATTAAGCCAGCGTATCCATGGAGCTACCGGCATAAAGAGCACGACCTCGCTCACGGCTGTGGTCAACGCGCTGCGGGTGCTAAAAATTCAGCGTCTTGCGATTGCAACCTCGTACCTGGCCGACATCGATGCTCGGCTGGTCGAAGTCTTGGAAAAGTCCGGCTTCGAAGTCTCAGCGATTCGTGGCATGGGGCTTAAGAAAAGTATCGATATGGGCAAAGTTTCCCCTGAAGAAACCTATCGGCTCGCTCGAGCGGTCGTCCGCTCAGCGCCCCGAGCTGACGGGATCCTGATCTCGTGCGGCAATCTCCGGACGTTCGAAGCGATCGAACCGCTCGAAACCGATACTGGCTTGCCGGTCGTGACGAGTAATCAAGCAGGACTCTGGCAGGCAATGAGAATGGCGGGAATAAAGGACCGCCTAACCTCTCTAGGCCGACTACTTCGGGAACACTGATATGTGCTTCTGAATGATCATAAGTTTAGCAGGTCGCTAATGGGTCCTCGGCCTTCGACATCATTCTTAAGCAACCTGCGGGTGTTCCTCCAGACTGAGCAAAAGGTTCACATGCGCAGGCGCGCGAAGACCGACGAGCGGAGACGTACGTAGAAGTACGTTGCACCGAGTCGGGCAAGCACCACGAAACAGGTGGGGCTTTTCATTAGTCTTGAGCGCTCACGAGTGCTCATCCTGGGAGAACCACTCTGTCGGCAACTCTCTTCCTAGACCCTTCTCTCTCGCGAGTTCGTACACTCTGGCACCTGCGGCCGAGAATTGAAGCCCCAGTCCCAAATGATTGAGCATGCAAGTCACGTCGGACTCTTTATTTCGGCCTTTGGCTTTGCCGGCAATTATTTCTGAAAGCTCCGGTTTGTCGCGCCAGTCGGCGGCGGTCTGTTTTAGCTCCGTGCGGCCGTAGTCGCCCTTGCCAAATTCCGGAATGGCGCTCTCCTGCCCTGGCAAAGTGAAAAGTTGAGCAGCTTCGCGCGTCGAAACAGCGATAACATCGCAGCGCAACAGGGCCTCGAGCATCATCTCGCTGGGCCGTACCGTGGTGATATGCATTCCCGCGTGAATCCACGATCGCGGGAAAAAACGGATCCAGCGCATTGGTCGCGAGTGCCACGACATCAGCATGTTTGGCCGCTTCTTCGGGTGACGAAACGGCGACAACATCGGGAGAGATGATACGCTGCATCTCAGCAGCAAAATTTTCACGGTTAGATTGCGTAGGGCTATAGATTCGAACCTCGCGGACAGGCAAAACCTTGCACATGGCGAGCACTGCCGGCTGCGCTTGCCAACCAGAACCATAGACCGCCAGGACAGAGGAGTCGGGTCGGGCCATGTATTTCGCGGAGAGCGCGTTGGTAACCCCGACCCGAATCGCCTGGATAAAACCGTCGGGAAAGATGGCCAAGAGCTCTCCGGTCGACGTGCTAAAGACAAACACGAGACCCACATACTTCCCGCCCATCCCTAGAGGAACCTTTACCCGGCGCTGCCGAGCACCGATGACCGGCCAGGTGAGAATATCGGACGTGAGCCGCATCGTCGTCACACCCGAGCGCGGCAAGGAAGCGCAGGATGTTTTCAGACCGTGGTAACTACCGTCTAGCGGACCCGGCACCAATAGATCTTGGCGCGGCATGTTCACTGCATTGCCATTACCCAGGTCGCGTAGCGCCGGCTCTAAGACTTTAAAGCATTCCTCGAGCGTAAACAGCTGCTCGATTTCGTCATTACTGAGAATGAGAGTCATTCGATCATTTCTGCAAATCTTTACGGCTGGACGGCAGCCGCGGGCCTGAGCAGCAAGAGCGTGAGCACAGAGGCCGCAAAAGGGAAGAGCGCAATGGAACTGAGCGCGGTCGGCAGGCCATAGGCATCGGCGACGATTCCGGCGAGAATCGGCGCGAGAAACGATACCCCCATGTTGGCCCCGTAGATAAAAGCGATAATGCTGCCGGTCAAGATGTTGCGGTGCGGCTTCCATCGCCGCTGAGACTATTACCGGCCGCAAAGCCCAAAGGAGCGCTCCAAGGGCCCCAAGACCGCATGCCAAGACAAAGCCAGATCCTAGATAAGGAATTCAACGATCGCGACCACGCTCAGCATCGAGAAAACAACGATCAAAAGCTTATGGCCGAAACGATCTGAAATCCAACCGACCACTGCCGGCGCCGCGCCAGCGAAAAGAAATAGGATCGACATATACGCGCCGGCAGCCGCGGCCGTAAGCTTTAAGTGCAACAATAAATAGAGCGGCAAAAACACCGCTAGAGCGGTTTGGCCCATGGCGCGAAGAGTCGAGACAGCCACCAGGGCGAATACCGTCTTGTTCTTGAGCACATCTTCCCACAAAGCCCGACGATATTCGCGGCCCGCGCTACTGCCACCACATTCGCCTTCTCCACCAAAAATCGCATACATCAGCACCGATGGCTAGGCCTGGAATCGCCCAGATTTGCAGAGTGGTCCGCCAATCAAAAAAATTGAGCAGCAGTCCTATGGTCAGCGGGCCAAGAACCTCACCCAGGTTGGCGCTGCTGTCGTGCACACCGAGGGCGAAGGCCCGCCGATCGCGGTACCTGGCGGATAAGATCGCCAGTGACTGGGGATGAAAACCGCCCCCACCCAAACCGCTGAGACCCATAAAAATCATCAACAAGGGAAAACTCGATACCGCGCTCAAGCCGAGGCTCGCTAGTCCGATCACGCCAATGCAAAGTCCCAGCAACAGATTGCGCCGACTCGCTAGATCGGCGAAAAAGCCGGAGGGAAAGCTGGCCACCCCGGCCATCAAGGTGCGGGCCGAAGCCAACATGCCGGCCTGTGCCAAACTTAGTCCCAATGAAGAAGTGATCAGCGGCAAAATGACGGCAATAACTCCGTTAAAGAGATGCTCGGTCAGATGAGCGCTTGAGTTAGCTGCCAATCGACCCCAATATGATACCGGCGTACTTAATGCTCGCACAGTTTCGGTTTTCGACAATTCTTTGTCCTTAAAGGTTTTAATGCTTCCAATAAGCCGATTTTCCGCCCAGCGCAAACTCGTCGCGCAGCCTTAGCCAATTCGTGACCCGCAGTTTAGCTCAACCTTACGTTCGCGCTTCACATGCTTGGTATCACCTTAGTGATAGAAATGATTGGGTGAGCGTTAGCCATGACCGGGCATGATCTTGCCGAAGTTTACCTCGCTCAATCCGCCAAGCGTCTTTATCCAGCCCTCGATTCGGCCGTAGACGGTTACGGGATGAAACTCTGTATAGAGCAGATCGCCGGCAAAGAATACATCGTCCTCGGCGAAATAGGCGGTGGCATCGCCGCGGCTGTGACTCTGATCGTAATGTTTTAGATGAACCGTCGCGCCAGGCAGGTTTACCGTCAGCTTATCGGAAAAGACGATGTGCGGCAGTCTCATCTTTAGACCAGGATAGAGCTCGAATAACGCCGGGCGACCGTCCCGACATCTCGGCAAACTTGTCATCGCCCTCATCCTTCAATGCGTCAAGACAGCCTTTGCTAGCGATGATCGCAGCACCGTGGTTCTCATATAAACCTTTGCCGAGCTGTGGTCGAAGTTTTCATGAGTGAAATAATTATTTGACGCGGCGGACAGCTAGTCTTTTCCAGCGCTTGCTCAATTTCATCAATGCCCCGAATATCGGCATCGATTAGAAGCGCCGCGCCATCATCGCCCCGCACAATGCCGAAATTGGTGGCGCCATCTTCTCCGATCACGGCAAATGCCGCACGGCCCAGTTGTTCCAGTCTTACTTGTATAAACTACTCCTTTGTTGCGCATTTTGGATCGAACACGGCGAACTCAACTCGGATATGACGCTCCGTACTTTTTGTCAACGCGAGAATTGGAAGATTAAGTTCGTTGAGGCTGATTGGACAACCCTCTCTTGATCAGATAAATCATACCGCTAAATAGTGACGCGGGAGAAAAAACGTGACGCTCATTCTCAACAACGATGATATTCAGAAAGCCTTGAACATCAAGGAATGCCTCGATGTCATGGAAGAGTCTTATCGCGAGCAGGCCGCCAGCCGTGCGGTCAATCGCCCCACTTGCCACTCGTATCTGCCGCATTCGCTGCCCAATTCGACTTACAGCTTTAAATCGGTGGACGGCGGCGTCGGCAAGTATGGCGTTTTGGCTTTAAGGGTCACTTCGGATATCGTCCAGGAACAACGATCAACAACTCCATTAGCCTTGGAAAAATTGCCACTGGCAAAACAAATGTTTGTTGGGCTCGTTCAGAACTTTTTAGCGTCGAAACCGGCGAGCTTCTGGCCATCATGCCGGACGGTCTCATTCAACAGACTCGGGTCGGGAGTTACCAGTGCGCTCGGGATGAAACGATGGCGCGAAAGAATGCCAAAGTTCTCGGGCTTATCGGCTCCGGCGGCCAGGCGAAGTCCCATTATCGTTTTATGACTGCCATAATGCCGATAAATAAAGTAAAAGTGTTCAGTCCTAATCCTGAGCATCGAAAAGCGTTCGTCGATGAAATGGTGAAGAGACCGGCATTTCCGGCGAACCCGTCACCAGCGCCGAAGAAGCTGTCAGAGGCTGCGATATAATATGCACCGCAACCAACTCGTCAGAGCCAGTACTAAAAGCTCGATTGGCTCGAGCCTGGATGCACTACAACTCGATCCGTGAATTCGAGACGGACCTGGCGGTTTTGGAGAAGATGCGACTTGATCGCGATTCATACCCAGTTCGGCGGAATCCAGCATTACCAGCCGCCCGGAATCGTTGAAGACATGCCAGGTGTGCGCCGCGAAAAGCCGCGCGATTGGTCGCGCTATCCTGAAATTTGCGACATTATCTCAGGGAAAATCGCTGGGCGAATCGACGACAACAAATCACTTTCTTCTTGAACAACGTCGGCACCGGGGTTCAAATTTGCCGCGATGGGCTACTGCGCCTTTAAGGCGGCAAGAGAGAAAGGCTTAGGTCATGAAATCCCGTCCGAGTGGTTCCTGCAAAACATAAAGCCCTAGCACTTAGCATCTCGCTCGGCTGTCGACTAAATTTATTCCTGTGAGCGGCCAACCAGTGGACGAATACCGACCACGCTGAAGAGCAGTTCCTTGGTGGAAGCTTTGTGCGTCGGCCTGACCTCGCGAAATGAACGCGAGAGCAATAAAAACAGAACGAGACGGCAGAAGCAGGAAAGAACAAAAAGACTCATCAAACTGTAACCGAAAAGAAGCGGCAGCCGGGAGCCAAGAAAACCGCCGAGGGCCGAGCCGAGAAAAAGTGCGCCGCCATTGATGACGTTAAAATACGCAATGCAGCGGACACGCTTCTGCGGCGTAACCGCGTCATAGATGAAATTGGCCGCACTGAGCGTAACCCCGCTCCAGGCAAACCCCGCCCAGATTTGAACCAGCATCAGGTAAGCCGGATCGTGGGAAAAAAGCCAAAACGCCGGGATGATCGCGGCGAGTAAGGAACTCAGTCGCAAAACTCGCACATTGCCGACTAGGTCGGCATGTCTTCCCCAGAGCGGCAACGCAACCAGCGAAGCAAATGAGGAACAGACTTGAAGACCCATATAAGTCAGATAACTAAATTGCAGGTCGCGTAGCATGAAGACGGCGAAAAATGGCGCCGCTAAATAAGTTGCAAATGTTAGGCAAGCGCTGAAGACCACAAATTTTAGAAAATTGCTTTCCCTAAATCGCGCGATAAACATCAGGAACGTAAAATCACTTGCAGGGTCGCTTCTATGCGGGGGCTCGTCCATACAACTGATAAAGTAACCTGACGCGAAGCGGGCCAGCGCTGCCAAACCGAACAAAATGCAAAACCCGGCACCGTAAGAAATCTCTCGGAACGAATACAGTAGTAAGCCCGAGATGATGATGCTGCCCAACGTCACCGCGCCAACCGTTCTATTGCGCCAGCCGAAGTATCGCCCTCTTTTGCTGGAAGGAATGTAATCAGTGATCAAACTGCCCCAGGCCGGTCCGGCCAAGCCGCCGCACATCGCCATCAAGATCAATGCGCAGATTAAGAATTCCACGCGCTGCGCTGTTTCGAGCCAAGGTAGAATCGCTATGCTAAGAATCAGTGAAGCTTGACATAAAACTAAACGCACCAGTAATTTTAGCCGGCCGCCAATCCAATGAATGATTCGCACCGCGAGGAACTGCGAGAGTGACGATAACAGATGCGGCAGCGCGCTGATCAAGCCGACCTGCTGAACCGTTGCGCCTAAAAAAAGCGCCAAAGGGGTTGCGTAATGCTCGGTGATGCCGGCCATAAAGGCGGCACAGATTCCGTCCTTAAACGACGATCGTAGACTCTCTCTGACGTTGACTCTTCTTCGCGTCATGGTGAAAAGGAAAAATGATGAGCCATTTTAAAAAAAATTGCCAGTTGCAAGGTTTGGAAAGTATTTTCCAAACCATCAGAACTGGAAAGAATTCATGAACCAGATGGCGCGGACTACTCGACTCATCCGCTTGGGCAAAAATATATTTGAAAGGCTCGCATTTGCGTAGGGAACTTGGATCTTAACCGACAGCCGTGTGAGATTAATTGCGACTGGAAAGTTGAAACAAACGACTTGGGATGGCAGTGATCAGGCCAGGCTTGAACTGCGGACGGAACGCCAGGCCGGCAAATTACACCAAGATGCACATAGATCGCTGATCACGCTTACCTGTTGCATCTATGCTCAGACCCGCCAATATGAAAGAAGCCGGCGCGTCCGGTTAAGCGACGGTTAATAATCGTGAATCAGCCTCTTCTCATTGGAACCTCAGGTTATTCATACCCTGGACCACCTCCCAAGGGTTGGTTTGGCGCGTTCTATCCAGAGCCGAAACCCAAACGTTTCGATGATCTCAATTACTACTCACAGGTCTTCAACACAGTGGAAATCAATTCGACAATTCTAACAGGCCGCCGTCGGTCAGCACGACCACGGCCTGGACGAAAAAAACTTCATCTGACTTCACTTTCGCCGTGAAGCTTTGGCAGAAATTTACGCATCCGGTGAAAATCGGGCGAAAACAATCTGAAGAAAAGTGGGAGGCTCCAACCCAGGAAGATATCGATCAATTCCGCGCCGCCATGGAACCTATCGCCGAAGCGGGTAAGCTCGGAGCGCTTCTGCTGCAGTATCCGACCGGATTTCACTGCACGCCCGAGAACATGGAACGAGTCGAGAGAACGCTGCAAGTATTCTATGACTACCCGAAGGTGGTCGAGCTTCGGCACAATAGTTGGAGTGAGCGTAGTTCAGGGATCAAAGCCCTGTTGGAAGCCAATCGAGCCAGCAGCGTGCTCATCGACGAGCCTAAGTTTTCATCTTCCATTCGCCAGAACGTCGTGACCATTGGCGATATTTTTTACTTCCGTGCTCATGGCCGCAACGCCAAGGCATGGTGGAGGCCGAAGGAATCCTGGGAGCGTTACGATTACCTGTACTCCCGCGATGAAATTAAGAGTATCGCAAAACGAATCAAAGACGCCACCACGCACCGGGTATAAAGAAGGGGTTTGCGTTCTTCAATAATCATGCCCGAGCCAACGCACCTGCTAACGCCGTCATGCTCTCTCAGGAACTCGGACTGCGGCCAAAAGCGATGCCCAGCGAAGCACTGATAGCTAAATTTCCTGACCTGGTAAATATCGGTTCGTCACCTTGATTGACGTTCATAGCGGCATTGCCTTCAACAAGTGAATTCCTTTAACTCGGTTTAGTTACTCTATGTTCACGAACACGGTTCACGAGCACGCATTTGTTACAGCCGCGGCGCCTTGACCATCACGCTTGAATCGATGCTCGCGATCGTCGGCCGGCCACATTTAGCCATGGTGATCTCCATCTCTTCACGAAGTATGTCCAGCACTCGGACTACCCCCTGCTCGCCATCGACGGCGAGACCCCAAAACAATGGACGGCCGATGAACACGGCCTTGGCTCCTAAGGCCAGGGCTTTGACGACATCGGCGCCTCGCCTGATGCCACCATCAAGAAGAATTTCCAATTTTCCCTCTGGCTGCGGTAACGGCTTCAGCCAGGACCTCCACTGTCGCTAGGGTGTTGTCGAGATGCCGGCCCCCGTGATTAGAGACGATCACGCCTTCGAGTCCCATTTCTGCGCATAACTCGACGTCCTCTCCGGTCATGATGCCTTTGGCGACAACTGCGAGATCGGTTTGCGATTTGATCCATTCTAAATCTTTCCAAGTAGCGGCCGGATCGGATCCTCCTTCGGAGCCGGCAGGTCTCGGCGCACTGGCAGCGTTCGCTGCTGTTGTTTGATAGTTGACACCCCGAGTCCTTCGATAGTTGTTTCTGATGTTGCGCTCACGCTTGGGCGGCCACTGCGAGTCCAGAGTGACACAGATTGCTTCATATCCCGCTCCTTTGGCGCGATCTAGCCAGCTTCTGGTCAGGCTCCGGTCGCGAAACGGATATAACTGCAGCCAGAGATGACCGGGAGCGGCTTTGGCCAATTCTTCAAAGGATGAATTGGAGTTGGCGCTGACAGCCATGATGGTACCCCTTGCCGCAGCGGCGCGGTAGGTGGCGAACTCACCGTCAGGATGTGCCTTTTTATGCCCGCCGCAAGGCGCGATCAAAACCGGCAGCTTCACCTTGGTTCGGAGCACCGTGGTTGAAAGGTCTAGAGCACTGACATCGCGCAATATTCTCGGCCGCAAGGCCCAGGATTCATAGGCGCGGCGATTTCGTTGGACGCTGATCTCGTCGGTGGCGCCGCCGGCAATGTAATCGTATTCGCTCTTTCGGCAGACGCTCCTTGGCGATAGCTTCGAAGTCAAACAGATTAATGGGTGTCGAGCTCGTGCTCATGTGGACCTCCGAGAAAAAACCGTGGGTTTAATGACGATAAATGGAAAGGTGCAGTGAGGTTCTTATTTCGGGTTTTAGCTTCTTCGTCTAACCGGCTCTTATTTAGCTTTTAGTTGTCGGTCGTTGTCTTTAAGAAAAGATCGGATCTCATCGGCGTAGTCGAGTAGCCTAACCCATTGCTCCTTGTAAAGGGTCACAGGGAACCTGCCAAGTCCGTAAATCGACAGGCCGCCTTTTTCGCTGACCTTTAGCCGCAACTGACCGGGTTTTCGTTCGACCTGTTCACGCAGCGCTCGGTTTTCCGCCTCCAGGCGCGCCAGCTTCTGCTCAGCTGTTTCTTCTGCCATAATTCCTCCGATGTTTGCGCTGTATGTTCCAGCCTCTAGATTGTGAACCCGACTAGGTTACGACTGCGATTGCCCAAGAACTCTCATATCGCAAAGCAGCCGAGAACGCGAGATCGTTACATGAGATATCAGAGAAGCAACCGACAGCCAGGCGCGAGACAAACGCGCTACGTAAGAAGTTGTTCATTGGAGAGTTTTAGCATAGTAGGAAATTGAACAATGGCTCTCTCGATTAAGCCCCGCATCGTCGTCGAGGACGATATCTTTTCTGCGCGTCATCCAGATCGTTCTTGATCCAGCTGCCCCCGGCGATCTATTTGAAGCCTTTGCTCATTTCTGCGCGCATGACTTGCCGGATTTTCGGGGCTGGTGCGACCGGACCCGCGGCCGTGTGCCTCATTTGTATCCGGCCGATGTCCGGCTCGTTCGCGACCCTGACGAACTGCTAGTAAATATTCCGGGAGCGGACGCCCTCGTTGTTGAAGCGTTGCCGGTCGGCGCTCGGGAAATTGCCGCTGCCGGCACTAACCTGCCAATCGTACAGAGAGATGGCACCATCACTCGACACATCGACAAGACAGCATGCAGCAGTGCCGGTATTCAAGTGAAAACACTGCGGCGCCGCGCCAATATTTCCACCGCCGAACAAGCTTTAGCGCTGATGCTAGCTTTGGCTCGCCAGCTCAATCAGAATGCCAATCTAATCAGCCTCGAGCAACTCGAGACAGCGGGCTATACCCCAACACAGTACGACCGATTGCGCACACCCAACGGTAATTGGGCGCGGATCACCGGATTGAAGACGCTTTTCGGACGGCAACTCGGCATCATCGGATTGGGAGAAATCGGCCGGGAGCTGGCGCTTCGAGCAGCCGCGCTGGGGATGCGAATGGTTTATCATCAGCGACACCGACTGACATCGTCGGAAGAACAGCACTATCAGGTAAGCTATTCGAGTTTGCAGCAGCTCCTAAAGACATCAGACTGCATTAGTCTGCATCTCCCGCGCACAGTGGAAACCCGCGGCATTATCGGTCACCGTGAGCTTGCCATCATTCGACCCGGCGCAATGCTGATCAACGTGTCACAGCCTTCGCTCATTGACCGCGCCGCGTTACTCGAGGCCCTGGAGTCAAATAGGCTGGGAGGTTTCGCCATGGATGGCTTTTACGAAGAACCGGCACGCGCGGACGATCCACTGTTAAAATTCAAAAACGTTATCATCACCCCTCATCTTGGCGGTTCACCCCGCTTCAATTCTCTTGACGACATAGAAGAGCTGCTGGACAATCTGGCTAAGGGCTTGTCATAGACCAATTTGCCAAAAACTTTTTTAAGCAAGACATGGCAGGGATAAGCGCGGCTATTCGGCGCAACCGGTAATAAGCCGGGATAATCCTGGTCGTGAACTTGATAGCCGTGGTAACTCCGGTTTATATATACAGGGCAAGAATTTTGTCAGGCGTCCAAGCGACGATTGTTTATCATAGGAGGTAGCCATGAGCAGTTCGTTGGCAATCAGAATCATCGATGGCGATGGTCATATTATCGAAGATCACGCCGGAATCATCGCCCATATGGAGTCTCCGTATCGGGAAATCGCAAACCGCAAGGGTATCGTCTTTCCGCCGCTAGATCATCTTCACGCCGGCCGAGCCGTGGAAACACCGCCGCAGCGAGACCAGCGCCCCAACGTGGGACCTAAGGGTTGGCTCGACTTTCTCGACGATGTCGGAATCGAATGGACGGTGCTCTACCCGACCACGGCTCTTGCTTACGGCAAGATCGTCAGTTTGGACTATGCTGTAGCCGCTTCTCGCGCCTACAACGACTGGCTTCACGAAACCTATCTTAAATACAATCCGCGGTTTAAGGGAATGGCGATCATACCGATGCAAGACCCGGAAGAAGCCGCCAAAGAGCTGCGGCGCGCGGTAACGGAGTTAGGAATGCTCGGCGCGATGATGCCGTCGAATGGTTTGGCACAGCCCCTAGGCTCCAAAGCGTACTGGCCGATTTACGCCGAGGCCGACCGACTTGGCTGCTGTCTTGCGGTTCATGGAGGAGCGCACGACCGCTTTGGTATGGATCACATGAACATGTATGTACCGGTGCATGCATTAGGTCATCCGTGGGGGTTAACCTTTAATTTCGCGGATATCGTTTACAATGGCATCTTAGAGCGTTTCCCGCGGGTACGGATCGCATTTCTCGAAGGCGGAGTCGCATGGCTGCTGTTACTACTGGAACGGCTCCACGCATCACACGAGACCCACTTCCAGTATATTCCTCCGTCCGAGTTCGGCATACGAGAAGAAGAGGATCCTAGTCAATACATCAAAAAACAAATCCACAACGGGCGCTTTTTCCTCGGCATCGAAACCGAAGAATTGACCCTACCTTTTGCCATTAAGATCGTCGGCAACTCGCCGTTCCTCTACTCGTCTGATTTTCCACATGAGGTAACCCATGAGAGCTGCAAGCATGATCTCGGTGAGCTAATGGAGAGTGAGGACATCAGCGGGGAAGACAAAGCCGCGATGCTGTACAAGAATGCCGAAAGCTTTTATAGACTCCCGCTATAAAGATAGCCAAGCGAGACTTGAAGCATCGTATCCGCTTAACTGTCCTGGGTGTGCACGATCGGTGAGATTCAGGTCCCCGTGACTAAGGTCAGGATTTCGGAAAGTAATCGCTTCAAAGTTGTACTGGTTCGTCGGGAAATTAGTTCAACCGTGCACGTGATCCTTATCGAGTCTTGGGGCACGAAGAATCCTTATTTGTCGTCTTTTGCTGAATCAACTGCCCACTCCAACATGGAGGATTACCTATGAGCGATTGCCGCGCTGCCGTTATCACCGCGCATAATCAACCGCTGACGATCGAGCGAGTACCGATCCCCGATCTCGAGCCGGGAGCGCTGCTGGTAAAAATTGCAGCCTCTACTCTCTGCGGAACGGACGTACACCGTTGGCATGGACCGTTAGGCGATGGAGATACCTTACCGATTATCACCGGGCATGAACCCTGCGGTTATATCGAAGAGATCCATGGAGAGCGGACTGATATTTTCGGAAATCCAATAAGCCGCGGCGATCGTATTGTTTGGAGCTACGTTGCCTGCGGAAGCTGTTATTATTGCAGCGTCGCGCTGCAACCGTGTATTTGCCCGGGACGCGCTTCCTGGGGCCATAACCGCAGCGACCAGTACCCTTACCTGCTTGGTAGCTGCGCTGAATACATGTACGTGCCCGCTCCGTGCTTGATTATTAAAGTGCCGGAAGAAGTCTCCTCCGCTTCGGCGGCAGCTTCAGCCTGCGCCTACCGCACGGTGATGCATGGCTTTGATAGGCTCGGCGCAATCAAAAGCAATGAAACGGTAGTGATCCAAGGTAGCGGGCCACTGGGTAATTTCGCTACCGCAGTGGCCAAAGATCACGGCGCCAAAAAGGTATTGGTCATTGGCGCGCCCGCCGCCCGCTTGGAAGTCACCAAGCGTATGGGAGCGGATGGGGTGCTGAATTTGGAAGAGGTGACTGATGCGAAAGACCGCCGGCAATGGGTTTACGATCACACCGAGGGTCGCGGCGGTGACGTTGTCATTCAGGTGGCTAACAATATGGCGGTGCCCGAGGGGCTCACATTGCTTCGGGGCGGGGGGCGCTATTTAAACATCGGCGCCGGCGGCAAGGCCAATATCGCGGTTGAGCGCTTGCCGCAGGAAATGACCTTGCTAACGGTCAGATCCGCCGAACCGCGCCATTGGCTGCAAGCAATTGATTTTCTGGCCTCGCGCAACAGTAGATTTCCGTTCGAGGAAATGATTACGGCACGCTACGATCTCGAGCACGTGAACGAAGCGCTACAAGCGATGGCGAGCTACCAAGTCGTAAAAGCCGTGATCGATTTTCACTGAGCTTTACAGTCACGAGCAAAAAGCTTTTTCCGGAGCTAAAGACCGCGAGAAGGGCTAGTCAGAAAGGAGATGAGATCTAACTGCAAGCAACAGTAAAACCGAACATCAAGGAAGCTTGAGACACTTCGCCTCTGATTCAGATAACAGAGATCGTTAAAGCAACTGACGGGATGTTACGACTATGCTTCCGCGGAGCTTGGAAGCTCTTTAATTTGTCCGGCGGCGCCACCCGTTGGCAAAGTCACGCTGAAAACTGAACCCTTGCCGATCTCACTCTGCATGGACACTCGTCCGCCGAGCAGTTCAGTGAATGTCTTAACGATGTAAAGCCCGAGTCCTATGCCGCCATGTTTTCGTGTCGTTGAGCTATCGACTTGTTGAAACATTCCAAAGATCGTTTCCATTTGCTCTCTGGGAATTCCCATTCCGGTATCCGATACCAGTATTTCAATCGCGCGATCTTCTAGAATCTCGCGCGCAGAGATAGAGATGCTGCCCTCCTCAGTGAATTTAAGCGCGTTATTGATCAGATTCTGAATCACGGCCTTGAGCTTTTCATCATCGCTGTTCAGAAAGGGCAAAGTGCGCGGGTAATGCCAGTTAATAACGACTTCTTTTTTAGCAATGGCATAACTGGATTTCAGCTCGTCGAGGAGAGCACAAAGATTTACATGACGGCAATTCACCTTGGCCGCGCCGGCCTGTATCGTCGTGACCTGCAACACCTGATTGATCATGCTCAGGAGATCCTTGGTTTGGCTCACGATCTTTGCCAACGCCTTATCCTGCTCGGGATTGATATCGCCGAACACCTGCGACTGGATCAGTTCCGTATAACCTTTGATGACGTTCAAAGGGGTTCGCAGTTCATGGGAAATGATGCCGAGAAACTCGTCTTTTCCTTTATTGGCCGTCTCAAGCTCCACACTCTTTTGCTTAATCTGAGAAAAAAGGTTCGCGTTACCCAGGGTGATACCCAGGTTGTAGGCGATCGACTTGACCAACTGCTGGTCGGCTTCCGAAAACTTGTGCGGCTGTTTGCCGAGAAAATTCATGACTCCCAAACCTTCGTTTCTAACTTTTATCGGAATCAGAAAGGAACTGCAAAACCGGCCCGCAGCATGACTTTATTATGGGCCATCTTGGGTATACATAGAATCGCTCTGCATGTCTTCGGCGATCATCGGCTCTCCCGTTTCGAACGCTTTCCCCACGCGCCCCTCACCGATGCGGTAAGTCTTCACCAGTCGGATATTTTCCGGGAAGCCGGCGTGAGCCGCTAGACACAGCTCTTCAGCGTCACCCTCGCGCAGGTAGATGCGCGCGGCGTCAAAACCGAAGATGCGTAAAACCTCATGCATGCTCTTATCCAAAGCAGTATTGATATCAAGAGACTCGCTGCCGATTGCAGCGATCGAATAAAGAGCAGAAAGTTCTTTCGCTTTCGTGGCGGTTTGCTGATAAAGCGTGGCGTTCTCTACAGCGATACCAATCTGGTTGTTCATGGATTGGAGTAAATTGACTTCCGCGGCGTCAAGTTTTCGCGGTATCTTTCCCGCACAAACCATGGCTCCCCAAATTTTAAGTTTAGTCTTGATCGGGAACATCCCAAAGAAACGAGCTTGAGCTCTCAGGGCATTTCTGCTGTCGGTCAATGCAAGATAATTAGGATCATGCGCAATATCCTCGCAAATGAACGGCTCTCCCGTTTCGGTGACCCTGCCGATAATAGACTCGCCGCGCCGAAAGCGCACAGTTTGATTCCAAAACTCCGATTTGGATTCAAAACCGGCCTTGACATGCAACTCGGTCATATCGCCATTGAAAAGAAAAATACGCGTCGCCTCAAAACTGAAAATCTCCGTTACTTTGTGAATAGCCTCTTTTAAGACGACGTCGAGATCCAAAGACTGGGTGGCGGCAATCGTTAATGAATGTAACGCGGCAATTTCGCCGCCGCTACGTTTTGCCGCTTATAAAGCTTGGCGTTATGTATGGCTAAGGACAATTGTCCTGCAAGACGTTTTAGGAATTCTATTTCCTCGCCGCTAAAGGATTGCCCTTCCTTGGTATAAAAACCAGATACGACCCAATATTTCGTCTTTGGCGATCAGCGGCACGCCATCAATCAGGAGGCCAACCCGAACCTTCGGGCAAAACGGCTGGTATGACGTGGATCGGTTTGCGTATCGGCTACGGTGAGCGGCTCTTTGCTGTCCAGAACTAGCTTGGCAAACCCGCGCAATGATTTCGAATACCCCTCACGCAAGCGGTCTCGTCGATATTCCTGCACGCGGTGGGTTCCAGTTCGCCGGTTCTGTTATTAAGCAGCCGGACCGTAGCAACGACACCCGGAAAAGCCATGTCAATTTTTTCCAGCAATTGATTGAGCATCGCGGTTAGATCCAGAGTCGAGGCAATCACCAAATCCATCTGATGAAAGGCCCGGGTTCGTTCGAGGCTTCTCTGTATCTGTTCTCTTGCTTTGGCGGCTTCCACGCGCCGCATTTCTAGGATCTCGGCCATTTCATCAAGAGCAGCGGCGAGTCGACCGATCTCATGATCCGCGTGAAAGAGTCCGGTGCGCGCACTGAGCTCGCCTTTGCCGATTTTTTCCGTGGTCGCCACCAGCGCATTTAACTGCCGCAACACAAACATCTCGCTACCGACCCATGCGGCCAAGAGCGCCAAGAGTCCGACGATCATTAAGGCAGCTAGATTTCTCTTCAGAACCCAGCTGGCTTCACTCAAAGCGATCTCACTGGGAATGCTCATACTGATTTGAAGATCGCTCTTCCCTGTTAGATCGCCAAACGACTTGTAAGCGTAAAGGTGTTCCTTTCCGTCCGGTCCAATTCTTTGAGCGATCCCCTCGCCGCGACCTGAAGAGTTTTGAGACAAGCCGCTCTCAACGGCCGGCTTTCCAAGCCACTGTTCAGGATTAGGGTGACGCGCCAGAATGGTGCCTTTACGGTCAACGACGGTGAAAGTATAACTCTCAGGAACCTGTGCCGCGGCGATGATTGCGCTCAGGGAAGCCAAATCGAGCCCGGCAAACACAATACCATCCAGTTCACCGCCGGCGTCGAAAGTCGGATAGGCCATATTCAGGCTGGCCTTGCCGCTCACTCGCCCTATTTGATATTCACCGAGCGCGAAAGCACTGCTCTGAACGGCGTTTTTAAAATAAGCGCGATCAGCAACGTTGATCGGGTTGAGGATAGGTCGAGCACTACAAATCAGGTCTCCATTGAGGTTTACGACGCCCAAGTTCGTGTAAAGGGGATATTCTTTGATCAGTCCGGACAGCTGGCTGTTACACGCTTGCCGATCATCTTTACGCATCGTAGCTAGCCGGGATAGTGCAATGAGCAAATGGCGGGTACTTTCGATTAACCGCTCGTGACTTGCGACCAAGACCCGCACAGCTCGAAGCGCTTCGCTCTCTGCCGACGACCTGGCTAACTGCCGCTGTTCAGCGGCACTGTAAAGAATAAGCCCGAGAGCAGGTAGAACCGCTAACAAAACGAGTTGAATTAGCCTTGCTCGAAGACTTCTGTGGTTAGACGCGGGCATATCTTGGTCGCCGCGCCATCCTCTTGACTGCAAATAGCAGCAATACCGGTTAGATGGGCGCTGGCCTGGCTGACTTAGGGCAAAGGGTATGCCACAGCCGATGATCTGTAACTTCCGAATATTTATGAAAAGTTTTAAATAAAGAGCGTACGACGTGGGCAGTACTTGGCAATAAGGGACATTTAACGACAGGATGATGCGGTGAGCTACGAGTGCAGGTAAAAAAAAGAGGCCGGATAGGCTGCTAAGCTCTAGCAACTCATCCGGCCCCATTATTGGTAAATCCGCAATACGGTTCAGACGGGTGGCGTACGCCTACCCATAACCAAGCTCACTAAAAAAAGAACCAGAAATACAACAAACAGAATCCAAGCGATCTGGGTCGCCGCGCCAGCAATCCCCGAGAGGCCTAAAAGCCCAGCAATCAGACCAATGACTAAAAATGTAATACTCCAGCTCAGCATGTCAGTTCTCCTTTCACTTAACTTTGGTTTCTCCTCTTACTACACCCACAGCACTGGTAATAGCTTCAACCTTGCTTAACCAGCCTCTTCCCTTCCACTCTCTTCCGGCAATAGTTCAATCCGAACCAGTGTCAACCCGGATTCGACAAATCCCAAAGCGTTAGCAGCCGCATGTGATACATCAATCACACGCTGACCGATATAAGGGCCTCGATCATTGATCTCTAGTTCAACAGTATTGCCATTCTGCAAATTAGTCACTTTCGCTTTTGTCCCCAGCGGAATCGTTTTGTGCGCCGCCGTCAGTTTGCCCTGGTCAAAAATTTCTCCACTCGCGGTTTTCTTGCCGTGAAATCCAGGGCCATACCACGAGGCTTGGCCACGAATCACTTTTTTGTGCGCCCTCTCGCGGCTATTTTTTTGAGGCTGTAGCTTGGGCCGGATTTGAGCGGGTTGGTTGTTTGTCTTACCTGAGGAGTCGTCCAGAGTCGCCGCTTCAGCTGACTGCGCCTGTTCTAACGGAGATCCCGGGATGACGCCGCCACCCTGCAGCAGCGATGATACAAGTAAAACGACCAACCCGATTGGCGCCTCTTTCTGACGAGAAGATACGTCGTTGATTTTTTCACAAGCCAGCATGCTCTCTTCCTCCAGTCGTCACTTAGGCGTAGTGCGGAGCAAGTTCCTAGCGGGCAATTTCTTCATTGTTGTTAAAGATAAGGCAAGAGGCGTGCCGGCATCATAACTACGCGCTATAAGACCGCGAATTTAGAGCCGATTTTCGCACCTGTACAAAGCAATGATGGGCTGGCACCTGTACTGAATCTCCTACAAGGACCTGCCTACATTGGAAATTAGGATTGAGAGGTAACGAGAATGAAACAGCAGAATTTATTTATTAATCGAGCGTTACAAGGCGGGAATCGAGACTGACCCGAAGCGGATCGCGAATGTGTCTTAGCAATGACACACTCAACGTGCTGAGCTTATTAGAAAAGATCTAATCAACATGTTCATGCTAAAGGATCCTTGCAAATAACGTTTAGCAAAGCTTGGCGCTTTTCTTCCTTTACGACTTTCAACGCCTGTTGCAGCGCGCCCGGAAGCTCTTCTGGTTGTTCGACACGCTTGGCGTACGCACCGCACGCTTGCGCCGTCAATTCAAACTTTGGCGATGGGCTCAAATCTGTTCCCGGGAAGTTACGCGTCTTTTGCGCGACGCCGTCAGGAAAGAGTCCGCGCGCGGCATTGAGGCTCGCGTTCCAGGCTTGGTTGTTGTAGACCACGGTGAGAAAGGGAATCTGATACTTTTGCGCGGTAAAATGACACGCCGTTGGCGCACAGAACATATACGAGCCATCTCCTTCCGCGGCAATGACAGTTGCGTCAGGCGCTGCCAATTTGATGCCGATGGCGGCACCCAGACCCCAACCGAGATGACCCGCCAACGGCGTGCCGAATTGGGAACCCGGCCGGTTCAAATGGATCACATCGGCAAGTCTCGAGGTCACGGTTTCATTGACAACGATGGTTTTTTCATCCATCACATCACCGATACATTTTGACACCCACAACGGACTCATCGGCTTTTCACTCTTGACTGCGTTAATACTGTCCTCGATTCGGCGCCACATTGCTTGATGTTCATCTGCTATCTTCTTACGTCGGTCATCAAATCTACTCTGCTCGATCTTACTTGCTTGTAGCTTGGTTTTAATCATCGACGTCAACACCGGCAAAGATATCTCCGAGCAACCGGTTATGGGCAAATCGGCAGGAAAGCCCCAGCCGGGAATCGCGGTAAACAATGGATCGCGTTCGAGATGAATAATTTTCGCTCCGCCTCGGAGAAAACTTCGGCTAGGCGGCTCCCACGGCACATCGGTATCAATGAAAAAAAGCACATCGGCGTTTTTTGAATGCTAGCGTAGTTTGTACCCCGAACGTAAAGCGGATGGTCGGTCGGAAAGTTGAGATAATTCATTTGTTGGACAACTGGAATGGCAAGGATTTCAGCAAGGCTTACAAGTTGCGGCACCGCTTCGGGATTGCGCCCTAGATATTTCGTCACGATCAGTGGATTTTCCGCCGCAATCAGAAGCTCCGCGGCTTGTTCTAGTGCGGCATAATCGCCCTGGATCTTGGTCGCGGGCGTCAAAGAATCGGGCGACAACTGCGTGGACTGCAAGGGTTCGCACAACCATTCGCGCGGCAACGTCAGATAAACCGGACCGCGTGGCTCGCTCATCGCGATCTTGAAGGCGCGTGAAACGATAGCAGCGAGGTTTTGATTGGTTCTGAGTTCATAGTCCCATTTGACGAACTCGCGGACGATGTTTCCTTGATCACGCGACTCCTGCCGCCAGTGAATATTCTGGCTTTTACCGCCGAGCAATTCACCTTCGGTAATCGGCGTCCTGCCCGCCACCAGGAGTATGGGGACATTTGCCGAATGCGCATTGATGATTCCTCCCAACGCATTAGCCGTTCCGGGTAACGTGTGCACCAACACCATTTGCGGCTTTTGAGTCACATTGTAATATCCATGCGCCATCGACACCGCCGCCAACTCGTGCGGTACAACGATGGGTCGAATATCATTAGGGTCTTCGTTCGCGGTCTTGGCCAAGGCTTCAATGATCGGGCCATGATCGGTTCCGGTATTGGCAAACAGATAACGGACCGTGCCTAACGCGCGCACCTGCGCCAAGAACGCCTCCGCCCCGGTAGAGACCGGCGTTGATCCTGCTCTTCTTTCACTCATGAATGATTCTCTTTTCCCGCCTAATGGCGAACCGGATTAGATGAGGGAGGGGATGAAAGCTGATCCCGCCTATGATTCATCTTTGAAGATTTTTGATTCTCACGCCACTCTTGGCAGACTACATGGGAAGCTTCGAGGGCGTCAAGTCGGGATCGTCTTGGACTCATCGCTAACCGCACATGAGCTCGATCATCGCAGATGACGATAACGAATGGCGCAAACGATCTTGACAAAGTTTTCCTAAATGAAAGATTAAGCCGATCATCGACTTCGGCTAACTCTCAACTAAGAACTAGGAGGAAGATAGATAATGGATACGTGGAGACCGGAAGAGATCGGTGCCACCGCCGGGAAGGTTTGGAACTTTTTGCATAAGAGCGGTGAGTCAAGCCTGACCGCAGTGGAACGCGGCGTCGGCGCTCCGAAACAGCTGGTGTGCATGGCGATAGGCTGGCTTGCGCGGGAAGGTAAAATTGCGCTACGCCAGGAAAAACGCACCCTACAAGTATGTTTAACGGACGAAGCCCAAAATTCTCGAATGAATTAAATAAATCACACCCGATCCGTCCTGTGCATCCGCCCAGAAGAGATGAAGCACGCAGATAAGATTTCTCGTTAGCAAAATGAATAAGGAGAGCGTGGGGAATGCAAAAGAAAATTGTCATTCATGCTCGAGCCGTCTTTTGTCGCCATGAGTCTTTCGATGGCCGGGAGTCCTCTTTTCGCACACCACGGATGGAGCGGCTATGACGCAAGCCGACCGCTAGAATTAAAAGGAAAAATCATCGATTCGGGATACGAACACCCGCACGGGTTTGTCCGCCTTGAAACTGAGAGTAAAACATGGCTCGTGGTACTGGCGCCACCGTCACGAATGGAGCGCAGGAATCTGCCCGCAAACTGCTGGTTCCGGGTACCGAAGCCACGGTCGTCGGTTATCCGAGCCGGACAGACTCCATCGAATTACGAGCGGAACGTATCCGCATCGGCGGCCGTAGCACCGAGTTGCGATGACCTTGCGGCGGGTATTTGCCCGTCTTGTCGTGTAGTGGATCATGCATTTGTCTGCTGGCCCGGCCTGGCTCGTTTGGCTCGAATCGACGCCACTGGCCGAAGCGATGCGCCAATGGCTATGGCTGTATCCCATAGTTGAAATCATTCACATTTTGGGATTGGTTGTGCTGGTTGGCGGCGCCACCCTGTTCGATTTAAAACTTCTCGGATTTTCTCCGTCCTTGCCGCTCCAGGGACTCGCGTGCGATATTCTTCCCTGGGCTCAATGGAGCTTGCTCGCCATTATTCCTTCAGGCTTACTGATGTTTATTGCTCACGCCACAGAGATGGCAAGCAACCCGGCGTTCCAAGTCAAACTGTTGTTGCTGGCGGCAGCGGGCCTCAATGCACTGGTGTTTCACAAGAGACTATTTCCGACCCTCGGCGCGTGTGATCGCGGCGTACCTCTACCGCGTTCAGCTAAAATACACGCTGTCGTTTCGTTGTCTCTCTGGGCAGGGGTGATTACGTGCGGGCGCTTACTTGCCTACCTGTGAGATCCCAGCAAGCGCAATAAAGATTCGAAATACCTGATAACGTTTGGAAAGAGCTTCAAAACAGCGCTCATTTAGGTTTTCAGACGGCTCTCGTTACGCGTTTTCTAGCACTTTTCGCAGTTTGTCAGTGTCAACGATGATCCGCCGGCCTTGACGCGAAATTATTTCTGCACGGTCAAACTCGTTTAGGTACTCGGTCACCTGCTGGCGCGAACCACCGACGATGCTGGCAATGAGTTCATGACTTAAGTTTAATGCGATCAAAATACCCCGCGGATCAGTCGTGCCGAAACGATCCGCCAAGTCGAGCAGCTCGACAGCTATCCGTTTACGCAAATCCAGACCTATTCCTTTGATGCAGTGAATGTACCGGCCATGTCCCGGATCGAGAGCTGCCGCATACCACGGCAGAAAAGTTTCGTAGGCGATCCCTAACAAACTCTCGATAAAGAACTGCGGCTTAATGAGTCCTAAACTGCAGTCTTCAAAGGCTTCACATCTGAAAGGATGGCGTTTTTGAGGGAGGAACGAATCGAGTCCGAAAAATTCTCCCGCTGACAGTAAACTGACAACGGTGTGCCGCTCATTGATACTGATATGAGAGACACTGACGACCCCTGCCAGAAGCAAGTAAACCCAGCGTGCATGTTCGTCTTGGTCGAAAATGATCTCAGATTTTTCGAAAGTTCTGACGGTACAATGGTGTGCCAGTTTTTCCAACCTTTCAGGTGAAAACCTGGCTAAGTTTTTAAGTCGCTGGAGATTTTTTACATCGAGACAGTTCATATTGGCGTGCGCGCTAAGTCGCATTTACCTGCCAGCTACAATGAATAACAGACCGATCTGGTTCCGACAAAGGCGCGTGATTTTCTTTCACTTCGGTAAAGATTGGATCCACGGATCGTCACAATTGCTCGCAGTAGTATATAGTACGATTGAACAGATGATTCTGTCAGATCGCCGACACCATATCGAGGAGACAGTCACCCGTTAATGGCTGACAGCCACTGCCTGAGCTGTTTGGACGTCGCGACATACTTACGGTCCCGGGAGAATACGACGGGAGTCGAAGCTTAACCGCGAGATTATTGGTTTAGGCAGTATCGCAGGCGCGAACGGCTAAGCATCAAGCCTACCCTGGTCCATGAATATCAATCGTGCCGGGGCTTTCAAAACTTCACCCTCCCTGCATACCCGGTCATCTCGACATAACCCGATCCGGCAATGGGCTTGTTTCTGATCATTCCGTCAATTTGCACAGCCCCTTCCCAATAAGTGACACGCGTGCTGCGGTTGGTGATTAGTTCCTGCTCTGCGAATGGCGGGACAATTTGTAACTCGATCTGCTCGGAAGGAACAATGACTTTCCACTTCATCGGATACTCGGCGCCGCTCTTCGGGCTTTTCCAACGATCTAAGACTTCGACTCCGATAGTCCTTGATGGTCAGATTCCGTGTTCTCCCAGCCGCATCGATAATCGTTCCGTGTGAGTACGGATCGACCGAGCCATCCTTGCGGCGCATGAGATAAAGCATGAGTTCGCTTTGATTATCGAGTTGAATACTGAACCAGTCCCAGCCGACCTGATCTGGGCCGAGCTGATTGCTGCCAAACTCGTGATCCATCCAGCTCAAACCGCGAACCTTCTCCTTTTTACCATCCCGTATTAGTTCGCCCTGAGTCTGCATTCGGGTCAACGAGTAATAATAGGATGCGTGACCTTCGCCCTCACCTTTTTGGCTGTAGCCGTTTTGACCGTGCAGGACCGGCGGCTTTAGCGATTTGAGCTCGAGCCGAAGCTCCGTGCCCCGGTCGTTCACGACAATCTTATGGTTGTTCCGATCGCCCTCGAGAGTCCAGTCTTCGTTCCATACATAAAAACGCTCAGCCTTGGCGCCGGCCCTGTCACCGAGGCCGCGATTGATCCGCTCACGAAAGAGAAAATCTCTGGCATCGATGTTCGAAAGCGCGAAATGTGCCATGTACAATTCGGTAAAGAGCGGCGGTTTGTCTTTGATGTCTTTCTGACGATCGCGCATGCCGAAGCGAAAGAATGTCACCTGATAACCGAAGCGCTGGCCGCTTTCCGCTTGAAGATGGCCGGTATAGTACCACCATTCGGTCCTGAAATCCGGATGTGAATAATGATCGGCAGGAAACGAGAGTGCTCTTCCGGGGAGAGCGAGCTTATATGTGAATCCGGTCGTCACCAGAAGAATGCTGACGAGTGCCGCGATCGATGCAGAAAGCCTGCAGTAGTAGAGACAATATTTCACGATTTGCAGAGCCGTTTCGACTAATGTTATAGGGAGCCTATGAATTCAAAATACACTCGTGAAACACTCCTCACAACTGCCGAAGATTTGCACAAGAAATTGGGCTTTGAGGATCTTTGTTTGATCGATGTGCGGCCGGCGGAGGACTTTGCCGGCGGCCACCTACCGGGCGCGGTCCACTTTGATGTGTTCGGTCTGAGCCTCATCGATACGAGCGACGCACCACTCAAGGCCTTCATGCACATGATCCATCACATTTTCGAGCTGCGCGGCATTAGCGAGAAAAACGAGGTGGTTGTGTATGAGAATCAGTCCGGCATGCGCGCCGCACGGGCGCTGTGGTTCTTAGATTATCTCGGCCATCCCAATGCGCGCATGCTCGACGGCGGCATGCAGGCCTGGAAAGCGGCAGGGTTTGCGACTACCACGGAGGCGACTCCCCCTAAAGCCGCCAGCTTTAAAATCAGCGAACGCCGCGATGTGCTCGCTACGGCACAAGACGTCCTTCAATCGCTCAACAAAAAAGAGACTGCAATTCTCGACACCCGCAGCCGCTCCGAATATCTTGGCACGCAAATTCGAGCGGCCCGTGGCGGAGCTATTCCTGGGGCCATCCATATTGAATGGACCGATAACCTGGACAACAGCGGCAAGTTCAAATCCGCCACCGAACTGCAAGCAATGTACAGCCGGGCTGGCATCACTGCGGATAAAGAAGTGATCCCGTATTGCCAGGGCGGATACCGCTCCGCGCATAGCTACGTCGCGCTGCGTTTAATCGGCTTCCCTAGGATCCGCAACTACATTGGTTCCTGGAAAGAATGGGGTGACCGCACCGATCTGCCGATCGAACAGCCGGCAGCAAGCAAATGACTCTGTGCCCGGGGAAAATCCACGATCGTCCTTTTACTTTTTGCTCTCGATTTCCTGGCGGCCTCTCCGTTATTCGCAGCCGAAACACGAAAGACCACGTTTTCTTATTCCGCGGTAAGTATGACTTGGTTTCCCGTTAAAGTGGCCGTGGAGAAAGGTTTCTTTCGAAACGAAGGTCTGGATCCTCAGCTGATTCAAATGAACGGCAATGTCGCGACGGTAGCTCTGGCCAATGGCCACATCGACTTCTCATTGAACATTTCCCCTGTGCTCAACGGCGCGATCCAAGGATTAGGGCTGAAGCTTGTCGGGGTCCTCAATATCCGCCCGTTATTTTCTTTGGTCGTGCGTCCGGAGATCCAATCAGCCACCGACTTAAAGGGTAAAGTTTTCGCGGTGAGTTCCTTCGGCAACACACAGGCGATTCTTACAGAGAAACATCTTCAGCACTTGGGATTAAAAAAAGGCGAGTACCAATTGCTGGCCATGGGCGCCACCCCATCGCGGATCGCCGCCATTGAAAAGAACATCGTCCAGGGCAGCTTGATGCCGCTGCCGGCCAACGTTCAAATGGAAACCCGGGGCTATCGCATCTTGGGCAATACCGCGGAAATCGTTACCCATCCGATCGCCGGTCTTGGCGTACACGAAGATAAGATAAAAAAAGATCCGGATACGATCAAAAAGACGCTGCGCGCTTGTCTGCGAAGTCTCCAACTGTTGCAGAGTAACCCCAAGGAGACACTCAAGATTCTGATAGACTGGACCGGCACTTCGGAAAAAGACGCTCTGCGATCCTTGGGGCTGGCCAAACCAGGTTTCAGCAGGAATGCCTGGGTAGCCGACGATGACCTCAGCCTGGAGTGGAGTTTCATCCAACAACAGACTAAAGAACTAACGTGCCGGTTTCCGTCGCGCACGATATGACGCTGCTTAAAGAGGCGCAACGAGACCTCAAGATCCAATAGGAAGAGGAGAACAGTATGCGTAACCTAGATCTGCTCGCCAGTGATTCATCTCATCTGCCGTTTCTGTTTGTCTTTAAGGAATCCGGTGTCATGGAAAAGTATGGCTATGAAATCGACCTTCACATCGTCGGCGGGGCCAAAGCGCCGACGATGAAACATCGCGCCAAACTGGCGTTAGCTGGAGAGATTGATTTTCTCAGCGGGCTACACCACGAAACTTATCGAGAACGGGCCAAGGGTGAAAAGCGGTTAACCTACCTGGCCCAGGCGCAAAACAACTGGGACGACCGGCTCGTAGCGGCGCCGGCTATCAGGAGTATCCAAGATTTGAAAAACAAGAAGATTGTCTGCCACTCCAAGGCGCCCTGCGTGTCCGGCAATTTGCGCGCGGTTCTGGAGAGTTGCGGGCTTAATGCGGAGGAAATTAAAATCGATGTGATCGACGACAGATCCGGTAAATTCTTGGATTTTGTCGATGAAATCACTTCGGGCAAAGCCGTCGCCGCACTAGTTGATATGCCCTTCGATCTTTACGGAATCAAAAAGGGATTGCATGTAGTCGATCTTCCTGATCGACCGGTGATTCACAACACTACGCTATTGGCCACCAGCGACTACATCAACGACAATGAAGAAACGGTTTATGCGTTTCTCAAGGGTTTTATCGAGGCGCTGCATTTTTTTAAAACACAGCCCGACAAAGTCGTAACGATCTTAAAGAAAAATTTATCCCAGCGTTTTGGACTGGAAGAAGAAGAGTACTATGTCCACCTTCAGCGCGAGTGGGCGAAACTCCTTTCGAAGAAGCCGTATCCGCTACCCAGCGCGATCCAGAACGTCTACGATCTCGATGTCGGCAAAGATCCGGCGATGCGTCATATCGGCCCCATGGAACCGTGGGATCTTCATTATCTGCGCGCCATTGACGACACCGGGTTTATCGACAAGCTCTATGCGGCTTAAACCGCTTTCATGAAGCTCAGCGTTATGCCAGGCGATGGCTATGGGCAGGATTCTGCTTGAAAGCTCACGACGGCTTTTCGCTATAGGCAGCGGGTTGCGCCATTTCCCAAAAGTACAACGTGTGCACGTTGCCCGCTCCATCACGGTAGGATTTCGCGATCTTCGGGCGGTCAATCGCCATATCGAAGGTGTACGATACGACGCGAGCACCCGGCTGGAGCTGGGCGCAGCAATAGAGGTTTTAACGCGGTATTGCCATCATGAGATAGGTATAAAGTCACCACACTGGCGGAGGACAACTCGGCCGTCATGAAATCCTGATGGCGGACTTCCACACGTTGCTCCAATTTTTCTTGGTTAATCTTCTCACGGGCCAGTTTCACCAATCCCGGATCCACCTCAAACCCCACGGCTCTGACTCCTATCTTTTTGCTGCGGCAATAAGGACCCGGCCATCACCGGAGCCGAGGTCATAGAGTAGATCGCCGTTTTTTACGCCTGCCAGGGTTAAAATCCGATCGACAACTTCTTGCGGCATTGGATCGAAAGGCGCCAACTGTCGAGGAAGCCTCAAAATTCTAGTAATTGACTATCCAATCGCGTAAATCCTCCCTTTAGCAGTTAAGCGCCTTCTTCGGAATAGAGGGACCTCGCTGACAGAAGTATCGATTCCAGTCGCCCCATTTCGACACATTCGTCTGCCGAGACTGTGCCCGATTTTTCTGGAGAAATCATGCAGCAAGCGATGATGAATAATCCTCGCACATAATCTGACGCAGCGAAATATTTCCCAACCGGAAGCCCTATCACCGGAGAACGGGAAAGTTTTTTACAGACAATTTAGCGGTGACAGGAGTTCAGCAGGGCGATTGCTCTGCTAAATAGGTAGAGGAGATGATTTATCGCGACTCTAATAGCTCAGAGTCGGAAGCGACCGACGAGGTTTCTATGATAGGTCGAGTAGTTCTACCAGCGATAAAAAAATAACTCAACGAAGCTATGACTATAACAATCAGGGCATTCGTAAGCATGTCTACCCACAAAAGCTTATGCGTAAGACGCTGCTCCGTGCGATTATTGACACCCGACCGAGAAGAGATGGTTTGAACCGGACTATCAACAAGGATGCTTCCCGACATTTGCGGTTTTTCGGCGCACCAAACCGGTGATGTTCCGGTCGCCGGCTTGAGGAGATCTTTCTCAATGGATTTTAACCGGCTGGCCATGTTCATAGCATTAAACCTCTAAGAGTTTTGTCTCTGAAGAGCCGCGGCTTTTCTGGTCACACGGAGGCGGGCAGCAGAGCGGTGAAATTCGCTTTGCGACACGGCGTCTATGCCAGCGTCGTTGGAGCGCTGAGAAGATTTCGACCGGAATAACTGCCAGTCAAGGTAGTGATCGCATCTACCGCAAAAACCGTTAATGCGCCGCATCCAAGCACTACAGTCGACTAAAACAACCACAAAATCGTAGTAGCATCTCGGACACCTACGTTTGTTGAGATATTTAAACATTACTACAGCAGATTCGTCTTTCTCGTGCGCATTCCGTTGCGCCACGCGTATCGTAAACCCTAGTGAATTGTTATTGCAGTTTCGTTAGCTGCCTTGCGCTTCTTCATGATAACATCGCCTTTCAATCTAAAGATTCTTCCTCGACTACCTCTTTGATTGGCGATATTCATGCTCATCACTGCGCGATCTAAATCTGGTTCAAAGAACGCGGTATTCTCTTCCATTTTGAACGTAATCATGAACTCTTCGATTGGAATCGCCCAGGGATCATCGACACCTTCTAGCCGGGTTATCTTGTTAATCGCGTCTCGCTTGCTTCGAGCCGCTACAATGGAGCACTGACCGGCAGTTTTCTGCCCCACTACCAAAAAGAGTTTCATCCGATCCCTCCGCTGAGTGTATACCGTGAAAAGCAATGGAAGTGCCAAAAATGGAGCCTCCATTAATAGCGCATTTGCCTACGGCCGGCGGTCAAATGATGACAAGCTTGTCAACCCGTGAACGCTACGTTACATTTTTGTCCGCCACGATATTGTGTTCTAATCAGATATTTAGTTCGGCCTGTGGAGTTCCACAACCAACAAAGCTCCCAGCACCGCGTCTAGTCGTACTGTGGCGCTACTTACCACCGCTTTCAGCACGTTGGTTTAAATTCATTGATAACAACTTTGATCCCCGGTTGTGGCGCCTGATCTGCAGAGTTAAGCTGAGATATGGCTAGATACCTCGCTCGCACGTGTCCGCGGTGTGGAAACGATTGGGGTGTGTTTATTGCGGAGTCGAAACGCGGTCGGACTTTCCGGCCGATCCATGCTCTCTGTGCGGGCTGCGGTTATGAGATTGCTTGGGCTCTCATCATTTCCCTAGTACGTAGTCAGAGCCGGTCTGACGGCAATTTGAAATAAACGCGGGCGATTAAACAAGGCCAACGGCGCCGGCGCACTGCTGTGTTATTTGACTGACGTCCCAAGGGGATCTGCCGGATTGCAGAAACTTTGCGGGTGCGTCTGCAATCTTAGTAGCAAGCTCTAATCGCCTTTCAGCTTCCGCTGCAGTTCGTCAAGCAGCATCAATTGCCCTTCCAGGATTTTTTCTCTGGCGAGTTCTATGCTGAACCATCCGGCTCGATCCACTTCCGGAAATTCCTTACGTCTGCCGGAGCGCGGCGGCCATTCCATTGTGAAAGAATTACTTTTTATGAATTCCGCTCTACAATCGCCTTCCACGGCCCATGCGTGTACTAGCTTGCCGCCCGCCTGCCGCACCGGACCAAGAGCAATGAAACTGCCAATTACCGCAAATCCTGTTTCCTCTTGAAACTCGCGCTTGGCTGCTTCGAAGGGATCTTCACCCTTGTCAAATTCTCCTTTGGGTATCGACCACGCTCCAACATCTTTGTTCTTCCAAAACGGACCACCCGGATGCACGAGAAAAATCTCCAACTTAGAAGCACAGTATCGATACATCAGTATGCCGGCGCTTTCTTTTTTGGCCATCTTCCTTACTCATCCAAACAGGTTTACAGAGCTGTTCACGACAAGCATCTCACGGCAGTGGGAAAATCATTGGTCTATGGTTTAGCGATTTTGCTAAAAAGATAAAAGAGATTAAGGATAACCGCGAATAATTGAAACCGAATGCGTATCATCGTTCATATCGATATGGACGCGTTCTACGCGGCAGTAGAGGAGCGCTATAACCCGAGCCTGCGTGGAGTTCCGGTGGTCGTCGGTGCTGATCCTAAGGAGGGACGCGGAAGAGGTGTGGTGACGACGGCTAATTACAAAGCGCGGAGATTCGGCATTCATTCGGCCCTGCCGATCTCGCGCGCTTGGCGACTTGCGCAAGCGGCGTGCAAACGAGGCGAAGCCGAAACGGTATTCATTCGTTCAAACTTTCAGCTTTACGAGACGGTTTCCAGCCGGATCATGCAGATCTTAATGCGCTCGGCGGATGCCGTTGAGGAAGCCAGTATCGACGAGGCCTACCTGGATGTCTCGTCGCTCGATTCCTTCGACGCGGCTCTAGAGCGCATGGCGGCGCTCAAGGCGGAGATCTTCGAGAAGGAAGAGCTCGGCTGCTCTGTTGGGATTGGCCCGAACAAGCTGATCGCCAAAATCGCATCCGGCCTAAATAAGCCTGATGGGTTGACAACCGTAACTTATGAGGAGGCTCGGGAATTCATCGATCCTCTTCCAATCCGTGTAATTCCCGGCGTTGGGCCCAAGGGCGAAGCCTTTCTGCACCAGCAAAACATTCGACTGGTGAGAGAACTACGAGAGATCCCGGAAACGAGGCTGACACAGTGGTTTGGCAGTTGGGGGCTGCGTCTGTTCGAAAAGGCGCAGGGGCTGGATGATTCTCCAGTGTCGAACGAGTGGATACGAAAATCGATAGGCGAGCAGGAAACCTTCGAGCAGGATAGCCGAGAGCTCGCTGTGGTAAGAGAGCAACTTTTTGGTATGGCAGAGCGGGTTGCTACAAAATTCGGGAAAAGTGAATTTTCAGGATTTCGGACTATGACACTGACCGTGCGCTTCTCTGATTTTGACACTCGCAATCGTTCTCGAACCATTAAAAATGGCGTCCGGGTCGATAGCACCGGAGAAGCGTTGCAACTGATCAAGAAGGAAGCGCTGGAGCTTCTGTTACCCTTTTTCGATGCGCGGGAAAACCCTCGGGGCAAAGCGATCCGGCTGATCGGTTTGCGTTTCGAAAAACTATTTTGAATTCACGAAAGCTCGTAGCTCTTCGAGTTTCAGCGGAGTTCCTGCGACCAGCGCTCCGGGAGTTTTGCGGATCTGAAAAGAAATCAACAGTTGGCTATTTTCAATAGATTGTCGGATGACGCATCCGGATTAAGAGTCAGTAATCCGGACGCTCCCGTGCTCGAATTGATTGGGTGTAGAAAAACGGCTCTGCCTGATTCCGCCCTTATCCGCGTTTACCTTCGGCCGCGAGTAAGCGAGCAAAATCCTGGGCCGCCTTCGGTTCAGCGCGCCGGTGCACGCTCGCGCTGATTTCGCGATTGCGCAGCAATCCCACAAGCCTTTCTGAATAACAAACCCGCACCAGCTCATTGCGCGCTTTCGCTTTTTCCCCGGCATGAAGATCGTGCAGCGCTTGGGCAACCTCCGGGCCGGAGGCCCAGGATGCTCTGAAGACAAGCAACCCTTCCTTGTTGATGATGAACACTCCATTAGCTGAGCCTCGATAAACGTTTCGGACTGTATTCTCCGGGGTATCCACGAGTATGTGAAATGCAACTTTCTCTTCCTTCTTCAGCCGCAGAGCATTCTTCACGCGCTCCTCAATGGTGGTGGGCTGGAGAATATTTTCTCCCGGATGCGGTTCCCTGGTATAAACTAGGAAGAATTTGAAACCTTTTTTCTTATATTGAGCGTGCAGGGAGCGGATCGACGGACCTCCCGCTCTGAGTTGGGCGACCGTGGCGCCGCAGGTCACGCTGCCAACATCAAAACCACGTAAGACTTGCCACGAAATCTAGAGAGCCGGACTATTTTTCCGCCGAGATCGAGCAATGAAAAATCCGGAGCTTCTGTCCCGACTCGGACGTCGTGCACGTTGAAACGTAAAGCGCCTTCTAAACGATGCGCCGGAAACCTGTCGAGCGTCGCCGTTTTGTCTTTGATTGGCCGCCTCTTCTGTTTTGCCGGGCGCCCCCCCGCACAACGTACTCGCGCCAGTGCGACACAGGCGATCAAGCGTCGGCCACCGGACGCGCCACCCAGGGGGCGCTGATTACCTGGAACGCTATACTATGATTGGTGTTGGCCCATCTAGGTTGACCAAGCTCATGCCTCCTTCGCTGAAGGCCAGGATTTGGGGCTTCAGTACCACAATCGGATCGCGTACCACAATCCCAAGCCGCTTGTCAGGGCGCCGTCCAATCCGGATAAAGCCATGCTGGTCTCTCCTGACAAAATCCCTATTGATTCTGTCTATTGACAGAAAAGATTGCAGATACTAAGCGTACAGCGAAGAAGCAGACAGAGCTTAGAGCCAGGCCGCACCAGTGCAACTCCATACTGAACGATCAGCGGATTGCGAGCCAGGCATCGGGGAAGGATATGGCAAGAAACGGTTTCAAGATCCTCGATAGCGATATGCATGTTTTCGAGCCGCATGATCTTTATTTGAAGTACATGGACCCCAGATGGGGCGATCGTATACCACGAGGCGAGCCGAGAAAAAGACACGGCCAGATTAAGTTTACCTATGCCGATGGCAAGCCGATTCGGCCATCAGGCACGCAGGTCTTGACCACCACTTCGCCAAAGACCGATCCGGCAGAGAGCGCGCCGGGAGAGGCCGAAGTGGCTCATCGTTATGGAGATCCTTTTAAACGGGACTACGATGCTATCTCTCAGCTGGGCGCGATGAACGAAGAAGGACTCGACGTCGCGGTTCTGTTTCGCACGTTTCCGCTCCATTGCGATGACAGTCTTGAGCCGGAGTACGCCAACGATCTTTGCCGCGCGTGGAATGATTGGATGGCGGATTTCTGCAAAGCCGATCCGAAAAGGCTGCGGCCATCGGCGCTGATCACTCTGCACGATGTCGATTTGGCCGTCGATGAAACTCGCCGGGCGGTTACGCAATTGGGGGCGATCGGTTTATGCCTCGTCCCCGAGCCCGCTAACGGCCGCCATATTCACGATCGCTATTACGATCCCGTTTGGCGCGAAGCGGAAAAGCTCGGCGTGCCGATTTGCTTCCATCCGGCCGCAAATCCTAACACCGAACAGGTAGTTCACCGATTCAAGGGACACGCCAATGAAGCCGTGCTGATCAATGCGTTCCGCAATCCGGTGGAATTGATGCTTGCTGTGGGCAGCTTCTGCGCCGGCGGTGTTCTAGAGCGGTTTCCTCGATTGCGCGTCGCTTTCCTCGAGGGAAACTGCGGCTGGCTCCCCTGGGTACTTTACCGCTTGGACGAAAGATGGGAGCTCAGGAAGAGTTATACCAACGAGCCCCTCAGCACAAAACCAAGCGATTACTTTATGCGCCAGTGTTTTATTTCGGTGGATGTTGAAGAAGATCTGGTCGGTGACGTGATCAGAAGAATTGGCGACAACAACGTGGTGATCTCCACCGACTATCCGCACGCGGACTCCCACTGGCCCGACGCGGTGAATCACTTTATGGCGATGGAGATGCCAAGCAGCGCGAGAAGGAAGATTCTCTGGGATAATTGCGCGCGGCTTTATGACGTGAACTAAATGCACCAACGCGGAAGAATACTTTGGAGCCGCTACTTCTTGACAAAGAGCTTTGTAAATAAGCGTTCGGATTCGCGCAACCCCTCATCCGTTAACCTCACGGACTTCGCTTTGCCGACAGGATTAGAAATAAAACCCTTCTCATGGAGCCGGCTCATTGTATCCCAATCGAAGCTCTTCCAGGCCCTCTCATCATGAAGTGTTAAATAGAGTAGCGCGAGAACCGCCTCGTCGATCTTTTCTGTATCGAAATCCATTGTCCCCACGTAGCCGAAGAGGCGATGCGCGCTGAATTGGTGATATCTGATTCCAGGTCAGCGATGCTAACCTAGCGCCGGCCTCACCTGCCGCGCGAACCGTTCCATCGACTTGAGAACTTTCTGCTGATTCAAGCCGCCGAAGTGAAACGTTAAACCGATATGGGTCGTGCCGACGCACTTGAATTACCTTTTTGATGATGTGTGCACAAGTTTCCGGCCCACCGAAGACTCCACGGGCATCTCGCACCATCGCGTCGTAATCGAGATGCCCAAAAAGACGTTGGTAGGCTTCACTGTTGGGGTCGAGATTGAGAGCAGAAAGTGCAAATCCGCGCCATCGATTCCAATGCTCGATAACCTCAACGCGGGCAGCCCGATCATCGGCTGCGACATATGCCGGATACATCACAAAAACATCTTTATCTTCCACGCTGTGGCCTGCCTCACGCAATGCGTCCCGATACTCTTCGATGCGTGGACGTTGTATTTCATTACTGGCAATCCATGGCAATGTCAGTAGGTGATGGCCCCGACGGCCGACCATCTGAAAGCTTTCAGGATCTTTGTGTGCCGTAACATAAATCGGTGGGTGCGGTTTCTGTAGCGGTTTGGGGTAAACCGTGAGCTTGGGAAAAGTGTACTCCTTGCCTTGCCACTCGAATTCTCCGCCTGTCCACGCCTGCATTATAATATCGAGCGCTTCGGGCAATCTCTGCTGGGCCGTTTTCCAATCGGCATTAAATACCATGTACTCAGTCGGGTGCATCCCTCGTCCAGCGCCAAAATTGACCCGACCTTTTGAAAGAAGGTCGACCATCGCAAATTCTTCCGCGATACGCAGGGGGTTATGCATCGGCACAATCGACACCGCAGCGCCGAGGCGCATTTTTTTTGTTCGTTGCGCCGCTGCGGCAAGAAGCACCGGAGGGCTCGGCATCATGCCCCCGAAATAACGAAAATGATGTTCGGTCACCCATAGTGAATCAAAACCTAAGCTCTCCGCTAAATCGATCTGCTCGAGCCAGTGCGTATAGAGCTCGGGGCTTTCGCCATCGAGTTCCGGCACGTAAGTGTTCAAAAGGTAATAACCAAATTTCACGGATGCGACCTCCTGCTTGTCAGAAACTGATCCAATCATTACATTTCATATCGCCTCGCAATCAACGCGAAGACAGCGATAAGCACATGCGATGAGCGCGCTATGATTCACGACATCAACTTCCAGAATATCGTCCATGGCTTGTAGCCCTCGCTGAGAACTCTAAGTGCCATGCGATTGCGCTTTGAACCCGGCGACGGTTGCCCGCCAGCCGTCTTCATTCTCGCCGGGTACGATCGGGAAATAGTAGCTCACCCGATCCAATAAGCCATCATATTTTTGCAGTACTTTTCTCGGGAGCTCGGCCCAGGCGCCGCGCAGTGCGAAGGCATCGAGCATGGTATCGGTAACAAGCGACGGCATGCCATCCCATTGGCCGCGCGCCGCCAAGTTCCTCAGCTGCTCGGCGGTTTCACCCCAACCTTCGATCTCAAACACCGGCCGGTACGGCGGCGTACTGGCATAGAATGCAATCTGCTGGCGAATCTCGGACTCGTAGCGCGGAACTTGGTTTGGATCATCCGTTGGGATAACAAAGATACTGCTCGACAGCTCGATAGTTTGGCGCTCCCGGCCGCCCTTTCTCAACCCGAGTTGAATATGCGGCGAGATGATTTCTTGAAGATAACGGGTCGTGTGCAGCGGATGAACGTGAAAGCCCTGGCACAACTCGCCGGCGAGTTGGCACATGCGCCGGTTCACTCCGGCAATATAGATCGGGATCAGATGGTATTCATGCGGCTGTGGACTAAAGAATGGAGTCATCAAAGTCAGCTTAAAAAACTCGCCCTGAAAGTTCAGCCTGGTGCCATTTTGCCAGCAATCCCAGATGGCCCTCAAGGCCAAGATCACCTCGCGCATTTTTTCTACCGGCCTTTCCCATTTAACACCGAAGCGCCGCTCGTTGTGCCCTTTTACTTGGGTGCCTAATCCCATAATGAAGCGGCCCTTGGAATAACGCGCCAGATCCCAAGCGGTGTAGGCTAAGATGGCCGGACTGCGGGCGAATGCTACGGCGATACTTGTTCCCAGGCTCAGGTTTCGGCTATGCTCCGCGGCGAGAACCAGCGGCAGGAACGGCTCATGGGCGGTTTCGAAAGTCCATAGTCCGTCGAACCCCGCTTCATCTGCAAAGCGCGCCAGCGCCGGCATTTGGCGCAGATCGTGAACTAGCAGGCTGGCATCAATCTTCATCGCATACCATCCAAAGCTGCTCCCGCTTAGCAATAAAGCGCAAAGCTGAAATCTCGCACTTGGTCTTCACACTAGCATCAAAGCGGGAACGATCCTTGACTAAGATTATCTAACCAATACAATTGCTCCCGGCCATACTCGAGAACCAACAACTGGATAAAGGACGTCAATAGGCATGAAAATACCTTTTTTTAAAGCATTCCTTTTTAGCCTAGTGTCCATTGCGCTGCTGATCACGCCGGCCTCGCTCAGAGCTCAAGATAGGCCGTCTCCGGAAAAAGTCCGCATCGCGGTCGCCACTAGCTCATTGGCTTTTCTCGTCCCCTTCGTCGCCAAGGATCGCGGATTTTATCTGAAACATGGCGCAGATGTGGAACTTATACAAATGCGTCCGAATATTGCGATGGCTGCGCTAATCAGCGGCGATATCGATTATGTCGAGCTTATTGGCTCAATAATTCGATCCTCGGCGAAAGGTCTGCCGGTCAAGGCGATCTCTACTAGCATCAAAGCACCGTTCTTTAGCATCGTCGCCCAACAAAAATATAAAACGATGAAAGACCTGAAAGGCGCTATCATCGGCCTCACCTCCATCGGCGGCACAAACCACGTTAGCACACGCCTGACCCTCAAGCATTTCGGCATGGATCCTGAGAAAGACGTCAAGCTCCTGGCCATCGGTGACGAACGACTCATGTACGACGCCTTCAAAATTGGACGCGCCGATGCGGTCGTCGTTGCGCCGCCTTTTTCCGTCTTGCTAAAGCGCGAAGGTTTCCCGCTCCTGGCTCATACCGCGCAGTATGTCACCATCCCGTTTTCCGGCCTCGGCACAACCAACGACAGAATTAAAAACAGCCGGCCGCAAATTAAAAAATTGCTCAAAGCCGAAATCGAAGCTCTGCGATTCATTCAGGCCAGCGCCCAAGGGACAAGCGAGGTCATTCGCAAGCGTTTCAACATGGACGAAAAATTGGCGCGTGAATCTTACGATGTGGTGGTCGATGCCTACAGCCGCGACGGCCGCGTGCCCCTGGACGGCGTCGACATCTTGCTGCAGATCGAAAAGGACGCAAAACAAATCGCTCCGACAGTCACGCCGCAGATGGTCGTCGAACCGTCATTGATCGAAGAGGCGTTGAAGGAGCTGGGACGGTAGCCCTGTCGAGCATCGATCGTGATTCGGACATTTTCCATTCGCCACTCGAATTTGTCTCGCCCGATTGTTTCAAACAATCATTAACGACTAGTAGATCTACCCTGATGGCTGCTGTGGAACAGGATCCGTCGATGTAGTAAATGCCGGCGGCCGGAACGATCCCTACGTGTTCGGCAAGGAGTCGCGACGATGGCCACGAGAAAAAATAGAACAATCACGGATGCCGACTTGGCCCGGGTGGGGCCGGACACTCCTGCAGGACAGTGGCTCCGTCGTTACTGGTTAGCGATCTCCCGTGCCGAAGACCTCAAAGACATTCCTCTCGGAGTCAAGATTCTTGGCGAAGAGTTGGTGCTGTTTCGCGATGATCGGCAGCGGCTCGGTCTATTGGGCAGACACTGTGCACACCGCGGCTCGTCACTGGAATACGGGGACATCGAGTGCGGCGGCATTCGCTGCCCGTATCATGGTTGGCTTTATGACGTCGAAGGCCAATGTCTCGAGCAACCCGCGGAACCCAAAGACAGTAAATTTCATTTGAAGGTTAAACAGCTTTGCTATCCGGTGAAGGAACTCGGAGGTCTCATCTTCGCTTACATGGGTCCCGACAGGAAATCCCCCCCGCCCTTGCCTAGATACGCAACGCTGGTGCGCAATGACGGAAAGCTCTTCCACGAAGCGACTCGTCAGTACGATTACAACTGGTTCAATTTCTTTGAGAATGCACCAGACGTCACTCATCTATCGATCCTGCACAAAAACAGCGGCTACGGAAAACAAACCTGGGGTAACAATTTTTTTAATTATCATGACATTCCGCCTTTCGAACCCGTTGAGACGGAGTTCGGCGTGAAGGCGGTTTCGCGAAAACCCGGCCCGACGCCGGATACGGAATATGTCCATGAGCTCGGCGCCTTTTTACCCGGCATTCTCGATCTCGGCAGCGTGAACAGTACCGGCAGCGAAGAGCCTGACAATGAGCATACGATCTTTCTCACGCCTAACGACGACGATCACTTCATGTTGTTTTCCATCGATTACTATACCGGTTCCGATCCGGATTTTTTCGATAAAATAATGGCAAGGCGTTACGGACCCGCCAGAAAAGAGGAGCCCAAGGAGTACGACCGGCGCAAGTACAAAGCATGGAAAAGCAGCATCGCACTGGAAGATATCGTGACGCAGGAGACGCAGGGGACTCTGGGGACGCGTCACGAACAACTCGGTTACGCGGACCGGGGCGTGATCATGTTGCGCCGGATGGTCCGCGAAGCAATCGCGACGACGCTCGAAGGTGGAAGACCCAAAGGAGTTTTCAGCGACAAAGAAACCGACAGGATCATTGATTTTGGCTGCTTTACGGGGATAAAGCCGAAAGCGACTACAACAGGGCGACGTAAATGAAGCGACCGCGCGATCTGCGCGACGGCAAGGTAAATCGGATCGCAAGGTACATGAGGAAGAGGTTATTCTTATGGTGAAACAGACAAAACCGATCATTCGCGCTGGTTTTCGCCGCGACGCTTGTGATCGTTTCGGGAGCAACCGCGCGCGCGCAAGATACTTACAAAGACAAAACTCTTACTTTTATCGTCGGCTATTCGCCGGGCGGCACCTACGATCAATATACCCGGCTGATCGCGCGCCACATCGGCAAGTACCTGCCCGGAAATCCCAGCGCAATCGTCGAGAACATGCCCGGCGCCGGCGGCATCATTGCGGCCAATCATCTTTACAACCGAGCGAAACCGGACGGACTAACCATCGCCGCCTGGGCATCACCGCTGATCCTCCAACAGATCATGGGCAATGAAGCGATCAAATTTGATGGTCGCAAAGTTGGTTGGGTTGGTATCCCCGGCCCTTACGATACCGCCTGTCACTTCAGCCAGGAAAGCGGCATCAGAACGGTGGATGACTGGTTTGCGGCCAAACGACCGATAAAGATTTCTTCGATCGGACCGGGAACGAGCCTTTCCGATGTTCCCAAGCTTCTGAAGGCCGCACTCAACCTGCCGCTGGAGATGGTCGAAGGCTACAAAGGCGGCGCCGAGGCTAGGTTGGCGGTTGAAAACGGCGAGGTCGATGGCTTGTGTGCTTCATGGCAGGCAACGAAGGTCTCCTGGCGCAGTCAGATAGAGTCGGGAAAAATCCGTGTCGTATTACAGGCGACTCAAAAATCGCATCCTGACCTCACAAACGTTCCGCTAGCGATGAATTACGCCAAGACCGAAGAGGCCCGAACACTTCTGCGTGTTGCAGACAACGTACACGTCTACCAATTTCCGTATTCCGTAGCGCCGGGTACGCCGCCCGAGCGCCTGCAAGTTCTTCAGCAAGCTTTCGTCAAAACACTACGCGATCGTGAGCTAGTGGCGGAGGCCGATAAGGCCCAGTTAGAAGTCGAACCGATCGATGGAGCGACCACGGCCAAGACATTCGCAAGTCTCTATGAACTGACACCGCCGCTGATCGCTAAATTAAAGGACCTTTTGATACCGAAACGATAGGCACACGGCTCGAGAGTGCTGGCTAGTGCGATTTCTTTGTGGTCTTCGCCTCTTGGCGTGAGTGACTACAGGAGAGTCCGTCGCCTGCGGCAAAGCTGCGAAAGAATGCCAAGGGTCCGTGGTAATTCCGACAGGAGGACGCGGCGCAGAATGAAAAAGGATCGTCGTTACCGGTGGCAGCGGTAGGTTGGGACAGTTCGTCATTCGTGAGTTGCTGGCCCACCGTTACGAGGTTCTCAGTCTCGACAAAGTGGCGCCGCGGGAAAAATTGTGTTCGACCTGGATCGCCGACCTGCGCCACGCCGGGGATCTGTTCGAAGCGACCAAAGGCGCCTACGGTATTGTCCATCTCGGCGCCTATCAAGCGCCCAATCTCGCGTCGGATGCCGAGACCTTTAGCAATAACGTGACCGCGACTTACAACCTGCTGCGCGCCGCTGCTGATTTAGGCGTAAACAAAGTCGTGATCGCGTCGAGCACCGCGGCCTTCGGTTTCATCTATGCGAAAAATCTTGGAGCGCCGGATTATCTGCCGCTCGATGAAAGTCATCCGTCCAAGCCGCAGGACGCTTACGGTCTTTCCAAAGTTGTCGGCGAGCAGATCGCCGATTCCATCGCGACGGTACATAAAGGAATGACGATCAGCAGCCTGCGCTTTCCCGGAGTGAACTTCGATCTCTCCTACGCGAGCTTTAGGGACAGGTGGCTTAACCCGCCGGCGCGGGCGAGTGGTTTTTGGACCTATATCGACGCGCGCGACGCTGCGATGACCTGCCGATTAGCCTTGGAAGCAAATTTTCGTGGACACGAAGTCTTTATAGCGTCGGCACCGAACAACTGTATGATACAACCAACCTTGGAACTCATCAGAAAGTATCTCCCAAAGGGCGCAAAAATAAAAAAGGTATCCGGCTCACATTGGAGCTGCGTAGATTCAGCAAAAGCCAAGCGAATACTTGGATTCAAGCCGAACCACGTTTGGCAGGATTATCTGAAACAGGAGCAAAAACTTGCTACTTCCCGATAACGCAGGTCTCAGCGAATTTCAAATTGCTGTTCGTTTTAGATTCGCTTCCTTGAGCATTCGGCTCCTCGGTTGAATTGTTGGAACTAACCCCCAAGTTTCTTTACCGGAACCCGTTGCTGTGAACGCTTCTCGCCGGTCTCGTAGTGTTCTCCCTTGACGGCCGCCTGCGCTTCCGCTTCATCCTCATCCGACCACAAACCCAGATTGTATCCGAACCACGGGTCTTGCGGCTTGAGCTTGGGCAATTCCAGACGTTCCCATAGCTGTTTAGCGCGTTCCATATATTCTTTTTTCGGCAGCGACACCGGTGGATAATCCCACTTGCGTGTCGCATCGATCAGCATCGCAGAAGCGCCGGCCAATTCGTTTAATGAGTTGTCCAATTCTTTGCCCGGCGGAAATACAGACGGATCCATTTGCGGCGTGCGATTGCGAATGATCAAAACATCGCGGTGTGGCTGCATCCGAAAGGCCAAAGCCCAGAAAAGAGAATCGAGATTGCGCGGGTTGATATCTTCGTCGACGGCGATCACCATCTTGCCCGTGGCGGGATTGTAACCCACCATGCTGTGCAGCGCCTGCCAGACGTGCGCCTGGTTGATCTTTTTCATTTTGATCACACAAATCTGCCGCACGGCGATGCTGTGAAAGGCGACTTCGACGATCCCTGGGATGTTACATTGGTCCCGCAGAAAGCGCAGATAGTTTCCTTCAGCGGCAACCTGACGCATGACGCTCGACTCGCTAGGCGGCATCTGGCTGATGATAGTGGCGAAGATCGGCTTTTTGCGGTGCGTGATGCACTTCACCTCGAAATAAGGATTGAGCAATCGTTCGGCAATGTAACCGGTGGACTCGCCGAACGGGGCTTCCGGCTCCAAGAACTCCGTGGAGATTTCACCTTCGATTACAATTTCGGCGTTCGCCGGCACGAGCAATGTCATGGGTGATGCACTTGACGACTTCAATCGGCGCGCCGGCAAGGCCGCCGGCGATATCGAGCTCGCTTACGCTAAACGGCACTCGAGCCGGCGCGGTATAGGCCACCGATGGCGGGGCCCCGATGACCAAAGCGGCTTGTAGGGGTATGCCGCGCTCCTGGCATTTGCGCCAATGATAGCCGCCGTGATTGCTCGAGCTCAGAAACACACCAGTGCGGATCGGACTCTTGATATGACCGCGGTAGTTGCCGATGTTGATCAGTCCGGTCTCGGGATCTTTGGTAAACCAATGCGACGCGGTAGTGAAAGGCGCGCAGTCGTAACCCGGCGTTGAAATCGGAATCGGAAATTCACCCAGGCCGCCCTTTTCCAGCAATGACGCCCCCATGTGAACTTCTTCGTGCACCGGTGCGTTCTCGACGACCTTCGGCGCGATCGGCTGGCTCTGCGCTTTGCTCCAACGCTCGACGATCTCCTCTGGCTTGCACTGCAATCCGAAGCCGTAAATTTGTCGCGAAGCGGCCAAGGTTCCGACCACCACCGGGATGTCGTACTTGCGTCCTTTGACATCAATGACGTTAGTAAACATGAACGCACGCCGTTCTTCTTCGGAAAGCCCGCGAAACTGCCAGCGCACCAGCGGCATGAGCTCGGTGTCCTTATTGATTTGCTCATCAATCGTGACCAGCAATCCCGCTTGGTCCAGCGCCGCGATGTGCTCTCTCAAGTCCTTAAAATATCCCATACCCAGTCTCCTTAACCTTACTTTAGTCACTGGTGATATTTGATTTCCCGCTGGAAAGCCAGGGCAACAGGAGCGACAATGGGCCTGAGGCTCGCCCGAAAATCTGTCACCCTGAGCGCCAGCGAAGGGTCTGCTTTTTGCGCCGTATTTTGTCTAGCCCAACCGAAACGCAAGCAGATTCTTCGTCGCTCCGCTCCTTACAATGACACGATGACAGATACGGCAAGGTTAGGGGTCAGTGGATTTACTTTGCGCGATTTCCTCGGCGCGGGATGTTCGGATTTGGTTGTGGCTGCACCGTCTGGGTTTGTTGTTGTAGAGGGTTCGAATTTCTCAGAAACCTAGGGCGCAGCCGCCTTTGCGCGGATCCGATCCGCCCACAAATGCGCCGGATTCGGAATGAATGACAATCGCGTGCGCGCCGCCGAAGCTTTCTGGATTGCCGCCGACGACTTCGTGGCCGCGGCGGGTCAATTCATTTTTTACGCTTTCGGAGAATTCCGGCTCCAATCCAACTTTCGTGCCCTCGATGTGATTGAAGCGTGGTGCTGAGATCGCTTCCTGCGGGGTCATGCCGAAATCGATGATGTTTGAGATAAGCTGCACCTGTACCTGAGGCTGCACGTGCCCGCCCTTCAACCCAAGCGCTGCATACGGTTTTCCGTCGCGCAAAATCATGCCCGGCATCAGGGTATGCAGACAGCGTTTATGCGGTCCGATACAGTTCGGATGGTTTTCGTCCAGAGAAAACAAATGGCCGCGGTTCTGCAGGATGATCGCAGTGTCAGGCTCGACAACGCCGGAGCCGAAACCCATGAAATTGCTTTGAATGAAAGAGACAAGATTGCCTTCGCGATCGGCCGCGGCAACATATTCAGTGTCCGTACCCGAATCTGCATTTTGGACGTTGGCCCCGGCTCGATCCATTCGAATCCTTGCCCGTTGCGCCTGCAGCGTGTTTTTCAGACAGAAAGATTGGTGACTGTGATTTTCATAAAATCCCGATCCGCTATATGTCGATCGCGGTCGGCAAAGACCAGTTTCTTGGCTTCGATCATCAGATGCAACCTATCTGCGCTGTTTCGCCCGATCGATTTTAAATCGAAACCCTCGAGAATTTTCAGCATCGCCAAGGCGACGAACCCCTGAGTGGCGGGAGGCAACTCATAGACATCGTAGCCGCGGTAATTGGCTGTGATCGGCTCGACCCAATCGGAACGATGAGCCGAGAAATCTTTGAGCGTGAACAGCCCGCCATTCTTTTCAGAACAGCGCACGATCTTTTCCGCGATGGTGCCCTTATAGAAGATATCGGCACCGTTTTCGGCAATGCGCCGCAGCGTTGCTGCCATACGCGGGTTCTTGAAGGTCTGACCCGCCTTCGGCGCGCGGCCATCAATCAAATAATTGAGTCTCGCACCTTCGTCAGTTTTCAACCTCGCTTCCGACTCGTGCCACGACTCTGCCGTCAGCTCGGCAACCGGAAACCCTTCGTCTGCGTATTGGATCGCACTCTGCAAAACGTCGCTCGAGCTTTAGCCTGCCATGAGAATTCAACAGAGTCGCCCATCCATCCACCGCTCCGGGCACAGTGACGGAATGGATTCCTCGCTGTGGCATCTCCTTGAAGCCGCTCTTACGGCAGAACTCCAAATTCACTCCATACGGCGATCTCCCGCTCGCATCCAGGGCCTTGAGAGCCTTGTCTTTGGCAGAATAGAACAGTGCAAAGGCATCGCCGCCGATTCCGATCGAGCTCGGCTCGACAACGCCAAGCACCGCCGCAGTGGCAATTGCTGCATCGATGGCATTGCCGCCGTTCATCAAAATCTTAACGCCGGCTAAGGTCGCGAGCGGCTGGCTGGACGACCACCATGCCGTTTTTTGCTATTGTTGAAAATTGTTCCGCCATCGTTCTCTTTATGAATGGACCATCCGCAACGAGCTGCTTGTATGGATAGACGGTTCCAATGTTCTCCGAACTAGTCGTACCCGAATGTTCTTATGGAGGCAGTATCCGGTCGCTCGCTTCGTCAATCACTTCGGCCAGCGCCGGCTGACGGCCATATCCACCCAGTGGCCGTCGGGATCTTGGATCCGATGGTCAGAATCTTTGTCAGCCTTAGAGTCGATCTCGGCGGCAAATCCCGATTCGTCCAGCCTTCGTTTAATATCTTCGAGGTCATCGACCTCGAAACCGAAATGGTTGATGCCTTCTTTTTGTTCGTCTCGTTTGACCTCAATCAACGCGATATTCACGTCGCCATCGGACATGTAAATGGCGCCGCCAAAACCACGCTTGGGCTCCAGGCCAAAAACCTTCTGATAAAATTCGACCATCTTTTCACGATTCTTCGTCATCACGGCTATGTGTCTGACTTTTGGACGCATGCTATTTGCCTCCTTCTTTCTTGGTATTTTTTAGAGCTGGTATAATCGCGCTGCATTCTCCCACTGGATCAATCGTCTTTCACTCTCTGGCAGATCGGCAAAGCTCTGCTCTGCTCGAGCGCGGGTGTTGGGCCAAGTGGATGTCGCCAGTGGAAAATTGCTCGACCACAAGATATTGGTCGAGCCCAGATAATGCCGGACCCGCAGGCTCATTCGATCGTACCAGCAGGTAAAATAGCATTGTCGTCCAAACAGCTCCGACGGTTTGAGCGGGTAACCTTCCGACGGCAACCCGTCGGCATCCGACTGGTAATCGGCGTACTCAAGCTCATAGGCGCCCCAGCCGAGCGAAGCTTCAGCGAACACGACTTTCAGGTTGGGAAAACGGTGCAGCACGCGCGAAATGATGAAGTTGGCAAGCACTGCAATCGAGCTTACCGGGCGGACCACATGGCTGAAAGCAGCAGCCAGCGCTGGCGAGAAGTTCGCGCCCGGCTGCAGCTGTATCTTCGTGGAGGCGCCCGAATGAAAGCACAAAGGCAAACCGAGCTCCTCACAAGTGGCCCAGAGCGGATCATATGCCGGCTCGTTGATATGCGGCACCGCGCGGAGCTCCATCGGCGATGCCGGGTAGATCACACCTTTATGCCCCTTCTCTGCGCAGCGCTTGATTTCGGCGATGGTTCGCTCCAAGGGCCAGATCGGAACGATACACTGCGGCACAAACCGTGGACTGACATTAGCCCATTCTTCTATGAGCCAGTCGTTATAAGCTTGCACACAGGCCAACTCCAAATCGGCATCGGCGAGCTTGCCGAAAGCCTCGCCGGCCAAACCGCCGACAATCGGATAAAGAACGGAGTAGTCGACGCTCGTCGATGTCCATCGCCTTGAGACGTGCCGTAGCGCTAAAAGCCATCTCCGGGACATCGCTCCAGCGCTTCGGCTCTTGGACACGGTCGGCCATGAGCGCCCCGGCGATCGCGAGCGGGTACGGATGCTCTTTCGCCGATGACCCAGCACTGGGTGCCGTCGGCCTGCTCTTCGACATGAGGAATGCGATTGCCCCATTTTTGTTTTGACATTCGCGACGTCCAAACCTCAGGATGTTCCTGAACATGGTCATCCGCGCTAATAAACCCGTACTTCAATTCCATAATCAATTAGAGAGCAGGCGCTCTGCGCTTAATTCAGTCGATAGAGCCGGGCCGCATTGCGAAACAGCATCTTCTCCCGGTCGGCGATGGGAACGCCTGCCAAAGAATGTTCCACCGCGGCCCATGAGTTCGGATATGTAGACGTGATATGCGGAAAGTCAGATTCCCAGAGAATATTGTCGATGCCGATATAATCGCGCATCTGTATGCCGACTGTTTCAAACCAGAAGTCGATATAAATCTGCCGGCGGAAGAGTTCGCTCGGCCGATTGAGAATCCCCTCCGTCCAAAGATGTCGCCTTTCCCATTCGTAGTCGCAAGCTTCCAAGACCGAGCTCACCCACCCCGCTCCGGTCTCGGCGAACACCCAATTAAGCCGCGGGAACTTTTCCAACGTTCCGGAAAATATCAAGTAAGGGACAATTTGTGTAGCCGTGCAGAAGTTGCGCAATGTGGAAACGCAGTGTGCCTGTCGGTTGGTGTAACCCTTCCATTGCGGCAACGATAACTTGCCGGCCAGGCCGGCCGACGCGTGTAGATGAACGGCAACACCCAGCTCCTGGCAGGACTTCCCACAGCGGGTGCCAAAACGGATCCGCCAGATTTTTCTGTCCTTTCACCGAGACGCTGGGATCTCCGAGCATGTTGATGCCGCAATGACCGGCGGCCACCGCGCGTTCGACTTCGGCGACGATCGTCTCGATGGGACTCATGAACGGAATGGCCGCAAGCGGGATAAAGCGCTGGCTTGCCTGACGGAACTCGGCGAGCGCATCGTTATAGGCTCGTACGCACGCGAGCTCAAACTCCTCGTCATCGTAGAAGAACGTTGCTCCGGGTCCGTTCGGAAACAGCACTTCGGCATCGACACGATCACGATCCAAAGCTTTGAGCCGACTGATCGGATCATAGACTTCCGGCGGCACCTCTTCCCAGCGCTGCGGGTAATAGCCGCGCTTGTCCATTGCCGTGGGGCAATTGCAAACATTGCCGCCCTGAATCTCGCGGTTAACGGACCAACGCTCCACCGGGAATGAGAACTTTTCATCGCGCACTTCGACGATGTGAGGGATACGATCTCCCCATTTTTGTTTCGACATCCTGCTCGTATAAGCGTCTTTGCCGAGCTGCCCATGCGAATCAGAACTGATCAGGCCGTACTTTATTTCCATGCTCATCCTAGCGAAACGACAAAAGATCGTTGCCTTATTTTGTTTTTTGGTCGTTTATTGCCGCAGCTTTCTTAACGAAATCAAAAACCGGAGTCAAATCCTGCCATTCCGGGCGGCTGACATCAAAGTAACGCCTGCCCTCAACGAGCCTGTATGCAGGGTCGACATCGTCTTTTGGAATGTCGATCCTCCGCGAATTTACTCCTTCATCGGAGGTCCCTTCTTTCTGAACAGCAATTTGACCCTTTCGAGAAAGATACCAGTTGATGAAAATTTTGGCGGCATTCGGGTGAGGCGCTTTGTTGGCTAAACTTAGTGAGCCGCTAAGAGAAATACGGCCGCCCTCTTTCCAAGCACTGGTATCGAGAGAATCCACCGGCAAACCCTGCTTCTTTGCTCTTGCGATCTCATTGTTTCTGCAACCCAAACAGATGGCGAACCTCCCCTGAGCGAGCCAGTCCATCATCTGCCGCGGGTCGCCACTGAACGTTACATCCATGCTGCCAAAAAATTTCTTGAGAAATTCCTGACCCAGCTCTGGATGATAGTAAAGGAACTGCAATGTCGAACCCATCGTGGTGGACGTGGGGGTTAGAGAAACGATCTTTCCCTTCCATTTGGGACTTACAACATCCCAGTAGGATTTGAATTCGGAAGGGCTTACCAAATTACTGTTGTAATCAAACACCGAGCTGGGGTTGGAGAGATAGACAAAAATATACTGCCGTTCGGGATCAATGAACGGATGCTCCCCTCCTAGCCATTTTGATTGATCGAGCACCTCCGGAAGAATGAGAGTGGATTTGAGAGGATCTAAAGCCTTCGCGCGGTACAGCACATTGAAGCTGGTGTTAGAGCCGACGGCAACCACGTCAGCCAGATATTTTCCGGCTCTTTTTTCTGCTATGATCCTCGTTGCTACGTCTGATGATCTCCCTCCGACCGAAGTTAATTTGATCTCGGGATATTCCGTCTTGAAGGATTCCAAGACTCGTTCGTAAGTAGAGGCATAGACGGTGATTTGCCCTTCTGCCTTCGCAGCCGCCAATGTTTTTTCCCATTCCTTTTTCCAGTCGGTCTGACCCAGCGCCGCTCCCGGCACGATCGCGGAAATCAGAACGAACCAAGAAATAAAAAGAGCAAGCATTTTTGTTATCGCGCTCGGCCATCGTCGCTCTCTTCTACATTAGTTTCTGAATGAAACAGATTAATGTGAGCTCGCGTTGCCGCCGCTGCGAAATCAAAACTGACATCATCGGATCCCGCAGCAGGCTGCTATCTCGGGCTGTGGGTTGATGATCGATTATCGGCTTGAATCTTGTTTATTCAATTGCAACGGCAACGGGCCGCCAAGCCTAGGCCGCCTTCGATTCGGCAATTCTTGACATCGCCGTCGCCAACGCGCTGCGATAGGCGCGGTCGACGTCGAGACTATCGCGCGCGGCTTGAATCACCGCCTGGGCGATTCTCTCATCGGTGATGTATTTGTCATAAATCGGTTCGAACATATCGGAATGGTCTTCATCGGCAACCATGTGCACTTTCGTGTTCGCATCGAGGCTCTCCACCGTGCCACCCAGGTCGGCGACTTTCTTGTGGGCCAACCGCGCGGTAAAACCGCCGCCTTTAACGATGGCGGGGTTGTTTTTTCTCTCGGTAATGTGATTTACGGTTAAGCTCTCAATCCATGGACGCGTCGTCGCCAGATGCATCCATGCAAAGAATACCGCGCGGACAGCTGGCAGCAGATTCGATTCCGCCGTAGCTTCAGCCATTTGCTCATCGGTCAGATGCGCCGATCCCAAGCGTTTGTCGAAGATCAACTCATCCTTTTCATGTTCCCAGATAGCCCGTTTAACATCGAGCGGAGCTCTCACCGCCGCCGCTCCCCAACCATCACGACGGCTTTTGATGTAGTGCGGATAGTGCAGATCGAGAATTTTTTGCCGTTCCGGAGTCAGTTTTACCGAAAAAAACTGCCGGTATTCCGGCGTTTCGAAATGCCGGTTCACCATGTCATCGAGCTCTTGTCTTGTTTTAGGCCACAAACTCATAGTTACCTCCTGTAGGGTGTTCTAGTTATTCAGTGCGAAGTTACTTCATGGCGATAGCGTATTCTCTACTGTTAGTGGTAGCGCAAACCTATGGCATGCCAAAGACGTCGCGATACAGCTTCAAATACTGTTGGGCGTCTTGCGCCTTCTCCGGATGAAGCACGATTCGTTTGAAGCCCTTGATCAGCCTCGGCGGGTTCGGTTCGACGCCTTCGCGCAAGGTCACACGGCTGAAGCTCTGCAATAACTGCTGGCCGGCCTGGGAGAGAATAAAGTCGATAAACAATTTGGCAGCGTTGGGGTGGGCCGCCTTGGAGCCGAGCATAATCCCGTCGAACTTGATGATCACGGGCTCCAGGTTTACCCAGTCAACCGGCGTGCCTTGGGATTTCGACCACTCTATCGTGTGAGTATAAGCGATGGCCAGAGGAAACTCCCCGACGGCCAAAAGTTGCGTGCGCTGCGTATTGCCACGCCCAACGATCGGATCCTGTGCGGCGAGTTTTTTGAGATATTCTGTTGCCGCGCCGCGGCCCCACGCCTGACCCAGTCCGACCAGAAGCTCGTATCCTTCATCGTCGACCGAGATTCTTTTGCCTTTCCATTTAGGATTTAGCAGGTCCTGGTAGTTTTTAGGAGCCTCTTCACGTTTAATCTGCTGCGTATTAAACCCAAGTCCGGTCGGCAGCGCATAGGTACCGGTCCAAAATCCGTCTTTGTCTTTCAAATCGTTGCTGAAGTGGCGTCGCTCAGAAGACTGGTACGGCGCGATCAATTTTTTCTCTTTGAGCTCGAAAATAAATTCCGGCGTCGTTTGCGAAACCACATCCCAACTCGACCGTCCGGCGCGCGCTTCCAGCAGGATCTTGTTATGCAGCCCGACACTGCCGCTGCGCCAGTAGTTCGCTTTGATGAAAGGATAAAGCCTCATGAACTCATCGACGATCTTTTGCGACTGATCCTGAGCGATCGTGCTCCACCAAAACAGCTCGCCTTCTTTTTTTGCCGCCTCGATAACTTTGGGATCGGCAAATGCGGCTGACGGCATTACCCCACAGAAAAATAGTGAGAAGCAGAAAACTGGAATCCAGGGGAAGCGCCTAACCAATGTATGAATCATGAAGACGCCTCTCTGTTGCATACGTCCAGCGCCGTCAGAGCAAAGACTTTCGCTACTTTCACTACGTCGTCAATGTTCTGATATTCGCGCCCGCCGGTGTTTGTGGCGGTGTCGGCTGGGCCGGGGTCCATAATTGATCGCCGGAATTCCGAAGTGTGTCAGAACGCTCGCGTCAGAATCGATCGCGCCGTACACATTTTGCGGGTCTTGGCTATAAACCTCTTTGTGAGCGCTTTGAACAGACTTGACGAGTTGGTGATCAGGCTCGATCTCTGCCCCCGGCACCGTTAGATAAAACTCGACATCGAAGTCGAATTCAGGGTCCTCGCGGCTAAGCTCTTTCTTCAGCCGGTTCAGAAGCTGCACGATGTCTCTTTTCAATTCGGCAGGCGCCTGTTTTGTTCTAATGTCAAGATAGAGACTGCAGATCCCCGATGGTCTGGCCAATCTCCAAGGTGTGCCTCCTTGAATCGCAGACATTCTCACCACCGGCTTTGTTTTCATCGTCGGATATCGATTGTAAATTTTTTCCTCATAACCAGGGATCCAGGCCTTCAGGGCGCCGATAATTTTAAGCATTCGGTCTATCGGATTGATTACGTGCGCTGAGTAGACCGTGTTAGCGGTCACCCCATAAGTCGAGATCTTCACCCATTGGGGGCCGAAATGGCCTAGCCTGATAACACTGCCGGTAGGCTCCGCAACGATGGCCATGTCCGCGCTGTAACCGTGCGTGACCAGATAGTGAGTGCCTCTGGTGTAGCCGCGAAGTTTGGGCTCTTTGTATTCATCAACCGATGCCATGATGATCTCTCCGATGACACCCGCCACCATCAGATCGCCCCGGAGCTTCACACCCGCCTTCTTAATGGCCTCCGCCGCGATCGTAAAGGCAGCCACGCCCCCTTTCATGTTCGTCGCTCCAAGACCGTAAATTCTGTCATTCTCAGCCACAGCGTGGGCACCAGAAGACACCGTCGGCAGGAGGCCGTACCCTCCTTTTAGCCCTACTTTTTCACGTCCGGTGAAGGTGGTGTCCATATGGCCGTTGAACATGAGGCTAAGACCGGAGCCATCGCCTTCCAACACACCCACAGCGTTGTACCGGTCCTGGTCGGCCTCTTGTAGGATTGCTTTCAATCCGACTTTCTCGAATCGGTCAGCGAGATATTTCGCGATCTCCGCTTCCTCTCCTGTGGGGCTACTGATATTGACCAGATCGGTTAGAAGTTTTGCGGTTGTTTGCTTATCAATAAGTTCCAAGACACTTTTCGTTTCGTCGGCCATCGTTCTCTCCTTGGTTCATTTGTTGTAAAGTTTGTCCGTAAAGCCTTCCTGGACTAATTTATCAATGATGCTGTTGTCAAAAATTTTTACTCCCTGGGGCGCAGACTGGCCAACCATCGCAAGAATGGTTTCCACCGCTGCGGGCTCGATTCGCGGGATTGGATCGAAGTACTTGAGAATATATTCATAATGCATCTCGGGCGAACCACCTCTCTGTCTCATGTACTTTCCCAGGACATTCAGTGCTTGCTGCTTCTGCGTTCTGAGTCTGGCTACGCCCTCGGTATAAGCCATGACGATTCTCTCGACTGACCGAGGAGATTTTCGATAGAAATCGCTGTTTACAGCCAGGAAATCCGCCGAAAATGGGATCTGCAGCTCGGCCGCGTCGACTAAACTTTTGGCCTGAGGTCCGGGCGCTTGAGTGCCCACTCGACCATCGGCCATGCGCGCTCGAAAGCCGATATCCGCTTCGACTACACCCCCAAAAGGGCGCACATTTACTTTCCCGTCAAGACCGAGTTTTTTTAGCATTAACCGAGTCATAAAATCCGTGACGGAACCAAACCGGGTGATTGCTATGGTTTTGCCGTTCAATTGCTCAGGTCTGACTATCTCGGGCTGAACCCACAACGCCATTGAAGGCCGGCTCGTGTTGCACCCAACGGCTATGATGGGCGCGTTTTTTAGAATAGCGGCCACGACGGCATTGCTCGCGCCGAGCCCGGCCTGGATGCTGCCTCCGACGAGCGCCTGAATGACCACCGCCCCAGAGCTGATATAAACAAGATCAGCGCTCAAACCATGCCTCTCAAACGCTCCTGTCTCCTTGGCCATCCAGACCCCGGCCATATCGGGACTAATCGACGAGTAACCGAACGTGATTTTTTCTTCGGCGGGGTGTCCCGATCCGGGCCCTATGAGAAACATAGCCCCGAGGAAAGGAAAAATAAGCCTCACTGGTGAAAGGCTGCTTTTCAACAATTTTAAGTGCTTCAACGATTTGAACCCTACAAATCAGACCTCCTAGGGTTTCCAACCTTTTGCCGCTAATTCGTCTCGAACCTTTCTCGCAACCGAGAAGTTGTACATCCTGTCCAATGGCGGAGGCTCCTTGATTCCCACGCGCTCGATGACATTCTCGATGGACCTTTTCTGCAAAGCTTCATTGATCGTTCCATCACGGGTGGTGCCCGGCAAAATCAGATTATAGAGCCGTCCAGCGAGATCTTCTTTGCTCTTTAGAAAACGGGCCAAGGATGAGACGGAACCGGCTCGGTTGCTGCGAAAATAAAAAAGTCCTTTCACAGTCGCCCGGACAAGCTTTTCAGTCACGATAGGATCGGCTTTGATCAGCTCTTGTCGCATGAAGATGCTTCCCTGCACTTCCACCAGATCCTGCTCAATGAAAGAGACTAGCTCGCGAAATCCGCCGTCCTGGGCCATGAAGTTTCCCGGCGCCGTGAGCATCGTCGCGTCAACGGTCCCGGCCTTCAGCGCAACAAAGCGGGCCGTTCCCGCGCCGATCGCCATGATGGCGACATCCCGGCCGCCCTCCATACCATACTTTTTCAAGAAATCGCGCAGCAGCGAATCCGGTCCGCTTCCGATGCTTGAGACTCCGACTCGCTTCCCCTTGAGATTCTCCACCGAGCGGATGTCCTGCTTAGCGTACAGCCAATACTGAGGCCGGTAGAAAGTAACAAAAAGATATTGAAGCGGAGCACCGCGCAGAACCGGCAGCAGTCCTGCCCCTCCCGTGCCGACAAATTCCACGTCGCCGCCGATCAATGCTTGAGTAGCTACGGCCGCGGGCATGACGATTAGATCCAGATCCAATCCTTCCTCGCGATAGTAACCCTTCTCCCGGGCGATCACGAAAACAATCGACGAAGGAGAAATAGAAGGGATGGCGGCGTGGACTTTTCGAAGCCCTTGGGCTTCGGCCGTGCGCAACGATTCGAGGATGAGCCAGGAAAATAAGAGAAGACCAAAGCGGAATGGCGCGCTGCGATGCATCGTGTTATCTGGCCGGGAACTTTTCCTGCGCCGCGGCAATGCCCTTACGAAAGATGGCATTGAAAGCCAAGGAATCCTTGGCCGCTTGAATCGCGCGCTTTTCCTTTTCGCCGGTGGCATATTGGCTGAGAAAAGGCAAGAACATATCGCTGTGCTTTTCGTCCGCCTGACTGTGCGCTTGCATGTTGGGAATTTGCTTCCAGGTAAAGCCCAACTCCTCCATCCATTTTTTCGCCATCCGCGTCGATTGACCGCCGCCGAGATCGCCCAGCAGCCGATCATCGTTGCACCACTCGGTTATGGTCATCCCCGCCAGTCCTTCAATCCAGCTGATTTCGCTGGTGATCCACGACCAGGCATAGAGGACCGCCCGTGTCTCCGGCAACGGCTCGGCATTGAGAATCTGCTCGGGCTCGAGGCCCACTGATTTTCCCTGGTTGATGATCAGATGGAGATGGCCATAGTCGGAGAAATCATCGCGAATGATTTCCTCATATTCGTGCTCCAGAATCCGTTGTTTGATGCCCAGCATCGGACAATTGGCCGAAACGTGCGCCCAACAGTCGCGCCGATGGCGCACGTAGAGACTTTGCTGCGTCACCATGATGGCGGCTCGCGGTTTGGTCATCTTGATCGAAAAATAATGCTCCAACTCGGCGAACGGATATAATCGCGCACCAAATCCCCCAAACATCTCATGCCATTGTTTTTCGTTCACGATTTGTCTCCTTTGTAGAGCTTGTCGATGAAGCCTTGCTGCGACCAACCGATCGACAATGGCTGTTGTCGAAGAGTTGCATTTTGGGCGAGCCCGACTGGCCAACCATCTCTAAGACCGTTTCGATCGCTGCTGGATCGACACGCGGAACAATCCAGATACTTGGTGACGAAGTCATAGTGCTGCTCCGGCCGCCACCGCGCTGCCCCATGTACTTCTCGAGCATTTTAAGCGCCTGAGCCTTTCTAGTTTTGAGCGCCGCGATACCCTCGATATAGGACGGCGACGATAGCTTCAACGGATTTTAGGCGATTTTCGATAGAAATCGTTGCTCACGGCCAACAGGTTCATCGAGAAAGGAATGCCCAGCTCCGCCGCATCGACCAACAACTTGCGCCTTCGGACCTGGCGCCTGTGAAGCACGCGCCCTTCCGCTTGCCCGGCGCGAAAACCAACATCCGCTTCAACCACTCCGCCGAACTGCCTCAAATCCACTTTGCCATCAGATTGCCAAGTTTGCGCATGATCAGCCGGGTGACAAAGTCACTGGTGGAGCCGAAGCGAGTGATCGCTAGCGTTTTGCCTTGTAAGCTGCTCGGCACGTTGAATATCCGGCTGGACCCAAGAGCGCATGCCGGGCCGGCTGGTGTTACTGCCGACGGCGATCATCGGTGCTCCTTTGATGAATCGCCGCCACCACCGCGTTGCTTGCGCCCAAAGCCGCATGAACACTGCCGCCGACCAACGCCTGAATTGCACGTAGCCCCCGAGCTGATTGAGACCAGATCGACGTTGAGTCCGTTGCGATCAAATGCCCCGATCTCTTTGGCCATCCAGACTCCGGCCATGCTAGGGCTGATGGAAGCATAGGCAAAAGCAACTTTCTCTTTGGGAGCGTCCGCTGAGAACGCGCTTTGTGACGACAGCAGCAAGAGCAGAACTAGTATGGCAAACAAAACACACCGCAGGCTCAAAGCTTTTAGGTATATAGTTGAGTTAAAAAAATCTTGCACTGACGGAAGATGTTGACTCCGCGCTATTCAACCTCAAGCGGGCATGGGTCGACCGGAAAACTCGATTCGAGTTATTCCATTGTCGTGCCTAAAGCACTTTAACATGATGTTCCATCAGTCAGGTAGCGCCTTCATGGCGCCGGCAAGACCCTTTTGATAGAGACGGTACAACTCTTCGGATTCTTTTGCGGCCTGCAATATCATCTCTCGGTTCTCGCCGGAGCCGAACTCCTCCCAAACCGGAAGAAACATATCGACGTGACCTTTGTCGGCTTCGCGGTGTGCCTTCCAGTTCGGCAGATCGTCCCAGGTGATGCCCAGATATTTGACCCAGAGATTTCCCATTCGCGCCGAGTGACCGCCGCCAATATCGGCCAAAAGGCGATCGTCTTGGTTCCATTCGGTCATGCTCATTGCCGCCAAACCTTCGAGCCAGCTTTTCTTCTTGCACATCCAACCCCACGCATACAAGGTCGCGGCTGTAGTCGGGATCGGCTTAGCTTGCAAAATATCCTGCGCCGTCAGTCCGATCGGTTTTCCCTGACGTATGATCAAATCCAAATGACCATGCTCGGAGTGCGCATCGCGGATCATCTCCTCGTACTCGTGCGATAGTATTTTCTGCTTCACCGCCAGCACCGGGCAGTTTCCTGAAACATAGGCCCAGCAGTCGCGACGATGACGAACGTACAGGGAAAGCTGCTTTAGGATGAGCTGTGCCCTCGGCGTGGTTATCGGGATCGAATAGTATCGCTCCAACTCCGGCGAAGACATCGTCGCGCGAGCTAACTCCCCGAACGCCGCGTTCCAACCGTGCGCATCCATAGTCATTCTCCTCGATCTTCAAAACAACGCCGCCCGGTTGGGCTGTGGAGTGTGCGGGGAATCTCTGAGGCTCTCGGCTAAGCGAACTTTGCCATCTCCTGCGCGATTCCCGCGCGGAATATCTTCAGCAACTCCATCGACTCTTTGGCCGCTCGGTAGGCAAGCGCTTCCTTCTCGCCGATAGCAAACCTTTCCAGATCTTCCAAAAACATGTCGCTATGCTCTTCGTCCGCCTCGCTGTGAACTTTGAAATTCGGCATTTGCTCCCAGCCAAAACCAAGATCGTCCATCCAGCGCTTGGCCATGCGGCTGGAGAGTCCGCCGCCGATATCCTGGAGCAAACGATCATCATTGGCCCACTCGGTGATGGTCAGGGCGGCCAAACCTTCGATCCAACTCTTCTCTCTCGTCATCCATGCCCAAGCATACAGAGTGGCGAAAGTGGTCGGCAACGGCTCGACTTCCAAAACTTCGTGGGGCGAGAGTCCTAACGCTTTTCCCTGCCGGACGATCAGGTCCAGATGCCCATGCTCGGTGTATTCATCCTTGATCACCTCGCCATATTCGTGCTGCAGGATCTTTTGCTTCACCGACATCTGCGGGCAGTTGCCGGAAACGTGCGCCCAACAATCCCGACGGTGTCGAATAAACAGTCCCAATTGCGTGATGAAGATTTGTGCGCCGGGTCGCGTGATCTTGACCTGAAAATAGCGATCCAGTTCCGGTGCGCGCATCGCGTCACGCACCAGCTCTCCCAGTCCCCGACGCCACTCAGCTCGCTTCATGCGGATCTCCCTCGTTATTTGTAAAGCTTGTCGACGAAGCCTTCTTTGATGATCGAATCGATGATGCTGTTATCGAAGAACTCGTTCAGCGAGCTATCCTTTTTGCCTTCCCAATTGAGTACGGTTTGAATCACCGCCGGGTCTGTTCTCGCGTTACGATCCAAATATTTGACGGCATAATCGTAGGCTTCGTCCAGTGAATCACCGCCTCCGAGGAGATATTTGGCTAGAACTTTATAAGCGAGGTCTTTTCTGTTTCTAAGCCCCGCGACTCCTTCGATGTAAGCCTTAAGCATAGCCTCCACCGTCCTCGGAGAACTTTTGTAGAAGTCCCGCTTGACAGCGATCAGATCCATCGAGAAAGGAATTCCCATGTCGGGCAAATCAACTAACATGCGAACCTTTGGCCCGGGCTTCATGCTCCGTACAGCCCCGGCGATCATCCCGGTGCGAATAGCAGTGTCGACCTCCCGGGTGCCACCCATCGGTTGAATTTTGACCTTGTCCTGGAGTCCCAGCTTTTCGAGCACGAATTGGGTTAAGAAATGCGTCGATGAGCCATGCCGGGTAATGCCCAGGACTTTTCCTTGAAGCTGCTCCGGTTTGGTGATCTCAGGCTGAACAAATAAACTCATCGCCGGCCGGTTGGTAATGCTGCCGACCGCAACAAGCGGCGCGCCACGCAGAATCGAGCTGACTACCGCGTTGCTAGCGGCCACGCTCATATCGAGATTGCCGCCTACCATCGCCTGAACCGTAACGCTGCCGGAGCTAATGTAGATGAGATCGGCCTTGACGCCATGCTTCTCAAAAGCTCCCATCTCCTTTGCCATCCATACTCCGGCAAAGATCGGGCTGACTGCAGCATACGCAACGGTTACTTTGGGCGGCGTCTGCGCCGTTGAAAGTCCGGGCGCCAGAACCAGAGAAAACGAAACAAGCGCTGCGTCTAACCGAACTAGACAACGAACAATCGACATCACCGTTATCACATGCGCCTCAACGCTGCCGTCCGAGTAAGGCGAGACCCGATACTTTGACGCGAGAACCTGCCAACAGGTAACACAAAGAATTCTCTCAATGCAGGCTGCTAGATCGGCCAGCCGTGCTCGGAAACGTCAACGCGGTTCCCTTCGACATCTTTGATCCAGCTTTCCGCAATAGCTCCGTAGGTGTTGTCCTCGGCTTTGGTATCGGCAATTTTCTCGATCTCTTTGACGCTTTCTACCTTGAACCCAAAGTGATGGATCCCCCATGGATATTTCTCACTATGGATGAGAGCGAGATCGAGATGGCCGTCGGATAGATAAATAGTTCCCCCAGGCCGCCGATGTTTTTCTTCCATGCCGAAAACTTTTTTATAGTACTCTGCGGTCTTGTCGAGATCTTCGACGTTGATTGCGATATGTCTGATTCTTGGTTTTTCCATGACAATCCTCCTTGTCTGAATGTAAATTGATTAGCTGAGAGGTATTTTATCCATGGCCCGGGCCACGCCTTCACGATAAAGCCCAAACAGAGCGAGCGACTCTTTGACTGCGGCGAGCGCCAGTTCTTCCTTCTCGCCGGTGGCATAGTCCGAAAGAAACGGCAAAAACATGTCGCTGTGCTCTTCATCCGCCTGCGAATGCGCGACGAAATTCGGCATGTCGCGCCACGCCAGTCCCAGGTCATCCATCCAGCGCCGCCCCATCCGGGTAGAGTGACCGCCGCCGATATCGTTCAAGAGACGGTCATCATTGGTCCATTCGGTAACCGTCAGGGCGGATAAGCCTTCCACCCAGCTCTTAGCGTGCGTCAGCCAGGCCCAAGCGTAAAGCGTCGCGGTCGTGCTTAAAAGGGGTTTGGTGTCGACAACCTCGCGGGCGGTCAAGCCGAGCTTTTCCGCTTGGCGGATGATCAGATGAAGGTGGCCGAATTCTGAATACTGATCCTTGATCACTTCGCCGAACTCGTGCCTTAGAATGGCTTGCTTCACCGCCATCACGGGACAATTGGCAGACACCAGCGACCAGCAATCACGCCGGTGGCGAATGTAAAGTCCCAGTTGCGTGATCATGAGCTGCGCCCGCTGCCTGTTCATTTTGACGGAAAAATAATATTCCAGCTCCGGCGAGCGCATGTGATCGCGCACCATCTCGCCGATCGCCTTTCTCCACTGCTCAACTTGCATCCTTGTCTCCTCGATTTGCTTGCTTATTTACGCGGCTTTCAGTCAGCCATCTGTCTCCCTATATCCGATAATCGCTGCGCAGCTCAAGGCTTCTTGTAAAGCTTTTCAATAAACCCTTCGCGCACCATCTTATCCACCATCGAGTTGTCCGCGAACGTCTCGAGCGGTACTCCCTTTTTGCCGATGAACTCCAAAATCGAATCGATTGCTTCCGGCTCAACCCGCGGTGTTTTCTCGAGATACAAAATCGAATCCTGATAGATCTCGTCAATTTTCTTCTGATCGCGCAAGCGGGCATACTTGGCGATGGCTTTGTAGGCTCGCTCCTTTTGGAAATGAATTGCCGCTACCCCTTCCGTATAGGCGCGGACCATGCCGTCGACCACGTGCGGGAAGCGCTTTAGATCGTCGCGCGAATGGGCAACAACATCCATCGAATACTGAAAACCCAGGTCTTCGAGCTTGAGTAATAATCGTGGCTGCATACCGGCATCAACACGGAGGCTTGACGTGACAGCGCCGGCGATCTGCTTGTTTTGAAATGCCGCGCTGACTTCGATGGTGCCGCCCATCTGACGCACACTGACGGCGTTTTCCAAGCCGTATTTTTTGAGCAGCATGCGGGTCAGATTGTCGGTCACCGAACCAAAGCGTGTCACACCGATGGTCTTGCCCTTGAGATCTTCGATGCGGGTAATTTCCGGTTGAACCCAAAACCGATGATACGGCCTGTTCGCCGTGCTCAACACCGAAACAAGCGGCGCGCCGCGCAGAACCGCCGCGATCACGGCGTTGGTTGCGGCGACGCCGCCGACGATGTCGCCGCCCAACAATGCTTGCACCGTAGTCGGACCGGACGAGATGTAGATCATTTCGGCATCGATGCCGTACTTTTCATAGGCGCCGATCTCTTTGGCCATCCATGAGCCTGCGGCCATGGCTCCGACTGTGGAATAACCGAAAACAAGTTTTTTTGTTTGCGCGGCAAGCTCGGCGGGCGTGAATAGCAATGCGCAAACGCCGATCATCAAGGTGGATCTTAAAAAGTCTCTTAACAACCGCATCTTTTTCCTTTCGTGTTGGTGTTGATGATCGAAGGACAACTCAAACATTGCCGGGTCTCCAGACCTCCAGCGTCATTAATCCACCTGGCCATCAAGTCTCGATCGACTGCCTGCGAGATGAAGTTTTAATCCTAATCCGACAATAGTTCACGTTCACTTAGTCGGTTAGCAAGGCCAGCGAGGCCGGAAACCGTGGGCACGTGAACGCACAGGTTGTCTGCAGGCCCTGCTATCTGTATCACCACCCGCGGTGGCTTGGGGAGTGGCCCTCAAGGCACTGTCCCATTGCCTACGGTTGTAGGGCTCGCGGGCCCCGCCCCTCTGAAAAAATGTCGGATTAGGGTTAAATGCTGGCCCTCTAGCAATCGACTCGACGCTGCAAGATTGAGAAGGTTCGTTCCCATGGATGCGATGAGCCGTATGACTGAACCGTCGAAGCTGACAAGAAAATCTTTCTACAACGCAGGACTGATCAATTCACGCCGAAGAAATTCAGTTACCAGTGGCCAGGCAAGATCCGCCAGATACGGTTGGTAGCCATCCGACTCCGTCGAAGCAAAGCCGTGATTACCGAAATGAAAGTAATGCCATTCCAACGGCTGTCCGTTGGCGTGAAAACTTTCCATCACCTTCTGTTGGATCGCGAACGTGCTGGTCCGGTCGTTGCCGCCGTACAGAACCATTGAAGGACATTTGATCTCACGGGCGGCATCGTAAGGGTGGCGCGGTCTGATCGGAGTTGGCAGCTCTTCGCGCACCGATGGGTAATAGGCGACAAAGGCGCGCACGGCCGGCATCGCCGCGACAAAATGAATACCGATGCGCCCGCCCATGCAATAGCCGATGACACCCACCCGCGAACGATCAACGTCGTTGCGTGAAAGGCAATAACGCCATCCCTGATCGATGACGCGGACGAAATCCGGATCGGGTGTCTTATTTTGGATTTCCGTTCCCTTGTCGATGTGGGTTTCGGCGGGATAACCGAGCATGTGATAGAGATTGGGAACAACCGTGGTGTAACCCAATTGAGCGAATCTATAAGCGGCAGTCTTGAGGTACCCGGTGAGACCGGAGTGCTGGTGAATCAACAACAGCGCGGGGCCCTTCTGCGCCTGCTCTGGATGGGCGATGTAGCCTTCGACGCCGTCTTTCTCTTGCGACAATCTGCGCGTTTTAATGGTTGTCATCGTTTCAGCTCCTGATTGCTAGGACTTCTTGTAAAGCTTTTCGAAAAAGCCCTCCCGAGTAAGCTTCTCGACAATTGAGTTGTCCTGGAAAGTCTCGGCGGGAATCCCCCGTTTGCCCATAAATTCCAGGATTGTTTGCACTGCCTCGGGTTGGGCGAGTGGGATACGATCCAGATATGTGACCGAGTCGCGATAGTGATCTTCGATTTGCTTTGGATCACTGAGATGCCCGTACTTGGCGATGATCTTTAGCGCGCGGTCCTTGTTCTGATTCATGAACGCCACACCTTCGGCATAGGCACGGACAATTCCCTCGACCGTTTCCGGACTGCGCTTCAATGTATCGCGGGATACCGCGAGCATGTTCATCGAATATGGAATACCCATGTCGACCATATTGACCAGGATCTTCGGTACGGTTAGAGAAGGCCCGCGCAGTTCGCCGGTAACGGCGCCGGCGATCTGACGATTCTGAAATGCCGCCGCTACTTCCATGGTTCCGCCCATCTGGCGCACGTTGACGTTGCCTTCCAGTCCATGTTTTCGCAGCAAGATGCGGGTCAAGTTATCAGTGATCGAGCCGAAGCGCGTGACACCGAGAGTTTTTCCTCTTAAATCTTCGAGCCGGTTGATATCCGGCTGGACGAACAGCCGATGATAAGGCCGGTTGGCGGTTCCGCCGACGGCGACAATCGGCGCGCCGTTCAGAACTGCATTGATAACCGCATTGCTCGCCGCGCTGCCGCCGAGCAGATCGCCGCCGATCAGAGCCTGCACCACCACCGGACCGGAAGAAATGAAAATAATATCCGTCTGGATGCCGTTCTTCTCGAATGCGGCGATCTCCTTGGCCATCCACACGCCGGTCGCCATCGATCCCACCGAGGAGTACGCAAACTTCAGACGTGATTGAGCTTCGGCGACGGAGTGAATCTGAACGCCGAGAAAGATGGACACCACAAACACCGCGGCTTTCCAAAGCTTCAATCCAAGGCTCATGGCTGATCCTTTCGCACAAGTTGATACGATGTTTGCTTCAGGCTCGCGAGCCTCAGCAGCAACGAACAGCACAAAGTCGAATGTCTTTCATGTTTACTGTCAGGTTCGTGACCGGTGAACGGAAGTTGTGGGTCGCCCGGCATCTTTGATTGCGCGCCAGACTTTTTCCGGGGTCAAAGGCAGCGTCTTGATCCGCGCGCCCGAGCACCAGGCGATCGCGTTGGCGATCGCCGGAGCTACCGGAATGATCCCGCCTTCGCCCAAACCCTTGGCGCCGTACGGTCCAGGACCGTTAGCATCTTCGATGAGAATGGAATCGAATTGCTCGGGCACGTCATCGAAGCTCGGCACTTTGTAATCGACCATGCCGGCATTGATGATTTGGCCGCTATCGAATTGATAAGCCTCATAGAACGTGTGTCCAATACCCATCATCGCCGAACCCTCGTCCTGGCCCTCGCAGTGCAGCGGATGCAGCGCTTTGCCGGCATCGGCTGCCGTCACGTACTTGTGCACGTGTACTTCTCCGGTCTCCTGATCGACATCCAGCTCCACCGCGCCGATGCCGATTTCCCAGAACAGCGGATTTGCCGGAGTGGGCGCCATGCCGCTATGGGCGTAACCGCGGCCGACAAGCTCGCCTCCCTGCATGGCAAAATGCTTGTGAATCAATTCGCCGTAAGAAACTTTCTTTCCTCCGGCTATGGCCTGGCCATCTTTCAGAGTGATAGCTTCCTCCGGCGATTCGAAGTGTTCCTCGGCGAGCTCGAGGATCTGCCGGCGAGCATCGTTTCCGGCTAACTCAACTGCTTTGCCCATGACAGTCGTCGAACGGCTCGACCCGGTGGAGCGATCAAACGGCGTGAAAGCAGTGTCGATGGGGCGGATCGTGACCCGCTCCAGCGGCACCGACAACTCTTCAGCAACGATCTGGCTCATAACTGTCTTGGCGCCCTGCCCGAGCTCCACCGTTCCACACAAGAGAACCACGCTGCCGTCAGCGAGCACATGCACCGTTGATGTCGAAGCTAGAGGTGCTCCGGGATCGGTGGTGCCAAATCCCACGCCCCGACCCCGGCCGGTTTTGCTGAGCGCTCCATCCCAGCCCAGCTTGTCGGTGACGAGTTTCAGTCCCTTAGCGAGATCGGCATCCAACGGTTTGAGTTTGGGTCTAATCTCTTCGCCTTTCTTGACGAGATTCTTTAGCCGTAGCTCAACAGGATCGAGCCCGAGCTTTTGCGCGATGATATCCATCTGTGACTCGGTGGCCCAGGCAGTCTGCGGCCCGCCGATGGAACGGAAAGAAGCGGCGGACACCGTGTTCGTATAGACACAGTAGGAGTTGATCTTCAGATTAGGATAGCGGTATGGCCCAAGTATGCGTGTCAAAGTTCGACCGGTCACGATTGGACCGGTTTCAGCGTAGGCGCCGGTATTGAGATAAATCTCCGCCTGCTTGGCAAGCAGGGTGCCGTCTTTTTTCACGCCGGTCTTGAGCTTGCATTGGACCGCGTGACGTCGGCAAGTCACCATCGCTTCAGCGACATTGAGTGCCACCCTAACCGGCCGTTGCGCTTTGCGCGCCAGGGCAACCACAAGCGGCTCGATCTTTCCTCCCGACTTGCTGCCATAGGCGCCACCGACGAAATTCACATGGACGCGGATCTTCGACAGCGGGTAATGATATATTTCCGCAATCTCCTGCCGCACGCCGAATGGGTGACCGGTCGACGTCCAAATATTGATCCCGTCGCTATCTACCTCGGCAATCGCGATGTGCGGCTCCATCGAGTAGTGATAGATCATCGGAAACTCGAAAGTGTCCTCGAAGATCTCGTCGGCCTCGGCAAAGCCGCTTTCCACGTCGCCTTTGACAAGGTCGGTCTCGAAGCAAATATTTTTCTCGGCAAATTCGTGAATTCGCGGCGCGCCGGCTGCCAACGCATCCTCTACGTCGATAAGCGCCGGCAGCTCCTGGTATTCGACGGCGATCCTGGCTAACGCCTCCTCCGCGGTAGCCCGATCGACGGCGGCAACCGCCGCCACCGGCTGGCCGGCAAAGATTACCCGGTCCACCGCAATGATCGGGTGATCTCGGTTTTTTCCGCGCCCCATGTACGGGCTCACATCGCTGAAGTCTTTGCTGGTGATCACAGCGATCACGCCAGGCAATGCTTCTGCTTCCCGTGTATCTATCGAGAGGATGCGCGCATGCGCGTACGGACTGCGCAGAAATTTTCCTTCGATCATGCCGGGGACGATAAGATCACCGGCATACCTGGCCCTGCCGGTTACCTTGTCGGCGCCGTCAACACGCCGGACGGAAGTGCCGATGATGGAGAAATTACGCTTTTCTGCCTTCAAGTGAAACCTTTCCTCTTGCCTAGTTCATCAGAACTGTGCTTGGCGGTTACCCAGGGACGATTTGCAACAATAGCCTTCGTAAACCGACGAGCTGTAAATACATCCTTCCCGTATATTGGCGCTAAATTCCTGTCAAGCTCTCTGGCCATTTGACCATCATCTATCGCGGCACAAAAGGCGCAAGTCGATCACAAGCGCGGCGTCGAGTTTGTTTTTTATTTTTCCGATTTAGCTTTCATCTTCTGTGCGAATCCTTGAGCACCCCATCCATAGATGCGATGATGGCCATACAATTCATTGAATGCCTCGTGAAACGACACTCTCATTGCGCAGCTATATCTCGAGAACTCTCCTGCTGATTTTATTCAGCTCGTGCAGTGTGCCGGCGCCCTCCGGTTTGGTTCAATTGCGCCCTTTTCAAATCGAGTCGAAGGAGAACCAACGGACGGAAATCGATGGGCTGATACTGTTGGGCGCTTTCGAACTCCGCTCGCGACATCCGCAATTCGGCGGCATTTCCGGACTGAGCATAGGCGCCGACGGCAGGCTTTACGCCGTCTCCGATCGCGGCTATTGGCTTTCTGCTCGCATGCGGCATGACAGCGAAGGCGCCCTAGTAGACCTGCTCGATTGGCAAATCAAACCCATTTTAACCCCGGAAAGAACTCCCACCGATGGACTGCTGACGGACTCGGAAGCGCTCGCCGGCGCGCCGGACGGGTCGTTCATCGTCGGCTTTGAACAGACCCATCGCTTGTGGCGCTATCCGCCGCCGCCGATGACGTTCGATTCCCCGGCGCAGGCAATCCCAGCTCCGCACGATCTTGCCAAAGCGCCGCGCAACGGCGGTCTTGAATGCGTTACCGTTCTCCCCAGCGGAGAAATTCTCACCCTTGCGGAAGAACTGCAAAACAAAGACGGCAGTTTCAAAGGCTGGCTCATCGATGACCAGCAAGCGGTGGAGTTATCTTACTTGCCAAGCGCCGGCTTTCGAGCATCGGATTGCGCGGCGTTGCCAAATGGCGATGTCATTGTCCTCGAACGGCACTTATCGATATTTCTCGCCTTTTCGGCGCGCCTGAAGCTCATTCGAGCTGCGAGCATACGGCCGCATGCTATGCTCAACGGTGAAGATCTGCTCCGGCTCGATCCGCCGCTTCGGCTCGACAATTTCGAGGGTATCGCAATACAGGAGGATGCAGCCGGAACTTTGATCTACCTCATCTCGGACAATAACTTCCAGCCGTTCCAGCGCACACTGCTGTTGCAATTTCGCCTTCCTCGGACCGCTTACTAAAGTAATCAGAGGTTGAAAAACTCTCTTCACGGGCTGTTCAAAAGATTTCAGAGCCGAGGCGCCCGACGTTCGATGAGCTGAGACTTTCTATGAGCCCTGTCAAGCCCCATCGATTTTATTTTCACGCTGCCTGGCGCAATTTCTGTCGTGCAATGTTGGCCAAGTGGTGGGTTTCGTCATAAGGTTTATGATCTCTCCACAGCACAAAAATAATTTTCAACCACTTCGCTCCCAAAGCCCGAAGTGCTTGGGGATGGCTGTGTCCTCTGGCCCGTTGGTCTCGATAAAAGGCCTTGGCCCACTGGCTGCGGTTTATCGAGATAAAAGCAAACCAGTAGACGGCGTAGCGCAATTGTTTGTTACAAGAAAACCGAAACTCAACAATGCGACTCTTGCCACTCGATTTGGTCACCGGGACTGCTCCCGCTTCGGCCTGAAGGTGCTTAAAGGATTCCCATCGAGCTGGGGCATCTCCCAGCTCGGCCCAAAGGGCCGGCAGCAACGTTCCGCTTTTCCCTCCCGGCAGCTTCTCCACAAGCCTAGCGGCCGGTGTAGAGGCGAAAAAACGTTCGACCTTGTCGCTGTACTTCTCAATGCTTCGCAGCGAAGCCTCAAGCTGATCGAGCAGCACTTCGAGCAACTGCGCCTTGGCTCTGACGACGTGATCGGGAACCACAAGTTGCGGCTTTTTCAGCTCCTCCCACCGCTTGGCACTGCGTGCTTTACCAAGATGAGGATGCTGCTGGGCAAATCGGCTCCACTGCTTACGGCTAAGCTTCGAGAGCGCCGTTGGCGTCGAATACTGCTTGAGAAAGTCTACTGCTATACGAGCCTCCAGATCCCCAAAAACCTCCACCGGTCGAGGATAGTACTCCTTGAGAGTGAACTTGAGCTGATTGAGCAAACGCGTTTTGTGACGCACCATTCTTTGCTGATCCCGGGTAAGCAGCTTAAGCTCCTGGGCCTGCTCAGAGCTTGGCCGAAGGGGCCTGAGGTGACCGTGGTCGGTTCGAAGAAAGTCCGACAGTACCCAAGCGTCAAAGGGGTCGCTCTTGGATTGGCTCATGCGAAACCGGTCCCGAGCACGATCCAAGACCTTGGGATTGACCGGATAAACCACCCCCCATGATCCAAAAGAAAATCCACAATGCGCCCGTGGGGCTTCTCGATCGCCGCCCACAGCTCCACCTGCTCAGCTCTGCTCTGATTGAGCCAATGCGCCAACTCCGCCAGCCCTTCAGGGTTCTCTTGGACTTTCATCTCCATTACCTTTATCCCGTTCTCGTCGCCACCGTAGAGCTGGTGTACTCGGTCTGCCCAATCTACTCCCAGATAGTATCGTGGCACTTTGTTGTCCTCCTTCTTTGCTTACTTTACTCCAATAGCTGTGAACGGAACGTTAGCCTTATATCGGTCCTCGACGGGACAACTTTCCATAGAACTTTTGACTCCGTTCTTTTGCTGGTCGGGACAGTCTCAGCTAGATCCTCTAACGGAATCGCGTACGTAAGGTCCTCTAACCAGCAAGCTTCTTGGACGACAATGCAATATCTATCATCGAGTATGACTACAGTAATATAAGGCGTACGCTTCAGTACGTTGAAGCGAGTCGGGCGAGCGCAACGAAGGCTATAAGTCTTTTCAACAGCCTGTCAGTGCGTTGACACTAATAGGTTTCCTAGAGTAAGCCTGAGCCAAATCGACCATCACTGTGTTCTCAGCATGCTCGATAACCAACCGACCTATATTTTCGCCGCGGAGTATCTGAAGAACTTTTCCGCTGCGGTATTCATGCACTTCGGCATTTCGGCAGAAGATGCCGCGCAAGCGGCGGATGTGTTGGCAACAAGCGATTTACGCGGCATCGACTCTCATGGCGTCGCGCGCCTGCACACCTACTTCGAAATGCTCGATTTAGGCAGGATCAATCCCAGCCCCAACATCCGAATCGTCCGCGAGAAACACAGCGTCGCAACGATCGACGGGGACAACGGTTTGGGTCTGGTGGTGGCGCCCAAGGCCAATGCCATCGCCATGGACAAAGCCGAACAACATGGCTCGGGCTGGGTGAGCGTCTGCAACACCAATCATTTCGGCATCGCCGGCTACTATCCTTTACAGGCGCTCAAGCGCGATCTCATCGGCTGGGCGATGACCAACACGACCAAACTAGTGGCGCCGCTGTGGGGCGCGGAGAGAATGCTGGGAACGAATCCGATCGCCATTGCTTTTCCGGGATACGAAGAGCCGCCCATCGTCATCGACATGGCGACCAGCGCCGTGGCTTACGGCAAAATCGAAATCGCGCTGCGCAAAAAGGAATCCGTTCCGAAAGGCTGGATCGTCGACCGAGACGGCCGCGACACGACCAATCCGCAAGAGATGATCGACGGCGGCGCGCAACTGCCGCTCGGCTCGGAAAGAGATTTAGGCGGTCACAAAGGTTATGCCCTGGCCGCGATGGTGGACATTCTCTGCTGCGTGTTGAGCGGCGCCAACTGGGGTCCGTTCGCCCCTCCCTTTGCGCTGCGGCAGGAGATTCCCGAGCGCTCGGTCGGCAAAGGCATCGGACATTTCTTCGGCGCCATGCAGATCGACGGCTTCATCGACAAAGACGAATTTAAAAAGCAGATCGATGAATGGATTCGAATCTTTCGCAGCACCAAACCCGCTCCCGGCACCAACGGCCCCCTGATCCCTGGCGACCCGGAGCGAGAGGCGGAAGCCATCAGAAGCAAAGAAGGAATTCCGTTACTCAAACCAGTTATTGATGACTTGATGGATATATCGAGGAAGACCGGGATACCGTTTGAGATGAAATGATGAGCTTCTTCGAAAAAGGACGGGAGCCCGGTCTTCGTTTGATCAAACGGCTTGTCTAAATCGCAACCTGAGCCAATTTCCCGATTCGACCGTTATTTTTTAGATTTCTCTTTGTCGGTTTCGGGCTCTGCCAACTCTTTTTCCAGTTCTTCTAGAGGCGGTAAGAGCTTCTCGACCGCTTCCTTGACCACCGGCAATCATGCTGCACGATCCGCCATATGCGTTTCAGATCAATGCCTTCATAAGCGTGGATCAGAACGTCTCGGAAACCGGCCATCAGACCCATGAGATCTTGAGAATGCGCTCTACAGTATGCCTCAGGCACTCGTTTCGCCGCTTCACCAATAATCTCAAAATTGCGGATCACAGCATCCTGAAGCATCGTATCGTTGTGAAATTCTTTCTCGCCGCCCTTAGTGTAGCGCTCGATTTTTTGCGCGCATTCCAAAATGTGGGCGAGGTCGACACGCGGATCTTTCTTCACAAAGGCCTGGCTTCCTTCAAAATGCGCCGTTCCGATAAAAAAGGTGTCCCATGCTCACGATTCTGGCGATATTCTTCACCGCTTAAGATCGTTGGGGCAAGATTCATATCTTTAAGCGAGATCGATATCGAGAGACTCTTCGACGATCCGGCGGTAAAGCGCTCTGTCCTTATCCTGAACTACCACCAAAACATCGAGATCGGACTCCTCGGTCCCTTCATCGCGCGCCCTTGACCAAAGAGACGTATCGACAACAGCTTGGAGCGAAATGCGGACCACATGCTCTCCGAGTTAGTCCGGGTCGCGAAACCCGGCGGACGGGGGGCGGTTATAGTGCGAGCGATCGATATCCCATTGGTGGTGAATGTCCCACTTCGCCCCGAGCTGAAAACCAAAGCTCAAATCCCCCCCGGGTTCGTAGGGGCACGGGGTGTGCCGATGCTAGCCTGTATCTACATTTTCATCAGGCGGGGCTGACGCACACGCAGATATGGCCGCAGTTTGCCGCCTCTGAGCAGCCCGATACGGCTCAGGCGCAGTTAGCGCACGGCGCTATTCTCTGTGCCCTTAGCGCCGAGGAAACGCAGGAGTGGCACACGGGCATGGCGCAAGCAGTGGCGATGGAACCTATTTTATTGCGCAGCCGTTTCACTGCGCCGCCGGAACAAAGGCCGAGACGCCGGGTTAAGTTCGAGGGAATCCTAGCGTGCGCGCTTGGTCTTCTGCGAGGAACCCTATGACCGGTGCGACAAGCTCCATGGCCTCTTCATGGGTCGCCGGAAGATGGTTGTAACCTTCGAGGGCCAGTAACCGAGCACCGGGAATTTTGGCCGCAAGCTCTCGTCCCCCGGAAAACGGCACGTGATCTCCTCTGCGGTGAATAACCAGAGTGGGAACCGAAACATTGGCGAGGATCGGCGTAACATCATCTCGTTTCTGCCTGAGAGCCATCAGTCGTTCCAATGCCTCACTAGATACCGAGAGCCGTAACCATCGCGCAAGCCTTTCGACATCCTCCCTTGTTCCGCCATGCGGCATCAATCGTTCTACCCTCATCTTAGAGCCAACTTCCCAACTGGCGCGCATCACGGAGATCGTGACCTCCCGTTGCCTCTTCCGCTCCCTACCGACAGGCTCAAGATCTGTTCCGTAAAAAACTAGTTGGCTTACGCGATTGGGATGCTTCGCGTAATAGCGCAGCGCCAACAGCGCTCCCCCGCACAGGCCGTACAACGGAAACCTTTCCAGTTTCAATTCATCCACGACCGCCTCAAGGTCGAGAACGAAATGGTGCTCCGACGACAGGGGGGCATCGCGGTCCGACAGCCCTGTACCGCGCATATCGAAGCGCACCAACGTATGGCGCCGCGCCAGCGCTTCATAAACTTCGGCGAGGGGTCCCTCGACCAAATCGGCTTCGAGGTGCGTTACAAGCTGCGGGGGAATGACGATGGGTGGACCATCTCCCATCGTCGAATAAGCGATTCGCACGCCATCGGCAGTGCTGCAAAAGCGAATGTTCTGCGTTGTCGTTGCCGCGCGCTGAACGCCATTGCGAACGGGAGCTAAGAATCGATATCCCCGCCGATGCACCGTTTCAATAAATTTTGGCTTGGTGGATATATCTCCGAGCGCCTTGCGAATCTCGCCGATACAGACAGTCAAAACAGCGTCCGTGACTGCGATATTGGGCCAGAGGGTGTTGAGAAGCGCTTCCTTCGTGACCAACTGATCAGAGTGGTCAGCCAGATAGCGCAATAGAGAGAAGGCCTTGGGCGTCAGGCGGATCTGCTTTCCGTTTCGCAACAACCGTTCGTTGATCGCGTCCAGGCAAAACGGTTCAAAAACTAACTCCGTTTGTGATGCCATATTCCACTCCTACAGAGCTTAGAAGTATCTTCGACAAACTTTAGTTCTTCTTAAGGACTTCCCCTCTGCCGGGTCATTAAATTCACAATCAAAGCTCCGGTTCAACAACGGTGCTCGAAAACATCATTCAGAAACGAGGAGGTAATATGAAAAACCATGTTCTCGCAATTGTTGCGGTTGGCATCGGTATCTGTTTTTTGGGAGTCCCTGTGACTTCGGCCCAACATGTCGCACACGTGATGATTACTCCCAGCGATCTCAAGTGGTCCGACGTGCCATCGTTACCGCCGGGAGCCAAAATCGCTGTTATAGAAGGACCGATGAACGAAGCCGTGCCGTTTACCGTCCGAATCAGATTCCCAGCGGACTACAAGCTTCCTGCGCACTGGCATCCGGCGGTTGAGCGGGTAACCGTTCTATCCGGCACCTTTCACATGGGCGTCGGCGACAAATTTGATCCACAGAAGACGACTCCTTTAGCTTCTGGAAGTATCGCGATTATGCAACCGAAGACGAATCACTTCGCCTGGACCAAAGAAGAAACGGTCGTTCAACTCAACGGAGTTGGCCCCTGGGGCGTCACTTACGTCAACCCGAAAGACGATCCGAGGACGAAGTAGAAACCGAAGTTGCGATAGAAACTTGCTTGACAGCTCAGGATTGGAAGTCCCCAAGCAATCCGGGCACACGTAAAAATACGCCCGGTTGATCTGGTGTCGGAAAGTAGAACTTCTTGAATTGGAGAAATCGTAGAAAAGAGGGCGATTCAATGTCGGAATTCCATGAGGGCGGATGTGTTTGTGACGCGGTACGGTATCGCGTCAACGGCGACCCACAAACTGCGTACGTGTGCCACTGCACTTTTTGCCAAAGGCGTACCGGCAGCGCATTTGCCGTAATCGTCTGGTTCGAAGAGGAGAATGTCGAATTAATGGGCGATGGGCCAACTATCTACGAACATCGGGTCGATGAGAATAATCGATGGTTTCGGCTGCATTTCTGCAACCGATGCGGAACAACCGTCATGGCAACCGTCGAACGCCGACCAAGCCGCCGGTTGATTATGGTCGGCACACTCGACGACCCCAACTGGGTCAAGTTAGATCGACACATCTGGACGCGTTCTGCCCAACACTGGATGGTTTACCCGCAAGATATGAAGCGCTTCGAGAAAAGCGCCGGGATAGGCAAGGCCTTGAGTGGCGAAGGGAAATCGGTTCCGAGCGGGCTCACACGTCGGTGAACTTGAGGCAGGCCCGGCATTTTGCGCTTCAGGCCGGTCACATGCTGTGATATCAGTGGCGGCAGAGCTTAGTCGCCGCTCGTTTCAGAGTGCGGCATGGGCGGCCCTGGGGTCGCGGCGCGAGCATCTCCTCGCGCAAAGATTCACGGCTCCACCCCCTTGGAGGAACTCATGGCGACATTTCCGGATTTCACGCTAGCCGCCATCCAGGCGGCGCCTGTTTACTTCGACCGCGACGCTTCGACCGAAAAGGCCTGCAGACTGATTGAGCAAGCGGCGCGGAAGGGAGCCACGCTGGCGGCGTTTAGCGAGACCTGGCTGCCGGGCTATCCGTTTTTTCATAACTCTTCACGCCGCACCGAAGCTGCGGCGGACTATCTGGCAAACGCCGTGGAAATTCCTAGCCCGACCACGGAACGCCTGTGCGAAGCTGCCCATGATGTCGGGATTGACGTAGTCGTCGGCATCGTCGAGCTCGATAAACGGACACGCGGTACCGTCTATTGCACCATGCTGTTCATCAGCCGCGAAGGCAAGATCCTCGGCCGGCATCGCAAGCTCAAGCCGACCGCTACAGAGCGCGCGGTTTGGGGAGAAGGTGACGGAGTCGGTCTCACTGTTTACGAGCGCCCTTACGGCCGCATCAGCGGCTTGGCCTGCTGGGAGCATATGATGCTGCTCCCCGGATATACCCTGATGGCTCAGGGCACTCAGATTCACATAGCAACATGGCCCTATCCCCGCACTCTATTTGATTTCGGCGGTCTACTCCTGTCGCGCGCTTTCGCACTCCAGGGGAGTTGTTACGTGATGGCGGTTTGTTCCCTGTTGAGACCGGACGATGTCCCGGAAGCTTATCGTGAACTGACAACCGAGCGTGATCGAAACAAGGCCGAAAGCGGCAGTTGCATCATCGCGCCGGGCGGAGAAGTAGTCGCAGCCGCTTCGGCCAACGAAGAAACGATTCTGACGGCGACGGTGTCGCTAGAAGCGGTACTCCGCTCCAAGGCTCGACTCGACGTTGGAGGCCACTACTCTCGCCCGGATGTCTTGAAGCTGTTGGTGAATCGCGGCCCACTTGAGCGGGTCTTAGACATGAGTCATGCCGATTCCACAAACCATGGTGCAGTAGATGTCCATACCAAGGACGCTTTCGGCGTGATCGAACAAGAAACTGTGGGAGAAGTCTCAATGGGCCACGCTCAATCTCCGAAGTCGAGATGATAGAACCTCACAGGGGATTCGCTTAGTTCGTCCTCTCTCTGTGCGGGCAGAGATTTGAAGGCTACCTACTTCTTCGGCGCCATCGAGATCGACGGCTTCATCGACAAAGACGAATTCAAAAAGCAGATCGACGAATGGATTCGAATCCTTCGCAGCACCAACCCGCTCCCGGCACCAACGGCCCGGTCCTCCGGGCGACCCGGAGCGCGCAGCCGAAGCGATCCGGAGCAAAGAAGCAGTCCCGCTGCTCAAAAGAGACGCAACCCAAAAATCACCCTCTAAAATAACCCTTTGGTGCTTCATTCCTTCAGATCCCTGAGCTGCTCACCTACATTCGACGACTGGAACTGTCCAACTATTCTTAGTGATCGTTTACTTTGAACGGCCGCTTGTCGGCGACCGGTTTGAATATCTGAAACGATTCTAACGCGATGCCGGTTGCCTCGGGACTGGAAAATATCCAGTTCGTGAAAGAATTTCCGCAAGCCGAGGTGTATACTCATACTAGCTGGAGTGGAGGAGTTAAAAATTTCTCAGTTCGATTATTGAAATTCGGGGAGAATCGACATGACGAAGATCTCCGCTAACGTGCTCGAAGCCGTCGGTAACACTCCGGTCGTCCGTCTCAACCATGTTACCGCCGGAATTTCTGCGACGGTCTGTGTGAAACTCGAGGCGTCCAATCCGGGAAGGAGCGTTAAGGACAGAATCGCGCTCGCGGTGGTCGAGGATGCGGAGAGGAAGGGATTGCTCAAGCCGGGAGGCACGATCGTCGAGCCCACTTCGGGGAACATGGGCGTGGCGCTGGCGATTGTCGCTGCAGTGAAGGGTTACAAGTGTATCTTTACGATCCCGGACAAAATGAGCATCGAAAAAATTCGCCGGTTGCGAGCTTTCGGCGCGGAGGTCGTCGTGACTCCCACGGCGGTGCCGCCGGAATCCTCCCAGTCCTACTATTCGGTTGCCAAACGTCTCGCCGACGAGATCCCGGGTGCCTATATGCCCATGCAGTACGATAATCTCGCGAACCGGGAGGCTCATTACGCCTCCACGGGTCCGGAGATCTGGGAGCAGACCGACGGCAAGATCACACACTTTGTCGCCGGGATCGGCACCGCAGGGACAATCTCGGGAACTGCCAAATACCTGAAAGAAAAAAATCCGCAGTGCACGGTTATCGGAGTCGATCCCGAGGGATCGATCCTCGCGAAGGCTTTTAAACGCGAGAAGTGGTCATGGAGCGACTCACACCCTTACAAGGTCGAAGGGATTGGCGAGGACTTTGTGCCGAAGAACCTGCTCATCGAATACATCGACGACGTGGTAACGGTTTCCGACCGCGACTCGTTTCTGATGGGCAGGCGGCTTACGCGGGAGGAAGGCCTCTTCTGCGGGGGATCTTCCGGTTCGGCCGTTGCGGGCGCGCTTGAATACGCTCGGGAGCGGCGGCTCGGCAAGGACAACCTCGTCGTCGTCTTACTTCCCGACGCGGGGGAAATTTATCTTTCGAAGATGTATTCCGATGAATGGATGAGGCAAAACCAGTTTCTTGGAAAAAGCGCCCGGGTGGGCGACATTCTCCAATCGAAGCGGCGAAAGCTCCCCGAGCTCCTGTCGGTCGAGACAACAGCCGTCGTGCGCGATGCGATCACGACCATGAACCGATTCGGTGTCTCGCAACTCCCGGTGTTCGATAAGGGGAATCTTATCGGGTCGCTATGCGAGAGCGTACTCTTTCAGAGATCTATGGAGAGTCCCGAGGTGATGGATCTTACCGTTGGAGCTCTGCTCGAGCCGCCGTTTCCCACGATCGGGCCGGACGAAGACGTCTATGAGGTCGTGCAGCTCCTCAAGTCTTCCCCCGCTGTTCTCGTCCGCGACGCGGAGAAGTACCAGGGAATCGTGACACGATTCGACGTCGTCGGTCACATAGGTGGACAGTCCTGATGGCACGAAAAACGGGCGGTGAGTCCAGGCGATTTGCTACGCGCGCGATCCACGCCGGACAAGAACCGGAACCCGCAACCGGAGCGATCACCGTTCCGATCTATCAGACCAGCACTTTCGCGCAGAGCGCGCCCGGCATTCACAAAGGCTACGACTACTCGAGGACCGACAATCCGACGCGCACCGCCCTCCAGACCGCGCTCGCGAGCTTGGAGTCGGCCGAATCCTGCCTCGCCTTCTCTTCCGGTATGGGCGCCGCGACTACCGCGATGCTCCTGCTCAAAAGGGGCGATCACGTGGTCTCCTCGCGCGACGTTTACGGCGGCACCTACCGGCTCTTCAGGGCCGTGTTGCAAAATTTCGGGCTGACGTTTTCCTTCGTCGAAACTTCAAACGTCAGAGAAGTCGAGCGCGCCATGACTCGGCGCACCCGCCTTGTTTGGATCGAGTCGCCGACCAACCCGCTGCTCCGGATTACCGACATCAAGACAGCGGCGAAAATCGCCCACCGCCACGGCGCGCTCTGCCTGGTCGACAACACCTTCGCGTCGCCGGTTTTTCAGCGACCGCTCGAGCTCGGCGCCGATCTCGCCCTCCACTCGACGACAAAGTACCTGGCGGGACACGCGGACGTCGTCGGGGGAGCGATCTGTCTCAATGAACCCTCACTCTATAAGCGGCTCAAGTTCCTGCAAAACGCCGCCGGCGCGACGCCTTCGCCCTTCGATTGCTTTCTCACACTTCGAGGGATAAAGACCCTCGCCCTGCGCATGCGGGAGCATGAAAAGAACGCGATGCAGATCGCGCAGTTCCTGCAAGATCATGCGCGCGTACGACGGGTCTACTATCCCGGACTCGAAAATCATCCTGGCCATGATGTCGCGGCTGCCCAAATGGACGGCTTCAGCGGCATCGTTTCGTTTGAGGTAAAGGGAGGACTCGCGCAAGCGCGCCGCGTTCTGGCGCGCTTGCGTCTCTTCAAGATCGCCGAAAGTCTCGGCGGCGTCGAGTCGCTCGTCGAGTTGCCCGCAGTCATGACCCATGCCTCGATCCCCAAACCAGAGCGCAAGAAGGCGGGACTCGATGACGGACTGATCCGTCTGTCAGTGGGAATTGAGGACCTACAGGATCTTCTTGAGGATCTGAACCGAGGACTGGACCGGTAAGACGGAGTTCGTGGGCAATAACTCACGCCAGTCCGCACCCGTCCCAAATTGCATCGCGCTTGCTCCGAACGTTGAACGACTGAAATGAGTTGGACCTATAAGCGACTTGAACGGCTGGTGCTGCAGAATATATGAATCCAGAGTCCTGACTCCGCAATTTTTGTTGGGCGTCTTTTTCAGCTGTACTCTATAAAGACAAAATTGCCTTACAAGCAAATTAAGCGATAATAGAATGCAACCGCCCAGAGAGTGATCGTGAGCCATGGCAATAAAGTAATGTGAGCGGTTCGCAGCGTCGGCAAAGGCATCGGCCATTTCTTCGGCGCCATGCAGATCGACGGCTTCATCGACAAAGACGAATTCAAAAAGCAGATCGACGAATGGATTCGGGTTTTTCGCAACACCAAACCCGCTCCCGACAGCAGCGGCACGCTGATCCCCGGCGATCCCGAGAGAGAAGCCGAGGCGATTCGAAGCAAAGAGGGTATTCCGCTGTTGAAACCCGTCATGGATGATTTGCTGGAGATAGCAAAGAAGACCGGGATACCGTTTAAGTTGGAAAAGGGAAGGCTTGCCGTTAAAAAGAACCCATAGAAATAATTCAAGGAGCAGGTCAATGCCTTACAATGTCAAAGGCCGCGGCCGAATCCTTTACAAAGGATCTCTTCGGCACACTCAGCTACATTTCCGGTCACGGCGGCCGATTTCTGTGCAAGACAACGGTGACCAGCGGACCGGCGAAGAATCAATCCGCGGAACTGATTCAGCACGAACGGTCATACAGGATTGCGCTTTCAACCGAACTCGAATGCTGGTATGGAATTTTCCAGGTCGTGAGCGAGCGGTGAGAAACATGGCAAGAGCGTGCAGCCGAAGACAAATGTCTGCGGTATCCAGCAAAAGATTCTTCTCCTTCAAGCAGATTCTGTGCTCGCGGTTTCTACTCTAGAGTTCCGATTCTCAGAACCGAGAAAGAAAAACAACAATGGAAGCGCAGAAACACGAATGCATCGGAATTGTCGCTCTGGCTTCGGTCCTGATAATTCTATCGACTGCCGCGATCGCCTCATCTCAGGATGGAAGGCTCGCCGAGGCGCGACGCGAGGGCAAGGTCGTCTGGTACACGGGAGCCGCTCTGATGACTGCCGAGCGTGTCGCCAGACTCTTTGAACAGGCTCATCCCGATATCAAAGTGGAAGTTCATCGCTCAGGCTCTGAGCGGATTCTCCAGCGTCTCATGCAAGAGGCCACCGCCGGCATCAAAAACGCCGATGTTTTTAATTCTTCCGATGCAGGGCACTATGTGCTCTTAAAGAAGAAGGGCATGCTAGCTAAACACACGCCGGTGGGTGCGGAGCGTTTTCCTGACGGTTTTCGCGACCCGGACGGCACCGTTTTTGGCTGGCGCGCATTCTTAATCGTCATGTCGTACAACTCCAAACTGTTGCCCGCTGGAGAGGCGCCCAAGACATGGAAGGATCTGCTCGATCCGAAATGGAAGGGAAAGCTGGTTACCGCTCATCCCAGCTACAGCGGCAGTATCGCAAGCTATATGCTGGCGCTGTTGAATATTTACGGATGGGATTATTTCAAACAATTGGCACAGAACAAACCGCATCTGACCCAATCGGTGCATGATCCGGCACAACTGGTCGCCGCGGGAGAGCGCATCGTGGGGGCCAACGGCGCGGATTATTTTCTTTATTCGGAGAGAAAAAAGGGTAACCCAATTGGCATCGTCTATCCGCAGGATGGCGCTCCGCTGATTGTTTCGCCGTCGGCGATCACAAGCTTTTCTCTTCGCCCGTCCGCCGCCAGGCTGTTTACAGACTTCATTTTCACTAAAGAGGTGCAACAGTTCTTAGCCGACAGCGAAGCACTGTATGTTCCTCATGCCGAGGTCACCTATGCCTCGGACAGAGCGAAACTTTCCGAACTGAAGATCTTGACGGTGGACCCCGAGGAACTCGAACGGCGCACCGAGGAGATCAAGAAGCGGTTTGTTGAATTCTTCGGCGCGTAAGCAAGAAAGAGCATGCCCATCATCGTCACCATTGCCTAAGAACGAGTTGAGCTCCTACCCTCGGGCAATGCGCGAGGCTCAAACCAGCGTGTTAGACGTTACAAAAGGAGAGGATGATATTAGCTGGAGGCGGATTCGATCAGCACGTCATCTCGCTGCGCAGACAGAGAAAGGCTCGACCTTCGAACATATTGAAATGAAAGCTTTATCGAAAACTCGAGTTCCAAAAAACAGATGGATGAATGGATTCGCATCTTTCGCAACACCAAACCCGCTCCCGACAACAGCGGTCCGCTGATCCCCGGCGATCCCGAGCGAGAAGCCGAGGCGATTCGCAGCAAAGAAGGTATTCCACTCTTAAAACCAGTCGTGGACGATTTGTTGGAGATTGCGGAGAAAACAGCGATACCGTTTGAGATCAGCCGGCTGATATGATTCGGCCGATCAGCCTAACTTAAAATGGAGGAGCTATGGTGACAGCATTCGTTCAATTCAAGATACCTGCGCCTCTGAGCCGGGAGCAAGCCAAAGAGGTATTTATGAGCACCGCGCCGAAGTACCAACAGGCACCAGGATTGATTCGCAAGTACTATCTCCTCTCCGAAGATGGTGGCACGGCCGGTGGTGTGTACTTATGGCGATCACGAGAGGATGCCGAGAGTCTCTATACGGAGGAATGGAAGAACTTCGTCAAAGAAAAATATGGCGCTGAACCGACGATTGTCTATTTTCAGACTCCGGTTGTCGTCGACAATCTTACAAAGGAGATTATCAGAGATTAGCCGTTTACAGCCCGGGTGGGACGTAGCGTCTGACAGTGGGAACAGATTCAAAAACAAAGACGAGGTCCGGCACAAGCTGTGACCCGATCCACGCGATCCGAGAAGGAGCTGACGCCGTTCGGAGCAAAGAAGACCCCTCGAGGAACTCTTGGTAGACGCTTTATTCTTCACTGTCGATGATAAAAGACCGCAGCGTTTCATAGACATCGCGCCGATGACCGACTAGGAGTACTTGACTGTCATTTCAGCGTCGTTGCGACGGTAAACGATCGGTATCTCTTTGCCTTCAACGATCGATAGCCCTCCAGCTCTCCGGTTAATTCCGAACCGGACTCAGGATTGACCGAAAGCTCGTCATTGGAAGTGCGAGACAAATCGTTTCACGTCCGCACCGAATGATAGCTGATGGCGATCGATGCGGACGCTAGAACCGGTCTTCCTTCTCCATTCTCCCCACCGCTCTGTCCTCGACTAAGTCTTCCGCTTGGGACGGCAATCTTCTCGTTCTTCGGCACCGAACAGCCGGATGACAGTACATCTAAAAGCAACTGCCGCAACTTTTTTGCTCATCATATGTTTTCAACTTCTCTTAAGCCCTTCATCTTCCCGCCCGTGAGTGGGATAATCAGACAACTTCGAAGATGCAGCTGGGTTCAAGTCTGCTCTTTCTCATTCGATGCGATTAAATTTTTCCGCTTCATCGCCGCTATGGCGCTCACTGCGCCATCGCAATTACCGGCTCTATCTTACCGGCCAGCTGGTCTCGGTCTGTGGAACCTGGATGCAGCAGGTGGCGCTGAGTTGGCTGGTCTATCGCCTTACCGGATCGGCGACCTTGCTCGGCATCGTCGGCTTTGCATCGCAAATCCCGATCTTGGTTTTGGGCCCAATCGGCGGCGTAATCAACGATCGCTACTCCACTCACCGGGTCGCCATATGGACGCAATGCGCGGCCTTGGCTCAAGCGCTGCTGCTCGCATTGCTGGCCCTGACCGGTTGGATACAGCCAGTCCATATAATCCTGTTGGGAATCGCGCTGGGAGTCGTCTATGCGTTCGATATGCCCGCGCGCCAAGCTTTGGTGCATCGATTAGTCGATACAGAAGACTTGGCCAATGCGGTAGCGCTTAATTCTTCGATGATCAACGCGGCGCGAATTGTCGGACCCGCGCTTGCCGGGCTGGTCGTCGCCAGGTTCGGCGAAGGCATCTGTTTCGTTATCAACGCGGCGAGTTATGTAGCGACCATTGTGGCATTACTCAAGATGAAATTCGCCGAGCCGCCGCGTCGCGACTCGACCGTAACCTCCATCAGTCGCTCGTTGATTGAAGGTTACCAGTACACGATGGCAACCACGCCGATACGCGATCTGCTGATTCTATTGGGCGTGGTCGGCGTTATGGGCATGCCCTATATGACACTGATGCCGGTGTTTGCGGCGCAAGTCCATGGGAGCGGCGCGGATACCCTCGGGATTATGTTCGGAGCGGTCGGTCTTGGCGCGCTCACCGGCGCGCTCTTTCTCGCTCAAAGAAAAAACATCATCGGACTTGGCCGGGTGATTGTCTTCGCCACCCTGGGATTCGGCGTGGGACTCGTTTGTTTCACGGTATCGCAGATGTTTTGGCTGTCACTGCTGCTTCTTGTCGGAGTGGGCTATGGCTGGATGGTCTTGATCGCCGCGAGCAACACGGTGCTGCAAACCCTTGCCGATAACCAGATGCGCGGCAGGGTGATGAGCCTGTTCTCGATGATGCTCGTCGGCATGGCGCCATTCGGCAGCTTGCTGGCAGGATGGGCCGCTGACCAGGTGGGCGCTCCCATGGTGGTCGCAATCGGCGGCGGCTTTTGCGCCATCGCCGGAATCGTTTTCGCCAGGCGATTACCCGGGCTACGGGAGGCGGCAAAGCCGATCTTGGCCGCCCGCGGGATTATTCTAGAAACAAAGTGAAGGAAGTCTTTCCGACATTTGAGATTCTTCGGGCAAGTAACATCCACCCGCCTGATGATACGGATCCCCATTGACATAAAGCAGCTGCGCGCTCCTGGAACGGGAGCGTAGCGACACACAACAGATCAGCAGGTTGATGAAAAACCCGAATTGCAGGCTGCTCAAAAAGATCTCAGAGCCGAGGCGCGCGACAAATCGACGAGCGGAGGCGTACTAAGCGAGTACGTTGACGTGAGGCGATTGAGCGCAACGAAGGATTGAGTCTTTTTCAGCAGGCTGCTACAGCACCCCCGCTCCCCGCGCCCATTTGTACTTGGCGCCCAGCACCGCGACGGGCAATTCCGTCGTATATGGATAAGCGACAATGCCGCGCTCGTAGAGATACTCGCTCGCTTCTTCGACCTGCACGTCGCCGACCAGCGACGCGACCACCGGTTTGTCGATGCCTTTATCGCGCGCTTCTTGGACGACTTCGGCGCACAGTTTAGCGAATACCATGGGCGGCGTGATGATCGTGTGCCAGTATCCGAGGATCAGCGAATCGATGCGCGGTTCGCCCAGCGCATAGCGAATGGTATTTGCATAGGTTGTCGGCGGCTCGCCGCCGGTAATGTCAATGGGATTGCCGGCGGCGCCGAAAGGCGGAATAAATTTTCGAAACGCAGCGTCGAGATCCGGCGGCATTTTCATCAAGGACAAGCCGTTGTCGACGCATGCGTCCGACAACAATACGCCCGATCCGCCGGCGCCGGTAATGATCACGACGTTCTCTCCTTTGGGATTCGGCAGCACCTGCAGGCCGCGAGCGAATTGCAGCATGTCATTTAAACTTTTCGCCCGGACGACGCCGCATTGTCGCAGCACGTCATCATAGATCTTATCGTTTCCCGCCAGCGCCCCCGTATGCGACGCCGCGGCGCGCGCGCCCAGCGCCGTACGCCCGGCTTTGAGCACGACCACCGGCTTCTTTTTCGACACCCGGCTCGCTATCTCGGCGAACGAACGGCCGTCCTTTAGATCCTCGCAGTGCATCGCGATGACTTGGGTGTTATCGTCCTGTTCGAAATAAGTCAGGAGATCGTCTTCATCGAGATCCGACTTGTTGCCAAGACCGACGATGGCCGATACTCCCATCTTCGTGGAGCGCGAAAATCCGATAATCGACATGCCGACCCCGCCCGACTGCGAGCTGAGCGCGACTTTACCCTTTACGTCGTAGGGCGTGCAAAAAGTCGCGCAGAGATTTTGCGGCGTATAGTAAAAGCCGTAGATATTCGGGCCCATGACCCGCACGTTGTGCTTGCGCGCCACTCCAAGCAGCTCGTCCTGCAGCGCCTGCTCACCGATCTCGGCAAAACCCGAGGGGATCATGACGGCGCCGGGAATTTTCTTTTGCCCGACTTCCTGCATCGCCGCGGCGCAAAATTTAGCCGGGATCGCGAACACCGCCACATCGATTTCCCCGTCCACTTTGAGCACGCTTGGGTACGCCTTGCGCCCGAGGATTTCGCCGGCCTTGGGATGAATCGGCAAGATCGCTCCTTGATAGCCGCCGTTGATAAGATTTTTCATCACGGAATTGCCGATCTTGCCGTCTTCCGCCGAGGCGCCGATCACGGCGACAGAACGGGGATTCATGATGCGCTGCATAGCTGCGAGAATTTCGCTCTGACTGTAGCGCTGCCGCGATTGTGGCGGCTCTCCTAGGACGATCCGCACGTCCACGGCACTGGCTCCCGTATCCGTGGCAAAGATCGGGTTCAAATCAACCTCGTGAATTTCTGGAAAATCAGTCACCAGCTTTGACACTTTCGAGATGATGTCGGCCAGCGCCGCGCGATCGACGCCTTTACCGCCGCGCACGCCGCGCAGAACCTCAGCGGCTGCGATAGAATCAAGCATTGCCAGCGCCTCGGTTTCGCTCACTGGGGCCATGCGAAAGGTAATGTCTTTCATCACTTCGACCAGAACTCCGCCAAGACCAAAGGCGATCATTTTACCGAAGGTGGCATCGGTCACGGCGCCAACCATGACTTCCTGGCCGCCTTTGAGCATTTGCTGGACCTGCACGCCCTGTATGCTGACGTTGCTGTTGTACTGCTTGGCATTGTTGACGAGCTGTTCGAACCCCGCCCGAACATCTGCTGCGTTCTCCAGTCCAACGATAACGCCACCCGCTTCGGTTTTGTGAAGGATATCGCCCGAAACTATTTTCAAAACGACGGGGAAGCCCAACGCCGCGGCTACTTCCGCTGCCTTTGACGCTGTTGTTGCCAGCGCTTGCTTCGGCGTAGAGATTCCGTACGCTTCGCAGAATTGCTGCGCCTCGGGCGCGGTCAGAGCGCGCCGCCCGGCAGCCAGAGCAGAGTTGATAACGGTGCGTAAGCCTTCATCGTTCATCGGAACCTCCGAGACTTCGTTATGCGATTGTTAAATTAAGCTCAGGCAGCAAAAACTGAGCGTCCTTGGCTAACGGCTGTGTTATTCGTTTTGATTGACTCCGGAGAATTGTGAACGGAAAAAAATTTCTCGCTGATGTTACCCTGAGGCCCACCGAAGGGCTCGAAAAGACATCGCAGAATTTAAGTGAACCACGTGGCATGTCCAAGGATGGTGAGGGTTTTAGCTCGAAGTTCACTTGGCCGATCCCCGATGCACTTATACCAAGCAGCGTTGTCGCCATCGCGCGAGATTAGATCGCGCCTTCGTTTTGGGCCTCTTCGATCTCATCGTCATCCAGACCCAAGACGGATTCCAATATCTCGCCGGTGTGCTCGCCCAACAGCGGCGAACGCTTAACTTCCGTCGGTGAATCCGAGAGCTTGATCGGGTTCCCAACGGTGAGAAATTTGCCGCGCTTGGGGTGATTCACTTCGACAACCGTGCCGGTTTCGCGCAAAGACCGCTCCGCGGCAATTTCGCGCATGTCGAGGATCGGCCCGCATGGGATGTCGAATTCGTTGAGCGTGCGCATCACTTCCAGTTTATCGAGACTCATTGTCCACTGCTCGATGATCTCAAAACATTTATCGAGCTTCGGTAGGCGCTTCTCCGGTGTCGCCCATTCGGGATCGGTGATCAATTCGGGCCGGCCGCAGAGCTTCATCAGCGGTTCCCAGCCTACCGGCTGGATGATGACGTAGATGTAGTCGTTCGCCCCGCCGCCTTTGGTGCGCACCGCCGATCCCGGCTGCCCGCCGCCGGACGCGTTGCCGGCGCGCGGCACGGCGGCGCCGAAAACTCCGTTCGGGTATTGCGGATATTCGGTCAGCGGTCCGGCCGCAAGTCTCTGCTGGTCGCGCAGCTTGACCCGGCAGAGATTTAATACGGCGTCCTGCATCGCGCAGGTAACGCGTTGTCCTCTGCCGGTCTTCTCACGCTGGAAGAGTGCCGCGAGAATGCCCGCCGCCAGGTGGACGCCGGTGCCCGAGTCGCCGATCTGCGCGCCGGTGACGAGCGGCGGGCCATCGTCGAAGCCGGTGGTACTGGCCGCGCCACCGGTACACTGAGCGACGTTTTCATAAACTTTGCAGTCTTCAAACGGACCGGGGCCAAAGCCCTTGACCGATGCGTAAATGATCCGAGGATTGAGCCCCTGAATGGCTTCCCAAGTAAAGCCTTGACGGTCCAGCGCGCCGGGCGCGAAGTTTTCCACCAAAACGTCGCAACGGCGAATTAGCTCGCGGAAAATCTCTTTGCCTTTTTTAGTCTTGGTGTTGAGCGTGATGCTCCGTTTGTTGCAGTTGAGCATCGTGAAATAAAGGCTGTCGACATTCGGCTTGTCGCGCAATTGGCCGCGCGTAATGTCGCCGCGGCCAGGCAGTTCCACCTTAATCACGTCGGCGCCGAACCAGGCCAAGAGTTGCGTGCAAGTAGGTCCGGATTGCACATGGGTCATGTCGAGAATACGAACTCCATCGAGCGCTTTTCCCATCGATGTGTTTACTCCTTAAGAAAATTCAATCTCACCACGAAGATCACGAAGGACACGAAGATTTCAGATAATCAGCTTCAATTTCGAAAATCCGAATATCGAAATTCGAAACAATTTCAAAAATCCGAGAAAATTCAAAACTCAATCGGGCGCGAGACTGCTGAAACATTCGATCTTTTGTCATTTCCAAATTGTTTCGACTTTCGCATTTCGTGCTTCGAATTTATTGTTAAGCCTTTGGCCTTGCGCGAGCATCTCCGATTTTCTATTTGTACATTGTTTGCGCTTTGGTGCCGGGCGCATACTCATTGATATCGACCCAGATGTTGACGATCGCGCATTGACCGCCAGCAACACGCTCGCGCGCCTTCTCCAGCGCGGGGCGAATCTGACCCGGCTCACGCACCGCAATGCCCCAGCCGCCGAAGCACTCAGCAAATTTTTCGAAATCCACGTCGCCGAGCTTATTACCGACACAGCCGCGCTCGGGACCGTATTTACCGATTTGGCCGCAGCGGATCTGGTTCATGGCCGAGTTGTTGCCGATCACGGCAAGATAAGGCAGGCCGAAACGCTGCGCCGTTTCCATGTCCCACGACGTCATGCCGAAGGAACCATCGCCGTAGTAGCAGAGCACTTCTTTCTTGGGATGGACGAATTTCGTCGCCATGGCGAAGGAGGTGCCGACTCCCAGCGTACCGAGCGGCCCGGGATCCATCCAATTGCCGGCTTTGCGCGGTTCCACCGCGGTCGCGGTGATCGTAACCACATCGCCGCCGTCGCCGATGTAAACGGTGTTGTCCGTTAGAAACTCGTTGATCTCATAGGCAACCCGGTACGGATTGATCGGCGTCGATTCGGATTTAAACGACGGCAAGAGTTTTTCGTAGGCTTTGCCTTCCGCAGCGCGCAATTCTTTCATCCACTCAGCGCGTTGTGCATTGCCCTTCGCTGCACGGCCCGACGCCGCTTGCTCGACCGCTTTGAGAATCGCGCCGCAATCACCGACGAGCCCCAGGGATATATCGCGATTCTTACCGACGTTGCGGTAATCCAAATCGATTTGCACGACCGTCGCATCGGCACGCAACCGCCGGCCGTAACCGAGACGAAAATCGAATGGGCTGCCGACGATAAGGATCACGTCGGCCTTGTCGAACGCAAGCCGCCGTGTTCGGTTAAAGCCATGCGGATCGCCGGGGGCGAAAACGCCGCGCGCCGACCCGTTCATATAGCCAGGAATATTGAGCGCGCGGCAAAACTCCACCGCCGCATCATGCCCTCGGCAGGTCCAAACTTGCGTGCCGAATAGCGCCGCCGGACGCTCGGCCTTGACTAAAATATCGGCGAGCCGCTCGATATCCGCGGGATCGCCCACCGATTTAGTCGAGGCGCGATAGGCGCCGGGTTTGGGAACCCGCGCTCGCTCCAGCGGCACCTTGGCATCAAGCACGTCGCGGGGGATTTCCAAATAGCTCGGTCCCGGGGCGCCGTTGACCGATTCGCGGAACGCCATTGAAACCATGTCGGCAATCCGTTCCGTGTGCGGCACACTCGCAGCAAACTTGGTTATCGGCGACATGAAGTCCACGTGTGGCAAATCCTGCAGCGATCCCATCTTGTGCTGACTCAGCGCCCCTTGCCCGCCGATCATGAGAAGCGGGCTTTCGGCGCGAAAGGCATTGGCGATGCCGGTCATGGCGTTGGTGGTGCCGGGCCCCGCGGTCGTCACCACGCAGCCGATTTTGCCGCTCTGGCGCGAGTAACCGTCGGCGGCGTGCGCGGCAACCTGCTCATGGCGCACGTCGATGATTTTGATGCCTTCGTCGATGCAGCCGTCGTAGATATCGATGATATGACCGCCGCAGAGCGTCCAGATAACCTCGACGCCTTCATTCTTGAGCGCTTTGGCAACCAAATGCCCGCCGGAGATAACCGGACCGGTCGTTTCCTTTTTCGCATCGACATTAACTGATTGAGCCATAGTTCCTCCTTCCTGGTTTTCGTATCCGGATACCGCGCTAGTTTAGATGCAGTAACCCGTAGCGCACTCGTGTCAATTCCGACTGCGCCGCGCCGCCCAAGGGGCAAGCAGGCAACGGATTTTAAAACGAACGAAGCTTAAAGGACCTATTGAGGGTAAGTTGAAACCACGCGGTTCTACCGGCGGGATGCACTTTCCTCTTCCGTATTAGCTTTGGCGCCTTGTATCTATACTAACATATAGAATACCGCTTTCGGGCTCAAGCTTCTGTTAATCCAGATCAGACACACCGAAATCGGCTTCGGATTCCGATACAGGCCGCAAAGGCTGGCTTAAATCCCCGCCGACCCTTAATCTCGGAGCGGCGGGATAGTTTTGACGCAGGCGAAAAACAATTTAAATTCGCGCTTTTAGAATTCCTCGTAACGGCGCGACTCCCGGCATCTCCCATTCATCCCACATCGTGTCCACCATCTTCTGGATGTGGGTGAAGTGCTCTTCTTGGAGATGATCGAAGCGGCCCTGTTTGGTGAGAAATTCTTTCACCGGAATTCGTCCCTTGCCGGTTTTGCGCGCGTCCCAGGTGTAAATGATGTTGCCGTCGACGATTTCGTAGAGCGGATAGATGCCGCATTTGATTCCCAACTCGCCGAGCTCGTTTGAGAAGCGAGGGTGATAGTCCCAGCCCTTTGGACATGGATCGTAGGTGTGGATGAAGGTCGGGCCACCGATGGCGAGCGCCTTTTGCACCTTGTTGAGATAGTCCGTGGGCGGAAAGGTGGCACAGGCGGTAGCGACGTAGCGGCAGGTCGGATGGCCGACGGCGAGCATGCCGGCGACGTTCTTTTTCCAGCGCCGCTGCATGATCGGGTGCTTCGTTCCCGGAGGCGTGAACGTCGTCTGCGCGCCGAAAGTTGTCAGCCCTGTCGCCTGGATGTCGGTATTGGCGGCCGATTCGTTGTCGTACATGATAATCAGCAAGTCATAATCGCTCTGCAGCGCGGCGGAAATCCCTCCAATTCCCATATCGCCGGCGCCGAGATCGCCGGAGAAGTTGATGACATTGATCTTCTCGTCTTTGATCTTCCCCTTGCGCTTGAGCGCGCGCAGGCCCGCGGCCATACCCACGGCCGAAGAGCCACCGGCGCCGAGCTGGGTGTGCATCCAGGGCACGATCCAGGGCGTGGTCAAGTAAGAGGTGTTGGCCACATACATGCAGCCGGTCGCTCCCGTGACCACTGTGCGCGAACCCGCGACCTTGATAAAGCCGCGCATCGTCGTCGCCGACTCGCATCCCTGACAGGTGCGATGGCCAGAGGTGTAAAGCTCTTCCAGCGGAATTTTGTGAACGCCTTTGATCTTCTCGTAATCGATTTGTGGTGCAGTTGACGACATAATCGTTCCTTCCTATTTTACTCCCTTAGACCGATCCAGGTTACGAATTCGTCCATCGAATCCTTCTTGGCCGCCTGTTGCGTTATATCGTACATCTTCTGCGCGTCCGCGATCGAGAGATCGCGCCCGCCCAGGCCGCCCATGAAATTGACGATCGCAGGCCGATTTTTGGCCGGGTAGAGACAAGAGCGGACCTCGTGCATCAGGATGCCGCAATTGTCGGGCGAGCCGTGGGCGAAATCCCTATCGACCACGCCGACCGCTTTAAAGCGGCTCAAGCACTCGCGTAGCTCAACTGTCGGGAAAGGCCGGAACCAACGCAGGTTCACGTAACCCACTTTTTGTCCCTTCTCGCGCAGCCGGCGCGCCGCCGTGCGCGCCGGAGCCGCCACCGTGCCGACGCCGATCAGGACCGCCTCCGCGTCGTCGGTCATGAATTCATCGAAGTAGTAGGGCGCGGAGTAGCGCTCGCCGAAAACTTCGTTGAATTCTTGATACGCATCCTTGATGACGCCGCGCGCCCGTTTGGCGGCCTCCCAGTTCTGGCGTCTCAGCTCCATAACCCAGTCCTCGTTGACCTGTGGGGCGACCGAGATCGGGTTGTCGGGATGAAGCCGGCGCTCGGCCAGATCGTACTGCGGGAGAAATCTCTTCGCCGCCTCCGGCGACGGAATCTTCACCATGTGCTGGGAGTGGGTGAGGAAGGCGCCGTCCATCGCCAGCCCCATCGGCATCCTGACTTTTTTGTCCTCCGCGATGCGGTAGCCGATCAGCACGTGCTCGAGCGCTTCTTGCGGGGTTGTCACCCAGCAAAGAAGCCAGCCCATGTCACGGACCGCCATCGCATCGTTGTGCTCGACGCCGAAGGCGCCCGGATCATCCAGAGCGCGGTTGCCCACCACGAAAAGCGGTGGGAGACGGTCGGTCGCGGTAACGACTAGCGCTTCCATACCGTACATCCAACCCGTGCCGCTCGATCCGCCGAAGGCGCGGGCGTTCACCGAGCTGGCGTGCTTGACGATCTCGAACTGGGAGTGCTCGCTGTCCGCGATGATGTACTCCGCGTCGAACTTTCCGTCGGCGATCAGCTTCGAAAGCGCGTCCATCACCTCGGTATAGGGACGGATCGGATAAGCGGCAATCACGTCCACGTCCGCCAGGCAGACCCCCTGCGCGACGGCCTGGCAGCCGTTTAAAAGGTCTTCCCGCTCGTAGACGCCTGATTGATCTGATTTGGCTTTTGCGACTGCAACGCTCATGCTTCAACCTCCTCGGTTTTTCTAACGGGTACGATCTTTCCCTCCGGCATGACCTCTCCCTGAGTAACGGTAATGCCCTTGCCGGTTACGAAGGGATAGGAAACACGCGCCTTGCCTTTTTTCTCTTCGACCCAAGTGATGTACTCTTGGGAATCTTTTTTCCAATGCTCCCACGGGCTGTGGTCGTCCTCGAATTGCAACTCATCGACCATCACGATGCACTCTTTGACTGGACACACTTCGGCGCATTTGCCGCAGCCGACGCAATACTGATACTCGATGTCGTAGAAGCCGTCCGTGGTCGGATCGAAGCATTCGTCGGGACACTCGACCCAGCATAGGGTGCACTTGGTGCAGAGATCGAACCTGACCGCGGGTCTCTGCGTCTTGGTGGTGCCGCGCTTGAACATGGCATTTCTCGATTGTCCCTTCGGGCCCATCTCGAAGCCACGCTTCACCGCCGGAACCACGGCGCCTTCTTGCATCTCGAACCACTTGGGCAGTACAGGTATCTCATGTGTCCACACGATTCCGTCGTTCGGCGTCACCGTCTTCACCCGTGGAGGTTTGGCCTCCTGTCTCAGCGACTCGTAGGCCGACCGCGCAGCTTCGGCACGGTGTTTCTGCTTGGTCTTGTCCATCAGATAGGATTCTACTGCCTCGATGCTGATCAGGGTGGGATCGATAGCGGCGATGCCGCCTAATATGTGCTCGTGGGTTAAATCATCCTTGTTGACCCAAAGCCCGGCGAGACTGGCGTCGCCATCGAGGATCGCCAGCCGATAATTGTAGGGTTTCTTGCCGATGAACTTGAGCAGATCATTATGCTCTTTCTTGGAAACCACGAGGAGGCAGCCGTCCTTGACCACCCTCTCATTGATCGGCCGCACGCCGTGCCAACCCCAGGGCTCGACGCCCTTGCACATGGTGTCGTCCAGGACGACGGAGATGTTCGCCTCATCTATCTCGAGCTTGGCGCCGCATTCCGCTTCCAATTCCTCCTCGGCGAGATCTGGAGAAACAAAGGCGAAGTATTTGCAAGGGATACCGTTTCTCTCCGGCGAGTCGCTATAGCGACCGTTCGAAAATGCCCGCTGCCCCATTCGGCTCGCGATCATGACGATGTCGCTGCCGATCTTTTTCCCGAGATTTTTCTGAAAAATACCCCGATAGTTGACCTCGACGCGTTTGATCATGAAATCCGCCTCTCTTTTATAAGATTTTGACTCTCTTTTTTTGCCGGGCGCTTGGACAACAGCACGCTTTCCTCGACCTGTTCGATATGGCGCAGCATTTCACTGCGCGCTCTTGTCTTGTCGTGTTTCTCTATCGCGACAATGATCCTTCGGTGCGCGTCAATAGACGATTCGCGCCGCTCGTCGGTCTGCAACGATTCCTCACGGCTGCGGCTCAGCATCTCCATCAAGCCCGACACGAGCTTTTGCAGGGCTTGATTGCGCGTGGCGCGGCTAATGCAAAAGTGCAGCTCGGCGTCCGCCTCCACGCCGGTTTCGCCGCGACTTACCGCCTCGCCTTGTTTGGCAACGATTCTTTTCAGTTGCGCGATGTCATTCCCGGTCGCCCGCTGGGCGGCGAGAGCGGCGATATGGGGTTCGATCAACTTGCGCATTTCAAACATGTCCGCGAGAGCTTTTTTCTCATCGATCAGCAGCCGCGCGAGCGGCCCAATTAAAGATTCAACCGGCAGGTCGGCAACGAAATTGCCCGTGCCGGTTCGGCTGACGATCAGTCCCTGGGTTTCTAACGCGCGAAGCGCCTCGCGTACCGAAGTTCGGCTGACTTTGAAAGTTTCAGCCAACTCGCGCTCCGAAGGGAGCTGATCACGGGCCCTGAGTCTGCCCTCCTTGATCAATTGATGGATCTGGTTGAAGACGTCCTCGTGAATTCTGATTTTTTTGATAGCTCGAAGCATAGTAGTCCAACTGTCTGCTGGTCTGACCAGTTATCGAATTTTGGGCCGCTTGTCAACTCTCTTTTCGTTGCTCACGACTGATGGAAAAGTTCTTTGTCGGCCGCCCGCCGTCGACGAATGACAGAGCAAACTCTTGACCTTGCTAGTCTGGACTATTATGGATATCTAGTCAGGCTGCTGAAAACGTCTCATAGGATGCGTGCGCTCGCCCGACCCTGTTCAACGTACTGAAGCGTACGCTTCAGCTCATCAAACTTCGTAGCCTTGCCGCTGAAGTTTGGAGCAGCTTGCATTCAGAGTTTTTGAGCGATCTGCTAAAGCAGCGACGCACTTCAGATCGATCCTGGCAGTAAAACTACACCCGCGTCTGGTAGACTAGACTAGATGACTGAAGCTGATCTCATTCGCCTGCGCTCGGTACTCACCGAGTTGGCGCCGCAAGGGCGCGCTGCGCTCCTGCCGGCGTTGCACCTTGCACAGCAATTCCACGGCTGGTTGCCCGAAGCCGTTGCTGCGGAAGTCGGCCGCGCCTTGGGCGTGCCGCTCGCCGACGTGTATGGCGTTATCGATTTCTACCAGATGTTCTCCCGGCAGCCGATGGGCCGAACCGTCGCACGTGTCTGCAGCGCGCCTGTCTGCGCCCTCGCAGGAGCCGATGAGGTGACGAACGCCCTGTGCCGCCATCTGAACGTCGTCCCGGGCGAAATCAGCTCGGATGGTGAGTTCACCGTCGAGCACGCTCCCTGCCTCGGCTTATGCGATCACGCGCCGGCTGTGCTTATTGACGAAGCTGCCGTTGGACGTGCTGATCCCCAGCGCGCGCCCACGATCCACACGCGCGGCGGCCAGAGACCGATCAGCTTCATCGGCGGCGATATTCGGATCCTCACCGGCAATTGCGGTCAAGGTCATCCCACTTCATTTACCGATTACAGCAGCGGCGGCGGTTATGCGGGATTGAAAAAAGCTTTGACGATGACGCCACAAGACGTGATTGCGGAGGTGAAGGCCGCGGGCTTGGTGGGCCGCGGCGGCGCGGCATTTCCAACCGGCATCAAATGGGAAGGAGCGGCCAAGGCGGCCGGCGAACCCAAGTACATCGTGTGCAATGCCGACGAATCCGAGCCTGGGACGTTCAAAGACCGCATTCTCATGGAGGAGGACCCGCACCGTACCCTTGAAGGCATGATCATCGCGGCCCATGCCGTGGGTGCGCGTCACGGCTACATCTACATTCGCGGAGAATATCCCTACGCATTTAAAGTTGTCGGCGATGCGCTGGGCGAGGCGCGGCAGGCCGGCGTTATCGGCAAAAACATTTTCGGCTCCGGGTTGGACTTCGATATCGAAATGCGGCTGGGCGCCGGCGCCTATATTTGTGGGGAAGAAACCGCGCTGCTGGAATCCATCGAGGGTAAGCGCGGTTTTCCGCGCATCAAGCCGCCGTTTCCGACCACCCACGGGTTGTTTGGCAAACCGACTGTGATCAACAATGTGGAGACTTTTTGCAACGTCCCACTGATTTTCCAAGGCGGCGCCGCCGAGTACCGCAAGACAGGCACACAACGCTCGCCCGGTCCCAAACTGTTTTGCGTGTCGGGGCAGATACAAAGACCCGGGCTGTACGAAGTGCCGTTTGGCGTTACCTTGCGCCATTTGCTGTTTGAGCTGGCGGGCGGGCTGGAGCAGGGGCGCAAACTTCAAGCCGTGCTCATGGGCGGCGCTGCGGGCGCGTTCGCCACTGAGAAAGACTTGGATGTGATCTTATCGTTTGAGAATCTGAGCGCCGCCGGCTTGCCGCTCGGCTCCGGCGCGGTAATGGTCTTCGACGACAGCGCCGACATGCGCGACGTGCTGAAGCGCCTGGGGCACTTTTTTGCCGACGAAAGCTGCGGCAAATGCTATCCCTGCCAGCTCGGCACGCAGCGACAGCATGAAATTCTCGACCGCGCCGCTGCCGGAGCTGCCGTTGCCGGCGACCGGGAACGGTTATCGGATGTCGGCGGCACGATGATCGATGCGTCCCTGTGCGGCCTGGGCCAGACGGCGGCGACGGCGGTGTTGAGCGCCATGAAGCTATGGCCGGAGATGTTTGATGGCAAGAAGTAGCGTCTTGAAAGCGGAGTGATGGAGTATTGGAGTGATGCGAGCCCAATACTCCACCACTCCAATACTCCAGAGGCAATTTATGGCTGATGTAACTCTTATTATCGACGGCAAGTCCGTCACTGTTCCTGACGGCACGACGATCCTCAAGGCGGCGGAAAAAGCCGGGCGGCAAATTCCCACTATATGCTACCACGATCATTGCACGGCCAACGGGCTTTGCCGCATCTGCGTGGTCGAAGTCGACGGCGTAAAGCCGCTTGTCCCTGCCTGTCTGAGCCGGGCGAGCGAAGGCATGAAGGTCACTACCTCGAGCACGCGCGCCGAGCGCAGCCGCCGGACAATCCTGGAGATGCTCGCGTCGGCCGTGGATCTTTCTGAGGCGCCGGAGATCCAAAAGTTTATCGACTGCTTATCGCGCCGACACCGCGCGCTTTCCCGATGCCGAGCGGCGCGAGTATCCGGTGCTCGATGACAACCCGATGTATCTCCGCGACTACTCCAAATGCATCCTGTGCTGGCGCTGCGTTCAGGTGTGTGCCGACGATGCGCAGTTTACCTACGCGATCAACTTCAAAGGGCGCGGTTTTGACACCGGCATCGGCACCTTCTTTGACAAGCCGATGCCTGAAACAACCTGCGTATTTTGCGGCCAGTGCGTCGGCGTCTGCCCCACCGGCGCGCTCAAGCCCAAGCGCGAGTCGCTGCTCGAGCAGGGCCTTTCGTTGGATGAAATCATGCAGGCGACCAGGGGCGGAAAGAAACGCCGGAGGAAGTCACCATGATTACACCGGATCGGATCGTCCCGACCACCTGCCCCTACTGCGGCGTGGGATGCAATCTGGAGCTGCACATCAAAGACGATTTCGTTTACAAAGTGACCTCGCCGTTTGACGCGGTCGTGAATCACGGCAACCTGTGCGTCAAAGGACGCTTCGGTTACGATTTTGTTTACAACAAGGACCGGATGACCACGCCGCTCATTCGCAAGACTGCGCAGGAGCCCGGGAGCGCGCACCCAGGCCTTCGACCGCGACCAGTGGCGCGAGGTATCGTGGGACGAGGCCCTCGATTATACCACTGAGCGGCTGGTCGAGATTTACCAGCGGGATGGCGCCGATGCGATGGCGGTCTACTGCTGCGCCAAGGCAACCAACGAAGACAACTATCTCCTGCAAAAGCTGTTTCGCGCGCTGTTCCGCAGCAATAACGTCGATCACTGCACCCGATTGTGCCATGCGGGCTCGGTGGTGGCGCTGCAAATGGCGCTCGGCTCCTCCGGCGATGAGCAACACCGCCGCCGAAGTCATTCACAGCGACGTTTTTCTCGTTACCGGCTCCAACACCGCCGAGACCCATCCGATCATTGCGCTGCAAATGAAAGCGGCGGTGGCCAACCACGGCGCCAAGCTCATCGTCGTCGATCCGCGACGAGTTGAGATGGTCAACTGGGCCGCGCTCTGGCTGCCGGAGAAGCCCGGCACCGACGTACCGCTCTTTTCCGCGATGGCGCATGTCATCATCAAGGAAGGACTTTATAACCGCGATTTCATCGAACGGCGCACCGAAGGCTTCGCAGAGTTCGTTAGGTCAATGGAAAAATTCACCCCCGAGTACGCCGAATCGATTTCCGGCGTGGACCGCAATCTCATCGTCGAAGCCGCCCGGATGTATGCGACGGCAAAGAACGCGGCGATCTATTGGGCGCTGGGCATTCCCGAGCATTCGCACGGAACCGACAACGCGATGTCGCTGATTCATCTCGCGCTGCTCACCGGCCATATCGGCCGCCAAGGGCACCGGCCTCAATCCCTTGCGCGGGCAGAACAACGTGCAGGGTGCATCGGATTCCGGCGCCATGCCATGGCACTATCCCGGTTATCAGAGAGTCGACGACGAGGCGGCCGCAAGTAAATTTGAGCACGCTTGGAACAGCGAGCCCGGTAGCTTAAACCGCAAGCTGGGACTGACGACCACAGAAATCATGAGCGCGGTGGGACCAGGCGGCGTGCGCGCTCTTCACATCATGGGCGAGAATCCGATGATGTCCGAGCCCAACCTGAACCACACGCGCCACAAGATGGAACAATTGGAGTTCCTGGTGGCGCAGGACTTGTTCATCAATGAGTCCGGCGCGTATGCCGACGTCTTTTTGCCGGCGGCTTCATGGGCGGAGAAGGAAGGGACTTTTACCAACACGGACCGGCGCGTCCAGCGCGTGCGCAAGGCGCTGGAGCCGCGCGGCCAATCCCGATCCGATTGGCAGATCATCTGTGATCTTGCTGAGCGCATTGAAAAGAAGCTCGGCCGCCCGCAGACAGCCTTTTGGGCATACAAGAGTCCCGCCGAAGTGCTCGAAGAGATGGGACGTGTGGTTCCTGAATACGCCGGAGTGAAATATCGGCGCATCGAAAATCAGGGCTTACAGACGCCGGTGTGGGATGACGATCATCCCGGCACTCCCTATCTATTCGCCGAGACTTTCCCAAGCGGCAAGGGTAAGTTCCACCCGCTTGAGTACGTGCCGTCTGTGGAAATGCCGGATGACGAATACCCGTTCATCCTCACCACCGGACGCCTGCTCGAGCACTGGCACGGCGGCACGCTCACGCGCCATTCGAAGCTCGACGAGCTTTATCCGGAGGCGCGCATTGAGATCAATCCTGCGGATGCTGCCCGCCTCAGGATCGAAGATGGACAGACGGTGCGGGTCTCGTCGCGGCGCGGTTCCATCGTTCTGCGCGCTTGGGTGACACAGCGGGCGACTGTGGGTGTGGTCTTCATCCCTATGCATTTCGCCGAGGCTGCCGCCAATCTGCTCACCATCGACACCCTGGATCCCGTAGCTAAGATTCCCGAATACAAAGCCTGCGCGGTGCGCGTCGTACCCGCTACGGAAGACCAATTAGTCAGGCCCGAGGGGAAAGTTCAAAGAGGTAGATACTAACGTCACGAACGGGACGAGCATCAACCTCGGTGACCCCGGTGAAAGTTACCGCGACGAAGTCTGATTAAGCCGATTTACCAAATCGATAAAGACCGCTTACCGCAGAGTCGCGCAGGACACGGAGACGGATTCGTAAAGTGTTCGGCGCTCTGTGCCTCTATGGTGAAATCCCGCTTCTCGCTTATGGTTAGGGCTTTGCCGCTTCGACAGTTCGTAGCGAAGCCGGATTCTTCCTTTGTGACACCCCTGTCACCCTGAGTCTCTGCACGAATACTTATAGATGAGCTGATTCAGGCTTGCGATCAGGTATGCCCCGCATCTTACGCCACCAGGGTGTCAACAACGGCAAAATGAAAAAGAAAATCGCCGCCGCGGTGATCACTCCTGAAATAGGCCGGGTGAAAAAGATCGCGAGCGATCCTTGAGACATAATTAGACTTTGCCGCAGGGCATTTTCGGCCATGTCGCCCAGGACGAGCGCCAGCACCAACGGCGCCAATGGATAGTCGAGTTTTTTAAAGACATAGCCGATGACACCGAAGATCAACATGTACCAGATGTCGATCATGCTGTTGTGCACGGCGTAAGAGCCGATGGCGCAGATAACGACGATCAGCGGCGTGAGGATCGCAAAAGGAATTCTCAGGATACCGGCAAAGAACGGCACGAAGGCCAGGACAATCAGTACGCCGATGACATTCCCCGTATACATGCTGGCAATCAGACCCCAGACGAAATCGGGATTGTCGATGAAGAGCATCGGGCCCGGCTGGAGACCCCAGATGATCAGCCCACCTAGCATCACCGCTGCCGTCGGCGAACCTGGGATGCCAAGGGTGATCATCGGCAACATGGCCGCGACGCCTGCCGCATGGGCGGCGGTCTCAGGCGCCACAATGCCCTCGATCTCGCCCTTGCCGAATCGTTCCGGGTTCTTTGAGAAACGCTTGGCGAAAGCGTAGCTCATGAACGACGCCGGCGTAGCGCCGCCGGGCTTGAAACCCATCCAGAAGCCGATAATGGAGCTACGTACGAATGTCCGGTAAAAGCGCGGTAAGACTTTCCAGGTATCGAGCACGACGCGCAGGTTCATGACCGTCTTTGCCCCTTGGAAGCGCAGTCCCTCTTCGACGCTGAGCAAAATTTCGCCGATGCCGAATAACCCAATAACTGCGATGATGAAGTCAAAGCCCTTCATCAGATCAGTGAAGCCGTAGGTGAGCCTGAGCTGGCCCGTCACGATATCCAACCCAACCGTCGAGAGCATGAAGCCGATGAGAATCGTGGCTAACGACTTGAGCGGATTTCCCCCGCCCAGCCCGACGAAACTTGAAAACGTCAGGAGTTGGATCGCGAAAAACTCGGGCGGCCCGAACTTCAGCGCAACCTCGGCCAAGAGCGGCGCGAAAAACGTGATCAGCACGATTGAGAAGAAAGCACCGACAAACGAAGAGCTAAAGGCAGCCGTAAGCGCCTCCCCACTCCTGCCCTCCTTGGCCAGCGGATAGCCGTCGAATGTCGTCGCCACCGACCACGGCTCGCCCGGAATATTGAAGAGCACTGACGTGATCGCGCCGCCGAATAAAGCGCCCCAGTAAATACACGTCAGCAGGATGATGGCCGAAGTCGGCGGCATAGTGAAAGTAAGCGGCAGGAGAATCGCGACGCCGTTAGCGCCTCCGAGGCCGGGCAGTACGCCGATGATGGTGCCAAGCAAGATGCCCACCACCGCCATAAAAAGATTAAAAGGCGTTATCGCAATCTGGAAGCCAAGGAAAAGATTCTCAAGTCCCACGACTCAGTACCCGAACCAGGCCTCGACCGGCCCCTTGGGCATCGGCACCAGGAACCAGGTCTCGAAAATGAGGAATGTGATAACCGGGACGGATGTGGCGAGCGCCACGACGGTCCGCCAGTCGTGGCGCCCAACCCAGCGCATGTAAAAACCGAGATAAAGACCCGCCGCAACATAGAGTCCAAGCCCGGACCACGGACCCGGCGGATCGGTGAGGATGACGAAGCCGGCCAGAGGACCCAGTACCTGGAGAACCGGCACAAACCGGTCTCGCGTGACGAAAGGTTCTCCGGATCGCTTTCGTAAAGCTTGCAAGAATAATACTATGCTGACCAGCGCCAGGAGGACGGCAAGCCAGAACGGGAAGAAACCGCTCTGAGGCCCTTCGGCCCCCCAACCGAAGCCGAGGCGCAGAGCGTCATAGATCACTATGGCGCTCAAGAGCATCAGCAGCGCGGCGGTCATGCTATCGAGAACGCGCATGCTACTTCTTGACCAAACCGCCTTTCTCCATCAGTTCCTTGTGGAGCTTGTCGTTCTCCTCTACCCATTTCACATACTCGCTACCGGTGGCGAAGGCTGGTTTCAGCGCGCCGGTGCGAAGATAATCCTGGAACTCTTTTGTCTCCGACAGCTTTTTCAAAAAGCCTTGATACCACTCCAACGCGTCTTTAGGCATGTCAGGCGCCCCAAAGATGCCTCGCAGCATGTTGTAAGAGATGTCCGCACCCAAAGCCTCTTTGATGGTCGGAATTCCACTCCACTCCTTGTCCGGGATACGCTCCGGGTCGAAAACTGCCAGCGGCCGCACGCGCTTTGCCTTCCAATTGCTCACGCATTCGGCCGGATTATTGACGGTTGAGTCAACGTGGTTGCCGACCAGGTTGGTACACACCTCACCTCCGCCTTTGAATGGCACATAAGTGAACTTCACTCCCTGGCTCTGCTCCAGCAATACGGTGATGATCTGATCCTCCTGTCTGGATCCGGTGCCGCCCATCTTCATACCCGGCTTCTGCTTCACGGCCGCTAAGTATTCTTTGGCGCTCTTATAAGGTGTTTCTTCATTGACCCACAGGATGAAACGATCAAGGGCCATCCTGGCAACGGGGGTGAAATCGCGCCAGCTGAATGGGGTCCCGGTAGCCAGCGGTGTCGTGAACAGGTTAGACAGGGTTATGATGATCGTGTGCGCGTCGCCCTTCTTCTCCTTGACATGCAGGAAGCCCTCGGCGCCGGCGCCACCAGCCTTGTTGACGACGATAAAAGGCCGGGGTGAGAGCTTGTGCTTGTCAGCGAGGCCGGCCATCAAACGCGCCATTTGATCGGCGCCGCCGCCAGTGCCGGCCGGTATCACGAACTCAATGGGCTTGGTCGGCTCCCAAGCGATTGCTATGGATGGTCCAAGAAGGAGCTGAATGATAAAAGCCGCGGAGATCACAGTACTCAAGCCGCTGATAATTTTCATAGAACCCCCCTTTTTCTGGTTCAGCTCTGGCTTCGACTAAGACTCAGGCTGTGCTTTAAAGCTGTCACATATCGTTGTCTTTGGCGAGTACGGCTAATCAAAATTCCAGGTGTCAGTCAAGTGATCGGCCAATGAGGAACGGTCTGACGATTGTTTTTTCTGCTTTGATCCAATAACGTCCCTGTCAATGCGCGGCTTCAAAAAAAGAACGTACCCGCGGGCGTCATGAAGCGCTTTGGTCAAAGTAGAATCCTACGCTCAGTCCTTGGGCCGGCACTTTTCCTCAGTTGCCTGCTGACTTTTACCTCCGCCTCCTACTCATCTTGCCGCGACCCCGAAGTTGCGCGCGGCTTCGGGTCTGTCGCTTACGCGGCGAACGTCGACGCTACGATCCAATACTTCGGCCATAATTTTTTCCTCATCACCACCAGCAGGGGAACGCGCATCGTCACCGACCCTCTGGGACCCGGTTGGTATCCGAACCCGAACGTTGTCGGAGACGTCGTCACCGTCGGCAAAGAGCAATTCAACCACAATGCCGTTCAGATCGTGATGGGTAACCCGGTGATTTTGCGCGGGCTCAAGAACTATGGCGCGGGTTGGAATACCATCAGCACGAGCGTCAAAGACGCTTTCATCTATAACGTGCCGATTCATCAGAACGCTGAATTTATCCAGGGTATTCATGGTTCTGCCTTTGTCTTTGATTTGGGAACTTTGTGCATCGCGCACCTCGGCGACTTGAGCCAAAAACTAAACGATCAACAGATTAAAGCCTTCGGCAAGGTCGATGTCGCGCTCACACCCATCGGCGGCCGGCGAACGATGGATCCGGAACTCGCTCGCGAAGTTCTGGCTCAGCTCAAACCGAAGATCGCCATTCCGATGCATCATCGCGACAGTCCGTCTCTCGTACAACAGTTTAGCGCCGGTATGAGAACGCAGGTGCTGCCAGGGGACACGCTGACGCTTAGCAAAAGCGTTCTGCCTCAGCCGACTGAAATCAAAGTGCTGCAACCGCGTGGCGCAATGGGCTATCAGTAATCGGTCGTGTAAGGACGCAATCCTGTTTGTGGGATGAGACCGCGATGCGGCGAACATCACCTGATCTCATTTCATGCCGCGCTCAGACTCTTTCGGCTTGCTGATTTTCCTACCGCAATCAAGAACATCGCGCTCTTACCGGCGGCATCGGGCGAAAAAAATTCGGTCACATCATCGTCGAAGAACGTCAGCCCCGACGCGCCGAGGCGTTGCGCGTAAGCGGCAAGATAGATTCTTCCGCCCATGATAGCGGCCTCGAGCTGCGCAGCGCGGTAGCCGCGATTGCCGAAATGCTCGAGGACGCGATGCATATCCGCCATAAAGTAAATGTTCACGCTACAATCCGCCGGAATCTCCTGACCGAGGCCGAGGTATCCGGCGTCCCGGCGAAAATCGCCCGGCTTTAGCAACTCGAGTGCGCGCTGCTGGCGACGAAAGACATAGGCGCCGGAGGGGAGACCTTCCACGGCATGGACGATCAGGTAGAGGTCGTTAAGCGTTTCTTCCGCGCCCAGAAAATCGGCCGTTAGACCGCGAGTCGCGCGATCGAGCATGCTTGAAAGTTCAGTAAAAGTAATCGAATCGGGTGAGAACTCGCGGGTCGACCCACGTCGGGTTATCACCTCCTCGATGGACTCTTTGGGTAGTTCCTCGTCATTAGGTGATTGGAGAGGAAAGAGCTGATCTTCTCTCGCGGCTTCATCCGTTGTCGTTTTCGTAGGTGCTTCTTCTCGCCGGCGCCACTGCGTAACTTCCGCGCCGGTTTCCAATGAGGATGCCTCGTGCATCCGCCTCATCGCGGGATAATCGATTTCTGAGTTGGACAGAGGAGTAGTTTCAAATACTACGGGTTCGACCGGTAACGAGAGTGTGGCCTTTTGTTCTGCCGAACGGCCCAGCGCCACCAAAGAAAGGGGCGCCTCCCGCTGCGGATCCAATGCTAAAAGCTGGCACACGCTAGCGTCGACGAAACCCAGAACCACCTTTGCCGGAATGTTGCGAGCGGCAGTTGCGGCAAGCAGATTGGCCAGTATCGTTCCATTGTCCCAATAACAGTGTCGATACGCTCGCGCCTGATACTTCCAGGCGTTGCGCCAGAAGGTCGAAGCGCTAGCTATGACACACGACGCTTCTGAAATGGCGAGTTCCTCGCCGGTGGCTTTCACCAAAGCCGACCGATAGTCACCCTGGCGCAATTGCCGCAGTGAAAAATCTTGCGGGCTGAAGTGATAGACTCCTGCATCGAGCCCCTCGAGATCGCCGCAAACAACATATAAATCGACATGATAGAGCGCGCCAGTGCAGGCTGCCGCGCGAAACAACATCTCTACTGCGGCATACCTCCTCCGCCTAGTGATGCCTGCGGAGAAATAAAAGATCTCCGCCAAGGTTTGCAGATTAGGCCGGCCTTCGCTGGTCGCTGCGCTTGGTATGGTTGAAATCGCCTTCAGCGCAGGCACCCCCGAAGATGATAAGTTTTGCGGCAGAGAAATAGCCGGGAGATTTGAATAAATCTTAAAAGGCAGGGGCTGGTTTTCCCAATCCAAGTGATGCGCCGTGGCCCGGATACTCTGGTACGAGTGTTTGGTCGCATCATGATACGCCCATGCGGCTTCAGTCTGACGGTTTTCCATCCGAACTCCTTCAACTCCAATTATATTTATATCGTATTATCCGACCCGCCTTGCCCAGTAGCTCTGATCCCTTACTTCGTACCAAGCCGATCCAGTTGGCGCCAGCGATCCGCCGGTTAAATAACTTGGACAGCAGCTCTGGCAATAAAGGCTCTGGGAACGGCTAGATGACCGATTTCACTTGTAACTTTGGCCAGCCTCGGTACCGTCTCGGCGCAAACGGGTAAAACACTATGGAATGGTGGATCTGGATCGTGCTTGGGCTGGTGTCGCCAAGACCGCTGTGGTGGTACTGCAGCAGAGCGCCTATGTGGTCGAACGGCTCGGCAGGTACAGCGGCATCTTGGGCGCCGGATTTCACATTCTGATCCCGTTTCTCGACGTCGTCCGCTATAAGCATTCTTTGAAAGAGCAAGCCGTCGATATTCCACCGCAAGTTTGCATCACCCGGGATAACGTTCAAGTGTCCGTGAACGGCGTGCTCTACTTGAAGGTTCTCAATCCCGAGCACGCCTCCTATGGTATTGGCGACTACGCCTTCGGCATTTCGCAACTGGCGCAGACGACGCTGCGCAGTGAATTCGGCAAGATCGAGCTGGATAGAACCTTCGAGGAGCGGACTAATATCAACACGCAAGTAGTTAGCGAGCTCAACAAGGCGTCTGAGCCTTGGGGCATCAAAGTGATGCGCTATGAGATCAAAAACATCACGCCGCCCCACGACGTGCTCGCCGCGATGGAAAAGCAGATGCGGGCAGAGCGCGAAAAACGCGCTCTCATTCTGGACCTCGGAAGGGCAAAGAGACGCGGCGATCAACAGCGCTGAAGGTGAAAAACAACAGGTCATCAAAGCTTCCGAAGCCAACAAGCAACAGCAAATCAACGAAGCCGAAGACGAAGCGGCAGCCATCATGGGGCGGTCGCTGAAGCGACGGCCAACGTATTCGTAAGGTCGCAGAATCGATTCAGCAGCCTGGAGGTTTCGAAGCGGTACAACTCCGTGTCGCCGATAACTACCTCACCCAATTCGGCAAGCTCGCGCAGGAAGGCAATATGATGATTCTTCCGGCGACGCTCAGCGACGTCGGCTCGATGATTTCGTTAGCCATGAACGTCATCAGGCAAAGGAAAGCAGGAACGGCGCGCCGGAGAAGGCCTGGTTCTGATTCTTTCAGCGAAGATTGTCGTACCTCAGAGTCCTTCCCTCGAAGAATCCAGCCTTCAGATAATTGCCGGTTCAGCCCATGTTATTATGCGCCGGTTAAAATCGAAGAGTTATCGGAATCGTATCTTCCGATCTTTGGAAAAGCTATGGACTTCAGTGCAACAATGATCAGGATCGCCCCACGGGGCGTTGTGTCCGGCTCCTGCTCGGTCGATTATTGCTGGCAAGAGGGGCAATAAAACGCGCTGCGATTACCGATTGCAACCCGCTTGATAAAACTCGCGCAGGCTCTGCATTTTTCTCCTTCACGGTCGTAAACACGAAGGTAAGTTTGAAACTCGCCGCGTTCGTCGTCGGCAGTGCGATAATCTGAGAACGATGTGCCGCACCAACGAATCGCTTGCTGCAGCAAATCGGGAACCGCCTGCGCGATTGCGTATACCTGTTTCCGCGTCAGCCGACACGCCCGGATCGTCGGCTTGATGCCGACACTGGCCAAGATCTCATTGGCATAGATATTTCCAAGCCCGCCGATGATTCGCTGGTCGAGCAATAAGTCCCGGATGCGCCGGTCAGAAGAGCGCGTGTGGCGAAAAAGATATTCCCCCGTCAAATCGGGATCGAAGGGATCAATACCGAGCGAACTCAGCTGCGGCAGCTCGTGCAGAACCTGTTTGCGTGTCACCAGAGTAAGGCCGAAACGACGCGGGTCATGATAACGCAGCTGCCCGCCACCCACCAGATGCACGATGATGTGATCGTGTTTGCGGCGGGGCGCATCGGCTCCGATACAAATAAGCTTGCCCGACATACCGAGATGGAACACCCAGACCAAGCCCTCTGATAATGAAATCAGAATGTATTTAGCGGCGCGGCGAATCTCATGTATCTTCTTGCCAGCGAGTCCTGTCAGAGCGGTCTCATCGACACGCACGCGCAAGCGCGGCTCCACTATTTCAACTCGCTTGATGATTCGTTGGACCAAATGAGGCCGCAAACTCCGGCATACAGTTTCGACTTCGGGCAGTTCAGGCATGGTATTCAACAATCAATTTGCGGCGTGTAATGTTTCGCCAAGCGATCCACCGGTTGCGCTCTCAGTAGATGGCTCGACGCCAAAGCGTGCGTCAAATCTATAAAATTCTCAATGCTTAGTGTTTCGCCACGGCGCCGCGGATCGATGTGCTGTGAGCGAAGAAACTCCTCAACCTCGTCTCTGCCCGACTTTAACCAGTTGCCCATGACATTGCCGAGAGTCTTGCGCCGTTGGCCAAACGCCGCGCGCAGCAACCCGCGCAGTACCGTCATCTCCTCCGGGGACACGCGCGGTCGCGGGTAAAGTTCCATTTTAAGCACGGTGGACCGCACCTTCGGCTGGGGAAAAAACGCTTCCGGCGATACCTGCAACTTTTTCGTCACCTGCCCGTGAATCTGACACCAGACAGATAATGTCCCGTAGGTTTTTGTCCCGGGCGCGCTGGCGATTCGATCAGCGACTTCCTTCTGCACCATCAAGACAATCGAAGTAAAGTGATCCCGCAATTCAAGGGTCCTGAAAAGCACCGGCGTGGAAATGCTGTAAGGCAGATTGCCAATCAGCTTGATTTTTTGCTTCGGCAGTATTTCTGCCAGCGGCACGTTGAGGATGTCTCCAGAGATCAGGTGGAATTTTGGATTTGCAAATAAATCGCTTTGTTGCAATCTCCGGGTCAGAAACGAATCCACCTCAACCGCCCACACTCCGGCCGCCCGGGCAACCAGACGACGGGTGAGGGCGCCAAGCCCCGGCCCGATCTCCAGCACCAGATCATCCATTTCGAGAGCCACAAGATCCAGGATGGCATCGAGCACATGCTCATGGACCAAAAAGTTCTGGCCCAGCCGTTTTCTCGGTCTGAAGTCGGACTCGCGCAACGCCGCGCGCACTTCCTCGTACAGGGTCGGCATGATCTTATCAACCCGTCGCGGTTGGAGCCTGCAAAGTCAACCGATCTACAAGGTTAGATCGGCGTCGGCATTAAGAGCGAAGTCGTCCCGGCGCCCTCGATTGATCCAGTGATGTCCGGTGAGCGCAATCATCGCAGCATTGTCCGTGCAAAATTTCGCAGAAGGAAAGTAAACTTGCAAATTCTTAGTCGCCGCGCTCTCGTTGATCTTTTCGCGTAACCGGCTATTCGCCGCCACGCCGCCTGCCAGCACGATGCGGTTGACGTTGTGGGCAACGGCCGCGTTAACCGTCGGATTGATCAACATATCGACCACTGCTTCCTGAAAGCTCGCCGCGATGTCCGGCACGCGTGCCTTCCAAGCATGCTGATCTTGCGATTTAAGATATTGCAACACAGACGTTTTGATGCCGCTAAAGCTGAAATCGTATGGGCTCTTTTTCAATCGTGCGCGTGGAAACCTGATCGCTTTACGGTCGCCGGTCTTGGCCAGATGGTCGATCACCCGCCCTCCCGGATAGCCGAGTCCCATCATTTTTGCCACTTTGTCGTAAGCCTCGCCGGCAGCGTCATCACGGGTACCGCCTAAATAGAGGTACTCGCCGACGTCCTGTACACAGTAAAGTAGCGTGTGCCCGCCGGAAGCAAGCAGAGCCACGTAAGGGAACGACACTTCATGCTCCAGGTGAATCGCTAGCAGGTGTGCTTCAAGATGATTCACCCCGACATAAGGCATGCCCCAGCGAAACGCCATGCCTTTGGCCACCGACAAACCGACGAGAAGTGAGCCGACAAGTCCGGGGCCACGGGTCACCGCGATACCGCTCAGATCTCTGACGCTAACACCGGCTTTGCCGAGCGCGCCATCAACGATAGGCAAGATATTGCGGAGGTGTTGGCGCGAGGCAAGCTCGGGCACGACGCCGCCATAGGCGCCATGTATTTGGTCCTGTGACGAAACCAGGTTAGCTAGGATCGTCCTGCCATCGAGCAGCACCGCGGCCGCCGTGTCATCGCAGGAAGTTTCAATACCGAGAACTAGCATGTACGATAACCGTCAGCGCTGCGCGGGCCGGGTTTGCGACTGCTTGGGGGATAAAGCTTCCACTGCGGTGCGATTGTCGGGATTGATCGCGAGAGCCTTGGCATAACTCTCTTCAGCGCGCTCAGTCATGCCGAGGGCGCGATAGTTTTCGCCTTCGAGCGCGTAGACCTCCGATAACCAAAACGGCTCGCCGCCGAGACGGGCCTCCGCAACCTCAAGAAAGTTAAGCGAGTCTTTGTAGCGCCTGAGACCAAATTGAGTTTTTGCCAATAAAAAGTGGCCGTAGGCGTTGGTAGAATCAAGCGCGATGGCGCGCTCCAAGCGACTCAGTGCCTTGGCGTACTCGCCGCTGTCTATCAGCTTTCGTGCTTCTTCGGACAAGCGCAGAGATGCGGCTCGCTGAGGTGGTGTTCCGGGGATGATCTTGGCTAAAAGTGAGCTGTCGTCAGCGATGGGCGGCTTTGGGGGCGCAAGAATCTCGGGAGTCGCAATCGGCGGCAGTGTCTCCTTTGAAGTCATTATAGAAGGCTGCACCTTTTCATTTGTCTTGAGATCTTGCTCGCGAATTTTCGGATCGGGGGGTATGGGCCGACTGCTGGGCTCGGTGTCCGGTGAAGAAGTCGGCGGACTCGGCATTGGCGCTGGAATCGGCTGAGGCTTGGCCACAGCACCCGGAACAGGTCTGCGATAAGGCCGTTGGGGCGCACAGCTTTGGACAACCAAGGTGCACAGCGCAACGGCAATCGCGCTTGCCAAGCCGGGTCGCCATCTTTCGGACTGATTCAATTTATTTGGGCCGAGCATCATTCAAACCTAGGAGCTTGCACCTGCTCTCCCGGATGCAAAGCACAGGTGAGCGTCGGCTCATCTCCCTCGGCAAAAGCTTCACGGATCACAGATTTACAGCTTGGCGTAGCCAGTTGCCCGCTGATCGGATCGACATCGACAAACTTGATCCCTGGAGGCGGCACAAAATCCGTCACAGGAGTTCCGGCTGTCGCACGCATCATAAAATCCGTCCAGATTGGCAGCGCAGCCTGAGAGCCGGAGAGACCGAGTTTACTTTGGTTGTCGAATCCCACCCAAACTACGGTTAATAGATCAGGAGTGTAACCAACGAACCATGCATCTTTATAATCGTTGGTCGTTCCGGTCTTGCCGGCGGCGGGCCGCGTAAATCCGGCGCGCCGCGCGCTGTCCGCCGTACCTCGATCGAGCACGCCTTTGAGAAGATGATTTATCAAAAACGCCATCTGCGCCGAGACGACCTTTTCAACCCGGACGTCGCGTTTCTCCAGCACGCGCGCCTCAGGGTCAAGAACCTGTTTGACAGTCAATGGCCGCGTGCGAACGCCATTGTTGGCTAGAGTCGAGAACGCCACCGCCACTTCGAGCGGCGTCACTTCCGCTGCACCCAATGATAGTGACGGCACTGCCGGCAACGAGCTCTGAATACCTAGACGCTGCGCCAGATCGCGAACGCGCCGGATACCCACCTCGCGCGCGATCCGGGCGGTTGCCGAGTTGAGAGACTTCTCGAGAGCGCGTCGGAGCGTAACGGTACCAAAGAACTCGTCGTTGTAATTACCAGGTTTCCACTCCTGCCGATCATATTCCCAGGTGAACGGCGAGTCATCCACCTTGGTCATCGCAGTAAACTTTCTACCGTTGTCAGCTCCGTACATCAAAGCCGCCAGATAGACGAATGGCTTGAAGATCGAGCCCGGCTGGCGCTTGGCCTGAAAGACGCGATTGAACTGAGACTTCTGATAGTTGCGACCGCCGGCCATTGCCTTGATCTCTCCGGTTTGCGGTCGGATCACTACCACCGCTCCTTCGAGACTGTCGTCTTCGCCTCGTCGGCGCAACGCGGGATATTTTGCCTCCAAGCGTTTCAGGCCTTCCGACAGCGATCTTTCGGCGAGCTTCTGCAGATGCAAATCGAGGCTGGTAAAGATGCGCAATCCCTCTGTTGTCAGCACAGCATTGGAATAATTTTCGGCTAACTCGCGTCGTAAAAAATCCACGTAATACGGAGCATCATTGGTGACTTTGATCAGCTGCCGATGCGGCAGTGTTTCGCGCACCGAGGCATCATACTGCTGGGGTGAAATGATTTTGTCGGCGAGCAACTTCGCCAAAACCACGTTGCGTCGCTTAGTCGCCGCTTCCACGCTGCGATAGGGAGAGTAGTTATTGGGTCCGCGGATTAGTCCAGCGAGCAGCGCCATTTCACCAGTGCTCAACTCTGTCAGGGGTTTGGAGAAATAAAACTGGGAAGCCTCCCAGATGCCGTAAATTCCCTGGGAGCCCTTCTGCCCGAGATAAATTTCATTGAGGTAGTTCTCGAGGATTTCGGTCTTGGAGTAGTTGCGCTCAACGATGAGAGCCATAAAAGCCTCTTTCAGTTTGCGCGATAGAGTGCGTTCGCTGCCGAGAAAGAAATTCTTCACCAGTTGCTGCGTCAAAGTGCTGCCGCCTTGGATCACTGCGCCGCTGCGAAAATTGACCCAGCTTGCGCGCATCAGCGCGACCGGATCCACTCCGAAGTGCCGGTAAAAACGTTCATCTTCGATGGCCAAAATGGCCCGGACCAGTAGCGGCGGCACTTCCGGCAACTTAACCAGCCGTCGCTCTTGCCAAACCGTTTCATAGAGCCCGGTCACCAACTCGGGTTCGAGTTCAAGCGAAAAGAGTTCCTCCCCGCTGTCACCATTTTGCAGTTTGCCAACTGTGTTTCCTTGCAGAGAAATTCGAATCGGAACGCCTTTGAATGTCTCCGTTGGATAACTAAAATCGTGCAGATAAATGTCCAAAAGTCCGGACGATCGTTGAAAACGATACTCGCCCTTGCCGTCTGGCGCAGCTTTCGTTTCGTGATAGCCGAGGCGGCGCAATTTTTCGAGGATATCTTCCGTGCGAAGGCTCATGCCGGCATAGAGCAGGTATGAGTCAGAATAGATTTTCGAAGGAAAACGCCATTTCTGACCATCGAACTTGGCAGTAACGGTATCTTCCAGAGTCCTGAGATACCAGCTGCCAACGACGATCCCGCTCGATGTGATGAGAAGAAGAACGATTAGGGAAATGCTAAAGAAGCGAAGATTGGATTTGTTCAAACGATAGACTCCGCAGACAGTTAATATTCACTCAGATCTGAGCAAAAATCAACAAAAAGAGGGCCGGATGGCATTTCCACCCGACCCTCTTTAGTTTTGTCAGAATCTTTTTGAAGACTCAGCCCTGCGGCCTTAATGCAAGAAACAGCGTGCTCTCACCGCGTCGGACCAGAAACAGCACTCCTTTGCCCTTACGAACGGTCGCGATAGACTTTTTGTATTCGTCCAGATTGCGAATCGGCTTGCGATCGATCTCGACGATGACATCGCCGCGCCGAATCCCAGCTTCGTCGGCGGCGCTACCAGGTTCAACTGCTGAGACAACGATGCCCTCAGCTTTCTCCAAACCTAGGCTTTCGGCGATCTGCGGCGTCAGTCTTTGAACAGTTAGGCCCATTTCCCCTTTTTCCGGAGCGGAGGCCACGACTTCTTCGTCCTTGAGCTCGCCGACGGCTACGTTCAACGTAAGCTCTTTCTTATCGCGCAGAACCTTCATCCTGACCTTTTTATCGACTGCTGTGCGTGCCACTATGATCGGTAGCTCGCCTGAGTCTTTGATCTCTTTGCCGTCGAACTCAACGATAACGTCGCCTACCTTGACTCCGGACTTGTCCGCGGGTCCATCTTTGGAGACGTTGGCCACGAGTGCTCCTTGGCTCTTCTCCATCCCCAGGCTTTCCGCCAATTCCGGCGTGACTTTCTGGATCAACACACCCAGGTATCCACGAGTCACTTTTCCTTTGCCGCGAAGCTGCGGCAAAAGTTCCTTCACCAAATTGACAGGTATCGCGAATCCAATACCGATATTTCCGCCAGTGCGACTGAAGATAGCGGTGTTGATCCCGATCACCTCGCCGCGCAAATTGATCAGCGGCCCGCCGGAATTTCCTGGATTGATGGAGGCGTCAGTCTGGATGAAGTTGTCATAGGGTCCCTGACCGATATGCCGACCTTTGGCGCTGACGATACCCGATGTTACCGTGCTATCCAGGCCAAAAGGATTGCCAATTGCCATCACCCACTCTCCGACCTCAAGGCCGTCAGAGTCGCCGAAGTTGGCTGGGGTAAGTTTTGTTTTCGCCTCGATCTTGATTACCGCAATGTCCGTCTTCGGATCACGGCCGATTACTTTGGCTTCGTACTCTTGTTCGTCGGCCAATTTAACGACGATCTTCTGAGCGTTTTCGACGACGTGATTATTTGTAAGAATAGAACCATCGCCATCGATGATAAATCCCGACCCTAGGCTTCGCTGGCGCTGCGGGCCGCGAGGCATTGGACCGCCAAAAAATCGTCGCCAGAAGTCGTTGAACGGATCTTCCTCACCGAAGGGACTGCCGAACTCCTGCGGAGTCTGTTGACCGCGCGATTCGCTCACCTGAGTTGAGGATATGTTAACGACCACGGGTCGCAATTTTTTCGAAAGGGCGACGAAATCAGGCAACTGATTGGCGATTCTAATGTCGGAGCTTGCACCTTCTCCCATGTTGACGGCTCGGCTTGGCGCAAGCCAATCGAAGCTGCCGCTGATGGCGAGGCCGAGCAGTAGCGAAGCAATTGCAACAACCGCAACGCCCTTAAATGTGAAGCTCCCGCTCCAGACCCTCTTGATGTCCATCAACTGCTCCTACTTCTTCTTTACCGCCTCGACGTATTTCATTCGAAGGTCAAAGAGAATGTCTTCTATCAATCGATCTTCCCCGGAATTTAAATTACCCCTGGTTTTTTCGCGTAACATGCCGATGATATCGATCATCTGCTTCGCCACTAGACGGTCCGGTTCTATCTTCCCGGTCAGCGGATTGGCAATCTCGCCGAGATGCATGAGCGCTTGTGTGCTAAGGCTGATGACAAAGGTTGAGAAATTGATCTCCGGCAATTGCCCTTGTTGCTCGTCGGCTTTGCCTGGCGCCAGTGAATCCTCGGCGACTTTCGTTTCGATGCTATCGACAGCATCTGTGGACGACCCAGCGTCCTCCCGGCTGTCCCCTGTTTCAGAAAACCGCCGTCGATCTTGTACAGTGAACCCTTTGCCTTCTTTCTTTTCTTCCTCTCCGGCCATGGCTACCCTCTTCGAAAGAGAAAAAAAGCCTGGGAACTTTGTACCGCACGTAACGAGTTCCCAGGCACTCTCGTGTTAAGTGACCTGTATTTGATCATTCAAAGGGCGTTAAATAATCACCTGAAGCGATCATCCAGGTGCTCTATCCTCCCATTAATTCAGGCGAAATCTCAGGAGGAACTCTAATCCCTGCCCCCTGGCTTGTCAAGGTAACGAGCCGTTCCCAGCGCTCAAGTTGTCGGATGACTTCTGCCGGTGTCAAAGCCGCTAAACAATCACGATGGCGGCAGCTTTTCATCGCCGAAACAGCGCATGGAGAGCACGGCACCTGATGTCTGAGTACCAAGACAGTCTTTCCTCGTGGTGCCCACGTATTAACACTGGAAGGACCAAAAACAGCCGCTGTGGGAACTCCAAGAGCTGCAGCGATATGAGAAATACCGCTGTCATTGCCGACGTACAGACTGCAGCGCGCAATCGTTGCCGCCAGACGCCCCAAGGTGATGCCGCGTATCGCTAGCCCATGATGACACAAAGATTCATAGCCTCCGCGCTCGTCTTCCACCGGTCCAAGAATCGTGATTACGCTGCCGCCAATCCGCTCTCGCCACCACCGAGCGATCACCTCAAATGAGATCAACGGCCAGTTTTTTTCACGCGCGCCGCTTCCCGGAGCGATGGCGAGCACGGGTTTCGATTTGAGGGACTTTTCAGCCCAGTAAACTTCTGCCCACTGGTCAGCATCCCGCGTCAGGGGAATGTGAGGCGTGCTCGGAACCAAATCGGCTTGAAGACACGAGAGGTAATAATCCGCCTGGTGCATCTGCGAGTTACTCGCACTGAATTGAAATATTCGGAGCCGGCCCTGAGTAGCCGTGTGAAGTTCCTGCTTATAGGTCGAATCTCCACTGCCCATCCAAGAATAAGTACAGCGGTAGGTTTCGAAAAAGCGCCGCACCTTGTCATCACTACCTCCTCCCGAGACAAATAGCTGGCGAATTTCAAAGCGCTCCAGCGATCCGACCTTTACGCGCGCCGGGACGAGCTCAGAAAGTTCGGTCCGCGTTAGCAAATCGATCGACATTCGTTCAGCAAGAAATTGGAGAGTCGGTAAGAAGCAAACGAAGTCTCCTAAGGCCCCGGGAAACAGAATTAGCGCTCGTCGATTGATCACTTCAATAATGCGCTCCCTTTGCATTTAATTGACTTTAATTTGGCAAGTATATAGCATACGGGCAAAATCTTTTCGAATTTCGTTCCCGCTTAGGAAGTCGAGCACACCATTGGCAACGTTAAACGGCGCTGGGTCCATCCTGGATCTGATCGGCTCCACACCCGTCCTCAAACTGAAAAACTTACCCGGCAAAGATGACGCCGAGGTTTGGGCAAAGTTGGAGGCGTTCAATCCGGGCGGGTCGGTGAAGGATCGCATCTGTTCAAACATGATTGAAACCGCGGAACGTGAAGGTAAGCTGAAACCGGGGTCAACGATCGTCGAGCCGACTAGTGGTAACACCGGTATCGGTCTAGCATTGGTTGCAGCCGTGAAGGGCTATCGTTTGGTTTTGACCATGCCAGATACCATGAGCGAAGAACGTCGCAGCTTGTTGGCCGCTTATGGAGCGCGTTTAATTCTTACTCCAGATACTAAGGGAATGGGCGGGGCTATTCACAAGGCCGAAGAACTCGTGCAAGAAAACAGTGACTACTTCATGCCCCAGCAATTCAACAACCCGGCCAATCCCGAAAGTCATCGCCGGACGACGGCGATTGAACTGCTAAAACAATTCAAACGGATTGATGCTTTTGTCGCCGGGGTCGGCACAGGGGGTACGATCACCGGAGTCGGTGAAGTACTGAAAGACCGTTTTAAAGGTGTGAAAGTTTGCGCCGTCGAGCCGGCGTCGTCGCCGGTGATTTCCGGCGGGGAGCCGGGTTATCATAAAATTCAGGGAATCGGCGCCGGTTTCATACCGGCGGTTCTGAATCGTCAAGTTATCGACGAAATCATTCCGGTCAGTGATACGGACGCGATCAATTTTACACGCCGTTTGGCGTCTGAAGAAGGTCTTCTCGTGGGCATTTCTTCGGGCGCGGCTTGTAGTGCCGCGCTCCGCGTCGCCAAGACATTGGGAAAAGGGCAGATTGTCGTTACCGTCTTCGCGGATAAAGGAGAACACTATCTGAGCACAGATTTGTTCGGGGAGAAGCGGTGGACGCAAAATTAAATTATCTAGAAACTTTACTAAGTAACACGAACGGCGCAATCGTAGCGTTTTCTGCCGGCGTCGACTCGACGTTTTTGCTGAAGATCGCCTATTCTGTCCTAGGGGAGCGCGCCGTCGCCTTGACCGCAGCATCGCCCACAGTGCCGCCGGGTGAATTCGAAGCTGCGAAGGAGTTTGCCAAAACGCTCAACTGTCGCCACATCGTTATCGAGTCCAATGAATTGGCCAATCCTTCATTCGCCCAAAATCCTTCCAACCGGTGCTTCTTCTGCAAGGACGAGCTTTACCGACTTTGTCGAGATCAGGCGGAAAAACTAAACATTCCGGTAATTGTCGACGGTACCAATCTCGACGATTTGAAGGACCATCGCCCCGGGTTGAAAGCGGCCAAAGATTGGGGCATCCGTCATCCATTGGTAGAAGCGGAGATGACTAAAGAGGATATTAGACGCTATAGCCGAGCGCTTGATCTGCCCACCTGGGACAAACCCTCGAGCCCTTGCCTTTCATCTCGTTTTCCATACGGGACCGAGATAAATCTCGAACGGCTGCGAAAAATCGGCGCCTGCGAGGTCTACTTGAAGGAACTCCGTTTTCGCGAGTTCCGGGTGCGCTATCATGGAGACCTAGCGCGCATCGAGTTGTCGGCACAGGAGATCGACCGATTCTTTGATGAGGCAACGCGACAAGCCGTGGTAAAAAAATTTAAAGAGATCGGTTTCAACTATGTGAGCCTTGATTTACAAGGCTATCGCACGGGAAGTATGAACGAAACTCTGGCAAAAGCTATTTAGTCGACCTGCCGCTCGCAACTAGCGCCTCGGCGAAAAGCAAGTCTTCCGGCAACGTGATCTTGATATTAGTTCGTTCTCCGTCGATCAAATACACCGGTTTTCCCAAACGCTCCACCAGGCTAGCATCGTCGGTTGCGTCTTGATCGTTCGCAGCTTGATGGGCTTCAAGAATTAAGTTTCGTTCAAACGCCTGTGGCGTTTGAATTTCCCATAAGCAATCGCGGGGTGGAGTCGAGATTATTTGCCGATCTTCGGAAATCACTTTGATGGTATCCCGCACCGGCACACCCACCACAACTGCCTTTCGCGTCGGCACCTCTTCGATGACACGGTCGATCAGCTCGGCAGAGACAAACGGCCGTGCTCCATCATGGATAACCACCATGTCGCACTCAGAAGAAACTTTTTTCAGCCCGCGGTTGACAGATTGTTGCCGGCTCGATCCGCCGGTCTGTAGGATCCATGATTGCTTGCGCGCCTGTGGGTCACTGCCTAGCAAGGATCGACAGCGTTCCAAATCCCGTTTGGCAATCACAACGATCAAATTGTTGACTCTCTTGGCGCGAAAAAATTGGTCCACCGTCCGAAGCAAAAGAGCGCGGCCGCCAATCGGAAGAAATACCTTGCTTATGCCGGCTCCTACCCGGCGTCCTTCTCCTGCCGCAACTATAATTGCTGTCGCATTCACCATGGTCCAGCGAAAAACAAAAGAGCCGAGAGGTTGACTCTCGGCTCTTTTGTTTTACACCATCAAACTCTAGGTCTTAATGAGTGAAGATATGGCGCAACTCTTCAAGAATTTTTTCCTCGGAGTGAGAGCGCGCGATTGAAAGTTCTTTCACCAGAAGATTACGCGCCGTATCCAACATCTTTCTTTCACCAAAAGATAATTCTTTATCGCCCTTAAGCACAAAGAGGTCCCGCAATACCTTAGCTATCTCGAGAATCGAACCCGTTTTGATCTTTTCCGTGTATTCACGATAACGCCGATTCCATGTTTGTTGATCCGTTTCGACTTTTTTCTGGCGCAAGACTTTGTAGACCTTCGAAACCATGGCGCGATCGATAACCTTTCGTAATCCCACGGAATCTACATTTTCGATGGGGATCATAATCTTCATGTCGGTTTCCAGTATTCGAAGCATGTAGAATTTCCTTTCACTTCCGGAAATAACATGGATTCGAATGGCCTCGATCTCTCCCACTCCATGAGCGGGATAAACTACTTTTTCGCCAACCTTAAACATAGTGACCTCCTCGTGAACGATAGCGTATAGGGCATCTCTTCGAGCTTAGGCGGATTTGTAAGGGAACGGAGACGGGAGCTGAAGTTGAAAGGAGTAAAGAGTTGAAGCGGATTTGATTGCAGAAACAGCTAGGATGGGATCGGCGGCTGCTTCTTATTAACATTCGATATACCGTTTCATATCTTCAAAGCCTTCAAATAGAATTGGCGGTCATGCTTTCGACCGCCAACTTACCGGCACACCTTATTTATACAACAGAGCTCACAGCAGCGTCAAGAGAGCTCCATTATTTCCTAAAATGCCAAAAAAATCCGTATCTTACGCCCAAATATTATGATCCGGAAGTTAAATAGCCGTGCCACGAAACCACGCTTCAGAGGCTTAGCGTAGTTCTAGAGCCATCACCAGCGCATCCTCTCCATTGTCAGAATAATAGCCTTTCCGCAGGCCTCGTATGACAAATCCGAAACTACGATAAAGATTTTGTGCTGGAGCATTAGAGAACCGAACGTCAAGGGTTACTCGAAGCCGTGCTTGGCGCCGCGCCGCATCCACCACCTGCTCAAGTAGAAGCCGCCCGATCCCTTGCCGGCGAAAATCAGGATGCACGGCGATGTTGTGGATATCTACTTCTTCAGGCAGGAACCAGAACAGAACATAACCAACAATGCGGCCTTCCACTTCGGCCAGAATGGAACGGGCGCAGTCCACCTGTAGTTCATCTAGAAAAAAGCGGGTGCTCCAGGGAAATTGAAAGGATGCCCTCTCTATGGCAATGACATTTTCTATATCTGCGGCGGTCATTGAACGAACTGAAGCGACCTTGCTCGACGCAAAAAAGCCACAGGCTACTTCACTATCCTGTGGCTCAGGCCGGTTAAGAGAAGTAGTTTGGCCAGACTTATCTTTACTGATAGGTAGCTCCCAAAGGAGTGCTTCGATCTTTTAACAAAAGGACTTCAAGCAGCTTATTTTCGAACTTATGCGCAAATCCAACAATTCGACCCTGCAGTGGAATTACGGTAGTAAATTCCGGCGGAAACGCGCCCACACTGGAGGAGATCTTTCTGACCCGCTCGTCACTGCACCTGCCTCGAACTATAAATTGCCCACTTTTAAGGGCGAGATCATAATCATAATCGGGCATTTCATCGGATATCTTTTGACGATCAGCAACTCCGATGTCGGGAAGCGATCGCGGAAACTCAAGTCGTAAGAGCAACGCCCCGCCTCGATCTTCAACGGTATAAACATTGCCGTAGCGTCTTTCGCGTTCAAGCTTGTCAACGAAACCGCGGGAGTAAAAACCATCGACGGGAATCGGCAGATTGCGAACCATACCAGTCTGCTTGGCCAACAAAGGTTGCAATAAAATGCCTAGCGGGATGCCGTAAATCGCCGCCGGTAACTTCATCTCTTCTGTAGGTTTGGCGTGAAAGATTCCATCTCTCAAGCGATAAATTCCCTCGATTAGCGCTAGGATAATACCAATAAAAACGAACATATTGATGTCTTGACTGAAGAGAACTGCCGGCCCCTTGACCACCGCGGCCAGTACCATCAGCACAATTGGGTATAACACCGCATTATGAAGGATGTTCAGACCCGTGGCGCCGGCAGCACTGAAAACAACAGGATTTTGTACCGCTGACTCCAGGCTTTTCTTCATCTTATGCGGTAACGCGCCGAGCACGGGTTGAGCCAATCCAATAAGCAAGCGTTTACTTCGGCTTAACTTTCCACCCCGAAATTGCATTACAAGTTCGTCGAAGTCGTTCGGCAGTTCATCGGGAAAAATCTTTTTTGTCTTGGCTTCTCTCTTGGGCTCGGGCGCGGTTTTTGGCATTGATTTAACAACATTGGCCGGAGCGACCGCCGGCTTGGCCGCTGTGACAGCAGGAGGCGTCAATGGCTTCACCGATGGAATTGCCATGGCAGCGGCAGCCGTAACGGGTGCAGAAGGCGGCAGCGCACTTTTCTCAGATGCTTCAACGGCAGGAGCGACCTGAGCTCCATTGCCTTTGCGAAATCGTGACTGGAAATCAGCGCCAAAACTGGTTTCCGGGTGGATCGCTTTGGCCCGAGCAATCAGAACTTCTTCGCTCTCTATATTATTGGGATCGGTTACACAGCAGTCGACTGGGCAGACAGCCGCGCAGGCTTCGAAATCATGAAACCCAACGCACTCCGTGCATAAAAGCGGGTCGATGACATAAATAGGATCACCCTGACTAATCGCGTTGTTTGGACACTCAGGCTCGCAGGCCCCGCAGTTGATACACTCGCTGGTAATCGTTGTCGCCATTAAGAAAACTCCCGGATTTTGTTTTTTAATTACGTGGTTAGCCTAGAGTTGTCAATATAAACAGAAGATAGACAGAGACGTTCTTGCATGTAAGAGAAAGATCATGTTAGCTATCGCTTCAAGGCGGCGTACCCAAGTGGTTAAGGGAGAGGTCTGCAAAACCTCGATGCAGCGGTTCGAATCCGCTCGCCGCCTCCAGTGAGAATATCAGTTTCCCCTAAGCTTGTCTGCCTCCGTGCCGTAGGTTCACTCCGTCGATCACGAACTGCCCGCCGTTTCATTCAACAGTTTATCCAATTCACCAGAGGTCTCTAAACTCAGCACATCGTCGTATCCGCCGATTGGCTTACCGTCGATAAATATTTGAGGGACAGTTCTCCGGCCTGATAACCGCTCCATATCGAGTCTGAGCTTTGGCTCTTCGGAGACATCTATTTCGGTGAAATCTACCTTCTTTGCGGCAAACAACGACTTCGCTGCCCGACAATACGGACACCAGCTGGTTGTATACATGACCACTTGTGGCATAAACTCCTCCCCTGAAATCCGATTCGGCTGTTCGTTGCAACCCCACGTCTATTTTGCCATTACTGTTGCGTGAAATTAATAGGCCTTACCGGCGGCATCGCTTCGGGGAAAAGCACCGTTTCAGCTATTCTTCGCCGACTTGACGCCCAAGTCATCGATGCCGATGCGCTTGCCCGCGAAGTTGTCGAGCCGCATCAGCCGGGCTGGAATGAGATCGTCGGTACTTTCGGTAAGGAAATCCTGCAGTCGGACCAAACACTGGATCGGAAAAAATTGAGAAAACTTGTCTTCGACGAGCCGAAAGCGCGAAAACAGCTGGAAGCCATTACCCATCCCAAGATTCGCCGATTGGCGCAGGAAAAAATTGCAGAGTGCGCTGCTACCGGAGCGCCTCTTGTGGTTTATGAAGCGCCGCTTTTATTTGAAACCGGGATTCATCTTTGGCTTCGCCCGGTCATTCTAGTGGCCTGCGACACTGCGGCTCAGAAACGGCGCCTCCGCCAGCGAGATAGTTTAACCGAAGCGGAAATTGAGCAACATCTCGGAGCTCAAATGAGCTTGGAGGAAAAACGAAAGCTGGCGGACTATGTGATCGACAACAACGGTACCCTTGAGGATCTCGAGAGTACGGTGAAGAGGCTAGTCCAAACGATTCTCGCTACTTGACCCGTTCCAGATAACTGCCCTCTGCGGGATCCACTCTCACTCTATCGCCGACTTGAACAAACGGCGGCACTTGAATCGTAACTCCGGTTTCGAGTTTCGCCGGTTTGTAGGACGCGCTGGCCGTAGCTCCTTTCATCGAGGGTTCGGTATCGACGACTTCGAGATCCACGGTGGATGGCGGGCTGATCCCCACCGGCTTCCCATCGTACAATTCCACTTCTACCACATGGTTGGGCAGCAGAAACGATAGCAGGTCTCCGATATCATCGGCCGATAATGTCATCTGCTCATAGTTCTCAGTGTCCATGAAGGTGTGCATATCTCCTTCAGCATATAAATATTGCATCTGTCGAGTTTGCAAAATCGCCTGGTCGACACGATCTTCAGAGCGAAACTTGTATTCGGTACCTACACCCGTACGTAGGCTTTTCATTTTAGTCTGCATGAATCCCCGCTTGTTGCCGGGGGTCAGATGGTGCACCGCGGTGACGCGATAGAGATCATTTTCATGAACGATAATCATGCCGGGTCTTAATTGAGTTGCTTGAATCATATTAAACTTCCTTCCTTCGCCACCGCCGCTGTTGCTACCGGGGTGCTACGCTTCATCTATTGGTCTAGTTCACCCTATAATCATGCATACAAGCCGCGCCATAGCATGGCCCGCGCAACGCGATCGATGCCGATCATCAAAGCGGCTAGCCGCATTTCGACCTCTTGTTTCTGACTCATCTGCAGGACTTCGTGAAATGCTTTGACAAGAATATCCCGCAATTTTCTGGTAATCTCATCTTCAGTCCAAAAGAAATTTTGCAAGTCCTGCACCCATTCAAAGTACGACACAACCACACCGCCGGCATTGGCCAAGATGTCGGGGATGACAAAGATGTCCTTGTCCCGCAGTTCTGCATCGGCTTCCGGCGTTGTGGGACCATTCGCTCCCTCTGCCAGGATGCGACACTGCAAACGTTGTGCATTTTCTTTGGTGATCTGCATTTCCAATGCAGCCGGAACTAGAATGTCACATTTAAGCTCCAAGAGTTCTGCATTGGAAATTTTCTGTCCGTACGGGAAAGCTTCAAGACTATGAGTTTGAGAGGCGATCTCGAGCAGTCTGGCTATCGGCAAACCGTTCGCGTTATAAAAGCCGCCCGTCCGATCTGCCACACCGATTATCCTCACGCCGATGTCATTGAGTTCCTTTACGACGACCGAGCCGACATTACCAAATCCTTGGACTGCCGCGGTGCATTTGCTGAGATCAATTCCTAGATGGTTAGCGGCTTCGATGATCGTGTATACAACACCACGACCGGTTGCTTCTCTTCGTCCCAAGGTACCGCCGATAGCGACCGGCTTCCCGGTGACTATTTCGGGAACTGCGTGGCCTTTGTGCTGCGAGTAAGTGTCCATAATCCAGGCCATGATCTGCTCGTTGGTTCCCATATCCGGCGCCGGCACATCGATCTCGGGGCCGATGAAGTTGAGGATTTCAGCAGTGTAACGCCTGGTCATGGATTGAAGCTCATTGGGTGACAACTCGGCCGGGTCGCAGGCGATACCGCCCTTTGCTCCTCCGAGGGGAAGGCCCATAAGGGAGCATTTCCAAGTCATCCACATCGCCAAAGCGGAGACTTCGCCCAGGCTTACACTTGGGTGGTATCGGAGTCCTCCTTTGAACGGCCCCAAAACATCGTTGTGCTGCACTCGATAGCCGGTGAAAACATTGACCCTACCATCGTCCATTCGGGTGGGCACACTGACAACCATGGCCCGGTCCGGCCTGCGCAATCGAACAGCAAGATTGGGATCAAGTCCCAGCTTGGCAGCGGCGACATCGAATTGTTGCACGGCCATGTCGCTGGTTTCATTGCGCCATTCAGTAGTCGTCATATAGTTTCGTTAGCTCCATGATATTTCTTTGTTAAAATCAGCGACTCGCACTATCCGGGAGGCCAGCCCATCTGACGGCCACCAAGCAGGTGGTAATGCAGGTGAAAAACGGTCTGACCGGCATCGGCGCCGCAATTGACGACGATACGATAACCGCTTTTTGCGACTCCGAGCTGTTCGGCCAGCTTCCCGGCTGCGCGGAAAACTGCAGCAACTATCTTGTCGTCGTTCGGTGTTAAATCCGAAAGCATCGCGATATGCGCAGTCGGTATGATCAAAACATGAACCGGCGCTCTGGGCACGATGTCCTTGAAGGCGATCACGGTTTCATCGCGGTAGACGACATCGGCTTTGATGCTGCCATTGACGATCCCGCAGAAGAGGCAATCACTCATACTCGCGCTCCGGTTTATCTCGATCGAATCAAATCCCCGGCATCTGAGCATTTGGCAAAAATTTTCTCGCCTTCGATTTCCAGCGAGACACTCTGGAGCGCAAGACCGGCGCACGGGCCCCAGATACAGTCGCCGGTCTTGGGCTCGAACACGGCGCCATGATTGGCGCACATCAGATAACGCCCATCGACCGAGAAGAACTGATTATCAACCCAATCCAATGTGATTCCGACATGAGGGCAACGGTTTCTATAAGCGAAGAATGTCCCCTCGTAATTGACGAGTAATGCTTCCAACTCGCGATCGCCGGACCGGATGGTAAATTTTTTACTGGCGCCATGAGCCAGTTCACCCACTTGGCCGACGAGTTTTCTTTTGCCGATCTTTTTTTCTTTGGCTGCAGTCATACTGGCGCTTCACTCCTTGAGATAAGACAGGTCTCCTTCCGGGCATGCGACCAAAATTTCGCCCCGATCTACTCTGACGGGCAAGCGATAGAGCGCTTGGCCCTTGCAAGGTCCGTCAACACACAACCCGGTGGCAAATTCGTAAAGAGCGCCATGGGTATAGCACATCAAGTATTTCCCATCAGCGCTAACAAATTGGTCACGAATAAAATCCAAGGGCGTCGGCATATGGCGGCAGCGATTCACATAAGCATGAAAGTTACCTCGTTCGTTCACTAAAAACCCGTCGACCCGATACTTTTGGCAAATGATCCAAAATTTCTTGACCGAACCGGGACTCAGGTCTTCGACCTGGCTGATAACTCTGGCGCCATCGCGGCTTTCATCGCGCATCCGCCGTTTGTCGCGCAAAAAGTTGCGTCGGTGAATGCCTAAGCTAACTAGGTAAAGAACAAGAAAAACAATCGACAGGTAAATAGTGATTTCCACGGCAGGTAAGTGAGAGAGCTATTTCGAATCCTTATCGACCGAATTACGGATCCGCTTGACGTTCTCAGTTGTCTGCTGCCCTGATATTCCCATCACCTTCATCAACTCGGTTGTCATCTCGGCAGTGACCTGATCTTGTACGCTTCCTTGTCCGTCCGGGTCGGCTTTCAAGAAGGTCATGATCTTCTGCTTGGCCACTCCAGTCTGCTCGAGCCCATCGAGAAACTCGCCAAATCCGACTTTGCCACGCAACTCATCGACTCGCCCCATGAGCTTTTGACAGTCCGGACACATACGCGACCACAAACTCGAGCGGTCGCCGCAGTAAACACATTGACGCATATCGATATCGATCCGAATTTATCCGTTGCGTGCCATAGCTTCCACCCACAAGCGCTGCAGTCCGTCGGCCAAAGATGCATTGGCGGCAACAACGCCGCGATGTTTGGCTTGCGGCCGGTTAAACATCAAACCAACGCCGGGCCCGTCAACCACTTTGCCGCCGGCCTCGAGCACAATCAACACGCCTGCGCAGATATCCCACTCGTGAATCGAGCGAAACGTCAGCGTGCCATCGCCGTCACCCCCGGCTATTTTGGCCAATCTAAAGGCAATGCTGCCGACTTTCTGGATCTCGCAATGGTCGACGAATACCTGGAATTTCCGCTGCGGCTCCGAGCGGCTGACCAGCAGCAACGCGCCCTCTAGCGAACTGCGTTGAGAAACGCTAATCGGTTTATCGTTCAAGTAGGCTCCCTGGCCTGCGGTGGCCTTGTAGAGCGAATCTTCGGCCGGATTGTAAACAGCCGCGACAGTGGGCCGCCCATCAACGACGAAGCCGATCGACACTGCAAACTGGGGGACGCCTTCAATAAATTCTTTAGTCCCATCTATTGGATCAATGATCCAAATTCGGGAGGAACTCAGCCGTTTCGGGCTGTCCTGATCTTCCTCGGAAAGCCATCCGTCGTTTGCAAACCTGCCCGTGATAATTTCGCGAATTCTGCGGTTTGCTTCGATATCCGCGGTCGTGACGGGATTATTTTTACTCTTCTCACGAACATCAAATTTTCCCTTGAACAGCCGCATCACAATCGAGCCTGCTTCGCGGACCGCTTCTTCGGCAGTCGCCAACTCTTCTCTATAATCATGATCAGCTGTCACTAAACCACCTTGAGCCTAAATCGGTTTTCGGGACGGGACACCCTGCCAAACCGATAGGAACCGAGCATTGATTGCTCAGAGCGATAACAATTTCATTCAAGACGAAAACTGTCCACAGGAGGTGCGACCGTAACCCCGGCTTTGACCATAGCGTCAATGGCTTGAGCAGAATCTTCGGGTTGGAGATTGACGCCGCAGATTGCGTCTTGGAGAAGGACAACCTGAAATCCCTGAATGAGGCCTTCGAGCACAGTTTCTTTGACACAATAATCGGTAGCCAATCCGCCGACATAAATCCGTTCGATTCCGCGTTGCCTCAGAAGATCTTTCAACCCGGCACCGCGCGAATCCGCGGCAGCAAAAGCGGAGTAACTATCCTCGTCTGCAGCCGTCCCTTTGGATAGAACGACAGCATCGTTGCTAACCTTCAAGTCAGGATGAAACTCTGCGCCTTTTGATCCTTGGATGCAGTGAGGCGGCCATACCCCTCCTGCCGTATTGAAATGACTCGTCATTGGCGGATGCCAGTCGCGAGTAACAAAGATCGGCATGCCCGCTTGAGCGAACCTTTCAATGTAGCGGTTGAGAACCGGCACAATACGATCGCCGTTCTGCACGCCCAGAGCGCCGCCTGGACAGAAATCATTTTGCACGTCAACGATCAACAATGCTTTGTTAATTTCCATCGATTTGTATTCATTATAGAGAATGATACGGTCGTTGCAATTGAGACTGTCGGAACAAATGGATCGCTGAATGTCAATCAAAGCAGTTTTCTTCGATGCCGCGGGAACCCTCATTACGCCGGTCAGGCCCGTGGGTCAAACTTATACTTCATTTGCTAAAAACTACGGCATGGAGGTTTCTTCTTTTGAGATCTCCGAACGTTTCCGAACCTGTTTTGACGCCTCGCCCCCGCTCACGTTTGGTCCGGTCTCGCAGGGATCATTCGAACAGCTCGAGCGTGATTGGTGGAAAAAACTAGTGCAGTGCGTCTTTCAGCCCCTGGGGCGGTTCGAGCAATTTGATCAATTTTTTACCGAACTGTTTTCATATTTTGCCCGACCGGAGGCTTGGACTTTGTACCCTGATGTCGTAGAAACCTTGTCGGCCCTGCAAAAACGCGGCTTGGCGTTGGATGTCATCTCTAATTTTGATTCTCGGCTAATCGAAATACTCGCGGGACTCGGGATGGCCGGCTATTTTGAAGAGGTTTTCATTTCAAGCCGGGTCGGTCATGCAAAACCTGCGCGGCAGATCTTTGAAATGGCCTTGAAACGGCACAACCTGGCACCCGGCGAGGCCATGCACGTCGGCGATAGCGAAGAAAACGATTTGTACGGTGCCGCTAACGCCGGACTGTTGGGAGTTCTCATCGATCGAAGAGCGTATGAACGGCCGGGAAACTATCGGCAGATTAAAACTCTGAACGAAATTATCTCAATTCTCGATCAGGATTAAAGGCGGTTGCACACTTGACACGCCATGGCGGCTACGGTAAACGCCTGCTAACTTTGGGAAAATGAATGACACAATCTAGCTGGCAACAAACCACATCCGACAACAGCACGATGCGCATGCACTTGAGCGTGGCCGAAGGACCCGGTCCTTTTCCAGGCATGGTGGTCATCCAACACCAATGGGGCGTCGACGAGTTCATGCAGAGTATCACAGCGCGATTAGCGCAAGCCGGCTACGTCGCCGCTGCGCCGGATCTCTATCACCGCGATGGCCCTGAATGCACCGACGATGTTATTGCACGCCGCTCCCGGCTCAGTGATCGCAAAGTTATCAATGATGTCCATGCGAGCGTGAAATTCCTGCGATCTCAACCGACCGTCGATGAGAATCGATTGGGCATTATCGGCTTTTGCATGGGCGGTCGTATCGCCTATCTCCTGGCTGCTGCCAGTTCCGACTTTAAAGCGGCCGTCGTTTTCTACGGAGGTAACACGTTTCGCGCCTGGGGCCGCGACCTTCGCTCGCCGTTTGAGCGTACTTCGGAAATTCATTGCGCGGTTCAAGGTCACTTCGGCGCCGATGATCAGAACCCGTCCCCCGACGATATGCGCAAGCTCGATCTTGAGCTTACGAAATTTGACAAGAAGCACGAGTTCTATTCATACCCGGACGCCGCCCATGCATTCATGGACCATACCCATGAGAGCTACCGCCGTCATGCAGATGAGGCTGCGTGGCCGCGAACTTTGGAGTTTTTGACAACGCATTTGTCAACTTAGCCGGTCCTGTAAAGTGAACGATAACGATCAAGGATAACAACGTGCGCAATACCAGACCGGAACGCAAAGCCGTGGCGGACGCCCTGGTTCGAGAACGCCAACGAATCTCGCGCGAGCTCCATGACCGGGCGCTGCAAATCTTATCAAGCGTCAGATTAAGAGCTGAAGTATGCCGCGACCAGCTCGTGACCGACCAAGAATCTTTACGGCGGGAGCTAAAGATCATCGAGAAAGAAATCGACACAGTCATCCTCGAAATCCGCAACATACTCGCTGAGACCCAAGAACGAAGAGAACTCAAGGCGGGCTCGTTGGAGCGAAGACTTAAGGCGGAGCTCGATATCTTCCGCGCGCGAACCGGTTTTAACTTGGATTTTCGCTGCACGGTCCATGCGCGTGATTTGCCTCAGGAGATCGAACGAGAATTGTATTTCACGTTGAGAGAAGGAGTTCTCAACGCCGTGCGACATGCCCGTGCATCGCAACTGACATTGGCGCTCTCCAGAGACGCCACGAGCTGCAACGCCCGGTTGATCGATAATGGTGTCGGCTTCGACATATCGACAGCGGAAGGCGGCAATCATTACGGCCTAAGAAGCATGCGCGAGCGAATGAAGAGGATCGGCGGCGAGCTCACGGTAGAGTCGGCGCCGGGGACCGGCACACGGCTCTTCATCACAATACCTTTGGGCGAACCAGTGAATGCTTCGGATCGGCTAAAACACCCGTCTAATTAACATTAACAAGCGCAAAGCTACGCAGCGGAATACTATCCCAAGCTGCGCAGACGATTCATTGCGCGGCGAGATTGGCCAAACTTTCTCCCGTCAATCGGAACACGGTCCAACCGTTCATTGGGACCGCACCGAGCTTGGTATAGAAATCTACGGCGAGTTTATTCCAATCGAGCACAGACCATTCGAGCCGCCCGCAGTTTCGCTCCATGGCTAAGCGCGCTACGTAGCGCAGTAACGCCGCGCCAAACCCCCTCCTACGGTATGGTTCATCGACGAAGAGATCCTCAATGTAGAGCCCTGACCGGCCCAAGAAAGTCGAATAGTTGTGGAAGAACAGCACCAAGCCAATCGGTTTACTCTGGAAAAAGCCGATGGCAACCTCCGCCGTTTTACCCGAGCTAAATAGGGTCTCCCTCAACGACTCCTCGGTGGCGACGACTTCGTGCGCAAGCTTTTCATAGTGGGCGAGCTTCTTGATGAAACAAAGAATCAGCGGCACGTCATCGATAGTAGCCCGGCGTATTTCAAAATCCGGCAAACTCCCCGAGAAGCTCATGTGTCCTCTTTGGCAGGGTCAATCACAGCGCTCCTCCTCGATGGAGCCAGCGAAGAAGTTACTTTTTAGCTTCTTTAAGAGCGCGCCAGACACGTTCAGGAGTCAGCGGCAGGTCTTTGATACGAACTCCTGTGGCCCGTTCCAACGCATTGCAAACGGATGGCGCCACCGATAACAAACCGCCTTCACCCATACCACGAACTCCATAGGGACCCGGACCGTCCTCGTTTTCCACCAAGACCGTGCGGAACTCCTCAGGAGTATCGTTGAAGCTCGGCACACGGTAATCAACCAGATTCGGGTTGAGCAGGTTACCGTTGACGTCATAGACCATCTGTTCAAAGAGCGTATGGCCGATGCCCATCATAGCCGCGCCCTCTTCCTGGCCCACGCAACCCTCTGGATGGATTGCCTTGCCGACGTCCGCAACGGAAATCAAACGCTTGACGCCAATTTCACCCGTATCTTCGTCGATCTGGAGCTCGACCATGCCCATGCCGACTTCCCAGAACACCGGCATTTTGTTCTCCGTTAGTCCTGGAGTTGTCTCGCCGTGTCCGATCAACTCGCCACCGGAGCCTTTACCGAAACGGCGCTCGAGCGCTTCTTGGAACGTCAGACGCGCCTCGCCGCTAATCAGAGAGCCATCCTGAAGTTTGACTTGGTTCTGTGGCACGCGAAATGTCCCCGCAGCAATCATGACCAATTGTTTTCTCAAATCTCGAGCCGCGCCTTGCACCGCGTTACCCATACAGGTGGTCGACCGGCTGGAACCCGTTGAGCTATCGTAAGGCGTGACTTTGGTGTCCGCACCAGCCACACGAATACGATCGAGCGGAATACTCAATTCCTCGGCGGCGATCTGGGAGAGAACCGTTCGCACTCCTTGCCCCATCTCGGTGCTGCCAGCGAAAAGATTCACGACGCCGTCGGACTGCAGGCGTGCCATCGCAACTGATACCGGGGTGGCTCCCGCATTGGTCACGGCGCAGGCTAATCCAACCGGCGAAGCCTTCTTCTTGGTCATGGATTTCCATCGGCTCGCGCCGACGAGCTTCTTAAGGCCGTAATTCAAATCGGCATCGATGCCTTTAAGACCGGGACGGAGTTCCTCACCCTTTTTCAAGAGATTTTTTTGGCGCAATTCCGCCGGATCCATGCCTAGACGGGCCGCCGCAATGTCGATTTGTGATTCGCCTGCGAAAATAACCTGCGGCGCGCCGATCGCGCGAAACGAACCCGCGGAACCAGAGTTGGTATACACCGAATACGCATGCGTCAGAATATTAGGAATCCGATAAGGACCAATGACGCGGGTTGCCGCGCGAATCGTCACGGCCGGGCCGTTGTCGTCATAGGCGCCGGTGTCGAGATAGATTTCAGCCTCCCGGGCAGTGATCGTGCCATCGTTCTTAAAACCGGTTTTGACCCTCACCTGCGCCGCGTGGCGGCGGACTGTGATCATAGACTCGCCGACCGAGTTACACACTCGAACAGGCGCCTTCGCTTTGCGCGCCAAGGCAACAACCAGCGGCTCGAACTTGGTGTACGACTTGCTGCCATAGCCTCCACCCAAATATGAGATCACCATCCGCACTCTCGACGCCGGCAAACGAAATACTTTGGCGATATCTCCCCGTACCTGGAAGGGATGCTGCGCCGAAGACCACACAGTAACGCCATCTTCATTCCAATGGGCAATAACGGCGTGCGGCTCCATCGCATAATGATAAACCATCGGAAACGTAAACTGGTCTTCGAGAACCAAATGAGACTGCGCAAACGCCTCGTGCACATCGCCGCGGACCACGCTCTCGTGACTGCAGATGTTATCGCTCCGCCCTTCATGTATCAGAGCAGCGCCGGGGGCGCGCGCCCTGTCGATGCCGATGGCGGCCGGAAATTCCTCATATTGCACCTCGATTAGCGCGGCAGCCTGTTCAGCCGTGCCCTGATCGACTGCCGCAACAGCTGCTACTGGTTCTCCAACGTAACGGACCTTATTCATCGCAATCACCGGGCGCCCGGAGTAAATGGCGTTGAGATCCGATATATCGGCATTCGTCAGTACCGCCGCGACGCCTTCAAGCGCTTCAGCTTTGGACGCGTCGATTGAGACAATCCTCGCGTGAGGATAGGAACTGCGAACCACTTTCCCGTGCAGCATCCCGGGCACAGCCAAATCGCCGAGAAATTTCGCCTGGCCTGTAACTTTTTCAATGCCATCTACTCGCGGGACACTCTGACCGACAAACTTGAGCGATTGTTTGACCATTGCTCTCCATCCACAGCTAATTTTGGTTGAACCTAACAAAGCGATGTTTCCCGCGCAAGGAAAGCTGCGGCGTGTTACGTGTCAAAAACGAAAACGCGTCGATTGATGATGCGGCTCGGGATCAGCAAACATCGAATGTTAGGAATCGATTGACACATCGGCTATAACTTTGTTCATGCGTTTTCCTGATCGGCTTATCCGCGGCATTCTTGTTCGCCGATACAAGCGTTTTCTCGCCGATGTACGCCTGGATGACGGCCGAGTCGTCATAGCCCACTGCACCAACACCGGCAGCATGACAGGCTGCGCCGAACCCGGTAGCACGGTGTATATTTCACCCAGCACGAAGGAAGGCCGCCGTTTGCTGTATACGTGGGAAATCGTCAAAGTCGGAACAACTTGGGTCGGCATTAACACCCTGCATCCGAACCGCCTCGTCGCCGAATCTATAGAAAAGGGCGTCATCAGCGAACTGCGTGGATATGCGACAATCCATCGTGAGGTAATTACGCGCCAAGGCACGCGATTAGATCTGCGGCTTGATGGCAATAATGGCTTTTGTTTCGTCGAAGTTAAAAATGTCACACTCGTCATAGATGGTGCGGCGGCATTTCCCGATGCAGTTACCGAGCGCGGCACTAAACATTTGAAAGAATTGATCTGGCTCCGCAGAAAAGGCCATCGGGCCGCGGTAGTTTTCGTGATCCAACGCGGCGACTGCGACTATTTTCGACCGGCCGATGAAATCGACTCGGAGTACGGTCGCTGGTTGCGCCGAGCCGTCAAAGCGGGCGTGGAAGCGTTGCCTTATCGAGCACGAGTTACGGCTAGGGAAGTGGTCCTGACCGAACGGCTTGAAGCGAGATTCTGATCAGATCTCCAACTAGTACGGACGCAGCTCCAGCCCTCGTTGAGAGAGACGGTTTTGGATGACAATCAACTTTAGCCAATAAAGATGAATCGCGCCCTCAGCTCTGTTTAAACGGGATGCCCATAGCAAGGAAATAGCTCGACGCCTCAATTCATCAACCGTCCGCCGGAAACGTTGAGCGATTCTCCGGTGGTGTGCGATGAGTCGCTCGATGCGAGAAATAAAGCAGCTTTTGCGACCTCCTCGTGTTTGGCATATTTTCGCAAAGGCGTCAGCTCCAAGATGCTTTTCTCCAACTGCGAGAATTCCATTCCCAGTCCCTTGGCCCGTTCCGCATACATGACCCGCAGGTCGGGCTCATCCATACCACCGGGACAAATGATATTGGCTCTGATGCCGTAGGGTCCGGCCTCTTTGGCGATGGTCTGAGTCAACCCCAATAATCCCCACTTGGCGGCGCAAAGAGAACCGCGCAGAGCCATACCTTCTTTTCCGGCGGTACCGGAGATGCTGACGATGCTGCCGCTTTTCTGTTTCATCATCACTTTTAACACTGCCCTGCAGCACAGAAACACAGCCTTCAGATTAACTGAAAGAACAAGATCCCATTCCTCCTCAGTGATGTCTTGCACCGGGACGAGCGGCCCGCGTAATCCCGCGCTGTTGACGAGGACATCGATTTTGCCATGGCGCTCGATAACTTCGTTCACCATGTTGTTGACCTGGGCATCATCAGTGGCATCGGCAATAAGAGCGATTGCATTGCCGCCCCGTTGGTTAATTGCTTGAGCCACGCCATCCAATTGCGACTTAGCCGTATCGAGATCGACTAAGACAACGTTGGCTCCTTCTTCAGAGAAGAAGTGGGCAATCGCCTCGCCGATACCTCGAGCACCACCCACCACTACAGCTACCTGGCCAGCTAATTTCATGATTGCTCCTTTCGGTAGGCAGCCCACTGCGGGCCATCTATCTGTTGCAACAGCGTTCAAAAAAAAGAGGGCGACTGCATCTGCGGCCGCCCTCCTGTAAACACAACCAGAGTTTTTCCTAAGCTTCGATAACTTTCTTCCACTTGTTATAGATCTTCTCGCGCAATTCAGGAGATGACTCTGCCACCGGCGGGAACTCTTTCATCCATTCAAACGGCCGGCACGCATCAATGACCGCACGCGAGTTGAAACCCTTCTTGCTCGGGTGAATGCGCGGATCGAGAGGACCACTCCAGCAACGGCGTAGGATTTCGATAGACTCCACCGGATCCGAACGGCTCGCCAAAGCCCATATAACATCGAATGTATTCGTTGGATCAATGTCGTCGTCGACAACTATCACATAGCGGCCGAGATAAGCGCCGGCATGGACCTGGGAGGCTGCCAGCATGGCTTGACGCGCATGGCCCGGATAACGTTGCTTGATCGAAATGATGTTAAACAAACGCCCGCCGCCCGCCTCGTGACACCATACGCCTTTGACATCGGGGACGCCGCATTTCTCAACCTGCTCCCAGATCAAGGCCGCCTTGACCATACATTTGGCGATTGAATAGTCCGACGGCGGCCGGCCGGGGCGCGCGCAACAGAGAATCGGATCATTGCGGTAGTAAATGTTTTCAACCCGCACCACCGGTTCCGGACGGCTCGAGCTTGCATAATAACCGGTCCACTCACCGAACGGTCCTTCGGTCTTCCGGTCGGTGGGATCCATCCACCCTTCGATGACGATTTCTGCGTTGGCGGCAAATGGTAGTCCGGTGGCTTTACCTTCGATGATCTCGATGGGCGCACCCTTCAGTCCCCCGGCATAATCAAATTCGCCCACACCGTAATCGATCTCGTTACCGGAAACCATAAACAACACAGGGTCCTGACCGACCGAGATTACAACCGGGCATGGTTTTCCGCGTTCGAAGTATTTGGCGCGTTGAATGCTGCCATGCTTACCGGGAGAAATGTACAACCCCATGCTCTTTTCGTCATGAACCATACCGCGGTAGGCGCCGAAATTAACCCAGCCTTCATCGGGATCCCGCGTTGTAACCAGGCAGGCAGTGCCGATGAAACGTCCGCCATCGAGCTCGTGCATAAACGGCACGGGGAACTTGAGCAGATTGACCTTGTCACCTGAATCCACATTCTCCAGGATGGGACCTTTGCTCACTACTTTATGCTTGATCGGCTCATGCGTAACGAGCTTCTGACGGAAAGCTCGTACCAAGTCCAGGTTCGAGAGTTCCAGCGGCAAGCCGAGGTTTAATGCCATTCTTTTAAATGAGGCATTCTGGGCGAAGAGAGTGCGAAATCCTTTCGGATAGCCAGGCACGTTATCAAAAAGGACCGCTGGCACAGCCCCACCTTTGGTCTCGCGCGAAAGAAGCTCGGCGAGCGTGCCCATTTCAAGGTTCCAATCGGCTCCGTCGATTTTTTTTAGCTCGCCGAAACTGTCGACGATCTCGAGCCAGTCGCGTAGATCGGTATATTTCGGTGTTTTACCGGCTTTGATTTCATCTTCGGCTAGTTTTCTAGCCTCTAGTGCTGTCATGAAAGTACTCCTTTCGCCAGTGGCGATTCTTTATCGTAGTTCGCTACCATCGTTTCTTCAACACCCTCCGTATCATCCGCCGGCAATCCATTGCAACTCTTGGGGTCCAAGTGCAAATAAACTTTATCGCCAGGATTCACCGAATGAAATGGGTGCGTGTGAACGGCGAGAATATCGTCACCGACAGCAATTTTGCACTGGTAAGAGTCGCCCATGAAAATTGCTTCCGTGACAGTGCCCTCAAGCACGTTCTCCAAGCTCTGCGGCTTCTCTTTGTGCAACGGAATGTTTTCCGGCCGGATCGAAATTACCGCCGCCTGATCTTTCTTTAGCCCAGGCGCCGGAATAAAACTCAAAATACCTTTTTTAGTCTCCATCTTGCCTGGCCTGCCGTCACCGTCGACGTCAAGAACTTTCCCATTAATAAGGTTGGTCAGGCCCAGGAATGTCGCGGTAAATCGCCGTTTGGGTCGAGTGTAAAGCTGGTGCGGCGAACCGACCTCTATCAGTGTTCCGCCGTGCATGACGGCGATCTGATCTGAAATCGCCAAAGCTTCGGCTTGATCATGCGTGACGAAGATCGTGGTGATATTGGTCCGTCGCTGCAACGCTTTAATTTCCGAGCGCATCTGCACGCGCAGTTTCGCGTCCAGGTTACTCAGCGGTTCATCCAGCAACATAACTTTGGGCTCGTTGATCAGAGCGCGGGCGAACGCAACCCGCTGCTGCTGTCCGCCGGAAAGTTTCGGAGCGGGGCGATCTTCCAGACCGTCAAGTCCTACAATCCTGAGAACATCTTTGACCCTGCGTTTGATTTCGTCCTTGGATCTACGTTGAATCGTTAGTGGATACGCGACGTTTTGAGCAACCGTCATGTGCGGCCAAATCGCATAGGATTGAAACACCATCCCGATTGGACGTTTGTTGGTGGGAACGTAAACGCGCTCGCCCGAAGCGAAAACCGTTTGTCCGCCAATGCTGATCCTGCCACCGTCCGGCCTCTCTAACCCAGCGACACAGCGTAAGGTGGTGGTCTTGCCGCAGCCGCTGGGGCCCAGAAACGTATAGAGCAATCCCTCGGGTATGTTCAGCGATACGCCCTTCAGAACATGAACGCGTTCCTTGTCTTCGCCGAAATACTTTTCGAGAGCCTCGATTTGAACCATGTCTCTTCTATCTGCCATATTTCCTCCGGATGGGTGACGGCTATACGGATCTCACTTGTAAAAAGGATTAATTTATTGCGCGATCCCTATTTTTGCTCCAAGCTTACGGGCGATAAATGCCATCACAAGAAGCAACAGAACCATCAGGACTCCTAATGCACAAACGTACGTGTATTGCCCGCCTTCCCACAAGTCAAATGCCATGATCGAAAGAACCGTACTGTTGTAAGAATAAAGTAAGATGGATGTGGACAGCTCGCGTAAAGCAATGATACTGATGTAAATCCATCCTGCGGTAAAACCGGGCATCAACAGCGGCAGAATAATTTTCTTGAAGGTTTGCAACCAGGTGCCGCCGGCCGTGAAGGACGCCTCTTCAAGTTCCTTATTAATTTGAATCATCGAAGCCGACGCCGCCCGAATGCCGTAGGGCATAAACTTGGTGATGTAAGCCAACAGCAATACCCACATCGTGCCATAGATCGGAATCGGCAATGTGAGATATACCCATATCAAGCTGACACCCAGTACGATACCCGGCATCGCAATGGGAATGAAGGTCATATTGTCCAACAGGGCTCGTCCGGGAAGCTTGGTTTTTACAGTTACCCAGGCGATCACCGAGGTGAGCAGCATCACCAAGGTTGCCGAACCGACGGACAGATAGAAACTGTTCTTGAACGCGGTCACAGCGAGCGGATAGTTCAATATGTAGTGATAATTAGCCAGTGTCATCTTGCCCATGAGCTCACGCGACGGAACGCCGTAATAGGGAATGAACGAGGACCACAGCAGCACAAACACGGGCAGAATCACGGCGAGAAAGAATATAAAGAACGACAGCGCGCAGGTAAAATATTTCCATTTACCAAGATCGATCACCCTCGGACGATACCCTTTTCCGGTAACTGTGGCGTAACGCTCCTCACGCCGCGTAATCTTGCCGTAGATCAAAACGCCAATGCTGCTGATGACTAATAATGTGACCGCATAGGAGCCTGCCAACCCGAAGTCCGAAGGAAACTGATGGATGGCCAGAAAAATCTTGGTGGTAAAAACGGAGATCTTGGCCGGCACGCCAATCAGCGCCGGCACTTCAAATGCCTCAATGCCGCGAATAAAGACGATCAATAACACACTGAACAGGGCCGGGCGCATCAGAGGCAGGGTAATTCGTTTAAAGGTGGTCCACGTACTCGAGCCAGCTGTCAGCGCCGCTTCTTCGAGCGAAGTGTCCATGTTGCGAAGGGCGGCAGACATGAGAAGAAATACCAGCGGGTAATCGTGGATTGCTTCCGCCCAGATCATGCCCCACATGGAATAAACGTTGAATGGCGCAGACTCCAGGCCTAGGAGCCCCTTTAGAGTCAAATTAATCAACCCGATTTTTGGACTGAGAAGAAGAATCCAGGAAATCGTGCTGAGAATCCCCGGAATAATGAAGGGGACCAACGCCATTACGACGAAGACTTTTTTAAATGGAGTATTGGTTCGTTCGCTGACCCAGGCCAGGAACGTTCCGATCAAACAGGTGAGCGCGCAGGTTCCGACCGCAAAGTAGAGCGAATTGAGAAAGAGAAGATAAAACTCCTTATCGAAATAAGCCCTGACGTAGTTCTGGATCGTGTAGGTAGCACCGGGTTCGCCAATGGGAGCGCTTCTTATGCTGCCGTAAAGCAGCATAAGAAGCGGAACACCCGCCAAGTAAACGACAAAAACGATAGCGCCGATCAGAATCAGGGTCTGGGAGTTTAAACGCCGCACCCTTAACTCCTGAAGACTGCGCTATGCGTCGATATTGTGAATTACCTGGTCAGCGACCATGGTTTTTTTGACTTCTTCCTCAATCAAGTTCCAGAGGTGATCTTCGTATTCCAAGAACTTCGGATCACGTTTTACGGCAAGTTTCCGGGGGCGAGGGATATCGATCTTGATGGTCTCTTTTACCCTCCCAGGCCGCGCTCCAAAAACAATCACTCGATCCGCCAGATAGATAGCTTCGTTGATCTGGTGGGTAATGAAAAGAATCGTTTTCCTGGCTTCGTTCCAGATGCGCAATAACTCCAATTGCATAATCTCTCGGGTTTGCGCATCGAGCGCTGCAAAAGGCTCGTCCATGATGAGGATTTCCGGATCAACAGTGAGAGCGCGGGCTAAATTACAGCGCTGCTGCATACCGCCGGAGAGTTCATGGGGGTAGTGATCTTCGAAGCCGGCAAGCCCGACCAACTTGATGAACTTCTGCGCCCGGTCTTTGCCTTCGCCATTATCGAGCCCCTGACATTCCAAGCCAAAGATCACATTCTTAAAAACTGTTCTCCAAGGCATCAGGCAGGAATCTTGAAAAACCATTCCACGGTCTGTTCCCGGTCCGGTTATCAGCTGATCGTCGATCATCAATTGTCCACCGGTCGGCTTGAGCAACCCGTCGGCAAGATTGATGAAGGTGGTCTTGCCGCAACCGCTAGGCCCGACAATGGTGACAAACTCACCTTCGTCGACCTGAAGATTGACGTTATCAAGCGCGAGCAGCCGACCTCCGGTACGCGGCTGGTAGTACTCCATCCGTAGATTGACTGCTTTAAGTTTGGTTTGTGCCACATGGCCTCCTTAAATGGTTCTTTTCTCTATAAAACTTTTTTTAATCACCAACAGACGGACAAAACGTCGTACATTTAACAAAATCAAATCTTTTTTCAAGCGTTATTCCATAGATTGACAACGCTTAGCCGATTCGGTAGTTTCCCCAAACAATTTGCATAAAATATTTTATGCAAATTCAGATCGATGAATTATCCCCTGAAGCAACCTAAAACTAAATCGCGCGGTAGTGAAAATCTTTCGGTTCGCGTTTACAACGAGATCAAGAATCTAATCTTGTGCAATGAAATAATGCCCGGACAAAAGCTCCATCATCAGCAACTCAGCGAACGACTCGGCGTGAGTAGAACTCCCGTTCGCGAAGCATTAACCCGATTAGTGCAGGAAGGATACGTCGCGTTTCTGCCGAATCGGGGTTTTACCTGCAAAGAAATTAGAATGCAAGAGGCCGAAGAGCTCTACGATCTCCGTGAAGCGCTCGAAGCATTTGCGGTGCAAAAGGCGATTGAAAAGCTTACCGATGCTGGGCTTGATCAGCTGCGCGAGAAGATGGATTTGTACGGCGGCGACGTGCAGAATCGGTTCACTAGAGAACGTCTTATGTACGATCAGGACATTCACCTTGAGATCGCTCAATTGGCTGGCAACGAGACGTTGAAAAAAACTCTTGGGCATGTTTTTGAGCGGATCGTCTTGAAACGCAGAACCGACGGGCTCTATGACGCCGCGCGCGGCGTCAACGCTCATCAACAGCATCTACGGCTGTTGCAAGCGATGGAGCAGCGCAATATCGCTGAGGCGGTGAGCATCGTCCGGGCGCACATCCGCAAAGGAAAACAGAACGTGCTTTCAGATTTGGAGCAAAGGTTGGCGATCCGAGAATTACGTGCAACAGCAACGGTTGAAAAAAGCGAAAACCAAACACAAAGAAAGGAAGAGAAATGGCCGCAGATCTAGTGATAAAAAACGGTTGGGTGGTAACACCCGAAGAAACGTTCCAAGGGGGAGTTGCCATCAGCAACGAGAAAATCGTCGCGATCGGCGCTAACGATGTATTACCTCAGGGGAAAGAAGAAATCGATGCCAAGGGGAAACACATACTCCCGGGGATCATCGATGGACACGTCCACTTCAGGGAACCAGGGATGACCCACAAGGAGGACTTCACCACCGGGTCGACCGCCGCCGTTTGTGGCGGAATTACCTCGGTCGTTGACATGCCGAATACCGTTCCCCCTACGGCCCAAGCCGAGCAGGTGAAAATAAAGCAGCAGCTGGGTGAGGCCAAGTCACTCGTCGATTTTGGCGTCACCGGTGTCGTTGTGCAAACCAACACAAAAGACATTTTGCCGATGGCCGACGCCGGCGCCATTGGCTTCAAGATTTTCTTCGGTGAGACGATTGGTAATCTCCCTTTCCCGGACGATGGCATGTGCATGGAGGCGTTCGACTACATCGCGCAATCGAAGTTGCCGTTGGGAATTCACGCAGAAAATCGGCAGATCATGGCGTACTGCACCAACAAGCTAAAAACCGAGGGCAAGAACGAGGCCCGTTACTGGGAGGCATCGCGCCCGGATATCTGCGAGGCAGAATCCGTCCATCACGCGATTTTCTTCGCAGAGATGTTCGGCACCAAGCTGCATGTCTTCCATATGAGCTCGAAGCAGGCAGCCTACATGGTGCGCGATGCCAAGGCCCGAGGCATGAGGATCACCGCCGAAACCGGCCCGCATTACCTCCTGCGCGAGCCCAACGACATGGATCAAGTCGGCTCATTGCTGAAGATGAACCCGCCGGTGCGAACCAAGGATCACGGCGAAGTTCTGTGGCAGGGCCTTCGTGAAGGATTTGTTGACACTCTGGCCACCGATCATTCACCGCATACTCTCGATGAAAAAGGTTCGGATATTTACGGAAAGCTCACCAAACCTGCGATCTGGGACTGCATCTCGGGTTTCTGCGGTGTTGAAACCGGCGTTCCCCTGATCTTGACTGAAGTGAACAAAGGTCGCTTGACCCTGAATCAGTATGTCAAGGTAGCCTGTGAAAATCCGGCTAGGGTTTGGCAGGTCTACCCAAAAAAGGGCGCCATCAGGCTTGGCTCGGACGGCGATATCACCATCGTCGATATGGATAAGGAAGGCACCATCGACGTCAATAAGCTGCACAGCAAGAACAAGCCGTCCCCATGGCATGGTTGGAAAGTCAAAGGGCTGCCGGTATGCACGGTAGTGCGAGGTCATGTGCAAATGCGCGACGGCGAGCCTTGTGGTAAGCCGATCGGCCGCATGCTCAGGCCTTTAATCTAGGTCTCCGCAGCCATTTACAGCGAACGTCCGGCGGCATACGCTGAATCGGTTCTAGTAGTGAGTGACGTTTTCTTTTCGTCCTAACTGAATTTGGGTTTGCCGCTGGGCGTCTTCGCTTTCGCGAGGAAGTAGCCGATGAAACGCACCGAAGCTTTCGAGATGTACCAGCCGACTTCGCTTAGTGAGGCCAGTCTGCTCCTGAAAGAGAAAGGCCCTGGCGGCCGTTTTCTTGCGGGAGGGACCGACCTGGTGATCGCGATGAAGGAGAAAGGTTTGGTGCCGAAGTATGTTGTCGATCTCAAACGGCTTCCGGGCCTATCCGGCATCCGTCAAAATAGCGACGGCAGCATTGTCATCGGCGCGTTGACGACCATGCGCGAGATCGAGATATCTCCGCTGCTCACCAAGAAGTATCCCTTTCTTTGCCAAAGCGCGGCGGAAGTGGGTTCAATTCAGATCCGCAACCGGGCAACCATCGGCGGCAACATGTCCAATGCCACCCCTTCAGCCGATGTCGCGCCAAGCCTAATTGCGCTTCAAGCCACAGCAAAAATCGCCAGTGACCGTAGCGAACGCAGCGTAGCGATCGAAGAATTCTTCCGCGGTCCCGGGTTGAATATCATGGATCCGGATGAGATTCTTACGGAAATCACGATTCCGAAAACTAGCCCACGGCTTGTCGGCGAGTACATCAAGTTCTCGCCCCGCGAGATGATGGATCTGGCATACGTCGGCGTAGCGGCAGCGTACACGGTCGGCGAAAAGGAAAATAGATGCGAGGGCGTGCGGATTGTTCTGGGCGCGGTCGCTCCGACCCCGATTCGCGCGAAAAAGGCGGAAGCCACGCTAGAAGGCCAAGTGCTGTCCGAAGAGTTGGCCGAGAAGGTTGGAGCCATCGCCGCGGAAGAGGCAAGACCGATCAGCGATGTTCGGTCGTCAGCGGATTATCGGCGCGCCATGGTCGGAGCTATGACCAAGCGGGCGCTGCTCAATGCCATGGTCGGTCCGGCAAAGTCCTGGGTCGAGCGGCGCGATCGTAGATACTAGAACCAGTGCTGGAGAACCGCGGTTAGTTCCCCTCGATCAACTCCATCGGTTCGATTATGTTTAAGTGAGGCAGTCATGAATAAGAAAATTCAATTCACGTTGAACGGGAAAAGCATCACAAGGGAAGTCGCCAGCCATCGGCTGTTGCTCGACTTGCTCCGTGATGAAATCGGCCTTACCGGAACTAAGGAAGGCTGTGGCACCGGAGACTGCGGCGCTTGCACGGTTCTAATGAACGGCAAACCTGTCAATTCGTGCCTGATTCTTTCAGGCGAACTCGACGATGCCACCATCGTCACGATTGAAGGCCTCAAAATCGGCCCCGAGCTTCACGCCATTCAAAAAGCGTTCATTGAAGATGGCGGCGCGCAATGCGGCTATTGCACGCCAGGAATGTTGATGATGTCGAAAGCTCTGCTCGACGAGAATCCTGCACCCAGTGAAGAAGACATCCGCTTCGCTCTCTCCGGCAACCTTTGCCGTTGCACCGGATACGCCAAGATCGTTCAAGCCGTCCAAGACGCGGCAGCGATGATGCGCAATAAGAGCGAGTGACCGGTTCTTCAGATGACGGATTTATCTACCTATTTTAAGATTGAACGTTTCACACGTTTTTAGGAGTTAGCCATGGCCGAGCTTACAGTTGTTGGGAAGCCAGTCACCCGTGTCGATGCAAACGAGAAAGTTACCGGGGAAGCAGTTTACGGATACGACCTGATCCTTCCCAACATGCTCTACGGCAAGACTCTATTCAGTCCCAAGGCACACGCCAGGATCAAGAAAATCGATACCGAGAAGGCTAAAAGCTATCCTGGTGTTGTCGCGGTCGTAACCGGCGCGGATGCGCCGTGGACGCATGGAGAAAGCATCAAGGATAAACCCTTCTTAGCTCACGACAAAGTTCGTTATATCGGTGAACCCGTCGCCGCTGTCGCTGCAGAAGACGAAGATACTGCGCAGGCCGCAGTAAAGCTGATCGAAGTGGAATACGAAGATTTACCGGTCTACGTGGATCCGGAGCAGGCGAGCAAAGCCGACGCCAGTGCCATTCATGAGGATTTTCCCAATTACCGTAAAGCTGAGTTCATCGTTCCCGGCGCGCATGCCAACGTCGCTGAACATTTCAAGCTTCGCACCGGCGATGTCGAGCAAGGCTTCAAAGAATCAGATCTTGTGTTGGACGAAAGATATTTTGTGCCGATGATCCAGCATGCCGCCATGGAACCGCATTCGGCGCACGCGCAGTTTGATAAAGATAGCGGTCGTCTGACCATCTGGGTCGCCAACGACGCGCCGTTCCGGGCACTTAATGAACTTACCGAAGCGCTGGAGATGCCAAAAGAAAAAATTCGCCTTATCAACCCGCTTCAGGGCGGCGGCTTCGGTTCCAAAGGGGGCTTGAAGGTGGAGCCGATCGCCGTAGCGCTGGCGTTCCACACCAACGGAAGACCGGTGCGCGTGAAGTTTAACCGCGAAGAAACCTTTATCTCGACATTGACCCGGCACGAGGCGGTCGTTTACTGCAAGACCGGTGTCAAAAAAGACGGCACGCTGATGGCGCGCGATATGACAATCTACTGGGGCGCGGGTGCCTACGCTGAAAAGAGCCCGACGGTGTGTATCCGCGGCAGTTTGCCCGCCCCGGGTCCCTACCGGATCCCGCACGTGAAAGTCGATGGCTATGCCGTCTACACAAACAAACCGGTGGCGGGCTCGTATCGCGGTTACGGCATTCCCCAAGGGGCCTGGGCGGGAGAGCAACAGATGGACGAAATCGCCAAGCGCCTGGGCATGGATCCGGTTGAAATCCGCATGAAGAATATTTTTGTCGAAGGCGACATCTCATATTGGGGCGAGCAGCTTCATGCAGTGGGCTTGAAAGAAACGTTGACCAAAGCAATTGAAGCTATTGATTGGGGTAAGAAGCCACAGCAAACAAAGCCGGGTGTCAAAATCGGCAAGGGTTTCGCCTGCATTCAGAAGCCGACGCGCAGCCCCACCACGTCGGCGTCAGGTGTCGTCGTCGATACCAAAGGCGACGTCACCGTGCTTGCAGGCACTGTGGAAATCGGCCAGGGGTGCAATACCATCCTATCGCAAGTAGCGGCGGAAGAGCTCAAGGTGCCAATGGCAAGAGTTCACATGCACCCTCTCGACACCGACGTGATTCCGTATGATGCGTCAACGACTTCGAGCCGGAGCACTTATCATATGGGCAATGCGGTGCGCCGCGCGGCGATTCACGCCCGTGAACAGATCATGGAAGCCGCCGCTCCCATTTTTGAAGCGCGAAGCGAAGATTTAGATTGCGCCGACGGTAAAGTATTTCTCAAAGATCAGCCGCAGATGGCGCTGAGTCTTGGCGAGGTGGTACGCCGTAAGTTAGGTCCGGAGGGGATCGTTCGCGGCGACGGCGCATACACCTATGAGATCGGCAAGGATCTCGACTTGGAAACGGGTCACAGTGACCACGCATCGGCCTTCTACATGTACGCCACGCAAGCCGCCGAAGTAGCGGTAGACGAGGACAGCGGTCGTGTGAGAATCCTGCGCATGTCCGCCGCGCATGACGTCGGCAGAGCCATCAATCCGCTGAACTGCGTTGCTCAGATCGAAGGCGGCGTGGTCATGGGGATCGGCTCCGCGCTGCACGAGGAGATGGTAATCGATCAGACCGGCAAGGTCCGCAACCCTTCCTTTCTCGACTATCATCTGGTTACTTCTCTCGATACTCCCGAGCTCATTCCGATCATCGTTGAATGCAACGAACCTGAAGGTCCTTACGGCGCCAAGGGGCTTGGCGAACCGGGGCTCGCCCCCACCCCCGCCGCCATCGGCAACGCAGTCGCCGATGCCTTGGGAGTCAGAATTTACGATCTGCCGCTCAAGCCGGAAAATGTCTTTTGGGCTATTCAGAACAAGAACAAAAAGACCGCCGCCTGATTATTCGATCGTAATCCATTTCCTCTTCGTCTAAAATACGCCAAATTCCAGCGGCGCAAGGGTTAAGTTTCGCCCTTGCTTCGACGTGGGGGTCGACGTGGTCGGTACCAAAAGGAAAAGTTCGTACATTTCTCTTATCCTGACGTTAGCTCTCTCTGCCTCTCGTTTTTCCACTGCAATTGCGGCCGAAGCACCGGCAATTGGAATCCCGGGCGGGATTCAAACCGTGCCGGGAATGCCTCCGGTCATCGATCCGAACAATATCTACAGCGAGACGCGGCCTGACAAGCTGAGCGCAACGGTGGCAAAACACCTCTCGCGCGTTTATGTGCCGAACCGTAGTTCTAACGATGTCTGGGTGATCGATCCCACGACCGATAAAGTCGTCAACAAATTCCGTGTCGGCGTTCATCCGCAGCACGTTGTTCCTTCCTGGGATTTAAAAACACTCTGGGTCAATAATAACGCTGAAGGACGAGACGACGGCAGCGTGACACCCATCGATCCTGTAACCGGCAAACCGGGGAAGAATATTCCGGTCGATGACCCCTACAATATGTACTTCACACCCGACGGCAGCGCCGCGATTATTGTCGCCGAAGCGCGCAAGCGGCTTGATTTCCGCGACCCGCAGACTATGGCGATGAAGTATTCCATAGACACGCCTAATTGCGCCGGCATCAACCATGCCGATTTTTCCATGGATGGTCGCTACGCGTTTTTCACTTGTGAATACGCCGGTAGTCTAGTCAAGATTGATCTCATCGAGAAGAAAGTGGTCGGCTATCTAAAGTTTTCCAAGGGCGGAATGCCGCAGGATATCCGTATTTCTCCCGACGGCAGATTTTTTTACGTTGCCGATATGAAGGCAGCGGGCGTATTCCTGGTTGAAGGTGAGAGTTTTAAAGAGATCGGACATATCAAAACCGGCCTGGGCACGCACGGTCTCTATCCCAGTCGTGATGGAACGCAACTCTACGTCGCTAATCGGGGTGTCGCCCGGGTCTACGGCCCTCCCAAAGGAAAAGGCAGCGTGAGCGTGATCGATTTTGCAACGCGTAAAGTGACCGCTGACTGGCCGATTCCGGGTGGCGGCAGTCCGGACATGGGTAATCTCAGCATCGACGGAAATACATTGTGGCTTTCGGGCCGCTATGATAATGCCGTTTACAAAATCGATACGACTACAGGTCATTCAAAGATTATCTCGGTCAAAACCGAACCTCACGGTTTGACCGTCTGGCCGCAGCCGGGCCGTTATTCTCTTGGACATACGGGAAATCTGCGCTAAACGTATCGCCGCACGTTCTCACAACCTTTGGCTCAATGGGGGTTTTTATGGCAAAGATTGCCGGTCTTTTTCTGATGCTTCTTCTTGTCGGCGCCGCGAACACCAACACTCAAGCTGCCAGCGCAGAGCAAAGTTTCTACAAAGGCAAAACAATACGGATCATCGTCGGCTTTGCCGCCGGCGGCGGATTCGACGCCTACGCGCGCGCGATCGCGCGCAATCTCAGTCGGCACATTCCCGGTAATCCGGCAGTCATCGTCGACAACATGACCGGCGCCGGTAGCCGAATCGCCGCCAATTATCTCTATAAAACACCGCCCGATGGCCTGATCATCGGCAACTTCATCGGCTCACTGGTCTTGCAGCAGATCATGGGCGACAAAAGCGTCGAGTTCGACGGGCGAAAATTCGAGTGGCTCGGCGCTCCAGTGCAGGACGAAACCGTTTGCGCAATCACCAAAGCCAGCGGCATCAATTCCCTGGATGATTGGTTTGCGGCCAAAAAGCCGGTGAAGCTCGGGGGCGAGGCTCCCGGCGCCAACGACTCCGATGCCCCTAGAATTTTGAAAGCGGCGCTGGGTCTGCCGATCCAGCTGATCGAAGGATTCAAGGGAACTTCCGACATACGCATCGCTGCTGAAGCCGGTGAAGTCGACGGCGGTTGCTGGACGTGGGCATCGATCCGAACAACCTGGAGCAAGGGGCTGGAGTCCGGTCTGGTAAAGCCAATTATCCAGATCAACCCGAAGAAGGCGGCGGACATTCCCAACGTTCCCAACGCCATCGATTATGCGAAAACAGCCGAGGCTCGCGTGCTGATCGAATCAGGCACGCACGCTCCATCCGCGATCCTCCGCGCCTATGCGCTTGCTCCCGGAACCCCTAAGGAGCGGATCAACACTCTCCGCACCGCTTTCAACGCGACTATGAAAGATCCGGAATTTGTCGCCGAGATGGATAAGTCGAAGCTGGAAATAAATCCGTTGTCGGGCTCCGAAATGGAGAGCATCGTCAAAAAGCTGTTTGGGATGGATGCCGCCAACGTCGCAAAAATCAGAGAGGTCCTAGTTCCTAAAAATTAGCGCCGTGATTGTACGCGTTGAGTACTCCGTCGTTGATGGACAGTCCGTTTGAACTCAGCGGGTGCTGTGCGCTTTCGCTACAGCTTAACCGTTCCAAGACGGCGATGCCGCAGTGTTAGGCGGATTAGCGGTGGGTTCAACTGAGCTAGGTTCCCGAACACTCGGGCGTACATTTCCGCCAGCGCCGGCTCCATGGATTTAGCTGCGGCGAGCTCGCGCTGAATCGAGGAATCGATTCGCTCGCGGGCCTTGGACGCTAGAGCTAAAGCTTCTTGTTCGTTCATACACGTTAGTCGACCGGATTCGACAACTATCTTGCCATTAACAATCACCGTATCTACCGAACTGCCGTTTTCACAAAAAACTAGCTGACCCGCAAGATCGTTAAGCGGGGTAAACGCCGGTGTATCGCGATGCAGCAAGGTAACATCGGCGAGTTTGCCCGTTGCGAGCACGCCGGCATCGAGGCCGAAAGCGCGCGCGCCATTAACGGTGGCCATCGTCAGCGCTTGCCACGGCGAGATCCATTGAGCGAAGTCAGTTCCTGCCTGGTTGTGAATCAACGCCGATAAACGAATCGCATCGAACATGTTCTGGCTGTCATTGGAGGCCGCGCCGTCGGTACCGAGTGCAACGCGGGCGCCCGCGGCCAGATATCTCTTGACCGGCGCCAAGCCGCTGCCGAGGCGTAGGTTACTTGCCGGATTGTGCACCGCCGTCACACCGCGGCCGGCGAACAATTCGACATCGCCTTCGTCGATCCAAATCGAATGGGCCAATGAAAGATTCGAGTCCAAGACGTTTAGCGATTCTAAATGCTGCAACAGAGACGTGCCGTAGAGTTGCCGTCCCATGAGTTGCTGCGCCTTGGTTTCGGCTAGATGAATATGCATCGGCAGGCTTTTCCTTCGCGCCATCTGCGCCGATTTGACCAATAGCTCATCGGTGCAACGCTGGACAGCCGAGGGGCCGGGACATGCGGTGGTCAGTTTATCCGGAGCATGAAATGTCTCGATGAAGGCTTCGCAGTCGTCGAGCCACGCTTGGGTTGCCTTGGCTTCACTCTGACTCATTCGCTTGATCTCGTCACCCACAGACGCGGCCGCGCTGCCGAGCGGAATGGTTTCTTCATAATTCCGGTCAGAGAGAGTCAATGCTACAACGTGGCGCAATCCCAAATCGCGCATTGCCTGAATCGCCGCGCCGGCGCCCATGAAGCGGCAGGCTTGATTGCCAAAAAAATGATCCAGCACACTAGTAGTCCCGGTCTTAAGCATCTCCATCCCGCCGAGAAGCGCGCTCGCATAAAAATCTTCCTCGCGCATATCTCTGAGCGATGCCCGGTAGTAAGCGCGCCAAATTTCTAGCGGCTTGCTCGGCATCATGCCTCGGACCAGATTGGCTGGCGAATGGCAGTGAGAATTGATCAGGCCGGGCATCGCGATCATGCGGCCGCCGTCGATTGACCGTTCAAACGGGCCGGACGGCGCCGATTGAGCCGGACCGACGTAGGAAAGACGATTGCCATCGATGACAATCGAACCAGGCGCAATAATTTCGAATTCTTCATTCATGGTAAGAATGCAAGCATCGCGGATCAGTAACTTCATTTTTTTCCTCGCAGATCTCTGACTCCCAGAGATTCTTTCTTAGCAGAGCAGTGATTACCCGGTGGAACGATGGCGTTTTACTGCGCCTCTTCGTCTGCGCCGCGATCCGCCATCATTGGCCATGTTGAGAGTTGCGGCAAATTCGCGTTCGTATGTGGGGCCTCTAGACCCCGGTCTCTTCAAACTGATGGCTATCGATTCGCAATCGTGGTGCTCGAGCAAGACACCTCTGCTTCATTAGGTCTTGGCGCTGGTGTAGATAGATATGCGTGATTGCGGTAAGAGCCCAACCCCGAGGCTCGATAGCGCCGGCACAATCATTCCAGCGAATACTAGATCTCCCCGAGTGCAGACAAGTAGACGGACGAATACGTTAGATCCCGGAGTTCGCGATCTAAACTAGTTGGGCTCGCGCCGCGGCTGCGAAGCTAAATCTTTCCCTGCGACCTGAGATGATCGATGCGCTCTCTGATGATCTCACCCAAATCAGTTGTGGGCAGGCCGTCAGCAATTTGTAATGAATCGGCGCCTAATTGAGCGAGCTTTTCGTTCAGGCTCTGCAGTCCCGAGCGGATGCGATCATAGTCCTGCAGATATTGGCGGCAAGCGAGGATATTATCATCGATTTCCTCCAGGCATTTTGCCAGCCTTTGACTTTCCTCGCCAAAGGATTGGCGTAGGTGCTCGACGTTGGCCTGAATGATCTGCTCCTCCACCGGCCGTATCTGCTTGGTGATCTCGCTTTTCATGTCTTGCAGGGCTTGCAGTAGCCGCTCGTACGATTGTTCCTCTCGCATTAGATCCTCCGGCATTAGAATTCTTGGCTGCTTCATGGCGATGTAATGATGCGCCATGCACTCCGATACTCTTTTCTGGATCAAGGTGAGCGCCGCTCGTGTCTCCCGGATCTTCTTCTCCAGCCGCGCTTCATCGGCCAGCAACTTGGCCAGAAGCTCCACGGGCCTCGTTGATATCGTCATGGATTGGTTGTTTCGAAGATGCAGAATGGATGAAAGCGGCTGTCCGCTCCCGCACTCAATTACGGAATTCTTTTATCCACTCCGCTGAAAAACTTCAAGGAGGACAAAACTGCTTCGGGAGAGAAACAGATCGGGTGTCGCCGGCCCGTGATGCCACCGAAGTCGATCTATTTATGATCGTTGCAAGATCCCAAAGGCTAGTTGACGGTAAATGGGAAAGGTTAAATGGTCGAGAAGAAAACTCGACGGTTAGTCTTTTTGTGGCTCATTCTTCTGAGACAGCTGTCGTTTCCACCCCAGCGTTCGCGCTTGGGCAGCAATATGCTCGGCCTCCGCGATCATTCCTTTTTGTTGATAGAATATGGAGAGACTGGTGTGAGCTAGTTCGTCATCTGGCGCGACTTCGACGAGCTTCTTGCCGATTTCGATGGCTTCGTCTAGTTTTTCCTGATGCGAGTAGGTCATCGCTAGCGCATGCAATGCATCCGTATAACCGCCATCTTCGTCAAGGGCGTGCTGAAACGCGGCAATCGCCTCATCGAACTTGTCCTCCGCAAACAGTTCCATACCCCTGTTGTAAAAATCTTCTTTGCTCATGACTGGGCTTAGATGTCTTTGGAATCGGTTGAAGGCGTTGTTTGAGGCGAAGAACCGGTCGGAGGCTGTGGGTGCACCCGTTCAGGTCTACATTGCTGGAGCAGCGCCTTTCTAAGCAACGCGGGGTTCACAGGTTTCTTGAAAATTACCCCCTGCAATCCTTCAAGGCAACTTCGTTTGATAATATGATCCTTATCGTAATTGAAAGCCGTCATTAAAATCACCGGCAGATTCGGCGCGCTCTTCTTGACGTATTGATAGAGCTGGTATCCATCAATATCGGGCATGACAACGTCGCTTAGAACTAAATCAAACCCGCCGCGCTCCAGCCACTGCATCGCGTAAACACCCGATGCAGCGGTTTCCACCTGGCAGTCTTCTGCCTCCAAGAGGTCTCTCAAAGACTGGCAAATTCCGGCATCATCATCGACGATCAAGATCTTGAGGCCGCGCAATGGATATCGTTCGTCTGGTTTTGGCCGCTCACAACCCTTGCCGTCCGGCCCGGTGCGCAGATCCGTCATCATCTTGCCGGACAGATATTCTTTAGTTCCGTACTCGCCCTCGTCGGCCATTTGGCTAATTCGCGCGGTGATGTCCTGGATCCTTTTCACCTGAGACGCGACAGAAACCAAACGGTCTGATTCGACAATATAATCTTCGTCAGTAGCAACTCGTTCGACATACTTTTGCAGAAGTTCTACCTGGTTGACCAGCACTTCCAATGAGTTGTTGACTTCGTGCGACACGCCGATAGCGATCTCGGCCAACGTGACGAGTTGATCACGGCGCCGGATGTCCCGTAAATCTTTGGCAAAACCGATGGAGCCGATTTCCTCGTCATTTTCGTCGTAGATGATGGACGCGGAGATCGCAACAGGAATACACTCGCCTTTTTTTGTTTTGAATGTAGTTTCGAAACTTCTGATTCTGCCTGGACCTTCGCCGGCACTGCCTCGCATCGCAGCCATTACCCGGCGCGCCTCATTCAATGTCGGGTAGATCTCCAAAACGCTTTTGCCCAGCACTTCTTCATGCGAAAAGCCCAGGTTTTGCCGGGCTCCATCATTGTAGAACGTGATGACGCCGTGTTTGTCTACGGAGATGATGATATCAGGACAACTCTCGACGAGCTTCTGGAAATATTGTACAGGTAGGGGCATACTGACGCCGGGTCGAATAGCTCTATGATAGGTCGAACGCCGACGTCATTGCAAGAGCCTCAATTCATCATTTGCCAAATCCCAAACTTAAATCATAAAAGCAACTTGTCTAATGCAGCAGACCAAAGATACCAGGCAACTCACCTGGCTTCTCGCCTGGGCCGTCGTGTTCTGCGACATCGGCACCTCGGTCTACTACGTGCCGGGAATCCTCTACGGCAACGTCGGCGATGACACGCCCTTCTTTGTCTTACTGACTACCATCGGCTTCATCCCCCTGGCGCTGAAATATATTGAGATAAGCTGGCGCAATCCGGAAGGCGGCGGCGTGGTATCCATCACAACCAAAGCTTTGGGACCGATGTGGGGCTGTCTGGGCGGCATGTTGATCACCACTAGTTATTTTCTAACAGCTGCTATTTCTGCGGTTTCTGGATTTCACTACATCGGCAGCGTAGTTCACTTAATCGACGCCAATATTGTTCTGTTTGCATGCATCGGTCTGTTGGCCTTGGCTCTTTTGAATATAGTGGGAATTCGCGAAAGCGCCACCGTGGCGCTGGTGATGGCCGTAGCGGCGTTTGCGGTCGATCTTATCGTGATCGCGCTATCGTTCTGGCAATTCTCGCCTGCCCAGTGGTGGCAAGCGCTGCGCAGCTTTGCGCCGGGACGAACCCTTTCGTTTAGAGAACTGCTAGTTGGGTTTGGCGCGGCTTGGCTGGCGTTCTCGGGTTTGGAAAGCATCAGCCAGCTTAGTCCGAACATGCGCTTTCCGCTCAGGCGCACTGCGAAGTGGGCCATGATGGGAGTTATCATTACGACTGTGATCACCTCGCCCCTGCTCACGCTGCTATCGATCAATTTGCTTCCAGCCGAGATTAAGGCTACCGAGAGCGAACGATTTATCTCTGAAGTTGCCTTGGTCTCGGGCGGCTTTGGCCTTAGCCTCGCCGTCGTTCTCAGCGCATCGACGTTGCTCTTGTTTGCGGCCAATACTGCCATCATCGGCGCCTACCATATTTTCCTGGCACTGACTAATCTTGGCTTCCTGCCGCGCGCGATCGCGCTGCGAAGCGCTACTTTTCGGAGTCCTCATGTCGCTATCGGCATTGCCACCACTGTCCCCATTGTAGTCATTCTCGCAACGCAAGGTGAGCTGGCCCTATTGGGCGAAATGTATGCGTTCGGACTGCTCGGCGCATTCGTCTTTTCATCTCTCAGCCTTGATGTCATTCGCTGGCGACTAGGGCGGCGCGACCTTGGCTTCTGGGTCGGAGTACTAACCACGGCGGTCATCCTAATTGCGTGGTGTATCAATCTCGTCGAAAAAGAACTGGCCACCCTATTTGGCGGAGTCTTAACCGCAGTGGGTATGAGCGTGGCCGTAGGCGTTCGCCGCGCCTGGTTTTTGGATCTGCTTCATAAAGTTCCTTGGATCGAGCGCCTTCAGGCGCGCGCCTATATGGCATCAGAAGCTCTAGTGGATGAAGAGTTAAGAGGCCTGGTGACTTTGGCCGACGCTGTTGAGCTTAAAGATCTTTATCCGTCGTCAACGCTACTGGCAGTTCGGGGAGAAAACCCGCGGCTCGTCCAGGAAGGCATTCGGCGTGCCAAAGGCATGGGCGAAACCGCTCTGTATTGCGTGTACGTGGAGGAATGGCCGGGTCTCTTCGCCGGCGATACGCCGCACCGGCCCAGTGATGAAGGAGTGATTACCTTACGTTCCGCCCTGCAGGAGATTCGCGGCAAAGGCCTCGAAGCTATCCCTATCTGGACCGTGTCTTACAATGCTGCCGAAGCCATAGCCAACGCAGCCAAGGCGCTCGACGTCGATGCCGCCGTAATTGGCGCGTCTCAGCGCTCGGCTTTTTATCACATGCTGCGCGGTCATGTAGTGAAAGGGCTGATGAAAAAGCTACCCCATGATTGTCATTTGATGATCGTCAACTAGGCTCCGCCACGGCCATCTCTTCGCTGGCTCGAGCCGAGCTTTCGATCAGACGATGCGATTCTTCGATGCCCAGGTAACGATCAATCATCGAATGACCTAAATACAGTAACGGGGTGACTGCCACTGCGATCATCATCTTGTAAGAATAGTTCGTTCCCGCAACGATAAAGAATTCTTCGGTTTTGACCTTGCCGGGCAGCCAAAACGCGATCCCAATGATGACGATGCTGTCGATGAGTTGCGAAACCAGGGTTGAGCCCGTCGCTCGCAGCCAGAGATGTTTGCCGCCGGTTCTGTGTCGCACCAGCCAGAATACGCCGACGTCCACTAATTGACTTATGCCAAACGCAATAATGCTGCCGACGATAATCCAAAGAGACTGACCGAAAACCGCCCGAAACTGGGTATCGTTAACCGGTGAAAAAGATGCCGCGGGAACCTGAATCGAAAGGTAGAGAACGACAAACGCATAGGCAATTAGGCCGATTGTCGTCAATGTGAGCCGGCGAACTCCGTCGCGGCCGAAGTATTCATTGATCAAGTCCGTAGTGATAAACACCACCGGCCAGGGAATCACGCCAATGCTCATGGTAAAGGGACCTAGAGTAAAGAGCTTACCGCCGGTGAGTTCACCCAAAATGGCATTGGTTACGAAAAATCCCGCGAGAGCGAGATAAACAATATCTCTTCTGCTCGCCGCATCTACACCCGCTCTGCTCACGCTTTCCTCAATCGTGCGATCTGTCCCGAAAATTAAGTCGGATTAAGATCTCTCTGAATTGTTACAACCTACGACTGTAAGACACATTTACTTCATGCCGAGATCCTTCAAAAAACCTGACTTCGCCAGGGATTCGACAAAAGAGTTATCAAAGAAATCTTTTGGATCGGCGTTCTTTGCATTGGGAAATTCTTTCTGGTCAAGATATTCGAACTGAGCTTGTATAGCCTCCAGCCGTACGGCGAGGCTCATTGCCCAATAAGGCGCGAAGGCCTCGTAAGTCCCGTCGACGGTCGCCGGGTCGTCGATTTTTCCGTATTTGCTAATAGCCTTTTTAGCGATTGCGGGATCTTTTCTGGACGTTACAACGCCTTCGGCGATCGCTTTTAAGAATGCATAAACTGTGTTGGGGTTGTTCTTCAAATATTTCTCTGTCGTGCCATACGCAACTTGGAACGCCGGAATATTGAGCTTTCCGACATCGACTAAAAGATTGAGTCCCGCTTCTTTCGCTTTGAGCGTGTTGGGCGCGGACAAGGTTCCGGCAGAAGTTTTCCCGCCGAGGACCGAGCTAAGAATCGCCGGAACGCTCTGCACGTAGAGAATTTGCACATCTTTGTCCGGCGCCAAGCCGTTTTTCTTCAACGCTTCACGAGTAGCGGTATCCAATGCCGCCCTTGGTGTGCTCGCTGCAATGGTTCTTCCTTTCAGATCTTTGATTGACTTGATCTCCTTCGCTCCCCAGATCTGAAAGACCAACTGCTGCATAGTGCCGCCGAAATACTTCACCTGACCACCTCGCAATCGAGCATTGATCAAGTCCGGGCCATCGGTATAGAAGTCCGCCTCTTCTGATATCACCGCCTGCGCGGAGACTTGCGGCGTCAGGAGTTGCAGGCTGGCATTCAATCCATATTTTTTAAACAGTCCCGCTTCGTAGGCAACCCAAATCGGCGTAAAAGCGCCGCTGGGTTGAGCATAGGTAACGACGACATCCGTTTTTTCCGGCTTACCTCCGAGTTCCGCGGCAAACGATCGGCCCGACGCTACGCTCAACATTAACGCAAATAGAACAGACCATCTCGGAGTTTTTTTTGCTATGCCGTGCCTATCCATAATATCTCCTCGCCTACTTTCACAATTATACCTGCGCAGAAGTAACGCTGGCCATCCTCGAGTCCAAGAGTTTGAGTTCGACGGTCGAGTTTCCATTCCATACATTTTCACTCAGTCGGTAAACTAGGTCGACCATCGCACCAGGCCGCGCCGCAAAGTCTTCTTTTAAGCCAAACGCAACGCCGCTGACAAACCGCCCTGCCTGCCTAAAGCGAAAGCGTGCTCCCAACGAGAAGTCCTTCCGTTCACAGACTTCGATGCCTTGGCTTAAAAAGATCGGTTCAGGATTGCCCACGCCGAACGGTTTCAAAACATCGATCTCGCGCAAGAGTGGATGGCCGATTTCGGCAAAATTGAGCTGAGCATCGATTTCCAAGAACGGCACCAGAGCTTCGTCCGACAGGACAGCGCGCGCCGCTTCGTCGAAAGCCTCGATGAAGCTCGGAAGATTCTCCTCTTTGATAGTCAGGCCGCCGGCATACTCGTGACCGCCGAATTTTTCCAGGAGATAGCCGCAGCGACGAAGTCCCTCCACCATATGAAAGCCGCGGATGCTGCGCGCCGATCCCTTTCCTTCGCCTCCGTGAAAACCCAGCACTATGGTTGGACGATGAAATCTCTCCACCACCCGGGAGGCGACAATGCCGAGCACACCAGGATGCCAACCTTCGCCGCTCAAGACTAATGAATATCGCCTGCGCTCGATGACTTTCCCGGCTTGTTCCAGGGCAGTTTGCAGCACCTCCGCCTCCATCGTCCGCCGCTCGCGATTATGCACGTCAAGCTCCTGAGCAATTCGCAGCGCCACTTCGGGCGATTCTGTCGTGAGCAGTTCGATGACTTTGATGGCGGCGTCCATCCGTCCGGCGGCGTTAATACGCGGTCCCAACTGAAAACCTACCTGTCCGGCAGTGACATCGCCCGGAGCGAATCCGGCGATTTGCTTCAATGCGATAACCCCCGGCCGCGTTGAAGAGCCGAGCGCTGTTAAACCTCGCTTGACCAGAGTACGGTTAACGCCCTTGAGCGGCACCATATCGGCAATAGTTCCCAATGCGACGATATCGAGATGACGACGAAGGTCGGGATCACCGGAAGCGCGGAACCAGCCTGCATCACGAAGCCGGGCCCGCAGCGCGATCACCACATAGAAAGCTAAACCTGCGGCGCAAAGTCCTTTGTCGGGAAACGCACAATCGCTGCGGTGTGGGTTGACAACCGCTATCGCTGGAGGAAGTTGCTCAGGCGGCTGATGATGGTCGACGATAACGATGTCGACGCCAATTTCACGCGCCTCAGCAACTTCCTTGAAGTTTGAAATTCCCGAATCGACCGTCACCACCAGGCGAACGCCGCGCTCTTTGAGCCGCCGCAATCCTTCGATATTGAGGCCGTAGCCTTCCTCAATTCGGTGAGGAACATAAAAGATCGCTTCGACGCCGATCTCGCGCAAGAATGAGACGAGCACCGACGCTCCGGTGGTGCCGTCAACGTCGTAGTCGCCCCAGATGCTGATTGATTCCGATGCCTGAATGGCGCGAACAATCCGGTCTACTGCAGCATCCATGTCGGCCATCAAGAACGGCGATGGCAGATCGGAACGGAGGCTGGAAGAAAGATAGCATTTAGCGGCTTCAATCGCGGTGAGATCGCGCAGCGCAATCACGCGAGCCAACAGCGCCGATAGCTTAAGCTCGTCACAACATCGGTTGACGAAGGCTTGATCGGGCTGTCTAAGAATCCACCTTTTCCGGAGTTCCTCGTACATAGTTGTCATGAAGCAAAGAATAGGAGAGAAATGGACGGCGGTCGGTTGGCCTCAGTATTCAATCGGGGAGTTGAACCATTGGAGTTTCTGGTGTCGATTGTTCCTATCACCAGATTATTTTTTCACCGGCTTCTTCTCCCACATTAAGATCACCGGACTGGCAATGAAGATCGTCGAATAAACCCCGGAGATAAAGCCCACCAAGAGAGTAAAAGCGAACGGCCGGATCACCGCGCCACCCAAAAGGTACAGAGAAACAAGCACTAGAAGGGCTGTGCCCGTGGTCAGAATAGTTCGGCTGAGAGTCTCGTTGATGCTGATATTGATGATCCCCTCGAGGGTTTCCCGCTTGATCTTGCGCATGTTTTCTCGAATACGATCGCAGATCACCACCGTATCGTTGACGGAAAACCCGACAATTGTCAGCAGCGCCGCAATGATGGTCAGGTCAAATTCGTAATTGGCTAACATGAGAGCGCCCACGGCGACGAGAACGTCATGCGCCAGAGCAATCACGGCGCCGATACCGAATCGAAGATCGAAACGAAACCAGATGTATATGCCCATCATAATCGTGGCAACGATAACCGACAACGCGCCGCGTTGGCGCAGATCTTCGCCGATTTTCGGCCCCACGGACTCGATTCGACGCACCTCGAATTGGTCAGCGCCGAACTGATCAGTTAAAACTTTTTTGATCTGCTCACCGAGCACGCCGATCTCAACCGAGGTCTGGTCCAAGCGAACCAGGTACTCGTTCGAGCCGGGTTGACCAAAGTCTTGTATAACGCTTCCACCGAGATCCATTTTTTCGAATGCCTGACGAACGTCCGGTATGGTCACGTTTTGCTGAAACTTGAGGTGCACCATCGTACCACCGGCAAAGTCGACCCCTAAATTAGGACCCTTCACAAACAGCATGATCAAAACGGCAAGGTTCACGATCGTCGAGATGATAATGGCAATCTTACGGTAGCGGGTAAATGGAATCTTTAACCCAGGTTTGATGAGCTCCATACTTCCTCAAATGCTGACCCGCGCGAGCTTGCGAGAATTCGCGCGATAATCGTAATAAATCCGGGTCAGGTAAACCGCGGTGATAACTGTGGTGAGAATCCCGACACATAGAGTAACGGCAAAGCCTTTGATAGGGCCGGTGCCAAACTGAAACAAGATCACTCCGGAAAGGAAAGTCGTAACGTTGGAATCCAGGATAGCCGGCAACGCGTGCTGGTAGCCTGCCTCAACAGCCGAACGCGGCGCGCGCCCGGCTCGAAGCTCCTCGCGGATGCGTTCATTGATCAAAACGTTGGCGTCCACGGCCATGCCGACAGTGAGAACGATACCGGCGATACCCGGCAGGGTTAAGACTGCTTGAAAGCCGGCCAGAATTGCAATGAGAAACAGGACATTGAACAGCAATGCCATCACCGCGACCACCCCAGCGCCCTTGTAGTAGGCGATCATAAAAACGATCACCAAGGCGCCCCCAATGATGAAAGAATTGACCCCTTGTCGGATGGAGTCTTGGCCAAGGGATGGGCCCACCGTTCGTTCTTCAACAATCTCGACCGGTGCGGGAAGCGCGCCGGCCCGCAGAATGATTGCCAGGTCGCGCGCCTCTTTAATATCGAAGCTGCCGGTAATCGAGGCTCTCCCGCCGCCGATTCGTTCCTGAATAACAGGCGCTGAGTAAACCCGGTTATCGAGCACGATTGCCAAGCGCCGGCGAACATTGGCGCCGGTAATTTGTTCGAATAGACGTGAGCCGCTGGCGTTCAAGATCAGTTCCACATAAGGTCCCTGCAGTTGAGTGCTCGGCCGCACCCGCGCATCAGCGATATATTCACCAGTCATGAGCGTACGTGATTCCACGACATAGGCTGTTCTTGGCGCGCCGCTGCCGCCCTCGCCTTTGTCACCGTAACCATAGAGAACCTGACGTCCCGGCGGGGGACCGGTGCGGATCGCGCTTTCGACATCGGCATTGTCATCGACTAATTTGAACTCAAGCAGAGCCGTCTTACCGATAATCTCCTTGGCCCGATCCGGGTCCTGGATTCCCGGGAGTTGGATGAGAATATCCTGTTGTCCCTGACGTTGGATGATCGGTTCGCTGACGCCGAACTGATCGATTCGATTGCGTATAGTTTCGAGGGATTGATCAACCGCAAAATCGCGCACCGCGCGCAGCTCTTCTTTGCTGAGGGTTAAGAAGAACTCAGTTGTGCCGGCCGTGGTCTGAGTATTGACCACAGTTAAATTAGGAAAATCTCCCTTCAGAACCCCGCGTACCCGGTCGACACTCTCCGCCGGCGCTCTTACCTGCAGCTGTGTTCCTTGAACACGCTCGATCGAAATGTTTGAGAGACCGCGTTCACGAAAAAGATTAAGGAGATCATTCCTGACCCGTTCGATGTTATGCTCAACCGCTTTGTCAACTTGTACTTCCAAGACTAAATGAGTGCCGCCTTGCAAGTCCAATCCCAAATGGATCTTCTCCGAAGGCAGAATACTGCTCCACCATGACGGCAAGGGGTCAACGAAGTTCGGAAGCAGGTAAATGATCGCAGCCAGAGCCGCAACCGCAAACATAATGAAACGAGCCAAAACACCCCGCCGCATGGCTACTCCTTTGAATCCTTTGCCATCGTTTTTTCGCCCGTCAGTACGGCAGAAATTTGTGGCCGGTTGACGCGGACCCGCACGTTGGGCGCGATCTCGAGAGTGACGATGTTCTCGGTTAGGGCCGTAACTTTACCGTAAATTCCTCCCGAGGTCATCACCTCGTCGTTCTTTTTGAGCTTGCTTAGCATCTGTTGATGCTCTTTAGACTTTTTCTGCTGCGGCCGAATCAGCAAGAAATAGAAAATGATGAAAACCAGCACCAGCGGCAAAAAGCTGATCAACTGGCTCGGACTGCCAAGACCCGGACCGGTTTGAGCAAATGCAATGTCGAACATAATTCCTCCTGTAAGTTCTCCTCACAGATTAGGGTGTCGGCCTGCTGATTTCAAAATCAGTCCGGTCGTCGCGGATCATTTCACGACACCTTTTCATAAGGCGGTGGTAAAAGTAAAGATTATGCAGGCTATTTAGCTGAGATGAGAGAATTTCCCCCGCCATATAGAGATGGCGCAGATAGGCTCGTGAAAAATTTCGGCATGTATAGCACTCGCACAATTCATCCAACGGCCGCGGATCTCGCGCGAAATCGGCGCGCTTGATGTTGACCTTGCCCCCAGAGGTAAAGAGAGTTCCGTTGCGTGCGTTGCGCGTCGGAATAACACAATCGAACATATCAAAACCGGCGCGTATGGCATTGATGATGTCTTCGGGCCGGCCCACGCCCATGAGATAGCGCGGCCGATCCTTCGGCAGCAGTTCCGCCGTGTAGGCGCTGATCGCCTGCAATGTCGTCTCTCCTTCGCCAACACCCAAGCCGCCCACCGCAAAACCTTCGAAAGGCATGACCCTCATCTTATCAACACACCATCGACGGAGATCTTCATGCATCCCGCCCTGGATGATGCCGAACAACAACTGATCTTTGGAAGCTCGCGCTCTCAAGCACCTTTCCGCCCAACGAACCGTCCGCTCGGTAGAACTCCGCACATAGTCGCGATCGGCGTCGTGCGGAATGCATTCATCTAAAATCATGGCAATATCGCTGCCCAGCATCTCCTGAATCTCCACGACCTTTTCCGGCGTGAGCATGTGGTAAGAACCGTCCAGTTGCGATTGGAAGCGCACACCCTCTTCGGAAAGCTTGCGCGTCGCGCCTAAGCTAAATACCTGATAGCCGCCGCTGTCGGTCAGGATCGGACCATCCCACCCCATGAACTTGTGCAAACCGCCGAGCTGCTTAATCAGTTCCGCGCCCGGTCGTACGTGGAGATGATAGGTATTGCCGAGCAGGATTTGACAGCCCATCTCCTTTAGATCTCTCGGCAAGACGGCTTTGACACTTCCCTGCGTCCCGACGGGCATGAAGCACGGCGTTTCGATCATGCCGTGCGCGGTTTCTAAATGGCCCAGCCGAGCTTCGCTTCTCGAGTCCTTTTTTATCAAGGTAAATCGATTGAACATGATTTGAAGCGCGGGACCTGTGAGTGAAAATAGATTAGGAATTGGTTGCTAATCGACTCAGCAAGGATCATCTACCGCCGCCGCACCAGTATGCTTTCACAAAATCAGCATGGCATCGCCATAGCTGTAAAATCGATAGCGCTTTTGGATGGCTTCGGCATATGCTTTACGGATCAACTCCAGGCCGGCAAGAGCGGTGACGATTAACAGGGGAGTCGATCGCGGCAGGTGAAAATTGGTTATCAAAGCATCGATGACTCGGAATCGGTCGCCCGGACGTATGAAGAGTCGCGCAATCCCCTCATCCGCCTCCACCTTGCCTTTCTGCAGTGCCACCCATTCCAGCGTGCGGGTGGTGGTCGATCCCACCGCGACCACACGGCGGCCAACGTCCTTGGCGCGCTGAATCTGAGAGGCCGCTTCGGCCGGAAGAATGTAACGCTCGCCTTCCATCCGATGGCTTTCGACTTTCTCGCTACGTATCGGTTCGAAAGTACCTGGGCCGACGTGCAGCGTCAACAGAGCCCTATGGACTCCTTGCGCGTCCAACCTGTCGAGCAACTCCGGAGTGAAGTGAAATCCCGCGGTAGGAGCCGCTATAGCCCCGGGATGGGCCGCATAGATCGTTTGATATCGTTGCCAATCCAAGCTCGCAGCAGCGCGACGGCGCCGCACGTAGGGCGGTAACGGGGGCTCGCCGATTGCGGCTAGTTGCGCATCAAACTCACCACTATGATGAAATTCCAAGCCGAAGCGGCCGCGACCGATATCGCCAATCACCTCGGCGGTTACGCCGGCGAAAATAAGTCGGCTTCCTACTTTGGGCTTTTTGGCGGCATTAATTAATGCAATCCAAAGACTGCGCTTATCAGGGAAGCGCTCGAGCAACAGGACTTCCACCTTGCCACCGCTTTCCTTAGCGCCATGCAACCGTGCGGGAAATACCCGGGTATCATTGAGAACCAGCACATCGCCGGGATCGAGAAAATTGCCCAATTCGGAAAAATGCGTGTGAATGAGCTCGCCGCTCTGTCGGCGGATCACGAGCAGGCGAGAGTCTTCCCGATTGCCGCTGGGAAATGCCGCAATGAGAGATTCGGGCAGCTCATAGGAAAACTCTTGAACATCCATTTCAATGGACCGGCAAAGCAATACCTGGCGAAAGCAATCTTCAACGCCGCGGAATCAAACATTGCGGCGCTAATTTGGATCATCAAGTCTGATTGGATTTGTTGAGAAACGGCGCCAATAGATCGATGGGCACAGGGAAGATGGTTGTAGAATTTTTTTCTGAGGCAATTTCGACCAGGCTCTGGAGAAAGCGGAGCTGTAACGCCATTGGCTGCTTCGACATGACTTCGGCAGCGTCCAAGAGCTTCTGCGATGCTTGAAATTCGCCCTCGGCATGAATCACTTTCGCGCGCCTTTCCCTCTCCGCTTCCGCTTGCTTGGCCATCGCTCGCTGCATCTCCTGAGGAAGATCGATGTGCTTGAGCTCAACTAGCACGACTTTTATTCCCCACGGATCGGTCTGCTTATCCAAGATATCTTGAATGCGAGTGTTGATCTTCTCTCGTTCGGCCAGAAGCTCGTCCAACTCTCCTTGACCGCAAACGCTGCGCAGGGTGACTTGGGCAAGTTGGGATGTTGCGAACAGGTAATTTTCCACTTCCCTGACCGCTAAATTCGGGTCCAGCACCCTAAAATAAAGCACCGCGTTCACTTTCACCGAGACGTTGTCACGGGTAATCACATCCTGGGGTGGAATATCCATAGTCACTGTCCGCAAATCCATCTTGACCATCTTTTCGATGCCGGGAATGATATAGACCAATCCTGGCCCGCGCGCGCCGACCATTCGGCCAAGCCGAAACACAACACCACGTTCGTACTCCTTGAGAACCTTCACGCCACTGATGATCGCAGCGATGATGATGATTAAAAACGTGATCGGGGCGCCTATTCCGAACATAATACCTCCTCCGCTAAGTCACGAAGCTCTGTCCTGAAGCCGCTTCACCTTGAGATTCATTCCGTCGTAGCCGACGATTTGAACCTTGTCACCGACATCGATCTGTCCATCCGTTTGTGTTTGAGCATTCCAGTATTCCCCGTGGACGAATACTTTCCCTGAGGGACTTAGTTTTGCCCTGACCTCGCCGATTTCACCGATTAGTCCGTCCATACCCAGCGTGGGTTTGGCTTTCTGGGAGCGAAAAACCAGGTAACCGATCGCAAGAACAAGGGCCGCCATTGTCGCTACAGCGGTATAAATGATCGTCCGATCGATGGTTAGGTCCGAATTCGGCGTGTCGAAAAGCAAGAACGAGCCTAGTGCCAGAGAGATAACCCCGCCGATGCCAAGTATGCCGAAACTCGGCATGAACGCTTCACCGACCAAAAGCGCAATGCCGAGAAGGATCAAAAATAAACCGGCATAATTGAAAGAAAGAAGCTGCAATGAGATCAACGCCATCACCAGGCAGATAGCGCCGGTCACTCCGGGGAACATAACCCCGGGATTGGAGAACTCCATGTAGAGACCAAGGATGCCGGCCATCAGCAGCATGTAGGCGATGTTCGGATCAGCAATGGCGTTGACGATTTTCTGTTTGAGACTCATCTCATGGCGCACGACGTTAACGCCTTTGACGGAAAGCGTCGTCATGCGCCCGTCCAGATCCACTTTACGACCGTCGGCTTGCTTCAGTAAATCATCGATGTCTTTGGCAATAATGTCGATGACCTTTTTCTTGAGCGCGTCGGTCTCGGTAATCGAGACACTCCGGCGCACCGCCTCGATTGCCCACTCGGTATTGCGGCCGCGTTTTTGCGCGATAGTTTCGCTAAACGATGCGGTGAAGTTTTCGATTTTTTCACCCATCACTCCTTTCACTTCCTGTCCTCCGCCCGCTACCGGGTGAGCCGCGCCGATGTTGGTGGCCGGGGCCATCGCGGCAATATGCGCCGCCATCGTGATGAAGACCCCGGCCGATCCCGCGCCAGCGCCACTGGGCGCTACATGGACCATGATCGGAACCTGCGCGCTAAGCATCTCCTTTACGATTGTCCGGGTGGAGCTCAAAAGGCCGCCGGGAGTATCGAGCTGAATGATCAGCGCCCGAGCTCCATTCGATTTCGCCCGGCTAATGCTCTCGCGAATGAAATCGTCCACTGCCGGATTGATCGAACCATCGATTACGATCAGATCAACGTGCGGCGCCGACGACTCGTCTGGTTGTGCCAGCACAGACACCCCAAAAGCCAACAGAGATACAAAGAAAAAGATCTTAAGCGTTTTCACTTTGCATCTCTTTCATCACCTTTTTGATGTCTTCCCAGACTAATTTCTTGTCGGCCGGGTTGCGCAACAGGTAGGCAGGGTGGAAAGTTGGCATCAACTTGATGCCCATATACGTGTGCCAATTGCCGCGCAACCGGGTAATCGGAACTTTGCTCTGGAGCAATGCTTGTACGGCGAATTTCCCCAAGGCGACAATAATTTTGGGCCGTATTAATTCGATTTGTTTTTTCAGAAAGGGCTCGCAAGAAGCAACTTCGTCGGGTTCCGGATTGCGATTCTCTGGCGGGCGGCACTTGACCACATTGGCAATGTAAACGTCTTCTCGGGTTAGGCCCATGCCCTTGGTGATGATGTCGGTAAGCAGCTGCCCGGCGCGCCCGACAAAAGGTTCGCCTTTGAGATCTTCGTCCCGTCCCGGGCCTTCGCCGACAAACATCAGCTTGGCATTCGGGTTACCGATCCCAAAAACCACGTGCGTTCGGCCTAAATGCAATTTACAGCGCCGACAGTCGCCGATATCATCGCGAAGTTCTTCAAGACTGCTCACTTCACCGCGATCGGAGTGCGTCGAGACTCGCTCCACCTTATCGGGCGCCGGCTCTTTACTTTCCATCGTCGTTGGCGTCATCGTCGCAACCTCAGGTCGCGCGACGAACCGAACACCCATGCGTTGTTGCCGTTGTAAATGCCGGCGCAGGGAAATTACCAAAGTTGCGAGTTCGTCGCCTTCACTGGTGGACATGGACACGGAATCCTCACCGAAGATCTTAACACCTGAGACTTGCGGCTATCAATGACAGAATCGCAATCACCCAGAGAAAGGGCGCTGATTAGATCGGCCGATAATCACGATACTAAAATGCTGGCCTTTAAGGTTAACGCCTTAAGGTGAGAAGATGATCAAAAATTTGGTCCGCCAATTCATCCTTACTCATGAGCGGCAGCGAGTGGGTTGTGCCCCGACGATCAATAATGGTTGCGATGTTGGTATCGCCGTCAAAACCGCTGCCCTGTTTGGTGACGTCATTTGCAACGATCATGTCAAGATTCTTTTCGCGCAGCTTTTTCTCGGCATTAGCATCCAGATTGCCGGTTTCGGCGGCAAAGCCGATTAGTAGTTTTCCATCCTTGCGCCGCCCGAGCTCCTTGAGAATATCCGGGTTCGGCTCCAGGCGCACATCCAACGGGCCCTTACCTCGCTTTATTTTGTCGGCTGAAAATTCGGCTGGATGATAATCCGCTACCGCGGCGGCCATGATCACGGCAGTGCATGCGGCGTACTCGTCGAGAATCGCCCGGCGCATTTCAGCCGCCGTGTTGACGGCCGTTACTTTAACGCCGGGAGGCGGCGTGAGCGCTGTCGGGCCACTGATCAGCACGACTTCCGCGCCCCTTCGCGCTGCCGCTCGCGCCAGCGCGTAGCCCATTTTGCCTGATGATCGGTTGGAGATATAGCGAACCGGATCTAATGGTTCGCGGCTGGGACCGGCGGTTACGATGAGCTTTTCATCCGCCAGATCTTTTTTTTGAGCTGCAGCCGGATCTGTTCGAGAATCGCCTCGGGATCCGGCAATCGCCCTTTGCCTTCGTACCCGCATGCAAGATAGCCCTCGTCCGGTTCGAGGATTTCATAGCCGATCCGCCGTAACTTTCGGAGATTTTCTTGCAAGATTGGGTTTTCGTACATGTGAATGTTCATTGCCGGCGCAATCAGCACCGGCGCCTGAGTAGCCATCAACACGGTGGATAATAGATCGTCCGCGATACCGGCGGCAATTTTACCAATAACGTTGGCCGTAGCCGGCGCAACAACAAAGATGTCGGCTGAGTCGGCTAAATTGATGTGTCCTATTTCAGATTCTTGCGTCAGATTAAAAGTATCGGTAGCAACCGGCCGGGCAGAAAGCGTCTGAAACGTCAAAGGCGTAACGAACTGCATCGCGCCACGAGTCATGATCACCTGAACGGTATACTGTTCTTTTACCAACAAGCGGACCAACTCGACCGCCTTGTAGCACGCGATTCCGCCACTGACCCCGAGAACTACGTTCATGGTTTGTCGTTCTCCACGAGCGCAAAATATAAAAACAATCAGGGGCTTGCAACCTCAATGAAGATAAGCCGTATCGCCCCGGAACTAAACTTGTCGCCGTCAACGCAGAGGTTGCGACTTCCATTTCCTGTCAACATGGACCGGAGGCGTTCTGAACGCCCACAAACGATCCAAAGTCTTAACAAAGGTCAACAAATCGCTTGGGCTTAGACGGTGACAATGGCATGATTCTGGCGTCGATGGCAGACTTACCGGCGAATTATCAACGAATGCTTGACCAAAATATTGACATCATGTAAGTGACAAGAATGCTAAAGGAGCGGTGGATGAAGCGATACAGCTCGCGGCTGACACCCCGGAATATGAGCACGCTATTGTTCCTAGTTGGGGCAATATTTTGGCTTGGCGCAAGTTTTGGCTATGCTTTCGAGCAGGAAGATTCTCCGGCGTTCTCGGCTGGCTATGAGCCAAGCACGCTTGCCGCTTCATCGGCAAATCGCGAGCAGCCTCTGGAAACACGATTGGCTTTAGCCAGCGCATTGGCCGAAACAGCGGAAGCAGGGGACGATTTTGACTCCGACCCTCTCGAAGCTTTCAACGAAAAAATGTTCTGGTTCAATCGGGAGGTGCTTGACCGTTTTTTGCTAAAGCCGGCGGCGACGGCGTGGGACTTTGTGATACCCGATCCGATGCAGCGGGGGATTTACAACATTTTCGATAACCTCGCAGTGGTGCGACGCGTAGTGAATAACGCCCTGCAACTGAAGTTTACCGGCGCAGCGACGGAGGTGGCGCGCTTTACCATCAACAGCACAGTCGGGCTCGTTGGGTTCTTCGATGTGGCCAAGGATGGATTCGGAATCCAGCAGAGAGACGAGGATACCGGCCAGACGTTTGGTGTTTGGGGAATCGGGCCCGGTCCTTACCTGATCCTGCCATTTCTGCCGCCACTAACGATCCGTGACGGCATCGGTTATGCCTTCGATACGGCGATGACGCCCTATATCTACTTCATCCCTTGGTATGCCAATGCCGGCCTCACCGTCACAAGCACGGTCAATGAGAGGTCACTAAATCTCGAAACATTCGAGCGAGTCGCTGAGTCCACCATCGATCTTTACGGTGCGGTGCGTAACGCCTATCTACAAAGAAGGGCGGCGGTGATTCGGCAGTAATAATGAAGCGGAGGGATTGAAGCCTAACATCAGCCCCTCGGTAACGTTTTCTCCTGTCATGAGAGCTTTTCAGTTCGTTTGTTGCTTAGCTACGGCACAGATCGTTCGACCTTGAACGTAAGCTGATCGGACCAGCAGCCCGACGTTCCGGCCGCAATAGATGCCTCTAAAAACCCATCGAACCGACTATTGACATCGGCAGTGTGGGTGTTTAAAGAAATAATCCCGCCTGAGTTATGAGAACTTCATAGGAGAGAATCGCAAACATGCCCAAGACAAAAAAGAAACCCGCGGGACGACAAGCGAAAGACCGAGCTCATGAATACATTGATGATGGCAGCCATGATGAGATCGACGACGAGGATCTTCCTAGCGATGAGGCTGGACGACGCAAGATAAAGAGAAACTACGAAGAACTGCTCGGAATTCGGATAGACAAGCTAAAAGGACGGGTTCTCAACCGAGAAAAGATCAACAAGAGCATCGACGGGCTCTACTTCATCTGCTTTGAGTGTAGAAAAATCTGCCACAACCTAGACGAAGGTTGGGTTGAAGAGCCAACAACCCAGCACAATTTCTGCTCCGCCTGCGCCAAAACTAAAGGCATTCGCAGTACCGCCGCCTAGTCAACTATTTTCATCCGTTCGAGAAAGCTTCTGAGCTCAGAGGGCAGCGGCGAGTCCAAGACAGTCGATTTGCCGCTCGCCGGATGAGCAAACTCCAAACGAGAAGCATGTAAAAAGTGCCGCCCAAGATCGGTCGAATAGTCTACAAAACCATACCGCGTATCGCCGACTATGGCATGACCAGTAGCGGCGAGATGGACCCGAATCTGATGCGTGACGCCGGTTTGCATCTCAACCTCGAGTAGGCTCATCTCATTTGAGCTGGCGAGCTTTCGAAAACTGGTTCGCGCATGCCAGCTTCTTAGGCGCGGCCGATTCGATCCGGACTCATTAATCACCTGCATTCGGCTCTTATCGGTCGGATCATGAGCAAGTGCCAAGCTGATGGATCCGGAAGAAGATGCCTCACCCCAAACTAAGGCAATATATTTTTTGTTGACTTGGCGCCGTTGAAACTGCTCCCGCAGGTTTTCAAATGCCGGTTGATTTTTTGCCACCAGCACTAATCCTGAAGTTTCGGTGTCCAAACGGTTTAGTAAGCCGGGCTCCCAACGACTCCTCCCAACGCAAGATAGCTCAGGCCATCGCGCAACCAGAAAATTGGCCAAGGTGCCGACGTCGCGCGCGGAGAATCCATGAGTTGGGATGCCAGCCGGTTTATCAACCGCGATGATTTCAGCATCTTCATAGACAGTGGTGACACGTCCGTTTACTCCCGCGACCGGCGAATCAAACAGCCAATGCCGCGCCCCCTGAAAGATTACTCGGTCCCCTTGCTTTAGTCTTTGACCCTTGGTCGCGCGCCGACCGTTTACTAAAAAAGCGTTCTCGTCGATAGCTGTAGCGGATTGGTGACGAGATAGGTGAGGCAAGTGCCGGCGGACAAAATTTTCCAGCCGGCCTCCCGCTTCTCCCGCGCCGATTTTCCAGGTGAGATTCTGGTTGAATCCTTGAACCGTCACTTCACCTACCGTAGTATAGAGCGCATTTCATGAATCACATTCTAACATGAGGCAAAAACTTTACAGCGTCATCATCGCCGGCGGCAAGGGAACACGGTTCTGGCCGCTCAGCCGTTCGCGCAAGCCGAAGCAACTGCTTAAGCTCTTCGGCCCTAAGACTCTTCTCGACGAAACCGCGGATCGAGTACTTTCACTCGGGGGAAGCGATCGAACGCTGATCGTTACGGTAGCCGAACAATTAAACGCGGTGCGTAAAGAGTTGAGCGCGTTGCCGCGAAAGAACTTTCTCGCCGAGCCGGAGGGGAAAAATACGGCGCCATGCATCGGCCTGGCAGCGTTGGAAGTTATCGGCAGAGATCCTGACGCGGTGATGATTATTCTACCGGCAGATCATTGGGTGTCCGATGTGGCGGCTTTCCGCCGCACACTTAAGGCTGCTGCTGAACTCGCAGCCCGGCACGATCGCTTGGTCACGATCGGTATCCAACCCGCCTACCCGGAAACCGGTTATGGATACATTGTCAAAGGCAAGCCAGTAGCGGATGCCGAAAACGCAGACGCTTACCATGTGAAAAAGTTCAAAGAAAAGCCGAACGCGAAGATAGCAGGGCAACTACTCCGTCAAGGTTCTCTATGGAATGCCGGCATCTTCGCCTGGAAAGCATCTACACTGCTGGCGCTAATGGAGCAGTATCAGCCGGCAATTCACAAGTCTCTAGAGAAGATTGCCACGGCCGCCGGCGGCAAATCGCTGGCAACCCCGGGTCCAAGGCTGGGTTCTGTGATTGCCCGCGAATATAAAAAAATGCCGAGCATTTCCATCGATCATGCGATTCTCGAGCCAGCCGGCTCCGAAGGCAGAGTCTTGACGGTGCCCGGCCAATTTGGTTGGAGCGATGTCGGTAGTTGGGCGGCGGTGCATCAGATGTCGCCCCGCGACGCCGACGGCAATGCTGCTACTGGGAACTGGCTCGGCATTGACACGAAGGAGTGCCTGATTCATGCCCCGGACCGTCTAGTCGTTCTACTAGGGATGCGTGATGCCTTCATCGTCGATACTCCGGACGCGTTACTTGTTGGAGACCTCAAGCGCTCACAAGAGGTGCGCGACTTGGTCGATGAGCTAAATAAGAGAGGCCAGCGCTCTTACACCATTGACGAATCCACATCACGCCGCTGATTGTAATCTCGTGAATTCCAATTATCCCAGGGGGCCATTGCGCCAAGGCGAACCTATCGTTCTGCTCGACCGCAAGGACCGAGAGTATCTCGCTCGGCTCGACCTAAACCGGCCTCTAGCGATCCGTGGCGGCAAAGTGCTCGTTGAAGAACTGATCGGTCGCGATGAAGGTTGCACCGTGCGTTCTTCTGTCAACGAACCCTTCCTCGTTTTTCGCCCAAGTTTGCCCCAGTTGATTCCCAATTTACCGCGCAACGCGCAGGTCGTTTATCCTAAGGACCTTGGGCCAATTCTTATTTGGGCCGACCTTTTCCCAGGGGCGCGTGTAGTCGAAGCCGGCGCCGGCGCCGGCGCTCTGAGCATGACCTTGCTGCGCGCCATTGGCAGCTCGGGTCAACTCATTACCTATGAAATCCGCGAAGATTTTGCCGATATGGCGCGCAAGACGGTTGCCAAATACTTCGGCCCGGCGCCTAATTGGACATTAAAGTTAGGCGACGTGGAAACCGAATTCGTGGAAACTGATGTAGATCGCGTCGTTCTGGATTTACCGGAACCCTGGAAAGTGATCGACCGCGCCTGGAACGCCCTCAGACCTGGTGGCATCTTGCTAAGCTATCTGCCCACGGTCATCCAGGTGAAGAGCTTGGTTGATGCCCTGCGCGCCGACAATCGTTTTGCCTGTATCGAAACTATGGAAACACTGATGCGCTTTTGGCACATCAAGGGCATGAGCGTCCGGCCGCAACACCGCATGGTCGCCCATACGGGTTTTTTGACTGCGGCGCGCCGCTTAGCAGATGGCGAAAAAGACATTCCCCGAGGTCCCTGATCGGCGCTCGGGGAATTGCAGATATGATCACTGCGGGATCATGACTAAGGTTTTGACCAAAGCTGAATGTAGTTCATCTCAGGGTCAAAGAAGTAGATGGCTTTACCTGTAGGGCGCACGACCGGTTTGTCGATGAGCACTTTCACCCCCGCCTTCTTGAGTTCATCTGCCGCCTTGTCGAAATCATCCGAGCTGACTTCCAGCGCGATGTGCGAGGTTCCCTCGTCGAAATCACCCCGCTCGATTGGCTTCGGCCGCTGAAACAGAACTAAACACATGCCGTCTTCCATGAAGAGACGGGAGATCTCGGGAAACATCCCGTAAACGTCTTTGTAAGGACCACCACTTTCTGTGTCAAAGCCCACTTTAGTGCACTTCATTCCCAGTACATCGGTGTAAAACTTGGTTGCTCGTTCGAGATCGTTGCACGGCAAACCGATATGGTAGATCTGCTTTATCTTCATGAGTCACCTCCTTGTCTTCATCCTGTCTATACTGCAACGCGCGAGGAATTTCCAATAGCTCCAGGTTCTCGGGAACAATTCGTTTGCAGTGGCAGCATCCTTGACAGATCATCATCGGCAAGTCTAAGTATGCCCACAGAAAACACCCTGCAGCAGAATAATTAGACATCGACAAGACGGAAACTATAGATGAATTCGACAGTGATCGTACAGCAAATTATGGCTATAGTAGCGCTGTATCATCAACCACACTATAGCTGCAGATGCGCCGTTAGCGAGGGTAGGGGTTCCCATGGCAGCTTTCATTAAAGCTCACGACGTCTCTCTAGTCTTCAAAGCCAAGGATCGAGAGCCCGTCACGGCGTTGACTAACTTCAGCCTCGACATTGCCCAGGGCGAGTTTGTCAGTATCGTAGGTCCATCGGGTTGCGGAAAAAGTACCTTCCTCAATATCGTCTTAGGGCTGATTGAACCAGCCAGCGGCATAATTCAGTTGAACGGCACGCGCATTAGCGGTCCGGGCCAAGAGCGGGCGATGGTTTTTCAAGAGTTTGGGCTGCTACCTTGGCGAAGCGTCACCGCCAACGTAGAACTCGGACTTGAGTTGAAGGGCGTTCCGTCTGCAAAAAGAGCGGCGCGCGCAGCGGAACTGATCAATTTGGTCGGATTGAAAGGCTTTGAAAACCATTATCCGCATGAGCTTTCCGGCGGTATGAAACAGCGCGTCGGTCTCGCTCGCGCGCTGGCAACCGAGCCGAAAGTACTGCTCATGGATGAGCCCTTTGCCGCCCTAGATGCGCAGACGCGCGACTTGATGCAAACGGAATTGCTCCAGATTTGGGAGCGCTCCAAAAAAACCGTGCTCTTTGTCACCCACAGCATCGAGGAGGCAGCCTACCTTTCAGACCGAGTCATCGTCATGACAGCAAGGCCAGGCCGAACCAAAGACGTCATTCAGATAGATTTGCCACGACCGAGAGATTATGAGATGCGGCTTACGCCAAAATTCAACGATATCAAGCTTCGCATATGGGAAGTCTTGAGGGAAGAGCTGACCTCCCGAGGATAAAAAATGGCTGCACAAGCGTTTTTTACGGAACACCGGCGGCTGTGGCTCGCACTCTGCTCCGTCTTAGTCTTGATCGCATCATGGGAATTGGTTTTGACCTACCTCTTCCCAGTAGATCCATTCTTCTTTACCAAGCCTTCACTGATCGGCGCAGCATTTAAAGAGCAAATCCAAGGGAGCAAACTCTGGCACGACCTCGCGGTAAGCAGCCAGGCTTTCCTCTGGGGCTTCACCTTCGCCGTGATCGTCGGCATCCCTCTTGGCTTAGTCATGGGTTGGCGCAGAAGAGTCGAATACTCGCTGGACCCGTTCTTAACCGCGCTTTACGCTAGCCCGCTGGTTGCTCTAGCGCCGTTGTTCATTATCGTTTTTGGCGTTGGCGTGCTCGGTAAGGCAGCGCTGGTTTTCTTACTCGCTGTTTTTCCATTCATCTTCAATACATTTGCCGGCGTCAAATCGACGGACGCGCTGTTAATCAATGTTATTCGATCGTTCGGCGGGAGTGAGAAGGATCTATACCTTAAGGTCATTCTGCCAAGCACGATGCCCTACATTATCGCTGGCGCCCGCCTTGCCATTGGCCGAGGTTTGGTCGGTATCATTGTCGGGGAATTCTATGCCGCTTCCGAGGGAATCGGTTTCGCCATTTCCCAAGCGGGCGATACCTACCGTCTCCCTGACATGTTCGTCGGCATTATCATTCTGTCGCTGATTGCGATTATTCTGACCGAGCTGATGCGCAGGCTTGAGCTCACGGTTGCGCCGTGGCGTGCGGGCGACGAGGTACGCTGATGAAACCAGCCAAAATTTTTGCAGAGCACGAATCGTTAATATTCGGTTCCGGTTTTATCGTCCTATTACTTGTCGTATGGGAAAGCATTCCGCTCTGGTACACCCTGCCAAAGGGAATGGCGCTCTTCTTCACCACGCCCTCGAGAATCGCCGCGGCGTTTTATGAATTGCTTCTCGATGGGACCATCGAAAAACACTTTTACATCAGCGCAGTCGCCTTTCTGGCGGGACTAGGCTTGTCCATAATTGTCGGACTGCCGTTGGGGCTCGTTATGGGAAGGTCAGTGACTCTCGAGCATTTACTGGATCCCTATGTGACCGCAGCCAATGCCACCCCCAGAATCGTCTTTTTGCCACTATTGATTCTCTGGTTCGGGATCGGCATTTGGTCGAAGATCCTGATCGTCTTTGCTGGCGCAGTTTTTCCGTTGCTCATCAATACCTATATTGGCGTCAAAAACGTCAACAGAGTTCTGGTGAATGTCGTGAGATCGTTTGGCGCTAATGAATGGCAAGTGATGAAAATCGTGGTGCTGCCGAATTCGGTTCCATACATCATCGCCGGGCTAAGGTTGGCCATCGGCAGAGCAATCCTCGGGGTCGTGGTCGGCGAATTTTTCGGCTCGAGCCACGGATTGGGTTACATGATCGCTTCCGCCGCTACCAACTACAAGGTAGACGTCGTCTTCGTCGGCGTCGCAATCTTCATGGCGCTTTCCGTGATCCTAACTCTCGCCGTAAAGCAACTCGAGTCCCGCCTAGCCAGCTGGCGTCCTGAAGCGGCAAAGAGTTTCTAGAGCTACCGCTCTTTAGTGCTGACTCACCATGTGGTTACTTCCCTCCCGGTTTGCGCCCCATTTCCTTGAGAACTTCATTAACGATACTACGATCAACGAACTGATTTAGATCCGGTAGCGGTTTGCCCTGTGGCCAGCCGAGTTCGGGGGTGGTTCGGGACTCGAACAGATCTTGGATTAGGTCGGGCGGCATTTCGGGGCTGTACTTGTCATATACCTGACTATAAATGCTTTCGACCACTTTGGGATCTTTGATTTCAAAATATTTCTCAATCACCTCCATGGTCCCTTTCTTGTTGTTCCTGATGTAATCCTCGGCTTTGATAATACCTCGGGTGAAGCGCTTGACGACATCACGTTTCTCTTTGATGAAATCTCGATGAGTGAGAAATGTTCCCCCCAAGCGCGGAATATAGTCGCCAGTGCGCATAAGAATCTTCATGCCCTCTTTTTCCGCTCGCGCCGCGTGTGGAAATGATAGCACGCCGCCCTGAATCGAGCCTTGGATCAGGGCGGCAATTCGGTCGGGCTCGCCCGTGAAGCTGATCACTCGATAATCTTTGCCGGGCTGCATTTTGAAGTGCTTACCGAGGGTGATGACAATTTCGCTGTAATCGGCGGAGCCAGGGCGACCCAGGCCCAAGGTTTTGCCGCGAAGATCCTCGACCCGCTTGATGTCCGGCGTCGTCGTTAGCGTCCACTGTGAGATCAAAGATTCTCCCACGAAAAATACCAATGGCGCGCCCTTGAGCATCGCTTCCGAACCCCCGCCGGGAATCGGCGTGAACTCGATCTCTTTGGCAATGGTCGCTCTGACCAGCACACCCGCGGTCGCAGCGATGAAACTGGCATCCAATCCCTCGGCCTTGAAAAGGCCTTTATCAATGGCGACGTAGGATGGAATGTGAAAGCCACTTCCACCGACGGTTCTTCCGACTTTGACCGATTGCGCGAAGATGGTCGTATGCCCGGCAACTATCGTAAGGGTCACGGCTGCGAGAGCGGCAAAGAAATGTTCCCTACAAATCACCTTACGCAGATTCATTTAGCTCTCTCCTTTCAAGCAAGCGAAGTGAGGCGAAATTGAACCTACAATAGGCCCGCCTCTCGTGCTAAGCAAGCTCCATCGCTGCTGTTTGACAGCGCCAGAACACCAACCTAATGTAAGCTTTTGGTCGTTCAGGAGGCAAAAAATGAATATCCTCATCACTGGCGCAGGACTCATCGGCGCCCACGCAGCCCGCCATGCCGTCGATGCCGGCAATAAAGTTGTTCTGTACGATTTATCGCCGAATCGAAACTATATTCATGAGATCGTCGGCACCGATCGGGTCGATATGGTGGCGGCCGATATTCGCGACTTGCCGGCACTGCTCAGCGCGTTAGAACAATATAAAATCGACACAGTGGTTCACACAGCCGGGCTCATCGGATCGCGGGTTCAGGAGAATTCCTATACCGGCGCCACCAACAATATTCTTGGGACCATCAATGTCTTGGAAGCAGCTCGGCTGCGGCTACTCCGGCGGGTCGTCTACATAAGCACCTTTGGCGTGTATGATCGTTCGAAGATCGATGACAGTGTCGTCCGTGAGAGCCATCCCATCGGCGGCCACAATCTCTATGCGACAACCAAGGTATGCTCCGAGCACCTGGTTCATGCCTACGCGGCCCTGTATAAACTTGATACAGCAATCCTTCGACCGGGCGGCGTTTTCGGACGAGGCTTCTACGTCGGCGGTTCCACCGTCGGCAAAATCATGCGCGATCTGGCGCTCAACATCATCAAGGGCGAGCCTATCTCCCTCGATGCCAACGCCTATGGGCACAACGAGTACGCCTATAGCAAAGATGTCGGGTTGGCAGTCTTTCTCGCCTGCCAGAAAGAAAATCTGAAGCAGCGAATCTACAATGCCGGCACCGGCGTAGTGACCGGACCTGAAGAGCTCGCCCAAATTATCAGAGAATTATCTCCTAGCGTCAAAGTCACTGTTTCGGGCGCCGTCAAAGCCGATAGGAACAAGACAATTCCGCTGGATCTTAGCGTGTCGAAGGCCGAGCTTGGCTACACGCCCCGCTTCCCATTGAAGCAAGCGTTACGAGACTATATGGATGAGTTGTGGAAGCAAGGTTCGCGGGGATGAGTTAGCTGCTTAATCAGTTCTAGTTCTGGAAGCGAAATCGAAATATGTAATACAGCGCCGAAACCCCGTCTTTCCAAGTAATCTTCTTGCCCTCTTGGTAGGTGCGACCATGATACGAGATCGGCACTTCGTAGAAGCGGTAACCCTTTTTGGCTAGCTTCATCGTGACTTCGGGCTCGAAGCCGAAACGATTCGATTCCAATCTGATGCTTTTGAGGACTTCAGCCCGAAACATCTTGTAACCCACTTCCATATCCGAAAGGTTCAAGTTGGTCAGCATGTTCGAGACCAACGTGAGCATCCGATTGCCTAACGAGTGCCAGAAGAATAATACGCGATGCGCGCCCCCCCCGGCGAATCGAGTTCCATAGACCACGTCGGCAAGACCTCGCTCGATGGGTTCCAACAGCGCCGGATAATCGTGCGGGTCGTACTCGAGATCGGCGTCCTGAATGATTATGACCTCGCCGCGCGCGTGATCCAAGGCGACTTTGATCGCCGCCCCTTTTCCCTGGTTATGAGGCTGTAAAAAAAATTTAAGTTCGTTCAGCGGGTCCGGCGCGCGCTCAGTTTCTACTTGCAGTCGGGTCAGAATTTCCCGGCTTCGATCTTTGGAGCCGTCATCAACCAGGATAATTTCTTTGGGTAACTCGATAGAACACACGCGGCGGACAACCTCTTCGAGGGTGCGCTCTTCGTTATAGACCGGGATTAAAACTGACAGCTTCACTGCTCGAATTCGCGCTTTTTAAGCTCACGAATATAGGCAGAGAGCTTGGGGTCGGCATTGACCGCTTCGTTGAGTTTTGCCTGGAAGTCAGCGGCGGCTCGTTCCAAGGGGCTCATATCGAGACGAATGCCCAGCCATTGGGTAAGCCGCAGCAAGAGCGCCAATGTGCCTCGTGGATTGGGCGACACAGAAAGGTAGTGAGGCAACGCGGCCCAGAGACTTAAACTGGGTATTGCAGCCTTACGACATACTTCGTTTAGGACACCAATGATTCCTGTCGGCCCTTGATACCGCGACGGTACCAGATCGAGCTGTTCCATCAGTTTGGGATCTGTAGAGAAACCGGAAAGCGGAACCGGACGCGTGTATAGAACTTCGTCGAGATAGGCGCCCAGGGTGACCAGCATTCCAACTTGGCACTCGCGGATGAAGCGCAACATCGTTTCGGTAAATGCTCGCCATCGCAACTGCGGCTCTACGCCAACCCCAAACACGAAATCCGCCTGCGCGCCGATGCCCTCGCCATAAAAGAAATCGTACGAGGGCCAGTGAATCTCGCGTTCTTTGTTATCGTTTAAGCGAACCATAGGGCGCTGCACCGAGAAGTCATAAAACTCTTCCGGATCGATGCTGGCGAATCTTTTGGCTAGGAGTTGATCGCACATATACCGAGAGGCGGTTGTCGCCGCCGAGCCAGCATCACTCCAACCGGCAAAAGATAAAATGAGAATGGGATTTTTTAGACTGGGACGACTCTCAAAGTTGAGAGGTTCGATAACCATATCCGATCATAGCACACTGAAGCTATTTTATACAAAATTGTTATACGCTGTTCGGGCAAATGTTCTGCCACACGGTTTGCAGGCATGAGATCGATGATCGCCCAGCGATGGGCGCCTTCTGCCTTCAATATATGGGGGCCGATCGTTTGTCGTAACGGCGACTATAGCACTCGACAGAACAGCAGTCTTCAAGCTTTGCATGCTTAAATCTCTCGAGACTGGAAGCCGATCGTCAAAAGCTGGTATCATCAGTTTGTCGACGATGGAGAGCAAGGCTGCTTTGATAACCGGCGGCGCCCGCGGCATTGGTCGCGCGGTGGCCCTGGATTTAGCGTCCCGCGGGTGGTCCGTGGCCATTTGCTATCGCACCAGCGCCAGTGCCGCGCACGAAGTCATCGAATCCATAAGACGCCACGGCACGGCCGCGCTTGCGTTTAAATGCGATGTCTCGGACCCACGCGCCGCCACTGCGATGGTCCGCGATCTGGAAAATCAATGGGGGCGCCTCGACGCGTTGATTAATAGCGCCGGTCCTTATCATCGCATTCCTTTATTGGACGAAACCAACGAAGGCTGGCATTCGATGTTCGACAACAACCTTCATCCGATTTTTTATTTGACCAAGGCGGTGGTTCCTTTAATGAAACAACGCAACTGGGGACGCATCATTTGCTTCAGCATGGCGAATGCAGAGCAGCTGATGGCTCAACCGCAACTGACTGCACATTACATCTCGAAGGTCGGAGTGATCGTTTTGATGCGCTCGCTGGCTCGCTTGGTTGCGCCCTATGGCATCACCGCAAATTGCATCGCGCCAGGGTACATAGATTCCGGCAGCGCGCCCAGGGAGGAGTTGGAAGCCGCAGTAAAACGCATTCCGGCCGGTTATATCGGTACGGTCGAAGAGACAGCGGCTGTGGTGCGTTTCTTAGTGTCTGACGAGGCTCGCTATATCAATGGCGCCAATATTCAGATCAGCGGCGCCTGGGGGGTTTAAATCTATGACTTGCTCTGAAGTTCATACCAAAGCATTGGAGCTCGTGCAGCGGGCGATGAATCGCCAGATGGCGGGAGAGATCGAGGATTCTATCCGGCTGTACCGGGAATCGATCGCGCTTCACCCGACCGCGGACGCGCATACGTACCTAGGCTGGGCATATAGCTTTCAAGGTCGGATTGACGAAGCTATTGCGCAATGCGAAATCGCCATTCAGCTCGATCCGCAGTTTGGCAACCCGTACAACGATCTCGGTGTTTATTTGATGCAACAGCAAAAGTTCGACGAAGCAATTCCCTGGCTGGAACGGGCAAAGCAAGCACAACGTTATGAGCCGCGGCATTTCCCGTACATCAATCTCGGCCGGGTCTATATGATCAAGGGAATGCTTCAGAAGGCAATCGAGGAGTTCCGCGAGGCAGTGAGACTCAACCCGGCGGATACAGAGCTTGTCCAATTACTGGAAGAACTCGAAACCAAGCTACAGTAAAGTAAAGAGCGGCTGTCTAAGCCGCGCCGCGGATAAAGAGCGGAGCTTCGCCGTCCGCATTGCAGCGCGTGTGATATACCGCGGCTGTCATTTTATGCATGGCTCTCGGAACCTCGCCAAAGTTTCGGGGCATAGCGTTACGCGAGTTCGCTAATCGCCGCGTCGAAGATTTCAGCTGCTGTGGTACTCTCTTCCCGCGTGACGATGAGCGGCGGGCACAAGCGCAGGGTACTCTCGCCGCAACCGAGCAGGAGTAGACCTTTTTCGAAACAATTCCTCATCACCTTATCGCGAAGCGAGCCGTCGGGCGTACCACTTCCATCGGCGCGGACGAATTCCACGCCAATCATCAGTCCCAAACCACGGACATCGCCGATCACCGGGTGCTTGTTCTTCAGTTCATTAAGTTTGTCCATCAAATACGCCCCCACCTCTGTGGCATTATGCAGAAGTCCTGCTTCGATCACAGCTATGCTCGCGAGCGCCGCGGCGCATGCCACTGGATTACCGCCGAAGGTGGAACCATGAGTACCCGGAGTCCACGTGCTGATCTCGCTCCGAGCGATCATCGCACCCAACGGCATGCCGCTCGCAATGCCCTTGCCCGCGCAGAGAATATCAGGCTCAATGCCCCAGTGTTCACAGGCAAACATCTTTCCAGTTCGTCCGAAGCCAGACTGGATCTCATCAGCGACGAGTAGGATACCGTGACGGCGACAGAGATCTTGAAGCATCCCCAGGTACTCGGGGGGAGGGACGATATAACCGCCCTCGCCTTGGATCGGCTCGACAAAAATCGCCGCGACCTCCTGCGGTGTCACTTGGTAGCGAAACAAAACTTTTTCCAGATAACTCACGCATCCGATCTCACAGGAACCATAATTGAGATGATAGGGACAGCGATGGCAGAAAGCGTAAGGAGCATGATGAACTCCGGGCACCAGCGGAGAAAACTGCGCCCGGTGCGATGAGCGACTGGCGGTCAGGGATAAGGCACCCATAGTGCGGCCGTGAAAAGCGCCATCGAAGGCGATCACATGCTGCCTTCTGGTGGCGAAACGCGCCAGCTTGAACGCGGCTTCGACCGTTTCAGTGCCCGAGTTGGTGAAGAAAACTTTCTTGGTTCCGGTTCCAGGCGCCAGCTGGCTAAGCTTCTCCGCCAGCTCCATCATTGGTTGGTAGTAGAAGTCACTGCCGCAGATATGCAAAAATTTGCGCGCCTGCTCTTCGATGGCTTGAACTACGCGCGGATGAGAATGGCCGGTATTTGCGACGGCAATGCCGGCCATAAAATCGAGAAAAAGATTCTCATCGACATCTTCGACCACCATCCCTCGACCTTGCTTCATGACCAGCGGATAAACGCGCCCATAAGCCGGCGCGGTATACTGGCGATCCTTTTCGATGATTGCCTGCGCCCGGGGACCGGGGAGTTTCGTCTTGATTAAAGGCACTTTCATAGGGTTCTCCGTGGTGTCGCATTGTGAAATCGCAGGCAATCTCGGGCCGCGTGAAACTCATTCCGCATTATCGATCTGCGCTTTCTGCAACCTGCCCGAGTAATCTACATAAATCGATTTCCATTCACTGAAGATGTCATAGACGGTGGTGCCGGCTTCACGATGACCGTTGCCGGTATCTTTAACGCCTCCAAACGGCAGATGCACTTCCGCGCCAATGGTGGGCCCATTGATGTAGGTGATGCCCGCCTCGATATCGCGCATGGCGCGGAAGGCGCGGTTGACGTCAGCGGTGTAAATCGAACTGGACAGGCCGTAGCGAATGCCGTTTAGCACGGCGATGGCCGCATCAAAGTCCGGCACTTCGATAACCGAAAGCACCGGTCCAAATATTTCTTCTTGGGCCACGCGCATGTTCGGCGTGACTCGATCCAATATCGTCGGCTGAAAGAAAAAACCGTTCACGCATGCGCCGATATCATAGGCCGAACCCCCGATTAGCATGCGCGCGCCTTCTTGCCGGCCAATTTCCATGTAGGATTGAACCTTATCGCGCGCCGCCTGGTTGATCAGCGGCCCGATTTCGACGCTTTCATCCAAACCGTCGCCGATCTTGATCTTCTCGATTCGCGCCACCAGCCTATCGATGAATTCGGTTTTGATATCATGGTGCAAAATCAGCCGACTGGTGGCGGTGCAGCGCTGTCCGGTTGTACCGAACGCGCCCCACAGCGCGCCCTCGACGGCAAGGCCCAGGTCGGCATCCTCCATAACGATCTGGGCGTTCTTTCCGCCCAACTCAAGCGAGACGCGCTTGAGCGACTGACCGCACGCAGCAGCAACCTCCCGCCCCACTGCGGCGGAACCGGTGAAGGAAACCAACTGCACGTCCGGATGGCGCACCAGCGCGGCGCCGACTTCTTCGCCGCGCCCCTGAACCAGATTGACGACCCCAGGAGGCACACCCGCCTGTTGGAGAATCTCAAAAAGCTTAACGGCGGTGTACGGCGTATCCTCGGCCGGCTTGAGCACCACGGTGTTGCCGCAAATCAGCGCCGGAAACATCTTCCATGTTGGGATTGCCATCGGAAAATTCCATGGCGTGATCAATGCGCAAACACCAACTGGCGCACGCACCGACATGGCGAACTTATCGGGCAGCTCCGATGGCGTCGTTTCGCCGAAAAGCCGCCGGCCTTCACCGGCCACATAAAAAGCAGTGTCGATGCCTTCTTGCACGTCGCCGCGCGTTTCTTTCAAGACCTTGCCCATCTCTCGGGTCATTATCCGGGCGATCTCTTCTTTATGCGCCCTTAGGAGTTCGCCGACTCGATAGAGCAGTTCTCCGCGTTTCGGCGCTGGCACAAGACGCCAACTGGCGAAGGCCTTCTTGGCCGCCGCTACCGCGGTATCGACGTCATCGTGATCCGAAGCTGGAAAAAGACCGACAAGGTCGTCGCGGTTGGCCGGATTGCGATTCTCGATAAACTGTCCGGCTTGCGCCGGCAGCCATTTGCCATCGATATAGTTTTTAAATACTTCAGACATAACTATTCTCCGCTCCTGGATTGGCTGGCTTCATCTACCAAGGGTGACGACTGCCGACAACAGCAAACCCATTCTAGAACCGGCCCGGCGCGAACACAACGTCAACGATCTGGTGAGAATTGCTAAACCCATGGAATTCGTTGATTTTTGACCATCAATCAGTTAGCTTCTGGCAACTCGCCAGCCGAGAGATAAGCCGATGGGGCGAGCCGTCAACTTTAGCGAGCAAAAGGAGACTCTATGTGGCAACTTCGTTGTTTGTTCACGGCAGCAGTCGTCGGATTGTTTTCGGTCCAACCGGCCGCCGCCGCGGAAGACTTTTATAAAGGCAAAACCGTCAGAATCGTTGTCGGGTTTTCCGCAGGCGGAGGATTTGATACTTACGCGCGCGCCATCGCCCGGCATATGGGCAAACATATCCCTGGAGAACCGGCGATCATCGTCGAAAACATGACCGGCGCCGGCAGCCTAATCGCGGCGAATCACGTGTATAAGGCTGCCAAACCAGACGGCCTCACAATCGGTCACTTCATCGGCGGCCTGTTCTTAGGCCAAGTGCTGGGGCAGAAGGCTATAGAATTCGATGCCCGCAAATTCGAATTCATCGGCGCGCCAATTACCGACCACGTGGTGTGTGCGTTGACCAAAGCTAGCGGCATCACCAGTGTGGAAGCATGGATGGCATCCAAGACCCCGATAAAAATGGGAGGGATTGCCCCCGGCACCTCGACCCCCGACAATGCGACGCGGATCTTGAAGGCAGCGCTCGGACTACCAATTCAAATTGTGTCGGGCTACAAAGGCACCGCCGATGTGAGATTGGCCGCCGAAAGCGGCGAAATCGCCGGCGGCTGTTGGGGCTGGGATTCTGTCAGCGTGACTTGGCAGAAAGCACTCGCCAGCGGCGATGCCGTGGTTGTCCTCCAGGCCAACCGCCGAAACCATCCAGATCTCCCTAAAGTGCCCCAAGCGATCAAGCTGGCGAAAACAGAAGAGGGCCGCAAAATGATTGAAGTGGCAATCCACGGCGATAGTGATATCGTTCGCACCTATACGCTACCGCCAGGGACTCCGAAAGATCGAGTTCAATTGCTGCGTAAAGCGTTCGATGCGACACTAACCGATCCTGAATTCCTGGCGGATGCAAAGAAGTCGAAATTGAATGTCGATCCTGTGGCCGTCGACGAGGTGGAGAAAGTTATCGGCGGCCTATTCAAGCTCGATCAGTCGATGATCGGCAAACTGAAAGAGATTCTTTACAACTGAAAACTCGGGACTGACCGATCATCAATTAGCGACGACATAGAATTCGCTGTATCGCGTCGAGGTAGAACCCTAATGGTGGAAATGTTCAGCGCGCTGAGTTTGGGACTCGTTCAAGTTTTCAACTGGTCTACCTTCAGTTTGATGATGATCGGTATCGCCGTAGGCTTCGTCGTCGGGATTCTTCCCGGCTTGGGCGGCCCCACCGCGATGGCTTTGATGTTGCCGTTCGTTTTCAAAATGAACGCGGTAGAAGCGTTTGCCTTTCTTCTCGGCATGACGGCGGTTACAGCCACAACCGGAGATATCACGTCTGTCCTGTTTGGCGTCCCTGGCGAACCGACCACGGCTTCGACCATTGTCGACGGCCACACGATGGCGCGCAACGGCGAGGCCGGCCGGGCGCTGGGCGCAGTGCTGATGAGTTCGTTGGTCGGCGCTATTTTCGCCGCGATCGCTCTAGCCATTGCTATCCCGATCATTCGTCCTCTGGTTCTCTCGTTCGGTTCTCCTGAGTTTTTCATGCTGGCGATTCTCGGCATCTCGTTCGTCGCTTCTCTTAGCGGTGAAGATCAGCTCAAAGGGATCATCGCCGGCGGCATCGGTCTGCTGCTCGCCACCATTGGCCTGGATCCGATCTCCGGCATCCAACGTTATACCTTCGGGCAGTTGTTTCTTTGGGACGGCATTGGTCTCGTGCCGATTACAATCGGCTTTTACGCCATTCCTGAAACCATTGAGCTCGCGGTATTGGGGACCAGTATCGCCAAGCAGGAAGTGGGCAAACTCGGCGGCGTCCTGGAAGGGGTGAAAGATACTTTCCGTCACTTTTGGCTGGTAATCCGCTGCAGCGCTCTGGGCTGCTTTATCGCGATCATTCCAGGCATGGGGGCCGCGACCACACAGTGGCTTGCCTATGCTCACGCGGTGCAGAGCTCGCCCAACAAAGAACGCTTCGGCAAAGGCGATGTTCGTGGTGTGTTGGGTCCGGGCGCGGCAAATAATTCGACCTTGGGCGGGAGCTTGATTACCACGATTGCTTTCGGTGTGCCCGCCAGCGTTGTCATGGCGATCTTGCTCGGGGCTTTTATCATTCAGGGAATTGTCCCCGGTCCAGACATGCTGATCCCCCCACCCAAAGGTAAACTGGACCTTACGTTTTCATTCGTTTGGGTAATCATACTTTCGAACATCATCACGGTTGCGGTCTGTTTCCTATTTTTAAAGCCGCTCGCTAAGGTGACTCAAGTACGCGGCGGCATCATCATTCCGCTGATTTTAGTGCTGATCTATCTGGGCGCTTATGCGGAGAAGAATGCATTTGCAGATATGGTGGTGGTGCTTGTCTTCGGCGCGCTCGGGTGGGTTATGGAGAAGATGGAATGGCCGCGACCCCCGGTGCTGCTCGGCCTTGTCCTCGGTCCTTTAGCAGAGAATCGCCTCTTTCTCTCCACCGACAACTACGGCTTGAATTGGACGAGGCGGCCGGGCGTTATAATCATCTTTGCCATCACCTTATTTGGGATACTTTATCCGATCTACAAGAGTAGGAAAGAACGGCGGGTTGCCACTGCCACTGGTTCCGCTCCGGTCGAGACACCTGGCCGTGGCGGCATCCATTTCGGCCCAGGCGCGATATTTACTCTTGTCATTGCCGCGACAATTGCCGTGGCGCTTTTTGAAAGCCGCAACTTCGGCTTTCGCGCCGGGCTGTTTCCATGGGTTATTGGCATCCCGACTCTGCTGTTGGCACTGGTGCAGCTCGCGAAAGATGTGACCCGGCCGAAAGAAGCGCGGGCGAGTGGGCATGAGGCGATTTCGCCAGAAGCAGTCCGGCACAGGACGGTCTCGATACTCGGTTGGATACTGGGTTGTTTTTTGGCTATTTGGCTCCTGGGTTTTTCGTATGCGGTGCCGCTCTTTATTTTCGTTTATTTGAAGTTCGAAGCCCGCGAAGGCTGGCTGACGACACTTGCCGTGACATTTTTTTCCTGGCTATTCTTTTACATGCTTTTCGAAAGAATGCTCAATGTCCCGTTCCCCGATCCACTGCTTCTTTCGTTGTTTAGTGATACCTGATCTGCCGGAGCAGGTACGAAGATGCTCCGGATTGTGCGCGGCTGTTTGCCCCGTCATTCAGTCGCGGCTATTAGCGATTGACACATGAACCGGATTGAGAAGACGGGTTAGTTCGCCGGGTGGAGCGCGCGCCAGACTTTCTCGGGTGTCAGAGGCAAATCATAGAATTGCACTCCAGTGGCAACGCGGACGGCGTTGCCAATAGCGGCAGCCACCGGCAGTAAACCACCCTCCCCGGTTCCTTTTGCCCCGAATGGCCCGGGGCCATTATGATTTTCGACCAGAATGGTTTCAAAATCCTTCGGCAGATGAGTGAAGCTGGGAACCCGGTAATCGACAAGGTTGGGATTCAAAAGCTGGCCGTCTTTGTAAATCATCTCTTCGAGCAAGGTGTGACCAATCGCGTTCATCACGCCGCCCTCGTCTTGTCCCTCGCACAACACTGGGTGGATTGCCTGACCGACATCGGCTAAAGAGACATACTTGAGGAGCTTGACTTCACCTGTATCGGGATCGACTTCCACTTCAGCCGCGCCCCAGCTGATTTCCCAGAAAGTCGTCGGTGAACCTAGAGCCGCGTCTTTGGTCTTAATGTCTTGATAGGCGCCGCGTCCGACGATCTCTCCCGCCCTCGAGAGAAATACCTTTTGCATCAACTCGGGAAAGGATACGCTTGCGCCTTCGCCAGCGTGAATTCTTCGGTCTCTTAGAATTAGCTGATCCGGTTTGACCTTCAACAGTTTCCCCGCATGACGGAACAATTGCCGTTTTAGATCTTGGGCAGCTCTTTGCGACGACAATCCCATGACCACGGTCGAGCTGCTGGCGTTGGTGTTGACGTCATAGGGAGTCACGTCGGTGTCCAGTTGCGCCACCGTCACACAATCAAACGGAACGCTCAATTCTTCGGCAACAATCTGGCTCAACGCGGTGCGCGCGCCTTGGCCAATCTCGACCGTCCCGGTGAGCAAAACCACACTTCCGTCTGAGTTCATCTTCACCGCCGCCGAAGAGACCTTATAGGTTCCGCCGCCATCTTTCATGCAGCAGGCAAGACCTTTCCCCCGATTTTTACTCCCGCCGTTGTCGCCCCAGCCGATTGCTTTCGAAGCGTGGCGCAAGCCTTCGGCCAAATCGCAATCAACCGGTGTGTCACCAGGCGTATAAAGTTCGCCTTTCTTCAATAGGTTCTTCAGGCGAAACTCCAAGGGATCCAATCCTAATTTTTCGGCAATGATATCCATCTGTGATTCGTACGCCCAAGTCACCTGTAGCGTGCCGAAACCGCGATACGCCCCAGCCGGTACGGTATTGGTGTACACCGTGTAAGCGTCAGCCTTGGTGTGCGGGATGCGATAAGGACCAAACGACCGGTAGCCAGCCTTCTGTGTCACCCGCGGACCGGCGTCGGCATAAGCGCCGGTCTCCATATGAATCAGGCACTCGCGGGCCACTAAAAGTCCATCCTTGCTGACCCCGGTCTTAATCCGCACCCGGGCCGGATGTCGGGTCACAGTCTTAAAACTTTCCTCAATGGTGTGAACCAAGCGCACCGGACGTTTGGCCTTGGATGACAAGGCAGCCGCCAGGGGCTCTGTTTTCACCGCCAGTTTTCCACCATACCCGCCCCCCACATAGGGGACGATGATACGAATCTTATTAAGCGGCACTTTGAATATATCGGCCAAGTGCTCGCGCAATGTAAACGGCTCCTGCGTTCCCGCCCACATGATGATCCGATCAGCCTCAACTTGAGCCACGGTGGCATGAGGCTCCATCGAGAAATGCTGGACGCGGGGAAAGGTAAACGTGTTTTCAAACACGTGATCGGATTTCTTAAACCCTTCGGCAACTTCTCCCTTGGCGTAACTGAAACGGTAGCAAAGATTGCTGCCGGCAAATTCCTTCGGCGTTTCATAGCGCTGTCCCATCAACTCACCGCCCATCGAAGCCGAATCGTGAACCAACACCGCGCCCGGCGCCAATGCCTCTTCCAGTGAAGACACTGCCGGCAATTCCTGGTATTCGACATCGATCAGCGCCAACGCTTCTTCGGCCGTGGCTTCATCGACTGCCGCAACCGCCGCGACCGGATCCCCGACATAGCGAACCTTATCTACAGCAACAATGGTTTGATCCTTGTAAGCGGCGCCGAACATGCCAAGTTCGCGCTGATCTTCCTTAGTGATGACAGCGTAAACGCCGGGAAGGCGCTCGGCCTTACTGGAATCTACCCGCACGATGCGCGCGTGCGGGTAGGGGCTGCGCAATACCTTAGCATGCGCCATCCCAGGCAAATCGACATCGACGGTGTAAACAGCCTTGCCGGTAACTTTCTCTGCGCCGTCAGATCTAGGCTCTGCCCGGCCGATAACCCTGTAGGTCTGCGAATCGTTCATTGAAACCTCAGCTGCGGTATTTTTGTTTGACCCATTCAATTGCCTCCTGGCGGCTGGTCAGTTCACCGCCGAGCTGTGCATCTTCTACCTGCCGCAAGATTTCGGCGAAGATTGGACCCGGAATATATCCCATTTCGATCAGATCCGTGCCGCGCAACAGCGGCTCAGGGCGGATCTCTTCCTCTTGCATCTGCGAACGCCGCTCTTGGCAGAAATGATAGTATTGCAAATCTCCGCTGGACGACAAGGCATCGATACGCGCCAATCCTAACAGCTCATCGATGCCTTCCTCGCGCAAAAAACGCTTAAGCGTGCTCAGTCGCATCTTAGGCGCCTGCGTATGACGCAGGTGATTTTTGACCAAGTACGCGACCCGCTCCCAGACTGCTCGTTCGCGCTTGAGCCGTTTCAGTATCGCTTCGGCCATTTCCGCGCCACGATCGGTGTGGCCGTAGAAAGTGATACGATCGGCTTCCTTGCGAAAGCAAACCGGCTTTCCGACATCGTGCAGGAGGCAACCGTACGCCAGGGTTTCCGTCGGCTTTTCGAGATGGCTCAAAGTCAAAAGCGTGTGCTTGAAAACATCGCCCTCCGGATGGTGCTCCGCGCTCTGCTCAACGCCCTTCATCTGCTCGATCTCCGGCAGCAGAATCTCCAACAAACCTGTTTCGTCCAACAGCTCGAATCCCCTTCGCGCACCGCCTTCGGTGAGGATCCGAGTGATCTCCTCGCCGATTCGTTCGGACGAAATCTGTGTGATCATTGCCGCCGACTGCTTGATGGCGTCCAGGGTTAAGCTGTCGATATCGAAGTTCAAGCTGGCGGCAAAGCGGATCGCCCGCACCATTCGCAATCGGTCTTCTTCGAAACGTTGCCGCGGATCGCCGATGGCGCGGATGCAGCGCCTTGCAAGATCTCTCTTGCCTTCGACCAAGTCGATAACCCGATTCTCGACTGGGTCGTATACCATTCCATTGATGGTGAAATCACGCCGGAAGATATCTTCTTGCAGAGTTCCGTAGCGTACCTGGCTCGGTCGGCGGCCGTCCAGATAGGGACCATCAAATCGGAAGGACGCGACTTCAAAAGATTGCCCGTCCAACATCACTAAGACGACCCCAAATTGCGCGCCCACCGGAATAGTTCGAGGGAAAATCCGTTGAACGTCCTCCGGCCTGGCGCTGGTTGCAATGTCGTAATCTTGCGGGGTCTTGTTGAGCAAAAAATCGCGGACGCATCCGCCCGCTAGATAACTCTCGTAGCCTTCCTCACGGAGCCGCTTAACAATAGCAACAGCTTGATGATCCGGTGACATCATCCGGTCTCTCCAGTTCCAACAGACAATTCAATGAAACCAGAAGTGGAGGCAAAAAACGACTAGGAAGGACCCGCGTCCCCGCTCTGAGGAAGCAACTCTCGAATCTTGCTCTGCAGCTCAAGAAAGGTGAAAGGCTTGACAATGTAGCTGTTGCAGCCCGCTTCCATGCAGGTCTTGAGATCGGAATCGCGAAACATCGCTGTGGCAGCCAGGATCGGGATGTCCTTGGTTTCGGGGTCGGCGCGCACGGCTCGAGCCGCTTCCCACCCGTCCATTCCAGGCATCATGATATCCATCAAAATCAACTCAGGCTTTTCCGCAATAGCCTTTTCTATACCCTCTTTGCCGTGCTTCGCTAGAATCGGCCTAAATCCCATCAATTCGATTTGCCAGCTGAGCAGCTCACGCATATCCGCGTGGTCTTCGATGATTAGAACTTTCTGCATGGACAAGCCGCTTTCTAGGCTGGGACAGTGATGATCGAGTTTAGTTAGTCCGGCAGCTACACCGCACAAATATGCCGTGGCAGCTAACCGCCGTCAAGCATTTGTGACCGATCGCACAAAGAATTTATTTCTCAGCGATGATTGTCTGGTTTCCGACAATGACGGTAATCATTTTTTCCGGCTCCAGGTATTTCTGTGCGACCCGGTGGACATCCTCAATGGTAATTTTCCGGATCAGATCCGGATAACGCTCGGTATAATCCAGGCCTAGCTCGAAGTATTCCACCTGAGCCAAGAAGTTGGCTACCTTACCCATGGTATCGAAGCGCAGCGGGAAGCTGCCAGTCAGATAATCCTTGGCATCGTTAAGCTCGGCCTCGGTAACCGGCGCCTGACGGATGCGGCGGATTTCCTCTTTTGCGATAGAGATTGCCTGCAAAGCGGTGTCATTTTTTGTCTGCATCACGAACTGGAAAATACCGCGCCCTTTCTCCGCGCTAAAATAGCTGTAAACCGAATATGCCAGGCCACGCTGATTGCGGATGGAATCCATTGCCCGCGACGAGAATCCGCCGCCGCCGAGAATGTAGTTCATCACTTGCAGCGCGTAGTAGTCGGGGTTTTCCCGGCCGACACCGCGTTGACCCAGAATTAGATTCGCTTGAGTGAGATCCTTATGGACTCGGATCGTGCCGATTTCCGGCGCCGCCGGTAGTGCCAATGGCTTGGGCGGCGGCTCACCTTTGTTCCAAGAGCGAAAGGCCTGATTGAGTGCCTCGGTCATTTCTTCATGCGAGATATCGCCGACAATTGCCATGATCGAGCGATTCGGACGGTAATGCCGTTGATAAAACTCTCGTAAGCTTGCCTGCGGTATTGCCCTCACCGATGTCTCGGTCCCCTCGACCGGCCGGCCATACCGCGTCTGCGGAGATACCGCCGCCGCAAATCGCATGTCGGCAATTTCACCCGGCTGCTCTTGCTTGGCTCGAATCGATGCTATGACCGCTTGCTTTTGCCGCTCAATTTCTTCTGGCGGGAACACCGCGTTCGTCAACACTTCCGCCAGCAGTTCCAAACCCGCAGGAAGGTCTTTTTTGAGAACCGTCAAACTAACACTCGCGAGATCTTCGCCGCTGCGCGCCGACAGGCTGGCGCCAAGAAAGTCCAAGCTTTCACTGATTTGCAAAGCAGTGCGCCGCTTGGTGCCCTCGGTGATCAATTCGGCGGTCAAATTGGCAAGGCCATCCTGCTTAGGCGCGTCATAACGCGCGCCTGCGTGGATCAACATCTCTATCGATACCATCGGCAGAGTTCTCTGCTCCGAGGTCAGCAACACCATGCCATTGTTCAACACCGACCGGCGCGGCGTCATCGCCGTTTGTCCGAGGCCCGGGGAAACAAGCAGCCCTACAAACAGCAGCAGAGAAAAAAACTTCTTCATGGGGTCTTGGCTTTGACGGGCATCAGCGTACCGACGGTGCGGCGCTCGCGATCGAGATACTGCTTGGCGACTCTACGAATGTCTTCCCGGGTCACTTTTCTAATACCTTCGAGATAGCGGTCCATCAGCCGCCAATCGCCCGCGATCTCATAGAATCCGATTTTCATGGCTTGGCCGAAAATCGAGTCGCGACTAAAAATGAATGCCGCTTCGACCTGATTCTTGGCCTTCTGTAGCTCCCGCTCGCTGACCAAATCCGCTTTGACCTTCTCAATCAGGCCATCGATCTCCCGCTCGATCGGTGCGGGATCCTTACCCGGCAACAGTTGCGCTGTCACGGAGAAGATCGTCGGATCGATGGAAGCTCCACTGTAATCGGCATCGACCGCCCGCGCCAACTGCTTTTGGTAAACCAGGTTCTGATGCAGCCGAGAGCTGCGCCCGCCAGCAAGTACCACTGTGAGCAGGTCCAGAGCGAAGTTATCTTTGCTGATCAAATTAGGAGCATGATAATACGCGCTGACAATCGGCAGCTCCGCTTCTTTTTTCAAAATGGCTCTACGTTCGCCTAGTTGCGGTGGCTCTTTGGCGTGAACCTTAGGAGGTTCAGTGCCGCGCGGGATTTTGCCATAAGCAGCTCTAATCTTGGGCAAAATCTCTGCAGTGGAAAAATCTCCGGTGACAACAATGAAGGCGTTGTTAGGCGAGTAGTAAAGCTTGTAGAAATCGACCAAATCCTGCCGTGTAAGATTTTCGATATCGTACATCCAACCGATCACCGGACGACGATAGGGATGAACCATGTATGTGACGGCGCCGGTCAGCTCGCCCAGCGCCGCAGCTGGATTGTCGTCGACTCTCAGACGTCGCTCTTCTTGAATAACTCTCTTTTCCGCTTCGAAATACTCCTCACCCAAAAGCGCATTCACCATCCGATCCGCTTCAAGCTCGAGCTGAATATGGATTTTGTCTCGGCTCATGGTGGCGAAGTAAACTGTCACATCGGCAGTTGTAAATGCATTTGCTTGGCCACCGTTTTTGGCGATGATTTGGGAATACTGTTCCGGCCCGGTCGTTGGGGTGCCCTTGAACAACATGTGCTCGAGAAAATGCGCTAAACCGCTCTTGCCGTCTTGTTCATTGCGTGAACCAACCCGGTACCAAACCTGAAAGGTTACCGCCGGACTCTTGTGATCCTCGAGAAGAAGAACCTTGAGACCGTTATCGAGCGAGAATTCTTGAACATCGGCGCAAGAGTCTTGTGCGGACGCGGCGAGCAGCAAGAGAGCAAGAATCAAGTCAGAGAACAATCGCCGCATGCCGTTACCGTAAAGGAAGTCAGCTTTAACTTCAAGGAATCTCGGAAGCACCTGCCGATCACGTGTGCCGTCGTTGGCGCAAGAGTTCGGTGCGCGGTGTCGATCAAAGTCGAAGGCGCAAAGATGATTCTGATCGATCGAAATTACCGATGCAGGATTCTTCGAATAATCTAGTAGGCCCGGCCCAAACTCGAATTTTGGCGTTCATTTGACTAGCTCTGATCACCACAATAGTATGACCGCAGAATTAGGAGGACATCATGACCGATGTGACCGACATGCGAGGATACGTGGAGTTGCTGGAGGAGATGGGCGAACTGCGAAGACTCGAGGGCGTAGATCTTGACCTGGAAGTTGGCGCGCTCACCGAGCGTGCGGCGGAGAAAGAAGGCGCGGCGCTGCTGTTTAGCAATTTCAAAGAATTCCCAGCCGGCTTTCGCGTCATCTCCAATGTTTTCCGTACTTGCAGGCGCACCGGCCCGGCCATGGGCATCGATCCCGAGCTCAATGGCGTCGATTACCTGAACGCATGGCGGAAGAAATTGGCTGCTTACAAACCGGTGCCGGTCCAGCAAGTCGAAGGCGGTCCGGTGTTTGAAAACCAAATGGTTGATGATCAGGTGGATCTGTATAAATTTCCCGTCCCCAAATGGCACGATCTCGATGGCGGACCTTATATCGGGACCGGCTGCGGGGTAATCACCAAAGACCCAGAAACCGGCAAGATTAATATTGGCACGTACCGGGTGATGGTCCAGAATAAAAACACCCTTTCGGTGAAGATGAACATGGGCAAGCACGGCCGATTGGCGTTCGAACGCGCCCGCGATGCTGGCAAGCCGTTACCGATCGCCATCACATTCTGCCAGGGACCGGCGATTTTCCTCGCAGCTCAGATGCCACTGCCGCCCGACGTCAATGAGTTCGAATTTGCCGGTTATCTTCAAGGCTCACCAGTGCCCGTGGCGCGCGGAGCCGTCACCGGGCTGCCGATTCCGGCAAATGCGGAAATTGTCGTTGAAGGCGAACTCCCGCCAATGAAGGACCAAGACATGCCCAAGGAAGGGCCGTTCGGCGAGTGGCCGGGTTACTTTACCGAAGAGAATGTCGGCGAAACGCCGATCATGAACGTTAAACGGATCTATTATCGAAACGATCCTATCATTCTCGGCGCTCCGCCGCTCAAGCCGCCGGCAAGCTATTTGCCCATCCCGTTGGGTGCGGCGACGCTTTGGGAGCAACTAGAGAAAGCGGGAATTCCGGAGGTCAAAGGCGTTTGGGGTTTCGTTTATGGCGGTCAGCCTGGCCCCTTTACCGTCATATCCATCAAGCAGCGTTATGCCGGCCACTCGAAACAGGCGTTGTTGGTTGCCGCCGGCGCACGCGCCGGAGCCTACGGCGGAAAATTCGTTGTGGTGGTGGATGATGACATCGATATCGCCAATCCCGCCGACGTGATTTGGGCGATTGCTACTCGTTGTCACGTTCGCGAGGGCCTCGATGTCGTCAAAGGCGTTTGGGCATCCGTATGTGAGCCGGCATTGCCGCCCGAGGAAAGATCACCCCGCGGCTACACCTCTGACCGGGTGCTGATCGATGCTTGCCGGCCATTTAAATGGATGGATCAATTCCCACCGGTCAACGCGTTTACCAGTGAATTCAAAGATCGCATCGAAAGTAAATTTAAAATTTAGCAATTCAGCAGGCCAGAGTAATCTGTTTTGCGACGATCTTTAGATCGAGGCAATCAACCCGTCTCGTCAAGACGATAGGTGCATTATGGGCAGTATTGAAGCGTTGAGCCTGGCAATGGGAACAGCTTGGACTGCCGGCATCAACCTGTATGCCACTGTGGCGGCTTTGGGGCTGGCAGGACGCTTCGAAATGATCCGCTTGCCACAAAGCCTGGAGGTGCTCACCAATCCCTTCGTCATCGCAGTTGCGTGCATCATGTATGCGATCGAATTTTTCGCCGACAAAATCCCTTTTGTCGACAACGGTTGGGACGTGTTACACACGTTCATTCGAGTACCCGCCGGCGCCATCCTAGCAGCGCGTTCGTTGGGTGACATGAGCCCGGGCTTGGAATTCGCCGCCCTGCTGGCTGGCGGCAGCATTGCGTTGGCAGCGCATGGCACCAAGGCAACCAGCCGTTTAGCAATCAACTCCAGCCCCGAACCATTTAGCAACTGGATCGCCAGCTTTGTTGAGGACATCGCGGTTTTGGGCGGCATTTGGATCATCTTCAATTATCCATGGCTGATGCTCGTGTTAGTTGTTGTTTTCCTGGCGCTGATGCTTTGGATTGTGCCAAAAATATTTCGCTTGGCTAAGCGTGGGTTTAGCATGCTGCGCGCGCGACTCGGCGGGATCAAACCGGGGCAAGCAAGCACGAGTACCCCCTGAGGCGCTTTCAGACGCGCTCATAATTCATCGCCAACACAAGCCGACGAGCACATGTAAACTCGAGGATATGGAAGAAGACGTTGACAAGCTAACAGCCGATCTGCCGCCAACACCACTGACTCTCGACGGCTCTTATCTACTGCACCAAATGTTTCGTGTGCGCTGGGCCGCTTGGCGCGCGCTCAGTGCTGCCGAGCAAGAGGCGCTTCTCAACCAAGCCACGGCGATATTTCGCGGCATGGAAGACAACAAACAGGAAGCCACCGGATTGTTCGCCATGCTCGGTCACAAAGGCGACCTGATGTTGGTGCATTTTCGCAAAGCCTTAGACGCCTTGAACCTCGCCGAACTCGAGCTCGCGCAATTAAGACTGCTCGATTTTCTCGAGCCGATGACATCCTATCTTTCGGTTGTCGAGCTTGGACTCTACGAAGCTTCGGTAAAACTGTACGCCGAGCTAATGGCCCGAGCTCTACGGCCCGGCACCGCGGAGTGGAACCGGGAAGTGGAAGCCGAATTGGCCAAGCAGCGGCAGGCAGCGGCGCCGCGCCTGTGGCCGGAGATTCCGCAGCGCCGTTATTTGTGTTTTTACCCGATGAATAAGTTTCGCGGCGAAGCCAGGAATTGGTACAACGAGCCAATCCGCGAACGGCAACGAATGATGCGCGAGCACGGCATGATCGGACGCCATTATGCCGGCCGCGTCAATCAGATTATTTCAGGCTCCATAGGCTTCGACGATTGGGAATGGGGAGTCGATCTCTTCGCCGATGACCCGCTGGTTTTCAAAAAACTCGTTTACGAGATGCGCTTCGATGAAGCCAGCGCGATTTACGGCCTGTTCGGCACGTTCTACATCGGGCTGCGCTTTCCTGCCGATCAACTTGAAAAACTTTTTTCACGGCGAAGCGCCTACATTTCGCTAAGCCAGTTCGCGTTGAGACATCGAATGGTTTGATACTTGACGGCCGGAGGCGCCATGAGATTGCACAACAAAGTCGTGGTTATTACCGGCGCCGCGCACGGTATCGGCAAGGCCTATGCGCGCAGGTTCGCCGAAGAAGGCGCCCAGGTGGTGGTCGCCGATATCGATAGCCAAGGCGGCCGCACAGTCGCACAAGCGTTGACGGATTTAGGATTCTGCGCATGGGCGCGCGCTACCGACGTCACAGACTATTTAGATGTCCAAGGTTTGATGCTGGAGACGGCCGAAAAGTTCGGCGTCATCGATGTGCTGCTCAACAACGCGGCGATCTACGTCACGCAAAAACTTTGGAAAGGACCGGTCGAAGATCTTGATCTGGCGGAGTGGGACCGAGTTATTGAAGTAAACCTGAAAGGCGTTTTCCTCTGCTGTAAGGCGGCGATCCCAATCATGAAGCGGCAACGCAGTGGCAAGATCATCAACATTGCCTCGGGCACGTTTTTCAGCGGCTCCGGCAACATGCCGCATTACACAACCGCAAAAGGCGGCGTGGTCGCGCTAACGCGAGTCATGGCCCGACAACTGGGAGCATGGAACATCAATGTCAATTGCATGACCCCTGGCTCGACCATGAGTGAGGATTCGGTCACCGATGATGTGCTCAAGCGGCGCGAGGGCAGTATGGATAAACGCGCTTTCCGTCGCGTCGAAACGCCGGCGGACATCGTCGGGACGGCGCTATTTTTGGCTAGTTCCGACAGCGATTTTATTACCGGACAGTTACTCGTAGTGGAAGGTGGCGGCATCATGCATTGAACCGGTGCCCTCGATCGGCAATCGACAGTGACCCTCAACCGATCTCAAGCCGACTGCCCCATGACACCGTAGACATGTCCGCACTCGCTGCAGAAAACAACGCTGAAGGGCGCAAGAACGAATTGCTTGCCGCGGGATGATCCGGCCCCGCCTTTACGCGAGACGATGTAATCCGTGCCCAGCGCGGAGCATTGCGGGCATTTAGGTTGCGGTTCAGTTTTGGATTGTGATTCAGCCTTTCCTTTGAAATCGTACGAGTGGTTAAATCCTTGATGAATGTGCTCGCCAAACTGCTCGGCCTGTGGCTTTTCTTCCTGCGGCTCTTCTTCACCGGGTGGGCGTGTCGCCCGATCGTAGATGCTGCGCTTGCTGCTGTCGGATAAAATACCATAAGCCTGTAACACTTGTGTGAATTTTTCCGCCGCCTGTTTATCGTCGGGATTTCGGTCAGGGTGATAGCGAAACGCCATCTTCCGGTATGCTTGTTTGATTTCGGCTTCGCTGGCGTTTCGTTTAAGGCCCAGCAAAGAGTAAAAATCAATTAGATTCTCCAAAATCGCCTCACAAAGATTTTTCTCGCTCGCCGCCCTACCACTGCGCGATGGGAAGTTTAGCGGCCGTGGCTGGGAAGCTTCACCGAATGATCAACTTTACGGCGTTGTTTGTACATGCTGACGCACATGTCATAAATGGCACTACCGTCTCGATCGTCCACAATTCGCTCGCCCTCCTTGGTCTCATATTCGACTGAAAAAGAAGGGCTGCTGCCCGGCGCTTCGTTGTTTGAAATGCGGATAAGCCGGGCTTGATTTTTATCGAGGTAGCCGCCAATGGCCCGGAGAATCTGGACAAGGCTAACGAACTCTTTTGTCGGTGAAGATGTTCCGCGCTGCTCCTGGCCGGCGCTATCGAGCTCGAGAATTTCCCCCGGCGTATATTGAAGGCTTACCGGCATCGGCGCCGGTGGAGGTTGGTAGCCCGCCAGCACAATGTACCCGGTAGTGTCCAAGATGATATCAAGCGTGCGTAATCCCCGGCTTTCGAGATCCTGACCAATACATCGAAGAGCCGTTGAATAATTGACGGGATGCAGCCGTGCCAGCCTTCTCATACCTTCCCAAAAATCCTTATAACGGGGTTATGATCGAGAAGGGAAATGGTACGAATAGTGTTCGGAAAAATCAACCGAATTCTTGCGCGCCAGGTGGAGTCTCCCGCCACCGAAATCACCGCACGGTGAGGACACATCCATCTTAATTCACTCCGCCGATTTCTTGCGCGGCCGAGTAGTCACTTCCTCTGTTGGCGCAAAGAGTTAGTGATCTCATCGAGCGCTGGCTTCGACAGAGTGTTCTCCACTTGGCTGCCATCGGGCAATGCAAATTCAACCCGGTAAGCGATCTCTGGCCCAAACAAATCATAATTAGCGACACGCAGCAGCCGGCCCTTCTCCCGATCTACATACCCTCCCAGGCTTCGGAGAGTGCCAGGGAGCGATTCCGCGCTGATAACAGAAAAATCGCCGGTACGTTTCAACTGGCCCATGAAATCTATTTGTTCGAGAATTCTGCTGGTATAACAAAGAGACAGAAGATTACCTGGCGGCGGCAGATCGCAGTCACATTGAACCCGGTACTCGGATTGCTTGACGCTGATATCATAGACCAGCGCGCCATGGCCCTCTAAATCTTGGCCGATGGCGCGCAGAGCCTGCCCATATGTCAACATTAAGACAAAGAAGAAGGGATAACTAAGTTTCCGGCAACTTCGCGAGCGCATCCATCACGCCGATCATGCTGTCGCGCGTGACCAGCCTCGCTAGCTCCGTCTCGCTCAATCCTTCGGTCCCTTTCGGACGCAGTGGCAAAACCAAATAGCGGATATCCGCGGTGCTATCGTGCACCCGCACTTCGACGTCGTCGGGGAGTACAAGACCGAATTCACGCATCACGCCACGGGGGTCGTTTACCGAGCGCTGACGATAGTTGAAGCTCTTGTACCAATCGGGCGGGCGCCCCAGAATCGGACGTGGATAACAGGAGCACAACGTGCAAACCACCATGTGGCGAACTTTCTCGGTATTTTCTAAAACGACAAATTCGTTAAGCGCGGTAGCGTCGATTCCGAGCTCGGCGCAAGCCGCTTTAGGGTCGGCAATCAGACGCTCCTTAAACGCCGGGTCGACCCAGGCGCGGGCGACGATCTTCGCGCCATTGGCCGGAGAACGCGCTTCCTGATACTCGATTTGACTTTGAATATCCTCCTCAGTGATGACGCCTTTCTCTAGCAGTAAATCCCGGATCGCATAGATTCGCTTAGCCTGCGGGCTGAGTTCATGCTGGGGATGTTCGTGTCCGTGCCCGTCAACTGATGTGCTCATCCTTCTGTCCTCCGTACCCTGCCGGTTCCAACCAATGATCGTAAATGTCAACGCACACTTTGTCGCCCGGCGCTTGCGTCGCTCCCCAGACATCGGCATGATTGAAGGCAACAAGATAGAGCGTTCGCCTCGGCAATCCGTCCCCGCCAAAGGCAAGCGATTCGGGGTTTAAGAAGTCGCCATAGACTCGCTCCACCCGGCCGGTCTTGCCGCGAATATAATACGGTGTGCGAATGTGTCCAGGGCGATGCTCGTTCAACACTCGCACGGCATCACCCGGCCGGAATCTGCCGGTTGCCGGGTGGATCATGGCTCTCCCCACTTTTTCTCGAATTCGACGACCCTCTTGTCGATCTCATCTTTTGTCAGAATGCCTTTTTCGATCAGGATAGTCTCCATGCTGGCAATCCAACGCTCGTAATAATTCATTTCGCGATAGGCATCGGAATCCATCTCCTCGCGGGCGCGCCGCAGTTCATCGGTTCGCTTGACTCCCCTGGCGCCCAACGCTTGATTGATCGCGTCTGCCAGAATCTCCCAATCTGAAAGCTCGTGCTGCGATTTTTCGATCGGTCCGGCCCCGGGTAGCCCGCCGATGTCGTGATGTCCTCTTTGCATGACTCTACTCCAATCAACCCTTCAGTCGTTCGGCCAAGGCTTTGTGTTCTTCCTTGATGCCGCTCGGTAGGTGGTCACCGAATTTATCGAAATATTCACCTTGGCTTTTTAAATTCGCTTTCCATGCGTCGCGGTCGACAGTCACTAACTGTTCAAGATCCGATTTAGAAACATTAAGTCCATCGCCGTTGAGGCTCGAAGTCTTGGGAACATAGCCGATCGGCGTCTCATCGGCTTGACCGCCGCCCTTTGAGCGTTCGACAACCCAGCGCAGTACCCGCAAGTTCTCGCCGAATCCCGGCCAGATAAATTTTCCTTGATCATTCCGTTGAAACCAATTGACGCGAAATATTTTCGGCGGATTGCTGGCTCGCTTCGCGATGGACAGCCAATGGCCCCAATAGTCGCCCATGTTGTAACCACAAAACGGTAGCATCGCCATGGGATCGCGCCGCACAACTCCGACCGCGCCTGTGGCCGCAGCGGTAGTTTCCGAAGCTAAAGTGGCACCGAGGAAAGTGCCGTGTTGCCAATCAAAGGACTGGTAAACCAGAGGGACCACTTTATTGCGGCGGGCGCCAAATAAAATTGCGCTGATCGGCACCCCTTCCGGTTTTTCCCATTCGGGAGAGTACGTTGGACACTGTTTCAGTGACACTGTGAATCGGGAGTTCGGATGCGCCGCCGGATGACCGCCCTTCGGATCCCACGCCTTGCCGCGCCAATCAATTGCGTTGGCCGGCACCGGATCATCGTGTCCTTCCCACCACACTGTGCCGTCGGATCGAAGCGCCACATTTGTAAATATCGTGTCCCTTTGAACGGTTTTCATCGCATTGGGATTGGTTTTAGATCCGGTCCCCGGCGCTACGCCGAAGAAGCCGGCTTCAGGATTAATCGCCCACAATCTACCGTCCGAACCGACCCTGAGCCAGGATATATCATCGCCCACGGTGTGGATCTTCCATCCCTTCATACTCGCCGGCGGAACCAACATGGCGAGGTTGGTTTTTCCGCATGCGCTCGGGAAGGCCCCGCAGATATAATGAATCTCGCCGTCCGGGCTCTCGACGCCTACGATCAGCATGTGCTCGGCGAGCCAGCCTTCTTTTTCACCGAGTTTACTGGCGATTCGCAGCGCCAAACATTTTTTGGCAAGCAAGGCGTTGCCACCATATCCGGAGCCGACACTCCAGATTGTATTATCTTGAGGATAGTGGCAGATAAACCGCCGGTCCATGTCGAGATCAGCTTTGGAATGAAGACACCGGGTGAAATCGTTGGAGCTGCCTAGATGGTCGAGAGCCACTTTGCCCATCCGCGTCATGATGCGCATATTGAGCACCACATAGACGCTATCCGTGAGTTGCACCCCAACCTTACTGAAGGCGGAACCTTCCGGCCCCATGAGGAAAGGAATGACATACATCGTTCGACCGCGCATCGCGCCGGCAAAAATCTTGGCAAGACGGTCATAAGACTCAGCCGGCGCCATCCAGTTGTTGTTGGGCCCGGCTTCCTCTTCCGTTGGGGTGCAGACGAAGGTTAGATTTTCAGTGCGGGCGACATCGTTGAGAGCGCTTCGATGCAAATAGGAACCCGGCAATTTGTTTTGGTTCAACGGCATCAAATCGCCGATTTCAACAGCGACTCCTGTAAGTTGCTCCCGTTCTGATTCGGAACCGTCACACCAAAAGACGTTGTCAGGTTGGCACATCGCTGCCATGTCCTTTACCCACTTTTGAATATGAGGATTTGCCGGTGCCTTTCCTGTTGAATTACTCATGCGCCACAATTCTCCCTTTCAAAACGACGCGAAGGTCGAGTCATCCTAGAACCCGCGGAATTTCTGGTCCGGCTAGACGACGAACCGAATCAAAAGCCAGACCGGCAAGCATTGCTCCAATAATAAAATTAGCCGATGAAAAGCGGCAATGTCAACTGAGTTGGGGGGCGGGCGCGTGATCGTAACGAGCGATGCTCATCTAGCTTTTCGAGAAGAGTCGACGATAAGGGACTTCGAAACAGTGAAACTCGCATCGAGCCGGCGTCGACGTGGACGCCGATCCCGCACGGAGGTTATTCTTTGAACACGCGCAGTAACCGCCAACCGCCGCTAGGAATATCCTCGTTCCAGCCGATCAAGGCGACCAGATCACCGCGCGCATCCAGTAAGCGTACCAGCTCCAGTTTTTCAAGAGGCTTGCCGATCTGGCTCAAGCATTCCTGCTGGCCCATACGGAGGCGGGCAAGCCAGCGGTGATCCCAAGTGATCCCTCTTAGATGGCTAAGCGCACTGCTCAACGAAATCATCGCGCTCTCTGCTCGGGTGCTAAGTCGCTCAAGCTCATCGAGGCTCACCGCCCGCTCTATTGTTAGATGGCCGCAAGCGATTCGCCGCAAACTCTTCAAGTGCGCCCCGCAACCGAGCGTTTCACCCAGATCTGCAGCCAAGGTCCGCACATAAGTCCCTCGCGAGCAGGTAACGTCGATACCAACTTCCGTACAATTGATCTGACGCAATTGGATAGAATCGATTTGGATTGTTCTCGGCAGCCGCGGCACTTCTTTGCCCTGCCGCGCCAGTTTGTACAGCCGCACTCCGTCTCTTTTTAGCGCCGAGAACATCGGCGGAGTCTGCTGCAGCTCGCCGCTGAACCGTTGCTCCAGAACACGCAGCTCACGGTCGCCAAGCGACGGAACCGGGCGCGTCTTCACCACAACGCCGGTGGAGTCCTGCGAATCGGTTGCTACTCCCAGGGTCACAACACCGCGGTAACTTTTCGGCGCGCGCAAAAAAATGTCCGAGATCTTAGTCCCTTCGTTTATTCCTAACAGTAGCAATCCCGAGGCAAAGGGATCGAGGGTGCCGAGATGGCCTACCTTTTTGGCGCCGAGAGAAACCTTTGCCCTGTGCACGATATGCGCCGAAGAAGGCCCTTCCGGCTTATCGACCAAAAGAAGACCGCTTTTTATCATCGATTTTTGCACGTTGGGAAAAACTTGAAGATGAGAGTTGCGGCTTTAAGCGAGACTAGGTTACTGCTTTACTTGCCTGAGAAGCTTCTCGATGCGCTCTGCCTCGTCGACAGAATCGTCGTAGAAAAATTCGATAGCCGGAACGAAGCGAAGTTTGAGCTGTTTGCCGATTCTGGCACGGATAAATCCCAAGGCGCTCTTCAATCCCGCTAGCACCGCGTCCTTGTTCTCAGAAGCGCCGCCTAAAATGGTGAAGTAAATCCGCGCCTGCCGCAAATCCTTGGTTACCTTGGCAGCGGTAATCGTTACCGCAGTAACCCGAGGGTCGCGAATGTCTTCGCGCAACACGTCCGCGATAACTTCGGTGAGCAGTTCACCGACCCGTTCTGATCGCTGATAATCCATGCATTGGAAGAGTTAGCAATAGAAGAACTCGATATCGGAATCGGCGACTTGGGCTAATCCGAGCTCATCAACGAAGTCGACGATTTTGTTAAGAGTTTTCTCAATGATTTCTTTATGGGTGCCGATCAAGCCAAAGCCCAGCACGGCGCTTTGCCATAGATCCTGATCGCCACATTCGGTCACTGACACGTTAAAGCGGTTGGCGACGCGCGCCTGAATACGTTTAAGCACGCCGCGCTTGCCTTTCAACGAATGATTCTCGGGAAGTAGAAGATTCACCTTCAGAACCCCGACCACGGCGCTCGGAGTCGGATCTCGAGAATGCTTACGGCCGATTGCTATCTCCCGGCATAATGGGAGGCTTCACGACCGCTTTGAACCGGGCTGATTCGCCGCACCACCGCAGTTCGCTCGTAAGCCTCGACGACATCACCTTGCTTGATGTCCTGAAACCCTTCGATCGACAGACCGCATTCATAGCCGGCGGACACTTCCCGCACATCATCTTTGAAGCGTTTCAAACTGGCGAGTTTGCCCTCGTGCACGACCACATGGTCTCTCAAGATTCGCACTAAATTACCGCGCTGAATCTTGCCCTCGGTGACATAGCAGCCGGCGATGGTGCCGACCCCTTGGATATTGAAAATCTGCCGGATATCGACTCGACCTTGGGTTTGCTCGCGGAAGGTGGGCTCCAACATGCCCTCCATCGCGGCCCGGACATCGGCCACGGCCTCGTAAATGACCGTATAGAGGCGCACGTCGACACCTTCCTGCGACGCCAAAGCTTGGCCTTTAGATTCGGGACGGACATTGAAGCCAATCACGATTGCGTTGGAGGCTGCGGCCAAAAGAATATCGCTCTCGGTAATGCCGCCAACCGAACCATGAAGGACTCGCAACTTTACTTCAGCTGTGGACATGCGCGTCAGCGCATCGGTAAGCGCCTCAACCGAACCTTGCACATCGGCTTTGACCACCACCCGTAGCTCCTTGACATCACCGGTCTTGATCTGATCATAAAGTTCTTCCAGCGACACTTTGCTCGATTTGACCAGCTCGGTTTCTCGTTGCTTAGTATGACGATGTTCGGCAACTTGCCTTGCCTTGGACTCGTCGGCCACCGCGATGAAAGAGTCGCCGGCCTGCGGCACGCCTTGCAAACCGAGGATTTCGACCGGCGAAGAGGGCGGGGCGATCTCAACCTTCTGACCAAGATCGTTGATCATAGCGCGCACTTTTCCATGGAACACGCCGCAAACGAACGCATCGCCGACGCGCAGCGTTCCTTCTTGAACCAGCACGGTGGCAACCGGCCCGCGTCCGCGATCCAACTTTGCCTCAACGATCGCCCCACGCGCCAGCTTGTCGGGATTGGCTTGGAGCTCGAGAATATCCGCTTGCAACAGCAACATTTCCAGCAGGTGCGGAATTCCCTCCTGAGTTTTTGCCGAGACCGGAGCAAACACGGCATCGCCGCCCCAGTCTTCCGACACCAGACCATGTTCGGAAAGTCCCCGCTTCACACGCTCCAGATCTGCGTCTGGCTTGTCGATCTTGTTGACGGCAACGATGATCGGCACCTCCGCCGCGCGAGCGTGATTGATCGCTTCAACCGTTTGCGGCATGACACCGTCATCAGCCGCCACAACCAGGACAACTATATCGGTGACTTTAGCGCCACGCGCCCGCATCGCCGTAAAAGCTTCGTGACCCGGCGTATCCAAAAATGTGACACTGCGGCCATCAACCTGAACGTGATAGGCGCCGATGTGCTGCGTAATCCCGCCATGTTCCTGGGCCGTGACATTGGTGCTGCGAATGGCATCGAGCAGCGAGGTTTTGCCGTGGTCGACATGACCCATAATCGTCACGACAGGAGGGCGTGACACCAGCATCGATTCTTCTTCCACATGCTCGACTTCCAAAACGCTCTCGGCATCGAAAGCAACATTTTCCACCTGATAGTCGAAATCGGCCGCCACCAACGTCGCCGTGTCAACATCCAACACCTGATTGATGCTGGCCATCATGCCGAGACTCATTAGCTTCTTGATCACATCACCGGCCTTGATGCCCATCTCACGCGCCAAATCTCCCACCGTAATAACTTCTGAGATCCGGATGACGCGTTTACTGGCGCGCGGCACGGTGATTTCAGTTTTTCGCTGTTCTTTGCCTGGCAGAGCGCGTTTCTTCTTTGGAATTCGGCCGGAGCGGAGCTCTTTCTCCCGAAATTCCAAGACATCTTGTTTTTTAACGACTCGTTTCTTGTGGCGGCCGGCTTTAGGCTTCTCGGCTTCTCCGGCAGCAGGTTTGGCTGCTTCGCCATCGCGCGCCGGCCGTGCTGCCTCATTTGCGGCTGGCGGAACTCCGGGCGATCCCGGCACCGGACGCCGTGGCGCAGACGGTGCCGCCGGAGCGATCGTGACGGTACGCTTTAAATCGATGCGGCCGAGAACTCGCGCGCCGCGTGGGGCTTCCTTCGGCGCCGCAGCTGGCGCTGCCACTGTCTGGGCTTGAGGCGGCGGAGCAGAAGGGGACGACACTGGCGGTCGATCGCGTACCGGAACTGGCTGCGCTTGCCTCTCTTCCGCTGAAACCGGCTCCTCGATTTCACCCGGCATCTCTTCCGCTTCTTCATGATGTGAAACATCGCCCTCGGGCACAATCGCGTTTAAAGCCGAATCATCCTCATAGAAAGGCATGGTGGCGGCTAGGTCTTCGAAATCGGCACTGGGTTGTGGGATGGGCGTGGAAACCGCTTCGGCTTGACTTGAATCGGCCTCATGGGTTTCTGCCTGAACCTCGACTCGACTCGTCCTTCGACGAATCACGTTGGCGCGAACGCGGCGTTCAACGATGGTCTCGCGGGCCTGGATCTCGCCTAAGCTTTCGTCATCGGCGGTCACAACTCGGTCGGCCACAACCTTCTCTTCGCCGACGTGCACGTGCGGTTTTTCCTGTGCCGCTAAAGCAGCGCGCACCCGAGTGACTTCCTCATCCTCGAGGGAGCTTTGGGCCTTGCGCCCCCTGATTCCCAAACGCTCGAGTTGAGCGACCAGATCCTTGGTCTCCATCTCCAACTCTTTCGCCAATAGATGGACTCGCATTTTTCCCATCTGTTACTCCCGATAACCCTCGCTCAAGATCTGAATAAGCTTTTGTTTTGCTTCTTTGCTGATGTTCACACGAAATGCCCGGTGCGTGTTCTTGCGCCGGAGGAACGCTTGCCAGCAGTCGTGCCGGTGATGAAGATAACCGCCGCGCCCGTATCCTCTTGAATCGGTGATTAACTCGCCGTCTGCGCCAATGATGATACGAATAAGGCTTTTCTGATCGTCCCTAACACCACATCCGAGACACGTTCGCTGCGGACGATGTTCATCCCTTGCCAACGAGCCGTCGATCATCAATCCCTTGTAATTCCTTGCGCCGGATCGGACGCAACCGCTGTGTCGTCAGGCGCCACAGTCTCAGACGGCGCCGTTTCATGCGTGTGCTCAGCCGCGTTGGCCTTTTCTTCCTCTGCTTTCAAGCGCTTTTCGGCGACATATTCCTTAGCCGATTTGTGCAACGATTCAGCTTTTTCTTTGCTGATGCCTTCGACGTCGAGAATATCCTCGAGCTCGCTTTCCGCAATTTCCTCCGCCGATTTAAACCCGGCTTGATAGAGTAGCTCAGCAGCAAAATCGTTGATGCCGGGTATCGCGCCGATCGACATACGCGCGCGGCGCGTCTCTTCTTCGGCCTCCGCTTCGCTGCGAACATCGATGCGCCAGCCGGTCAGCCGCGCGGCCAACCGGACATTTTGCCCCTTCTTGCCGATGGCCAACGACAGCTGATCGTCCGGCACAATCACTTCCATGCTGTGCTCGTCGTCGTCGATAATGATCTTGGATACCTTGGCTGGCGCCAAAGCTCGGCAAACATATTCCGCTTGGTCCGGTATCCAGTGCACAATGTCGATCTTTTCGCCGCGCAGCTCCTGAACAACCGCCTGAACACGAGTGCCTTTCATGCCAACGCAGGCGCCGACCGGATCGACGTCCGAATCATTGGAAATCACCGCGATCTTTGCTCTGCCGCCCGGTTCACGCGCGGCCCCTTTGACTTCAACAATACCCTCGTAAATCTCCGGTACTTCCTGAGCGAACAGTTGGATCAACATGCCCGGATGGGTGCGCGACAAAACAATTTGCGGACCCCGGCTGGTAATCTCCACACTGACGATATAGGCGCGGATCCGATCACCCTGTCGATATCGCTCTCGGGGAACCTGTTCCTTCTCAGGCAGTATCGCGTCGGTGCGCCCTAAATTGACGATGATGTTGCGCCGCTCGAACCGTTGCACGATGCCATTGACGAGCTGCCCTTCGCGGCCTTTGAACTCGTTGTAGATAATTTCGCGCTCGGCATCGCGCACACGTTGGACGATATTTTGTTTGGCTGCCTGAGCGGCAATGCGGCCGAACATGCTGGAATCCAGCTTACACAGCAGCTCATCGCCAATCTCAGCATCCGGATCCAAGCTCTCTTTGGCCTCGTTCAAGGTGACCTCAACCGCGGCATCGGTAACACTCTCCACGACCGTTTTGGCTTCGAAAAGCTCCACTTCGCCAATTTCCGGATTAAACTGTGCTTCGATTTTGCGCTGATGACCAAATGTTTTCTTGGCGGCGGAAACCATCGCAGTTTCCAAGGCGGCGATAAGGATCGACTTGTCGATCCCCTTCTCTTTGCTTACCTGCTCGATAACCCGGTTTAGATCCTGCTGCATTTACGCGCTCCAATCGTGCTCGTAATTCGATTTTTCAATCATCGAAAACGGAATTTCGTACTGTTTGCCTTCGACCTCAACTTTAATCTTCTCGTCGGTTATCTCGCTGAGAATTCCCAAGAAAGAGCGCCGTCCATCGATCATATCGCCGGTTCGAACACGCACACGCTTGCCGATGAATCGTCGAAAGTGCTCCGGCTTTTTAAGTGGACGGTTGATACCCGGCGAGGATACTTCCAGGGTGTAAGATCCCTCTACAATGTCATGAGTGTCGAGAAGCTCGCTGAGTTGCCGGCTGACCCGTCCCAGCTCGTCGATGTTGGGACCGCCGTCTTTATCGAGGTAGAGCCGTAGAACTCTTCCGCCTCGGCTACCTTCGCGCCTGAGTTCTACGTCGACGACTTCCATCCCTTCACCGTCCGCAATCTGGGTTGCAACTTCCCATATTCGCGAGACGGTTCGATCTATTACCATAGCCCAGAAACAAAAAAAGCGGGCAGAGCCCACTTCGAGTCGCAACTCCAAAAGTGTAGTTTTTTCTACCACGGAGCCGCTCATTAATGCAAGCCCCAGCGGCGCTGTAACGGTTGCCTAATAGAGTTTATTTGCTATGCTTTTCCACGCCCGCCAATCCACGTCATGAAAACAATCAAGCCGCTGTCCACTCCCCTTGAACGACAGATCTCATGGGAGCAGATTCTATCCAGCGTTGAAGACGGGGTGATTACCCTGGATCGCAGCGGCAAAGTTTCTTTCTTCAATGAGGCGGCGGAAATGCTCACCGATCTGGCGGCGTCGCGGGCTATGAGCTTGTCATTTCTACGGATCTTTCGCAAAGAAACTTGGCTGGTGGAATTGATTAAAAAGAGCTTTCCACCAACGCAGGAAAGCGCCAGAGGCGAAGGCGATCTCGTATCGCGGTGGGGGAAAAAGGTGCCCGTAGGCGTTACCGTGTCTCCGCTTCTAGAGCCCGATGGCAGCTGCCTTGGCAGCATCCTGCTGGTGCGCAATCTAACCCATCACAAGGAACTGGAAGAAGATCTCAAGCGCGCAGACCGTCTAGCGATGGTTGGCACTTTGGCCGCGGGATTGGCGCACGAAATTCGCAATCCGCTCGGCGGCATCAAAGGCGCCGCGCAGTTATTGCGCCGTTCTTTGGATCCCGATTCTTCACTGCTCGAATACACCAACATCATGAATCGGGAGGTCGACCGGGTCAACCTCCTAATCGAGCAACTGCTCGATCTATCGCGACCGGCAAAACTGGAGATCGTTTCAATAAACATTCACCAAGTTCTGGAAGAGGTTCTCTCGCTGGAGCTGAAAACGCAAGCCGGACCAACTGTCGATGTCAAAAAACGCTTCGATCCAAGTCTGCCGCCGATTCGCGGCGATCGGAATCGGCTCACGCAGGTTTTTCTAAATCTGGTGAAGAATGGCTATCAAGCGATGAACGGGTCGGGGACTTTGACGATTACGACACGTCTGGAGACCGATAGGCATGTTCGCGGCCAGGGCGCCGGACGAAGTAGGTTTATCTGGGTGGAAATTGCGGACCACGGAGTTGGCATCAAGGACGAAGACCTGCTGCATATTTTTTCGCCGTTCTTCACGACCAAAAACAGCGGCACTGGCCTTGGACTCGCCGTTTGTTATTGGATTATAAAAGAACACGGCGGAATTATTCGCGTCGAGAGCGTCGAGGGAAAAGGATCCACTTTCAAAGTCTCTTTAGTGGTAGCGGATTAGCATGGACCAAGGGAAGATTCTGGTTGCGGAAGATGAAGAGTCGCTTCGCTTCGTCTTGAAGAAAGCGCTCGAGGAGGAAGGTTACTGGGTCCAGACCGCGGTAGATGGATCGGGCGCGCGCCAATCTCTTAGCGACTGCAATTTCGATGTCGCGCTTTTGGACATAAAGCTGCCTGACGTTGATGGATTGACTGTGCTCAAGAAGAGCAAAGACGACGGCATCGACACGGCTATGATTATTATGACCGCGCAAAGCACCATGCGGAATGCCATCGGCGCGATGAAAAGCGGCGCCTTCGATTACATCACCAAGCCGTTTGATCTCGACGAGGTTCTGGTCTTGGTCAAACGCGCGGTGGATAGCCGCAAGCTCACCCGTGATTTCCGCGAGCTCAAGGAAGAAGTGAAAAAGCGCTTCGAACCCGGCGTCAATATCATCGGCACCAGCTCGAGCATGCAACGGGTTTACAAAATCATCGGCCAGGTTGTCGATAACCAGGCGACGATCTTGATCCAAGGCGAAAGCGGTAGCGGTAAAGAACTCGTCGCCAAAACGATCCACTACAATTCGCCGCGTTGGAATCAGCCATTTATCCCGATCAACTGCGCCGCGATCCCTCGTGATCTCTTGGAAAGCGAGCTCTTCGGCCACGAGCGCGGCGCTTTTACCGGCGCTCTCGATAGAAGAATCGGCAAGTTCGAGCTGGCCCAGGGCGGCACTCTGTTTCTCGATGAGGTCGGCGATATTCCACTTGAACTCCAGACCAAGCTACTGCGCGTTTTACAGGACCGCGAGTACAGCCGGATCGGCGGGCGAGAGGTACTGAAGGCCGACGTCCGCATTCTTGCCGCAACCAATCAAGACCTGGACAAAGCAGTCCATGACAAGCGTTTCCGAGAAGACCTCTATTTCCGCTTGAAGGTGATTCCCATTTACCTGCCGGCGCTGCGAGAGCGTCGCGGCGATATTTCGCTTTTGATCGGCTATTTTATCGACAAAATAAATCGCGAGATGGGCATTCAAATTTCCGGGGTTTCGCCTGAGGCGTTACGGCTCCTGGAAGAACACTCATGGCCCGGCAACGTCCGTGAGTTGGAAAATACTCTGATTCGCGCTGCCGTACTGTCGTCGGGCCCGATTTTATTTCCCAAAGACTTCAATTTACAAAACCAGCAATCTGCGGCGGTCCCGGAAATCGATCAGCTCTCGCTCGAGGAAGTCTTTCGACACAAACTGGAGGACTACTTCCGCCGGACTGAAGGAGTAGAGGTAGACAACCTCTACCCGTTGGTGATCGAGCGCATCGAACGCCCGCTGATCGAGCTGACCCTCAAGAAAACCCGCGGCAATCAAATTCGCGCCGCCCAGATTCTCGGCATCAATCGAAATACCTTGCGTAAAAAGATCACTGATCTGCGCATCGAGCTAAAAAAAGAGAGTTCTTGACGTGATCTTGCAGAAACCCAGCGGGTGACGCTACCAGCGCTGTACGCGATCCTTGACCCCCAGCAAATCGATACTCGCTCGCCCGAAAAGCGTTCTGTTCCAGCTGCTGCAAGGAGGGGCCAAGATGATTCAGTTGCGCGCTAAAGCAATGTCATCGAGAGACTTCCTTCACCTCGCGCAAAAAGCGCGCGAGCTGACGACCCCCTACGATTGCAAATTGATCGTCAATGACCGCATCGATATAGCGCTGGGTAGCGCGGCCGACGGAGTTCATCTAGGTCAGCAAGATTTGCCCCTACAGGTCGGCAGAAAATTGTTGGGCGACAGGCTCATCGGCATTTCGACGCACAGTCTCGAGCAGGCGAAAGAAGCGGAAGCAAACGGCGCAGATTACATAGGATTTGGGCCGATATTTGGCACGGCCACGAAAAACACCGGCTACACGGCGCGCGGTTTGGAGATGCTAGCGCGGATCAAAGCGGCAGTTACTTTACCCATTGTCGCCATCGGCGGGATTACGGAAGCAAACATTCAAAATGTTTGGCAGGCGGGCGCTGACTCAGTGGCAATTATCAGCGATATTTTAAAAGCCGACGAGGTCGCAGCCAAGGTAAGCGCAATCCTGGCGCGCCGTTGAGCTCGAGTACCGCCGTAAACGATATGAACAGGAGCAGTTTTCACCAGCCGCCGGAGAATCGTTACTTCGAAGATTACATCCCCGGAGCCGTGCATGAGTTTGGCTCGATCCTTGTCGATGAGGAGGAAGTCCTCGACTTCGGCAAACGCTATGTGCCGTTGTCTTATCATATCGACAAAGAAACGGCGCAGAAGAGCATCTATGGCGGTCTGATCGCAAGCGGGTGGCACACCGCCGCGCTGATGATGCGCCTCTATACCGATAACTACCTGTCAAAAATAAACAATTTGGGTTCGCCGGGATGCGATGCATTACGCTGGGAAAAACCCGTTTTTCCCGGCGACCGGCTGTCAGTTCGGGTGACGGTTTTAGAAGCCCGCATTTCACAGTCCAAGCCGGATCGCGGCATCATCCGATCATTTGTCGAAGTTCTCAATCAGAAAGGCGATGTCGCCATGAGCCTGGAAATGGTCAACTTCGTGCGAACTCGAGATTGAGTTTCAACGCGCCGTCGTAGAAATTGGCCTATGCTTCTTCGGCCTCGTCATAGTAGTCGTCATCTCTCCCCGTATAATTTTCAAAACGCGTGAACTCACTGAGGAACGTTAAATTGATGGTATCAATAGGACCGTTTCTCTGTTTGGCGACGATGACTTCCGCCACGCCCTTCTTGCTCTCGTCGGATTTGTTGTAAACCTCGTCCCGGTAGATAAAGATAATCACATCCGCGTCCTGCTCGATGGCGCCGGATTCGCGGAGATCGGACATCACCGGCCTGCGGTCGCCGCGGTCTTCAACCCGGCGGTTGAGTTGAGATAGAGCCATTACCGGCACGTTCAACTCTTTGGCCAACGCTTTTAAAGATCGCGAGATTTCTGAAATTTCCTGTTCCCGGTTATTGGCCGCGCCCATTCCGCGCATCAGTTGCAAGTAATCGACAACGATCAGCCCGATCTTCTTCGAACGATCGCGTACCAGGCGCCTGGCCTTGGCGCGCAGTTCAAGAACTGAGATGGCCGGAGTATCGTCGATGTAAATGGGCGCTTCGTGGAGGCGTCCGGCCGCTTTGGCCAGCTGCGGAAAGTCGCGTTCGCCTAAATATCCCGACCGAACTTTTGAGCTGTTGACATGAGCTTCCGAACAGAGCATCCGCAGCACCAGTTGCTCTTTGGCCATTTCCAGTGAGAACACCGCGGCCCCCACTCCGGTGTAGGCCGCATTGGTGGCGATATTCAGAGCAAATGCCGTTTTCCCCATGCCGGGGCGGCCTGCCACGATGATTAAATCAGCCGGTTGCAGACCGGCGGTTAATTTGTCCAAGTCTTCGTAACCGGTTGGAACGCCGGTGACCATTTCCTTGCGCTCATACAGCTTCTCAACTGTCTTGAGCGTGTCTTTGATCATGTCTCCCACTGATACGAAGGAAGCCTTGATCTTCTTTTCTGAAATGTCGAAGATCACTTTTTCGGCGGTGTCGAGAAATTCCTCGACGTTGCCCTGTTCTTCGTAACCTCGGGTGGCTATTTCCGTGGCGGCGCCGATCAAGCTGCGCAGGATCGCCTTCTCGCGCACGATGCGAGCATAGTAGGAGATATTAGCGGCGGTAGGCACGAAATCCGCGAGCGATGCCAGGTAAGAAGTCCCACCCACCGCTTCGAGCTCGCTTCTGCCTTTGATAAAATCACTGAGCGTGATCAGGTCCACCGGCTCGTTGCGGTCTAGAAGCTCGATCATGGCCCGGAAGATTTTGCGATGTGATTCGCGGTAAAAATCTTCGGGCCGTAAAACTTCCAACACCACGTTGATGGCATCGTTTTCGAGCAGAATTCCGCCGAGAACCGAGGATTCGGCTTCAAGATTCTGCGGTGGAACTTTCCGTAGGTTGTCTTCTAAAGCTGCCATGAAAGCCGGAGAGAGAAATCTAACGCGATAGTGTTTTGAAAAATGTTTTTGAATTTGAACCCAACCCCAGTTAAAAAGCAAGAAATATTTCGCCGCATCGCGAGATTATTCAGCGCGAGTTCTGCGCCAGAGAATTGTTGAAAACAAATGATCTGGCAATTCTGAATTCGAGGCAACTAGTTGCGAGCCGCCGTGAACACCTTGTGCACACGCTTATCAACAGCGGGCTGTACAAGCGGATTTTTTTCCACGCGCCGAACTGTTGCCAATTCGCGGATGACACGAACGCTAGAGCGATGGGTAACCAGCTGTGACAGTGGTGTGAATGCCGCCGCGAATATTGAAATCGCCGACGACGACGATCTTTCGCGGCCGGCATGCTTCGACAAAATCATCGAGGATTCGGTTGATGACGTCTTCGTGAAATGCGCCTTCAGCGCGATAAGACCACAGATAGAGCTTTAGAGACTTGAGTTCGACGCAAAGCTGATCGGGTATGTAGCGGATTCGGATGGTCGCGAAATCCGGCTGACCGGTGCGCGGGCAGACGCAAGTAAACTCCGGGGCTTCCATATTGATTTCATAGTCGCGCACCGGGTGTGGGTTGGGAAAGGTTTCTAATCGTTTGCTTGGAACAGTCGGCATGCAAGCATCCTAGCGCACGGTTATAGGCTTTGCCAATTCACCAGAAATATTGACACCGTCGATAGCCGATGATAAACGCGCCATAGATCCAAATCAGCAGACCTGTTCTAAGAGGTAGCACGTGAACAAGCCGCGAGAACCGCGAGCGGGTGAGAAGCTAAGCGCTCAAGAAGCAAAGGCCTACGTCGAGTATCTCTATTTGACGCTCGCCAAAGCATCGCATGAGAAAATTCACAATGGGCCTTTCATGAGTCAATTGCGCGATGGAACTTTACCCCTGCCGGTGATCCGCCAATATTTCAAAAACTGGGGACATTTCTCGATGGAGGCCAATGGCCTGGATGCGGTCTCTTACTACACTCATCTCCCCTTTTTCGTTCGCAATTTCGACCTGCTGGGACCTTTCTGCGCCAAGGTCGCCGACAGATTGATTTATCCCAAGGCGCCCGGACACGTGCTTCTGCTGTTGCAGACTGCAGAAGCGTTGGGGCTCAGCCGAAAAGAAATGTTGGAAGACCCTTATCTGCCAGCGGCGCGCGCGATCAATGACTTCTGCCATAAGATTTTCATGGATGGATCCATCGCCGAACTCTGGGGTCTCCATGTTTGCGAAGAATCTCTGTCTCGCTGGATGGGCGAATGGTACACCGCTTTGACGGCAAAGTACGGCTTTATCAGGGAGCAGGCGCTTTACTTTTCCACTCGTGAAAAAGCCGAGGCAAACAGAGGCAATCTACGCGCAGTTGACGACAAAATGGGCGGCGGCGGATTTAATCGGACCGTCCTCGAACGCGTCCTCCAGGACCAACTAGAATTTCGCGCCGGCTATACCATCGAATACTGCGCCTTAACGATGATCGAGCTGCACGCACAAATGCTGCAAGCCGCGATGGACAACCCGTACCCGTGAATGAGGATTGGCGATCAAGATCGCCGTGGTATCGCGGGTTGCGGCAACATCCATGGCAATATCGACGATCGCGCCTTAGCTAGCGCACCTGGCCGCCAGGCAAGTGCGCAAACGCGCTCATCTCGTTAGGGAAGCATACCGGCGGCGCTTTACATACATATTTTTCTGAGATCTGATCGATTCGGGTTACACCGAGCAGGCCCATATCGATGATCAGCTCTTCTTCGAGCAACTCGAGGACCCGAACCAAGCCGGCTTGTCCACCGGCCCCTAGACCCCAACCCTGAAGCTTGCCGATTGTTACTGCTTTGCATCCAAGCGCCAACGCTTTCAAAACATCCGTGCCGCGTAAAATACTTCCATCAAGAATGACGTCGGCCTTGCCGCGCGCGACTTGAACGATCTCAGGCAGCACATCCATGGTTCCGCGTCCATGATCGAGCTGGCGGCCGCCATGATTGGAAATATAAATCACGTCAACTCCGTGATCGAGCGCGATCTTGGCATCTTCAGCCGTCGCAACCCCTTTGAGAATAAACGGCAGCCCGGCCATCTTCTTGATGGCTGCCATCATTTCCCAGGTCAGGGTCGCTTGAAAGTGGCGTGTCGTTTCAGTGCGCTTGTTGGGCGGCAACCAACGATTCATCATCTGGCGCTCGCGCCGACTGTAATGAGCCGTGTCGACAGTAAGACACAACGCCATGTACCCGGCCCGTTTCACCCGCTCGATGATTTCCTCACACCAGTCCAGGCCACCGCGAATGTAGAGCTGGAATATCTTTGGATGATTCGTGCTTGCCGCGATTTCCTCCAGACTGGGCTGGGTTACCGAACTGACAAAATTCATCGTGCCGAACTCCGCTGCGGCTTTTGCGACCGCGACACCGCCTTCCGCGGTAATCGTTTGCAGCGAGCCGATGGGCGCCATCATCACGGGAATTCGCAGCTTCTGCCCCAGGAAAGTCGTCGAGGTGTCGATCTTCGAAACATCCACGCAGATTCGCGGGCACAACGCGAGACTATCGAATGCGATGCGGTTGCGCCTCATGGTTGTTTCAGACTCAGCGCCGCCACTCAAGTAATCCCAAATATCCTGTGTGAGATTGCGCCGCGCCGCTAGAATGATTTCTTGGTTAGTGACAAAATCGATGCTCATCAGAGATCTCCTTTTTCAGTCATGCGAGTTTTGGATCACCTTCAACTCGATCGGCGAGAGATTATCTAACAGGCCGGCCAAGGTCAAACCAGAGATGATTCGAGTGGACTACGCGATCTACATGGCGGCAAATTGATCATCAAGAGAGATAGTGATGCGCTCTGCCACATGTTAGATTGACGCTGTTTAGGTGATAACAGATGCTGAAGCCCAATAACGAATCGAGACAAAATGGCGATACCCTGGTTTCAAATCGTTAAACTGGTTCCCGAAATCGTATCCTTATCTAAGCAGCTCCTACAGCAGACCAGAACCGACCAATCATCCGGGGCTAAGCCGCTTGAGGCTAGGGTCGCCGAGCTCGAGCTCAATGAACGAAAGCAAGCCGAGCTCGTAGCCAGCATGGCTCAACAACTAGCGGCGATGACCGATGCCCTCACCGCCCTGCGCAAACAGTTTGCGGCATTTCGACTGATTTCGATAATCTCCCTAATATCAGCCATAGGGGCAATCATACTGGCGTTGGCTTAAATTTCCCGCGTCCTAAACAAGCACCCGCAACAATCATGGAACCCCCCGACACCATCCGCGAATACTGGTTCGGCACCGCCTTGGAGAATGCCGCTGTCACGGCTCGCCAACGGGCACGGTTGTGGTGGTCGAAAAACCCGGAAGTTGATAATGAAATTCGCCGGCGCTTTGAGAGCTGGGTAATCAAGGCCGGATCGGGAGAGTTAGACAATTGGGAATTGAATCCGCAGGACCGGCTCGCGCTAATACTGCTTACAGATCAATTTCCCCGAAGTATCTATCGCGATTCGGCCAAAGCTTTCGCATTTGACAGCAAAGCGTTGTCTCTTGCTCACACCGGCATTGACGCCGGGTTCGATGCTGCCTTGCGCCCCCTCGAAAAGGTATTTTTTTACCTGCCGCTGGAACATTCGGAATCATTTGCAGATCAACAGCGATCCGTAAGTCTGTTTCAGAAACTGGTCGATGACGCCAGCCCGGATCAGAAGCCCACGTTTGTAGAATATCTCGACTTTGCCGTGCGCCATCGAGATATCATCAGCCGCTTTGGCCGCTTTCCGCATAGAAACAAGGCGCTGGGGCGAATCTCAACCCCCGAGGAACTGTCGTTCCTGCAACAGCCTGGGTCAGGATTTTAGATTCTGATTGACGGCCAGCGCATTTCACCCAATTCATAGGTAAATCCCGCCATCGACTGCTATGGATTAGGGCCGGAGCAAAATCTTTCGCGCTCCGCGGCGCTCGGCATGTTGGATCGCTTCGATGCCATGCTCGAGCGGATAAACTTGCTCAATTAGAGGCGCCACCGATACGTGGTTGGCGGCGAGCGCTTCCAGCGCGTCAGGAAAAACACCGCAGCGCGAACCTATTAGATTGATTTCATTGATCACCACCGGCGCCAACGATACCTGATGAGCTCCGGCAATGGTGCTTTTCAACACGAGTGTCCCGCGCGGCCGCACCGCGCTGATCGCCAGTTCAAGCCCGGCGGCGGAACCAGTCGCTTCGACGACGACATCGAAAAGGCGGGGCCTCCAATCGTTTAGCAGCATCGTCCGCACTCCGGTCCGCTTGATCAGATCGAGCTTGTCTTGGTGTCTGCCCAGCGCCGTCACCTTCGCTCCCGTATGCCGCAGGACCTGGGCGCAAAGATTGCCGAGCTTACCATCGCCGAGGATCAGGATCTCATCGCCCATGCTAATTTGAATTTGTCGAAGTATCTCAAAGGCGGCGGCGAGAGGTTCAGTGAAAACTGCCTGTTCATCACTGATGGAACTCGGCACTGGATGAAGATTTTCTACCGGCACAGCAACATATTCGGCGAACGCGCCGTCGGCATTGAGAATACCCATGACGGCTCTGTTCGGGCAATGGCGGTTTAGATCACGGGCGCAAAATTCGCACTTGCCGCAGCCGAAGTTGATTTCGCCAACGACCCTCTTGTCTAACCATTCTTTGGGTCCCTGACTGACCGAGCCGACGAACTCGTGGCCCGGCACCCCGCGAAACTTCATGTAGCCTTTGAAGATTTGCAGATCCGTGGCACAGATACCGGCGAGATGAACTTTGACGATTGCGGTGTCTTGGTCAGGAACAGGCAGCGAGTAAGCGGAATCGAGGCTTACTACATTACCATCCCAAAAAATCGCCTTCATGGTGTTGCTGTCTCATGATTTCTTTAGCTCGCGCGCCCATTTCGTCTTCGGCCGTGGAGTTTCCTGGCCGTCAACAACGATGTCGGCGCCGCGCTCGTGAAAGAAGCAGAGCAAACCCTTGATTTTCGGACATTCGGGAATCGGTTCCATGTAGCCCCATACCATGTCTTCAAATTGCTGCCCGCCCAGTTTAACCGACCAATAGTCTGCCGGTCCTTTATAAGGGCAGCGTGATTTGGTCGCGCTTGGAACCAATAGATCCATGCGCACGTCTTCTTGCGGGATGTAATAACGAACCGGGTGATTGGTTTCGAAAACAAGGCTGGGCCGGCGAGTCTCCGCCACCAGTTGTCCATCGATAAGGATTCGAATGTGCCGTGAGCTGGGCAAAACGTCGACCCTTTTGTACGGATCGCGGGCATGAACAAAAATCTCTTCATCTTCCTCCAGCCAATGGTCCATTTTGTTCCATTCGAAGGCGAAGTGACTGCGGATTGCGTCCGCCGCGGGCAGTGGGTCTTGATAGCTCCAGCTGGCATTCTCGGCCCGTTTGCCGCCTTGCCCGATTGACCAGTAAGAAGCTTCGCCTTTGTAGGGACAGCTGCTTCTGCGCTGGCTCGGAGATAACAACTCGGTTCGGACATCTTCCTGGGGAAAATAATAAACCGGCAGGACCTCTGTCTCACGGACGAGCTTGGCGTGTTTGCTGTCCGCAATCGTTTCGCCGTTGTAAATAACCCGCACGTGCCTTGGGCTTTCGCTCACATGGACCCAGTGCCCGGCATCGCCGGTGACCGGCACACGCTGTTGGGTCACATTGCTCTTCATCGTCGCTCCTAACTGAGTTTCGCCAGCTTCTGCAAACAACGAAGCTCCCGCGGCGGCTTTAGATGTTGACCCATAATGGTCCAGGAAACCTCGCCGACATAGATATCGCCGCGCGAATCTATGGCAATCCCGTGCGGCGCGATGAATTGACCTGGTGCTTCGCCCGCATTGATATCACCGAGCCGGGCCAAGCGGTTGCCTGCCTTATTATAGATATCCAGCCGGTGCCCGAGATTCGGCGCATCCTTATTCACCGAATACCCCGGCCCGAGTTCGCCGACATAGCAAAGCGGATCTTGGCGAGCGCCGTCCATGTAGAGAGCGCAAGGACGATGCATGTTGTTCCATTGGGTTTCGTACTTGCCGTTGGGATCAAATATTTGGATGCGATTATTTTCGCGATCCGCGACGTAAACCCAACCGTCTCGATCAGTGCAGATATTATGGACAATGTTGAACTGCCCCGGATCGGCGCCGGACTCTCCCCAGGACAGCAGCAGCTTCCCGTCGGGTGAATACTTGTGAACCCGCGAGTTGCCGTAACCGTCGGAAACGTAGATCTCTTCCCTGGGAGACAAAGCCACGTGGGTGCAACGATTGAAAGGCTCGCCACTTTGGTAAGGCGCCGGCTTGCCCGCCATACCGAGGGTAAGGAGAATCTTGCCATCCAAAGTGCATTTGCGCACCGTGTGATCACCGTCATCGGTAAGATAGATCGTGTCATCGCGCCCCATGGTTACGCCGTGGGCGCGTTTGAACTTGCCCTCGCCCCAGGAACGCAAAAAATTGCCGTGCCGGTCAAAGACGATCACCGGATGCGCGCCCCGCGTAAAGCAGTACACATTATCGTTCTTGTCGACGCCGACGGAGGCGACTTCATGAAAAGTCCACCCATCCGGAAGCTTGCCCCAGCACTCGATTACTTCGTAGCGAAATTCTCCGCTGCCTAAAATGACGCTCATAAATCTTTTTCCTGACCGCTATCGATAAGCGAGCGGCGGTTTTTCATTCCGCCTCATGAGCATAGACTTGACGCCATGCTTCGAAACCGCCGCTCATGCTGGCGACATTCTTAAAACCGTTCTCGATCAAGTAGGCTGCCGCGCCGAGACTGCTGTTACCGTGATAGCAGTAAACCACGACCGGCTTTTGTTTGTCCGTATTCTGAACGAACTCTTGCACATTGCCGTCGTGCAGATGCAGCGCTCCTGGAATGTGCGCCGCCTGGTAAGAGCCCGGATCGCGAACATCGACGAAAAACGCGTTTTCCTGATCGAGCCGCTCTTTGGCTTGGTGAATCTCTATCTGCGGAATCTCCATATCATTTTCCTCGCCTAATGATGTCCTTCTATCAAGGCCCATCGGCACTGTCCACAGCGTTGGGATTTCCCGGCTTCCATATGCCGCGGGCAACTCAGCTGCTATAATCCGGCGCCATGAAACTTTCCCCGCTCTGGTTTTTTTCTCTCGCTGCGGTGTGTTCGATTGCGGGTTCATCGGGCGCGGCAATGCTCGCGCCTTTTTCCATGTCGGCCCGTGGCTATTCCGTCGCGCTGGCCGGAATTCCACTGGTTGTCAATGGCGCCGGTCGGGTCTGCTCAGATTTGTCATCGGGCGTGCTGGCATCGTATTTCAGTTCCGGCATGCTGATCATTGCCGCCTCGCTGTTTGCGCTGATCATCAGCAGCCTGAGCATTCTCTTTCTTCACACCACCGCGGTTTTTCTCGCCGCTTTTACATTTTTAGGCATGACCGAAGCGATGTTTGCCCTATCGATCCGCAAGATCGCCTTCGACAAGTCCGAACCAGGACAACAGGGCCGCGCTCAGGGGCAAGTTGCATCGGCTCTCGGTATCGGGTTCGCCATAGGTCCGCTGCTGGGCGGATTTGCCGGGAAGATTTTTGGACCCGACGCTTTGTTCGTGGTGTATGCCGCGCCGCAACTTTTAAGCTTGTTGTTTCTTCTTCTCGGAGGCGCCCTTCGTTCAGGCAAGATCACTCAAGAGCCTTCCGTCCGAATCCTGCGCGAAGGTCAGAAGCTGCTCAGCTCTCCGTCCTTCCTGGCCTCTTGCCTGGCGATCTTTCAATCGTTTCTCTTTCTGGTGGGAGTTACCCGGGTGGCCTTTCCCTTCTTGGCCGCCAATCAACGCGGCTTGGGGCTTGATTGGGTTGGAACCATGGTTTCAATCTCCCGTCTGGCCGATACAGCCGGGCGTTACAGCGGCGGTTGGTTATGCGATCGTATCAGACCGCAGCGGGTGATTCTGCTGGGTATTCTGATTGGCATCCCGATGTTTGTCCTGCAGGTTTACGGCCACGGAGTAGCGACACTCCTGATTCCTTTGTGCGTGATGACCATGGGGTTCGGCTACACCAACGTCGGCGCCACCACGTTTGCGTTGCAATCCGCCGGCAGCGCCGGCAAAGGGCTGAGCCTCGGGCTTAGCCGTGCGTCCACTTCAATGGGCCAGATGCTGGGCCCGTTGTTAGCAGGGTTTCTGGTAGAAACGCTCGGCTATGAGCATGGATTTGAAACCATGGCGGCCATTTCCGCGGTGGTGCTGTTTGTCGTCTGGACCGGCCTGAAGAAAAAACCGGCCGGAGCCTTTACGGACACCGGCCGGTCTAACTGACCAAAGATACTCGGATCGCCCTAGCGCAAACCTTTGAAGTCTTCGCCCAGGACAAGATCTTTCAGATAGGCGATGCTGTCATTGGCATAGCCCACCTGCCCGGCCTTCTCAGCGCGCCAGGCATCGAGGTATTTGAGAATCTCGTCCAGCGGCAACACGTCGGCATACTTCTGGTTCATGTCGAAAAGATTGATAGCATGACAAGCCTCGTGCCGGTCAAAGACGCACTCTTCGGCAACGATCATGCGCAACCGATTGGTCGTTCCATCGACAACGCTGGCGCGCACACAGCCGCTAGTGCTTTCGCCGCATGTGAGCACCGTGTCCACCCCTAGAAAATTTAAGTGGGCGATTAGGGGCGTACCCCAGAAGGCGCTCGGTGATACCTTTTTCAACACCGTCTCTCCAGGAATCGGCTTAACCTGATCAACGATATCGAACTTTCGCCGCTGTCGATCGAGCTGTTCCTGGTTCATGTCAGCTCGTTTAGTCTTGTCGCGCCGAAATGCCCAAGGTTCGATGGCGACGCCGTCCATCCCGGTGATGTGAATAACCGGAATGCCGACTTCCCGCGCTTTGCCGAGCAGCTTCTGAATGTGCGGCAAGGCATTCCATCCTGCCAGCCCGCAACTTCCCGGCCAGGTTTTGATCGCTTCTACCACAGGTTCCGGCTTGTCGCCGAAAACCCACCGGTAGAGATCAATCAGCAGCAACGCGGGCCTTTCGCCGAAGCCGATTTTGCGCTCAGCCCTTCCGACCAATGTGGCTTTATCTTGTTCAGTTAAAAAACGGTCCCATACTCGCTCAGCCATAGAAGATCTCCTTTGTTTGTTAGAGTGCTCGGTCGTCTGTGATGACTGGCAAACTATCACTCACTTCGTGAGAGCGTCAAGAAACCCGTTGTCGCCACAATCACATAAAATTGCCAGGCTCATGTCGACTGACTCGCTGCAGGTATTTCAATTCCTACTCGGTCGCTCCGTCGTGTTTGGAAGGCGATGTCCGAGATCGCGGCGGGCGCCAATCCTCCAGGGCAGAAGATCACATCACTGGCATATAGCTTACGCTACCTCCTTACGTCTGCCCCGCCCGCGCCCTATTCAGACGCGAATCCCCCCTTATCTCTTCGTTTGAAAAATTATCGATTAGGGCGTAGGTTTTTTTTGCCTAAAGCCGGGACCTGCGCTATACTGCGCGGCAGTCACAGTGCAACTCATCATCCTTTCAATACTCTTCTGGCTCGTACTGGCATCCCCTGCAAGAGCTAGTTACCTGACCGCTGCCGAACAGCTTAAAGGTATCGGAGCCTCATTTAGCTGGCACGATGTCCGATCCCGAAGCTTAAAGATCGTCGTTGAATATCAAATGAACGGTGAACTCAAACGAGCCAATCTCGGTTCCGGTTTCCTGATCTCGGCCGATGGACTGTTCGTTACAGCGTATCACGTGATGTCCTATTGCTTGCTTAATCAAAAGAGCAAGAGCCGCTTCGCCGAAACCGTTGATTGCTCGATTGCCAATCCGCGGGCGCGCTACAAAGCTCAAAATGGCGATCAGGAATACGAGATACAGATCCTGTCGCATCTGACGGAAGCGGATTCGACCAGCGGCAAGAAGCAGCATACGCCGGATGAAATCATTAAAAACAGAGACTTTGTCATTGGCAGGCTCAAGGCCGATGTGCAGACCCGTTTTTCTCATTGGGAGCTGCGGGATTACGAACAGGGCAAAATCAGCCTGAGTAAGCCGCGGGCGGATTTCGAATTGAAGCCGTTGCGGCCGCCGAGGAAAGTCTTCATCGTCGGCTACCCCCGCGATGGGGAGTTTGAAATTGCTCATGGATTCTTGAATCTCACCGACGAAAAACATCGCGGCTACTTTGCCGCTGACTACAAACTCTACGAACCCGCCTACCTAAAGACCGAGGGAATCGAACCCGACACCAAGTGGGGCATCGCCGTTGCCAATCACATGAGCGGCGGTGTGGTGGTTGATGCCCTCGGACATCCGGTAGGGGTCGTCGTCAACGGCAACCAGAATACCGCCGGAGTTCTTTCCATCGAAAATGTATTAGAAACTTTCTTCTCGCGAAAACGCGATTCCGAGTCTCAGCCAAAAGTCATTTTGACGCCTACCAGCACGCCCCTGTTTCTCAAACGCGCGCCGAATTGAGCGGCGTCGGGTCATAGTACCAGCTCAGAGTATCTGCTTCATAAAAGCTCGCTTCCAGCCAATGCGCCAATCTCGTAAGTAGGCCCTCCAGGCCAAAGGTCTGGGCGGAGCCGATCTCACCAAATAAAAATCGGCTGTTTACCGACGCGCTAAAGGGCGCATTCAAATTTTTACTGACAGCCTTTATCCTTAGGAAACTTCTCGATATCTCGTTCAGCACTGCCCAATCCTGTTGAACCTGCGCTTTCGATAGCGCTATAGTCGGCTCATGAAACAGCTCATTCCGATCGATCTCGCCGCTGTGGTTGACGAAGTCAAGGCTGAAGGAAAAGGACGGCGCGTCTTGTGGCAGGATTCCGAGTCGCTGGCGTTTCTCAGCAGCGGTCGCAAGGAGCGCAAAGATTTCCACATCGACCCCAGCGATGAGGTCACTTTGCAGCTGAGCGGCGTGCAGAATCTTGTCTATATCGACAGCGAAGGCAAGCAGCAAACCGCGGTCATCAAAGCCGGCCAGATGCTGCTTTGCCCGGGCGGCGTGCCGCACTCGCCGCGGGTTGAGGAGAACTCCTGGTTTATCGTCTTTGAAAGAAAGCGCAAAGGCGGCGAACAAGATTACTTTACCTGGTATTGCGACAACTGCGGCGAGAAGATTTATCACGTCGCCATCGAAGTCGGCGATTACCGCCAGGATCCGGTCTCCCAAGTGCATCGAAGATTTTACGATGACGAAAGGCTCAGAACGTGCACAAAGTGCGGTCATACCATGCCGGTGCCGCCCCCGTGAGAGCTAAGAACAATCTAATCTCAAATCGATTGGCGCAACAGCTGAACAAGCTGGCGTCGGCTTATGGCGCGGCTGAAGCCGAGGTCGTCGGCGCGTTTTTCGCCGTGCCGAGACGGAAACAAGACCACCTGCGCTGGCTCAAAGCGCAAGGGTTCAAAGAGTATTCGGCGATCAAGCCGATTTTGGACGCCTTGACTCAACTCTATTCGGATATCGATAACGGCATCGCTCGTCATGACTATACCGAATTGACGGAAAAACTCGCCGACGAAACCAAGCATGCACGTTTGGTCATGGACCTGCTCGAGGAAATCAGCGGCAAGAAAATTAAGCCGCGCGATCTCACATGGCTGCCGCAGGACCGCAAACTGGCCCGGGTGCGGGGCGGCTATTCGAAAACCTACGCAGGACTTTTACACGGGTCAGCGAAGGTGACGTCAAAGGAGATGCGTCGCAAAGACGAAGAACTGGAACGCGCCGCCATCACCCTGACAGAAGGCGGTGGCGGCGCCTTATATCAAGTCTGCGGCAGGCTGAAGAAGCGCGGCATAGAAGAAAAAATCGCGGCAATATTTCGTGAAATTCTCCAGGATGAGCTGGAACACAAAGACAGCGGTGGCCGCTCATTGGCTACCCTGGTCAAAGATCAAGCCTCATTCCGGCGCGCGGCGCGAATCATTTGCGAAGTCTCGCGCCAACGTCTGCGGATGCGCAACGAACAGTTCGGCTTTCCACTAAGCGAAGCACAGATGAAGATGCTGGACGAACGCGCCCGGCAATCGGTCGGCGGCCTGTGATGCTTCTGCTGTTCTTGATCGCTTTCTTAAGCTTGCCGTTTCATTCCGCGTCAAGCGCCGTCGAACTTCCTCCTCTGAACGATACTATCAATGATCTGGCCGGCATGATGCCCGAGCCCAGCTATCAAGATCTCGAAAAGCGCATGAAGCGTTTCAAGGCCCGGAGCGGCCATAGCGTGGTCGTCATCACGCTACAAAGTCTCGAGGGTGAAGACCCCGAAAGCTTCGGTGAAAGGGCTTTCCACAGTTTACCTCTGGGAGAATCGGATCTGAAAAAAACGATTTTGCTGATTGTCGCTCGTAAGGAACATGCGGTTAGTCTGCAAACCGGCACGGAGCTAAAAGAGTTGTTTCCCGAACCCACGGCGCGAGAGAAACTGCAGAAGCATGTCGATTTGTACTTTAGCGGCATGCGTCCGGACCTGGGAATTCATTCGGCGGTCTTCTTTGTATTTAGAACCATCCGAGGAGAAGTCAAAATGGATCGCTCCACCGAGTTCGAGAAGCTCGAGGAGGCGTCGACCCAGGGTGCTGAGGCCGGGCCGATCTTCGCGATTTTCTTAGCGCCGTTTCTGGCCTTCTTTATCGGCGCGCTTTGGGGAATCTGCTCGACCAACTATGGCGTGCAAACTGCCGTCCGCCTAACCATCGGCGCCGTGCTCGGTGGCGGTACCGCTAAGGTGGTCGCGGGTTTGATGGAACTAATGGGCGCAGTGAGTGATGGTTTGTGGTATTTCATTCTCATCCTAAGCATAGCTCTGGCAACTTTCGGCAGCCTCACCGAGTTTTGGATGGCAGGCGATTGGCGCGGCATACCTAGACTCAAGGATCCCATAGCGCGCAAACCAGAAGACAAGATGGGGATCTGAAATGAAGTGCCACGTAACAAGCTGCCAGATATCAGAACATTGCGTTGAGAATTTACGCCAAAGCCGTCACCCCCGAATGTCTTAATCGGGGGGTCCAGCTCCGGTCTCGCCTGGATTCCCGATAGAAGCATTCGGGAATGACGACTCTATAACTTCTGAGGCCACCTAAAGCTCTATCGGTCACGCACAGTGACTTTACTCGCAATAACCGACAAGCAAACGGCCCGGCCGGACGTCACAGAGCGGTTAGCCATTTCCCGGCGCGAGTTGCTGCGGCTCGCCGTCGGTGCCGGAATCTTCATCAGCGCGGGAGGTGCGGCCATGGGAGCAGCCACTTCATCTAAACCGATTTTAACCAAACCGATTGCGCGCACGGGCGAATCGCTGCCGGTCATCGGTCTCGGCACTTGGCAGACTTTCGATGTTGGATCGGCGCAACCCGAACGCGCGCCCTTGCGCGAGGTTTTGCGCGAATTTGTCCGGTTGGGCGGCACGGTGATCGACTCCTCGCCCATGTACGGGCGATCCGAAAACGTTGTCGGAGATCTCGCCACCGAACTGAAGCTCGACGGTAAGCTCTTCGTCGCGACCAAAGTTTGGACCAGCGGCCGCGAAGCGGGCATCCGGCAGATGGAAGAATCCATCCGGCGTTTGCGCGCCAAGCCCATCGACCTGATGCAGATTCACAACCTAGTCGATTGGCGCACCCATTTGACCACTCTGCGCCAGTGGAAAACAGAGGGGAGAATTCGCTACATCGGCGTGACGCACTACACCGCCAGCGCTTATGACCAACTTGCCCGTGTGCTCGAAAGCGAGGAACTCGATTTCGTTCAGCTAAATTATTCGATTGCGGAGCGCGAAGCCGAGCAACGGCTTCTGCCGCTGGCAGCTGATCGAGGTGTCGCAGTGCTGGTTAACCGTCCGTTTGCCCAAGCGCAACTGTTTAGCAAAGTCAGAGGCAAGCCGCTGCCGGCCTTTGCCGAGGAGATCGGTTGCGCAAGTTGGGCGCAATTTTTTCTTAAGTTTGTCGTCTCCCATCCGGCCGTCACGTGCGCAATACCGGCGACCAGCAAAGTTCAACATTTAGTCGATAATATGCAGGCCGGCATGGGCCAGCTTCCCGCTGAAAAAATTCGCCAGCGCATGGCGACGTACGTTGCCGAATTGTGATTCGACGATGAACAGAATGACGGGTCGCTATTTTCATCGACCTGCCATATTCTCGAGCTGACTTCACTGGCAAAAACGCTTTACAAGAGCACGAGCGCAGAGTAGATTTCTCACCGGCGCCGACGTTCGATCGGACCCTCCCATATCGATACTATTTTCACTAAATGTCAGAATCACTCCGCCGTAGCCCTCATGAATGACATCTTTATCAGCTATGACAGCGCCGATCGGGCGATTGCGCAGAAATTTGCCGACGCTTTGGAATCGCGCGGCTGGTCGGTCTGGTGGGACCGGGAGATTCCGCTAGGTAAAGCATTCGATCAGGTAATTGAGGAAGAGTTGAATGCGGCGCGCTGCGTGATCGTCTTGTGGTCGAATCAGTCGGTGCGCTCGAGATGGGTGAAGACCGAAGCGGCGGCGGCCGCCGATCGAGATTGTCTGCTTCCGGTGTTGATTGAGGATATCGCCATTCCGTTCGAGTTTAAACGCATCCAAACGGCAATGCTCATGAACTGGCGCGGAGACGATTCCGATCCCGAGTTCAACAGGCTAATTGCGGCCATCGAACAGCTGGCTAGGGAGCCGGCGCGCTCACTTCCGTTCCCAGGTGCAAGCCAGACGAACAAGCCGGCCCGAAGACGAATGCCAACGGCCCGATGGATTATTGCCGCTGCGGTTGCTTTGCTGGTCATTGCCGGCGCCGTAGCCGTAAGAAATCTTGTTCGGCAGGCTGACCCGCCGCCACAGCAAATATCGTCCGGGTCCGGCAACCCTCCCGCGCCGGCAACACAGCCGGCCGGGTCACCCGAGCCTATACCGGAACCCTCCCGCGGCACGGCGAAATCAACCGCATCGCATGGCGCCTTCTCGATCAAGATTGGTGACAAAATTGCCGACGGCGTTCCAGGAGCCGGCGCCGGCATTATCGAGACGCCGTACGGCCAGGATGTTTATGTATTTAAGGCTGCTCCCCGGCAAAGAGTTTATTTCCGTCTGCTCGGCCGCAGCACCGGAATGGATTATATCAATTGGAAATTAACCGATGCGGACGGCACCGAGGTATTCAACGCTTGCTTGGGATGTTCCGAACCGGGAGTGCGGGCGCTTACCAAGGGCGGCACCTACACACTGACGATCGGCAACGACAAAAATCCCGCCACCGGAACTTATCAGATTCAGCTGTTCGACGTGCCGCCGCCTAAACAATTTTCGATAAAGATCGGCGATCAGATCAAGGAGGATGTACCGGGTCCGGGAGCGGGGATCATCGAAAGTCCCGGCGCCCAGGATATCTACACCTTCGATGCAAGGCCGCGGCAAAAAATCTATTTCCGACCTTGGGAGCACAGCGCCGGCATGTCCTATATTAAATGGCAGTTAACCGATAGCGACGGCACGGTGGTGTTCGATACATGCCTGGGCTGCGGCGAACTTGGAGTTCAGACCCTCACTAAAGGCGGAACCTATAGCCTCGCAGTAGGCCATGAGAGTAATCCGGCCACTGGCACGTATCGACTGCAACTCTACGATGTGCCTTTGTCGAAGCAATTCTCGATAAAGCTAGGCGATCGAATCAGGCCCGGTATGCCGGCTGCCGGAGCCGGAACAATTGAAACTCCGGGAACGGAGGACGTTTATGTATTCAGCGCTACGGCGGGGCAAAAAGTCTCCTTTCGAATAACAGAACGCAGCAAGGGAATGGATTACATCAACTGGCGCTTAGCCGATGACAACGGCATGGAGCTGTTTAACAGTTGTCTTGCTTGCGGTGAGCGCGGCGTCCAGACGCTGAGCAAAGGCGGCACTTACACCCTGACGATCGGCAATACCCGAAACCCTGCCACCGGCGATTACGGTTTTGAGATTGGCGCCCCCTGAGTCATCAATTGACGCCATCTGGATAACGGTTGACTCGCTTCTATAGGTGATTTAGCCCTAATCCGACAATAGTTGAGCACCGTCAACAGTGAGCGAGGATGGCGAGACCGCAAGCTGTGGGCACCCGAGGGCGCAGTTGGCTCTAAGGCCCGGGAGTAGGAACATCACCGTTAGGGGAATGTGGGGTGCCCTTCAAGGCACTATCCCATTGCCCACGGCTGTAGGGCTCGCCTGCCTCGCGGCGTTCGAACAATGTCGGATTAGGGTTAGCTGGTGGACATGATCGACTTCTAAGAGGTCTCTTGTTTTTTACCATAACGATCGTCGCTCAGGACGGAAGAGCACATGAGTAAAGTAGCGCTGCGCTGAAGGCACGCTATTCAGATCGACCCGTTCTCTTTAAAAAGAGATAGTTCAGAAGTAAGCAAACATGATCATTAGTCAGGTCATCTGTTTCGTTTAAACCCGTCGCTCTAGCCTGTATTCGAAAGCTTAAAGTGCGATGTAATCCCTTATTCGTCAACTGAAGCCCCCTGCGTCTCTTCGCCGTTTGCAAGGTCTTTAAATTCCTGTCGGTTGATTCACCCATAGCGCTTGTGCTATGAACCGCGCCCTCGCTGCGCAGTGACAACCCGCCTTCCTTTGGCAGCCTGTCAAAGGCGCTGCGCTGGCGAGGCCCAAAGGAGGCGATATGCTAGACCTACGACCTTGGCTTGTATCTCTCGTCATCGGATTGGGTTTTTGGGGTTTTGTTTCTGTCTGCTTATCGTTGCTCATGCACTAGCGACTGCGCGGCAGGTCACGACCTCTAGGCATGGAGAGAAACATCATGACGGTTCTGATAGTCAATTTCCTCATTGCGGCGCAGTGGTTATTCAGTGCCACTCTGCAAGACAAGCGACACTCCCGAGAAGCCATAAGCCACCCGAAGGCCGTCGGTGGGGTCTAGCAACCGCTGCTAAGCGGACATTCCCGCGTTTGCCTCCTTGGAAGCAATTCGCTCCCAGTCGTCAATGCGCCCGCGCTGGTATCGGTCATGACCTTCCAGTTTAACCAGCTTATTATACAGGCCAATGATCAGCCAGGTGGGCACCCACTGAGCGATGAAGTTTCCCCATTTCCCTTTGCCAGCCACTTGGCAAGCCAGTGAGAGCCCCATAGCACCGATAGCGACAGCGAGATACCCAGCTGACGGTACAGCGGCTGTGTAAGATTCGATTGTTTTTGTGAACTGGTCTTCAATTGGTCGTGGTTCCATTTGACACCTCCTAGGCTGTCACCCCGCAATAGCAAGGCCAGCCTTTGATTGCTTGGGCACGGGATTCTAGATCCTGTTTCTGTGCAAGATGTTGGAAGTCAGGTTGTAAGTGTCTCGGATCTGACTCGCTCTCCTCCTAGCGACGCTCGCCTCGACACTCGAAATAGAACCCGACGGCTGGTAAGCTTTTCAGACGGTGCCAACCGCAAAGAAATCAATCGTTGCACGGGAGCGGCTCAACGTTATCGAACCGATCTCTGTCACTACAGCCTTACAATTGGACGGTTGCGGCATGACCATCTTGGGTCTAGACTCCGCGGCAGGGCGTTCCTCAGGGCTCCACGCCTGACAATGCGCGTTATACGCTTCGTTGGCTGTTACGATGCATAAACCGCGTTTCATTGACCACTGCACTGGCGCAGCAGTCTCCTTATGGGCCCGTCCGCATCAGTTGTAGCCTCAGAAAAAAAGGAGATCGATGAACAGGCAACCAGAAGAGATGAATCGGGACTCGCAAACCGAAATGGCCGACAGCGAACGCAACCTAGAAAAGCTCCAGCATAGCGAGGAACAATTTCGGTTGCTAGTGGAAGGCGTTAAAGATTACGCCATTTACATGCTGAGTCCGAAGGGTATTGTTACAACCTGGAACTCCGGGGCACAACGTATCAAAGGCTATCGAACCGAAGAAATCGTTGGACAGCACTTTTCGTGTTTCTTTACCGCACAGGACCGTGAGGCCGGTAAGCCGAAAAAAATATTGGAAATAGCGGCAGCAGCGGGAACATTTGAAGAAGAAAATTTGCGGGTCCGAAAGAACGGCTCGGTATTTTGGGCCAATATATTGATCACCGCGCTCTACAATAATGGCGGAGAGTTGTATGGATTCGCCAAGGTTGTCCGCGACATTACCGAACGCAAAGAGGCGGAGCAAAAACTTCGTGAGCATGAACGACTAGCCGCCTTGGGAACTACAGCCGCTGTTTTTGCGCATGAGATCGGCAATCCTTTAAATGGTCTTTCAACTTCACTGCAAATTGTTAGTAAGTTTCTCGCCGGGTCGGCCGATCCGGTGGTCGAAGAAACACTTGAAATGTCGCGTCAAGAACTTCAGCGGCTGACTACATTACTAAATGAGTATCGTTCGTTTGCCAAACCTCAAGGCGTAAACATTGAAATGACGGATGTGCGACAACTTTTTGAGGAGGTTCTCGCTCCTGCGATCTCACACTATGAAGATTGTGGCATCAACGTCGAGCTCGAATTTAATACCAAGTTGCCACTGATCCCAGTTGATCGAGAGAAGATCAAGCAGGTCATTCTAAATCTCTGCAAGAACGCCGTTGAAGCGATGCCCGAGGGCGGCAGCCTGAGGTGCCGGGGTTACCAGAGAGCCGACCGTATGATCATAGAAGTTGCCGACACCGGGACGGGCATCCCTGAAGGGCTCAACGTTTTTCAGCTGTTCAAAACCACCAAGCCCCAAGGTACCGGGTTGGGGCTTCCCATCGTAGAGCAGATTATAAGCGAGCACCACGGAAGCGTGCATCATGTTACTGAGCTTGAAAAAGGCACTGTGTTCATAGTCTCACTTCCGCTAGACCATACTAAGTAGATCAAGGCTCTAAGTCGAAGCTAGGTTGTACGTCGATGAAGAAGATCTTGATTGTCGAAGATCATCCTGGCATGCGTGAAGCCCTGCGGCGACAAATCCAATCCTGGGGCTTTGCTGCTATCACAGCAAGAAACGGTAAGGAGGGCGTCGCGACCGCGCTTAAGGAAAAGGCCGACCTAATTATGATTGACTTGATGATGCCTGAGATGGATGGCCTACAGATGACGGAAATACTGCGATCAAACCCCGAGACCAAAGAAGTGCCCATTATAGCTGTACCGTCCTATAGCTGTGACCGCAGCATTTCGGCGACAAGACAGACAAAACTGCATGGGAGTGGGATGCAACGACTACATAGTCAAGCCGTTCAAGCTTGAGGAACTGCAGAAAAAAATCAACGCTCTTGTCCAGGAATAAACACGACTCATGATTGACGGGCATCTTTAGAGTATGAGTCAGAAGTCGGCTTTCGGTTCGCCGATCACCTTCTGAATTTCCGATAGCAACTCGTTGGGCGAAAACGGCTTCCTCAGGAATGGGACGCCCAGTTCCGAGATGTCTGCACGATTATCGAAGTAGTAAGCCGTCATCAGGAGAATAGGCGTAGTTGGGTCACTGGAGACAATGTGCGAGGCAAGGGTTAAACCATCCATACCCGGCATTCTAAGATCGGAAAGCACAAGATCGAATCGAGAGTGCCCCAACAGCTCCATCGCTTCAACACCGTCTTTTGCCCCAGAGACTTCGTATCCTGCCTGATTCAGAAAGTGACTTACGAGTTTCAGGTTATCTTGTTCGTCCTCAACCACCAGAATTTTCTTGGTCATGGCCGAGCCCCAAAGAATCGTACGTAAGAGTTGAGGCCGTTCGGAAGCTCAGTAGAGAGATCGCGAGGCCAAGGCAGGCTCAAGAACGGGAGATTGAACAAGAAACGCTTAGCAAGCTCCAAAAGGCGTGTCAATCATTGAGATGAAATTGACTCTGTTAAGCTGAGCCTTGCCGCTACTCACCGAATATCCCGCTTGATACGTAAACACAGTCGCGGACTCGGTGATTGTGGCTCATTGGAGTTCCGAGCCAAATCGCCACCACACGCCTACCCTGGGGCAGTAAAGGTCTGAGATCGTCACGGCTACTGCCGAAACTCAGCTCACCGACGCTGCTCTTACTACAGCTAAGGAGGTAAAAAACGCTAGACGGATCCTGGAAAAGTCTGCTATTGCGAGAAAAACTGTGAAAAATACCTATCTTGACGATTAGTCTGTGGGCGATAGGATTGGTCTATGTATGAATGATCAGAGACGAAACCCCAGAGTAGTCGGCATCGGCGCATCAGCGGGCGCAATGGATCCGCTCAAAGAATTCTTTACGGGAATCGGTACCGAAACCGGACTTGCCTTCGTGGTCGTACAGCACCTCGATCCTAACCACATCAGCTACATGTCGGAAGTTTTGGCGCGCCAAACCGGCATGAAGGTTATCGAAGCAACCGATCGAGCGCCGCTCCAGGCCAATTTCGTTTATACCATCCCGCCCAATAAATATATTTCCTTAGACGATGGCGTGCTGCGGCTGAGCGAGCCGATCAAACGCGACGGCTTGAGACTGCCGATCGATTTTTTCTTTCGCTCTCTGGCTCATGACCGTGGCGTCGAGGCTATTGCCGTCCTGCTTTCAGGCGGCGGCTCGGATGGAACTCTCGGGATCAGAGAGATACGCGGCGCCGGCGGTCTGGTGATCGTACAGAATCCGGAGACCGCCGAGTTCGACTCGATGATCGAGAGCGCCATCGCCACCGGTCTTGTGGATTTTGTTCTGCCGGTTCAGGAAATTCCCGCCAAGCTGCTTCAGTATGTGCGCCAGGTTTCCGAAAACGATGGCGCCACACCGCAGACGATCAGCGCTGGCATCGACGACATTCTCGAGCTCCTCGTCAATGAAACCAAGAGCGATTTCCGCTCTTACAAAAAGACTACCGTCCGGCGCCGCATCGAACGCCGCATGGGTGTCAATCGTATCCAGGACATATCCGGTTATCACACTTTTCTCAGGGATAATCCTGCGGAGCTGGCCAAGCTTGCCAAAGACATGCTGATCGGCGTGACCAGTTTCTTCCGCGACCTGGAGGCGTTTGCCGAGTTGCGCGAGAAAGTTATCAAGCCGCTGGTCCTGGAAAGTAACCGCTCAAGTCCTCTGCGCGCATGGATTCCCGGATGCGCCACCGGCGAGGAGGCTTATTCGATCGCGATCTTGGTGATGGAGGAAATGGCCGCCGCGAGGAAAAATCTGAGCCTGCAGATGTTCGCGTCCGACATCGACAGCGATGCCCTTAAATCTGCGCGCGAAGGGATTTATCCGCAAAGCATCGCCGCCGATGTAAACGAGGAGCGCCTGGCGCGGTTTTTTATCAAAAAGGACAGCATCTACCAGATCGAGCCGAGAATCCGCGAATGCGTCACCTTTGCCGAACACAACGCGATCCAAGATCCGCCGTTCCTGCGAATGGACTTGATCAGCTGTCGCAACTTGATGATCTACATAGAGCCGGAGGTCCAACAAAAAATTCTCAACCTCTTCGGCTTTGCTTTGAAACCGGACCGCTATTTGTTTTTAGGAAAAGCCGATACCAGCATCGAGCAAAGCGATCTTTTCGAGCCGGTCTCGCGAAGCTGGCGGATCTTTCAGCGGCGCCCGTCGGTGGCTGTTCCCTTCCGTAGCTTTCCTACTAGAACAGCGACCCATGCCATCAAATCGGAAGAGCAGCATCCGATCAAACTCGCCGACTTGAACCAGCAGGTGCTCCTGGATCATTTCAATGCAAGCATGGTCCTGGTTAGGCAAACCGGCGAGATCCTCCATTTTTACGGCGCGACGCATAAGTATCTGTCGCACCCAGCCGGCGATGCCACGCTTAATCTTTTTAGCATGCTCGAAAAGCACCATGCCGTTGCGCTGCGCCTCGCCGTCGAGCGCGCCGAGCGCGAAGACGTAACCGTCACTTCGGAGCTTCGCGAGATTGCCCGCAACGATCCTGCCGAGATAGTTAAGATTACCGTCAAGCCGGTCAAAGATCCGATCTCGCGCAAGCGCCTGATCGCGGTCATCTTCCAGCCGGCCGAGCCGCAGCCTACGCCGGAGCCCGTCGCCCGGCAGGCAACCAAACCTCAGGATGGCGATATCGCCACCCAGCTGGAGGCCGAGAACAATCAGGTTGAAACAGGATCTTCAAACGGCCATCGAAACTTTTCAGGTGACGCATGAAGAATTCACCGCCGCCAACGAGGAAGTGCTGGCGATCAACGAGGAGTTACAGTCGACAAATGAAGAGCTGGAAACATCCAAGGAAGAATTACAGTCGGTCAATGAGGAATTGATCACCGTCAATAACCAGCTCAACGATAAAGTCGAAGATCTTAGCAAGGCCAATGATGATCTGGCGAATTTTTTAAACAGCTCGGATGTCGCGACGTTGTTTTTGGACCGGGGGTTTTGCATCCGCCGTTTCACGGTTTCGGCAACACGGCTGATGAACTTACTGAGCCTGGATGTCGGCCGTCCGATCAAGGATATCGCAAATCAGCTCGTCAACGTGAATCTGACCAGCGTGGCCGACGCCGTGCTCAAGAATTTGGCGACTTACGAACAGGAGGTCGCGGCCGCAAACGGGTCGTGGTACATGATGCGCTGCGTTCCGTATCGCACCCTGAACGACGTCATCGACGGCGTGGTCTTCACGTTCACCGACGTGACCCGCCTGAAGCAATCGGAAGAAGCGATGCGTCGTGCCCGTGATTACACCGACAACATCATTCAGACGGTTCCCGTTTCTCTGCTTGTGCTTGACGCCAAGCTCACAGTTGTCTGCGCCAATCAGGCTTTTTACCGGACCTTTGAAGTCGCGCGCGCAGATACCGAACATCGGCTCATCTATGAGCTGGGCAGCGGCCAATGGAATATTCCCAAACTGCGGGAGGTTTTAGACGATATCGCGAAGCGCGACTCGCACATCGATAACTTCGAGGTGGAGCACGACTTTCCCGGCATCGGCCGCAAGATCATGTCTCTGAACGGCCGGAAACTCTCCAGCAATCACGGTGACGATAACAACTCGATACTGCTGGCCATCGAGGACATCACCGGACGCAGGCAAGCCGAAGAAGAGCGACTCTGGCTCGAAGGCGAGCTTCGCCAGGCGCAGAAGATGGAAAGCCTGGGCACACTGGCGGCGGGGATCGCGCACGACTTCAACAACATTTTAAATATCGTGCAGGGATACGCTTTCGTATTGCGCGATTCCAAGATCGCCGATGAACTGGTCAAAGAAAGTGTTTCGGCGATTCTTGACAGCACGACACGAGGCGCGACCATAGTCCAGCAGCTACTGACGCTAGCGCGCAAGACAGAGCCTAAGTTCGAGCTAGTAAACATTGATGCCCTGGTCGAGGAAGCTGGCGCAGTTGTTCGGCAAGTCCTCTCCGCAAACGATAGAAATCAAGCTCGAATTAAGCCGGCAGAGCCCGCCGGTCTTGGCCGATCGCAATCAGATTTTTCAAGCTCTGTTGAATCTCTGCCTGAACGCGCGCGACGCGATGGCGAGCGGCGGCACTCTGACGTTGAAGACCTCGCTGGTCAATCGTAATGCCGTGCGTAATGCCGTGCCTAGCTCCGAGGAGGTCACGGCCGAACAGTATGTGCGCATCGACGTTAACGATACCGGCGAGGGAATAGATGAAAAGGTCCTGGGTCGGATTTTTGAGCCTTTCTTCACCACCAAGGGCGCTGGCCGGGGAACCGGTTTGGGTCTAGCGGTCGTGTATGGGATTCTCAAGCACCACAAAGGTTCCATCCAGGTGACGAGTAAGCCCGGCGCGGGAACGTCTTTTCAAATTTATTTACCGGTTATGAGACCTAGTGATTGAAGGATTGACCGGGATGCAACCTGGCGATAACCACTCGCGCACTATTCTTGTGGTGGAAGACGAACGTCTCATGCGCCGCTTGCTCGAGAGAATTCTTTGCACGGATGATACGTCGGTGCTGCTGGCGGCTGATGGTCAGGAAGCGGTGGACATCTACCGCGATCACAAATGGGAGATCAGCGTCGTCTTACTGGATCTCGGACTGCCCAAGCTCTCGGGTTGGGAAGTGTTCAAGAATTTGAAGCAGCAAAACCCCGATGTCTGCGTCATCGTCGCCAGCGGTTACCTCGACCCCGACGTGAAGAGCCGGATGCATGAGGCCGGGGTCGAATACTTCATCGAGAAACCGTACAAGCTCAATGAATTGCTGGCGACGCTGCACGGGGTGATCAAGCACGGATGTGAGTGGCCTATAGCTAGACGCTAGCGGAGTCTCTGCCGCTCCTGCTCAAACGGATTGTCTAAAAGCCCGGTACAACAGCCACCCTCGCCAATTGCCGTTTTTTTTGTTTAGCTGAATGTAGATGCCGCTAGTCATCGGCATCTTTCCAAGGAGAGTCTTTGCCGAATCGCGATATCATCGTCATGGGAGCTTCCGCCGGTGGGCTATCGGCATTTAACCGCATCATCAAGCACCTGCCGGAGCAGCTAAATGCGGCGGTTTTCATCGTCTGGCATGTCTCCCCCTTTTCGACGTCGATATTACCTGAGATTCTGAATCGAGCCGGCAAACTAAAGGCCAAGCATCCTGCCGACGGCGAGTCGATAGAGATGGGGAAGATCTATATAGCCCCGCCGGATCATCACCTGTTGCTCGAATCGGGTCGCATCCGCCTCACTAAAGGACCCAAAGAAAATCGCTTTCGCCCTGCGATCGACCCGCTGTTTAGGTCTGCTGCCTACGCTTACGGATCTCGTGTCGTCGGCGTTGTCCTTAGCGGCGCGCTTGACGACGGCACAGCCGGGCTCTGGGCCATCAAAGACCGCGGCGGCATCGCGGTGGTGCAAGATCCGGCCGAGGCGGAACAGTCGTCGATGCCGGCGAGCGCGCTGGCTAATGTCCAGGTCGATCACTGTGTACCGGTATCGGAGATTCCTCCGCTCTTAGTCGCACTCACTCAGCGAGCGGTCGAGGAAAGAAGGATTCCCGTGTCGAAGGATTTGGAGATTGAGACCAAGATAGCGTTGGGCGGGGATGCGGCGGATTTAGATGTAAAACAGCTTGGAGAAATCTCGGAATTCACCTGCCCGGATTGTCACGGATCGTTAATCCAGCTAAACAACGACAAACTGCTGCGTTTCCGCTGTCACACGGGACACAGCTTTGGCGGCGCCAGCCTCGCTAGCTGAGCTAACTGATTCCGTCGAAGAGTCCGTCTGGACTGCCATTCGCGCCGTGGAAGAACGGATTAGACTGCTCAAGCACCTGGCGCAACACGCCAGCGATCTTGAGCAGACCGAGGCGATCAGCACGCTTGAGCGTGAGCTTCAAGAAAACGAGCGGCGGGCTGATTTGCTGCGCCAGGCGGCGATGCTCGATGGCAATAAGAATCTCTCCTAACCGTTTCTGAATTCCTCAGCTCGCTGTCTTCTTCGGTAAGCGCTTCCAAAGTGCCGCTTCAACTTGACGTCTGAATCAAGTTTCGCATAACGTGCTTGCCATTATGGGAGCTTGCACGATGAAAATTTTTAAGCTGCTCGTGGCGATCGTCAGTTTTGGCGTCCAGGCCACTGAAGCGTCTGCTCAGCTTACCAAAATTACCACTTCCTACGTCTCTGATTCGGCTGCCGTTCTGCCGCTGTGGATTGCCAAAGATACCGGTATTTTCGCGCGCAATGGGCTCGAGGTGCAGGCGGTTCGCGTTCACGCGTCGGTAGGGGTGATGGCGTTGTTGTCCGGCGAGCTTCAGTTTGTTCTCGCTTCGGGACCGGTAGTGGTCGAAAGCGCGCTGCGTGGCTCCAACGCAGTGTACGTTGCGTGCGGCATGTCGACCTTGGACTTTGCGCTTGTGAGCCGTCCTGAAATAAAAAACGCGCTGCAACTCAAAGGCGCTACGGTAGGTCTTTCGGCGTTTAGGGGCGCCAATCCCACCGCCACCCGCTTCGCCTTGCAGAAAATGGGAGTCGCGCAGAAAGACGTCTCGTTGATCGTGGTCGGCGGCACGACCGAAAGGATCGCCAGCCTTCGTGCCGGCAAAATCCAGGCGACGCTCTTTAGCCCGCCACAAAATTTTGCCGCGCAAGCTGAAGGATTCAACCTGCTCGCCGACGTCGCCGATCTGGGCCTACCCTTCGTCCATGTCGGAGTGGCGACCACCCGCGGTTTCGTTCGCGACAATCCGGAAACGTTGCGCCGTTATGTTAAGTCGCACATCGAAGCGATTCATTTGATGAAGACGGATCGCGAAACCGGCATTAAAGTACTGGCCAAATACTTGCGATCAATAAAAGATCGCGAAATCTTGTCGAAAACCTATGACGGCGCCATTCCCGACAACAAGTTCACGCGTAAGCAATATCCGTCGATGCCGGGACTGCAAATGGCTTTGGACTTGTTAGCGGAAGAAAATCCGAAAGCCAAGAGCGCCAAGCCGGATGACTTTATCGACAGCCGGTTCGTCAAAGAGCTCGACAACAGCGGTTACATAGATGGACTGTACAAACGCAAGTAGCAGCGGATCGTATATGCTCCAATAGCTGTAAACGGTTCCACAAGCGACTCTACAGGCCAGGGTGCAACGGAAAACTACCTCATCGAGAAGAACAGATCCTCCGAGTCGTCATGGCGATGCTGAGACTAAAGATTCACTTGGCCAGCTCAGAACTACATCCTGATTAGGCGTTCGCCCAGATTAGAAATGTTTCCGGTAGAACTGCCTGGCTATAGAAAAGATCGATACAAGGATTACACTTCTCTGCTTTTGGAGGCTTGTAGCTGGCTAGGAATAACACGGGGTCGCGCGCAAGATTACGTGCGCCTGCTAACCGAATTTCATGAGCAACAGAAGCAGACACGTCAACATATCCTCGCATACAACGAGGCCTGTGAAGTCATCGATATTTACCGGTTCTGGCTGTCCAAAGTCGATCGCTTCCCGGGTCTTCGGACGAAAATTTCCAACGTGCTTCGTTCAGGGCCTGTGCTAATGGAAGAAGAACGAGCACAAAAATCGAACAATCGCGCACGAAATGATTCTTTTGGCTACTATCTAGCAGGGATGCTTTTGGCGGCTGATGTACCAGTCATTGCGGTTGACAGCGTTCTCGAGCAAAGCCGATCGGGAATACAAAGCGCGGACATCACGCTTCTTTGGGGTACCGATCTGGTCGATATTGAGTGCAAAAGACCTCAACGTTGGCAGTCATTGGACGCACGCGTCAAAGAAGCAGGGAAGCAGATTGAAGCAAGAAACAGAACCGGAGTTATAGCTGTGGATTGCTCCGTTATGGTGAGACCACCTGGTGGAATGTTAAGAAGCCGTTCAATTGCCGACGCCAACAGTTTCATTGTTCAATCTCTAACGGCGAAGTGTTATCGGCCCCTAGCTAAACTCCGAAGCAAATCTTTGTTGGGATTCCTCCTGTTTGCCAGAATTCCCGTTATCACAAAGATTGCGAAATCGAGTGTGATAACTAGCGAGGGACAACCTCTGACGTATATTCAACGAGAAAGTCTTACGACCTACATATCGTTCAACAATAACGACTCCGATAAGCCTGGCTTGCTCCCGTCCATAGTTAGGCAATTTAAAACTTTAGTAGACTCAGGCTTACAGTAACTCATGCGCATTCGAAAAACTTCGATGTGCGACGTGGGAAGCTGATGTTTCATTACCGTCCCGTAGCGAGCCCAAGCTCCTGATGCGCGCGACGCAAATAACTCATATCGAGGTACTTTTCCGGTCCGGGATAAGGACGCTGCTTGAAGAGGCGCTCGCCCATGAGATCGATCAAGCGCTGAAACCCTTCTCGATTGACCGAACCGTCCCGGCTGATAATTCCCTGTGAAAGATATTCATCGACGTTTTCGCGCGTGTACTTGAGAGGGATCCCGGTGCGCTGGGTTACGAGTTTTGCCGCCTCTTCTTTATTGGCATGCGACCACTGCATCGCTCGAACCATGGCTTTGAGATAACGCACGGTGAGCTGGCTATTGGCTTCGGCCCATTTGCTATCGACGATCAGGCTATGAAACTGCAGATTGGGAATGTAATCATGCAGGCGCGCGATTTCGGTGAAGCCAAGCTCGCGAGCTCGCGGCAAATCGCCGCCGAGAACCATTGTCGCCGAGGTATTGCATCCCTTCAAGCTGGCCAGGCGCTGGGTCGTTGGTCCGCCCTGAATAATCGAGTAATCCTTGTTGATCTCCAGGCCTTCCTTCTTGAGCATCTCGCGTAGAAATATTGTGCTGCCCGAGACCAAGCTCACCACCCCGATACTGGTTCCTTTGAGCTCCTTGATGGATTTGTATTTGGGACAGCCAACCAGGGTGTAGGCGGCGATCGGCACGGTGCCGCCGATGATCTTTAACGATGCTCCCCGTTCCACCGCATTGATCGCCGGCGTCGGATCGACAATTGCAACATTTACTTGCCCGGCAATCAGAGCCTGGATCAAGGTATCTGTCGAGCCGATTAAAACGACATCGCCCTGAATCCCTTCTTGAGCAAAGAAGCCTTTGTCCGTGGCGGCATAGTTTGGCAGCTGCTCGACGGTGCGCGAGACGTTACCGATAATCACCCGGTCGGCAGCATCGGCGCTTTGGAGGCTTAAACCGGCAAGCGCCAATAAGAATCCGAGGAATCTCAGCGTTGATATCAAATTCATAACTGCCCTCCGGAATTATGGCTTCTGATAGAAATTGGCGTAGAAATGATCCGCTATTTCGGCGCCAGTGGCTTTCCAAACACCCTCATGAGCGCAGATATATTCTAGCGCCTTATCGAGATACTTGGTCCGGAACGCCAGCCCGATCACAAAGGGATGCAACGGAATGGTCATGACCCTGGGCTGCGATGCGCCTTCGGCATACAAGGTATCGAACTGATCGCAGACCATTTGCAACCAATCTTTGGGCGTGTGACCGCCCTGAAAAATGACCCGAATATCGTTGAGTCCCTGCTGGTAAGGAATGCCGATCATGCGCCCCGATTTTACGCGCATCGGCACCGGCTGATCGTCACAACCCCAATCGCAAACGTAGTCGAACCCTTCGGCCGCCAGATGGTCCAGAGTATGCGGACTCTCGTCGCCCCCACCCGGGCCTAACCAGCCGCGCGGCGCTTTTCCAGTTGAACCGGCAATGGTTTCCTTGATCTGCCGAATCACCGCGCGCTCCTCCTCGGCCGGGTATTGGTTCATCCGGATGTTGTTGGTAACACCGTGGCCGAGCCACTCCCAGCCGCGTTTGTTACCCTCCTCGATGATTGCCGGATGATGGGCGCAAACATCAGAGTTCAACAGCACCGTAGCGCGGATACCGTGCTTGTCCAGGACTTCCATCATGCGAAACACACCGATGCGCGAACCGTAATCCCGCAACGCATAACCGGTGACGTCCGGCAACTGAGAGCTGGAAGCGCCGGGAATAACTTTGTCGACGTGAAAGAACTCGATGTTGGGCGCGATCATCAGCGCGACTCTGGCTTTATTCGGCCAGTGAATCGGCGCGCGACGGATAATCGGCGAATAGTCATACCGGTCGGTTTGCATTTAGAACTCCTTTAGCTTGGTCCGAATGTTACCTATGACAGGGGAGTCTTTAGGTCAAGATTTTTTCTATGAGGATGGTGCCCGCCGCGCGGCGATCCACTGGAACATGATTGGGGGCCCGGCCGCTTTTGTTTTTCCTGCCGGCTGTTAGACTCCTCACAGGCATCACACACCGCCCGAATCTTTCCCAAAAAGGAGATAAGCGATGGCTACTGAGAAGCTGGCGGATATCGGCCTGATCGGCTTGGCAGTTATGGGCGAAAACCTGGCCCTAAACATTGCGGATCACGGCTTTAGAGTCGCTGTCTACAATCGCACGATCCAGGTGATGAAAGGCTTCATTGCTGCCAACCCTGACACTCCGGGCGGCCTGATTGGATGCGCGACGTTGCCTGAGCTGCTGGCGGCGATCAAGAAGCCGCGCAAGATCATCATTCTCGTTAAAGCGGGCCCAGCCGTCGATGCCGTGACGCGACAGCTCATGGATGACGGGCTGGAAAAGGACGACCTCGTAATCGATTGCGGCAACAGCCTCTGGACCGACACCATCCGGCGCGAGAAAGACTATGCCGGTCATTGTCGCTTCTTCGGCTCCGGAGTTTCCGGCGGGGAAATCGGCGCGCGCTTCGGCCCATCCTTGATGCCCGGCGGCGATGCGCAAGCATGGCAGCATCTCGAGCCGATCTGGAAAGCCATCGCCGCCAAAGTCGATCCCGAAACCGGCAAAGCGATTGAAACCGCCAGACCAGGCCAACCCGTAGTAGGTGGAATCCCTTGCACCGCGTACATCGGCGAGAACGGCGCCGGCCATTATGTCAAAATGATCCACAACGGCATCGAGTACATCGACATGCAGTTGATCTCCGAGGCTTACTTTCTGATGCGCAATCTGCTTGACGCCGCGCCCGATCAGCTCGCGCAAACTTTCGCGCGTTGGAACGAAGGGGATCTCGATTCTTATCTTATCGAAATCACCGCAGACATTCTAAAGCAGCGCGATCCGCAGAAGCCGGATTCATTTCTCGTCGACCATATTCTCGATACCGCCCAGCAGAAAGGAACCGGTAAATGGACCAGCGTCAACGCCCTCGACATGGGAATTCCGGCCAATGCGATCGCCGAGGCGGTCTTCGCGCGCAATCTGAGCGCGCTTAAAGATGAGCGAGTGGAAGCATCCAAACAATTAGTGGGCCCGGAATACAGCTATAGCGGCAACCGTGAGGAACTGATCGATTCGGTTCGCGATGCGCTCTACTGTTCGAAAATCTGCGCTTATGCGCAAGGCTTTCAGCTCATGCGCGCGGCCGAGAGCGAATACAAGTGGAAGTTCGATTTCGCCTCCATCGCCGCTATCTGGCGTGGCGGCTGCATCATTCGCGCGCGTTTCCTGCAAAAGATCACCGATGCGTATAAGCGCGAGCCGCGCCTGGTGAATTTGCTGCTCGACCCGTACTTCAAGGAGCAGATTCAGAAGACTCAGTCGCGCTGGCGTTCCGTGGTGGCCATAGCCGCGCAAGCGGGCATTGCCGTTCCCGCGTTCATGTCGGCGCTGGCGTATTACGATGGCTACCGATCGGCACAGCTGCCGGCCAATTTACTCCAGGCGCAGCGAGATTATTTCGGCGCGCACACCTACGAACGCACCGATCAGCCGCGCGGCAGATTATTCCATTTGGACTGGCCGGCACCGGATCGGCCGGAACTTCCAATCGCGAATTCCGGCAAATCCGACTGAAGCATCAGTTACGAGATTCCTCGAAGCGATTGCGGTCTTAGGCGAACACGCCCCGAGTAGCTTTTTCTCAGCAGATTTGACAGAACTTGACTGTTACATACCTGTTGCTGTTACATTAGGAGGCATTTTGGCACCCCCAGGAGGTTAATGTACGGTAATCGCCATGCTTATTACCTGGATTTCAGTTACATTAAGAACGGCAGTTTGACAGCCAGGAGGTTCACGAACGACGATGGCCATCCCCGGAGAAAAAGCAATTCAAATGGTGCGCAACGCGCATACGCAGGCAACGCAGTTGGACATCGCGGTTACGGCGGTAGTTGTTGATCAGAGTGGCCGAATGATCGCGCTGGGCAGAATGGACCGGGCTCGTCCGATTACCGTAGAAATCGCCCTGAACAAGGCCTACACCGCCGCCAGTTTTCAGCAACCCACCAAGGAGCTCGCCGGAGTCGCCGGCCAAACATGGTTTCAGAGCCTGGTCGTGTCAAGCAACGGACGCATCATGCCGGGGGCGGGCGCGCTGCCAATTGTTGAAGGCGGCGCGGTTGTCGGCGCGGTGGCGGTGGCCGGCGGCACCGAAGATCAGGACCAACGCTGCGCTGAAGTGGCGTTGGCGTCGTATGCTTAATCAAGGATGAGTTATGAGAGCTGAAACCTGAAAAGGATTACTCCCGCTTTCCGTTTTCCGCTTTCCTAATTAAGGAGAAACTCGCATGGCAGTGACTTTAGGGAAAACAACCGAATCAAACCAAAGCGCACACACTAAAGCAGACACCCCCCCGCCACCCTACCTCGGCCGCTCGGTCCGCATCGTTGGACCGGTGGTAAATGTCGACATGAATCAGTCGCCGCATCCGAAAAATCAGCGCGGAGAATTGGGCAAGCCTCTTTTCAACTGGTATCACAACACCGTCTCCAAGGATCCTCTGACCCGGGTTTCGGCGCCAAACCATTTTGCCGACCGTCGCCATTTTCTCAGCACCATCATCAATCAGGCCACCAAGGGCAAGGTCAATCCGAGAAAAATAGAGGTGCCGGATGCGGCGGCGATGTCGCGCCACATCAAAGCGGTCGCGCATTACATGGGCGCCGACGTTGTCGCAGTTGCCCAAGCGCATCCATCCTTCCTGTACGCCGGCAGCCGCTATGTTCAAGACGGCACCGCAGAGGACGCCTATCAGGAAACATCGCCGACGGACCTTGTGAAGAAATTCCCCTACATCATCGTCGCCACCACTGCCTGGGATTACAACAAGCTTCAGGCGCATCGTCACCTGATCGGCGATGCCGCGTATCACGTCTCGCAAATCAAAGGCAACATGATTCTGAAGGCCCTGGAGGGCTACATCAAAGAACTGGGCTATACGGCGTTGCGCGGCGTCTGTACGCCGCAGGCCGCCGGCGTCGCTTCGGGAGTCGGCGAACTCGGGAGAAACGGGCTGGTCATCAACAAGACTTACGGGGCGCGCATCCACATGCCCGATCCGATCATGACCGACCTTCCTCTGGTGGCGGATCAGCCGGTCGATAATGCCGTCGAAGATTTTTGCAAGATTTGCCGGAAATGCGCTAACACTTGTCCCACCAACAGCATTCCGTTCGGCGATAAGGTCGTTCATAACGGTATCGAGAAATACAAGATTAACTGGCTCACCTGCTACAAGTTGCGGCCGTATGTGCACGATTACTGGGGCAGCTGTCTGACCTGCGCCACGGTCTGCCCGTTTACCAAACCCAATGTCTGGTGGCACAGCCTCGCTACATGGTCTTTGCGCACCTGCCCGATCCCGGCGCGGCCCGCGCTAGTCCACGCGTTGAAATGGATCGATGACCGCTTCTGGGGAGTTGCGCGTAATAATCGCGTGCGCTGGCTCGGCTACGATTCCGGGATCAAGCCGGGAGATCAGGCGTGCACCGTCGCCGGCTGCAATGCATCGCATGAGGGAAAGGGGCCGGCCAAAGAAGTGGCCGGCAACGTCGGTTACTACGCGCCACTAAAAGAGAACACGAACCGGTTCGTCAAGCGGGATGCCTAGTGACCTTGCGATTGGGTCCGTTTAAACTGCCCGGGCTGAGACGAGATCCTCATAAGAACGATCCGTACTGGGATTTCTTTCTAAACACGCCGCCGGCGGATCTCGACAACACAGTGACCGAGCTGATCCGCAATGCTCCGCCCGGCAATGTTTTTCCGACCAAGGCTGATATCCACACACCGGAGATTACCTCGAGCCATGTCAAAGGAATGGCTCACTACTTCGGCGCGGATCTGGTGGGTATCGTAAAATTACCGGCGCACAACCCATCGCCCTCGCCTCTCCCGCCAGCCGCGGATGGTAAGATCGAAGAAGAATATCCCTTCGGAGTCATCTGCGTGGTTCGCGCTGAGTACGATCCACGCACCGCACCGGGCATTGGCGGGCAAGTGCCCGTGCAGAACGGGCTGTTCATTACCTTCGTACTGAGCGCGTGGATCAGGGAGCTCGGCTTTCGCGCCAAGGTCGCGCCCGAAACTAATGGCGAGAAGCTTGCTGCCGTGGCCGGTTTGGGCGAGATCAACGGGGACGGCCGATTAGTGACTCCTCAGTACGGCGCCGATGTTCATGTGATAAATATCATTCTGACAGATCTGCCACTCGCCGCAGACGGCACACAAATATGAAAGCTGTTCCAGTCGTTCCAATAGTTCCACTCGTTTATGGGTTAGACAACCTGGAACAGTTGGAACGGTTGGAACAATTGGAACGTATCTTCATGCGCAGCGAGAACTCATGCCCTACGTGATCACCAGCCTGTGCACCAATGACGGAGCGTGCGTTGACGTCTGTCCGGTCGCCTGCATTCATACGACACCGGGAGCGCCGCAATTCTACATCGACCCTGAAGTATGTATCGATTGCGAGCAGTGCGAAATCGTCTGCCCCGTGGACGCAATCTTCAAAGACATCGATATTCCGGCCGAACATCAAACTGCCATTGAGGTCAACGCCGCCTTCTTTCGCAAAAACAAGGCAGCCGCCGGCCCGGTTTCCTTCGAGACCGCTTGGCAGATGATCCGCGCCGCGCATGATTACGCGCAGATTATGGGAATGGCGGTGACAGCCACCGTGGTCGATGAGGCGGGCGGGCCGATTGCCGTGGGGCGAATGGATAGTGCCGAACCGATGACGGCAGAGCTGGCGTTTAATAAGGCTTATACCGCTGCCGCCTTTCACGTCGCCACCGCCGAACTGGCGCCACAAGCGCGGCAACCGCGATTTCACAGCCTGACGATGTCCCATCGCGGTCGCATCATGCCGGTGGGCGGAGCTATTCCGATCATTAACGGCGTGACCATCGTTGGCGCCGTCGGTGTGGCGGGTGGGAGCCGCCCGGAACAAGATATTCTCTGTTGCCGCGCCGCGCTCGCGGTCATCGAAGGCCACGGTCACTAAACACTAACGAGCATCGCCATGTACCTCGTTCAACTACTCTTACCGCTGTACGATAATTTGAACGCCCGATTTCCGCCTGAGGCCTTCGATTGTGTGCGGCAAGAGCTAACCGAGCATTTCGGTGGGGTCACGGCTTTTCTGCGTTCACCAGCTCAAGGGTTCTGGCGGATAGCCGAGAACGCCATCAATCGCGATGAGGTGGTTATCTTTGAAGTGATGACCGATGAACTAAACCGGCGGTGGTGGGATGGATACCGAGCAGATCTGGAACAGCGCTTCAGGCAAATCGAACTGGTGATCCGGGCAAGCTCGATCGAGAGGCTCTAACGACAATAGTGAGCTGGTACATCGTACTCGAATCTCAGAAACGCTTTTCGCCTCTTTGTCGCTTTCTTGTCGGCCTCTTCTCCATCAAGGTTCGGGCCGGTTCTTTTTCTCTTCTTTCCTCGCGTGTCTCTGCCCCTTGCCATCATGATCTCCGTCACGCTGCCGAACTGTCACCGCAACCCACCTCGAACTCGGGTAAGTTAGACTCCAGCTGCAACGTACCGTGCCGCTATCCGCTTGATTTAAATCGATAGCAGCCGATCAAAAAACGACCGGTAGCGCCGCAACGCCCAGACAACCTCTTGGTTCGGCATCGAAGACCGTTTAGTATCGTCTGCATGAAAGAAATTCGTTTTGTCGATACGACACTGCGCGACGGCCAGCAAAGCCTTTGGGCATATGGCATGCGCACAGGAATGATTGTTCCGATCGCCGAGCAGATCGATAATGCCGGCTTCGAGGCGATCGAGCTCGGCGGTCCCGTGGAGCTGCCGAAGTGCGTCCGGGAGCTGCGCGAAGATCCCTGGGAGCGTTACCGGCTGGTTTTAGCTCGCATCAAGAAAACCCCGCTTCGAGTCATTCACGGCACTCGCAGCGGCTTCGCCATTTACCCGCATGCCATTCATCAACTCTACGACCGCTGCATGGCGGATATCGGGATTAAGCAGGTGCGCATCTCCGATTCATGGAATGACCCGGCCGATTGGCAGTGGCGGGTGAAACAAGCGCGGGCCGCGGGGCTCGAACCGATCATCAATTTGATCTATACGATTTCGCCGCGGCACACGGATGAATACTATGCGCAAAAAACCCGCGAAGCGCTGAAACTGAACGTGTTCAGGGTGTGTTTGAAAGATCCCGGCGGAATCCTTACACCGGAGCGCACTCGCACTCTGGCGCGGGCGGTTCTCCAAAGCGCGAACGGCACCATCGCGGAGTTACACACGCACTGTACCACGGGACTGGGCTCTCTCTGTTGTCTGGAAGCGATCCAGGCGGGTATGACATCGATTAACACCGCAATCCCTCCGCTGGCCGACGGTTCTTCGAACCCGTCAATTTTCAACGTTGCCAAAAACGCTAAGGCGATGGGCTTTGCGCCGGTGATCGACGAAGACCCTATTCGCCCAGTGGCGGCTCATTTCACGGCAATCGCCAAACGAGAGAAATTGACTATCGGTAAGCCGCCGGAATATGACTACGCTCAATACATCCACCAAATTCCCGGCGGCATGATTTCAAATCTGCGTCACCAGCTAGGTCGCGTCGGGATGGAAGACAAACTCGAGCGAACCCTCGATGAAGCGGCTCAGGTGCGGGCAGAATTTGGCTATCCGATCATGGTCACGCCCTTGTCCCAGTTCGTCGGCAGCCAAGCCGCCATCAATGTAATCGTTGGCGAGCGTTACAAGGAAGTGACGGATCAGACCATCGAGTACGCCTTGGGAGTCTGGGGAAAAGAAGGCGGCGCAATGATGGACCCCGCCGTAAAGGACAAAATTCTCAGCCGCCGACGCGCCATGGAAATCGCCAGACGTGAACCGCCGCAGATGCCGCTACAAGAGTTGCGGCGAAAATTCGGCGGATCAAGCGTATCCGATGAGGAAATTTTGTTGCGCTTTTTCACCAGCAAGGAAGATGTCGATTCTATGCGCGCGGCCGGGCCTGCCCGGCTTTACGCCAATGGGGGAAATCCGCTATTGCACCTGCTCGAAGAGCTTACGAGAACAACCAATCGCTCCAGCATATCGGTTCAACGCGGCGACTTGTCGGTGCGTTTACATAGGAACTCGGCATTATAGGACTCGTATCACGCACCGGAGACTAAATCTGTAGTGCTATCTTCAGTGTCGCTTGCTTCCCGCTATTGACCTCGTCTGAATCTTTACAGTCCGAGCTGGGACAGGCTCCCAAGCTAATGTGTCGCCAGCGGCACACCCTTTTCTCTCGATCATCTGTTTAACAAACTCCTAAGTAGTTCATCGCGGACTTTACTCCTTGGCACAGACTTTGTTTTCAATCCAAGGCAGGAGCTACTGCTAAGGAGGTACGCCATGACCAGGTTCAAACGTTTTTGCTCGCTCAAGCTAGGATTAGCATTGGGATTGACCCTGCTGCTTGTTGGATGTGTGGCCGGACCGACATTGCACGAAACGCGGCGCGGCGAGAGTGTGCCCGGGCCAGACACGACTCTACAGGCTGGTGAAATGAGAGCCGAAGTGGTCCAGGTTACCCCGAACCGAAACGAGATCCAGGTTCGAGCCGATGATAATCGCACCCGAGTACTGAGATATGATCCCTCTAGAACAAAAGTCACCTATCAGGGCCGGGACTATTCTGTCGAAAACCTTGAGGCCGGCGATATCATCGCCTTCCAGACTTTCGGTCGCGACAGCACTATCGACACGATTCGCGTCCAGCAGCCAGTCCAAGCGCGGGCGACGTCAACTCCCGCCCGGCCCGGATCCGGTCTCACCAGGGGCGAAGTGCTCGAAGGCACAGTCGATAGAATCGACTACAATCGCGGCATCTTCGATGTAAGAACCCGGGACCGCGGCGTCATTACCGTCGCTTTGCCTTTCAATGCGAGGACATCCGACGTCGATGCATTTCGCCGTCTACGCAATGGCGACAGCGTAAGATTGGAGGGAGAGTTCGTTAATCGCGATAATTTCCAAGTCTCGTCGATAAGCAATCGCTAGCTCCTAGGCTGGCGATTCCTGCGCTGAGATCATTTCAGCGCCTTCTTTAAGGCGCGCATCGCGTTATCCGCGTCGGTCGCGTTATCGAACGCAAGGTAAGTCACCATGCGCCGTCCCAGCGCCGCAGCCGAGACGCCGCGCAGGTTTATACCTGCATCGCTCAGCGCCCGAGTCAACTTCGTTCCCAGACCGGGCTTGTCCGGACCTTCAACCCGAACTGAATGCAGGCTGTCGGTAGTGCTCAATCCCGCGCTCTGAGCCGCATTCTTCTGCTTTGTTCCTTTCACCGGAGTTAGAAAAACCACCCCGGTTCCTGGCCGATCGGGAGCGCGGCGCGAAACAAGGAATTCCAAGTTGGCGCCCGCGTTGCTCAACGCCTCCACCGTCGCGCCTAGCCCACCCGGACGATCGGCGATCTCCCCGGCCCATACATCTACCTTCTTTATCGTGTATGCCATACTCATTCTCCCTTTTTTGTTGGTGCGCCAAATCTAGCCGCTCATACCATCTGGCAAAAGAGTCTGTCAAATCGGCAACCGGGTTAGCGCTGCACTTCCACAACCGTCGAGCCTACGATCTGTTTGCTCCAATTAGCAACCGGCACAGCGGCCGGATATCTTCCAAAGTTTCCAAATGCTCGACGTCCTCGATAATGCGTTCAATAGAACTGCCATCGAGTGCTTCGCGCGCGCAACCAACAAATTTTTGTTTAAGTTCTTCGGCAGTCATGGGAGCTTCGCGGCTGCCTTTGGCGTAATCGATCTGCCGGGAAAAGCTCCGGCCGTCGCGCAGACGAATCGTGACCTTGCACGGACGGCTGCCTAGAGCAGTCGGTTGAAGATCGGCATCGAGGTGCATCTGAACCTTTTCAGCCAAACGCAAAACATTGTCATCCCTAACTGCCGAATCGGTAAATGCGTCTAGGAAGAGCCTTCCATCGATGATTGCGCGCGCCAACAGATAAGGCATGGAAAATTTACCCTGCAAGCCGTTTTCAGGGACGCGAAAAACAATTCTTTCAAACGTATGCCGCGCCACGCCAACATCGATGGACTCGATCATCTCAGCGGTGATCCCATGCTTGGTCTTGAACTCGAGCACGCCGTCGATGGCTGGATGTGTCAGGCCGCCGCAGGGATAAGGCTTGATCCTGATGCCGCTGTTGATCAACTCGTACACCGTTCCCAACTCTTCGAGCGGGCGCTTGTCCGGCTCTGCTCCGGGATAAAATACTTCATAAAAGCCCAGCCCCGCTTCGATTGCCTGTTTGTTGGCGGTAAAACCGGATTGCGCCAGCTTGGCTGCCATCACTCCATTTCTCGCACCAAGCCCGACGTGCAACGGTTTGGACATCGTGCCGAAATTACACACCAAGCCGCTGGCCATCGATGCCGCTGTGCCCAGCGTCATTTCTACTTGAGACTGGTTGAGCCCGTGCAGTTTAGCGCAGGCCACGCCGGCGCCGAACGAACCGAAGCTTGATGGCGGATGCCAGCCGTCTTCGGAGCGCTGCCGCAGCGACATAACTAATTTCGTAATCGTTTCGAAACCTGCGACGTAAGCCTCAAGGCAGCGGCGGCCGCTGCTGCCGAGCGATTCTCCCAAAGATATTATCGCCGGAATGATCGGCGCCGTGGGTTGACCCATCAGCGTAAAGCTGTGATCGAAATCGAGCGCGTGCGCGGCTGTGCCATTGGCAAAAGCCGCATGCATTGCCGATGACTTAAATCCCTGTCCAATGACGCTGGACTCTTCCTTTGCGTGCTCCTGGCGGGCGATTTCGGCGCAGATCCTGGCGCTGGATTCTTTGCTACCCGCCAATGCCACTCCAAGACAATCGAGCACCGCTGTTTTTGCCAGCTTAATCGCTTCCGACGGAATTTTTTGGAATTCAGTCTCGAGTACGAACCGGGCAATTCTCGCCGTCGCGTCCATGACACCTCCGATCTTTTCGTCGCACACCCGCTGCTTTGCCAGTGTTACTTGGCCATAAATTTTCTTACCTGCTGCACGATTTCAGGCGGTTGATCCAATACCTCCTTGATCAAAGCTTCCAATTCCTCGCCGGAGGTATAATCGACTTCCATCTTGGCTTTCTTGGCATCGTCTAAAAGTTCTGGATCTTTCAAGGCCCTGACGAAAGATTCACGAAGAATCTTCACCCGCTCCGGCGGCGTGCCTGGTGTCACCAAGAACGGGCGGCCGAACTCACCGCCGGACAACATGGCTTGGACAATGCGGCGATTGTTGCCGGGAACTTTGAATTCCTCGAGGATCTCGTAGATCGTCGGCGCTTCCGAGGCGCGCGGATCACGTTTGCGTCCGGTTTGCAGCAAGTGGCGATCGAACCCCTTCTTGTGCCAGCTATTGAAGGGTTCGCGGCCGAAATGGGCCGCCAAGGTATGAGCGCGGCAAGCGATCTCACCTTTCTCCACCGCCAAATCCGCCTCATTTCCGCCCGGATAGCCTAAAACAGAATTGATGTTCGCGCCCAAAGTTAGTTCCAGAATTTTTGCAACCAGGTAATCGGAACTTGTTGTACCGGAACCGCCGCAACTGGGCGGCTGTTTCGCTTTGACAATATCGCCGATGGTCTTGAACGGCGTGTCGGCGCGCATGTAGAAAATGATTGAATCCTGCGATGCCGAACCGATCCAGTGAAACTTTCGCAAGTCGAACTGCACTTCCTTGCGCTCGACCAATTGCTCGATGTAGATGCTGTTATTCGGCAACACCATGCTTAACCCATCCGGTTTAGCCACCGCATACACATAGTTAGTCGCGGTTAAAGAACCCGCGCCCGGCATGTTTTGCACGATCACTTCAGGATTACCGGCAATTTGTTTGCCCCAATAACGCGCGAGCAGGCGTCCCCATAGGTCATAAAAACTTCCCGGCGTCGATCCGACCATGATGCGGATGGTTTTGCCTTTGTAGAAGTCAGCTTGTGCCAATACAGCAGAATCAAACAGTGGCAGCGCCGCCAACGCGGCGGTTAAAACAAGCACTGAGAAAACTTTTGGACTATGACGCTTCACAAAACCTCCTGCCGAGAGTTGCGCGAGAATATTTGATGGCGGTAGGTGACATGATGGGATTGCTGGTTGCGTCGCCGGAGTTCACGCGTGCTTGAGCCCGTGGGCGACTCTCATCATGAGAGCTCTGAGTTGCCAGACAACTTTCGAACCCTGCCTTATCAGCCGTCAGGTTTACGGCTTCATTCCCGAAAAGGAATTAACCGTAGCGTGAAGATTGCGGGCGAAGTCAGTGGCCGCCTGGGTGTTCATATTGAAAGCAGATCGACCATACTCCTTGACCGCCATCAAAGCGGGGAGCGGCGTCTGTTTCAGCCGCTCCACTAATTTGCCCACTGCCGCATCGAGTTCCGCGGCCGGCACGACATCGCTGACGATGCCGAACATAAGGGCCTTATTGGCATCGATCTCCTGGGTTGAATAGATCAGGTAAGTCGCCGCTTTGCGCGGCACGCGGTCGACCAGCCCCGACATCGCGATCGTCGGCATGATATTGTGCGCCATCTCCGGTAACTGAAACCGCGCCTTGTCGCTGGCAATGGTGATATCGCATAAAGCCGCCAGCGCACAGCCCAATCCTGCGGCGCGGCCGTGAACAACGCCGATGATCGGCACTTTGGAACGCCGAAACGCGTCGTATAAATCGAAGATCGTATCGGCTCTCTCGCGCATTTGATAAGCTTCGAGCGCCGGACCGGGTTTGCCCATCGCTTCGCGGCCCAGGCAAAAGTCCTCGCCCGCGCCTTTGAATAAGATCAGCCGCGACTCCCTCGCAGCATTGTCGATCATCTGAGCCAGCTGAGCCAAAGTCGCATCGTCCTGCCGGTTGCCGATATCAGGCCGGTTCAAGGTAAGGGTGGTCACGTCCGCGTCTCTTTGCTTAAGGATGTAGTCTGCCATGGTCATCGCCTCCGTAACTTCGATGAACCCGACTCTAGAAGCCTCGAGCGCATTTTGTCAACGAAATCTTCCAGTCGTCTCTGATCATGAGCACCTGATCGTTTGCTTCACGATCCAAGCGATTCGCTCTACGTGTTCCAAGCTGACGTCGGGCCCGCAAGGCAGCTCAACCAGATTCATCCAGATTTTCTCGGCATGGGGAAACGATCGCACCGCCAACTGCCGGTAAGGCGCAAGCAGGTGGATCGGGATATAACTACCTTGAACTTCGAAACCGGCGCCGCGGAGGGAGGCAATCAGATCTGAGGCTGGATCGTGCCCCGGATATTTAGGCATGATTCGAATGACTTGGGTTAGGCATGCAGAGCCTGCTCGGTGCGGCACCAATATCAAATGTTCATTTCCCAGCAATCCTTGATAGGCGCGAACGCGCAATCGGCGCGCGGCTAAATTGTCTTGCAAACTTTTCATCAGACTCGAAGCGACCGCGGCGTTGAGATTGGACATGGATTCTTTTCGATACTGCGCCGGCAGTGACTGAGGATCTGTAGCTGCCGAATCGGATAAAGCTTCATGGAGCGGCACCGACCAGCGCCTCCAGCGATGCCAGATCAGGGTCGATGAAAGACTTCGCAGCGCGGCAGTAAAATCGGCTGCAGCCAAAGCGAATTCAGCAGCGCGTTCAAGGACTTCTCGGTGTCGCGCGACAAACACCCCGCCACCGGAGCCAGAGCAAACCTTCTCGTTGCCGAAACTTAAAATCCCAGCATCGCCGAACGTCCCTAGCTTCCGGCCATCTAAGCTCGCGCCCAGCGCCTGGGCGGCGTCGTCGATGACTCGGATGTCTCGTCCGCGTGTCAGATCGATAATGGAATCTATTTCCACAGGATTACCAAAAAGATGCGGCACGATAATCGCCCGGGTCGTTTTACTTAATGCCGGCTCGACGGTCGCTGCCGTGAGATTGAGGTCCTCTCCGACATCGGCCAATACGGGGTAGGCGCCAACTGCTAAGATAGGTGAGATAATGCTTGTGCAGCAAAACGCCGGAACCACCACTTCATCGCCTGATTTCACGTCACAGGATCGCAACGCAAGTTCGAGGGCGAGGCTACCGGAGCCGCACAGAATGGCATCTTGGACGTCTAGTTCTTGCGCGATCCAAGATTTCAGCTCGGCAAGGTCCGGCCCAACGATAACCTGGCCCGAGAGCAGGCAACGAACGATTGCCCGAAAGGTCGCGCCACTCCAGAACGGAGTGGCAAGAGGCACGTGATAAGGCCGGGGAAGCAAATTCACGATCAAACAAGAGCAAACAGAACGGCTGCCAAGTTTAAGACCGATTCAATCGCTGCAAACACTCCTTGACGAGAAATATTTCCGTTCGTGGCGTAACGTCAGCTCCGCTGAGGCAGCAGTTTTACTGCAATCGGAAACTGTTCGGCTCCGGTCTCGATAATGCGCGCGCGATCGAGCGTGATCGTATTCAGCGCATCCGTGCGATGCAGGCGAGCTTAATGTTTCGACTGACTGCCGGCTGTAGTGACCGTGATATGTGACATCGGTGTATCTGCCGTGGCGCCATGCCAGTGCCGTTCACCGGCCTTGATGTGCACGACATCACCAACTGTGATCTCACGCTGCTCTTTTTCGTTTGCTATCGAACCCCGTCCCGCAGTTACCACCAGAATCTGATCGCAATCATGAGTGTGCCACCCGGTGGTAGCACCCTGCCGGAAGTTCACGACGTTACATCGAAAATTATCGGAATCAGCTTCACCAATAATTGCTTGACGCGTGCGGCTCACCTCTCCTCCCGACCATCCGGGCACAGGTGTCGCTGCGTTCATCGGCTTTTCCGGTAACTCGGCAATTTTGAGTACACGCATTTACGCCTCCTTAAAATCAATGTACTTCACCTAAGACCAAGGCAGATCACAACTACACCGCCGCAAACCGACCCGTCAAGAAATCTATCGCTAATAATTTAGCTGATCTACTAATTGACACTGGCCACTAGTTGAGACGAGGCCAGTTTACTTTCGCGCGAGTTCTCAAAGCGCCTTCTCCCAACGGGCACTTGCTTTTCCAACTGCTCGGGCGTCGTGCCTCGTTCGACATACCAGCGCTTGAAAGCATAGTCGCTACCGTGCTGCCGGAATCGACTCTCGAGGATTGATCCCCAGTTGAAATGAAATCTATCAACTAACCGCCGCACCGGCACGGCGAGCCTAAAGCGCGGTGCTCGCGCCGTTGGCAGGCGCCAACTTCATCGTCAAAAGAGATCGAAAATGAGTGCCAATCCCAGCGACTGCCAAATTTGACATCATAGCGCGTCGGAAAGATACTCCGTAGTCTTCGAAATTTCCACAACAATGCGTCATTTTCTGGGCAAAAGATTGAAGCTTTCACCGGCTCATGCTAATAATGCTCGATTTATGAAAACGTCAGACTTAACTCATGTAGCTCGCACGTTCGTCCAGTGGTTCGATTCTGAGCATCTCGACCCAGCTGAGGTTAACGATGGTCGCGATGTCGACCGGATCAATTGGCTCCGAACCTTGCCGTTTGTGATCTTACACTTTGGTTGCTTGGCGGTGTTCTGGGTCGGCTGGAGTTCTGTTGCGGTGCAGACCGCGCTCGTCATGTACCTGGTTCGAATGTTCGCTATAACCGGCATCTACCATCGCTATTTCGCACACAGAACTTTTCGCACTTGGCGTTGGGCGCAGTTCGCATTTGCTGTTCTCGGTGCCTCGTCGGCGCAACGGGGCCCTCTTTGGTGGGCGGCGCATCACAGGAACCATCATCGCGAGTCAGATTTGCAAGCCGATCCACACTCTCCGATTCAGTATGGTTTTCTCCGCTCGCACGCCGGCTGGTTCATGTGCAACCGCTACTATGCGACTCAATACAAACGGATCCAGGACTTTGCGCGGTTTCCTGAACTGGTCTGGTTGAATCGTTACGACAAAGCGGTTCCGTTTGTGTTGGGATTCGCTCTCTACCTAACCGGCGCTTGGCTGGAGCGATCAGCGCCCTCCCTGGGTGTCACCGGCCTTCAATTGTTCGTTTGGGGATTCGTGGTAAGCACCACGGTGTTGTTTCATGCCACCGCCAGCATCAATTCCATCGCGCATCTGATTGGCAGCCGTCGATACGACACCAAAGATCAAAGCCGAAATAACTTACTACTAGCGTTGATTACACTTGGAGAAGGTTGGCACAACAACCATCATCAGCATATGGGTTGTACCCGACAGGGATTCTACTGGTGGGAAATCGACCTCACGTACTATGTTTTGAAGCTTATGTCGTGGACTGGACTGATCTGGGACTTAAAGCCGGTACCGGCTAAAGCTTACAATCTCTCAGAACAGCTACCAATAAAGCGAATCGCATCGGCCGCGTGAGCCAGCCGTAAACCAATCCGCTCCGAAGCCCCACTCAATAGTTCAAACGAACTTCAGATTGTCGAATTAGCGTAGCCGAGCACCGAGAGATTTCTCGTTGTCACACAGCCGGCGGCATGCCTGTCGAAGACATCTCCACCCTCAGAGTAAAGATGCGTTTTTGCGCCTTATCGATCGCTCCGACACCGAGACTCTGCCGGGAAACCAATTTGCCGGATTCATCACGAACTTCCATCAAGATGAAGTATTCAAGCGCTTCGCCTGAGCCTGGGTGATTGATCGTACCTTCGACTGAAAGCGGGCACTCCGTAGGATTGGAAGATGCTTCTGCAGCGGCGGAGCCGAACTTGAGCACGTGTCGGCAAAGCGGGCACGACACCGAACTTTTCAGGATCGTAGCTTTGCAATGCGGGCAGCTGCGGGATTCTCCCGCAGCTGAGATACGTCCCGCTTTCATTGATTGGTTCCATTTTTTGCGTTCTCAAGAGCTCGGCCATTAACAAACTTTGCCGCCTGTGCTTCGCTCCAGCCGAATTCTACATGGCCGCGCATCCGCGAACCGGCTGCCACGGTTAAGGTGGTCGCTTTGAGGTCGCCGATTAGCTGACCGGATTCCAGCAGCTTCACCTGCGCGCTCGCGACCACATTGCCTTCCACCTCGCCGGCTATGGTAACGGTTATCGCGCTGATTTTCGCCGACAGGTGCGCGCCCCTTTCGATATTCACGTCGCCTTTGACTTGAATATCGCCTTTGAACTTGCCGGCAATGCGCAGGTCGGCATCACCTTCAATCTTTCCCTCGATCGCAACGCCGGGTCCAAATACGGATTCGCGACGATCCTTGGAGGTGTGTTCACGCGGCGCATGGCTCGGGGTTACCGGGGCGATGGGCGGGGTGTGCTCGACATGCAGCTTCTCACCGTTATCCTCTTGCATGGGTTGATTCCAAAGTGCCATAGAACCTCCTTAATGTTTGATGACAGCGCACGACAATGATGAACTGAAGCTTAGAGCCAAAACTTTTCCAAACCGACGCAATGGAGGTGCCAGCTGTCAATTGCAGGACAGTTGAGCGTCCCGAGACGTCACACCGTTCGCGAACTCGGCTCGGCTAAGGCACGCACAAAGACTTTTGGGAGCGTGAGGTCGCGTTACTTAGAGGAAGCTCAGACAAGCCCACTTAAGCTGTTCGAAAAAACGTAGCGCTCGCAAGGTTGCTAGACGCTCCACAAATGTCGCCGCAAAGCTAGATTTGTACACAGGACCGCGCGGCGCTGAGCGGCTCTAATCTTGGAAATTTCTCATCGACAAGATTGAACCAATCAAAATCGAAGTGTTGCGGAATTGCAGGAGCCCGTGTGCGCGAGCGATATGTTTGTCAATCTCCGGATCGCGATTCACATTTGACAACCGAGGAACGGCGCTGTACCGCTAGCCATAGCAAGACCGGCATTCTATTGAAGAGCGGATTTCACGAAGAAATTTTTATTGCTCCGGTTCACTAACGCATCGAGGTACGATCTGAAAATCACCGAGGTCCAAGCAACATTGCATCGAGTTCCTGTGGAAGTGCCGTTGCTGTCGGAGAAAATCACTACGTCGGTGCTTTTCGCCAGGGTCGAAACCGACGAGGGCATTACCGGTTATGGTCTTACGCGCGGCGCGCAACGATTTGGGCTAAGAGAATTCGTCAATCGCGAGCTCGCGCCGTTCCTGCGCGACAAGAATCCATTGGAAACCGAACGCGTTTGGCAGCAGCTCTACACCGCTTTTAATCCACGGGGACAAACCGGTATGTGGAGTTCGGCAGTAAGCGCCATCGACATTGCGCTTTGGGACATCAAAGGGAAAAAGTATAACGAACCGGTCTGGCGCTTGCTTGGCGGCGCGCATAATCCAGTGCAGTCGTACGTAACTTTTGGCCTCAAGCAATACAGCACAGAACAGTTGATTGAGGTGGCCAAACAGGTAGTTGCCCAAGGGGAGAAGCGACTCAAAATGGTCGTTGCCGTCGATCCCGAAAATCCCGGCGTCGACGCGGCGCGCGTGCGCGCTGTGCGTCAAGCGGTTGGAGATGAAGTGGAATTGATGATCGATGCCAATTACCTTTTTTCATTTAATCGCGCGCTGGAGCTTTGCAAGCTGGTTGAGCCCTATAACATCACCTGGTTTGAAGAACCGGTTTATCAGAATGACGCCCTGCTGCTCGCCGACTTGCGCCGACATACATCGATCCCGATCGCTGCCGGGCAAAACGAAGGGCATCGATATCGTCATCGAGAACTGATTGTCAATCGTGGTGTCGACATCGCGCAGCCCAACGTTTGTTCGGTGGGCGGTTATACTGAAGCAGTGAAGGTTGCTGCGCTGGCACAAGCGTTCAATTTGCCCATCGCTAACGGCGGTGGTTGGCCGCACCACAACATGCATCTGCAGGCGGCGATGTCGAACGGCTGGCGTGTCGAGTTTCATTTTGAAATGTGGGGTATCGGCGACAAGATCTACAAAGAGCCGCCAGCCCCGGATCAAGGCTGGGTTACGCTGCCGGAAACACCCGGTTTAGGATTAGAACCGCGTTGGGACGCGCTAAAAGAATTCGAAGAAAAATAGCGGCAGCATACATGCTTGTGAATTGCACCTTACTCATACCTACGGAGAGAGCTTTGTTTGCTTCGATTTAATTGCTGTACCGCAAGTATCAGAACTTACCCTCCAAAAATATCTCGTTAAGCTGGCTCTACCATACTGCCGCGGAAGCAGTCTATGCAGCCATACCGCTGGCGGGCACAGTTATCACGTTATCAGTTTTAGTAGCCTGTTGCCTTTTGCTGAGGACCCTTGATGTCATCTCGATTTAACAATCGGAGGTCGGTTAGAATATTTCTCAGGAACTCTCTTCGGGTACTAGCGGTTTTCGCAATCGCTTCTTCAGCGTGCTCCAGCGTCATGTCCGTATTTGCATGGGCACTGGAAGAAACGTTATCTGTCACTAAAATTCCTACATATATCTCGGCCTGCTGAATACTGTCTCTTGAGTTGACCGCCTTCATAATATGAAACAGCTCCTGATCAACAGTTCTCACTCGGTCCCTTTTCATTCCCTCGGCCCATTGAGTTGTCTCGACAACTACATTCTCAACCGATGCGTGGGCGGTTTGAATCCTGCCTTGCGCGACCGCTTTGTTTCGAATCAGATGTATTAAAACCCCTCTGTGTTGGACCGCTGGAAACGGATCTCCGTTCATCACCATCGTAGGAGTGACTATTCGACCGACAATAGTCGGATCTTCTATAGCTCCGGCGCTGCCAAGAAAAACGATCGTCGGCGGACTCGTCCCGGAGATTGCAAGGATCGCTTCGATCAATTCGCCTGATCTGCTCGCATATATCCGGTTGTGGTCGATGGAAACCAGGAGAACTTTCCTGCCATTGGCGTTTTTGAACCAATTTATCCGCAACGATTCATCTGAGTAGAGTTCCGGATCGTGAATTCCTTCGGCCTTTAACAGAGAGCGAGTGTCTCCAATGAATCCAATCATCACCGTGTCGGGACTGCTAACGCCGTGCTTAGCGAAAAAATCAACAAATTCTTGCCGAGCGCTGCGTGAAGACATGAACACCTTGAGGGATTTTTTGAACGTGTGTAGCTTGTCGCGATACTTCCGTTGGCGCTCAGGGTCGGTGAAACCGGCGAGGTAAATCAGGCGAATGATCGTCTTTAGAGCGACCTCTCTGCCATTCTGCCCGATGATAATCAGATCATGTTGTGCCGGTGCGTGCTTTGCGGAAAATAATCGGATCTCGCCCGGCTCTTGATCTTTCTCCAGCGGAACAACAGATTCGTAGTGCTTTGGCAAGTTTGCTCGAACATCCTTTTCCAGGCCGCCGTAAAATACAACCTGCGATGCGCTAAAGATCGTATCTTGATATTGCCCAAAGCGTTTAAACGTATACCATCGCTGATCCAGTACGGCGCCTTCTTTTTCATTCTTTGCGATGAGTCTCTCTGCATGGCCAACCAGCTCTTCAGTTCGATCCTCGAATGAAATGCGAGGTTCACTGAATTCTCGGATAGTCTCGTGTGATTGGCTTGTGAAGGATCCTTGACCGATGTCGATTCGCGCGGAATTGCACGCCAGCGAGAAGATTACGATGAGCGCAGAAAATAATGTTGCCGCGGAGCGGTTCATGGATTATCCGCTAGCAGCGGCGTGAGGGGTTAACGCCAAACGAAAGCCGTAATCGGCGTACCGAAAACTTGGCGGCAGAGAGCTGCGCGCCGCACATCGGCTAAACTTGATCCGGTGACGCCATGAACCGCCGCGTGACGCGCGCCTTAACCCTGAGGGCGGCCCCTGAGGATTCCTGTCAGGAGAATAGCTGTAATAGCGATAGTCATAGTAATCGCTGCACCACTCATGAACGCCTTCGCTCATGTCGTATAATCCAAAATCGTTGGGCTCGTTCATGCCGATTCGCTGCGGTCCGCCGGTCATCGTATCGTAACCGGGATACGCTCTTTGACAAGGTGGTTCATCGCCCCAAGGATAGGGCGCGTCTTGGCGCTGACCACGCGCCGCCTTTTCCCATTCGGCTTCGCTCGGCAGCCGGAAAGCTTTGCCGGTCCGCGCGCGCAACCAAGCGCAGTAGGCCACCGCATCATGCCAGCTGACGCCGACAACCGGCTGCTCGGGATCCGCAAACATCGGCTCCGACCAAAATGGCGCAGCCACAGCCTGGCGCTCCTCAACGCAGACTCTGTATTCTCTGTTGGTGACCGGAACCTTTGCAATCGCGAACGAATCGAGCCAAACCCGATGGCGCGGCATTTCATTTTCCGGCCCGACATCGCTTCCCATTAAAAAGAAGCTTGCCGGAATAGTGATCATCTCAGGCATAGCATCAACCATCACGATCAGATTAGGTTTGCCCGATTGGTGTTGTCAACGACAATCAACTTATTGCACAAGCTTTGCGGATTGCCTATAAGCAGTTCTCAAAGGACAGGAGGGTTGCATGAGGATTAGAGATATAATCGCTGCGGCGCTAGTCGCTTTGATCTCGTTATTTTGGGGGAGCGCGGCACAAGCTCAAGCAACGCCATTTTACAAGGATAAAACCATCCGCATCATCGTTGGTTTTACCGCGGGCGGCCTTTACGATCAGTATGCGCGCATTCTCTCCCGCCATATGCCCAAGTACATTCCTGGAAACCCGAATATCATTGTACAGAACATGCCCGGCGCCGGTTCGCTGACCGCGACCAACTATGTTTATAGCGTCGCCAAGCCGGATGGTTTGACCCTCGGCATGCCCGGGAGCGGCATCTATCTCGATCAGATGTTGGGACGAAAAGAAGCGACCTTCGATGTCACTAAACTGGCATGGCTTGGCAGCGTGGACCAAAGGGACTTGGTGCTTTACATGAAAGCCGACTCACAGTGGAAATCGATTGAGGACATTCTCAACATCAGCGAGCCTGCCAAATGCGGCGCAACCGGAACATCGGACTTGACGACAATCATGGTCAATATTCTTGAAGAAACCCTCGGCGCCAAGTTCAACAACGTTAGAGGCTATCCGGGGGGCGTTGAGATCGACCTGGCAATTGAAAAAGGCGAAATCCATTGTCGGGGCACTGGCATTACAACCCACTTTGCCCGGGAGCCGTATTTCACCTGGCACAAGTCCGGCTTCGACAGGCACATAGTACAAACCGGAACCAAAAAAGACTCGCGGCTGCCGGATGCGCCGACATTGTCCGAACTGATGGACAAAAAGAAAACACCCGCGCTCAGCCGTAATGTCGCACGCGTGATGCTGGTCTCCGCGACTTTGGGGCGCCCGCTCATTGGTACGCCGGGTATGCCGCCAGAGCGCATCAAAGTTCTGCGTGAAGCCTATCTCAAAGCCTTCGCCGAACCGGAGGTCGTTCAAGAAGCCAAGAAGAGCCACCTCGATCTCGAAACTCTAGCCGGCGCGGAAGTCGAAACGCAGATTCGCGAGGTCATGAATCAACCGCAGGAAGTCATCGAACGAGTGAAGAAGCTGTCTGAGTGATTGAGTGGGAGGGTTGTTTGTGCTTCAGTTCTGAATACGACGTCCGATATGGAAATACATATTAAAATGGCTCCGGCGCAATATAAGCGATTGCGTAACTCCTACCCTATCGACTCTCCGGTACGTGATCTCATTGATAATGCCAGACGACTTGATCATGCCATCGAGGGGGTGCTGTTTGCCGGCTACACGATCGTTTGTAACGAGGACCAAGCGCGAATCTTTTTAGAGACAGCCCGGCAATGCTGCCCCGAGGTAATCCCACACATAGAGCAAGCCATCAAGCTCGCCCAAAGCGGCTAATGGCCGGTATAGAACAAGTGCGCTCTAATTGGCTGGAGCAGAGCAAGCTGTCATGGCTTTACCCTTTCGCTGCTCTTTGTACTTTCCTTAATAGACTCATATCTTCCAGGTCATCAGGCGTAAACGGCTTGACGATTTTTAAACTGTCCCTGTAGACATCAATCTCGCGCTCAACAGCGGCGCGCGGTTTAGTGCCATCTTTGCTGTAGGATTGCATCTGCGTCGCAAAAGCCTTTTCTGCCAGCGGCAAATCGATTTTGTGAAAGCCGGCGATGTATTGAATAACCTCATGCCGGTTAGCCGGGTTGTGCAGGTAAACCAAAGTACGATGCAAGCCGGCGATCAGCCCATAAGCTTTGGTCGGATCTTTTGTCAATGAATCGGTGGATGCGACAAGACCGATGAAGCTAAGCGGCGCATAAGTCCTCGCTTCAGCCAGTCGCCGGTAGCCCTTCGCTTCCAATTCTTCGATGTACGGCGGTGCCATCAGGGTGGCGGCGACTCTGCGCGAGGTTAACGCCTTGTAGGCGTTGTCGGTCACTTGCGTCGCTAGAAGCGTCACCCGTCCCGGATCAATGCCATTGCCTTTTAGGACCAACGCCGCAGACATCCCCACAGCATCGGTCAGAGCCGTAACCGCAACCACTTTTCCGATCAATTCTTGCACGCTTTTAATTTCAGGTTGCGCGATCAGCGCGTGGCTTGGATCGTGCTGCACGTAGAACACTCTCTTCAGCGGCAACCCACGCATGATGGCAGAGGTCGCGGCGCCCAAGGTCGCGGAGAAGTCCAATTCGCCGGCGACCAAAGCAGCGATGGCGGTGGGCGGCGCCATGACGATCAACTGCGGATCGATCTGCTCCGCTGCGAAGAATCCTTTATCCTTGCCGAAGTAGTACGGCATAATCGACAGACTCCTCGATGGAACATGAATGCTTACACGGGTCGCGCTCGACGCCGCAGCGCCCGGTGAAGCAAATAAGCTAATCACAATCAGGATGACGAGTGTGATGACCATCTTGGCGCCAAAAATTTTGTACATGAAACCTTCTAGTTTGCTAAGGTCGGAGCACGGCCTCGGATGAATCAATTCCGACGCCGAAACCCGGGCTCGCCGGGCCTAAACACATTTTAATTAAATCGCGAGGCGAACGCCCGACGCTCTGCGCGAATCTAATGATGCTCGAAATCGGTGACCATGAGTTCTCCAGCTAAACGAAGTAGCCTAAGGAGCGCCCAAGGTGGTGCGGATTAACGCAAACCTCGTACTCAACTGTCAAGCGCTATGCTCTGGTTATCTCTGATAAAGCACACAGGCATATGGGTCGTGTTGCGAGCGTAACCGATTCGTCCGTGGCAATCGATCATGATCAGGCCGGCTTGGGCTCCTGTTTTTGCCTCCAACAGTTCCAGAGATTTACGCGCGGCCGCATTTGGATCGATCCCTTCGGCGAGAAAGTCGATGGCAGTCTTGCCCAGGACAACGCGAATGATCGCTTCGCCCAATCCCGTGCAAGAGACACCACCGCGATCATCGGCATACGTTCCGCAGCCGGGCAGGGGGGAATCGCCGATGCGGCCCGGCAGCTTATTGAAAATCCCGCCGGTGGAAGTCGCCACGGCGATCTTTCCGTTAGCGTCCAACACCACGCACCCCACCGTGCCGTGCTTCTCTGCCCAACGTTTTCTCTCGCGTTCGACAACCAGCGATTCTGGAGAACATTCCGGAAAGCCAATTTCCCGCGCAAACATCAGCGCGCCCTCGCCCGCCAGGATCACGTGCCGGCCATCCTCCATGACCCGACGCGCTAGCTTGATCGGGTTCTTGATTCGTTGTAACGCTGCCACGGCGCCAACACGCAACAAATCGCCGTCCATGATCGCCGCATCCGTCTCCACTTTGCCAATTTGATTGAGCGTCGAACCGGTACCGGCATTGAAAAGCGGATTATCTTCGAGGACCATCACTGCGGCTTCCGCCGCGTCCAGTGCCGATCCGTTCTGCGCAAGAATATCCCAGGCCGCCAGCGCCGCTGCTTTGCATCCGTCGAGCCGCTCTGGCAGCGAATCGTCCCGGATCGGACCGGCGCCGCCATGGACGATTACGGCTGGTTTGGCATTGGTCATAATGTTTCAAAACAATCTGGAGTGTTACCGGATAATCCTCCGCGCACCATCGAGTCTCGACTTTGAACTACCAGGGCGCTTTGTCAATTCAGTTCTCTGAGGATCGCGCGGCAGGGTGCGCCGTCCGATCCCGCCAGTTTCACCGGTGGGCAAATCAGCTCATACCGGCCCGGCGGAACCTGCGATAGATCGACGCCCTCGAGAAGCACCACTCCGTGATCGAGGAATGCTCGATGAACCGGAACCTGTTCATCGGCATGAGCCGCTGAAAGATAGTCGAGACCGACGAGACGAACGCCTGCATCGACCAATGCCTTCGCGCCGTCAACTGAAAATGCGGCGAAACTCGCATCATAGACGCCTTTGTGCAGTAGCTGCGAGTTGCGCGTTTTGAACAAGACTCGGTCCTCGCCTCGGATCGCGAGTTTGTTGATATCGCCTGCTGTTATATGACTGCCGGGTTCGAGCTCACAAACCCTGGCCGGGCCAATGAATAGATCCAGCGGCAGCGATTCGATCGTGACGCCCTCGGGTACGAAATGGAAAGGCGCGTCGACATGGGTCCCGGCATGCACGCTGGTATGGATCGACGATGAATTGTTCGTATCGCCGCGGCTCATACGCTTGCGCTCGATTAGTTGCAGCGGGGTTCCGGTGACCCAATGAATCGTCTGAGGCGAAAGGCTCAGAGAGATATCGAAGAGTTTCACGGCAGCACCTCCTGTCGTGTCGGATCTTATGCGACACTGTTCGGACTCACAAGTATGAACTCATCTGCCCAGATGGATCGCCGCATTGCCGGCAACGACGCTCAATATACCGAGAAGAGTTTTAAGATTGATCGGTTCCATCTGCCGCAGAAAAATTCGTGCTTCAATGAGCGCCCAGATTGGATAACTGGCAGCGATCGGCGCTACCACCACAACCCGGCCCATACTGATGGCTGTTATGATAAAAAGAATTGAAAAGGTTTCGAATAAGCCGGTGCCAATAAACGGCCAAAAAGACCTGCGGTCCCAGACCAGCTTCTGTGACCGCGGCGAAGCCGCCAGGTAGATCAAAAATCCAGCTAGAGAGACAGTGCCCATAAGAGCGGAAAAAAACAGCGGCTCGTTGGCCATGGCGAGAACGTAACGACGAATCGGATGGTTCATGCCGGTCAGAAAAGCGGCTCCGAGCGGCAGCAATAGGTGCCACCGGCGAAATGCCGCAAGCTGTTGTTCCGGCTTCCAAGAAACCAAAACGATGCCGCCAACCACCAGGACCGTCCCCAGCACGATCAACAGAGAGGGTTGTTCGCCGAGAATTGTCACCGCAATAATGGCGCTGACTAACGGGCTGATCGACTGGAGCGCGCTGCTGCGCGATGCGCCGATCTTTTCCACGCCGGTATAAGCAAGAAGTCGAACACCCAGCTGAAAGATTCCTACCACAGTAAACAAAAGAATTCCGGCTAACGGCACCGCATGCACGCCGCCGCTGGCATAGACTGCCGACCACAGCAGCAGGTTCTGCATGAGAATCGAAAACAGGGTCACCGTCGTCGGGGTTGAATAGCGCAGGCCGGCGCGCGCCGACACCAGCGCGGATGCGTATAGGACCGAGGTTATCAAAGCCAGCAGTTGCGCTGTGGCGTCGGAAGTCATAACCAGGTGAAACTCGCAACAACAGAAGCACGCTTTGATGAGAGTGAAGGCAGTTTAAATTACTCGAGCTGGGCGTCGGGCCGAGCCTCTTGATAGACTCGTTTACAGATGCTTGAAGGTCAACCGTTCTCTAGAAAATTTTCTGTAGATTCTTTTACTGGCGGCTCGAATTTCCAAAGCATCGTGCGGTTCCCGTAATCGTGTGCATAGAATCGGCTCTCGGCTCTGAGCCCCACACGCAACCAGAGCCAAGCGATGGAGCCAAGGAACGGGGGTCTTCAGCTGGCTGCGAGCGCGCGGCGAAATTTTTCACGATGCTCGTGGCTGTAAAGCCGCGGGAAATTCTCGGGGTACGCTTCGCCGGGTTCGACTTTCAGATCGACAAAGATCGGCCCGTCTTCCTTTAGAATGCGCGGCAACTCGCGTTCCCATTCGGCAATATCGGCCAGTTCGTAGGTGTTTCGGTATCCTGCGGTTTTGGCAAGATCGCTAAATCGAATTTGTCCGGCGCGCGGTATCGGCACGGCGCCGTTGGTTTCGTAGGTGCCGTTTTCGCAAAGGCAATGAACTAGATTCTTTGGCGCTTGGTTGGCGATGGTGACCAAGCTGCCAAGGTTCATCAGCAAACTACCGTCTCCGTCGAAAACGATGATCGCGCCGGTCCGGGCGCCCGAGGGCCAAACCGAGAGCATGGGATGAACCCTGCCCCATCGCGCCGGTGAAAGTATAATTAAGATCATTGGGCGCAATATGCGTAATCTCTTGCGCCGCCATGTAAACCGCCACAACGATTTCATCTTTTCGTTGACGTGCGAAGGCTTTGAGCATTTCATCGCGTTTCATCATCGCTAGCGCGGCTCCCTTCCGATTAGTACAGCTACAGGAAACGATTCAGCGAAGGCTTTGTCGATGGCCGGGCCGATTTTTTTCGCGTCGGCGTCACGCTCAACGAGGTGGTGTTCGATTCCCATCACGTCAAGAATCGGCTCGATAATCTTCACTCCATACTTCTTGGACTTTGTCGGCGCCACGTCCGGTTCTTTACCCAGTAGCCCGACAATCATGCAGACCGGAAATCTCCCTTCGACGCCAATGCCGCGGATCGAGTTGATCGAATCGAGTAAACCCGTGTACTGCATCATCAGAACCGAACGCTTGCCTGCGGCGTAAAGCCCGCTGCACACCGAGACGCCTTCGTCTTCCTTGCATACCTGAACGACATGAAAGTCGCCGTCGCTCAGCATTCCTTTGAGAAGATGTTGACTGGTGACCCGGTCCGGCAAGGCAACGACGAAGTGAATGCCGGCGCGTCTAATCTCGCTGCTGATTGCTGCAGCCGTCAACGGGTAATCGGGCATGGCAGCCTCCCCGGATAAAAATCTGTTCAACCGTTCAAGGTTCAACGTCAGAGCACTTTCGCGCGTTCAACCTACTCAAACCGATCGGAATAGGTTTGCACCTAAAACATTGAATGTTTTGAGCCATCGGCGTTGTGCGGCTCCCGGCTGTCTGGCATTGAACCTTTGAACTGTTGAACTTTTGAACCTTCCTATGCGACTTCCTGCACAAAATCCGCCAAGCGCTCGCCGATCATGATCGAGGTTAAATTCGTATTGGCCCGACTCACGACCGGCATAATCGAAGCGTCTCCAACCCAAAGATTGGCAATCCCATGAACCCGCAACCTCTGATCGACCACCGCCATGCTGTCAGACGCCGGTCCCATCTTACAGGTGCCAACGCCGTGATGATAGCTGTCATAGGTCGTCCGCGCGAACTTGCCCCAATCTTCGCCGGGACTTGGTTGAATCAAAGGACCGTAAAACTCTCTGGTCTGCTCCTTGTGCACGAGCTCATCGATGAACTGCATGGCTTCGATCATTGCTTTTAAATCTTCGGGATGTTCGAGCATGCAGGAGTCAATGCCGAGCTGCTCCTGAGGGTCCGCGCTCTGCAAAAAAACCCGGCCGCGATTTCGCTGCTCGAGCAAGTGCGCCGAGACCGGCATCATGCGCTTAAGGCCGCTCACCTCAGTCGGCGGCCGCATGTTGATGTGAAAATTGGCCGCCTCACTGATTGGGTTCTTACGAATGATCAGGCGGAAGCGCGGCACAACCCAATCTTCTTTGGACTCTCTGGGCCCTTCGAAAGTCATAAACACCACCGGATGGTCTTGATAGTTTTCGCCGATTCCTTTCAGCTCATGGACCACCGGAATGCCATGTTTTTTTAGCTGGTCACTTTGGCCGATTCCCGAAAGCATCAGTATCTGCGGCGAACCATATACCCCGGCAGTGAGCAGAATTTGCCCGCCCAGCACGGAGTGCACCTGGCCGTTCTTCTCATAACGCACGCCTTCGGCTTTTTTGCCAGAGAGCTGCAGAGAGTGGACCGTGGCCTCAGCGATAATCGTCAAATTGGGCCGGCCACGTACCGGGTCGAGATAGGCTATCGTCGTCGATTGGCGTTTGCCGTTCTTAATATTGTACGGCGAAGCGCAAACACCGTACGGCTCCGGCACGTTGAGATCGGGACATCTCGGCAAGCCCATACTATAAGCGGCGTCAATGAATGCGCGCACCGGCGGCGATGCCGGCATATCGAGAGTATAATGCCGCTTGACGTAGAGCGGCCCATCGTTACCGTGAATCGGACTATCGGGAAAATCCTGGTCCGACTCGATGCGTCTCATAAACGGCAAGCAGGTCTGGTAGGACCAATCGGGATTGCCGGCCTGCACCCATTGATCAAGATCATAACGCTGCGGGCGCAGCACCGACATCACGTTTACCGAAGAGCCGCCGCCCATAATGCGGCCGGCAAGGGCATAATAAGTGCTGCCGTCGAGATGCCGTTGGGTCGGAAACATCGCGACGTATTCTGATTCAAGTAACAAGCGCGTCTGATTCGAAGCCTCGGCGACAAGCTCGGGCAATGGCTGCGGGTCAGGCCCGGCTTCGAGCAACAAAACTTTGCGACTCGGGTCTTCTGTAAGCCGGTTGGCGGCCACGAGGCCGGCGGAGCCTCCGCCGACGATAATAACGTCATACTTATCTGCCATCGAAACTCTTCCTCCGTCGCGCGCTCACGCTCTGGCTGTGGCGCCCAGACCCTGACGTAGGCGCCTGGTAAACTCTTGCAAAATCAATGTCGCTGTGGCGCGCAGCACCATATCCCCGAGAATTCCGAGCCGTCCTTTGATCTTGATGTCGGCACGGTAGTTCATCATCGTCTCATTGGCGGCAGGCTCTTGCAGATCCACGAGCATATCGGCATTCACCGTGCTCTTGGTCACAGAATCCGTTCCCTCTGTCTTCACCACCATTTGTTCCGGTGGTTTACTTTCAACAATCATTGCACGAAAAGAAAATTTGCCCGAGATCGGGCCAACATTGGCGGCGATAACCCCGTCAAAGGTTTTGGCATCGATTTGTTTGACCTCCTGCAGGCCAGGCAGGCACGATGAGAATTTATTGATGTCGATCAGAAAATCCCACGTCTTGGCCGCAGGCACATCAAGATCGATCTTTCCTTCAAAAATCATCCTTGCTCCTCAATCAAAATCAGCGCCGATCTTATGCGACAAAAAAACTTCTGACAAGTGGATTAAGGCAGAAGGATGAACCGGAAAAGATAAACAGCCGGTATCGTGTTCGCAAAACAGGCGGGCCCGTGTCTTTGGACATTCTCCATGGGTTGAAGCTCGTCCTAGTGCCCGAAACAGAACACGAGCACGAATACGCCGAGGCTGAGTTTAGCCGTATTCACGTAACACTGGTAACCAGCCACGATGCTGGCCGAGCGCTGGCGCGCTCTCCACTGAACGTTCCCGAAATCGAATCGAACTACTTACCGCCGTGCAGTGCTTCGTAAATCTTTTCTGCGGTAATCGGCAGGCTCTTGATGCGCACGCCGCAAGCATCTTCAACGGCGTTAGCGATGGCCGCGGCCGTGGGGATGTTGCCCGTCTCGCCGATCGGCATGCTGTCATAAGGACCCGCGCCGTGCGGCTCTTCCGTAACCGAACCTTTGAACACAGGAACATCCTTGATCGTGGGGATCTTGTACTCGCCGAAGTGAGTCGTTGCGACTTTGCCGTCGCTAATAACGACTTCTTCCATCAGCGTGTACCCGATGCCGGTCATGCTTGCGCCCTCGATCTGCCCCTGGTGCATCAGCGGGTTGAGCACCGTGCCGGTGTTATGCGTCGAAGTGAATTTTCTGAGATCAACCCGTCCGGTTTCCGGGTCGACTTCCACTTCCGCGACCTGCACGCACATGGAAGCGGCGTGAATCTTCTTATTGTCGTTAAACGTGGCATCCACCGTGATCGGCGCGCCGTTGGCTTTGACAATTTCACCGTACGTGAGTCGCCTTTCCATGCGCGGGTGCAGCGCCGCGCCCTTAGCAAGCACGATTTGATCGGCCGCCACGCCCATCTGGCTCGCCGCCGCTTGCTTAATCGCATCCACGGCCTTCAAAGCCGCTTGGTAGCCCGCGGTGCCATAAACTCGCGTCGCGCGGCTGCCGCCGACGCCGGTATCCTTCACGCCGGTCTGCGTGTCCAGTTGCTGAGCCTTGACCTGGCTGAGTGGGATTTTGAGCTCTTCGGCAACGATTTCGCTCAGCACGGTGTAGGTTCCAGCTCCTTGGTCCGCCATGGCGGAGGAAATCGTAGCGATGCCTTTTTCATCCAGCGAAATGGCGACGGTACCCGTCCCACCGGCGGGGGTCCACTGCACCAACGCGATGCCGCGCCCGACGTTTTTCGCCTTGGTTTTCTCGTAGCCGGAATCGTCCAGGGCTTTTCTAAGGGTCTCGTCGGTCTTGATATAGCTATACTCCTCCCCAGTGGGATCGATGTCGCCGTCGTGCATGAAGTTTTTCTGGCGCAGCTTGATCGGGTCCATGCCCAACCGTTTCGCGATTATGTTCATCTGGCTCTCGTTAGCAAAGAATCCCTGGGGATCGCCGGGCGAGCGCATATGGCCGCAGGGGATCTTGTTGGTGTAGACCATATGCTCCTCGATAAAGACATGAGGAATATTGTACGGCCCGGCCGACAGGTGCGGCCCGTTGAGAAACGCATTGGGCTTGAACGCGCCGTAGGCGCCGCTGTCGAAGATGAAGCTCATGCGGTGCGCGACCAGAGTGCCGTCTTTCTTTACGCCGGTTTTGACGTGGATGATCGAAGCGTGACGTGGATTGCCGGCGACGAATTCTTCTTCATAGTCCATCACCAATTTCACTGGCCGTCCGGCTTTCTTGGACAAAAGATAGACCACGGCAAGATCCATGAAATCGCCCTTGCCGCCGAAGTCGCCGCCAATGTAGACGGGGTTAAAGTTGAGTTTCTCTGGCGGCAGTTTGAGCGCATTGGCGACCTGTTCGCGCACGCCGTAGGGCACCTTGCTGCACGACCAGAACTCCGCCGAACCGTCGGTCGCCGCGCTCACCACGCAGGAATGAGGCTCGATGTAACTCTGATGCACCACCGGAGTGGTAAATGTGTTCTCGACGATGAGGTCGGCCTGGCGGAAACCGTCCTCGAGGTCGCCCTTGCCCCAGGTAACATAAACGAACTCATTGGACGGCGCCTCCAGCGCCTTAGGCAGACCTTTGTAGTTCATGACATCCGGGTGCAATAACTTTGCGCCGGGCTTCATGGCCTCGACCGGATCCAAAAGCGGTTCGGTTTCTTCGAATTCGACTTCGACGAGATTGAGCGCCTCCTCGGCGATGCTCTCATTGTCTGCCGCTACCGCGGCAACTTTCTCGCCGATGAATCGCACTTCGCCGTCTGCCAGGATCGGCATATCGTAGAGCCTGCGGCCAATCCGCAGGCCGGTACAATCTTCTCCGGTCACCACCGCGTGCACACCGGGGAGCGCTTCTGCCTTGCTGACATCAATCCTTTTTATCTTCCCGGATGCGATCGGGCTTCTATAGAGCTTGCCCCACAACATTCCCGGCAGGGTTACATCGACCGCATACTTGGCCTTGCCGCTGACTTTTAGCTCGCCCTCCACCCTCGGTGTTGGATTGCCTACAACCTGCTTCGACGCTGCCATCAAGCTACCTCCATCTTCTCAATGAAATGATAGTATCTTAAAATATTCCGCACGGCCGCCGCTGATGAACTTGCCTAGGCTTAAAAAAGATTAGCTGACTGAGGGGCGTGGGTTATTGAGCGAATGTAGGGGAAAACAGCTCGATCTGCAACTATGTAAACGCAAACTTACGGCCTTAGCGATGTATTGAAAAAGCACTAGGACGAGTGCAGTAGGTTTGCATTTGAGCAGTTTGCCGCGGTAAGCGAGAATCAATGAATGGGGCTCGATCATGCTAGGGCCGCTTAAACTGTAGCCGATGGCGCGATTAATCGTTGCATCGGCTTTCTAAGTACAATATCCTCTCGCTTTTCACCGTTTACTTCAAATCAGGACTTTTCGTTTTAACAGGAACGGCGTTGCCGAACACGAGCATTTCAGAATTGTCCTCTGCCCAATTCCGCCTGCTTGACGTCTAGATTGTCTATCGGCGCCATACCAACAGGAGACCGATGATGGCTAAAAGAATGGTTCCTCAGGATCAAAGCCACCTGCTGGATTCGAAACTGCTGCTGCAGGTGCTTACCTCAGTGAAGAAGGGCGACTTTAGCGCGCGGCTTCCCGGCAGCTGGACCGGCGTTGACGGCAAGATCGCCGATACCATCAATGACATCATCGAGATGATGTCAGATAGCACCAAGGAAATGGAGCGAGTCAGCCGGGTTGTCGGCAAAGAGGGGCGGCTGTCTCAACGGGCGGTGCTTCCAGGAGCATCGGGTTCCTGGAGGAGCAGAGTCAATGCGGTGAACCATTTGATAGATGATCTGGTCCGTCCAACTACGGAAATGGCACGGGTTATTGGAGCGGTAGCCAAGGGCGATCTAACCCAGACCGTCGCATTGGACGCCGAAGGTCAGCCGCTGCGAGGGGAATTTCTTCGCACCGCAAAAATGGTTAATGCGATGGTTAAACAGCTCGATGGTTTTGCCGAGGAGGTGACGCGTGTAGCGCGTGAGGTGGGCACTGAAGGCAAACTCGGAGGCCAAGCCCAGGTTCGAGATGTCAGCGGGGTTTGGAAAGATTTAACCGAGAGCGTGAACATGATGGCGGGTAATTTGACGGCGCAGGTGCGCAATATCGCCGACGTCACCATTGCCGTCGCCAACGGCGACCTGTCCAGAAAAATTACCGTCGATGTGCGCGGCGAGATCCTGCAGCTCAAAGACACCATCAACACCATGGTGGATCAACTCAGAAGCTTTGCCGCCGAGGTGACGCGGGTGGCGCGCGAGGTCGGCACCGACGGCAAGCTGGGGGGCCAGGCCGTCGTTCCCGGAGTCGCCGGTACTTGGAAAGATTTGACCGACAGCGTCAATGCTATGGCCAGCAATTTGACATCGCAGGTGCGAAATATCGCCGACGTCACCATTGCCGTCGCCAACGGAGATTTATCGAGAAAAATCACTGTCGATGTCAAAGGCGAGATACTGCAACTTAAAGACACCATCAATACCATGGTCGACCAGTTGCGCAGCTTTGCCGCCGAAGTCACCCGGGTGGCGCGTGAGGTCGGCACCGAAGGTAAGCTGGGCGGTCAGGCCGTCGTTCCCGGCGTTGCCGGCACCTGGAAAGACTTGACCGATAGCGTCAACTTGATGGCGGGCAATCTCACCGATCAGGTTCGAAATATCGCTGACGTTACCATCGCGGTCGCCAACGGCGACTTATCGAAAAAGATCACCGTCGACGTGCGCGGTGAAATTCTCCAGCTCAAAGAAGCCATCAACACCATGGTCGACCAGTTGCGCAGCTTTGCCGCCGAAGTCACCCGGGTGGCGCGTGAGGTCGGCACCGAAGGTAAGTTGGGCGGCCAAGCGCAGGTTCGGGACGTCAGCGGTGTTTGGAAGGATCTTACTGAAAACGTCAACATCATGGCCGGCAATTTGACGGCGCAGGTGCGAAATATCGCCGATGTCACCATTGCCGTCGCCAACGGGGACTTGTCGAAGAAAATTACCGTCGATGTTCATGGTGAGATTCTCCAGCTTAAAGAGGCCATCAACACCATGGTCGATCAGTTAAACGCCTTCGCCGCCGAAGTCACCCGGGTGGCGCGTGAGGTCGGCACCGATGGCAAGTTGGGCGGCCAAGCGGTCGTTCCCGGAGTCGCCGGCACTTGGAAAGATTTGACCGACAGCGTCAATTTTATGGCCGGCAACCTAACGGCGCAGGTGCGCAACATCGCCGATGTCACCATCGCCGTCGCCAACGGGGACTTGTCGAAGAAAATTACCGTCGATGTTCATGGTGAGATTCTCCAGCTTAAAGAGGCCATCAACACCATGGTCGATCAGTTAAACGCCTTTGCCGCCGAGGTCACCCGTGTGGCGCGCGAGGTCGGCACCGATGGTAAGTTGGGAGGTCAGGCCGTCGTTCCCGGAGTCGCCGGCACTTGGAAAGATTTGACCGACAGCGTCAATGCGATGGCGAGCAACTTAACCTCTCAAGTGCGAAATATTGCCGACGTTACCATCGCCGTGGCCAACGGCGACTTGTCCAGGAAAATCACCGTCGATGTCAAAGGTGAAATCCTTCAGCTCAAAGACACGATCAACACGATGGTCGATCAGCTAAACGCGTTTGCCGCCGAGGTCACCCGGGTTGCGCGTGAGGTCGGCACCGAGGGTAAGTTGGGAGGTCAGGCCCAGGTTCGTGGTGTCAGTGGTGTCTGGAAAGATTTGACCGACAGCGTCAATTTCATGGCCGGCAATTTGACCGCGCAGGTGCGCAACATCGCCGACGTTACCATTGCAGTCGCTAACGGCGACTTGTCGAAGAAGATTACCGTCGATGTTCGCGGCGAAATCCTCCAGCTCAAAGAAGCCATCAACACCATGGTCGATCAGCTAAACGCGTTTGCCGCCGAGGTCACCCGTGTGGCGCGCGAGGTGGGCACGGACGGCAAGCTGGGCGGCCAAGCCTTGGTTCCCGGTGTTGCTGGAACCTGGAAGGACCTGACCGACAGCGTCAATTTCATGGCTGGTAATCTGACTGCGCAAGTGAGGAATATCGCCGACGTCACGATCGCCGTCGCCAACGGCGACTTGTCCAAAAAGATCACTGTCGACGTGCAAGGCGAAATTTTACAGCTCAAAGAAGCCATCAATACGATGGTTGATCAGTTGCGCAGTTTCGCCGCCGAAGTCACCCGTGTGGCGCGCGAGGTCGGCACCGAAGGCAAGCTGGGCGGGCAGGCCTTGGTTCCCGGTGTTGCCGGTACCTGGAAGGATCTAACGGATAACGTTAATGTCATGGCCGCAAACCTCACCGCGCAGGTGCGCGGTATCGTCAAGGTTGTTACCGCCGTCGCTAACGGCAGCCTCAAAGAAAAGCTCACTGTCGAAGCTAAAGGTGAAGTCGCCGCGTTGGCGGAAACGATCAACAACATGACTGATACCTTGGCCATCTTTGCAGAGCAGGTAACGACCGTTGCTCGCGAGGTCGGGGTAGAAGGCCGCTTGGGCGGGCAGGCCAACGTGCCGGGCGCTGCAGGCATTTGGAAGGATTTGACCGACAACGTTAACTTGTTGGCGGCCAACCTTACCACTCAGGTGCGTGCAATCGCCGATGTCGCCACCGCGGTTACCAAAGGTGACCTTACCCGTTCGATCCAGGTTGCGGCGCGAGGTGAGGTTGCCGAGCTCAAAGATAACATCAACGCGATGATCCAGAACCTCCGCGCGACAACTGAGCAGAACACCGAGCAGGACTGGCTCAAGACCAATCTCGCCAAATTCACTCGCATGATGCAAGGCCAGCGCGATCTTACGACCGTGGGCCAAATGCTGCTTTCGGAGCTTGCGCCGCTGGTAAGCGCGCAATACGGCGCAATTTATCAGATCGAGGGAAGCAATGGTGACTCGCGGCTGAAAATGCTCGCCAGCTATGCGCGTGAAGCGACTCAGAATGCGGCAGCGGAACTGCCCATCGGCGTCGGCTTGGTGGGTCAATGCGCCATCGAGAAACGGCGCATTTTGCTCTCCGAAGTCCCATCTGGTTACGTGCAAATTACTTCCGGCCTGGGCCGAGCCCGCCCGCGCAACCTGATCGTGCTACCGGTTCTGTTCGAGGCGGAGACCAAAGCTGTCATCGAGTTGGCCTCACTGGCTGAATTCACATCAACCCATTTGACCTTTCTTGCTCAGCTTACCGAGAGCATCGGTATCGTCCTCAATACCATCGAGGCAACGATGCAAACCGAAGGTCTGTTGCAGCAGTCCCAGAAACTTGCCGGCGAACTACAAACGCAGCAGAAGGAACTGCAGCAAACCAATGAAGAGCTGGCAACCAAAGCTCAACAGCTTGCCGAACAGAACGCCGAAGTGGAGCGCAAAAATCAGGAGATCGAACAGGCGCGCCACGCTCTTGAAGAGAAGGCCGCCGAATTGGCTCTGGCGTCAAAGTATAAGTCGGAATTTCTCGCCAACATGTCGCACGAATTGCGCACCCCGCTCAATTCAATCCTCATCCTGGCGCAGCAGCTGACATCCAATCCCGACCGGAATCTCACCACAAAACAGGTTGAGTTTGCCCGTAACATCCACGCCTCCGGCGGCGACCTGCTGAACTTGATCAGCGACATTCTCGATCTTTCTAAAATTGAATCCGGTACCGTCACCGTGGAACCTGAGGAGGTTCTCTTCAGCAAAGTGCAGGAAGCGGTGGAACGAAGCTTCCGCCATGTGGCCGAAGCGCGACATCTTACTTTTAAGATTGAAACGCACACCGAACTCCCGCAAGGCATGACCACCGATCTAAAACGACTCCAGCAGGTGCTGAAAAATCTGCTCTCCAATGCGTTCAAGTTTACGACCCATGGAAGCGTTGTCTTCCGAATGAGAGTGGCTGAGGCGGGCTGGAGCGCGGAACACCCGATACTCAAAAATAGTTCGCGAGTGATCGCTTTTGAGGTCAGCGACACTGGTATCGGCATCCCGACCGACAAGCAGAGAATCATTTTCGAGGCTTTCCACCAAGCCGATGCTGGTACCAGCCGCCGCTACGGCGGCACCGGCCTCGGGCTGGCCATTAGCCGAGAGCTCGCGACGTTATTGGGCGGAGAGATCCGGCTTGTCAGCAGCGTTAATGAAGGCAGCACCTTCACGCTCTATCTGCCGGAAGACTACTTTGCCTCGGCCTCCGGCGACTTCTCATCGAGATGGACGACATTTAATCCGGCTCCCCTGGTGGTGCAGCATTCGCTCAAGCCTGAAGAGATCGCCGACGATCGCGAAACGATTCTACCGAAGGACGCAGTCGTCCTTATTGTTGAAGATGATCCTCGCTTCGCCGGACTGTTATTGGACTTGGTGCGCGAGCGAGGCTTCAAAGCCGTGGTTACCAACAAGGGCTCCATCGCCCACAATCTGGCGCGCGAATTCAATCCCGTTGCCATCCTATTGGATATCTTCCTGCCTGACATGCTCGGATGGACCGTGTTGAGCAACCTAAAACAAGACTCGACTACGCGCCACATCCCGGTGCAAATCGTCAGCGTCGAAGAAGAGCGCATACAGGGGCTGGGTCACGGCGCCTTCTCTTATCTGATCAAACCGGCCACTAGCGGCGAGTTGGAGATCGCCATTGACCGCGTATTGGGCTATGCCAGGGCAGACCGCAAGGAGCTCCTGATCGTGGAAGACGACGCAGTGGAAAGGCAGAGCATCGTTGAACTGCTCTCCCACGATAAGGTCGAGATCACTACGGCGCACACCGGCGGCGAGGCTTGGAACATTTTGCGCTCAAAGAAGTTTGACTGCATGGTTCTCGACCTGAAGCTGCCGGACATAACCGGCTTCGATTTGCTGGAGCGCATTCGGCGTCAACGCGATCTGCAAGATTTGCCGATTGTCGTTTTTACGGGCAAAGACTTGACCGAGCAAGATGAACTGCAGCTGGCACAACTGGCCGAGAGTGTGGTCATCAAGGGTGTCCAATCTCCCGAGCGTTTGCTCGATGAAACATCCTTGTTCCTGCATTTGTTAACAACCGAACTCGCTCCTGCCAAACAACAAATGCTCGAACGACTGCGCCATAGCGACGAGGCGCTCAGGGGTAAGACAGTGCTGGTCGTGGATGATGACGTGCGCAATATTTTCGCCTTGACCAGCTTACTCGAACAGCACGGTGTGCGCGTCATCAGCGCGGAAACCGGTAAAGAGGCGATTTCGCTTCTCGATCGAGAGGAAGTGATTGACGCCGTGCTAATGGACATCATGATGCCGGACATGGATGGCTATGAAACCATGGGCCTGATCCGGAAAAGCACAAAACACAAGCTATTACCTATTCTCGCGCTGACGGCTAAGGCCATGAAGGGTGACCGCGAAAAATGCCTGGAAGCAGGCGCTTCGGACTATATCGCCAAGCCGGTCAATACGGAGGAGCTGCTCGGACTATTACGCATATGGCTTTTCGGCAAGCAGACTAATTCCGGAGTCGGTTATGAACGCAGCAACGGCGAACATCCTCGTAGTTGACGATGATGTAAAGACGCTCGCGGCCATGGAGGCGCTTCTCGCCGGGCCGGGGCGAAACATCTCGACGGCTTCTTCGGGCACGGAGGCACTCCGCCTATTGTTACGAGAGGACTTTGCGCTGATCCTTATGGACGTCCGCCTGCCGGTGATGGACGGCTTTGAGACTGCCGCGTTGATTCGACAGAGAGAAAGGTTTCGCTACACCCCAATTATTTTTATCTCTGCCATCGATACCCTGGAATCGGACGTTTTTCGAGGAGCCGCCAGCGGGGCCGTTGATTACCTTTTCAAACCGGTTGTGCCGCAAATTCTTCAGGCCAAGGTTTCGGTTTTCGTCGACCTGTTTCATAAAAACGAGCAGCTAAAACTACAAGCAATCCGGCAAAGCGAAGAGCGCTTTCGAATGGTGGTCGAAAGCTTGCAGGATTACGCGATTTTTATGATGGATCCGAGCGGCCGGGTCTCAACCTGGAATTTGGGCGCCGAGCGGATTGTCGGTTGGAGCCAGCATGAAGCCATTGGCAAATTGTTCGGCGCTTTCTACACGCCGGAAGACGAGGAAAAGGGCTTGCCTGGCCAGGCACTGAAGGACTCGGCTGGGGCGGGACGATATGAAGACGAGGGCTGGCGCCTGCGCAAGGATGGCTCTCGCTTTTGGGCTAATGTTGTGGTCACCTCGCTGGTCGATGATCACGGGGAGCTCGTCGGCTTTTCGGCCATCTTCCGTGACGTCACTGCCCGCAAGAAGACCGAAGAACAGCTTAAACGACTCAACTCCGATCTCGAAGAACGATATGTCGAAAAGGCGGCTGAGCTAGCCCACACAATCGGTGAACGGGAAAAACTCCAAGAGCAGCTTCTCCAAGTGCAGAAAATGGAAAGCATCGGCACTTTGGCCGGCGGAATTGCCCACGACATTAACAACATCCTCAACATCATCTCCGGGTACGCCAATCTAATTTTGCAGAATAGCGACGGCAAGGACAAAAACTCCGAGCATGTAGAAGTGATTATAGAAACCGTCGAACGCGGCGTTTCTTTAGTCCGGCAGCTCCTAGCCATGGCGCGCAAGGCCGAAACCAAGTTCGAACCTGTCAGAGTGACAGGTGTGTTGCAGAAGCTTCAAGGGATTATCAATGATACCTTTCCTAAACAGATCGAAGTCATCTGGAATCTACAACCGGACTTGCCGTCGATCATGGCCGACCCTCACCAAATTCATCAGGCGGTTTTCAACCTTTGCCTCAATGCGCGCGATGCCATGCCCGATGGTGGAAAGCTGATCGTTGCCACCGAAATAGTTGACGGAGCCGAGCTGCGCAAGATTTCGCAAGAAGTGAAAGAGGAACTGTACTGCTGCGTCACGGTCAAAGACACCGGCATAGGCATGAGCATGTCAACCAAAAGTCGTATTTTTGAGCCGTTCTTTACGACCAAACGCCAGGGAGAAGGAACGGGATTGGGTCTGGCGGTGGTCTATGGGATCGTCGGTAAACACGGCGGTATTATCGATGTCGAAAGCGAGCCAGATCGCGGCGCAAGCTTTCGGCTTTTTCTTCCCATCCCCAAAGATCAGGTCGAAGCAGGCGATGCCCGAGCGGCACCGCCGCGCAGGAAAATTGAGACACTGGTGGCCAACGGTGAAATGATTCTTTTCGTCGACGACGAGGTGCACCAGCTACGCTTGATGCAGATACATCTGCAGCGAGCAGGGTACAGAGTGATAACCGCGGCGGATGGCGCTGAAGCTGTCGATATGCACAATCGGCATAAGGACGAAATCGCGGCAGTAATCCTTGATTTTGGATTGCCGAAGCTAAACGGGTGGGAAGCTTATCGAAAGATGAAAGAAGTTGATCCTGACATTAAGGCGATTTTCGCCACGGGGTTTATCGCCTCTCAGCTTGAGACGGAACTGGCTAAGCAGGAACTGAGCGGTGTGATTATGAAACCGTATCAACTCGACGAAGTGTTAGAAAGAATCGACAGCGCCATCAAAAGCAAAGGCGTGAAATCTGTTGGAGATATTCGATTAACAATTCATTCCGCTTCGTTCCCCAAGACTGCTAAAAATCATTCCTGATGGCACATCGCAGAAATCCAGGTGCATTCAGCAACTGCACTGATTTCCTCGAAGGTGAGTATACAGGATCTTCCCTTTCGGCGCCGTCACAAAACTGCATCTAAGACATCATGACACTGCCCTGTTCAAACGTTGCTTGATCGTTACAGGCACTTACACCTCTCACCAACCGCCATCTCAAATGTCCTGCGGCGGAAATTTCTAGACAAGAGTTGCCAAAGCGGCCGGAACGACATTTGCGATCCGGCGACCCGTGGCAACGGAAATTTCTTACCGCAAGACACACAACACGGATCTTTGGCATTTCTGCTCAAATTGTTCGAATTGGCCGGTTACAGATTTCGACAAACACGACCACGACGCTCCTCCGATGGATGAATTCTGTCCCGAATGTGTCGAGCACCAACGCCAAGGAACCTGCACGCAGGCTAGCGGAAGAGAGGCAGGCGCATCGATTGCTCGCAAGAAGATCCTGATCATTGAGGATCACCCCGACGTTCGGCGGGTGCTCACAATCACCTTACTTCATCTAGGTTATGAAACATGCGAAGCAGCCGATGCCCGCGCCGGAATTAGAATGAGCCTGATCGAGAATCCCGATTTGATCGTGATGGATCTTTCGCTACCTGACTCCAGCGGTTTGGAAACCGCCAAAAGGATAAAGGAGAATTCGCAGACGAATCACATCCCGATCGTTGCATGTTCCGGTTGGGAGAGCGACGAGATCCTTGCACAAGCAGCGGAAGCGGGCATCGTGGAGTTTTTAGCCAAGCCGATCTCACCGGAGCTACTTGTCGCCGTAATCGAAAAACTTACCTGAATTCAAAGAATACTTTCCCGCTAGTGTTTGCTCACTCAGTTACATCCGTTACTCACTAAAATCGAATATCTTAAAAAATTCGCCGGCTCGAGTTAATTCCGCAAGGCAAGCTTCCTCGTGTTGAGGAGGACTGGCGAGTTCTTCACCGAATCCCAAAGCTGCACACGCAAAAGGCCATTCGACATTGTCGAAGGGCCTTTTGCTTCTGGTCTAAGCTGGCTCCCCGGGAGGGACTCGAACCCCCGACCAATTGGTTAACAGCCAACTGCTCTACCGACTGAGCTACCGGGGAATAGAGACTATTTCAATCCATCCGCGTCGGATAACATCGGCACCGCCGCATCTGGTCGCGAGCTGTTCGGACCGGTTCAACCAAGGGATGAACAGATCACTTAATTAGCACACGAATCCAGCAAATTCCAGGCAGGGAGACTATTCTGTGAGTGGCAAATTGAGCCTGGCGAGCTTTCGCGAGCTCAATTTGCCAGTTGAGACTACTCCAATTGCAAATGTTCCAGTTCCTGCAGCATGTTCTGGTGATGAGTTGCGGGCCAATAGATACGGTGGCAATTGGCACACCAAAAAAAGTTTTCCTGAGTTGAAAAGACGTACTCGGGAACTGCTTGTTTGACGGAGGTTTTCGGACGCGGCTGCAGCGAAGAATTACAGATAAGACACCGCCTGAAAAGGTCGTCGCTTCGAACCAGATGAAACGTACTGATGACCTGACGCAGTTGTTCGCGAAAATCATCGCTTTGTATAAACAGAGAGTCCTGCGGTTGAGTACGTAATCGGCGATCACGGGTGAGAATAATCCTGTTTTCTTGGCGTGCCGCATGGACTAGACCGGCGCCTGAGAGATGTCGCCCGTAAAGCACATCTTGTCCTAATACCCTGAGCCATTTCGCAAGCCTGCCAAGCATGACGTCGGCGGCGAATCTCAGTTCCGGAGGATTTGATTTCGACATCTGCTGGCATTTAGTTTGAACTGATCTGCCTTTGCATTTACCATAGCCGTGTTCTACCGCATGATCTTGAAACAATCCATTGGCCTCGCTGTCGTTGTGTTCTGGTGCGTAATGAACGTCCTACTCATCAAACGCCAGCTCTGGGCGCCGCCGCCGCCGCTTTTCGTCAGCGCGACGGAAACTCTTACGGAAGCGACTCAGGAATGGTGGGGAGTCTACTATCAGGGCGAGAAAATCGGCTTCACTTCACAAAGCATTGAGCCGAACCAGACCGGATATCAGCTGCGCGATGAATCGCTGCTGCGCTTGAATCTATTAGGAACGACTCAGCGGGCTTCGACCCGGCTGGCCATGACCGTGGACAAAGAATGGGTGCTTAAAGATTTCGATTTTGAGCTGCTGTCAAACGATGTCCGTTTTCAATCCCGGGGCAAGGTTATTCCGGGTCAATTACACCTCGAAATTGAGTCGGCCGGCCATACATCGAAGCAGATTATCGCACTGACGCAACCGCCCTATTTAGCCGCGGCTTTGAAACCTTTAGTCGCAAGCCAGCAGTTGGAGCCCGGCAAAGAACATTTCTTCACAATCTTCGATCCTGCGACTCTTGCCGATCAAATCACTTCGGTGGTCATCGAAGCTCGCGAGCACATCCTCGTCGGCGATCAAAAAGTGCCGGCGATCAGATTGCGGCAACGGTTCAAAGGGGTTTCGGTGGTTTCTTGGATCGATGGAAATGGCCGCACGCTGAAGGAAGAAAGCCCTGGCGGATTTGCTCTGCGGCAAGAAGCTCCGCCACAGGCAAAGAGCTTCGCTGATTCGCGCGCCGTTCCTTTGGACCTGATTGCACGCGCTTCGATCGCGGTCGGCGAATCGATTCTCCAGCCGCAAAGTAGAAGCAAGTTGCGACTAAGATTAAGCGGCGTGAACGTGGTAGATTTCGCATTGCATGGCGAACGCCAGAACTTTAGTGAGGATGTATTGCGCATAGAGCGAGAGCAGGTTAGCCCGTCCGACACTTACAAAATCCCGTTAAAAGACCGCCGCTTCGGCTCATTCTTGAACCCCACTGCATTTCTGCAAAGCGATCATCCATCGATCCGCGATCGTGCCGTGCAAATCCTCGGCGCGGAAACAGATGCGCACAGAGCGGTGGTGCGCCTGAAAAACTGGGTTTACAACGAAATCGACAAGCAGCCGACCATCAGTATCCCTAACGCTCTCCAAGTGCTGCAAACCAAAAAGGGGGATTGCAACGAACATACTGTGCTGTTCAACGCGCTCGCTCGCGCCGCGGGCATTCCCGCCAGAACCGTAGTTGGGTTGGTCTATCTGCGCGGCGCGTTTTATTATCATGCCTGGTCCGAAGTTTGGCTCGGCAAATGGATCTCCTTGGACTCGGTGCTCGATCAGTTTCCCGCCGATGTCACTCACGTCAAATTCATCGAAGGCGAAATCGACCGGCAGTTAGATATGCTGCAGTTGATCGGCAATCTGAGAATAGAAGTTCTGGAACAGGAATAATTTCACTAGATCGACGGATTCTATCAACCCCGGTCGCGCGGAGAATTCCTAGGCGAGTTATCTGCCTTGGATCTTTAGTGGCCGGGGGCTTGGACGCCGTTAAATAGAGCAGCATCCCTCGCGATGATTCGCATAATCAATTTACGCAAGCAGTACGGCCGCCTGGCTGCCGTAGATAATCTCAACATCGAAGTTGCCCCGGGAGAAATATTCGGCTTCCTGGGGCCCAACGGCGCGGGCAAGACCACGACCATCCGGGTGATGATGGGGATCTTGAGAGCGAGCTCGGGCCGAGTGATTCTCGGCGGGCACGATGTCGAACAAGAGCCGCAGCAAGCCAAAGCGATTGCCGGATTCATTCCCGATCGCCCGTTTATCTACGAGAAACTCAGCGGCAAAGAATTCCTTACGTTCATCGCTAAGCTACACCGAATGGAATCGGCTCGACTAAGACGCAGGATTGACGAGCTCTTGGAATATTTCGAATTAGCCAATTGGCAGGACGAGTTAGTGGAAGGGTTTTCCCACGGCATGAAACAGCGCCTGGTTTTGTGCGCCGCGCTTGTCCATGAGCCGCGCATTCTCATTGTCGATGAGCCGATGGTCGGCTTGGATCCCAAGGGTGCGCGCACCATCAAGGATCTATTTCGTTCACTGGCGAAAAACGGTACGACGGTTTTCTTATCGACACATAGCATCAGCATGGCCGAGGAAGTATGCCACCGGATCGGAATCATTCAGAAGGGTCATCTGATAGCCAGTGGGACCATGGCGGATATTTACCGACTAACTCGGGGTCACGACAGTAATTTGGAAGATGTTTTTCTCGAGTTAACCCAGCAGCAGGCCGACTTAGCATTGCCTCGGGAGCGGCGGGTTTGAGCACGATTCTGCTACTTCTCTCGCCCAAGTGGTTGACATGGCAAAACGACTTTCATCGCCGCCGGGCTCGGTCGGGCCGCCGCTGGTCACTCCTGGCCCTGGGGATCTGTTTCTGGATCGGCACGTTCTATGTGATTCGTCGCGTGCTCATGTATTTTCAATCCGTGCATGAGCTCGGCCCTGCCCTGGCCTATCAACTGTTGTTGATCATTCTGCTGACTTTTCTATCGATGCTTCTGTTCAGCAATCTGATAACAGCGCTCTCGGCATTTTTTCTCGCGCGCGATCTGGACTTGATCATCTCTACGCCGCTGTCGCACAATGATTTTTACTATTCGCGTTTGCTTATGACGACGGTTAATTCGTCGTGGATGGTGCTATTTTTCAGTTTGCCGATTTTCGGCGCCTACAACACGGTCTTCGGCGGCGGAGTCATCTTTTACCTATGGCTGATGTTGAGTCTGCCGCTGTTCTTGATCATCCCCGCGGCATTCGGAGTTTTGGCTACGCATCTATTCGTCTACTTTCTTCCCGCCAAGCGCATCCGCGATATACTTTTTTTTGTCGGCCTGTTTGCCTTCATTTTGATTTATTTTCTCTTCCGGTTTTCCCAGCCGGAAAGATTAGTGCGGCCGGAAAGCTTCGGGCACTTTGTCCAGTTCCTAACCGCGATGGAAACACCTTCTTCGCCCTATTTACCGAGCAGTTGGTCGGCTGAAATCTTGGCTGGAACTCTATTTAACCGCTCTACGGACCAGGCCTTTTTCTTTGCCTTGCTGGCGAGCTATGGGCTGTTTTTTCCGCTCGTCACGTCATGGGTCTCGGGCGCAGTGTATCTGGACGGCTGGTCAAAGGCACAAGAGTCGAATCAGGGACGGCGAAAACTAAAATGGCTCGACCTGCTCATCAGTATGCTCACTCGGCCATTTTCGGGAGTGATGCGCGCTATTTTGATCAAGGATATCAAAACTTTCATGCGTGATAGCAGTCAATGGTCTCAAGTATTCCTGCTGGTCGCCCTCATTGTCGTCTACCTCTACAATTTCAAAGTGTTGCCGCTCGATCGATCGCCCATGCCGGCTGGAACCTTGAGAACCGTGGTTGCCTTCGTCAATTTGGCCCTGGCCGGGTTCGTGCTCAGCGCGGTCGCCATGCGCTTTGCGTTCCCGGCAGTAAGTCTGGAAGGCAACGCGTTTTGGCTCTTACAAACCTCACCGATACCGCTCAAGACACTGCTCTGGAGTAAGTTTTGGCTAAACTTATTGCCACTTCTTTTTCTCGGTGAGTTACTAGTCTTTTTCAGCAATCTGATGTTAGGCGTACCGAACTGGATGATGATCTTATCGCTGGTGACGATCTTTTTAATGACCTTCGGCATTACCGCGATTTGCGTTGGTGTCGGCGCAATCTATCCCAAATTTACCTACGATCATGTGGCCGAAATTCCCACCAGCTTCGGCGGTGCGATCTGCATGATTTTCAGCATCGGCTTCATCGGCCTTATTGTTATGATCGAAGCCTGGCCGGTTTATCTGCTGACCAGCCGCTCACTCGGGGCTGGAGTATCCCACACCTCCATAGAATGGGTGATTGCCCCCTCTCTGGTGACTGCGATCGCCCTGACGGTCGCCGCCGTGGTGGTGTCGATCAGAAAAGCTCTGAAAAGCCTTGAGGCGATGAGAGCCTAAAAGCCGGAAGGTACTGAAGTCGCATATCCGGAAGGAAAATATGGTCACAGCAGCATTGGTTCTAAATGACCGGAACCGGGCGCGGTGAACAAGCGGCTTGCGTCAATGCGCATTGCATAACCTGGATAGCTCGATAAAGTATCGCGGGTAAAACATTCTCCCGAGGTTACCTAATGGAACTGATTCACACGCTTTACGAGCCTGCGGGAAAAGGCCCGCATCCAACCATTCTGACGTTGCACGGCAGAGGCGCCAGCGCATTCGATCTGCTCAGTCTCGCCCCATACCTCTGCGGCGGTCGATTCCTTATCATCTGCCCTCAGGGCCCGTTGGAAACACCCATCGGACCGGAAGCCACTGGTTACGCTTGGTATCCCATGAGCATGGGCGGACCGCCGGATATCGGGGCGATGTTAGTGTCGCGACAACGGCTGCAGCAGTTTCTCGACGACTGTCTCGCGCATTATCCGATCGATGCAAAGAAGTTGGCAATCCTCGGCTTTAGCCAAGGTGGCGTGATGGCCTACAGTTTGGCTCTGGCGAATCCGGATCGCTTTGCCGCGCTCGTGGCGCTAAGTAGCTGGCTGCCGCCGGAGCTCGTGCCGCACTTGTCGCTCGGCAATTCAGCGCAGGCTTTGCCGACTTTGGTTCAACACGGCACTCAGGATTCAATGATCGAAGTCGACCGCGCAAGACAGTCCGTGGAAACACTGCGTCAAGCGCGGATCCCGCTAACTTATCGGGAATATGAGATGGGCCATGAAATCAGGCCGAGAAGCCTTTCGGACCTCTCGGCCTGGTTAGATGAGAAGGTACTATCGCCGATTGTACTGGCGAATGAGACGAGCGGAACTTAACGCTGCATGTAGCTGTGGTCCCGGGCCATCGCCTCGAGACGGGCGATTCGATCTTCCATCGGCGGGTGCGTGCTAAACAGCGCGGCGAATCCTCCGCCGGTCAGCGGATTGACGATAAACATATGCGCTGTGGCGCTGGCCGTAGCCTGGCTGGTCTCGAGAGGAATGTGCTGTGAGCCGAGGTGAAGCTTGCGCAAAGCGCTGGCTAATGCGAGCGGATCTCCAGTGGTTTTGGCACCGCCAACATCGGCACCGTATTCCCGAGATCTCGACACCGCCATTTGAATCAGCATCGCCGCCAATGGTGCGACAATCATCATCACCAGCAGGCTGATCATATTACCGCCGCCCTCGCGATCGTCCCTATGGCCGCCGCCAAAGATAGCGGTCCATTGCGCCATTTGCGCCAGGTAGCTGATGGCGCCGGCCAGGGTGGCGGCGATAGTGCTGACGAGAATGTCGCGATTAGCCACGTGCGCCAGCTCATGGCCTAAAACGCCGGCGAGCTCGCGCTTGTCGAGAATTCGGCGGATCCCGGCCGTGACCGCCACTGCGGCATGCTGCGGATTGCGGCCCGTGGCAAACGCGTTCGGGGTTTCCTGCGGTAGCATGTAGACCTTGGGCATCGGCAGTCCGGCGCGCTGAGTGAGATCCTGCACCAATCCGTAAAGCTCCGGATCATCCTGCGGCGTGATTTCTTGCCCTTGATACATTTTGATGACGATTTTGTCGCTGAACCAATAACTGAAAAAGTTCATTGCGGCAGCGATAACAAAGGCAATTACTGCTCCCTGGTGCCCGCCGAGAATGCTACCCACCCAAACGAGCAGCGCTGTCAACAATGCCAGCAGAACAGTTGTACGAAGCATGTTCATAAATTCCCCTTTTCCGCATACGATTGGTTATGCCGACGTACGATTTGGTTAAGTGATGTCAAGTATACACCACGCAGGGTAATTTGCGTACGAGCTAGACAAAAAGCAAGCCCCGAGCTAGACAAAAGCTAACGGATCAATGGTTTATCGGTCCGGGAACGGAGAAAACTATGCGAATAGGGGTGGTATTTCCCCAGACGGAAATCGGCACGGATGCAGCCGTAATCGGGGAGTACAGCCAGGCTGCTGAACAGCTCAGTTACCATCATATTTTGGCGTATGACCATGTGCTGGGCGCCAATCCCGCGAGCCGGCCCGATTGGCGGCCACCCTACACACATCAAAACACATTTCATGAGCCGTTCGTTCTTTTCGCCTATCTGGCAGGACTGACCAAGACAATCGAATTGGTGACCGGAGTTCTCATCTTGCCGCAGCGACAAACCGCCTTGGTCGCAAAACAGGCAGCGGCTCTGGACATATTGAGCGGCGGCCGTTTGCGGCTGGGGATTGGGATCGGCTGGAACCCGGTCGAGTATGAAGCGCTGGGCGAAAATTTTAGTAATCGCGGGCAGCGCTCGGAAGAACAGATTGAACTGCTGCGTCTGCTCTGGACTCAGCAGCTCGTCAGCTTCGATGGTCGTTGGCACAAGATCAGCGATGCCGGGATCAATCCGTTGCCGGTTCAACGGCCGATTCCGATCTGGTTTGGCGGCGGTCACGACCGGGTGCTGCGGCGTTTAGCACGCCTTGGGGACGGCTGGTTTCCTCAACTGCCTCCCGACGAGAAATGCCGCGCCGCGATTGAGAAGATCACGACCTATGCCCGAGAGGCCGGACGAGACCCGAAAACGATTGGCATCGAGGGTCGAATAACGATAAGCGCTAAATCGGCCGAGACATGGCAGGAACAGATCAAAGCTTGGAAAGAAGTAGGGGCAACGCACCTCAGCGTCAACACCATGAACGCTGGGTTTAGCAACCCTGCCGCTCATATTGAAGCGATCCGGAGTTTTCGTGAGGCAACAAAACAGCTTTGGTGAGCGCTTTCTCGGCCTCTAGGTTATCCGGCCTGCTCGATCGCTCCAGCCCTATGCTTTGTTAACCAGGAACGTAGGGCCGCGAACGGCTCGCCGCCATTTTGCGTAGCTTGCTCTAAAGCAGCGATTGTCCGAACGAGATTACGACCTTCGAGTTCGTACAAAGATTCAAATAGCTGCAGGTTGTTTAGATAAACGCCATAGTGCATTAGCACCGCATTATTGAGCGGCTGTTGGGAAAAGCCGCGGAAACGATGCGCCGGTTGATCCGCAATGCGTCGGGCCCATTCGGACTTGCTGCGGGCGAATACTTCTTCACGTATGCGCAGCTTATCTTGCTTCGCTATATTGCGCCGATACAACCCTGAAAGATTGACGATAAGGTCTTCGATAAAACCAGCAAATTCAAGCTCTTCTTGCCACAGTTCAACCGCCCTTCGATGTTCCGCGCTGTCAGGGCCGAATCTTTGATTGAAAAAATCGATGGTTGCTCGATGGCCGATGAAATTAGCGGCGCTCTCGTTAAAGGCGCCTGCTCCCTTTATATACAAAGTATTATGAAAGAGTTCGTGAAAAACCACCTCGCTAAGGGCGATCTTGTCGAATCTGAGAAGGTGTGAGAGCAGCGGATCGTCAAACCAGCCAAGCGTGCTGAACGCCGCCGAAGTTCGGATCGTCGTGTCGTAGCCTTGCCTGTGAAGACGTTCGGCTTCCGACTGCGCCTCGCTCTTACTAAAAAAACCTTTGTACGGCACGTGACCGACGACTAAAAACCACCAGGTATAAGGCCGCAGTTCGGTTTGGGGAGCGGCGATGACCAGGTACGTCAGATCCGGCCGGTCTACATAAGAGTAACTTGCGTAACTCCCGGCCACGTTAAGATTGAGAACTTTCTGGGCGTAATCGCGCACTGCCAAAACTGTAGTGAGCTTTTCTTTGGTGTCATTATGCAGATCCGGAGTGGCCAAGAAATCCGCGATTGGCTGGCGGCGCCAGAGTATTCGTCCTTCCTCGTATGCGGCGCGCAGAAAATAGATCGGCGAACAACCCGAGAGCATCGAGCTCAGCATCAATCCCGCAATAATGGACCAAGAAAATGCCCGGCTGATAATGTGGGTGGGGCAAACGAGTTTCCGCAATCCACGTAAAACTCCCCAACGCCCGCAACTACCCATAGATCTTGGGCTCCGCTTCTTGAACCGGCAGTCTCAATTCCTCGCGCTCGTACTGCAGCTGATACAGCCGATGGTAAATCCCTTGCTTCTCCATCAGTTGTGAATGAGAGCCGAATTCGCGCACCTCACCGCGATGAAGCACGATGATACGGTCGGCATTGCGAATAGTCGAGAGCCGGTGCGCGATCAATAAACAGGTGCGATCGCGCATAACTCGCTCCAGTGCATCCTGAATCAACGCTTCGGTCTCGGTGTCGACACTGGAGGTGGCCTCGTCCATCACCAGGATTTCCGGCTCGAATACCAGCACTCGCGCAAGTGCGAGAAGTTGCCGCTGTCCACCGGAAAAATTGCTGCCGCGCTCCCGTACGTCGGCGCCAAAACTTCCGGCAAGCCGCCGTATAAAGGTATCGGCATTGGCCAAACGAGCGGCATTTTCAATGCGCTCGAGCGACACCGAACGGTCACCGAGCGCGAGATTGGTGCGGATATCCCCGGAGAAAAGAAAAACGTCCTGCAAAACAACCCCGATATGCCGTCGCAGCGCCTGCAGATCCCAGTCGCGGACATCCACGCCGCTAACTTGGATCGATCCTTTCTGTACGTCGTAAAAACGATTGAGTAACTTGATGGTGGTCGTTTTCCCCGAGCCTGTCGCTCCGACGACCGCGATTTTTTCTCCGGGTTCGATGCGGAAAGACACTCCTTTGAGGACCGGGTCGTCGGCTTTATAGTTAAACCAGACGTCGTCAAAGACCACTTCACCGCGGAACGGCTTCGGTATAACGGGTTTTTTCGGGCTCTCAATCGTAACCGGCGTATCCAGAAGCTGAAAAATTCTTTCTGCCGACGACATGGCAGACTGCATTACGGCGTATTTCTGGCTGAAGTCGCGCAACGGAACAAAGAATCGATGGATGTATTCCTTGAATGCCACGACCGTGCCGATACCGATGATGCCGTGCAAAACTTCGCCGCCTCCATACCAGAGCAGCAGCGCCACGCTCACCGAGCCGGCGGCTTCAACCATCGAATAAAGCGCCGCTTCATAGAAGTTTGAAAGATGATAAGCGTCGCGATGAGCCGCATTGAGCTCGTCGAACTCCCGATAGGTCTTCTCCTCGCGGGCAAACAGTTGAATGATCGCCATTCCCGAGATCGCTTCGCCGAGGTAGGCGTTGATGCGCGCGATCCGCTCGCGAATCAAACGGTATGTCTGGCGCGCCTTAATGCGAAAAAAGTTGATGGCAAAAGCCATTGGCGGGATCAGCGCCAGTGAAACCAATGCCAGTTCCGCATGCAGATAGAACATGATGCCGACGATCCATACAACCATGACGAAATCGGAGATCAGGGTCATCACCCCGGAAGAAAACATCTCCTGTAGAACGTCGACATCGGTGGTCATACGAGTGACCAATCGGCCCACCGGGTTCCGATCGAAATAAGCCATAGGCAACTTCTGCACGTGTGAGAATAGCTCTACCCGGAGATCGGCAAGACAGCGCTGCGCCACCGCCATGGTGAGATAGTAGTGAAAAAAAATCATAATGGTCTCGCCAACAATGGCTGCCAAGAAAAGCAGGGCGACGGCTTGCAGTCCCGATAGATCGCCTTGGGCAATATATCGATCGATACCGATTTTCATCAGGTACGGTTGCGCCAGGCCGAAGGCTTGCTGCAGCGGCAACAGTAACATGGCAAAAAAGAACAAGCGCTTGTACGGCCTTATGTATCTCCACAGCCGTCGGATCAACCGCAGATCATAGGCTTTGCCGAGGATTTCTTCTTGATACGACGGATCGGCCACTTAGATCTGTTCCAACTCCTCGGTCAAGCGTTGCTGCTGGTGCAGTTCGGCATAAAGTCCGCCGCGCTCCACCAGTTGATGGTGGGTGCCGCGCTCGAGAATTCGACCGTCCTCGAAAACAAGGATTTCGTCGGCATCCTTAACCGCGGAAATCCGGTGGGAAATGATCAGACAGGTTTTCTCTTCCAGAATCGATCGTAACCCCTGCAAAATTTCCGCTTCGGTCTGCGCATCAACGCTCGACAAACAGTCATCGAGAATAAGCACCGGAGGATCGATCGCCAGCGCGCGCGCCAAAGTCGCCCGCTGCTTCTGACCACCGGAAAGGGTGACGCCGCGTTCCCCGACCACGGTATCGAGCCCCCGAGGAAAATTTTCCACGTCGCGGTCGAGCCGGGCGATGCGCACAGCGCGTTGCAAATCCTGATCGGAAACATCGTCTCGACCGAAGGCAAGATTGCGCCTGAGAGACGTGGAAAAGAGAAACGGCTCTTGAGGGACATAGCCCAATGCTTTGCGTAGATCGCGCAGCGACAACTTACGGACATCTTGACCGTCTATAAGAACCTCGCCCGATGACGCATCGAACAGCCGCGGCACGAGCTGCGCCAGGGTGCTCTTTCCGGAACCGATCCGGCCCACCAGAGCGATGGTTTTTCCCTTAGGCAACGAGAAGCCGATGTTGTTCAGAATCGGGTGGCCATTAGCCTGCTGCTCGTAGGCAAAGGAAACCTCCCGGAACTCGATTCCATTCGTTAGTCCCGCAACCGGCAATGCGCCAGGCAAACTGGCAATGGCCGGTTGGGTGTTGAGAATTTCCTCGAGCCGCTTCATCGCGGCACGACCGCGCTCGACCAGCGAGAGCATCCATCCGAAGGCGGCAGTGGGCCATGCCAAAACGTTTAGATAAGCGATGAAGGCGACAATATCGGCCACCAGTAAATCGCCGCGCGCGACACGCACGCCGCCGTACCAGATCACGATCACGACCGTCAACCCGTTGATGCCCTGCATGATTGGGGTAATAATGCCACGCATTCGCGCCATCTCTAAACTTTTGCTGCGAAACTCTTCGTTGAGCGCGACAAATTGCTGCGTCTGATATTTTTCCTGCGCATAGGCTTTGACCACATGCATTCCACTAAGATTCTCCTGCACATGGCTGCTGAGCGCGGACATCTGCTGCTGAACCTCGAGTGAAGATTTCATGATCCGGCCGCGAAATTTGGCCGCGGCGTAGATCAGCAGAGGGAACGGCGCCAACGCCGCCAACGTCATGCGCACATCCATCGAGAGCATCAAGACAAGAGCATAAACATAATAGAGCGGCGCGTTGGCGAAATTGAGCACTCCCGGACCGAGCATCACGCGCACGGCGGAGATATCGTTGATCACTCGGGACATTAAATCGCCGGTGCGGCGCGCGTGATAGAACGACGAAGGCAATTTCTGCAGATGTGCGAATAGATCGTTGCGCAAGTCATACTCGACATTGCGCCCGGCATTGAAGATCAATGCTCGGGAGCAAGTTCGTATGATCCCCTGCGCCAGCGCGGCGAAAGCGATTACAGCAGCATAGAATGTGACGTCGCTAAGCGCGCCGCCTTGCTCGAGAATGCGCACGGCCTCGCGGATCCACCAGGGGATCCACATCACCAAGGTTACCGTGCCCAACAAGCATAACCCGCCCAAGAAATAACGGCGCCAGTAGCGCCAAAGGTAGGTCTTAAGCCGCCCCATTTAAATGATCAAAATAGTCCAGGGGATGAGCGTTATCAAGAAATATGGAAATCACCACCGAGTTGCGGCCAAATTCGACGGCAAGATTATCGCTTGACAATACCTAGTTGCTCCCTAATAAAGACGTATGACGCAAACCCAGAATCGTCGCGATGACCTTCGCAACATAGCTATCATCGCTCACGTCGATCACGGCAAAACAACTCTCGTAGACGCGATGTTGCATCAAAGCGGCATCTTCCGGGCCAACGAACACGTGGCCGAGCGAGTGATGGACTCCATGGACCTGGAGCGCGAACGCGGCATCACGATCATGGCCAAGAACACGACAATCCATTACGGCAATACTAAAATCAATATCGTCGATACCCCGGGCCACGCGGACTTCGGCGGCGAAGTCGAGCGCACCTTGGCAATGGTCGACGGAGTGATGCTGTTGGTCGATGCCTCCGAAGGGCCGCTGCCACAAACCCGTTTCGTGTTGAAGAAGGCGCTCGAATCCAAGTTGCCCCCGATTATCTGTATCAATAAGATCGATCGTCCGGATGCGCGTGTTGCCGAGGTGCTCGATGAAATTGTCGATTTGTTTATCGACTTGGATGCAACCGAAGATCAACTCGACTTTCCGGTGGTCTATACCAATGCGCGGGCGGGCACAGCCACGCGCGATCTGAAGCGGCCCGGCGAAACTCTGAAACCTTTGTTTGAGTTGATTGTGCAAGTCTTACCGGGACCCAGCGTCGATCCCGCAGCCGTCACACAGTTTCAAGCCAACAACTTAGATTATAGCGACTATGTCGGACGCCTGGCGGTAGGCAGGGTCAAAAACGGCACGTTGACTCCGGGTCAGTATACGCTTTGCCGGGTAGACGGCAAGCAAGAAATCGTCAAGGTGACTCAGGTTTATGGCTGGCAAGGATTGAAGCGGGTCGAGATTCCAAAAACGGAAGGCGGCGATATCGCTGCCGTCGCCGGCATTGAGGACATCGGTATCGGTGACACGATCACCGATCGCGAAAACCCCCATCCGCTACCGCCGCTGCGCATCGACGAACCGACGATCGCCATGGTTTTCAGCGCCAACAATTCGCCCTGGTCCGGCCGGGAGGGCGAATTCGTGACGTCGCGCAAGTTGCGCGAACGACTTTTCTTCGAGCAACGCCGCAATGTCAGCCTTCGGGTCGAAGAAACGGACGTACCCGACGCATTCAGAGTCACTGGTCGCGGTGAATTTGCCCTGGCCATTGTCATTGAAACAATGCGTCGTGAAGGATATGAGCTCCAGGTCTCAAAACCTACGGTTGTCACTCGAGAAATCGATGGCGTCACCCAAGAACCGATGGAGCTGCTGGTCATCGACGTACCAGAGGACTTTATCGGCGTGGTATCGCAGCTGCTTGCTGTTCGGAAAGGCAAGATGACCAAAATGATTCACGCCGGATCGAGCCGCGTGCGTTTGGAATTCGCCGTTCCGTCGCGCGGTCTGATTGGATTTCGCTCCCGTTTTTTAACCGACACTCGCGGCACCGGCATCATGAACGCGCTCTTCAATGGTTGGACGCCGTGGCACGGCCACATTCAATCGCGGACCAATGGCGCCATGGTCGCGGACCGCGAAGGCCCAACGACCCCATACGCCGTTTTTCACCTGCAGGAACGAGGCGTGCTTTTTATCGCGCCCGGCACAAAGGTGTATGAAGGTATGGTTGTCGGCGAGTATTCACGGGAGAACGATCTCAACGTGAATATCTGCCGCGAAAAGAAACTCACGAATATCCGAGCCGCCGGCAAGGATGAAAACATCTTGATTTCACCGCACCGCGAAATGGGTTTAGAAGAAGGAATCGAATGGATCGCGGATGATGAACTCGTCGAAGTGACCCCGGAATCGATCCGCCTGCGCAAGAAAATCCTCAGGCAGACCGATCGACCCAGGCGCCGACAGGAAAAAGACGACGAATGATGCCGATGTAAAGTTACTCGGAGTGTAATGCGACACGGTTCCCTTCGCTGTCCAAAATAACACATCGGAATCCGAACGGTCCGATGGCGTGTTTCGGTTGAAGGATTTTGCCGCCGTTAGCAGTCACCGCTGCAATCGCCTCGTCCAATCGTCCGGTGGCATCGAGATAGATCATCACACCCTGCGCTGACGGCTTCTCTTCCGGACTTTGAAGTAAGCACCCACCGACCTCCCCGTCATTATGCGGCAGGACAGCAATGGTCATTCCCGGGAGATTCTGCTTTTTAACTTCCGTGCCTAGTACCGCCGAGTAGAACCTCACCGCCCGGTCCAGTTCGGAAACGGGAATGTCACACCAAACTATTTGATTGGCCATGGGCTCTCCTCCAAACAAGCTCTGGGCAAAGTCGTTCGCAAACAATATTTAATGCGAAGGCTCGTGTCGAATCCTGTATACCCTGCACTCGCACCAGATGAAACGCTGCGGCCATCTGCCAAACCATCGCACGAGATTCAAAGTGCAGAGATCAGAACCAAGTCGTTTTCAATCTGGCCGCTAATTGCCTCGCGCTCAGCCGGTATTTGAATGCTTTGCGGCCGTTGATGAACAACACCGGAACCTCTTCTCCATACTTCTGCTTCAGATCAGCGGAGCTATCGATGTCGATCTCCTCAACGTCTACCGGAGTTCTCTGGGCTACTTGCCGGATGACGGTTTTCATCTCGTCACACAGGCAACAGTCGACTCGAGAGTACAAGACCAATCGATGCCTCATCTTGGCGCTGCCTTACTATCCTCCCGTTTTTGATTGTCGCCCAAGCCAATCGCGTTCTTCGGTATTCCGAGAACCCCCCAGAACCATTCGGATAAGGTGCCGAGCGGTGCCGGCGTAATCGTCGGCTCCTCAATCGGACCCTTGATATTGAAGCTCGCGACTAAGAAGGAGTTCTTTATGGCGGCGATACCACGGCCAAGAAGAGGTATGTTATTAATCGCTGAATCGATGCCTGCAAACGGTCGCACGGCGATGATAAAATCTATGTCATCTTTCGGCACGTCAATTCTACCGGTGCCGGTCATGCGCAGATCATCGCTATCGACGACAAGATTTTGGGTGAAATAAACGCCTTTGTTCACTTTGAAATCAGCGGCGATGGAACGAAAGCGGATGCCGTCTTTGGTCAAGTCGGGGAGTTGCAACGTAAACCAGCGGGACAGATCGAGTAGATTTAAAATCTGCACCAGAATGCGCATTCGGTGAATAATCCCCTCCTCGATCTTGAGATTAAAAGCGCCGTTCAGATTCCTTTTGCGTTCGGCATCGTCGTTGCCGGCGGTCTCAAGGTTTCCTGTCAGGTTTACCGTTCCACTCATTTCGGTCGTGGTCATGTCGAACCAGCGAAGAAACGACTGAACCGGGACCCCTCGAATCTGAGAATCCGCGTCTATGCTCAAGGTATCGGGACGATCCTCAATGCTCGCCTTGGCCCGCACGGTTCCCCCTGCCGCGCGCGCTGTAAGATTTGACAGACGCCACACCCGGCGATCAATGGTGACGTCACTTTTTAAATCGCCGAAATCGATGGCCCTTATTTTTCCATTAGCTACGGCGATGCGGCCTCGGGCCTGCAGATTAGCGTAGAACTCACTCGATTCGGCATCGACCTGGGATAACAGGTAAGTGAGATCCAAACTCGGCGCCGTGAAGTCGAAAACCAGCTGCGGCCTTTCCGCGTAACGCCATCGGCCACTGACCGCGCTGGGGAATCCAACGAGCACGCCCGTGATACTCTGGAAATCAATTCCGCTCTCGTCGAATTTTATGTTTCCATTTAATGCACGGATAGGCTGCAATAACGGCTGAGTGGCGAGCTGAACATCAACTAGATCCAAATTGCCGGTAAAGCTCCGTTTGTCCTTGTTGGTCAACGATCCGTGGTACCGGAGCGAGCCGCGCACGATCCCTGGATCGTTGGCCGATCCGGACGAAAGTAACAGCCGGGTAATTATCCCGGATTTCATCCCGGTCGAGTCGACGTTGATATCGAAAATGCCCTCTGGCGAGGCGTAATCCCTCACTATCAAACCGATCTGGATCGGCGATTCAGAAATCGTCGCGCTTATTTTCTCGGCTTTGATCTCTGTTCCGGTGAAATTGATATCGCCTCGCATCTGGCTCAAAAGAAAATCGCCCCTGCGCAACTGCGCGTTATCCAAAGTGAGGGTTCCAGTGATTTGCGGCGGCGCCTCTTCGAGTCGCTGTAAAAACAGCTCAGCGCGAGCCCTGCCGTTTAGTTCTTGAGTATCAGCAACCATCTTAGCTTCTATCGGAAAGACTCCCAGGATCAGTTGCTCTCGTACCTCCGCAAGATCCAGGTCGCCGCGAGCTTGCAAATTGAGCGCGCGCTCATGGACTGCGTACGTCCCGGCGACCTTGTTCAGCCGTGAATTACCGTAACTTCCATTGATATCGGTCAACATGATCAGATTGTTGTCTAGAGTTATATGGCCTTGAACCAAGCTCAGCGGTAAAGCTCCATCACGGTTGAGCTTCATGCCGAGATTACGCAGCTCCGCCGCCAACCAGACGCCTTCACCGATGCCGGTCACGGCCCAACGGCGCATCTGTGCAAGAGTCGCATCGATACCGGCCTTCTTAATGATCACTTCACCTTCTTGAATGCTTGCGAGCAGGCTCTCGACTTGGGGCGCCATGAGCTTTGTTGGAAGAAACTTTCGCACTGCCGCAATCGGCAGCGGCGAGGCCGATAATTGCAAATGAAGATGAGAATCATCGTCGGTCGATCGAACTTCGCCCGTAATTGAAACCCTGGTATCACTCGATAGAATATTGAGCCGGGAGAATGCGAGCCGGCGCCGAGTCCATTCGGCTGCAAAACTCACTTTCGCATCGCCGACGCTCAAAGGCGCAGCAAACAGCTCCGGTTCATCGAGCTCCAGCTGTTTGAATTCGAGATCACCGCTGATCTGCAACCGCTCGGACAGGCGACCCTCAACGTGGAGTTGCTGCGCCAGACGCCCGCTCATGGACTTGAACGGAATGCGCCCGCGCCCATATTCGATCAATAGATTCGCCGGTAAATCGTTAAACTTTATATCGGCGCTCCACCATGCGTTGCGGAATTCGAAAGCGTCTTGTGGCAAAACCAACTTTCCTTGCAAGCTCAAGGAGCTGTTCTGGGAATATTTCTCGAGGGTGCCCGTCAACGCAACCTGCAGCGCAAGTCCAGGCGGAAGTTTCTTCGCGCTCTTCAGCAGACCTTGGATGAGCTCACTAAGTTGTTGCCCGTCGACACGCTCAATTTCCGCGTCGAAATCGCGCAGGCGTAAGCTGACCGGATTTTCATCCGGAAGCCGATCAATCCATTGGAGTTGTGCTTGTTGAATTTTGATGGACCGCAGATCGAACTCGTAATCACGGCTTTTCTGCTGCAAAAAAGGAAGAGCCAGAAGTTTATCGAGTAGCGGAATGCGGCCGTCGTTTTCGCGCACGATTTGCGCCACCGGTTTAAGCAGACGAACGTCATAAAAGATGAGCTTTCGTTGCAACAGCGGCAACAACGCGACGCGGGCTGTAATCCGTTCAGCAGTTAACAGTGGGTTAGCTGCAGCGGGTTCCGACAATTTCAGATCGCGAAATCCGATTCCCGCAATCCAGCCAATATCGAAGTCTGCTGCGCCGAGTTGAACTTCTAATCGGGTCTCCTGCTCGATCTGGCTAATCAGGAATCGGCGAAACTCGCCGATGCGGAGTAGATGATAAAACGCCAGACTGCCGATGATCACGAGGAAAATGGATGTCGCCGCAAAGAACACGCAGAGCTTGAGGAGTCTTTTCATAGAGATGCGGGGTCAAGATCAGTCAATCTCGTTGGCCTTAGTAGTTCACCCGGGGAAGATCCGATCATGCTAGTGGAACTCCACCTGGGGCGCAAGCAAACGGGAGCCAGTGCGAACTGCTGAAACGTGTATAGATACAACGTCCCCAGTCGAATCATCCAGTTTTGAGACTGATGCGGCAGCTTCTTTGAAGCCTTTCAAGCTCGCATACTAAGCTACTCTCCTTGACACTCTCTAGTGAACTTGTTAGAAAAAAAGATCCCCCGCGAAGGCAACTGAACATCAACCTCGGAGGAAACAGATGCTTGAGAGAGATGAGGAGCTGTTAAACAGCAAGCAAGTTGCCGTGATTCTCGACATGAGCCCGGACACCGTGAATGAGTTCGCGCGTAAAAACATTCTGCCTGCCTTTAAGAAAGGCAAGCAGTGGCGCTTTCGCAAAAGAGATATTTCCGTGTTTTTTAAAAAACAGTCCAGAGATATACGTGACGCCTGACATGTACATCTTGGCAAGGGGTACTAACAATGGCTGAAATCGAGGCGCATGAAAGCAAAATCTACTCAGAATTTGCTCCACTCTACGACAAAATTTTCGGTAAGATCTTCTACTCTCGCTTGGAACGCGTCATTGAGGATCTAGAGATTCCGCCAGGCGCAAAGGTTCTCGAGGTCGGTGCCGGAACCGGCACTTCTTTCCCTGCTTATCCTAGTCACTGCGAAGTTATCGGAATCGATCTGGCGCCCGACATGTTGGTCCGGGCCCGGCAAAAAATCGAGGATCATGGCTGGACCCATCTCAGAGTGATGGAGATGAACGCACTCAGCCTTGATTTTCCGGATAACACCTTCGACTACGTGATGGCCTTTCATGTGGTGACCGTTGTCCCCGATCCGATCCAGATGATTTCTGAGGCTAAAAGAGTCTGCAAGCCCGGCGGATCGATCGTCATCGTTAATCACTTTACCAGCGATGTACCGGTATTGGGCTCGATGACGGAGGCTTTGGATCCGCTCACTCGCAAACTGGGATGGCGCACCAACTTACGGTTAAAGCCGTTTATTGAGGCGGCGGATTTAAGCGTACAGCGAGCCTACAAGCTTTCAAAAACATCCCTCTACACTGTTGTGTTAGGCAGCAAAAGCCGCAACGGCCGCCGTTTTACTAATGGCGCTGCAGCCAAAAACATTCATCACTGAGTTGTTCAAAGCTGTATTCAAACGCGCTCGCTGACCCTATCGGGCCGGGCACTGTCCGATATCCACTAGAAGAACCGAGAGGGGCAACAAGGCTGGAGCAGCAGAACCGCCATTGCCGGACTGCTAACGATGAAAGTCTTTGGAGTTTTCGTCCTTAGGCTCCTTGACGGAATCCTCACTGTCATCGCTGCTCACCCCTTTTTTGAAGTCCCGAATGGCTTTGCCTAAGCCACTACCGATCTGAGGCAGCTTGCTGGGGCCGAAGACGACCAGCGCGATAGCCAAGATAATTAACAGCTCTTGCATACCGAGTCCGAACATAAACCCTCCTAGTTCTTACGCCTCAAAGCGAAGAATACAGCGTTATCTCCTCGTTGAACAAGAAGCAAGATGCGCTCCCCACGCCTGCCTTGACGCACGGCGCGTTCGAAATCTTTGACATTGTTGACCGGCTTCTGATTAACCTCCCGGATTACATCCGCAGGCTCCAAACCTACCTGCTCCGCAGGGCTGCCGGATTGTACTTCCAGAACCAGAACCCCCTTGATAGAGCTCAGTCCCAGACGGCGGGAGCTCTCCGGTGTGATACGTTGAACTCGTAATCCCAGCTCCGGGTCACGCGCTTCCACCTGCTGGCTGCCATCACCATCATCCGGCAACTCGCCGATGCGAACCGAAACAATTCGCTCGAGTTTCTCGCGTACGATCTTCAACGTGACCTTATGGCCGGGCGCGGTGTCGGCGATCATAGTGCGAAGATCGGGATTTTTCGAAAGCGGCTTGTTGTTAAATTCAGCGATTACGTCGCCAACCTTGATGCCCGCTTCTGCGGCTGGGCTATTTTCCGTCACTTCCGTCACTGTTTGTATCTCCCCGGCAAAATGGGACAGTCCCAATGCGGACGCCGCTTGTTGTGAAACGGCTCGCGCCCGGATACCAAGCCAGCCGCGCACCACTTTGCCGTTCTTTCGGAGTTGATCGGCGACCTTTTTGGCCAGGTCGATGGGAATTGCAAAGCCGATCCCGACGTTGCCGCCACTCTGGCTAAAGATAGCACTGTTCACTCCCACCACTTCGCCGACAGCATTGATCAGTGGGCCACCGCTATTGCCGGGATTGATCGATGCGTCGGTCTGAATGAAATTATCGTAGGGTCCAGCGCCGATGACCCGGCCTTTGGCGCTGACGATTCCCGCCGTTACTGTATGTTCCAAGCCAAACGGATTACCGATCGCCATGACCCAATCACCGACATCCAATTGGCTCGAGGTGCCCAGCCGGGCGAAAGGTAGAGGAACATTGGTCTTCCGAATCTTAATCAGAGCTAAATCCGTTCTGTCATCCTTGCCGACCAGACGAGCCTCGTATTCAGACTGATCGGCGAGCTTTACTTTAATCGCGTCGGCATTCTTGACGACATGATAGCTGGTCAGAATCTCCCCGTCCTTGCTGATTAGAATACCGGACCCGAGACTCCTCTGGCTGGTGTCGCGAGGCTGAGACTCGCCAAAGAAACGATTAAAGAACTCATCAATCGGATCGCCGGAACCGCCGCGCGGAGCGCGTTGTGCGGTCGTCGAAATATTGACGACGATGGGCATGGTCCGTTTGGCAACAGTGGCAAAAGTCGGAGGGCGATTTTCCAGCGCCGCCAAAGTAGCCACCGCAGCGCTAGACGACCCATTGCTTTGCGCGGCAATGGCCGGCAGGAAATACCCTAGTGCCAGGCCAAAGCCGAGCCGATAGACGGATTTAAACGGCGACATGCTTAGTCTCCCGCTTGCGCGGCCAAAGTGAAGCTCACGATAACAGATTTTTATCCTGCCTATAAGGGCGCCAATTGGTTAGAATCATTTGCAAATCACCATACCAATGGTTAAGAAGAGACGCGAAGTCGCGCTCCCAAGGACATAATGAAATCCACTCCCATCGATTACGATACAGTTCGAGAAATGTTGCGCACTGCGACGCCGGATCGCATATTGCGCTTCATCGGCAAAAGCCATCCTGCCGACATTGCGCTCCTCTTCAAGGGACTGGACCCGACCGAGGTGCGACAATTTTTCGACATCCTCTTCTCCGCTCGTCGAGCCGCCAAAACTCTCACCGAACTACCGCCTGAGTTGTTGCCCGACATCCTGGCGCTGATCGACGATGAGAAAATCGCCCGTGTCATTGTGCGCGCCGATCCCGACGATGCCGTGACGATTATCGACAGCTTAACGGAAGAGCGCCGTGAATCTGTTTTGTCGTTACTGGATCCCGAGCGCCGCGAGGAAGTGCGCGAGCTGATCAGCTATCCCGAAGGCACCGTTGGCAGAATCATGAACACGGAATTTATGGCTTTGGCGCCCACCACTACGGCTCAAGGCGCCATTGATAAAATCCGTGAACGCGGCGAGCTTGAGAGTTTTTTCTATCTTTACGTCGTCGACCACGAGAACAAGTTAGTCGGTGTCGTGCCGATTCGCAATTTAGTCATCGCACCCCGTGATCGCACATTAAGCGAGATGATGATTGCGGACCCGCTAAAAGGCGATGTCTTCATGGACCAGGAAGAAGCGGCCCGCATCGTCGCGAAATACGAGCTTTTAGCCTTACCGATCGTCGATGAGGGCGGTCGATTGGAAGGCATCATCACGGTCGACGACGTCATCGATATCATCAACGAGGAAAGCACCGAAGACATGTACAAGATGGCCGGCTTAGCCGAGGAGGATCGAGTTTTCACGCCGATCTCCCGGTCGGTTAAGATGCGGCTCCCATGGACGATGCTGAATTTGCTGACGACGGGGTTGGCAGCGTCAGTAGTGACGATCTTCCAAGGCACGATCACGGAACTTGTCGCCCTGGTAACGTTTATGCCGATTGTCGCGGGAGTTGGCGGCAACGGCGCGACTCAAACCGCGACGGTAATTATTCGTGGCATTGCGCTTGGCGAGCTTGAATTCTCGTCCGCGTGGAAAGCGATCGTCAAGCAGGTTTCCGTTAATGTTTGTCTCGCTGTTGCGGCGGGCGCCGTGATCGCTCTGATTGCGGCCTTGTGGCAGGGGAATCCAACTCTGGGATTCGTGCTCGCCGTTGCGATGATACTGAATCTGGGCCTGGTCGCCGGGCTCTCGGGAGCAGTCATCCCGCTGCTGTTAAAAGCGATGAAATTCGATCCGGCGCTGGGTTCCGGGATCGTGGTAACCGGCCTTACCGATGCGTTTGGCTTTCTTTCTTTCCTCGGCCTAGCGACGTTGTTTATTCATTACCTGACTTAAATCTCAGCGCTGACCGTGCTTGCGGGCGCGGAACCTTTCTTGACCAGAAAGAGTACTCCGCCAATCAAACTATCCACCGCGACGATGAGGAACAATAATAAGCCGAAGGCGATGCCCTGTTCGGAGTTGATACCGATCAATGCAAGCAGAAAGATATATCCGCCCTCGCGCAAGCCAAAACCGTTAACGCTGATCGGCAGCGCCGAAAAGGTTCCGACCAAGGGATAAACGATGATGCAAAAAGATAGCGGCAGACTCAGGTGAAGGGCCCACCCCATGATCACATGCAAATAGGCTTGAACCAGGTGAACCATGAACGACAGAGTGATCGCTTGGGGAATGACGCGCCAGCCCCTGCGGTAGCTTGTCAGAATCATACGCAACTTGGTAACCCACGGATGCGCATCCCCGGGCAGCACGCGCCGAACCAGAGGCAGGAGCAAGCCAACGATCAAAAAGCCGGCCGCCAAGGATAAGGTCAGTGCGCGTATCGGAGGAGGAACTCCATATTGAGGGAATAAGAGAAGACCAACTGCGCCAAGCCAGATAAGCACCACCATGCCGATGGCGCGGTCCATCAACACCGAAACTGCGGCTTGAATGGTGCTTCCGGATGCGTGCTTCTGGTGGTCTTTGTTCTGCTCCCTGGCAAGATAGTAGACACGGCTGACGTCTCCGCCCACCGTGCTCGGCGCGAATAGATTGAAAAACATGCCGATAAAATAGTAAGCGGCCAGATCCTTGTACGGGGTGCTGATGCCCAGCGGGCGGGTCAACACGGTCCATCTCAGAGCGCTAACTATTTGGGTGCCAAGATATATCACCAAGGCCAAGGCGATATAGGAAAAGTTCGCTGACGCCAGCGTATGGGCAAATTGTTCGCCGTCAATGCGCGTTACCAAATAGCCCAGCAGCCCGACGCTGACCAAGAGCTTGAGGGAAAACAACAGGATGCTCTTGCGGTTTTTCATATTTGAGGTTGGATAAGAACCTGCTCCTCGTCCTTCGAGAGATCATCCACCATCACTCTACGGCCGACAATATGAAGTTTTCGTTCGGCGTAAAGCTGAATCGCCCGCGGATAAATCTTATGTTCTTGCTTGAGGATGCGGGCCGCGAGAACGCTTTCGCTGTCGTCCGGAAAGACCGGCACCACCGCCTGCATAATGATCGGGCCCTCGTCGCATTCATCATTGACAAAGTGAACCGTACAACCGGAGAATCGCACACCATGATCGAGCGCTTTTTTCTGCACGCGCAGGCCGGGGAACGCCGGCAGCAATGCCGGATGAATATTCATGATGCGATTGGCATACGCTTTGATGAATAGCGGTGACAACAGCCGCATGAAACCGGCCAGCACGACGAGCTCAACGTTGCAGCGCCGGAGAATATCCACCACCGCCTGGTCGTAGGCTTCACGGCTGGAAAACGATTTATGATCCAACATTGCCGTGTAAAGATTGTGCTTCTGAGCTCGCCCCAGGCCATAAGCGTCCGCTTTATTGCTCAGCACGACCTCGATCTTAGCATCGAGGGCGCGCGCTTCGATGGCATCGATGATGGCTTGAAGATTGGTGCCATTGCCTGAGATGAGAACGCCTATCGGAAGCTGCCGTGCCATAAGTTGTGCCTTAGATGATGTCTGCGCCGCGCCGGCCCTTGCGGATCTCGCCAATCACAATCGGCTTTTCTCCGCTTTGCTTAAGCGAGCGCATGGCTCCGTCGGCAGCTTTTTTGCCGACCACTAGGATCATACCCAAACCGTTATTGAAGGTCCGGTCCATCTCCTCGCGAGGTACCGCGCCTATCTTTGCTATCATGCCAAATATCGGCGGCATCGGCCAGCTGTCCCTGTGGATAAGCGCGCGCGCGCCGGGTGGCAGAACACGCGGCAGATTTCCGACGATTCCACCACCGGTTATGTGCGCCGCGCCTTTGATAGGCCACTTAGCCAGTAGAGCGCGCATGGTCTTGGCGTAAATGCGCGTCGGCGTTAGCAGCTCCTCGCCCAGAGTTCGGCCGAGCTCGGGCAACCGTTGGCTCAGTTTTAGACCACCGCGCGAAAGCAGGATCTTGCGGGCCAATGAATAGCCGTTGCTGTGAAGCCCACTGGAACCGAGCCCGATGAGAACATCGCCTGGAATAATCGCCGCAGGACTGAGAATTTTCTTTTTTTCTAACACCCCGACTACAAATCCCGCCAGATCATACTCTCCATCCCGGAAATCGCCGGGATGCTCAGCAGTCTCGCCACCGATCAATACGCAGCCCGATTGCTGGCAACCTCGAGCGATGCCACGAATAACGGCCTCGGCAATACCGACATCGAGTTTGCCGCACACGAAGTAATCCAGGAAAAACAGCGGCTCGGCACCCTGCGTCAAAATGTCATTGACACTCATCGCCACCAGATCGATGCCGACCGTCTCATGAATACCGGTGGCGAAAGCAATCTTGAGCTTAGTGCCGACACCGTCGGTTGAGGAAACCAGAACAGGTTCACGGTAGCGGCGAGCTTGCAAATCGAAAAGCGCGCTAAAACCGCCAACACCGGCCAGCAATCCCGGCATTTTGGTTTTCTTGGCAACACGGCCGATGCGGCGCACCAGCTCATCGCCCGCCTCGATGCTGACACCCGCCGCAGCGTAGGTCATTGCTCGTTGTTTGGCCAAAGAATTATCGTCCGTTCTGTGTCGATTTGGAGGTAAGTGTGATTCGCCGAATGAGGACGCAGCAGCGGATGCAAATTCATGCCGTGGAACCGGAAATCGCCGCCGGTGTACCCATCGTGGAGCCTAGCAGACTTCTGATTCTCAGGGTGTATTCACCGAACCCCACGCTGCTCATCATCTCCAGAGTCCGCGGTCGGGGAAGATCAATCGACAGCACTTTCAGCAGCCTGCCGGGCCTCGCAGACATAACGAATACGCGGTCCGACAAGAACACCGCTTCCTGGATGCTATGCGTAACGAACAAAACGGTTTTCTTCTTTTCTTCCCACAATCTCAGTAGCTCGAGATCCAACTCGTCGCGGGTCATTGCGTCGAGCGCTCCAAAAGGCTCGTCCATGAGCAGCAGTTGCGGATCGGTCACTAGGGCGCGACAGAGTGAAACTCGCTGCTGCATGCCGCCGGAGAGCTGATGCGGGTACATCTCCTCGAAGCCGTCCAGCCCGACCAACTTGATCAAAGAACGAGCCCTCTCTATATGGTTGGCAACATTGCGCTTGGCGAACTCCACTGGCAATAGAATATTTCCCAAGACGGGACGCCATTTCAACAATACCGGAGCCTGAAACACCATGCCGACATTCTCTAGAGGTTCCTTGACAGCTTTGCCATTGATGGCAATTTGTCCCGATGACGCAGGGATGAGTCCCGAAAGAATTTTCAGCAAGGTGCTCTTGCCGCAGCCGCTGGGTCCTACGATGGAGACAAATTCGCTGGTGTTAATCTCGAAAGAAATGCGCTCCAAGGCATTGACCATCTTGGCGCCGTTGGTAAACACCCGGCAGACATTGTCAACGGCAATTAGGGGTGGCATTGGACCCAAACTGAGCCATACAATTTTCTTGGTAAACTAATCGGTACAAAACCCCTTCAACGGCAATTAGAGGTGGCATTGGACCCAAACTGGCCGATACGATCATCTCTTGGTAAACTGATCGGTACAAACTTTCAACTGCGATAAAAGCGGCACTGCGGAGTCGAAGTAGAACGCTTTATCTCTTGATAAACTGGTTGGTGAAAACTTCCTTCGAGGTAACCTTGCGCGCCACGTCGAAATAATCGTTGGTGATGCGGACCGTCTTTTCCATAATATCCGGTTTCATGTACCCCAAGCCGGACTGCACCGATTCCGGCGGCAACATGACCTCGTATAGAGCGTTCCTCAGCTGCAGCATGGTGAGAGCTTGATCCAACTCGGGTTTTTGCTTCAGCAGGATCTGCAATGCCTCCTCCTGGTTATCACGGGTGTAGCGCAGTCCTTCCATGGTACCTTCAACATAGGCCTTGACGAAATCGGGGCGTTTCTTGATATCCTCTTCCTTGGCCACCAAACCGCTACCGTAAATGTCGAGGCCAGTATCCTTCATGAAAATCCGCTTCAACTTACTCCCAACCTTGGATGCTGCCAGTTCCGCCACCTCATCATTTGAAGCGCGGAACATGATAATAAAGTCCGCTTTCTTGGTCGCAAGCGCCGCCGGTTGGATTGGCGCCGCGGTCTCCTGAATCTTGATGGATTTAAAATCGATGCCGTTGATCCGAGAGTAAGCCGGCATCAAAAACCACTGCGCCTGCCCGGGACTGATGGCCCATGATTTGCCTTGCAGATCCTTAAGTCCTTTTATGGCAGAATCTTCGCGCCACAAGATGGTAGCGGCGACATAACCAAGCTGTCCTACGACCTGAACCCCGGTTCCGCGGGATCGCGCGACAATCGCCGTAGAGATATCGGCAAATCCAAAATCGGCGCCCCCGGCCGCAATCGTCCGCACAGTATCCGCCGAACCCGAGCCCGCCTGAATGGTCGCCGCCAAACCGCGTTTGGCGTAAAAACCTTTTTCCTGCGCCACGTACCATGGCGCATGTTTGCCGCCAATGATGAAGTCCATTCTAATGTTGGCTGCTGTCGGTTGCGCGGCCACGGCGCTGAAGGTGAAACTGGTCATCGCTATGATCGCGCTTAGGACCACCGCGGCAATGCGGCCGATGCTGAATCCGATGCCAACCTTCCTCATGAGCTCCACCTCCGAAATCAAAAAGAACCTTCCACCTGACGCACCTCAGCGCTCCACGGCGCCAATTTTCTTTGGATAATTTCAACCAGCCAAAAAAGCCCCAGGGACAGCACGGCTAGAATCAGCAGAATCACCAGCGCAAATGCTGTATCCAAGCTGTAGTTCGCTTGCAAAACTAAATAGCCCAAGCCTTCGTTTGCGGCCACGAACTCGGCGACAATCGCGCCAGTGACCGATAGTACGATAGCCACTTTGATCCCGGCGAACATGTAGGGTAACGAGTTAGGCAGACGAATTTTTTTGAAAATATCGAATTGAGAGCCGCGATTGATACGTGCCAACTCCAACAGTTCGGGCTCGACTTCTTTTAACCCGACGACGGTATTCACCACGATCGGGAAAAACGCGACAAGAAAGGCAATCGCAATTTTAGACACAAGCCCATAGCCGACCCATATGACCATCAATGGCGCGAACGCGCTTTTTGGCATCGCATAAAGAATCACGATGAGCGGATAAATAGTATTCTGTAGATGGGGCGAGTAGACGACCGCGACAGCGAAACCAATCCCCAAAAGTAAAGACAAGGCGAAGCCGCCGAAGGCTTCAATAAAGGTGATCCAGGCATGATGGCCAATAATCGGCAGCTTGTTTATGAAGGCGATCCAGAGATCGCGCGGCGGCGGCAAAATGAATGAAGGAACCTTGATGATCTCGACCAAAATTTCCCAAAGAATTAGGAGAGCCAGGAAAAAAACTATCGGTTCGATGATGTTCCTCGTGCTAGCCTTCACGTCCCAACTCCGAAGCAGACGTTAAAGGAAAGCTCCTACCCTGTCAAGGAAACGGCCCGAACTAACCGGTGGCTGGAAATGTGGTTGCAGGCTCCTCAAAAAGACTCAGATGCGAGGCGCGAGATGTTCGATGAGCTGAGGCATACGCTTCAGTACGTTTGAAGCGAGGCGGAACGAGCGCAACAAGCATATGAGGCCTTTTCAGCAGCCTGCTAAGGCTATTCGAGTTCACGCTTGAGCTGGCTGCGCTCAAGCAGTACATCGCGTTTCTGGCGAATCAACTCCCGCTCTTGTTTTAGAAAGCGCTCGACTGCGCGTCGGAATCTGCCGTCGACGATGTAATGCATGCTGGTGGTGTGCTCGGGATCCAGACCACGAAGTTGCTTGAAGCTGCCGCCGGCGCCGGCTTCAAACCGTTGAAGTCCCATGTTAATGCAGTGCTCGATGGCTGAGTAATAGCAAACATTGAAGTGGAGAAAAGGCTGATCCCGGAACGCGCCCCAGTATCGCCCGTACATGGCCGTATCATCTCTGATGTTAAAGGTTCCGGCAATAATCTTGCCGTCGCCTTCGGCCAGCATCAAGCAGACATTGCTCGCGAACCTTCGTTGAAGTTGGTGAAAGAACTCCTCCGTGAGATATTGGCGGCCGTAATAGAGTCGATCGACGTGACCCTTGTAAAGACGAAACATGGTGCGCATATGTTTCTCAGTCAGCTGTTCGCCCTCCACCGCACCAATTGAGATTCCCTGCTGGGCGATTTCTCTCCGTTCGCGCTTGATCTTGTTGCGCCGATCGCTGCGGAAGCTGCCGAGATAATCATCAAACGAGCTAAAATCGTGGTTCTGCCAGTGAAACTGGATGCCCCGCCGGGGAATAAAGCCGATTTCTTCGAGAGCGGTGACTTCATCGTCCAAACAGAAGTTAACGTGAACTGAAGAAATTTTGTTGTCCGCCGCAATCTTGGCCAAGGCCTGCCCCATGACCGTGATCAAGGCGCTTCGATCGGCTCCCACGCCGGTCAAAAAGCGAGGACCCGTTACCGGCGTAAAGGGCACCCCAACGAGCATCTTGGGATAATACTGAATGCCGACATGATGGGCCGTCTCAGCCCACTCATAATCAAAGACGAACTCTCCCATACTGTGGAGCTTGAGGTACATGGGGCACGCCGCAACCACTTTTCCGGCGCGTTCCACCACCAGATGATGAGGCAGCCAACCGGTTTCATCGTTGACGCAGCCCGACCCCTCCAAGCTGTCCAGCCAATGCCACTTCAAGAAAGGCGAGCCGTTGACCAGCAGGGCATCCCATTGCACTTGCGGGATTTCCGAAATCTTGCGAATAGCCTTAATCGAGACGTCGGTGCTCATCAAGGCGACTCTATCATGATTGCAAGGACCGGCAAGATTTCGGATAATTCTAAGTAGACGCGATGAATTCCCGTTGATGCCAGGCGGGCTTGACTTCATCCCGAAAGGTTCTTAAATGGTTATTCCTCAGACGGTGGACTTAACTTATGGTGATCTACAACCTTCTCTGCAAAAAAAAACACAACTTTGAGGGCTGGTTTCCGAGCTTCGAGGAGTATCAGAAACAAGCCGAACAAAGCCTGATTTCCTGCCCTACCTGCGGCACGACAAAAGTTGAGAAGGTACCGCATGCCTGCGCCGTACATGTAAAGAAGGAGCAGCCAGCTCCGCCTGCAAAGACAGCGAGCCGAACACCGCCGGCACCGCCATCTCCGGCTGAATTTAAGGAAATGCTACTTAAGGTTCACCATTACGTTAAGCAGAATTTCGAAGACGTCGGATCTCGGTTTGCCGATGAGGCGCGGCAGATTCACCGCGGAAAGGCTGAAGAGCGGCCGATTCACGGCACTGCGACGGCTAGTGAAGCAGCTGAGCTTGCCGATGAAGGTGTCCCCCATGTAGTTCTTCCTAAACCCGATTTGGACAGCTAGCAGGCTGCTCAAAAAGTCGCATATGCTTCGTTCCGCTCGCCCGACTCGCTCTCAACGTACTGAAGCGTACGCCTCAGCTCATCGAACTTCGCGCGTCTTGCCTCTGAGTCTTTTTGAGCGCCTGTAATCCTGCCTCCATTTCCGCTTGACAAACCCGTTCCTCGCAGAAAGCTGAAAGCGGAAATCTGAAAATCCGGAAGTCAGTTTAAGCTTTCATAATTCATTTTTTTGCAGTCTGACTGCCCTTGCATTGTCAGAGCTTCTGCGAAATAGAGGAAGCTTGTTCCTTGAACGACAGGAGGCTCCATGCTGCTGATTAATAATCAAACCGTCGAACAGATTCTCGACATGAAAGGTTGCATGACCGCGTTGGAAACCGGCTATCGCGATCTCATCAATGAGCGCGCAGTCTACCGCGGCCGTTACGACCTATTCGTGCCCAACGACGATCCAAAAATAATGTATCGCTGGGGCACCATGGAAGGAGCCTCCAGAAGCTTCGAAACTTTCGCCATTCGCATGAAGTCAGACATGCTGGAATGGCCTGAGGGAAAGACGGTGGAAAAATATTGCATCGAGCCAGGAACCTTCTGCGGCATCGTCCTGGTATTTTCCACCCGCAACGGCGAGCCTTTGGCAATCATCAATGACGGCATCATCCAGCATATGCGCGTCGGTGGCTGCGCCGGTTTGGGCGTGAAATATCTATCGCGTGAAGATTCCCACGTGGTCGGTATCTTCGGCGCAGGCGGAATGGCGCGCACTTATCTGCTGGCTTTCAACGAGGTCAGGAAAATTACCGAGGTACGGGTTTACAGCCCGACAAAAAAGAATCGTGACACTTTTGCCCAAGAAATGGGTGAGAAGTTAGCAATCAAAATCATACCCGTAGAGCGCCCAGAGGATGCCGTGCGCGGTTGCGACATCATCGCCACCTGCACCGATTCCATTCAAGTCGTCGTCGATGATCATTCGTGGATCGAGCCCGGCATGCACCTCACCTGTGTCAAATCCAACGAATGGAACCCCGAGATCGTCAAGAAATCCGATCTCGTCATCAAAATGGGCCGGGCCACGATGAATCTCGATGTCGGCATGCGCCGCATCGGCGGCGAAGCGGCCGTGGTCGCCGGCAACGAGGAGGAGATCAAGAGAATCGCCAATCCCCGGGTCGACATTTTTTCCAGCGACTTCCCCCTGCTCACCGATATCATGTCCGGCAAACTCAAAGGTCGAACAGATCGCAATCAGGTTACCTTTTTTGCCAACAGCGGTACTCAAGGTTTGCAATTTGCGTCGACTGCCGGCTACGTCGTTCGTGAGGCAAAACGGCGCGGCCTCGGCCAAGAGATACCTACCAACTGGTTTCTACAGGACATCAGAGACTAGCATCTACAGCGGACAGACGACTGGCGATCAATTGGGCGCCCCGGTAAGCCAATATTTTCGCCCCGACTTTAGTTCATCAATCGTGGAGTCGAAAATTTAGATCATATTAACTCTTCTTTTATCTTACCGTCCTCTCGATTGATAAAGTCGCGAGCGAAAACGAGATGGCGTATGGAATAAGAGTAGCGATTTGGAGAAGTTGGAAAAACTCAGATTCGGGACGGCGGCCGACGCGATGCCGCCGTATACAGGTCTATGTCCTCCTTTGGAGTGCTGATGGTAAAGGACGGTGTTTTCTTCGGCAGCCGCTAGAAGCCAATTATTTTCGAGGAGAGAGATTGTTTTTCGGAGTTAAACTCTGGCAAACCGCCGGCAAAAATCGGCTTTCAGCTCTTCGTCAGATATCGTTTTGCTAAGAGACTCGACCAGCTCTGTAAGCCGCGCCTGTGGAAATTCTTCCATGGATTCCCCAAAGGCCCTCACCTGATCACGGATAATCAGGGATGCGATGCTCCCCATCACATTGCTGAGCTCGCTGAACTCAGTGATCATACGGTCGAAAGCGTATTGCGAGACGGTTTGCGAAGCGGCTTCCGATACCATGGGCATGACTGTCGCAGCCTGAAATTGGACGGCAGTGGATTTCTCTTCGCCGTTTTTTGATTGTTCGCGTTCGACAGGTGTTCCAGGAGCTTGGGCCTGAGTATCAGTCAAAGCTTGTGCTTCACTGTGGTTCCACCCGTTTCTGTGGGGGTCCAACTCGGTGTTTAGAACGAAGGCCTGGCCATTTCGCTCTTGGCCGAGTTCTTTGATGGGCGATTCCGAAGCTAGCAATCTACTGTTCTCAACAAGTCCGCCGACGATCTGCTCTGTCTGGCTAAGTTGGGCTTGCAGCGCTGCGATCTTCATCTTGAGACCGTCAATGACCTGCTCGGCATGTTGGGCCTTGCTCGACGCCACTTCTTTTGCGTGCCCGTTCGCCAACTGCAAATGCGTTACCTGATCTATCATGGCATCCAGTTTTGATTTCAAATCGGTTACTTCGGATTCTCGAGTCTCGAGAGCTTCTTCTTTCTTCTTCACTGTGCTCTGTAAATCGCGAATTTCGACGCTAAGATTTTCTTCCAGCTTTTGGCTGGCAACGTCTTTCTGATGTATGGTTTGTTCCGTCTCTCTAAGTCTAACCTCCAGCGCGGCAATGTTTGTCTTGAGACCGTCGATAACCTGCTCGGCACGTTGCGCCTCACTCGCCGAGTCTGCTTTTGCGTGTTCGATCGCCGATTCCAAATGGCTTACCTGTACGGTCATGACATCTATTTTTGACTTGAGAACGTTCATCTCGGATTCTCGAGTCTCGAGAGCTTCTTCTTTCTTCTTCACCGCGCTTTGTAAATCGCGGATTTCGCCGCTAAGATTTTCTTCCATTTTTTGGCTGCCAGCCTCTTTTCTACGGAGAGTGTCCTCGGTCTCTCGAAGCTTAGTCTCCAGCATGGTGATATTTGCTTTAAGACCTTCAATGACCTGCTCCGCATGTTGCGCCTCACGCGCCACCACAGCTTGGTCGTCGCTAACTGCCGCTTTCAAACTACCGATTCGGTCGACTAAGAGTTTCTCAAGCTCCTGTATTGCATCATTCAAACTGCTGTCACTATCTTTTACCCGCGCGGAAATCATGAGGTGCGGTTTCCGGCGATGAAGAGTCCCCTGCACTACGCCTCTGACTGATTGCATTACTTTGGTCATATGTCCTCCGACCTAAGTGTCCAAACTTTTGTCACTGCTTGTCAATAAAATTCTGTACGCTACAACTAGACAACCGAATTTTCTGGGATCAACTGGATTATCTCTCATAGTGACGCTATGGCATTTCTTGATGCCCTTTGTTCATTTAAGCCGTCGTGTTGCCATATCACCGATGCCGATGACACGAGACGGCATTACAAGCAGTTCACCATACTCTTTCGGATTCCATGGGATTCACGCCGTCTCTTCCAACATCACGGGTATCAGCGTCGCGCTCTTGTATGGACAGCACGAACCAACCGCCAAGCAGGAAGATAAAACCGGTTAACGAAACCGAGCTCGACGATCAAAACCTTTCAATCTGAGCAAACACGGCAGGGCTTCAATCGCGGATTACCGGAGCCGACAACAGAACGGGAACACAGGGCGGCAAATTCCTCCGGGGAGTATTGGCTGAAGTGTTGATGGTCTTATGGACGCGGCGCAGCTTATATCGGTAAGGAGTGTCGGGAGTCAGGACACCTGACAGCGCTGGGACTGCAACTAATTAGCCTTAATTCATGCCACCGTCCCGATTGGTGACCGAAAGATTAAACTACCGCCAGTATACAGGCTGGGTATTTACGGTACGCGACGGCGTTGCTCCGCTCTCATCTTCAACGTGAAGCTGTCGTCGATGAGTCGGCGACTATTTTCGACAGTATCGCGGTATTCTTGAACGATGCGCCTGCTGTTTTGCAAGAGCTTTTCAGATAAAACTCTCGCCTCCATGAGTTCGGATTCATGCGCATGATTTATTGTTGGTTTAGAATCGCCATGTCTAAATCCTATATTGGGATTAGCAAGAACTCGACTGATTGGTCAAGATAACCGCCGCCTTAACGTCGGCTGGGTCGCCCCTGGTTTTTGTTGACGATCTAGAACGTGGATACCGTTTGCTATTCCATTCCAATAAGCCTAGCGTGATCATCTAAATCATATTTGAGCTTAACGGGGCGACAGGACCGCAAGCGCGAATAGGGAGGTCCTGCGATGAATAATAAGAATGGACCCACCACTCCGCATATAAAGCCCCTTCCACCGGCTGACGCGTCTCCGGAAGCAAGAGATACTTACGAGGAATTTCGCTGCAGGATGGGCTTTCCCTCGCCTCCCAATTTCATCACGACGCAGGGGCACTCGCCCACGGTAGTTAAAGGGAGTTGGGATCTTGTCCGCAACGTGCTCCTGACCGGCAAAATAGAGCGCTGGGTAAAGGAAATGCTTTTTGCGGCGATTTCAAAAGATCGTAATTGTCACTATTGCGCGGCGGCCCATATCGCTTGTTGCCGAATGCTTGGTCTAGATCCCGAAATGCTGAATGCTTTAGTTCGGGACGTCAATTCGCTTAGCAATCCAAAGCTGCGCGATATGATTCTGTTTGGCCTCAAGTGTTCCAAAAACCCACAAGGGATATCTGAAGCCGATTACGAAAAGCTGCGCCACCACGGACTAAATCAGCCTGAAATATTGGAATTGATCGCAATGTCCGGCTTGGCTGTGTATGCGAATATTATGGCCGACGCGACAGGCATGGAAGCGGATGCCATATTTGTCACTCGTTAGTAACATGGCGTATCCTCTCGCCAACTATACCCGTGCGGACCAGCCCATAAGGAGACCGCTGCGCCAGTGGAGTGCCGGGCAAACCGTCTCTCTTTCAGCCTCGCAATACGTTCTTACCGCATCCGTTCCGGTGTAAATCCGAGTATGCGGAGAGCTGCATCCCAATCTCGCCCGTTTAGCCAAAGCCCTTCTACATAACGGGGCGAAGATAGATGCCGCGACCTCAGGTGCGGCTAAACTCAGCGCCCGGCGAGATCGACGCCTCATCCCCTGGCGCACCCTGTACGGCGTTCGGAAAGCGCGTTCAAATACTTGTCGCAACACTATCCAGCATATTTTCCTGGAGGTAGGTTCGATAACGGGAGCCGAAGGAATCGTAATGGAAATACTTACTCCGCAAAGCATCGGCGGCGAGAGTCGGGACCACAGCGGGACTACAAATCCGGCTCTCAAGGCGGCTGTTACCAACGGCGTGCTTAAGCTTATCAAGCGCGACATCAACAGCAGCGCGGATGCCCGACGTTGGCGCGACATCGTTCTCAACCTTAAGCAGCGTGTTGGCTAAGAGAAGTTCAAGCGCGAGTCGATGCGCGTGAAAATCGTCGCTATCGCTAATCTAACGCTCTCACTCGAAAGGGAGACGGAAGGTGGTATCGAAGACACGCACGGTAAGCTCCTACGAAAAGCTGATTATGATCGAAACGTCCACCCGCACACACTGCTATATAGGGAAGGAAACGTTGAACGAACGATACACATCATCGGCCAGATCTCGTCACTGTTGAAGTCGATCGGCATCAACGATGAAAAATAGCTGGACGCTGCTGGACAATTTCGCGTGCTATGTCGACGCATTCAAAAAAGAGTGCCCCTATGATCAACCCACGAAAAACGTGCAGAGTTTGCAACCATCGCAGCCGCAGAGGTGGGGCTCAGTTTCTAATTTGTGATTAAATTATTTCTCCTTCAAAAGGAGTTCTGCAGCGGCTTGAACTGAAGCGTCGTATAGTTCAATGCTGGATGTATTCAGCACACGTGCCCCCGCTGTAATGGTTACGTTGCCATCGTCTTGCGAGAGCCAGAGCGCACTGCCTTTACAGGCGGTCAATGGGTGCATTTACACTTTGCGGAGCAACGTTATTGACTTAAAGTTTTTGAATTGTTAGGTCATACCCCTGTGAAGCGGTCGATCCTGTCTACTTTGTTGCTTTTCTTTGTCGCGCTGGGTCTCACCGGTACGCAAGTATTCGCGATCGTGATCACGGCGGCACACGCGGCCGAGCAGGAAGCTGCTGAGGAACGAGAAGAACAGGTTTCCAGGAAGTCCTCCCGGCGACCTCAGACTCGTGGTAAAAAACTTCAGCCGCCTTCCGTCAATCCCTCGATATTTTTCGGCTTAACATCGAACGCACGGACCGATCTGCGTTTGCGCTTTTTTCTTCAGTCGAACCTCCCCCCGGGTAATCTCCGCCTTCTTCAGGTCTATCGCGTTTAAGATTTCCGTTCTCGTAATGTTTTTGCTCGCGTGACGTGTGCGCGGTGGTTTCGCTTGCAAATAGGAGAATGGAAATTTATGGAATCAGAACGCTTATTTCTTTGGATTGCTTTTAACGTTTTTGTCTTGGGGATGCTCGCCCTCGATCTCGGGGTCTTTCACCGCAAGGCTCACACAGTCTCAATTAAGGAAGCCTCCATCTGGAGCGTGGTATGGATCACGCTGGCGATGGCGTTCAATCTCGGCATCTACTTCGCTTGGGGGCAGGAAACGGCGCTTGAATTTTTGACCGGCTACGTGATCGAGAAGTCACTCAGCGTCGACAACTTGTTCGTTTTCCTAATGGTTTTCCAATATTTCAATACTCCGAGCGAGTACCAGCACCGCGTACTTTTTTGGGGCATTCTCGGGGCCTTGATTCTGCGCGCCATTTTCATAGCCACAGGCTCCGCCCTGCTAGCCAACTTTCATTGGATGGGTTACGTCTTCGGCGCGTTCTTGGTCATCACCGGGATCAAGATGTATCTTCAGGGGGGCGAGAAGATCGAGCCCGAGAAAAATCCTGTGGTTAGGCTTTTCGAGCGCTGGGTACCGATAAGCAGAAGTTATGATGGTCAGAAATTTTTTGTCCGGCGCGACGGCAAGACTCACGCAACGCTCTTAATGCTCGTGCTCCTCGTCGTTGAAACCACCGACGTGATTTTCGCGGTCGACTCGATTCCGGCCATTTTTGCGATCACTCAGGATCCGTTTATTGTTTACACGTCGAACGTTTTTGCGATTCTCGGGCTGCGCGCGCTGTATTTCATGCTTGCGGGAGTCATGGAAATGTTCACCTATCTCAAAGTCGGGCTATCGGCGGTGCTGTGCTTTGTCGGCGCCAAGATGATGCTCGTCGACATCTATAAAATTCCGATCGGCGCTTCACTCTCGGTCATCGGCGGCGTGTTGCTCTTGTCGATTCTCGCGTCGTGGGCGTTTCAGCCCAAAAAGGCCGGCGTGCAATCGCACAAGCCCGACGGCGCTCCGCGCTCGAGCCCATCACGCACGAGCGGTTCCGTCAACCCGGCAGTGATCGGTTGGATAGCATTGTTTTTAGTCACGGCGTATTTGATTCTGGCGACCATGGGACTCCATCGCCGGTGGTTGGACGAAAGAAGAATCGATCATCGTAACGGATTGGTCGAGAGTAACCCCGCGGACGCGAAATGGCCGCATGGAAGGAATTAGAAGCGATTACGATCGGCACAGATCCGAGTCTCGCTCAGGCGTGAGCGCAGTTTGCGTTATTCGAAGGCGGACTTTGCCCAGCTTCTGTTTCTTGCCGATGCTGCCCCGAGTCCGAAGACCTGTGCAGGTCCTGTGTCGTATATGACGGCAGAGCCATATCACACTGCCGCCATTAATCCTGATGAACGCGCTCTGTCGGCCTTTTATCCGTACAGCAGAAACAACAAGCCCCAAGAACTCCCATACGTGGCAGCGCTCAGGGCTTGGTTTTGTTGGCCTTTGACGGTGCGTTTAGACTCTAGTGTACTGTAACAGCAGATTAACGTCCGTGGTTCATGCTTCGAGGACCTCAACACGAACGACTTGTGCCATCTTTCGAGGCTTCCAGCATGATCTGAGGCCAACCCCAGGAACCCCAAACGTTTCCCGGAGGGGAAATACATAGAGAGTTTAAGGCCGGGCGCTCTGGCGCTTTTTGATCGCGAGGGTGCGCCGGCTTTTTTAGTGCACAGATTGGGTAATGGAGAGTCACTGGAGCCGACACGGAAAAGTTTGGTTCATACAAAGTGGGAGAGCGTATGGCAACCGAACAAAAGCCACGAACAGCTGAGATCAATGCGCGGCTATGGGGCGCACGCGCTACTGATTGGGCGGAAATTCAGGAAGGAACGTGCCGACCGGTGTATCTCGCCATATTCGAGCGGGCGCGGCTCAAGCCCGGAATGGCCTACCTTGACGAGGTGATGAGGTCTTCGGTCTCGATGCGGCTCCCAATCTTGTGAAGATCGCACGCGCCCGTGTCCCGGGGGGCGAGTTTCATCTTGGAGATCTGGAGAGCCTCCCTTTCCGGACATTAGGACGGGTTCGTCTAACGAGATGCCGCTGAGCCGCTAACGCAAAATAGATCATTTCATCACCTTGTGTCGCTCTCGACTCAAGCGGCGGGTTATGCCTCTTGGGTGCTACCCCTTCTCTGGCATAGCCGAGGAATGGTGGCTGGTGATGAGCCACTCTGAACCGTTCCAGCGATAGGTGTAGGTGTAGCGTCCGCTCACCTTTGCCCCCGTCTTAGCAAACGTGAATGTGTAAAGACCAGCATCAACCGCCGTGTTGCAACCGAGCTCGATGGTGCGCAAGTCGATCCTGCCAGAGGGGCGGTTCTCTAAGAAGTGATGGAAGTAATCCTCCTTCTCGGCTGGAGTGAGACGCGGCTTGTTTGAAACAGTGGGCAACAGGATAGATCGCTCTGCGTAGTTGGCGACTACTTTGTGCGGATCACCAGTTTGTAACGACTGATTCCAGCGATCGAATAGCGAGGCGATTTCCTGTTCTGTAGTTGCCTTACAGGACTGCACGCGCGCACCTTGCGTACTGGCACAGCCGACAAGAGTTCCGGCAATCACAAACAAACTTAAAAAATTTAATTTCATTTACGCGTTCCTTTCAGCGTGGGTAGCAGAGCCTTGAGGCGTCACCAATAGAATCTGGTTCCGTATAGAACTTCCTAGTTTCCGTATAGCACGGGTGAATCAACGCCAATGTTGCTCGCTTTTACATCTAGAACAGGTCTTTGTAAAGCCCGGTAAAGCTCCGCGGCCGAGACGTTGGAAGCACCGTTTGCCGGAGCGTGCAGCGCATTAGTGCTTTGTGTCTTGAGAGAACCCGGGTTTTCTCTTCAATGACACACTCACTACTGCGCGGCGGGATTTCCCGGCGGGGCCACAGTGACTCCGCGCGGGCCAGCACGGTCGATGGCCTTCTGCACCGACCCCGAAGCTTTGGCATCCTCGACAAACCCATTAACCCTCGCGAGTTCACAGACCAAGTGACCGGCAGTTGAATAGGTTCGATCTAGTCGGGCCACGTCTGCGGCGTTAAAGTTCGCCAATTGCTCACCTCGGGATTTTAGCCAGCCACTGGTGAAAACGGCAGCGCGGCTTCCATTGTGCGGAACGGGACCGACATGTAATCGAACTCTGAGCACGTGGCTTGAACGAGTAGGAACAATGTCTCATCGGTTTTGCTCGGATTCGATAGCTCATGCCGCACACCGGGCGGCACTCGACAGAACGCGCCAGGTTTGAGAACGAACACGCCGTTCCCGCATTCGCCCTCGTACCGAATTTCAAGAACTCCCTTCAGGCCGATAAAAAGATCGTAAACTTGAGCATGCTCGTGCGTTGGAACACCGCTGCCGGGCTGTACTCGGTACAGTGCCGTCTGCACCGGCGCATCGTCATGCAAGGTACCTTTCTCGCAACCCGGCCTACGTTCCTTGAGAGCGATAGCTGTAATGTCTTTAACCGTGATGACGGATTTTTGGTCCATGGGAGTGTCCTTTCGGATCATTGTCAGTAACTCTCTACGCTCCCTTCCCTTTCGCTGCCACGCGGACGCCTCGCCAGCCAGAATCGTTGATTGCGCGCTGCACTAACCCCGAGGCCTTGGCCTCTTCGATGAACTCGCTGATATAGGCAAGCCTTCCGGACTGCCCCTGCGGGACCGCCATCGCTGTAAAGTTCGCTCCAAAACAGTCATCCAGCACCCGCGAACCGGACAATCTGGCGGAGAACTCTAGAAGCGCGGGACGGGTGGATGCCCACGCGTCCGCGTCTCCACTACGCAGCAGGTCAAAAGCAAGGTCCGGCGTCTCCGCGCTAATTAGTTCGGCATGTTTCCGTACGCGGTTCAGACACAACGTCGAGGCGTGGTTGCGCACAACGGCGATACGGGTACTCGGGCAGTCGGCATCGGCGGCACTTTGAATTGAGGAGTCGACCGTCACCAAATAGGTAAAATCAAATTGAAGGACCGCGGGTGAGAAATCCATCTCCGAGATCCGAGATTCATCCATCGCCCCAAACCCCATATATCGCATGCGCCGGCTTTGAGGCCTTCCATCGCCCTAGGAGGAGTTTGATATTCGATCGGCATGAACTCAACCCCGATCCGCGCCGCTAGCGCGCGAGCGAGTTCGATCGTCCACCCGCGCAACTCGCCGGTTGCCAGATCCTTCGCATATTGCGGTGGATAGAGCGCGACCCGGATTTTGCCGGCTCGCCTGAGATCCGCGATTCGTGGGTCGGGCACCTGTTGGATATCGATCACAACACCCTCGTTTTCGCGTTCATACACATTCCTGCTAGCGTTCAACGTTACGCTAAGCCGGCCCTCTTGGCGGTCGGTCTGAAGCGGCCCAGTTAGACACTCCGTTTTGCAAAACACTAGCCCGTGGAAAAATTCTATCCTGCCGGTACTACCCCGCGCACTGCCCAAGCCTTTGCACGAAGTTTAATCGATCCGTCAGGGCCGTTATCAAGAATGTCTGTGCGTAGTCGCTCCTTCAATACCTGTCGGCGATCCTCGGAGAGACTACTGATATAAGGTTTAGGCGGTCCCTGGCTATTTGACAGGAGGCTCCAGAAATCGTCAAAGGAACTAAACTCCATAGGAATAACCAGCGCCCTTGTTTCAACATTCGCAAAACCAGTGGCGATCCACAGCTCTGAAAGCGCGCTTGCTGATCCATAACGCCTATTCCCAGGTCGTTTAGCTCCCGGGTCAACAGCAACGGCCGCATCCCAGAATCTTTCCGATAACTCCATGCCTCCACTGTTGTCCCATACACAAGTTGCAACACTTCCGCCCTTTTTTGTGACGCGCCTCATTTCTCTTGCTGCCGCGTGTGCATCCGAGACAAACTGGATCATCAATGATGATACGCAGCAGTCGAAAGAGCCATTGTCATAGGGAAGTTTCTGAGCTTCCCCGATTTCAAAAGCAACATGCGGATGTGAATTCTGTGCACGAGCATATTCTACGTAGCCAACTGAAGGGTCAATGCCGACAACCGTTGAAGCTTTTGTTGTATCAGCGATGGTGAATGTAAGTGAACCCGTACCACAGCCTACATCCAATACCCGATCCCCTTCTTTGATACCGTCTATAAATTCGATGAATAGAGGAGCAAGGGTTTTAGTCCAGCTTCCCATTCCGGCCTGATACTTATCAGCATCCGTGTGCAGGTTGGGTTCCATAGTCGCCTCCTAACCGTGTTGACTAGGACTGAGATCTACGTGAAGGCTGAGCCGCGCTCTGCGCGACGGCCTCAAGCCGACTGTTAGGGGCTACACCGCGATTGTGAAAGAAGCGCGTCACAATCCCAATGTGAACCAGACGACGTCGTCGCCTTCGATGCCTCCCGCTATCTCACAGCCGCCAAAGGTCGCGGAATTGGACAGCCACCATCTGCTCGTAGGCTACCGGTTCAGCGAGCAAGCCGACCGATTGAGTGAAACGGTTTAGCCCATTTACGGCTTCCTCAGATATGGCAGCATCGTAGAACGGCAAGTCCCGTTCAATAATTGTGGCGATCAGTTCTGCAGCATCCGGGGGAAAACGCCGCTTTCCCACTTCAGCAGCTCGTGTTGGATCCGCCCGAAGTGCTTTGTGGGTTTTGACAATAGCCCGCACAGTAGCCGCGATTCGTTCCGGGTCTCGACTGATTAAAGAATCAGTGGTCACAAGGCCAGTGAAGGTGAAATTCCGAGCGGCAGGGGGACCATCGCCGCGGCGCACATCTAACAAAACTTTTCCCACGCCACGCCGTATTGCGATCTGTGTTGCCATGGCATTAGCCCAGAAGGCATCAATTTGGCCTGCCTCAAGTGCTTTGGCTGCAGCCACTCCAAAGGAGGCACCAGGGTCCCCGGCGCCCGGAACGGGCACGATCTGCACTTTGTCACGTTCAATGTCGAGTCCGGCCGCTATTAACAACTGCTTGAGCGCCGCATCTGGTCCCTGATCTCCACCAATCCGCAACCCCTTCAAGACATTCATGTCTCCGCGCTCTGCGCGGAGGTCGGAACGCACCACTAAAAGCCAGGGAATCCCTTGAGAGAGTGCAGCAATAAGCTTGACCCCTTTCCAGCGTGGAAAGGATCTCAGGACAGTATGGACAGCGCCACTTACATAGGCATCTGTGGCGCCTTCACGTAACGCGGAAACTGCTTTAGCCGTAGGGGTAATCAATTTGATCTCCGCATCGAGACCCTCGGCCTTGAAAAATCCTAACTCCTCTGCAGCGAGTACGGGAAAGCATGTGTTGGTCACGAAGTCGAGGACTGCAATTCGCATTTGCATCGCATCCTCCCTAACTTGCGGGTGAGAGGCGCGGTCCCGCCGCGTCCTTCTCAACACAATAGTCAGCAATTTTGTGGGTAATTGAACTCATGCCTTCTTCTCCGCCGTAGGTAATTACTTTATCCCGACGCCAATAAGTACCTCACCGGGAACCTCAAGGCCGTTAGGCCCTTCAAAGCGCCTAAGTTGCTCTTCAATTTCGACCCAGGCTCTCTCACGTTCAGTCTCGTTTAATCGGTTCATGAGTTCCCTCATGTCACCGGCACCATTTCTCATTCTTCGAATAGCGTCAGCCGCAGATGGGAAACGTCGCTGTATAGGAATCGTATGAACAGACACATTGAGAAAACCAGTCCGCCTAAAGAGGTCTTCAAGTGCCCCTGGATCTCCGAGTGCGAACATCCAGGGTTCTCCTGGCGATGGAGGGGGTATGTTTCCTAAGCGCTGAACGATTGCGAAGACGATTCCTTGGTACGGATTCTTTTCTAAGGCGGAGAACACAATCACTGCGACTTTTCCTTCAGGCTTCACAACGCGCCGCATTTCTGTGAGCCCTTTCGCTGGGTTCGGAAATAACATCAGAGCTTGCCGACATATCACAGCGTCAAATGAGTCAACATCGAGTTCAAGATTCTCTGCGTTCATTACGCGGGTTTCTACGTTCATGCGGCTCTCTTTACGGGCCACTTCGGCAGCTACACTTAGCATGCTAGAAGAATGATCCGTCGCCAATACGTACCCTCTTCCTCCAACGCGCTGAGCTGCCATAAGAGTTGACTCACCCGTGCCTGCCGCAACGTCAAGCACTCGGCTGCCTGCTTGGACACCGGCCAAGTCAAGCATCTTCTCCGTTGCAGCTCCGATAATTTGCTGCCGTGCCGCTTGTCCAGCTCTCCACCAATCGGCGCTCTCTTTGAGTTCCCATTTTTCACGTGGAAGAGTCGTCATATGTTGTCCTCCTATTTTGCGCGGGTCGATTGAAACCGATAAGTTTTCTCAGATGCCCGTTTATCCTCCCTCAACCCAACAAACTTGGAATGCCTCAAATGACGTCCGGCGTCCATTCGGCGAACTCGATCTAGGCGACCAGCTCCGGTTCGGATGATAACAACATGACTAGGTTTGATAGATGGAGAATACAGTTCAATCCTGGGGTTACTGGATCACCTTGTCCGCTCTCGCCAGCATCTTCTGTGGAATTGTGAGGCCGATCTGCTTGGCGGTTTTGAGATTGATCACCAGCTCGAACTTTGTCGGTTGCTCGACCGGCAAGTCGCCCGGTTTGGCGCCTTTGAGAATTTTGTCGACGTAGACAGCGGCGCGGCGGTACAACTCGGCAATGCTCGCGCCGTAGCTCATGAGCCCGCCGTCCTCAACATATTCCGGATTCATGTACATCGCCGGGAGGCGGCTCTTTGCCGCCAGCGCGGCAATTTGTGATCGGTGAGAGTTGATCAGCGGAGTCTCGAGCACGACGATCGCGTCGACGTTCCTCTTGCCGGTACTTCGGAATGCGGTCTCGATATCCTTAGGACTTTGCACCTTTAGGAAATGAGACTTCACTTTTAACGCTGCCGCCGCGAGCTCTACCTCTTTCAATATTTGTGCTTGTCCCGGGAGAGCCGCATCGCCAAGCACGCCGACGCGCAAAAGCCTGGGTACGGTCTCCTTCAATAGCTCCAGTTGCTTGCCGCTGATCTCAGGAGCTAGCCTGGACAAACCAGTGATGTTCCCGCCGGGCCGAGAAAGACTTGCGACGAACCCATTGCCGACGGGATCCGGATCCTGCGCCATCACGACCGGAATCGTGGCAGTCGCTTCCTTGGCGGCGCTCGTGACGGTCGTACCAGCCGTGACGATGACATTTACCTTCAGACGCACAAGCTCCGCGGCATGCTGCTTCAGCCGGTCCAAGTTTCCCTCTGAATATCGCCATTCAATGATGATGTTTTTCCCCCCGATATAGCCAAGCTCGCGCAAACCATGGCGAAATGCGTCGGTACGCGCCGAGATTGGGTAGCGGAGCCGCCGGTTAGAAATCCAATCCTGGGGATTTTCGTTGGCTGCTGCGCCGCGGCTACGACTGCAACAGCAAGCCCTACTACGACAAACAGGATTGATAAGACCGGTTTCCTCATTGCACACATGCATTCGCTATGTATCACGCGGGCGGTAGTAGAGAAAGGTGAGATTTACGACGCAAGGCGACAGGGATTCGTTGACTGGGAAGACCAGATATAGTCTAGGATTGAACTGTACGACGCTTCACTTCAACTGGAAAGATTGGTGGTAGTTCTGCCAATCTCTCCGCTTCGCCCCGATTCACCGACGATGTAACTTTAAGATCGGGTAAGCGATACCGTAAGGCTTCTGAATACAGGGGAAAGACAAACCAGCCGCCGTCCGCGATGGCGTGTGTAGTTGTGTAGTGCCTGGTGTTAAACTTTTTCTTTTCTCCACATAATAACTACCCCCGATCTCAACACTTTTCCCTTTATTCTCGAAAAACTATACACACCTATACACAGCCGGCGCGAAGCCGTACCGGGCGCGGGCGAGCGCATGTGTATACATTTCGGAACCGAGCCTTGCACGCCTAGTCACACCCGTCACGCCTGTATACGTATCGCTTTAACCTGATGTGCGCCTGTATCATCACCTTCCGTAAATCCGGTAGTGGCCCCAAGCGAGTTTTAGAACTGGCTTTCCCTTGTTCGGTGCGGCGTCTGTTGAACGCCGCATAGTCTTAACGCCCTAGGACAGACTTCTCATGACAATGACGCGGCGCGTCATCATTGCCGTCGCGCGGCATTTTTACCGGTACGACCGCGCTCCTTCCGACTCCCGTCTGTTCTTCTCGTTTTGCTGGCACGTCGCTTGAAGATTTCCGTGGGTAAGGGGGGAACAGATGAAAACCCGGAAAGAACTTCGGACCTGCACAGAATGTCATAAGGATTACTCGATCCATCAGAACCACCTCGGCGGAAATGCCGCTGATGGCTCATGGCACGAAGGACTCAATTAGTTCGGTGGCGAAAGCAAAATCGGTTTACGCTAAACGCGGTGATGCGAATTCTTGTGGCGACTCGCTCGCACTCGCGCTTAAGGAACATTGCCATAGCGAGGATGGCTTCGACGTCGGCAAGTTCGAACGTGTGCTTAAGGGAAATGACATTGATTTGGAACATCGACCGGCAAACTCACGGTTGGATCGGAAGGTTTCGTATGAACGGAGGCCAAAAGGTAGCAGCAGCCGCGCGAAAAACGGATACATTTTAGTCAGTGGTGAAAAGGTCCGAGCGCCCGGAGCGAAGAGCATGGACGAAAGTCAAAGCGGTTGTAGTCGAGAGTTAAAGCCGCCTTAGTAAAAGATAGGTTGCCCGCTTAATTGGTCCCCTTGCAGACGAATAGAAACAGCGCTTGTGAAAGGTATGTATGGGCTAGCTTAAAAAGATATCCATACCTCGATCGCTCCAGGTTATCTTAGGCTTAGGATGCTCTCTTTCTTCCTCGGAGAGTCTTTGATCAGTGAACTCTCATTAAAGCCATCTGTCTTGACCCAATCCGCGATCGCTTCGACGACACGGATATCGCAGTACGAAGAGCTGTGAAACAGCTTGCCTGAATCAACGCTGAACACCGGGTCGAGCCACTGCTTTGGAGACCCACACGACTTGCAAGGCAGGGATAAAGTGAGGCTCCGATGTAGCCTATAATTCCTTATCGGTGACTGCTCGGTGAATTATTTCCAGCAGCTCACTCGGCATGAAAGGCTTTGTCAGGACTCGTAATAGTTCGGGGCGCGGTATGACCTCCATCATTGCCGTCGGATCACCGCTTATAAGCACTATCGGAATGCCTTTTAACTTGTGGCGTATGCGCTTCACCAACTCCACACCATCCAACCCTGGCATTCTGATGTCGGATACAACAACATTGAAACGGCTGTTATCGAGCTGTTTGAGCGCCTCAAAGCCGTCGTGGGCTTGTTCTACTTCAAGTCCCATTAGTCTCAGGTAGATAGTTAGTGCTTGGAGATTATTTACGTCGTCTTCGACCAACAGGACCTTTGTGACCACAAAAAACGCGTCCGCAATATTCGGACCGTACAAAGGACATCGGAATGCTTCTTCATGTCAGAATTACGTTGCATAACTGGGATAATCTTCTTCGGCCATGCGTCACGGGTGAGATAACAAACGGTCACGTAATGACGGAGGGTACGCCGCGTGATGCTCGGTCCCGGCACAAGGCAGCCGTACCTCGAACGTGGTCCCCTCCTGCGCAGTCGAAGTGACGCTTATCTTCCCGGCGTGCGCTTCAACGATCTTCCCCGTGATATAAAGGCCAATTCCTAAATGGCCGAGTTCAGTCGTCATGCCTCCATTCTCGGTTCGTCTCTGGGCGGAAAAATCAAATGTTGTCGGAATTTTGGACGCCGCTATAGGCGGACCATCATTATGTACTTGAATCACGATTTCACCGCCCGCTATCCAACTAGCGATGCCTATTGGGCTTGTTTCAGCCCCATGCTGAATCGCATTGGCGATCAGGTTCGATAGCATCTGTCGAATACGAACCTCGTCAACAGCACATTGAGCTTCTTCATTGCAATTGAGTTCGATAGTCCGGTTCGGGTGTGCTGCCGAAAACGATGCCACAGTCGATTCAAGAATCGGGCGAAGGCACATAGGCTCCCGTTTTACTGAAAGCGAGCGGCCCAGTCGTGTGCCAGTGAAGTCGAGCAATGTGTCTATCAACTTGCTCATCTGCATGCCGCTGTCAAAGATAATAGAGCTAAGCGTTGCGATCGTCTCGTCATCACGCGCTTTCGCTATCTTGAGGCATTCTGCCGACGTTATCACCGCGTTTAGTGGGTTGCGTAAGTCATGGGCTAGAACGGCGAGGGCAAAATCTCGGGCTGCCTCAACTTCCTGCATAAAGCGCATGGTCGACTCACCAAGAGCTTGATCAAGTCCTTCATTGAACCGGGTTAGTTGATAAAGATCGGATGCGTCAGGCTGCGGTGAGCTGGCGAGCCAGAGTCGAATGACAGATGCGCGGAGGGCGCGGTATTCGGAAACGACTTGTACTTGGTTGAAACCCGTCCGAAGACGCTGGGTACTATGAGTTTCTGCGGCAGTTTCCGGGTCTCTGATAGGTGCGAGACCCTTCGACTTTTCGGCCTGCTCTAAGTCCGTTTGCGTTGTTTCCATGTCCAAGGCGATAGCCTTTAGGATTTCCGGCGCATGATCACGCAACGCAAGTTTATCTAAGTTCGTCGCGGGAAGGATCGTTCCCGCAAAAGATTCCCATTCAGCGAGAATCTCGGCCATATTCGACAGAATAAATTCTGATAGACGCACCATGTCTCCTTGCAACTAATTATGTATGAATGGATTAAGAGCTGATCCCTAATGCCCTTTAGCTATAACATGCGAGTGAATCCATCGCTACGACTTCGCCGTCGAGTAGTGTACGCGGCGGAAGCTGTTCCACATGCTTTGGCAATGTTCGGGAATTGCGACGGCGTTCGAGCAGACGGTATATCGGAGTTATTTTGGTTCAACTCGACGTGATTCCAAATTCACTTGCCCGCGCTGGCTCGTTTTTATGCTTGGTATTTCTCACGACAGCTGCTGGTTGTGGTCATAGGCTTTGCCGGGGACGGGTCTGAGGTCCCAGATGAGTCCAATGGCGGCGAAAAACTTAAGAGCATAGTACGTCAAATCGATTTCCCACCAATAAAATCCTTGTCGGGTACAACTCCTAAACTTGTGATGGTTGTTGTGCCAACCTTCGCCTAGGGTAAACAAAGCGAGCATAAAATTATTGCGGCTATCGTCACCTGTGTCATAGCGGCGGCGGCCGATCAGATGCGCCAGCGAATTGATGCTCGCCGTGGCATGAAACAACATTATCGTACTAACCACGAAACCCCAGACTACTAGCTGCCACCCTGTAACTCCCAAAGATGGAGCGGCGTAATGAAGCAAACGACCGACGAAGTAAAGCGTCACTGCAAGAATGATTGGAACGATCACGTCAAAACGATTCAACCATCGCAACTCGGGGAAGCGGGCAAAGTCCTGTACGCGGCGATAGTCCGTTAAGAAATGCCGATTGGTCATGAACCATCCGATGTGTGATCGCCAGAAACCATGTCGAATCGGTGAGTGGGGATCGGGTTGCATATCGGAAAATTTATGATGACTCCGATGATGCGCGGCCCACCACAGCGGCCCACGTTGCGCTGACGATGCACCTAATAACGCAAACACAAATTGCATCCATCGCGACGTCCGGTATGTGCGGTGCGAAAAGTAACGATGGTATATACCTGTGATAGCAAACATGCGTACTACATAAAGGCCCAGCGCAGTGCATAAGGCGAAGCCACTCCATCCCACCCACCACACGGCGAGACACGCCAGATGAAGCAGCAGAAACGGTAAGCAGCGGCACCAATTGATGCGATCTACATTAGAGGCGTCTGTCGCGGGCGCCGAAACATTTTGTTCAGAATCGATCCATTGGGAAAAGTAACTGACTAAATTATGCATACACCTTTCTTAAACGCACGCACAGCAACACTGCCGTTAGTCGTTCATCTAGTTAATGAGTTAATTGAAGGAGCACGCAGGACAGCGCAATTGATGTGCCAGAATTATCTGACGTGATAGTTGCTGCATCGTGCCGGTAACGCAACGATTTGATGTGTTGTGTGTCAGATCAAACCCGCGGTCTCACTAAGGAGCAAAAAAATTCTTGACCCGAAATCTGGGCAGGACCTAACTGGAGCGCGAAGGTTTAGCTGATCTCTTACGTCGGTTAGCATCTGACGTTCACGGGCTATAAAGAGGCCACTCGGATAGTGACTGCTGAGTTTTCATTTTCAACTGTCGCTGTCCTGAATATAGCTCGATTGCTTCGTAGCTATTCTTAACCGTGAAACGTTTTTGAGGCACTCGCGTATCGAAGAGTAATGTTTTAACGCAAATGCTGGCCACGCTCCTTGGCACGTGGCTTGCGCTACAGTAATCGTAGGTTAGTCCTCTTCTCGACAGTCAATCCCCAAACTGGCCGCGCATCGTTCTAAGCCGAAGAGAAATCGCCGGCGATTTTGTCGTTTAACACGCAGCGGATGTAAGAAGGTGAGGAGTAAAATTGTTTCATCAACCTAAGAATCATAAGAAGGAGAATCAGAATGCCGAATGTTGTTGGTTTGTTCGATAGCCGATCCGAAGCACACTCCACAGTGCAGCAGCTGGTAAATTCCGGTTTCGACCGCGAAGATATCAGCCTCGTTTCCCAAGACACTGATAGAGAGTCAAACGAAGGTAAAACTCATCCGGGAATTAGTGGGTCGGATCTCTCCGATACCGAAGGATGATACCAGCGGAGCTCTCAAGGGCGCGGGCATCGGTGCCGCTCTGGGTGGAATTGGTGGACTACTGGCGGGAATTGCTGGGCTTGCTATTCCCGTTATCGGACCTATCGTCGCAGCCGGACCGATTGCAGCTGCACTGACCGCCGCCTTGGGTGGCGCGGGAGTCGGTGCCGCCACAGGCGGTTTGATCGGCGCCTTGACCGATATGGGCGTCCCTGAACACGAAGCCAAGCACTATCAAGATCAGGTCGGACGTGGAAAAACACTCGTGATAGTCAGAGCAAGCGACGACGATTCCGCGGAGCGTGCGGCGGATATCTTGGAATCTTGCGGCGCTGAGAAAATTGCTGGGCGCGAGACTGATACTGATTACAGCGCTGATCGTCCAAGCGCATTCGGCGGAGAGACCCAGTCCCGTGATGATGAGTTTAGCGAACGCCAGACACTCCGTGATGACAGGTCTGAAGTTAATCCTGGCGAGCGCGACATTAACTACCGAACGGCGCGAGTAGACGAATCAGGAGTAAGAGCCGGTCAAGAGAGCTTCAGCCCGGAGGATCGAGTCATTCCAGTGACTGAAGAACAGTTGGTTGTTGGAAAGCGGGCTGTGCAAAGCGGACGCGTACGTATTTACGGCCGTGCCACTGAGAAGCCGGTCGAACAATCAGTGCAACTACAGAGTGAACGGGTAACGGTTGATCGACGTGCGGTAGATCGGCCTGTTGGCGCCGGCGATAAAAAAGATGACGTTGTAATCGAGATTACTGAAACGAAAGAGGAGCCGGTTATCGGCAAACAAGAACGCGTCGTTGAGGAAATCGTTATTGGCAAAACGACAGAGGAACACACCGAAACGGTGCGCGACACCGTGCGTCGTAAAGACGTCGAAATAGAAAGAACTGGTAATGAGGAAAGATTGAGAGAAGAAGACAACCGACGTTAATTCACTTCACTGGATTGAATGGTCGCCCCTCTTGCATCAAAGAGGGCGACCAACAATTCTTCTTTCCCGCCGTACAGGTTCAAAAAGCTAAGTATCGAGGAGATGTCATGGCACTCCCAGTAACCGCCAGTCATTGCATCTGCACGCATCGCGATCATCAAGGCAGACCATGTCCGAATACCGATTTCGATGCCCAAACATTACTCTGTTCAACTTGCAAAACAGGCCATTGAAAAACCAGTCGCTTTGTTTTCAGGATATTCCCAAGAGCACCTGCCTGGTTTAATTTCGCATTGACGCCATTATACCGGCCGCAATGGTCACGAATGAAACACGCTGGGGCGCAGGGTATTTTCTTTACAATCGATCAGCAGTTTAGACGGACGGGGAAGCCGTTGCGATCTGTTGGACGTCGGTGAATGTGAGCAAACGACAGTAAGCAATTGAGATTGAGAGACGGTGAGTTTTCCGGTTTGGAGCGGCAAAGAAACTGCGGGAGAAATCGATGCGCAGAACTTGCTCGTCGAGATCGGCAGCGAGCCGCTCGAAGGCTCACGCTTCGAGATTGAGCCTTCGAGGTTACCTAAGTGATGATATTGCTGGATAGGTTGGATGCGTTCGATGGTGAAGAGCTGACCGTCATCATCGAGACGCCCAAAGGCTCCCAGAACAAGTACGCCTACGACCCGCGGTTTGGAACCTTCGTGCTTGACGGTGTATTGCCCGCTGGCGCCGTCTTCCCTTTTGACTTCGGCTTCGTGCCGTCAACGATTGGGGATGACGGTGATCCCCTCGACGTGCTGGTTCTCATGGATGCCGCCGCGTTTACCGGCTGTATCGTTGCGTCACGGCTGATCGGCGTCATCGAGGCTGAGCAGACGGAGAACAGCAAGACCTTTCGGAACGACCGGCTGATCGCAGTTGCAGCGAAATCGATCACGCATCGATCGCTTGGCGACATCAGTGATGTAAGCGACGACTTGGTCGGCCAAATCGAGCACTTCTTCATCTCCTACAACATGGCAAAGGGCAAGACGTTCGAGCCGAAGGGGCGTTCCGGACAGGAGCGGGCGTTGGCGCTCGTAAGGACGGGCATGGCGCGAGCCGACAGAGCTTGATCGAGGTGGGCATTCCGATCTCGGCCACCCGATAATGCATCCCGCTGCAAACTCTCGCTTCGTTTAAACTTGGTAGTAAACGGATTGCATAACGATCCGGCGGATCCGGACGACGAAGAATCCGCGCCGTCTCGATGCACAGATTGGGAGCCTTAGGAACGAACAGCACATAGTGCAGGACAAGAGGGTAGAACCCCTTGATGTGCGTTCCGTATCATTCTTAACACCTAGTGAATTCGAGTCTCAGTTATTAAATGAGTTGCTCTGTCGAGTGGCGGTGTCCGTTTGAAGGTAACCAATTTGGTTATCCGAGTTCCTTTAGTTGCGTAATCCTCTCATTACCTTCGTTGGTGCCCGGTAGTAGTCCTCAACTGAGTTTTAGAACTGTCTACCCCGCGTTTGGTTCAGCGTTCGTCAGATGACGTGGTTCTTTTGTTGCTGTCACATTGAACATCTCAAAACAAAACGCTCCGCAATGAAGGCTCCGGCAACAATAAGATCCGGCATCCGGTACTGCTCAACCGGGAAACTCACGGTTGGATGGGACGGTTCCGTATGGACGGGCGCCAAAAGCTGGCAGCGGACGCCCGAAACCGGATACATTCTAGCCAGCGGTAAAAAGGTCCGAGCGCCCGGCGCGAAGAAACGCGGTCGAAAGCCAAAAATGGTTGAAGCGGCGAGTTAAAGCGCGCCGCTTGGAAACGAAGTAAAACAGCGCCCGTGCGAAAGTAACCCATTCGCAAACCGGCGCCGATGCGTTATGAATTAGATTCTTGCGCTTAGGATGAGAAATATTCGGAGATCCTATTGCTCATTTTCGACTTCCGGCAAGTTTGGATAATACTCCCGCACAAAGTCGCTCTGTCTCGGTACGCACGTCACTCTGACGTCCGCGGTTCGAACGTGCGCGAAAAGCGGTCCATCTAAACTTACCAAGGAGAATGTCGGCTCCTTCTGTTCATTATCCAATAACCCAAGCAAACCGCTTGGTTGAGAAGGAGTTACCCGGCACCGAATTGATTCTCCCCGATTTAGAGTCCTGACCACTATCCGGTCAGTGGGACTAAACGGTCCAGTCTGACGATCACTCCATAGCTCGACTCCGTCCGTGATGGCCTCAATTTTGTGCTCGTATAACAAATCGAAATCGATAGCACCGGGGATCCATTCTGCATGCTGAATGCATAGCGCAATACTAACGAAAGTCGTCAAGCAGAACTGAGCGGCGGAATCGTGCCAGTTGCCCGGATGCCCAAATCGCGCTTGATTCCATTTGAGCGACGGTTCCCCATCTGCGGTCTCAACAACCCGTGGCAGGAACTCCTGAAGCGTTAAATAGTCATTGCCGTTAACACCAAATGCAGACAATTTTATCGCATCTTCAGCTTTGGCCACACCGGCCTGCAGCCCTCTAAGGGCGGAATTATCAAGGAAAAGGCTATGTGCTGCCAGCGCGAGGTGCTCCAGAACACTTCGAGGATTGTTGTCCCGGTAGGCAACCATGGCATTATCGTAATGTCGTTTGACGTCTTCGTTCCCGATAAGACTTGCTTCATCGAGTTCGTCGAGAGGCAACCCTAAGTACTCTTCACACCAGCCGGATACGTAGGAGTAGGCGTTCTCTCCAACGCGATACCACTGGTGCGGATCGGGAAATATGCCGTAGTGCTTGATATTCGTGCGGACGCGATTCAGTTGGTTGAAGTAGTCGCGCCCATCAACCTCCCGCTCGGGATGTCCCGCGCGAATAGCGGGAAAATAGTCCATAAGATAGGTCTGCGCTGATTTTGGCAACCGCCCAAGATGACGCACAACGGCAGCAAGCGCCAATTCTGCAGCATCATGAGCAGTCAAAATATGACTGGCGAGAGTCTGTCGATCCGATCGTGGTACACCGGAGAAGCGAATGCGACCGAGTAGGTCCTTGGCGAGCAGTAAACGTTCGATTACGTGTTGAGCCAAAGCCATTTATTCTTTCCTCGTGAGCAATTTGGGCACCACCTCTAAGTTCGTCTGAGATATAAGAGCGAGATCAACTTACCGTCTCGCGACGCTCCTCCACGTGTAGTCCTGGTGTACTCCCCGAACCTTTAATCACTCTATTTCTGCCGTTGCTTGATCCTCTGATTCAAGGACTGCAGAACTCCCGCATCCACGGCAGAAATCACATCCACTGCGGCATCCAGCTCTTCTTCGGTCATCCCGCTTTCCTTGCGTCCGCAAGGCGGCGCTCCACTCACGGATCGCAAAGCCGCATCATCGCTACGGCCAGGCCCATGAGCATTTTCTCACGCTCGGTTAAACATTCGACTGCATGGGCATCGCGATAAAATGTGCGAAATCGGCTTTCTTCATTGTCAATAACCTCCCTCAGTGAACCCCGCTCGCCGGCGAAGCCGTTCCAATCGTTCCAGTTGTTCCAAATCGTTCCAATCGTTGAACTCGACGATCCTTCGAGCAGTTGAATCTTAGATCTTTACATTGGAACTTTTGGAACGGCTGAAACCATTGGAACCAGGTTTCATCGTTATTCCGGCTTTACGCCCGTAATCAGCGCATAAGAAAAAGTTCCCTTCACGTGAGCGTGGTCGTCGTGCGCGTGCCAGGTAAAATAATTTTTCTTCATGCGTTGAGCCAGCTCCGGCGCTTCCTTTTCGAGCTCCAACGCCGCTTCCAGCCAATGACGGCCGGTCGGGATTCCGTCCATTCCTTCCTGGTTGAACGAGTAAGACAAAATATTGGTGCGTGGAATACGATAGCCGGCTTTAGACAGCAAACGTTGAATGCTGCTCGCGGTGTGAAAGCGAAACTCCGGGCCGTGCGTGCGCCGGAAAACCTGATTGATTTTCGCCTCCAGTGCCGCATCCACCGCGTCTTTGGCTTCTTCGATAATTGGATCGAGCACAACGAACCTGCCGTTGCCCTTCAGCACTCGCATCACTTCTTTGACCACGCCTGACGGATTGCCGAAGTGATGCAAGCTGAACGAGACAAACGCCCGATCGAAGGAATTGGATTTCAACGGCAAAGCATCAGCAGCGCCGCCGCTTTGAAAGTACGAAGATATCGGCTCTTTGTGCTGGTGACCGACATCGAGCATCGCCAAAGCCTGATCGACACCGACAATGCGACCGGTCTTGATGTGCTTGGAAACCGGCCGGGCGACGCGCCCAGTTCCGGTAGCCAAGTCGAGCACCCATTCGTTACCGCTAAGGGCTAGCATCTCGATCATCTTGATCGTCAACGAACCGCGGATCCCCTCCATGGTAGAACGGCGGTCAAATTCCGCCGCGTGCGCCGGATCGTGGAAGCGGGTCTTATGATCGTGCCCATGGCTGTGACCGTGCTCGTGGGAATGACCGCGATCGTGAGAGTGCTCGTGATCATGTGAGTGACCATGATCCGAGTGATCGTGTGCGCGATGCTGACCGTGGGAATGATCGTGCTGATCCTCGTGTTTATGATCGCCTTGATGATGATCGTGATCGTGTCGGTGGTCGTGTTTGTCTTGTTCCGCCATTGTGTTAGTTCCTATTTTCTTGTCCGTACTGTTGCCTGGTGCCTGTCGCCTCGTGCCTATTTGCTCTTGGCCATTCCTTCCATGATTTCCCACTGCTCGTCCGTCACCTTCATGATCGACAAACGGGAGTTTCGCACCAGATCGAAATTCTTTAACTTCGGATGCGCTTTCACCTCGGCGAGAGTGACAGGTTTCGCTAGCGGCTTCCCTGCTTCGACATCGACCACCAGCAGCTTTGGATCGTTTTTACTGGGATCCGGATAGGCGCCGCCCAAGGCTTTTGCCACACCAACCGCCGCCTTTTCATCCCCGGTGTGATAGATGAAAATCAAATCGCCTTTTTTGATATCTCGGAGATTCTTCAACGCTAAATTGTTGGCCACCCCGTCCCAAACCGTTTTTTTGTCTTTCTGCAATTGTTGAAACGAATAAACGCTTGGCTCTGTCTTGAACAACCAGTGATTTGGCATTGAACTCCTCCTCCATGGATTTATAGAACAGCAGATGGCTCCAATACAAACAGGCACATGACATTCGCGACAGAACGCGAAACCATGGCCACGGCTCCATCTCACTATTGTTTTTTGGTTCTCAGCCCGATGAAGTTTAAAGCTACGCCCTCCGTGCTGCGCTTCACGAATCCATCCATAGTCTCGAAAATTGCGCCGCATCCATTAAGATGATACTTCCAATCCATGCCTAGTTTCGTTGATTTCTGCGCTGAGTATTTCGAAAAATACTTCCGTCTTCATCCCGCTGAAGCGATCTACTACGGCGTGACCGGTTACGATCATCTGTTGAACGATTATTCCGATGAGACCTACGCCGCGCAGAAGAGGCTGGTTAATGATTCGCTGGAGACCTTGCGGCAGATATCAATCAAAGATTTGAATGCCGATCAGGCCATTGATTACGCTCTCCTGGACGGGCGCTTGAGCATCCAAAAGTATGAGCAGGAGAGAGAGGATTACCGGCTGAAGTGGCCCGATCACTATCTTGCTACAGATGCCATCTATATCCTGACAGTCCGGGAAACCGATGATCTCGAAAAAAATCTTTTAAGCCGTCTGCAGGGCACGGCCGATTTGGTCCGTCAGGGAATCAGCAATCTAAGCCGGCCGGAAGCCAATCCGCCTCGGCTGTGGACCGAAATGTCCATTCAAGCGGCTAAAGGGGGCAGTACCTTTCTGGAAACGCTGCCCAGCCATCCGAAAGTTCAGGCAACCATCAAAGATAGCGCAACACTTCGAGCTGCGATTGAGCGGGCAAAGAGCGCAATCGATGATTATGCGGGTTTTCTGACGGGGGATCTTCTGCCCCGCAGCCGCGGCGTTTACGCCGTCGGAAAAGAGCATTACAACTTGCTGCTCAGGAAAAAACACTTTCTCGATCTGGACGCGCAGGCGCTTCTCACTTTGGGTGAAAATCTTTTCTCTCAAACCCGGCAGGAGCTGCTGGCGCTCTCCGAGGAGGTGGCGCCGGGTAAAGGCATCGAGGAGGTGGCGCGAAAGATTCAGGATGACCATCCGAAAAGCGAGGAGATCCTTACGGCTTATCAGAAAGCCATGGAGTCTGCCCGACAGTTCGTCAAAGATAAAAGCCTGGTCTCTTTTCCGCCCAGAGAAGAACTGCACGTGGTCCACACCCCGGAGTTTCGCCGCCACGAAATTCCCTTTGCCGCGTATCTCTCGCCATCGCCCAAAGACCCCAACCAGGTCGGCTACTACTACGTCACACCTGTCACCGATGACGATCTCTTACGTGAGCATAACTGGGTGGGCCTCGAGAATACCTCGGTCCATGAAAGCTATCCCGGTCATCATCTTCAATTCTCGGTCGCCAATTCAATACCGGCAGCATCGACCTTGCCGCGGCTCATGAACGAGTCCTCGGTTTTCTACGAGGGATGGGCGCTGTATTGCGAGCAACTCATGCAAGAGCAAGGTTTTTTAAAGAGCAGGGAACATCGGTTTGTTATGCTCAAGGATCGGCTATGGCGTGCGTTGCGCATTATCATCGATGTCAAAACACAAACCGGCAAAATGACTTACGAGGAAGCGGCGGACTTGATGGTGCGCGAGCTGCATTTCCCGCGCGCGCAGGCCTGCGGTGATCTCAACTGGTACAGCCAATCGCCGGCGGTTCCGATGGGCTATGCTTTGGGTTGGTCGATCATCAATCGCATGCGCCAGCAAGAGACCACACGACTTGGCGCCAAGTTCGACTTGCGCAATTTCCACGATCGCCTGCTCGGCGCCGGCAGTATTTCCCTGCCGCTGGTAGAACGAAGACACTTCACGTGATTATCCTCAATGTTTGGAACATCTTGAACGATTGGAACGGCTGCAATCGTGTCGCGCCACGAATTCGTTCCACTCGTTTCAATTATTCCAGATGTTCCAATGGTTACTAAGACGAAAACGAAACCGCGCCGTCCGTTACTCGGCGCTCATATGTCGATTGCCGGCGGCGTCGGCAACGCGCTGCTGCTCGGCGCGAAAGTTCAATGCGATGCGATTCAGATCTTTACCAAGTCGTCACGGCAGTGGGCCGGTAAGCCTTACACGCAGGAAGAGATTACACAGTATCGCGAGAATCAGAAAACAACCGGGATCAAGAAGGTCATCGCCCACGACTCTTATCTATTGAATCTTGGCTCGCCCGACGGCGTGTTGCGGCAGCGTTCCATTTTGGCCTTCATCGATGAGATGGAGCGTTGCGAGACATTGGGCATTTCGAATCTGATCGCCCATCCCGGTTCCCACGTCGGCTCGGGAGAAGACCAAGGCCTTAAGACCATCGCCAGTTCTCTCAATGAAGTGCACCAGGCTTGCCCCGGCTACAAGGTGAACGTGACCCTGGAGATCACAGCGGGCCAGGGATCGAATCTCGGCTATCGTTTCGAGCACATCGTTAGAATGTTCGATGCCACCCGAGAAAACGAGCGCCTGCGGGTGTGCTTTGATACCGAGCATGCTTTTGCCGCAGGCTACGATATTCGAACAAGAGAGGGCTACGAACGAACATTCACGGAATTCGACGAAACCATCGGTATCGAACGGCTGGCCGCGTTTCATCTCAACGATTCGAAAAAAGAATTTAACTCGCGGGTCGATCGGCACGAGCATATCGGCAAAGGCCACATCGGCGTGGAGGCTTTTCGATTGCTGATGAACGATAAGCGCTTTTGGGGTGTGCCTATGTGTCTCGAAACACCGAAAGGGCTGGATTTGGCGGAAGACCGCGAAAACTTAGGTTTGCTTCGCAGCCTATTTATCCCGAGTTCGGTCGTTCAAAGCGATACCGCGCTACTGGCGAGCGCGGCGGAGCGAACGCAACCCAGCGGTCCCGTCTAGAGATCTGCAATCTCCCCGGTTGGTGCACACTGAAGTCCCGGCAAAAGTATCAGCCCTGATCCAACACCGTAAAGACCGTTGGAATTTGGTTTCTATCTTGGCTCAGGTGCAGGAATACTTACGGTGAACTTTGAGGCAGAAGCTTATGCCGGAGGAATCTCAACTCCGGGAAAGAAGTACTGCACAACCAAGCCGATCAGATATCCCGCCCCGGCGGCGCCGACCGCCACCAGGAAAAATTCCAGACCGCCGAGTGTGAGTGACTTACCCGCGAGTTTCCCCTTTAATGCGCCGACGCCAAAAAGTGTTATGCCACCAAGCAGAGCCGAAATATAAAAGGCCGTCAGGCCCGATGCGATCATGTAAGGAATAATCGGCACGATCGCGCCGACAATAAAGGACAGGCCCATCACCAGCGCAGCCTGCACCGGCTGATTGATTTCAGCACTGCCCAGCCCGAAGACTTTTTCCTGGAAGGTCCGCATAAAGACGTTACGCTCTTGGCTGAGAACCTTCACCATCCGGTAGCTCTGTTCCTTGCTTAGACCCTCTTCGCCCAGCGCTCTCAGTAGTCCTTCAGCCGCCATATAGGGCTCTCGTTCAGCCAGCGCTTCGGCCTCGCGCAACTCCTTGTCGAATATTTCCTTCTGCGCGGCGGACGAGAGATAGGAGCCCGCGGCCATCGAAATCGCGCCCGAAAACATCGCGGTAAATCCCGCTATGATGACCACCAACCGGTTCTCGGTGGCGCCGTGAATACCGGCCAGGAGACCCACCGTGCTGATCAACCCATCTTGTATGCCGAAAACAAATTCACGAATGCGCGCGCGGCTTTCAATAACCTGTTTCTTCTGCTGTATAACTTCCAGGACCATGGGGAATTAGCACTGATTCAAATCAGAATCTGCATTGTCATAACCAGAAAAGAGCGAGCAGAACGAGCGCCAATCTGGAAACATGGAGCCAGCTCAATATTTGCGGTCGAGACCGCCGGTGGCCTCGCCAGGCTTCCATTCCGACGGGCAAAGGCGCTCGGTGCGCAGCGCTTTGAGAACGCGCAGAGTTTCCTCGACGCTGCGCCCGACATTTACGTGGCTAATTACCAGGTAACTCACCTCGCCATTGGGATTAATGATGAAAGTAGCTCTTAACGGGACTCCCTCCCTCTCATCGAGAACGCCGTAGGCTCGGCTCAAAGTTTTCTCTTCGTCGCTAAGCAGGGGATAATCGATGCCGCCCAGTTCATCCGCCCAGGAACGATGGCTATCCAGAGAATCAACGCTGACGCCAAGAATTTCGGCCTCTTGGGCGGCAAATTCCTTGGCCAGCTTGCTGAAGCCAACGACCTCGGTTGGACAGATAAAGGTAAAATCGGCCGGGTAAAAAAATAACACGAGCCATTTGCCCGTATAGCGAGATAGGGAGTACTCCGAGACTCTGTTCTGGTGCACTCCTTTAACGGCGAAATCCGGCGCTTTATCGCCGAGTCTCACTAGACTCATTTTTGCTCCTCGCGGCTACCCTGTCTAAGGAATATTCTGCCAAAGCGAAAAGGTATCTTTCTCTCGGCTCGGGTTCGAAATAAACCAACGCTCATCGATCTGTCCTGCTTTCAACACTCCGAAAAAGAAAATCCGCAGCATCTGCTCGATCAACTGAGGCAACGGCAAATCGCGCTTGGCTTGATACCAGGTATAGGTCCAGTTCATCATGCCAAAAAGAGAAAAGGTCGCGACCCGCAAGTCCACTCCTTTGCCACCTTCTTGCTGCTGCCATTCCTCAACCAGATCCATAAGAACCTTTACGTAACGGCGCTTGAGCACCAGAATCTTATCGGCGAACTCGCCGTTCAATGACTCGTCTTCGTGCGCCATCACTTTCATCTCGTGCGTGTTATGCCAGAAAAAGCTCAGGTGATTTGCGGCGAAGAGTCCAATGCGAGCGCGCACATCCATCTCCGCGCCGGAAGCTTGTTCCCAGCGCTGTAACAGAGTCAGAAAACAGCGCTCCTGGATCAGGTAAAGGAGCTCCTCCTTGGTCGTAAAGTAATAGTAGAGACCCGCCAAACTCATCTTTGTGGCGCGCGAGATGTCGCGCACCGAGGTGCGATGAAAGCCTTTTTCGGCAAAGATTTTCGCTGACGTTTTAAGGATGTGTTGCAGCTTTTCATCGTAGTGACGGGTAGCGGGCTCCAAGCGGCTGGACATAAGGCAACGATACTTGCAAATCGCCGGAGACCTGTCAATTGAGCTGGTTAGCGATAGCCCCGGAACGCAGCCTGGTGGAAACCGCGCCGCGCCGCAATTCGTCGTCATTGATTAAGGCGGCCGAAAACTTCTCAGGAGGCGCGATAATCTATACGCTGATAGGGCTTGGCGCACATCAACAGTTGGCTGTTTTCGCAGCTGTTCCAATGGGAGCGGCGCGGATCGTTTCTTGAATCGACTTAGGCCATGGTGTATGTCTTAAAGTTCAAGCTACTCATGGACTTCGAGAACGTCACCGTTGAAATCGATGGGGTCATTGCCGTTGTAACTTTGAATCGGCCTCAACAGCTCAATTCGCTCTCCTATGATCTGGTCAAAGACTTATCCTTGGCAATGCAGGCCCTGGATGAGGATGAAGCCATTCGAGTTATCATTCTCACCGGTGGAGAAAAAGTATTCGCGGCCGGCGCAGACATCAAAGAGATGGCCGAGCTCGGCCCCTTCGCCGAGCGGGTGCAAGGACGTCTCGCATATCGGGATAAGATCAATAAGATATCAAAGCCCGTCATTGCCGCTGTCAGCGGCTTCGCCCTGGGCGGCGGTTGTGAGTTGGCCATGAGCTGCGACATCATCGTCGCTTCCGAAACGGCGCGCTTCGGTCAACCGGAAGTAAATTTAGCGATCATCCCCGGCAGCGGGGGCACTCAGCGGCTGACTCATTTAATCGGCAAACACCGCGCCATGGAACTGGTGCTCACCGGAGACATCATCGGCGCCGCCGAAGCTGAACGTATCGGCTTGGTCAATCGGGTGATTCCGGTCGAATTGATGCTTGAAGAGGCAAAGAATATCGCCATGAAGATCGCCGCTAAGCCAGTATTGGCGATCACAGCAGCGAAAGAGGCCGTGCTCAAAGCGGCCAACACCGCGCTCGACGAAGGTCTCGACTTCGAACGAAAATCCTTTTATATGCTGCTCGCGTCCGAAGACCGCAAGGAAGGCATGAAGGCGTTTCTGGAAAAGCGCAAACCCCAATACAAAGGCAGATAAGGCGACTCACCTCTGTTGGCTTACGAAACGATCATTTACGAAAAGGAAAGCGGCGTTGCGACGATTACGCTCAATCGTCCCCAGGCGCTTAATGCGTTCGTGCCGCAAATGAATCAGGAAATCATGGACGCGCTCAAAAGCGGCGAACGCGACCAAGACGTGCGTTGTTTCTTGATCACTGGGGCTGGCCGTGCTTTTTGCGCCGGACAAGATCTAAAGGGACGAACCCCGGATCAGAAGGGATCGTTGGGCGCTTCGTTGCGGGAAAAATATAATCCGATGATCCGGCAAATCCGCCAGATGGAAAAGATCGTCATCGCCGCGGTCAACGGGGTCGCGGCCGGAGCGGGTTGCAACTTTGCTTTGGCCTGCGACCTGCGCGTCGCTTCGGAGGAGGCGAAATTTATTCAATCCTTCGTGCGCGTCGGCCTGGCCCCGGATTCCGGCGGCAGCTTCATCCTGCCCCGGCTGGTCGGCCTTAGCAAAGCCATGGAGCTACTGCTTCTGGGCGAGACAGTCGATGCTCACGAGGCCCAACGGATCGGGCTGGTCGCCAAAGTATTTCCGACCGCTGAGTTTGCCGATTCAGCCAGGAAATTAGCTGGGAGAGTTGCCGCCGCGCCGCGCGGCATCGGCCTGATCAAAAGAGCGGTGAATCATGCCAATTTGCCAACTCTTGAAGCCGATCTCGAGTATGAAGCCTGCTTGCAGGAAATCGCCGGGCGAAGCTCCGACTACGATGAAGGCGTACGCGCGTTCTTGGAGAAACGCGCGCCGACGTTTACGGGAAAATAAATCTTCTGTGCGGCCGGGTGAGCGGTTCCAAGCCGCACTGAATTATCAAAGCGCATGACCAATCCAACAGAAAAGATTGCCGTGCTCGGCGCTGGGACTATGGGGGCCGGGATCGCACAGGTCGCGGCGCAAGCAGGATTCGACACTCTGCTGTATGACATTAAACAGGACTTCATCGAAACCGGCCTGGGTCGTATTCGCGGCTTTTTAAAGGGTAGCCGCGAGCGCGGAAAACTTTCTGCGGAGCAGGAGCAGGAGATTCTCGATCGCTTGCGCAGCACTACTCAGCTTGAGGACTGTCAAGGAGCCGCGCTGGTGATTGAGGCCGCGCCGGAAAAGTTGGAACTCAAGCGCGACATCTTTAAACAGCTCGATTCGATTTGCGGCCCGGAAACGCTCCTGGCAAGCAACACATCTTCGTTTAACGTCACCGCTATTGCGGCAAACACGCAGCATCAGGAGCGAGTGCTGGGTCTGCACTTTTTTAATCCGCCACCGCTCATGGCATTGGTCGAAGTCGTGCAAGGGGATCGGACCAGCCCGGCTGTCATCGATAAGGCCACGGATTTAATGCGCCGCATGGGCAAGACGCCGGCGCGCGCGAAAGACACGCCCGGCTTCATCGTCAATCGCATTGCCCGCCCATTTTACAACGAAGCATTGCGTGTCCTTGGCGATGGCGATGCCTCGGTGGAGACTATCGATCGCGTGATGAAGGAGGCGGGCAATTTTCGCATGGGGCCTTTCGAGCTGATGGATTTGATCGGCAATGACATCAACTTTGCCGCCACTGACTCGCTCTATCAATCATTTTTCCACGATCCTAGATTTCGTCCGAGCCCAATCCAGCAGCGTATGGTGATGGGCGGCAACTTGGGCCGCAAGACCGGCCGAGGGTTCTATGTCTACGACAAAAAGTAGCCTGGCGATCCTCGGCAACAACCGGCTGGCGCAGGACTGGATTGCGCTCAGCAAGGTTAAGGGTCTGGACGCGGAGTTAGTGAGCGATGCCGCACACGTTCAAGCCAACTCATCCTTGGTGGTCGATACTTTAGCCGGCGATGAGGCAATGAAAAGGCGTACCCTAGAAAAGCTCGACACCGAGTTAGCGCCGTCTGCGGTGATCATCACGTCGTGTCTGGTCGGCTCAACCACTTTGATGGCCTCTTGGACAGAGCGGCCCGAGCGAGTAGTCGGCTTTGCGACTTTCTACCCGCTTGCAGACAGGAAGATCATAGAGATAGCGGCCGGACTTCGAACCTCTGGCAGCTCGATGCAGCGAGCGCAAGATCATTTTAAGTCGCTAGGCAAGGAATCCGTGAGGGTGAAGGATGCCGCCGGACTGACTTTTCCCCGGATTCTGAGTTTAATTATCAATGAAGCTGCGCGCAGCCTCGAAGAAGGCGTGGCTAAAGCTGATGAAATCGACATTGCGATGCGCCTGGGTGTAAATTATCCGATGGGGCCGTTGCGGTGGGCGGATCAGATCGGCTTAGATGAAGTGCTTGCCGTGCTCGAAGGTCTCGAGCGCGAAACCGGCGACGACCGGTATCGCCCCGCACCCCTCATTAAAAAGCTTGTTGTGGCCGGCTTCCTCGGCGAAACCACCGGCAGAGGGTTCTACTCTTACGAAGAGCAGATGAAATCATGAAAGAATTCGTAGTTAGATGTCGCACGCACCCCGGGGCCGTCACACCGGCATCCTGTAATGAAGGTCGGGTGAAACCATGAAAGAAGCTGTCATTGTCGAGGCCGTACGCACGCCCATGGGGCGACACAGTGGCATCCTTAAAGACATGCGTACCGATGATCTCGGCGCATACATCATCGCCAAGCTCGTCGAAAGAACCGGCGTCAACAAGGAAGAAATCGAAGACGTTTATTTCGGCTGCACCAATCAAGCGGGAGAGGATTCGCGCAATGTCGCCCGCAATGCTTCACTCTTAGCCGGCCTCCCCTATACCATCCCCGGCGCAACGGTTAACCGTTTGTGCGGCTCGGGCTTGGAAGCGATCAATCAAGCCGGCCGTGCCGCCGAAACCGATCATGGAGACTTGTTCGTCGCCGGCGGTGTCGAAAGCATGACGCGCGGCCCCTGGGTGATGGGAAAGCCCACCAGTTCTTTTCAACGCGGCGATGTGACTATGTATGATAGCTCGCTGGGCTGGCGCTTTCCGAATAAGCGGATGGGCGAGCTTTATTCCCTGATCAATAACGGCGAGACCGCCGAGAATGTTGCCGAGAAATACCAAATCAGCCGCGAGGACCAAGACGCATTTGCGTTATCCAGTCACAAGAAGGCTTTAAAAGCGCAAGATCAAGGGCTGCTTCGAGACGAGATCATTGCCGTCGAGATTCCACAGAGAAAAGGCGCGCCGATGGTGCATGAGAAAGACGAAGGACCCCGCGCCGACACTTCATTGGAAAGGCTCGCGGCTCTGCAACCCGCCTTCAAAAAGGGCGGCTCGGTGACGGCTGGCAATTCCTCGCCGCTCTCCGATGGCGCAGCGGCTTTGCTGATTGCCACCCGTGAAAAGGCCGAGCAACTGCGGCTCAAGCCGATGGCCCGTATCATCGCCTCGGCGGCCGCGGGCGTTCATCCTAACTACATGGGCATCGGGCCGATTCCAGCGGCTCAGAAAGCCATGAAACGCGCCGGACTCACTATAGATCAAATCGATTTAGTCGAAATTAACGAAGCCTTTGCTTCACAGGTGCTCGCCTGCGCGCGCGAGCTCGGCATCGATCTAAATAAGTTAAACGTCAATGGCGGCGCCATCGCTCTCGGACATCCCCTCGGATGTAGCGGCGCGCGCATCATGACCACGCTGGTTCACGAGATGAAGAGACGCGGCAGCCGCTATGGGCTGGCCACAATGTGCATCGGCGTCGGTCAAGGCATCGCGACGATTGTGGAGCGGATCAACTGATTGCCTGTCAAGCTTCCGGGCAAGCTAATGGGGCGCAGCCAGCCGAGAAAGCTCGCTGAACACCACTGCCGTTCTTGCTAGCTCGCTCATCCCTCGCAGCGCATGAGATTGTCGAAAAAATCCATTTCGCTTGCGCTGGGCGCGGTCATCTTCGCCGCCGTCGCGCTGGTGTACTGTGTCAATCTTCTCGTCGCTACCAGGCGCGATCTCGTCTACGAGGAGCTCCAAAGGTTCGCCGGCAAAGACATCGCTTTCGACGAATTCGAAGTGACGTTGCTGACTGGGCTCGGTTTTTCCGCAAAAGAATTCCGAATCGCCGACAGCCCGGTTTTTGCCGCAACTCCATTGCTACGAGCAAAGGAACTCAGGATGGGTGTGAGCCTGCTCTCCCTGATGCTCGGCAGAATCGTTATCAATAAACTAACCTTCATCGAACCGGAATTTCAGATCATCACCAACGAAGAAGGTGTGATAAATATCTCATCGCTCGAAGACCGGAGGAGAGAGCTTGTCGACTTGCCCAAAGCACGCTCGTCCGCTTCAAAAAGAGAGCTCAGCTCAGTCAATTTTGTTGTTACCAACTTCCAAATTAAGAATGGTCGCATAGACTTTATCGATCGTTCGGTGCGTGCGCCGGCGGAAATGCAGATCAAGCGCGTCGACATAAATCTCCAAGGAATCAACCCCAATGGCCGAGCGAAAATGACCTTGGCCGCGTCGTTAAGCGAAAGTTTAGGTCAGGACGTGCGAGTAGCCGGATATTTAGGACCATTCGCTCGGGGCAAAGGATGGAAAGAACAGCCCGTCGAAGTCAATGTGGAGTTCGACTCGTTATTCGTGCCGCTACTCACCCGGGCCGTTCCTTTCTTCCGAGACAAAATTCCGCCGGAGCTCGATATCGCCGGGCCGCTATCGTTGCGCGCCAAGCTGGCCGGCGTTCTGGCTCGCCCCCAGGTTTTGGACTTTATCGTCAAAGCGCCGATCTTGGGCTCTTTAGACTATAACGCGGTCCTGAACGGCTCGGTGGATCTTTCCGCAAACGGACTCTGGTCAGAAGCTCAACTCAAGGGCAATCTTCGTCTGACTTCCATCGATATCACCCGTCTTCAAGGCACGAGCATGCTTCAGGACCTCTTGCCTATTGCTCTGAGCGGAGATGGTGAGGTCAGCGTCGAGAGTGTCATCGAAGGAACATGGAATAGGTTGCGCTTGGGGACAATAGTGCGGGCCCGGAACAGTGAGATTCGCTACGGCACTTGGCTGCGCAAGCCAAGAGGAATCGCCGCTGAATGGTCATCGAAAATTTCACGGCAGGATAACAGATTTGTTATTCACGAATCGGTTCTGACATTGGGCAGCACCAGAACAAACCTCTCAGGCGTTTATGAATATGGCTCGAGAGCTCGCCTGCAACTCAGAGCCCGCGCCGATCGGTCCGATTTGTCTCAGGTGCTCGAGTTCTTTCCAGCGCTGCAGGCGTTTCGAGCAACCGGGAACTTGCACGGTGAAGTTCTCGCTTCGAAAGTGATGATCGGCGACTCGTCCTGGAGTATGAACGGCAAACTTGAGATCAGTGAAGCGGAGTTAAGAAATGAGAACAGCAGGCGTAAGCTGGAGCGCCTAAGTGTCAGCCTTCTCTTACTTGGCAAGCAGGCCCGCATCGAAAACGCCGCGTTTCGGGTCAGGTCTTCTGACATCGCAATGACAGGAGCAGTGGCCGACCTGGCGACTCCCACGCTAACCTACGAGCTTCGCTCAGCGAATTTACATCTGGCCGATCTTGCCGATTTTCCAGTGGCGAAATCGGATCGCCTGCAAAACGTCAGATTGAGCGGCAAGCTCACGTTGGAAGACGGGACGCCACGGATGCGAGGCACGGTGTCGTCGTCGCAGGGTACGCTGCACGATGTCCCGTATCTCGACCTGCGTAGCGCGATAACTTGGTCGGCAGCAGAGATCAGCCTCAGAGATCTTTCTTTTCGCGCTTTAAACGGGAGCTGGCGCAGCCGCGAGGTGTCAATCACCGAGACCGGCAAATCTCAACGCCTGGAACTCTCCTCTCAATTGACCTCGGTGGATCTAACGGCTTTACTCACAAGCAAACTGCCGGCGTCCAAAGATCGCATAGAGGGTCGGCTGAATTTTCAAGGAGAATTCAGTGCTGAGGCGCACAACGGCGGAATGAAACCCGGCTCCTTGCAAGGCTCTGGAGAAACCCGGATTCCCGGCGGAACACTCAAAAATTTCAATTTGATCGCGCTCATGATCTCTCGAATCGGCAGTTCTGGGTCGCTGATCTCGCTTCAGCTATCGCCGAGTTTAGCCGAGTTGGCGAAATCCAAGGACACCCCATTCGAAAATATCGAGGCGGAGGTCTTATTTAATCAAGAAGTGATTCGCACCGAAACTTTACAGTTTACAACCGCAGACTATCGGATCAAGGCAGCGGGATGGATGATGCTTGACCAGGTAACCCGATGGAACGGAATGTTGGTCTTGTCGCTCCGAATCAGTCAGGAGCTCTTGCGCGAGAACAAGAGTCTGCGCTATCTCATAGACCGGAGCGGTCAAATCAATTTGCCATTCCGTGCCGAAGGCACTCTGGCGAACTTGCGAGTACGACCCGACACCCGCATCATCGCGCAGATCGTCCGGCGCGGCTCTCTGCCGAAAACGATCGAGCCACCGCCAATCGACAAACGACCGGAGGCGCAAGAACAGAAAGAATCCCTCCCGGCAGAACTCGAGCAATTTTTGAGCCGCTAAGGCATGACCTTGGTTCCCATCTACTTGGAAATTTGCCCTTCAGATATCGCGTATATCAAATTCATTTTAGAGTCCTATGAAGAAGTCGGCATCATTCGCACGATCGATCGCAAGAAGGCCATCATCGTGCTTTTAGCCGTTTCAGACTTTATCGAGGTTGCCCGCGCGATAGTAAAATCACTGCAGCAGGAAGTCACCTTGATCGAAATCCCGCCTCCGCCGGACCTAAGCGATGACTGGCTGATGACGGAGCTTGCGATTGATCCGTGACGGACGTGATCATCAGTTCAGTCAGAGCTGATTGCAAACCGTCAGGTTCCATTAGATCTTGAAATTATATGACGCGCAGATCCGCAACCGCAGCGACAGAATCGCCGCAGGTACTAGAAAAAATTTCCAATCTCTTCAAGGGAAAGCCGCGCCTGCGCTTAACCCCGGTAGAAATTTCCCGTAGGGCCGGCTTCAAACAGGACGACCTACAAACCATCATCGATTCCTTGCGCCGGTTGGTGCGCGAAGGAAGATTGGTCCGACTAAAGAAGAACCACTACGGATTACCCGATTGCGATAACCTGATAACGGGCAGAGTCCACGCCCATCCCGACGGCTACGGCTTCCTCATTCTCGACGAAAAGAGCGCTGTGGATCTCTACTTAAATCGGCGCGAGATGCGTCGTGTCATGCATGGCGATCGCATCATGGTACGGGTCGATCGGAACAAACGCGGCGGCTTGGAAACTCACATAGTCCAGGTGCTCGAAAGGGCTCACAAACGTCTGATTGGTACTTACGAAGAAATCGAAGGTCACGGCTACTTAGTCCCGATGGATCCGAGAATCGCTCCGGTGATCCCGCTAACTCGAGGACATGAGCGGCCCGAAAAGGGCAAGATCATTGCTGCTGAAATTTCTCGCTACGGGACCGCGACGTCGCCGCCACAAGCCGAGCTCCTGAAAGTCATCGGCAATCCGGACGATCCCGAGGTGCAGGTGCAATCCATCGTGTTCCGTTATGGACTGAGCACCAGCTTCCCGCCCGAGGTCCACCGAGAGACAAGCAGCGCCTCCTTTGTTGTCAGTGCTGATGAAATCGCCTCCCGTACAGACCTGCGTGGTTTGCCGATTGTCACCATCGATGGTGAGCGGGCACGCGATTTCGATGATGCCGTTTACGTGCGCAAGACCGACGAAGGTTATGAGCTCTACGTTTGCATTGCTGATGTCGCGTATTATGTCAGCCCCGCAACCGCCCTGGACCAGGAAGCTTACAGCCGGGCCACCAGCGTCTATTTTCCCGACCGTGCCATCCCCATGCTTCCGGAGGCGCTCTCCAACGGCATCTGCAGCCTCAATCCCCATGAGGACCGGCTGACGAAAACCGCGTGCATTGAATACAGCGCCAAAGGCGAAGTCATAGGCAGCCGCTTTTTCAATTCGGTGATCCGCAGCCGAGAGCGCATGACCTATACCGACGTGCGCCGAATCCTGGTAGATCGTGATCCCGCAACAATCGAACGCTATGCCGATCTCGTGCCCCAGTTTGAATTGATGGAAGAGCTCACATTGCTGATTTTTGACAAACGCAAAGCGCGGGGCAATCTAGATTTCGATCTACCGGAAGCGGAGATCATTCTCGACATTCAAGGAGTGCCGGAAGACATTATCCGGGCCGAGCGCAACATCGCTCATCGCATCATCGAGGAATTCATGATCGCCGCTAACGAGGCGGTGGCGCGTCATTTAACCGCAAAGGAGTTGCCTGCGCTTTATCGCGTGCACGAGGGACCGGAGAAAGAATCTCTTGAAGCGGTGGCGCCCTTCCTATTGAGTCTAGGATACCGGCTGCCGCTGAAGAAAGACAAAATCGCGCCCCTGGAAATGCAAAACCTGCTCGAGGCTGCTCGCGGCAAGCCCGAGGAGAGAGTGCTCAATCGTGTTCTCTTGAGAGCAATGAAACAAGCGCTGTACCAACCCGAAAACATCGGCCACTTCGGACTAGCCTCCAGATGCTACACGCATTTCACTTCGCCGATCCGGCGCTATCCCGATTTGATCGTGCACCGGATGCTCGACAAAGCGCTTCGAGGCGAGAAATTGACAAGTGCTGGGCGTGAAGATCTCTCGTCCGATCTAGTAGAAGCCGGCAAGCACACTTCCGACAGGGAGCGAAATGCCATGGACGCCGAACGAGAGATGGTCGCGCTGAAGAAAACCCAATTCATGATGGATAAGATCGGTGAGGAGTTCAGCGGCTTCATCACCAGCTTGACGAACTTCGGATTTTTCGTCGAGCTCGACAGCTATTTCGTTGAAGGGCTAGTGAAAATCGCATCGCTTACCGATGACGATTATTACTATTACGAAAAAGAATACCTGATTAAAGGCTTGCGTCACGGGCGAAAGTTCCGTTTGGGCGACAACGTGACGGTCAAGGTCGCGCGCATCAATGCGTTCCGGAACGAGATCGATTTTGAATTAAGTTCACTCGTAGCGCAGCGCGTCGATGGGATCTAAATTCGCCGCTTTTCTGGCGGGATAGAAGCCGAAGAATACTCCGACGGCGCCGGAAAAGAAAAAGGCGATGGCAATGATGGTGGTGCTGATGTGAGTGGGCCACTGCGCCCAGTCATTGAGGATCTCGGAGCTGCCGATACCGAGCAATATCCCGATACAGCCTCCGGTTGCCGCCATGACCACGGCCTCGACTAAAAATTGCAGCATGATGTCTTTGCGGCGGGCTCCCACTGCCATGCGAATGCCAATTTCACGAGTGCGCTCGGTCACCGAAACCAGCATGATGTTCATGATCCCAATCCCGCCGACCAGTAGAGAGATCGAAGCCACGGTGCCGAGCAGCACGGCCATGACCCGCGCGCTGCTTGAGGCAGCCTCGGCGATGTCCGAGAGATTACGAATGTAAAAGTCGTCTTCACGATCCGGCCCGATGCGGTGTCGCTGGCGCAATAGCGCGGTGATCTGGGCTTGCGCTTCCGGCAGGCGTTCGGCATTGATAGCCGAGGCAACGATACTTTGCACGAACGTGATGCGCATCAAACGTTTTTGCATGGTCGTATAAGGAATGATGATCGTGTCATCTTGATCCGTCCCTTGGCTCGTTTGCCCTTTGGTGGCAAGCACACCGACAACCCGAAAGGGGATGTTTCTGATGCGAATGACGGCATCGATGGGATCGTCACTCCCAAATAACTGATTAACCACGGTCTCGCCGACAACCGCTACCTTGGCGGCGCTCTCGATATCGCCATCGTGAATAAATCGTCCTTCGGCGACCTGCCAATCGCGAATCTGCTGGAATTCCGGCGCGACTCCTTGTGTGAGGGTGAGCCAGTTAAGATTGCCCGCCACCACTTGTTCGGGACGACGCAAAGCTGGGGAAGCGAAGGCGACGGCGGGGAGCTCTCGCATCATCGCTTTGGCATCCCCATCGACGAGTGTATTGACACCTCCCGACCCGGTTCGTACTCCGCCCTGCACTGACGTCCCCGGCAAGATGATCAAAACGTTGGTGCCTAAACTGGCGATCTGAGACCGAATGGTTGCCTTGGCTCCTTCACCAATCGCTACCATTGCGATGACAGCGCCGACTCCGATAATGATACCAAGCATCGTGAGAAAAGCCCGCAGCTTGTTTCTCATTAGAGCACGGAGCGCGATCCGCAGTGTCATGAACAACATCATTCAGAGTCCCATCGATGATCGACGTGATTCGGTCATTTGATCGGAAATGATCAAGCCGTCCTTGAAATGGATTTGACGCTTGGCGTACTCGGCGATATCGACTTCGTGAGTCACCAAAACGATGGTAATACCCTGATCCCGATTAAGTCTTTGAAACAGACTCATAATTTCGGCGCTGGTGACGGAGTCGAGATTTCCGGTGGGCTCGTCGGCGAGAATCAACGACGGCCGGTTGACTAAAGCTCTGGCGATGGCCACCCGCTGCTGCTGCCCGCCCGAAAGTTGATTGGTCGTATGATTAAGACGCTCCTCGAGACCGACCAGCCCGAGCACTTCAAGAGCTCGCTGATGCCGTTGTCTGCCGCTACAGCCGCTGTACATCATCGGCAGCTCAACATTTTCCAAGGCGGTGGTGCGTGCAAGCAAATTAAAGCCCTGAAACACGAAACCGATACGTTGGTTGCGAATATCCGCCCATTGATCCGCAGTCAATGCGCCGACTTCATCGCCGTCAAGAAAGTACTTCCCGCTGGTCGGGCGATCGAGACAGCCGAGTATATTCATAAAGGTCGACTTGCCCGAGCCGGAAGAACCCATCACCGCAACGAACTCGCCAGTTCCCATGGCCAGAGTCACACCGCGCAACGCCGGCACCTCCATGTCACCCATGCGGTATTTTTTCACCAAATCTCTGACCCGGATGAGCTCGGTCATCGGAAGCCGAAACCGCGAGACGGCTGCGGCTGAAATGGATTGGCCACCGCTGGACCGCTAGAATCAGTGCTGCTCATGCCGATGATCACCGGATCATTTTCTTTGACATCGCCGCTTCTAACTTCGGTTCTCGATCCATCGGTAATGCCTAGCTGAATTTCCACTGGTTGAGCTTTATCGTCCCTGAGGAGATAGATACGCGCCCGCCTGGTTCCCCCGCCCGCAGCGCCACTTCCACGCGCGGCGCTTTGACGGCTGGTCCGCCTCTCTCCGACCTTTGGCGCGGTTCGGCTCTGTTCGCGGCGCAAAAGTTCCTGCGCTTCTTCTTTCTCCTCAGGCGGTTTGAAGCGCATTGCCATATTCGGGATGGTCAGGACATCTTCTTTTCGGCTGACCAGAAATTGCACATTGGCAGTCATACCGGGTTTGAGCAGCAACTCTTTATTGTCGATGCGGACGACCGCGACGTAGGTCACGACATTTTGCACGACAATGGGCGCATTGCGCACCTGATGTACGCGCCCCCTAAAGCGTCGCGACGGAAAGGCGTCCACTGTGAACGTGACTTCCTGCGCTTCTCTAACGTTACCGACATCCGCCTCATCGACATTGGTATGAACTTCCATTTGCGCCAAGTCGTTGGCAATCGTAAACAGCGTCGGCGCCTGAAGTGAAGCCGCCACCGTTTGACCGACATCGACGTTTCTTGAGATCACGAGTCCGTCCACAGGCGAGCGAATCACCGTGTTATTGAGATCTACTGTCGCTTGCGTCACTGAGGCTTGAGCCTGCGCCGCCTGCGCCCGGTTCACCTCCACCTGGGCAACGGCGGCGTCGTACGCCGCCTGCGCGGCGTCAAGATCGCTTTGCGCCATCAAGTCTTTCGTTCTCAGCTGCCGGTTGCGTTCGAGGGTACGCAACGTATCGGCCACGCCAACCTTACTTTTCTCGATATTCGACTGCGCCGCGAGCAAATTCGCGCGCGCCTGATCTTCGGCAGCCCTAAATTTGTCCTGATTCAGTTGGGCAACAATCTGCCCGGCTTTTACTTTGGTGTTGAAATCGGCGAAGAGCTTTTCGATGGTTCCGGAAACCTGGCTGCCGACTTGCACAGTGACCACCGCCTGCAGAGTTCCGGTTGATGAGACCACCTGGGTGATATTTGCCGTTTGTACCGGCGTGGTGACGTATGGAGATTCTTTGGGGCTATCGCTTAGCTGCCACCAGCCGGCGACACCCAGCCCAATGACGCTTGCCGCTGCGATCCAGGCGATGGCTTTTTTGCGATTCACTATTTTTCTTTCAAGCCTCGAAAAACTTTCGCGGCAAAATCGTTGGGATCACGCTGAGTCATTCGGCGGTAAGTTAATCCGGTAGTTATCTCGGCATTGGGTTCCTGATCCTCGATCACCTGCTCCAGAGTCACGCGAAACCGTGAAACCGCAGGAGTGCCGGACATTTCAGCTTCGGTCTGGCTCACCGTTCCCTTGAGATAATAATTCAGCGCGTGATCGGCGATCATCAAGGTCACCTTACCGCTTTGCCTGAGATTATTAGCCGTTGAGCTGTTCTTCCACAGCGCCATATCGATAGTACGTGGATTCTTGGCCACCATTTCGTAATACGACAGCAAAGCCGGATGAGGCCAGCCGTATTCATCCACCGTGAAAATCGGGATGATCTTACCTTCATAGGATTCCACATCCCGTCCATCCAATCGGCTCAATAGCTCTAGGGTCAACTCATTGCCCAATACTTGTGACATTGTCCATCCTTTGCTATGCCTGCTCCCTGAACTGCAACTCCTGCCGTTTGCCGAAACCCTGCTCGTTATCGATGAAATATATTTTTTCAGGAACGACGCAGTAAAATTTGACTTTAAGAAAGGCCTGGTAAAAAACTCCGCTGCCGGGGGTCGTGAAAAGCTTAATAACCTCAGGATACTTGCGCGCATAAACGGCCATCGCCTTGGTTTTCTCCAGAGTTGAATCCACCAGCAGCCCTTTTCCTTCCAGCTGAATTCCTTTAATCCGGCGCCAATCCTTGTAATCCTCTTGGATCGTGACTGCAACTCGAGCGTTGACAGCGAGATTTTGACAATGGCGCGATTGCGGCGCCGAAAAAAAATAGAGCTTCCATTCTTCACTGGCGTAAAACACCGTGGCTGCCCACGGCACCTCGTTGGCGCAAGTCGCCAATGTCATGGTGTTATGAGTCTGGAGGTAGTGGATAACCTGCTGCTCTAGATCGTCAGGCATAAAAGCCACCGGCACCAAATAAGCTTAGGATTTATAGATCGAACTGAGATCGAGACGCTCACAGGGATTGCCGCAACAATGGAGTTCTACGTAGAGCGCCAAGATCACGAGCGCCGACACACAACATCGCCACCTTGATCTCGTAGATAATCGAACGCAGCGATTTTACCACCTTTTCGGCGGACTCTAATGCCGGCGCCAGCAGCGGTTGACCTAAAGCGGCCATGTCGGCCCCGAGAGCTATGGCTTTCGCCATGTCCAAGCCGGAGCGAATGCCGCCGGAAGCGACCAGGGTCATTTCCGGGAGGACTTCCCGTACCGCAATCAGCGATTGATCTGTTGGAATACCCCAGTCGGCAAACGAGACATCCACCGGTTGCCCGGCCTTGGCAGCCCTGGAGGCTTCGACCGCGTACCAAGAAGTGCCGCCCTTGCCCGCGACATCGATGGCTTTGACGCCCGCGCGCGCAAGCCGCACGGCAACTTCGGCCGAGATGCCGCTGCCGACTTCTTTGGCGACCACCGCTACCTCCAGATCACGACAAATCGCCGCTATTTTAGCCGTCAAGCCGGAAAAATTGCGGTTGCCCTCGGGCTGGACAGCTTCCTGGAGAACGTTCAGATGTAAAATTAGGGCATCGGCACCGATCATTTCCACGGCGCGTCGACACTGATCCAGACCGTAACCGTAATTGAGTTGAACAGCACCGAGATTGGCGAGCAGGAGGATGTCCGGGGCAACTTCCCTGACTTGAAAAGATTCTGCGGCGGATGGTTCTTCAATGGCGACGCGCTGCGACCCGACCCCCATCGCCAAACCGAGCTCTTGCGCCGCGGCAGCAAGATTGCGGTTGACCGTTCGCGCCAAGCTGAAGCCGCCAGTCATCGAGGAGATCAGTAAAGGCGCCTTCAGTCGCTTGCCCAGAAAGGTTGTCTCGGTGTCGATTTCGTCTATGTCGAGATCGGGCAATGCGTTGTGAACAAACCTATAGGAACCGAGACCGGATCCTGTTGGACTCAAAATCGTTTTGCTGTCGAGACACAGCTCGAGATGTTCTTTTTTTCGCTGTTGGGTCTTGGTGAGAGCTTTATTCTCTCGGCGACTTGGCATGTCGAGCAAAGCAGGGCTTTACGACTGCTTTTTGATCCGCTGGCTGACCTTGGCGGCCGCCAGCGTGGTGGTTTTTCCGGCATCAGGATGACGACTCATTCCTTCGTCATCCCATCGATGAAATAGTTTCACATCGATGCCGAACTGATCCAGGATACGAGTGACTGTCTGATTGATTACGTCATCCAATGTTTTAGGACGGTGATAAAAAGCCGGCACCGGTGGAAAGATAACCGCCCCCATTCGGGTCAGCGACACCATTGCCTCGAGATGGCCCAAGTGGAGCGGGGTTTCCCGTACTACGAGGACAAGCTTTTTGCGCTCCTTTAATACCACATCAGCGGCGCGCACTAGGAGGTCGCCCCCGAGCGAATGCGCAATACCGCTCATCGACTTCATCGAGCACGGCGCGATGACCATGCCTTCGGTGCGAAAGGAACCACTCGAGATGCTGGCTCCGACATTGTTAACGTCGTGAACGACATCCGCCATCGCCTCGACATCCTTAGACGAGTACGGAGTCTCCACCTGGATCGTCATTCGACCCGCTTTGCTCAAAACCAGATGAGTTTCGATCTCAGCCAATTTCGCCAGGATCTCGAGCATGCGAACGCCATAAACGGCGCCGGTCGCGCCGGAAATGCCAACGATCAGTCGCTTTTTGTTATTCAATCGTCAAACTCCAAGACCAAGCGGTCACCATCCTTGACAGAGAGCGCATCTTTTATTCGAACTTGGGCAACGACTTCGATCTTGTCTTTTGGATAATCGACCACAGCAGGAAGTAGTACAGCTCCCCTGACCGTTTCCTCGCCGTCGACCAATCGTTGTAAGCTGACACAAATAAAGCCCGGCGCTACAGAAGCCGGTCGGGACCGGCGCCAGTGGCACAGCCGCAACCTCTCTCTGGATTTGCTGCCACAGCCGCGCATCCGGCGGCGTTGATGGCCGCAAATTGAGAGTAGCCGGGTACGGCGCAAATCCTAAACTTTCCCGAAGCGCTTCCTGCACCCAGTCTAGCGCCATAAATTTGGACGCTTGGCCCAGGTCCGAAAAAATCACACCTTCGATTCTGCGCGACACTGCGCGTCCAATAAACCAAGTGCCGGCTCAATGGCCGGAGAGTGATGCCGCCTTGCCGCCGCGACGAACCTTGACCACCTCAGCCAGAATTGACAATGCAATTTCGGGCGGTGTCTCGGTCGCGATATCCAGACCTATCGGAGCGTACACCCGCTCGATGACTTCCTCGGCGATTTTCTCCTCGTCACGGAATCTTTGAAAACACGCCTTGATTCGCCGCCGGCTACCGATCATACCGATGTATTTCGCTTTACTGTGAAGGATCTGCGCGCAGACAAGGTTCATCATATTTATGTCCGCGGGTAATAAGGACGATATAACAGGATGGAGTAATCGTCATCTCCTTCAACATTTGCGCCATATCGCCAACCAGCACTTCATCAGCCGCGGGAAACCTGTCGCGATTGGCATAAAGGAGGCGATCGTCAATGACAGTAACGTGAAAATCTAGAACCTTGGCGATTTGAACCAGAGGCACTGCGATATGGCCGGCGCCGACAACAATCAGCTTGGGCGGCGCCAACATGACTTCAAAAAAAACCTGAAGCCTTCCGCCCTCGGGTATTTCAATTGCCACGAGCTTGGACTTCTCCCCGCTTGATATCGCCTCGCTCTCACGAACGATCCGCTCAACCGCGCGCGAATCGCCGATCGTCTCGGTTTCGCTTTTGCCGTCCACTACCAGGCATTTAGCGCCGGCTTGAATACGGTCGCTTCCCTCCGCTTCGACGATCGTCGCAAGAACAGCGGATAGGCCTTGCTCGCTGATCCGCACCAATTCTTCAGAAAGGGCGCTCATTCCTTGCCAGTGGCTCCCCGTCGCGCTCTTCCCACCAGGGATCGACAAAAATATTCATGATCCCGCCGCAAACAGCCGGGCTGTCGGACGATATGTCATCGAGCAGATCTACACGCACCATTCGCGGTTTGCGCGTACGGATGACTTCAATAGCTTCGCGCTTGACGTCTGCCTCGCCGCAACCACCGCCGATGGTGCCGAGAATTTCTCCCCAGGCCGTGACCACCATTTTCGCGCCGACTTCTCGCGGAGTCGAGCCTTTGGCCGAGACGATAGTCGCCACCGCGACTGTTTCGCCTTTGTCGAGAAACTCTTTTACCTGATGATAAACCGAGTCTTTCTTTTTGGCTTCCAAAGCCGGGTCCTCAAAGCACGTTCCTTGACCTGACATGATTTTCCTCCGTGGAGACGATTTCAAGCCACCATCTTCTGTAAAGTGCGCCCCAATGCAACCAAACTGTTAAGATTATGAACCGACAAGAATAGATCGATGTACGGCAAGGCCGCCTGCATTCCCTTGCACAAGGGCTCGTAATTTTCGCTGGCAAGCAGCGGATTGAGCCAGATCACTTTCTTACATCGACGCTTTAGATCCTGCATCTGCCGCTCTAGTAGGCTAACGTCGCCCCGGTCCCAACCGTCACTAATGATAACGACGATGGTCCGGGAGGTCACCATGGCCGGAGCAAAATTTCGGTTGAAGGTTTGCAGAGAACGGCCGATGTTGGTGCCACCGGACCAGCCCAAAATACTGCCGGAGATCTGCTCCAGCGCATTGGCAATATCCTTGGTGCGAATCAAATGGGTGATACGGGTAAGCGAAGTGCTAAAAACAAACGTCTCAACACCCCATAGCTCATTCTGCAATCCGTACATGAATTGAATCAAAAATCGACTGTAACAATCCATCGAGCCGCTGACATCACAAAGCAGCACCACCTTGGTTTTTTTGATGCGGCGCTTGCGGTTGACCAACTCGACCACGATCGCCGCCGTATTTGATGTTTTTGCGCAAGGTCCAACGGGGGTCCACCGTGGCCCCTTTGCGCGAGTGTTTCTTGCGCCGGCTGATCTGGGTGGCGATTTTCGTGGCAATCAGCAAGATTGCGCGGGCGATCGCGCGACTCTCCTCGACACTCATTTCGCTAAAATCTTTGCGGTTGAGCAACTCTTGGGCGCTGTAGGTAGGAATCGAAAACTCGTCCAGATTCTCCAACTCGACATTCTCTTTCGCCGGCATTTCAGCAAATGCTTCATCCAACCCCTCCTCCTCGCCGCCTTCTTGCGCCTGAGATTCGGTGGGCGTTCCTTGAATCTCGAGCGTTTCCATCGGCACCCGCTCGTAGTTCTGTTCGCGCCAGAAGCAATCGAAGACCATGTCGAAGACGGGGAAATCCTCCACTTGAGAAATCAAATTGGACCGCAGAAGAGCGCGAAAATCCTCCTTCTCGCCGATATCCACCAGATCAAGCGAGCGGGACGTGTCGATGATTTGGCTCAAACTTACCTTCACCCCCAATTGCTTCAGAGCGCGCCCGAAGGCGAGTAAATTGGCCACAGTACCGTGCCCACGCACCGCCGCAAAATTGTTGACTGCAGCTGCAACGATTTCCGAAGTGATTTCCATATCCGCTAACTCATCAATTCGGGCGAAGACCTGAGCAACGCATCCAAATTGAGATGTTTTCCTTCGATTTGCTCTTTCAGATGGTGTAGATCTTCTCGATATTTGAATACACAGCCCATCGTTTCAACGACGGTCTTGTCGTCCAGTCCCTTTCGGTTGAGGGCAATCAGAGCTGTCGCCCAATCCAATGTTTCGGCCACACCCGGCCTCTTGTAAAAATTCATCTCGCGAACCCGCTGCATAAATGCGCAGATCTGCTTGGCCATTGCCGGCGCGACCTCTGGAAACTTGGTCGAAATGATCTCCAGCTCCTTTTCAAAGGTTGGATACTCAATCCAATGATAAAGACAACGTCGCTTTAGGGCATCATGAATTTCGCGGGTCCGATTGGAAGTCAAAAAGACGTAAGGACGCTGCTTCGCTTGTACGGTGCCAATCTCGGGGATGGTGATTTGGAAGTCGGACAGTACTTCGAGCAAGAAGGCTTCAAACTCGACGTCGGCGCGGTCGATTTCGTCGATAAGCAGAACTGGCGGATTCTCCTCCTCGCTGATAATGGCCTCCAACAGAGGGCGCTTGAGCAAGTAATCCTGGTTGAAGATCTCGGTTTCGACCGCCTTCTTATCTCCTCTTTGAACTTCCTCCAGTTTGATCCGCAACATTTGCTTGGGATAATTCCACTCGTAGAGTGCCGTGTTGGCATCCAAGCCCTCGTAGCATTGGAGCCGGATCAGTTTGGCGTTCAACACTTTCGCAAGCACCTTGGCGATTTCAGTTTTACCGACTCCGGCCTCTCCTTCGAGCAGCAATGGTTTACCCATTGCCAATGAAAGATAGACAACGGTAGCCAATGAGCGGTCGCAAACATATTCCTCTTTGAGCAGAATCTCTTGAACCTCGTCGATCGTCAGCTGTTTTGGATTCACGCCAGCCTCACCGTTTGAGATTTTAGAATTTAGTTTCGCCATGAATTTTTAAATCTCCGAGAGAATGAAGAACCGCTTCCAAAACGCCGCCGGCGATCGCCCGCGACTTATCGGAAATCGAATCACAATAACCCCTTTCACCGCGCGGATCAATGTCGCCGGCTTTGATGCCTTGCTGGACCTGAATGCCATTGCGCAGCAGACCGCGAATCTGACCTGAGATCTCCGCTTTGATCAATTCACCATTCACGTTTGCGACCGGCTCACCCTTCGCGATCACATCACCGATAGTTCGCAGCGCATTAAAGATCCCGCTTTGCGGCACCCGCAGAACCCTGGACGCCGTATAGCCATCCACCGAAGCGGGTATGCCGGTGTCGGATTCGGCGGCCCCATCCCAGATGACACGCCCTAAATGATGACCCCGATTACTTTCAACCACCGCATGCACATTAAACCCCGCCGTGAAGCCCGGACCCACACCAATCACTAGCGGCGCGTCCGTGAGTCTTGCAACGCCATTCTTCTTAGCCATGATGGCGTCGACAACGACAGCGGGCTTGAGAATTTCTCGAATCGAGGCTTCGGGATCTACAAAGACCGGAATTTGATTTCGCTTCCAAGCCATATAAGCTTCATCGCAAGAAGCAGCGCGAACAGCCTCGACTCCTTCGACGGTGTGAGCGCCTTCGTAAACCGCTTCGGCAAACGCAACATTTCTTCGGACCGACGTGGGCATGGTAATTTCAGTGATTAACACCCGCATATGACAGCGGTGCAACCGATGCGCGATACCCGTAGCCATCTCGCCGCCACCACGGATGAGTACAATCAACTCAGAGATCGACAATGTCATACAGACTACAAATATCATAACAAAGCGGTCCGGATTATGGAAAGCTTTGTAGATGGGTCCAGCGAATAAGGAAATCGACGTAGTGCTTAGCACCAGCACAGCGGCGAAATCCGCCGCTGTGCTGGTGAGGGAAGATTTCTCTCTAGGAATTCGGGATGTGGCTATCTGGCGGAGATTTTTGCTGTTATCTAACCGTTACGCGCGAAATGTAGCTATCGGCAAACTTCTCATTTGCTTTGAGCGTATTGTTTAGTTCGACCGCTTCATTTCGGGTCGTCAATTGGCCGACACGAACGCGGTAACGCAACCGATTGTCGACCGCGGCCCGGATGACGCGCGCATCGTAGCCTTTTTGACGGAGCCGATCGGCCATCTGATCAGCATCTTTTTCTTCCGGCAGAGATGCAACCTGGACCATCCAAATGTGATTCACGTCGATGCCTGGAGTTGTTCGGTCGATTTTTTCTGCCCTTGTAATGACCCGCTCCGTAGGGGCGACCGGACTACCTAAGCTTGCTTGCACCGGAAACGGTCGTTCGAATTGCGCGCCTGCGATCAATGGAGCGAGCCGACAACGCCGAGGCTATGCTTTCAGCTTGTGGAGCCTGTGCGACTTGCATTGGATCATTGGGCGTAACTAAATCGGCTGGGAACTGGTGCACGGCCGGAGGCCACGGCAACGGCGGGTTGCGATTGGTTAACTCGGTGACTGTCGCAACCTCCGCAGGACGATTCAGTGTGGCCGTCGCACTTGCGGCATCTATGGGGGGCGCATTTTTCCTGCCTCTTTTATCCAACGATATGGATGGTTGGGGCGGAGGATTCTGCGGCGTGTGCTGAGGCAAGGCTGGTCCAGGCATACCGCTTGGGATCGACGACGTATTGGGAGTCGGACTTGGTAAATTCTCTCTCGGGCCCGGCACTGCAGGGACGTCAGCCGGCGGCACGGCAGGCTGTTGCCTTCTTGATTTCAATCGCTCCTGTTCCATCCAAAAACGTTCGAGTTCATTTCTTATTCCATAGAGCTTATCTTTGAACCCTTCTGTCACCTGCTGGGCTTCGTCTCGGTTTCGAACGACATGGGGCGTAATGAGCATGACCAGCTCAGTACGATCCGAGGTGTCGTTGGTGGTGCCAAAAAGTCGGCCCAGTACTGGAAGGTCCATCAAATACGGAATTCCTGAGCGATCTCGCCTTGTGGTGTCGCTGATGATCCCGCCGATCGCCAGCGTATCGCCATCTTGCACGACTGCGGTGGTTTCCGCATCGCGGGTCGTGAACGACGGCGAATTGGTATTGCCAAACGACGGGGCGCCCACATCGCTAACCTCTTGTTTGACCTGTAGGTGAACCAAACCCTGTGAATTGACTTGTGGAATGATCGTGAGAATAACGCCTGTGTTCCGATACTGCACACTGTTCACGATAGGACTGTCGGCGGAGACAATTGATTGAGATTGCGAGGACAAAACAGGAATCTCGCGACCGACCTGGATTCGCGCCGGTCGGTTATCCGTCGCCAGGACACTTGGCGACGAAAGGATTTTAGCGCGATTGTCGGTCGCCAAGGCGGAGATAAACGCTCGAATAGTATTGCCACGCCCGGCAACCCCACTGATGCCGTTCAAGAATTGAGCGAATGGCGAGTTTTCGGTGGCGGGACGAGTTGCTTGATTGAAAATCCCGCTTCTCACCGCCCCTTGGGACTCGAAACTTTGACCGAATATCGACGGGTTGTATTTGCGAAACAATTCATATTCAACGCCGAATGATTCAGACCCTGTCAAGCTTACTTCGGCCACCATAACGTCCATGAGAACCTGGCGCGGGATAATGTCGAGTTCTTTCAGAATGTTTTTGATATTCTGAAATTCCTGGACGGTGCCGTAAATGATCAATGAGTTCGTTCCCGGATCAGGCACGATTCTTAGTTGTTCCTCTGGCTTGGCACCGGGAGCTGTAGGAGTCGCCGGTCTGGGAGCCCCCGGTACGGATGGTAACCCGGGCGCCAATCCGGGGGTTGGCGCCGCGGGCGGCGCTTGAGTGGGCGCCGGCGCCGGAACGGTGGCAAACGCGCCCCCTAACGGCTGGGTTTGTTGCTGAAACCCTGAGCGCCCATACGATGGACTCATTGAACGACTGCCGCTATCGAACTGTCCGAATCCTCCAGGCGTTGAGCGGTGCAAGTCTTGAAGGGTCCTGGAACTATCCCTTCTGCCCGTCATCGGCTGACCGAGCGCCTGGGTCAAGACATCGGCCAGCTCCGTCGCTTTGCCATTTTCCACCGGGTATATAAAGATTCGCCTACCTGGTCCTTCACCTGCAACGTCAACGCGCTCCAGCCACCTTTTGGCATAAGTCCACGCAGCCTCGCTGTGGCTGATTACCAAGAGCTGATTGATGCGCGGCAATGGAACGAATTGAGAAGCGAAGTTCTCTTGTTGCGGCGCCGACGCGGCGTAATACTGCATCACTTTCGTCATTTCGGCGGCAAGTTCTTCAGCGCTGGCAACCTTCGGCTGATAGATCTCCATGCGCGTTCCAGCAAACACCTGAACGTCGATCATATCGGCGATTTCGACTAGGCGCTGGATGTTAGAAGGAAGATCGATAATGACCAGAAAATTTCCCCGCGGATAATCTACGAGCTCGCCGCCGGGGGTCAAAAAGGGAGTCAAGAGCTTCTTCATTTCCGCCGCTGAGAAAAATCGCACCGGAACAACCTGCAGCGCGAAACTGTCTTCACGGCCTTGCGTCAATGGCCGTACCAGACCCTTAGCATCCTTGATCGTCGTGATCCGGTACATGTTTCCGGTGCGCACCGCTACCGCATTGTTCATGCGCAGGACTTGATGAAAAATGGGCAGCAAATCTTCGGGGCGCAACGGCTCGGCGCTATGAATCGTAACGATTCCCTTAACCTCGGGATCAATGGTGTATGTCAGCCGAAGGTGCTGGGCCAAAATGTGAATGATCTCGACTAAATCGGCTCGGTTGAAATTCAGCGAGACCATACCGCCCGCCGTGCTCGGCGGGGGCAACATTCTTCGTTCCGGCGGAATCGGCGTCGGAGCAGGGGCAGGCGCCGGTGCGGGTACACCTTGGGGAACGCTTTCGTCCGATGCGCCAGGAGTTCCTGGCACCTGTTGCGCAGAGGAGGGGGGCCGTTGCGGCACTATAGGCGCGCGGCGCGGAAGCTGACTGGGCGGTGGCTGACCCTGCCCCGGCGGCACCTGATTCGGTTCTGTAGGGGCGGGTTGCACGGGTACGGGTGTAAGCGGAGGCTGCGTGGGACCTTGCTGTGCAGCGAGCGGTAGCACACTGCTAGTGACGTACACCAACGTCACCAACCCTCTGAAACACTTTCCTGGCATCAATCCTCCTGCTGGTTATGACTCGGGATTTGGATTTGGCGGAGCGGGAAGAGCTCCTCTTCTAGGCAGGTTGGGAACGACTCTCGGCGCGACCGCCGGCGCACCGCGTTGGCTTGGCGGTGTCGCTGCTCGACCGGGTGCCGGATCATCTCGCCGGAAATAATCTAAGAGAACCTCGACCCTCGACCCGCCCTTGGTAAAGACGACTCTCCGGTCGGCAATTTCAGTTAAGCGAAAGCCTTCTACGCTGTCACCAAGTTTTACGCGCATGGGCCCAACGGGCGCGGCTGGTCCATTGGGCGTAGTCGATTGGGTAGCCGGGTCTTGCAAAATCGCCGAGCGACTCTCGCCGAGAATTACCGTACCAAGCAGGACCATATTACGGATGCGTTGAAAAGAACGAGAATTAAATTCCGCTTCTCGAGTTGCACCTGCGCCTCGCTCCGGATCAAAGAGATTTTTGCTGATGATCAGGTCCGGATTTACCGCCGGCAGCGTCGGGTTGGCGTTGGTTGGCTGTTCATCAAGCGCTAACGGAGCCGCGGTCTTGGGCTGCTGCGGCAAACTCCACGGCTCCTCTTGCCAGACTTTGTAGATGCGCCAGCCGATCAAGCCTATGGCGACCAAAAGAAGAATGCTGAGCAGTGATGATCTTTTTAAAATTTCGAAATCCTCCAGGGGATTCTCAGGTAAACAAAAGACCTCACGCTAACCTCGTTCACCTTTAGCGTTAAGAAACGTGGGCTTCTTTTCTCGGAAATAATCGCCATCTTTCGAACGCAGTCCATGGCATGGAAAAAATCAGGTCAGTGCTCTGCTACTCACACGCCTTTTTCTACCATCGTCTTTGGCGCATCCGATTTTGCCGCAGCGGCCTGTCCGCGTGCGAAGCCCGCGACTGTGATACTAACCCGTAGATTTTGTGCCGTTGGCTGCGCTCCTTGTTGTTGCGGCAATCCAATAGGACGAAACAATGAACGGACATTGATTTCATCTATGACCAGAAGCTTGGGCGAAGTCTCAATGCCGCGAACAAGAGAAGCAACCTGCTCGACCTGCCCGCCGACTTCCATTTGAATCGCGATCTTGGAAAAAGCTCCCGTAGCTTCCGGATTGAGCACCCGTGTGGTAATCACCTGAGTACCTTCCTTGGCCGCTAGTCCTTGCACGGTTTCTTGCAAATCCGAGGCATTCACCGATGGTGTATCGCCCGTCAACAGCTTGGCCTCATGGGCCTTCACGTCGTTTCGTGCCGCTTCTAATGCAGCACTCAATTGTTCCTTTTGTCCAATATACCGCAAGTTTTTTTCCAGAAGCTGCGGCTGTATTTCCAGCTGGGTTTGTACCCACTCACGATGAGCCATGTAGGGACTGACCACCGAAATACGCCCGAGCACGAGTAATAGGATCAGCAAGGTGGTTACAACCAAGCCACGTTCCCGTTTCGATAATCTTGCCCAAAGCTGTCTCATAGCTTACCAGCCTTCTCTTTAGACTTATCGACGGGGGCCAATTTTCCGCTGTTAGGTTGTTTCTCCAACTCGGCTTTCAGCGAAAATGTTTCCCGATTGTCACGGCCGCGGTTTGAAGGGGCATTGAATGCAACATTCTCAAAAAGCGGCGACTTCTCTAATAGCGGAATCAATGTAGACGCATTCTCGGCATTGCCCTGGACTTCCAAGACGCCATTGCGGTAGCGGAAATTAGACAAATAAGCGCCGGTCGGTACCACCTTCGAAAGTTCATCAAGCACGCGCAGCACCTCGCCCTTACGTCGATCGATATCCGATAAAAATTGTACTTCCTTGCGCACCGTCTGTAGCTGGGCCTCCTCACGACGCAAAGCCTCCACAGAAGGTTCGGTTTTGTGATTCTCCTGCTGCAGTTGCTTTAGTCGTAATTCGTCCTTGATCGGGTAGCTAATTCCCCAGCCCAGAAGCAAGAGAACCAGCAAGCCGATCATCAATGAATTCATTCGCGAGAGATTGTTTCGTGCGCCGCGATCCGCCCCAGCTGGCCGAAGAACGTTGGTCTCCAAGCGCGCTTCTCGAACGCCGCGCAGCGCCGCGCCAACGGCCGGCAAGGTCGCAGCGGATAACTGGTCTCTACCGCCAATTTTGTCGATTGCCAGAGTACAAAGATCCTCGCACTCAACCTTTTCCCCATTCGCAGAATGAAAGACGTGCTCCGCGTTTCCCCACCCGTAGAGTTTTGGGGTTTGACGTAAACATTCGGCAATGAGTTCCTTGCCGACGCCTTCGGCCCACTCAGCGTCGGGCAATCTGTGTGAGAAGAGCAGTTCCGGAGCTTGCGTCCAACCGGCGGGGCTAGCCCGAACTCCGATTAGTTCGCGATCATCGGCGTGGCCGCCAATGATCGCCGCGCAACCGGCCAAGTCTCTTTTGCAAAAAAGCAGATAATTCGCGAGAGCCGTCGCGGTCGTTTCAACTCCGCTCGGAAGGATACCAAACGATCCCAAGACGTCTAATACGCCGGCCAGATGTTTCTTGGGAATGGCGAACAGATAAACGCCGATCTTATCGCCGCGTTTTCCCATGGGCAGGTAATCGTAAAAAATATCATCGCGATTGAAAGGTAATTGCCGTTCGATTTCGTATTCCAGCACCTGTTGAAGATTAGCCTCGGCCGCTTGCGGCAGATAGATAGTTTGAACTATCGCCTGATCTTGTGGGACACAGATATAGAGCGAATCCCTACCGGCGCTGAAATGGGGCAAGAGCGAGAGAATCGCCTGACGCAACGCGCGCTCACGCGAATCATGTTCGGCTTTCAGCGCGATCTCACGCACGTCTTCAGCAATCCATCCGGTTAACTCCGAAATGGCTTGGCGGTTTTCACCGACTGGTAGATCTCTCAGCTCCTGTTCAAGCAGCGTGACGCTAAGAAAATTCTTGCGCAGCCGAACCAACACCAGATTGTCGCGCATGATGTAAATTCCGACACTTCTGAGAAAGTCGGCGCGCGGAAGATTTCTAATAGAATTAGACAAGTTCATGGTTTAACTTTTGGAAATTGCAGCTGAAAACTTTGCCATTTAGAGACAAAAGTTGCCTATCATACCTCATTGTCTCTCACTGGGATAGCCAATTTCTCGGTCCACCCAGCGGGTCAACTCGTAGCCGCGGTTGCCGCCGCCGGCGCGGATAACTCCTTTAACGCGTCGCGGCTGGCGGGACTCACTCGCATAACCTTCAGCCTCAACGGTCACGATTGCTGGGGTTAGCGAAGATAAACATCTGTAGCGCCGCATCACCTGATCCGACCCCAAGGAGCGGCAGCAGATCCGCGAGCGTCTTATCTCCAATCTTGGCTCTTTCCTCAACGAATGCCTGACACTTCTCCAAAGGTATACCGAGCAAAACATGAATAACCGCCGCCGAGGCAGTCCGCAGATTGACGCGGTCAATCGGACTGTCTACGCTAAAGATCTCTCGTAGACCGACGCGCGGGGAATCACCAGCCGGAGTTCCGCTGCTATCATAACCATAGTAAAGACTCGCGGTCACACCTTTGACCCACAGCAGCTCTTCGAGGCTGTCGAAGGAGCCGTTCTTAGCGGTGTAGGGAAGACTAAGAGAAAGGTAATAGTCGTCTTCCGCACCGTTACTCCGATGAAGATCATCCTGATCACGCCAATCCATGATCGAATCGATTAAGACTCCGATGAGAGGTTCTTCGACCCCGAGATTGGAAAAAATGCGGCGCAGCACATTCTCGTCTGCTCGATTGAGATTTATTTTGCTGCTCTCGTCCACCAGCCGGAGGCGGTAAGTACCGCTGCCGAGAGTCGCCTCGCGCCAGCCGGCATCGAAGATATCTTTTGGCTTGCCGACGGGCTGTAACTCAGGTCCCCGTGATTGACTTAGAAAGTCGTATAGGCCCTGTTCAAAGCCTGCCAGCGCCAGATAGTAGCCTTGATTGTCGTCGCTGTAACGATGGGCTGCGGTGGCCTCCTCGCGCACACCGGTGCTGAAATCAAAGGCCACGACAAAAAGAAAGATAAATATCCATAGAACGATAAGAAGCGCGACGCCACGCTCGCTTGAGACGCCGGCTAATTTTGTTTTCAGAAACTCCACAATCTTCACTGCGCCAAAACACTAATCATCAGCGGAAACACCCAGCGAATTTCCTTGCCATCATGATTACGATAGCTGACGCGAACGGCGCGCGGAAGCGCCAGCTTTTCTCTACCGTCCCAGCGTTCCTCCCATCGCTCGTCTTCACTCTTTGGGTCCAAATAGGCGAACCGAAAATCTTTCACTCGCTCTCGTATAATGACATCGTTTCGCAGACCGCCGGGATCACGATCTTCGCTCAAGTTAAACCGCACCGGCACCTCTTCTTCGAGCTGAATCGCCCCCTCGCCCTCTTCAGCAGGCTCCCAGGCAACGCGAATCTTTGACATCCCTCGACCACCCATAGCTAGAGAGATTGACGACACAAACGTTAGTTGGTCTTCCTGTCCATCAAAAAACACCGTCGTATCCTGAACAGATTGTCGATACGGATACGCGGATCGGACATAGCTGCCTAACAAATCCGTAAACGATCGCAGTTTTTGATTATCTTCGAAGCTAGCCTGCGACTTTACAACAGCGCTATGACTTAGCGAGAAAGCGCCATACAAGACAGCTCCTATGAGAGCAAAAATACTTAACGCGAGAACGACTTCAATTAACGTAAAGCCGAGCGAATTTTGGGGACATCGCGATGTTTTCATCAGCGATCTCCCTTCTTCACCAGACGCAGGGTTCTAAGCTCGACGCGCCTTTCGCGACCTGTTTCTGGTACAAACATCTCAAGGGTTATTTCTTTCAGCTCCCAATCGTTGCCCAACACCAGCGCGTCAATGGGTCTGACAGGCTGGACCTGAAGCTGCCACCGGTGGGAGTCGCCAATCGTGCCCTGTTCGGTACCTTCCGCAAGCGTGCGCCGCGCCAGGAACTGATCCATCACATGACGGGCATAAGCAACGGTTTGAGTTCTATCTCGACTTCGGGCACCGAGTTGCAAACCCGAGGAGAAGATTTCCAGCAGGGTTACCACGCCAAGCCCAACGATGGCCATGGCTACCACGACCTCGAGCAGAGTGAAGCCTCGGCCTGAACCCAAGCATGATTTGATACGCGTCACGAAGCTATCGCCCCGCATCACGTCGACAGTACCGGTGAGCGGGTGAAGTCGGATCGAGTAAAACGTTGAATCAGCACCGCTAGTAAGATCAATTCGGCCGCCCAACGTGCTGCCATTAGGAAAGAACAAAAATTGACGACTTCCACCGTCCAAAACTTCAGCGCCGGCAACTAAGGCGATCTTTACGTTGGAAGGAAAATGGATTTCATTGCGCGCGACCCGATAAGTGCTCTCTGACATATTGAGAACCAATCGCTGCGGCACCCCTTTATGAAGCGCTTGGCTGCGCAAATCGCGGGCAGCCGCGGCCAAAGCAAGCGCCGACCGCCGCAAATCCCGGTCTCGCAATCCTTTCTCAACGTTTGGCAGGACGATTAGCCCGCTCAGACCGAGAACCATCAGAACTAGAACCAGCTCGAGCAAAGAAAAGCCGCGACTATTTTTCCCAACTGGTAATGTCACGATTATCGCCATCACCCCCGGGTGTACCATCAGCGCCGTAGGACACAATGTCGAAAGGGCCGTGCTCTCCAGGACTTCTGTAAGCGTACGGCTTACTCCACGGATCCAACGGCAGATCCTTTCTCAGATACGGACCATCCCAACGCTCCAATCCTCCGGGTTTTTGTCGGAGCGCCTGCAGGCCTTCATCGGTGGTCGGATAGCGTCCAACATCCAAACGAAAGGTATCGAGGGCAGTCCCAAAAAGCTCGATTTGCGCCTTGGTCGTCCTGAGCTTTGCCTTCTCTTCTTGACGGATGAACTGCGGCAGCACGAGCCCGGCAAGCAAACCGATGATAATCACGACGACGATCAGTTCGACGAGGGTGAACCCTCTGGCATCGTTAAGATATTTCTTAGAATGGTAAATCATTGATACTAAAGATTGCCAGCAGCATGGAGATCACGACGACACCTATCACCAATCCCATCCCCAAAATCAATACCGGCTCGATAATGGACGTCAATCTTTTTGTCGTTCGCTTTACCTCTTGATCATAGAAACCCGCCACTTCCCCGAGCATCGTTTCCAGTTTGCCAGTCTCTTCGCCCACAGCGATCATGTTAAGCGCCAGCGGTGGGAAAAAACCGCTTTCTGCCAAAGGCCGCGCCATGCCCTTTCCTTCCCGAACTCGGATCTGGACTTGGTTGATAGCCCGTGCCATCAATCTATTACCCATAACACCCTGAACCGTGCCCAGTGCTTCGAGAAGCGGCACGCCGCCTTTTAGCAGGGCCGATAGAGTGCGGGAGAACCTAGCCGTCTCAAACTTCCGAACCAGATCGCCGACTAACCAGACGCGCAAAGAAACACGGTCCAACTCCGTTTTCGCTTCGGGGTTGCGCAAATAAAATACTGCCGCGGCAACAGCGGCAATCGCCGCGATAGCGATTAGCCAACCATACTCGGTCAATAAAGTGCTCAGGCCAATGATGACTCGCGTAATCCAAGGAACCGCCTGGCCTACATCTTTAAAGATCACAGCAAAGCGCGGGATCACGTAAAGGAATAGCACTATCAACGAAACTCCGGCCGCGCTCGCGAGAATCACAGGGTAAATCAGCGCCGACTTGAGATCTTCCCTGAGCGCCAGCGAACGCTCCATGTACTCAGCTAAATAACGCAGGACTCCTTCGAGGATGCCCCCGGATTCCCCGGCTCGAATCATATTTATGTAGATTTTTGGGAAGACATCCGAATGCTCTCCCATGGAAGCAGCCAGCGATTTTCCGGCGCGCACGGCCTCAAGGAGCGTGCGCATGACTTTGCTAAACTCTTCTCCTTCTATCAGGTTCCCGAGAATTGACAGGCTGCGGTCGAGCGGCAAGCCGGCAGCAAGCAATGTTCCCAGCTCCTGGGTGAATTGAAGCAATTGTTGTTGGCTGATTTTGCGCTTCGAAAACAGCGGCAAGCGCGCCTGTGAAGCCATCGCTCCACTCTCGGCGGAAGCACCGATGCGCAGCGGAATGCAGCCCATCTCGTGGAGGCGCAAGACAACTCCCTGCTCGGCCTCAGCCTCCATGATACCCTCGACGATCTTGCCTGCGTGATCCGCGGCCCGATATTGGTAGAACGCCATCTAATCTCAGACACTCTTGCGAAAGCCGACAGACACCTGACGAGTGAATCCGTTACGCCTCTTCCCTTGTCACTCTGAGCACTTCCGCAACTGTGGTGACGCCGTGACGCACCTTATCCCAGCCGTCATCTCTCAGCAGGCGCATTCCCTGTTGGACGGCAAGACTGCGAATCGTTCCGGCATCGGCGCGTTGAACGATGATTTTGCAGATCTCAGAAGTCACTGGCAGTAATTCAAATATTCCGACTCGGCCTAGATAACCGGTGCCGCTGCATGTGTTGCAACCAACGGCTTCCCAAACCTGCTCCGGCAAATTTCCGCTGGGCAGACCAAGTTCCGGCTCATTGCTATCAAAGTTCGAGAATGAAACCTCTTTGCGGCACGTCTTACATAGGCGACGCACCAATCTTTGCGCCAGTACACCTAGCAGAGAGGATGATAATAAGTAGTCTTGAACACCCATCTCCAGTAGCCTGGAAATTGCTCCGGCAGCATCGTTGGTGTGCAATGTCGAAAAGACTAAGTGGCCTGTTAGGGCCGCTTGCACCGCGATTTCCGCCGTCTCGGCATCGCGAATCTCACCGACCATGATAACGTCTGGATCTTGTCGCACAATCGAACGAAGCCCATTGGCGAATGTCAACCCGATTTGCGGCTTGACCTGTATCTGATTGACTCCACTCAGTTGATATTCAACGGGATCTTCGATGGTGATAATCTTCTTTCCCGGATCATTGATCTTCTGCAACGCGCCGTATAATGTCGTCGTTTTGCCGCTTCCCGTTGGTCCGGTGACGAGTATCATGCCATGCGGCTTAAGAATCATGCCGTTGAAATAGTTTAAGATATCCGAGGGAAATCCGATGGTCTCGAGCTGTGTAAAAATTTGTCCGCGCTCGAGAAGCCGGATCACCACGCTCTCGCCGTAAAGCGTCGGAACTGTAGCGATACGCAAATCAACGTCTTTTCCCGCTAATCTGATCTTGATCCGGCCATCCTGCGGCAAGCGCCGTTCCGCAATATTGAGCTGAGCGAGGATCTTAAGACGGGAGACAACCGCAGCTTTAAGCTGCCGCGGCGGCGGCTCGACTTCGTGCAAAATACCGTCTATTCGGTAACGAACTTTTAGCTGGTTTTCAAATGGCTCGATATGAACGTCCGATGCACGGCTCTCTAATGCGCGCACGAGCATTTGATTAACCAAACGGATCACCGGCACTTCTGATGCCATGTCGCGCAAATGAGCAACGTCCTCTTCGTCAACCGCGCCCTCGATTTCGCGGCCAACGGCGCCTTGAGTGTTATCGGAGGTAGTAGTGCTGCCGAATAAGGCCTCGATACGGGCGGAGATTTCCTTTTCCTTTGCCAAAACTGGCGTCACTCGCAATCCTGACGCGACTTCCAGAGCATGCAGCCGCGCTATATCCAACGGGTCGCTGGTGGCGACGATCAGATCGCGTCCTTCTACTTTCACCGGAACCATTCGCGCGGTTTTTAGGAATTCGCCCAAATTCGCGGAAAATTCGATTGGCAGCGGTACGGCTGGAATTTCGCGGAGAGCCACCAAGGGGATGTTGAAGTGATCGCGGAGCACAGGCAGAAGATCGTCCTCCGAAACAAATCCGAGCTCAACCATGAGACGCGTCAAAGAAGCTGGTTGTTCGTGTTGTAATTTCACAACGCGCTCCAACTCATCGTCAGAAAGCATTCGTCGTTCGACTAAACGTTCGGCAAGATTTAGGTAAGATTCCATAAGCGAGTAACCTAGCGATTCGTTTTAGGTACCGGCGCGGCCATAGCGGTCTTCCAAACGAATTACATCGTCCAGTTCGGGCGTGGAGACTTCCAGTACATCGCATTCCTCCACCGCAGTCATGCGATGCTTCATGCCAGGAGTTATATGGAGGCAATCGCCAGGGAAGAACCTCACAGTCGTTCTTCCGTTGTCGGTCTCCAGATCCATTTCGAGAACTCCGGTCAGCAAATAAACGGTCTCGTCCTTAATACGATGATATTGGTAGCTCAGTGACTCCCCTTTATTGATATGGAGAATTTTCCCGACGTAACGCTCCGTGTGGGCCCATATGAGCTCGTGCCCCCAGGGTTTGTCGATTATTCTGCCTTTGTAGGTGACGGGCTGCATCTTCAGGGCGTCACTATAACAGATTCCCAACCGAGCGAAAACGTTTTGCGATTGAGGCTTTGATGGAACTTTTCTCACCGCCCAGTATACGAGCGTTACCCTATTCTCAAGATGTCGGAACCCAGTGGATGGATTGATCCGCAGCTATTTGCCGCATTGACATACTAGAGGCTTAGACCCCGGAGAGCCAGGACTCACCGGGCTGCCGATCGGGTGGAGCGGATGTATTCCCAGTGATAGCGAAGACTCCACTTTCTAAGGAGCATGGCCTGCTTATAAGCCGCCCTAGCCTTGGTTAACTCACCATTTCTTTCGTAGTATAAACCAAGCCGCAAGTATTTTCTTCCTAATTTTTTATTGAAAGCGCCCCTGCCAATGCGGCTATAGACATCCGGATAGTGATCGCGGATATGCTCGAGCTCGCGCACGCCAAACTCATAATGAGGGTTTACAGCTGTATTATTCAACGGATGGATTCGCTTCCTCACCCCGATGTAGTCGACATAGCGAACCGGGAAATAGGCAGTGACCCGATAAAACCAATGCAGATCACAATTAAGATAGATGTCTTTGTCATAACCTCCTACTGATTCGAAGACGGTCTTGGTTATCAGTGAAGAGGGCCCCGTCATAAAATTATCCTTAAGGATGTCGTGAACCGAAAGCCGCATCGATGTGAGCTTCTTACCGCGACCGTTTTTGACCATCGGGCCCAAAGTCAACTTCGGCTTCTCCTTGCCGAGATTGGCAGGCTGATCGCTGAAGTATTCCGTATTGTCGAACGCTCCGCCAAGTGTTGCATCTTCTTCAAGAGCTTTCACCAGGACTTTTACGTGATCAACTTCATAAATGTCGTCACTGTTCCAGGTACCTAAGTACTTTCCATGACACTGTTTCATGACCTCATTACTCGCCTGGAGGAACGGCAGAGCGCCCTGAGAAGCCAAAATACATCGAGGATCTTCCCTGAATTGCGCGAGAGCTTGCTCCAATTCTCTAGAACCATCCCCGAGCACAAAAACCTCCAGTGAACCATAGGACTGCTTCAGAATAGATCCTAGTGAGCTCGGGATGAACTTAGCGTAAGGGGCATGAGCAAAGAGAATGATGGAAACCAGCGGTGTGTCCATAGATAGACTGAGAATAGAGTTAACAGATGATAGCAGGTATCTGCAAAAACTTCTCAAAAGTCAACAAACCTCGACCCATTCTAAGCGACAAATCAGCAGTGAGATCAACGATGCCCAACTGCCGCCAGCACTAAAATCCTCCGCTTAATTCTTCCCGATCAACGATCAAACAGCGTCGATCCGCATAACTGTATCGTGTTCGCATCAGGGCCTTCTATTCAGATTCTCGATGTGGTGCATGCTCGTTCTTTGATGCTCGTTTTTTCACGCCACGAGCCTCCGGCCTCAAGCACAAGAATGTACATTGCCAGTTCGGAGCAATCTTGTAAGGCAATGTCCAATTACGCCAATTTCTGTACAAGCCATGCAACGGCCGCATGGCATTCGGCATGCGTAGGTCCGGGTGCAGTGAGGCTCCATACATGAGGCAAATGAAACTACGGAAGTTCATAAATCAGCGGTTCATATCACTGCTGCTGCTGTCGCTTTCGTTCAGTCCTGAGGCGCTCGCGGCTCAACTTCAGCTGGCGTGGGTAGATAATTCCGCTAATGAGGACGGCTTTAAGATCGATCGATTGATCGGAGCAACTGGAGCCTTCGTGCCGATTGCAACGGTTGGCGCAAACGTAACCTCCTACACCGATCCAAACCTTTCCTACGGAACTAACTACTGTTATAGGGTCAGAGCTTTCAACAGCGCTGGAGATTCTCCCTCCGTCGAAGCCTGCAAAGCTACTGAAACATTGGCAACTTCTATTCTCTCGATTAGCAGGTCAGGAAATGGCAGTGGCACCGTCACCTCTAATCCAACAGCCGTAAACTGCGGCACAAGTTGCGATGCGACGTTGACCACCGGCGCTACCGTATCATTGGTGGCCACACCAGCCGCAGGTTCGACATTTACCGGCTGGAGCGGTCACGCAGATTGCATCGATGGTTCGGTTACGATGAACACAAATAAAAGCTGTATCGCGACGTTCAATAAACCCAGGGTCGACCTACGGGCGGAGTGGCTGCACGATAGCGCACAGCTTTTAACCAACCGGACCAAATACGCAGACGTCAATGGCGACGGAAAAATCGATGCAGTTTACTTTGATACTGCCGGAAGCCGAGGAATCTGGGTTAGTTTAGGCACTGAGAATGGGTTTGCACCGGCAGAGATGTGGCTGCAACACGGCGATTCCACCCCGGATCAAATTCAATATGCAGACGTCAATGGAGACGGAACAGCCGACGCACTCTACTTCGACACGTTACGCAGCCGCGGCGTATGGGTCAGCCTGTCTGAAGGAATCGGCTTTAAGCCGGCAGAGATGTGGGTCCAGTATGGCGAGTCTACCCCAAACCAAATCCAATACGCAGATATCAACGGAGATGGTAAGGCTGATGCGCTTTACTTTGACAGCGGTAAATCGAACTGTGTCCACGTCAGTTTCTCGACTGGCATCGGCTTTACTTCTCCGAAATCCTGGATCTGCCATGGACCCTCGACGCCGGACCAGATCCAGTATGCAGACGTGAACGGGGATGGAAAAGTTGATGCAATATACTTTGATACATTTCGCAGCCGAGGCGTATGGGTGAGCCTATCCACAGGGACAGCCTTTAAGCCGGTGAAAAACTGGCTGCAACATGGCGATTCGACGCCCAATCAGATTCAGTATGCTGATGTGAACGGAGACGGCAAAGCAGACGCGCTTTATTTTGATACGTTCCGCAGCCGAGGCGTATGGGTGAGCTTATCTACCGGAACAGGTTTTACCCAAGGGCAGCTGTGGCTAGAACACGGAGAATCCGCACCAGACCAGATCGAATACTCCGATCTTAACGGGGATGGAAAAGCCGACGCTATTTACTACGATACTCTGCGCAGCGGAGGCGTGTGGGTCAGTTTATCCAACGGCGATAGTTTCGCTTCGGCTTTTCTTTGGTCAACTAACTGATCACCGATCTAAGCCGGATCATTTGCTTCATAACCGTTAGCTGAGCAACTTCTCTGGCCTGCGGCTACTAAGCGACACATTGGCAACGATCGAAATTTGCCGATACAGAATCATGGGAGCCAAAGAAGGCCATTACCGAAAACAGCGCCGTTTGACAGGCTAACCCAGACGCCCTTACTCCTTGAAGTGTCGAAATAGGATGCATCGGCTTTGCCATCTCCATTCACATCGATGTATTGAATCTGATCCGGAGTAGAGGCTCCGTGCCGCAACCACAACTCTCCAGCACCGAACGACGTTCCTGTTGAGCGACTTACCCACACTCCTCTACTGCGCAGTGTGTCAAAGTAGACTGCATCGACCCTACCATCTCCGTCAACATCGGCATATTGGATCTGATCAGGGCTCGAAGGTCCGTGTTGAAGCCATAATTGCGCCCCTAAGAAACTGGTACCTGTTGATAGACTCACCCAGACACCATTGCTCCTCAGGGTATCGAAATATAGTGCATCGACCTTTCCGTCTCCATTAACATCAACATACTGAAGTTGCTCGGATGTCGACGGTCCATGCTGCAGCCAGATCGACGGAGTCGTGAAACCCGAGCCAGTCGATATTCCGACCCGTAGCGTTCCGCCGGTGTCAAAATGGAGCGCATCGGCTTTGCCGTCCCCGTTTACATCAAAATACTTGATCTGATCCGGCGTCGATGGCGGGTATTGAGCCCACATTTCCGGTGTCGCAAAGCCAGCGCCGCTGGATAGACTCACCAATACTCCTCCAGTTTGAGAGGTATCGAAATACAGCGCATCGGCTTTGCCATCTCCATTGACATCAGCGTACTGGATTTGGTCAGGCGTCGATGGGCCGTGTTGAAGCCACATGTCCGGTGCTGTGAAACCGGTACCTGTCGACAACCCGACCCAAATCCCGTTACTTCTAAATGTATCGAAATACAATGCATCGGCCTTGCCATCGCCGTCTACGTCAGCATATTGGATCTGATCGGGAGTCGATGGCCCATGCTGCAACCACATTTCTGGAACCGTTGGATCAGTGCCTGTCGATAGACTCACCCAAACCCCTGCCCCGCCGGAAACGTCGAAATTTAGAGTATCGACCTTACCGTCTCCGTTTACATCAGCATATTGGATTTGACCTATAGAAATGTTTTTTGGGTAGATAAAGTTTATGCCTGCAATGTCGTCAGTTTGTAGCGCGGCACCGCGACCGTCGAAGTGGGCAAAAGCATTCATAGTCGCAGTCGTGTCTGACGAATGGCCCAAACCAAGCACGTGTCCTAGTTCATGCGTTGCTACTTCGGCGAGATTGTTGAAATTTTCATAAAACCCGCAACCCTGCCAGCCGTCGGCGAATACAAGATCTCCTTCAAGGATCCGGAAAAACGTTTGACCATTGGCCACTCCGGTCTGGTTCGTACTTCGAAAGAATCCGCCGATAGCTAGTGTGCCACTGCAACCCTGTGGTGGATCGATCTGACCCAGTGGATCACCAAACGAAACCGCATTGATACCGTCAAACGCAAACCCTTGCGCAGAGGTAAAGCCAGCGTCATGAAATCTAAATGTTGTGCCTATAACGGTGCTCCAAGCCTGATAAGCATTACGGATCTGCTCAAATCCACCACCTGGAGCATTGGCTTCTCCCTGAGAATTCAAGAACATCGAGACCTGGCTGTTGCTGTCCGGTTCAAACCACCTTGACGCAGTGCCAAGAAAACTAAACTTTTCATGATTCTCGACGATGTCTCCCGGCAACGCGTGCAGAATAGAAAGAGCCGCAGACCGATTTGCTTGTTCTTGCGCGGCTTGAGCTGCTATTTCCGCTTTGAACCGGCTCAAGGCCCGCATTTCGACAACCGCACTAGCTGAAGTTGGATTTGTACCTGAAGGCGCTAGACGTTGGACCCCTTCTGGCATCGAATATCTGGAGGCAAATTGTTCTCCGGTTCGTGAATCCGGCACGATCGAAAATTTTCCCTCGTACAAGTTTAGCACTCGTGGACTGCCATCGGAATTCGGCGTCAGAAATAGCAGAACTCGTTCGCCCATCGCAAATTCAGGGCTTCCGAAGATCCAGGACCGGAGCCCTCCAACGACTCCACCTAACTGCTTTATCGTTATCTCAGCGTCACCGAGTTCTCCTTTGAGGACTTCCTCGATCCTAATCCCGATATGGGTATAGATTTGCGTCTTTGCCGCATACCAATGGCCATCAATTCTTGTAACTTTCCCTACAACGATCATGCTTGCTTGTCGAATGAGGTTACGATCTTCAGTGGGTATGATAATAGTTGCATCGGCATTCCTCAGATGGCCCATGACGGAAATCAAAATAGCGCAAAGGATCAGTAGCCTCGGGAGTCGGCGCGAAAATACTCTGGTCCGCTGTTGATGAATCAAGTTGATCGATCCTTGTTTAAAAAACGTTAGACTACCTAGTACTATGTGATTGCCTCTTGGACTTGCAACTTGAAGTTGTCGAGCGGGAATTGATCCAGTGGTTTACTAACTCCCGGAATTCTACGCACCGCCATCTCCCCTTCAGGACGTCGTAGAATCGAGAACTTACCTTGAAAAGAGCCAACTAGTTGTAACCTGTCTCGGTTGTTTTTAAGCAGGAATACGGCGACTCTTTCTCCCTCTTCAAACGACGCCGCTTCGCCCACCGAACTAGCGATCTCCCCCGCGATGCCGCCAAGTTGATGGAAGCTGATTTTGCCATACTCAACCGTACCTTTGAAAATCTCTTCAACTTTCAAATCGATCCGAGTTTCAATCGCGGTTCGATTGAGGTTCCAATCACTTGCTATGAAACTTACCGTACCAAGAACAATGACATCCGACCGCTTCGCTAGCTCAGCGATTGAAAGTGCGCGTGTAAGGACAGAACTCGCTTGAACATTGCCAGCGCACAAAAGGGTCAGGATAAACAGGAATCACTATGCGAGGAGTTGTGGATAGGTTTACGAGTTTGGCAAAACCTGCCGGTTTCTGAAGTTTCACTGGAGAGCATGAATGTCGGGTCGAGATTGTGGCGCCTACAATTGACCAAAATGGAACATATGTCAACTTAATTCATGGTAATTCGTTGCATGTGACATTCACGTTGGCTAGAATTATTGCTATTCGCGTCAATTGAATTCGCTTCTGAATTCGCTTCACGCTTGTGTCTTCCAAATAGGTGGCGGACTTCATGTCAGCTAAGTCTGGGAGTAAGCGGACGCTTTCTCACGCGCGCCGCAATCTCCGCTCAGGCTAAAGCGCGGTCGAATGCTCGCGCTAGACCCAAGTTCCATGGCTCAAGCGAAAACTTCGTCTCAACATCTCTTCTGGCGGTCTCGCTCAACTGGCGTCGCCTGCGTGAGTCCTTGATGAACATAGCAAGGACGTCCGTTAAGACGTCCGCTATCTTAGGGCTTGCCATCAAGAGCGGCCTGTAGTCTTCCATAAGCATACCGTCTGGAGTCATCCACGAGGTCTCCCCATAACGACCGGCCACTATTAGGCCGTTTCTCTCATGATCGATATATTCCGCAATGCCCCAGCCATCGGAAGTGACGATTGTCAAACCGTGGGCCATCGCTTGTACAATCGAGACCACGTGCAGCCGGGCGGAAGGCAATAAGTAGATGTCCGCGCTTTCGAACAGCAATTGAACTTCGTCTGCCGGAAGAAATCGATCGATCACCGTAACGTTGCAACGTTCGATAATTTGCCGATATCGCCCATTCAAGTCGTCCGGCAGCTTGCTTCTGACGATGAGTCGCAAGTTTTTGTATTCTGAATAAAGCATTGAGTAAGCTTCTAAGACATCGAGGCCGCCGCGCAGGTAAAAGCCTGTGGCTCCTTGATGCCAGGAGTTCGTAAACAATAGCGTAACCGCATCGATGTCGGTCCTCCTTTTTTTAATACGGCGGGACCTGAATACCCATCGGAATGTGTCTGACCTTTTCGGCGAGATTGGGATTTCAGAACAAGATCGGAATACTCTGGGCAGTAGAGCGAACGTGGCAGATGATACCTCGACAGCTTTCATTTTCCAGTAAGGCTTTTATGCGTCGCAAGAAGCCGGAGTCGTAGATCCCATCCAATCCTAACAATCGCGGATAGAGTCTCTTGCCGTTGATTCTTGGAAAAGGCGCGAACAAGGTCGTGGTATCGTCAATCTCAATCACCTAAGCGGTCTGCCCGACAACCAATTGGGTACTCGGAGGAAGAGCCAGCACATTGCCGTATAGTTAGCAAACGGATCTACGAGAAGAATCTGTCCGGATTTGATCCGCTCGCGTTCGCTTTGGTCGCAGATGTCCTTCTGACACAAGCGTGATGGCCTGCGCGATGAACAGGCTTAAACCATCTCAGGGCCTTGAGCGTTCGTGCTTTGGAATACTAGACTGGCTGGCAGCAACAAACTCATGAGCCGCCAGTGAATTAGGAACATCCTCGCATTGAGGATGCCTCGCAACATGCTTGACACTCACAATGGCCGGCGAAGACACTTCTTTTCCTTTACAAATCAGGCGGCACGGCTATCTTTGATCCGAAGTGTTTGTCTCTTGCGCCTCTCGTCTCAAAATGACAGCTCCCTCGGGAAAAATAGACCTTCTATAAAACCTCATTGTCGGCTCAATGACGTCGGTGATTCTAAAATTTTGCCGAAGATATTCTTTAAAAGGGTCCGTCGAAGGCATTAACTCTTCTTCAAGGACTTTCTCATCATAAAGGCTCATAACAATGACGTTTGTGTTGGACTGTTCTAGCCGTTCGACCGCCGCTTGACGCCAGCGATAAACCAAGCCAGGCCAGTTGAAGACGTCGGATGACTCCACACCATCTATTTTAATCACGTCATCGTAAGACCATATCTTTCCTAACTGGATCATCAAATTTTCGCCTGCAAACGAGTCCGGCCACTGATAGATCAACGGAGTTAATTTGACATAGCGAGACGACAAAAATCCGTTAGGGTCTTCTTGCGGGAGCTGATAACGTTCTATCTGACGCCGGATATCTTCAAAGAGTTCGAACACGTCTTGTTCGACAAAGATGCCGTTCACCGCACCTTGTTCCAGCTTAACCAACCGTCCGGTATTCAAATCTTGTAATTGCGTGTGAACAAGAAGCAGGTAGTTGGAACCTACCGAATACAGTATGAAGAAAATCGCCAATGCGGTCGTTAGCCGCCTACCCGTCGCAGCGAAGTAATTCATGACGGAAGGCAGTAGGCAACCCAAAAACACCGCTATGGGAAAGACCCCAAGATAAAGCATGTTGTATGTGGGAAAAAAACGAGCAAAGGTAGCCGGAGTCAAGAGAAGAAGAAATAAAGCAATCTTTGCTTTTTCTTTCTGCAACCATCCATTCAGGTAAAAGTACAGAGTCGTTGCGGTTAAAGCTAGAAAAGCCGGGAGAATCCCTGCTGCGATTCCGCCGATTCGGCCGACCGCCCGGTGATCCGCAATGATATCGACGGGAAAGATAAAAAATAGTAGCTCCTGCCAAGAGTAGCCTACCGAGGCGGCGAGCACCACGAATAAAACCCCGACAACCGCAAAGGGAAGAAATACGAACGACAACGTCCGCAGTTTGCGGAAACCTCCACGTCCATTTACGGGTGGAATAGCTATGTAAATTACAGCGAAACCGATCACCAGTATCCACGCCCAGAAGGTTCTATTGACGCTTACTGAAGTAGAGACTAAATCATTAACATCGGAGTATTCGATCAATAGACGTCGGTACACCACCTTCCTAAGAAATATCACTAGCCATATGGAACTAAATGTGGTTAAGACAACAACAGCAAGCGTGTTGAATAATCGCGCTCGACGATCTCGAGCAGTAATGAAGTTGTAGATATCCGCGGCAGTATCGCGCAGCGAGACAAAATTTTGGTTCCAATTTTGTCGAATGATCCAATCGACGAGCAACAAACTCGACGGCAAAAGGAGAAGCAGAGCCGAACTATTGGGATGTCCCCTTGATGCAAACGCGAGAAATGCAAAAACAGCACTGCAGTAAACGTATATTCTACGACTGGTTTGTAAGAACTTAACGCCGAAATAGATCGCAAAGGAGGCGACGGCCCCCTCAATGAAATACTCCAGCCGCGGATGAGGAAAGGTGCTTAGAGAGTGGCACAATAGCGTCAAGGCAAACGCCATGAATGGTTCGGAGATTGTGCGCAGAGTGAGATAAATGGGAACTGTCGCCAACAGAATGAGTAAGCAAGTTACGAGTCGAAAACCTAAAACCTCGTTGCCGAACCCGAGCGAATACAAGTAATACAGATAAGCCGCAAGCGGAGTGTAGGGCCATCCTGTAGATTTTCCGATGAGCTGACCGGCGCGAATCGTTTCAACTGCCGTTACCGCCTCGTAATCCTCAGTGGCCAAGTAAAAGCAAGAGGAGAATACAAAGACAACTCCGAGATAAAGAATCAATATCGTCAAACAGAAAACATCCATGAAGATGCGCTTCTTAGTTTTAATGAAGTTCAACAAGTGTGCTCCGATCCGCTATTGAGTTCCTCTGTTCTCAACTTTCGTTCCTGGCATTTGCTCTCGAAAGTACCGGCAAAATTTATAAATATCCACTTGACCTAGTCGAAGTCGGCAAACTGGCAACCCTAGCGAGTCTTTCATCTGTTGAACCGAATTTCGAACGAACACCGCTAAATCAAAGGTCTTGGCGGGCAAATAGGCAACAACTATGCTGTGTCATTGCCAATCTCTATGCCGATACCGACCAGGAGTCAGTGTTTTGACGTGGTCTTTCAATGATCTTTCAAATTAGGCGACCACGGATGGAAGGCGAACCTAAATGTCGGGGAAAGGCTAGAACGTACTACTCTATATACACGATATACGCGAGATTTCGAATTTACTCACCAGGGTTTCTCGCAGTCAACTGCCTTTCCGTTGTCTTAGCCGTCGTAATTTGCCGTGATATAAGGCCGAGTCGAACCTTGCTTTAAGGGCTTGTCGCATGCCCTGGGCTCGTGGTCAGCGGTAAAAGACATTCTCAATCCTCACTCAAGATCGACTTACGGATTGTTCAATTATCGACCGCTAATCTATCGGACCCAGTCCTTGGAATCACCTCCCGGTATTAAGATCGCTTTTTAGCAACGTATTGATCAATGAGGCGCTGTACCTCGTCTAAAGACCGGCCGGAGAACCAAGGGTTATATTCATTTCTATTGATCCGCTCGATTTCGAACGCCCCTTCACCTTGCGGAATGGCGTAGATCTCTTCTCCATACTGAATAATATTGAAGTTCCGATACCCGCTCTCAAGTAGAATAGGTTGTAGTTGGTATTGGTCAATGAGGCGCTGTACCTCATCTAAAGACCGGCCGGAGAACCAAGGGTTATATTCATTTCTATTGATCCGCTCGATTTCGAACGCCCCTTGACCTTCCGGAATGGCATAGATCTGTTCTTCGTACCGAATAATGTTGAAGCTCCGATAACCGCCACGCACTAGAGTAGGTTCTGGTCGGCTATCAGAACGGGATTTCGAAGGAAATTTTGCCAAAAGGCTTTTAAGTTCGTCCAGTGAATTGCCAACAAAGAATGCATTCTTTGTTTTGTAGTCGTTCACGACCCGCGTGTTTAACCAATGCAAATCAATCGGTCCCAGAGCCTGAGCTAAAGCAAGATAACGATCCCCATACCGGAAGATGTTAAAGCCGTTGTAACCGTCTTCAACGAGAGTCCATGGTGTATCTGGATCCCATGGGGCAACCTCTGATCCGGTGACCTGATATACGTGATATTCTGCGTAAATCTCTCGCATGAAGGGTGTGCCGTCCTGTGCCGGACCGTGATAGAAATCGTTTTCTAAGTCCCCGCCTCCTAGGAAAAGGATGTAAGGTCTGGGCGTAAAAGCCCTGAGTGGGTCCAAGTAGGGATATCTAACCCGGGTCGCGTGCACAAGGCCGATTTTCTTCATCGCCACATTCTCGTTCCGCACATACTTATGACTGTGGTAAAGGAGTTTGTCATCAGTGAACTTATAATCGACGTCTAAAAAATAGATGCTCAGTCGATTTTTATTTCGTGCGAGAAGTTCTTCTAGTTTTGCCGGTGTTTCAACAGCTCTTTTCAATTCGACAATACCGGTGTTTACCGTCCAATAAGGCACAATGTGTCCATTTGAATAGAGGCGTATGTCTTCGATGTGCAAAGCATTGCAGATTACGATTGACCGCTCGCTTACGTGAGTCTTGAACCAATCTGCCATAGCCAACGTCCCGTCTTCGATCGCATGAACAGTACGGTAACTTCCATATACATTGAGAAGGTGATCACCAATACCTATTGCCAGGATCAAAGCTAGAGATCCGCGCAGAATCCGCCGGAAGCGGTCTTCTCTGCACGTCGTCTGCCATACCCGTTCGATACCAATGGCTATCAGAATCGAAAATGGCATAAGCGGATAGGCCAGATGCGCATGAAGCGTGAATATTCGCAAAAATGGAAGAAAAAATACGGCAAGCCAAAGACCCAAAAAAAGATAGCCGCCAGCATATTTGGCTGCTAAAACACTGCTTCTGTCCTTGTGCCAGCCGCTCGGCAACAGATAACCAATCAAAGATAGTCCAAGCAAACTCGGCGGCAACAACACTACAAAACTAAACAACGCGCGCCACCTAATCGAATCTATCAAATGCCCTAGTGCTGATCCCTCCGCCGGAGCTGAGCTGAGTTGAACTTGTACACCCAATTGGCCCAGCGCGAACACCGGCTGCAACGGCAAGTCTGGAAAAGCGAGTAGCTTGATAAGTGCTGTTGGAAAGACAGCATGCATCAAGAACACTCCGGCCAACAACATCAGTGGCGTGGGACGACGTGCGCGTTGGAATTCAAGAAAAATTATCAGGATATTCAAACCACCGATAAACTCGCGATACCAAGGGCCGAGCAAGAGCACTCCACATAGCCCAGCTAAATACCAGGGGCGATCGACCCGGCCCCTCAACTATTTTCCAATAGGCTAGCAGCCCCAAGCATATCAGCAACAAAACAAGGGCATGAATACCGGAAAAAATCAGCCAACCGCCACCGACAACAGACGGAGAACAGAGTAACAGAACCACTGCCGAGAATAGCGGCAAGATCGCTTTGCGTATAGCGGCGGGCGACCAGAAAGAAGCATACGGCCAGGGCGCCAACAATAAGGCTTACCGCAGCAAACCAGAGATATGCGGATAGCGTCAGGCGTACTAAAAAAGGCTACACCAAGCTTATGAATAATGGCATTTACTGGCCGATAACCGGTCGTTGAAGTGCTCTGGAACGAATCGTAAAGGATCTTTTGAAGCAATCTTTCTTGACTCAATGTCTGATTGCGAACCAAAACCAAACGAGCCATACAAATTCGCACTCAACTCGGGCGAGTCGGACCATACCAATAGAGTCGTAGAGGAACGAAACATGAAAAATCCTAGTGCAGACCACAAGCCAAAGAGAGGCAAACCCGACAATGTGCCGGGTGGCTGGCTGTTTGTAGGTATTTTTCATTTTCGGAATGATAGTGATCTCCGTCACAGCAATCAGCAGTTTTTTTCGTCCAGGAGGCGCTCAAATGATTGTCGCTGCACGATGTTTTATAATCTATTACTATATTGCTTCCTCAGTGAAGCCATGAGCATGAATTCCAGACATTATACTGCAACAAGGCTCATCCTATTTTTTCTTGCCAGCTGCATCCACAAGGTTTCTAAGTTCCTCCAAAGAGTTTCCGCTAAACGATTGGCTATATTTATCTTTCAAAACCCGTTCTATCTCAAATGCTCCTTCACGCTGAGGAATTGCATAGATCTTCTCGCCGTATCGGACCAAGTTAAAACCTTTATAACCTTCTTCAACCAAAACAGGAGCAGGGGCTTTATCGGAAACCGGCGCTGTGGCGACTTGATCGACAAGTCTTTTAACTTCATCCGTCGAGAGCGCGTTTACGTGGCCCTGGTAATTACTCATGTGGAGCCTTCGTAAACTGAATTCACCATCATCTTGCTTAACCCCATGAAAGTCTCGTCCGACACGGATGATGTTATAACCGCGGAATCCGTGCACGACTACCTCGGGTCCGATGAAACTATCGATATGCCGCTTGATCTCCTCCAATGAAGCGCCCTCGAACTGCTTGCCGGAATCACCAGTTGCAAACCGGTTCGGATCGAATCCAGCCTCAGTACGTTCCGCCCCATAGAACCGCTCTTTCGAGCGGATGATAGAATAGCCGCGATACCATTCCGCTATCAAAGATGGCTCCGGGACCTCTTCCGATGGCGCAGTCATGGCTGAAATTCGATTTTGCACTTCGTTTAAAGACTCACCTTCGAGGATGCTTCTATATTCCCCCTTCTGAAGTCGTTCGAGGTTCAGTTCCGGCTCGCTTCGCGGAATTCCGAAAAAGAACCGCTGACCGATCTGGAAGATGCTGTACCCATCATGGTCTCTCTCTACAAGCTTCGTGCTCAAGCTACGGAAGTGTTTCCAATTAGCAATGAAAATAAAACTACCATCGACTGAGACATGACCATAATCCGCCAAGTACGGCCATTGAGTAACGAACTCATCACTCGTGACGATGATATCCCAGTCAAAATCATCCGGGAGAATAGACTTCTCGCCACTGAGATATACATACGGACCAGAGAGGTAAAAGTCGTTAGGACAGATTCTTGAGACTTCTTCGGAAAGCGTTCCCTTAGAATAACTGCTGTAGGTCCATCGGGCCAAACAAGGCGAATAGATGCCGCCGGACCAATTCCATACGATCCTCAAAGAATCTCGCGGTTTCCCTATCACAATTGCATATTCCGCAAAGAATTTTTCGAACCGTTCATTATTCGATTTGGTTGTCTGTGCCATACCGAGTATAAACGTCCTGCCATCGTTTCAGATCAAGGATAAAGGCTGTCAGAATGATCAAACTCACTGCGATGTATAGAGCTCTGAATTTCGAATTGGACGAGCCTAGTAGCCTATGCACTAAAGCAAGGAGGAGAGGCAAAATGGCTGCTAAAGCCAGGAGGTAGGTCGCACTATAATGCTTTAAAATAAGCACCATTGTCACTATGAGTTGCACGGTTAGCCCAACAACTAGAGCCTTTATGACGGGACCACAGTCGTAGTCACGCCGGCGTAACAACAACGCCACACCTATCATTGAAAGCACCAAAACGATGGCAATACATAACGGTGAGTTGTCAGCCCACATTCGCAATAAGTTCGCTTGAATCTGGGCAGTGGAGACGATTCCTGGGTCCCCTCTACCGTAAAGCCCCTGATGAAATAAGATTCCGTTGATCCAGGTTATAAACTCCGTTTTGCAAGTCGGAGTCGTAAATGGAACCGTGGATGCCACGAAGCCTAGCAATGAGGCCACTCCTATATAGCAGCAACGCAATATTATTTGGTTCCAGGAATGCCTTTGAATCAGAGACAGAGTTGTCACAGTAACGAGCAAGCCGATCACCCAGGTCACAAAATAGACTTGCGCCGCAGTGAGCACTCCTGCGGCAAAGCCTATAGCCGCGATTCGCCACCACACGGTTCGTTCAGAGAACAGCGCAACAAACAGCGCCAGCAACAATAGCGTCCCGCCTGGCAAATTTAGCGAATTATGATCCCAGAGAATAACCGATCGGAATCCCAAGAAAGGTGCCACTACGTAAAAGCACAAGGCCACCGCTACTGCGAAGAGAGCATCGACCCAGTGTTTAACTTGGACCGCGTGTTTGATCAAAAGGATGCCAGTAACTATATGCGCGATCGTTAACAGTCCGCGCGCGATGCTCATGAAAAGCTCGGGATTCTGCAGGTGATACAGCAAAAACTCGTTCTTAGCTCCCAAAAAGGGATAGGTGAGCGCGAACACAAAGGAACCGACCAAGGCCACGGGAGTGCCAGGGTGTTGGCAGAAATCGTACAGTTCTCCCTTAAAAAGCCCCAACGAATCAATCATGTAGGCCATTTCCGGATCATGGTAAAAATGATACGGCGACGGATGAATGTAGTGGACGAAAAGCCACACGTAAGCGAGTGCACAAGCAATTCCGAGGATGCCAATGTTTTGAATCCTTTCGGCAGCCTTAGTTTTCGAACTGCTGATGGGATTACTAAACGAGACGTGATCCATTGGTCGAGAAGGTAGTTTACTGACGGATCAACAGGATCTGAGCAAACATTGCCAGATTATTTATTGCAGGCTGTAGCAGGTTTTCCAGACCGCGCCATAACCTAAAGCTCCAGCCTGGCATTAGGCTACGCAACGAAACGCCACCTGACACGAGGTAGCAGAAGGGCATCATTGGCTCAATTGCATGAATTCGCCACATGGGAAACTCACGCTCGAACTGTAGCCGATCTCTGGCAAAGACAATATGTGGCAACGCTCCATTGGCGCCGGATAATGGGCCACTGTTTGGAAATTCCCACTGCTTTGCTTGTGGCTGAAATGGTTCATGATGCAGCCGCGTGTAAACAAGCCGCGACCAAACTGTAACCCAAGGCTCGATCATCAAAACGACACCACCCGGACGGACACAGCGAGCCGCCTCTGTGAAAAAGCGGCGGGGTTTCGATATATGATGGAACACGTCGATCATAACAATTGCTTGCAAAGCACGGTCGGCAAATGGCAACTCTGTACCATTCAAGACAAGATCAATTCCGCGACAGTGAAAAACCTCGGACGTAATTAGGTCAGGTACGAAATCCTTCAGAAAGCCGGCCCCTGATCCTAACTCCAACACCGGCCCCTCTTTGGTTGAGAGCTTACTAGCTATCCCTGCATACCATTCATGATAGATCTGCCGTAGAAAGTTTTTTTCTCGAATAATCTGCCGTCTTAACTCTGTCGTATTTGGGTCGTCGATGTCCAACCCTCTCGTGAGAGGATGGGCGAGCAAGAACCTGATCATCAGTTCACTAGCAACTCAGACGAATTTGATTCGCCCAGCAGCAAACCGAACCATTTTCAAAAGGAGCCAAGCATGCTTCCAGCGCTGGATATTGGTCGTGCCATAGGTACGCTCTCGGTAGCGAATTGGCATGTCGGCGATTTTAAGATTGAGTTTGGCCGCGCCAAACAAAAGGTCGAAGTCACCAAATGGATCAAAATCGCCGAAATAAGCGCGGTTAGCCTTAATCAACTCATAATCCTTTTTCCAAAACACTTTCGTGCCGCATAGAGTGTCTTTAATGGATTGGCTGAGCAGCCAGGAAAATGCGAGGCTAAAAAACTTGTTCCCAATAAGATTAATGAAACGCATTGCCTGATCTTCCATTGGATATACCAGACGAACGCCGTTCACGAATTCTGCTTTACCGGATACGAGCAAGTCGTAAAACCGTGGCAAATCTTCAGGAGGAACCGTCAGGTCAGCGTCAAGAATCATTAAGATATCGCCGTCGGCCTGATCAAAGCCTAATCTGACTGCATCACCTTTTCCTTCGCCTTCTTGTTTCATCAGTCTGCAGGACCGATCAGGATATTTTACCATTGCTCGTTCTATCGCTGCATAAGTATCATCTCTGGAATGTCCCTCAACAAACACAAGTTCCGTGTTCGCACCTAGAGCCGGTGTCCGAACGAAAATACGCTCAATGTTACCGCTTTCATTCCGCGCTGGAACAACTATGGAGACGCGTGGCTGTTCACGAGCAGTTTTAGTTGCCGCTGAATTCATGGGCCGAGCAATGACAAAATTAGTCGTCGCCAACATAGAGATTGGCCATACTTTGACCAAAAATCGATTGGCGAAATTAGCGGCCAGCGGCAAAGGAAGAGGGCACAAGATCTCCTGCGTATGTTTGATGACTTCGAAATCCGCCAAGCTGAGCAAGTTGGCAAGATCTTCGACGGTGAGCCAGTTTTGTTCTAGGGTTGGTTTGCTCAACCGCAATCGTTGCGACAATGCAAGCAACGGTTGCCAAACGTAACTATATGTATTTAGGATTAGGCGCGTGCGATGGTGACTGAGCGCCCGCAGTTGTTTAAAGGCTGCTTGAACATCCCACAAATCATTGACCAAATCCGAAAGTACAATAACGTCGAATTGACCATCAAAAACGAGTTCGTGTGCATCAGCTTCTATAAAGTGCAGCTGCGGGTATTTCTCTCTCGCCTGTCTAATCATCCCTCTTGAAAAATCTACGCCGACGCCGAAACATGGGTTCAATGCGGCCAATAGGTCGCCCGTGCCACAGCCGACTTCCAGCACTCGCGTTCCGGGTGAGATCATAAGTGAATAATAGTGAGCGAGTTGCTTTTGGTAAAAGGCTCCCGAGCCGTTCCAACCGTCAGCAATGCTTCGAGCCACCTGATCCCAGTGAGCCATTCGAGCACTCTGGTAACCAAGCGCGCTCATGTCCACGTGCTCGACAACTGGAGCGAGATCTCGCGTTTTTTGATCCGCGTGAACCACATCTAGCATAGTAGACGCTCCTTAATGATAGCAGCAGTTACTTGAATGGACCCGTGGTGTCGCCTAGAGCAAGGCAAATGGCGCTAGCAGTAGCACAGGCCCAGAATAAAGAACTAAACGAATGCAATTCTATTCGAACAGTAGCATGGCACTGGACTCAGTTATCCTCTACCATCGAAACTCAAGTTTCGTTGAACTGCAAGCAAGTTTCATGAAGCCAACGACCTATTAAGTCCAAAAAAATTTTTCCCGCAGGAATTGAAAATAGTACGCTCCACCCCATTGTATGACTCGAAGCTTTCTTTGGCCGCCTATCCGTGGTGGTTCGTCGGCCGGTATCTCGCCGACCTTCAGTCTTCGTTTAGCCGCCCTCACCGACATTAGAGGCTCCCAACTGATCGTGGTGTGGAAAAGCTTCTCAGCGGCGGAGTAGGCTTCATCGGTATGCAACTCGAGATCGTAGATCAATTGAGTTTTGTAAGCGCGGAAGATCACCATTGAATCGGTATAGCACCCGCCATGCAGGACGTTGATAGTTTTAGTGAACAGCCAGTTGCCGAATGCTGTAATCACGTCATCATCATCGCTCTTAGCTCCGTCCAGATAACGGGAGCCAATCACCATGTCGTATCCTTCTTTCATTTTCTCGGTCAATGCAGGAATTCGCTCCGGAACCGAGTTGCCGTCGGGGCTGAAGGTAACGATCACGTCTCCTTCAATGTACGGCAATACTTCAGTATAAGCGTGGCGAAATCCGCGTCTTTTCTGGACGTACACGAAGTATCCCTGTTCTTTAGCATACTCGATAGTTCCATCGGTCGAGCCGCCGTCTAAAATGATGATCTGGTGATACCATTCTTTTTTCACCCGCGGCATGATCGCCTTCATCCCGTCGATTTCGTTTAACGTCAGAACTAAAAGTGTGACTTTCCCAATCGGGAATCCAGCGGCGTGTGTCAGTTCTTCTGCCCGACGATCGCTATAGGGGTGAAGGATTGTAGATCCATCGGTGCTCATAGAGTTCACATGATTGCGGTTCAAAGTACGTCAGCTCCAGCTTGTGAAAGACCCTATTTTCTTAACTTGATGTGGCCTAAACTTCCAGCCCCCTCGTGACCCTATCAAAGTATTTCGGTCTATAGAAATGGACGGCAAAAATCATCGCCAAACATACACCACCCTAAGGTTCCCACCGCGACGTGATTCATGCCTCTAAAGCGAATAGCCAGCCTTCACTGCATCCTCACGAAACATCTTCACCGTGTCTAATGAGTATTCTTTTAGATCCTTTCCCACTAAGCCTAGCTTACCGAGGATGTCATTAGTAGCAGTGATGATGTGACAGCCGACCGTGTGAGCTTGGAAAATATTCAGCAGCTCCCGTGGACTAGCCCAAATCAGTTCAATGTTCGGATACGGCCGCAACAGTTCTACCGCTGCTGCCATGAGCGGCATAGGATCGCGACCCGAATCAGCAATGCGTCCGGCGAAGACCGATATACAGCTCGCCGGGCCCTGTGCAAGCGCTGCACTGGTCTCTCGAACCTGGTCGAGCGTCATCAGCGCGGTCACGTTGACCTTTATGCCTATCCTCGCCAGACGGCGGATCAATTCGGTAGAAGATTGTCCGAGCGTGTTGGTCACTGGTATTTTTACATATACGTTGTCGCCCCATTCGGCAATTTGACAAGCTTGGCGCTGCATCTCTTCGAAATCGTCGGAAAACACCTCAAACGAGATAAGTTTATCGGGAATTGCACGGAGTATATCGCGCGCGAAGGCGCGATAATCCGTTATACCCGCCTTGCGCATCAAAGTCGGATTGGTCGTAAAACCTTTGATTAAATCGTTACGATACATTTCAAGCATTCCAGCTTTGTCCGCACCATCCGCAAATATTTTCACTCGCAACTCAGCCAAAGCTGTCATTTGGAAGCCTCCTCCAGAATGATGGCCGCAGCGGTCGTGAGATCACTGACTACCCAATCTGCCTGACAACGTTCACTACTGCTATAGCTGCGTTCGATGAGAATCGTGGAACACCCGCAGGCGTGACCGGCCTCCACATCACTCCAACGATCCCCGATCATAAAACTCTCGTCGAGATTAAGATGCCAGTGAACCGCCGCCTGAAGTAAAAGTCCAGGTTTCGGCTTCCGACAATCGCAATTATCATTATTATCGTGATAGCAGGTTAAAACTTCTTCCACGGGCAATTCACTTCGGACTCGGTCGTTAAGCGTCTCAACGCACTGGCGCGTCTGGGTTCCACGGGCGACATCAGGCTGATTGGTAACAACAATCAACACATAACCGGCTGCGCGTAGTGCTTGACAGGCCTGCGCAACCCCAGGCAGAAACCTGAACTCTTCGAGGCTTAGTGGCGGGTGCGGCGTGCTCTCCCGGACAAAGACGGCATTGATAACCCCGTCTCGATCCAGGAACACGGCCCTATTCATCCTATTGATTCCCATTTGGTTTGCGATGCTTTTAGAAGCGGGTGCGAAACCATGAGATGCCATATAATCGATTGGAAGGCTTCGGTATGCGGTGTGACGTTCTGTGAATTGACCGTCGGTACAATCAAGCAGGCATCAGCCACTTGAGCTGTATAACCACCGTCGCGACCCACCACACCAATAATGCGCGCCCCCACTTTCCGCGAATACTCGAGAGCCTTCACCAAATTGGGGCTGATATTTTTCTCTAGGCTGCCTCCCCCGACTGAAAATACGAAAACCAAGTCATCCTTTCCGAGATGGCTTACCGCCAACCAGCCTTCGAAAACGCCAGCCCAACCTTCATCATTGATGCGGGCGGTTAACTCGGATACGTTATCTGTCGGTGCATAGGCTTCAATCCCGACTATTTTGCGAAAATCGTTGACAGCATGAGACGCGTTGCCCGCACTTCCCCCCAACCCTAAAATGAATAATCGACCGCCCCTTGAACGCGTACTTTTCACCAACTCGACCATGCGCTCCACCGCGTCTCCATCTAATTGCTCAATGATTTTCTTAGCCTCAGAAAGAAACTCTGCGATGAAAGTCATACGACCTCATATCCTAACGGACTCTGTCAGAACGTGAACGCAGATGGCGGCGCATTTCCTCGATCCCCTCAAAGGATCCGATCTCGTAAAAGCGGTGACGGACCTCAAGAGCAGCTAACTCGCGACTTGCCAACAACTCCTGATATACAGCTGCCAAGTCATAGGCTTGATTGTCCGGAATCTTTTCAAATGCAGACCTCCTAAAGACTCCTAAGCCATAGTCGATATGACGCATGGCTGAGGTCTGCCGTTGTTTGTCGTAGACGCAAAGAGCGCCATCCTTGTATTCAACATTACTTCTGTCCCAAAATCCGTCGTTTCTGTAGACCGTCATCAAAGCCGGTTTGCCGCTTGCCTCGAAAACCGACTGTACTTCGCGGTAGTCACAGTCCAGATATGAATCGCCGTACAAAACGAAGAAGGTGTCTCCCAACAAGGGCAATGCCTTTTTAATCGCCCCCGCGGTGCCGAGTAGGTTCGGTCCATCAAACGAGTACTGAATTTCGAGCTTAAACTCTTCCCCGCCACCGATTTTTTCGCGAATCATTTCACCTAGATGCCCGACGCAGATGATGACCTTCTCAATCCCATGAGCACGTAATAAACGTAAATCGTGAGCTAGGAAGGGTTCTCCATCGATATCAATCAACGCCTTTGGAACAGTCTCAGTTAATGGTTGCAATCGTGTCGCCAAACCACCCGCGAGAACCGCAACTGGAAACATCCTCTGACTCACAATCACGCGATCACTTTTGTACCTTCAAAATCGAAACGGAAACGGACTTCTTCCAATCCCGCGCCTCTCATCGCTCGCCTTAAGGCCATTTTGTCTTCAGCATAAAACATCAAAAACCCGCCTCCCCCAGCGCCGATCAATTTCCCACCCATCGCCCCATTCTCTCGGGCTACTTCATACCAATGATCAATTTGGTTATTAGTCATAACGCCGGAACGCTTCTTCTTATGCTCCCAATGCACATTCATCAACTCCGCAAATTTTCTCAGATCTCCTCCCTCCAATGCTTCTTTGCTCTCTCGACCGATTTCTTTTACAAAATGAAGGTTAGTGATCATCTCCTTATCGTTTTGCCTGCTTTTCACGTCCTGCTCTCTGAGAATTTCAGATGCAGATCTTGAGTAACCTGTAAAAAATAGCAATAAATTTTCCTCAAGGTTGTACAGTGTATCTGTATCGATCTCCAGCGGAGAAGCTTCGACCTGACCGTTTGGCAAAAAACGAAAAAAAGTGACACCTCCGTATGCAGCGATATACTGATCCTGTTTTCCGATTGGTTCTTTCAAAACATCCATCTCGACGTAGCAGGCCTGCTGCGCCAGATCCTCCGGATGAATAAGATTTTTTTTAAGAGTGTGCAGAGCCTTTAGCAAAGCTGTAGTGAAGCTGCCGGAGGAACCCAGACCCGTACCGGCCGGGATATCGGCCATACTCGTGATCTCTAGATAAGGCGCCTCTACTTTCGTTAATCTCAGGGTTTCCCGGATGAGAGGATGTTGTACTTCGTCTACTGATTTAACTCGCTCCATCTTTGAGTATTTAATGATCAGTTCTTCGACAAAGGTTTGATGGAGCGTGATATAAACGTGCTTGTCAATTGCCGCTGCAAGCACGAAACCGCTATGCTCGCGGTAATAGGAGGGTAAGTCAGTTCCTCCGCCACCCAAAGAGACGCGCAAAGGGCTGCGAGTAATAATCATAGAGCGGAAATTTTATAGATATGTTCGACGACCTGCAGGGCCGCTCGGGCATCATACAGATCAGCTGAGGGGCGACGTTGTAGCCGAATGTCTTCCAAAAAATCGGCAAACTCATTATTCCACGAGGTGTCCCGCATCGGATATTCCCAACTGGTTATCTCCGGCGGTCCCATCTGAGGTAGCATCCGATAGTAGATGAGTCTTTCGACACCGTAACTACCACCCAAGCCTTCTATTTGCAGTTTCCCTAAACGGCCAAAGATCTCGAACGAAAAAAGGTTCTTCCATTCTGTGCAACTGGCATGCAGAAAGGCAACCTGCTGCCGGGCACTCCTTAGAAGCATGAATCCGTTGTCCTCTACCGGCATATCCCAATAAAAAGTCGAAGCAAAGCCCTCGACATTTACAATGTCGCCTAGAAACCAACGTGCAAGGTCGATCAAGTGGACTCCCTGATCGATGAGTTCACCGCCGCCCGACTGTTCCGGATTGGCTCGCCATTCTTTTTCATAGCCGACGCGCCCGCCATGTCCATAACGGCCGCGTATATACATGAGTTCACCAATCGCCCCGGATACGCACAATTCCTTAGCCTTGCAGAGCGCTGGGTGGTAGCGGTGATTAAACCCAACCCGCACTAATAGATTGAGGCGTTCTGCCATCTCTATTACAGGGTCGAGTTCTGCCACGGAACGCGCTGCCGGCTTCTCAACGAGCACATGCTTCCCCGCGGCGATGGCGGCCAACATGATTTTTACGAGCAGATCGTTTGTCGCCGAGACGATGACAACGTCCACATTCTTTCGTTCAAGCACAACTCGCCAATCAGTCGCCGACACCGCGCCTGATACCGTTCGCGCAAGCGCTTCCGCTCGCGTCGACAGAACGTCTGCGCACGCTACCAACCGACTGCCAGCGAGCGAAGATGCGCGCTTTTGTCCAACGCGGCCACAACCGATGATGGCAACGTTCATGTTTTTGTTTTAGACCATTCTAACCCGCGATCTTTAGGAACAATGCGACGAAGTGTATAGATGTCCGTTCCGCCGAACTCGGCGACTCGTTGTGCAAAGGTGTCCCAAGGATCCCAAACAGCGCTAATGAGTCTGCCGGTAATGCCGTCACTATCATTAGAGACTAAGAAAACACATAGCGCAGCACCCTTCTCTAGAGGCGTACCGCCGCGTTTTTTTTGTTCAAGAGCTTGTTCGTAGAAGGCGTTGCCAACCTTCTCTGGTCCAGCCTCCAAGACTTCATCGAGCAAGCGCGTATTGAGCGGCCCCGGTGCAACGGCATTAACATTAATACCGCAGTCCCGTGTCTCCTCAGCCATAGTTTCGGTAAGTCGCACCACGGCTGCCTTGGAAGCTGCATAGGCGCTGAAGCGGGGCAAAGGCGCCGTTGCCCCGCCGCCGGAAAGATTAACGATCTTGCCGTAGTTCTGCTTTCGGAAAACAGGAAGCAGAGCGCGGCAGAGAAGCGCCGTGCCCACCAGATTTATTTCAATAGCTCGTAGCCATTCTTGCAGATCTACTTCTTCAATAAGACCTTTTGGCCCGTATGCACCGGCATTGTTTATCAAACCATCGATTCGCGGCAGATTCTTCAGAGCGAATTCAACTAAGTTCCTGACATCATCGGGCTTTGAAACGTCTGCCGATAGCGCCAACACCTGCTGCCCGGCTCGCGCCCGCAACCCTAATTCCGCTTGTGCTGCGGCTAATAAGAGCGGATCGCGGGCACAAACGACAATGTTGGCACCCTCCATTAAGCAGGCTTCAGCAATAGCTTTGCCTAAGCCCTGACTAGCACCCGTTATCAATATGCCACGGCGCTCTAGTTTCACGACAGTCCCCTATACTTTGCCAACAGCGATATAGCGCAAGCGAGAATCGGCGCCGAGTGTCGTACGCAGAAATCGATTGGGGTCTAACACGACAGGTGTACGCATCTGGCGCACACAATCGTCAGACGATAAAGATTTAAAGGCCGGCCAATCATTTGTCACGATCAATGCGTCCGCCTGCTGTAAGGCTTCATTGGCTGTGGCGCAAAGGGTAATATACTGCTCTAGATCAGATGGGAGCTGAGACACACCTGGATCGTTAGCCCTAACTCGCACTCCCCGTTGGGCCAACCAGATGCATAGCTCAATTGCGCTGGAACGCCGCAGCGTGTCGGTCCCAGGCTTGTAGGTTAATCCCAGCACGACCACAGTCTTGCCTGATAACTCACCAAAGAGTTCCTGTAGTTTACGTCTTGGCCAAGCCTTGTGCTCGTCATTACTAATGCGTATCGCGGTCATCAAATGAGCAGACACTCTTTTCTGTTGACCGAGCTGACTCAGAAAATTAACGTCGCGCGCCAACGTGCCTCCCGCAAAGGCGCTACCGGGACTCAGGTAAGCCGATGGTCCGATGCGACTATCACTCCTCAGACCCCGTTCGACTTCCTTGACGTCGGCACCTACATGCTCACACAATGTCGCCAGCTCGTTAACAAAGACTACAGACGCAGCTAAGAAGGCATTCAACGCGTGTTTGGTCATCTCGGCCGATTCGACCGACATCCATTCAAGTCGTCTACAAAACGGGCTCAGCAACTGACTCAGGCGCGCCTGGTCTGATTGGTGACGCACTCCGATAACGATGCGCTCCGGACAACGAAAAGCATCAAGCGCCTTTCCGACTCGAAGATTCTCTTGCGCGTAAGCGAAGCTGACACGCCGCTCCGAGCAATTTAAACGGAACCCTGCTTCGGCCGAAGCGGTAAAACCTACCGGGACCTGTGATGAAACCAAAACCATCGCTTTGTCTGACAAATGGGAAAACAAAGCTGCCATTTGACGTGACACAAAACCAACGTCAGCAATATCGTTGTCATCGACAGGCGTATCGAAAGTTATCCAAACAATATCTGCTCCATTGACAGCGGATGCGATGTCGTTAGTGAAAGACAGCCTGCCGGCGGAGAACCCTGCGTGTATTAGTTCTGCAAGGCCCGTTTCAAAAACCGGTGGCTGACCGCGACTCAGATTGGAAATTACATTCGCATCGGGATCATAGCCCACGGTTGTAAAATGCTCCGCCACAGAAGCTGCTATGACGGAACCGAGATGCCAAAGACCGCATACACAAACCTTCATGAACGCCGATCCAGCACCCAAGGATTCTCTTGCAAATAGCGAAGCGTGCGGAGGATTCCCTCCTGAATGCTCAGCTTAGGGCGCCAACCTAGAGTACGAATCCGGGAGCAGTCAAGAAAGATGAACGGATTGTCTCCAACCCAGCCACGTGAACCGCCAGAATATGTGATCTTGGGGTTAAGCCCCAAATGAGCAGTAATCCAACGGAGTGAATCATTAACCGAACAATACTCTGCGGTACCTAGATTAAAAAGATTCACCTTTTCGTGAGCCCGCTCAATCGCCAGGAGCATAGCGTCGATACAGTCCTGAACATATAAGTACGACTTGCGTTGACTGCCGTCGCCAAGAACACACAATTCGTTAGGATTAGATCGAAGCTGCTTGTAGAAATCGAATATGTGTCCGTGCGTATAACGTTCCCCCAACATGGAGACGAAACGAAAAATCCATGCCTGAAAGTCAAACCCTTCGCAGTGGGCTTCAATGAATCCTTCGCTCGCCAGTTTGGCCGCTCCATAAAGAGATGTTTGAATGGGAATGTTGGTTTCTTCCGGCGTAGGGATTATCTGAGCTTCCCCGTAAATGGAAGCAGTCGAAGTAAAAGCAATCTGTCTCACCCCATTGGCACGCATGGCGTCCAAAACATTAAACGTCACAATTGTGTTCTGCTCCAAGTCCCTCCGCGGATGTTCCGTCCCAAAACGCACATCGGCATTGGCGGCTAGATGAAAAACAAAATTTGCGCCCGCCATAGCCCGGCTCAAGGATTCCAAATCCAGTGCATCGCCTCGGACCAGGCTGAAACTAGGATTCCTCAGACAGTCTTCGATGAACTCCATCTGACCTGTGCTGAAATTGTCATATCCAACCACTGAATGACCGTTGAGCAACAAACGGTCGGCCAGGTTGCTGCCAACATAGCCCGCACAGCCTGTTACAAAATAACGCAAACAAGTCTCCGTCCTTGAAGCTTATCTCTTTTGTTTTCGGTTCCGGGTTTGCCGAAATATCCCGGCGCTTCCTTTTTGGATCGTTCCGAATCTATCAGTTCCGCTTTGCTTAGAGACTGCAAGCGCATGACAATGTGCAAACCGGATTCTGAAAATGTCGAGCCCGTTGCGAATATTCCCGCTGACCAACCGCAGCCTGCTGTCCCCATCGTCGCGCCACCTTACTGGAACCTGCGCGATCCTATAGCCACGAAGGTGCGCTAAGTATAAAACCTCAACATCAAACATATAGCCGTCTATTATCTGTCGTCCAAAAAGATCGATTGCGACATGGCGTTTAAAAAATTTGAATCCGCATTGAGTGTCAACGATGTCACGAAGGCCCACCAACGCATGTACAAACAAGCGAAAGCCTTTTGAGCCGAGCCGTCGATAAAGTGGCTGAGATTGTTCGATGCTTGACTCGGAAAGGGCACGAGAACCAATCACGATATCGTAGCCGTTACGGATTACGTCCTCGATCTTGTCCAGCTCATCAATCGGAGTCTTGTTGTCCGCGTCGGCAAATCCTATCATTTCGCCGCTGGCCATAGCGATTGCATGGCGAATGCCGTATCCTTTGCCCCGACGTTCAACATTGCCAGTGACCTTTAACGCCGGAAGAGACACGGCCATCTCAGTCACCAATTCACGCGTGCCGTCATCTCCATCGGCGGACACAATGATCTCATAGCTCATATTTCGCTGCCGAAAATAAGATATCGCATCCTCGATGGTCTGCCCAATACTGCTGACTTCGTTATACGCAGGCAGGATCAAACTGATATGTGGATTGTTTCTCACCAGCGCCGTACTCATGAAGGCATTCGGGAACCGTTCTTTCAAGCCACGGAATTTTGTAATTGGTATTTCTCTGCAATTCTTGGATAAATCCAAAGAACCAACGTGATCAACAAAAACAACCCGATGGCCGTCTTAGCTACTATGACGCTTGCCGTAAACGTTACGGGTTCAAATTTAAAAATGATGCGGCTTTGGCCAGTGCCGACTGTCGTCGCCATAAACTGAAAATTTGCCGGGATAATCGTGCCTTGTTTCCCGTTTATAAACACCCTCCAGCCCTCGTCATACGAATCGCCAAAAAAAAGCACCGCCGGTTTTTTGGTGATGATATTCAGCTCCACTCTACTCGGGGTCGCGTGGGTGGTTTGAACCATAACAGCTTTCTCTGGATACTCCGACGAATCGATAGCTGGCTCATCTCGTAAAACAATCGTTGTCAGTGGATTGAACTCGACCGCTTTCAATCGCGCGAGAGCTGCGGTCTCGTTTTCGATCGCCTCAAAATGAGTGAAAAGCATAAACCTGGATAGTGCGTTGGGGCGGATCGACACCTCGCCGGCTTTACCAACGTCGTATCGTGCACCAACGAGATCTAAAAAACGTGGGTCTTCAATGGTATGAGCGATGGAAGACGCTAAGGCCTGATCCCCATAATCGAAATTACGGATGAAAGAAGTGTATTTTTTTGAAAACTGTGAATTGAGTCCGCCGTATAATCTCACTCCATAATAATTAGGAATATTCGTCTCAATTTCGTTGCCCGATAACCCAAGCACTAAATGCGGATGATTGACGCGGTAATTTTCGAGGTCCAATGCTACTTTAGATTCTGCTCCAAGGATCTCGCCTGGAGTCGTCAGAGCCGGATAGAGCGACTTTCTCTTAAAAAATGGTTCCGTAACAATGCGGCTGTATATCTTATTAAAGGGCAATAAATCGCCAAGCGAAACGAGCAAAAGCACCAAAAGAAAATATTTCGTTTCAAGCTTTCGCGTCTTAAGAGACGAAAGTAAAATTACCAATAGAACACTAACTAAAACGAATCGGGCTGAGCCCATCACTACCAACAGAAACGATTCAGGCATGGATGGATGCTTACTGAACCCGGTAAACGGGATTATCAGCACACCCAAGAGTACGAGCAACGCAACTGCCGTCGCAATACCAGAGACATTTCTAAAACGAGAATTCATCACAAAAAATAGAACTGTCAGAAGGAGAGTTGAAATGAAGGCAAGGCTGGTCAGCAAATACATTGCGCCCAATCGAAATACGTATGAAGATCCTTTCTCTTGAAGAAAATTCTTCACCTCCTGCGGCAGAATTAGATAATAGATTCCAGCAACACTCAATAAGATAAGTGCTGCAACTAGTCTCTTGAGCGGTGGTCTAACCAAGGCATTTTCAAACAGCAAATACGAAACAAACAGCAAAACAAGGGTTATGACGCCGGCGAGCCTGACATTACCCAATATATGCGGGTAGACCTTTAGCCAAACGGAAACTACTCCTAGCAGAACCAAGCCGCAGACAAGAAGAAAAATAAGAATTTTTTCTGTGCTTACCGAAGTTGGATGTTCTTCAATATGTTTAGCTATGTAACCGACCATCAGGCACATCCCCATCGGCAGCAAGTAGAGTGAACCCAATGGATGGAGTAACGGAAAGAATCCGATATTGAATACGCCGGCTATCGGTTGAACATTCATTAACCACAGCCAAATGGGTAAGAACATGAGCGTGAGGATTTTTATTGGTTTGTTTTTTCGTATCGCTATCAATGACCAGATGACAAGCGATATAGAAGCAGCTCCCATGTAGAAACTTGCAGCACCGTGAATGTGACCCTTAAAGCCTAAAGCTGCAAGAACAGGTTCAGATGAAGCGAAGTTGACGCCGAGAGTTTCGGGGATAAACGTAAAATAATGAAGAAAAATAACGTCTTGAAAACCCAAGTTTGCGATACTGTCAAGCAGCCGGGTGCCATCCCTGAGAGCTTCGGCAAACGGTAAAAGGCGTACGGCACCAATCGACGCACTAATCATCACTGCCAATGCAAAAACTCCCCAATACTTTGCCTGGCAGACGATTGCCGCAGGGTGAGTGAGCGTGAAGAACGCGTAGAGGAGCATGACGCTCAACATGATATATGCCACATAAACAATGTGGCCGGAGAGAAACATCGTTCCGATGCTAAGAGTCAACAAAGCGAAGGAAATGTAGAGTTTTCGCTGACCCATCGTGAACAGCAGGTATGTCGTGATCGTGGCAAGCAGCATGGTCGTCAGGGCGGGGTACAGTGTAGTCCCGAGGAACATAAGGCTACACAATTGATAGTTTAGTGACGAGAAAAAGGCCCATTTTCTGCTACCTAAGGCAGCAGTAAAAGCAAGAAAGCCAAACACACCGACGAGCCACATCTCAATGAAGATTCGAACAGTCAGTCCCAAGTGAAAGTACTGCTCCGGAAGCAGGAATAGGATCCAGTTGAACGGGGAATAGACGTAGTTATGCGTGCTGCCTGTAAAGTTAATTCCGCAGGCAATATAAGGGTTCCATAAACCGAGGTCCCCCTGAACTAAAGCTCGTAGAGAGAAGAAGTAGTTGGGCACGAGATGAAACTTATTATCACTACTGGCAATAAGCTTCATCCCCCTCAATAAAAAGGGCGAGAAGAAGAATGCGATTAGTGTCAGGTGTGCAACGATCACGAATCTCGTTTTAGACTCCGGTGATCGTACAAACAATTGCCTGGCACAAACGGTTGAAACGCATTTTATTGGACATGGATCGTACTAACAAGATAACACTGTGATTCGGAATCCGTAGGATTAAACTAAATGATTGCTCGCCGCCATTGCGTTGGTTGCTCCATAAACTCGACAATGAAACGACGATTCGGCCAGCTAGCCAACAAATGTTAAGGACTTCAGGACAATCAAAGGGATTCTACAGAGCAGAAAATCGGATCTGATGTTGCGTCTAAAATAATGATGATACGCACATTCTCTTTTCACCCGCGGCATGATCGCCTTCATGCCCTCGACTTCATTCAGCGCTAAAACTAGCAGAGTCACTTTCACACTGGACCGTCCAGAGCCTGGTTCTCAAATCGACTGTACATAAAGAATGCTATAACTGTTGATGGGTCCTGGACCTCAGAACGGAGTATCATTTCTTCGACTTCTTGAATATTGAAAAACCGGAGTTCTCGGTGCCCGATTTCCGCGGGCGCATACTCCCGTTCCTTTACACACTCGGTCGCCGCAAACAGCTGCACTCTGGCCGCCAAAATTCCCCCATCCGGAGTGATAAAGCCCAACGATCGAATTGCTTCGGATTTGCAATCGAGTCCTGTCTCTTCCTTTAGTTCTCGACCCGCTGCGCTCGCAGACACCTCTTGCCGATCGATAAAACCTCGCGGAATCTCCCATGAGTATTGTCCAATGGGATGACGGTAAATACGGATTAGGCCGATTTTGCCGTCAACGATCGGCAGAACCGCCACTCCGGTGACGAGATTAGAGGCGACACGTTTTGGCGCAACCACCAGATAATCTCTGATGGTCATGCGGCCTTGTGAAGTCAGTTCGTCAAAGAAGATATTAAACTGGCTGTTCTCGCAGACAAGTTTTCGCTTTTTTTGCTCCGGCTGCTGAGGTTTCGCACCCATCGAATCAGCAGATCGTCGCTTTCGCACAGAATCGCGTCGCACGCACTAAGGGTTCAGGCTGCAGCCAAGATTCTTCTGACTAATCGTTGTGACGCCATTTCGCGGATGTGCTCAGCCGTAAGCGAACCGTATTTTGCCTCGATCATCCGCAAATACTGTGGACTGCTGAAATACCGGTGAAAAGCCTCATCACGAAACTTCAGCACGGCCGCGCCTGATAGGTACTTCGTGGGCAAGGGCAAGGTGTCGATGGCATGCTGCGAATAGCCGGACCACTTCTCCGGGAGCGGCCAACTTTCTCTCATCGCCAGGTTGTATAACTGGGATCCAGGATAGGCCATGGCAGAATAGAAGTTCGCGAATTCACAGTTGAGTTCGAGAGCTAAATTAAGCGTCGACTCCATGCTCTCCAGATCATCTTCCGGAAGACCAAAAATATAGTTGGCGATCACGTTAACATCGGCTGCTCTCACGTTCTCCAAAGTGCGAAAGATCACCTCCTGATCGAATCCTTTATCCACGTCATCACGCACCCGATCGCTAGCCGCCTCGATGCCAAACGCCAGCCAGTTGAAGCCTGCGCGTTTGAGCTTTTCCAGCATCCCGTCCTTGACCGTGTCGACGCGCGCGTAAGCCCAGATATTCAGGTCGTAACCGCGTTCGATAATCGCATCGCATATCCCAAGTATGTGACGTGAATTCAGGACGAACATCTCGTCGGCTATCTTAATATTACGAATGCCATACTGGTTGACAAGTTTATCGATCTGGGCGATCACCGCCTGCGCGCTCCAGAAGCGATAGCTATTGACGCTTTCCTTCCATCCCGCTTCCTTTTCTCCGGTCTTAAACGGCGCTTGAATACAGCAGAAACTGCAATGAAAAGGACAGCCGAAGGTTGTGTAGAACGAGGCATAGGGCTCTCGTTGAAGATCTCCGAAGCAGTGCCAGTTGTGCGCTCGGTACTTGTCCATAGGCAAAAGATCCCATGCGAGTTCCGGGATTTCGTCATCTAGATTTTTGACCAGTGGAGCTGCGGGTGTGGAGATGACAACGCCGTCTTTCCAATAACAGATTCCCCGCACCTTCGAATAGTCCGGTGATGTAGATTTTGCCGCCTGCAACAAATCGACGAGAGTATAGGGTCCTTCTCCGGTGCACACGAAATCCGCCGCTTCCTCCCGCAACGTACGCTCCGGAAGCGCCGCGACATGTCCGCCCACCAGCGCTAATTTGCGATTCGGATTGAGTTCTTTAAGCGCATCGCAGATCAAGCCGGAGACCGTCATGTTTTGGGTAGAGGCCGATGGTTGATGGCCATAAACGACAATCACCGCCAATCGAGGATCCATGTCCTCGATCCGCGTCGCGGTTTCTTCGGGTGTTAGATTCTCCGCTTCCGCATCTACGATTTGAACCGAGAAACCGTGTTTACGAACAAACGTTGCCAACAAGCTTGCCCATACCGGAGGCTCGATGGCCGCCAGCTTCGATCCCAAAGATTGATAAACCTGCATGCGGGTTCCGGGGTGAACCAGTACCAGGTCCAATTGGCCATTACGAGACATAACGTTCGCCCTCACCGGAGACGCTGTTCAGGAGAGAACATAACTGAAGGATTTTTTCTCGCTCGAGATCCGGATAATTACCTATGTAGAAGCCGTAGAAATGAACATGATCGACGTTTGGATACTTTTCAAACTCGCGCTCGCCCATTATTCTTCTTAGATAAGGCTGCCTCAATTGATTTCCGCCGCCCGAGGTGCCGCGGCGGAATTCTACGTTGTAGCGCCGCATCATTTGCATCACGTTTTCACATAACACCGGATCAGCGCGATTGAGCACCAACGTGAACGCATAATTGCAGCTTCCCGCCGTGACAAAATCGGTCTGGTACTTCTCAGGGTCTAGATGATCGAGAAACAAGTCTAAATTCTCCGATCTGATCCTGTTGTTGGCATCGAGCCGCTTGAGTTGAGAACGGCCAATGACAGCGTTGATTTCCGTGCTTCGAACATTGTATGCCGGGAATGCGAATATGAAGTCGGGGTTCAGATCCGGGTAGTTTCGATAGAAACTCTCCTTAAGCTCGGGCGAACTCGACTCTCGTACCATGCCATGGGAACGAAGCATGCGCAGCGTTTCATATAGATCAGAATCGTTGGTGCAAATCATACCACCCTCGATGGTGCTCATATGATGCGCATAGTAGAAGGAAAAGTTGGACATCAGCCCGAAAGTTCCTAGCTTTTGCCCCCCGCAGGTCGCTCCATGTGATTCACAAACATCTTCGATAAGCGGAATACCTCGACCTTTAAGCTCGGCTAGAACCGACTTTTGCAAAGCATTGAAACCTAACACGTGAGTCATGAATACGGCTCTGGTGTTGGGCGAAATTTTTTCGAGGATCTGTTGGTTATCCATTCCAAGCGTGCGACGATCGATGTCGACGAATACGGGTTTAAACCCGGACTGGATGACCGAAGCAATATCGGACACCCAAGTCAATGGTGGCACGATTATTTCTCCCGAGCCATAGCGCTCTTTTAGCGCGCACATAGTTAAGAGATTCGCCGAGGAACCGGAATTTACAAAGACGCTGTATTTGACACCCAGCCAAGCCGACCACTCTTTTTCAAACTCCTTGACGTGATCAGATTGCGTCAAGATCGGGTCCTGCTGATGCAGCAGCTCGACAACCCTGGCGAAATCCTCCTTAGCCAGATTGTTCTTCATTAATGGCCAAGCGAGATTTTGGATAGTATTCATGGTTCGACTAAAATGGCCCGCGAAATTCGAACTCCGCAAGGTCTTTCCGTTCCTGCGGCAACCAAGCGTTTTTGCCTCCTTTGACCAGATCATAGGCGGTCGATGCGATGGTGCGTGCGTTTGGATAATAGAGCTCCTCCAGAACCGGAGTCGGCGGGCAGGTCACCGGCGCATATCCTAGACGTTGGACAGCCACTTGCCTGTCGTGTTGCAGCCTTTCTATTACCTGGCTGACTATTTCCGCGCCAGCACCGCAGATTGTCCATCCATTGTCGACGACACACAGACGGCCGGTTTTTCGCGCGGATTTTACGATCGTGTCGATGTCAAGCGGGCTAAGCCAGACGGGATCGATCACTTCCGCATCGATGCCGGTTGATGCAAGGTAATCACGCGCTCTCAGACATTCCAATACCATGTACGAAATTCCGACAAGTGTAATATCTTGGCCTTGCGCTAAAACGCGGGCTTTGCCAGCTGGAACGGCGTATTCGGATTCAGGAACCACGCCTTTTTGGAAATGGAGAATCCGATGCTCAACATAGATGACCGGATCACCATCGCGGATCGCCTGGATCAAGCATCCCTTTGCATCATAAGGATTGGCCGGCGCAACCACTTTCAGGCCGGGAATGTGCATGAAGAGCGAGTGTAATCCCTGGGAATGCTGAGCGCCCTGCCCCCAACTCTTCCCGATCATGCAGCGAACAACCATCGGGACATGAACTTGACCGCCGTACATGTAGCGACTCTTGGCCGCGATGTTCACCAATTGATTCATCGCCAACAGCATGAAATCCATGCGGATGTGAACGTGAATCGGCCGCAGTCCCGCTAAAGCCATTCCAATGGCGACTCCGGTCATGGCGTCCTCGGAAAGTGGAGTTCCGAAGACACGTTGCGGGCCATATTTTTCAAGCAGCCCGCGCGTGGTTCCTTGGATTGCCTTGGGATCGTCGACATCGAGACCAAAAATCACCACTGATCCGTCTCGCGCCATCTCCTGATCCGTAGCTTCGCGAATCGCGTCGATATACGACAGAGTGCGTTCCATTTAGTCGCCGATCACATCCATATATAACTCTTCCGGTTGTGGATACGGGCTTTCCTCCGCAAAGCGGATGGCCGCACTGATTTCCTCTTCCACTTCGGTTTTCAACCGGCTGCAAGCTTCCGCTGACAGAAGGCATTCTATCCGCGGCAACGCGTCGCGTTCGAGCCACGGGCTCGCTTCTTGCCGGCTCCGGTAACCCAAATCAAAATCTTCGTTCGGGCCGACGTGTTCTTTCCAACGATATGTAAGGCATTCAAAAAAATACGGCCCACTCCGGCCTGCGCGCATGAGGTCCGCCGCGGCATTAATCCGGTTATAAAGCCGCTGCGTATCGCCATCGCCGATCTGCTCCGCTACGATGCCATGGGCTTTGGCCTTGTCGCACGGGTTCGGAGCCTTCTGACGACGCGATATATGAGTATGGATGGCGTAGAAATTATTCTCGCAGACAAAAATCACCGGGAGCTCCTTCAGGGCGGCGAAATTAAGGCTCTCGTGAAAAACCCCCTCCTCGGTCGCTCCATCGCCAAAAAAACTCACGACGACATTTTTTCTCTTCTGTAGTTTCATGGCGTACGCATAACCGACCGCATTAGGGATAGTCGTTCCGACGACTGCCGAGGCTCCCATGACACCGTGAGCGACATCAACGAGGTGCATCGACCCACCCTTTCCTTTCGCGCACCCTGTAGCCTTGCCGTAAAGCTCAGCGAACATTTTTTTTAAGTCACCGCCTTTAGCCAAATAGTACGCGTGACTTCGATAACTGCCAAAGACGGTGTCGTCGGACCGCAGAGCCTCGCACACCCCCACGGCTATCCACTCCTGACCGATTGAGAGATGCACGGGACTTTTGATCTTATCGGTGGGATAAATCCGGGCAATCTCTTCCTCCACCCGGCGGATCCGATATAGAGATCTAAAAATACGTTCGTTCATGAGGTTATATATTCCTGTGACAAGTCTCGAGGTACCACTGGTAGGTTTTTTCCAGACCTAAACGCAGTGATATCTTTGGCTGCCATCCAAGAGCGAAAAGCTCGCTGGAATCCAGCGACTTCAACGGCATACCGTCCGGCTTCTTCGGGTCAAAGCGTAGCTCTCCGGAGTACCCGACTACTTCTTTAATCAGTTCGGCAATCTCCCTGATTGACGCGTCTGAGCCGCTTCCCAGATTGATCGGCACTGAGCTGCTATAATGGTTCATCAAGAAAATGGCTGCATCAGCGACGTCGGCGACATAAATAAATTCCCGGCGCGGCGAACCCGATCCCCAGACTTCGACATTATCCGCTTGGGAAAGCTTTGCCTGATGCATTTTGCACCATCAAGGCGGCAATCACATGCGAGTCCTCGACGCCAAAGTCGTCGCCTGGTCCAAAGACATTGGCGGGAATGGCGCTGATCATATCGATGCCATGTTGCTGCCGATATGCTTGACTCAATTTGATCCCGGCAAGCTTAGCGGTCGCATAAGCCTCGTTAGTAGACTCCAGAACTCCCGTCATCAAAGACGAAACCTGCATGGGTTGCAAGCAAGCTCGCGGATAGCAGCAGGAGCTGCCCATATAAAGCAATTTCTTAACGCCGCAACGACACGCACTGTCGATGACATGGCAATCCACAAGCAAATTATTCAGCATCAGATCCGCCGGGAGTTTTTGATTAGCGCCGATGCCGCCCGACTTGCCGCCTACAGCAAAAACATATTCAGGCACAGTCCGTAAGAAAAAAGCTTCGACCTCTCGGGCATCGATTAACGAAGGTTTTCCAGGATCGCCGAGAAGATTCTCATAGCCGTCCGCTCTCAACCGTGTTCTGATGGCCTCTCCGATGAGTCCATGGTCGTCCGCAATAAAGATTCTCGCGTCCTTCTCCATTTATAAGCGAATAGAAATCGAGGGTGCCAAGCTGTAGGGCTGGTCCGTCTACAAATCTCTGTCCAATCGGTCATTCAGTTCGCCGACAAAATCGTATTCCCGTGAATCGCGAATTTTTTCTTCGGCCGAGTAATCCTTTTCGTGATCGTAGAAAATGATTTGACTCCCAGAGAAATCAAAATGAAACGGGACCGATATAAACTTTTTGAGCGCCTCTTTAACTTGATTGTGTTTGCCCGGAGGCACAAACAGGAGCATAAAACCTCCGCCGCCGGCGCCCAGCAACTTTCCCCCGAGAGCGCCGTTCGCGATGGCGTGCGCATAGAGCTCATCGACGTAGCTGTTTGAAACTCTCGCGCTCAGGCTGCGCTTGGCTTGCCATCCCTCGTCGAGGAGAGTGCCAAAAGCAGTTATATCCCGCCCATTATTTAGAACTGCGAGGCTTTCTTCGACCAGACCTTTCATGATGCGCAATTGGCTTCTTTTTCCGTCGACATCGGCAACGTAACTGCCGGCAACATCCGAGGCGGTGCGCTCTATGCCTGTATAGAAAAGCATTAGATGAGAGCTTAACTCGCGCAGGCGATCCCCTGATAACGTAATCGGTTTGACGGTGATTTCACCGTCTTGGGAAAAAACCACATGATTGAATCCGCCAAATGCCGCCAAAACCTGATCCTGCGAACCGACGGTTTCCTTGATCATCTCCTGTTCGATCTGAATGCTTTCCGCCGCCAGTTGTCGCTTGGTCGGCATCTGTCCCTTGAGAGCGTACAAGGCGTGCAACAAACCCACCGTAAAGGCAGAACTTGAGCCCATGCCGCTCCGAGCCGGAAGGTCACCATCGTGGTGAATCTCCACGCCTCGATCAATTTTTAAGTAACGCAGCACTTCACGCACGGCGGGATGAGCGATTTCATCGACGATTTGGCAGTTCTCAATCTGCGAATAGACAACGCGAATCCTATGTTTAAAAAACGGCGGAAGGTAACGGCAGGTGAGATAGCAGTATTTGTCGATGGTTGCGCCCAGCACCGTGCCGCCGTGGTCGCGGTACCATGCAGGGTAATCGGTGCCACCACCAAAGAAAGAAATACGAAATGGCGTCCTGCTAATGATCATTGATCACGCACCTTTCTAAAGATCCTGTCGATGACTTCCACGGCTGCGGGCAGATCATCGACGATGTAATCCGGCGCAACCTTCTGCTCAGAAGCTACTTGAGCCCCATAGCCCGTGCGTACCAGCATCGTCATAGCTCCAACCCGGCAACCCATCTCGATATCGCTCAACTTGTCACCAATAACAATGCTGCCTGACAAATCAAAGTTCAAATCGTCCGATGCCTTTTGGATTAATCCAGGGCGCGGTTTACGGCAGAAACATTGGTCTTGAGGAGTATGCGGGCAAAAATAGAGACCATCGAGAGTTATCTCTTCAGCACGCAGCATCTCTAAAAACCTGTCATGAATCCGCGTCAACTGCGCTTCATCAAAATATCCCCGTCCGACCGCCGATTGATTGGTAATGACAACCAGCCCGAGGCCCATGGCACCGAGATCCCGGAGCGCCTTGCCTGCCCCGGGAATCAGCGCAATCTGTTTCGGATCCGACAGGTAAGACACCTCTTCGATGATCGTGCCATCCCTATCGAGTACTACAAACCGCCGTTTCACGTTCATTGATCGCCGCAAAAAATTGTTCGGCGGCAGCAAAATCCTCCGGCGTGCCGATATCGAGAAAACGTCCCCGCTCCTGATAACCATAAAGCCCGTGGTTCATCAGGGTGGGGAAAATGTCATGTTCCAGTGAAACAACGGTATCTTCGGCGATCGAGCGGATAACCCGACGGCTAAGCAAATACACGCCGGCGTTAATCGACCCTGAACCGCCTTGTTTTTTTTCGACAAATTGGGTCACAGTCCCGTCAGAATCAATCTTTACCGAGCCGTAACGCTCTGTGTTCGGCACCTCGGCCAACAACATCGTCGCTTGGGAACCGCGGTTACAATGCCAAGCCCACAAGCTGGTCAAATCCGTCGCGCAGAATGAGTCTCCGTTCATGACCAGAACAGGATCGGACAGAAGATAGGGCGAAGCCAATCGTAGAGCGCCGCCCGTGCCTAGAGGCCGCGTTTCGCGCGAATATGAAATCTGCAATTTTCGATATCTTTTTCCGAATGTTTGCTCGATCTGTTCTCCCATATGTCCGGTACATAACACAACTCTAGAAGATCCTGCATTTGATAACTGGTCCAGCAAGTATGTCAAAAAAGGCCGCCCATGAATCTCCGCCAGTGCTTTTGGCCGGTCCGAGACCACTGGAAGCAACCGTGTTCCTAATCCACCTGCGAGCACTGCCACGCTGAGATCTGAAAAAGCGTTGACGTCCTGCCCCACTACGATTTCTCTTCGCCCTGAACAAAACTAAATATTCGCGAACTCAGCCCGGCCCATCATGCGATATCCCTTCAGTAACTCCTGGATACCTGAGTCCAATGAGCGTTTGGCTTCGAAGCCAGCATCTCGCAGGCGTTGGTTGGAAACGATGTAATTGCGTTTATCCGGATCGGTTCCGACCTGGCCGAAGTGAATGTAAAAATTAGGCACGTATTCTTTTATCTTCAATGCCAGCGCTTCTTTGGAAAGGTTGGCGCTATCGAGTCCAGCATTATAGGGTCGACCCGCCATTTTCTTGCCGTTTTCTATGCAATGAATGAAGCAATCCGCCACATCGCGTATATGGATGTAATTCCGTTTGAAATCTTTTTCGAAGATAACAATATAGCCGTCCGTGACGGCGGCATAGACAAAGTGATTGACTAGCAGATCAAGACGCATGCGAGGCGACATGCCAAAAACCGTTGCAAGGCGCAGCGTAACCGTATTGGTCCTTTCCAGGATCTCCGCTTCAGCCTCGGTCTTTGTTTGGCCATAAAGCGAAATCGGCTCGAGCGGAGTGTCCTCGGTACAGAAGACATCTCCCGATTTGGTGCCATAGCCGCTGTTTGTGGTTGGATAAACGATCAACTGATCGTTGCTGCGTAGACGCGCAAGCAGTCTGATAGCTTCAAGATTGACCGACCGAGCCAACCAGGGATCACGATCGCATGCCGGCGCGCCGACTATGGCCGCAAGAGGAATCAGCACGTCCGCATCTTTGACCAGACGACGTATAAGACCTTCGTCGCGAACGTCTCCGACGACGAAGTCAAACCGCGGATTGGCGCAGAGATGAAACAGGGTTCGTTGCCGATAGGTGAGGCTATCGGCTGCGGTAACGTGAAACCCGGCCGCGAGCAAATGCTCGCACAAAACAGATCCTAGATATCCGGCGGCGCCGGTTACAACGACGTGGACTGGCATTGGTGCTTGAAAGTTCCTTTGATTCGCAAATTACGGAGCCGCGTCATCTTACTACCACATTAGAGTCATGTATTGAAACGGTTAGCGGACTTTTTTATGTCGCGAAAGTGACCCATTTAGTCTGAATGCCTTGAAGGAACGATTTTTCGGGTGTTAGTTCGCGGGAACAGGCGACCCCTGTCAAAACCGAGGGAACGTTCCCATTGCGGCTCACTTGAGTGAACTCTGCTCGGAGCCACCTAGGCCGAGCAAGCTCACAGCGAAGTTGAAAGTAGTCTTGGCAGGATTGATGTCGCGGTGTACGCCCACCGTTAAAGTCCAACACTCGCAGCGAGAGAGAAGCTTGGCGGCGGCTCGGACGTTTAAGAAGCGGTTTTCTCGCGCATCGTATGTCGTATTGACGTTAGTTAACAGGTGTTCAGTTAAATGATAGAGACCTCCCAAGACCAAATTGCCAACGGTGGTCTTGTTCACAACTGATGGGCAAGCGGGATCGAATGGATTATCGACGCAGTCAATGTTGGCGTTCTCGGCCAAGAAGCCATTAACCCCCCTGCTCAGGTAATGGTAACCGATGCTGATTGAGTTAGGGCGGTTGAAATCTGCGTCCAAATAGAGACGCGTCGGCGGTCGAGGATCGCTAAACGTAACATTCGCACGCGCTTGAGTTATCTCCCAGGGTCCGGGGTCAAATCCGCCATCAAAAGTAAAGCTGAGATAATTTGACGGGGTGAGATACAGGTTTATATCCAAGTCGGAGAGGGTATCACCGCCTTTTCGCTCTTTGTCGATGTCATACGTTAACGCAAATCTCAAAGATCCCATATTGCGCACATCTCCGCCGAGACCGACATTAAACGGTTCGACCCGTTGATCAGCGTCGAGAACTGTCAGGGGACTGATAGGTTTGCCTAAGAAGCGATTCGTTACGCCGAAGGTAACAACGTTCCTGCGGCGAACTCGATCGATGTCGTCCATGATTGGAATTCGACTCTGGTCCGTACCAGGAACAAACAGATAACTCAACTCAGGCTCAACCACATGCTTGATTCTGCTGAGTCCTAAGCCGCTCCATGGAAACACCCGACCAAGCGATGTGCCGATATTGCCGCGGATTTCAACAAGCTCACGGGACACGTTGTGGTCGGAAGACTGGACCGTTTCATAGAGATGGTATAGCGTCTGGCGCGGCGCAACCGAGAAGGAACCAAACAGGGACGACATTCGCAGCGGCAGCAGAAGTTCCGGCCGAAGATCCAAACGCATGCCATCGCCGCCTTGTCTCCGGATGTAATTGACGCCTTCTGCTCGCCAGCGCATTTCCAACGGAAAATCTTCCAAGCCTTTTCTTCCCCAAAAAGAAATTTGTGGCGTTCGATGCAAAGTCGTCGCATCCGGCTGGACGAAATCCTGATAGAAATTCCATTCGCCTTGTAGATGAGTGTCTCCCCAGCTCCTGAAAACCCCGAATCTAGAAGTGGCATACCGGCTGCTTCGGATGTCGCCTTGCGCCGTCGGCGAAAGGTCGAAGCGTTCCACCAACTCTCTTGTAAATAGATCGTCTCCGTAAGCGGCAATGTCGCTATAGGTCAGCCAGTTTGAAGCGAAGTCATGCCGATGCGTTCCCATGACTCCCCAGCGATCAATAGGGATCTCCGGGTCCGCGATAGTCGAATCGGCAATGGACCGCTGGTCGCGCAGTCGTTCGTTGAAATAACTGGTTTGTAAGAGGAAATCGGAGTCACGATCAAAGAGCGTGCGGAATTCGTTCAAAAAACCGTAGCGCGCCTCGCTCTGATAATCGAACGCCAATGTGGTATCGGTGCTTTTGGAGATAGCCCAGAAGAAAGGCTGCTGAAAACGGAAACCTTCTTCCGTCGAAGTGCCGAATTTTGGGAACAGGAAACCGGTTTGCCGCTCGGTTTTCAACGGGAAGAACCCGTAAGGGAGGTAAAAAACCGGGATGTCATAGATATAGAAATAGCCGTTTCTTGATCGTTCCCAGGCCACCCGCTGTGAGGTCGAGTTGTTCGGCCGAAAACCTCCATGGGGCCGGACCCGATTCGCACAGGCAGGTGGTAAAGAAGCCTTCATCAACGTGATAGGTCTGGCCGCCCAACTTCTGAAATCGGCGGCCGCTTATGCTGATGTGCCCTTGTTCAATAAACAGGTCGGCGTTGGTAATTTCGCCGGTTTCGTTGCCCAGGTTTAGCCGTATGGACTCTGCGGAATTTATTTTCCATTCGGGATCGTCCAGCGAAATCTTTCCTGTCGCCTCAATGTCTTGAGTGGTCCGGTTTACATTAATTTGCTCGGCCTTAAGTGTGGTTCCTTGGCGCTCGATCTCGACGTTGCCGCTGGCTTCGATCTGAGCGCCGCTTTCGCTGACCGTCAACTTGTCAGCCGTCATGTTGATTTGATCGTCCGAGCCGCTACCTCGCTGGGTTGTTTGTGCCTGCCCATAACCTGCGCCTGCGGACAAACACCACAGGGCGAAAATATTGATGAGAAGAATTTTTCTTGGCTTCATTTTCTACGGCCGGGGAGAACTCAGTTGAAGTTACTGTGCCCAGATTGTCTTGTCTGCGCCATGGTTGTGAGCAGAGGGCGTACTTCGCCAAGCAGGTAAAGCGATCCTGTGATGACGATCACTTCATTGGGTGCGGCGCCTTGGACGAGAGATTCGACAGCTAAACGGGGATCCGGAATAACTTGAGACTGCAGTTTGCCAGCCACTTGCTGTTGCAACTGAACCGGGTCAGCGCTCCTTTCCAGTTGACTGACTCGAGTAAAAACGATCTCGTCCACGACTCCTGCCAGAGTGTCGAGCATGAATCGCCAGTCTTTATCCTCCATGACGGCAAACAACACTCTTATTCGTCGGCCACCCCGCAACTGGCGAAGTTCATCGATTAGAACGTCAATGCCTTCCCTATTATGCGCGCCATCAATGATCACGGTCGGATCCGTTAAGATCACTTCCATCCGTCCAGGCCATGATACATTTTGCAAACCAGAACGTATTGCTACCTCGCTGGCGGGGAATCGATCGTCAACGACCTCCAGCGCCGCAGTGGCAACACCGGCGTTACGAATTTGATGCGCGCCGCGCAGCGCCACTGTGAGATCCGGCAAATTCCATTTCGCACTCTTATAGTCGAAAGCGCCGTTGCTTTTCAACTTTAAAGTGAAGTTTTGTCCCAATCGGTAGCTTGCAGCTTGGTTCTTATGAGCTATCTCCTCGATTACCTCCGTAGCTTCCGGCGGCAGAGAGCCACAGACGACCGGAACCCCTTTCTTGATGATGCCGGCCTTCTCCCGCGCGATGGAAGCTATATCAGAGCCGAGAAAAGCTTCATGGTCTTTAGAGATAGTCGTGATAACGGATACGATTGAGTGAACTAGATTAGTGGCATCGAATCGACCGCCAAGCCCCACTTCGATCACTGCCAGGTCAATCTGTCGGCGGGCAAAATATACCAATGCCATCACCGTTACGATTTCAAAAAACGTCAAGAGAATATTAGTCGCCTCTGTTCGGCGCCAAATTTCGTTGGCGAGCGCGACAACTTCATCCGGCGTAATTTCTTCGTCGCCAATGCGCATACGTTCGGTGAAGGAGACCAAATGCGGAGAGGTATACAGCGCGGTGCGATAACCGGCGCAGCAGAGGATTCGATGCAGCATCGCGGCAGTCGATCCTTTACCGTTGGTGCCGGCAATGTGAACAGAAGGAAATGTTTTCTCCGGATGATCAAACAGCGCCAGCGCCCGTTCCATCCGCTCCAGGCGCAAATCGATAATGCCGCCGCGCAGGTTATAAATTCGATTCAGAGTTTCTAGGTAGGCATCCATAGGGTTTGATACTCATCCGGGAGAGGGTGCCTGTAGGAACCGGGGCTCTAGCGTTTTCGACCGTTACTGCGGGATCTTTTCATCGCGCGTTTGATCTTCGAGACAAAATCTGCGGCGGCTTGGGCCTTGGCCAAGCTCCCGCTGGCGCGCTCAATAGTTTCAACCAGTGCGCTGCCAATAACTACTGCATCGGCGAATTCAACGATCCATGCGGCTTGCTGCGGGGTGGAAATGCCGAATCCAACACCGACTGGAATCGACGTCATCCGTCGCACTTGGGCTATCTGAGAACGCAGCTGCTCATCCAGGGATCGCCGCGCTCCAGTGACTCCGGTCACGGATACGTAGTAAATAAAACCGCGAGCCTTTCGAGCCACAAGTTCTAATCGCGCCTTGCCGCTGGCCGGAGACAAGAGAAAAATCAAGTCCATTCCTTCGGCGTCAGTCCACTGCTTCAACTCCTCGCCCTCTTCCGGCGGCAAGTCGACACAGAGAACACCGTCGGCTCCGGCTCGCGCCGACTGGCGGGAAAACTCTTCTAAGCCGAATCTAAAAAATGGATTGAAATAACCAAAGAGAATTACCGGAATCTCAGAAGTGGAGCGGAATCGCCGAAGCATTTGCAGGATCTGGGTGAGAGTAAGCTGATTTTTCAACGCGCGTTCGGACGCGCGTTGGATCGTAGGGCCGTCCGCAGTCGGATCGGAGAAAGGAATTCCCAGCTCGATGCAATCGGCTCCACCCGCTTCAAGGGCGCGCATGATTGCAAGCGTGGTCTGGAGATCCGGATCTCCGGCCGTGATAAACGGAATGAGCGCCGCTTCGTCGGCCTTTTTAAGCTCAGAGAATTTTTTTTGTATTCGACTCATCCTGAATCAAGTTGTTAGCTTGAGCTGAAAGCTTACTGCGCGGCGATTCTGCGGCGCTAAGATCTGTGGCAAGCACGATCCACGGGTGCCTACAACTTCACTCCCAGGTAATCTCCCACGGTGCCCATATCTTTATCACCCCTGCCGGATAAATTAACCAAGATTGTCTTACGTTTCCCTAATCGCGGCGCGAGCTGCATCACGGCAGCGATGGCATGAGCGCTTTCCAGCGCGGGGATGATTCCTTCAACCTGAGCGAGAAACTGGATCGCCTCCATCGCCGCGCGATCGGTCGCCGACGCAAACTCCACTCGACCCAGATCCTTGAAATAGCTCAGCTCGGGTCCGACGCCCGGATAGTCCAGTCCGGCAGCGATCGAATGGGTCTCGCGGATTTGTCCGGCATCATCTTGCAAGATGTAGCTCTTGCTGCCATGCAACACACCGACCTCGCCGCCAAGGACCGAGGCGGCGTGCTTGCCGCTTCTCAGCCCGCGTCCGGCTGCCTCGACACCGACCATACGCACATTTCGATCGTTGACGAACGGGTAAAACAATCCCATGGAGTTGCTGCCGCCGCCGACGCATGCAACCAGGCAATCAGGGAGTCTGCCTTCCTGTTTCAATATCTGCCGGCGCGCTTCTTGTCCGATCACCGACTGAAAATCGCGCACCATCATCGGGTATGGATGAGGGCCGGCCACGGAACCGATCAAGTAATACGTGTGGAAAACATTTGTCACCCAATCGCGCAACGCTTCGTTCATCGCGTCTTTCAAGGTCTTGCTGCCGGATTCGACGACGCGCACCTTCGCGCCAAGAAGCTTCATCCGAAAAACGTTGAGCGACTGCCGAGCGACGTCTTCCTTTCCCATGAAAATTTCGCATTGCATGCCGAATCGCGCGGCTACGGTTGCGGTGGCGACGCCGTGCTGCCCCGCGCCGGTTTCCGCGATGATTCGGGCCTTTTTCATTCGCCGGGCCAGCAGAATCTGGCCGATGGTATTGTTGATCTTATGGGCGCCGGTGTGACAAAGATCTTCCCGTTTTAGATATATCTTGGCACCACCCAATTTCTCGGTGAGCCGTTCAGCAAAGTAGAGCGGAGTTTCCCGACCGGCATACTCCCGCAGGTGAAGATGAAACATTTTTCGAAAGATGGAGTCACGACGCGCCTTACCGTAAGCCGCTTCCAGCTCCATGAGAGCCGGCATCAGTGTTTCGGCGACGTAGCGCCCGCCATATGGGCCAAAATGGCCGTGTCGGTCAGGCAGCTTCTTTAGCTGTGCGGATGAAGTGTTTGATTTTTTCATGATCCTTAAAACCGGGCCGAACCTCTACGCCGCTGCACACGTCAACGGCGTAGGGATGAAGCCGCCGAATAGCGTCGGCGACGTTGTCGAGATTTAGCCCGCCCGACAGAATGATTTTTCCAGTATCGAATCCTTCCAACCATTCCCACGGAAATGACGCGCCGGAGCCGCCGTATCCGGCCGACCAAGAGTCGAGAAGGTAATAATCCGCAGGGAAGTCGTGAATCATCTCTAAAGAATGTTTATCTTTGAGCCGAAAAGCCTTGATCACTCGGATGCCCCAGCCACGGCAATCATCGGGACTCTCTTCGCCATGGAATTGGACACCTTGATACCCGGATTGCCCGTCAGGCAGCGCGCTGTCAGCTAAAATTTGCCTGATCCGCTCTTTGGCCTCGTTGACGAACAATGCGACATTACATGACCTCGCCGGCAATTGGCGCACGATGGCGCAAGCCTCATCCGGGGCAAGATAGCGCGGGCTTGGCGGATAGAAATTAAAACCCAGCGCGTCGGCGCCATATTCCAACGCCTTCTCGGCATCCGCCAGATTTGTAATACCGCAGACTTTTACCTTAACCATTGATGATGGGCCGATCTCATAGGCAATAGCAGATTGCGGGCTGCTTTCTTACGAATCTAGGATCGCAGCAACTCTTGAAGCTTCTCACCCGGACTGGGGGCGCGCATGAGAGATTCGCCGATCAGAAAGGTATGGATGCCCCACCGTTCAACTTGCCTGATTTGTTCAGCGCCGTCGATACCGCTCTCACAAACAGTCAGAGTACCGGCGGGAACTCGCGATGCCAGCTTCTCCGTAGTTGCCAAGCTGACTTCAAAGGTCCTGAGATCCCGGTTGTTGATGCCGATTATTTCCGCGTCCGCCTGCAGCGCTTGCTCCAACTCTTCCTCATTGTGAACTTCGACCAGAGCTGTCCAGCGATAAAGCAGCCGCTGTTTCCCGCAGTTCGCGCAGAAGTGATGGCTCCAGCAATGCAGCAATCAGCAAGACTGCGTCGGCGCCATAACTTCGTGCCTCAGTCACCTGGTAGCGGTCGATGATGAAATCTTTTCGCAACAGCGGCACCTTAACCGCGGCTTTAATCTCTTCCAGGTATGTCAAACTGCCCTGAAAAAAACGCTCCTCGGTGAGCACCGAGATCGCACTGGCGCCATGATCGGCATAATCTCTGGCGATAACCACCGGACTGAAATCGGCTCGAATCAAACCTTTCGAGGGTGAGGATCGTTTAATCTCTGCGATGATGCGCCGGCTAGGGCCATTCAGGCTCCGGGCAAAGCCCCTGGTCGGTTGATGATACAATGGCCGCTCATGCAACGCCGCCAGCGGAGTTTGCTTTTGCCGATTTTCAACTACAGCGCGCACATGCTCGACAATGTTGGCGAGAAAGTCAGCCATAAGCCTTTATGCGGCGTTGGTCAGTTGCGCCAAGTGCTCGAGCTTTTGCCGCGCCTTTCCCGAATCGATGGAATCTGCCGCAACCCGGATGGCGTGTTCGAATGTCTCGGCTTTCCCGCTGACGTACAATGCTGCGCCACTGTTGAGTAGCACCACATCCCGCGCCGGGCCCTTCTCACCTTGGAAAACGCGCTTGATTATCGCGGCGCTCTCGGTGGCGCTGCCGGCGTGGAGAGCTTCCAGAGGATATATCTTGAAATTCAGCTTCTCCGGTTCGAGCGTATACTCTTTGACTTCGCCGTGGCGCAACTCGGCAATTTTTGTCGGGCCGCACAGCGATATCTCATCCAACCCCTCCATGCCATGAACCACCATGGCGCGCGCGCTGCCCAGATTTCTTAACACGTGGGCGATCACCGAAACGAGCTCACCGTCGTAAACGCCGATCAATTGGTGGTTTGCCATAGCCGGGTTGGTGAGCGGCCCGAGCAAATTAAAGATCGTTCGTATACCGATATCGCGGCGCGGTTGCACGGCATATTTCATCGCTTCATGGAGCAACGGGGCGAACAAGAATCCAATGCCGATCTTTTGGATACAGCTTTCAACGCATTCTCTGGGAGCATCGACTTTAACCCCCAATTCGGCGAGCACATCGGCGCTTCCCGACTGGCTCGACACCGAACGGTTGCCATGTTTGGCAACATCGACTCCAGCTCCCGCCGCGACAAAGGCCGAAGCTGTCGATATATTGAAAGTGCCTTTTTGATCCCCGCCAGTGCCACAGGTGTCCAACACAACTTTAGAACCGACTTGAACACGATGGGCCTTTTCGCGCATCACACGCGCCGCGCCGGTAATTTCTTCTACGGTCTCCCCTTTCATACGGAGCGCAGTGAGAAAGGATGCCACCTGCAAAGGTGTCGCCTCACCTGTCATAATCTGATTTATGACATCGACGGTTTCCTCTTCGGAAAGGTTATTGCGTTTGACCACTCTCTCGATCGCTTCTCGGATATTCATAATCGCCTGGATCTTCAGTCATCTGCTCGTGGCAAACGCTTTGGCCAAGTGTTCCTTTCTTTTCAAAGACTCTTGTGTTTTCTCGGCCTCGTCACGTGACTCAAAACGGCCCACTCGAACCCGATACCAGACTCTCCCCTGATTGCGTGACTCAGATAAGTAGGCGTTGTAGCCTTTATCCCTGAGCCTATCAACCCAGGTTTTGGCGGACTTTTCATCCGGAAATGCGTTGACTTGAACAGTCCAGGGCTTGCTAGATTCTTTAGCATCAGCTTCAGCAGGCCGAGGTTTGCTGGCAGCCTGCGCGGTCTTGTCCTCAGCCCGTTTGGCCACTGATGCCACCTCTTGCTTAGCCGACAATCTAATTTCTCTGGAATCAGCTTTAGAGTTTTTCTCGGCTTTTTTGGCTTCTCGCGTTTCTTCTTCGGACCGGGCTTGCGCCGGAGCCGGCCTAGTCAAGGTGTCATAAAACGTTATTTCCTCCTTCGAGGCAGCAGTCCCTGAGTTGGCCCCCTGCGTCGGCCTGATGGGAATTCTCATCGCCGGCTCGGCCGGTTTGACAATTTTCCGTTCTTCCGTCCCCTGTCCCACCAACATGCCCAAAAAGAAAACGATCATGGAAGCAACGCTAAAGCCGCAACCCAGCAGGAGGAACTGGCCGCGACTAAAGTAGAAGCGTTTATCCTTTCCCTTGCGATTCTCTGCCATAGATGCCTTTCCTTTGGGGATAAGGTGGCGATCGTCACCGTTCGAGGTCAGATCGCGAATTCATCTTCATCGGAGCATCGATGCCCAATAAGGTCAGGCCGCGGCGAATGGTCAACTGGACCATGTGCGCCAACAACATGCGCGCCCGGGTCAACTCTCGATCTTCGGAGAGGATGCGAGTCCGATTGTAGTAGCGATGGAATTCTCCAGCTAAATCCAACAGAAAAAAAACCATGCGGTGCGGTTCGAGCTCTCGGACGCTCTCTTCCAGAACATCGTTGAATTGAGCCATTCGGCGGATGAGCTCGATCTCCTCAGCCAGTTGCAGCGGCTCCACCGCGATTGCCCCAAGATCTGCCGCATTCCAGACTATTCCGCTCCTGTGCGCCCGTTCGAAAATACTCGCGACGCGAGCGTGAGCGTACTGTACATAAAATACCGGATTCTCGCTCGACTGCTGCTTGGCTAGATCCAAGTCAAAATCGAGGTGACTATCGGCCTTGCGCATTAGAAAGAAGAAGCGCGCCGCATCTCGTCCTACTTCGTCCAAAACTTCCTGCAGCGCGACGAATTCTCCGGTGCGTTTACCCATGCGAACAGGTTCCCCAGCTCTGGTGAGTTGAACCATTTGCACGAGAACAACGCGCAAGATGCTGTCATCGTAACCTAGTCCGCGCAGAGATGCCTTCAACCGCGGCACATAGCCATGGTGGTCGGCACCCCAGACGTTGATGAGTTTGCCAAAGCCGCGTTCGAGCTTATTGCGGTGGTAGGCGATATCCGCAGCAAAATAGGTGAGCTCACCATCGCTCTTAATCACCGTCCGGTCCTTATCGTCGCCAAAGGCGGTGGACTGAAACCATTCAGCGCCATCGTTGGAGTAAACCAAACCCCGGTCGCGCAACAAGCTAATTGACTCAGCGATCTCGCCTCGCTCTCGCATGGCTTTTTCGCTGAAAAAAGAGTCGAAGCGAATATCAAAAGCGCTCAACTGCTGCCGGATCATATGGAGCAGAGAATCGCCGCCATAGCGGCGAAAAAATTCTACTGCAGCTTCTCGGCTCTGGCTGAGAAACTTATCGCCGTGTTGATTCTTGATTTCCGCGGCAATGTCTTTGACATACTCGCCGGGGTAACCGCCTTCGGGAAGCTCCAATGTATCGCCGAATAGTTCGCGATATCGCGCATACACCGACAGCCCGAGATTCTCCATTTGATTGCCGGCGTCGTTGACGTAATACTCCCGCTCGACATTGAAGCCGGTGGCTTCATGCAACCGAGCCAGCACATCGCCGATCACCGCGACTCTTCCATGACCCACATGTAAGGGGCCGGTCGGATTTACGCTGGCAAATTCGATCTGAACCTTCTTCCCATGTCCAAGATCCAGCTGTGCATCCTTACCAGCCACCAGATCGCGCACACGCTGGTAATAAAATTTTTTCGAAAAGGTAAAGTTTAAAAAACCGGGACCAGCAATGTCGATGCGCTGAAGTATCCCTTCCGGATCTTCGATATTCTTGGCGATAGCGTCGGCGATGAGTCTCGGCGGTTTCTTCGCTGTCTTTGCCCAGTGCATCGCAATGTTGGTCGCCAAATCGCCAAACTCCCGTTGTTTTGGCAGCTCAAAAACTAAAGGGGGGATTTCTGTCAGATTCAGATCTCCCGCCTTCGATGTCTTCTCGATGGCTCGGGTTAACAAACCCGCAAGGTGATTTCGCATGGGTGGCTTAATGGATTGATTTTCTTCCGCTCAGGCGGTGACACGCCGCAGACGATGACTTAGCACGGCTCGATTATACTGGGAAAGCGGTTGAAAAACACCGTTATAACGAACATTTATAACGGTTTATCGGGCTTCAAGTCAACGAGAACCCTAGCTAACCGGAGCGCCAGCAAGGTTATGTCGATGCGCCGGATCGTCCGAGAGCGGCGCTTTAACTATGTCGATTTACCTGAAGAACTGTCGAACCTGTCCTCAAGTTCTCCAATGTAAGCCGCCAAGCTGTTTCCGGTCTGTTCTAAAGCTCCTCGCAAGTCGCGCTCGAGCTGATCCAATCTGGTTAACAGCAGAGATTTTGATTGCTCCATATCACCGGCCAACTTCTCTAACTCAGTCTCCAGTGAGGTTCGCAATTGATTGAAACGGGAGGTTTCGGCTTGCTCGGCCAATTCACGCTGCGACTGCAGTTCGCGTGCATGGCGGCGGCTCTCCAGGAGAACGGTTGATTGCAAATAGGTGATGTAAACGAGAAAGAGAAGAGTTAACAACGCTACGATCGCCAATAAAATCAACCCAAGAGGCGCTTCAACTGATGTAAATCCTAGAGAAAGCGCCGTCGGCGCTATAAAAGCGCTCCAATTTAGCGCCGAAAAAACCGCTATCAGGCCCAAGACAGCCAATATCATCAGCGTGCGCAAATACATGAAGACCTCCTGACGGCTGCGCTCCCGTTAGACGCGCCTCAAGCCGCAGCTACCTTGAAGAATGCTCGATCAGCGTGACGCCGGAAAGTTCCAGAACAATGCTCCAGAACCTGAGATTGCGGTTCCGAAGGGGTCCCAGCTCGGGTTGGACTAACGAGAGAGCGGCCACTGCCCGAATACTCGGTGAAATGCCGCCGTTCTATGACTCTAATTCAGGCTTCCTCCCGGTGATAAGATCGTAGACGTTGCAGGCGATTCCGGTGGCTTCGTAGCCATCCGTCCCCGTAGCTTGAGCGATTGAAAACATCTGATAGGCCAAAGCAACAAATGGCATGGGAACTTCCATCTGACGCGCCATGTCCAATCCGAATCCGACGTCTTTGGGCATCCATGATTTGCGCGGCTTGAATTTCCGGTTGACAACGATCTCGCAAATGCGATCGATAGCGACGGAGTTTTGCTGCGAATTTTTGAGCACGGTGCGAAAAGTTTCTTCGGAAAGTCCCCCCTTTTTTAGCCAGGCGGCAATTTCCACCAGACTCAAGTGCTGCACTGCGGCAAACATGGCCATAGCATTTTTCACCAGTTTGGCATTGCCGAGGTCGCCGACGTAGAGGACTTTATTACCCATGGCGTTAAATACCGGCTGATGTTCGTCAAACAACTCTTTAGAACCGGAAATCCATAACGAGAGAGTTCCTGCAGCCGCCGCTTCTTCGACCCCGCCGGCCGAGCCATCGAGAACCGTCCAACCCTTTTGGGCCAGCTGATTAGCGACATCAACAATGGTTTTTTTGTCGATGCTGCTGAAGTCGATCCAGAGCTTGGTCCCACGGGTTGCCTGATGCAACCCGCCATTACCCAGACCGACGGCCTGCACCGCTTCGTTGTATGGCAGCATAGACATAACGATATCACAGGATTCGGCAACCGCTCTGGGTGATTCCTTGAACACCGCTCCCTGGCTTTCCAAGCTGCTACACTGCTCTCGGCGTAAATCATGAATCACCAACCGGTGTCCTGCCTTGATCAGATTAGCAGCCATACCACTGCCCATGCCGCCGGTTCCGATAAAGCCTAGTGTTTTCATTTAACCTCCCACAGCAAATTCATTGGGCCTTCTCTGCGGAGACGAGTCGCACACCTTCGGGCCACAACACCAAAACTAGAGTATCACCGACAGCCCGCGGCGTGTGAACCGAATGTGCGTCAAGGTACACGACATCGCCTTTGTCGAATCGGCCGCTTTCATCGTCGATCCTACCCTTCAACACGAGATAAAACTCTCCGCCCAGATGCTCATGCTTGACGAACGCATCCGCAGCGGCATCGGCGGCGATTCGATAAAGCACCAGTTCCCGTTTGCCCTCCTTCGCCAACCGGGCCATTGACAGGCCATTGCCGAAGTCGCGCCAGGATAAACGATTGATGCTATCTTCAACTAACTGGATGTCGACGATATCTTTAATCGATGTTCGAAAAACTGTCGTGCCCATGTTCCTTCCTGGGCTAAATAACATGCGGCTTGATCGAACGAAAGCGCATTGCGAGTGTCGCGCTGCGCATCAACTGGCCAAATTACCCAAATTGAATTTGATACATAGTCCTCGAAAACGGCCGGACAGCGTGCAGCTTCGACTATTCGATCGCCCGATTCCATTCCTTGATCGCCGGGATCCCTTGATAATAACTGAGAATGTTCAGAGTCCCAGTATCAAGAAGAAAATGACGCCCAACACCCGCCGCGAATCCCAACCAGCGCGCCGCAACCACCCGCAGCAAGTGCCCGTGGGCGAAGAGCGCAACGTTTCCTTGCTGGCGACGCGCTTTGGCGATGATGCGATCAGCACGGTCACCCACCTGCTCAGGTGTCTCGCCGCCCGGGGAGCCGTGGTCAAAGAGCAACCAGCCTGGGACCTTTTGGTGAATCTCACGTGACGTCAATCCTTCGTATTCGCCGTAATTCCACTCCATCAGATCGTCATCGATCTCCGCGGCAGCGCCCAGTCCGCTAAGTTCACAGGTCTCCCTGGCGCGCTTAAGCGGGCTGGTTAGGACCATGACAAACCTCTGCTTGGCCAAAAATGGTTCCAGCCGCTTCGCCAGCATCCGGCCATTTTCCGTCAGCGGAAGATCGGTGATTCCGGTGTGCTGCCCGGTGAGGCTCCACTCCGTTTCGCCATGCCGGATGAGAAAGACCTGCTGGTTGTCTCTATTGATATTTTGGGTTGCCAGCAGATTACCCCTTGGTTCGAATTCGTCTCATGCGCCCTTGAAGCCATAGCGCGAGGAAGCGATCGGACTAAACAAATCCATTTCCCATGAGCGTTGATACGACAGCAGCCGTATCTGTCTATTTTACGCTCTACCCTCCGGTCGCACGATTAAAGCCGAACAAGGCGCTTCCTTGATAGCGTGTTCGGCGGTGCCGCCTAAAAAAATTTGCTCCAGCGAGGTAGTTCCTTTGGTTCCCAACACGATGAGATCGGCGCGCCAATCACGCGCGCGATTGACGATCTCATCGAAGGCGCGCCCGCTGGCAACCTCAGTAGTGAGTGTCACCTTTTCGAGAGCCGACTGCGAGGACGCGACTAGCTGTTCGATCGCAGCGTTCGCCTTTTGAACGAATTCCACGGCGGCTTCCCCCGGCGCCGCCGGCCAGGCTTCAATCACATGAAGGAGATGCAAGGACGCCGAATGGACAGAGGCCATGTCAGCGGCGATGCGAAACGCCTCGAGTGAGTTGGGCGAGAAATCGACGGCGATCAATATTCGCTTGAATGGCATGATTGATCTCCTGTTCCTGCTTCAAAGTCTTAGTTACGTTAGCATACACAGAAACGAGCCGAGGAAGTAAGCAGGCTTACACTGAATGTCACGAGCTGCATCGATTGTGGGACAAAACGGGGCAACCTAGCCCCGCAAGAGCGCTCCATAAGTATATAAATCACGGTATCCGCTATTTCTATCCGTGTAATCAGATATCCGACCAAAGATATTAGACTTTTAACGGCTACTGTGATTTCGATATGTGGATGCCTGCACAAGATGAGACCGACGGCTCCGAACAAACTTCGATGACAGAAAAACACACTGGCCAAGCACTAGCGACTGATGGAATCGTACAACCATGAGCGCCGCCAGCGAGTCTCGCAACAACAGACTCGATCCCCCAGTAAATGGCCGCCCCGATCACACTCTCGGCGATCCCAACGCCCCCATCACCCTCGTAGAATACGGCAGCTATAACTGCCCGTCTTGCCGCGCGGCCGACGAAATCATTGCCGACTTGCGCGATCGCTTCGGCGACCGATTGCGCTACGTCTTCCGCCATCGACCGATTAGCGGCGACGCGACAGCGCGGCGCGCCGCTGAGCTGGCGCAATATGCCTATGAGACCACCGGCGAGTACTGGCCGGCGCACGCTGCGCTGATGAAGCGTGGACCGACTCTTCGGTCCGAAGATTTTGATGAAGTGACAGCCGAGCTCGGCCTTCCGCCCACCGATGGTCCGGGCCGAGAGTCGTGGGGCCGTGCGCAGGCTAGGGTGCAGGAGGACATCGACAGCGTCTGGCGCAGCGGCGCGCGGGTGTCGCCGACGTTTTTTATCAACAATCGCCGCTATGAAGGGCCCTGGGACGAGAGCGCGCTGACGGAAGCCCTGCTTGGCTCCCTCGGTCACCGGGTGCAGACGGCGGCGCTGGATTTCGCTCGATGGGCGCCATCCACTGGTTTGCTGCTGCTAACGATGATCATTGCAGCGCTCCTATTGACCAACTCGCCCGCGGGCCCGGCCTTCGAAGCGCTTTGGGAAATGCCGGTTGGATGGATTGCCGGCGGCGCGGCATTTCAGCTGCCGCTAAGAGACTGGTTCAATGACGGCTTGCTGACGATTTTTTTTCTGGTTGTCGGGCTGGAAATAAAGCGCGAGCTGACGGTGGGACGTTTGTCAAAAGCCCGGGTAGCCGCGTTTCCGTTGGCGGCCGCCGCCGGCGGCATGCTGCTTCCCGCATCTCTATACCTGCTGGTGGTGCCGTCGGGTCCGTTGGCCGCGGGATGGGCCATTCCAACGACCACCGATACAGCCTTCGCAATCGCGCTGATTGCGCTGTTAGGCGCGCGCGTGCCGGTGGAGTTGCGGATTTTCCTCACCGCCGCGGTTGTCGTTGATGATCTCGTCGCAATCGCGATTCTCGCGTTGTTTTACTCCGCCGGCATTAATCTGCAATATACCGCCGCCTCTATCGCCACGACAGCAGTGATGATCATGTTCAATCGCGGCGGTATCTACGCGCCGCTGCCTTACGCTTTGCTCGGAATCGTTTTGTGGGGCTGCCTTCACGGTGCCGGTCTGCACCCTACTCTGGCCGGGGTCATCGTTGCCGCCCTGACTCCGACGCGACCGCCCGGAAACCTCCGGGCGTTGATGGCACAGGCGGAGACGGTGATCGGCCACGAACTGCGCCGCGCTGAAGAAGGGGTTTTGCGGCATGGCCCTTCCGAACCAACATTGCGCGCGCTGGATGCGATTCACGATCGGATCGAATCCCCGGCTTCCAAGCTGCTGCGGTCCGTGGAGCCGTGGTCGAGTTATTTTGTGCTGCCGCTGTTTGCTCTCGCAAACTCGGGCCTAGCCTGGTCCGCCGTGGTTCTGCAAGGACACGAGAGGCTCGTCTCCGCCATCGTGCTCGGACTGGTGCTGGGCAAGCCCATCGGTATGGCGCTCGGCGCCGCGCTTGCTGTAAGCCTCGGTATCGCCGTAAAGCCGCAGGAGTATTCGTGGGTTCAGATGATCGGCGCCGGGGCGCTTGCCGGGATCGGCTTTACGATGTCGCTCTACATTGCCCACAAGGCATTTCCCAATGAATCGGATTTCGCCGCCGCAAAGGTTGGAATTTTTCTTGCCTCCTTGATCGCCGGTGGGCTAGGAACTGCGCTGCTTTGGTGCGCCGCAAAATCGGAGTCGGGCAAGAACGATCGCCTGGCCTCAACGAGCACCGCGCTCGGAAGCTAGCGCCAGCGCGACACTGCGCCCCTGGCAAGCAGCCATGCTCATGGAGACTATCTTCACCATATTGGCCACGGCGCTGGCTCTCTATGCACTGGTTGTGAGCATCCTCGTGATCACCGAGAACCGCAGGCCGCAATCGACACTGGCATGGATGCTCGTGCTTTTCTTTACTCCAGGAATCGGGCTGCTCATCTATCTTTTTTTCGGCAGAGACAACAAGGCTTTCAGCAAGCGCAGCAAGTTGCTGATGCAAGATCTCCAGGGCAACGCGCGGCCGCTGTTATCGCCGATTCTGTCCCGTCAGGACCGCGAGCTGGCGCGGCTTTCGAAAGAGAGTCTTGCCGGTAAAAAGCTGGCAATGCTCGTGCGACGAAACTCTCTTTCGGCGCTGACAACTCGCAACCGTGTCGAGATCCAGCAGGATGCAGCCAGGTTTTACTCCAGCCTCATCGAAGACTTGAAGGCTGCGCGGCAGTCGATTCATTTGCAATATTTCATCTGGGGCGTAGACCCGTTCACCGAAAGCGTAAAGCAGATTTTGATCGAGAAGGCGAGCGCCGGCATCGAGGTACGGCTGCTTTATGATCCGCAAGGCTCCCAGGCACATGTGGGCCGGCGCTATGTCAAAGATATGCGAGCGCACGGCATTCGAATGGCCCCGACATCGCCGCGCTATCATCTGCATACGCTCAGTTATCGAAATCACCGCAAGATAACTGTCATCGACGGGGGGTCGGCTATACCGGCGGCATGAATATGGGCCAGGAACACCTCGATGGCGGAGAAGGATTTGACAGCTGGCGTGACACTCAGGTGCGGCTCGTGGGAGAAAGCATAGCCATTCTACAGGCCGTGTTCATGGTGGACTGGTACAACGCGGTGGGGGAGAATCTCTTCCAAGCCAAGTACTTTCCCACTGACAGCGCGGAGCCGGTAGAAAGCAACATCCCGGTGCAAATCCTGACCTCGGGTCCGGATTCGCAGTGGGCGGCGATCAGACAGCTTTATGGCCTCATGGTGATCTCGGCTCGGCAACACGTCTACCTTCAATCACCCTTCTTCCTTCCCGACGCCACCCTCGCCGAAGCTCTTACGGCGGCGGCCTTATCGGGGATGGACGTCAAGGTAATGGTGAGCGCAAGGCCGTCGGGTAACAGGCTCCCGGACTGGGCAGGGCACACTTTTATCGAGGAGATCGCCACAGCGGGCGTCCGTGTGTTTCTCTACGAGAAGGGCTACTTGCATGCGAAGACAGTCAGCATCGACTCGGAAATCTGTTCGATCGGCTCGGCGAACATCGATATCCGCAGCTTCAGCATCAACTACGAGCTCAATGCCGTATTCTACAGCGAGCAAGTTGCTAAACAGCTGGAAACTGACTTCGAGCGTGACCTGACTTATTGCAGGGAATTTGACCCCGAGGAATATCGCGAGCGCGGCACCGTGGCGCGCTTCAGAGATTCGGTTGCGCGGCTCCTCTCGCCATTGCTGTAATAATCGTAACCGTGGAATCCAGACCGATCCTTTGTCCGCGCGGATCAATCTCTCGGCGCAATGAAGCAGCTTTACTCTGACCGATGTTCAACGTCCTCAAAAATGCCCCGCCTGTTTTGTTATTTATGGATTGCGAAGTAACCGCGCTCCGCTACCGACGAGAGTGTCAGCGGTGCCGATAGTCACGGCGGTTTCCGGGACAAACCAGTGATCGGAGATTGATAGAATAGCGTTTGGTTTAATCGTCTTCTCGCACGCGATGCGGCGCAACCTTCACTAAAACGATTGTTCGTCAACGGCATTCATGCGGTTGCCGTGACCGAGAAAGATCGCCGGCATTGGGCTCGGTCATACGATCCTGAGGGATTCGATTTAAATGGTCCCGTTTTACGGCAGATCGACGAAGAGAATTCCGCTTTCTTCGAAGATTCGATTCTGCAGCCCTTTTATTGCCGATCGCAGCGCTCCTGTCTTCACTAGCGAGCGAAGTTGCTCGTTGCCCTTCTTCGAAATGCGCATGCAGAGCACGAACCCCGGAACACTCGCCTGGTTTTCCTGCGCTTCACTGCCGGCGGAACTCCTGCCCTGAAGCGTTGTTCACCGGCCTGATTCTCAAAATCCGGCCGTTGCGCGCATCGGTGAGAAGATAGAGCGAGCCGTCTGATGCCTGGCGCACATCGCGAATGCGCTCTCCTAAATCACCCAGGTAACGTTCTTCTTGCTCGACTTTGCCGTCTTTTAATATCAGCCGCACCAATCCGCCGGGAGTGAGCGAGCCCACCAGGATGTTACCCTTCCAGGCGGCGAACAGCTCACCCGTGTAAAAGACCATCCCCGAGGGCGCGATCACCGGGTCCCAATAGTAGACCGGTTGCTCCATGCCTCCCTTCACTGTACCTTCGCCGATCGGAAGAAAAGAGTAATGACGGCCATACGAGATCACCGGCCAACCGTAATTCTTGCCGGCCTCGGGATGATTCAACTCGTCGCCGCCGCGCGCGCCGTGCTCCACGGTCCAGAGCTGTCCGCTCTCGAGATGGAGCGCGGCGGCTTGCACGTTGCGGTGACCGTACGACCAGATTTCCGGGCGCGCGCCGGCGCGTCCAACAAACGGATTATCCTTCGGCGCCGAGCCATCCGGGTTGATGCGGACGATCTTGCCTATGGTCGTGGATAAATCCTGCGCGCTGTCGGAATAGTTGAAGCGCTCGCCCAAAGTTACGAACAGAGTGCCGTCGCGGCGAAACACGATTCGCGACCCGAAGTGATTGGAGCCGCTCACCTTGGGCTGCTGTCGCCAAATCACCTGCGTGTTCTCAAGCCCACGTTCTCCAAGTCGCCCCCGGGCAACAGCCGTGCCTGCGCCGCCTTCGCCGGACTCGGCGAAAGATAGATAGACGAGCCGATCCTTATCGAATCCCGGACTCAGCGCCACGTCCAGCAGCCCGCCTTGACCGCTCACATAAACCCGCGGGACTCCTGTGATCGGCTCGGAGACGCGCCCGTCCGAACTCACAACGCGCAAGCGACCTGGACGTTCGGTAACCAGCATCCGCCCATCCGGGAGGAAAGCGAGACTCCAGGGGTGCTCGAGCCCTTTGGCAATCGTCTGGAAGTCAACAACTCCCTTGACCGACTCCGGCGTCGGCGAGCGCGGCGCCTGGGCTTGAACGAGCTGCGGCGCGACGCTCGCCAAGCAGATGATGAACATGGCGCCGACCAACTTTGCCATCCGGCCTAACTGAACGGCAGATGGTGGGACTTGTAATTCTTTGTCCGACATTTCTTCCCTCTTCGATGACGAACCGTCCGATAGACTGTAGTTTCGTTTTCGTGTAACTGGCGAGTAGCCAATCCCTAAAGCTCGCGTTGACGTCCGGAAAAAATCCTAACTGCTGTAGCGAAGTACTGTTGTATCAAACCTCAGGAACCGAATGTCAGAGCGCCGCAGGTTGTACCGAATTGTGTCTTCGGGAATTCAGAAACTGCTGGCTACAAAATCGACGGCGAGGAAGGGTGAGGCGCTACTCCTGCGTACTAGGCGGCCGCTCTTTCCAGCCGCTGAACAATCGCCGCTTTGGGCTGCACGCCAACAATACGGTCCACTTCGCGCCCTCCCCTGAGCACCAGCAGAGTAGGAATGCTCTGGACGTGGAAGCGCGCCGCGGTCGCCGGATTTTCGTCGACGTTGAGTTTCGCCACCCGCACGCGACTCGCCAGTTCCACGGCCAGCTCTTCAATCACCGGCGCTACCATCCGGCAGGGTGCGCACCATGGCGCCCACATATCGAGCAGCACCGGCACAGCGGAGCGCTCGACTTCGGCCGCAAACGTAACGTCCGTGATCGTCACCGGTTTGGTGTCCGCGGCCAAAGGTGTTTTGCACCGGCCGCATACGGGTCTAAGCCGCTGAGCGATTTTTTCCAGCGGCACTCGGTTAGTCGCACCGCAGGAGGGACAACGAATCAATTGCGGATCAGACATAGGTTTGACCTTTCATAACTTGAGTTCTGCTTGCTGCGTGCTCCTCCGAGGCCGTGCGCCGGATGCGTTCATCGGCAAATATTAACAAAGGCCAAAACTGTCATACACGGCGCTTCATCTGATTGATTTTAGTTTTCAATCGCGCCTGCGGCTTGAATCACTTCATCTATGTCGAAAGTTCGCCCGGTCTTTGACGGCAATCACAGCTTCGCTACCTACCTTACGATCACGCGAGTCGCCCGGTCCACCCCACAAGATTTCGGAGCAGCGGGTGCATATGATCTTTCGTTGCCTCATCCGTGAGGTTCCCCGGCGCATCAAAAAACGCGCGGCAGCGTTGTCACGATCAGAATCGCATTGGCATTTCGAACACGCTGCTTTAACTCCACTCTGTCCTCATACTTGAGCCTACAACTATGACCGGACCGATCAAGGTGAGTCGCTTGTCTCAATGCGGCGCAATGAGCGGATCTTAGACGAACGCGATGCCAGTGAGCATTACGGGCGCAGCTCCGTGCGCACAGCAGCCAGGCGGGAGCTAGGGATTACTCGCAAACCTGGACCAGCAAAGAAAGAAGCATAATGAGCACGCCACTATCAGAGACATCCGCAAAACTCGTGCGCTGCTGAACCGTCGCGGGCATCATTCGAGCAAAAGCATAATTATTCTTGTTGTCATGGGATGTGAATGATAGTCGTCAATCATCATTGCATGGATTTTTGCCTGTCGTTAGGCAAACAGTATTGGTAGGAGGTTTCCATGAGTTCGACGGGGCAGCAGACAAGGCGCGGCGACTCCGGTCCGGCCAGCCGGCTTCAGTCGCCCAACAATAAGCCTGGAGACGCGAAGAGTGCCGAGAAGTGGAAGATGCCGCCCGGCAGAACCTGGCTCTGGTTCGTAGGCATTTTACTCGCGAACTATTTAGTAATGAGACTTCTGGTTCCGAGCCCGGAAGCGCCGGTCACGATTCCCTATACTCTGTTCAAAGAGGAGATCGGTAAGGGCAATGTCGAGTCGATCTACAGCCAGGGTGAGTCGATCACCGGCCGCTTCAAGACTGCGGTCACCTATCCGCCTAAGGAGGAAAAAAGCGAGGCCGCCAGCAATGAAACCAAACAGCCGAGAGAGCGCAGCGTGATTCCCCGCCCCGCACCGAAAACGGCAACGAACTTCACGACTACACTGCCGGCCTTTGTCGACCCGGGGCTGGAGTCATTCCTGATCGACAACGGGGTCGAGATCAGCGCTAAACCGATCGATGAAGGCGGCGGCCCGTTATCCACGCTTCTCTTTGGATTTGGCCCGGCCCTGCTCTTTATCGGCTTTTATGTCTGGATGTTCCGGCGCGCGGCGCAGCAGGGCGGCGGCATGGGCGGGCTGATGGGGATCGGCAGGAGCAAGGCGCGCCGCTATGACCAGGAGAAGGATACCAAGGTTACCTTCAACGACGTCGCCGGCATCGACGAAGCCGAAAATGAACTGGTCGAGATCGTCGATTTTCTGAAGGATCCAAAGAAGTACACCCGCCTTGGCGGAACCGCTCCGAAAGGCGTGTTGCTGATCGGCGCGCCGGGAACGGGAAAGACCCTGCTCGCAAGGGCCGTCGCCGGAGAGGCCGGCGTGCCGTTCTTCTCGATGAGCGCCGCGGAGTTTGTCGAGATGATCGTCGGAGTGGGCGCCGCGCGAGTGCGCGATTTATTCAAACAGGCGCGCGAGCAGGCCCCTGCCATTGTCTTCATCGACGAACTGGACGCCATCGGGCGCGCGCGGGGACAGGTAGCGATCGGCGGATCGAGCGAGCAGGAACAGACCCTCAATCAAATTCTCACTGAAATGGACGGCTTCTCGAGCCGCGAGGGAATCATCGTGCTGGCCGCAACCAACCAGCCCGACGTGCTCGATAAAGCGCTCCTGCGGCCCGGACGCTTCGACCGGCGCGTCGTGGTCAATCTCCCTGATAAGAACGGCCGCGAGGCGATCCTCAAAGTCCACACCCGCACCGTACCGCTCGCAAAGGATGCAAGCTTGGAAGAGATTGCCGCTGCGACACCGGGGTTCTCCGGCGCGGATCTGAAAAATCTAGTCAATGAGGCGGCGCTGCTGGCGGCACGGCGGGAGCAGAACGATGTCTGTCAGAAAGACTTCCTCGATGCTCTGGAGAAAATCGTGCTCGGTCCCGAGCGCCCGCTGCTGCTCAGCCGTGCCGACAAAGAACGCATCGCTTACCACGAAGGCGGACACGCCATCCTCGGTCTGGTGGTGCCTGGCGCCGATCCGGTAAACCGGGTCACGATCGTGCCGCGCGGGCAGGCCCTCGGCGTGACCTATCAGCGGCCGGACAGCGACCGCTACAATTACCCCGAAGCTTATCTTCGCGCCCGCATCGTCGGCATGCTCGGCGGTCGTGCCGCCGAGGAGATTGTGTACGGCACCAAGACCACTGGCGCCGAAAGCGACATCGAGCAGGCTACGGGTCTTGCCCGGCGCATGGTGACCCGCTGGGGAATGAGTGACCGCCTTGGATTGGTGCAGCTTGCGCCACGAGAAAACCCCTATTTGAACGGCTCGGGCGGTTACGCAGGTTCGCGGCCCTTCAGCGAAGAAACCGCTGAAGCCATCGATGCCGAGGTGCGCAAGATTATCGGTGACAGCCACGATCAGGCCAAGCGCCTGTTGATGGGACACCGCAAACAACTCGACGCGCTCGTCGAAGCCTTGTTGGCGCGTGAGACTCTCAACGAGCAGGAAATTCTCGAGATAACCGGGCTTCCGCCGGCGCCGCCGCTGGAGACCCGAATGTTGCCCGCTGATGGAGATGGAAGCGCTCGTCACTCAATCTCATGATCTCAGCGCGCCGTCGAGATTCCTGTAAAGGAGAGGTCGTAGGGGGCGCTGGCGCTCGGGTGGAGAATTAGAAGCACTAATTCCGCAGCTCGAAACAAATGCAAATAATAAAAATACGAAGATTTCAAACACGCCATCAGCTTTTTTAATTTGATATTTGAATTTTGAAATTGTTTCGGACTTCGATATCCAGATTTCGGATTTCATTTCACGCCAGAGAATAGCGCATGCCTAGTACAACTCCGGTCGTCACGCTCTCGCCCGGGATTTCGATCTCCGGTCATGTTGCGTGGCGCTCGGCGCGATTCCTTCTCGGCGAAATCGTGGGCGAGCTTTTGAACGTCGGCGAGTTCTTCCGGCAACTCAAAGTCCATGAGAACGCTCCTTATGGATCAGGTTTTTGGCGATCACTAATTTTTGTATCTCGGAAGATCCTTCGTAAATGCGCAGAGCGCGCACGTCGCGGTAAAGCCGTTCCATGATATGACCGGCCACCACGCCGTTACCCCCGTGGATCTGCAATGCCTGATCGACGATTCTCTGGGCAGCTTCGGTGGCAAAGAGCTTGGCGATGGATGACTTGAGCGACAGCTCCGGGTCGTGCATGTCATGGGCCCAGGCGGCTTGGTAGACGAGCAGACGCGCCGCCTCTAAATCTGCCGCCATCTCGGCGATTTTAAATTGAATCCCTTGAAACTCGCTGATGGGTCGCCCGAATTGCCGCCGCCGCTGGCTATAGGAGATCGCTTCAGCCAACGCTCTGCGGGCAAAGCCCACGCCAGCGGCGCCGACGGTCGAGCGCAATGTATCCAGAGTGCGGTAAGCGATATTGAGCCCATCGCCTTCGCTGCCGAGCCGTTGCTGTTGCGGCACAAAACAACCGTCAAAGGCCAGGACGCCGATCGGATGAGGTGAAAGCAATCGGGTTTTTTCCTTGACCGTGACGCCCGGAGTATCAGCCGGCACGATAAACGCGCTGATGCCTTTGGCTTTGGCGCCGGGTGTGGTTGACGCGAAAACTACGTAAATCTGAGCGATCCCCGCGTTCGAGATAAATCGCTTGACTCCGTGCAAGCGGTAACCGCTGCTGACTCTTTGGGCCTCGGTGCTAATCGCCGCAGCATCCGATCCCGCTTCGGGTTCGCTCAAGGCGAAGGCAGCAAGGCTCTCCGCGCTCGCTAGAGCCGGCAAGTATTTTTTCTTTTGTTCTTCCGTGCCGGCGATGACAATAGGGTAGCTGCCGAGAGCCTGAACACCGAACATGACATCGGCTAGAGCTGCATGGGACGCCAATTCCTCACGGATGACACACAGATCGCGCGCCTGAACGGTTTTACGCAAACCCCCGTAGGGACGGGGAATCGCGTACGCCATCAAGCCCTCTCGGCCGAGTCGTTGGGCCAGTTCGCAAGCGTCGCGTTCAAGCGTTTCTGAACTGGGCTCGACATCAAGCGGATTCTTGCGCGTCCAGGAATGGACTTTTTGGCGCAGACTCCGGGATTGGTCATCGTCTAGAAATTCCATAATAGCTGTTTAACCGGGAAGCTCCTTTTGATAGGGCAGCATTTTGTCGTGAACGAAACCCAGTCTGCTGAAAAAATGTTGCATCTCGTCCTGGCTGTTGCTGACCAGAGTAAAAATCGTCTTGATACCGTGATCTTCAGCCGATTCGGGGAATTGTCCGACGAGTTCCTGGGCGATCCCTTGGCCGCGATCCGCCGGGTCAACCCCCGATTATTTCAATCCAACGCTATGGCGCCGGGTAATCCGAACTCAAATTCACCGGCCCGCACCCAACACAAGCCGACGACGCGATTGTCGAAGGCCCAGTGGGGCCGCATGGTCTCGGAGATTTCAATTCTCTTGTCCCGATACGCGGGACGCGCTATTCCGGTCTGGCGCTCCTCCAAGCTAACGATCGCAGGTAGATCGCGCTTCTCCAGATTTCTGACGTAAATCTCTTTTTTCATATCGTCCGCTAACCCCTGTTTACGTCGGTGAAACTTTTAACTTGGCGCACCGAAGATACTATCTCACCACGAACCATACGAAATTCGGCAGGGTTTCGGACATGAATTTCTCATCCTTGTCCCTTGATGGCCTCGGCTACCTTAGAGGTAAGGTTTGCTTTCCATTCTTCTTCCAAGCTCGGCCCAGCGCTGGGTCAGCTGCGGTTAAATCGTAGCGGACGTTTTTCAGTGAACGCATTATAGCCCTCGGCGAAATCCGGTGTTTCCATACACCGCGCCTGCGCCATGGCTTCCATTTCCAGTGCGGTTTCTAAATCCATGTTTGCTTCGTATTCGAGCAGTTCCTTGGTGACACCGAGCGCATAGAGCGGCCCATCCTTCAACCGGTTAGCCCATCTGTAGGCTTCGTCCATTAAAGTGTCACCCGGCACGACCCGGTTGGCCAAGCCGATGCACTGCGCTTCGTGGGCATCGATGGTGTCGCCGAAGTAGACCAGCTCGGTGGCTTTTCCCAAGCCGACGATTCTCGGCAGCAAATAGAGCGCGCCCATATCGGCGCCCGATAAACCGACTTTTACGAATAGAAACGCCGCCCGCGCTTTGTCTGAGAAGATGCGCAGATCCGACGCCAGCATGAGCATTGCGCCAGCGCCGGCAGCAATGCCGTTGACTGCGGCGATGATCGGCTTTTTCAAGCTGCGCATGTTTTTGACCACATTGCAGGTCATCCGGGTGAATTTATAAAGCTCGTCGCCTCTCATTTTGAGCAGCGGCCCGATGATATCGTCGACTCGACCGCCGGAACAAAAACCTTTGCCGGTTCCCGTGAGCACAACGACCTTCACAGTAGGGTCATGGGCCAATTCCGCCGTGATTTTCTCCAGGTCGGCATAAGTTTGAAAAGTTAGCGCATTGAGCCTTTCCGGATCATTGAGCCGGATCGTCGCGACACCGTCGTTGTTCTCGAAAATAAAACTGGAATAACTCATCCAAGGATCTCCTTGCCGTTGTCGTTTCTGTTCAAGCCATGACGGCGCCGCCGTCGACTTGGATCGCCTGGCCGGTGATCCCTCGGGCGCGATCAGACGCCAGCATCAGCGTCACATAGGCAACTTCTTCCGGCTCGATGAGACGCCGTTGCGGACAGCTTGCCGCGAGCATGGCGAGCGCCTGATCCAGCGATTGGCCGCGTTTTTCGGCCAGTCGCCGCGCGTTTTCGCGGGTCAACTCGGTATTGACATAGCCCGGGCATACCGCATTCACGGTGACCCCAGATCTAGAGGTTTCCACAGCCAACGCCCGAGTCAGGCCGAGGCTTGCGTGTTTGGATGTCGCATATGCTGCGATTCCTGGATAAGCAACCCGGGCCACGGTTGAAGCGATGTTGATGATGCGCCCCCAGCGGGCGTCGATCATGGGCGCCAAAAAGATTTTGCAGCAGTTGTAGGTCCCGTTTACATTGACACGCATGACTTCATCCCACAGCTTGTCGGCCATCTCCAAGAAATCCGCTGCCGGCGCGATCCCGGCATTGTTCACGAGAATTTCGACCGCGCCAAAACATTTTTCGATCTCCTGCCGAAGACTTTCCACCTCCGGTTTTTGAGTCACATCGCATTGGCGTGCCAATACTTCAGCGCCTGTGGAGCGTAGCATTGCCGCGACTTCTTCAAGCGCGGCTACGGTTCTGCCGGTGATGACCACGCGGCTTTGCTCAGCGCCAAACGCTAAGGCAATTGCTTTGCCGATGCCGCGTGCCGCGCCGGTGACGAGCACGATTTTTCCAACGAGATCCTTCATCTGCTAATTGCCGGTAAAATTTTCCTTACGCTTCTCCAGAAAGGCTTTCGTTCCCTCAGCCAGATCATGCGTGTGCGCGCTAGCCGCAAAGTGTGGGCTTCGATTCGAGCCCGGTGGCTAAATCCAATTCTGGCTCCGATTGATCAGCATCTTCGATGCTTCCAACGCGAGACGGGGCAGTGCCGCCAGCTTGGCGGCAAATGAACATAACAGCAGCAAGAACCAGAGGACCGTTTCCTTATGGCTGCCTTTTACTGCTGTTCACTATAACTTGTCTAATGGTTTTATTCTGGAGGTCATGGTTTATCATTCATGCCAGCCTTGACTCGCCTTGTGCTAGCAAGGCCGAATCACAGCGCATGCGAATAGAGTAAACTTGTCGCTGATCTCGACGAATGTAGATAACCGATGAAGTTGTTTGCCCTCAACTAACGAGCGAGCGGCAGATAAACGTGAAGGGTACTACCATGGCCGCCTGCGTATCAACGTCAAAGAAACCATGGGGGCTCTTAACTATTCCGCAACGATAGAAAGCCCTAGGCCCGTTCCCTTGCGCTTCTGGTTTCGTTGAGAAGAATGGTTCGAAATATGCTGGCGAATGTTTTCATCCATTCCCGGACCAGTATCCGCAACCGTGATGCAGACGTGATTCCGATTTTCAGTTTCAGAAAAGCCGTCTCGCATTTCATTGCCGGCAATGGTAGTGGTGCTCAATCTAAGGGTTCCCGATTCGCTCATGGCGTCCCTCGCATTGATGCAGAGATTCAGCAACACTCCGTGTAGCTGACTGGCATCAGCCAATATGTGGGGAATAGTTGGTCCAGGTCTGCAGTAATCGTAATTGTCTTAGGAATGGTACTCTCTAGCCCTTTAACCACGGTCATGATCAATCGTTGATATTAGTGGGATGGAACTGTAGTTTGGTTTGTCGCGCAACCGTAAAAAGCTGCTGAGTCAAGACAATTCCCTCTGTCAACTGTCTTCTCGATAATTTCAAGATGTTGCTCCAGCGACAATGGGTTTTTAGGTCCATTCGCATGAGTGTGGCGTATGACTGGACGATATTTAGCAAGCTGTTAAATCGTGAGCGATGCCTCCAGCGAGCGTTCCTATGCTTTCCATCTTACGTGCGTGCTCTAGCTGCTCTCGAAGCTTGGTTTCTCTTGCTAGGCTGCGCGAGAGATCGTGCCTGGTGGGAACAGCCACGGGTTCAACTCTCCCCTCGCCTTCCATAGCTGCCATCCAGCCGCGGCGAAGTTAGCCAGAGTTTTTTATGATTGGCTCATCCTCTAGATACTTGCGATCGTCACTGTGTGCAACAACCCAACTGACTGATTCTAACATGGAAAAGGGGGCCTAACAGCGCTTCAACTATTGGGGTTCAATCTTCAAGGGCGGAAAAAAAACGCTGCGGCAAATACATGAGCTGTGTAACATCCCGGTTGAGTGTGATTCCGCAGGGACTGGCATTTCGCGGCAGCGTCTGAGCGAGCAAAAAAGCTAAGGATCCGCGGCTATGATGTCACATTCCCTCCGCCTCACGTTGCGCGCCCTCAATCTCTTCGCATTAAAACGCCGCGGTCGTAATACGCGACAGTACCGGAGAGGTGCATTCCTTATGCGACCTTGCCGCCCTGACCCCTAATCTTAGGCAGGGCGGCGGATAACTCCTCAATGCTCTGAGTGTCCTTTTCTCCGCGGTAAATGCCCATCGTAAGCTCTGTTTTTAGCTGCTCTATCTCCGCATCCTGCCGGTTGATAAGAGCCAGAATCCATTCCCGATCCGCGATGCTAATTCCAAACCTTCCCAGTTCCTCGAGCCGAAGTTTATCTTCCGGTGTCATATCGTCCTCCGCTAAATCCCGAACCGCATAGCCGTTTTTCTTGCCTTCAACTTGTGGCCCCGCAATCTTGAGTTTTGTATTGGACCATGGCGCAATGGCGCGATGAGATTAACAGACGGTGTTGCGAAGCTACTTGGTGAGGCTTCTTTAACCAGGTGAGAAGGGATTTAACAGCGAAGCAAGCAAGGATCACTACACATACAACAACGAATGCCGCTGGAACCATCACGTCCCATACCATTGGAGTTAACCTCCTGGCTGACATCCCTAACCGACGGGGACATGGAATCTATCATATGCTTTGTTCTTTGCAAGGATGATTTGGATTAGCGTCTTTGGCGAAGTCTGGCGGAGGGGTATCTATTGGCACAGGCTCTCCGCATATTCGTGATTGGCCGGTTAACGGCTCACTGACGCACGATTGATCATTGGCCCTGGCGTTTTGGATCAATCGGCTTCATCTGAATGGATTATAGGCAGTAACAACTGTGACTATTTTCGCCGGCCGTAGCCTCGGCCATCTCAGGCATCAGCCCGCATAAGAGATAGCAGAAGGAATCGCCGAGATCGGACTATGGATGTGACTTCTTGCGAATGTCTTTTATGACATTGCCGAGACGGTCCTCAGAATAGTGCCGCCTGCTAAACAAAGCTTTTTGTCACTTCTTCGTCACGGCTTTTAGGTGAGTTCGCCGCTGGTGGAGCCCCGGTTCCTTCCTTGGCTTAAGGGATCCGGACTGACAAGAGAGTGCGTTGCCCAAGAAGCCTTCTTCGCTGAGTCTTACACGTTTGCCGGATTGTCTGTTTTGTCGTGATCATCTACTTTTCGAATGCAGCAAGTTTTCCCAGGGCCTCACTGATCTTTCTTAGAGAGATCTCAATGCCCCGGCGCACCTCTTCGTTAACCGACTTATCTTTAAACCAGAGTTCAAGACAAGCCTGTTCCTCTTTAAGTGTAGCGACAACTTCCCGAAGCATTGTATCTATAGGTGTCATTCTCTTGATGCCTGTTCTTCATCTCAAAACCGCATCATCCGCATCTTCTCTGCATCCATACGGGGCGGGGTATATATCTCTCCGGGCGTCTGTAAGTCAATGCAGTGGTCGCTGCATTACAGGAGGGGAAGCGTGAATCGCTTACCGTCCCAACGCACTGGGGGCTGTCATACCTGGCTTATTGACCAGCGGTGAAACGTCATGTGCCTGCATCTGTTTAGATGGGGAACGGGGCAAGCACACCCGCGATGTCCGCCGGCCGGGTACTGAGTCGATTACATGCGAAGACGTTCGGATAAGCCGCGCATGAGTTTGCCAGCGCGGAACTCACGACCGATACACGGTTGATGACTACTGCATCGCGTTTTTGATTGTTTGTTGCTGAAGCCTATCTTGCTCCCAAGCAACTAAGCCGTTCTTCCCGGCAAAGCTCAAGCTACTTACCACAATTACACGGGCACCTCGATATAGTAGCACCGCCAGTTGTGCCACGCTGCCAGTCATGAGAGCTATGACAAGGGCGAACGTTGTCAGCCGTTTTTTTATCTTAATGTTATTCTGCGGTGTCGCCGTTAGTGTGCTGCTCATTGTGATCACCGCGCTTTGCGGGGATTCACCATCTGCGCTGGTGATTTGTCGTGTAGGCGTGACTCGTGTGTCGGGTGCAAGCTGCACCAGCATCGGATCTTGACGTCACTGCCGGCGCGACTCGTCGAAATTTTGAGGCAGAGATCATGTCTATTGTTTTTGCATTGTCTACAGATCCAATACAGTGCTTGTTTACTCCTGGATATAGCTGATGAGACGTGTTTACGATTAGGCTTCACCAGCAGTGCACCGCGAAGTCTATGATCCACCCATTGTTTGGCTTCTTTAATGGTAAACCGCTTAGCTTGCACTTCAGTCTGAAAGGCATCGCCGAACTTTAAAACGACCGTATGAATTTTGAGTTTTTCAGTGAACTCGATGTGAACACTAGCTGTCCAATCGCCGATAGCCGAATCGAAGAAAGCTACCGGAAGAATAAGATGCTGGCGGTATAGACACTCCATCGCTGCCCTTCCTTCTGCTCTTCGCGGGACGTCGTTCTCATTAAGCGGTATGACCAATGTAAGAGATCTCAGAGTTTGTAGGTCCAAGAATAAAGCTTCTTTAGCCACGGCAAGCGCATAGTCACGAAGCCGTCTCGGTTGATATAAATCGAGCCGGAGCGTCTTAGTATTTCTCTGACTATCAACTTCAAATGCTTCGGTTACCTGCGTTAAGATCCTCGGGTGATTGGTCGAAAATTATCAACTTGGCCCTCCTACAGCATGGAGCATGCCGGCTGTGGATTACTATTGCTTCGGAAATGAGCACGTCTTTTAACCGAAGCGGCTGACAAATAAACCCGATCATTATCCGCCGTCGGTTTAGCAGGCAAAGCTGCCGCCGAATGTGACCAGACAGAACCATGCGTAACTCGCGAAACGCTTCAAACTCGTAGCTGGCCTGATGAAAGTTGAGGGGGGCATAACCCTTGCTCAGAGTGCGGCGTCAGCGGGGGCGAAGAAGCGCAGCTTGTAACGACACCATGGATCTTCTTCGCTTCCCCGCGCCACTGGTTTTGGGGAGTCTTAGCGACAATTGGACCGGCGGGTCGAATGAAACTCTTGATGATCGAAGACTCGGTTCGGCTATTAAAGAGTGAAGCAATCCTTATAATTCTAGTTGTTCTCTTTATATGGAACATGGGGTACATCACCGAGGCGGAAGTCACCCGTATGTGGGAGAAGACAACGATTATGCACGACTGCATCTTCACACCAGCACCTGAAAACAGTAGTCGCGCATAAGCCGAAGGACGGGACTTCATGAAGTGGCTAGAAATTCCCGCTCATAGAGTACTTGAGGTGGAGTGTCAGGAACTTGAAGACCAGTTCGATATGTATGATGACGAGGGTAAGCTTTGCGGTGGGAGCAGCGTATATCTGTTATTTCGTAGGAAGGACGGCAAGAGATTTAAGTTCGCTAAGTTCGGTGACGTCTACGGGGCAATCAAGCGAAATCGCGCTTATCTGCAAGAGGTCTGAACCGTCACTGATCAGGGACAACAGGTTGTAGATCGATCGATGAAACAACGATACCAAAGAGTTGATCCTAACGTTTTCGATCTCGCCTGGCTTGACGATAAAGAGCTTGAAGCACTACAACGGACAATGCTTTCAAACCGTGAGAACGAGATTTGCGCGTATTGGCTGCGCTCGTTGAATGAACAGGCCGCCATTCGCACCGGAAAACTTCGGATCATCCCCGGTACCGAGGCCAGAGACCCGGACTTCAAACAATATTCGATCAGCGAACTTGATGCAGCGCGGCTAATCTTCGGCGGTATTGAAAATCAACTCAACGCCACGGGTAAGTCAACGGGCGAGCGCTTTTGTGAACTGCTAGTTAAATGTTGCAGTCAGGCCATGGAGCGCAAGCAAGAGTCTTCATCCGTCGATCACTGAGGCAAGAATTACTCCCCGCCCATCAGGTAGAGATTGGACGGTGGGCCGCCCGATGCTCGTCCTGTCGTGATCTCATTGCAATGGCGTGAGACAATATGCTGCTGGTCATCTTATTTGGCTCCGACGTGCAGTGACCGAGCTTCTTATACAATGATCACCGATGCGGAAGAGAACTTTTGTGCCAAGAATCTTTTTTGCTTGACATTCGTTTATACCCGCTCTAGGAACGTCAGCAATCATTTCGAAATTCATCCTTAGTTTTACATCACGAGCTGATCAACTCAGCTTTCAATTCTGGGGCTCAGCACTGAAATGATCTCGCCGATTGTACTTAACTGAGTACGGCGGCTCTCATATAAGTTACATTTGTGTCACATGAGAAGCGTGCTGGAGATTGCTGCAGCGTCCGATTCCAGCGATTTGGTGTAGCAGTACTGAATCTTAGCAACCTGACAAATTGGACACCTGAAGAATGCCGGGGGATATATGGGCAAAGTCTATCAAATAGTCAGAGAAGTAGTGCAAGGAACCTTAAACCGGACACCCGGTCCTACGGTTTCCTCTCAAGCTACAGGAAGCGAAGACAGTCTAAGTGAGGCACTAGAGGACCTTGATAAATTATTTGCGGATGGAATCCGTAGGTTAAAGGCAGCGGTCAGTGACAACCGAGCTGTGGCACTAACTAAGACCAAACATGCCGAGCAAGTTATCGAGGGTCTCAAGGCAAACATCTCCGGACTAGAGGCTAGGGTCAAAGAGGCTGAGGACACCCTTCATAACCAAAACGTCGTCGGGCAAAAGATGGAAGAAAGTCTTAGGACCGAGATCGACAATTTACAACGTGCATTGAAGGAGAAAGAAGAATCGCTCCAAAGTCGAATATCCGAAGTAAACGACCTTAGGTCGAAAATAGATGTTCTGGCGGAGCAGGTAAGCCAGGCGGAGTTGGCGGTCAGCAAGGCAAGAGGAGAGGCGGCGACGAAGGTGCAAGAAGCCGAGCAGGTTATTGAGGGGCTCCAGGCAAACATCATTGTGCTAGAGGCAACACTGAAAGCTAAACTTTGCCAGGGGGAGCAGAACGGCGTTGACAGCACGGACTCGTCCATAAACGTGCTCGATCAGGACCGCAACGAGCCGGCAACCGATTTAGACGGCCACTCACAACTCCAAAGGAATGGCAGGACAGCGAGCATGGCACAAGCTTTTGCTAATCTTCAGGCGCAAGCTGTCGCCCGAATAACGGAGGCCGGTCGCGAAACCGTGACGCCGGAAGCTTTTGTCCGCATCGTCACTGAGTTCAGTAAATTCGCCAATGTCATTGAAAACATAGCATCCCTGATTGTCCGTGATCACGTTAGGACGCTCGGCGAATCGATGGAACAATTTCCGCAGAAGCGGCTACCAGAACTCCTTGAGTCTCTGAGCAAAGAGATATCTGACAATACGCTCAAAGCCGATTTTCGCGCGCGATTTGGCGATAAAACCCTTGGATGAAGAGTCTCCTCAATGCATAAGCACCCGAAAACTTCCTCCGAAGCATTGCACCCGAGCGACTTCAAGGTGATAAAAAGTGGCCGTTCCAGTGCTGGGCGATAAGGCGCCTCTGGTCAATCGACTAAGGGCCGCTGAATCTCGAAATGAAAAATCCCGGCCGTTCGGGCTAGGCTATATGCGATGGACCTCGGGGAAGCTCGACAACAGACGTGACTAAAATTCTGCTCGTTGACGATAACCCGCACATACGGCGAACCCTTCAGGTTCTGATCACTTGGATGGGATTTGAGACCATCACCGCTGCTAATGGCAAGGAAGCTGTTGAAAGATCTCTAGCGGAGAAACCGGACTTGATCCTAATGGATTTCGTGATGCCGGCTATGGATGGTGGAGAAGCGACGCGAATCTTGCGACTGAGTCCTAACACTAAGGACATTCCGATCCTCGCCATGACTGCATTATACCGTAGATTTGAGCTTCAACGCTGCATCGATATAGGGTGCAACGACTATATAGTCAAACCATTTCCGATAAACGAACTGCAAAGAAAAATCAAAGCTCTAATTCGCTGAGCGGACGCCGTTCTTGTCCTGTCCCACGATTTCGGAACACGATTTCCCGGCTGATGAGTGAGAGTTCAATGGCTGTCCTTGTTTAGATACACCGCTGCCGGTGTGCGGTATCCTAGGCTCATGTGCAGCCTCTCGTGATTGTAAAACTGTCGATAGGCTTTCACGGCTTCGATCAGCTCGGTTCGATTTCTGGGCAGCACGCGATACAAATGCTCGAGCTTGAGTGATCCATGGAAGCGTTCCTCGCGGCCAATGGTCTGCGGATGATACTTGCGCGATCGCACATGGATCAACAGCTCAGTTTTCTTCACAAAGTTTCTGAACCGTCGCGCCTTCATTGCGGGCCCATTGTCGGTTACCAGAATGATCTCGCCCGCAAGCTCATGCTCCAGATCAACGATCTCTTTGAGTGCGCCTTCCACCACTGCAATCAAGTCCAATGCCGTTTCGGTCTCGGAGACCTCCGAGATCAGATTAAACCGACTCAAGTACTCGGTCACACAACCGATCCGATGCTTCTCGCCATCTTCGCTCACGTAATCGGTAAAGTCGCTCTGCAAAACTTGGTTGATCTTCTCGGGCGTCTTGAGCCGCTGCCGACGTTGTTCGGCCGCCTGGCGCAGATCGTGACCGATGCGTTTGGGCTGGAGCAAGCCCTCGCTCTTGAGCATCCGGTAGCAACTCATCCGACTGCTCCCAGTCAAATTTACGGTCATCTTCCCCCACGCCAACGCGTAAGCACGAACTCGACGATGTCCCGCTTCCACTCGCTTGAGCGCCACCTCCCGCAGTACCTCTCGGTGCTGCGCCGAGGGTGCTTGTCGCCCACGCTCGCGATAGTCTTTCATCCCGCGAACCTGGCGGTAGTAACTGCTCCGCGATAATCCCAATAGCTTCATCGCCCGTTTGACCGTGAGTCCCTCCGCTACTCGCGCCGCTTCCACCTCTGCCCAACTCGGCCTTAACTCCTCGACAGCCGTTTTAAAAAACGGATCTCGACCGCCTGCTCTCCGATCAGCTTCTGCAGTTCCTCAATTTGTCGCTCCAGGGCTGCTTTCTCACCGTGGCTTACATTGCGCCCATCAAAGGCCAGAGCCGCTTTGCCCCCTTCAAAGAACTTATCTCGCCAGCGATAGATCAGTCCTTCCGAAACTTGATGCCGTCGAGCAATTTGCCCCACCGGCTCTTTTTGACTGAGCGCTTCTTTCACAATCTGGTAGCGCTTCTCCGCCGTCCACCGACTCGGTTTGGCCATCTGTTCCTCCCGACTGGCTTCCCAGCACTATCTATGGCCATTTCCACTCTCACTTATCCAGTGTTCCGAATCTGGTGGGACGCGACAGGGACGCGACATTCTGTCTCGCCTCAGTGCCTAAAGACTCCATGTGGCTCTTTGTCCTTTCGCAACCCGCAGAACTTTGAATGCCTCAAAATAACCATCAGGTGTCCACTCCGTGAACTCGATCTGCCCAACCAGCTCAGGTTTGAGCCAGACGCAGTCCTTCATCTCTTCACGTGTGAGCGCCCACTGTGTGCGTTTCTTCTCTGGCAGGTTAGCGAGCCGACACATTTCAGTCTCTAACGCCTTCAACTTCGACCAAACCAACCGCCGTAAACGCGGGACGAAGCCATTGCGCACATTGCTCGCAAACATAAGCTTGTCGCCTTCATAGTAGCCGACGATAAGCGCATCAAGTGGGTTGTTTGGGATATACCCGTCGATCGCAACTCCTGTGCTTTGTTGTCCTTGTACTTGAGCCAGGCGCCGCTGCGCTTACCGGACTCCTAGCAGGAGTCTCGGCGCTTGGCGATGATTTCCTCGAAGCCAAATTTTTTCACTAACGGGATCAACTCGGCTGAGGTTGTATCAAGCGTATCGGACAATCCGATGAGAGGAGTGCGTGTCTTTAAGTCCGTCGGCTATCTCACTTAGCAACTCACGTCTATCCTCACCTACCGCAGAGAGGTACTTGCCCGCTGGTGCTTGCCTTCAGCTCCTTGCAACCATCCGAGAATCACCTTAGCGACGATAAATGCGATGATTGCCGCAGCTGCAAGGACCACTGCCAACGCGATGAGGAAGTCAAACAATAATTTGGTCATGATGTTTCTCTCCATGCCCAAACTTCCTGGAGCTGCCGCACAGCCGCTACTGTATGAGCAACGATAAGCACGCAGAGACAAAACCCCAAAACCCAATCCGATGACGAGAGATTAAAGCCAACCTCGTATGTCTACCATGATCGCCCCCTTGGGCCTCGCCAGCGCAGCGCCTTTGACAGGGCGTCAAAGGAAGGCGGGTTGTCGCTTGCAGGGTTGTCGCTGCGCAGCGAGGGCGCGGTTAATAGCACAAACAATACGGGTCGATCAAGGCTCCGTGAGACCGTCATGAAGCAGCGCGGAGACTATGTAGGAGATCCTACTTTTATTCGCGCCCACCAACTCGGCTGTTTGTGCTAGAATATGTGCCGCTATGGCTGTCCTGCATATCACCTATAACCACAATCCACAGACTTCCAAAGCAGGCTATGTTGGTTTTTATAAGGTAATAACAAGCTACCAATACCGAAGATTGTCTCAATCGCATTGGACGATCAACACGGAGGAGTCGCCGCAAGCGGTCTGGCAGAAACTCAAACAATACATCGACCCGAGTGACTACTTGCTTATGATGCCCCTTGATCCGACTTGGTTCTCTGCAAAGGACCGGAGGGTTCTTGGTTGGTTAGCGGCGGGACCATAGGCGAGCGCTGAAGCGGTAATCCAGTACAGCTATGAGATTGCCGGCCATCCATGTTGATGGATTATGCGAATGGCAGTCGCCGGCCTGAGCGTAGTCCATCATGAGATCGCGCGTATCGCGGGTAGGATATTTAACACATAGAGGAAGCCGAGGCGCATAGGTCGGAGCTTGCCGAAAACAAGTGGATAAAAGATGTTCGGAAGTTTAGTTGCGGGTCTCCTCGTCCTTACGTCGATCGTTTTGGCTCGGCGTGGGAGAACAAGCATCTGCCGGCGATGCCGATCTCGGATCCGGCGTTGGTTCTCACATTGTCCCGTCTGCGGCGCTAAACAGGATTAATTGGCTTAGCCATACTCTCCGATCAAGCGTTACGTCCTGCCAAGCTGCCGGACCATTGATCGGCTCGAGGCGAGTGAATACCGTTGCGTCGGGAATCGCCACGCGTACATCGCGCTCTACTCGTTCGACCAGATCATGCCCGCGCTGAATGGAAGGAAATAAACGACCGCACTCCCGCCTGCCGCGTGCGCAGCGTATGGCGGCATAGCAGTCGCGCTCCCGTCAATAAAATATTGACGGCGACACACAGCGCGATCACCGCATCAAGACGCGTCCAGCCGGTCAGGGCGACAATCGCGATTGCGGCAACCACACCGGCTGAAGTCCAGACATCGGTCATTAGGTGATGGGCGTCCGCTTCAAGTGTGATAGAGCGATACTGTTTGCTGCCGCTGAGCAAATGCCGGGCAACGAACAATTGAGCGCCGCTGCTATAGCCGATTCCGCAAGACGGTACCGACTTGCTCCAACGGCTGCGGCGTAAATCAATCGTGGCACCGCCGTCCAGGCGATGCTCAGGCGACCAGTTTCCTGCCCGCCCCAAACGCCAGCGGCGCAGTCGCAGCCTGTTTGTCACCGCGAAGTTTCAATCCTTTGCCTTGTCCAGTCGACTTCGGTCTCGTAGAGGTAAGTTTTCCTTTCCTCGTAATAGTTCCCCTGAGGCTTGGGTATCCATACCGCATGCCCTCCAGAGCTGACGCTGACGTGCGGAAACCATAAGAACATGGTAATCCGAGTGAAAAGACTGGTATGGTGTTCTCGAATTGAGATGGGGCGAGCAGGCGCACTCAAACGACTTGGCGCCTACAGATCAAGACATGATGGTGCCGGCCTGTCCCTGCCAGGCAGGAACTTTGTATGACGATGGACGAAGTAAATCATGAGCAGCGCTAAAGCCACATGCGCCTGGAGAAGAGCACTTCATTGTTTCAGTCTGCTGATTTTTTTGCACCTGAGTGGGACAGCGTTCGCTCAGAAAACCCCAGTAGTTTACGTCGCGCCCATCGACGGCATGATAGATCTTGGGCTCGCGCCGTTTGTCGAGCGCGTTCTCCGCGAGGCCACCGATGCAGGCGCGGCAGCGGTTATTCTCGAGATCAACACTTTCGGCGGCAGGGTGGATGCGGCGGTTGTCATACGCGATGCGCTGCTCAACAGCCAGATTCAGACGGTGGCGTTTGTCAATAAGAGAGCAATTTCCGCAGGCGCGCTCATTGCCCTTGCGACTAAGAAAATCGTCATGGGCGACGGCGGAACCATCGGCGCCGCAACTCCGGTGCAAATGGGCCAGCCCGGCGCGCCAGCGCAGCCGGTGGAGGAAAAAACCGTTTCCTATGTAAGAAAAGAGTTTCGCGCCACGGCAGAAGCGCGCAAGCGCCCCCCGCTGATCGCCGAAGCCATGGTGGACGCCGACGTGGAGATCCCGGATCTAATTGAAAAAGGAAAGCTCTTGACGCTTACGACCGACGAGGCGCTGAAGCACAAGATTGCCGAGTTTCGCGCCGACACCATGGCGGAGGTCCTGAACCAGTTGGGGCTTGCGGGGGCCGAGGTGCGGCGCGCATCTCCCAACTGGGCGGAGAACTTTGTTCGCTTTCTCACCCATCCGGTAGTTAGCTCACTTCTCATGACGATTGGTATCCTGGGAATTATTCTGGAGATTCGATCGCCCGGCTTCGGAGTGCCGGGGATTCTCGGTATTGGCAGCCTGGCGCTTTTCTTCTGGGGGCATTGGTTGGTCCAGCTCGCCGGCTGGGAGGAGATCCTGCTCGTCGGTTTCCGGCGTTCGTCCTGCTTGCAGCTGAGATCTTTATCATTCCCGGCTTCGGTGTGGCCGGAGTCCTGGGCATAGGGGCGCTGCTTTCGGGCCTGAGTCTGAGCCTAATCGGCGGCGGCGCGACGTGGGATTTCATACTCAAAGCCGTAGGTCGAGTTATTTTTTCTTTGCTGCTCGCTTTGATTGGAAGTCTAGTGCTGTTGCGCTTTCTACCGCGATTGCCGTTCGGCAAGCGGTTGATTCTGGAAACCGGGCTTGCCGCGGGTGAGGGTTATGCTTCGCCGCCCGAGACCGATCGCAATTGGCTCGGTAAAGGCGGCACAACGGTTTCTCCGCTGCGGCCCTCCGGGATTGCCGATGTCGAAGGCGAGCGAGTGGATGTCGTCTCCGATGGCGAATTCATTGAGGCGGGAGCAGAAATTGTCGTGAGTCGCGTCGATGGCAACCGCATCGTGGTGCGGCGCCATCGCCCATAATTGAAAGGGGTGGAAAAATGTTCGGAGCCGAAACCGGTATAGCTGGAGGATTCGTGGTGCTCCTAGCGCTATTAGTGGCGATCGTCTTCGTATTGTATCTGGTTCCGATTCCGCTCTGGATTGCCGCCTGGGCCTCGGGTGCTTACGTGGGACTTCTCACGCTCATCGGCATGAGACTCCGGCGGGTGCCGCCGGGAACCGTCGTTACCGCGCGCATCAGCGCGGTCAAAGCCGGGCTGAATATTCCACTTAACGATCTCGAGGCGCATTTCCTCGCGGGCGGCAATGTCGTCAGGCTCGTCAACGCCATGATCTCGGCGGATAAGGCTAACATTCCACTGCCGTTCAAGCGCGCCGCCGCCATCGATCTGGCCGGGCGCGATGTGCTCGAAGCGGTTAAGATGTCGGTCATTCCGAAAGTCATCGAGACGCCGAAAATCGCCGCGGTCGCCAAAGACGGCATCCAGCTGATCGCGGTCTCTCGCGTCACGGTTCGCACCAACATCGACCGGCTGGTCGGCGGTGCCGGTGAGGAGACGGTCATCGCGCGCGTCGGCGAGGGCATGGTGAGCACCATCGGCTCGGCGGCGACGCACAAGGCGGTGCTGGAGAATCCCGATCACATTTCAAAGAATATCCTGAGCAAGGGGCTTGATGCCGGAACCGCCTACGAGATCCTTTCCATCGACATCGCCGATGTCGATGTCGGTCAGAACATCGGCGCGAAGCTGCAAATCGACCAGGCCGATGCCGACAAGCAGATCGCCCAGGCCAAGGCGGAAGAGCGCCGCGCTATGGCCGTAGCGTTGGAGCAGGAGATGCGCGCCCGGGTCGTCGAAGCCGAGGCGGAGGTGCCGCGCGCCATGGCCGAGGCGTTTCGCCAGGGGAATCTCGGCATCATGGACTATTATAAAATGAAGAACGTTCAGGCCGACACGGCGATGCGTGACTCGATCGCCGAAACCGGCGAAGAACCTCCAGGCGGTCAAAGGAGATAGAGGAGAGGTTATGCAGGATATCCCGTTCACACAGATTCTGGTCCTCCTCGCGTTCATCTTGTATCCGTTAATCAGCTGGCTGCTGCAACGAATGCAGCGCCGTTTCGAGAGCCGAGCTCCGAGGCGACTGCCTCCGCAACCTGCACCTCGGACATTCGCCAAACCGCCGCCCATAGAAGTCATCGCTTCGGCCAGGGAACCAGCGCCTCCTTCCAAACTATCCGGGAACTTACGGGCCAGGAGAAATCAATCCAGGAGATCACTTTTCCGCAGCCGTGGCGATCTGCGGCGCGCCATAATCTTGATGACTGTATTAGGACCCTGCCGCGCTAACGATTCGCTAGATGCCGAAGAGCGATCACTCAAAGAATAGGCGCGGCCATCTTCCTGCGACCGAAGTTCGTAATCAACTCGGGACTACGCCTCCGTCATTCTCATTCCGGATAGCAATCGAGAGCGGGAGCCATGATAATCAAAATATGTGGGAGCTGCCCTATCAGTCGGCCTTTATGAACCGATTTACCTAGCAAGATCGTGACAACCCGCAAAAAAAATCACGCCGGGGTGGATAATAGACGAAGGGCAAATCCGATTGTTCTGATGATCGCGCAGCGCTGGGCGTACAGAACTGCCATACGTTTTACTGGGCAGTGTGGCTGAACACGTCCTTCGGAAAGTGTCTTACGACATCTTGGTGGCACGATCCGGCTCTTTAGCTTTTGAACTCCCGTAGAAATATCGCTATGCCTACGCAGAGGATGGAACGAGTCACGATGCGCTTAGCCTCTAATGGAGAAGCGACAACAAGCGAGTACTGTGGAAAGTACCGGCATAATAGGCGACCGCTGCCGAATTTAAAGTTCAGCCTCTCGCGGGATTATTCATGAGCCGTTCCGGACGGCGCAGAGGTCGGATTGCATGTCGACCGCTCTTTTAGAATTCTTAGCTTCTGCGACCATCATTGTCGTGAGCGGGATCGGCATGGCCCGTATGTCTGATGCCATTTCTTGCGTGACGGCGGCTGGGCCACTTGCTCGGTGGTGCTCTTCTTGTCGCGACCGCGACCTCACTGCCGGATTTACTCGTGGGTATCAACGCGGTCCGCACTTACGATTCGGAGCCCCGGGAGGTAGGCGAATCCCGAATGGCCTGTCCGGAACGCCACATAATGGAAACGACCGCTGTACGGATAGGCAGACGCCGGCGGCGATAGAGACTTAAGCGGCGGCGTCATGAAGGTTGGAAAATTATAGGGCAGGCGAATCGGGGCGGGACTTTCGCTCTCGAATCACCTGCAGCATCTGGTCATCGGTGATGAATTTGAAATCCCAGGTTTTTCTGTTGCGGGCTTCCTCGTGTTCAACACTCTCAAGGATCTCGACGTCTTCTTTGGTCACGACGGAAACTCCCTTCTTTTCGAGTATGTCGAAAATGGCTTCGATCTTGGCTTCCATCTCGCCGGACGTAAATCCTTCCTTGGCGCTCAAGTACGCGTTAACCACTTTCATACCTCTCTCCGCGTCCTGCTTAGCGACGCCGACCAGGCCGACGCTGGCATTGCGCGACCAACCGGCAACATAAATGCCCTCGAGCACTCTCGCCGCTTCAGGATCATAGGGCTGGTACGCCGCCGGGTTAGGATCGGCGGGAAGTTTTCCAGGATTAGTCACGAAAACGCCGCGCGAGAACGGCAGACCGAGCGACGCGTCGACTTGATCACCGATCGCGTAAATGACGCAATCGACTTCGATCTGAGCATGTTTACCGGTTCCTTTCGCGACCGTACGGCCATCCTGAAGTATCAACTCGTTCTCTTCGACTTCAAGCGCGGCGACGCGGCCGCGATCATCGGCGATAACTTTCGTAGGTGAACACAGATAACGGAATTGCAACCTGCGCCCTTCGGCAGGCTCTCCCTGTTTGACGAATTTTTCGATGATCTGATCAATGTTCTGTCCCACCGCCGTAAGCTGCGGCCGGATGCGCTCAATCTCATTTTTCATTTCAGAGTTATCGAGATATTGTTCAATCACCTCAAATTCGCCGTCATCGTAGGCCTTCTCGAGCGGCCCGCGCCGCGCTACCACGACGACTTGATCGATCTTCTTGTGATTCAACAACCAGTTACCGATATCGACCATGACGTTACCCATGCCGATGATGGCAACTCTGCGCCCAATTTCGAAATGTCGTTGGCTAAACGGCGGCAACGAATTGTAGTGGTAAACGACATCTTTCGCGTGATAAACACCAACGCTTTCTTCCCCGGGAATGCCGAGTTTCTTGGTCCCCTGCGCTCCTGCCGTCACAACGATGGCGCTAAGACCAATTTGGTTGAGATCGGCTAGCGAAAGCGCCTGATCATGTCCGACGCTGACATGGCCAAGATAAAAAACTTTTGGGTCACCGAGGATTTTCTTGAACTGTTTACGCAGGCCGGTTTTCATCTTCTCCTTGTCCACGAAGATCCCGTATTCCGCCAAACCGCCTGGCTTAATATCGCGATTCAACAGAACAACACGATGCCCTGCCTCTGCAAGCTTGCGAGTGCCATAAATACCAGCGGGCCCAGCGCCGATAACTGCCACCAAGTGCTGCTTGCTCATCGAGTGAAGTCCCTTGTCAGAGTTTTAGGGGTATTAAGAAGATTGATAGCTTCGTTGATTCGAGCGCGTCGCGCGTCGTGTTTGCGGGCAAGGGGAGTAACCGGCGGGGATAACTTCAATCGGCCGACTGGAACTGAGTCACGGCCGGAAGCGATGCCGTTACTGAAGCTCCCGTTTTCCCTCGTATTCGAGCTCGGTGCCCCGCGAGTCTTTGTGCGTAAAGGATACTAGTTCCCAAGAGCCATCTTCTAACGGCCCCTTGAGAATATATGAGTTCTCATCGCTACCCACAACACGATAATAACAGGCTTGCTCGCCGTACCACCGATCTGCCACGGCTTGAATCTCGATGGTTCGGATGCCCAACATAAATCGGGACGGCGTTTCCTGTCCTTTAGCATCGGAAATCGATTCCACTTTAATTTTCACGGCGGCTCTCTTTTACTAAAAGTTTGATCACCGTAATATACGTCAATATTCTCCCAAATTAAAGGAGCTTTATGGGACCGGACCTGGAGCAATTGAAGAAAGACGTGGTCAGCGCCTGTCGTATCCTTTCGCGGCAAAAATTGGTTGAAGGATTTGGCCACGTCAGCGCCCGCATCATCGATTCAGATCGATTTATCATCACACCCAGGATTAGCCTCGCTCTGGTCACCGAAGCCGAGCTGCTAACCATGAATTTGAATGGCGAAGTAGTTGCCGGCAACTCATCCTGCTCCGTTTGAGGCGGCGCTCCACGCTAGCATCATGAAGATCAAGCCGCGGATCAATGCAATTACCCGAATCCACGCTCGTGTAGCCAATATTTTCTCGGTGACGGACCGGAAGTTAGAGCCGGTCCATAATCACGGCAGTTTTTTTGCCGGCGGTGTTCCGGTATTTTATGTGCCTGACCTTATTTCTACGGCAGAACTCGGCGAACAGGTCGCAAGCACGATGGGTGACCAACCGGCCGTTTTGCTCAGAGGTAATGGCCAGGTGACCGTCGGCAGGACAGTAGCCGAGGCGGTGATGATGGCGATCTATTTGGAGGAAGCAGCAGAGATTCTGCACGGCGCGCTGCAAATCGGCACGCCAATTCCGCTGACTACTGATGAGGCGGCTAAACGTCAGGTCGAGGCATTACCGCCGGTCGATCTGGAAAGAGCGTGGAACTACTTCAAGGACCAAGTCGGTGTTAAACAAATTGGTTGAAGTGGGGGCAAGCGCAAGCGAAAAAAACGGCGCTCCTGTGGGAGCGCCGTTTCAGAACGATTAAACCCAAGAGGTTACTTGCCTGCTACCTCGAAGCTAACCTTCGCATCCTCTTTCGCTTTGACAGTGACCTTCTGGGTATTCTTGCCAAGCTTCTCGTGCCAAACTTCCATCGTATAAGAGCCAGCCGGCACGTCAGTCAGCTTGAAATTCCCCGAGTTATCCGTAACCGCAACATAAGGAGATTCGGTGGCTACCAACCAACCGTGCATCCAGCCATGCACATCGCACTTGACTTCGATGGCTTCCGGTTTGTCGATCTTGACATCCAAAGTCTTCTTGAATTTCGGCTGCGCCATATTAAACGGGCTGTTTGCTTTGCTGTAAGAGTGAACGTTGTGAAGAATGCCGTCCGGATTCAGAATCTCCACAGTAGTCCCGACCGGAAAGGCAAGCACATGAGGCTGATACTCACATCCCTTTTGATCGAGCGTTACTTTTTTGGCATCGATCTTCTTACCGGTTTTGATATCGGTAATCGTCACCACTGCGTTGGCGAGATTGCCATTATTTACAACTAACGACTGATCAACCTTTGGGGTTTTTACCACAAACCTCTTTGTCCTTACTGACCTCGAGCTTCTTCGGCGCTGGCGCGGTACCTTTGAATTTGACGGTACCGGAGATCGAGCCGCCATCCTTTACATCTCCGCCTTTATACTGGGCCATGCTGGTTGCGGGTAAAGCGAATATTGCGGCTGATAGAACTATGGATCCAAACTTCGTCATACTATCCTCCTTGTTAGTTGTCGTTAATTAATTAGACGAAAAGCAAACTTTCGTATTCAGCGCTTGACCGCTTTTGCTCGATTCTCCTCGCCGGCGGCTGCAGCCGTTGCAGCGGTCGCGCCGCCACTTCTTCCTAAGCTCATCACATAATCGCGTAGCGCTTCAATCTGTCTGTCATCTTTTCCGCCCAGGATATCGTCGGGGCCTCCCGGATAAAAAGACGGCATTTTCGTGCCCGGTTGAATCTTCTGCGGATCCTGTATCCATTTGATAATCCAGTTGGGATTCAACCGCTGCCGGGCCATAGCTAGGTCGGGAGCCCATCCTTCAGGCGGACCCTCCGGATTCTTGCCGCCGCGCACGTGACAACTGAAACAATTGAAATATTCCTCGGAGACCAGCTTGCGAGCGGCGTCTAAATGGTCGGGTGGAACCATTCTTTCATCGAAGTACGCAAACGGGTTTTCGACTCTTGAGAGCCCATTGAAATAATTGATCAACTGCGTCGTATGCTGGTCCGACAATCCAAACGTGGGCATTCTTATGTCCAACCACGGCCTCAAGGTAAACGGCGCCTTGAGAAAACCGAATAGCCATTGCGATTGAACCTTCTCGCCTTCGCCGTTTAGCTGCGGCGGAGCCGCCGCCGTGTTTTCGCCGTAGTATTTCTTAACAAACCCGCCTCGATTTTCAATCTCATGGCAGCCGACGCAGTTATACTGCTGCATCAATCTTCGGCCTTCGACCACTTGGGTGACGCGCTGTCCCTGGTCCGCCAGGTAGCGCTGCCCCACTTTTCGTTCTCTGAAACCACTCAGTAAAACTCGCAGCGCGTTAATGTCCTCGTCGGCCAAATTGAATTGCGGCATGAGCTGTTCGACTCGCTCGGTGGCATAGCCGCGGGGTGTTTTTATTTTGTGGAACGTCCAATCATCCCAAGTATGGGGTACATCAGTACGATTACCGAACGCCAACTCTTCCACCGTCTTCGAACCAAAGGTGGTCAGTTCAACACCGATGCGGGACTCCTTTTCCATGCCTTTTATATCGTGGCAGCCAGGGCAGCCATACTTGCGAACCAGCGCTTCACCGCGTTTTATATTGTTGGCATCGGCAAGTTTTTCTTCGATCCCAGGGATGGTTTCGCCCTTCGCGCCTAGAGTCGTCAAGTAGGTCGTGATCGCTCGCGCTTCCTCATCGCTGAGCCGCAAGCTGGGCATCTTCGTCTCAGGCTCAAAACCGCGGGGATTTTTAATCCAATGGAAAATCCACTGCGGCCCGGTCTTGGCAGCGATATCCTTGAGGTTGGGTATAAGATCTTTAGTTTTACCGAGCGGGGTGCTGAACTCGCCTTCGGCAAAGCCGTGGCAGCCTTTGCAACCGATGGTTTCCACCAGCTTCTTGCCCCGAGCGGCCTCATTGTTATCTCCCTCGCGAATACCCGCAGGAAGCGGATTTTCCTTGAGCCACGTTTCACTCTCTTCCTTGGACTGTGACCAGATATAAGCCGAGATCGCCAGCGCTTCGTCCGGCTTGAATTCGAAATTCGGCATGCGCGTGCGCGGCCGGAATTTGTGCGGGTTTTCCACCCACCGCACCATCCAGTTCGGGTCGACCTTCGCGCTGATCTTCTTCAGGCTCGGCGCGATCTTTGGAATGTCCTCGTATCCTTGAACCAAATGACACCCGGTGCAGCCGACTTGTTCAAATAAGCGTTGGCCTTCCGTCAGCAGCGGGACGTCTTGAAGCTTTTGCACATCCAGATGGCAAGACGTGCAGCTTGATTGGCTTTTCGCTCCGCGCAATAACGGGAACTCCCAGAGATGAACCTCGCCATGCGCTTGCTTGACGCCGTTAACCATGACGCCCTGCCCTTCATGGCAACCGGTGCAACCGAACTTTTCAGGCGGATGGGCGCTGTCGGCCAATAAGACCTCGCGTCGCGGGTGGGTTTTGAACGGATGAGGCTCGTTTTCGAAACCAGCGCGGTTGATCGCCAAATGGCAAGTTTGACAGCGGTCGACCCGCGCAATCGGCTGATCGAAGCGATTACGGTCGAATTCCTCCATTACGGTTTGTTGGATCTTGGGAATTTTGTAGAAAGACAATGGACCGAGCTTGAAGGTCGCGTTCTCCTTCACCCGTTGCCATCGATCGCGGTCGGCGCTTAATTTGGTGAGTTCAGTCTGAATCTCCTTATTGCTCGAATTGATCTTCTTGATCTCTTCTCTGAGGTGATCGCGCTTTTGGCGCGCGGCTTCCAACTGCGGATCGAGTTTCGCTTTCTCTTTTTCAAGCTCCTGAATATGCTGCTGCGTAAGGCTTGGGGTCTCGTCTTTGCTGAATCGCGTGATCGTGTTCGTACCAGGCTTCTTCGAGCTCGCTCTTGATGAATTTCACCTCCTGATCGATTTCTCCGAATCGAACGGTGGCTTCGGTTTCCTGCCTCTCCAAGGTTGCAAGCTTTTCGCCCAACTCGCCGTCCTCGATGCTGGCCTGGAAAGCGGCTAATTTCTTGGTTAGCTCCTGGTAGGCGGGATCGGCCTGAAGCTTCTTATTTTCTTCCTCCTACGCCGCTTTGGCTTTGTTATAATCGAGCCGAAAAAACTGCGACTGAAAAGCTTTCCACGGTCGACGCGTGATATTGTCATCCCAAAACGCCCAGATCGACAAAGCCACGAGTAAGGCTATGCCGAGTAAAAATACGCTGCCGTAGGATTTCTTTTCTTCCTGTGGGTCGATTCCTCGTTCCGCCATCGCGACTCCCTCAAGCGACCTTGCGCTCTAGCGCGCGGCCCAAAGAAAAAACCCCAAGGCCGATCAGTGCCAAAACAATTTCTTCGGCCATCGATGAATTCTTCATAATACCCGTAAGCAAGGCATAGCCCACATCTGCCAGACCCAGCGCTTGCAGAATCTTAGCAACATAGAACATTAAATATTAATCCAGGGGGTAACTAGAATATATTTTACGTTGAAGACTAACCGCAGAAACATTTTGGCGGGGAGCGAAAGCATCAACACGAATATCACCGCGGTCAGGGTAAACCGCACCATACCCCAGCGTTCGAGAAACTCTCTTCCTTTGAGTTTGAGAACCCAGTAGTAAAAGGCAATCAAGCCGAAGACGAAGTAGGCGCCGATGACCATCAACCCGAAAATCGCCGACCACCAGTAGTCGCGAAACCCGAATAGATAAGGCAGGTCCACATTGGTCAATGCGACGACCTTGTGCGCGTCCCAGTGTTGCCAAGGCCAGAACAAGTTCCATCCCGGCCCGCGGAAAAACGTGCCGATGATGATGGTGACGATCCACAACACGTGGAATCCCAAAAAAAACGTCATAATTTCATATTTGCGATCTTTGAAACAATAATAGCCGTTTCCCTTGGGATTGATGTCGATATAGGGAATGATCATCAGGCCGACAATAATCAAGGTCGGCAGCACCACCCCGGCATGCCACGGATCGAAATAGACCAGCATCTCCTGCAAACCGAGGAAATACCATGGAGCTTTTGAAGGATTGGGCGTCCGGGTCGGGTTAGCCGGCTCTTCAAGAGGCGCGTCGACCATCATCGCCCACAGAGTTAAAGCGACGGTGACAAACAGCGCGACCAGAAACTCCATGCGCACGAGATGCGGCCAGGTATGGATCTTATCGTCAACCGGAAGTCTTCTCTCTCGAATGGCTTCTGCCATTGTACTCCTCTTAGGTAAACTGCTTATTATAAGGAAGGACCTGAGAAACCATCGCGGCGAATCCGCCAGAAATGCACCGCCATCAAGATGCTGGCAACCAAAGGAATGAAGATGCAATGCAGAATGTAAAATCGCAATAAGGTATGGGGACCGATCTCGCCGCCGCCGAATAGGAACGCCCGCGCATCGTAGATCGGATTGGCGCCGACAAAGTCGGCAAACGGACCTTCATAGCCCAATAACGGCGTCGCGCGTGCCATGTTCGAACCTACCGTGACCGCCCAGATAGCAAGCTGATCCCAGGGCAGCAGATAACCGGTGAAGCTCAGCAATAGCGTCAGCACCAGCAGCAACACACCGACAATCCAGTTAAACTCCCGCGGCGGTTTGTAAGAGCCGGTCAGGAATACGCGAAACATATGCAGCCACACGAAAACGATCATGGCGTGCGCGGCCCATCGATGCATGTTGCGCATGAGCATGCCGAACGGCATGTCGGTCTCCAGGTACTTCATATCCGCATAAGCGTACTCGGCGACCGGACGGTAATAGAACATTAAATAAACCCCGGTTATCACAGTCATCAAAAACATTAAGAAAGTCAGCCCGCCCATGCACCAGGTAAAGCGCATTCTGACGGCATGGCGGCGCACCTTTGCGGGATGAAGATGAAGAAAAACGTTTGAGGTAACCATCATCACGCGGTTTCGCGGGGTATCTTCATAGCCATGACGAAAGATCGACTTCCAGACGTGGCTCTCTACGATATCGCTTTTGATCTTTTCTAAAAGACTCATGTTTCCTATCCGTTAAACTTTCAAAATGCTTTCTGCATGCTGCTCATCCGGCTCCCCGCCCGGCCCCATTTTGAATACCTTGCTTTTGTCGACCACAAGTTGACCATCGTCACCGAGGGTAATTTGAAAACGGTCCAAAGGCCGCGGCGCCGGACCTTCGAAATTCAATCCGGATTTAAAGAACCCGCTGCCGTGACAGGGGCATTTGAATTTGGCTTCAGTGGCGAGCCAGCGCGGCGTGCAGCCGAGATGAGTGCATTTGGCGAAGATCGCGTAAATTCCAGTGTCTTCCCGAATAATCCATACGCGCTGATCCTGCTTGTATTTTTCGCTGACTTCGCCGATGGCATAGTCCGAAGGCGAGCCTGCTTTGAAAGTAGATGGTGGCTGGAACAACACACGCGGAAACGCGGAACGAAGAAAACCTAACAGGCTCAAGCCGCCGAATATTCCAAATCCGCCCCAACCCAGGCGTGTGAAAAAGTCTCTCCGGGACCAGATACCGCGCTTTTTCTTTTCCTCTTCTGGCATACTGCTCTTATCCTTTGATCCAACTGATGACTGCTCCCCAGGTTACAAAGATCACGCCGGCCAACATCAGAACCAAACCGACCGGTCCAAAAATAAACGACAGACCTGCGCCCACACAAAAAATCAAAATCCCTGTTCCCAACGGATTGAATGGCGCCGGAGCTGACCCTGGTTGGCTCTCTTGGTCCTCAGCCTTGTGGATGAACTCCTCTCGGATGAGGGCAAATGCCAGCTCTTTAAGATCGTTGCGCTGCTCAGGGTCGGCGCCCTGAATCAGACGGCCAAGCTCTTGAGCTACCTTTTCGATCTCTTGTTCACGCGCTTGCGGCGCTAGGTTGGGCAGATTAGAAATCACTTAAGATCAGAGCAGTTGATTAATATAGAAAAAAAAACTTGTCAACCATTTGGCCCCTTAGAGACATTATCGCGCCAATAAAACCACCGCGGTCGCGGCCATACCTTCTCCCTTTCCAGCCCATCCGAGTTCTTCGGTCGTGCTGGCTTTAATGTTGATCCTATTTTTGTCGACTTTAAAGTATCCTGCCACGTTTGTTCTTATTGCCGCGTAATGAGGCGCCAGCCTGGGTTCCTGCGCCACCAGCGTGACATCGGCGTTGATTAGTTTAAAGCGCTTGCGGCGCATCATCGCAAGAACCTCCGCCAAGAGTTTGGCGCTTTCGATATTCTTGTAACGCGGATCGCTGTCGGGGAAGTGCGTGCCGATATCTCCTTCCGCCATCGCGCCAAGCAGCGCGTTCATCAAAGCGTGCAACAAGACATCCGCATCGGAATGACCGATCAGCCCAAGCTTATGCGGTATCTCAACACCGCCCAGGATCAGTTTACGACCGCGCCGGAATCGATGCACGTCGAAGCCATGTCCGATGCGTATCTCCGCTGCCATGGTTGGGAAATCTATCCTGGCTTGCAAGCGATCACAAGAATGCCGAACTTTGAAACCCGGGAAGAATTCTGACGCCCTTGACTCGATATCAGCCGATTTGTGAGTTCCTATCGTCTCCGTGGCTCCGTAGAATGTGAAATCTGTTTACACGCGCTCAGAAGACTCAGAAGCCGCGCAGCCAAGCCTATGCCGCTTTGTCGGGGACGGCTAGCATTGGCCTATATTGATGGTTATACTCTCCCTCTGGTAAAGACCGCGATGATTCTAATTTTTTCTCTGTTGTTTGTTTTGGGGCTTCCGCTCTACACGGTTCTTTCAGGACAGGTTCCCTTGGGCAGAGACTATCGAACCGCGGACCGTTCGAGTTCTGGGATTGCGCCGCCGGCGGAGACCACGCCCGAAGCGGTCGTACAAGTCTATGGCGCTCGCGCGCTTAACTGGCGCGGCATTTTTGGTGTGCATACGTGGATCGCCACCAAGCCGCCTGATGCGACTCAATATACAATCCATCATGTTATCGGTTGGCGGGCATACCGAAATTTACCCGTGATCGTTTCCGCGCCGGGTATTCCCGACGGACGCTGGTTTGGCAACGAGCCCGAGCTTCTCCTGGATATCCGCGGCGATGTCGCCGCCGCGGCAATCCCAAAAATTGTCCAGGCCACTGCGACTTATCCCTACGCCGATGAGTATCAACTTTGGCCAGGCCCTAACAGCAACACTTTTATGGCTTACGTCGGCCGGCAAGTGCCGGAACTAAAAATGGACCTTCCCGCCACCGCCATCGGCAAGGACTATCCGATCAACGGCTCGATGATCGATCGGGCGCCCAGCGGAACTGGTTATCAGCTTTCACTATTGGGAGTGTTTGGAATCATGTTGGCGTGCGAAGAAGGCATCGAATTGAATCTGCTTGGCCTGAGTTTCGGCGTTGACATTCTCAAGCCCGCGCTGAAGCTACCATTCATTGGCCGCCTCGGCGTCAGCGAATTGTAGAGGCGCGCGCCGGCTTCGACCGATTATTCTCCACCGATAACGCGCTAATCACCGCGCCGACAACACAGAGCGCAGCCCCAGTCAAAAAGGCATAACGGAATCCTTCCATAAAGGCCGGCAGGACCGCTCCGGCGCCGATGCTTGTGGCGTTCTTCAGATCATCGACTGCATTTCTTCCGGTAACCGCGACCAGCCGCGCGCTGATAATTGCGGTGGCCAACGCCGTCCCGGCAGAATGACCCAGACTACGGACGACTGACAAGAAAGATGATCCCACTCCCAGCCGTTCTCTGGGAATCGAGCTCATCAGCGAATTGTTGTTCGGAGTTTGAAAGATTCCCAACCCCAATCCTAAGAGTCCTAATCTTAGAACTAAGTCAAAAGAAGACGCGTTAACCGAAACATAAGCCAGGAGAACGCAGGCAATTGCCTTGAGCGTTAAACCCACCGCCGTAAGCAAGCGAGCCGAAACCTTCTCCGAAAGCCATCCTGCTAGCGGCGCCAGCAATGCCAACGCTAATGGCGTCGGCGCGACGAGCAGCCCCGCCTGCAGCGGATCCAAGCCCATGGCGAGCTGCAAAAAGAACGGCATGACTAGATTATTTAGGCTAATAACCATGAAGCTGATCAAACGAGCGATGTTGCCATGGGTAAATGCGCGAATCTGAAAAAGTCGCAAATCAAGCAGAGGAAAGCGGCTGCCCGCCTCCCACCAAATGAAAAAAGCTAATGTGGCCAGACCAAGACCGAGTTCGCTTAGGATCAGAACGCTGCTCCAACCCGCACTCTGCCCTGCCGTTAGCCCCAGCAGCAAGGCGCATATAGCCAACGCGAAACTCACCGCGCCGGCAAAGTCGAAGGACTCTTTCGCGCCCCGCCGTGCCGGCTCATCGGCGTCATCGCGCAGCAGATAACACGCCGCCGCAAAACCGATAAACGACAGCAGCGAAGTCAGAAAAAAGTTGGACCGCCAGCCCAGCGCATAAGTGAGTAGCCCGCCAATCACCGGGCCCAAGGTATAGCCGAGCGCTGAAACCGTGCCGCCGGCGATTCCCATAGCGCGACCGCGCTCCTCCGGCGGAAAAATCGCCGCCACCATCGCGAAGCTGTTCGTCATAATCAGTGCGCTGCCGATCGCCTGCAGCCCGCGCAAGAAAATCAATTGCCAAGCGTCCTGCGCAAAACCGGCGATCAGCGAAGTCCCCGCATAGAGAAAGAATCCTACCCGGTAAACCTTGGCCCGGCCGATCATGTCCGAGAGTCTGCCGCAGGGAAGATAGAGGGACGCCGTCACCAGCGCATAGATCAACGCGATCCAGCCGGCCAAAGCCAGGTCGGCGTGCAAATCGGTGATAATCACCGGAAGCGCAATGCTGAGCAGCCCGATATCGGTGGTCACCATAAACGTTCCTAATGACACAACCGCCAACGACCACCACCGATGGCGCTGCGTGATCGGTTCATGACCGTGGGACGAAATCATGGGCGTAAAGAATGTGATGTGACTAAGGCGTTCCGGATGATTAACCGTGTGGTACTAAAAGGCCAGCCCATCGGTTAGAGTTGGACTTCTGCCTCGATACTCCGGTGCAAGGTGATTTTCTACACTGACGGCTGAGGCGCGAGCTTCGGACCGGCGCAGTGGAGCTATTCACTGCCATTACTTCACTCTCCCGCGTCGCCGTAGAATCGCTCACAGCTTTGTTTTGTGGGATCGATAACGATCGCAACGCCGCGGTCATTGGACAACCGGCCAGCAACGCCCTTTCCTTTTCATGATGTTCAAGGATACACCGTAGAGCTCCCGCAAAATATTGCCCTTCAGCACGCGATCCGTATTGCCACAATGAACTACCCGGCCGTCTTTCAAGATGAGAGTTTTTTTGAAGATTGGCAGAATTTCTTCGACATGATGGGTGACATAGATCAGAGCCGGGATTTTTGCCTGGCGGGCGATTCGTCCAAGCGTCGCCAAAAAGTTTTCACGCGCGCCCGGATCCATGCCGGCGCACGGCTCATCCAACACAATCAGGTAGGGCCGTGTCATGCGGGCGCGCGCGATCAATACCTTCTGCTGCTCACCCTGAGATAAAACCCCAAACTCCTGATCGCGCAGATGATCGCAATCCATCTCGGACAAGTAGCGCCGCGCGGCGGCGTAATCCCTTTTGCCGGCGTCGCCGCCAAATTGTTCGAGAAGGCCGATCTGCGCGAACCTTCCCGATACCACAGTTCTAATGACTCTTTCGTGATTCGGTATTTGCGCCGTCAAAGTTGATGTTACCCAGCCGATGCTCTTGCGCAGTTCAGGAAGATTCGTCAGCAATCTCCCTCGCCGATACACTTGGCCGCCGGCGTTAGGCCAGATATAGCCACAAGCAATCTTTAACAGTGTGGTCTTGCCGGAACCATTGGGACCCAGAATGGCCCAATGCTCGCCGGATCGAACCGACCAGTTGATCTTCCGGAGAATTGTTTTGCCGTTGCCGACGTATGAAACATCGCGAAGTTCGAGCGCAGGAATTTCTATCACGCGGGTTAAACCTCGACACAGAACTAATGCACTTTTGCTCAAAGTAAAAGCATTCCGCATTAGCCTTGGTTTTTCTTGAGCCTGCAGTTATGTCTGCGGTAATGCTGAAGCGGTGCCGGAAGACCAACGCGAGGCAGCGTTTTTCAGTAGCCGTGGAGATTAATAGGTAAGGGAGGCATAGATGACTGGTTCAACGACGGAGCAGGACGCGGTTCTCAAATTAATCGATGAACAGGAGTTGGTCGAATTGGCTGTGGCGATGGGAAATATCAAGGCGCCATCTGGCTACGAGCAACCGATGGCGGATTTCGTGCTGCGATGGCTCAAAGCAAATGGTTTTGACAACTCCTACCAGCAACTGGTTTCCGAAGGGCGCTCAAATACGATCGGCATACTGCGCGGCACGGGCCTGGGTAAGAGTTTGATCTTCAACAGCCATATGGATTCCGAACAAGGCATGCCGATGCGCATCGATGAGGAACCTCCACCTGGCCCCACCGCTTCAGTAGATCAGGATAAGAAAAGAATCTTTGGCCTGGCGGTGCAAAACGATCGCGGCCCAATGGCGGCCTTCATGATCGCCACCAAAGCCATCAAAAACAGCGGCATTGGTTTGGCAGGCGATATCCTCATGACGATGGTAGTCGGCGAGATCGGCATGGGGCCTGTGGATGAATTCCGCGGCGCGAAATTCATCGGCAAAGGTTATGGCAGCCGGCATGCAGTGACCCACGGCATCAACGGAAATTTCGCTTTGATCGCCGAAACCACCGATTTTGGCGTCACCTGGATCGAGGCAGGCGCCGCCTATTTTAAAGTGACGGTGGACGGTAAAAGTTTTTATACACCTAGAATACCCGAACGGGGTGAGCTCAAAGACAATCCCAATGCCCTGATCAAAATGATTGCGGTGATCGAAGCCATCGAGAAGTGGGCCGTAGAATATGAGAGAAAACACACGATCGAATATCCGGTTGGCAAAATGGTGCCCAAAGTCAGTATCGGCGCGATTCGCGCCGGCGCGCCGTACAAGCCCAGCACCACACCGAAAAGTTGCAGCATCTATGTTGACGTGCGGGTGCCGCCGCCGCTGGAGTTCAATCTGGTGGAGCGGGAACTCCGCGATGTTGTCCAATCGGTGGGACTGGGCGGAACGGTCGAATGTTTCATGGCGCGCAAAGGCTACGAAGGCAAGAATGTTGAGCCTTTGATCGATGCGATTCGCAATGCGCATTCGCTCGTGAGAGGCGCTCCACCGCCGCCCGTAAGCACGGCTGAAACCAGTATGTGGCGCGACATCAATATTTTTAACGAAGTGGGAATTCCCGCGGCGACTTTTGGTATGCCGCGCAAGAGCGCGCCGGACGCAGTTGAGCGATTCGTCGAAATAAAGGACATCGTCGATGCCGCCAAGATGTATGCACTCGTGGCGCTGGAGGTTTGCAGTGGACGGCAGAGTTGACGGAAAAGAACGAAGAAGCTCGCACGATGGAGTCCGGAATCTCTTGCTCGTTCATCTCTGCGGCCGCTAGCGACGGGATACTTCGAAACACGATACGATGCGGTAAGCAGCCCGCACAGAATACAAGACAGTCAGTTGACAAGCCCATTCGACCATAGTAAGCCGCGACCCATGAGCGACATGATTTCGGTTGCCGAACAAACCAACAGCAATCACTCGGTACGCGGCTACTGCGCGTTGTGCACGGCACACTGTGCCACTATCGCCACGGTGGAAAACGGCCGGGTCGTCGCTCTCGATGCCGATCACGATCACCCCAATGGCGGCGTCATATGCGTCAAAGGCAAGGCCGCCCCGGAGCTGGTTTATCATCCCGATCGACTCAATCATCCGCTCAAGCGCACCAGGCCCAAGGGCGATGCCGATGCGGGCTGGCAGCCAGTGAGCTGGGAAGACGCCCTGGATGATATCGCAAGTCGCCTCAGCGCGATCCGTAATCAGTATGGCGCTAAGGCATTGGCGCTGGGTAAAGGGACCCGAAGCGGCACTTCAGTGGCTGATGTCGAGCGCTGGTTGGGCCGCTTTCTCTATTTGTTCGGCAGCCCCAATTGGGTATCGACAACGCATGTCTGCAACTGGCACAAAGACACCGGTTTCAGTTACACCTTCGGCAGCGGCATTCCAACGCCGGACCTGGCGCACAGCAAAAGCTTTCTTCTATGGGGCCACAATCCAAGCTCGACGTCATTAATCCTCGCCCACGATATCGTCACTGCGCGCAGGCGCGGCATGAAAACTGTCGTGATCGATCCGCGCCGCGTCGGCATCGGCAGTCAAGCCGACATGCTGTTGCAACCGCGGCCCGGCACGGACGGCGCGCTCGCGTTGGCTTTAATCCATTGCCTTATGGAGGAGAGCTGGTACGACGCCGGCTTTGCGCGTCAATGGACCAACGGCTCCTTTCTTTTAGATACCGCCACCAACAAAGTCGTCCGCGAAGCCGACCTTGTCGCGAATGGCGCGGCGAATCGATATCTCGTATGGGATGAAATAAAAAATCAAGCCGTCATCTATGATCCGAGCACCGGCGGCTACGAACGCGACAATATCCAGCCCGCGCTGTTCGGCCGGCGGGCATTGAAAGGAAAATCCGGCGAAGAAATCGCATGCATGCCGGTTTTTGAAAAACTCGGCGAGATCGCTTCGGCGTATGCGCCCGAACGCTCGGAAAAGATCACCTGGGTGCCGGCGAAAAACGTTTGGCGCACCGCTTTGCTACTGGCGCACAATCGACCGGTCAGCATGTACATGTGGAACGGGCTTGGGCAGCATACCAATGCGACGCAGACCAGCCGCGCCATCGCATCGCTCTATGCGCTTCTCGGCGACTACGATCGCCAGGGAGGTAACGTTATTTTCCCTGGCTTGAAGGTCAATGATGTCGGCGGTAAGGAATTTTTACCGAAGGATATGGCCGCCATTCGCATCGGCCGCGAGAAAAAACCGCTTGGCCCGCCGGCCAAGCCCGGCAACTGCACGGCATACGATATTTTCACAGCGATCCTCGAACAGCAGCCTTACCCGGTCAAAGCGTTTCTGAACTTCGGCTCCAACACGGTCCTCTCCACCGCGGACTCGAGGCGCGCCCGGGAGGCGATGATGGCCCTCGAACTCGGCGTCGCAGCCGATCTCTTTATGACGCCGACAGCGGAGCTTTGCGATTACGTGCTGCCGGCCACGAGTTTCCTGGAGATGGCAAGTATCACGACGAGCTTTGAACACCGCGCGGCGGGCAAGACTCACATGCAGTACCGGCCAGCGGTGGTGCAACCGCCGGGCGAGCGGCGCTCCGATACCTGGATCATTTTCGAATTGGCCAAACGGCTCGGCTTCGGCGAAAAATTCTGGGACGGTGATGTCGAAGCCGGTTACGCCTACGAGCTCGAACCCACCGGAGTGACTTTAACGCAACTCAAGCAGTCTGTCGGCGGGATCTCACTTCCAGCGCAGCCGGCCTACCAGAAATACGCTGCGACCAGCAAAGACGGCGCGGTGCGTGGTTTTGCCACACCTTCGAAGAAGGTTGAGCTTTACTGCGGGACCTTTGCCGCGCACGGCTATCCGGCGCTGCCGGAATACATCGAGCCAGCGTTGAGTCCGGTCAGTCGGCCGGACATCGCCGCGGAATATCCGCTTGTGCTGACCAACGCCAAGTTCACAACCTTCATTCATAGCCAGCAACGCGCGCTGCCGGGTTTGCGTAAAATATCGCCGCAGCCTACCGCCGATATTCATCCCGAAACGGCTGCGCTCTATGGGATTACCAACAAAGAGTGGATGATTGTCGAAAGCCCGCGTGGCGCGATCAAAGTGAAGGCGCGAGTAACCACGAACATCGTCCCCGGCGTGATCTGTTGCCAGCACGGCTGGTGGCAGGATTGCAAAGAGCTGGAGCTGCCCGGTTATAATCCCTACAACAGCAACGGCGCCAATCCGTCCACTCTCATCGGCACGGACATCGCCGACCCTGTCAGCGGCTCACTGCCGCACCGTTCTTATCTTTGCCGCGTACGTCCGGCGGCTTAAGCGAAAAATATTAGCCACTGTGCACACTGAAATAAGAATCGTGTCTAGCGATGATCTCCTTCGTGAACTTTGCTTCAAGACCTCGAATGTTTCGAAACAGCAAGAAAAACTAGTATCACTGCGGCAGCGGCATTTAGGAGGGTCCTTTCAATGAGCGTCATCGGGAAATACATCCAGAGGAGCGTCTTTACGCTCGTCTTTGTTCTTTTTGCTTCTTCTGCTTGGGCACAGTCAGCAAGTATGGACGAGCTTTACAAGAAAGCGCTGAAGGAAGGCGGTACATTAAATTTCTATGGGACGTTGGCGCAGATCAGCGCTGACAAAGTTCTGCCGGTAGTTCGAAAAACGCTTCCCCGGCATCAAGATCAATCATGTGGATGCCACTTCCGACAAAATGGTTGCGCGGGCCATCGCCGAAGCGCGCGGGCGGTAAAACGATAGGCGACGTATTACAAATCAACTTGGACGATACGGTTCATGCGTACGAGCAAAAGTCTATTAGCGGAAGTTCGCTATTCCTGAGGCCAGGAATATCCCGACGGCATGAAGGGAAGCTTCTGGATCCCGTCCGACATGGACATTTTACATTGCCGGCTGGAACACCAACCTGGTCAAGAAAGAGGAGGAGCCAAAGGAATTCGACGACTTTGCCGACCCTAAATGGAAAAACCGATTGATTGCCGAGCCAACCGACGAGGAAGTGCTGATTGGTTTGGCCAAGTATAAGTTCAAAAGCGATGAAAAGGCAATTGCATCTGATGAAGAAAATCGCCGCCAACAATCCGGAATTTCACAAGGGTCATTCCCAGTTGGCCGAACTTCTGAGCTCCGGGCAAGCCGCAGCTTGCTTTACCTGCTTTTCACAGCACTTTCCAGCCCGAATACAAAAAGGGTGCTCCGCTGAATTATATGCTGACAGAAGGCGTTGCGTCGATTGGCGCAACGGCGGTATTCAAGAACGCGCCCCATCCAAACACGGCCCTGTTGTTCGTCCGCTGGATATCCAGCCAGGAGGGACAAAAAATGATGGCAGATCGCTGGGCGAACCCCTGCGCACCCAAAGGTTGAGCCGGTGAACAAGACCAGGACGGAGAAAATCTACCCTATCAGCGTCGCTGACATAAAAGAGTATCCCAAGTACGAAAAAATCTGGAAAGACATATTTAAGCTGCGCTAAGACTTACGTCGATTTATTCGCTGGTGGCGGATCGGACGATAATAGGCGTCGAGGTAACACCACAGCGCGACCGCGCTCTTTTGAAACCGGCACAAGAGAATTTTAGGTCTCGCTACTTACAATTCATCTTGACTGCGATTGCTTCCGGGTCCGAGCTGACCTGCTTTGACCGATTCAACAATCGTTTGCTTTCTTAAGTCGATCACCACCACTTCATCGCTGCTCTCGCAGCCGACAAAGCGCATTCGTTATCCGGGCTGAAGGCCAGGTGCGCCGGCGCTGGACCGACTTGCAGCCTTGCTCGTATTTCGTGCTGGCGAGCATCGATGATGCAGACGCTGGACTCGCCGGTGTTCGAGACCACAAGCCAATCGCCGTCCGTGCTAAACGCGAAGAAGTGCGGATAGATACCTACCGGGATACTGGCGATGACATGATGGTTGTGACAATTCCACACCGTCAGATTATCGGATGCAAAATTGGCGACGTATCCGTAACGCCCATCCGGACTAATCACCGGAAGATGCGCCCCTCGCCCGGCCGGTATCGATAGGACGACCTCATGACTTCCGACATCGATAACCGTCACGTCATCCGATACGGTGTTCGCCACATAGGCGAAGCGGTTCTCTTGATCGAAGACGATATGCCCCGGGCCCAGACCAACTTTAATCTCGCCGGCAACGGAATAGTTCCGGCCATCGATGACCGTGACCGTATGCGAAGCCGAATTGGGCTGATAAGCCCAGCGGCTGTCCGGAGAAACCGCGATGTCGTGTGGCGCGATGCCAACCGCAACCCTTGCGCGAAGCTCGCCATCGGCGCCGAGCACTGTGACCGCCCGTTCCGGCCCGCTCGGCAAATAAACGGCGTTCCCGTTCGAAGCGACGCAGGGAAGCAGTGGACGCTTGCCCGTTGAGACTGTCGTCAGCACTTGATCCGCGGTCGTGTCGATGATCGTCACGTCGTTCGAGCCGCTGTTAGCGACGTAAAGTCGTTTCCCGTCGCCGGACAATTCCAGATGCGATGGATCGTCGCCGGTAGGAATGTGTTTTTTCAAACGCCGCGTCGCGCCATCGATGACCGCGACCCGATTGTCAGTCGTATTTGCATAAACACGGCCGTCGTCATGGCTCACGACTGAGTGCGCGCCTCGAAGTCCTGTGCGCGGAGTCGATCCATCGGGATCGAGGGTCAAGGTAAAACCGCCGCCCTCTTGCTCCAATCCGACCCGGTAGCCGCGCTCCAGCAGAGAGATGTACTGCCGCACGGGCAATTCATGCACCCGGGCTCGCACTAAGGCGCGTTTGCCGCGCAGAAATACGTGTTGCTCTTTCAAGCGAGCTACCTGCTGATCTGCGGTCAATTCGGCGAGATCAAGATGAACCGTTTGCAAAGACATGGGAATGCTTCCTCCCTCATCACTTCATGAGTTTGCTTGTTCGGGGATTTTCTTCATCGGCGGCCGCAACATCAGGCTGAGAAACGCCGATGTAATCAGTGCCGCGCCGAAAAGCATGAAAGAAAGATCGTAGGCGCCGGTGAGATCGAACAGGAACCCGAAGAAAGGCGGACCCAAAGCGGCCACAGTCTGTGAAATGAGCAGACCCAGGCCGCGAACTTTTCCGAGTGAACGACGGCCAAAGTAGTCTGCCCAGAGAATATCGGGAAGAACCATGTTGCCTCCCAAGCCAATGCCGTAAAGAAGAAATCCGGCATAGAGGCAGAAGAGATTGTCGGTCATGACCGCCAGTCCGAGACCGATCCCCTGTACAATGAACCGCAATGTGGCCGCAAAGCGCGTGTCGATTCGTTCGGCGAGAATCCCCCAGGCTATCGGCGAGGCAAGCTGCATCGATGCGATCACGCTCATCACAGTGGCGGCGACAACCGGCGGATGACCCAAATCATTTACGTACGGGAACACGTGCAGATTCAAGCCCGTCACTCCGATGCTGGAAATCCCGAAGGTAACCACGAGCAGCCAAAACGCCTGAGTGTGTAGCGCTTCATTTCGTGTCCATTCGACATCGTCGCGGAGCGCTTGGGATGTGATCGAAGGAGTCTTGGCTGTGTGGGTGACCGGCTCATCTTTCGGAGCCGCTGACAAAGCACCGTCGGGATTGAGCCCCATGTCTTCCGGCGAACGGCGCACGATCAGCAGGGCCGGTCCGACTACCAGAACCAACGTGACAATCCCGAATACCAGCCAAGTCTGGCGCCATCCAAGCCAAACGATCAATGATGCCGCCAGCACAGGCATGCCCACCTTGGCAAAACCGATACCCATGCTGGTAAGCGCCAGCGCCCGGCCGCGCTTGCGCAAAAACCAATGGGCAATCGCCAGATTGATTACGATATAGCCCATGAACGAATCGCCTATGGTGATGAGACTCAAGCGCACGATGCTAAACTGGACAAAATTATCGACGTGGCTGAGCACAATGTAGCCGAGGCTGGCGATGATCGCGCCTAAGACCATCAGCCAGCGACCGCCATAACGATCCATCAACGTGCCGATCACCGGCGCCAGAAATGCCGCAATCAGCCCTTCGCCCGAACGGAGCAAAGAGAAAACGCCGCGCGAGACGCCCAGATCGGCAGTCAAAGGTTTCAGAAACACGCTCATGGTGCTGGCGAGAGAAAAAGCCGAGGCAACGTTGGCGAGAAAACCGACGCCGACGATGTACCAACCGTAGAAGAACTTCTGTTTGGCTGCGGGATGCGCCTGCTCGATGGTCGATTCCACATCTAGCCTTTAACAGGAATCAAACTGGACATCCAATTAACAACTGATTTGTTAAATTTGCAAGCAAGCGCGGCGTAAACTTTGCTCGGTAGGTTACTCAACGCAAACCTAAAAAGATCAGGAACCGCAATGCCATTGGCTATCAGGCTCGCCGGAGATTGTCGCAGCAGGGCGAGTGACTGCTGGCGGCGCTCCCGTTTATGCGATAGCCTCGTTTAAGATCTGTAAAGGACCGATCTCACATGAATCTATCAATACTTATAATAAGTCTCCTTCTGCTGGGATCGAGCGTCCACGCGCAAGAAAATACCGGCATCAGACCGCCGTCAGTCACCGCCCAAGGCGAAGCAGTCATCACCGCGGAGCCAGACCAGGCGCAAATCGACATCGGGGTCCTCACCCAGGCGCGCAATGCCCCGGATGCAGCCAAAGAAAACGCCGAGAAGCTTAGCCGTGTGCTGGCGCAGATCAAGAAGATCCTCGGCAAAGGCGACGAGGTTAAAACGACCGGATATTCGTTAAATCCCAATTACCGTTATCCCCAAGGTGGCAAGCCGGAAATAACCGGCTACACAGCCGCTAATGTTTTGCAGATCAGAACGGGGAATTTGGCAGAGGTCGGCAAGCTAATCGACGCAGGCATGCAATCCGGCGCCAATCAGATCAACCGCCTTGTTTTCACATTGAAAGATGATCATTCAGCGCAAGTTCAGGCGCTGCGCATGGCAGCGCAGAAGGCGCAATCGAAGGCGGAAGAAATGGCCGGTTCCCTAGGGTTAAAAGTCGTTAGGGTCCTTTCTCTGACGGAAAATGAACGAGGAGTTCGCCCGATTATAGCGCAGACACGCGGCATGCAAGCGGAAGCACTTTCGTCCGCCGCACCGACACCGGTCGAGGCCGGCACCATTGAGGTGCGCTCGTCAGTGATCCTGAGCGCCGAGATCGGTCCGCGCTAAGCGCTGACATTTTCCGCAACAGCAGCACTCAGTCTTTCCCTGAAACGGTTTGAACGTTTTGAATGACTTGAACTGCTTAAACCTCTTTGCCTCAGCTCTGATTTTGAACCGTGGAACGGTTGAACGATTGCCTATCGAAACTCCGGCCTATCTTTTAAATAATGCTCACGCATCTTCGGCCGGTACCGTTCCATCAAATCTCGATTCAAATCCAGCGGCGGTTTTTGGTCCGGCGGCAGTAAAGGTCGATACTCGACGTCGCCGATTTCTTGCTTGAAGGTTTCCTTGGCTTTGACAACAATTTGCGGATCCAGCAACAAATCGATGGCCGATGCCGCCATAGCCTTAGCTCCGGCCACCGCGCCTTTGTGCGCGATCGACGTCGCCAGAGACACGCCGGCGGACCAGTGATGGTACGACACGCCGGGGATATTCGAGGGAAAGCTGATCAGCCCCGTCGGCACCACCCACGAGACCTCGCCCGAATCGTTGGCCGAAACCGATTGCACACATTCTTTGAGCGGCGCAACCTTGGTGGGCATGCCAGTTGGCTTTGCCTTTACTTTGGTCTGAACCTCATGGACTAACTTCTGCTCGCCGTCTGTCCACTGCGGCATGCCGATCTCTTCTATGTTTCGTTGAATTACCTCCGCAAGCGTTCGATTGGCCCGGGTCGGCCAGACCGCGCTGAGGACGTTCACATCGTAGGAGGTCTCGGTCATCATCGCCGCGCCTTGGGCAACACGCTTGGCTTTTTCAAACAGCGCGCGGGTCTTCTCAGCCGTGGCTTCACGGAAAAACCACCAGATCGTCGATCGATTGGGAATGACATTGGGCTGATCGCCGCCGTTGGTGATCACCCGATGGCTGCGCTGAGTCGGCTCCAAATGCTCTCGCAGCTTATCCCAGCCGATATCCATCAGCACCGCCGCATCCAAAGCATCGCGGGCGTTCCACGGCGCCGTGGCGGCATGGGCGCTCTGTCCTTTGAAAGTGAACTCAGCGGAAATGAGCGCATACTGTCGCAAGCCGTAAACGGTGCCAAGCTCTTTGCCGATATGATCATGCAGCGCCACATCGACATCTTTGAAATAGCCATCGCGGACAAAATACGGCCGGCTGACCAGTTGCTCTTCCGCGGGGGCCCCGAAAACTTTCAGTGTGCCTTTGAGGCCGAACTCATCGATGGTCTTTTTGATCGCCAACGCCGCGCCGATCATCACCGCGCCATTGACGTTGTGTCCCTCGGTATGGCCCGGCGCGCCATCGACAATCGGCGTCGGCTCCGCCACACCGGGCGCCTGGGAGCACCCCGGAGTCGCATCGAATTCCGTGTGCAGCGCAATCACCGGTTTGCCAGACCCGTAACTGGCTATGAACCCCGTCGGCATTCCGGATGGATTGCGCTCGATGGTGAATCCGGCTTTCTCGAGGATCTGCATCATCAATCCGGAGGTCTCGAACTCCTGCATGCCGAGCTCGGCAAAGTAAAAGATGTTGTCGCACAAGAGCGCAATCGGTTCACTGTTGCGCTCGATGTTTTCCACGGCAAACTTCTTTGCTCGACCACCTTCCATAATCGGTCTCCTATCCAATAAACGTGCTCTATTTCGATGGATATCACGGAGCGTGCAACAAGTTAAAGTCGACCCTTACTCTACTCGAGTATCTCGACCATTTCGCCGCGTCACACAATCAAACCGGTTACATGATGCCGACGAGCGTCACAGGGCTAGCTAAACGGCTTAGAGGAGTTAGAATTTGTAATATCACTACGCTCAAGGCGCACTAAACCTACCATTTTACTATCGAAGTAGAATCAATGAATAAAAACATAACCCGCGAAGCTGGCGACATGGCCGACGTCGTTGAGAGAAACATTCAAGCCTTACTGTCCCGGCGTAACCAGGAGGAAAAGACAAAAGGCGTTCAAGACCGAATAGCGGATGCGAATAAGCCGCTTTGCCGGCAGCATGATTTTTGTCTACATACACCTAATCGTTTTTGGCGTTTGGATCATTGTTAATCTCGGATGGACACCGTTACCAACCTTTGACCCCACCTTCGTGGTTTTGGCGATGTTCGCATCTGTAGAAGCGATTTTTCTTTCGACTTTCGTGCTGATCACGCAGAATCGAATGGCGGCGCAGGCCGACCGTCGCGCCGACCTCGACCTGCACATCAGTCTTTTGGCTGAACACGAAGTAACCCGGTTGATCAGCCTCGTCACCACCATAGCCGAGCGCATGGGAATAGAACCGGCATCCGACCACCCGGAGTTGGCGGAATTGGAGAAAGATGTTGATCCGGAAAAGGTCTTGGAGAAAATCGAAGAGACAGAGTCAAATATGACTAAGAAAGCTTTGGATCAACTTTAAGCACGCTTGCGGATCCACGCCAAACCCCCGACACATCAGGTGCACCCTCGACCGCAATCCTAAGCCAATTTTCCCGGATCTTTGTAATAGTTCTTATAATACCACTCGGCGATTTCTCCACTGGTTGTGCGCCAGACGCCGTCATGAGAGCAAATGTAGTCGAGCGCCTTCTCCAGATAGGAAATTCGAAACGGCAGGCCGATGACGAACGGATGCAGCGGCAGGCAAAGCACCCGGCCGCCGGAAAGGCTGTCTCGGTAAAGCGTGTCAAAGTGATCGCACACCATCCGGTAATATTGTTCGGCCGTGTGGTTCTCGCGATTGAAGACCCGGATGTCGTTAACACCGAGCTCATAGGGCACGACGATCATTCTTCCTGTCTTCACCCGCATCGGTGTGGGCTGCTCGTCGTTGCCCCAATCGCAAACGTATTCGAATCCTTCGGCGGCGAGATGATCCGGCGTGTCGAATGTCTCGCCCAGTCCGGGACCTAGCCAGCCTTTCGGCTCTTTGCCCGTCGATGCAGTGATAATCTCTTTAACCTTGTGGATGATGCCACGCTCTTCATCAACCGAGTAATCGAGCATCGACACGCTGTTGGTCAAACCGTGTCCGAGCCATTCCCAGTTCCGTTTATTGCCTTCTGCAATAATCTCGGGATGGTGTTCGCAAACCTCGGCATTGAGCAGAACGCTGGCACGTATTCCGAATTTATCGAGCACATTCATGATCCGGAATACGCCCACCCGTGATCCATAGTCGCGCAGAGTATAGCCCGGCACGTCCGGCTTATGATTGCTGCCTGAGCCGCGAATCGGCATGTCGAAATGAAAGTATTCAATATTGGGCGCCACCCAGAGGGCGATGCGGCCATTGTCGGGCCAGGCGATTTTTTCTCGACCGGATGATCGGACTGTAATCGTAGCGCGGATTTTTCATTGATCGCTTACTCCTTCGCGATAACTAATTAGTCTGGTTAGAAAGTAAAGTACGTCATTCACAGATACTTGTCGCGGTTCTTCTACAAATATTCATTTGACACATCATTGCGGCGTTTGCTACAAGCCGTCCAGAGCCCGTTCACTGCGTTTCGCATGGCCATCTCTAAAAGCTGTGGCGCAGTGATGATCCCCACCCCAAAGCGTGGCGGCCCGGTGCAGGCGCACGCTTTGAAAGGCTTACATCTGCCGCTATGACCGGTTTGGCTTCAAGGTGACAGGAAACGATTAGCATCGAGGAGGTGCTCATGGCCGATCTCACAGAGGAGCAGCGAAAGTCGTATTGGCGTTACAACATCAAACTCACCACCATTCTCCTGGTCATTTGGTTCGTCGTGACCTACCTTATCTCCGGACTCTGGGCGGGTTGGCTCAATCAGTTCTCGTTTCCTAGGATTCCCACTCGGCTACTACATGGCGGCGCAGGGATCGCTGGCGATCTTCGTCATCGAGATCGCGGTGTATGCCTATCTGATGAACAAGCTCGACAAAGAGTACGGCATTGTGGAGGGAGATTGACCATGAGCCTGGCAAAAATCTTCACTTATTACACCATCGGATTTATTGGCGTAACGATTCTGATCGGCATTGCCGAACAGTTGTTTGGTTTGCCGCCTAATTGGATCGGTTGGATCTTTATGGGCCTGTCGCTGGGTATCTATATCGTTATCGGAATCGTCACCCGCACTTCCAACCCCGACCAATACTATGTCGCTGGACGGGGCGTTCCCTCCGTCTTTAACGGCATGGCCACCGGTTCCGATTGGATGTCGGCCGCTTCTTTTATCTCGATGGCCGGGGCGCTTTCGGCACAAGGCTTCGCCGGTCTCGCTTACGTCATGGGTTGGACCGGCGGTTATTTATTACTCGCTGTCTTTCTCGGCCCTTACTTGCGCCAGTTCGGCGCCTATACCATTCCGGATTTTCTCGGCGCGCGTTACGGCGGCAATTTCGCCAGAATCATCGGCGTCGTCGCCGCGATCGCCTGCTCGTTTACCTACCTGATCGCCCAGGTGACCGGCGTCGGCCTGATTGTCTCGCGCTTTATCGGCTTGGATTTCAATATCGGCGTGTTCGTCGGCCTGATCGGCGTCTTGTTTTGTTCGGTTTTAGGCGGCATGAAGTCCGTGACTTGGACCCAGGTCGCTCAGTACATCATTCTGATCGTTTCCTATCTGGTGCCGGTAGTCTATCTGTCATACCAGCTTTTCGCGATTCCGATACCCGAGCTGACTTACGGCCGGCGTGCTGCAGACCAATAATGCCAAAGCCATCGAGATCACCCGGGATGCCAGGGAGAAGGAGACCCGTGCGCTGTGGGCAAAGGAGGCGGAGCAGGCCAATGCCAAGCTCAAGGCAGGCAACGTCGATGAAGCGACCGCCGAGAAACTCAAGGCGGACGCAAAAATTGCAACCCAGCAGGCGACCGCCCCCGCAGCCAGCGACGATGCCACGATCGGTCGTTATCTGACAGTGCCAACCGGCGTCGGCATGTGGAATTTTCTGGCCTTGACCTTTTGTCTGATGGTAGGCACCGCCGGCCTGCCCCATATTCTCACTCGTTATTACACAACGCCGTCCGTGCGCCAGGCGCGGACATCGGTGGCGTGGTCGCTGTTCTTTATTTTCCTGCTCTATTTCACTGCGCCGGCCTATGCGGCTTTCGCCCGGTTTGTCATTTACGCGCGCTTGGTCGGAACGCAGATTGCCGAGTTACCGCGTTGGGTAACGCTTTGGCAGCCCGCCGGTCTTTTCGAGGTCATCGATAAAAACGGCGATGGCATCGTTCAGTGGGCGGACTTCGTGGTCAAATCCACCGACTTCGTCGTCTTGTCGATGCCGGAGGTCGCCGGCCTGCCGTTTGTCATCACCGGCCTGGTGATGGCCGGCGGCCTGGCGGCGGCGCTGTCTACGGCAGACGGCTTGCTGTTGACCATCGCCAACGCCTTCTCACACGATCTCTACTATAACGTCATCGATCCCCAAGCGTCGCTGGCCAAAAGGCTCATGATCACCAAGGTTTTGCTGGTAATAACCGCGCTGGTAGCGGCTTGGGTGTCAACTTTCCGTGTCGCCATCATAGTCGAGCTGGTCGCGTGGGCTTTTAGTTTGGCGGGCGCATCCTTCTTTCCCGCTCTGGTCATGGGCATCTGGTGGCGTCGCGCCAACAAGGCCGGGGCTTGCGCCGGCATGATCGCGGGTCTCGCGGTGACCGCCTATTATATGATCGGCAGCCGCTTCTACGGCATTTCATGGTTTGGCACTCAGACCATTGCCTCGGCGGTTTTCGGACTACCGGTAGGTTTCCTGACGATCTGGATCGTGTCGCTCTTGACCGAGGCGCCACCCAAGCCTGTTCAGGATCTGGTGGCAAGCGTTCGTTATCCCAAATCCGGGCAGGCTATAACCTCCGATCCATTAGGCCGCGGGGTACCGATCGGCGCGCGCTAGAGTTGTGTCCACGCGAGGGACGAGGAGACCTCGCGTGGACTTTTTATGAACGGATTTGTCTTGCAGCTGGTCGTCCTCCTGCGCTTTATCTGTTTCATCGCCCTATTCTATTTGATGCTGCATATCCTGGTGTCGCGGATCATCAAAAGACCCGAACACAAAGTTCTTTGGTTTTTCTCGGTATTGACCGGGCCGCTTACTCGACCCGTCAGAGTTTGGCTTTCGGGCGACGTGCCTGAACAGCGATTGCGATGGATAGCCTTGATGTTCTACGGAGTGCTGTGGCTGGTTGCCGTCGCGCTGACCAGACTGTTATCCGGTTCATCGCCACAGTCGCTTTAAGCCGATTGAATGTCCGCCTCTCTCCTCACCGATTCCGCGTATAATTTAAACCTGCCCGTCAAGCATCTGATCAAGCGCGCGCCGGTCTTCATCGATGCCGATGCGTCCGTGGCAGCGGCGGCCTCGACGATGCAACAAGCCGGAATCGGCTCGGTACTGATCGCAGGCGATTTGCCCGGGATTATCACCGATCGCGATCTCCGCGGCCGCGTGTTGGCGGCAGGCCTCGGTCCGGATGCGCGTGTCAGTCAAGTGATGTCACGGCCGGTGAAGACAATCGATGCCAACGCGCCGATCTTTGCCGCTTTACAACTCATGCTGGAGAATAACATTCACCACTTGGCCGTCGTCGATGCGGCATCGATTACCGGGGTTATCAGCGGCACCGATCTTCTGCGTCACCAGATCAACAATCCGCTGTACCTCCGGCGCACCTTGGATCAACTCCAAGAACCGTCGGCACTGGGTAATTATGCGAGCGAGATTGCAGCATTGGTCGAAAAGCTTTTCACCGGCGGTGTGTCGGCCACTGAGATCGGCCGGATCGTCTCCAGCCTCAATGATGCTCTGGTGAGGCGGTTGGTCTATCTTGGCGAACAGAGTCTTGGCGCGCCACCGGCGCCATTTGCATGGATCGTCTTCGGCTCTGAAGGACGATTGGAACAAGCCTTACTGACTGACCAGGACAATGCGTTGGTCTATGAGAGCGAATCTGCAGCGGCGCAAAATTACTTCACAGCCTTGGCGAAATATATTGTGGAGGCGCTGATCCAAGTCGGCTTTCCGCCTTGCGCGGGAGGCTACATGGCAACCAAATGGTGCAAGCCGTTAAACGAATGGCAAGGGCTTTTTATCCGCAATATACAAACCCCCGAACCGCAAGCGCTGTTAGAGAGCGCGATTTTCTTCGACTTCCGCGCGGTAGCCGGTGATCTCTCTTTGACACCTTTGGAAAAAACACTTGCGGGCGCGCGCCATGAAAAGCTCTTCTTATCGCACATGATTCGCGGAGCCCTTGAACTTCGCCCGCCACTGGGCTTCTTCAACAGAATTCGCGCTGAGAACGGCAAAGTGGATCTGAAAAAAGGCGGCATCGGACCGATCGTGGCTTTGGCACGCGCCGCTGCGCTGTGCGCCGGTTCACATGAGCGTCCCACGCTCGCGAGATTGGAAGCAGCCGGCGCGACGGGCTCACTCCTCAATGACGAAAACGCTCGCACGCTGAGCGAGATATTTTCTTTTCTCCTGCACCTGCGGCTGCGCCGGCAACTCACTGCTTATCGTCATAAACAGCCCCTTGATCATGCGATCATCCTAGCAGAGCTATCGACTTTGGAGCGGCGCCATTTGCAAGAAGCATTTGTCATGATCAAGCGGATCCAGGACGCGCTTATGCTTGACAGTGCGTATCCATGACAATAGATTCGATGACCACGAACAAAGGAGCCGCCTACGTCCAAGCAGCAACAAGAGTCGTTGAAAGTCGTGCCCATCGATGAGGCGCATCCGCCGAGCTCGAACTTGTGGCTGGCGCGCTTGCGTGAGATTGCATCCAACTGGCTTGGAATCATCGGCATCTTAGTATTTTTTCTAGCTTGGGAAATCGCAACCCGCACCCACATTCTCAATCCGTTTTACTTTCCGCCATTTTCGCAGATCCTCGCCAAAGGCTATGAGCTGTTCGCCAACGGATCGATCTGGGAGCACATGCGCTTCAGCCTGACCAATTTCTCCATCGGTTTTCTGATTTCGGTGATACTCGGAGTCGTCATCGGCGTTCCAATGGGCTGGTATCGCAACCTCAGCAAGGCTTTTGATCCGCTGCTCTCGGGTATTTACGCCACTCCGCTGATTGCCTTGCTACCCTTGATCATCATGGTTTTCGGCCTGGGCCCGATATCGAAAATCATCATGACGATTCTTGCCGCAGTGTTTCCGATCCTGATCAATACCATGGTGGGCATCGCCAACACGGACCATCGTCTGATTACGATGGCGCGTGCCTTCGGCGCCAAGGACAGCACCATCTTTCTCAAAGTCTCGGTTCCGGGATCGCTTCCTTACATTGTCGCCGGCATGCGCGTGGCCCTGGGCCGCGCCTTGGTCTACATCGTCGTCGCCGAGCAATACGGCGCGGCAACCGGTCTCGGCTATCTGAGCTCAGTGGCGGCGCAACGTTTTCAGATGTCGGCGATGTTCGTTCCCATCGTTATTATCGCGGTTCTCGGCGCCACTTTGAACGAGCTGCTCAAAGCATTCGAGCAGCGTCTGGAAAAGTGGAAGCCGCAAAAGTAAGCGGCGTGCTCGCGGATTCAACGCAGGAGGAAATCGATGAATGCAGCTAGGATTTCATTACAAACGTTGATGCTGACTCTCTTGATCCTGACATTTGGGATTTCGCAGGGCTTGGCTCAGGGAGCGAAAATGAATGTCGGCCAGGCGGGGGTCAATCCGGGCGCCGGCCTTTTCGTCATCGCCGAGAAAGAAAACCTGTATAAGAAGCACGGGCTCGATGTCAGCATCGTTAAGACCAATACTACAGCCGCGGTTCAGGCAATGCTCGGCGGGAGCATGCAGATGGCGACCGGCGCAGGCGCCGCGGCTTTTGTCACCGCGACACTGGAAGGCGCTCCGCCGTTCGTGCTGGTCGGCTCATGGGTCAATGTTTTTCCTTATAAGATCATGGCGCAGAAAGACATCAAGAAAATCGCCGATCTGAAAGGCAAGACCGGCCATGTCGGCGCGCCGTTCGGTACCATCCCCGACACCGCTCTGAGATTTGCGTTGAACCGATTGAAGATCGATCCGGAAAAGGATGTAAAGCTGGTTCAGCATTCCAGCGCCGACCCCGCGAGTATTCTTGCCGCGATGGAAAAGGGCGATGTGCAGTTCGGCATCTTCGCCCCGCCCTTCGATCTCATCGCCGAAAAACGCGGTTATGAAATGCTGCTCGCGCTACCGGGATTGGGCATCCCATGGCAACAGAACGGGGAGCTCCTGCCACGCTCGTATTTGAAGACCAACCGCGACAACGTTGTGCGCTTCATGAGAGCCACGACTGAGGCGATGAGGTTCTTTTTCGAACAGAAAGAAAAAAGTATCAATTACATGGCGCCCTATTTGGGCCGCAGCCGCGAAGAAACCGAATACGCTTATAACATGTATAGAAACTGGGTCGATGTCAGTCCTCGCCCGAAGATCGAAACGATTCGCACCACATTGGAAGCCATCAAAAAGAATACTCCGAAAGCGGCAAACGCAGACCCGGCCTCCTTTATCGATACCAGTATTGTCGATCAGCTGGTCAAAGAAGGTTATGTGAAGTAGAGTTCCGTTCCCATTGCCGTAGACTGTATCATCAGAGTGTTAAACTCTCTCACAGGCTGCTCAAAAAGACTCAAATGCAAGGCGCGCGATCTGAATTATGAAGAATGACATCTGAAAACAAACTCCGGCAGAAGTCTTGTTTAATTTTTCCGCTTTCATCCTTCCGTTGTCGCTTGAGCAGCCTGTCCTGGTTTGACGCTCTTGGGGTGCAGTGTTAGCATCCGAGAGTTGCCCTAAGGAGAAAATGAAGACGTGAAGCTATATAATTTCGATCTCCTCGCCTATCCCCACGTTCCCAAAGACGCTCCGCGCACGCCGGTGCCAAGCAATTTTTTCGATCCGATAAAAGGCGCCGCCAACTATGCCGAACACCTCGACGAGATGACCTACTGTGAAGAGCTTGGCCTCGACGGCGTTGTTTTCAATGAGCATCACTATAGTTCCTACGGCACCATGCCGTCGCCAAATCTTATCGCCGCTGCTTTGAGCCAGAGAACCAAGAAAATCAAAATCGGCGTGCTCGGAAACATTCTTCCGCTGCGCGATCACCCGGTGCGCGTTGCCGAAGAATACGCGATGATCGACTGCCTTTCGAAGGGCCGGTTGATCGCTGGGTTCGTGCGCGGCATTCCTGCGGAGTATGTATGGTACGGAGTAAATCCGGAAGAATCCCGCGGGCGATTTCAAGAAGCTTATGATCTGATCATGACCGCTTGGACCAATTCGGTCTGGAGCTTCGAGGGAGAATTTTACAAGCTCAAAGATTGCGCCATCTGGCCTCGCCCGGTCCAGCAACCCCACCCGCCCATTTGGATTGCTGCGCGTAGCGCGGAGTCCATCGAGTGGTGCGTTAAGCGGCACCTGCCGTGCGCGCAGGTGTACCAGACCACGGGTCAGATCGAAGATACCTTCAACTACTACCGTAGCAAGGCGAAGGAGGATGGATGGGAAGCCCAGCCGGACGATTTTATTCTATGCCGTCACATCTATATCGATGATTCGAACAAGAAAGCTCAAGAGATCGCCGAGCCGGCAATGCGGTATTTTTTCTCCGTCTACAATCGGGGCTTTAACGATGCCATTAACCAAGCAGCGGCGGATCAACAGAAACTCCTGGCCAAGCTCACCAGCGAACGCTCTTTCAACTACTTCCGCGAAGGCAATCGTTCACGGATCGATTTTTCAACGCTTGGCTGGGACGATTTGGTAAAGAGCGGTTATATGATCGCCGGCGACCCCGACAGCGTTGCGCGCCAGATTCACGATCAGATGAAGCAAATCGGCGCGGACCACTTCATGGGCATGTTCCACATCGGTAATCTCGCTCATGAGAAAGTCATTTCTTCTCTCAATCTCTTCAAGAAAGAAATCATGCCAAGACTGAACTGACGGCAGAGTCGACCCACTTTCATTATTCGAAGCGTAATGCCTGTGCTCAGTCCCAGGTTTCAACCGGAAGGAGTTAAGATGAAGCTCTCTTCGATTCTGGTTTCAGCGTTGACGCTCGTGTCGATGCTGATCAGCAGCCCACAAGCAGCGGAGAAGCTCGTCGCCGACTATGGCGGACTCTCCGGCTTTCAAAGCACTGTGTGGGTGGCAAAGGATCTAAAGATATTCGATAAGCACGGCCTGGATGTCGATGTAATCATGATCAACGGCAGTGCTCGTTCAGTGGCCGCCCTGCTGGGCGGCAGCACCCAGTTTGCCACAGGCTCGGCAACCGGTCCGATCGTAGCCGCAGCTCGCGGCGCCGACCTAAAAGTCATCGCCGCTTCGTACAACAAATTTCCTTACGCCTTTATCGTAAAGCCCGAGATTCGCACACCCAAGGATTTGCGCGGCAAGAAAGTTAACATTCTCAACTTTGGCGGTTCCAATGATCTTGCCCTTCAGCTGGCGTTGAAGGAATGGGGTTTGAAGCTGCCGGATATTCAAGTCATGATCGGCGGCGATGCGCCTACCCGTCTCGCATCGCTGATGACGGGCCGAACTGACGCCACGATACTTTCACCGCCGCATCTGACGAAGGCGGTTCAGGCGGGCTATCGGGTATTAGCCGATATGGGCGAGATGAGCGCTAACTTCACGCAGTCCTCTCTCTACATCAAAGGCAGTTTTCTTCGGGAAGACCGCGATCGGGTGAAGCGTTTCGTGCGGGCCTACTCGGAAGCCGTCCACGCGATGAAGAATGACCGGGAGAGAACCTTGAAGGTGTTTGCCAAACGCATGCGCATTGATGATGCGGAAACGCTTCACTCCACCTATAATTATTTCGCGCCGCGTTTTTCACTGCCGCCGCGGGTCGACTTATCCGGTGTGCGGGATACGATCAGATTCTATGCCGAACATAATCCAGAACTAAAGAACCGCACTGCGGAGGAGTTCATCGATCATTCGCTGCTCGATGAGATTGAAAAAGAGGGATTCTTCAAGAAGCTGGGCGGCTAGCGCGCATTACTCACACAACAAAGAAACCCAAGAACGCTTTAGGACAAACTGTCCGCGCACGCAGAGCGGTGAGGCTGGAGAGGCAAAGGCACGCGAACGTAAAAGTGCAAAGACCTCTTGGACGCTTGGCCGAAACTTTCAAAGCCTTTTCCTGCGGTCGCTCCTTTACTGGCAAGTCACGGGCCTCCTCAAGGCACAGACCATTGCCGTAGCCTTGGAAGCCTCGCCGCTCGGCAACATATGCACCGCCTTCATAAAGACTGATCCGTCAGCGAATCTTTAATTCCGCTTGTGCTTTTTTTGCAAAGCTCCAGTCGACGACGTCGGACAAACCCAAATCATCCTTGGACTTTCGCGTGTCGCGCACCAGTTGAATAACGTTCTTCATTGTCTCATCCGAGGCGACGCCGTTTCGAGTGTAGATCCCGACGATATCGCGGTAAATGCCCTCGCGCACGTCGGCCTCTTTGATACCCCATTTGCTTGCCATAATTGAAAGGATCTCGGCTTGGTTGTTTCGAATATAATTAACCCCTTTTAGCATGGCCTTGATCATCCTGACGATTTCATCGGGTTTTTCTTTCATTCTTTGGGTGTGAACGGTCAGGCCACCCAGCGGGATGCTCATAATCTCATTAAAAGAAAGAATCTCGTTGAATCCTCTTTTCGCGGCCAGCTTGTTGAAAGGCGGCACCAGCATCGCGGCGTCGATGGAACCGCTGTCCAATGCCGCATAACGGGAAGAACTGCCGCCGATCTGGAGAAACGTAACATCCTTTTCCGGATTCATGCCGTACTTCCGGAGAATCATGACTGCTTCGCTGTGCGGAGTGCCGCCAAAACTGCTGATACCGAATTTTTTGCCCTTGAGATCTTCAACCCTTTTGATGTTCGGGCTCGTCACCAGGTAATGGTCCGAGCCATCCATCACCGCCATCACGATGCGCACGGGAAGGCCCGAAAGAGCCGCTCCAACGAAATTCGAGAAGGTCCCGCCATAATCGACCTGGCGAGCGACAACGCCATTGACCACGACTTGGTTCTGCATCACAACCGAAACCGCGTTCAGGCCTTCGCTTTTGAAGAATCCTTTCTCTTCCGCAATTACGAACGGTAGGCCAGTGCTGCCGGTCTTGGTCGTGATCCCGAGACTGATACGATCCTGCGCTCTTGTTTCCTGCGCGGCCGCGAGCAGCAAGGTTAATGCAAGAAAGATCGCAAATCGACTTCTGTTCATTGCCACCTCCGAAAGGATCTCGAGGTTATCTCTTCGGCGCAGCCACCCGCCTGCGGTTACGCCTGCCGTTCATCGTTGCGGTTCACGCTTAAATGAGCGCTGGCATCCTGTCAAGACCGGCCGCCAGCAGGACTGCCGTAAGTTTAACGAGCTTTGCGAGAACCCTTACGCGGAGCTTTTAGGACTTTACAGTCGGAATCTCTCGCTGGTGTGCCTCTGTCGTTTCTCACGAGCCAATGGCAACCAGCGCTGTTGATAGAGGCCTGTGAATGAACCGAATAACTGCACTTAGAGAGCAATGTCTTGTCCTCCTTACTGGTGTAAGTAGCATAATCACAACAGATGCGGCGGCTGATGGACCGGAGGCGTCGGCGTGGGCGATTATATGTCCTGTATGTCTTCTCATATCCGCGTCGCATTCCTTCCACACGCAAATATCTGATCAAAAGTGTTGCAGGAGGGTAGTCTTGACAGTCATTTCATTTCGTTTATTCTAGAAATATGGAAATAAGGGAAGCGGTGCCAGCACTGGCCGCACTCGCGCAGGAAACGCGGCTGGGAATTTTTCGTCTGCTCATCGAGGCAGGGCCCGAGGGCCTTTCGGTTGGACGGATCGGCGAGAAGCTTAAAGTGCCAGGAGCGACGCTCTCGTTTCATCTCAAGGAGTTGGCGCGCGCCGGCCTCATCACCGCGCGTCACGAAAAACAGTTCTTTTATTACGCTGTCGATTTTGTGCGCATGGCGGCGCTGATGACTTTTCTCACACAGAACTGCTGCCAGGGAATGCCGGAGGATTGTTTAAGTGGCGTCGAGAGTGCCCTCAGCCGATGCTGCGCGCCATCTTCAACCAGAACAAAGAAACCCAAAAGAAAAAGGAGTTGTTCATGAAAAGATTTCACGTGCATGTCTCGGTCGACAATCTTGCGGCCAGCGTTCGATTTTATTCGACTGTTTTTGGAACGTCGCCGACGGTTCTTAAAGACGATTACGCCAAATGGATGGTCGACGACCCGCGCGTCAACTTCGCGATATCGCGGCGCGGAACAAAATCCGGGCTGGATCATCTCGGCTTGCAAGTCGAGTCGGACGCAGAGCTGACTGAACTCCGTGAGCAAGTGGCGGCAGCGGAGCTAGCCGCGCTCGACCAGCCCAACGCAGAGTGCTGCTATGTGCGTTCCGACAAATACTGGACCACCGATCCGCAGGGCATTGCATGGGAAACTTTCCACACACTCGAATCAATCCCGGTGTATAGCGAGAGCGACCCGGTGGCGCCGAAAGCATGCTGCGCGCCCGCGTCGAAGGATTCAAACCTCGCCAAGGCCGAAACCTGTTGCGGGTAAGGAGGGTTTATGGCGGACGAACTGTTTAACGTTCTGTTCTTATGCTCGGGCAATTCATCGCGGAGCATCATGGCAGAAGGAATCCTCAACAGCATCGGAAGGGGAAAGTTCCACGCGTTCAGCGCGGGAAGTCATCCGACCGGGCGCATTAATCCATTTGCGTTGGAACTGCTGGAAAAGAACCGCATTCCTACCCAGGGCTTCCATAGCAAGGACTGGGGCCAGTTTTCACAACCAGGTGCCCCACCGATGCACTTTGTATTCACCGTTTGCGATCAAACGGCTGGTGAAACCTGTCCTGTGTGGCCAGGGCAGCCGATGACTGCGCATTGGGGTATTTCCGATCCAGCCGCGGTCGACGGAACAGAGGACGAGAGGCGGAAAGCGTTCCTCAAAGCCTACACGGAACTTTATAAACGTATATCGCTGTTTACTTGTTTGCCATTCAAAACTTTGAGTAATCTCGCTCTCAAGCAAAAACTCGATGAAATTGGCCGTACCCAATGACGCTCGGCAGAAAGGCCGCCGCCGAGGCGATCGGGACGGCGTTGCTGCTAGCCATCGTTGTGGGGTCGGGCATTATGGGTGAGCGCCTGGCTCAAGGGAATCTGGCCGTGGCTCTTTTGGCCAATTCTATTGCCACCGGGGCGGGACTCTATGGGCTGATCGTTATCTTCGCACCTATATCCGGTGCTCACTTCAATCCAGTGGTCTCTGCTGTGAGCGCGTGGAGAGGACAACTATACGCGTCCGATTGCGGTGTCTATGTAATGGCACAAGTGTCTGGAGCTTTCGCCGGAGTCGGCGCAGCGCACGCAATGTTCGGATTACCGATTTTACAGATTTCCGCCCATGCCCGGCCCACGCTCGGAGAGGGCTTGGGTGAAATCGTCGCGACCTTCGGCTTGATTCTGGTGATTTCGCTTGCAGGAAAATTCCGCGCCGAAGCGATTCCCATCGCAGTCGCCGCCTTCATTACCAGCGCATACTGGTTTACCTCTTCTACTTCCTTTGCCAATCCTGCTGTCACGTTCGCGCGGGCTATGACGGATACTTTCTCCGGAATATCTCCGCAAAGTGTGCCGCTGTTCGTCTGCGGCCAGCTGGTTGGTGGAGCGATCGCAATGATATTTGCGAGCTGGCTGCTCAGACGGGAGAAAGCAGCACCGGCCGGCTAGTCACCGGCATCTTCTCCCATAACACCTTCCCACTACGTCGACGGCGCGTTGGTTCATGCTCTGCGCGTGCCTTTCGGCTATTGGGAAGCCAAGGACGAGAAGGACGATCTCGACGACGAGATCGAGATCAAGAAACGCCGCGGCTATCCGCAAGACAACATCATCTTCGAGGATTCAAACCGAGCGGTTTTAGTACAGGAGAAGCGAGGAGGTTTACCGCTGCCCGGTCGATGACGTCAGAGCGCCTGGAAAAACTACTCGACCTCTTCTTTGACTAAGAGCGGACGGAGATCGCCGAGTTTCGCAAGGCCGTCGAGCAGTTCAAAACCGACCTGCCGATGGTGCTTGAAGCTCTACGCTCGATGATCGAGCCGCCCACAAACGCGAACCGCGATTTCAGGAAAGCCGCCGAGGAATTTCTCAAGCACGCCCAGGAGGCGATCAATCCTAGCCTAACCGAAGCCGACGTGCGCGAGATGCTGATCCAGCATATCTTAACCGAGGATGTTTTCGCCGCCGTGTTTCCCGGTACGCCGACTTTCATCAGGACAACAACGTCGCCGCGAGCTTTACAAACTGGAAGCGACTTTCTTCAAGGGCGATACAAAGTACCAGACGCTAAAGGCGCATGGCGCCATACTACGCGGCGGTCCGTTCCGCCGCCGCGCAGATCGCCACGCATCACGAGAAGCAGACGTTTCTAAAAGTCATCTACGAAAACTTCTACAAGGTATACAGTGCCAAAGCGCGGCAAGCGGATCAGCCCACCACAAGCCGAACAGAAAGTTCGCTCCATGATGAGAGGCCGACTACTTTGGAAAAGCACGGGTGAATCCTGAAGGTCACAGACGTAGAGTTTCTGGACCCAGCCGCCGGCACCGGAACATTCGTGTGCGAAATGCTCGAACACTTCCGCGGCCAGCCTGCGAAGCTAAAGCACAAGTATTTAGGAAGAACTCCACGCCAACGAAGTTGCGATCCTGCCCTATTACGTCGCTAACCTGAACATCGAAGCGACGTACGCGGCGATCACGGGCGAGTATCTGGAATACCCCAATTTTTGCTTCGGCTCGTAACGCACGACAACACCTACGCGCTGCGCAAATACCGCGGCCACATGGACGACCTCTTCGGTTCCCTCAGCGATGACAACGTCCGGCGCATTCGCCGCCAGAACAGCCGCAAGATCAGCGTGATCATCGGCAACCCGCCTTACAATGCGTGGCAAGAAAACTTTAACTTTCGCAATCCGAATCGCCCATACAAAGAGATCGACAAGCGCATCAAGGAAACTTATGTCGAAAGTGGAACTGCTCAAAATCAGATCGCACTTTACGACATGTATGTGCGATTCTTTCGGTGGGCGAGCGATCGCCTAGGTGAGAATGGTATCGTCGCCTTCGTCACCAATCGAAGTTTCTTGGATAGCCATACCTTCGATGGGTTTCGAAAGATTATCGCAGGCAATTTTGCTGAAACACGGGTTATCGATCTTGGCGGTGACATCCGGGAAAATCCAAAACTTTCCGGAACTAAGCATAATTTTTTCGGCATACAGACCGGTGTGTCATTAGTTTCTTCAGAAAGCGTGCAAAGTCAAACTGTCATATCACCACGGCGCTGGCGACGAATCGAGGGAGATGAGAAACTCGCGGTGGTTTCTTGAAGGTTACTGGAAAATAACTCGAGTAGAGTTGATACCGACTGAAGAAGCAACTGGATCGAGCAAGGCGATAGCGAGTTTGATAGTTTGCTGCCATTCGTTTGATCAAGATTCAAAGGAATTCAGAAATCAGACCGATCCAAAACTGATCTTTTGGATGTTTTCTTCCGGCTCTTACCAGTCAACGCGATGAATGGGTTTATGGCCTTTCTCAGCCAAACACTGGAAAGTAAGATGCGCTTCTTTGTGGATGCTTATGAGACCGCCAGGACGCGGATCCGGTTCCGAACGGGCACCACAGAATCAAGTGGGATCCTGATTTGGAGCGTCATCGTAGATCGAGGAATTAAGAAGATGTAACACCGCTAGTACGAAGAATCGTAATTCACGACAAGATTGTGGCGCCTTTTTCTTTCGATCGCCGTTTTATTGGCAGGCAATACCAAATGCCCGCTCTTTTTCTTGACGGCGCTGCGGAAAATACTGTGATGGTTTTGAGTGATAGAGGCGCTAGATCAGGATTTAACGTCCTAGCGACTCGCTACATTCCTGAAGCACATCTATGTGCGAGTACAGATAGATTTCAGGTAGTATCTAAGTTGATCTATGAGGGTACGCCCCCGCAACCACGAAGAAAACATCAGCGACTGGGCATACAACAAGTTCTCGCACACAGTATCAGATCGCGAAGAGGAAAGGGGCGCGCTCACTAAAGCGCTCTCTTCATACTTTAATCCTGCCATTCTGTCTACGCAAAAAAGCGCTCATATCAATATCGGAATTTCCGCGTATTCCGTTTTACAAAGACTTCTGGCAGTGGGCGGAGTGGGGCAAGGAGTTAATGGAATTGCACATCGGCTACGAATCGGTGACGCCAGCTAAGCTGAAGCGGATCGACATGCAAGACGAGAAGGCACTCAAAGCCGGACTCCCGCAATGCAAGTAAAGCCAAAGAAGGCTGTCGGATCATCGTCGACAGCGAAACGACCTAACCGGTATCCGGCCGAAGCCGGGAATACAGAGGCAACCACTTCCCGCTCCAATATTCTCACAGACAAAGAAAAGAAACCAAAGCCCCAACCGCCGCGAGAAGTTTAACAGGTACCGATTCGCCGATTACAAGGAAAAGGTAATCGATTTACTGAGGCGGGTGACGACGGTGAGTGTGCGGACGGTTGCAGTGGTTGAAGCGATGAGAAAAGCCGCTCGGTAAAAGAACCCACACCAAACTATCGGAGCCATTTGCGGCCACGGCCTGGCGAGACTTTTTAAGCATAGATTCCCAACACGATGGATTCTGCTCAACTCGTTCTCCTGTCATTTGCAATCGCGCTCGTTGCCTTTCTTTACTCCTCGGTAGGCCACGCGGGCGCATCGGGTTATATTGCCACGATGACGCTGGTTCGTTTAGCAGTCCTGTTAATGAAGCCAGCATTAGATCAATCAATTCTGCAGAACTTATAGTCTGGTTACGGGACGGGCTGGAGTATGTCGGCGTTGGCGGCCTCCATATTTGCTGCTAAGTCTTCTACGATCTGCGCGCGCATCTAACTTTGGGAGGGCTTTTGCCTTCGTCCATCATTTTCATCACGTACACGCGTGAGGTCACACCGCCGGCATTGCCGACGCCCTGAGCGTCGGAGCGGGGATTGGGTTGCTATCGGGCCTGACCGGCACTGGCGGCGGCATTTTTCTAACTCCTTTGTTGCTGTTCTGCCGCTGGGCACATACACGCCCCGCTGCTGCCATTTCCGCGCTGTTCATTCTCGCTAATTCGATTGCGGGTCTAGTCGGCTATGCTTCCAGTGGTCAGCCGATTCCGCCGTTTGCGTGGACATTGGCGGTCTCGGCAGTTGCAGATGCCTCAAGCAAGGTCTCATTCGATGAAGCACCGGTTTCATCGGCATCGTATCCGTGCTGCTCGCCATATTGTCCATTGAAATATCAAGACTGATTGCTGAGTATGGCCCTCGGAGCCGCCGCCGCAATAACAGGTTAGAAGATTATACTTGAGGGTATCGCGATTGACGATTGCGAGAAAGACCCCAAAAATTCACAGAAATGAGTAGGCGACGCACTGAGTTGGGCTAACAGCCCACGGCATTGCGTCATGGTTGCCCAGCTGCCAACGATCGCTCGCGACGGGCCGCAATATACACCTCTCGCGCCGCGTCCAGGTTCATGAGGAAAATCCCCAGTCCGACAAGAAGGTCGGGCCAGGCCGATAGGCTAACTATCGTTACTAGGCCGGCTCCAATGATGCCGATATTCGCGAGCGCATCGTTGCGAGCGGAAAGAAATGCAGCTCTCGTCAAGCTGCCGCTGTGGGTACGAAAACGAGCGAGAAGGCCGGCGCAGAACAGGTTTACCGATACGCTTCCAGCGAACCTCGGGTCGGAGCCGTTGGAAGCGGCGCAAAATACTTTCCGAAGCTAACTTGTAGCTAAACCCGGAGCGAGCAAAATAGCCGCGAGCGCCATACCGACCAATGAACGTCGATGAGGATTCCAGTTCAGAGCGATGAGAATGAGACCGTTGACCGCCGCATCCTCGAGGAAGTCTATGGAGTCGGCGAAGAGTGAGACGGAGCCAATCGCCAGAGCCACCCCGATACTCACGCCGCTTCAAATAGCCTTGGTTCAGCGTAATTGCCATGATACCCGCAGGCTAACAGCGTCGTGAGACAATAGCGGTATTTTCATTCAACACTCTCCATTAATACTTTCAGTTGGCTTGCGAAGGCCGGGGTTTTAGTTATCTTGGCCAATACATCATGATGCCGACGCCGAGTAAGCTCACCGTGCCGCCGATCAAATCCAAGTGGTCGGGCTTATTTCCATCCAAGACCCAACCCCACAGGAGAGACAACACAATGAAAAAGCCACCGTATGCGGCATAAACGCGGCCGAAGTGGGCTGCTTGGAAAGTCGGAACTACACCGTAAAGAACCAAGAGCACTGCCCCAAATAAACCCCAGCTCCAAGGCCGAGACTCTTTCAGCCACTGCCAGACCATCCATCCTCCCGCAATCTCGCATAAGCCAGCCAAGATGAATAAGCCCAGGGAAAAACCTATCGCAGATGCCAACATTTGACCCCTCCGTGAGTTGCAATGCGAGCGGATCAAGTACGTTCCCGTCGGGCAGTTAGTTCCTCAAGCCGCTTGCGATCGAAGCCAATGACAACCTCGCGGTCGATGACAATCACCGGCGTCGTCATGGTACCTAGCCGTTCAAGCTCATCAACTGCCGCCGGATCTTTTGTTATGTCCTTCTCTTCGAAAGCAACACCCCGTTGCGAAAGGAACTCCTTCGCCCTGTTACAGAAGAGTCAGCCCGGCTGGCTATAGACCATCACTCTTTTAGCCATTGCAGTACTCCTTGCTAGAAGCGTCGATAGGTTAAGAAACCATTGTTAGTGAGTCTATTGATATACGGAAAAAGGTCATCTCACGACCAGATTAAGAACCTACGCCTGCTTACAGCGCGGCTGGTTCGGCCTCAATCAAATGAAATACTCCGAAGAAGTTTCGCCGCGCACTAACTACTTTCAAGCCCGCCTGTGCAGCGAGCTCAAGTGGTTCGCGGTTCCAGTGACAGCCAGCCGGCTTGGCAAATTTATCTGCATGCCGATCCTGCCAACGTCCAAGCCGTTCACGGTCGCTGCGGCCATGCTCCAGTAAAAGGATCTTCCCATCCGTTCGACAAACGCGCGCCATTTCCCGAAAGGCATTCGCCGGATTCGGAAACGTGCAGGCGCTAAGCGAGGAAACAATGGTATCAAAGCAGTGATCGCGAAACGGCAGATATTCCGCGTCCGCTAGAGAGAAGGAAACATCCATGGATAATTTTGCGGCTCGTGTTCGGGCGACGTTTAACATCTCGCTGCTAATATCCATGGCGGTAATTTGGCAACCACGAGGGTAGTCGGGAAAGTTCTTCCCGGTACCTACGGCAACTTCTAGCACTCTTCCCGACGCACGCTCCAGCAAGCTGCGGCGAAGGCTCCTCACTCCCAGCAGGTCTGGAATGCCTTCAACCCAGTCGTACCAACGAGCGAAATGATCGTATTTCTCAGATATCTCTCGTGATGCAAATTCTACAGCCATCTAAGATGCTGCATGATTTTTAATGTTCGGGCGCCGGTTACTTCTTGTCGGTCATCATCCGCATCATGAGATACATGCCGAGCGGACAAGCCAACAGCGCGACAATGCTGAGCCAACCGCTTCCCACAGCATCGTATGAACCAAAAGTGAAACCAAGAAAAGGGATAGCAGACAAGACAAGGAGCGGAGCGGCGCAGCATATGGCCATCATGAGCATCCCTTTGAGCGTCGTTTTCTTTTGCGCTGGAGCTGTGTCAGGCGCCTCAACTGTCACCCTCTTATACAAACCTATTCGGGCTGCTGGTCGCAGACGCTGCTACGTGAGATATATTTCAGGCGATATAACCTAAGCAATTCGCGTATCCCACAGAACCGGCTCGCCACCCAAACTCGGGCTATACAAATCCACCTGCAGCTGCGTGGCGCAACCCGGGCATGCGTAGATGTGGTATTCGCCGATGTAACGCTCCCCCGTCGGCAGCGGCGGCATGGAGTCGTTGAGATCCAAAATGCGATGGAGCGCGTAATGTTTGTAGTTTTCATCGGCCTTGCAGTAGAGATGACCGCAGCGGCTGCATCGAATGGCTTTTTTCTTGCCGTTGCCGATAATCTCCAAAGCCGCATGAAAGCGCAGCAGTTGTCGTGAGTCACTACTAACGGCAGCGGCTTGATCGCTGGAGTTCTGCGAGATGGGCGCGCCTTGCGTTGCGTGCTTCGCGAATTCGGCGGCGGCAATCTTCGCTGGCGGCGCTGTCGACAGCCTTGCCGTTGTCGGCGAAGACAACGCCGTAAATTCTTTCCGCAATCTCCCGGCTCACCCAGCCGTAGCCGAAGTCTTTCAAGACGGCGCCTGGATCCCGATCAATGGGATCGCCAAATCCACCACCCCCGGCGACATAGTCGACCAACAAAGTGCCTTCCGGCAACGGCACTCGCTCGGGCACGCCCGCCGGTAAGATTGATTTGCCCCACTTCCCCGCGCGCATCGCGCCCACCGTGGGATATTCGCCTGCTTTGACCCGGCCGAGCATTTCGAGACCGGCTTCGATCATCACCCGGGTTGCGCCGATGCCGGTAGGATAACCGCCGGCAAGACCAAAGCCACCCTGAGCGACGCCGCCATAGGGTTTGTAATCGACGCTGCAATCTTTCGAACCATAGATCAGATAGATGCGATAGCTGCCGAGGCCGCCGCGGTACTGCCCAAAGCCGCTGCCGTCCGGGTTGTGCGAGCGGGTGAAATAAAGAAACGGATACTGCATTTCGATGCGCTCGATGTCCGATATGCCGGCCGATGGAATATTCATATGCCCGCCGGTATTGACACCGTCACCATGCGGCCTGGCGCCCATTCCCGCTCCATGAATGTCGTAGAGTCCTTGAGCAACGGCGATGCCTTCGCGCGTGTGGCCGCCGTAGAAGTATCCAGGGCCGCCGACAAATTCCAAATTTCCCGTGGTCGATGCGTTGACGTCGTCGTAGCGGCCGGAAGCGTAGATCATTTTTGCTACCGCCTCGCATACCGTCGACACGAGCACGTTGCCGATGCGCGGGCCGGCGCCGCAGGCCGCAGGATATTTGCAATTGAGAATGGATCCTTCCGGCACATGGACCTTGACCGGACGCATCTTGCCATCGCTCCAGGGCACGTCCCAGAAAAGAGTATTGGTCAGCGCCAGCGCCAGATGAGCCACCGTGCTGGGCAAGGTCGAATTGTGGTCGGTATCGGTCTGCGGGCTCGTGCCGGTGAAGTCAAAAAGCAACTCGTCGCGCTTCTTGGTCATCGTGCAGTAGAGTTGTTGCGCCACCGATTTGCGCGTCTTGCGATCCAAGGTAGTGACGTATTGCCGGGTCACCCAGGTGCCGTCGGGCATCGATCTAAGTTTTGCGCGCGCCTTGCTCTCGGAATCGGCAATCATTTTTTCGCCGGCCAACTGCACGAACTTGAGCCCGAATTTTTCCACCAAGCCCAGATATCGTTTGGCGCAGATATTATTCCCCGCGATCATCGCCTTGAGATCCAGGCCTACGTACTGGGGATCACGGCACTGCCCCGTCAGAGTTTGAAACACATCCTCGCGGAATTCATTCTTCTCGACGATTTTCAATCCCGGTATGCAAATACCCTCGTGGAAGATCTCGTAGGCGCCGCCGCGGAGTACGCCGCCCGTGTCGGCGGTGTGCGTGCTGGTCGCCGTCCAGCCGATCAACTCGCCGCGGAAGAAAATCGGTTTGACAATCATCATGTCGTAAGTGTGCGAGCCGGCGACATACGGATCGTTGAAAAAAAACTGGTCGCCATCGTGAAAGCCAGGAGTTTTGCTGAAGCGCTGCATCAGATTGCGGATAGCATCCGAAGTGGCGGCGGCAAAGCGCAGGTGACCCGAGCAGGCAAGAACCATCGTGCCGGTCTCGTCATAGAAGGAGCTCATGCACTCGCCTCCTTGAGAGACAATCGGCGAGGCGGTCACTCGTTGCAGGGTCATGCGTCCTTCTTCACCGATGGCCCAGAGGCGATGGAGAAACATTTCATAGCGAATCGGATCGATGGTCTGTCTTTGTTTTCTCATTTTGGCTCCTGAGTTCATTTCTTCGGAATGTCAGCGCTGGTTTTGACCAATTCGTCGAGGAGGGAATTATCGACAAAATCTTTGGGGTGAGCTTGCTTAGCTTTTGGTTCTTTTTCCGCCAGAAAGTCCAGTGTCGATTGAATGCCTTCCAGTGTCGGATACGGCGGCGCCCTGAACAGAGGCGCCGCGGCGTTATAGCTGTACTCCAACACGTCGCTGTCGGTGGTCCGCATATGTTTCGAGATTGTTTTCATGGTGAAAGCCTTGTCGGCTTTGATGCGTTCGATAGCGACGACGTAGGCTCGCAATACCTTAACCAGAGTGGCACGGTTCCGTTCGATATATCTGCGCGTGGTCGCGAGTGTGGTGTGTTGAAACGAAATTCCGGCCTGTGGCAGGTATGATAATTCTTTAAACCCCGCCTTGATCGCCACCATGTTGGTCGGTGGCGAAAGAATACCCGCATCAATGGCTTTTGCCTGGAGCGCTCCCAGAATTTCTGGCACACCGCGCATCTGTAGTAAATTGATTTCGGTGTCGGCCTTGAGTCCCCACTTCTTGAGCGCTAGCCGCAGGGCTAGGTCGGTAGCCGAGCCGAAAGTGGTGATGCCGATGCGCTTGCCGCGAAGATCTTCCATTTTGTTGATACTAGCAGTGCTAACGATGGAGAAAACCGGTTGGTTCACTAGCCCGGCGATGATAACAGCATCCGCGCCGGTAAAGCGCGCCGAGAGTACCGGTGCGCTATAGACCTGAACGATGTGCACGTCACCGCCGATCAGGGCGGAAAAAGTCTGCGGCCCGCCGCGAATGTAAATCTGCTCAACGGGCACGCCCTCGCGCGTAAAATAACCGCCGTCCTGGGCCACCCAGGTGGGCAATGTCGCGATGCTTGCCGCGCCCACCGCGATGCGTAGCGGCTCGGCGACTGAGGCCGAGCAGAGCACCATCATAAAGGCGCAGGTATGGACAAAAACGCAGAGCGCTCGCTGCATCATCTGACGGTCCTCCTTTTGCCCTTGCTCCATCGTTCAACTGCTCGGCGTCTCAGGGCACTTCCATTACCAGATTCAAATACGGGTCAATGCTCACCCTGTGCTCCGGTGGCACCAAGGCAGTAGTAAACGGCAGCTCGATGACGGCGGGGCCGCGCACGATGGCACCAACGCCAAGTCGCTCGTAATCGTAAACTGGAGTATCGATGAATTTACGTTCGGGTCGGGTAAAAAATATTTCGCGTTTGCCTTTGCGCGCCGAGCGGGTGTCGCGGTTGCTCTTCCGCTTTGCCGTCAGCTTCGGCTTGGCCACCTTGCCCACTGCATCGACGCGGATTTCACTGATTTCGATGCCCGCCTTGGCATAACCCGAACCGACGCCGTACAGCTCTTCATATTTTTTCTCAAACGCGCTCTGCATTTCGGTCATGCGCTTAGGATTGAACCGATCCCAAGCTGACCGGCATTTCAACCCCGGCACTTTGCCGGCGATAGCGAATCGTGAAGAAACGGCGGAATTCCACCCGGCCCGGCTTGAACCCTTCACGGTTCATGTCGGCGCTCATCTCTTTTTCGATGCCGTCAAGTCGCTGGTTTATGACGACCGGATCCGCCGGTAAAATATACTGGCAGCTCATCACGCGCGTGCGGATGACATCGGCAGCGGCTGCCCCGAAAGCGGAAAAAACCGGCGAAGTGGCGAAAATATAGATGTGCTTGATCCCCAACTCAGCGGCGAACCCTGAAGCGTGCACCGCTCCCGCGCCGCCAAATGCGTATATGACGAATTCTTCCGGAAGATAACCGGTGCGAACCACTTGCCGGCGAATCAGATCGGACATTTTGGCATTGACGATATCGTGAACTCCGGCAGCGGCTTCATGAACTTTTAATTTTAGAGGTTGCGCAATCTTCTCCTCGATAAGCTTAAGCGCCTTGTCCTTATTCAAAGACTTTCTACCGCCGAGAAAATAATTGGGATCGATGATGCCGAGAGCTAGATCGGCGTCGGTAACCGTCACTTGATCGCCGCCGGCGTCGTAACAAACCGGTCCGGGACTGGCGCCGGCGCTGCGCGGGCCGACCAGCAAGCGGCCGGTTTCGATTTCTACCTGGGCGATGGTGCCGCCGCCTGCGCCGATCGATTCGATATCGATGATCGGCTGCAACATGCGAAATCGTTCGACGATCGGTTCTTGCGCATAGCGCCAATAGCCTTCGGTGATAAGGCCGACATCGAAGCTGGTTCCGCCCATGTCAGTGGTAATGACATTCTCGTGTTCGAGGAGACTGGCAATGTAAGCCGAAGCAATCATGCCACCGGCCGGACCCGATTGGAGGTTGGCAATCGCACTGACGTGCTCGCGATGCGCCACGCCGCCGTTACCTTGCATGATCAGCAGCGGTCCTTTGAGACCGCCGCTGGCAAGTTTGTCCTCCAAGCCTTTCAAGTAGCGCTCCACCGTGGGTCCGAGATAGCTATTCAAAATCGCCGTATTGGCGCGCGCATACTCGCCGGCTACTTGGGACAACGAACTACCGAAAGACCAATAAACTTTTCGGTGCGGGTCCGCTTCGGCCGTCAAAGCGCGAATTTCGTTCTCGTGTTGCGGATTTACCCATGCATGCATGAGACTGACGGCAATGGCGTCGACCTTATCGTCTTCGATAAGCCGGCGAATCGCCTCCATGACATCATCCCAATTGAGCGTAACGATTTCGTTGCCCTGGTAGTCGATGCGCTCGCGCACACCGATGACCCGTTCCCTGGGCACGAACGGTTCTGGTTTGGTGATCCAGGTGACGTGTTTGATCTCGTCATCCGACAAACCGTCAACCCGGCCGATCGCGCGCATGATCTCGGTGGTATCTTCGAACCCCCGAGTCGTAATCAGACCCACCTTGACGCCGCTGCGCGTGATCAACGCGTTGGTTGCGACCGTGCTGCCGTGCTTAAACAGTGTCGTGCGACCGAGAAGATCCGAACTCTCAACTCCCATGATCTGCGCGGCTTCGCCGACCGCATCCATCACCCCACGGGAAAAATCGTCCGGCGTGGTCGAAGCCTTTGCTGTCCAAACTTCGCCCGTGTCCGCCAAGACGACAACATCGGTAAACGTGCCGCCGGTATCGACGCCGATAATGTAGTTTCTCTTTGCCGCCATGAAATTCCTTCCGAAGTGAATTGCTTGCAGAAATATGAGCCCAAGCCTGGCTTGTCAAGTGTGAGTGAACCCAGAATTGCGCAGTTCGAAGAGACACGGCAATTGAGCGGCGAGCCCTCCGGAGCAAAGGCAATGGGCCTCTGGTTGATAGCGGTCCGCAAGCTCCAGTCTTTAGCGGACGCCTGAAAAAATGTGTCAGCCCAGGACCAAGCACCATACACGGCATTGAAATTGTTCGCTTCTGTGTCTTCGCTCTCCAGCCTCACCTCTCAATCGATACGAAGTTGCCCATCTACTACGGAATCCGGGTTGAATGAAGCGCGCAGCTAATAGGCGCAGGCTGCTCAAAAAGTCGCAGGCGAGGCGCGCGAAAAATCGACGAGCGCAGGCGTAGTTATGCGCTACGTTGGAGCGAGTCGATCGAGCGCAACAAAGCATGTGAGGTTTTTCAGCAGCCTGCTAGCCGCCGAGATACGCCTGTCGCACCAGATCATTACCGGCCAAATCGCTGGACGCGCCGCTAAGAATCACTTGGCCGGTCTCGAGCACGTAACCGCGATGCGAGATCGCCAGGGCCATCGCGGCATTTTGCTCGACCAGCAGAACCGTGACACCGGATTGGTTGATCGCGCGAATGTTCTCCAAAATCTGCTCGACGATTTTTGGCGCCAGCCCCATCGATGGCTCATCCAGCAGCAATAATTTCGGCTTGGCCATCAAGGCTCGGCCGATCGCCAGCATCTGCTGCTCGCCTCCAGACAGGGTGCCTGCATATTGCTTCTGCCGTTCGTGCAAGCGTGGAAACATGCGATAAACAAAGTCGAGATCAGGCGCAAGCGACTTGATGCTGCGGCTGTACCCGCCGACCTGCAAATTCTCAAGCACCGTGAAACGAGGAAAAACTTTCCGGCCTTCCGGCACATGAGCTACCCCGCGCCGGACGATCTCGTGGGCGTCGATTTCATCTAGAGCGCAGCCTTCCAGTTCGATGTTACCGCGGCGTGGACGCAGCAGTCCGGAAATTGTTTTCAGGGTAGTCGTCTTGCCAGCGCCATTGCCGCCCAGAAGGGTGACGAGTTCGCCGGGCTCGACGGAAAACGTAACTCCCTTCAGCGCGTGAATGGCGTCGTAATAAACGTGGATCTCGTTAACTCTGAGCATTCTCCGCCCATGCGCCAAGGTAGGCCTCGATCACCCGCGGATTTTGGCGCACTTCGTCCGGATGGCCTTCGGCGATCTTTTCACCGTAGTCGAGAACATGGACCCAATGCGACACGCCCATGACCACGCGCATATTGTGCTCGATGAGCAGAATCGCTTCGACATATCTACCGACCAAATCTTTGAACAAGGTAACCAGCGACTGCGCTTCCGTGGAATTCATTCCCGCAGTCGGCTCATCGAGCAGCAGCAGCTTCGGGGCTGCGGCCAAGGCCCGCGCGATCTCGAGCCGGCGTTGTTCTCCGTAGGAGAGCTGGTGCGCCCACTCGCCTTGACGGCCGCCGAGGCCGGTCAGTTCGATCAGCTCCATTGCCCGGCTGCGCGCGCCGTTTTCGCGATTGTGGAAGTTCTGGGTGCGCAGCAGGATTTCAGCGAAACTGGTGTGCATGCGCGAATGCATTCCGACTAACACGTTGTCCAGGACCGTCATGTGCGAGAACAGGCGGATATTTTGGAACGTGCGGCTGATACCCGCCTTGGTGATTCTCTCCGGCTTTAAACCCATCAACGGCCGGTCGAGAAAACGGATTTCGCCGCCATCCGGCTGATAGACTCCGGTAAGGATGTTGAACAGTGTCGTCTTGCCCGCGCCGTTAGGGCCGATAAGCGAGGCGATGGTGCCGGATTCAATGTCGAGGTTGACTCGCGCCAAAGCCTGCAATCCGCCGAACCGTTTGGAAATATCCCGCAGCTCTAGCAGCGCCATTTAAGTTCGCCGGTCACGCCGCGGCGGCAAAATACCTTGCGGCCGGAAAATCATCATCAGAATCAAAATCAGACCGAAAACCATTCGTTCGTATTTTGCCGGCTCGAACTGGGCCGGCAACTGGCTCAACGAATAGCTTCCCAACAGCGGCAACGTCAATTCAGCGCCTGACTGGCGCAGGCCGTTGAGCCATAGCGATAACCCCTTGAGCAATTGGAGGTTGAGAATCGTCACACCGGTAGCGCCGAGAATGGCGCCTGGAATCGAGCCCATGCCGCCGAGGATCACCATCGCCAGAACTCCGATGGATTCCATGAAGGTAAAGCTCTCGGGATTGATGAAAACCTGCTTGGCGGCAAACAACACTCCCACGGCCGAAGCGAAGGACGCGCCCACCGCGAATGCGAACAGCTTCATGCGCACTACCGGAACACCCATTGCCGACGCTGCCAATTCGTCTTCGCGGATCGCCTTCCAGGCCCGCCCGACGCGCGAGTCTTCGAGTCGGCGTGTGATGAGAATGATGAGCAGCGCCATCAGAAGCACGAGAAAGTAAAAATACAGCGGGTACAATGTCGAATCGGCGATTTCCAACCCGACGAATTCCAGCCACGGTTTGAAAAAAAGCGGCGGTTTAACGATCGGGGAGATGCCTTTTGGACCATTGGTAATGTTGATCGGCTTATCGAGGTTGTTGACTACCGCGCGCACCACCTCGGCAAACCCCAGGGTGACGATAGCCAGATAATCGCCGCGCAAACGCAGCACTGGCAGCCCCAGCAACGTTCCCGTCAGCGCCCCGGCAGCGATGCTGAAAATAAGAAAGATAAAAAACCAATTTGCCGACAATGGAAAGAATCCGCCGGGAATAAATTCATTGGCTTGCGGCGAACCGAAGATCGCCCATAGGTAGGCGCCGATGGCATAAAAGGCAACGAAGCCGAGATTGAGCAGGCCGACAAAGCCGACGACGATATTCAACCCCAGAGCAAGCGCGACATAGATGCCGATCTGAATGGCAACTTCCAGATAGTAACCGTTAAACGTCCCCAGGAAGGGAATCAGGATTAGCAGCACCAAAGCAGCCAAGTATATTTTTATTTTAAGCGGCGCCGAGACGTAGCAGAGCAACAGCAATGAAGCTTCGACCAGGAGAAAGGCCAAGACAGATTGGGGGAAGACAAAGGCCAGCACGGAGCTTGCAGCGATGTATGCCAACAAGCCCAACGACGGTAGCGAACCACTCACGCCCGGCCCTCGCGCACGGTCTCACCAAGCAACCCTCTGGGACGAAAAATCAAGATCATGATCAGTACAAGAAAGGCGAAGACATCCTTATATTCGGCGCCGAAGGCGCCGTCGGTAAGAATCGACAGATAAGAAGCGGCGAATGCCTCCAACAAACCGAGTACCATGCCACCTAGCATTGCACCCGGAATATTGCCGATGCCGCCCAGGACCGCCGCGGTGAAAGCCTTCAGCCCCGGCGCAAATCCGCTGTAGGGATTGACCAGGCTATAGTGAAGGCCAAACAGAACCCCAGCCAAACCTCCCATCGCGCCGCCGACAAAAAATGTTAGCGCAATGACGCGATTGACCGGAATCCCCATCAGCGAGGCGGTTTCCGGATCCTGCGCGACCGCGCGGATCGCCGTGCCGATGCGCGTCCGATTCACGAAGTAATAGAGGCCGCCCAGGCTAAGCAGTGAGGTGGCAATGACCATCAGGGACTTCACCGGCACGACAAGATTAGTTGCCAAGGGTAAAACCTCATCGAGCACATCCAGAGTCGGATAATTGAGGTAAAAGGTGTTGCGCCAGAGACTTTCGAACAAACGCAGCGCATCTTGGAGAAAAAATGACGCGCCGATGGCGGAGATCAGCGCGACCAGACGCGGACCACCCTGAAGCGGACGATATGCCACACGCTCCAGCGCCATGGCGGCCAGGCCGCTGATCAACATGCCGGCAGCAATCACCAGCGACAAGACGAAAGCCGGATGTAAGACCGCCAGTTGTCCGGCGTCCTGGAGCCAAAAGAGAACTTCGACACCGACAAACGCGCCGAGGACGAAAATTTCACTGTGAGCAAAGTTGATAAACTCCAGGACACCATAAACCATGGTATAGCCGAGAGCGATCAAAGCGTACATGAATCCTAGTACGAGACCCTCCAACAATACCTGTGGGAGAATTTCCAGCGCCAAATCCAATATGACAGCGACCTTTCGAAGTTTGTTACCCTAACAAATACTGCCCTTGGTGGCTACTCTAGGCAACGACTTAAGTACGGTTGCCAGCATTGAATCCGGACTGCGATCCGTATAATGTCCCGGCAAATGACGACACCGAAGCAAGTGAACTGCCTTAGAATTTGGGCGATCGAGCCGGAGGCGATCCTGTGAAGAAAGCCTTGATCGCCGGCGCGACTGTTCTTGCTCTGGTGATTGCAGCAGTTATCAGTTTGCCCACGTTTGTCGATCTCGGCCGCTTCAAAAGCATTTACTTGCCGTTGATCGAAGAAACTCTACAGCGGCGCGTTGACCTGGACGAGGTACGGCTAAGTCTGGTGCCAAAACCTTCGATCAGACTATCGAACCTGAACATCTCGGCTAACTCGACTTCTCCCGCCGAAAGCTTCTTCACCGCGCAAGAGGTTCAACTGCGCCTCAAGTTATGGCCGCTGCTAAGCGGGCGCTTTGAAATCACTGAGTTTGTGCTGGACAAGCCTGTGTTTACGCTGCAAAAGGCATCCAAGCGTAGCTCTAGTTCCAGTATCCTGGCGGACAAACAAATTCCGGTAAACAGCGGAGCCGAATCAAACAAGCTCGCGCCGAAACCTAAACAGCCGGACAGCGCCGCTATCGCTTTGACAATTCCGCGCCGGCTGCGCATCAAAAACGGGCAGTTAAACATTATCACCGCAGAACCAACCCCCGTGCGCATCCATGGCATCGAACTCCTCATGGAGGAGTTCTCAAGCGAAGGACCTTTCCCATATCGCGCGACCTTCAATTATCCGGGCTTAAAGACGGTTACATTAGCAGGACAGCTCGATTACCAGGATGAACAAACAAAACTTATCCTTAACGACAATCACCTAACAGTGCAGAACTTGACTCTGCCGCTGGAGGGAAGCATCAGCAATCTGGCCACTGCGCCGCGCTTCAACTTGGTTTTGGCAGACGAGAACGTGGATGCTGGGACGCTGATGCAGATCCTCGCAGTGTTTGGTTTAGCGCCAGCAGAGATCGACATTTCAGGGCCGATTGGCTTGCGCATTGCGGTGAGCGGCCCGGCGAGCAATCTGATGACACAGATCCAAAGCGAGTTCAAAAATGTAAGGCTATATGGCAAACGGGCGATCAAGGGAAATCTAAACGGCGCAGTTACGCTTCGTTTAGGTGCCGGCGGCGGCTCCGAGCCGACCAAGCGATTGCAAGGCAATGGCAAACTATCGGCGCGCGAGGGCGAATTGACCAACCTTGATCTGATAAGAAAAATTCAACGCGCCACCGGCGCCATCGGCTTCTCCGAGAAACAACGTCGCGAAGCAACCACATTTAAGACTCTGGATACGGAATTTACTTTGAGCAACGGTGTCGTCGACTTCTCACGCATTCACCTGGTAAACCCGCAGCTGGAACTTCAAGGCGGCGGAACCATGACCCTGGCGCATCAGGCGCTAAATGTCGGGATCGACGCAACTCTTTCGCCTCAGGCTTCCAGTAAAGCCAGCCGTGGTAGAACCAGTCAACTGTTCAAGAACCAGCGCGGCCAGCTGGTGGTGCCGCTCACGGTTACCGGCAGTGCGCAGAATCCGGCGGTAGATCTGGACAGCGGGAAATTGGCGCGGCGCGGCGCCCCGCGGTCCATGGAAAACAGTTTGGCAACCTTTTTCCGGCAGCTCTTCCGCCGCTGACAGCGCGAGCTAATCGGCAGTTTAGGTAACGGCCGTAATCGATTCTTGACGAACGATTAAGCTCTGCAGGGTTATACCATCGAGTGTCGCGGCAACAGATTGGTCGACCGCAAGCAGCAGTTCATCGATACCATCAGGCTCTCTGAGATAAATACCAGTGCCTTTGGTAGGACCTCCGGCAGTTCTGACGCAATCCAAAATCTCTTTGATCCTGATTCTTTCGGCAGCGCGGCCGAGCACAAACCTTTCTTCGTCGGCCAACGGCAACACCAGTCGGGATTGCTGAAACATGTCCAAAAAATCTTTAACCAAAGCCGCCGGCAATTGCAGCCGATTCGCCAGATCCGTAATACTCATCGGACTGAATCCTTGCTGGAAATTCCGCCCTATCAGGAGCAGCAACTGCAACGCAAGCTTCTCCCGTCCCGCCGGGCTCCGCGCCAGGTTCTCATGCTCACCGTAATAGAAACCTATGTGCTGATGCGCATGGGATACTTGTGCTCCTAACAAGACAATCAGCCAGCCGACATACAGCCAGAGGAGAAACAGCAGTAGGATGGCAAAGCTGGAGTAGATAGCATAGTAACGCGTCGATGAGGCCACAAATGTGGCAAATCCCCAACCAATTGTCTGCCAAAGTAACGCGGCCACGACACCGCCGACCAGCGCCGAACGCAATCTGACTCGGGTGTTCGGGATAAAGAGGTAAGAAAGTGTGAATGCTCCCCATAGAGTGACATAGGGGACCAGGCGAAGCAGCGTCAGCATGACTGTTCCGAATGGTTCCAGCGCAAGCAAATTACGAACGAAAGAATTGCTCTGCAATGTAGCCGTAATCGTCAGCGCCGCGAACACCAGCACCGGACCGACTAAAAGGACACTCAAGTAATCGCTGAATCTCCGCGCAAGCTTTCTCGGAAATCTGACCCGCCAAATAGTGTTGAAGGCCTGTTCAATGGTGCCCATCAGAGACAACACGGTAATGAAGAGGGTCACTAGGCCCACGCTGCCGAGGGCTCCTGCGCTCATCTTGTCAACGAAACCGATCAAATGGCTGGTGACCTCTTGGGCTTTGTCACCTAACGGAGCGAGCGCTTCGGCGAGAACGGGCTCGATGCGGTTGTGGACCCCAAAACCCTTCAAGATAGAAAAGATGACGGCGAGCAGGGGTGCAATCGAAAGCAACGTTTTGAAGGCCAACGCCATCGCCTGGAGTTTGACGAGATTCTCAATAAAATCTCGTCCGACCAGAAAAACGATCTTGATGAAGAAACTGAGCAGTCTTTTCACCCAGGTGAGATCGGCAGGTTCAGCTTGCCAAAGCGGGTCGAGCACCCTGCTCCTAAAAGCTCGCATGGACTGTATCTTTTCATGGGCAGTTGTTTTCATCGGTTTTAAGTCTTACTCGGCGCCAGATCTCGAAACAGTTTCCCGTCTGCGACGGCAGTGCTGCAACAATTCAGCGTTCCCTTTTTTTCCGGCCAGACCACATGGGTGGCGATTGACAGCCGTCATAGAAGAAGAGTCGTTTGAACGCAAGAAAAAAGGGCTTGATTCCCAATCGCACGAGCTAGCGGTCCTAACCGGGCGGGCAAATCCCGGCGATATTGTCGACCTCTTCGGTAATCTTATTAATCGCCGCAGCAATTTTTGTTAGCGCGGCTTCCTCCGATAACTCAGAACCGATCGGGAATGGCTCGCCGTACGATATAAAGTTGCGCGAGAAAGGTTTGGGAACAAGATGGCGATCCCACGATCTAAGAAACAATGGCCATGAGCTTGAAAAACTGACAGGTAGAATCCAAGCACCGGTTAATCGCGCGAGGCGCACGACTCCTGGCTGCACAACCCGAACCGGGCCTTTGGGACCGTCAACCGTCAAAGCTCCGTTGCGACCCGCCCGCATGAGATAGACCATGCGGCGCAAAGCCTCGCTCCCGCCGCGTGTGGTCGAGCCTCGGACTACCGCATAACCGTTGTTTTCCAGCCAGCCAGCGATGATGTCGCCGTCGTTAGACTTCGAAGCCATAGTGACAAATCCCTGCCCGCGGTGCGCATCGGTAATGAGAAACATCCGGCCATGCCAAAGTGCCAGAAGAATCGGAACACGGCGGCTCTGCAGATCGGCGAAGTACTCGCCATGAAGTACTTCCACTCGCATCGTGGCGCGCAGGAGCGCGATTGCGCCGCGCAGCGACGGCATCAAAATTGTCGAGCCTCTCATGATTTTGGCTCTTTAACACCGAGTTGTGCGAAAACAATTCGGTAAATCACCCGAAGCGCGCGAAATATCCGGACCAGACTGTGGTTATAGATTGCAGTCGTTGCAGCGCCATTGGCTCATAATAAATGCAATTTAGTCGCTCGAAAAGTGGCAATTTCCGAATTATCAACGCACAAGTATTGCTAAGATCGCTTACTTTGACTGAAAGTCTACTTTCGCTATAATCGATAATCATCATGAACGATATCGGCGTCATTGTTTTAGCGGCTGGACAAGGTACCCGGATGAAATCGGACATTCCTAAGGTGCTTCATCGCCTGGGCGGCTCGCCGTTATTTCTGCACGCTTTACGGGCTGCGCAGCAATTAGAACCGTCCCGGATTGCGGTTATAGTCGGACATGGCGCCGCCGCTGTTCAACAGGCCTATTCGGGCGACGATCTATCGTGGGTGATCCAGGAAAAACAGCTCGGCACCGCTCATGCGGTGCTGTGCGCCAAACCAACATTTCTTGGGTTTACAGGGGATATTCTAATCCTCAGCGGCGATGTTCCTTTGATCCATGAGAACACGTTAAAGCGACTGGTCGATCAGCACCGCGGGCAACAAGCAGCGGTAACGTTATTAACCGCAAAGCTAGAGGATCCGAAAGGCTACGGCCGAATCGTACGGGATAATAAGCAACAGATTGCCCGTATCGTTGAAGAGAAAGACGCTTCGGATTTGCAAAAACAGATTCGTGAAGTGAACGCCGGGATCTATGTCGCTGCCGCGCCATTTCTTTTTCCTGCGTTGTCGCGCGTCAGCGATCACAATCGCCAGCGGGAGTACTATCTGCCCGATATCGTCGCGATCGCCTTGAGCGAAGGTCAAACCGTGGCAAACCTACAGGTCGATGATGCTCGTGAGATGATGGGCATCAACACTAGGGAGGAGCTCGCCCGCATGGAGAAGAGCTTACAAGAAGAGATAAACCGCAAATGGATGGCCCAAGGAGTCACCTTAAAGGACCCGACGACCACCTACATCGAACAGGGCGCGACCATCGGCAAAGACACGGTCATCGGCCCGAACACTCATCTCTGCGGCACGACCTTGATCGGTGAGCGATGCCGTATTGACGGCAGCGCATATCTGACCGACGCGCAGTTGGGTGACGAAGTTCATTTGCGTTTTTCCGTCGTCCTAACCAGCTGTCGAGTCGCTAACGGCGCAATCATTGGCCCGTTTGCCCATTTGCGTCCGGGCACGGACTTGGGCCGCAACGTTCATATCGGCAATTTCGTGGAAGCTAAAGAAGCCAGGCTCGGCGATGGCACCAAGGCTAATCATCTGACTTATCTCGGTGATGTGACGATAGGCCGCGATAGCAATATCGGCGCTGGCACGATCACCTGCAACTATGATGGATTTCAAAAATATAAAAGCAAAATCGGCGATCGCGTTCAGGTCGGTAGCGATTCGACGTTGGTCGCGCCGATCACTTTGGGTGATGACGTCTATGTCGCCACTGCGACCACGGTTCGTCATGACGTTCCCGACGGAGCTCTGGTCTTTAACGACAGGCAAGAGCGGCTTCGCGAAGGCTGGACCGAGCAAAAGCGCATGAAAATGAAAGGAACCAAAAAATAATGTGCGGTATTGTCGGATATATCGGCAGTCGCGACGCGGCGCCATTGATTTTGGAAAGCCTTCGAAAGCTCGAGTACCGGGGTTACGATTCGGCTGGCATTGCGGTTCTCAACCACGGTGAGGTGGCGATTCGCCGCTGCGAAGGCAAACTGACCAATCTGGCAACCCTGCTCGGCCGGCAACCTATGTCGGGCCCGGTCGGCATCGGTCATACACGCTGGGCAACTCACGGCCGTCCTTCAGAAACCAACGCTCACCCGCATCGCGCCGGGGACGTGGTCGTCGTTCATAACGGCATCATCGAGAATTACTTGGAACTGAAAGAGCAGCTGACGAAGAGAGGAACTCACTTCAGTTCGGAAACCGACAGCGAAATCGTCGCTCATCTGGTCAGCGAAAAAATCGACAGGGGAATGGATTTCCTGGACGCGGTGCGCCGTACTTTGCGCGAAATCCGCGGCTCCTACGCCTTGCTGTTTCTCAATCGTCGAGATCCGCAGCGGCTCATCGTCGCGAAGAACTCCACGCCGATTGTTATTGGTTGGGGCGATGGCGAAACGTTCATCGCCTCCGACATCCCCGCGCTACTCGACTACACTCGCAAGGTGACGTTCCTGGAAGATGGGGAGATCGGCGAAGTGACCGTCGGTTCGTATCGTCTCTTTAACGGCACTGGTAAAGCCATTCGCCGTCCGGTCAAAGAGATCACCTGGGATGCGGTGGCGGCACGCAAGGGCGGCTACGCTCACTTCATGCTCAAGGAAATTCACGATCAGCCGAGGGCTTTAGCAGACACATTTCGCGGCCGCATCTCATTGAAGAATGGTGACGTTTCTCTCGAGGGAATTCAATTAACTCAGAGCCAGGTGAAGGCCATCAAAAGAATTCATCTGGTTGCCTGCGGCACAGCCTGGCACGCCTGCTTAGTCGGCAAATTCATGCTCGAAGAGATCGCGGGAATTCCGGCGGAGGTCGATTACGGATCGGAATTCCGTTACCGTTCGCCGCTGATGGACCCTCGATCGATTTTGTTGATGGTCAGTCAATCCGGCGAGACCGCAGATACCTTGGCGGCAACCGAAATAGCGCGCGCGAAGAAGGCAAAAATTCTGGCGATTTGCAACGTCATCGATTCCTCTATTGCCCGTAAGTCGCACGGCGTTCTCTACACCCACGCTGGACCGGAAATCAGCGTTGCCAGTACCAAAGCATTTTCAACGCAGCTTACCGCTCTGTATCTGCTAGCCGTGGCATTAGGAAGGCGCAACGGCAAGCTGAAGCAAGCCGATGCTAGAAAATTACTTCGTGACCTGATGCATTTACCGACCTGGATTGAAGATGCTTTGAAATTGGAGAGTGAAGTCAAAGAACTGGCGCGCGAGCTCATGCACAGTCAGGATTTTCTCTATCTGGGCCGCGGCCTTAATTATCCGATTGCCCTTGAAGGGGCTCTCAAGCTGAAAGAAATCTCTTACATCCACGCCGAAGGTTATCCGGCCGGCGAAATGAAACACGGGCCGATTGCGCTGATCGATGAAAAGATGCCTGTGGTCGTGTTGGCGCCGCGAGACCGGTATTTCGAAAAAACCATCGGCAATCTCAAGGAAGTCGAATCCCGCGGCGGTAAAGTGATCGTCCTAACCGACGATATCAAAACAAGCCGCGAAGTCTCCGCATTTCGGTTGCTAACGCTGCCGAAAGCATCGCACTACCTGACCCCGATCGTTATGACAATACCGCTCCAATTGCTGGCGTATCACATTGCGGTTCATCGCGGCACTGATGTCGATCAGCCGCGCAATCTCGCCAAAAGTGTGACGGTTGAATAAGCGGCAGTTATGGCGGAATTCAATTGAATTACGCCCTCCAAGGATGTGCCCGAAACTCAGACGGCAAGCCTGTTATAGCGCAAGCTCGCGCAGTTGCCGTGCCGCGCTTTCCGGCGCCACGGTATTGATATAATAGCCGGATGCCAACTCAAACCCGGCGATTTTAGAAATTCTTGGCAAAATCTCCAGGTGCCAGTGATAGTGGTCGCGCTTCGCTTCTTTGAGTGGCGCCGAGTGAAGCACGTAATTAAGCGGTGCATCGACAATACCGGCGAGGCGTTGTAAGGATTGCCGTAGCATGAACGCCAGTTGGCGGAGCTCGTCGTTCGCTACCGAATCAAACATGGGCGAGTGTTCTTTAGGCATAAGCCATATTTCAAAGGGAAACCGAGACGCGAACGGGCAGAAGCCAATGAACGCCGCGCTCTCAAGTATTATGCGGCGCCCATCCGAGCGCTCCCTGTCACGCATCTCGCAATAGAGGCAGCTCTTCGTCGTATCATGATGGGAGACCAGTGCGCGCCACTCGTGGTCTATCTCACGCGGAACTATGGACATTGCCAGCAGTTGCGAATGGACATGCTCCAGGGTCGCACCCGCCGCGCTTCCTTCGTTTTTGTAAATAAGAATCGATTTCCAGCGCCGATCGTTCTGCAGAGTAATCAGACGTTCTCGATACGCCCGCAAAACGTCTTCAATCTGTCCCTCAGCCAGCTCCGCCATGCTTAGGCAATGTTTCGGGCTCTCAATGATTACTTCGTGAGCGCCGACTCCGCCCACAGCAACGTAGGCCGAACCGGTTGGTAAAGAGATGTCTCCCATACTGTCCAGAGCTGGATACTTATTAGGTACGACCCTGACTCTCCAACCGGGCGTATTGGCTGGAGTCGATGGATCGCGATAGGCAAGAACTTCAGGTGGGGTGTCCCCTTCCCGGCCGGCGCAGAAAGGACATGGTTCGTCTCGGTCGGACTCTGTCCTTGGTTGGTTAGCATGAGGACGATTACTTCGTTCAGTGGCGATGATCACCCAGCGGTCGACAACTGGGTCTTTTCTTAATTCCGATATTGCCATCTGCCGATTTAGCTGGTTCACGGCGCCCCTCTGGCAACAATTCACCGCCGTCGCCGTGTTACGCCTGGTTCTGTCGTCGTCCTTTTTGACATTACCGTAGTCCGCTATCCCTTCGACCTTGGCCGGTAATCCTTAGCGAAAAAATAAATTTCAGATGATCCTTTCCGGCTAGCATCAGGCCGGGTACGCTGAACCGAGCCAAATTGCTTTTCCAGTTCCGCGGAAAAGATTCGAAGTTCTTCACTGACGAAGCTCTTGATGAGAAAGCTGCCGCCTGGTCTAAGCAGTCGGTTTGCGACGTCCACGGCTGTGCGGTTCAATTCCAAGGAGCGCGCTTCATCCGTATCACGGATGCCGGTCAACTTAGGCGCGAGATCAGAGATGACGCTGTCAGCAGGGCGCCCTAAGTATTCCATGATCCGCTGTTCTGTTTCCGTCGCGGTAATGTCACCTTGTATGACGATGATGTTCTTTTGGTGAAACGCCTCGATCGGCTGAAGATCCACACCAAGGACTTTACCGCTGGGACCGACCAGCTTTGCCGCCACTTGAATCCAGCCGCCCGGCGCCGCGCCCAAATCGACAATTAACTGGCCCGTTTTAAAGATGCGAAAACGCTCCTGCAGCTCAAGCAGCTTATAAGCCGCGCGAGAGCGGTAGCCTTGCTGTTTGGCCTTTTTATAGTAGGTGTCGCGGAGCTTGTAACTCATTGAACCAGAGTGCTGGTACCCAAAAAAAAGGCCCAGCTTGAGGCTGGGCCTTTTACGATTGAAGTTCTTCTTATTTCCCTCTGACCTCGAACTCTACTCGTCGATTTACCGCACGCGCCCATGCCGTCGGTTGGTTGATCAAAGGCTTCTCCTCTCCTTGAGTCACTGTCGAAATTCTCGCTTGATCAACTCCTAAAGCGGTTAACTCTGTCATGACACGCTGCGCCCGTCGCAGTCCGAGGTTTTTGTTGTATTCCGCACTACCTACCTCATCGGTATGTCCCTCGATTACCACGGAGATATCGCCTTTTGTCTTAAGTTTCTCCGCGGCCAGATATACGTTGCCCTTTCCCCAGTCAGTGAGCTCGGCCGAATCGAACTGAAAAGCGATTCCCGGAAAGACGAACTTCTCCACTTCAACCACTTTTTGAACGTCCCTATAGACAATCGTTTCCTTGGGGACCTCGACGATTTTGACGATCTCACGCACAGGTTCCTGAGTGACGGCTGCAACCGGAGGAGGCGGTGCTGGTTTCACCGGTGCGCTTCGAGGCATGCCGTAATCCCGATTGGGCTGTGGCTCGGCCAGAACCGGCGGATGCGGTCGATGGCCGAAGATTTCCTCCATTGGCTCATTCGCGCTAACGAGAAAATGAAAAGGCCGAAAAACTACTTGTTCGACCAACCATGCAGCCGGGTGAAGCAAGTATGCGACGATTCTCAAGGGATGAGACTGGCTGTCATCGTACTCATCCGGGGCCGCGGAAGCGGGTTTCAGTCCCAGCGCAAACCAGACGGCAAAAGCTGCGGCGATCACTCGTGGGTGTCTCATAGAAGCCCTCCTTAAGAGCTCGAACCGTAAGTCTAGGTTGCGGTGTTTTCTTTGTCAAACCAGATTTGTCGAGATGTAAACTTCTATCCCATTCGTTACACGTGTAATTGACTCGCCTTTTGTCACATTCAACGGTATAGGGATGACATGGGGTTAAATAAAGAAAAGGAATCGCGGGTAACCTCCATTACCATTGAGCATCCGCCCGTAAACGTACTCGGTATCGAGTTGTTGCGAGAGCTAGACCAAGAACTATCGGCATGCGCTGCGGATGGCACAACCGACGTCGTGGTCCTCCGAGGCGCCGGCACACGCGCCTTTTCTGCCGGCGTGGATGTTCGCGATCACACCCGGGAAAAGGTTCCCGAGATGCTCGAGATCGTGCACCGGGTCATTCGCAAGCTGTTGGGTCTGCCACAGGTGACCATCGCAGCGGTTCGCGGAATATGTTTCGGCGGCGGTTGCGAGCTTGCAACTTGCTGTGACTTTATCGTCGCGTCGGAAGATAGCTCATTTGCCACCCCAGAGATAAATGTGGGTTGTTATCCGCCGGTTGCGCTGGCGCGTTTCTCGACGCTGATCGGATACCACCGCGCCGCCGAAATGATTCTTACCGGACGGCGCTATAGCGCCCGAGAAGCGCTTGACGTTGGATTGATTAACCGTGTCTTTGCGGAAGATCAATTCGACAACGGTCTGACATCGTTACTCGACGAACTTCTTTCAAAAAGCGGAGCCGTAATGCGGATTGCGCTGAAGGGCTTGCGAGAGTTGTCTTTGCGAGATTTTTCCGGCGCACTTAGCCGATCCGAGGAAATCTACTGCCGTGAACTGCTGCACACTGAGGACGTGGATGAGGGCGTCCAGGCATTCCTAGAAAAAAGGACGCCCAATTGGAAGCATCGTTAGGTCACATGCGGGCCGTTCGGCTTGTCAGGCGACAAGTATCAATGACGCCCCGCTCTAGAGAGTTTTGCGCCGCCGACAGGAAACTCACGTGGGTGAATCGTCGCCGCTATCGAAAGCGGGCGGCCACTAGGCAGTTAGTTGCTTCTTAATATTTTCAACGAACTCTTTGAGCATCGAGTCCGCTTTTTTTCTAATAATCGGCTGACCAAATTCACCGATTTTGCCGAGTATGTTGACATCGGTGTCGACTAACAACTCGGTTTGATTGGCGCCGATTTCCTTTAACACCATGTTGGTTTTCCCGTTAACGGCGCCAGCGGCCATTCGATCTTTGGCTTCGGCCCGCAGCGCTGCGCGCCAATTCTCTTTGCTTTGCTCTTCAACGATAATCTTGCCCTGCAGGTTCAGTTTGATCGGTCCTACTCGGACTGTCAGAGCTCCTTCATAGGTCTTATCATCGATTTTGCTGACCGACTCTACGCCCGGGAGCGATTTGGCTACCTTCGGAACGTCCATGAGAAACTCCCAAAGCGGTTCACGGGCAACGGGGATCTGCGCACTCTGAGTGAATTTCAACGTTTTTTCCCTTTCTTGATGGCCTTTTTGATGGCCTTCTTGATAGCCTTCAGAGCAGGCTTAGGTTTAGCTTGCTGACGCAGGTTGGCCAAAGCTTTCTCCAGCGCGCGCCGAACGAACACCCCTGCCATTTCTTTTTTATATGCAGCAGAGCCACGGAAATCGCTTACTGGATCAACCGCCTCTTTGGCCTTTTCTCCGGCCTCGGCAAAAGCCTCCGCTTTTAGAGGTTGGCCACGCAAGACAGCTTCCGCCGCCGTGGCTCTGATCGGAGTCACTCCGACACTGCCTAAGGCAATGCGCACGTCATTGATCGTCCTTCTAGTTTTATCCAGAGTGAGCACGGCGGCCGCGGAAACGGTTGCATAATCATCCGCGGTGCGCGGCAGAAATTTCAAATAGGCGCCGGCGCTATTGGGCGCCATTTTGGGAATGAACACTTCGGTGACGATTTCATCCGGTTTGAGAACGGTTTCATAGTAGTCAGTAAAAAACTCATCTAGGGGAATGACCCGGCTACCGTCGGCCGATGTTGCCTTCACCGTAGCCCCAAGGGCAATCAACGTCGGAGGAGGATCCTGGTTGGGATCAGCGTGCGCTAATCCGCCACCGACCGTGGCCATGTTACGAATCCGAATCGTCGCAACATGGTGATAGGTTTCCGCGAGTAGTGGCAACCTGCGGCGCAGCAAAGAAGAAGACTCCACTTCACGATGTGTGGCCAACCCGCCGATCCGGGTTCCACCATCATGAATCTCAATGCTGTTCAGCCCCCGCACGGACCGTAAGCTCACGAGACAGTTGGGCCTGACCAGCCGCTGCCTCATCATGATCACTAGCGAGGTGCCTCCGGCGATGAGCTTCGCGTCTGATCCAAATTCTTTTAACGTCGCATGCACTTCCTTGAGACTTTTAGGCGTCCGATATTCAAAGGGTATCATGGCTGTGTCCTTATCTTGCGAACTGGTGCGCCTTCTGGATCGATTCAATGATCTTGTAGTAGCCGGTGCAACGGCAAAGGTTGCCCATCATCCAATCCTTGATCTCGTCCTCGGTGGGTTTGGGATTTTCCTCGAGCAGAGCCTTAGCAGCAACGACCTGCCCGGGAGTGCAGATGCCGCACTGAAAACCGCCGTACTGGATAAAGCTCTTTTGCACCGGATGAAGCTCACCGTTTTGGGCAAGACCTTCGACCGTCGTGATCTCGTGCCCATCGGCCATAACCGCGAGCGTGATACAAGAACTGATCATTTCATCATCCATCAGCACGGTGCATGCGCCGCAGACTCCAACGCTGCATCCCTCCTTGGTGCCGGTCAAACCCAAGTCGTAACGCAAACAGTCAATCAATAATCGACTGGTCGGAACCTCAAGCTCATGCCTTTTGCCATTCACGCGCAGTTTGATTTTCTTCTCCATCGCGTCCCTTTCACACAATTTTCGAAATGGTTTGTAGTGAGCGGATTAGTACTGGGCCTAACTTATAGAAAGAAATCGTCTAAACTGCAAGCCGTTTGCCTGCAGCAAAGCAGCGCGAATTCAGCCCCGCCGTGATCACGCACTGGATTGATATCAGACTGATTCAGCAGGCTTCCGTAAGCTCGAACCCGCGGTATCAGAAATGGATAATCGAGCGAATGCTTTTTCCCTCGTGCATTAACTCGAATGCTTCATTGATCCGATCCAACGGCAAGTTGTGAGTGATCATCGGATCGATTTTGATCTCGCCTTCTAAATATTGATCCACATAGCCGGGCAATTGGCTGCGGCCTTTAACCCCGCCGAATGCCGTGCCGCGCCACACTCGTCCGGTAACCAGCTGAAACGGGCGGGTACTGATCTCTTGGCCGGCCGCTGCGACACCGATGATCACCGACTCCCCCCAACCTTTATGGCAACACTCGAGAGCGGCCCGCATCGTCGTGACATTGCCGATGCATTCGAACGAATAGTCCACGCCGCCGTCGGTCATGTCGATGATAAGCTCTTGAATCGGCCTGCCGTTCTGTTGCGGGCTGACGAAATCCGTGGCGCCCAAACTCTTGGCCATTTCGAATTTGTGAGGGTTGGTATCGATAGCTATGATTCGACTCGTTTTTGCCATCACCAAACCCTGGATAACACTGAGACCGATGCCGCCCAAGCCGAAGACGGCTGCGGTCGAACCAGGTCTAACTTTTGCGGTGTTTAGGACGGCGCCAATTCCGGTCGTAATACCACACCCGAGCAGACAAACCTTTTCCAAAGGAGCGGCCGGATTTATTCTGGCCACAGCTATTTCAGGCACTACCGTGTATTCGGAAAATGTCGAGGTGCCCATGTAGTGGTAAACGGCTGTTCCGTTTGTTGAGAAACGCGACGTGCCATCCGGCATCACGCCTTTACCCTGCGTGGCCCGGATTGCACCGCATAGATTGGTCCGTCCCGAGCGGCAGAATTTACATTGCCCGCACTCCGGGATGTACAGCGGAATCACATGATCGCCGGGCTTAACCCCAGCGACGTCTTTGCCAACCTCCAAAACGATGGCGCCGCCTTCATGGCCCATGACGGCAGGGAAGATTCCTTCCGGGTCCTTTCCCGAAAGCGTGAAAGCGTCCGTATGGCAGACACCGGTGGCTTTTACGTTGAGCAGAACCTCGCCACTTTTCGGTCCCTCTACTTCGATTTCTTCAATGACTAAAGGTTTGCCGGCTTCCCAAGCAACCGCGGCCCGTGACTTCATGACTCCCCCTGCTACTGATCAAAAGACGAGATGAGCCCGGTGACAACAACGTCGGTCGTTGGCATTTCGCTGGACCGAAGCTCCACTGAATCTTTTCTTATCAAGATTGAATGCTTTGTAAAACTACTCCGTCCCAAAACTTCCATGCGAGACGCGACCAAGATAACGGCCGTTTATTTGAAATTGCTCTGCGCTTTGGTCGGATAGAACTCCGCCACATGGCAGTGTTCTGCCAGAGAAAGGCGAATGGAAGATCGAGCGCCTGGGGCTAGCTGAGAACTCCCGGCATCATCCTGCCGGCGAGGTGCGGCGACTTAGAATCTGAACAGAACTCTCGGGCCGATGACGAAGTAGTTGAAGCCCGATGTTGATCCGGCGGAGAAGGTACCACCTTCGGCGTTAAGCTCTATCGCCAAAGTAGAAATCGGCTTGTAGCCGATGCTGCCGGAGCCGCCATAAATGAAGTTGTCGGAGGCAACTCGGTTTCTACGAAAAGTTTCGTAGCCGAAAGAGCCTTCGACGTAGGTGTAATACTTGTCTCGTTCTAACCAATAGGAAGTAAAAACGCGGTTGGCGATGTAGTTGCTGGGATCAAAAAACCCGCTGCCGCTTTGCTCGTGAAAGTCGAGAAAGCGAAAGCGGTAGCCGATGTTAATGCGCGGATTGAGATAAATCGCGTATTGGGACGCCAGCTGAATATCATTGGCGTGGTTGCCATCTGAAAAATCCTTGTAGTTGTAACCGGCGTAGACCCCAACTCGCTCCGTTAACGGTTGCGATATGTAAAGCCCGACATTGGTCATTCGTATACGATTGTCGATCAGTTCAGCCGTATCACTGAGAACTTCCCGATGTACGTTAGCGCCCACTTTGCCTCTAAATAGCTTGGTGTCGAGCCTGAAATGACCCGTCGGGAAAGTAGAGGTATGGCGATCCCGGACCTGAGTGAATCCCAAGCCGCCGCCAAGCGTAAGCAAGTCCGTCGGATTACCGTAAACTCTGAATGAGAGGTCTTCAGCTCGATTATCACGTGTCTTGTCATCCGCATCTGTGTGCCTGAAGGTCATGCCCAGTTTTTGATTACCAACGGAAAAATTCGAGGAAAGCGAATATCGGTTGAGGTGATTGTCGTCTGAATCACTGTGGTAATTATACCGGGCATCCAAGGAGGGTCGGGTTTCCTGATCGACGGTCTCCCGCAATCTTCCAAGCTCCCGTTCCTGTCGAGAATTGCCGGCTTTCAATGAATTCGTGACTTCTACGGAAGCCGTGCGGTTGCCCGTTGCAAGAAGAGACCGAGATAGACCCACGCCAGCATCAAAGTTACCATCCGTAGACAGTTGCCGATAAATCGGAATGGCCTCTCTGTAGTCTCCTCGCCATTGCAACGCATCGGCTTTGATCAGTGAGGCTTCCCGATCATTCGGATGCTCCTTAAGTACGTTGTCGGCTTCTTCAATGGCCTCAGACAGCTCACCTTGCCAGGACAGTACCCGCGCCAGATGAGTGCGCGCTTCCTGGTGTTTCGGCTCCCGGGCAAGCACCGCTCTAAGCTCGCGCTCCGATGGTTTTAATTTATCCGCCCAAGAGAGATAGATAGCCATTCGCACTCGTTCTGCACTGGAGAATTGATCCGGGTCCGTTTTCAGCGCATCAACGTAGGCCTCAGCCGCTTCCGCGATCCGATCTTGAGCTATATATTGATCGCCCAGCTGCTTGTGCAGTCTGGCTAAAGTCGATCGGTCCGATGTGGCTTTAATCCTACTCTGTAGCGCATCAACAGAATCGGCCGACTCGGCGGCCAGCATCGGCGAACATGACATGAATATTATCGTCACTGTCAAAGTCGCTGCCAATACGGCCCTATGCTGTCGCAGAACGCGATCAATTAGTTTTGATTTGATCAAAGTTTCCTCGAAGTACTGAAAGTAAGTGGATTCGCTAAAATGCCACAAACATTTTCAGTGGTCCACATTTTTCTGTGGTTTGGACCCGTTGAATTGAAGCTTAGATGTACTTGCCGGCGAGATTCTGATCGATTTCGGAAGCGGCGCTATTCAGGATGCGCCATGCAGTGGCGCATCTATTACCACCGTTTGGCAGTTCCGAGCAGTTCTTGGACATAGCCGATAACACAGATCGGAGACATGATTATTTGATAGATAAGCATGTACACGATAAAGCCGGCGAAATTTTGCCGCACCCGAAGACGGAGTGTTTTAAAGACTACTTGCTGTTTTCGATACATGAAGAACACGATCAAAAACGCCATCGGCAGAACCAGCAACGTGGTCGGACCGACAATATAGTAGTAGCCGAAGAGGGCTAGAATGATGCCAGGTAGAAATACAAACGTATAGAACAAGTCCATCAGCGGGATGACGAAATCAATCCCGACGAAAAAAGCTGACAACCGAGAACTGCTCCAGATCAAATGACCATGCTGCTTCAATCCTTCGATCATGCCTCGCGCCCAGCGTTTTCTCTGACGGAAAAAACCCTTTAGGGTCGTCGGCGCGGCGGTAAAGCCAATGGCGGTCGGCTCAAAACCAATACGCCAGCCGCTTTTGATGAGCGCCCAGGTCAGCACGATGTCCTCTCCGATAACCGAGGGCCAACCTTTGTGCGCCTTGACAACCTTGCTGTTGAAGGCGCTAAAAGCTCCTTGGGCAACCAACGTTCCCTGATATAAAGACTGTTGACGTTTAGCCGATGCAATCCCGGTAAAGTAATCCCACTCCTGTAGCCGTGTCATAAAAGTGTCGCGAGAATTTTTTACAAGGACGCATCCCGCAACCGCCGCCGTGCCCTGCGGATCACTCAAAAAACGAGCGATGAGTCGCTTCAACGCTTCCGGCTGAAGGAAAGTATCCGCATCAATACAAACGATGATGTCGTGACTTACATGATTGAGTCCTTCGTTAAGCGCCTTTGCCTTGCCGCCGTGATTCGCCCGAATAATTTTCAGATTCGGCAAATCGAAGGAGTTGAGAATGCTGATAGTGTTATCCGTGGACCCGTCATCAACCACGATGATATCTATCCGGCCGGGGTAGTCCTGTCCCTTTATACCGCGGATGGTTTCGGCAATCTCTTGAGCTTCATTGTAAGCGGCAACCAAGAGGTTAATCGGCGGATATTCTATATCGAAGCGGAGCTCAGGCGGCCGGTCCAGGATGACACTCGAGATGATGTGCGCATTCAAGAAACCGGGAAAGAGCGCGATAAAGAAAATAATCAAAACAGCCGGCGCGTACCCGATATCATTGGCGAGCTCGCTTAGCCAAGGCTGGGCGAGATTCCAGGACAGAAAAACCCATGCGCAAGCAAATGCCGTGGAGAGAGCGAACTTGCCTTTGACCGGCAGATAGAACGATCGATGTTGCCGCTGCCAAATTGTGCTCGACCGATTTTCATCGGCTTCCCTTTGTTGAGCCGCGCCAAAATCTTTCCAGCTCACAGGCGCTGACGGCTTTGTTTGCTGCGTACCGGATCCGTCTCCCAATGCTGAGTCTTCGGTTGGTTTGCCTGCGAATAAGTTCATGGTGTGGTTGCGTTAAGACTGAGTGAAACGCTCCTTTCAGGTTGGAAGGCTCATCAGCGAGCAACAAACATACCAGGCGCGAGTGCAGTGTTTTCGTCACTTCCGGGAGTTTCCAAGGATGAACCGCGTCAACAAATCTTGGGCTCTCGACAAAAGTGACAAGTTGCGCAAAGGATGCTCACCATTGATCTTCAAGGTAACCGAAGGATTCGAACGATCTTCGGCTCGCCGCGCAGGCTGGCGCTCCGTAACTCCTATCGAAGAGAAGATTTTGACGATGTGAGTCACCTATCCCTGTTGCATTTGTTCACCGCTTTGTGGGAAAGGATAGGAAACCCTCAGGACGGAGGAAAACTCTATGATCTTAGAAATGCGAACCTATGTGCTGAAACCCGGCATGACTGCTAACTTCGTCGAAAAATTTGCTGAAGGATTAACGGCACGCCTGCAGTTTTCACGGCTGCTGGGCCTGTGGCAATCAGAGGTGGGCGGCCTTAATCGCGTCGTCCACGTCTGGCCTTACGAAAGTTTTGAGGACCGTGAACGGATTGGCAATGAGGCCAGAAAGACCGGCATGTGGCCGCCGAAGACCCAAGAATTCATCGTCACCCAGGAGAATAAGATTTTGCAGCCTGCGCCATTTTCGCCGCCGTTGCCTGAAACGAAGCAGGGCAACATCTACGAATTTCGCACTTATACCTACCAGCCCGGCACGATGCCCAAAGTCCTTGAGGCTTTTGGCAAAGTGATTCCTGAGCGGGCGAAGCTCTCGCCCCTGATTGGCATATGGGTCAGCGCCATCGGACCGCTCAATCAGTTCATTCACGTGTGGGCATATCGCGATGCCGCCGAACGTGAACGGGTTCGCGCTGAAGCCTCGAAGAAAGTCGCCGGCTGGCCGCCGGAAACGAGGCAGTACATGGTTATGCAGGAAAACATGTTGATGACTCCATCGGCGTGCGCACCTTTCAAATAGATATTAAGTCCAATGTCGCGGCTCATCCGAGGGGATATTAGCGAACCCGATTCTTGCGACTGCAGATCCGGGTAAGTTTCATTACGGGTGGGATAAGGACGTACTTCGGGCGGTGTTCGAAAAGTAGCACTCTGCGTCGGGTTTAGAGTCTGGGAGGGAGAACCCAATGGTTCTCCCTCTTTCGTTGGAAGACTTTTCAGCTTCCGAATGTCTCAACCACTAGCCCAGCGATAAACTTTCCGCTAGATCATCTAAATAATGCTTTACAAATCTATCATTCGTCCTTGGTTGTTTAGTAAAGATCCGGAACAAAGCCACGACCGAACTCTAAATTTACTCTCGCGATTACAGTTCCTGCACGGTCCTCTCGACCGCCTTTACCGCGTGACGGACAAACGGCTCAACGTGCAAATTAAATCTTTGATTTTTTCTAATCCGGTCGGCCTGGCCGGAGGCTTTGATAAGAATGCAGTCGCGCTTAAGACTATCTCCGCTTTCGGATTCGGCTTTATGGAATTGGGCGCGGTGACGGCCCAGGCTCAACCGGGCAATCCAAAGCCGCGATTGTACCGCTTGCCCGAAGATTGCGCGCTGATCAATCGTCTTGGCTTCAACAACGAAGGCGCAACCGCAATTGCCGCGAGACTGGCCAACCTGAGAGCTCAGGGCAAGATCCCGGGAATTCCGCTGGGGATTAATATCGGCCGGACCAAGATCGTCAAAACCAAGGACGCCGTGGCGGATTTTCTCTCGACTTTTGAAAAGCTCTATTCGCACGGCGACTTTTTTACCTTGAACGTAAGTTCACCCAATACACCGAACCTGCGCGACCTGCAGGAGAAAACGCTGCTTGCGGATCTGCTTAGCGCTGTTCAGGAAAAAAACCGGCAACTCGCGGCGGCGGCGCAGCGGCAAGAGAAACCCGTGTTTGTTAAGATCGCGCCGGATATGGAATTTGCGCAGGTAGACCAAATTATCGAGGTGGTGAATTCGTTCGAAGTAGCAGGCATCGTCGCCACCAACGCCAGCGCATTTATGCGTGACAGCTTGAAATCACCGTTGGGCCGGGAATCCGGCGGTTTAAGCGGCAGGCCAATCACATCGATGGTGACGAACTTTGTTTCTCATATCTATAAGAATACCGGAGGACGGCTGCCGATCATCGGTGTCGGCGGAATCTTCAATGCCCGAGACGCGTATGACAAGATTACCGCCGGAGCATCCGCGGTGCAGATCTATACAGGATTTGTCTATGAGGGTCCGGCGGCGGTTAAGCGGATCAACCAGGGTTTGATCAAGCTGCTCGAACGAGATGGATTCAGATCGGTGGGAGAAGCAGTCGGACAAGCAAATTGAATTGTTGAGCTATGCCAATTCCTTCAATCGTTCGTAATCCTCTCTCACATCGATATCCATAAACGGCATCTCTTGTTGCCACTCGACGTACTCCGTTCTGCTTTTGTGCTTCTCAATCAAGAACCGGCCGCCGCGGTCGCCTGTCAAGCGGAGAATCTCCGGGAAGAGTTCGCGCCGGAACAGAACCGGATTGCGCGCTTGCCCCTTGAACGAGGGAGCAACGATCAAAGCCGAGCTCTGTTCGAATCGTTCAATCAAGGCGTCAAGCAGATCCTTTCTGACGAGCGGCTGGTCGCCGACCAGAAATAGCACTCCGTCGCTCCTTGGCTCGATTGCCCATAGCCCGGCTATCACCGAGGTGCTCTGCCCCCGATCCGCGGCGTAGTTGATTAGCCAATGGAGTCGATGATGCGCCAGCGCGATTCTTTGTCGCACGGCCTTGAGATCACGCACGACACAAGTCACCTCATGAACGCTCGACGCCAATGCGCTCTCCAGCACCCATTGAAGCACCGGCTTATCGTTGAGAGGCAGCAATAGCTTTTGCTCACCCATTCTCTCAGCGCGGCCTGCGGCCAAAACGACGGCGGAAATCATGATGTAGAATAACTGACTAGTGGGGAATCACTTCATTGCCGAGCCCGCTATCAACAAAACTGTTGATCACCACGCGATCGAATTCCAATTGGAGCAGAGCTTTGCCTAACTGTTTCGCCCGTTCGATTTCTTCCGGACTGTCCGCCTGATTGATCATCGCTGATTTTCGACTTGCCGCTGGAATGCCTTTGAGACAACCTTCAGGGTGCCGCACCAGGTTTAGAATCAGTTGTTCGGTCACCGGAGTTCCCAGCGGCATGCCTGACAGCGCCGATGCCGTTTCCGCTCGATGGACCGAAGTACCGTCCAACGGTTTTCCCACTACTTTTATCGACAAAACCCAGACCGTTAGATTGGTAGCGACTGGGATCACCGGCTCGAAGTCCGACGGAACTTTGAAGAGCCGCGACGCCGCTCCATCTGCTTCCACCAAAACCGCAGCGAAGTGCTTGCTCCTCACGATCTCATCGAGCCAGCGAGGAGGCAATCCGATCAACTTGTCCTGATCGAGCTTAGAACCGGCGCCGATAATCAGCGGCGGATCGAGTTTGGTTGCCTCGCGCAGTAGCGCATCGACGTCTTCGACGATGAACAGTCGATCAACGTGTGGTTTGCTTGGTTTGAAAATTTTCGTCGTGGTTGTGACCAGAACTTTCTTCCCCGCATCGCGCAGTTCCTTGGCCAATTGCAACAACGTTGTGGTTTTTCCGCCCGCGCCAATCAGCGACACCATCTCGCCATCGCGCACGCCGAGGGATTCCCTTAGTTGCATAGGTTCCTCACCTAACTCTTCCAAGCTCGGGTTGCAAGTTAAATTCAGGATAAAGAGCGTTTTTAAAAAATCGCTCTTTCGCGCCAATTAACGACTGATTGCTTGAAACAGTGGAGGCTTTTGGCTAACGTCCGAGGAATGTCACGCTTTTTCAGCATTGAAGTTGCCAAAGATTATTTTAATTTCGCCTCGGCTCATTTTCTAATTTTCCCTGACGGTCAAAGGGAACCTTTGCACGGCCACAACTACCAGGTGTCGGTGACTCTCGAAGGCGAGATCGATCACGCCGGTGTCGTGCTCGACTTCATTACCTTCAAGCCTTTGGTCAAGCAGGTTTGCGACGCGCTGGATCATCGCACGTTAATCCAAACGGCGAGTCCAGCTATCAAAGTAAGCCAGCGAGGTAAAGAAATTGCAGTGAGATACAAAACACAGCGGCTGTTACTACCGCGACAAGACGTGATTCTTCTGCCGCTTGTCAACACCAGCACGGAGCTGTTGGCGGAACACCTCGCCGGTCAAATCCGACGCCAAGTCCGTAAAAAATTCCCGCACACCCGTATCCGCAACATGGAAGTCGGCGTCGAAGAAGCACGAGGACAGCGCGGCATCTTTCGCGGTGAGTTTTGATGGGTTGCGGGTGTTAGGTGTCGGGTTGGCCTAGGAGTTTGCAACCCCACACCCAAAACCCAACACCTCTTCATGCATCGGCTTGTTCCAGCACCCAGCGCGCGACTTCGTCGTGACGAGCAAACCAAATATCCGCAAACCCTTTCATATAATGGAGCAGCTCGCTGAGCATGGCTGCCATTAACGGCCGTCCGCCAAAATGTGTATGAACCGTCAGATTGATCAGCGATGGCGACTCGGTGCGATATAGAAAGTCAAAAGTGTCTTTATACACGTTGAAAAAATCTCGCGGGCTACTGCGAAGCGTTCGGTTGTCGGTAAAATCGCTGTGCGCAATCGCAACCAGCCGGCCTGCAGGCATGTTCATCGAATAAGGCAGATCAGTGTCGTTATAATCCCCGTGCCAGAGAAATCCTTCTTCCGCGAGAAATCGCGCGGTATTGACGGTCGGCGCGGCCACCGGGCTGAACCAACCCACCGGGCGAGTTCCCACTACGCTTTCGATAATGCGACTGCATTTCTGAATCACCTCTTTCTCTTCTTGCGCCGACAGATACGGCAGCACGAGATCCTGAGTGTAAGAGTGAGCTGAGATTTCATGCCCGCGAGCATGAAGCTGTTTTACGGCATCGGGGAAATCTTCCGCGCATTTAGCATTCAAACAGACCGTCCCTTTGACTTGACAATCATCGAGAATCCGCATGAGTCGCCAGACACCGGCCCTGCCGCCATATCGCGACCAGGAAATTCCTAAAAGGTCCGGCGTTCCAGATTTGAGCGCCGTGGTCATCGGCGAGTAGGGAGGCGCTTTACCTTCGGACCAGACCTCGAACATCACTGTGATCATAACGGCCAATCTATGATTAGCCGGCCAATGTGAAATTACTTTGTGCATGAATCCTCCGACCGGAACGAATCAGCCGTCAGGAACTGAGGCTGCCGTGCCATAACTCGTCAATCCTTTGTAAATGCTCGGCAGGGATTATCGCATCCGCGCCTGCGGCATTTTCACGCATCTGCTGGGCGTTGCGAGCGCCCGGTATCGTGATGCTGACTGCAGGATGGGCCAAGCAAAAAGCGATCGCAGCCTGAGCAAAGGTTTGTATGTTCCGGTCTACCAGAAATCGGAGTTGCTCAGCCTTTTCGAGCTCACGGCGGAAGGGCTCGCCCTTGAAGCTGCGCGCCCGCACATCTTCACCCTGAAATCTGCCGTCGTCGGCCGCGGTTAGTTTCCCTGTCAAAATTCCGCGACGCAGCGGCACGCGTGCGATAATGCCTACATTGGCTGCTTGTGCGAGAGGAAATATTTTCTCCGCCGGCTCTTGCGCGAGAAGATTATACTCCAGTTGTACCGTATCCGAACGACCGTCGTTCACTGCCACGATACCTTCCTCGATACTATTGATCGAGACCCCATAATGGCGAATCTTGCCGGCTTTCTTGGCTCGCTCGAGCACCTCCCACACGTCGCCGCGCTCGATCACATCGACAGTGGGATTGTGCAACTGGTACAGATCCACATAGTCGGTTTGAAGCCGCTTTAAGCTTTCCTCCATGACCCGAGCGATATAATCAGGCGCGAAATTTCGCTTGCCTCGGTCGGGACCAACCATGACGTTACCGCCCTTGGTTGCCAGAACGATTTTATCGCGTTTACCGCGCAGTGCTTGTCCGAGCAATGTTTCTGAATAGCCTGCGCCGTAGGCATCGGAGGTATCGATAAAGTTCACACCCAAGTCCATGGCCGTTTCAATCGCGCTCAGGGATTCACGATCATCCATGGGCCCGAAATGACCGGCATGGACCATTGTGCCCAGACCAACGGCGCTCACCCGCAAACCTGTTCTACCAAGAATTCGGTATTTCATTCACCCTCCGGTTTTTGCGCCAACATAAAACACGTCTGCAGCCATGCGCAAGATCAGGAACGATGATCGATAGATCCGACTGGTACTGCGATGTCCAAATTGCTCCCGTCGCCCGCCTCACTCTCGTTGACAAGCTCAGGCTAAAGCCATATTTTAACTGCACATCCACCCTGACTTGAGCGGGCGTAATTCAGCGGTAGAATGCCAGCTTCCCAAGCTGGACGTCGCCGGTTCGACCCCGGTCGCCCGCTCCA
>CAVUZH010000017.1:0-20130 GCA_963745835.1 uncultured delta proteobacterium
AACGCCTAACCGCTGTAGTGTCTGGCACTCAATTAAATGACCTGCTCAAACCCCGCTCATAAACCTGCCTTCCAATCCCGGCTATGAAACGTTCGCGGTGGGAAGTGCGCTACACTGAGTGGCCATGTTTTAGTTGCAGTGATTTGCGCTTTCTCAGTAGCTCGACGAAGTCTTTGGCTATCGGGCTAAGCGGCTTTCGTTCGTCAAAGACAATAAACGACTGGAGGGCTATTTTCTTTAATTCAGCTACGTCCAATTTGATGAGCACTCCGCTCTCAAGACCACTTCTGACTGAATCGCCATGTAAAATCCCAATCCCCACGCCCTTCTGTACGGCAGCTTGCACCGCCCCCGAGTTCTTGCACGATACGGCAACTGTCGGTTTGTAACCGAGGCCTAACAGCTCTTTCAAGATCTTGCTCTCTTTTCTGATCACGAGCGGAACTCGAGCAAGATCCGCCAAAGTCATCCTTTTTCCGCGAAGCGGACTTGAAGCGGGTGCAAACGCGATTACCTCCAGCCTTTGATAAGGTTCAACCGATAGATCCGCCTTGTACGAAGGGTGCGTGATTAGCCCTACATCGACAGATGCGGCGAAAATCTGCTGCTCAATCATTCGGCTGTCATCCGTTTCGAGCGTGAACTGAGTGCCCGGATGAGTTTGTTCAAACTCCATGATCGCTTCTGGAAGAACGGTGATACAGAGATCATGTGTTCCCCCGATCTTCAGAGAGCCTGGCACCGTATCGGTCCGAGCCTCGAGCTGTTTCTCGAGCTTGGCAACCTCCTCCAAAACCGGCTTGACAGCAGCGAGAAAAGCCGCGCCGCTTTCCGTCAACGCAATCCCCTGTCCGGTTTTCCGATAGAATTGTCTTCCATATCGTTGCTCCAGAAGCTTCAGCTGGTGTGTTACCGCCGGCTGACTCATATGGAGCTCACTGGCGGCATTGGTAATGTTCAAATGCCTCGCTACTGAATCAAAAATCCTGAGCTGGTGAAGGGTCATGACAATCTTGCGATCGAATCAGATTCCCGCTGCAAACGTCGTCCTTTTAGGCACCGTCATATATTAAGTCAATGATCATTATTCTAAATATGCATTAGACAGCTTCTTACAATGTCGATAACAGTTGAGCAATCGCCGTCTGAACCAACTGTATCGGAGAACAGATTGAGTATTCTAAACTCGAGAACATATCGTGAAATCGCGAGTGCATTCCGACGATCAATATTCTTAGGTGTAATCGCGATTGTTTTCTTAACGCCCAATGCTTTCGCGGCCGACAAGCTTTACGCCATCTACACAGCCCATTCTCTTTCCCATGTTTATCCATGGATTGCTCAAGAGAGTGGGATTTTTAAAAAATACGAGCTGGAGGTACCGCTCGTGTTTGTGCCCGCAGGGACTCCCGCTGTGGCAACAATTCTGACGGGTGACAGTGAGGTGACTCAGCAAGGAGCTGGCGGTCTGGTTCGTGCTTTCGTTTTGGGCAACAAAGATCTCGTGTTTATCGGTGGGGTCAAGAATATTCTAACCCACAGTATCGTCGGGAAGCCGGAGGTTAAAACTCCCGAACAGCTGCGCGGCAAGAAAATCGGCGTCGGCCGGTACGGAAGCACGACTCATTATTTTGCGATGCAGGTGCTTCGCCGTTTTGGCCTGGATGCTGGCGAGGTGAGCTTCATTCAAACAGGCGGTGGACCGGATACTTTCGCCGCGCTGGTCGGACAGGTCGTCGACGCAGCGGCTTTGGCCGCGCCGTCGGATACACGTGCGCTAGACTTGGGCTATCAATACATTATCTACGGTCCGGATCTCCGTATCCCGTATGCGGCAACCGCTTTCAATACACGCAGATCCATCATGGCAAAGCGCCCACAGGTTCTCGGCCGTTTCATGAGGGCGATGGCGGAATCCGCAAAGATTGCGCACACGGAACGGGACTATACCGCCAAAGTGCTTGGCAAATATTTAAGAATTCAGGACCGAAAAATTCTCGAAACTAGTTACGATGCTGAAATCAAATCATTGGAACCGCGACTGGCGATGCGACTGGAAGGACTCACGGCAAATCTCGACGAAATCGCCCCGACGGACTCGCGCGCAAAGAGCGTGAAATCGGAGGACATGGTCGATACACGATATCTCGACGAGATGACCAAGACGGGCTTTTTCGATCAAGTCTGGGGCAGCAGCAGACGGTAGAAGCTGCCGGGCTAATTACACCTAAGGCATCTCTTAAGCATCATTGCGGTGAATCAGCGGATATTTAATTCCAAGACGCATATCTTGAACTTATAAGCGAGGTGTCACATGAGCATCATGAACAGTACAACGAACTTGGTTACCATATTAAGTCCCAAGGTCCGACGTGTTCAGAAGGCGCAGACAAGCACATCAAAGCAAAGTCTGACGCTTAGCCCCGTTCCGCCGGATTTAAATGGAAAAACCATCGGGTTTCTCGACAACGGTAAGAAGAATTTCGATGTTTACCTCGACCGCACCGACGAGCTGCTCCGTAGACATTACACCTTTACGACTCTACGCCGCCGCAAGGCCGTGCCCATAAAGGGTGTTACGTCGGACTTGTTTCAGGAGATGATCACAGGCTGCGATGTTGTAATCACCGGCAGCGGAGATTGAGGCTCCTGCTCGTCGTGGAGTCTTCACGACATCGTCCAGTTCGAAAAGCACGGCATTCCTGCAGTGGTCATTTGCACGCATGTTTTTGAGTCTACTGCCAAATTTCAAGCTAAGGCGCTTGGTTTGCCTGATGCACGAATCGTTGTGGTACCCCATCCGTTTAGCGGAGTCGATGCCGCAGAGGCGGCAAAAAAAGCGGATCAGGCTTTTCCTGCCCTGCTCGCGCTCCTCTCGCGACCTAATGGCAAGTCTGCTTATTACCGTAAGGTAAATCGCCGGAGAAACCAGCCATGAAAGTTGCTCTTCAAGCCGAAAGAATCGATTTGCCGGATTCGCTCGAAGAGATCAATCGTTATCTTTACGCCAATGGTATGACGGACGGTCTTCCGATCGTACCTCCTACTGAAGACCGGGTTTCACGGATGCTGGAAGGAACCAGCCTCGAACCTTATTTCGAGGTGGCCTCGCTGCCCCCGGAGTGGGCGCCGGCGACGGTCGAAGCGATCGCAATCAATGCCGTGATGGCCGGCTGCCTGCCTGAGCATATGCCGGTGCTGATCACTCTTGTGAAAGCCATGGCCCAGCCGGAGTTCTCGCTTCTTGGTGTCCTCGCTACGACCGGGGGCTATGCCGTTTCGGTGATGCTCAATGGGCCGATCAGACACGAGCTGGACATTAACTGCACCAACAATCTGTTTGGCCCCGGCAAGCTCGCCAACGCCACCATCGGGCGTGCTCTACGTCTCTTTCAACTCAACATCGGCGGTGTCATTCCGGGTGTAACCGACAAGTCATGCCAGGGCTGGCCCGGCAAATACACAATTTGCTGGGGTGAAAATGAAGAAGCCTCGCCGTGGACTGCTTACCATGTAGAGAAAGGTTTTTCTCCAATGGATAACACGGTAACGATCTTCGCGGCAGATTCTTTTTGTAAGATTAGAGCTGGTGGCACGGTTGGGCGTGGCGCTCTGCAGTCGCTCGCCTATGGGACGCGTCCGGTCGGCGCGGTGTTAAATGGTTGGGGAAACGGCGCCAAACCGTTCATAGCTCTCGGACCCGAGACAGCTAGTCAGATTGCTAGAGACAATATTTCAAAAGCGGAAGTGCGCGAGTATTTTTTCGAGCACGCACGCTCGTCGTTCGATGAGCTTTATCAGCCAGAGAGCGGCGAAAAGATCAGCTTCGAGGAGATGCAAAAGCGCTGTACGAATCTTTGGCCGGACGGAACGGTGAGCATCGCCGATCAGCCGGACGACATCAGCGTTGTTGTCGCGGGCGGACCGGGCCGACAATCCGTCTGGTTCCCAGCCAACGCTCGTTCCATGCCAGTCACCATGCTGATCGATCCGCTTCTGAAACGAACTTGAAAATGACCAACACCTTAAGGAGAGCGCGACATGCCATACGATAGAATATTCGCAGCCTCGTTTTCTTTAGCGATCTTTTTCATCTGGACTCATTGCACTCGCGCTGCCGAGCCGATGGAAGAAGCCAGGAAGGAAGGTGAGGTCGTTTTCTACGGCAATGTGCGCCAAGAGCATATCACTAAGCTCAATGAATCCTTCCAAAAAAAATATCCTTTTATCAAAGTTCAGTATCTCCGCGCAGGTCCTCTGGCGGTTATGAACCGAGTCATGACAGAAGCACGAGTTGGCAGCCGGCTTGTCGATGTTATCAATCTCGATGTCTTCAACTCCTGGGTATTAAAGGAAGCCGGACTGCTGCAGCCTTATAAATCCAGAGAGACCGAAGCTTTTCCGGAACAATACCGCGATCCCTCAGGGCTCGTGCCTTGCTGCATGTACGTCTCAAGCAACGTCATCGGCTATAACACCAAACTTGTTGCTCCACACGAAATACCTAAAACGTATAACGATCTGCTCGATCAAAAATGGAAGGGAAAGATCGGTCTTAAAAGCGACGACTCGAAATGGTTTGCACCGCTTGTTTGGATTTGGGGCAGGGACAGAGCCGTCAACTACTTTCGCGGTCTCATCAAACAACAACCCGTGCTCCGCGAGGGAATTTCGATTAATGGCCAGCTGTTGGCGGCTGGTGAAGTAAGTGTATTTGTAAATATCGCCGGCGATGTCGTCCTGAATCTGCAATCGGTTGGCGCTCCCGTGGAGATAGTCCAAGCAGCGCCTTCGATCTTCCGCCCTGGGAATTTACTCTTAGCCAAGAACGCCCCTCATCCCAATGCCGCAAGATTGTTCATGGACTACGTTCATTCAGCCGAAGGTCAACAGGTCTTAGCGGATTTGGGCCGAGAGGTGGCAAGACCGGGCATCAAGATGAAATACCCGCGGCTCCAACAAACGAGCAACCTCGTCCCAGTCAAGCCTGAAATGGCGAAAAACTATGATGAGCTACTTAAGCTATACGAGTCGATTCTTAAGAACGGGTAGGAGAGTGAATTCATTGCCATGATGGGAATAATCACAGTCGTCTTAATGCTCGTCTGCTTGCTGATGCAACCAGCCTTGGCTGCCGACAAGATTCGGATCGGATACTCCGGCTTAAGCCCGGCCACCGGGATGCTATGGGTTACTCAGGAGGCTAAGCTCTTCGAAAAGAATGGTCTTGCTCCCGAAGTGCTGTTCCTGCGTAACAACCTGGGCCAGGCGGCATTGATCGCGGGGGAAATCGAAATGTGCGGTTATTCCGCAAGCCTGTTGGCGCCCGCGCGTGTGCAAGGAGCCGATCCGTTGATGATCGTGAGCTTTCAGAAAAAGCTAAACTATCGTCTGGTGGTTCGGCCGGAGATTCGGACCTTGGAGGATCTCAAAGGCAAGGTTCTCGGGGTTACCCGTTATGGCACGGTGAACGATTGGACGATGCGACTGCTGCTCAACAAGCTGGGAATTAACCCCGAACGGGATGTCAGGTTGATTCAGGTAGGGGATTCGGCTCCCGCCGTCGCGACGTCGCTCATTGCCGGCAAAACGTTTGACGGCGCCCTGCTTCAGCCGCCTTTTTACAATAAGGCCGTGGAAACCGGTATGCGGGTCTTTGCCAATATGGAAGAGATGGACATTGCATTTCAGCAGACAGGGCTCAACACCACGCAGAGGTATATCACCAAAAATCCCGATATAGTACGCCGCGTCGTGAAGTCGGTCGTAGAGGGCGTGCATTTGATCCATACTAATCCAGCGCTGGCGAAGCGCGCGATCAGCCGTTACATGCAGATCAAAGATGAGAAGGCGGTCGAGGAGTCCTATCAGCAGCTGAAATCGACTTCTGAAATTAAACCTTATCCTTCGGCGGAGGGCTTCAAAACGATATTGGATGACTTGGCTAAAAAACTCCCGGCCGCGCGCACGGCAAACCCTCGGGACTTCATGGATGCGCGGTTTATTCAGGAACTGGACAAATCGGGATACATCGACGGCTTGTACAGGTGATTTCGATGAATTGAAGGAGCAGAAATGCTGAGGAAACAATCTTGGAAAATAACGGTTCTGGTCGTTTCTATTTTCTCCTTGTTCGGCTCCCATTCCGGACTGGTGCTCGCGCAGAGCCGCAGCGAGACGCTGCAAGCGATCTCTAAATTAAAGGGAAACGAAAGAGAAACAAAGCTTCGGGAAGGTGCCCGCAAAGAGGGAAATCTGATCTGGTATTCGAGCACCACCGCGGAAGATTCATTGGCACTGAATCGCAAATTCCAGGAGATCTATCCGTTCGTGAAGGTGCAGCATCTCCGCGCGCCGAGTGAGAAGATGATCGAAAGGATCCTGCTTGAGTCGCGGGCAGGCAGCTTCAAAGCCGATCTTGTTGCTCTGCCGGAGATCGAGCTGACGGTTTTGACCCAAAGAAAATTACTGTTGAAACATGCCGGTTTAGAGCACGAGGCGTTTCCCGCCGATGTCAAAGACCCGATGGGTTACTGGACGGGAATCTATGTGACTGCCTGGGTACTCGCCTATAATACCAATCTGCTGACAGCCCAGGCCGCGCCGAAAACCTATGCCGATCTGCTTAATCCCAAGTGGAAAAAACTGATGGGAATGGACACTGAACCTTACTCCTGGTTCATCACTTCCTTCCGCTATCTGGAAAGCCGGCAAGGCACGGCTGGAGCAACGGAATATTTCAAACGGTTGGCGTCTCAAGAGCTCGAATGGCGCAAAGGCCACAGCCTGATCGGTCAACTCATCGCGGCAGGGGAGTTCCCCATCGGCGTGGAGATGCAGGCCGGCTCGGTGGAGCGACTCAAGGCGCAGGGCGCTCCCGTCGATTGGGTGGCATTGGATGGAGTCATGCCGATTAACAACGTTGGCATCAGCGTTACAACGGCGGGAGCCAATACACATGCTGCTTTGCTATATTATGATTTTCTTCTCTCCCGCACGGGCATGGAGATTATGAAATCCCGTAATAGAATTCCCACCCGTCCCGACGTTACAGTTCCCTATCTGAAGCCCTACAAGCTGCTGCCTTTCGATGCCCAGGTGGTGGATCACTTCGATCGTTACATCACCCAATTCAAAGACCTACTCAAACCCCGATCATGAACCGTCCATCCGCTCCTGGTTGAAGAACCGTTACCTTACAACGGGCTCAAAATGCTGATGGTACCTGATCTGGAAATCGGCCGAAAGGTAATGGAGGCTCGCTGCGCAGTCGAGGAGCTGGACGGAATTCTCGAGCCCTTTCCGAAGCTGCGGCTTTATGCGCCAATGTATCGGTCTCCCTCACTACTTTGCCGATTGCGCAAAAGTCGCGTTTAAAATTCCTATTCCCGTCATCGAACTTGCTGCAGGCCGCCATTTGCCGCTCAAGAGCAGCAGGAAGTCCGGGCAAAAGCCCCGGACTGTGCCAAACGGATACTATCCTAGTAACGTGCCGCCAGCCATTCAGCGAAGAAATCATTTTCCCTGCCCTGGGTGTCGCCAAAGTAGGCGTTAGCCTGCGCTGGCGTGAGGGTGGGATCGATCTGGAGAGCGCAGGGAGCACACGGCCCACCGCCGTGTACGGCGCCTTCATTGAACGCAATCGTCTTGTCTAAGGTGGTAGCAGTATCATAAATGATTTCGTCCGGCCTGATGAAGTAATGAGCGGTATGGGCGACAATGACCAGCGGCACTGTAATTCCCTTAACGTTTGTGACTGATGAGGTCGCGGACGAATCGTAATCGATTCCTGTCATGTCGTCCTTGGTGAGCGTGTACTTCCCAGGCGTACTGCGCAGCGCATGGGCTCCCAGCCAGACACGCACGTTGGCCGCGATCGAGGAATCAACGCAATCCAAGGCCTGATCCCTCTCCCCGGCAGGGACTCGAACCGACTCGATAATTTGCACGGGTCTTGTGCCGTCACGAGCCAAGAGCGTGTGTGCTCGCTTGGTGTATTTCAGCAAGCTTATATCGGGCTGCCACAACCTGGCGTTTTGAGAGCCGATGACAGTAAAGGGAATGTCATCTCCCAGTTGGCTCGGATCACGGGTGTCTCTTATCTTTTTGCGGAGCAGCCGCAAGGCTTCATTAAGGATATCTTTATTGCGAATGGCTTGGTGAGTGGTGAAGGTCTTGTTGAACTGCTTGCTGTAGGTTGCGGCGTCCGTGTCCGGGTCGTAACCGTTGGCTTCAGCGAACATATCAAAAGCTGGCTGCCGCGGCTCGCAAGCATTGTTGTGGATTGCTGGGTCGACATTCACAAATGTCGCCAGCGCGTCTCCCAGGTGAGCATCGCGAAGTATCACGCCGTCCGCCTTGGGCAAGTTGTGCAGGTTCGTATCATCGCAAGGAATGATCTTCTCCGGTCCCTGGCACACCCCCGGGCCGTTTTCTGCGACATTCTGATAAAACAGCATCAGAGGTGCTCCCATGCTAAAGCCTAACAGCACGACTTCAGTAACGGGTGGTTGCTCTGGTGTAGCAGCAATGTTTTTGAGGTAATTTATCGAGGATCGAATACCAGGAGCATGCTGCTCATAGCCGTAGTACTCAAGATCACGGCCGCTAAACTCACTGTTGGTGCAGAACACCGTGAATCCTCGCTCGGCCAACGGGGCGCAGACGGCATTGTTGATATAGCGCGAATTAGGGTGCATGACGAGTATGCCGACATGGGCTCGCCCGAGCACGTTGGCGGTGGGTCGCCGCAATGTCGCCGCCTCTAAGTTGAGATTCGCTGTTGCGCAATTTTGTACAGTGCTACATATGACACTAGTTGTGATCGGCTGAAGCTGAGCTTCCGATACCGAGATCCATGCAATGCTACAAATTACGATGACTGCAAAACCGAAAGTGAATATTCGTTTAAACATATTTTCTCCTAAAAGCATTCGCGGCTATTTGGCTACATTTCGAATGAGATTTCCCATCTGGACTAGAACCGGCCGTTCGCCCACGCAGCAACGTAATCGTAAATGTTTTTACGCGCGTTCGAATAGTCAACCCCGGTGACCGCCGTACATTCGGTGCAACCTGTCCCTCCGTGAGTTGCTCCTTCAATTACGATGAAGTCCTTATCAGCCATTGCCCCATTCTCAAAAAGTATTTCATTGTCACGGATGAAATAGTGCGCTCCCATAGCAGCTATCAGGACTGGAACATGGATTTCGCGAATGGCGCAGACGGTGGTGTCGTTTGCCGAACACCAGTCAATCCCATCCAGCGAGTGGGTCGCTCGAATTGCATTGGCAGTCAAGAACGAAGTGATCCTTAGCTCACTGACCCCGGCACTATTTCCAGAGCCCATTAGTCGATCGTCTTCCGCGATACCCGGATCGGGAATGCGTACAGAGTTGACGACTTGTGTCACGATTGTACCATCGTTCTTCAGGAGCTTTGCAGGATTCAAAGTTCCGCGGTGAACGCCCGTGCTTGCGTCAGACAGTCGAGCGGCCGTCCTATAGATGGTGAACGTATCCTCATCGACAGGTTGATATGTTCCTTCTGCCATTCTTCGCTTGATTTCCAGCGCCTTGTCGATGAGATTATTCATGCGAACAGCCTGAGCCCGGAAATACCGGTCTTGAAACTCCATGGAATAAACGGAATCCCCGTTGGGGTTGAATCCGTTTTTTTCGCTGAACGGATCAAGCCTAGGATTGATTGATTGAAACGGCCTATTTTCATTCATCACAGATGCGTTAACACTGCGCAGTGTGTTCACCGAAACCCCTGGGTGGGCGTCCAAATAAACAATGCCGTTAGCTCTATCTGTGGGCACAAAGCCAGCCAGCCTCTCAGAACTGCACTCAACGATCTTGTTAGGGCCTTGGCAATATGCCGGGCCATTTTCGGCTACCGCTTGATAAAAGGACATGACGGGGCCACCACCACTGGGACCAATGAGAATGACTGTGCTGATTCCCGGCTGCGACCGCAGAAAGCGAACGCCGGAGCGAACGTCGAGAGCAATGTCCTGCCAATCCACTTGCGCTTCATTATTCGCGAACCGCACGTTCATGCCGAGAACCATAAAGCCACGACTTGACAATTCGGTCGTCGACGTGTGCGTCACGTAGCTGCTGTTACGATGAGTCACCAAAAACGCGATCTGCGGCGGTGGACCCGAGTTAGGGACGTAAAGTGCGCCGATTGCGCCGCTGCCCAACGGGATGAATCGTGGATTGCTTTGGGCTAATGCGCTGGCTGCGCCGTTGGTGATTCCGAAAACTAAAAATAAGCCAAACAACATTAACAGCACTCGCAGTTTTGACATGAGTAACCCTCCCTTTTGTGTTTTCGGATTCCTGGTACAAGAAACCTCTGCCAAGTTAAGACTTACGGACGCTGTACCGGCGGTCCTCTGCTCATCTCTAATCGAGATTGTGATGAACTGTCTAATGCATTTTTAGAATGATGATTATTGACTTAATGTATGACGCCGCTTAGACGCAGGGGGCATTTGATTCTAATAGGAGGATCGTTGTGACACTTTCATCAGCTCAGGACATTCGATTGAGTGGCTAGACATCTAAACATTACTAATGAACAGAGTGATTATCATAGATCCCAGTGATGAAGGACGGGTTCAAACGGTTTGACTAATTGAACAGCTTGAGGCTTGAACGTCTATTTTCCCCTTGCCTTCCTCTCCTGAGCAAGCTGCTCTAGGAAAGATAAATCCAATAACTCGAGAACGTTCAATTTCATCGAGGAGAGATTCTTATCGTTGGCAATCACGTTCTCCATCGCTTTAGCCGTAACGATCGGCAATCCCGGAGTTACCTGACTATAGACTCTGCGGGTCTCTTCCAGCTCCTCGACTACGTTGGAACGATAGTATTCACCCAAATATTTAAGAACTCGATCTTTGTTTCTCTCGTCCCGGTAAAAGTCCATTCCATCGGCCAATCCGCGCATAAAGTTCATGACCGTCTCCCTATCGGTGCGGATGAACGACCGCATGGTCACCGGTCCGGCAATTGTGTATTCGAAATCCTCCTTGGAAAAATCGAGAAACGTCGGATAACCGGCTTTGCGCGCCTTCAGCGTAAAAGGCGATTGCAGAACCGTCGCCTGAATCTGTCCCAGCGTCAATGCTGTCCAACGATCTCCCTGGCCGCCAATGCCGACGATCTGGACGTCTTTATCAGGATTTAACCCGAGTCGCCGAACGGCGACGCGGGCGATAAAGTCCGTGCTCGATCCAATTTGACTGACGCCGATTCGCTTTCCTTTGAGATCGGCATGCTGCTTGATCGTTGGATGCGCCGCTACGATGTAGTCCAAGCGATTGCCGACGGCGCCGATTATCTGAAACTCCTTGGCGCCCTGCGCCCACGCCGCGACGACAGTGGATGCGCCTTGGAGCTGCAGCGGCAGGTCGCCCGAGAGAGCAGCCTGAATTCCCATGAGGCCGCCGCGAATGTAGATGGGTTCGAGCTTCAAGCCGTATTTTTCGAACGAGCCCGAGCGGTACGCAACCCAAAAGTAACTAGAGGAACCGCCCAGCGGATACCCAACCTTAATTTCCCGCAACTTGCTATTCTGGGCAGAAGCAAAGCAGGGAAAAACCAACATGCAGCACAGCAGGTATAAAATTATCTTGCGTTTCATCTTTTGCTGCGTTACTGCCTAGCCACGTCGTGAATACCAGGCGACTCACGATAACCCGCGTCACTGTGTCCTGAACCCATTGCTCTGACTCCCCGGATTTGCATTCGGATTTTGGGAGTTCGACGGATTGTTGGAATTACCGCCTCCGGGAGCGCTGTTGGGGTTATCAGAAGCCAGATTGTGCCAGCTCTGACGGTTACCTTCGCACGTAAAGTTGCTTGCGACGTTGATATCGCCGGAACCGATATAGCGGGTCTGTTTCGGATAGGGGCACAGCGGACGGCTGCGGGATGCCACTCCGAAGTAGCCGGGGTTGCTGGCCGTTGCGATAACCTTATCCGGCGCGACGCCGTTTTCCACCCAATTGATAATCTCTGGAAACATTTCGAAGTCATCTGTTGAAGGCCCACCACTACAATGATTCATGCCAGGCACCACAAACAACCGTACATAGTTCGCGGCCTTATGGTCTTGGGCAAGCACGTCGTTGTACCAGTCGATCGTTGCATTAACTGAAAACGCGCCGTCCGCTCCACCGTGGTAAACGATCATTTTGCCGCCGTTAGCCTTGAACGCGGATAGGTCGGTGGAGTCGACTGATCCCAGCTCAGCCGCCGATTCGGTATATATGCCCCCTGTTTCGTGTATCCTTTCAAGGAAGGTATCGAAATCGAAATCCAGCTGGAACGGAACACAGTCTATGGCGGTGACAAACGGTATCAATGGATGGGCAGTATACCTGAGCGCTGATGATGCACAGCTCCTGGTTACTCTCTGGGCATTGTTGGTGGTCGCGTTAAACGAACCAAGCACCCAAGAGCGCCAGCCTTGGTTGAAGGTGGAGCCTGACCGACCGCCGATACCCGGATCCCATGGCCAGTTGGCATACAGCTGGGTTCCGTCGGAGTCCTTCATTCCCGCCATCACAGTCTGAAGCGCCGCGATCTGATCCGCCGTCAGGCAATCGGCGGTTTTTGCGCCAGTGCACGTCACCGCCGCCAGAGCGGCATTCACCCGACCTGACTTGCATGCCGGCATGTTGTCGACGATCCCGTCTTTAAGGCCATCCAGCCGATCGCATGCCGCCAAAACGGCATTCCGTATTAGTAATAGATCCTCGTCGGTGTAGATTTTATTGATGAGGGGGTTGCCTGCGGAGTCAAAGCTCGTCGCTATTTTAGCGAAAACTTGTGTGGCATAAGCGCCGTTCGCCGACGAGTGTGGCCGCAGAATGCCGGGATCTCCGGCGACGATGCCGTCGAAATGTTTCGGAAACGTCTGCGCCATCAGCATCGCTTCCGCCCCACCTTGGGAACACCCGACATAATAAGAAAATAGGGGCTTCTGTCCATAATAGATGCCAACCAACTCTTTCCCCACTCGAGCGGTCTGGTCATAAGAGTTATAGGAGAAATCGATTCTGGCTTGTGGATCGATGGAGAATACGTTCGTGCCACCTACATTGGGATCAGTGTTGGTCTCATTATCATGTCCGGAATCAGTGCCGATCGTGACGTAGCCTAGCGGCAGAATAGTCGTCGGATCTTCAACGGTACCGTTGCTGCCGCCGCCGCCGCCCATGTAGAATCGCTCGTTCCACGCGGAGGGCATGCGTACACGGAACTTGATGGCATAAACCTGTCCGAGCACACCTACTCGCTCGTTGATCTTGCCATCGACAAGACAATGCTCTGGCAGACTCTGGGTAGCCGGGGTAAGCACAGCCGACGTGATAACGACCTTCGGGATAGTGGGGCTGGTAAACTCCGTAAGGGAACTGCAGGCGACAATGGGAGCCGGAGTAGCGTGTGCGTCGGGGATCGCCGCCATCATCATAATAGCCCCGCCAAGACACCCGAGTAGTCGCGCCTTCGTAAAGATGTTCATGACTGATCTCCTCATAATTCTGGGAATCAACCGTTGGCAGAACTTTTCACCGAAGTTTTTCGACATGAGCATTTACTCAGAGTCGCTAAGATGTCCAATGCTTTTTTTGAATAATTGTTATTAGCTTTTTCTATAACGGGGATCCCCTTACTAGCGGAGCAAATCAATGTAGTGGGATACGTTTTTCTTCAGTGAGTCTGTCCGAGGGGGACGGGTATGACCCTTTATCAACTTAAGGTATTTGAAGCTGTTGCCAGTCATCTGAACGTCACGCGTGCATCCCTAGAGCTACACACAAGTCAGCCCAAGACCCGGTATCAAGATGAAATATCCGAGTTTAAAACAAACGAATAATCTTGAGCCGGTCGACCTGAGATGGCGGCGAACTATGAGGACTTGCTGAAGCTGTACAAATCAATTCTAAAAGGCGGTTAGCGAATCGCGCCCTTTCTTCTCAAATTTCGGCTTCCGCTATTGTAAACCCAGCACTCGCGCCGGAACCTTTTGGGCCATGGTTTTGACCTCGTCGACGCTCATACCATGAAATAGTAACTGGCCGATGAAGCTGCGAAAGTTCTCCGCCGGCAATGGACTAAATGCCTGGCCGCCGTCCACCGTCATGGCGCACCGCTCAACGCCAACGCCGCGCGCCGCTTCGATCAACGGCTTCGGGTTCATCCCAGGACGATACACCAGCTCGATAATGGCGCCTTGGCCGGCCATCTGCCGCCGTAACTCCAGGGGCGTGTCGTCGCGCACATGGCTGACGACAATTCTCTGGATGCCGTGGCGCTGCGCTTCGGCTACCAGCATAAGATGTTCCTCCACGGAGATGTGACCGGTGGCGACCACCATGTCGTTGGCCTTGGCGATGTCGAGTATCTCGTGCATCTCGGGCAACAACCGGCCGCGCTCATCGACGACTACGATACCAGGGCGGCCACGCAAACCCACCGGCGGGCGCGCCTTAGAACCGCTGCGTCGGCCTGAAGCGTGATACTCAGCGTTCCAGGTCGGAGCGAACAAAACCTTGCTGCCGATCTTCACCGCTACCTCTACGGCGAATGGGTTTAGGCCTCCGAGCGAGTAGTTCAACACCACCGTGCCGAACAAACTCACTTCGGGAAACAGTGGCTGAATCGTTCGTACCAGAGCGCCGGTAGGCCAGTGATGGCTCTTCATCACCACAGCGCGCATACCCGCCTCTTTTGCCTGGCGCGCCGTGCCGATGCCGTCGAGCCTTCGGGCCACGGCGAGATCAGCGGTCGGAGGCATGTCTGGGCCGAAATGGACATGCATGTCGATAGCGCCATGCATAATCTCGTCGATCAACGCGCTAAAATTTTCTTGCGTCAGCATAATAGATCCTTTCGAACTTACTCGTCGTGGTCGCGCTGTATAGCAGATCCGTCGCAATGTGGAAAGCATGAATCACACGATCTCTCGTTATGAATAAAGTCAATAACCATCATCCAAAATAAGCATTAGACAGCCGGTCAAAATCCCAATAAGAGTTGATATGGTGATAAACGATTTGGGAAAGAGGTTAGTAATTTCAAACTCAACAGGGGGAAACAAATGATTATCTTAAGCCCGGAAGGGAAGGCGCGAATATCATCGGAGCGGATTCCCGCCTTACCACGATTTGCAGATCTGAATGGCAAGACTGTGGGATTTTTGGACAACAGCAAGCCCAATAACGATCTATTGCAGTCGCGTTTTGAGCAGCTGCTGCGACAAAATTGCGATGTGGGTGGCGTTGTCCGGCGACGAAAGCTGACCGCGCAGCAAGGGGCGCCCAAAGCGTACCTCGATGAACTCGCTGCTCAGTCCGATGTCGTTATCAGCGGACTGGGAGATTGAGGGTCGTGCACATCGTGGAGTATCCACGATTCCATCGAACTGCAAAAAAGAGGCAGACTCGCGGTCACCGTCGTCTCTCATCCTTTTGAAGCGCTCGCGAAGTCGGAGCGCGAAGCTTTCGGCGCTCCCGATTCCCCTATCTTGATCGTGCAGCATCCGATCGGCACGGTGAAACCGGAGGAGGTTAAAAAGCGCGCTGACGCCGCCTTCGACAAGCTGCTCGAAGCCTTGCTCCATTCGCACCAGGGCACAAATGGAGCGTCATAAGCGGTATACGGTTTAGCAACAGTACTTCGGAGACATTGGGGATAAGGAAGATGACACAGCAAGAACTCCAAGCGGAACGGATTGAAATTGAAGATGATCTTTGGGCGGCTAACGATTTTTTCGAAACGAAGGGTTGGAGTGACGGACTACCGATCATTCCTCCTACGGAAGAGCGTGTCGCGCGGATGCTAGGCGCGACTAGGCGCAACCGGGATGAGGTAATCGGCACGGTGCCACCGAAGTGGGCGCCAGCTACTGTGGAGAAAATTGCCATCAACGCCGTCATGGCTGGCTGCAAACCTGAATACATGCCGGTGCTTATCGCCTCTGTCGAAGCCATCACCGAACCAAAACTTAATCTTTATGCACTGCAAGCAACCACTGGCGGGCCGGCGGTGATGCTCATCATCAACGGTCCGGTGCGGCATCAGATTCAGGTCAATGGTGAGTCGAATGCGCTCGGCGAAGGCTGGCGCGCCAACGCGACGATCGGTCGTTGCATTCGTCTCATCCAGCGAAACATTGGTGGCTCCTATCCAGGAACGACTTGCAAGGCAACGCTTGGTTGGCCTGGCAAGTACTCCATCTGTATCGGTGAGAACGAAGAGGCTAGTCCGTGGGAGCCGCTGCATGTCGAGCGCGGCTTTGACAAGAATTCGAGCACTGTCACCGCGATCAGCGCGGACGGTTCCGTTCGCGCTTCTGATCTTGACAGCACGAACGCCGCAGGTGTGCTGACCAATTTTGCTCAAAAAATGGATGGGCCTTCAGGACCGGAAGCCATCATGGTGGTCTGCCCGGAGCACGCCAAAATCATCGCCAATGACGGCTTCAGTAAGAAGGATGTGCAACGGTTTATTTGGGAGCGAGCAGCTTACCGCATGAAAGATTTGCCGGAAGAAACTTTTTATCAAAGGGTAAAGCGTTGGTCACACCGAAATCTAACCCGTGAGAGTGTCATTCCTGTGACCGATCGACCCGAGGATATTGTCGTTGTTGTGGCAGGTGGTGACGGTTCTCAATCGCAGTATATCCACGTGTGGGGTCAGAGCACTCCCGAGGGCGGATCGACACGGTCGGTAACCAAAGCCGTACGGGACTAGCCTAATCTCACGCCGTCACCACTACGGCGACTGCATTGATAGCGGTGATTGGCGCACAGCTTTTGGAATTTGCCCTGATACATTTATGCTAGGCTGGCTAGGGTATCAGCATCTTAGCCAACGAGCGGCAGATCAATGTGCCGCAACGACGGGAAGCGACCGTTGCTGTTTAAAGCCATAGGACATCGGTTCGGCCTCACACGCTTGATCCTAAACTTTCTCAGCCTCACTTCATTTCATTTCACTAGCTGTATAAGCATGAACGAAAAATGACTAAGAACACTTCGGTAATCACTATGAAGAGAATCTTTTATTTAATAGTGGCCCTGCTCTCCTCGGCTAACTCCACCGAGGCCGCCGACAATCTTCGTATTAGCTATTCAGGACCATCCATAAGCAACGCGCTTCTTTGGGTAAGCAAGGAAGGTAAGCTTTTCGAAAAAAACGGTCTCAATGTGGAATTGATTTATCTTGCCGGATCTCTAGGACAAAGCGCGCTGATTGCCGGCGAAACTCAATTCGCCGTTTACACCGGCCTGCTGATGACGCCTGCGCGGCTGCAAGGTGCGGATGTTACCATGGTCGCGAGCTTCCTTGATCATTTGTTATCGAGGCTTGTTGTACGTCCTGACATCAGGTCTGCTGCAGATCTTAGGGGGAAACGTCTTGGCGTCACGCGTTTCGGTACGGCGTCGGATTTTGGCATGCGTTTAATGGTTTCCAAACTAGGCTTAAATCCTGACAGAGACGTTTCCATCCTACAAATCGGCGACAACCCAACACGCCTGGTCGCACTTCAAGCCAAAAGCATTGACGGCGCAATCTTCGACCCGCCAGAGTACAAAAAAGCTGTCGAAGCCGGTGGCCATGTCTTGTTTAACCTAGAAGAGACGATGATTCCATACCAGCACGCCGGCCTCGTAACCACCCGGAAATTTATCAGCAACCGGACTGATATTGCACGGCGAGTTGTAAAAACTATCGTTGAGGGCGCAGCGCTCGTGCGGAAAGAGCCCGTTATAACCAAACGAGCTTTGTCAGCGCGTTTGAACGTCAAAGACGAACGGGAATTGGAAGAGACCTATCAACTGTTGCGTGGATTCACGCAACCAAAGCCCTATCCCAGCCTAGCGGGGTTTCGCGCGATCCTAGACGATTTGTCTAGGAAAATGCCGGCAGCAAAGGGCGCTGATCCCAAAGACTTTTCCGAACCGCGATTCATAGAGGAGCTTGATCGAAGTGGTTACATCAACAGCCTCTAAAAATAATCCCACGATTGGCTTACTAGTATCTATGATCCTGCTCGTTCTGGTAGCGAGTAGGTCATCATCCGATGCTGCGGACAAGATTCGCATCGGCTATTCTGGCGTGACGGTCAGCAACGCGATGTTGTGGGTCACCGACGAAGCCAAGTTATTTCAGAAAAATGGTATTGAACCGCAAATTCTCTACCTGCAAACCACTCTCGGACAAACGGCAATGATCGCCGGCGAGGTCGACATGTGCGTGTACTCCGGCAGTTTACTTTCATCCGCTCGACTGCAGGGTGCCGACGTAGTAATGGTGACCAGTTTTCTCAACAAACCGCTCTATCGACTTGTTGTGCGTCCGGAGATTAGGACTGTTGCGGATCTCAAAGGTAAGAGACTCGGTATTACACGTTTCGGCACAGTCACTGATTCGATGTCCCGACTTTTGGTCGGGAAACTCGGGTTGGATCCAGATAAAGACGTCTCCTACATCCAAGTTGGAGACGTCCCGATCCTACTGGCATCCCTTACCACGGGTAGAATCATTGATGGGGCAATCATTCAGCCACCTTACTACCTGAAAGCCCTAGCCTCCGGTATGCGAGTTTTAGTTAATATGCAAGACATGGATATTTCCGTGCAGCAAACCGGTCTGAACACGACGCAAAAATTTATCTCCAAGAATCCCGACGTCGTGCGCCGCGTCGTAAAGTCGGTGATCGAAGGCATTCATATGATGCGTACGAACCCATCTGTGGCCAAGCACGCGATCTCGAAGCGTATGCAGATCAAAGATGAAAAAGAAATCGAAGATACCTATTTGCTGCTTAGAAGTTTCGTGCCGATAAAGCCCTATCCGACGTTGGACGGTTTTAAAACTATCTTTGACGATCTTTCGAGGAAGGTTCCCGCGGCAAAAACCGCCAATCCGAAGGAATTTGTTGATACCCAGTTTATTGATGAGCTTGACCGGTCGGGCTACATCGACAGCTTGTACAAATAGCCTTATGGAACAATATGACATTGTTATTGTCGGCGGCGGCATGGCCGGGCTGAGTGCTTGCCATGTATGGTGGATGGCTTGGTCGCAAGGTATTACTCGCCGAGCGGCAAATGTTTGGCGGTCAAATCATCAACGCGGATCAGGTGGAAAACTATCCCGGCTTTCCTGACGGGGTACTCGGCGCTGACCTCGTCGCGCAGGTGCGAGCACAGGCGCTGAAGTTTGGCGCAACGATGCAATATCTTGAGATCACCTCGATCGAAAAACCTGATAGCGCGTTTGTCCTTCAATCGAATGACGGTGTTTATGGCGCGCAAAGCGTGATCGTCGCTACCGGGGGAAATCCGCGTCGACTCGGGATTAAAGGCGAAGTCGAGCTTGAAGGCCGAGGCGTTTCCCGCTGCGCGACTTGTGATGGAGCCTTCTTCGCGGAAAAACCGGTGGTTGTTCTCGGCGGCGGTGATACAGCTTTGGATGAAGCGCTGTATCTTGCAGGTATTGCAAATAAGGTAGCTGTCATTCATCAGACTGAACAACCGACAGCGAGTGCTGCGCTTGTGAGGCGCGCGAGAGGAAATGACAAGATCGAGTGGCTTTCCCGCGCTTCAATTACGGAAATCATCGGCAGCGAATCCGTTGAAGCCTTGCGACTCAGCCAAGGTGACGAAATCGCCACGGCAGCCATGTTCATTGCCATTGGTTTTGAACCGGAAACGGCCCTATTGAGAAGCCTCATCGAGATCGACCGTATGGGTCATGCACCCGTCGATCTTCATATGCAAACGTCTGTTCCTGGTTTATTCGCGGTCGGTTCCGCTCGACAAGGAAGCTCGGGACAAATCTCATCTGTCACCGGCGATGGGGTTACAGCCGCCATTTTTTCTGATCGTTACATTTCTGCGAAATAGAGTCCGAACCGCTGCCGGCTTTGACCGATCGTGCTTGGAACCGGCAGTGGAAAACCGGTTTTGATTGCGATAAGTGAAATGCTTGAGCTTGAGGATTTAAATTCACGCATGAGCTCCGGAGCACTCGAAGGGTTCACTTGCATCGACGTTAGCGGGCACGTCGCGGGGCCTTATGCGGGAAGCCTCTTGGG
>CAVUZH010000018.1:0-534440 GCA_963745835.1 uncultured delta proteobacterium
CCGACTATCAGTGTCTTAGCCACCGTTCTACGAATCACTTGTTCTTCCACTGTCGTCCCTTGTCCGCTTTCTGTCCGCTTCTATTTTCCCAGGTACGCAACAACCCCACGTGTTTCAGATTGTCTGTCCAAATGCGTCTGCAGTTGTCCGGCAGCTTCACGAAGGTCAGTTTCGCTGACGATATCATAACAATCAAATACATTGCGGGTTTTGTGGCCGGTGATTGCCATAGCAACTCGTTCTGAAATGGAGGCTCTCACCATGTTTCGGACTGCAGTTCGCCGAAGATCATGGACTAGAGTGCCTTTCAGCCCCACATTCTCACACGCCGTTTTCCAGGCTTTTTTAAAGTCGCCAATCGGCTTTCCTTTGTTGTGAAACACTGCAGGACAATCAGTAAGTCCTCAGCCGGATCTCGCAAATTCGAAATTGGTCGGGTAGGCTAACTCGCGGTTATGCATTTGAGAAATACATCCGTTCTTCTGAGTTTGGCAGCGGCAATTCTAATTACTTTTAGTAACGTTCATGCTGGACGGCCTTTGGTCATCGACGACGCAGCACCAGTACCAGTAAATCATATCGAGCTAGAACTTGGTCTTTACGGCAAGCGTTTTGATTCTGGCGAACGAGAGCACACACGACCAGCCATTGGCCTGGCTTACGGCCTTTACCCTGAAGTTGAAATAGGAATGACACTTCGACGAGTAGACCGCCATGGGGCAGAATCACACTCGCATGGATTTGAAGACCTTCATTTAACGACGAAGTATCGAATAATTGAAGAAAGCCCGTCTATTCCAGCATTCGCCATTGACCTAGACATAAAATTGCCCACCGCGAATCGAAGCAAGGATCTCTCGACCGGGAAGTCCGATCAGAGCTTTAGAATGAGCTTCACGAAGAACCTATATTCAGTTGCTGCTCACCTAAATCTCGGCTACGCCGTGATCCAGAGTCCATCCGGTGACAAGCTCAAGAATAGAATTCATGGTGGCGCGGCAACCGAATGGCTATTCCGACCTGGTTTGGCTTTTGTCGCTGAAATCTTTGCCGCATCTCGCCAAGCGCAAGGTCTCTCCAATGAGCTGGAGTTCCAGCTCGGAGTAAAATACGCACATACCCCACAGCTCGTGCTCGATACGGCCATTGGAAGAAGCCTTCGTAGTATCGGCACAAGAGTTCAAGGCACGATTGGGTTCACTTGGATGTTCGACGTAACGACGCTATTTACTCGATGATGGTTGAACAGAACATACCACGATCATTGCCCTCCGTCAGTTTATAATGCGATGGCGATCACTCCTTTCCGAACAACGCTACCGGCTCATCTAGGACTCTCAGTCCAAATCGATTTCTTCCGTTTACGGAATCCCCCCTTCAGCGGTAGCGGCAGGTCTAGCCAACCGCAAGCCCAGTCCGTGAAGCTGGGCGCTAGCCAACTTGCCTAAGCCCTTCAAGTAGGAAGGGCAAAGGTAAAACGGCTACAGCAAGCCTTTATCGCTGAAGGAAAAGAACCGCTGATCTTCACCAAGCACGTGGTTCCGGTATTGATCACGAGCTGCCAAGTATCGCTGTAACCAAACAGCGGCCCTGAAAGCTCCCCAGATGATTATGGTCAGCAAAGCAAGAGTAAAGCTGATGGGGTGTCCGCGCAGCTTCTGCTATCCACTTTGAAAAGTCTGTAAACCAGGCGAGCGGCTTTTCCATGTTGATCTCATTTCCAACAAAGCGGCTTTTCTGTCAAAAGCGTACATTTTTGTCAATTTTTTGATGTTCTTCGGATCAAAGCCTGCCTCGATTGTCAAGAAATCCACTAAGTTACCATTGGTTCGTTTATTGCTCGCTAGCGGGGCAAATAATCCAAGAGAGGAAGGACTCATCATCGATACGACGACTATTGACCTAAACGAATTGCGCAACCAAGTGGTTGACCGGAAATTGAGGACAAAAAACTCGATGGAGCTTACAAGACGTTTGATCGACCAGAGTTTTGTCCGATTCAAAGTATCTCACAGCTTGCTTTACGCAGCACAACAATCCAAAGAACGGCTGGATCGAGTACTGAAAGCAATGGACTCAAGCAAGGTAAGCCATGAAGTATTAGCTGCTCCTGTGGTTGCTAAGAAGCGTCCGGTGCTTGAGTCGTCGAAAAGGGCAGCAGGTATAATATGCGATCATTGCGAGGGTATACTCTTCAATAAAAAAGCATACCGCGTGTGGACGGAAGACGATGGAGTGATCTTGCTAGATATAATCGTATGCTACGCTTGTAAATTGGAGGCGCAGAAACTCGGCCTCAAGACTGAACGAGTTGAAGATCAGTACGCCACCAAAGCTAAGTATCCTAAATAGAAAAATGATTCTCAGGTGGTCGCTGGCATGTCAGACTTCAGACGCCGATGTCCCTTAAGCAATTCTTATTGGTTGTGCTCTTCGTTAGAAGAACCGCCGAGTGGAGCCGTCTTCAAATCAGCTTGCAATGAGGCTTTCCTCTCTTGCTCTACCCAGGATTTAGCAGCTACCAGTCCGGCTTTCTCGGCGTCTTCGAAACCATCGAATAGTACTGGTGAGGTCGTGACAAAATGGAACCGAGTAATACTTCCGCTATCGCTCCAGCTAACGGTAGCAGCATATTTCCACTTGCCGCTACCTTGGTCATAACCAGCTGTACTGACAAGTGTACGGTGGTGATAAATCATGATAGCCATGCCCAACTACCTGGAAAGAATCCCGAAATACAGGGCGAACTTTGAGGCCGTCTGATTAATCCCTAGCAAAACGCAAGGGTTTCTCGGAACCCGAATGAACTTTGCTTTCAAATTCCTTTACATACTCATCCAATAAGAATTGCGCTTCCTGTTCCGAAAGACTCCCGTTCTTCCGCGCAGTAGATATAGATTTTCCCCAGATCCGCAGTTCAAGTTCTTTCCGATCCACTGTAGCCTCATCCAACCCGACGTATCAGACGTCTTTTGCCGACGATCCTGCTAGGAAGCGCATTAACCATACAATCAATCCTACGAACAGCGTAACAACAACGACCCCAAGAACTTCGACCATCTTTGTAAGCTCCTCGGCGGTGAAGGCTATATAATCCGTGAAACATCGAATGGCGCTGAGGCGCTTGAGAAAATTGCCGCAGAGAGTTTCGATCTTGTGGTCACAGACTTTGTTATGCCGCACATCGATGGACTTCGGCTTGTCGAATTAGTCCACGATAAATGGCCACAGCTGCCGGTGACTTTAATTCAGGATATCGATCCGCCAACGCAGGAGACATAATTCTGGAAGGAAGAGCGGTGAGATAATTACTAAGCCAATAAACCTGGATGAATTGTTAAAAGCCGTCAAGCGGGTTCTGTTAGCCAAGCCAGTACGTGGCTAGAATCATTGCTTGTTCTTCCGTCTATCAGCTATAGCACTTCAACTTTCATTGCGGCGGCACCTAGCCTGCTGCGAACGAAGAATTAAGATCAAGCCGCTTATCGACCCAGGTCTTTCCAACTTCAATCGCGCACAGTTCCGCCTCCTCCTTACTGTCAAATTGCCGAAACCAATTCTTGATCGGACGCAACTTCTGGCGATCATCCTCAAACCACGAGACGACGACCGACCAAGTCCACCGGTGTGTGAATTTATGAGGAACTGTAGAAATGACAATACGGTGATTCTTATACAGCAGACTGGCCATCGAGGACTCCTAATTCAAGCTACCGGTCCTGGCTGGCCGTTTAAGCGAGAAAAAAGACTTTGTGCGAGATCATCCTACGTCTGTTATGAAGTTTTGTCGAGAGTAGAAATTAAAGTGTCCGCAAGACTGATCCGAATAGCACAGACACACTGTCAGAGAGCAGTACCGAAGATTAAAAAGCGGCTCACTTTACCTCCAAAGCGCATAGGTGCTTTGAATCCCTAGATGCGAGACAGAACGAAGCGGTTAGAAAGTGTCTAATCTTAGACAGCAATCAATCATTGACTCGGCGAGGGTAGCTGTGGAGGGAACAAAGCCTATGGAACATTATTCTAAACGGCCAGCCAGAGCCTCAACATAGGAGTTCCGCGCATGACTGCCTCAATCTACAGAAAACATACTTTGTTCTCTCGACCGTACTACGATGATGAGCTTGAAGGCTGGATGCCTTACGCTAGTGTTGTTCAGGACGTTTTCATCGATGGTGACCAGAACAACTTTTATTATCATGAAATGAAGAACCTCAATCAGAGCTTCGAGACTGAAGAGCAAGCGTTGTGTTTCGGCTTCATCAGTGGTCGGTGTTGGATTGACGAACATCTCTCCCATGCGGCTGTGAAGTCAAAGGCTATCTACGCTCGTTGTGCGGTATTGTTGTTGCTTTCTATGCAGCTACCGAACCTGGCAGTCAGAGACATCGAAGATCGATCCGAAGCTTTGAGGTCCAGGATTATGGAACTACTCGCGTCGTAGTGCACTGAAGGTGCCCTGACAATGACCGCATGGCTGTTTACGGCAGGTAAAACGCTGACGAACCGTTCTGAAATCCTGAACCTGGACCGTTTAAGAGTCTCACAACCTAACGCTTGCCCTAGCTATCTCCTTGCTCTCTGCTGGATCATCTTTTCCAATTCTCTTAGCTGAAGAGGCTTTTCGATGTAGGCAGCGCCCAGAGCCTCTTAGAACTCTCTAAATTGCCTGAAAACTCTCTAAAGGATATAGTAACTATTTGAATCGAGCAGGATAGCTCGTGTAGTTCAAAAATGGTTTCACAACGATTAATAGCTGTGCTATGGTTTCTCTCGCTCACTTGGTTCAACTTTTCTTAGTCATTGTCTTCACTCACATCGTTCAGCACACCGTTCCGAATAAGAAAGCTTATTCCAGGTGAGGCACCTGCTGTGTCCGTGTTTTGTCCGTGATCTAAAAGCAACAAGCCCCAAAAGCTGCCGGTCAAGCAAGCAATTGGGGCTTGAAATTACTGGTCTTCGTCGGATGTTCTAGGCGGCTCGTGCAGGCTTAACTTGATTCGTAATCAGTAGGTCGCCGGTTCGACTCCGGCGGGTGGCTCCAATACCCGAGTCGGCCGCGGAAATCCCGGCGCCTTGATTAGCAATGGAGCTTTCCGCGGCTTTTCTCACCTTCTATGATGCACGTGTGGGCGGCCGCGGATTTCGGCCGCTATTGACGAAAAGTCGGTGGAGCAATAAAACAAATCGACCTTGATGGAGTACTGCTCTGTCTATGAAGAGTCACGACAACCTGCTCGGGTCTCCTGCAGCCGAGAGTGACAGCATCATCCTCTGCTCCACCAGCCAAGGTTACAACGTCAGAGCCACCCCGCTTCGAATAACACGCGATGTGGTGGTTTTCGAAGTGTACAATCCCTACAGCATTCTTCAGCTCTCCGAGGTTTTAACAGCGTTTAAAATAATCGTTAACGATCAGTCGATTTATTCCGGTCGTGCAACGGTGAGTAATCTGGTTAACACAGGGATTATGCTCGTCTGTGAAGCCAGCCTCGAAGATGGCTGGTCGGACATCGATCTTCTCAGCCTGGTATCTCAGCCAACCAAATTGCGCGCGGATTTCAGAAGCTTTCTCCGACAATGCGAGAGGATTCATAGCATTCAACCCCAGTACAAAGTGGTTGTCGCAGATATGCAGAACTATTTCACAGAGCTCAAGCGTTGGCTCGAGCACGTTGAATTAGGTATCCGCTCCTTGCCGTCCGGCGACCGTTCGAAAACGGAATCTTCGGTGATTGATGAATTAGCTCCTAACCTTTTGCCATCCATCGACTCACTATTCGGGCGTTTTGAAGAAACAGCCGCCGACGTGCCGGTACAACTTCTACCAAGCCATAGAAACTATGCTAAGCGGCAGCTTCACCCCCATCTACTATGCTCCCCCTTCGCCTACCGAACCTACCACAAGCCGTTAGGCTATGCGGGTGATTATGAGATGGTGAACATGATCCTGAGAGATCCGAATGAGGGAAGCACTCTGTTTTCCAAGATCATAAACGCCTGGTTCCTGAGCCAAAGTCCGGCGGGAGCACACCGGAATCGCATCAGTTATCTAACGCGGCTTTTGGTAGGTGAAACTTCGCGTGTGCGACGTAACAATAAGGTGGCGAAAATCTTCAACCTTGGATGTGGGCCAGCTAGCGAGATCCAGAATTTCCTCATTCAGGATGAAGTATGCAATGACGCCGCGTTCGTCTTACTGGATTTTAATGAAGAAACCGTTCAACACACGGGCAGGGTTCTTGAAAATCTTAAGACTAAATACAACCGTAAAACCAGCATTGAGGTTATAAAAAAATCCGTTCACCACGTTCTCAAGCAAGTGCATCGTCCGACGCCGGGCTATGACATGGTGTATTGCGCTGGAATCTTTGACTATCTCTCGGATCGGATATGCAAGCAGCTAATGAACATTTTTTACGAGCTGCTTGAACCTGGAGGACTGCTCGTTGCCACCAATGTGGAATCTTCTAATCCGTCACGAAACGGCATGGAGTATTTACTGGAATGGCATCTGATCTATCGCACTCCGCTTCAACTCCAAGGCTTAATCCCGGATCGGGCTCCTCCCCGAAGTTTCACTCTTAAAACCGATGACACTGGTATCAATGTATTCCTCGAGGTAAGAAAGCCCGATGACGCCTGACGTTCCGAGCCAGCACGAAGAGGAATTTGAGCAAGCGTTTATCTCGCGCGAACGTCAAGATCGCATTCGCAGCGGAAAAGTCGCTTGCGCTTTGGTGATGTTCCTTATGCCCGCGGGAGTCATCCTGGACCTCTGGGTTTATCCGGAACGAGTCCGCGAATTTTTTCAGCTGCGCTTAATCTGCTCGGTAGTGGCAGCGAGCTGGTGGACTCTTCACCAAACGTCTTTTGGCCTGCGGCATTACCGCTTGCTCGGTGTTCCGATAGCTATTCTTCCGGGATTCTTTATCGCTTGGATGATCTCAGTCACCGAAGGTCCAGCCTCACCTTATTACGCCGGACTGATTCTCGTGCTTCTTGCGGTCAATGCGATCGTGCACTGGAGTACGGTCGAGTCTTTGTTGGCTCTGGCGGCTCTTTATCTTTTTTACCTGGTGGCTTGCGCCCGCTGGCCCATCGCGGAAGAGCAGGGAATATTTTTTAACAATATCTATTTCTTGGTGCTTACAGGAATTATCGTGGTGATCGGCAATTATCTCTACAATCAGCTCCAGCTCCGCGAGTTCGTGTTGCGCTTCGAGTTGAGCCAAAACCGACGAACACTTGAAGAAGCCAATCAGAAGCTAATTGAATTGGACCGCGTCAAGAGCCAATTCTTCGCCAATGTGAGCCATGAGCTGCGAACGCCGCTGACTTTGTTGTTGACCCCGCTGCAAAGCCTAATCCAGGAGCATAAATCGGAGCTAGCGTCGCCCACCCGGGACTTGCTGCTGATCATGCAGAGCAACGGCATGCGACTTTTGAAGCTAATCAACGATTTGTTGGACCTCGTACGGCTAGAATCCGGCAAAATGGAGGTTAATTCAGAGCCGGTGGACATCGAACGCCTCGTTCACGGAGTTGCCAACGCAGTAAAAAACACCGCTCAAGATCGCGCCATCGACGTTGAGGTAATGATCGACCACAATGTTGGCACAGTGGTCGCCGATAGCGATAAACTCGAAAGGATTTTGCTGAATCTGCTGTTTAATGCGATCAAGTTTACGCCTGCGGGCGGGAGCGTTGAAATCGGGGTGACGCGCGCCGAACGCGAATTGCTCCTGGTGATTTCCGACACTGGTGCAGGAATCAGCCAGGAACAGCTGCCGTTTATTTTCGACCGCTTCTGGCAAGCGGATACCTCGGCGGAACGAAAGAACCAAGGATTAGGTATAGGGCTCGCACTGGTGCGAGAGCTGGTTGAAATTCAGGACGGTCACGTGAGTGTCGACAGCGAGCTTGGCAAAGGAACCCGATTTACCATCCGGTTGCCGTATAACGAGATAGATCACAGATCCACCGATGGCGCAAAGCAAACTGAACCATCCGACAGCCACGCATCGCCCCGAGTTTCATCACGCTCGGATAGCAGTGACAACAAGCTGGGCGAGATCGATCGACAGGCCGAGCTTTACCCATCGATGGCACTTCTCAGAGCAAGTCTTCGGCCCGTGGGGAACGACACGGACAGCAAAAAACCGCGGGTTCTGATTGCTGATGATGAACCGGACATGCTGCTGTATTTGCAATCACAGTTAAGCCTAAACTTCCAAGTGATCGAGGCGGTCGACGGCCGCCAGGCGATTGAGAAAGCGAGCCAATTTTTACCAGATGTGATCGTCTGCGACATGATGATGCCGGAAAAGAGCGGCCTCGAGGTTTGCCGCGAGCTTAGGGAGCGCACTCATACGAAGTCGACTCCCATTCTGATGCTTACCGCCAGGGCCGACGAGGAAACTAAGCTTACGGCATTAGCCGCGGGAGCAAACGATTTCATCACTAAACCGTTCTCCACGACCGAGCTACGGGTTCGATTAAAGAACCTGGTGGACACATTTCATTTACACCAAAAATTGGTGCGGCAAAATCAAATTCTCGAAGCGACGATTGAGCAGTTAAAAGAGACGGAGGTGCAACTGGTTCATTCAGAGAAGCTAGCTTCGCTTGGTCGAATGAGCGCCGGTATCATCCATGAGATTAACAATCCGCTCAATTACGCAAAAACCGGCCTCTATGTACTTCGCAACACCATCGAATCGCCAAGCACTGATGAAAAGGAAGCTTCGTTAGAAGTGCTGCAGGATATTCAAGAAGGGATCGATCGAATCGATAGGATCGTATCAGATTTACGCATTTTTACTCACCCCAACGTGACGCAAATCGAAAGGATTCAAATCGCGGAGCTGGCGACATCTGCATTACGTTTATTAAGTCATGAGCTACAGAACAAGATTAGAATTGAAAACGAGATTTCTAGTGACCAGACAATTTGGGCCAATCGCAACCAGGTTACACAACTGCTGGTAAACCTGCTGCAAAACGCTGTATATGCCGTGGAAAAAAAGGCGAGCGCGGAAAATCCGCCAACAATTTGGCTGAGGGCCCTCGAAGACTATGAGCATAGTTTGGTTGTTATCCGTGACAACGGCGAGGGAATTCCACCGGAGAACCTTCCAAAGATTTTCGATCCATTTTTCACCAGTAAGGATGTCGGAGAAGGTATGGGACTTGGGCTGAGCATCTGCTATCGTATCATGCAGCAGCACGGAGGATCCATCGAAGTCCGGAGCGAGCGGGGTGTTTACTCGGAGTTTACCTTACGTTTTCCACGTGCGGCAGACGGCATGGCGGCTGCTTAGGGAGAGTTTATGGAATCTGCCTACGATTATCGCAAGTGTACGCTGCTTTATGTCGATGATGAGGAGATGGCGTTAAAATACTTTACCCGCGCCTTCGAGAACAGGTTTCCAATCCTAACCGCGCTTAATGCCGCGGATGGGTATAGGCTTCTGGAAGAAAATCGCGAGCGAATTGGCCTTGTGATCACTGATCAACGAATGCCTGGGGAAAAAGGCGTTCAGTTCTTAGAACGCGCCCGACAGCTTCATCCAAGGGCGATCCGTATCTTGACAACCGCTTACTCCGATCTGAATGTAGCTATCGAAGCGGTCAACTCAGGTGCTATTTATAAATATGTCACCAAACCCTGGGACATACCTCAATTTGAGGTGACCCTCCAACGCGCCGTAGAGTTTTTTTTAGTCCAGCGGGAACGTGATCTTCTTCTCAAAGAGAAACTCTCCGTGCTGCAGCGAATGATGATTACCGATCGGGTGCTCACTCTGGGAATTTTGGCTGGTCGCTTGGGACACTATTTGCGGAACTCTTTGGTAGCGGTCCAGACCTTTATTGATCTCGCGCCGGAAAAACTCCTAGAGGAAAAGATTAGTGCGGAACAGATTCGAAATCCGAGTTTCTGGAAAGAATTCTATGAGCAAGCTCAGAACCAGATGCGGCGCATAACAGAGCTACTGACCGATCTGATAAGTGCAAGCCAAAGCAGCGGCTCACCACCTCTTGAACAAGTGGACCTGAAACAAACCGTGCTACGAAGTTTGCAACGATTTAATGGCAGCCCGCTGCAACATGGCATCACTTTTGTGAATCAAATTCCGGAAGGGCTTCCGCTGTTGTCCGTGGAACGAGGACAGCTCGAGCGTCTCTTCGAACTATTGATAAAGGACGAGATCATGAGTTTACCCGCGGGCAGCCATGTTTTTCTTAGCGCGACTTCTCGTCGAGAAACTCAAGAGATAGATATCGAGATTAGAGATGATGGTCCTGGCCTACCGGACGAAGCCTTTCTTTCTGTCTTTGATCCTTTTTTCTTTCGCAACAACAATTCCCAAGAATTCGGCATCAACTTGATGGCTTGCTATTTCATCGTCTATCATCACGGCGGAAAGATTGCGGTCCAGAACCAACAAGGTCAGGGTGTCAGGTTCACGCTGACCTTCCCTGTACAACCTAAAAACCTTTCACCCGCGCAAGAGGAAGAGGCGTTTATCTCCAAGGTACTGGTGAATGAGCGGTTTTGGGAACGTCTGATTTCCGATCAAATTGTTTGATGTCCTCGTTGATAACGTTGTGGTTTGCTACTCTTTGGATCTAGAAGGGAACTCGCCGACTAAACTCGGAAGCCGGCGAAATATGAAACGGCAGGTGCAGATTCGATTGATTCAACTATGTTGGCGCCCGACACTAAATTGCTGACAACGACCTTGCACGGTAGTGATCTTGGCTGCTAAAAGAATTATCCAGCTGCAAACTAAGGGAGGTTTTCGATGATAACCGCAAATGAACTCAATGGAGTTCTTGCCATGATGCCTGCTTTCGCAACTCCTAACGCGATTGAAATCAGCGCGACCGAAACAATCGCAGTGGACAATTTAAAGGAAGGCGTGGACAGAATAGTTCGAGATGGAATCAACAACATTGCAACCACCGGCACATACGGGGAATGCTACAATCTACTGTGGGAGGAATTTAGAACCCTGGCCGCAGCAACAGTCGATGCGGTGAGCAAAAGAGTCCCAGTCTTCATCGGCTGTACTAGCCCTAACCCCAGGGAAGTCGTGCAGAAGATGAATTTTGTAAAGGATCTTGCAGCAGACGGTGTTCTGCTTGGAGTTCCTTACTATGAAACACTGCATGTGCAAGACGCAGTCAAGTTCTACCATGAAATCGCGGATATGTTTCCGCGGCTGAGCATCCTTATTTATCACAATCCCGAAAATCACAAGTTCACAATTCCTGTTTCGGCATTCAAAGAACTGATCAAGAAACCGAACATCGTCGGCATGAAGGACAGCCATAGAACCACTCAAGCCTTCCTGAATCTGCAAAAAATCGTCAAAGGCAAGATCAGTGTCTTCGTAAATCAGACGCAGCTGTACCCTTACTTCGAGATGGGCGCTGCCGGCTGTTGGTCAACTGAAGTTTGGATGGGACCGTGGCCAGTACTTTATTTGATGGAGATGCTAAAGAGAGGCGAAGAGCAAAAAGCAATTGACATCATTGATGACCTGATTGGCGACGGCAGCGGGAGCAAGCCTGTGCCTGGGGCGGGCAACAAAAGGCCCGCCGAGTACGCCGACTACTGTAAGGTCGGTCCCACACGCGTACCGTTTGTTACGTTTCCTGAAAGCGAACTCGCTAAGGCTAAGAGACGGGCCGAACATTGGATGAAGCTCAATGCTAAATATCGTCCACTGGCCGAAGCCGCAAAGAATCGATCGGCAGCATAGTTCTCTTCGTTCCTACCACTGACCGAAAACTATCTTGCCTGAAGCCAGATGCAGCCGTTATCTGTGCTCTCAATAAGTAGGGACACGAAAAGCGGCATGACGCTCTAGCTGTACTTATTGTTGCCAAAGCGTTGAGACGCCTTTATCATAGGCTCTTTACGGACCGTTAGGAGGCACAATGGGATTACATGGAGACGCATTGTTACGTGAAGCTCGTGATACAGTAAAACCACTTCCCCAGCAGGCCGCTGAGTCTGACGATGCCACTCCAACCAATTTTAATCAGCTCGCGGACGCCGTAGAAAAGGCAATTAAGGCTGCTTTGATCGAGAATCATGGTAGCTTGCCGGCAAAACATGATCATCAAAAGTTGGTCGCTATTTGTCAGAGTACAGGCGTCTGGGATATCCTCCCGCCCGCGCTGCAAACACTGGTACAGGAAGTCGAAATTTATCGGGCAGCGGCATTGAAGAATACACAAAATTCAGCTGACGCTGCTTCGAAACGTGAGGAGTTCAAGAAATATTTCGCCGTGACGCGCCGACTAATTGACTATATGGAATATCACGTAATCGGTAACGACTCTGTGCTTCGGCGTCTAAGAGTGGCTTAGCAACCAGTCAGTCATCAAATTTAATCTATTTAGACGCCTATTCTGCGTCGCTGAAAAAATCAGTTTTTTATTATTGACGATTGCTGATTAGCGCTTGAGGCTGTGTGTATAATCAAGACGGTTAGTAGCCGGAACGAAATAAGGTCGGCAAGACTTCCGGTGAATTTTAGCACTGCCTACAGCGCCTGGCGGAAACTGGTAGTATTCGAAAGGAGGAATAACGGACTTTCCCGCCGGCACATAATTTAATCATTATTAGCGACACGCAGAAAACGGTCACTTCTTAGGTTTTCCAGAATAAAATTTCTGTTACATCGATAGCGGTCATTTGTGCGTGGCTGTCATCCGAAGCTAGATAGTCCGCGATTGCTGGAGAATCGCCAAGGGACGAGGGTTTAATTTACACCCATCATTTTTTTGCCGATTTTTCTAGAACATCCGATGATTTCACCCATCCGATACTCCCTTTTGGGGTCTTCACCATATACCAACCGTTAGCACCACTGGTGGCTTGAATTATTGGAACCAGAATCGCGCCTTGTGAAAGTTCCTCAATCCTCTGACTCTCCTCATCTTGGATGGGATATAGTGGCGCGCTGTTTACTGCGACCATCAGTCGGTTTTGAAGTGGTTGCACACCCAGGTCGCCGACACCCTGGACTCCCCCTTTGCCCTTTCCGTTCGGATTGCTCACCCGAGGCGTTCTTGAAACCGAGCTGCCGTGCCGCTGCGTAGCTCCCTCAAGGGTCCTGCCGTATTCGCCAAAGGCCTGCGCAGATGCAGAAGGTAGGGAAGCTTGAAAATAGAGCACAAGAAAACCGATTGCCGAAAGTGTATGTTTCATTCCGATGACCTCATTTTTGTGTCGAAACTTTGACGAGCCATGTTAGCACAATCATTTTTTGGAAGTATCTTTTTTACTAAAATAAAGTCAGGTGCGACTCCCGCAATTTCTTTAAAGTCCGATACTACACTCAAATGCGGCGTCAATATCCGTCGGTTTGAGACGCCATCCTCTTGTGAAACCATAGTACCCCACCGGCCAATGCAGCCTGAGCCAAATGGAATAACAACATCAAAAACAAATAAGTAAGTTTTTATGGTAATCTGCATGAGCATTCGCGGTTGTGCGCATCGGCGGACAACAGCACAAGTTTTGTACAAACTTTATCCTGCTAAAAATGCTTTTAATGGCAGATAATTCCAGTTGTCACGAGAAGTCTCTGATTTTGATACCAGTTTATGAAGATTGGAAGGCGCTTCACCGTCTCTTGCCACTCTTAGATCAGGAGCTGAGTACCAACAGACTCCGAGCAGATATTTTGGTAGTTGACGACGGCTCATCAGAAGTAAGCTTTCTGCCTGAAAAGGCAAAATGTTTTCGTTCTATCGAAGCAATCGATATTCTTTCGTTGCGACGCAACGTCGGTCATCAGAGGGCCATTGCAGTTGGTTTGTCATACCTGGAGGCGAACCAAGCCTGTTATCGGGTGGTAGTCATGGATTGCGACGGCGAGGATAATCCAGGCGACGTACCCCGTCTCATCAGAGAATGTAGTGCTCATCAAGATCAAAAGATAATCTTCGCGGCACGAACACGTCGTTCGGAAAGTTTATCTTTCAAAGCCTTCTATCACATCTATCGTTTGATTCATTTTCTATTGACTGGCGTTCGTGTCCAGGTTGGAAACTTCAGTGTAATACCCGCGGTCGTCCTCAGACGAGTAGTGGTTGTTTCCGAGTTGTGGAACCACTACGCCGCAGCGGTCTATAAGGCGAAGCTACCGATAGCTCTGATTCCGGTCCAACGTAATTGCCGGCTCGAGGGTTCGTCGCGCATGAACTTAGTTGCGCTCGTGGTCCACGGATTGAGCGCAATGGCAGTTTTTGGCGACCGCATTGGAGTAAGGCTCTTGATGCTTGTATCTTTGGGAATGAGCTTAGTCGGCCTAGCATTAGTCGGCGTTATCGGCATCCGGTTTTTAACGCCACTCGCCATACCCGGGTGGGCCACCTACGTCACTGGAATCTTGCTGGTGATCCTGATTCAGATGCTCATAATTGTGCTTGTCTTTGCGTTTGTCATTCTCGCAGGGCGTGACACCGTTAGCTTCATACCCAGTCGCGATTATATTCATATGGCGGACGGAGTACGGCGGGTATATGGTTCCGGCCAGTAAAAGCGCTTACATCGGCGGCGAGCTCGATCTTTTTTCTCTGGCCACAAACTGGAAACGCTATGTAAACGCTGCGATCAGAAAGTACTTAATCGGAGACGTACTTGAGGTCGGCGCGGGGATCGGCAGCACTACGGCGGCTATGCACGACAGCACCGCACATCGGTGGATTTGCCTTGAACCGGACTTATGCAATGCTAAACGGCTTAAAAAAAACACCATTGAACAATTGGGATTCAAAAAGACTCATGTTATCGCGGGGTCATTGGATGCGCTTGCTAAGCGTCCAATTTTTGACTGCATCTTGTATATGGATGTCCTGGAACACATTCATCACGATCGTGATCAGATCCTCGCCGCCGCGCAACTCGTTCGGCGGGGTGGCCACATTGTAGTTCTTTCTCCCGCTCATCAGTGGCTGTTCAGCGAGTTTGACAAGAGCATTGGGCATTTGCGCCGTTATAACAAAAAACTTCTCCGCTCGCTCATGCCTTCAGGATGGATACAGGTCAAAATGGCATATTTTGATTCTGTTGGAGCTCTACTCTCGTTGGGAAACGCGGTAGGGCTTCAGCAAGCCATGCCGTCGCCTTGGCAGATTGCGATCTGGGATCGCTTCTGCATACCGATATCCCGAATCATGGATTCCGTCTTGAGAGAGAAATGCGGCAGATCCGTACTGGCGGTATGGCGTAAACCGGATACTGTATAACTTAGACCTTCTACGATAATAATCTCAGACATGCAGCCAACTGGTTGAGCGGCAAGGAGACCGTTAGTGCGCTGGATAATTCCCACCGGTCTTTTTCTGGGGGTTGTGCTTTTAACTGGCGCAACCCTAAGGGATTACGGAATAGCTTGGGACGAACCGCCCTATTTTCATGCCGCCGATCTACACATCGCGTGGATTCTTGGTTGGCGAACGAACATCGAACAACGGAATTTTAATCAAAGCCTCAGCGATGAAAACATCAAAGCTGCTTGGCGCTGGAATCCATACCATGTGCCCCACCCGCCCTTTTCACGCATAGTTTCCGGTTTCACAAAATACGTATCTTCCGGATGGCTTGATAAACTTTCGGGTTACCGTATCGCTCCGGCGCTATTCTTCGGGGCTTTGGTTACCGTGATGTTTCTGTGGATGAGAGCAGTGTTTGCCGTTGCAACAGGTCTATTTTCTGCATTTGCCTTAGTCTTGATACCCAATATCTTCGGTTTTGCACACATTGCCGTTACCGACTTGCCACTCGCATCCATGTGGTTTTTAACTGCGTTCTGTTTTTGGAAAGGGCTTCAAGATTGGAAGTGGAGCGTGGCTTGCGGCCTGGCATGGGGCCTGTCGCTTGCGACGAAATTTCCGGCCGTGCTAATTCCTATACCTTTATTTTTGTGGGCTCATGTGTTTCACAGGAATAAGTACGCCAATAATGTTCTTGCAATGCTCTTTCTCGGACCGATGATTATGGTAGCTACTCAACCATATTTATGGCATCAAACCGGTCTTCGGGTATTGGAGTTTCTGTACGAAGGATTGAGCCGCGGGTATCGAGCCGATGCAAACTTCCCGGTCTACTTCTTTGATCAATTGTACTTCACGCATCAACTTCCGTGGTACTATCCTTTTTTTTTGGTAGGCATAACGACACCGGAACCTCTTGTGTTTCTAGCCGCACTCAGTCTCGTTTCGATGATCTGGATTCGAAAAGGGACGTCAACCGTGGCGCTCTTTGCCTTGAATGCGTTCTTTATTCTAACGCTCGGTCTCTTACCGGGCGCGGTACTTCACGATGGCGTACGCCAAATGCTTCCGGCTCTCCCGTTCCTGGCCGCAACTGCTGGAGCCGGATTTTATATCCTTGGAGAATGGCTATTCTCGCTGGCGCATAGATCGACCCAACTGCAAGCTGTTGCACATCTGCGTGGGAAGCTTGTCGGAGTTCTCGGCTTTCTCATCCTGTTCTCACCCGTGCTCGACCTTTACCTATGTCATCCTTTCCAATTAAGCTTCTACAATCGTTTTGTCGGCGGCATCCGCGGTGCCTATCAACGCGGTTTGGAGCTCACATATTCCATGGAAGCGTTTACTCCGAAATTTGTTGACGCGATCAATACTAAGCTGCCTCACAATTCTGTCATTAACGCTTCCTTTGCCAACTTCATGTTCAAGTATTATCAGAAGGAAGGACGCCTGCGCGCGGATATCACGATTTCTGATGCTGAAGCATCCGATTATTATATTATTCTCAATAGGCGGAGCGCTCTGGGGTCCCGTGAGCGTCTGCTAATGAACGGCAGCACACCTAGTTATTTGGCTGAACAGCTTGCCGGTGTTCCGTTGGTGGCAGTATTCGAGCTTAACACGCCGCGGCAGTAAGGTTTTGCCGGTGCTTTCGCAAATAAAGAAGGATAGAAATTGCGACAATAAACAAAAGCGTAATGATGGAGACGGCACGACCTATCGCGAACGAACGAGGCTCATAACGGAATTGTACGGTGTGCGTGCCGGCGGTCAGTTGCACTCCGCGGAAGAAAAGATTTGCCCGATAAATCTTTTGCTCGGGCCCATTCACATAAGCATTCCACCCCGGATAATACGAGTCAGCGAGGACCAAGATCCCCGAATCATTCAGAGACACCTGAACGGTTACCGCTTGGTTCTCATAACGATCGATCCTTGCTGTAGCCAGGAGAGGATGCCCAGGTCTGTTTGCCAAGTCCTTGTCGAGGATCACCTCCTGATTCGGATCGAACTCCAGAGACGCAAGGCGCCGCAAAATCTGCGTTGAATTGGTTTCGACTACGCTTTTGTTGACAACATAGACACGCGGAACAGTTCTGTCAATTTCGTAAAGCCAAGAAGGATATTCAGGGAAGTACCGAACCAAGGTGATGCCATCCTTCCGTAGCTCTCGGAAACTGACGAGGTATTTGATATTCAAAGCTCCGAGGAGGCGAAATCTTTGCTCTGAGTCGAGCCGGTCTGCAAAGCTGAGGAATGAGAGATAAGGTCGCCTAGAAAATGCATCGATTTCCTGAAAATATTCGACCCCCTGAAATACTCCGGTGTTTGGCAAAAGATTACCGAACACCAAGGAAATCGCTTCTCCGAAGGAGGGCCGTGCCAGCACCGAGTATTGAGCAGGATGTAAAGTTTTCCCTGCCGGATAATAGAAAACTCGGCCAATCTCAGGCTTTAGCTCGGAAATAATTTTTGGACGATCATAAACAAAGCTTGGATCCAGAAGAAACTGGTAGTCGCGGTGAGCTCTCTCAAGATCAATGAAAGCCACGGTAACGAGAAGCACTTGAGACAATGAGATCCGCACAAGTCCTTTCTTCGCAGCAAAAAACAAGGTGAGAAGCCCGAAGCTCAAAAAAAGCTGTCTTTCTATAGATACGAGCACGGCAGCAGCTACTTTGACTGTGGGCGAAGACAGGATCTGTGAATTGGTTCTGAAGGCTACGAATTGCGACACGAATTCCGTATTGAACCTTAGAAAAAAATTAAAGACCAGCAGAGTAAAGAGGATTGAGAACAAGACCGCGAAAACACTTTTTCGCCGAGAAACTTCGGTTTGAAAGAAGACAAAGAAGCCTCTCAAGGTAACGAACCAAAGAAAGCCATAAGTCAGAAAGAAAAATTTCTCGGGAAATCGGATGAGACCGAGAACCGGAAAGGAGTGAAGGAGGAACGGATAGACAGGGGTGTACCCGCCAAAGGCAAAGACAAGGGTCAATGCGATCAGCACTAATGTGACGGCTCTCTCCCTAGTGGAGCTGTAGACCAGCCAGAACCACCCGCCAAATAGCGTAACTGCTCCCAAGTAATGGCTCACAAACAATGAAGCGCGGCTCAAGAAGAAAAGGCGCATCCCGGGAAGGATGGTGGTGTCAACTTCCTTATCCAAAAAGAAGAGGTTGAAAAGATCGTAGGGATTCAGCGACCAATCGATGGCCTCGGAGAATGGGATGGGTTGCGATCTTCTGGAGTGTAAAAACAATTCGATTGTTGGCGCGAGCTGAATCATCGCTATAGCGAAAACCAATGCGTTCCCCCCAAGTATTACCAGCGCTATTCTTCTGTATGGCCTGCTTTCGGGGCTGGTCGCTTTTAGCCTCATAAGCGCTAAAATCACAAAGATCATGTTCATGGCGTAAAACTCAGGAGAGCCAGCGAGAAACAGCAGTAGCGACACCGCAACGAAACCAAGGAAATTCCGCCAAGAGCATGAGCGAAAGCACCTTTCCGCCAGGAGCACTACCGATGGAAGCCAAACCGCCGCTTGAAAATGATTCAGGAGATTCGTAAGAGAAACTATCACGCCGCCGAACGTAAAAAGAATTGCCCCAAGCATGGAGAGATAAGTCGGGTAGTCCCAATGCCGACACAGAAGGTAACTTCCGGTTGCCGCTACAAGATAATGGAACAGAAAGATGCTCGAAACGGCGGAAAAAAAGGGGACGACGAGAAAGGCGAGATGTGGTGGATAGAATGCACCCGACTGAAAATCGGCCAGGAGCGGGAAGCCGGCCGCCACTCGGCGATCCCACAAAGGCAGGTCTCCGACTCTAAGACTTTCCGATAAAGAGAACCGCATTGGATAAAAGTAAGGACCAAGATCACGGAAGAAAGGAACTTTGCCGTCCCATATCATCTCGCCGCCAAACCACACCACCAAACCCATCAAAACAAGCAAGGGCAACAGTTCACGGATCGAACTATATCTGTTTGGGAGCATTTTTGAGCGGTTAAGTGCTAGTAGCACGAATAAAAAAGGGGAAGGGCTCGTAGCTCCCCTCCCCCTCAAATCTGTGACCCAAGGTGAGAATTAGATACTAATCACAGCCACCGGCCGTCTGGGTGATTTGTCCGTCCGTGCTGGTAAAAGTCCACGTATCATCGTTTCCGCATCCGGATACATGTGTACCTGTTATATAGAACGTGTTGGTACCTACGAGTGCACCCAATGCGGTATCATTGCTCTTATTAAAGCCTGTCAGCGTGCCGCTAACGAGAGCACCGCCCTTATAGGTGAACGCTGTCGTGAAATAAGCCTCTTGGCCGTCGCTGCATTTCTTAGGTCGGCTTTCACTGCCGCTTCATATCCTCTTTTTCGATAAGCCGAAAACTGTGGAATCGCTATGGCCGCCAATATACCGATGATCGCTACCACGACTAAAAGCTCGATCAGTGTAAAACCAGATTCATTTTGCAAGCGTAACTGCTTCATTGAGTGTTTTGTTCCTTTCGTACTTCAAATGTTACTTACAACAACTTCCTTCGAAATAGTGTAACCAAGTTGACCGCTGCTTTCGCTCGCATACCTCCTTCGTGCTGTTTTGACGTTCGAACGTTGAACTCGCCGATGAGCAAAAGCAGAGCCATCTAGGCCTGGCCGGACTGCATCAGAGACCTAGGCAAGGCCTACCACGGAAGTGCACAGATTTCCGGATAATCATCCAAAACGGAATCAAGGGTTGAGCGAGCAGGCAATTAGGAGCAGGCGGATTTCGGGATTATGTAAGTTTGCCGGGCGCCAGAGTGACAAAAATTGTTACTGCTGTTCCGTAAACTCGACCGGTAGCGAATCTCCTTTGCTGCCTGACATACCGTACTTCTCGAGTCTGTGACGGAGTGACCGGTAGTTGATGCCCAGAATTTCAGCCGCTCGCTTCTGAACGCCATTGGCTCTTTTAAGCGCACCAAGGAGAATGGACCTCTCATGAGTTTCCAATTCGGCGTCTAACGACAAGCCCTTCTCGAAAAACACCTTGGCTTCGTCAGATACATTTGTTTCGATGACGGGGCGCTCTTCTGCAAGAGAATTCGCATTAATGTACGCCGGTAAATCATCATCCGTCAGAATATTTTTATTGGTCACAGTTACGGCATGTTCGATAATATTCTCCAGCTCTCTAACGTTTCCGGGATAATGATGAGTCAATAGGTGCATCAGGGCGGTACTGGAAATTTCTTCAATCTTCTTGGCATGCAGGCACGCAAACTTGCGCATGAAATGATGGGCGAGCAAAGCAATATCTTCTCTTCGGTCGCGCAGGGCGGGTATAGCCAGTTGCACAACATTCAGGCGATAATAAAGGTCTTCACGAAAACGCCCTTCTTCCATTTCCCGCCTCAAATTGCGATTCGTCGCGGCAATGAAACGCACATCGACTTTAATCGGTTTGTTGCCGCCAACAGGCGTAAAGATCGTCTCCTGCAATACCCTTAGCAGTTTGACTTGCAAGTGAACCGGCAACTCGGCTACCTCATCAAGAAAAATGGTCCCTTGATCTGCCTGTTTGAAAAGCCCCGGATGGTCGGCAATTGCCCCTGTAAACGCACCTCGGACGTGCCCGAAGAGTTCGCTTTCGATAAGACCTTCGGGTATCGCACCGCAGTTCACTGCGATAAACGGTTTTGCTTTTCTGGGTCCATTAACGTGAATCGCGCGCGCTACTAATTCTTTGCCGGTTCCGCTTTCGCCGGTAATCAATACATTAGTTCGCGTAAGAGCTACTTTCCTGATCAGCTGGTGAATAGTTTCAATTCCTACGCCTTTACCGATGACACCATCGAACTGAAACTCCTCTTGCGAGCTCCCTAGCGGCAGTTGCTGCAAATTGAACTCACGCGCTCGCCGTAGTTCCTCTTCAACCCTGACCTTCTCTTCGAATTGTTTTTGTCTCGTGATGTCTTCGAATATGGAAACGTATCCCATACACTCTTCGTTAGAGTTGATTAGCGAGGCTAAACTGAGGCGGATATTTTTCTGGCCTTCTTCAGGAGTAGCAAAAACTATTTCTTCTAAAACAATATGCGGGCTCGGTTGTGGTTTGTCGAAGTTCCACCGGAGGCTTGGAAAAACTTCGTCGAGTCGCTTGCCGATCACCGCCGGTTCACTCAAGGAGGTAAGATTCTGCGCCTGGAGATTGAAGTAGTTGATTCTTCCTTTACCGTCGGTGATTGCCACGCCACTAGCCATCCCTTGCATCAACGCTTCCTTCAGCGCATCTAGTTCCTGGTAATCATTTTTTTTCTCTTCCAGTAATTTTTCCGTCTCACCAAGCTTATTCGCTAAAAAACCGCTCAAGGCAGCAATGACAAAGAAACTGCCGATATTCAGAATCACAGGTATTAACGAAGCCGATGACATAGGAAGTCCGCTATTCTGGCTAAAGTAACTGACCCAGATCAAAAGGGCTGCATAGCATAAACTAGAAAACCCCGCCGTGAAAAACGCGCCGCGGTAAAATAGCAATATGGCTGCATTCATCACCGCTAGGTTATAGAGGAAGGAGAACGGGCTGGCAGCATCACCGGTAATCCAGATGATGCCGGTAATCAGAATTACGTCAAATCCAATCTGAGCATGAGCAAACGATCGAAGATGACGAACTCGTGGCAGGAGCAGAAACGAGCCAATAGAGATTCCATAAGCAACTAAAAGGGGTGTAAGTATGATGAAGAAAAACCGCGGGCTGCCTTCCGCTTGAAAGAAGTTGAACAGGGCTGTCGCGGCTAAAAAGAACGTTAGGATGGCTAGTCGAAGGATAAGCAGCCATCTTATCTTTTCAGTCAAACTTTTATTATCGCCAGTCAAATAGAAGTTCAGATGGATCTCAGGTGGGTTGACCTTGTTGAAAGTCGGGCTGATCCACGACTAAACCAAGGATCCCATCTGGAAGATAGGTAGATACATGGAAATGACCAATGCGCCGAGAATCACGCCCAGTACAACCATGATCAATGGCTCCATGAGCGCGGTCAAATTAGCGACGGCGTCATCAACTTCTTCCTCATACAGTTCGCCGACCTTTTTCAGCATGCCGTCAAGGCCACCGGTGCTCTCGCCTACAGCCACCATCTGACAAACCATTGGGGGGAAAATTTTGCTATCTCGCAACGGTTCCGCGACAGTTTTACCCTGACTGATACTTAGACGGCTATCCATAATCGCCTTCTCAACCACTTTGTTGCCGGCTGTTCTAGCTGTAATCGCTAAGCCATCGAGAATGGGCACGCCGGAACTTAGGAGAATAGACATATTTTGCGAGAATCGCGCCACGGCAACTTTCCGCAAGAGATCGCCGAAAATCGGCATTCGGAGCAGTATTCCGTCAATGTGCATTCTGCCGTGCGGTGTCTGATAATAGAATCGCAGGCTGCCGACGACGGCCGCCGTTCCGAAAATCATGTAGAGCCAGTACGCAATGAACCAATTACTGAGATTGATGGCGATTTGTGTCGGGACCGGCAGCGCCTTTCCCATACTGGTGAACAGTTCAGCAAAAACCGGGATCACGAAAATCAATAATACCGCCACTACGATGATCGCCACCGCCAGAATTGAACATGGATAGATCATCGCGCCTTTAACTTTCTTCTTCAGCTTGGTGGCTTTTTCGATGAACAGAGCGATTCGGTTCAGGATGGTGTTTAGAACACCGCCGGCTTCGCCAGCTTCCACCATATTGACATAAAGGTCGTCAAAAACTTTGGGATACTTCTTAAGAGAAGCTGCCAAAGTCAAACCTCCCTCAACATCCTGCCTAATTCCGCGAATGGTATTGCGGAGCAATTTACTAGCTGATTGCTCGCTAAGGATGTCCAAGCACTGCACAATCGGCAAACCCGCATCGATCATCGTGGCAAATTGACGGGTGAATAAAGACACGTCCTTAGGTTTTACTTTCTCACCAAAGCCGGGGATGCTAATTTCTTTGTCGAGACCCTGCCCCTTTTGCCGTATTCGGTTCGGAATCGGCCGGATCCGCCGTTCCCGTAAAGCCGAAAGTACGGCCTCGAGGTTGGGAGCTTCGAGATCCCCCTTCATGAGCCTTCCTTGAGCGGTTTTTCCTTCCCACAGAAATGTCGGCATGGGTTGTTGATCCTTCGCTACTTTTGGTTGCGCTTCAAACCCATCTGAATTCTACGGACACACGAAGCGTGCTGTTAGAATCCCAATGAAAAAACTGACCCGAAGCCCTTGTCTGTGTCGGTAACCCGGATAGTCTCCTCTATTGTTGTGTAACCGTCCCGAACCTTCTGCAGGGCGCTCATACGAAGCGTACTCATACCTACCTTAACGGCCTCTCTCTTTAGATCCGCAGCCGAAGCAGATTTCAGAATCAATTCTTTGAGACCTTCATGCATGACGAGGATTTCGTAAATTGCGAGTCGGCCTCTATACCCGGTCTCGTTGCAGTTATTACAGCCTCGCCCGCGAAAAGTTGGAAACCCTCCAGCAGCCTCGGACGCATCTACACCTAAATTAATCAAAGCCTCAGGCGCGACCTCGATCGGTTCTTTGCACTTATCGCAGATACGCCGCACCAAGCGCTGCGCTGCAATTAAGTTGATTGATGAAGTCAGTAGAAACGGCTCCACGCCCATATTGATAAGACGATCAATTGTCGATGGAGCATCGTTAGTATGCAAGGTGCTCAGGACAAGATGACCTGTCAGAGCCGCTTTAACCGCAATCTGCGCAGTCTCAAGATCACGAATCTCACCGACCATGATAATATCCGGGTCCTGCCGTAGAAAAGAGCGAAGACATGAAGCGAAGTTCAGTCCTATCTGTTCTCTCACCTGAACTTGGTTGATACCTACAAGGTTATATTCAACCGGATCCTCAGCAGTTGAAATATTCACATCGGCTTTGTTCAATTCGGAAAGTGCCGAATAGAGAGTAGTCGACTTACCGCTGCCTGTCGGGCCCGTTATAAGGATCATCCCGAATGGTTTGTGGATGGCTTCCTGAAAATCTTTCAGTGTCTGAGGATCGAAGCCAAGCTTCGCCATATCGAGCTGGAGATTGGATTTGTCAAGCAACCGCATCACGACTTTTTCGCCGAAGAGAGTTGGCAAAACCGACACACGGATGTCTAGCTCGCCGCCAATACCCATTTTTAGCTTGATACGGCCGTCCTGCGTAAGTCGCCGTTCGGCGATGTCGAGCCCGGCCATCACCTTCAGGCGAGAAACTAGAGGATTTTTGAGCCGGAGCGGCGGACTCATTATCTCTTGCAGCACACCATCGATACGGAATCTCACACGGAAAAGTTTTTCGTAGGGCTCAATGTGAATGTCACTCGCTCTGCGTTTTGCCGCGTCTGCTAAGATGGCGTTGACCAGAGTAACTACTGGTGCTTCCATCGTAGCCTGTTGAAGCTCTTGAAGGTTGACATCATCCTGCTCGAGGATGAGCTCCATGTCACTATCGCCGAATTTTTTTAGAACGTCGTCGTAACTGATTCCGCCAAATCGGTGGTCTAAAGTTTTCTTGATGGCGGACGGCGATGCTAGTACGACTCTCACCCCGTAGCCGGTGATGAATTTGATCTCATTGATCGCTATCAAATCCGTTGGGTCTGCCATAGCAACGGTGAGAATTGAGCCGGTGAGCTTGGTTGGAACTAGCTGGTGTTTCTGAGTAAGCTGCGGCGGTACCAAACTAAAAACCGACTCCTCAATCTCCTCCGGAGTCAGCTCGATCTTTTCGATGCCAAACTGTTTGGCGAGGAATTCGGTAAGTGTCTGTTCTGTCGTAAATCCGAGTTGAATAAGCTCTTTCATGACGGACGAACCGCTGTCACGTCCTTTTTGCTGGGCCTTGTTCAGTTGGTCGCGTGAAACAACCCCCCCTCTAACCAACAATTCTGCTACCCTCGGTTCCATAGATCACTTAAACGAATTTCGGCTCGTGAAATTATGGTGAATAAATACAGACCTGTCAATAAAACTTCTCCTGAGGAGAGTGGCCGGACCTGGAGTAAATTACCGGCTAAATGTGTGAAATTACGTACTTTGTAATAGGGACGCTTGGGCAGCGGCTAGTTTTGCGACAGCAATACGGTAGGGCGAACAGCTGACATAGTCCAAACCGATTCGATGGCAAAAATGGATCGACTTAGGATCACCACCATGTTCCCCACATATTCCTATTTCAAGGTTTTTGCGTGCTCTTCGCCCTTTGCCCACGGCAATCTTCATCAAAGCCCCGACACCCTCCTGATCCACGGTGACAAAGGGATCTTCCGGCAGAAGGCCATCAAGCACATAGGTGGGCAAGAATTTTCCGGCATCGTCTCGGGAAAGGCCTAGGCACGTCTGTGTAAGATCATTGGTGCCAAAAGAAAAAAATTCCGCTTCCTGTGCGATCTCGTCCGCCACCAAGCATGCCCGCGGCAACTCGATCATAGTTCCGATCAGAAAGCGGACTTTGACGCCGTAGACCTTCATCGTTTCCGCGGCGACATTTTGAACGATGTTCTTTTGCGCCGCGAATTCTTCGCGTGACCCAACAAGCGGGATCATTACCTCAGGAAAAGGTTTCTTTCCTTCTTGACGTAATTCGCACGCCGCTTCGAATATCGCGCGGGCTTGCATTTCGGTGATCTCAGGATATGAAATTCCCAATCGGCAGCCCCGATGCCCGAGCATGGGGTTAAACTCTTGAAGGACTTTGACCTTGTCTCGTAGAGCTTCCAGCGGCACGCTCATAACCTGCGCCAACTCAGCAATTTCTTCCTCTCGGCTAGGCAGAAATTCATGGAGCGGCGGGTCGAGTGTCCGAATAGCGACAGGCAACTCTCCCATGATTGCCAAGATTGCTTTAAAATCCTGCTTTTGCATCGGCAAAAGCTTAGCCAATGCCCTTCGGCGTCCGGCTTCATCATCCGCCAGGATCATCTCGCGCACGGCTTGAATCCGATCACCCTGAAAAAACATGTGCTCGGTTCGGCACAAGCCGATTCCTTCAGCTCCGAAAGCCCGCGCAACCTCGGCTTGATCCGGCTGGTCGGTATTAGTTCGCACGCCCAACCTGCGAATTTCGTCTGCCCACTTCATAAGCTTTGCGTACTCGCGGTACAAGGAAGATTTGCTAGGAGACAACGTCTTTTCCAAGAGCACTTGAAGAACTTCCGACGGACGAGTTTGAACCTCACCTTTGATGACTTCGCCAGTGCTGCCATCAACTGAAATCCAATCTCCTTCCTTTAGAACTGTTCCATTTACTCGCATCACTCGCGCCGCATAATCAATGTGCAGAGCTTCGCAACCGGCAACGCACACTTTGCCCATCTGGCGTGCCACTAAAGCGGCGTGCGATGTCATACCACCTCGCGCGGTCAGGATTCCCTCCGCCGCCTCCATGCCCCGTATGTCATCGGGGCTTGTTTCGATCCGACAGAGAACGATGCGCTTGCCGTTTTTTTTCCACTCTACGGCATCCTCCGCATGAAAGACTATGCGTCCGCTAGCGGCGCCTGGTCCCGCAGGTAAACCCTTCACGAGAATGCGATGTTCTACGGCCGCCCGCTGCTTCTCCTGGCTATCAAAGATTGGACGAAGAAGCTGATTCAAATGATCGGCCTCAATTCTGAGCAAAGCGTCCTTTTTGGTAATGATCTTCTCTTTCACCATATCAACTGCAACTCGGAGAGCAGCAAATCCCGTGCGTTTAGCGGATCGAGTTTGAAGCATCCACAAGGTATTATCTTCAATGGTAAATTCGATGTCCTGCATGTCACGGTAATGCTTCTCAAGTCTTCTACATACTTTCTGTAGTTGCGCATAGGGTCGGGGCATCGCACTTTTTAGCTCGCCGATGGTTCGTGGCGTTCGGATGCCGGCGACAACGTCTTCACCCTGTGCGTTAACCAAGAATTCCCCATAAAACTCTTTCTCTCCCGTAGAAGGATTCCTCGTGAAGGCAACCCCGGTGGCGCAAGCCTCTCCGAGATTGCCAAAAACCATCGCCTGAACATTCACCGCGGTGCCCCACTCACTCGGAATGCGATAAAGTTCACGGTATGCAACGGCTCGGTCGTTATTCCAGGACCCGAACACCGCGCCTATGGCTCCCCAGAGTTGCGCGACAGGGTCGTCCGGAAAATCTTTCCCAGTATTCGATTTGACCGCTGCCTTGTATCTGTCGACGATCTCCTTCAGATCATCGGTGGTCAATTCAGAGTCAGAGTGGAAGCCGTGACTGCGTTTCTTTTCTTCGATAATTTGCTCGAAAGGATCTGCCTGCGCATTATCTCGGGGCTTCACCCCAAGTACCACGTCCGAATACATCTGTACGAACCGTCGATAGGTATCATAGGCAAATCGTGGATCTTGAGTCTGACGAATGAGGCCTTGCAGTGTTTGATCATTGAGTCCCAAGTTCAACACCGTATCCATCATACCCGGCATTGACTCTCTTGCCCCAGAACGAACCGAGACTAACAACGGGTCATTAACATCTCCAAAGCGCTTGCCAAGTTGTTTCTCTACACGCTTAAGCGCCAGGCTTACATCGATTTCCAGGCTTTTAGGATAACCGCCCCGCGCGTAATAGTACCTACAAACGTCAGTGGTAATCGTGAATCCCGGGGGCACCGGGACTCCGATACGCGTCATCTCGTGTAAACCAGCGCCTTTGCCACCGAGCAAGTCGCGCATCGCTGCTTTACCTTCAGCCTTTCCGCCGCCGAAGAAGTAAACAAATTTAATTGTTTTGGGCATAGCAATAACCTCGTTGTGCATCAAAATCGTTCAGTAGTGGGCGATCATCAGGAGCAAAACTGATTGAGGAAGGAAGCCGACTTGATTTCTCTATTAAGCTGAAATTGTATAAATCGCACAGTAGCAGACCGAATCTGTTTTAAAACTGTTGGCGAGGGCTTCGGATCTTCAAAAGTTGAATTTGGTTTCTGCTGAAGATTTGTCATCAGATCGAGAGTTGCAGCCGATATAGGCACGAGTTCCTTTCTGAGCTTGGAACAGCCTGCACAAAGTATCGCACCATCTCGGAGACTGAAATACCAGTGTGTCTGTACTGACACGTACGAGAGTGATGGATGCATACCACAGCGGCGGCAACTATCTAGAAATGGCTGATAGCCCGTCAAACTGAGAAGCTTCAATTCGAAGTCAATAAGAAATGTTATAGATGCTCCTTCACTTTCCAGGCGGTTAAGGCTTCTCTTCAAGTGATCAAAAACTGACCTGTTCTCTTCGCGCTCGCCGATGAGTCCCTCAGTAATCTCAACGTAATAAGAGGCAAAGGCAATTTTTTCTAGGCTAGCGATTAAATTTTTATAGCTTTTCTGCAATTCGCAGCTGAGAATAAATGCTAGACTGGTTTTAGATCGGTCCTGGAAATTTAGACTGACGAAGGAGAATGGTTCGAGGGAATTAACGAAGCGCTTCTTCGAACGCTTAGCTCCTTTCGCGATGCCGGTGAGTTTGCCGTGGCCCTCGGTTAAAAATGAGACAATCTTGTCAGATTCTCCGAAGGGCCAGCTCCGTAACACGATGGCCGAGGTAACATGGCTGGTTTGCATGGATCTACGCGTCGAAACTACCTTAACATCGTTTATGACCTTCGACAACTATTCAATAAGTTTAGGCTTTTTGCGTTGACTAGCTTGACAAGGTAGGAACCCGTGATTAGATTCCGCTGCAGTACTTTGTGGGAGATCTTAGAATGGCCGAGGAAAGCAAAAAATCAGACCTTAGGAGTGACTCCGCCGATGAGATTGGCGATTCCCCGTCAGAACGTCAGGATGAATTAGCCGAGACGCGCGACAAACTCCAAGCCAAGGAAAAGGAGTCGGAGGAGAATTACGCGCGCTATCTCAGACAAGTTGCCGAGGTGGACAACTTTAAAAAGAGAGTGAGCCGAGAAAAAGAGGATGCCATCCGCTATGCCAATGAGAACCTGATCAAAGATATTCTTCCGGTGATCGATAATCTCGAAAGAGCTATTGCCCATGCACAGGGTGGCGGCAATGGTAAGCCGTTGGTTGAGGGCGTTGAAATGGTCTTAAGAGGACTGCTCGATGTCTTTAGCAAACACGGCGTGGTGCAGGTCCCGGCGGTAGGAGCTGTGTTCGATCCGGGTAAACACGAAGCGATGGCGCATGTTGAAAGCAGTGAATACCAGCCTAATACCATTATAAATGAACATCATAAAGGTTATCTGTTTCGCGACCGACTGCTACGTCCCGCACTCGTGACGGTTTCTAAAGCCCCTGGAGCTAAAGACGGGAAAAATGGTCAAAATGAGGTTGAAAAGGGTCCGGCCGATGATTAAATCAAGCTCGTTCGACTCTTTAAGCCTTCATTAATGTATAAGACTTCATTTAGGAGCAATTGAAATGGCAAAAGTTATTGGAATTGACTTAGGCACAACCAACTCCTGCGTCGCAATCTTGGAGGGTGGAGATCCTAACGTCTTGGCAAATTCAGAGGGAAGCCGGACTACCCCATCGGTCGTCGCGTTTACCGATAATGGAGAGCGGCTCGCAGGACAAATTGCGCGAAGACAAGCTATCACGAACCCTGAAAACACGATTTTCGCCGTCAAACGACTAATCGGCAGGCGTTTCGATGATCCAATGGTTCAAAGAGCAACGAAAGTTCTGCCTTATAAAGTTGTCCGTAATGACAACGGAGACGCCTGGGTAGAGATTCGCGGCAAACAATATAGCCCCGCTGAGATTTCCGCCTTCATTCTGCAAAAGATGAAGCAAACTGCAGAAGACTACCTCGGGGAAAAGGTCACCGAAGCGGTTATTACGGTTCCAGCCTACTTCAATGACAGCCAGAGACAGGCAACGAAAGACGCCGGGCGTATCGCCGGATTAAACGTTCTTCGCATCATAAATGAACCGACCGCAGCATCGCTTGCGTATGGCCTTGACAAGAAAAAAGACGAGAAAATCGCCGTCTTTGATCTTGGCGGTGGGACTTTCGATGTTTCGGTCTTGGAGCTAGGCGATGGGGTTTTTGAAGTTAAAGCTACCAACGGCGATACCTTTCTGGGCGGCGAAGATTTCGACCAAAGAATTATCGATTATTTAGCTGATGAGTTTAAGAAGGATCAAGGAATCGATTTAAGGAAGGATCGGATGGCCCTGCAACGCCTTAAAGAAGCAGGTGAAAAGGCCAAATGCGAATTATCTTCATCAATGGAGACCGACATCAATCTGCCGTTTATCACAGCAGATCAGCAAGGTCCGAAGCATCTCAATATGAAGCTGACACGGTCCAAGCTCGAAGCACTTTGCGGCGATCTGCTTGATCGGCTGGAAGCCCCCTGTCGGCAGGCGCTGAAAGATGCCGGTCTGAGCGCCAGCGATATCCATGAAGTGGTATTAGTAGGTGGAATGACGCGAATGCCTGCAGTGCAGGAGCGAGTCAAAAAGATTTTCGGCAAAGAGCCGAGTAAGGGCGTTAACCCGGATGAGGTCGTCGCAGTCGGTGCCGCTATTCAAGGGGCGGTATTGACCGGCGATGTTAAGGACGTCTTGCTGCTAGATGTTACGCCCCTTTCGCTCGGAATCGAAACACTCGGCGGCGTTTTCACAAAACTGATCGAGCGAAACACTACCATCCCAACTAAAAAGAGCCAGGTATTTTCCACTGCGCAGGACAATCAGACCGCGGTCTCTATCAGAGTTTTCCAAGGCGAGCGTGAGATGGCCGCGGACAACAAGCTCCTGGGACAGTTCGATCTTGTCGGCATTCCGATGGCGCCTCGCGGGGTTCCTCAAGTTGAAGTAACTTTTGACATCGACGCCAATGGTATCGTTCATGTCGCAGCGAAAGATTTAGGAACGGGAAAGGAACAATCGATCAAGATCACCGCTTCAAGCGGCCTCAACGAAGAAGAAATCAAGCGCATGGTTTCTGACGCTGAAGCACACGCGTCAGAGGATAAGAAGCGGAAAGAAACTGTCGAGGCGCGCAATCAACTTGATACGCTGATCTACTCTACTGAAAAGTCGCTCAAAGAGCACGGCGGTGATCTCGAGCCAGGAGTGAAGGAAAATATCGAGTCCGCGCTAACGCAAGCTAAGGCGGCCTTAGAAAGTCAGGATGCCCAGGCAATGAGGACTGCGGCCGATCAGTTGAGCCAATCGTCTCACAAATTGGCGGAATCAATGTACGCCAAAGCTTCGCAGCAGCAAAAAACTCAGGACACTGGTGAAACGGAAGGACAAAGCACCGAGGACGGTAAGAAAAAGAAAGAAGATGTGGTCGACGCGGACTTCACCGAGGTTAAAGAATAATTACAACCTGGTCTAGTGGTTATCAACAAATCGTCGAAAAAGCCCCTGCTCCGATCACTGGCGACGGAGAGGGGCTTTCCTTCGTGTACAAAATGTTAGCAAAACGAGGCGTCGCTTGAACGGCAAAAAAGATTACTATGAGCTGCTGGGGATCGGCCGGAATGCCAGCGAGGACGAGATTAAAAAAGCCTACCGAAAACTTGCGCTCAAGTATCATCCCGATCGCAACCCCGGAGACAAACAGGCGGAAGAAACGTTTAAGCTGATTTCCGAGGCCTATCAGGTACTTTCGGACTCCCATAAACGAGCACAATACGATCAGTACGGTCATGCGGCTTTCGGCGATAATGGTCCGTTTTCTGGCGGATTCGACTTCAATTCTGGATTTGAAGATATTTTTGGCGATATCTTTGGCGAGTTTTTCGGCGGTGCTGGCGGACGCCGCCGCAGCCAGACGCGCGGAGAAGACCTGCGTTATAATTTAAGTTTAAGCTTTGAAGAAGCGGTCGCCGGCGTCGAAAAAAAGATTAAGATTCCACGCCATGGAGCGTGCGAAAGCTGTCACGGTACCGGTGCCAAACCTGGCACGTCACCCCAGACTTGTCCGACATGTCATGGTCGCGGACAAGTCAGTTTTCAACAAGGATTCTTCAGCGTCTCACGCAGCTGCAATCAATGTCACGGGCAAGGAACTATCATCGCTGATCCATGCGCGTCTTGCAGTGGAGTCGGGCGCACGCGCAAAATGCATACCCTCAGTGTGAAAATTCCTGCCGGTGTTGACAACGGTTCGCGGCTCAAGCTTCGCGGCGAAGGCGAAACCGCCTCCAGCGGCGGAGTACCGGGGGATCTGTACGTTGTAATTCAGGTAGAAACTCATCCGATCTTCAGGCGGGAGAACCTTGATATACTTTGTGATGTCCCGATAACTTTTGTGCAGGCAGCATTAGGCGCCGAGATTGATGTCCCTACTTTGGATGGCAAGGTCAAAATGAAGGTGCCATCGGGGACGCAGTCAGGCAAGCTCTTCCGGATCAAAGGCAAGGGAGTAAAGGACGTGCACGGTTATCAGCAAGGCGACCAACACGTCCGTGTATTGGTTGAGACACCAACCCATCTGACAGGGCGGCAAAAGGACCTTCTTAAGGAATTTGCGTCCTTAGGTGGAGAAGACGTTAATCCTATAGCAAAAGGGTTTTTCGACAAAGTGAAACAGTTGTTCGACTAGCCGGATTCCAGACAAAATCTCTTAGTTGCCCTTGCAGCTGGTCCATGGGAAAGTAAAATTGTTGTTGACGTCGGTTCCCACTCTGACTAAGTTGAGCAAGGAATAAACACTTGATGAGTGACGCTGAATGGAAAGTTGAAGATTCGGAGAACAAGGGATCACAAGTAGAGATACCTGAAGTTCTCCCGCTGCTACCGATTCGCGATATCGTCATCTATCCCTACATGATGCTGCCGCTCTTCGTCGGTCGAGACGTATCGATTCGTGCCGTCGAAGAGTCTCTTTCGCGCGACCGACTGATTTTTTTGGTCGCACAGAAGAATTCTTCCGAAGAAAGCCCAACTCCATCGGAGATACACAAGGTGGGCACCATCGCCTCAATCATGCGAATGCTGAAGCTGGCCGATGGACGAGTCAAGATTTTGGTTCAGGGTTTGTCGAAGGGAGAAGTGGATATCTTCACCCGGGAACGTCCGTATTTTGAGGTAAAAATTCGCAAAGTCATCGAACCTACTCTGCAGGAAGTTCCCATCGAAGTTGAAGCCTTAATGCGCACAGCCAAAGAGAAAATCGAGCAAATCCTCAATTTAAAGAACCTTCCTCCCGAGATTGTGATGGTGACCGACAACATCAGTGATCCCGGCGTATTGGCGGATCTGGTCGCATCTAATCTTCGTTTGAAGATTGAGGAGAGCCAAGCGATCCTCGAAATTTTCGATCCCATTGAACGACTTAAGAAAGTAAATGACCTTTTGGGTCGCGAGTTGGAGTTATCGACGATGCAGGCGCGCATTCAGAACCAAGCCAAAGAAGAGATGAGCAAAACTCAGCGCGACTATTTTTTGCGCGAGCAACTAAAACAAATACAACAGGAGCTTGGTGAAGGCGACGAACGCGCCGAGGAGATGAATGAGGTTCGAAAGCAAATCGACAAAGCTAAGATGCCGCCTGAAGTAAAAAGGGAGGCCGATAAGCAACTGCGAAGATTAGAGCAGATGCATCCGGAATCATCCGAGGCTTCTCTGGTTCGAACCTATTTGGATTGGCTGGTTGATCTTCCGTGGAGCAGAAAAACTAAGGACAATCTAAACATTAAGAAAGCTAAGCAGGTTCTCGATGAAGATCACTATAATCTGGAAAAGATTAAGGAGCGCATCCTCGAGTACCTCGCCGTCAACAAACTTCGCAAGAAATTAAAAGGCCCCATACTCTGCTTTGTCGGACCCCCGGGTGTCGGAAAAACGTCTCTGGGCCGTTCCATCGCGCGGGCTCTTGGCCGTAATTTTGTGCGGGTTTCTTTGGGCGGCGTACGCGATGAGGCGGAGATCCGTGGCCATCGACGTACCTATGTGGGCGCATTACCCGGACGCGTGATCCAAGGCATCAAGCAGGCCGGCTCCAACAATCCGGTTTTTATGTTGGACGAAATCGATAAGGTTGGCGCTGATTTCCGGGGCGATCCATCGGCCGCTCTACTTGAGGTACTCGATCCCGAGCAGAACCACGCCTTCAGTGATCATTACTTGAATCTGCCGTTCGATCTTTCAAATACGCTTTTTATTTGCACTGCCAATCTGCTGGATCCTGTTCCGGCGGCCCTAGCCGATCGCATGGAAGTGATCCAACTCTCTGGTTACACCAACGAAGAAAAACTCGAGATCGCACGCAAATATCTGATTCCTAGACAATTCGAAGATAATGGACTTTCAGCGAAGACGATCGAAATTTCTGACGATGCCATGTTGCGCATCATCGGCGAATACACCAAAGAAGCCGGTCTGAGAAATCTCGAAAGAGAGATTGCTTCTATCTGCCGTAAAGTTGCGCGCAAAGTGGCCGAAGGAAAAACCGAATTGACCCGAATCACGCGTGCAAATGTTCATTCCTTCTTAGGAGCTCCCAAATTCTTGCCGGAAGCCGAGCAGGAGAACCATGAGATCGGGGTTGCCACTGGTCTGGCTTGGACCAGCGCAGGCGGCGAAATTTTATACGTCGAAGCTTCGCTGTCGAAAGGACGGGGCAACTTAACTCTGACGGGGCAATTGGGCGACGTTATGAAGGAGTCAGCTCAAGCCGCGGTGAGTTACGCTCGAGCGCATGCTAAAAAGTTGGACATTGAAGAGGACTTTTATCAGAAGCTCGATATTCATATCCATGTTCCCGCAGGGGCTATTCCGAAAGATGGACCGTCAGCGGGCATCACCATGGCAACTGCGCTCATTTCTGCACTCACGAAACGCGCTGTAAGTAGAGATGTCGCCATGACTGGAGAAATCACCTTGCGAGGTAGAGTACTACCCATTGGAGGACTTAAGGAAAAATCGCTAGCAGCTTTTCGAGCTGGAATAAAAACGATTATTATTCCCGATCGAAATGAAAAGGACTTGGATGAAATTCCCAAGGTTCTTCGCCGCAAGCTTCAGTGGGTGCTTGCAGAAAGTATGTCCGACGTCTTGAAGAGCGCTTTGCTTGATAAACCTACCCCAAAGAAGTCGGCCAAAGGCGTCGGCGAGAGAGTCCGGGCTCGCCGCGCTAGACTTTTGAAACGCGGTGAAAAACCGCTGCAGAAAAATCGTAGAGACCGATCGGTTCCCTTACGACCCTAAACGAATCCTGCTGAACTCAACCGAGCAAAGACTCTCAACATTCCACTCATGCGGTTATGTTCTTGCCGTGAATGATAGCGACTTTTACTATGAAGTTAAGTCGTTTGGGTGAATTCGGCCTGATTAAAAGGGTGCGGCGCACGATGCCAACGAACCGTGATGTAGGTTTCGGCATCGGCGATGATGCGGCATGGGTTAGAGCCAAAAGCGATTCGTTTTTTGTCACTGCCGATCTCCTGCTGGAAGATGTTCACTTTGATCTTAACTGGACTTCACTATCTGATTTGGGGTACAAAACCCTCGCGGTTAATTTGAGCGACATCGCTGCCATGGGCGGGATCCCCGCCTATTTAACTCTTTCCTTGGGCATTCCGGGGCATTTTACCAGTGAGGCATTGGACCATTTTTATCAAGGCATCAGGTCCTTGGCAGTGCAGCACAATGTAGCCGTCGTGGGGGGAGACACCAGCCTGGCCGACAAGTTGCTGATTTCCGCTTGCCTCATCGGCCATGCCCCATATCGGCCGATCCGTCGCAGCGGCGCCAAACCCACAAACGATATATATGTCACCGGAACTTTGGGTGATTCCGCGTTGGGTCTGCAATTACTTAAGAGCAAGAGGCTTAGAAAAAAAGGCGCTGGATATCTCCTTAACCGGCATCACAAACCGACACCGAGAGTTGCAGTAGGTGCTCTGCTAGCTCGCAAAGGATTGGCTACCGCAATGATCGATGTCAGTGATGGACTGCTGCAAGATCTCGGACACATTTGCAGAGCCAGCGTGGTAGGCGCTCGCATCTGGGAAGAGGCTCTGCCGCTATCAAAGCCGTACAGAGAGCTGGCTGGAAACGAAGGAACACGTTATGCGCTCACTGGCGGCGAAGATTATGAGTTGTTGTTTTGCGCTCGCCAGAGTGATCGGCAGCTAATTGACCAGTTGCAGCGTCGGATGAAGGTACCGCTATCCCGCATCGGCGCCTGCGTTCCGGCTAAACAAGGGATCTATTGTTTAGATCGTTCAGGCAAGCGCATCTCCGTTCCAGCCATCGGTCATGATCATTTCAAGAGTAAAACTTCCGACGGTAATGATTAATTTCGTTAGCTCGGCCGCTCAAGGCTCTGCTTGGAACTGATGGATGGACTCTGAACGACTCGTCCAGTTACTAGAACAGGTCCGTGAAAAGAAAATCAGCATTTCGCAAGCTGTCGCTCACCTGCGTCATATGCCCTACGAAGACCTGGGCTTTGCCAAGATTGATCACCACAGGGCGATCCGACAAGGATTCCCCGAAGTGATTTTGGGCGAAGGAAAAGACCCGAAAGATATTGCTGCCATTATCCGTGCGCTGCGCCGCCATAAGAACAATATATTGGTCACTCGTGTGTCCTCAGAAAAAATGACAACGCTAAAAGCTACCGTCGCCGGGCTTAGGTATCATGCAACCGCCCGTGCGGCGACCTGGATAGCAAAGCCGATCGCCACCAAAGGCAAAGGAGTCGTGCTCGTAGTATGTGCTGGCACGTCTGACATCCCAGTGGCGGAAGAGGCTATCCTAACCGCAACGCTGATGGGTAACTGTGTCGAAAAGCTGTTTGACGTCGGTGTTGCGGGTATTCATCGCCTCCTCGAAAACCGACCGAGACTGGACCAGGCTGCTGTAGTCATTGTTGTTGCGGGCATGGAAGGCGCCTTGCCAAGCGTCGTTGCCGGAATGATCGATAAACCGGTTATTGCTGTACCCACCAGCATTGGTTATGGAGCGAGCTTTAACGGACTTGCGGCTTTATTAGGAATGCTTAACTCCTGCGCCGCAGGGGTGACCGTAGTCAATATAGATAATGGCTTTGGCGCGGGGTTTGCGGCAAGCCTCATAAACCGGGTATAGATAACCTCTTGGCAGCAAACTGGTAAAAGACAGTGAGCACTTTGCTTTACCGAAAGCCTCCTATGCGCTCCATTAGATAGCAATGATTTTGCACAACATCACTACTAATGGGCGAGCCGAACATCGCTCAAACTCTACTGGTGAGTAATCGTTAAACGGGCTATATCACTTATTCTTAGGGCCGCAGGATCATGGACAACATAAAGCGATATCGCATTACTCCTCATCATTCAGAATTGGCTGTCAAAGTTTTTGGTTCATCGCAATTGGAGTTATTCCAGAACTCGGGATGGGCGCTATTTGACCTTACAACCGACATAGAAAAAATCGAGACCAAAGACTGCGTCCCTCTCGAGGTGGAAGGAACCGACCGAGATGACCTTTTGGTGAATTGGGTCCGTGAGCTGCTTTACCTTTATCAAGGCAGCGGCTACTTACTGAAGGAATTTCGCATCAGCGAGCTTGGAGATAAACTAGTGAAGGCGGAAGCATGCGGCGAGAAAATCGATCCCGACCGTCATGAGATCAAAAAGGAAGTCGTGGCAATCGCATATGACAAAAGCCGGATGGTGAAGACGGGCGACCAATGGACCGCGCAGCTTATCTTTGAGGTCTAATCGTTAATGAGTTATGTCACCGAAAGCGATTACGAAGGAATCGCCCTCATTGCCGATCCCATCCATCGCTACATACAGTTCACGGTGCCGCAGAGCAAGGGCGAGGTGACGGAAAAGGCGTTAATCGATTCTCCTTGGGTGCAGCGCCTCCGCTATATCTATCAGCTCCAGAGCGCACGCTGGGTTTACCCCTCCGCCGAGCACAGCCGTTTTCAGCATTCGTTGGGCGCGATGCACATGGCCGGCGAATTCGCAAAGCATCTATATCCGTCATTACGGAAAGTGCTGGGCGATGAGTGTCCGTCGGCACCATTCATCGAAGAGTATATGCGGGTAACTGGTTTGCTTCATGACCTCGGACATGGGCCGTTCGGACACTTCTTCGACGATAACTTCTTGCACGATTTTGATCTGACTCACGAAGATTTAGGACAGGCCATCATTCAAAAATATCTTGCCGACATCATTGGGCAACTGAGGCGCAGCCCTAGCGGCCCGTTTGCTGCCGGTGAAGAGCTGCGTCCGGAGGACGTCGCCTTCCCAATCAAAAAAAATGGCCAAGAAGATCATGGTAAGCCCAAATGGGTGAGAATGTTGCAACCATTAACCAGCGGGATTTTCACATTTGATAATCTCGACTATGTTTCGCGAGACTCCTATATGTGTGGCATCGCCGGTGGGCCGGTGGATCGTGCCCGTCTAATGCACTACACGTTTTTTTCGCCTAAAGGTTTGACGCTGCATAAAGCTGGCAACAGCGCCCTAACCATGTTCCTCAACACTCGGCTTTATCTATACACAAACGTCTATTATCATCGCACCACGCGCGCCATCGATCTCCACTTGCGCGATATCTTTCCGGATACGATGCGTGTTATCTTTCCGGGTAATCCGCTCGAACACATGGAAGAGTACTTGTATTTGACAGACTGGTCGCTGCTCGAGGGAGTCTCCAGGTGGCGGCGGAAAAAGGGCGAGATGGAGGCTTTGGCCAAAGAATGGGAAACCGTGCTACACCGCGAAGTCAAGTGGAAGATGGCTTATGATCGAACTCTTTCGCTCAACGAGCTCCATTATGGGATGGCACTGATACAAGTCGCGGATTGGGAGAAGCGAATTCGCAGCGCATTACCTCCAAGTTTGCGCAGTCTCAGATTTCGCATCGACATGGCGACCCAGGATCCGCGGCCGGAAAATCCATTTGCCATGGGTAAGAAACAAATTCACATCTTCGATCCTTCCACCGGTGAAATCACAAAAGAATCTTTAGCCGAACTTTTCGAATTTATCCCTTCCAAGGTTGTTCAGTTCCGTGTTTTTGCATTAGACCACGAGCACGATCAAGCGCTCGCCGAAATCGCAGAAAACACCCTAAAGGGCCAATCCGCCTCCGTTAAAACCAGTGTTTAAGAAAATCGTTGGCGATTCGATTGTCGAGCTACCAAAGCACTCGACTCAGTGCGAGAGATAGCTTGGTGAGTCGACTGAGGCAACTTTAACAAGTCAACTTTCCCAACCGCTCCTGCTCTGCGCAATTGCAAAGCTACTCACTGTGGAGATGAGAACTTCTGTGGCGTGGATTGGAACATAACAGCTACTATCGTCCGCTCTACGTTCGAATTCGTCGGGTGTCGAACGATAAAAAGCTGATTCGCCAAATCTCCAACGCTCATGTTCAGCTTTACGCTTCCACGGGCGTGTGTTAGATAAAACAGATCCAAGTTTTAGAGGTACCCATTAGCGTTATGACAAAAGCCATTATCGAACTTTTTGAAGAAAGCATACGGGTAAAGCAGTGTTTTCTGCGGGATAACTTAGAAACTCTCACACAAGCAATTGATGCTCTCGTTAGTGCGTTTCAAAGAGGAAATAAGCTACTTCTCTTCGGTAACGGCGGTAGTGCGGCCGATGCTCAGCATATCGCCGCTGAGTTCGTAAATCGGTTTCTGATCGAGCGACCGCCGCTACCGGCAATTGCTTTCACGACAGACACGTCGGTCTTAACAAGCGTTGCTAATGATTACAGCTACAATGAAGTTTTTGCCAAACAAGTACAGGCCCTCGGCAAGGAAGGGGACGTGGCCGTGGCGCTATCAACCAGCGGCAACTCGCCTAATGTCATTGCGGCAATTGATGTCTGCAAAAGAACAAACATCACGACCATTGGCCTGACTGGCGGCACTGGAGGGCAAATGGTGGGAAAAGTAGATTTTTTGCTCAATGTCTCCGAGGGGCGAAATAGTGCGCGTATCCAGGAAACACATATTCTCGTCGGTCATGTGATTTGTGATCTGGTCGATCAGAGACTCTTCCCCTCACAGTAAACCGGCCGTTCCATGCCGAAGAAGTTGTTCAAACCTCTCGATTTTTCCAAGGTTAAAACCTATGCAGCAAAAAAACGGTTCAGCAAGGTGCAAACTAGCGCACTCGGAAAGGTCATACAAAGAGGCAGCCGGGTGCGCACATTCATCGAAGGATTGCCAGATATTCTCGCAGCCCAAAGCTTAAAAGTAATCGCCAGCAAGATCGCGCAAACTCACGCGGCCAACCGCACGGTGCTGCTCGGCATGGGCGCGCATCCAATTAAGGTCGGACTAAGCCCGCTGATCATAGACTTCATGAAGAAAGGTATCATTGATGCTGTAGCACTCAACGGCGCTGGAATAATTCATGACTTTGAACTCGCTTTCATGGGCGAGACATCGGAAGACGTCGAGGCCAGTCTAAAAGACGGCAGTTTCGGCATGGCCGAGGAAACCGGCGCTTTTATCAATCACGCCATCACCGTCGGTTCGACACAAGGGCTTGGCATCGGCGCCTCCGTGGGACAAGCAATCGTTGAAGCGCGTCTAAAACATCAGGAACTCAGCATTCTTGCCACTGCCGCGCGCATCGGAATTCCGGTCACGGCACACATCGCCATCGGCACGGATATCATTCATATGCATCCGAAGGCGGATGGGAAAGCTCTTGGCGACGGAAGCTTGAGAGACTTCCACACCTTGACGTGTGTAGTCGCAACCCTCGCCAACGGTGTCTATCTGAACTTCGGCTCGGCTGTGATACTGCCTGAGGTCTTTCTTAAAGCCGTGAGCTTGGCCCGTAATTTGGGGCATCCGGTGCAGAGGCTGACCACGGTAAACCTCGATTTCCTCCCTCACTACCGGCCTATGACCAATGTTGTCAAGCGTCCAACGTTGGGAAGCGGCAGAGGTTATCATCTTACCGGCCACATGGAGATTATGGTACCACTTCTGTTCGCGGCAGTTCTAGAAAGTCTATAGTTCCCTGTTAAATTCACTTTCTCCTGTCTCAAACTTGTTCTTAATCAAGGTGATCGCAGTCAGAATTCTATCGCCCGCTCACATCGACAGAACAGAGGTACTCGCAACAGCTCAATCAAAGACTCACTTCCACGGATCGATGAAAATCTCATTTCGCGTCTGCTGGTCATGCTTTACCCCATCTCTCTTTTCTGGTTAGAGTAACCCTGCCGTGGACTCCAGGACCGCGATTATCACGTTGACGACGGATTTCGGTTATTCGGATCCGTTTGTCGGAATCATGAAAGGCGCTATTTTGTGCATCGCTCCCGATCTCCAGATCATCGATCTAAATCATGGCATTCCGCCCCAGGATATCAGGGCGGCGGCTTTAAACTTAGCTGCGTCAGTTGACTATTTTCCCCAAGGGACCATCCATGTCGCCGTTGTTGATCCCGGCGTAGGTAGTGAACGGCGCCCGATCCTTATTCATTCAGCGGGGCACTACTTTGTTGGTCCGGACAATGGTTTGTTTAGTTTTGTGTTGAAAGACAACCAATCATCGCTCATCGTGCACTTGTCGAACGAAGCCTATTTTTTGCAACCCAAGAGCCGAACCTTTCACGGCAGAGATATTTTTGCCCCTGTGGCGGCTCATCTTGCGCGCGGAGTTCCAGTGACTGAATTCGGCTCGCCGTCAAAAGATTGCGTATCCTTACGCTGGCCAGTAGTGGAGCGAGCGGGAGAATTCATCGTTGGGGAGGTACTCTATATTGATCGCTTTGGCAACCTGTTCACAAATATTCAAGAGCGCGATTTAACGGGGGTGGCGAGAGAAAAAATTCGCATCCATTTTAAGGAAACTAAAATCCAAGGCCTGTCGCAAAACTATGTCGGAGGCGATAAACACACCTACATCGCGCTGGTAAATAGCTGGGGATTGGTGGAGATCGCGAGTTATAACGATAACGCGGCAAGCCGTAGTGGGGCCAAGATTGGCGACGAGGTGCGAGTTGAGCTACTTAGTCTTTGAGATCAGATCACCCGGAGGCGTTCCATGAGTGTGCGGCTTAGTTGGGAGCAATATTTTATGACCATCACGCGGCAAGTGGCGGAGCGATCCACTTGCACGCGGGCCAAGGTCGGCGCAGTCATTGTGCGCGACAAGAGTATTCTAGCCACTGGTTACAACGGCGCGCCGGCTGGCATGCCGCACTGCACCGATGTTGGCTGCCTGATTTATGAATCCATGACACCCAACGGCGAAATCGAACAAAACTGTTTCCGCACCATCCACGCAGAGATGAATGCGATTGCGCAAGCTGCCAAGAACGGTTCCACCATTAAAGATGCGTCGATTTATATTACCCATACGCCGTGCATTCACTGCCTTAAGGTGCTGGTAAATACGGGTATTAAGAACATCTTTTACGAAAAGCCATACAAACTTCATACGTTGGAAGAGTTGCTCAAGTACACTCAAGTCGATTTACACAAGATAGACTTGCCGTAAAAAAGGGCGTGGGTTGTTACCCACGCCCTCGTCTGACTTACTCCGCGACAGTTAGATCTTACCCTGCAGAAGAAACGCGATAACAAAACCGTACAAAGCCAACGCTTCAAGCAGCGCCAAACTTAGCAGCAATGGCAGAAACAGCCTATCGGCAGCATTAGGATTGCGCCCGATACTTTCCATGGCTGTGGCGCCTACCCGACCCTGACCGAGAGCGGCACCAAACGCAGCGACCGCAACCGCCAAACCGGCAGCAATGGCAATTGCAGCTTTGACTTGCGAGTCCGCGCTGGTAGCGGCGACACCCTCGGCGGCTGCTAGAGCCAAGCTCGATGTAATCAGCGTCACGAACACGGCGCTCAGAAGCGACCATAGCTTTTTCATCTTTGCCTCCTTTCCAGCGAGTTGGACTAAGCCTCTTCTTCCTTCTACCTCTCCACCTTCGCCCTTTCGCTTTATTTAACGTAATGATTCGATCTTAGTGAGCGTGCTCTTGCCCATTCTCATGAGCTTCATCATGTCCGTGAGAAATTGCCAAGCTAACATAAATCATGCTCAACAGCATAAAAACTGCAGCTTGAATGATCGAAACGAGTGTACCGAGAGCATAAAAGATTACCGGCACAACTAATTTGGTGAGGTCCATGAAAACTTCGATGACGATATGGTCGCCCATCATGTTGCCGAAGAGCCGGAGAGCAAGAGAAACCGGGCGAAATAAGTGGGAGACAAATTCCAAAACGAAAAAGAACACTACGGAGAGTAACAAGAGAGGCACAAACGCCAACTTGCCCAGAAAACTCTGCGCCGGGAGACCAGTCATCGGACCGACAAAGTGTTTTAAATACCCGGCTCCCATTTCTTTGATGCCGATCACGTTATAGCCGATGAACGAAACCAGTGCCAAAGCAACAGTCGTATTTAAGTCACTGGTGGGCGGTGAGAAACCAGGCAGAAGTCCGATTAAGTTGCTGAACAAGATAAACAGAAAAAACGTACCGAAAAACGGAACGAATTTGCGCCCCTGCCTGCCAATAATCGCATCGCTTTGACTGACAACCAATCCAATCAGGAGCTCGGCGATGTTTCTGGTTCCCAGCTCCGCAGCGGGAACCGCAGGATCCTGTGCACGCGCCAGGGCCACCCGACCCCGCCAGGCAAAAAGCAGGACAAACAATGCGCTCACCAAAGCAAAAAAGGTGTGCTGCGGAAGCTTGGCCTGCCAGTCATACGGCAGGAGCGCATACCAGGTAAAGGGATGTTCCATTTTTCTCCTACTTGAGCGAATGAATCACGGCTTCAACCAAAACCGCCAGTAGCAAACTGGAAAATCCTAGTGCGAAGGACAATCCATCGATTTGGAATCGAAAAAATAAAAGCGTCAGAAGCCCCAAGAAAATTATAATTTTCAAGATTAGCAGAGACACGCCTGCTTTGACGCGGCCCTTACCCGCCAGCGGCCCCAAAACCCATAAGATGCCAAATCCAAGCAAAAAAAAATTCACGCCCATGAATGCGCCGCCCAGGAGAAGCGCCGTCAGGTCGATGAGTTTGGTTTGGCCGAGAGTTACAGCGGTCGCAAGGAGAAGCAATACATGCCAAAGTTCAACGCGAAGAATGGTTGCTGCACCAGCCTGCTGTGTCATTCCGTTTGGTTGGGATAGAGCCTCATCACCCTACTGACGTCACGCGTGCTCCGATGGATGCAAGGTTATTGTCTCCCGACCAGCCATCGCTCTGAGTATAACTCCATGAAGCTCAAGACAACTGCACCATTACCGTTGTCGGCGTGGAAACGGCGTTCGGTTCCGATTGCGCATAGGAGGGCTGTCCTCCGCTGTCGCCACTGCGCTTAAATTTCTAACATGAAGGTATAGGGCGGTCAACTATGGTGATCACTTCGGCACCACGACTCGAAAGCGGCAACGGTTTTGTGTAAATCCGCGTTGGAATGAGACAGAGATATCATCATCGCTTCGAACGGGGCAGGTGGTAAATAGACCCCTCGCTCCAACATGCCGTGAAAAAACCTGGCGAAATTTTCACGATCACATTGCCTGGCCTCGTCGGCATTGGAGACTCGTTCAACCCCGAAAAATAACGTCATCATTGAACCAGCCCGATTGATAGTCGCCTCGGTCTTATACTTCGCAAGTATCTTGGCAAAACTTTCCGCCAGGTATTTGCTTTTTTTTTCAAGCGTTTGATATGTGCCGCGACGCGAAAGCTGTTGCAACGTTGCCAGCCCGGCGGTGACGGCGAGTGGATTACCGGATAAGGTCCCGGCTTGATAGACCGGACCCAGGGGAGCGACCAAGTTCATTATATCGCGGCGTCCACCGAACGCCGCAAGGGGCAAGCCGCCGCCCAAAATCTTGCCCAAGCAAGTCAGATCCGGACGCACTCGGTAAACTCCTTGAGCGCCGCCCGATGAAAGACGAAAGCCCGTAACGACCTCATCAAAGATAAGCAAGCTGCCATATCGGCGGGTAATGCTTGCCAGGTTTGCAAGAAACTTTGGGGTCGGCGGAATCACGCCGATATTAGCGCAAACGGGTTCAACGATCACGGCCGCGATTTTATTGCCGTATTTAGAAAAGATTTTCTCAATACCCGTTATATCATTGTAACGAGCTATTAGTGTTTCAGCAGCCAACGCCGGCACCACCCCCGGACTGTCGGGCAATCCCAGCGTGGCAACTCCCGAGCCTGCCTTAACCAACAGTCCGTCTGCATGACCGTGGTAGCAGCCATCAAATTTTACGATTTTGCTGCGCTTGGTGAAGGCTCGTGCTAAACGTATTGCGCTCATTGTTGCTTCTGTGCCAGAACTCACCAGACGTATTTTTTCTATGCTCGGGATCAAACGGCAGACAGTTTCGGCCATTTGCAACTCCCGCTCGGTCGGTGCTCCGAATGTCGTGCCTTGCCGCAACGCATCCCGTAGGGCCCCGGTAACATAAGGGTGCGCATGACCGAGAATCAGCGGCCCCCAAGAGCCTACGTAATCGATATACTCATTGCCATCGACATCAATCACATGCGCGCCTTTACCGCGCGCGATAAATCGCGGCACACCTGTGACTGCGTGCCACGCTCGTACAGGACTGTTCACGCCACCCGGAATTTTTTCTTGCGCTCTGTCAAAAAGTCGCTTTGATTTGCCGATGATCATTAGTCGAGTTCAGCTAGCACCGGCTTGTCAGGGTGTCAAGATTGCCGAACGATAAAAAATTTTTTTATAAAAAATTTTTCCTTGAAATGGGTTATGAAAAGGACTATGACTTGCGCTTCGGCAATTTTTTGTATCTGCTCTCGCTTCGGTTTAGGCATCATAAGTCATGGGTTTTCATCGTTCGTTGTGGAACGAAAAGAATAGCAAAAAATTTGTCATCTATTCTCACTCGGTGCTTTTGTCGATTGAGTTCGTTGTTAATTCCGGTAAATAGCTGAAAGCCAAGCTGTTTTTTGATTATCCACAGCTGTGGATAACGTTGTTCGTAACTACAATAATTTTCTTTGAAAAATTAGCTACTTAGTTGGTGCGGAACTATGCTTGAAATGTGGGAAGAAGCTCTCAGACAATTGAGAGAAAAAGTCGGAAAACAAAATTTTGAAACGTGGATTAAACCAATTCACATTCAATCGATCACCGGCGACGGCATCGTTCTCGGCGTTCCCAATAAATTTTTCCGGGATTGGTTGAGCGAACATTATTTTCCTCAGATTAGTGAAATTTTAGAATCTTTGACACATAAAGAGTTGAAGATTTCTCTCACTATCAACAATCAATCGCCGGTTGCGCGACCGGAAAAAGTGCCAAGAGCCGAAAAAAAGGAAGAACGGGAACCTCATCCCAAGAATCCTTCGCGCGCCAACAATCTAGTTCCAAAATATACATTCGAGAATTTCGTCGTGGGTGCCAGCAATCAATTCGCTCATGCGGCTTCAATGGCAGTGGCCAACCAGCCTGGCGATCATTACAATCCGTTGTTCATCTATGGGGGCGTTGGTCTCGGCAAGACTCATCTTGCTAATGCGATCGGCCATCGCGCTGCTGCGACTCGTTCGGGGCTAAAGATTTTTTATCTCAGTTCAGAGTCCTTCATGAACGAACTGATTGGCTCGCTCAGGCGCGATAAAATGGACGAATTTAAGACAAAATTCAGAAACATCGATATTTTGATCGTCGATGATGTCCAGTTTATCGCCGGCAAAGAGAGAACTCAGGAAGAGTTTTTCCATACTTTCAACTCGCTTTATGAATCCCACAAGCAGATCGTCATCACTTCCGACAAATTTCCTAAGGAAATTCCCGGACTCGAAGATCGGCTGCGGAACCGGTTTGAATGGGGTCTGATCGCAGATATTCAACCGCCGGACATAGAGACACGAGTGGCGATCATCCAAAAGAAAGCGGAAGGAGAGGGCATTCAACTGCCTCACGATGTGGCAATTTTTCTGGCAACCAATATCGAATCCAATGTCAGAGAATTAGAAGGATCTTTAACCCGGCTTGGAGCATTTTCCTCTCTGACGAAGTCGCTAATTACGATCGATCTTGCCAAGGAAGTACTTCACAATACCCTCAGAGGCGCAAAGAAGGAGATAACGGTGGAGAGCATTCAGAAAACGATCTGCGATTTCTACAATCTTAAGCTCGGTGATTTAAAGGCCAAACGAAGAACAAAAAATATCGCCCTACCACGCCAAGTGGCGATGTATCTTTGCCGAAAGTATACCGAGACCTCTTTTCCAGCCATCGGGGATAAGTTCGGCGGCCGCGATCATTCGACCGTGATTCATGCATCCAAGACAATCGAAAAGCGAATCAAAGAAGATCCCTATATGCAGAACACGATCGAGCGATTAGAGAGAAACTTAAATCTACATAAATAGCTGTGGATAAGCTGTGCCGAGCCAAAGAACAATTGTGGACAACTGGTGAGTGACCATCGCCTACGCTGTTCTCGCCAACTTAGCGCGCTTAACTCTAACGATTCAACCACAGGCCAAGATAGCTCAGTTGTTGAACTTTTGGCGGTTATCCGGGTTATGAACAGTCTCTATTGCTACTACTTCACTGATTTATATATATAAGAGAAGAAGAGAGTCGGGAGGAAACATGGAGATTAAAGCAAAGCGAGGAGATCTTCTCGCCACGCTTTATTGGACCCAAAGCATCGTTGAACGCCGCAATACGATGCCCATTTTGGCAAATGTTCTTCTCGAGTCTCAAAAAAAAGACATTCGCGTTACCGCCACGGACCTGGAAGTCGGTGTCAGAGGAAGTCTCGAAGGAGAAGTTGTCAAAGAGGGTTCGGTTACGGTGAATGCGAAGAAACTTTATGAGATTGTTCGCGAGGTTCCGAACGAACACGTTCAACTTAAACGACTTGAAAATGATTGGGTCGAAATTCGCAGCGGAAAATCAGTTTTCAAGATTGTCGGAATGGATGCTCGTGAGTTTCCACAGTTTCCAAAATTTAGCCGCGATGGATTGACAACCACCCCCGCTTCGACACTTCGGGAAATGATCGAGGGCACGATCTTTTCTGTTTCCACGGACGAAACGCGTTACAGTTTGAATGGAGTTTATGTTGAGCAGGGGGAGGCCGGTAACGTTCGTTTAGTAGCTACCGACGGTCACCGGCTGGCTTTTGACGAGAGAAACCTCGGCTCTTTCGGGCTGGCAAAAGGTGTGATTTTGCCCAGGAAGGGGTTAGCGGAACTTAAGAAGCTTCTGGAAAGCGGCGATGATGGGGTTGTCTCTATCGGCTTTCGGGAGAACATGGGTCTTGTCATGAAAGACAGAGTCGAATTGTTTATGCGACTCATCGATGGCGACTTCCCTGATTACACGAAAGTGATCCCGAAAGGGAATCAGAATATTGCTCGTATCGAGCACGATGAATTGTTGCAAGCTCTACGGCGGGTTTCGATCATTTCAAGTGAACGTTACAAGGGCATCAAAATGGAATTCACGGAGGATAAGCTTTCCGTCTCAGCGAACAATCCGGATCTCGGCGAGGCGACCGAAGAAGTAGAGATGGAGTATAAAGGAAAACCGATCAGTATAGGCTTTAATGCCCGCTATCTGATTGATGTGCTGCATGTGCTCGGCACTGATGGGGAGGTGCAAATCGAGCTAAAAGACGAACTCAGCCCGAGCTTGGTGAAGAAGGGCGGCAAAGAAGGCTACCTTTACGTCCTGATGCCGATGCGGTTGTAATGTTTGTAATGCTCTAACTTGGGTGAGTGACTTGAATGTGATTTGTTGCGAAATCTAGCTCCGGTACTTTTCGTCTAACTGGTACTTTTCTTCTAAACCCACAATCCTGTTAAATTCATCGAAGGGCATCAAGCGGTCCAAAATATCCACCGTTGTTCCGTCCCGGCGAAGCGTCGTATAAACCTCATTTAGCGACTTTGCTACCGAATAAAGCGGCGCCAGCGGCCAAACGACCAGGTCGAAGCCCAGATCACGCAGTTCTTGTGGTGCCATCAAAGGAGTGACACCCCGCTCTAGCATATTGGCTACTAATGGTCCCGGCACACAGCGCGCGATCTCGAGCATCTCTTCTTTTGTTTCCGGAGCCTCAATAAACACCGCATCGGCGCCAGCCTTCTTGAATGCAATTCCACGGGTGATCGCCTCATTCAAACCTAGAGCTTGTCGCGCGTCGGTGCGCGCAACGATGAAGAAGTCGCGGTTCCTTTTGGCGTCTATGGCAGCCTGCAATTTTTTTAATTGTTCTTCGAGTGGAATGACCTGCTTGCCTTTCATGTGCCCACATCGCTTAGGCCACACCTGGTCTTCTAAAAACATGCCGGCAGCGCCAATTCTGATCAATTCATCGACGGTTCTAATAACGTTGATCGCGTTGCCGTAGCCGGTGTCGGCATCGACGATCACCGGCAAATCGGTCACCGAACAAATTCGCTGAGCTGCCGACAACATTTCCGTTTGGGTTAAAATACCGAAATCAGGCTCCCCAAGCATCGTTGCGGCAAGGCTATAACCGCTTATAAAGATAACTTCGAAACCTGTCTTAGTGGCGATCTGTGCGCTCAGCGCATCGTAGACTCCAGGCATGACCAACTGTCCGCTTTTTTTCAATGATCGCCGAATCATTTCCGCTTTGTCCATAGGAAACTCCTAAGCCGGATTTATGAACAGCCGATCGGGCACGTGCTTCGGTGAACGAATCGGTGGGAAGTTAACTCAGCGCCGCGGCCCGCCGCGGCCAAAACCGCGCTGCTGTCTTCCAGGCTCGGGCTTAGGCGCGGCGCGCAACAGCCTGGCAGATTTTAAGCCTAAAATATCAGCGCCATAGCGTGATTGGTCTAGGTGATCATAGCGAGCTTTGATCTTCTGACGGATCTGATTGCGCCTGGTCATATCTCGGAGAGCAGCTTTGAGATCTTCGAGATCGAGCGAGACAACGGCGTCATGACCACGCGCGGTAAAATGCAGCGTAAATCGTGATCCTTCGCCTTCACGCGCGCTGTAATCCATTTTTTTATCGATCGTACGAATGATTTCTCGGAGTAAAGCTTCTTCTTCTTGATGAACGCCTTTTCCAAACATAATGATGTCCTCCCCTGGCAAATAGAGAATGCCCCTGAGCCACTTAATGGGATGAGTACGATAAGCACCCATCTGCCAATTACCGCCAGGTTGTGAAAATCTACGCTAAACTACAGGTAAGATCAATCACCATAGAAGGTTCCCGCGTAAGATTCAGAACCACTCCAGGTGAGGCCGCAGGTCGAGGTTCGTGCATCCAAAAATAGGTGTTTGTTCGAACGTGAATAGGACGAGTTCGGCAATGCTATCCAGTGAAATTCCCCAGGCCAAAGATTGACCTAACATCCGCCGCCTTTTGTACGAACTCGGCCCGGCTAACGTGGTTTGGACGACAGCGCTTTGCCTTGGCGAGTCGGATTTCTTCAGCAACCCGGGGTGCTTGTCTCAGTGCGGAGATAAAAGCGCCACGGCATAAGCTTGGCGTGCCAAGGCGCGCGCTAGGGATGCGCCCCAATCCTCGTCCGACGCCGGCAGCGATGGTCGTTTCCATAGAATTAGGAATGGTCGGTGGTATTGACGAATAATTCCTCAAGCGTCATTTTGCGGCCGAGCAGGCCTTGCTCCTGAGAATATTGCATCAACGTTTCCAGAGTCTTGCGATTGGCCTCGCCGAGTCCGTAAACCCAGGGATCTTTGCCGAGAATATCTTCCTGTTCTTCCAAGAAATGACGAAACCAGGCTAATGGGACGATTCTCGGATTTTCCAGTCGCTTGTATGCGGCAATTTTGGATTCCTCGAATGCCTGCATCAGGTTGATCGGCACCCACGGATACTTATCGATCACTTCTTGCTTGATGGCCGTAGTGTGCATGATCGGAAAAATGCCCGTGCGCTTGAAATAATCCATTTCGAGATCCCGGTAATTTGGAAAAAGACGGGTAACTCGCGGATCTTTTTCCAAAATCGGTTGAATCACTTCAGGATGAACCAAAGCGTCCAATTCGCCATCGACTAGCATTTGTTCAACATGTTTTCCTGAAGCTATCCGTTCGAGGTGCAAATCCGCGGGCGAGTTCCATTCGACTTCTTCATCATCTTGCTTGAACCAGTGGATCTGCTTATGCGGGACCTTATGCTCGTGCTCCAAAATGCCACGAATCCATAAATTTGCTGTAGCTTGAAAATTGCGCAGGCCTACTTTCTTGCCGATTAAGTCCATCGGCTTGGCGATAGCTTTGCCAGAATTGAGAAAGATGAAGCCATGACGGAAGCGACGGTGAAGAAAAACCGGTATCGCATTAAACGCCAGGCCAACATACTTTGCCATAAGATAATTGGACATCGACAGTTCGGCGACATCGAACTCGCGATTGCGAACCATGCGCCAGTGGCGGATGTCCGAGGTCATATCGGTTAATACCGTTAGTTCAATTCCGTCCGGCTTAACGCTTCCTTCTTTGAGTGCGCGGACGCTTTCGTAGTCCCCGCAAGCCAACGTGAGGTGTACCTTTGTACTCATGCGGCCTATCTAGCACGGTTCACAGGGATTGCCAACGGAATGCCGAATTGACTCTCTTATACGTCTTTGGTATTACGCATGGGCCGACATCATGAGATCGGAGTTTGTCGATGAAAAAATGGCAGATCAATTCAGTCTTGCTCGGCATGTCTCTTTTTCTAGCCGTTCCGGGACTGGCTCAGAACCCGGTCCGCATCAATTGGACGGCGGTAACCGGCGCGCAAAGCGGCATGTTCATGGCGCACCAGGAAGGATTATTCAAAAAACACGGAGCTGACGTCGAGTTGATTCATATTCCTTCGAGCTCGCGTGGCATTCAGGCGATACTGGCAGGTGAAATATCATTCTCCTTCATGGACGGCGCCAACGCGGCGCAGGCCAATCTCAAAGGAGCAAACCTGGCTCTGGTTGCGGGAGCGACTAACCGGCAGGTCTTTTCCCTCATAGGCAAACCGGAATTCAAGCGTATCGCTGATTTGAAAGGAAAAAAGATCGGCATTACCCGGGTGGGTTCCTCCACGCATACTTCGGCGCTCTTCGCGCTCGCCTCCGCTGGCTTGAGGACTAACGATTACCAGTTGTTGCCGCTACTGGAAGTGCCGAATATCTATACAGCTCTCGCGGCTGGTCAGATTGACGCCGGAGTCATGTCGCCACCGACAAACGCGCGAGCGAAGCGGTCCGGATTCGTCGAGTTGATGAATGTCGCCAAAGAAGGACCCGAGTTCGTTTCGGTAGCGGTCGGAACGAGCCGTTCGTATATCAAGGCCAACGAAGAAATCGTGCGCCGAGTGGTGCGGGCGTACGCTGAAGGTGTTCAGTTATTTAAAAATAACAAGCCGGCGGCACTGAAAATGATTCAAAAACAGCTTAAGGTGAGTGATCCTGAAATCCAGGAAGATACGTACAGTCAATTTCGCGAATATCTGGAATATCCCCCCTACGTAAGCCGCAAAGGCATGGAAGCAGTACTAGCTGAACTGGCTGACAAAGAACCAGGGGCTAAGAACATGAAGTCGGAAGACCTTATGGATATGCGCTTTGTCGCCGAACTGGACAAGAAAGCCGGCGCAAAGTAGCGCTTCCTTAAAAGTCCCTGCGGTAAACTCTGAGCATCGAAAGCCTGAGTCCCTTGGCCGGGATTCGGCATCGAGGCTCAGAGTTTACCGCAGTAGTGTTATGTGGATTTGCGGAATTTCTTGGCCCGGCGCACAAAGTAATCCCACATTGAACCGAGACGATGTGGCGTGTAGATCTGCTCGTATTTAATCGCTGATTCTTCGTCGCTGGTCCATGACGGATCGCCTGAAGCTGTCGCCATAAGCTGGATACGTGCTGCTTTCTCAAGGAAAATGGCATAGAGCGTCGCCACTTCAATACTTTCGCCGACCACGGTGGAGCCATGATTCTTCATCAATAGGCCGCGACACTTGCCCAGGCTCTTGGCTACCTCTACCCCGAGTTCCGGGGTTCGAATCAGAGCGGTTGTGAGATCGAACAGGGGCAGCCCTTCATAAAATATGTTGCCCTCATGGCTGATCGGACGAAGCGGTTGACGCAGCGAACCGAGAGCAATTGCATGCGGTGGATGGGAGTGCACGACGCATTGGACGTCCGGTCTCGCCTTGAAGATTTCGGTGTGGATGAATACCTCGGAATGACGCTCGTACTTGCCGGCGACTTTGTTGCCATCTAAATCAACTTCGATAACGTGTTCCGGTCGAATTTCCTCAAACCCGAAGCTGTGCGGCTTCATGAGAATTCGCTCTTTGCCGGGAATTCTGACTGAAACGTGGCCAAGGATATTGTCCCAGTGACCTTCGTACGCGAGAATGTTGCACGACAAGGCTAAGCTTTCTTTGAGTTCTTTCACGTTGCTCATAGGTGTGTTCCCTCACTCGATGATGGAGCCTAACGGCCGGCGCGGAGGCGGAAGCGTTGGATTTTGCCGGTGACAGTTTTAGGAAGGTCCTCGACGAACTCGATCCAACGCGGATATTTGTAAGGTGCAAGTCTGGTTTTGACGTGGCTCTGGAGTTCTGAACGCAGTTCGTCGCTAGGTTTAAACTCGGTCTTCAACAGGACATACGCTTTCGGCTTGAGCAAACCTTCCGCGTCGGTATCGCCGATAACACCCGACTCGAGCACCGCCGGATGCTCCATTAAGGTGTTTTCAATTTCGATGGGCGAGACCCATAAACCACCCACTTTCATCATGTCATCGGAGCGGCCGCAGTACCAGTAGTAACCCTCGGCATCGCTATAGTAGGTATCGCCGGTTTTCAGCCACTCGCCTTGCATAACGCGTTTGGTTTGTTCATGTTTGTTCCAGTAGTAGGGAGAGTTGGCGTCGCCTTTTACCATCAAATTGCCAATTTCGCCCAGCGGAACTTCGTGCCCGCCATCGTCGACGATCTTGGCTTCGAAAGCGGGGGTTACTTCGCCGCTGCTGCCGGCCTTAGCCCGGCCCGGGCGATTGGCGAGAAAATCATGGGTTGCCTCGGTGGAACCGACGACGTCAAGCAATTCCATGCCGAACCGCTCATGGCACTGCTGAAAGATTGCCGGCGGCAATGGCTCGCCGGACGAAAGACAGATGCGCAACGAGCTCAAGTCGTATTTCTTCTCGATTCGCAAAAATCGTGCGTAGAGTGTCGGCACGGAAAAGAAGAACGTCGGTTTATATTTGTCGATGACCTGAAGAATTTTTTCTGGATCCGGTTTTTCGGGCCAGAGAACGGTTGAGGCGCCGAATCGAAAGGGAAAGTAAAGTGAGTTGCCCAGCCCGTAAGAAAAAAAAAGCTTCGATGCCGAAAAACAGCGATCGTTCTCATTCATGCCCAGGACCGGTTTAACGAACAGATCGGTGATCGTTATCATGTCGTGCTGCAGGTGAACCGCGCCTTTGGGCACTCCAGTGCTGCCTGACGTGTAACCCCAAAAGCCCACATCATCGCGATGGGTTGGCTCTGGTTCCAGGTAGTCTGATGCTCGAGCGATGAGCTCTTGGTAGGATCGCGCTTTGGCCTGGCCTTTTCCGACAACCAGAATGTGTTTAAGGTACCTGGTGTTGTCCCAGATCTTGGCAATTTCTGGGAGCACGGAATCGTGGACGATGATGGCGCGCGCTCGACTGTCATTGATCAGGTATTCGTAATCTTTTGCCGCCATCCAAGGATTCGTCGGAATCGGCACCGCGCCGATTTTTATGGCGCCGAAAAAGCTGTAAGCAAACTCGGGGGAGTCGGGAAGAGCAAGTAATACCCGATGCTCGATTTCGACACCAAGCTCTTTTAAAGCGTTGCCGGTCCGGTTTACTTTCTCGTAGACTTCTTGGTAGGTGATCGCTTCGTCTTGGTAGTAAATCGCAATTCTGCCGCCGCGACCTTGGGTGATGTTTTCATCCACAAAAGTCGTGGCGGCATTATAGATCTCAGGAAGTTCGACTCCCATCCTCGCTCCGGTCGGAACTCAAGCTAGTTGTGGATGCGGTATCTTAGATCCCGCAGGACCTTCATTCGCCACCAACCATTTCCGAATGTGTTTCGGTAGCAATGACCACTGACTTTGAGTCGGTGTAATGCTCGATCGCCTCCTCGCCATGTTCCTTGCCAAGGCCGCTCTGTTTGACGCCGCCGAACGGTAGCTCGTCGTAGATAATTTGAGCCGAATTCACCCAAGTGTAACCGGCTTCGATGCGTTCCGCGCCGGCCATCGCGCGATTGATGTCGCGCGTCCAAATGGATGAGCCCAATCCAAAGATCGAATTGTTGGCCTGCTCGATGGCTTGGTCGAGATTTTTAACCCGAACGATGGGCAAGGCCGGACCGAAGCATTCTTCCTGTAGCAGCCGAGATGCCGGGTCAACATCCGCGACCAAGGTGGGCTGCAGATAAAACCCTTTGTCGTAGTCATCGCCTTTCGGTCGTTGCGTTCCGTAGAGCACCTTGGCGCCGCGCTTCACTGCGTCTTCAACTTGTTCTTCAACTTCCCGGCGCTGTTCGGCCGTATGCAGCGGCCCCATGAGCACGCCTGACTTCAAGCCGTTGCCAACGCTGATCCTTTTAACTTTCTCAACCAACTTATCCATGAAAGTATCGGCGATACGGTCGAACAGATAAAGCCGTTTAACCGCCAGACAGGCCTGGCCACAATTGAAGAAGCGACCGACCGAAGCGGCGCTGACCGCGCGATCGATATCAGCATCGTCGCAGACGATCATCGGATCGCTGCCACCCAATTCCAAGGTGACGTGTTTGAAGTCTTGGGCCGCCGATTGCATTACCCGGCGACCGGTATCGGTAGCTCCAGTAAAGCCAATCTTGCGCACTGTCGGGTTGACTAGTAATTCCTCACCGACAACGCTGCCGGGACCGGTAACGACATTGAGAACACCGCGAGGGCCGCCGGCATCTTGAATGGCTTTGTCGATCAATTCGCAGCAACGCAAGTCGGTTAGCGGGGTAGTGCCGGCGGGTTTGACCACAACGGTATTACCGGTTAGCAGGGCGGGACCGAGTTTATTGCCCATCAAAGACACGGGAAAATTCCATGGCACGATGGAGCCGCAGACGCCTAAAGGCTTGCGCAAGACTAAACCATGACGACCGGCGTCAAGCATAACCGCAGCATTCCGCAGACTCTTTGCCATTCCGCCGTAATGATCCAAAGTATGCACAAAGCGGCGGATCTCCAAAATCGATTCCCGCATCGGTTTGCCTTGCTCGCGGGTCAACAAAGTTGCAAGCTCCTTTTCTTGTTGCAGGATCGCATGGCCGGCTTGAAGTAAAATCGCGCCCCGCTTAGACGGAGCCATCTCGGACCATTTCTTCAACGCTGCCTTGGCGGCATCGATGGCGCGACGAATGTCGTTCACTGTTCCTTTAGGAACCGAATCAACAACTTCTCCTGTGGCTGGATTTTTTACTGCGGTGGTCTCGTTACTTTCTGAGTCCACATACTCACTGGCGATAAGCAGTTTTGCCATAAGCTCCTCCGTGACTTCGGAATTTCAAAAACAATCATGTAGCTAGCGGGTTGTCAAGATTAGCTCTCGTGGCAAAGACGCCACCGATGATGTCTAGATGATCTCTAAATGACACGGAGGAGGGTTCACTTAGCAGGTGGAATACGATCATACGCTAGAAAGCGGTTGTGCAACGAATCTCGTTTTGGGATCGCACACTTGATCAAACGTGAGCATTCTAGCAGTTGGGGTCTGACGAACTTATCCGCTAAGCTTTTTCGCCGCGGTTTTGTAATACAACAGCCGCGAAAAAAAGACATAATCCGATAACGTCTTTAATCCAGCCGGGAAAGACTAAGACGAGTCCGGCAGCGATGAGCAGCGCTTGCTCGAGTGGTGTTGTCTTGCGACGTAGCCAACCTGTCAATCCCGCTGCCAACGCTCCAAGACCAATCATCGCCGACGCTCCCGTCCAGATAATATTGGCCCACGATCCCTTGAGCAGTAATCCGATACCGTCGGGACTCAAAGTAAAGATGAACGGAACTAGAAATGCGGGAAGGGTGTATTTCCAAGCCATCATCGTAGTCTTGTAGGGATTGCCGCCGGTTATCGCTGCGGCGGCAAAGGGGGACAGCGCCGTGGGTGGCGAGACTTCGGATAGTACAGCGTAGTAGAAGATAAACATGTGTGCGGCAAATTCCGGAACGCCGAGCTTGATCATGGCCGGCGCGGTGATCACTGCGGCAATGATATACGAAGCCGTCACCGGCACGGCTAGACCCAGAACCCACACCGTAAGCGCGGTGTAAAGCACCGTGAGAAAAAGACTATTACCGGCCAGAGCCAGGATAATCAGCGAAAATTTAAGTCCAAGCCCGGTCAAGGTCACAACCCCAACGATAATCCCGGCCGCAGCGCAGGTCGCTGCCACCGACAGCACTTCGGTGGCGCCTTTTTCCAGGGTCTGCCACAAGCGGGTTGGTGTCAGCGCAGTGTCACTTCTTATGAAACTCAGCAGCACGGCAAGCACCGTTGCGTAGGCGACCGAGAGAATCGCGGTATAACCCCACAACATAAAGAGGACGACAGAGATAAGGGAGACGAAATGAAAGCCGTATTTGCGTGTCAGACTCCACGGGCTTTCACCTTCCACCTGAATCGGTTTGGCGCCGAACTTCCGCGCGTCGAGCTCGACCATGGCGAAAATCGACCAATAGTAAAGAACTGTCGGAACCACGGCCATGGCAATGACCTCGATGTAGGACATTTGCAAGAACTCGGCGATGAGAAAAGCCGCGGCGCCGAGCACAGGTGGGGAGATGATTGCGCCGATACCGCCGGCTGCAAGCAAACCGCCCGCAGATTCTTTGTCATAGCCGGCCTTGGCAAGAAGCGGCCATGATACCGAGCCGAGAGTCACTGTGGTCGCCACGCCCGAACCGGAAGGTCCGCCGAGAAGGAACGATGCCAACGTCACCGTGCGCCCAGCCGCTGCCGGCTTCCCGCCTGTAGCGGCCAGAGAAAAGTCGACGTAGAACTGACCTGCCTTGGAATATTCCAACACCGCGCCATAGATCGTAAAGAGGATGATGAATGTCGCCGCTACATCCAACGGCACACCGAAGATACCTTCGAGAGTCAGGTACATGTGGCCGACCAAACGATCGATGCCGTAGCCCTGATGGGTCCACGGTGCCGGCAAATAGGCACCGAACACAGCATAGGCCAAGAAACCAATGGCCACCGCCGGCAGAATTGCACCGGTCGTTCGTCGCGTCGCTTCCAGGACCAGGACAATGGCCAGCGCACCAAAAATTTGATCGATTCTCGTAGGGATTGCGGCACGGTAAATAAATTCTTCAAAATCCCACAGCGGATAGCCGACGGCGGCGAGACTCGCAAGAATAAGCAGCCAATCGTACCAAGGCACGGCGGACCGGCGCTGGCTACGCGCCACGGGATAGATCAGAAACGTCAGGACTAGCGAGAACCCAAGGAATACCAGCCGCAATACTTGAGCGGTTACCGTCGCCCAGGCCCAGTAGAGGTGCACCAGCGACATCGCGACGGCGGCACAGGAGGCCAGTTTAGCCACCGAGCCGATCAATTGTCGCCGAGGGCCTTCTTCTTCTTGAATAAGCTGCTGCGCTGCTTTCAGCCGTGCGTCATCGATGATCTCGTCAGCCACGGCGGGTTCCGTTGCAGGAAACTACACGGATGCGCAGTGCTTTGATGTTTTGCATGACGAACCGTTTTGGGTCAAGCGGCGAGATTAAGGCGATCGTCATTGAGGCTTCCGGACTCGCGTGCAGGTCCAGGGCGGGAAATATTCGCTGCTGCGGTGTCACGATCCAAGCACCGCCTACGAACTTTGCGCTCTCATAGCCGTAGAAATCCACCAGGCGGCGTTCGCTGTAACGGAGTTGTATGAGATGAAATCCGTCTCCCTGGACCTGAAATATTTCCTCCACCGCACTCCCGTACATCGAGTGATTAAAACTCAGGCGCAATTGCGTGTCCGGCCCGGCGATGTGCTTAAATATTTGCTCGCCGTTACTGACAAGCACGCAATCCTGTCCGGCGCTTGCCGGCAGCGCCGTTGCCAGCAATGCCAGCAACGAAAAAGCAAGCATTCCCAATCGCTTGACCGAAGGACGGGCGATGATTGCCTGCTGCCAATTCATTTGCTTGAAGGGGGTATCGTCACTCCCTTCTCCTTGAAATAACGCAAGGCGCCGGGATGGAAGGGGATCGGCGATCCCACCACGGCGCTTTTCAGATTCAATTCAGATGCCGCCTTGTGCACTGCCACCAGATCGGCAGTGTGTTCCAAAATCAATTTGGTGAGCTCATAGGCTTGCTTATCGTCCATCTTCTCGTTGACGACCAGAAGATTGGTTACCGCAGCCACTGGAACATCCTCATCGACGCCCTTGTACACGCCCTTGGGAATATTGGCGACGAAGTACAAGGGGCCGTACTTTGCTACCATCTTCGGCACCGCATCGCCGTGAAGGATGAGATTGACCTTGCTGCCTGGCGTTGCGGCGAGATCTAGAATTGCCGCCGTCGGCAACCCGCCGTCCCAGAAAAAGGCGTCAATCTTGCGGTCTTTCAATGCGCCCGCGGACTCTCCGGCGCCAAGACGCTCCTGGCTCTGCAAATCTTTTGGCATAAGTCCATAGGCTTCCATAACCCGCAGCGCCTTTACTTCAGTGCCGGAACCGGGCGCGCCGATGGAGACGCGCTTGCCTCTCAAATCAGCGACACTCTTGATGCCGCTCTCGTCCAACGCGGCGATGTGCATGAAGTTTGTGTAAAGTGCCATGAGCGAGCGGACGCCGATCTTTTCGTTAAGGCCTTTTAGTTTTCCGTTGTAGGCATCCCAAGCTGTGTCCGGCAATGTCAATGCTAAAGCGACTCTGCCGGTGTGGATGAGTTTCATATTGTCGACAGAGGCGGTGGTGACCTCAGCCGTCGCCTCGGTGCCGGGAATGTTTCTGGAGATGAGCGCGGCCATCCCGCCGCCCAACGGATAGTAGACACCGCCGGTGCCGCCGGTGGCGATGGATAGACGTATTTTTGTCTGGGCGAACGCCAGATCGGCAATTGATATTGCGGCTACGAGGATTAGGAAGATGCGGAAAGATAAAAAGCTTATACTCCATGAAAAACGGTCAGCGCCCGCTGGTTTTGACCGAGGAGGGCCATAGAATTTTTTAGGTTTCATAAATCCTCCGAATTAGAAGTTCAGATGTATGATAAGTGTCATCAAGATAGGGTGAATTGAAGATCGTCGTCAAGAGAGCTCGTTAGCTGCTATGTGAGGCGGCGAAATTGGATCAATCGGAGGACGGAGATCGGTAAATTGGCGTCGACGCTCGATTGATTTGCTAGGATAGCATTGATAAGACTTCGTGCGTTGGAAATCGCGTTTTTTCCTGTGATGTGGACACAACGGAATTTCATGATGATCATTCTTTTGCTCGTACCGACCGTGCTTTTTGCATCGATGCTCTCTGCATCGTGCTATGCACAGGCGCCGTTACAGCACGTTGTGCTCACCTACTCCAGCCGTAGTATCGCCTCCATTGATCTTTTCATAGCGCAAGAGCGCGGGTTTTTTCGCGACGAAGGACTCGATGCGCAGCTCGTCCAGGTTCGAGCCACGGCTGCAATCGCCGCGATTATTTCAGGAGAGGTTAATGCGCTCGGTTCTATCGGGAGCGCCATCCGAGCGATTCCGCGCGGCGCGCCGATCAAGGTATTGACAGTAGGCCTGCGGCGGCCGGTGTTCTGGCTGGTGAGTCGACCCGAGTTGAAGTCTTACGCGGACCTTAAAGGAAAAGTAATGGGAACGACCACGCTAGGCGGAAGCCAGCATACCGCCGGCATCCGATTGCTGCGCAAGGCGGGTCTGAACCCCCGATAAGGATTTGACAGTGGTCTTGGGCGGTGACGTGCCGAGTCAGCTGCAGGCGTTGGTCAATGGCTCGATTCAAGTCGGTATTCTTTCACCGCCTATGGTGATCGTTGCCCGTGATAAATATAAAATGAATATTTTAGGCAGTGCCATCGATGAGTTTACCAGCATTCAGAATGGTTTGGGCTTCTTAGAAAAGAGTCTCAAGGAGCAACCCGATCTGGTAAAGCGGATTGTTCGCTCCCGCTCGAAGGCGAATCGTTACTTTCATCACAATGAGCGCGGTAGCAGTGAAGTATTGGCCAAGTATTTAAACGTCGATTTCGAGACTGCTCTTGAAACCTATCGGATATCGCGGCCGGCATTCACCACTGCTGGGATCCCGACCCACGAGGAGATATCTGAATATCTCAAAGAGGACGCGCGCATCCTTGGTCTGGCGGCGCCATTGCCGGCAACAAGAGTGTTCGATTTTTCGATACAGCGCGAAGTCAACCAGGAGCTGGGGGCGCGATGAATCAGAAAAAAAAGGTCGCTGTTTTTGGCGGTGGATGTTTTTGGTGCACCGAAGCGGTATTTGACGAGCTCCGCGGCGTGATTTCAGTCGTTTCGGGCTATGCCGGTGGGGACGTGAAGAATCCGACTTATGAGCAGGTCTGCGGTGGCCGCACCGGACATGCGGAAGTGATTCGCATCGAGTTCGATCCCGATCAGATCGCTTTCCGCGACTTGCTGACGGTTTTCTTTGCCACTCATGACCCGACGACGCTTAATCGTCAGGGCAACGATGTCGGCACGCAGTATCGCTCGGCAATATTTTATGCCGACGATGAGCAAAAACACGAGGCGGAAAGTTTTATCAAGGAGCTACAAGCCGCCGGCGCCTTTAGTAAGCCGATCGTGACTACTTTGGAACCACTGACCGACTTCTATGAAGCTGAAGGCTATCATCAGAAGTATTACGCAAACAATCCCTACCAACCCTATTGCCAAGTAATGATCCCGCCGAAATTAAACAAGCTTCACAAACAGTTCGCCGAGTTGCTCAAATCGCATGGCAAAGGCGCAAGCTAAACGTTCCAACTGGGCCAAATCGCTGGTCGATCTCGGTCCAGCGGTGGAGGCGCGCGCTTTAGCTCGGTGATCTGATATTTGTATGAGGATTCGGTTCTTGAGTTGTCTAGTCTAAGTTGCCGGTGAGCCCGCGACTCGTCGAGTTGTCGGAAATTCAAAGTAAAGTGCTAGGAAAATTCGCATCGATTTGCCATGTTCAGAGCCGTTCAACTAGGAGGTCGTGGATTCGATCTCATCACGACATCCGTTCGTGAAGAGCCAACGAACATCCTGAAGATTCAATTATCGTATTCGTTGCAGCAGTTCTTATTGGCTTGGGAACCGAAGATCAACTGAGAAGAAATTCATGCGCGAACAAACCTCAGCAGTGGTTATGCTCTCCGGGCGTAAGTTTTTCTTCTCTTGCGCCATCCTTGCGGCCGTTATTTTATTTATCGGAAGGTTTGTTCCTCTGTCGATATCGCTGCTGGCTCTAGAGGTCTTCGCGACAATTCTGGGGTTATTCTTCTTCGGCTCTTTTCGCTATCAAATTCATAAGAATGCGGTTACTTACGGAATGGTTTTGATCATCATTGCGACTTTCTGCGGATTAAGCAGCTCGCAGTGGCATGTCGATATCGCGCAGAGAGGCTGGGAACGATGGGCACAGGATTACCTGTTTTCGTTCCGTGGCCTCGATGAGTTGATCCATGCCGATACCATGTTGTTTATTCTCGGCTTAACGTTTTTTGTCGCGGTGATTGCGCAAACGCGTCTGCTCGAAGGACTGACTTTCTTTTTGCTACGCCGGTATCGTGGGGCGGTACTCCCGACCGTCTTATCGGTCACTGCAGTGGTCGCCTTCGCCTCGGGTATCCTGGACGGCGTCTCGATGATCGGTTTAACGATTCGAACTCTCGTCATCATTATGTTGCTTGCGGCAGCCCCTACGGCCGCGATTCGTTACGCCGTTATGGTGTGCACCGCGGTAACGACCGTTTGTGGAATCTGGTTGGCCTATGGCGAACCACCCAATTTGATCATGAAGGCCAACTTAGACCCTTATATCGACAACGCCTTCTTTCTGCGTTACTGCGCGCCTATTGCCGTTGCCAGCTACCTGGTCATCGCCTGGCAACTGCGCAAAAGACTGCGCGGCGAGCACGTCAATTTAGAAACTATGGACGTGATCGACGCGAACGCCGAGGACGTCCGCTTCCTGCAAGCGATGCGACATGGAGAGGTTCTGACGCCAATTGAATTCGTCGAAAACCATGCGCGCGATTTGGGCGACAAGACCGATCAAGTGGTGGAGCGCTTGCGTGAGGGCGAATCCGTGGGTGTCGCTCTGGTTCGTGAAGAGATTCCCCAAGCGACGCGCAAGCAGCTGCTGGGTCGTTTTGTCAGCGAAGACCTGGCTGAATCACTCGATCGCCACTATGTACTTCAGGCGGCGGGAGACCACGCCGGTGCGCTTGCCGCGGAGCGTCAGGTGGACGATACTCTCGCGGCGTCGGCGCGACGGCGCAAGGTTGCGCAAAGGTTCGGCGCTTTGGCCTTGATACCCTTTATCGGGATGCTGGTTTGGCACGGACTGGATCACCGGGTGCCGTTGTTTTTGGCTTCGTTTGCCGGCTTTATCGTCGCTTTGCTGGGAATTGCCAATATCCCGAAGATGCGCGCCTTGTCCTTGCGTGAAGCCAGCCACGAATATGCAGAATACTATTTTCTCTTCCCGCTTTTTCTCGCCATAACGTTGCTGACAAAAGCAGGCTTTTTCGATCAGGTCCAGAATTTAATCCGTCACGGCAGTGAGAGTCTTGGTCCGTCACATGTGGCATTTGGGCAGTTTGTCGGAAGCTCTTTACTCTCGGCCATCCTCGACAATAACGTGGTCGCCGATTTCGCTTCGCGCGCACTCCATGGATTGCCCATCGATGTCATGCACCTGTTTGCGATGGCACAGATAGCCGGCTATGCACTGGGGGGCTGCTGGACTCATATCGGCTCAGCGCAATCGGTGGTTGCTTATGCCTTCATCCGCCGCGACATCGACGAGGACTATACGCCGGTGCAGTGGATTAAAGAGATGACTCCGATTATTGTCCAACTGCTGTTAGTGATTACGGTACTCATCTATGCCGAGGGAGCTTTGTTCTCCTGGCTGAGTTAAGACTCGCCGCCTCGGAGATGTTCTGGCGATCATCATGGAAGATGGATTTATTTCCATTTATTGAGGCGGCCTTGGATTCCGACTATGACTGTCAGTCATGTTGACGGTAGACCTTGAGCTGCGTTTTGCTTCCGAAATTAGGAACTCCCCCTATCAATGAGGTCTTATGAAAATTGATGCGCAACACGTTACACTTGTCGATCATCGTAAACTTACGCGCTTTGTGGCTGCTGCTTTTGAAAAACTAGGCGTGCCGCCACAGGACGCCGCAATCGCCGCGAATGTTCTCGTCCTGGCTGATCTGCGGGGCGTGGATACCCATGGTGTCATCCGCTTTAATCCAGGAAGCTGGTATGTGAAATGGTTGCGCGATGGCGAAATGAGTCCGGCGCCTAAGATTCATATCGTATCCGATGCTGGATCATCCGCTTTGCTAGACGGTGACCGCGGAATCGGCATGGTGATCGGCCATCGCGCAATGGAATTAGCAATTGAAAAAGCCAAGGTTTGCGGGGTCGGCATGGTAGGAGTTTGCAACAGCCGACACTTCGGCATGTCCGCATACTACGCGATGCAAGCCTTACCGCATGACATGATCGGTATCGCAATGACGAATGCAGGGCGCCAAGTGGTGCCGACGTTTGGCAGCGAAGCAAGATTCGGAACTAACCCGATTTGTTTTGCCGCGCCTGCACGGAAAGAGCTTCCTTTTGTCATCGACATGGCGACGACGACCGCCGCTGCGGGAAAACTGGAGGTCGCGGCGCGCCGCGGCGCGTCGATTCCCCTGGGGATGGGCGCTAGACGAGAAAGCTCAGCCTACGACCGACCCGAGGATTGCGCAGAAGGCTCGGTTGCTGTTGCCCTTGGGCGGCACTCGAGAAGGCGGCAGTCACAAAGGGTACGGCTTGGCGATCTTAGTCGAGATTCTTTGCGGCGTTTTGACCGGCACGGTGACTGCGCTGAATCAAAATCAGGACCCGCGAGGTCACTTCTTCGCGGCTATCAAGATCGACGCATTTCGCCCCGTCAGCGAATTCAAAAACGACATGGACCGACTAATCAACGAGTTGAAGTCGACTCGACACATAGAAGGCCAAGAGCGAGTCTACGTCGCCGGCGAAATAGAATTCGAAACGGCAAAGCGCAGAGCCGAGAAAGGTATTCCTTTGCTCGGCTCTGTAATCAAAGGTTTGCGCGATGTTGGCCAACAACTCGACATTGCCTATGACCTTGAGTAGCGCTCTTGTCTGATCGTTCTCAGCATCAGTAAGAACCGCGGCTGATGATTACTTGTTGAATCACAATCTCCTTCATAGGTTTATCCCGAAAATCGCGTCCGACGTTGGCGACTGCGTCGAGCACGTTCTGTCCTTTTACTACTTCGCCGAAGACACTGTGCTTGCCGTCCAGCCACGGTGTCGCTTTGTGGGTGATGAAGAACTGGCTGCCGTTGGTATTGGGGCCGGCATTGGCCATCGAAAGAATTCCGCTTTTGTTATGCTTAAGCTCCGGGTGGAACTCGTCCTCGAAACGATAACCAGGGCCGCCGGTGCCGTTACCGAGCGGATCACCCCCTTGGATCATGAATCCCGGGATCACGCGGTGAAAGATCGTTCCGTTATAGAGCGGCCGCTTTACTTTCTCGCCGGTTTTGGGATCTGTCCACTCCTTGGTACCGCTCGCGAGACCGATAAAATTAGCCACCGTTTTGGGCGCCTTGTCCTCGAAGAGCTCGACCACGATGTCGCCCATGCTGGTCTTGAAGGTTGCGTAAACCGGGGCTTTTTTGTCCGTCGACTGCCCTGCTATGGCGATTGAGGTCCAGGTGATTAGCACCACAATCATCCGAAAAATTTTCGACATTCTTGCCTCACTCCTTGTGATTCTTGCATGTTCGCCAACTTTCAACATATAGCCTCATTAGCCTCATCGCTGCGGCGGATTGTCATCCTGCATTCGCACCCTTAATGATTAAACTTCGCGGCTCGCGCGAGTATTGCGGAATCAAATGCATTCTTTTCTGTGGGACGTGCTGCGTAACTGAAAGTGCTTTCAAACTAAGCAATTCATGCAGCACCGTCAAGGAATTTGCGCAGGCATCGTGACTTGCAGATCTCTGCTTTCCAAATCAGTGGCGGCTAAGATGAAGATGCTTGCTGTTCGGAGCGATTACGGAGAGCGCAGAATAACCTCACTTTTAAGTTCAGTGTTTTGACAATGATATTTCGGGATGGTATAGCAAATTTGCTCGGAATAGGGGACTCACTATATGGCGTGGTTCGATCGAAACTCTGGTGGAAAGAAAATTCCAGAGGCAGAGGCGGAGAAAGCTTCCATGCCAGCTCAGTCAACTCCGGAACCTGAACCGCCGCCCGTCTCGGTCGCGCCTAAGGCCAAAGTCGAACGTGTCCCTACACCTTCCGAACCACGACTTGTCGGTCACCTTCATAAAGGAAGTCGGATCACGGGTCAGCTTGCTTTCGAAGGGTCGGTTCGCATCGATGGAAGCGTTGAAGGAGAGATCCGCTGTCTCGAGACATTGACGATCGGCGAAGGTGCTGAAGTGCGGGCGAGAATATCAAGCCGAGTCGTCATCATCCGTGGGAAAGTAGAAGGCAATGTAACAGCCAAAGATAGAGTCGAGTTGCTGACGCCAGGTCGGCTGTTTGGCAATGTCTCGACCCCCCGTCTGATCATCACCGAGGGTGTGGTGTTCGACGGCGACTGCTCTATGGGAGCGGCAAAAGAAGGTGGAGTCGCGGGTTCGAAAAGCTTAAACGCTGAAAAGGTTGCGGTGGCTCAAGCATCGAAACTACAGCCGGATTCCAGTAAGTAACCTCAGTATTCGCCGTTTTCCCATCCGGTTTCTTACGTTCAGACATAGACGGATCGTCGCAAACTCTGGCTGGGTCCATTTAAGCCTGGGCTAGGATCAACCGGACCGTGGCTCCGGACATAGACGTATGGTTTACGGATTGTCATGATCACAATAGACATTTCTGTAGTTTGGCAGATTGTGTTGTTTCTCGGCCTTTGGCTAATCGTCAGCAAGGTCGTGTTTCGTCCCTATATGGCGCTACTGGACGAGCGAGAACAGAAAACCACCGGCGCAGATGATAGTGCTTACCATCTGGAACATGAAGCAGAGCGGCTGCGTGCGCAATACGAGGAAGCCATCGCTAATGCGGCAGCCACGGGAAACGCGACCAAGGAAGCGATTGTTCAACAAGCCCGGCAGCAAAGGGAGGAGCTCTTGGGTTCCGCGCGAGAGGAAGCCGCTGGTATTCTGGAGCGAGTACGTCAAGAGGTTCAAAGCCAGTTATCCCAAGAGCGCGAATTAACCATTCGAGAGGCTGATGCGGTTGCCCATGATATGGTCAGTAAGATCCTCGGCAGGAGAGTGGGATGAACCCGGGCGACTGGTTTTTCGTGGCTGAAGCCTGGGCGGCCGGTGGCGCTGAGCATCACGCGCCCGAGATATCCGGCATTATTTTTCCACTTCTGAATTTTCTGATTTATGCCGGGATCATTTATTACTTCGCAGTTCCACTGATCCGTAACTTTTTAAAAGCGAGGCATGATGAGGTTTTGGCCACAGTCACCGGAGCCGCGGCACGGAAGCGGAGCGCCGAGGCTTTGGTTGCGGATTATAGAAGCCGTCTAGCTAAGCTCAACCAGGAGATTGAATCCATCCAAGCCTCGCTGAAAGCCGAAGGCGAACGAGACAAAGCGCGCCTGCTCAGAGAGGCTGAAGCTCTTGGTGCCAAGATCAAGAGCGATGCTCACCTGCTTGCGGAGCAAGAGGTCAAGGCTGCCAAGCACCAGGTATTTCTCGAGTTAGCCGAAAGAGCCAAAGCCAACGCCACAGATCTGATTCGGCGCCATTTGTCGCAGGCCGACCAAGGCAGATTGGTCGAAGAGTTTATCAACGACCTCGGGCAGGTTAGATGATCGAAGATAGTTTAAGTCGCAGATACTCCAAGGCGCTCTTTGAACTGGCTCGAGAATCCGGGCAGGAAGAGAGCATTGGCGACCAATTGAAGATGTTTTTGTCCGCATCCACTGAGTCGCGTCTCGGTGCTGTTTTGAGTAATCCGGGCTTCGCTTTGGACAGTCGAAAGAAAATCCTGCTGCAAGTTGCGAAAACTCTGCAGCTCTCTTCTGTAACGGAACATTTTTTGTCGCTCCTGCTCGATCGAGATCGCTTGGGTTTTGTTCCTGCGGTCATCGCCAGCTACCGGCATCTTGTGAATCAGGCCAAGGGACGTATCGACGCCAAAGTCACTGCTGCAGAACCTTTGGGATCGATGGTTATGCAGCGCCTGCGTGACTCATTGCGCCGGCTGTCCGGAAAAGACGTGATCCTCCAAGAGGAAGCCGATCCCGAGCTCATCGGCGGTCTAGTAGTAGAGTTTCAGGGTAAAATTTACGACGGAAGTGTGCGGACGCAGCTCGAAAAGATGAAGCAACGTATCGCGCGCGGTTTTTGAAGGAGTCTAGATGGAGATCGGAACAGCGGAGATCAGTCGGATTATCAAAGAGCAGATTCGTGACTACGAAAAAACGGTGGAGGTCCAAGAGATCGGCACTGTGCTTTCGACCGGAGATGGGATTGCGCGGATTTACGGCCTGGACCGGGTCGCCGCCGGTGAGTTGCTTGAGTTTCCTCATAACATATACGGTTTGACGCTCAATCTTGAGGAAGACAACGTCGGCGCCGCGTTATTCGGCGAGACTCACATGATCCGCGAGGGCGACACGGTCAAACGCACCGGACGTATCGCGGAGGTACCGGTAGGAAAACCGCTGATCGGACGCGTCGTCAACGCCTTGGGCGAAGCAATCGATGGTCGTGGCCCGATAGAGACCACTGAGCGTCGGCGGATCGAGATAAAAGCCCCCGGGATCGTTGCACGCCAGCCGGTGAAAGAGCCGCTGCAAACCGGATTGAAGGCCATCGATGCGATGATCCCGATCGGAAGGGGTCAACGCGAGCTGATCATCGGCGATCGGCAAACCGGCAAGACCGCAGTTGCCGTGGATACAATCATCAATCAAAAAGGCGGCAATGTCATCTGTATTTACGTTGCCATAGGGCAGAAGCGTTCCACGGTCGCGCAAGTGGTCGATAAGCTGCGCGAGAGCGGCGCTATGGACTACAGTATCGTGGTCGCCGCCACCGCTTCAGACTCGGCGCCGCTTCAATACATTGCTCCTTACAGCGGCTGTACCATAGGCGAATACATTCGCGATAATGGTGGCCACGCGCTAGTGATTTACGACGATCTGTCAAAACACGCCGTGGCCTATCGGCAGCTCTCGTTGTTACTTCGCCGTCCGCCCGGACGTGAAGCTTATCCCGGCGATGTTTTTTATCTTCACTCTCGATTGCTGGAACGCGCCGCAAAAATGAGCGATGACATGGGCGCCGGATCTCTTACGGCACTGCCGATTATTGAAACCCAGGCGGGCGACGTCTCGGCGTACATTCCGACCAATGTTATTTCCATCACCGACGGCCAGATCTTTTTGGAAAGCGATCTTTTTTATTCGGGCGTTCGACCAGCGATCAATGTCGGAATTTCGGTTTCCCGGGTCGGCGGTAACGCGCAAATAAAAGCCATGAAGCAAGTTGCCGGTACTCTGCGGCTCGAGCTCGCGCAATATCGTGAAATGGCGGCCTTCGCGCAATTCGGTTCGGATCTAGACCAAGCAACACAACGGCAGCTCAATCGCGGTAGCCGCCTGGTTGAACTGTTAAAGCAGGGACAATACGAGCCGCTGCCGGTCGAGAAGCAGATATTAATCATTTTTGCCGGCACCAATGGTTTTATTGACGATCTCCCGCTGACAGCAATGAAGAAATACGAGCAAGAGCTGTTCTCATTCGTCGAATCCAAGTATCCGGACGTTTTTGCCGATATTCTCAAGAAACGGGAGATGGACGCGGATTTGCGCGCCAAAACGATCAAGGTGCTGGAAGAGTTTAAGCTCGCTTTCAAACCATAATGGCGACTCTAAAAATCATCCGCAAACGGATCACTTCGATCCGTAACACGCAGCAGATCACCAAAGCGATGAAGATGGTTTCTGCCGCCAAGCTGCGGCGCGCTCAGGAAGCGGCGCTGCTGGCGCGTCCCTATGCGGATAAGATGAATGAGATTTTAATCAATCTGTCTGCCCGGGTGTCGCGATCAGCCCATCCGCTGCTGGCAACCCGTGAAGAAAAACGCATTCAATTGGTGCTCGTCACGTCCGATCGGGGTTTGTGCGGCGGTTATAACGCCAATCTCGTTCGCGCCGCCGAAGCCTTCATCCGTCAGCACGGTGCCGGCAAGGAAATATTGCTGGTTTTGGTCGGCCGCAAAGGAGCGGATTACTATCGCCGCCGCCGCGGCGAAACCGGTGAGCGTTATTTGAATTTTCTGTCGACTCCTGCCGAAGAGCTAGCGGCAGTGATCGCTGAGAAGCTGATTACTCGCTTTGTCGACGGTGAAACCGATGCGGTTTATTTAATCTATAGCCATTTCCGTTCGGCCTTATCACAAGTGCCGACAGTGGAGAAGATTTTACCCGTCGCATTGAGCGAAACCCAAGAACTGGAGCAACTAACGGAGTACCTTTATGAGCCGGGGGCCGAAGAGCTTTTATCCAGCCTTTTACCGAGGATTACCGAAATAAAAATTCAGCGGGCGCTGTTGGAGGCGACCGCGAGCGAGCATGGCGCGCGCATGACAGCCATGGATTCCGCGACTACGAATGCTTCGAAAATGATGGGAAGCTTGACACTGCAGATGAACCGGGCGCGCCAAGCTTCGATCACCCGCGAGCTGATGGAGATCGTTGGTACGGCGGAAGCGTTGAAGTGAGGAACGAACGGAGGAAGCCTTAGTTATGAGCATGGGAAGGATCACCCAAGTTCTGGGAGCGGTTATTGACGTCGAGTTTTCCAATAGCTCGCTGCCATCGATTTATAATGCGTTGAAGGTCAGCAATCCGGCCATCGATCAGGAACAATGGAACCTCGTGCTTGAGGTGGCGCAACACCTGGGTGAAAACACAGTTCGTTGTATCGCCATGGATACCACCGAGGGTTTGGTCCGGGGCATGGACGTCATGGACACAGGGACCGGGATTACGGTGCCTGTCGGTGAGGAAACCCTAGGACGGATTCTAAATGTTATCGGCGAGCCGGTGGATGACAATGGTCCGGTGAATGCAAAAAAATCATATCCTATCCACCGGCCAACTCCGGAATTCGTCGATCAGGAAACCAAGGTTCAAGCTCTTGAAACCGGCATCAAAGTCGTCGACTTGCTGGCTCCGTATGCGCGCGGCGGAAAGATCGGCCTGTTTGGCGGCGCCGGTGTCGGTAAGACCGTCATCTTGATGGAACTCATCAACAACGTTGCCATGAAGCATGGCGGATTTTCCGTATTCGGCGGGGTCGGCGAGCGCACCCGTGAAGGCAACGACTTATGGCTGGAAATGAAGGAGTCCGGGGTCATCAATAAAACTTCCCTGGTTTATGGGCAGATGAACGAGCCGCCTGGGGCTCGCGCTCGGGTTGCTTTGACGGCATTGACGTTGGCTGAGTACTTCCGCGATGACGAAGGTCGTGACGTGCTTCTTTTCCTCGACAATATTTTCCGCTTTACTCAAGCCAACGCGGAGGTTTCGACACTTTTGGGGCGCATGCCTTCGGCCGTCGGCTATCAACCGACTCTTGCGACCGACTTGGGCGAACTCCAGGAGCGGATCACGACAACTCATAAGGGCTCGATCACATCGGTCCAGGCGATCTATGTGCCTGCAGACGATTTAACCGATCCGGCGCCGGCCACGACCTTTGCCCATTTGGATGCAACCACCGTTCTTTCCCGGCAGATTGCCGAATTAGGGATTTATCCGGCGGTGGATCCACTTGATTCGACATCGCGAATATTGGATCCCCATGTCGTCGGGGACGAACATTATGAAGTTGCGCGCCAAGTGCAAGTTATCTTGCAACGGTACAAGGATTTACAGGACATCATTGCGATCTTGGGCATGGACGAGCTTTCCGAGGACGATAAGCTGACGGTAGCCCGCGCCCGGAAAATACAAAGATTTTTATCCCAACCCTTCCACGTCGCCGAAGCATTTACGGGTACGCCCGGTGAGTACGTCGAGTTGAAAGACACCATTCGCGGCTTTAAGGAAATCGTTGACGGCAAACACGATGATATCCCGGAGCAGGCGTTCTATATGGTCGGTACCATAGAAAAAGCAGTGGAAAAAGCGAAGAAATTGGCAGCGCAGTAACCGTCCTGAGACCAGAGTAGAAGAACGGCTCGACTGTTCGTTGCTGTTAATTGTCCTTTGACTGGATTCTCCACGGATCATGGCAGACAAAATTAGACTTAAAGTGGTGACCCCTGGCCGACTCCTTTTCGATGAGGAGGTAGACGAGGTTACTGCGCCCGGAGTGAAGGGCGAATTCGGCGTGTTGCCGAATCATATTTCGTTCCTGACCCTTCTAGAACCCGGTGAGATGAGCTATAAACAAGGAGCAACAAGACGATTTCTCGCCCTTAGCGGCGGATATGCTGAGGTGTTGGATAATGTCATGACCGTCCTGGCGCCGGCGGCTGAATTCGGTCGTCGAGATCGATGTCATTCGAGCCCGCGCCGCCAAGGAGAAGGCCGAGAGGCGACTAAGCGAAACGCAATTTGAGGACAAGAGTTTCGCTACGGCCCAAGAAGCACTGCGGAAATCCCTCATCCGACTGCAGGTCGCCGGCAAAGAAGCGAGAAAATAGCAGGACAAGGAGGAGCAATATTTTATGGCTAAAGCCGCTACCAAAGAACCCGTCATCACCATGTGGAGCAAGGAATTCACCTATGATCGCTGGATGAAATCCCAGGGAATTCCCATCCATGGGGGCTACTATATAGAAGATTTGCGAAAAGTTGAGTTGGAATGGTGGGAGGAGCGGGGTTCCCGGGCAGCATTTATCCAGCTCAATGGTCAAGAAGGCGTTACCGCTTCGCGTGTGTCGGAGGTTCCTGCGGGTAAGTCGCTGCCGCCGGTTAAATTCGCTTTAGATGAAATCGTTTACGTATTGTCCGGCCGCGGCTTAACCACTGTATGGGCCAGCGAAGGTAAAGCGAAAAAGAGTTTCGAGTGGCAAGAGCATTCAATGTTCCTGGTGCCGCGCAATCATTGGCATGTGTTCAGTAATATGCAAGGCGACAAACCGGTCCGGCTTTTTCACTATAGCTATATGCCAATCGCTATGTCTGCGCTGCCTGAACCGGACATGTACTTCAACAATCCGTACGAGCCGAAGATTAGCGTTGGCGATGGCGATTTTTATTCCGAAGCAAAGTTGGTTCAGGCCAAAGATGCCGATGAAGGACTCGGCATGCGGGCATTTTGGTATGGAAACTTCTTCCCCGACATGCGCGCCTGGAACAAGCTCGATGCCAATGAACGGCGCGGCGCCGGCGGCAAGAGTGTCTTCATGCAGTTTCCTAATTCGGAATTAACCGCGCACATGTCGGTCTTCGCGCCGCAAACATATAAGAAAGCACACCGGCACGGCCCGGGGCGCGCAATCATTATTCCCGCTGGCGAGGGTTATTCGATTATGTGGGAAGAGGGCAAAGAAAAGATCGTGTGTCCGTGGCACGAATGCAGCATGGTGACGCCGCCCGACAAATGGTTCCATCAGCATTTCAATGCCGGTGGCGATATGGCGCGGTATCTGGCGCTTCACCCACCAATGCAGTTTCACGGTCATGCGGAGAAAATCGAGGATCGTGCCAAAGATCAAATTGAATATCCGAACGAAGATCCGTTCATCCGCCGCAAGTTTGAGGAAGAACTCGCCAAGCGGGGGATCAAGAGCATCATGCCGGATGAATGTTATAGCAATCCGGACTATGAGTGGTCCAAAGCCATGGGTAAACAGTAAACTTCAAAGGATTGTTTCCGACAAAAATAAGAATCCCCGCCGTTGCGCGGGGATTCTTATTTTTACATGGTAAGGAAGAAGACCAATTATAAGTTATAAGGCGGAAGAATGCACGACGACATATACGATCATGATCACCCGGACAATTTCATCATTAAAGAAGATGAAATCGTCACCGATATCGAAGGCCTGGAAATGTTCTCGCTTAAAAGCGTCGGCATCGATATCGGTTCTTCGACTTCCCATCTGATTTTTTCACAGATCACGCTACGACGTGAGGGCGCCTCGCTTTCAGGCAGGTTTAAGGTCACCAATCGGGAAGTGCTATATCGCTCGCCGATCATGTTAACACCTTATGTGTCGGCGACGAAAATCGATACGGACAAGGTAAATGCCTTTATTCATAGCGCGTACAAAGAAGCCGGCTTGACGCCGGAAGATGTCGACACCGGCGCGGTGATCATCACCGGCGAGGCGCTCAAGAAAGAAAACGCTCAACCAATCGTCGAAGCCTTTGCCAAATATTCCGGTAAGTTTATTTGCGCCGCCGCGGGTCATAATCACGAGGCACTGCTAGCCGCTTACGGTTGTGGTGCGGTGGACTTATCAAAAACCGAGCACAAGACGGTTTTAAACGTCGATATGGGCGGCGGCACGACCAAGTTTTCGTTGGTTGAAGACGGCGTGGTTTCGCAAACGGCCTCCATCAACATCGGCGCGCGACTCATCGCCTTCGACGAGAAGGATACAATTACTCGCATCGAGGACGCTGGCCGGATGATGATGAAAGAGATCGGTCACACGGTTGCCCTCGGCCAGCGAATAACCGAGCAGCAAAAGGAGGATTTCGGCGCTTACATGGCGAAAATCCTTTTTGAAGTTATCGAGCAAGGAGCGACATCTGCGATGGCCAAACGACTGATGGTCACTCCGCCTTTCGTGAATTATCGAGGGTTCAAACAGATCCATCATCTTGTCTTCTCCGGGGGTGTTTCGGAGCACGTCTATGATCGTGATTCCAGAGCTTACGGCGATATCGGTCCGGTACTTGGCGGTAATATGCGTGACTACCTGAAGAAGCTGCCGAAGGGTGTGCTCCGTGAGCCGATTGAAGGGATTCGCGCCACTGTAATCGGCGCCGGGGAATATACTATTCAGGCCAGCGGCAACACCAGTTACGTTTCCAATGTCGAAGCCTTGCCAGTGCATGGCTTGAAGGTGATTCAGGCGGCATTGCGCAAAGATGTCTCTGTAGAAACGGCACTCAGGCAAGCGCTGGCAAAGTTCGACTTGCCGCATTTTACTTCGGGTTTGGCATTGTCTCTCACTATCGATGGACAACCGGACTATCAATCGGTGCGCAAGTTGGCCGAAGGCATCGCCGAGGTTTTGCGGGATTCCGAAGACAATGAGTGTCCACTCTATCTGACGCTTGATGTAGATATCGCCAAATCGTTAGGCGGAATTTTACGAGACGAACTGAAGATTGATCGCGATATCATTGCAGTGGATGGTATCGAGGTTGGGGATTTGGACTATATCGATATTGGTGAGTGCTTGGGGATTACCGAGGTTATCCCGGTCACCGTCAAGTCGTTGATGTTTCCAACCACCAACAGCGATTAAATTTGCCACTCTATCTTCAACCTCAGCCTCTGATCTGTTTCTAGCAGCAGAGAGCTGAAAGTAATCCCGACAGCCGGCTGAGTGCCACCCGTGGGCGGGCAAATCTTGCGATTTAATCATCGAAATTATATCTAGGTTGCCGCCCTCGATCCGCAACATAGTTAATTGGGCAGATTACTTGCCCGCGAGGGTCTTTTGCTGATTTCGCAATGCGTCCTGTTTCCGCTCAAGCCCACGCGTTATGTTGAACTAATCTGACACGCAACACGGCTTCGTTCGATGGCGCTGCATATTGCTGCGGTCAGTCACGCCGGACGTGCAATTTATTTCAATTTTCAACGATGATATGACTCGTGAAGTTACCTGCGGAGGAAAAGAAACCATGTCTAAAGCGGCGCAAGCAGATCGCAAAATGTGGAGTAAGATCTATACCTACGATGAGTGGATGGAGGCACAAGGTATTCCCATTTACCGCGGTTATTACATCGAGGATTTGCGCACTTTGGGATTGGAGTGGTGGGAAGCGCGTCAGTGCAAAGCGGCGTTTATCCAGCTGGTGGGACAGGAAGGCGTCACTTCTGCTCGAGTGACCGAAATCCCGCCCGGCAAGACCGTGTCGCCACTTAAATTCAGCCTGGACGAAATCGTCTACGTGGTTGAAGGTCGGGGTTTGACAACTATCTGGGCCGGTGAGAATCGGCCAAAAAAAACTTTCGAATGGCAAAAGCACAGCATGTTCTTGTTGCCGCACAATTACACGCATCAGTTCAGCAATATGCAGGGGGACAAGCCGGCGCGCTTGCTGCACTACAATTACATGCCGCTGACGCTATCGGGGGTTCGCGATGTCAACTTCATATTAGGCAATCCTTACGAAGGACCGGATATTCAGAACCAATTGGATTTTTATTCCGAGGCCAAGATGGTGCAGCAAAGTCTGCTGGATGAGTCATGGGGGCGCCGCGCCTACTGGTACGGTAATTTTTTTCCCGACATGCGCGCTTGGGACAAGCTCGATAGCAACGCCCGGCGTGGCGCCGGCGGCCGAAGTGTCTATATCCAGTTCCCCGACTCTGAGATGTCATGTCATATGTCAGTCTTCGACGCGCGCCTGTACAAGAAGGCCCACCGGCATGGCCCGGGCCGAGTGATCGTCATTCCCGTAGGCGAGGGTTATTCAATCATGTGGGAGGAAGGTAAGGAGAAAGTCGTTGTGCCCTGGCATGAGGCTAGCTGCTTCGTGCCGCCGAACAAATGGTTTCATCAGCACTTCAACGCCGGCAGCGAACCGGCGCGATATCTTGCCTTGCATCCACCGATGCAGTTTCATGGCCACGCAGAAAAGGTGGAAGACCGCGCCAAAGATCAGATCGAGTACGTCAATGAGGACAAATGGGTTCGCGACAAGTTTGAAGCGGAGCTGGCCAAGCGCGGCATCACATCCTTGATGCCGCCGGAGGCATACATCGACCCGGAATTCGAGTGGAACTGGTCCCCTTTCCTGCGTAAGTCCAGCTAATCAAGGAATTGAATCGCTCGCTACTGGAGCTGCGGCAGGATTTTATTCCCAAACAAGTCCAATTGTGTCGGGTCGGGATCGGCCACGCCGATGATTAGTGTGTCGAGTCCACGAGATAAAAAAGAACCGATGCGGTCCGCGATGGCGCCGGGAGAGCCTACTAAGGATGTGCTTGCGACCTCTCCCCGGACCTTGCCGTAGTATCGCGTCATGTAGTTCTCGATGGTTTTAACCGCCCTGCCGTGATCCTCATCCACGGCCATGAAGGTGAGCCCCGCCTTTTCGATATCATCCGGATTGCGCCCTGCCGCGCGCGCGTAACCAGCGACTTTCTCCCAGGTCTGAGGAAATTCCGGAATAGCTGAGCTACCGCAAATATAGCCGTCGGCCCAGGTGCCGGCGCGTTTGAGTGCGACCTCAGCGCTGCCGCCGGTCCAAATAGGAATTGGCTTCTGAATTGGCCCTGGACCTATGGTGAGATTCTCGACATTGAAAAACTTACCAGTGTGCGTGACGTTCTCTTCCGTCCAAAGACGTTTGATGAGATTGACTTGTTCCACTGCCCTACTGCCGCGCTTGTCGAAAGGTACTTCTACGGCTTTGTAATCGCTCTCCCGACTGCCGAAACCGAGGCCCAGTGTCATGCGGCCATTGGAAATGAAATCCAAGGTGGCGACGATTTTGGCGAGATGGGTTGGGTGCCGCAGGTTGCCCAGCAGCACTGAAGTACCGAGACGAATTCTTTGCGTCGCGCCCGCTGCGGCAGCTAACATGGTCAACGGCTCGAGATTATCGTAGGCGACTCGGTCGATAGTCCACATCGAATCGACACCCATGGCCTCACAGTTCTTGGCAAAATTGACAACATAGTTTGGCCTGATCAACGGCGCTGGACTGACAACCGCAAGACCGATCTTACCCATTTATTTCTCCTTTTTACGGATCCAAGAACACTGCTAGCGTCTGGCTAAATTAGACTAGGTACAGCGCCCTTTTCAAGTTGAATTCTCTGCGATATACGAGTCACAAGGAGGACGCGTAAATGGAAGCTTCTACATTCAAGCTTAAGACCCCGCACATTACTGGAGGCCGTAGTCATACACCGCTGGCGCAAACAGAGCATATGACAATTGGCCTGAACTACTACATACCGGGACGGAAAAACAAACTACATACGCATCCGGGGGAGGATCATACTTTTGTCGTGATGGACGGACAAGCCACCTTCTATAACAAGGATCATCAGCCGACCGTTCTCAATAAGGGTGAAGGGATTATTTTGCCGGAGAACCACTACTACTATTTTCAAAGCACCGGCGATCGGCCTCTTGCCTTGTTTCGGGTGAGCGCGAAGAAGGGCACCAAACCGAAGGTTTTGCGGGTCGATTCTGAGGGAAATAAGCGTACCGACGAAGAGATCGACTTTGTCGTTGTTGATGGCGAGACTGTAGAGGGTAAATTTTGGGAGCTTGGCTAAGCACAAATGAAGATCACCGAGGTTAAAACCCTTCGTTTGCGTGCCGCTATCCCGCAAGAGGGACAAGTTTTCAGTCGTTCCGGAGTGAGAAACTATCGTTCAACGACTCTGGTTCAAATTGACACCGACGAAGGGGTTTCCGGATTAGGGTCCTGCTCGGGCAACGGCGAACTCATTGAATTCATCGTCGCGAAAATATTGAGTCCGCTGATAGTCGGTATGGACCCGACCCGGATCGATGAAGTGTGGGAGCGGGCTTATATTAGAGGCGGCCACAAAGAATTCGGTACGCGTGGCATAGGGGTGGTCGCGTTGAGCGGAGTTGACGTGGCTTTGTGGGATATCATCGGCAAGATTCGCGGTCTCCCGCTCTACCAAATCTTAGGAGGTAAATGCCGTGACAAGGTTCCTGTATATGCCACGGCTCTTTACCCTGAAAAACCATCAACGGTTGCGAAAAAAGCCTGTCTATTTGCTGACCAGGGATTTCAGGGTGTAAAAATCAAGGTCGGTTTCGACCTGGATCAGGACATCGAAATTGTTCGCGCAGTACGCCAAGAGTTGGGCAGAGACTTCATTGTGATGACTGATGCGAACCAAGGCTATACCGTAGATGTCGGATTGAAAGCGGCCGAAGCGTTCGCCGAGATTGGGGTATTCTGGCTTGAGGAACCGCTCTTTGCTGAAGACATCGCTGGGCATGCGCAGTTGCGGGAAAAGACCGAGGTGCCAATTGCCGTCGGTGAGAACTTGCACATGTGCTCAGCCTTTGAAAACTTCGTGGTGAGACAAGCCGTCGATTTCCTTCAGCCGGATGTGGCGCGCGCTGGCGGAATCACAGAAATAAGAAAGATTGCGGCTCTCGCTGCGGAACATCGGATGCCGATATCATTTCATACTTGGGGAGACGCGGTGGCGCTGGCCGCCAGCGTTCATCTTTCAGCGGCCATGCCGGAGTGCACCGTGATGGAGCTCGACTATACGTACAATCCTCTTCGTGCGGAGCTATTGCGACAGCCGTTAAAAGTGGAAAACGGCTTCATGGCTCCTCCTGATAAACCGGGATTGGGAATCGAGCTTGATGCCGATGCTCTGGCGCGTTTCGCGTTCTCTGGCGTCGAAGAGCTTGCCGTACGGCAGAAAGCGTTGACTGCGAGATAAATCCGGCCGTGGTTATACTCGCGGGAGCGCGAGCGTTCGGGCCGCTGTAGAGGGAAAGGCGGCGTGTTAGTTGCCATGATGTTGCACTCACAACAAAGGAGATCCGCCTGATCTGATCCTCCGCTGAGATCTGTGCTTTTGAAGTAGCCGAGTGTGAACGGTGGCTTCCTGTCCTTCATAAATCGTTAAGTCTGCTATAACTCCGCGCTCGTTAACAGAACGGGGCTTAGTGAACTGACTTTCGTGCACAGGGCTGTAAGGATCCTCTACTTCTTCTTTTCTGTAGAGAGGGTACTGCACAGACGCTCTGCTAGATCAGGGTTGGTTCCATCGATACACCTCAGATGACTTCGTAATTATAAGGAGTAGCTTAAATGTTTCGTCCGAAGGTATGGCTTGGAAGCCGAAAGGCCTGATAACTTTAAGCACGTGAGCTTCAGAGAATTTTATGATTTCCTGGAGGTCGCTCGACCTGAGAAGCCTTATCGATTCAAAGAGGGCTCGAACAGAGCCGATGGTCTAGAGAAAATTTAGCGATTCGAGAATCGGAAAGTCTCTGCCCATTAGCTGCATTGATAACCGGCCGTTTTGGGTTGCCTTGCCAGTCGAAGTTGCTACGATTGTTAGGCTTTATGTACCAGGAAGATACGATTGCGGCGATTGCGACTGCGATGGGAGAAGGCGGAGTGGCGATTGTCCGCATCAGCGGACCGGACGCTGAAAAGGCTGTGCGTGCGATATTTGTGCGTTCACGTCAGAACGATATTAAGCTGCGTTCGCACGTACTCTACCAAGGCTCGATTCGCGATCCGCATGCCGATCTAATCCTCGATCAGGTTCTAGTAACCATAATGCGGCAGCCCCGTAGTTATACAGGAGAAGATGTTGCCGAAATCCATTGTCATGGTGGTGCCTTTTTGGTTCAACGGATTCTCGGCCTGGTGCTCGCGCAAGGGGTGCGTCATGCGGAACGCGGTGAGTTTACCAAGCGAGCGTTTTTGAATGGTAGAATGGATCTTTCCCAGGCTGAAGCTGTGCTTGATCTGATTCGCGCGCGCACGGATAAGGGCATTCAATTAGCGGTTCAAAACGCCGAAGGTGTTCTATCAAAATGGGTGGGCGATCTTAGGGAAGAATTGATTGATATTCTCGTCCAGGTTGAAGCAGCGATCGACTTCCCGGAGGAAGACGTCGAACTCTTGGACCGTTCTGCGTTGATTACAAAGATCACTGCTCTGAGGGAAAAGATTGGGGGTATTTTAAGTACTTATCGATGGGGCAGATTGTTCAAAGAAGGTGCACGAGTCTGTATTTGCGGACGCCCTAATGTTGGTAAGTCGAGTCTTCTGAATGCGCTCATGGGCGATAGCCGCGTCATCGTCAGCGCGATTCCCGGTACCACCAGAGATGTTATTGAAGTGTCTCTCAACCTGGATGGCTTACCCGTTGTTTTATGGGATACCGCAGGGATTCGCGAGACCGAGGACGAAGTGGAAAAAGCCGGCGTAGGCTTGTCTCTGGAATACATTGCAAACGCCGATGCTGTTATCGCGGTCCTGGACGGTTCTGAGTCGCTAACCCAAGAGGACGTGTCGTTATTGTTAAACATCGATCATGCGAAGAGTTTGGTCGCCGTAAACAAGAGTGATCTGCAACAGCGACTCGATCTTATTGAAGCCAGGCATATTTTTACCAGCTCATGCTTTGTTCCCGTTTGCGCTAAGGATGGTACTGGAATAGACGGATTGAAGTCTAAGCTCCGGCAGTTTCTTCTCGGAAGAAGTATCGAATCGCCAGTGATCTTGAACAACCTGCGCCACAAAAATTCGTTACTTCGCGGCCAAGACGTTCTCGCAACAGCCATTGTACATCTCGAGCGAGGCGATCCACCCGAAATCGTCGCAGTCAGTCTCCAAGAGGCGAGAGAAAGTTTCGAAGAGGTAGTTGGAATCGTCACAAGCGATGATATTTTAGAACGTATTTTTAGTGATTTTTGTATTGGTAAATAGTTCATTACATTATTAACTAAGTCTTGCCAGAGACGTGTTTCACGTGAAACTATGAAAAATGAGCAAATCTTCGATGTTATCGTGGTCGGGGCTGGCCATGCCGGTATAGAAGCATGTTTGGCTGCCTCTAGGATGGGTTCGAAAACATTGATGTTAACACTGAACCTCGATCATATCGGTCAGATGTCCTGTAATCCGGCAATCGGCGGAATCGGTAAAGGCCACCTTGTGAAAGAGATAGACGCTTTAGGTGGTGAAATGGCCCGGGCTATCGATGAAACCGGCATTCAGTTTCGAATGTTGAATACCAAGAAGGGTCCTGCAGTACGCGCGTCTCGAGCTCAGGCCGACAAAGCTCGTTACCGCATGCGTATGAAGCGAGTTCTGGAAGCTTGCGGCAGCTTGACTCTTCGTCAGGGAAGTGTCGAAAGACTTCTTGTTAGAAACGGCTATGTAGACGGAGTTGAGACTCTAATTGGTGAAAAATTTTTTGGCAGAACCGTTATTCTAACCACCGGAACTTTCCTCAAGGGCCTAATCCATATCGGGAGCCAGAATTACTCTGCCGGGCGAGCCGGCGATTTCGCCGTGCAAGGATTAAGTCAGTATTTGGCTGAGTATGGTTTCAAAGTTGGGCGACTCAAGACGGGAACCTGCCCACGTTTAGATGCGCGTACTATCAACTTTCCTAGCTTGCAGGTTCAACTGGGCGATCCCGACCCGATCCCATTTTCGTTCTCGAATCAGTCGATAATTCAGAAGCAAGTGCCTTGTTACATAACGTACACCAATGAGAGAACCCACGAGCTGATTAGGTCGGCGATTCACCTGTCGCCGATGTATTCAGGTGTAATTCAAAGTCGCGGCCCACGATATTGCCCATCCATCGAAGATAAGGTAGTGCGATTTGCCGATAAGATCCGGCACCAGATCTTTCTCGAACCCGAGGGGCTGGATACGGTAGAGATCTATCCGAATGGAATTTCCACCAGCTTGCCACTCGAGGTGCAAGCCGATCTAGTGCGCTCGATTGAAGGTCTTGAAAAAGCCGCGATTATGAGACCGGGCTATGCGATTGAATATGACTACGTCGAACCAACCCAGCTAAAGCCTTCGCTGGAAACGAAGCTAATCCGAGGCCTATATCACGCCGGCCAGATAAACGGAACTACTGGCTACGAGGAAGCAGCGGCGCAGGGACTGATGGCTGGAATCAATGCCGCCTTGAGCAATCGGGGGGAAGATCCACTGATCTTAGGTCGCGATCAGGGGTACATTGGGGTCTTAATAGACGACTTGGTAACTAAGGGGACTGACGCTGAGCCGTACAGGATGTTTACTTCCCGTGCGGAGTATAGACTGATGTTGCGCGAAGACAATGCAGATCTCAGATTGACTGATATCGGATACAAGCTCGGTTGTGTTAGCGAAAAAGCATACGAGAAGTTACAGGAAAAAAAGCGCGATATGGCCGCTCTCGCGGAATTGCTGAATCGTCTTCAGGTTACACCGTGCAGTGAAACGAACACAATATTGGAGCGTTTAAGCTCCGCTCCGATTACTAGCAAGAGCCCCCTTATACAGCTACTTCGTAGGCCGGAGCTAACGATTAGTGATCTGATCCGGTTCGCTCCAGAAATTGGAAACTATTCGCCTCATGTGGCAACTCAGCTAGAAGTGGAAGTGAAATATACGGGATATCTCCGTCGTCAGACTGAGATGATTAGTCGTTGTAGGAACATGGAAGAATCTCGGGTCCCGCAGGATATGGATTACGCTGCTATCAATGGACTCTCACGCGAGGTTCGAGAGAAGTTGGATCGCATTCGCCCGTTATCCGTAGGCCAAGCAGCCAGAATCCCGGGCATCACTCCGGCGGCGATTTCATTGCTTTCTGTGTACTTGAAGAAACATTTCAGACGCCATGAACTGAAGATTTCGTCCTCATAAACGCCAACGTTTCACGTGAAACCACAAGTTTCTGCTTTCTTTCCGACCTGCTTTGTGTTACAAACTTCAACAATCCCGCTAATATCTAAGTAGTTAATTTATTTGGGAATACAGTTGGGAAAAGTCATCGCAATTGCTAACCAAAAAGGAGGCGTAGGGAAAACCACGACTTCGATCAATTTGGCCGCTTCATTATCGATCGAAGGGAAAAGAACATTGTTAGTTGATGTAGATCCCCAGGGAAACAGTACAACCGGCTTAGGATTAAATCGTTCTGAACTAACGTCGAGTCTTTACGACGTTATTACTGGAACCCATGTGTTGGCAGAAGTAATTTGTGGAACCGAACTGCCCTTGTTGTTTGTCGTTCCAGCATCCAAAGACTTGGTAGGTGCTGAGATTGAGTTGGTTGAAGCCGACCGACGTGAATATCGCCTTAAATATGCGTTAGCTCCCCTGACTGACCAGTATGACTTTATTGTTCTTGATTGCCCACCATCTCTAGGCCTTTTGACCCTGAACAGTTTAACTGCCGCGAATTCCTTATTGATTCCGATCCAAAGCGAATACTATGCTCTCGAAGGACTGACCGCCCTGCTCGAGACCTGGCAGCTGGTCAAACAAGGCTTAAATCGCTTTTTGGAACTGCAGGGTATTATCATAACGATGTTTGATAGCCGTAATCGACTCTCGCACCAAGTCGTCCAGGAGATCCAAAAACATTTTCCCGAAAAATTATTCAAGTCGATCATCCGCAGAAACGTACGTCTGAGCGAAAGCCCAAGTTACGGCAAGCCGGTTTGTTTATATGATCCAAGCTCTAGCGGGGCGCAAGATTACCTGGATTTAGCAAAAGAACTAATTGCACAGGGAGACACACATGTCATTACAGAAAACGGGATTGGGTAAAGGTCTTAGCGCCCTAATCCCAGTTGCACCGCCTCAGTCTGTTCAGAACACCTCCAGCGACGATCCGCAGACGCAGGTGGCCATCGACAAGATCAGCCCAAGCCCATTCCAGCCCCGCCGGGCCTTCGACGAAATCAAGCTTCAAGAGTTAGCGGTGTCGATCCGTAATCAAGGGATTATTCAACCATTGGTCGTTCGACCGAAGGGGGAGCGATTCGAATTGATAGCTGGCGAACGCCGCTGGCGGGCCGCGATGAAGGCTGGCTTAAGTACGGTGCCGGTAGTCATGAGACAGGCAAGCGACCGTGATGCGCTTCAGCTTGCCCTGATCGAAAACCTTCAGCGTGAGGATTTAAACCCCATCGAAGAAGCCACCGGGTACCGCCGTCTACAGGATGAGTTTACCTGGAGTCAGGAAGAAGTGGCGGAAAAAGTTGGTAAAAGCCGGCCCGCCGTTACGAATGCTTTGCGGCTTTTGTCGCTACCCTCTGAAGTGCAGCAAGAAGTGGCCTCTGGCAACCTGCCCGCGGGACAAGCGAGAGCCTTGTTGGGATTGCAGAGCGAAGCAGTTATCATCACGGCGTACCGTGAAGTCGTCGCTAGAGCGCTTTCAACGCGCGAGACTGAAAAATTGGTGCGCAACTTGAAGCTTGGCAGACGACGCCGACGAGAATCGCCTGCGGTTGATCCGGATCTCCGTTCTCTCGTTGAAGAGTTGCAGCGGGCACTCGGAACCAAAATAAGAGTATTGCCCAAGGCGCGAAGCAATAAGGGTAAAATCGAAATAGAATACTACAGTCTTCCTGACCTGGAGCGAATCATCGGTACGATCACAACGCGTTCCAGCCCAATGTGATGCACCCGCCGGTCAGCGAAAATCGTTATCGAATAAAGTTCATTGACTTACTAGCAAAGATCTGAGCTCTTCGGGCCGAGTTAGCGGCGCTGAGCACGTATGATTATGACATACATAAGCCGTAGCGGTACCGTTGATCTGCGTTTTGCCCGCAAGCAGCGGTGAGATCTCGTCCAGAGATTCGTCGGGACTAACGAGTTGCAGGGTCAAATTGGGAAGATAGAGCGAGTTGATTAGCGCGAGCAACTCGGTGGTTCTCGAATCATCCGCTTTGCCTACTAGGACAATGTCTTTCGGTTTTCCTAAGTGAAAGTCCAAAGCGCATAACATGTGGGCAAAACCAAAGGGCTGACTCTCCATTGCGTGTGAGTACGAGCGCAGGACCGTTTCAGCTTTGCCGAGAAAATCCTCTTTTCCGGTTAAGTGATAAAGCCGCAGCAACAACTCGGTCGCTTTGGCATTGCCGGACGGAACCGATGCATCGAAAACCGGTTTGGTGCGGCTAATTAATTGTTCATGGGAGTTCCCCGTATAAAAAAAACCTCCTTCGGATGAATCCCAAAACTCCCGTACCATGACCTCGGTAAGTTCGACGGCCCGTTCCAATGCAGAACGTTCTAGAGTGGCTTCGTAAAAATCTAATAATCCGACCGCCAAGAAAGCATAATCATCCAGGAACCCTAATTGTTTCGCGTTCCCGTCTTTATACGTATGGAGTAGCAAGCCATCGGAAAACATTTTCGTGAAAATGAGTTGGATGGTGCGGTTGGCGGCTGCCAAGAAACTTGGCTTCGCCGAAATCTTGAGAGCTTCAGCCAAACCTGACAGCATTAGGCCGTTCCAAGACGTAATGATCTTCTCGTCACGGAATGGCTTTTCGCGTCTCTCGCGCGCTGCGAAAAGCTTCTGCTTCGCCTGAGTTATCAGCGTTTCAATTTGGTCCGGAGTTTTCTTGAACAACCCGGCCGCTTGAGCGACAGTCAAAATCGGGTGAAGGATGTTTTTGCCTTCGAAATTACCTAATTCAGTAACGTCGTAAACGCGGCTGAAAATTTCGCCGTCTTCTTCGCCAAGAATCTGATTGATTTCTTTCCGGCTCCAGACAAAAAAATTACCTTCCTCACCTTCGCTGTCGGCATCTTGGGTCGAGTAGAATCCCCCTTCACTATGTAGCATTTCACGGATCAAATAATCCAAAGTTTCTTCCATCACACGCCTGAAGAGCTTGTTACCGGTAGCTCGGTACAGCAGCGCCAAAGTTCGAACCAGCTGTGCGTTATCGTAAAGCATCTTCTCGAAATGAGGCACGAGCCATTTCTCGTCGACTGAGTAGCGATGAAATCCACCGCCCAAGTGATCGTAGATTCCGCCTAGCATCATTTTAGTTAGGCTATGTGCGACCATGTTGAGAAAACGTTCGGTTCCTGAATGATGATGCTGGCGCAAAAATAGTTCGTAAACACCAGGGTTGGGAAATTTCGGTGCTTGCCCCAAACCGCCATTCTCGGCATCGTAAGCACTCGCAATCTGTTCGGCAGCTTTGCCAATTGCATCCGGGGCGAAGGCATGTTCATGATCGTCGGAGTGAGACATTTGTTTGAGAGCCGATAGAATTTGCCCAACGCTTTTCTGAACATCGTCGGGTTTGTCGCGATAAGCCTGCGCCACACCTTGAAGAATACGTGGAAAGCCCGGCATGCCATGACGATCTTGCGGCGGAAAGTATGTGCCGCCATAGAATGGCTGCCGGTCGGGAGTGAGAAACATCGTCATTGGCCAACCTCCCCTGCCGGTCAGCATCTGTACAGCATTCATGTAGATTTCATCCAAGTCCGGGCGTTCTTCGCGATCCACTTTGATGTTGATAAAGAGGTTGTTCATCAGTTCCGCGATCTGCTCATTTTCGAAGGACTCGCGCTCCATAACATGACACCAGTGGCATGCGGAGTAACCAATACTCAGTAGAACCGGCTTATTCTCTTCTTTAGCCTTAGAGAAAGCTTCGTCACTCCACGGGTACCAATCGACAGGATTATGGGCGTGCTGGAGCAGATAGGGGCTGGTCTCATGAACCAAACGGTTTGTGTGTTTCGCATCCACTTGGACTACCTCCTTCAATAAAACGCTAACACAGAGTACGGCGCGTCAAAACCTAACCTCTTGGCTTGCGGAAATACATTCGCAGTCGTTCGTCAGCGTTCGGTCGTGTCCAGGGATGCAGGGAATGCGATCGGCACCCTACGCGAGATACAGAACGGTTTGAGTGCGGTCGGAAAAGGATTTACTTCACCGAATCTTTAGGTCAAAAGCGACGGGCCCTTTCTCGCCCTTTCGGGTTTGGAACTGAACCGTGTCGCCTTCATTGAAGTCTTCTATCTGATTGCGAGGCGCCATGCTGCCCCGATGAAAGAAAACCTCTTCGCTGCCATCATCCGGAGTAATGAATCCAAAGCCCTTTGGTCGGATTATTTTCTTGATGGTGCCGGTCATAAGATTTCTCCTCGAGCGGAGTCAATGCGGAATTGCATTTTCAACGCGATGTATTGACAATCAAATCATAGCTAACTTAGCCTACAGTTTAAAATTCGCATAGATCGAAGCAACCTTGAGGTCACTTCTCTACTATATCACCGGCCATGGCTACGGCCACGCGGTCCGTTCGTGCCAGGTCATTTGGAACCTGAAGGAACGCTGTCCGGAGATGACCGTTTACGTTCGCAGCACGGTTCCGGAATGGCTGTTTGAGCATCCGCTCTATTCTGTGGAACAAAGCTCGCAGGCGCTGGACGTCGGGATTGTTCAAGATGACAGCCTGCAGATGGAACTCGGGCGTACGCTGGAGGCTTGCAAGGCTTTACACGCCCGTATTCCTTTCCTAATCGAGCAAGAACTAGCTTTTGTAGCAAAGCATAACATCGGCCTTATTGTCGGCGACGTCCCACCTCTCTGTTTTGAAGTGGCTGCCCGAGCCGGCATTCCTTCCGTAGCGATTACAAATTTTTCCTGGAGCGGCATCTATAGAGGCTTTTTGCATGCTTTTCCGGATTTTCTGCCCCTGCTCGAAGAGATGGAGAAATTCTATCGTAAGACAACGCTTGCCCTGATCCTTCCCTATAGTTGTAAAGTGGAAATCTTCCCAGCGCGAGAAAGCATTCCATTTATTACCCGATCTTCAGCGCTGGATCGGACAGAAGCCCGAGAGAGACTCGGAATACCGAATGTGGCCACCGCTGTTCTTTTGAGTTTTGGGGGGTATGGGCTTGGGCGATTACATCTGGACAGATTGCTGCGGCAGAAAGAGTTTTTTTTTATTGGCACCGGCGATGCGCTGTCGGAAGGAATCTAACTTGCTGATGCTTCCTAATGCTCAGCGTAGCTACGTGGACCTTGTTCGCGCTGCCGACGTGATTGTTAGCAAACCCGGCTATGGCATTGTTGCTGACGTGATCAGACATCAAGTTCCACTACTATATACTGATCGCGGCGATTTCGCGGAATATCCGTATCTGGTGAAGACGCTCGAGGACTATGCCACGGCCGAATTCATTCCTCAGGATGATCTGATATGCGCCAATTTAACACCTTACCTGAAGCGGCTTTTGACAAGGAAGAAGCATTGGCCGGCAGTTGCGACCAACGGAGCTTCAGTTGCTAGCGAGAGACTTTTGAGCCTACTCCGATGATCGTTTGTCGCCGCTGGCAAGGTCTTAGAGCATGTTGACAGCCGTGGATGAATCATCCAGATTGAGAATCGTCATGACAGTCGAAAAGGTTGTTCTTGCTAAGCCGCGGGGATTCTGCGCCGGCGTGGAAATGGCTTTGGCAACGGTGGAGCGAGCTCTTGAGAGACATGGTCCGCCCATCTATGTATTTCATGAGATTGTCCATAATCGGCATGTCGTTCGGGACTTTATCGCTCGCGGCGTGCATTTCGTCCAATCCATTGACGAAGTGCCGCCGGGCGCCAGAGTGATCTTCAGCGCGCACGGAATTTCCCCTGAGGTATGGCAGCAGGCAAAACAGAAACAACTCGCCTTTGTGATCGATGCCACCTGCCCTCTCGTCGACAAAGTTCATCGGGAGGTAAGAAAGTTTGCATCGCAAGGATATGAGATCATTCTTGTCGGTCATGAAAAGCACGACGAGATCGTTGGCACCAGCGGTGAGGCGCCTCAGCACGTCAGGATTGTTGCCGATCTCGATCAAGCCAAGACTGTTACAGTGTCGGATCCTGATAAGGTCGCGGTTCTAACCCAGACAACTCTCAGTGTTGACGACACCCGCGATATAATCGACGTGCTCAAGCAAAGGTTTCCGAAAATCATCACGCCGGCGAAAGAAGACATTTGTTATGCGACACAAAACCGTCAGGATGCGGTGAAACAGTTAACGCGCGCGGTCGATCTGGTGCTGGTGATAGGATCCGAAAACAGTGAGAATTCGAATCAACTCTGTGCCGTTGCGCGCTCGCAAGGAACTCCTGCATACTTAATTGGTGAAATCGGCCTGCTTGATCCCGGCTGGCTAAAGGGGGTGACGCGGGTCGGGATAACTTCCGGCGCGTCCGTGCCCGAGCGTTTAGTAGACGAGGCCGTCGATTTTTTTGTTCAACGAGGCGCGGAAATCTCACATCTAGGTTTTACCGAGGAAAACGTTCATTTTGCCTTACCGACGGAAGTCATTCACCCTCAATAAAGCAATCGGACGAGTTGATTGTAGATCACTCGCTACGCTTCACGGACGTCCGTCACATTCTGGAATTGCCCGCTTGCCTCACAACTGTGCAATTGCTTAATCGGCGAGCAGTAGATCTGTTTACTGTTTAAGCAAGCTTCGCAAGACTGACGGAATCTCGGGGAATAATCTTATCGGTTAGGTGGCATCTCCATTGCGTTTCTCCCGATAGGTATAGTACGCCTACTGCTGGGCCTACCAAGAGAGGTTCGTCGTGACACAACACATTAGAGCATTAATTTTGATTCTGTTTCTTGCTTCAACGATTCCCGTAGCTGCAGCATTCGGGCAGGATCTAACGTCGTCTAGCGGGGCACCTGAGGCAGCTATCGCTACAGCGCCGCCAGTGGCTTCCGAGCCGCGTGTCGACAAAGGAGATACAGCCTGGATTCTGACTTCGTCGGCGCTCGTGTTGATGATGACCATTCCCGGCTTATTTTTATTTTATGGTGGGTTGGTGCGGAGCAAAAATGTTCTCGGGACCATCATGCAGAGCTTTGTGGTGGTCGCTCTCATCAGTATTCAATGGGTCCTGTGGGGCTATAGTCTCGCCTTTGGTCCAGATATAGGCGGTTGGATCGGCAGCCTAGGCTGGGTCGGGTTGAATAACGTTGGCGCAACTCCAAATCCGGATTATTCGGCCACGATTCCGCATCAAGCATTTATGGTTTTTCAAATGATGTTCGCGATCATCACGCCTGCGCTGATCACCGGCGCGGTTGCGGAACGGGCGAAGTTCGGGACATTCATCGTTTTTGTGTTGTTATGGGCGACCTTCGTCTACGATCCGCTGGCGCACTGGGTTTGGGGCAAGGGGTGGATGGGGGCTATGGGGGCGCTTGATTTTGCCGGCGGCACAGTCGTGCACATTAGCTCCGGATTTTCCGCATTGGCTGCTGCTTACTTTTTGGGAAGACGTGTCGGTTACGGATATGAAACGATGACGCCGCACAATCTGCCATTTACGGTCCTTGGCGCCTCTCTACTCTGGGTCGGTTGGTTCGGTTTCAATGCCGGTAGTGCTTTAGCTGCGGACGGTTTAGCCACCGTGGCTTTTGTAACAACCAACACGGCGGCCGCGGCGGCAGCCCTTGCTTGGATGTTTACGGAATGGTTCACACACGGCAAACCTACGGCGCTAGGAGCGGCAAGCGGCGCAGTTGCGGGGCTGGTTTCTATTACACCGGCCGCCGGCTTTGTCGGCCCATTGTCTGCGATTATCATTGGCGCGGTTGGCGGAATGTTATGCTATAAAGCCTGCAATCTGAAAGCCCGTCTCGGATATGATGACTCGTTAGATGTTGTCGGCGTCCATGGGATTGGCGGCACATGGGGAGCTCTAGCGACCGGTTTGTTTGCCTCAAAAGCGATTAATCCAGCGGGTAACGATGGTCTGTTCTACGGCAATCCTGCACAGCTTGGCGTACAGGCCATAACGGTAGTGGCGACGATCGCCTTCGCGCTGATAATGACTTTCATCATTTTATCGATTTTGAAAGCTACCATGGGATTAAGAGTATCTGAAGAAGAGGAACGTATGGGTCTGGATCTAACTCAACACAACGAACGTGGCTACGCTTAAGTAGGCACGGAAGGGGTAGCTGGACTCAGGAGAATGTGATAACAGACGATTTCAAGGTGCTAAAAAGAACGAAGGAGTAGTAGATGCCAGTTAAAGACGCTTTAGAGATGGCAAAGAAAAATAAAGCCGAGATAGTAGATTTTAAGTTTATCGATCTTCCGGGACTATGGCAGCATTTTTCGATCCCCGCGACAGAATTGTCAGCCGACATTTTTGAGCAAGGGCTCGGATTTGATGGGTCAAGCATCCGGGGATTTCAGAGCATCAACGAATCCGACATGATTTTACTGCCGGATCCGAATGCGGCCATCATGGATCCGTTTCGAGAGCATTCAACCATCAGCTTTGTATGTAATGTTCTAGATGCGATCACGCGCGAACCCTACAGCCGCGATCCCCGCTTTATCACGCAGAAAGCCGAGAAGTACCTGAAGTCGAGCGGTATCGCGGACATCAGCTACTGGGGTCCTGAAATTGAATTCTTCATCTTTGACAGCATTCGGTTTGACCAAAATCATCATGAAGGTTACTACCACATCGACTCGGCGGAGGGGTTCTGGAACTCGGGCAACAACGATGGTCCGAATCTGGGCAACAAAATCCGCTACAAGGAAGGCTATTTTCCGATGCCTCCGATGGACCAGTACCAAGACCTCCGCTCCGAGATGGTATTGAATCTGCAGAAATGCGGCATCACGGTCGAAGTGCATCATCACGAGGTCGCCACCGGTGGACAGACCGAAATCGATATGCGCTATGACACTATGACTAAGATGGCGGACAATGTGTTGCTGTATAAATACGTCGTTAAGAATACCGCCCGGCGGCGCGGCAAAGTGGTCACGGTCATGCCTAAACCGCTTTTTCAGGATAACGGCTCCGGTATGCACTGCCACCAGAGTTTGTGGAAGAACGGCAAGAACCTGTTTTACGATAAAAAAGGTTATGGCTTGATCAGCGACACTGCGCGCTACTATATTGGCGGTTTAATCAAACACGCCCACGCGCTCTGTGCCTTTATCGCCCCGACCACGAACTCTTACAGAAGACTTGTTCCCGGGTACGAAGCGCCGATAAATTTAGTCTACTCGGCTCGTAACCGCAGCGCCTGCGTGCGCATCCCGATGTATTCCGACAGTGAAAAGGCCAAGAGGCTGGAGTTTAGAACCCCTGATCCGAGCTGCAATCCATACTTTGCATTCCCCGCGATGTTAATGGCGGGGCTTGATGGGATTCGTAACAAGATCGAGCCGCCGAAACCGATCGACAAGAACCTGTACGAGCTCGAGCCCGAAGAAGCCGCCAAGGTGAAATCGATGCCGGGATCTTTGGATCAAGCACTCGACGCACTAGAGAAAGATCAGGATTTTCTGCTTAGGGGTGATGTGTTTACCAAAGACGTGATTGATACCTGGCTAGAGTTCAAGCGCAAAAATGAGGTCGATGCTATCCGCCTCAGACCCCATCCATGGGAGTTCGCCCTCTACTTTGATATTTAAAAGGCTGAGGCCAGTCGCTCTTCCGATTGAGGAGTGACCATGGTCAGCAGCAATTCAGGAGGCGGATATGATGAAAAAAATCGAGGCAATCATAAAGCCTTTCAAGTTAGATGAAGTTAAGCAGCGGCTAACCGCCGCTGGAATTACCGGAATGACGATCACCGAGGTCAAAGGCTTCGGCCGGCAAAAAGGACATACCGAGCTTTACCGCGGCGCCGAATACACGGTTGATTTTCTTCCGAAGGTCAAGGTAGAGATTCTCGCGCCGGAGGAGATGGCGCCGAAGATCGTCGAAGCGATTCTTGAGTCCGCTCAGACCGGCAAGATCGGCGACGGCAAGATCTTTGTCTCGTCGGTTGAAGAAGTAATCCGGATTCGAACCAGCGAGAGGGGTGAAGAGGCAATCAGTTAGTTCACTGCTCTAAGTCGTCGTAGTGTCCTAAGTACTGGCCTGGCAATGTCGGATGACCCCCTAAGCTTTTGGTGATGATTGTGCAGATGATCTCGGCTTGGGATGGCCGTAAAGCAGCGGCAGTCCCAAGCCATGAGTGCACTTAGGTAAGCATTAAACTGATTTATTTTTTTCTGATTTCTCTTCTCCGGGTTGTTTCCCGGGTTCGAAGCCACCCACCTCGTGGTAGACAACCTTCTTATCTTCTTCAAACGCTCTTACAATTGGCACCTGTCCGGGGAGGCCCAGTTTCTTCCATTGACTGGCAACTTTATCGTACATCTCCTTGCGGAGCGCTGTGCGTTTTGAAAAGACCGGCAGGTAGCGGTGCTCCTTGCAAGCGTTAATCAAGGCTTTTGATCCGTACGGTCGTTTCTCCGGTGGATTTTGAGTTGGATCCAGCCAGGTGCTCCAAGTATTGCGGAGAATATCTAGGTCATCAATTGGATTGCAGCGGCTACTCATGGCCCAAATCACTTGATCCATATCCGTCGGATCGATATCTTCATCAACTGCGATAATCCATTTCGTGTAATAAGCGCCTCCAGGTACTTGAGCAGCCAACGCCAATGCCTGTGCTGCATGGCCGGCATATCGCTGCTCGAGACTGATTACCGTCATGCCGAAACCACCGGCGCCAGCGGGATGGGCATAGACTCCCTGAATGCCCGGAACTCCGAGTTTGTCCAAATCGTCCCAGATCCGCGCCGATCGGATGATAGCAAAAAACCCACTCTGCTCGTTGGACGGATAGTCGGCCATTAAAGCATTGGTGAGTATCGGATTGTTGCGGTAATGGATAGCGGTAATTTCAACAAGGGGGCAGCCGGCTTCGGGTCTGCCGTAATATCCGGGGAATTCACCGAATGGGCCTTCGCTCTTCACCGAATTTGGTTTGATGATGCCTTCGATCACAAACTCCGCATTCGCCGGCAGCAACAGGTCGGTGGTTTTTCCCTTGACCACAGGTATCGGTTCGCCCTTGATGCCGCCTAGAAACTCGTATTCCGAAACGTTCTTGGGGAAGGTTTGCGACCCGACGACCATAAATAGTGGATCAATTCCCCATGCGGCGGCGACTTCTACCGGTTTGCCCATCTGCCAGGAACGGGTGATATGCAGGCGCGCATCTTTTCCAGGAGAAAGATAGAGACCGGCTTCTTTCTTACCTTGAAGCATCATTCGATAGGTGCCGACGTTTAAATAGCCGGTATCGGGATCCCGGGTAATGACGCAATCTGCCGTTCCTGCATAGCGACCACCATCCAACGGCCAATGCTTGGGAATGGGCAGCTGAGTTAGATCGACTTTGTCCCCCATAAATGTGTTCTGGTAAAAACCGGCTTCCGACTGCTGAACTTCCCGGGGCTGTGTCCGGTGTTTGAGCTTATCCTTTACACGCCGGATCAATTCGACCGTCGGCGTGTCAGGCGGCTCTTCCATTGTCAGCGCAATCCGCTGCAGACTCGGTCCTAAGATGTTCCACAGAGAACGAGCCTTGAACGGGCTGTTCTCGTATCCTTTGATGTTGTCGAAAATGATCGCTGGGGAAGGTTTTTGTTTTGCGACCAAGTAGCCGATGGCGCTCATCTCTTCGTCGCAGCTGACAGGATCCTTTACGCGCACCAGGTCGCCCATCTCCTCAACGCGCTCGACCCACTGCCGTAAGTCTTGAATCGGTTTACTACCTGCTGATTCCGTGGCTTTCTGTTCACGTTTAGCCATCGCGGTAACCTCCAATTATTTGTCTGCTACAAAATCTCAGCTGTTAAAGCCTGCCCTTTTTCGGCAATAGCGACTTGAAATAGGCAAAGCCATCGTAAGCACGGTATTTCATGTTCTCTTTCATGTAATCGACATCCGGCTGCGGCATGATTGCTGGCTTGCCGACACAGCTCGCGACAAACTGCATATAGGCAGTACGCTCCAAGTAGATCGCGTGAACTGTAGCATATTCTAAGCTGTCGCCGCACACAATAACGCCATGTCCTTTGAGTAACATCGCCATGCGATCACCCAACGTCTGACAAATTTCTTTACCGTCCTGAATCGTATAGATCAGCCGCGGACTGGGAAATATCGGAGTCTCGGGGGCGAAAACCGCGGCTTGATTGTAAATCGGCAGGATCGGGGTGCCGGCAACGGAAAATGCCGTGGCTAGCGATTGGTGAGTATGAACTACCGAATTAACATCCGCGCGCGCAGCATAGATCGCCGCGTGGATCATCGTTTCACGGGGCGGGTTTTTGAGCTTTGTGATCGCCCGTTGGTTGCCGGCTTTCGCGTAGTTCTCCTCGCAAACTTCCATATATTCGTCGATATCTACGAGAATAATATCCTTGCTGGAGATTTCACCGAGCGGTGCCAAAACTGGTTTGATGAAAAACTTTCGGGTTCCGGGAATGCGAGCGCTAACGTGACCATGATAATCAGCCAAACCCTGGTGAAACATGATGCGGTTGCCTAAAGCTACTTTAGTTTTTAATTCCTCGAGTTCTTTCCTGCTGCTTTTACTCATGGCTCTCCTTCTTGATCAAAGCTAGTTGTCTACCTTCGGATAAGTTACTGATCGCCGTCAATCTAACCTGAAAATCAAAAAACACAATGCATCACTTCCAGTGTCCGTTCGCACACACCCTTCGTTCTAGCTGCTGTGCTAAGCGCGCGTCATTAGTTGTCCTCTGGTCCCCACGCAGATTGCAATTCATCCTAAATCATTTCACTCGTCAACTTTGTTCAAAGACAATCATTTGGAGCAGCTATCATTCAAACCGCATAACTCATGCAAGATTGTTTTGTTAGCGAGGAATCGAGAAACGTCTAACCGCAGTTGAATTGAGCCTTAGCGGCATGATGTCAAAGTGCTAAAAAGGTCAACCAGCGCAACTCGTCCCGGATAAGACGGAAAAACCCACAAGAACATCATCCATTTGCTAGCTGATCCGACAAACGATATAAGCACCACCCGGAACAGGTTCAAGCGCTTAGCTAGCTCATTTTTTCCTGTTCCACGAAAGAATCATGGGGCTGTGCATTCAGCAACTGGATGAGAAAATTAGGCCAACTTACGACAGTTTTGCCATGGTCGCAACGGATCTTATGAGGATCTGTAGACGCCTTGATGTTGCGGCTATCCGAATAAAAAATGCAAAAATATCAATGCCTTAGAGGATTTATGGGAAATGAGCTGATTAGGCTGCCCTATTTTTATCGCCAAATTTTTGTGCTAGAAACCTATCACTAAGTGGCCAAGGACATGTACCATGCGGATGATATTGCCTCCCTTGAAAGACCGTCGGGCTGTAGACCGATTCCTTTCATCATTTTTCAGCGAATATAAACCACTGCACTTTAAAAAGGCTATTTCGATCGTTTGTCGCTTTTACCACCTCAAGCATCCCAAGATAGAGTGGTTTGAGTATCTCGATTGGGGTAAAACTGCGGGAAAGACTTACGAGGACGGCCAGATCTATCTAGTCCATCCTGAGAGTTGGAAACGCGGTCGGAAATACTATAGCGAGCGTCGCTGGATCAATACTGTTTACCATGAAATGGGTCATTACGTGCTTTGGGCAGATGCAGAAACGAAGGCTGACAAGTTCGCGCTTCAAATGGTCAGAGGTCTGAATCACCAGAAGTCATAATCACTGCGACCCGCCGATCCTTTAGAATTAACAGAGTAGCGATGGACTACAAAGACACCCTCAATTTGCCAAAAACCAGTTTTCCAATGCGGGCCAACCTGCCGCAGAATGAGCCGAAGTTGGTCGAGAAATGGCAATCTGATCGCATCTATTTTCGAATGTTGGAAGCGAACGAGGGCAAACCAAAATTCATCCTCCACGATGGACCTCCATACGCCAACGGCAACATTCATATCGGTCATGCCCTCAACAAAGTTCTTAAAGACATCATTGTTAAGTATAAAGCTATGACCGGTCACTTGGCGCCTTACGTGCCGGGTTGGGACTGCCACGGTCTGCCCATCGAACTCCAAGTTGAAAAAAATGTCGGCAGAGCAAAAAAGCTCGCCATGACCAAGGCAGAGGTTCGACGCTTGTGCCGTGAATATGCGGAGAAGTACATCTCAATTCAGCGAGAAGAATTCAAAAGATTAGGAATCCTAGGCGACTGGCAACAGCCATACCTTACCATGACGCCCGCCTATGAAGCCCAAGAGATTCGCGAGTTAGGAAAGTTTGTCGCCTCGGGAACGCTCTATCGTAGGAAGAAACCGGTTTACTGGTGCGCTTCCTGTGTCACCGCTCTCGCTGAAGCCGAGGTCGAATACGAAGAGCATGTCTCGTCCTCAATTTACGTAAAATTTCTGGTTAAAGATCACAAGGGAAAATTTACCGCTGACGATGTGGCGACTTACTTCGTCATTTGGACAACCACCCCGTGGACCTTGCCGGCTAATCAAGCAATCGCACTCAATCCGAAGTTTACGTACCGTCGCGTGAGAACTTCCCAGGGAGCCCTCATCATTGAGGAAGAGTTAGTTCCAACGGTGATGAAGGCAATCGGTTTGGAGCCCTCGGAATACAAAATCACCGAGGGTGTCTGGACGGGCGCCGAACTCGAAGGCATTGTTTGCCATCACCCCTGGTTGGATCGTGATTCAAAGATTGTTCTTGGTGAGTTTGTCACCCGGGACCAAGGGACCGGCTGCGTTCACATCGCACCTGGACATGGTCAGGAGGACTATGAAGTCGGAATGCGCTATGGCCTCGAGGTGATGGCGCCCGTGGATGCTGAAGGTAGGTTTACAGCCGAAGCCGGCGATCTGCACGGAGAATCGGTGTTTAAAGTCGATTCCAAGATCATTCAAAAACTCCGTGATCATGGAGCACTCCTGAAAGAAGAGACGCTTCCGCACAGTTATCCCCACTGCTGGCGTTGCAAAAAACCAGTCATCTTCCGAGCAACGGAGCAGTGGTTTATTTCTATGGAGAAGAATGCGCTCAGAGACTCAGCTCTATTTGCCATCGAACAGGTGCGCTGGGTGCCACCCTGGGGCAAAGATCGTATTCGGGGTATGCTCGAAAGTAGACCGGACTGGTGTATTTCGCGCCAGCGCTCCTGGGGAGTTCCAATCCCAGCCGTTTATTGTAAGCAATGCAATGAAGCTATTCTCACGCAAGATGTCTGCGAACACATCGCCGGCATCGTTGAGAGAGAAGGTTCTGATGCGTGGTTTACTCGGCCGATCATTGAACTGGTACCCGCTGGTCTTGCCTGTCCAAGGTGCGGCAAAAGGGACTTTTTTAAAGAGGAAGATATTCTCGACGTCTGGTTTGACTCGGGAGTGAGCCATGCAGCAGTAGTCGAAGTTGACCCGAGGCTCGGCGGTCGCGCCGACCTTTATCTTGAGGGAAGCGACCAGCATCGCGGGTGGTTTCACACCGCTTTGCTCACTTCAATAGCCACTCGGGGACGCGCACCCTATGAAAGCGTGCTCACGCACGGCTTTACCTTGGATGGTAAGGGACGCAAGATGTCAAAATCCTTGGGTAATGTCATTGCCCCACAGGAAATCACTAAGAAATCGGGCGCGGAAATCTTGCGGCTCTGGGCGGCAGCTGAAGATTATCGCGAGGACGTGCGCATTTCAGACGAAATTCTCAATCGCTTGGTGGAGGCTTATCGGCGACTCAGAAACACAGCGCGGTTTTTGATCAGCAACCTTTACGATTTCGATCCCGAGCACGATCGCGTTTCGCCGCCCGATCTAGACGAACTCGACCGCTGGATCCTGCATCGGACCGAGAGCTTACTAAGTCGTTGCCGAGAGGCTTACGAGAAATACGAATTTCATACTGTGTTCCATGGTCTTAATAACTACTGTAGCGTTGATCTTAGCGCGCAGTACCTCGATATCGCCAAAGACCGCCTTTACTGCGCCGGTGCAAAAAGCAGTGAGCGGCGAGCGGCGCAGACGACATTGCATAGAATCTTGAACGTGCTGGTCCACTTACTGGCCCCGATTCTATCGTTTACCGCCGAAGAGATTTGGACCTACATGGAGGCAAAAGATCGTCTGTCCGGCAGTGTCTTTCTTTCCCAAATGCCGCAAGCGGATCCCACGATGTTGGATCGAGAACTTTCTGACAGATGGGATCGTATCTTCAAAGAGCGCGCCGAGGTGCTCAAGGCTTTGGAAGAGGCCCGAACTAAAGGCATCATCGGTCATTCGCTGGATGCAAAAGTCGTTTTGGTTAGCCAGAACGGCGGGTCCAATTCTACTCTGGGAAATCTGATTAAAGCGGAAAAGAGCAAAATGCAGGATGTTTTGATCGTGTCACAGGCCGACATTTCCGAACCGGTGACGTCTGATAGCGCGAATGTGTCTTGGTATCAAACCGAATTATTGAACTGCCAAATCGCAGTCTCAAAAGCTGAGGGTCTCAAATGCGAGCGTTGCTGGAAGTACGATACTGAGGTGGGCAGCGATGCAAACCATCCGACCGTCTGTGCCCGCTGTGCCGCAGTTCTGAATTCTGGAGCCGCGGGTTGAATCGCAAAACAAGGATCGTCGCCGGCTGCCTTGGTTTCATCGTAATCGTTGATCAAGTAACGAAGTATGTAGTAGATCGCACTATGCCGCTGCATCACTCCATCCCGATCATCGATGGATTGTTCAGCCTCACGTATATCCGCAACACAGGTGCTGCGTTCGGTATCTTCTCCGGCAGCCATGAAGCATTTCGGTTGCCGTTTTTGGTTACTGTGTCGCTTGTAGCGATCGGGTTTATTTTTATGATGTTGAAGCGGCTGCGGCAAACCGAGACTGGTCTAATCACGGCTCTCGCGTTTATTCTTGGCGGCGCCATCGGTAATCTCATCGATCGAATCATTCATGGCGAGGTGGTCGATTTCTTGGACGTGTATTGGTCCGATTACCATTGGCCGGCGTTTAATCTAGCCGATAGTTTTATAACGATCGGTGTGGGCATAACGGTCTATTATCTCGCCACAGTAAAAGGCGATGATCCCTTCGCCGCAAAGTAGCTTTGCTGGTGCGACGACGCATCCTGTTCTTGAATTGGTAAGCTCTTATCGCACCGATTTATAGCATTCAGTAATCCAGCCGAACTGATGCCTCGTCATCTCAACGATGTCACGCTTACGTGTCTGTTGCTCATGCTGAGCGGAACGATGAGTTGCCAGGCCGTCAGTTCGAGTCTGCCGCTCGGCACCGCGTGGCAAGCAACTCCGTTCAAGCGCATAAAGACGGCCGCGCAAGTCGCCGCCGATCTTCCTGCCCTCAATATTCCGGCGCCCACGGGAAGGATCATCTTTATCGGAGTGCATGGCGGCAATCCGCCGACATGGGACGACGCCGAGTGGTTTGACCCGCAGCAATGGTTGCCGTATCAAGCTATCGACCTCCAAGATCAGCGGGCGATTACTGAGATCGCGTACCGTGAGTCGGTGATGCATGTTGCTGCATTACAGATAGGACGACACTTCTCAAACAGTATCACCATAATGATTCGTGGCGATAGTCAGGTTGTTAGCGACCTCCTTGACGCTATCTACCGCGTCGGAGATCGAATACTTCTGGTTGGCCACAGTTTCGGTGGACAGGTCGTCGAGGAGATAGCGAGAGATTTAAAACGAAGGCAAATTGCGGTCGACGCATTGGTCTACATCGAGAGCTTTTGGTCTAACGGTTCGGTGCCCAACAACGTAAAGCGCGCCCTCAATTTCTACGTCCCGGCATCGTTCACGCTTTGTCGAGGTTTAGAGACAATCAAGGCAGAGGACCCCATCGGCACAGAAGCAATCAATATTGCCATACCCAAGCCGCGGGGACCCTATAGCGGAATCTGCGCTGAACACCGCAACATCGACAGTGATCCACGCGTGTGGAAGGATATCTTTGATCGCATCATTACAAAGATCGACTTCCAGCAGTCGATTCTTAATCAACCAGCAAGGTGACGATAGTGGCTCCCCAACTGCCGGCTTCGGCTGGGGCATCTTCGAAAGAAAGAACCGCCGGATGTTTTTCCAGAAGAGATCGGATAATGGCGCGTTGTACGCCTGTGCCTTTGCCGTGAATGAGACGGACCTGCCGGAATCCTGATCGTTGGCATTCCTCCAAGTATTCCTCAACCACGCTGGGAATATCTTTGGGCTGAAACGGATGAAGATCAAGAACATCTTCAGGAGGAAGAACCACCGGTTCGTCAAAGGGAGGATCACTCTCGGCCATCGATTACAACTCGAGTCCTGGGCTGTTTAGTCAATTTGCCGGCGCCGCTGGTTCTGGCCGCTTGCGGCCGGGTAAATTTCCGAGCAATTCTAAGATCGCTTCGTACTTAACCGGTTTCGTCAGGTGCGCGTCAAATCCAGCCTCTTTGGTCCGGTGCCGGTCCCGTTGCTGCCCCCACCCGGTAAGAGCAATGAGCACAACCTGTTTGCCCCAAGGCTGCTCGCGTATTTTGCGCGCGGCATCGTAGCCATTTAATTCCGGCATAGCGAGGTCCAATACAATGACATCTGGATGCGAGAGCTCCGCAGCTCTAAAAGCTTCAAGGCCGTCCTGGGCAATTTGAACTTCGTACCCTTCCTGCCGCAGTAATCCTGCTAGCGTCTCAGCTGCTTGTGGGAAGTCGTCCGCGACAAGGATGCGCCGGACCTGGCTCCTTGCATTTGAAAAAACCGGATTGGCCTCTTTGCTGAATTCCTGCTGAGATGATTTCTGCAGCACGGGCAAACTGACGACGAACTGGCTACCTTGTTTGGCTCCTAAGCTGAAAGCCTGTACTGTTCCCCCGTGGAGTTCAAGAATTCTGTGTACCAGAGTCAGGCCTAGTCCGAGACCGCCCTCGGCACGGGTGAACGATCGGTCGGCTTGATAGAACAAATCGAACAAACGCGGCAGGTCTTCGGGAGCGATGCCGATCCCGGTATCCTTAACCTGCAGCACTGCCTGGCCGTTATCCAGTTCAAGAATTAACCAAATTTGACCTGGATCAGGCGTGTATTTAGCGGCATTATTGATCAAGTTCATAACTACTTGTGTTAACCGAACGCGGTCCGCGTCTACGTAGACAGGTGATGCGGGCAGTGTAATTGTGATTTTGTGGCCTCGCTCTTCGATTAACGGACGGCTTGATTCTACTGCGGTTTTAACAATTTCACTTAGCTCTACGTGTTCTTTATGAAGACCCAGCTTCTCTCGCGTGATACGGCTTATATCGAAAAGGTCATCCGTGAGCCGTGTCAGATATCCTACTTGCTTATCGATGACGTCCCTGCCCCAGCGCTGTTGGGTTTCGGAAAAGCCGGAAGCCTGAGATAAGCTGACAACGTTTCGCACTAGAGCTAGCGGATTTCTTAATTCGTGCGCTAAGGTTGCCAAGAACTCGTCCTTCCGCCGATCGGCATCGCGCAACGCTTCTTCGCTTTGACTTAAGGCGCTGTTCAGGCGCAGCCTTTCTACTGCTAGCCAAGTGCGCTCGGCCGCGGCAGCGATGAGTGAGACCTCCCGCTCGCTCCACTCACGGGGGTCAGCTGTAGAGACAAACAACGCGGACACAAGCCTGCCTTCGCGCAATAGTGGAGTAGCCGCGAAAGCTCCAACGCCGATACGCTGATAATATCCGCTGTAAATCGCGGTTCGGTCATCTCGGGAAGTGTCAAAGACTACGGTATTGTGACCGGCCTGACAGTCGCTGACGATCTTCGGGCCAAGAGCCCTCAGCCGATAAGTTCCAGCCAAAGAAGGGAGATTAAGATGATAATCGCGATAAATGGTGAACCGACCCCTCTCAGGATCAGCCTCGGTAAAACTGCAGCGTTCGGTTTGTAAATATTCGCCAAGTGCGACGGCAACGGCCCAAGTCAACTCATCCGGATCCGAGGCCAGGCGAATACAATCACTAAGGTCGAGCAAAAAAAGCGTGTCGGCCTCGGCCTGTTTACGTTCAGTGATATCGGTGTTCATACCCACCCAGCCGCGCGCTGAGCCATCAGCCGACAATAGCGGAACGGCCCGAACTAAAGTCCATCGCCACTGACCATCGTACCGGCGAAGGCGGTACTGAGCTTCGAGAGGTTTTTTTCGCGCGGTCGCATCTTCCCATTGCATTTGGACTCTCTTGTGATCGTTAGGATGGTACGCATTAAGCCAGCCGGAGCCGCGCCGTTGCTCAAATGTTTGACCAGTAAATGCCCGCCACGAAGGTGAGTCTTCAATGATATTTCCTGCGCCATCCGCTGTCCAAACGATTTGTGATGATGCTTCTACCAGTGCACGAAACCGCTCTTCACTCCGGCGCATCGCATCTTGCGCGCGCCTGTGACGTAGGCCCAGACCGGCGACGATCCAAATTAGGGCCACCGTGAGCACGTCATTGAAAATGGGGATCCACCCGGGAATTCCAGGTGAGCCGGGCGATAGAAGATAATCCAGAATAATGAGCACCGTACTAAGCAGAGCGATCAGAATTTTCTCGCGAGCTCCTGGTAGCGCCAGCACTAATAGTAACGCGGCCACATAACTGGTCGGTATGGCAACACCGAATGGCGAATATAGGTCGGCGAGAAAAACGCCGAATAGAAGCGCGGTGATTGTCAGCCAATATATCGCTGAACCAGATCTGCCGACGAGAAGTGGCGCTGGCGCTGGTGGCCCGAATACCGGAGATAGGGGTTTTGAGAAGTTTTCGTGCATAAAGCTGCAGCCGCTAGTTGTTCAGTCAGACAAGGTTAGCAGTGTAGCAAAGACGTCTCCGATGCAAAAGCAAAAACGCCGGGCTCGTTTATACCCGTCGAAGCCATCGAAAAAAGTGCTAACGAAGCTCGCTTCACGACAGACTGTACGCATGTGGTAGGGTGATTTGATGCCGATGCGAACCTTACTGTGCATTGGTAACCGATTTCCAGCATGCTTGACAAGCAACTCGGGTGCGACGATACATGTCAGAAGCACATTCGAGAGAGGTTCCATGGCGAGCCAAAAATACTACCGCGACTTCCGTGCCCATCTGAAGGAACTTGAGGACCGAGAAAAATTGATTCGAATCCGTCGAAGGATCGATAAAGATACTGAATTGATGCCATTGGTTCGGTGGCAATTTCGAGGGTTAGACGAAGAGCAGCGCAAAGCTTTTCTGTTTGAAAAGGTCGTTGATGCAAAAGGCAAGCAGTATTCGATGCCGGTGACGGTAGGAACGTTGGCCGCAACAACCGAGATCTATGCCATCGGTTTGATGTGCCGACCTGAGGAGATCCACGAGCGCTGGAACAAGGCCCAGTTGAGTCCCATCGAGCCCGAAAAAGTCGCTGCGGGGCCAGTTCAGGAAATCGTTTGGACCGACAAGGAGCTGTTGAACGGTCATGGATTGGATATGCTCCCGGTACCGATCTCTACGCCCGGCTTTGATAATGCCCCCTATTTGACTTCAGCCAACTGGATCACCAAAGACATTGAAACCGGCGTTTACAACATCGGCAATTATCGTAGTCAAATCAAATCTCCGGATCGCGCCGGCGGATTATTCACATCGCAACACATGGGGCAACACTGGCGCAAGTGTAAGGCCAAGGGTGTGCCGTTGCAGGCGGCGATCGCCATCGGTGTTATTCCTAGTATCGCCTATGCCGCGACCGCAAAGATTGCCTACGATTTCGACGAATACCGACTTGCCGGCGGCTTGGCTGGTGAGCCAGTGGAGTTGGTGCAGTGTAAAACCGTCGATCTTTTTGTGCCGGCCACTACGGAAATTGTCATCGAGGGAACGATTCCCACTGACTCTCTCGAGCCGGAAGGACCGTTTGGCGAATACCCCGGCTACATGGGGCATCGTACCACTTCTCCCTATCTCGATGTGACTTGCATCACCCATCGAAGAGACGCAATCTATACGGCGCTGATGAGTCAGTTTCCGCCCAGCGAATCGAGCAAGATAAAGCATACAGGGACGGAGAAGATCCTATACAAATATCTGCGTCACGATAGCGGAAATGCTGCAGTGCTGGATGTGGCGCTGCACGATGAGGTAAGCGGCAGCGGTCAAGCCTACTGTGTGGTTAAGATGTGTAATGCGTCGAAAGCGGAGGCCTGGCGCGCGCTCAACGCATCAGCCGGGTTCACGGGCAGCTATGCCAAGATCTGTATTGCCGTGGATGATGATATCGATATTCACGACCCGGCAATGGTGAATTGGGCGATCTGTTTCAACGTTAGGCCGGAAGAGGATATTCTTATTGCCAAAGGAAAGTCGCCGGGGTTGGATCCCTCCGCTCATCCGCCGGGGATGGAAAGCCTTGAAGTGCGGATGGCCTCGTTTAGCGCCTTGCTGATCAACGCAGTGCGGCCATGGCCCTACACCCCGGTGTCTCTGCCTCGCAAGGAATTCATGGATAGATCGAGGGCCATCTGGGAAGAACTGGGTCTTCCCTCCCTCAAGCCACGCATGCCGTGGTACGGTTACAGTCTCGGTGACTGGACAAAACAAGATGAAGAAGAAGCGGAACTCGCTGTCAAAGGCGAATACTTCGTGACAGGCGACAAGCAAAAAGGACAAAGAACCAAGCCGTAACGCTACAATCCTAGCGAACACCTTGGAGCTGCTGTCTACAATCACTACTGACCGTCTCCAGTGATCAGGTCTCGTGATACAGCGACTCGCTGCGCGACAATCCTCGATCGATTATGAGTTTTGATCCTACGCTGATTCTCGTCGGCATGGCCCTGCTGTTTGCCGCTTTTGTCAAAGGAGCTTCGGGACTTGGCTTCCCGCTGATTGCCACACCGACAGTGGCTTTGTTGCTGGATATTCGTATAGCCATCACTATTCTGCTGATTCCCAACATCGTCATGGATTTTGCTCAAGTATTCCGTGACGGATTTCCCTTTGTCATTTTGCGACGCTTTGCCTGGTTTTTTCTTGCGACGATCGCCGGAGTATTTCTCGGTACTGCAGTTCTGGTCAACCTGCCGCTCTGGGTATTGAACTTCTGCCTGGGTAGCATGGTTTTGGTATTCGTCGCGTTCAACTGGCTAAAGTTTGAATTCAGAATTACTCCTGGCCTGGAAAAACTGCTTTCAATCCCGGTCGGGTTTATCAGCGGCTTTCTCAACGGTGTTACCAATGCCGCCGGTCCGGTGCTGGCGATTTATCTTTACAGTCTTAGGTTGGAGAAACGTCAATTTATCAAATCGATCGCGACAATCTTCGTGTTCACGAAGTTGAGCCAATTGGCTGCTGTCTCGAGCTGGAATCTGTTTAACGCCTCAACTTTGATGTTGTCACTGCAGGTTACGCTATTCACTCTCGTCGGCTTCTATGTGGGTATCAAAACGCAAGACCGAATCAACCAACAAACCTTCAATCGAGCTCTCTTGATCCTGCTGTTTGCCATCGGGGTAACGCTTCTTGTGCGCGCGCTGAGTCAGTCGTCATCATGAAAGGCGACGATGCGATGCTCCGCAGCGGCCTAGTCGTCGGGACGGATTTACAGCGCCGGAGCAAAGAGATTATCGGGTAATCCGCGAACGTACTCGATTGTCTCCTGAAGCGAGATGACATCCGCATACTTCATCGCCATGTCGAAGAGGTTGATCTTGTGCGATGCCTGGCCACGATCAAAAACGCAGTCTTCCACCACCGAAACTTTCAAATTGTAGGAAAACGCGTCGATGACGCTCGCACGAACGCAGCCGCTGGTCGTAGTGCCAGTGACTAAAACGCTGTCGGCGTGCACCTCGTTTAGCATGCTCATCAAAGGTGTGCCGAAGAAGGCGCTGGGTTTTTGTTTGCGTACAACGATGTCTCCTCCTCCAGGAGCGATTTCATCGACAATGTCGTTGCCCTTATCCCAAGTATCGGTCATATCCTCGGTCGAACGACTATTCTTAGCTTGCCAACGGCCGAAGGCAACTGCGTTGGTTCGATCATCGTGGCCGGTAGTATAGAAAGTCGGCAGATGTTTCTTTCTACATTCGGCAAGTAGCTCGCCGATACGGTGAACGCCTTCCCAACCTTCGGCACCGCAGCTGTTGCGAAAACGTTTGATTGAATCGAGAATCGGCTCCGGCTTATCACCGACGAAGTTGTAATTAACATCGATCACCAAGACCGCAGGTCGCTGTCCGAACCCAGCGCGTTTACCGTAGCCGGATTTAGAAAAAACTTCTTTGTCTCTAACGGTTAGTATATCGTCCCAACTTGCCATTCTTGCGCCTCCTAGGCTGGGTATTTACCCGGCCAGATCATAACAAACGGTTGTCTTTGTCAACCATCTTTTCGTTCATGCCTGCGCAAAGCCATTGACGCTTTGGGAAAGTTTCCTTTATAACCAGCGAGTCCGATTCTCGTCATATAGGATTGAACAGTGGCTATGAAAACCTTCTTGCGAAGCCTGTTGGGCCTTTATCTGCTTGCCGTCTTAAGTGCTTGCGCCATTCCACGGTGGACGGACGGCGAAGTTCCATTTGTACCGACGCCAGTTGGGGTGGTCGATAGGATGTTGGAGATGGCGCGGGTGACCCCCGCAGACGTGATCTACGATCTCGGCAGCGGGGACGGCGTCATTATCATTCGCGCGGCCCAAAAGTTTGGGGCTCGAGGAGTTGGCATCGAGATCGATGCTGATCTTGTGCGTAAAGCTCAAGCCAATGCATTCAGAGAGAAGGTCGAGCATCTCACGGAGTTCCGTGTGCAAGATGCGCTGTCAGTGGATGTGTCTGAAGCAACGGTTGTAACGCTATACATGTTACCGGAATTCAACGCCAAGTTGCGGCCGATTCTCGACCGACAGTTAAAACCCGGCGCAAGGGTCATATCGCATGATTTTCCTGTGGAGGGTTGGGTGCCCGATCGCACGGAGCGGGTCAACGGCGACTTTCTTCACGATCACACAATTCTATTATTTGAGATCCGGTGATGAGCCGTATTAGGAATTGTACGAAGTGCAATTTAACCTGAATAATTGAGGTAGCGGTGTTCTGGATGTCCGGATCCCCGAAAACAATTGCTGAATGCGTATCGGCACGGTCCCCGATACTGTACTAATCAGGTTCGTAATTGATTGCTAAGTCGCCACGTCAAGTTCGAGAGCAGTCGTCTTGACTGTCGGCATGATGGGCTACCTAATATTCATTTCGTTGGCGTTCCAGTCGTTGAATGGTCTGCCGGTTTCGGGTGATTTCAGCCTGATTTCTTTGAATTTGCTGTTGCTGCTGGTAATTGGTGATCTCCTGACCTTGAAGTTGGTCTCCCACCAGCGCGCCGGCGCCAAGACCGAAGGCTCCGCCGATTGCTGCTCCGGCACCTGGATGGCCAACAGCGGCGCCGATGAGCCCCCCTGTCGCGGCGCCGCCAAGCGCTCCGATTCCAGCCCCCTTTTCACGTGTGGACAAAGAGCCACCGGCACAGCCGGTCACTAACATTGTCCCGGCCAAAACCAAAATTTTTACACTCCCGAAAGATCTTTTCGCTGTATGCATATCTTTTTCCTTTCTGTATCATGAGCGTCCTAAAAACGTTTGCTAGCTTTGCCGCTTCCTTTATTTTTCCGATCGGTTTGTTTCGGAGCGGTCGGCAAGCGTTCCCGGCCGTGTATACCGTCAGTTTCATCGGAGCGCACCCAGCCACGGGCCGGGTCCGCGGACCACTGCGGGTCTTGGTTTGTGATTTGTTTGCTACTATGCTTGGTGGAAGCCGTGCCATGCTGCTTATGCGGATTTTTCCCTTTGCCAGCAGCAAGGACGGAGCTTGTTACATTGGCCGTTAGCAGATTTGCGATTGCTAGCACCGCTATGTAGCTGGCTACCTTCATAAAACATTTGATTAAGCTTTTTTCGCTTCCATCGTGCTCATAGTCACAGCTGCAATAGCGTGCGCGGATACTGACGGCTGAGCGAGTTTGTTCATATCAATTTTTTCAATGTTGTCGTTAAAGCAACGAACGATCGCGTTAAGTAACCCCATAACCTCAATAAAATGATCTGATTGCATATTGAATCCTCCCTAAGCTCTCGGGAGCCCTGTCAACGCAACTCAAATGCCACTAGAAAGAATATTATAGATCAGCTATTTACGGTCTTCGCCATGTTATCGGGGAGCGGTAAAAAAGTTATGGTCAGGAAAGAAATACGTGGTCAAGCAAACCCGACTGATAATAGCCAGTGCCGAAAGCCGATCCTTCACAACTATCCAATAGTATTCTCCTTCACACCATCAGGCGCACGCAGCAGGGGAGTATCACCGCTGGAGACGACGGCCAAAAATGCACGGCGGGGTTTTGAGCTATCGGAAGAGTTTTATGCTTTGCCGTAGAGCACGAGCTTGGCGCTCAGAGTTTTCGGGGTAATACCGAGTAGGCGCGCAGCTTGGGTTTTGTTGCCTTCACTCGCGACTAACGCCTTTTCAATTGCTTGATGTTCGGCTTCTGCCAGAGACATAGGTGCCAATTCAGATTTTTCTTCGACCACCGCTTTGAGGCAGAACTGCTCAAAATCTCTGGCCGTCAGAGTCGGGCCGGGGGATAAGACCGAGAGACGTTCCATGGCATTGCGTAACTCTCGCACGTTGCCAGGCCAGGAGTGAGATTGCAGTGCAGTTGTGTAATCCCCCGCCCACTCTGGTACCGGCCGATGGTATTTCGTGGCGAAGAATTCCAGAAAATAGTTTGCGAGCAGCGGGATATCCTCGCTACGTTGCCGCAGCGGCGGTAATTCAAGATGAAAAACGCTCAATCGATAAAAGAGATCCTGCCGCAGCTTGCTGTCTTTAACCGCGCTTGCGGGCTCGCGATTGGTGGCTGCCACTACTCTGACCGACACAGGAATATTTGCATTGCCGCCGATGCGTCGCACCTGCCGTTCTTCCAGAACTCGAAGAAATTTGGCCTGGACCTCCATGGGCATCTCAGTAATCTCATCGAGAAAGAGTGTGCCGCCGTCAGTTTGTTCGAAACAACCGGGGTGTCGTTCAATAGCATTGGTAAAGGCGCCCTTCTCGTGGCCGAAAAGTTCGCTTTCCATCAGTGTTGCCGAAATGGCTGCGCAGTTAAGCGCAAAAAAAGTAGCCTCACGCCTCGGTGAAAGTTCGTGCAATGTTTGGGCGACGAGCTCTTTGCCGGTGCCGCTCTCGCCGCTGATTAAAACCGACGCATCAGTGGCGGCAATCTGGCTGATTTGCTGGTAGAGCTGGCGCATGGGCGCGGATTTGCCGATGACCGAGCCGTAAGAACCCAACGGCGACTCGAGTTTGCGGCGTAGTGCAACGGCTTCGCGAGCAAGCGCAACCTGCTTCAGCGCCTTCTCAAGCGTGATTCGCAGTCGCTCGGGCTCGAGCGGCTTGGGTAAATAGTCATAGGCACCGAGCTTGATGGCTTGCACTGCGGTATCCACGGTCGCCTGACCAGTGACAAAGACAACCGCCATTTGTCGCACCCGTTCTCCCAAAGATTCGACGAATTGAAGTCCATTCATGCCAGGCATCATGAGATCGGTAACAATGGCATGGGGTAATTCCTTATCGCAGCTTTTCAACGCGGTCGCTCCGTCGGCAGCATCGAAAGTATTGTAGCCCCAGTTTTGAAGCAGCGCCGTCAAGCCTTGGCGGGTGACGGAGTCATCATCGACTACAAGAACAATGGCGCGCGGGCGAGCCATAATCAGCTAGGCTCCAGCGGAAGAATCAAGCGAAAGGTAGCGCCGTGACCGTTGCCCTGATAAGTCAGCGATCCGCCGTGCGCTTCGACGATCAATTGGCTTAGCGGCAACCCGATACCACTGCCCGAGATTTTTGTCGTTTTGCCAAATTCGAAAAGCTCCGGTTCTTGCTCCGGTGAGACTCCGGGTCCAGCATCGTTGATATGCACCATTATTCGAGAGTCATCCTTCTCTGCCATAACGCGGATCTCGCCTCCGTCCGGCTGCGCCTCCATGGCATTGCGCAGCAGATTATCGAAGGCTTGACGCAATCGAGTCGCGTCTCCTTGGACTTGCCAAGGTCCTTGAAGCGTTTCCTGGACAAGGCTGATGTTTTGGGCTGCGCAAGCTGACCCGATCGCTTCCAAGCTAGTCCTTAGAACTTCGGCTACATCCACCGGTTTATGTTCCATAGTGACTGGAGCGGAATAATCTGTGAAATCTCGTATCAGCCGATTCACTTGGCGCAGGCTCGAATCAAGCGCTGCAATGGAACGGTGCTGCTGATCGATTGCATCATTTGACTCTTCGGTAGATTGCGCCGGACTGCGCAGGAGCTCGAGATGAATGGCCAGGGCGTTCAGCGGCGTTCGGACTTCGTGCGCCAGAGTGCGCGCGGCAAGCGCTAACCGTTGTGCAGGTGCGGGTGCGGCAACCTTCTTCCGCTGCTTCATCACCAGACGATCGATAAGATCCAAGCTAGTGCCCACTTCGTCCTCTCTGGCATACTCGGGACGAGCGGCGTAAGTTCCCGCTTCCGCTTGGCGTAGAGTTTCGCTGATAATGCTAAACCGGCGCGTATAAAGCGCGGTGGTCAGAAATGCGCTAAGCAGAGCGATGCCGCCACCCAACGCAAATAGTAGAGTTAGCTGTCGCCACATGCCGGTCAGAAGCTCAGTCCAGTCGGCTGGATTGATCCATAAGCGCAATCCGCCTGGGCCACGCGCCCCCTCCGGCATCTGCAACGGCACCAGTACATCATAGTAGGTTGCTTTGCCTTGAGTTCGAGAATTGATCAGGGTAACCCCGCCACGCAACGCTTCATGGAATTGCGCATTTCTATATGCTTCCGTGTCTTCCTGTCCCGCTGAGCTATAAAGGACCATTCCCTCGGCATTCAGGACCCACATCGCCTCGATACTACCGCTTCGATCAACGTAAGCGCGCATGAGTCCTTTCACTTCCTCATGGCGCGATGGCCTGCGGACGGTGGTTTGTTGCCGGTTTGCGCTGCTTTTGCCGGGGAATATATTTCCCAGAAAACTCCAAAACGAGGATGATTGGGTTCGCGACGGCCCGGTTTGGACGATAACCGGACGCTGTTTCAGGCTATCGGCTAAGGCGATTTCCACCTGGCGCGCCATCAGCAGGGCCGTTTGTAGTGTGGCCTCGGTAGTAAGCCGTTGTGCGATCAGCCAGACACCCGCGGCGAACAGACCCGATATGATAAGTATGGTGCCCAGGAAAACCGCTATTTGCTGCTGCCGCAAACTCATGCCGGCGCAGGATAACAGATCGTCCAAAGCCAGCAAAGTTGAACTGCTGGCCGAACTTGCGCCTCTAGCACCTTTGCTGCATAGTTAATTCCTATGCTGGTGGATGCTTTAAATCGGCCGATCAAAGATCTCAGAATATCAGTGACTGACAGATGTAACTTTCGTTGCAGCTACTGCATGCCGCTGGATGAATACGATTGGATCCATAAGAAGGAGATTCTCACTTTCGAAGAAATTTCACGGTTGGCAACCCTATTTGTCAGACTCGGGGTCGAGAAGATCCGTCTCACCGGTGGCGAACCGCTGGTCAGGCAGAATCTCGATAGGCTAGTGGCCAAGCTTTCCTCAATTGGCGGGCTTAAGGACTTGTGCCTGACTACGAACGGGGCTCTGCTTGCCGAAAAAGTCGTAGCACTTAAAGCATCGGGTCTGAAGCGCGTCAACATCAGCGTTGACTCGCTGAGCCCCGAGAAGTTCAGACAAATGACTAAGCGCGGCGACTTGAGCAAGGTCTTGGAGGGCATTTTTGCGGCTAAGCAGCATGGCCTTGATCCGATAAAACTGAATGCGGTGATCGAAAAAGGCTTAAATGAAGATGACATCTTGAGCCTGGTCGAGTTCTCACGTGACAATGGCTTTGCCCTGCGCTTCATCGAATATATGGACGTCGGCAATTCCAACGATTGGACATCCGGAAAACTCGTCTCAAAAAAAGAGATCATTGAGAAGATAAACGCTCAATATCCGCTTAAGGAAGTTGGACGCGCCGGAGGAAGCGCACCTTCGGTGGACTATGAGTTTATCGATGGCCGCGGGGATGTCGGTGTGATTGCTTCGGTAACCGAGCCGTTCTGCTCGAGCTGCACGCGTGTGCGGCTCACCGCGGATGGGAGAATTGTAACCTGCCTATTCTCTGGCATCGGTTACGATGTCAAAGGATTGTTACGCGGCGGCGCAACGGACGAGGAGATTAGCAAATTTATTGTCTCGATCTGGGAGAAGCGGGCCGACCGTTATTCGGCCGAACGGTTGGAAGCTCTTCGGTCGGCCAACTACGACCCTAAGAATCACAAAAAAATCGAGATGATCTCGTTAGGCGGCTAAGGAATCAGTCTTAGTATCATGGGGTAGCATGCCGTCCTCCACTCCGCCTCGCCGCTCAGGCGAAGGCTTGCAACACACATAGTCCTGTGTTTCCTATCGCCAAGTGAAATCGTCGCGCTACTCTTCCTTGCGCCAATTAGCTGACGGCAGCAGCAGCGAGCGGGAGTAAAATCAGGTAAGTACCTCGCGCGCAACTCAACTGGACAAAGACGATGCCCCGTGGAAGAATTCCCCGTACCTCAAGCGGAGTTTTTGAAGGAGAACGATAATGCTCAAAGTTATACCTGTTGAAGAAGCCGTGGGACTTCCACTCGCCCACGATATCACCGAGATCGTACCTGGAAAGCACAAGGGGCCGGCGTTTCGGCGGGGTCACATTGTACGTAAAGAAGATATCTCAAAGCTGCTCGATGTCGGCAAGCGAAATCTGTACGTTATGGAGCTCGATAGTGATGAGCTGCACGAGGAAGACGCGGCGCACAGATTGGCAAAAGCAGCCGCGGGTCCCAATCTCAAGCTGGTTGGCCCGAGTGAAGGTAGAGTAAATCTAGTGGCAGAGATTTCCGGATTGCTGAAAATCGACTCTGATCTGCTCTATCGTCTCAATTCCCTGGGTGATCTGATGATGGCAACATTGCTGTCCGATCGTTATGTGAACAACGGCGATGTGGTGGCCGGTACACGAACAATCCCAGTCGTAGTGAAAGAAGAATTGATTCAGCGAGCTGAGGCTTTATGTAAAGATCATCCCATCGTACGAATTTTGCCGATGCCGCCGCGGCGCATTCATCTGATCGTTACTGGCAGCGAAGTTTACACGGGGAGAATTCAAGACGGTTTTGAGCCTGTAGTTCGGCGGAAGGCCGCCGCAATGGGATCTGATTTGGCCGATAAGCAAGTTGCCAATGACGATCCCGATCAAATTGCCAAGCTTATCCAAGAGGCCCAACGAAGCGGCGCAGAGATAATTCTGGTCAGCGGTGGAATGTCGGTCGATCCCGACGACAAAACACCAGAAGGGATCCGCCGCAGCGGCGCGACAATAGAATCTCACGGTTTTCCGTTGCTTCCAGGTTCGATGTTTCTAATGGCTTATTTAAGCGGTACGCCGATTTTGGGATTGTCGGGCTGTGTCTTGCATGATCCGTTCAGCGCTTTTGATATCCTCCTCCCGCGCCTTTTGGCGGGAGATAAGATAACCCGAGCGGACATCATGGCGATGGGCCACGGCGGGCTGCAGAAGAAACACGATCACTAAGGATGGAGGAAACGATGGAAATACTAAAGACCCTGAAAGACCGTTGCGACCCGCGTTATGCCGCGTTGATTGTGGTCGATGTCCAAAATGATTTCGTTAGCCCGGAAGGGAGCGCGGGCAAGCGCGGCGACGATGTCGGCGCGGCAATGGCTATGATACCGAACCTGACGGGGCTTATCGGTCAAGCTCGAAAAGTAGGCCTTACAGTCGTTTATATAAGAACCACACACAGCGATTGGACCGACACGCCGTCCTGGATTTATCGCACATCGCAAAAAAGCGGTTTGAGTACTTGCCGCGAAGGAACTTGGGGTGCGGAATTTTATGATGGAATTGCGCCGCTTCCGAGTGAGAGAGTCGTGATCAAGCACCGCTACAGCGCCTTTATCAACACGGATCTGAACACCGTGTTGAAAGCCCGTGGCATTCAAAGCATTCTGGTTTGCGGGGTAGCGACCAATGTTTGCGTCGAAACGACCGCGCGAGACGGTTATATGTACGATTATTACGTGACGATGATCGATGATTGCTCCGCTGCTTACGATGCCAAGCTACACATGAGTACACTAGAGAACATTCGACGCCATTTCGGCCTCGTGGCTTCGTCACAACAAATTATTGAATCGTGGAGTGGACTGCCCGTGAAACGGGCGATGGGCTTATAGTGGGTCGGATTGCAAAAGAGCCTGGCGCGGATTGACCGGCCAGGCTCTTTTGGTTCGGGTGCGCAACGCTCCGCTTACTTCATCATCTCTGCATTGAGCTGATCTAACGCTTCGAGCGGAGGCTGAAGATCGGCCTGGGTTAGCTCCGACAAGGGAATGTCGCACAGGTTCAATTCCTCGGCGAATTCTTTCCGATGCGGGTTGTAGTAAATCAAACCGGTCAAGAATTTTCCTTCGGCGATGGCTGCATGAATCGCTTGTATCGCTTGCGCTTTGTTGGTTGGGTCATAGTCTTTGCCTAATTTGTGCAAGACAATCCGTGAGCCGTCGTGCAAAGACACTTCGTGATCAGTACCTTCATCATAGTCAGCTTCAATATTTTCAAGGGGAGGAATGAAGTCCAGGTCGTGAATGGGATCGAGGTGACCTTTGACATATTTGAGGCTCTTGGTCGACCCTTCGTGGTTGTTAAACGTCACGCACGGGCTGATGACGTCCAGAATGGCGCTTCCTTTGTGATGTAGAGAGCCTTGGACCAAAGGAGTTAACTGCTTGCGATCACCGGAGAAACTTCGCGCGACATAGGTCGCTCCGAGGGTGATTGCCAACTCCGCAAGATCGATCGCCGGTATGTCATTGACTTTGCCGCCCTTCATTACCGATCCGACATCAGCGGTGGCCGAAAACTGGCCTTTGGTCAGCCCGTAGACACCATTGTTCTCGATTATGTAGGTGATGTTAACGTTGCGTCGCATCATATGACAAAAATTTCCCAAGCCGATGGCCGAAGTATCGCCATCGCCGGATACGCCAATAGGCATCAGCGTGTGGTTTGCCAAATTAGCTCCGGTCGCCACCGCTGACATTCTGCCGTGTACGGCATTGAAACCAAACGATTGACTTAGAAAGTATGCCGGGGTCTTCGATGAACAACCGATGCCGCTTAACTTAACGACTTTTCTCGGATCGATGCTGCTTTCGTAATAAGCCCGTATCACCGATGCTGAGATCGCGTCATGACCGCAGCCGCGGCACATGGTAGATGGTGCGCCTTCATAGTCTTTTTCCGACAAATTAATACGATTGAGTTTCGCTTCTGCCATTTCTCTGTCCTTATTGTAAGATTAAGCGGTTTTTGGCTGCGCCAACTGAGCGGCGTCAAAAATCTGTTTAACGACTTCACCGGCAGCCATGGGCAAGCCATTGTAAACAAGAATGCTTGTGAGCTTAGATCCTAGATCCGGATTTTCATCTTTGATGATTGCTGCCATTTGACCGTCCCGGTTCTGCTCAACAAGATAGATGGTGTCATGTTCAACCAAAAAATCTCTAACCTCGCTGGTCAAGGGCAACGCACGGATCAACATATGGTTGGTTTTCAATCCTGCCGCCTTGAGCCGGTCACGCGCTTCGCGAACGGGTTCGTAGCTCGAACCATAACAAATGATGCCGGTTTTAACGCCCCTTTCCTTTTCTACGATAGGTTTGGGAACAAACTTTCTGGCGGTCTCGAACTTCTTCCGTAGCCGGTCGAGAATATACTTATAGTCGGTCTCATCCTCAGAATATCTCGCGTCGGCGTCGTGGCCAGAGCCTCGGGTAAAGTAAGATGCCATCCGATTCGGATTTCCCGGAACCGTTCTGTAAGGGATTCCATCGCCGTCTTGATCAAAGTAACGGCGAAACTTTTTACCGGCCTTTGACCATTCGTCCAGTTGCTCCGCGCTGAGCCGTTTGCCGTAATCAAAAGGCTCCGGCTGCAGTTTCAGCGGTTCAGACGGCCAGAGATTCATGCCCAAGTCTAGATCCATGGCGACAAAGATCGGTGTTTGAAATCGATCGGCGTAATTAAAACTCTGCCGGGCAAAATCGAAGCAAGAATTCATATCGTGGGGGATCAAAATCATATGGCGAGTGTCACCATGGGACGCCCCGTACATCAACGAGATATCGGCTTGCTGTGTTCGTGTCGGTAATCCGGTTGATGGACCTCCGCGCTGGACGATGAAGAATACGCAGGGAATTTCGGCGTAATAAGCCAGACCTATAGTCTCATTCATGAGCGAAAGCCCGGGTCCTGACGTGGACGTCATCGCCCGTGCCCCCGACCAACCGGCTCCGGCGATCATGCCAGCCGAAGCAATTTCGTCTTCGGCCTGGACAATCGCATAAGTCTTTTTACCGTCCTTGGGCTTACGTAGTTTCGGCAGGTAGAACTCCATTGCTTCGGCTAAAGAGCTAGACGGAGTAATCGGATACCAGCAGATGACCGAAGCCCCGCCGTAGATCGCGCCCAAGGCTGCGACCGTGTTACCCTCGGTAATAATTTTGCCCTTATTGCCGTTCGGTATCACCTCCAACCGAGCGATATTCTGCGAGAAGCCCTTCTCTTTCATATATTGATAGCCAGCATCGATACAGATGAGGTTGGATTCGATCACGGCGGGTTTTTTCCCGAAGGTGTCTTCGAGCACGGCTTTGATAACTTCCATGTCAATGCCAAACAGGTAGGCCAAGGCGCCGACATAAAGCATATTTCGCTGCTTTGCCCGCAGCGGCGAGGCGGGTACCAATTTGGCCACAAGCTTATTCGCCGGGAAGCCGACGTATTGCACGCCCTCTCGCTTTAATTGGGCCGGCAGCGCGTTGGAATCGTCGTAAAGAATCAAACCGCCGTCGCGCACCCGGTAAATGTCTTTCGCAGCCGTGGCATCGTTGAACATGACCATTACGTCGATGTCGTCTTTGCGGCTCAGGTAACCCTCTGCGGAAGCTCGAATCTGATACCACGTCGGTAAACCCTGTATGTTGGACGGAAACATGTTCTTTGATGAACAGGGTATGCCCATTTTAAAGATCGCTTTGAACAGAATATTGTTCGAGGAAGCACTCCCGGAACCGTTCTCAGTTGCGACACAGATATTAAGGTCATTGATAGATGGTGTCTCCAAAATGCAGCCTCCTTATACGCATTTGCAACTTTATAAGCGTATCATATTCGTGTGGAAAGACAACGTGTTAGGATCTTATCCGGGCGTATAATGATCCTCTGATTGCCAAAAATTAGCGACCTCTTTCCAACTCTGGCGCACGTTTTCGTCGATATTAAACGCCCTTGCGTAACGGAGAACATCCGGCATAGAAACAATCCCCAATAGCTCCTCGCGATCTCCTTTAACTGGCATATTGCGAATGTCCCGACGGTACATCTCCGCCAAAACATCGCCGATGTGAGTGGTTCGTGGCATAGAGATCACGGGCGCCGTCATGACTTCGCGCACCGGAGTTTTGGTGATGTCTGGTACTTTATTGATCACTCGCTTCAGTAGGTCACGCTCGGTGAAGATTCCTTTAGGTCGTTGCTCTTGCGTCACCACCACTGCGCTTGAGTTTTTGTTCATCATAAGTTCGGTGCTTTCGGAAATTGAGCGCCCCTCGTCAACAGTCAGGACCTGACCCGACATGATTTCTCCAACCGTTCGAGTTTCACTGAGACCTTGCCCTAGCTCCACCGCAATCTTCAAGATACGCCGCATAGAAACAATGCCAACGATAGTTCCACGTCTTCCGCGCACGAGGAGATGCCGAAAATTGCCCTGATACATCCTGCCGAGAGCCTCGAGAATATGAGTTTCCTCTGCAACGGCTTGAATCGGCGACGTCATGACCTCTCGAATGCTGGTCTGCTGCAAATCGATTCCCTTATTAGCGACTCGCTTCAACACATCCTTTTCGGTAAATATTCCTACCGGAACGTCAGCGTCGGTGATGATCACCCGACCGATGTCAGCAGTCACCATGATTTCAACGACCCGAAAAATCGTTTCAGTGATTCTCGCAGAACTCAATTGTGTGGTCATAATTTCTTTGACCTGATTACTAAGCATAGCGCACCTCCTCGTGTATAGATGAGAGTTGCTACGATGAGCTTATGATCCTGCTGGGCAATATAACACTTCTTTGCCGTTTGCAGCATCATGATTGAGAGTTAAGTGGTATCCTCGTTTAAAGGCATAGGATTGCGACTGGATATCGGAGCATGTTAGATTCATTCCATTCCCAGGGAGGCAAGAAGATCATGAGCCGCAGGGAAACCGAATCGGATCACGGCCTAATTACCGAGACCAAAAAAAAGTTAAAAAAGCCCCCCCTCTATAAAGTTTTGCTGCACAACGATGACTATACTACAAAGGAATTCGTGGTGCAGGTCCTCCAGTATGTTTTCCATAAAGAATCGACAGAGGCCGTCCAAATCATGCTCCACGTTCATAAGAAAGGTATTGGGGTGGCGGGAGTTTACACTTACGAAATCGCCGAAACCAAGGTTACTCTGGTCGAGAATTTGGCGCGTCAGCATGAGTACCCGCTGAAGTGCACGATGGAAGAGGCTTAATATGATCAGTAAGGAATTAGAGAGCACTCTCAATATCGCATTGAAAGAAGCTAAACGGCGCAGGCACGAATACGTCTCTTTGGAGCATCTGCTTTATGCCTTGCTGCAGGACAAGGATGCCAGTCGAGCCATCATCAATTGCGGCGGTGATATCGATCGGCTCAGGAAATCGCTGGACGAGTTTTTCAACGGACAAATGGATGCTCTCCCGGAAGGCGTGGACCAAGAGCCGCACCAAACGCTCGGCTTTCACCGGATTTTGCAGAGAGCGGTTATCCATGCTCAATCGGCTGAGAAAAAGGAAATCAACGGGGGCAACCTACTGATCGCAATGTTCCGTGAACCGGATTCTTATGCCGTTTATCTACTGGAGGAGCAAGGGATTACCCGCTTCGATGTTGTCAACTACGTTTCTCACGGGATATCCAAGACCGCAGCAGAAGAACCGGCGCAAACTGAAGAGGAGCAGGGAGAAGAAGAGAAACCAGGCAAGCGACAGAACCCGTTGAAAGCTTTCGCTGTGGACCTGGTCGAGAAAGCGCGTCAGGGAAATATTGATCCCTTAATCGGCCGCGACGACGAAATCGAACGCACGATTCATGTGCTATGCCGGCGTCGCAAGAATAACCCCATTTACGTCGGTGATCCCGGTGTTGGTAAGACAGCCCTCGCGGAAGGTCTGGCTTTGAAGATTCACGCCGGGGAAGTCCCGGAGACGCTGAAAACCGCCGTTATCTATTCCCTAGACATGGGTGCCTTATTGGCGGGTACGAAATTCCGCGGCGATTTTGAGGCGCGGTTGAAAGGCGTTCTGACGGGTTTGAAAAAGCAGCCCAATTCCATTCTCTTCATCGATGAAATCCACACTATAGTCGGGGCCGGTGCAACCAGCGGCGGCTCAATGGACGCTTCCAACATTCTCAAGCCTGCGCTGGCCTCCGGAGAACTTCGCTGTATTGGTTCAACTACGTACCATGATTATAAAAGCTATTTTGAGCGCGACCGAGCGCTGGCACGGCGGTTTCAAAAAATCGAAATCCCGGAGCCGAGCCAAGAAGAAGCATTTAAAATTCTCGAAGGCTTAAAGCCGCATTATGAAAAGCATCATGGTGTTCACTACAGCACAGCGGCCATTCGATCTGCAGTTCAGCTTTCGGCCAAGCACATCAATGACCGGCGTTTGCCGGATAAAGCCATCGACGTCATCGACGAAGTCGGCGCCGCCGTCAAGATTCTTCCAGTTGAGAAGCGCAAGAAGACGATCAGCCCCAGGGATATCGAGAAGATCGTAGCTAAAATCGCCAAGATCCCGCCGCGCAGTGTATCAACGTCCGATAAGGATCAATTGCAGAACTTGGAACGTGATTTAAAGCTGGTGGTCTTTGGTCAAGATACAGCAATCGAAATGCTCGCTAGCACGATCAAGTTGTCACGCTCCGGTTTGGGGCATCCGGAAAAGCCGATCGGGTGTTTTTTGTTTGCCGGACCCACTGGTGTGGGAAAAACCGAAGTCGCCAAACAGCTTGCCCTTACGATGGGAATAGAGTTTATCCGCTTCGATATGAGCGAATACATGGAGAAGCACACCGTGTCTCGCCTGATCGGCGCCCCTCCCGGTTATGTCGGATTCGATCAGGGCGGACTTCTGACGGATGCGATTAATCGAAATCCGTACGCAGTTTTGTTGCTCGATGAAATCGAAAAAGCGCATCCTGATTTGTTCAACATTCTGCTTCAGGTAATGGATCATGCTGCCCTTACAGACAACAATGGCAAAAAGGCTGATTTTCGTAACATCATTTTGATAATGACCACTAACGCTGGGGCTCGCGAAATGAGTGGCTCACCACTGGGTTTCGGGGAACGGTCGAATGCCGGCAAGGGAAAAGAAGCAGTCGAAAAGATGTTTAGCCCCGAGTTCCGTAACCGGTTGGACGCGATGATTAGTTTTAACTCGTTGAACCGGGAAAATATCGAGCGAGTGGTCGATAAGTTTATCATTGAACTGGATCATCAGCTCAACGATAGGAAAGTGTTCTTGAGTCTCACGACGGCCGCCCGGCGCTGGTTCGCGGACAGAGGCTACGATCCAGCCTTTGGTGCGCGGCCAATGGCAAGATTGATTCAAAACGAGATCAAACGTGTCTTGGCGGACGAGATCTTGTTCGGTAAGCTCCAAAACGGCGGCAAGGTTGAGGTTGATGAGACTGATGGCAAGCTGACGTTTACATATTCTCCTCTGAGCACATAGAGGTCGTTGAGCAGCCGCACCACGCGGCTGCTTGATTCGCACCCGCCCCGATGTCCAACCTTATCATCGGCATTTTTCTTGTGCTTTTCACTCTAGAGTTTGTCGTTGAGTTCATCCTCAATGAGCTCAACATTCGCCAGGTCCGGAAGAGTAGAGCGGCGCACGCGGTCCCGGAATTTTTTCAAGAGAAAATCAGCAAGGACGACTACGAGCAATCCGCTCGTTATACATTGGCCAAATCTCGCTTCCAACGCTGGTCGGAGGTTTATGGCCGTACCGTGATTTTGTTTCTACTATTCGGTGGGCTCCTGCCGTTTTTAGAAAACTTGATCATCGCGATGCTGCCTCAGAGTCTAGCTAACAGCCTTATAAGGGGCGTGCTCTTCTGCCTTGGTGTCGGCGTGATATTTTCACTGGCCAGTCTTCCCATCGATCTTTATTCCACGTTTGGTATTGAAAGTCGATTCGGTTTCAATAAGACGACTCTGTCACTTTATTTTTCAGATAAGTTAAAAGGACTGATTCTGGGAATTATGATTGGCGGGCCTTTTTTATATGTTGTGCTCTGGCTGATGCAAGCAACCGGCGAATACTGGTGGATCTGGGCATTTGTTTTCATCACCTTCTTCCAGCTCCTGATGATCATAATTGTTCCAACTTTTATCGCCCCCTGGTTCAACAAGTTTGAACCGTTGGCCAACGGAGAGCTGCGCGATCGGATACTGGCGCTGGCAAACCAGATCGGTTTCAATCAAGCGGTATTTTTTTAATGGACGGTTCGAAACGTTCAGCTCATTCGAACGCGTACTTCACCGGGATCGGCGGGGCCAAACGGATTGTACTTTTTGATACCTTAGTTGAACAGATGACCATCGAACAGGGACTTGCGGTGTTGGCGCATGAGATGGGGCACTACAAAATGAAACACATTCGCCGGATGATGCTTGTGCAGAGTGTGATTCTATTCGTCGGCTTATATATTCTCAGTCGGCTGGTGAATTACCACCCGGTGTTTTCTGCGTTTGACTTACAACCGTCAAATCATGCAGCGTTAGTCCTCTTCAGTCTGCTTTCAGGGCCATTAACTTTTTACCTTGCACCATTAGTGAATCTCTTGTCGCGCAAACACGAGTACGAGGCCGATCGTTTTGCGGTAATCACGTTGGGCAACGGCAAGCCGATGGAAGAAGCACTGATCAATCTAACGGTAAAAAATTTGTCGAACCTGACGCCGCATCCATGGTATTCGGCTTATCACTACTCGCACCCGACCCCGACAGAGCGAATTGGCGCGATTCGACGAATCACGATCTAGCAAGCTTCAGATGCACCGCAGCACGCAAAGGCGCCGGCAGTCGGGGACTAGTGACAAACTAATGGATAGACAGAGTTTATCACGAGCTTTCCCGAGTCCCCTGCGAAAGAATGCGAGCAACTCTGCTGGATTCCAGCCTTGCGCGCAATTATGGCGTCCTAACATACAAAATATTTGACTGCTGAAGAGAGTTTCGTGTACCTTTAGCGCCCATACAGCTAGTTGAGGGGACTAGTTAACGGCGCCACCTCAACGCCTTATTTCGTTCGTATCTCTGGTGCGGTCTACCAACCCTTTCTAATTTCGTGCTGGCACAGCCCATGAGGAACGCTCAATAAGTGAACCGATTGTCTGGCAGCGATGAACGAACTGAGGCTGCTTTCTACTCGAAATCCTCGGTAATGGCTGTAGCTTTCTTGAGCCTATTTATCGAACGGGCGACCTTCTCTCGAGGAGGAGCTGCTTCAATTACCCGGTGAGCTCCAAGGAGTAGAGAGAGCCTGGCAGAGGAGCTTGAGTCTGAATCGATCGAAATAATCCGCCTTTCCGGGTCAGGCAAGTCGACAATCGCCAATCTATTGGAGAAACGTTTCCATGCGGAAGGCAAGCACACCTATATCTTGGACGGTGACAATGTTCGCCACGGGCTCAATCGGGATTTGGGCTTCACCGAGGCGGACCGAGTCGAAAACATTCGCCGAGTGGCAGAGGTCGCGAAACTGTTGGTCGATGCGGGACTGATCGTCATAGTCGCCTTCATTTCGCCATTCCGTGCGGAGCGACAACTGGCGCGCAGCCTTTTCGATCCCGGAGAATTTATCGAAGTGTTTGTCGATACTCCTTTGGAGGAATGCGAGCGCCGTGACCGAAGGGACTATATGCGAAAGCCAGGTGCGGCGAGTTGAAGAACTTTACTGGCGTAGACAGCGACTTATGAGCCACCTGAAGTTGCCGGATATTCATTTGCAAACTAACGGACTCTCACCTGAAACTTGCGTTATTGAAATCATCAAGAATGTTATAGCGAAAGCATTTACTTAAAATGAAATGAGCAAGCGTTCAATGCATGATCGGAAAAGGGCTGTGGGCTGCAAGTGGACTTGTGATCGCAGCGGTTAAGTTGGAAGAGCTATGGGGATTGTACCTATTTATGTGTGGACTCATCTGCCAACCGCCGATAATAGAGATGGCTTGGTTGCGCGATCCGAGCAGTCCGTGCTGCCGCAAGTCCTTGATCAACGGAGGACAAAGTTCCAGCAGTTGCAAGAACAAGATCCTTACCTTTTGGATAAGCTTGTTAAACTGTTTCGTATCTTTAAAGCTGTTTACTGCCCCTCAAGCCCAAGGCACATCGAATCGGCAACACTGATTGGTGAGTTCTTCCAACTGCCAGCGCCCATTCCGGATGCGCGTTTGAATGCCGTCGACTACGGAACTTTCAAGGGACAACCGCTATCGGCGATGAAACCACCGCATAACTATGTCGAAATCGCTTACCCAAGTGGTGAGAGTTGGCTTCAATGTCTCGGTCGCTGGCGATCGTTTTTTGAGGAAGTGCTCCCAAAATATAATGGCAAACCGGTACTCCTTTCTGGACAGACGAGAGCAGCCATCCGAATGTGCGCTCATTTATGCGATGGGATGGAACTATACCAAGCAGTCGATCTTGAAGTTGACGATCCGAATGTTCCTTGGGTTTATTTCTACAGATATTAAACGCGTAAAATTTCCCGTTCCGTGATGTGCCGCCTTTTAGTAGATTGAACAGTGACCTGCCTTGATCGATCGTTAACGGAGGTACAGCCTTTTTCTCATTTTTCCCGCTTCAGCTGATCCATACTTGCACTGGCCTCCGGAATCTCATTTTGACGTAGTTGTTTGCATTACTTGACAAACCTTATCATTTGTGAGCTATTGTAGCGCACTCAGAATTCCAAAAAAGGAGTGCCATCATTCCCCAAAAGTTTCTAATTAGCCGGAATAGCCACGTTTGCGGTTAATCAAGGACGGCAAGTCGCACATTTATTTTAAACGTTGTCATTCCTGGACATTTGCCAGCGGCCGAGAAAAGCAGCGATCGTAAGTTCCTCAAAAGTTTGTGTACCGATAGTTCGATCCCCAATTGCCTAGCAGGAAAGTAAGATAGAACCATTATCATCAGTACGGAACACATATGAGAATCAATCCCAAGGGGACGAATGGTCCTTCACGTGTTAACAAACCGGACGGGCTGATGGCCCGGTCAGAGTTGCCGTTGCTCTCGATTGACATAAAGGAACGTAGGAATCAATTCCAGCAGCTGCAAGATCAAGATTCTTTCCACTTAAGGATTAGGATTAGATTCGCGAGTTTTGATTATCGAAGGAATCTCCGGGTCTGGTAAGGATACGTTTCAGACTTTTCTAAAAAATAAGCTGAAGGACCGAGACGTGTATGACTATTCTGAGGGCGAGCTATTGCATTCGTGGAAGCAGTTTCCGATTGAGGGCATTTTGGAATTACGAGTTAAGTTCATGAAACTTTTTGTGAACTATGTAAGAGATATTATTAGTCGAGATGAGAGCGCCGTTTTTCTTTTGAACAGGTTCCATTTGTCTACGTATGCATGGACAATTATCCAAAAAAAAAAATTGGAAGAAAATACGGTGAGATCGTCAGGTTCCTGAGACTGCTCCTGTTCATGTCTTTATTTTGCAAGAGGAAGAAAATGAGATTGAGAAGAGAAGCTTGATGAGAAAACTAGTGCATGGCGGAAGTTTCAAAGACAGAGGGTGGAGAATTATAGCTTTTGCGAGAGATTGAAGAGACAACAAAAATTAATTCTAGACGCAGCACGGAAACAACACATCCCCTACTCTATAATAAAGCTTACTCCCTACGAAGCCGAAATAGGAGACGCACAGATTCGTATCTCTAGAGCCTCGGATGTTTTTCATCGCGGTGTGCAGATAGATTCTGCAGATACAAGATTTATCTCAGCAAAAGTAACGTCTACCTCAAACGATTCAAGAGGAAGAACTAAAGCGATCTCAGCAAATTGTAGTGATAAGGAAGCCGCGAAATGATAGCTACAGATAAGTTCGTATTTGCGCATCTACCACGGTCAGGCGGCACATTTGTTACTGCCGTGATCAAGAAGTTCTTTCCAACAGCTCGTGAAATCGGCCACCATTTGCCGCGGGAGCTTCTGCCCAAACAGTACTCCCGGCTTCCAGTTCTTGGTACTGTTCGGAACCCATGGGATTTTTATGTCTCACTATATCATTATCTCTGGCCGAAAGATGCCGCAAGCATATTGGTCTCCTGGATGACCGAGAGCGGCAAACTCGGATTTCAAGGTAGCCTTCGAAACCTGCTGAATCTCGGTGTCGACGACGGGCGTCTCGATGTTTTGATCAAGATGCTGCCTGAGCGCCTTGACTACAGTAAGAGAAACATTCCTAGCGCTACCAAAGAGGCAATGGGAAAAGTTCGCGGCACCGGAATCGGCTATTATACCTTCCGCTTCAATCAGATGTTCGCAAATGCGGACGATGTGTTTTTCTGTCGGCTTGAAACTCTGAGTCAGGATCTGGTCGTCTTCTTTGAGAGGATCGGCGCAAAGACGGATGAATTATGGCACTACGTGCATGGCGCTGATAAAGTTAACGCGGCTGAACACCTCCACTACTCGACTTATTATCCGCCGGAGCTTGCAGAATTAGTTTCAGTTCGCGACCGGCCATTGATTGAGAGATTTGGCTACGCCTTCCAGCAGACTCACGGAGCGCCAAACCTTCCCTATAAGAACACTTAATAGGCCTTCTAAATGATAATTACAAACGAACGAGGAAAACCAGTTAAAGGATGGCTTTCAAATTGTAAGATCCCTGATGCACCGGCGATTTTCATCCGCGCCGGTTCAGACGATTTAGTAGAGAAATGGAGAACATTGAACACATGCCTCCTGATGATATAGGCCAGCCGACGGGTTTTGTAAGACCCATTAGCACAAAGAGAATTGGAGGGCCATCCCACGGAACCGCCGCTGCAGACCCGATTTTCTCGTCGGAACCGTTGATTGCTTATAGGTACGATAGCAATCTCGCCCGACAGGAGGAAGTAATATTCACCGTAAAGACGACCTTGCAGCTGGAAAAAAATGACTATCAGGCAGAGCATATAAAAAGGCCGAACCGGGGAGTGTTCGGACGGGAAGCAGCCCGTCCATATGTCTTCGGCATCGTGGCGGCATTTTCTCTTGGTCATGATCGATTAGATTGGAGCTTAGCCGAGGCGAATTGGGCTTTTTCTGCCGTCGAGCCGTATGGCGTGGACGCCAGGGGAAACAAAATGGGGTTGGCTACAGCTAAGTCCGTTCAGTTGATCGACATGGATACTGGAGAAGTGAGGTCTTGTCACAATCCTTGGCTCAACCAGTCACACACGGTCGAGTTTTCGCCGGATGGAAAGAAACTTTTGGTCGGATCGTCCGGTTTCGATGCGGTGTTCGAATTTGATACGGAGAGCGGAGAAGTCGTTTGGAAGTGGTTCGCGTGGGACCATGGTTTCACCGATCAAACCTGGGTCACTACGTCGTCCGTTCGGAAGACAAGGAAAGCGCTGGCCGCGATGCATCACGAAGTGATGTTGGTAGATGATCCCGCAAAGTATCCGAATTCGGCATCCCTACACGGCGAAAGCCGGCTCATCTCAATAGCGCCTGTTACGATTCGGATGGAAAGATCCTTGTAACTTTATTCCATCAAGGAGCGGGTTATGTTATCGACCGGAACAATGGTGAGACCAGAGAAGTAATTTCCGGTCTTTCAAATCCCCACAAGCTTTCGCGGCGAAAAAGAGGAGGATACTTCATCTCGGATACCAAGGGGGGTAAAGTGATTTTTTTGGACGAAAAATATCGTCCTGAATACGAAGTCGCCCTCGCAGGAATGCCGGGGGTCGCACGATCGCCACAGTTATCGGAGTTCTTGCAGAACACGACCGAGTTGAGGGAAGATCTGTTCGCGTGCATCGATATCCACCGAAGCTCTCTCTGGCTCATCGACGTGAAACGTCGTAGATATCGCGGAATCAAGTTTCCTGTGGAGTGGTCGGTGCACGATATTGCGAGTCTCGGTCGAGAACATCGACTCCGTATAGGCAGCTTGGTCGGTACCCAATTCGGCAAAGTCGCTGCTTTCAGGCGGCAACTCAAAGTCATACATCATTTCTCAGTGGATGGCCGGGAAATCAAGGCTCTGGCTCTTGATAGCCAATCCGTCAGAGAAGGTTAGACGGTTACTAGAAATCATCAGTGACATGAAACCTCGAGAAACCCCTAGCCTACGCAAACTGAATTAGTTTGCACCCTTTTGTCATACATAGCTAAAATTCTGAAATGGATAGCGTAAAGCATATGCCGAGTCCATGAGTTTCGGTGTGCGCCGGAAATGTCAAACTACTTCTGCGACTCGTGCGCAATTCGAGTAGGCGCTTCAGATCAGCCATAAAGTTTGGAAGGCGTTAAAAGAACGAGGGAGCAATCCATGAAAGAAAAACTTGTTGTTTTTAGTGGTTAGCTTATCTTTAGTGTCATCGGTTACGCCGAGGCTCAGCAGACGACGAAGGTCTTGCCCCGTATAGGGTTCATATCCCTTCAGGCCCTCCTGGGAGTCCCTCACCCCTGTTCAACGCATTCCAGCAAGGGTTGCGAGATCTGGGCTACATCGATGACAAAAATATCTCTATCGTACATCGGTATGCGGAGGGCAGATTAGATCGAATGCCCGCGCTCGTGAATGAGCTTGTTCAACAGAAAGTTGATGTGATTGTTGCGGTTAATAATGTGGCTAATCCGAGCCGCAAAAGAAGCGACGAAAACGATCCCTATTGTAATGGTGACTTCTGTTGATCCTGTTGAGGCTGGTTATGTGGATACCTTCGCACACCCGGGTGGGAATATTACTGGGCTTGCCAAGTCGCGCGCGATTTAAGTGCAAAGCGCGTGGAGTTGCTTAAAGAAGTGCTTCCCGAAGATGTCGCGACTTGGCGTTCTGTGGGATGCGGACGGTCCAGGACCGGCGGTCGCTTTCAAAGAGTATGAGGCGGCGGCTCGGGCGTTCAAATTAGAATTTCGATCGTTCGAGGTACGTGGCCCCAACCCGGATCTTCGTAGGAGCATTCCAAGCTGCAAAAGCATCGCGTGTGGATGCGCTTGTTGTCGTGGGAAACCCACTGATGGTCCCAGCACGCGAAGCAAGTTTTCGAATTGGCGGCAAAATATCGCTCACCGTCGCATGACTGAAGAAGCCCGATACGTAAATGCCGGCGGACTGATATCCTACGGCGCGAACCTGGCCGATTTATACCGGCGCAGCGCGGAGTACGTCGTCGAGATACTGAAAGGGGCTAAGCCCGCGCGATCTACCGAGTAAAGCTGCCCGGCAAAATTCGAAATTTTTATCAACCTTAAGACTTCGCAGCAACTTGGTCTTGTGATACCACAGCACGTGCTAGTCCAAGCAGATAAGGTGATTAAGTAGCCACCCGTCACCGCCTTTTTGCCACGCTACGGAAATTCGTCCACCTCGCCCTAGTTACAAGCTATTACGTCTCGAACAATAAACGGATTGCGATGAACAGATAAGAGCATCGAAATGCTTCCTTGAACTCTCGGTTTGAGACAAGTCTGTTCTTTTTGGACATTGCTTGACATTTTTAGCCGCATTAACAGCTGACCTACCCATCACAAACTACATATTATCCTTCACTATGCGCTACTTATGAGCTCCCGAGGCTCCTGAGTAATATGGCATCATTCCTGCGGTTTAGGAGACTTTACGAGCCATGAATGTAGGGTTTCAATTCCTCAGTTGTTCCCAGAACGACTGATTACTCCTATTGGGAAATTCGTGCTGATTAGCAGGTACCGAAAAAAATCGAAAGCAGTGGATCGGAACTGATAGGAAGAAAGCGTGTACGGCGGCGCGCCCGCCGCGAAGCGAGCATTACCCTGGGTTCTCACCTTTTCAAGGAAATAGCATCATCCATGGTGTTTCAAAAAATACAATCGGGTGTTCAGAATTTTTCGAAACTCATGCTAGACGCTTTTCGAGGCGGCGGTATCCGGCGTCGCCTCATGCTGTGGGGCCTTAGCCTCTTTGGGATGGCACTTTTGGTTTTTGTCGTCGCCGGGCTATTCTTATATGGCGAGACAGATCCGGCGAGACGCTGCTGCACTGCAGTCGGAGCTCGCCTCCGTCACGGGCGAGCAAATTCGCACCTTTGTTCGACGCAAGATCGAGCGGTTTTCGGATAACGCCAACGCCTTGAGTCTTTATCCGCTTGGGAGCAAAGAGCAACAGTTACTTCTTGGCCTATTGGTAAAAAACGACAGCAGCTTCACTGACGCTTCTATTATCGATTCGCAAGGTATGGAGGTCGTAAAGGTGTCGGACAGAAGAGTTTATTTTCCTTCCGACCTAAGTGATCAGAGTAAATCGCCCAAATTCATCAAAGCACTCACAGGCGAAGACTTTATAAGCCGAGTCTACACTTCGCCGCAAGCCCAGCCCTACGTCACACTGGCGATCCCGCTCTGGGGCGCGGCGCAGAGCGTCGCCGGGGTGGTTTCGGCCGAAGCCGATCTCTCCTTTCTGTGGGAAGCGATTGGAAAGATTCAATTCGGGACTGCAGGCTACGCCTACTTAGTAGATGAGAATGGAAATCTCATCGCTCATAAAGATGCGCACGCTGGTATTAAAGCGGATGAACCTCCGAGAAGTCGATGGAGTCAAAAAATTTTTACGCAACCCCACGCGTTCGGATCCCACTCCCGCTGAGCGAAGGGAGGGGGTTGACTGGACAGCGCTGTGTTGGTCACGTATGCGCCAGTTCCTGAGTTAGGCTGGGCGGTTATTCTAGAGGAACCCGTCGATGCAGCGTTAGCCAACGTGGAAATAGCAAAGCGCTCAGCTCTTGTGTTCCTGGTGGTGGGTCTGTTCGTCGGAGCTGCTATTATCGCTTGGGTTAGCCAAAAGACTACTAGACCGATACAAGAACTACGACAACATGTCGCGACGATTGGAGCCGGCAATCTCGAACACAGAGCCGATATCAAAACCGGCGACGAAATCGAGGAATTAGCTGCTGAGTTTAACAAGATGACCGACGCTCTCCAAAACTCGTACGCGACTTTGGAACAAAAGGTGGACCAGAGAACCAAGGAAATTTCGGCTCTCTATAGCGTCACCACAGCAGTAAACCAATCCTTGACTCTTGAAGATATCGCGGACGCAGTCATCGCAAAGATAACAGAGATATTCCACTTCGAGACTACGCGGGTTTTTCTTTTTAACCACGAGACGGATGAATTAGAGTTGCGGGCATCTTTCGAATTAGACACGAATCACTCAGCCGGAGTCCGCACATACAAGCGTGGGCAAGGCATAGTTGGTCGCGTTGCCGATTCCGGCGAGCCAATGATTTTCGAAGATATCGCGACTGATCCACGCTATGCTGCACTGAGCAGGAGTAAAGCGACGGATAAAGCTAGGCGCAGTTTTTTTGCGGTGTTCCCAATCAAGACGCAGTCCCGGGTCTTCGGCACGATACTTTTTAACGCCCGCTCTCCGCGAAAGCTGACGACCGATGAAACGCGCTTGCTTACATCGATGTCAGAGCATCTTGCCGTCGCTTTTGAAAAGGCCAGCTTGTTCCGCCAATCGGAGACCAGGTCTCAGCAGCTTTCCGTTCTTAACACGATTGGTACGGCGGTTAGCCAGTCACTGAATCTCGAAATTGTTCTAAGCGAGGCCATCGAAAAAATGGTTGAAGCCCTCGATTTTGATGCGTGTTGGATTTACATTCGAGACCCAATTGAAGAAGTACTACGGCTTGAGGCTTACAAAGGTCTCGACGAAGACTTGGCTCGCTCCATGGATCGCCGAAAATTTTCAGCCGGAATTAGCGGTAATATCTTTCAAACAGGCGAACGAATGGTGTTTGAAGACATTCGGAATGATGCAAAGTACCAGCGACTGACGTCTCGCAATAAGATTGGCACCGCCGGATTTTCAAGCGGAGCTGGGTTCCCGATCAAGGCCAAGCAGAAAGTCATTGGAGTTTTACATCTTGCCAGCAAAGCAAAGCGCCGCTTCGTTTCCGACGAACTTAAACTCATCGAGTCCATAGCTCAGGAAATAGGTGTCGCCGCCGAAAATGCGCGGCTCTTCGAGCAAGTGAACGAAAAGACCGCTGAGCTAGGGCAGATGAACGAGGAGCTACAACAGGCGAACCGGGCCAAATCTGAATTTATCGCCGCTATGTCGCATGAGCTCCGAACGCCACTCAACGTCATCATGGGTAATGCAGAGCTAACCGGTGACGGATTTTTTGGAGACATCAATCCTCAACAGAAAAAATCTATGATGCAGATCCGCCATCATTCTCAATTTCTGCTTAAAATGGTCAATGATGTGTTGGCGTTGTCGCGGCTGGACGCCAAAAAGATGTCCATTGAACTTGCAGCCGTCGATATCGAGGACTTAGTCGCTCACGCACAAAGCCAGATCGAGCAACTTAATCGACATAATCGTTTGCAAGTATCCTGGGATGTGGAACCGCAGTTGCCCACCATCGTCACGGATGTAACTAAGTTAGAGGAGATTTTGCAGAACCTGATCGGTAATGCTTTCAAGTTTACTCCACGAGGCCGAATCCAGCTAAAAGTTAGAAATCTTCACGAGCTTCAGCGTGTTGAGTTTAGTGTCGCTGATACAGGGATAGGGATCGAAGCGCAAGATATCGATAGAATCTTCGCCGCCTTCGAGCAAATAAGGGAGGCGCACACTGGAGAATATAATGGCGTCGGTCTCGGGTTAAATATTGTGAAAAAATACCTTGATCTAATGAAAGGCGATATTCGCGTCGAGAGTCATCCCGGTGAAGGAACAACATTCACTTTTTCCGTACCTCATTCTCTTGGGCTCGATTCTTAAGAGCACGTGCAATTAACAACAAACCTATCGAACGATAGAAGACATAAACCTACCAATTTTTGATTACGGAGACGGCGGACCGCCTCTAGGTTAACTTGTGGAGGAGCTGTCGCTCACGAGCTGACGGGTTGCACCCTCTGATGACAAGCCAGGTCTAAGCTCAACTGCGTGTGAATGATCCCAGCATCTGGTGGAAAGAAATGGTCGGGGCGAGTGGATTCGAACCACCGGCCTCACGGTCCCGAACCGTGCGCTCTACCAAGCTGAGCCACGCCCCGACCCGCTATAAGTAACACACGCAAAGTAGAAAACAACAGGGATTACGATTGGCCGACCGCTTGACGCATGCGGCGAATGGTGTCGCTGTAACTAGCGGTTTTAAAAATGCCGGAACCCGAGACGATCACTTCGGCGCCGGCGCGTACAACCAAGTTAATGTTGTCTGCTTTGATCCCCCCATCTGCTTCGATCAGGATTGGCAGTTTTTCCTTTTCAATTTTGCTTCTCACCTGTTCGATCTTGGGCAAAACATCAGCAATAAAAGCCTGACCGGCAAATCCAGGGAACACCGTCATCATGAGAATCATGTCGATATCCGGAAAGCTGCCCTCGACGTTTTCAATGGCGATGTCAGGATTCACAGCAATAGCCGCTTTGGCTCCTAGTTTACGAATTTTTTGCAAGCTTTCAGATAGCTTCTTAGTCGTATTCGGATGGATCGATACCCAATCGGCGCCTGCCTTGATGAATTCAGGAGCGTATTTGTCCGGATCGGTAATCATAAGATGAACGTCCAGAGGCATCTTTGTCACCTTTCTAACGGACTCGACCACTACCGGCCCAACAGTGATGTTCGGTACGAAGTGACCGTCCATGACATCTATGTGAAGCCAGTCAGCGCCAGCGGCTTCAATTGTCTGAATTTCATCTTTGAGCCGGCTGAAATCTGCACTAAGTATAGATGGGGCGATTTTTATTGACTCCATTTACGTGACCCTTCGCAAGCGCGCCGCGAAAAAGCCGTCAGTATCATGCTTATGGGGCAGCGCCATAAAATACCTCTCCTTGACGAGCTGCTTCGCTTGATCCGGAAGATAACTTGCAGCGTTCTCTAAAACAAATCCTCTATGGCTGGCAAGAAATTCATTCACAATGTTTTCGTTCTCATGAGCGGTGAGTGTGCAAGTTGAATATACTAAAACGCCTTCAGCTTTGAGGTAACTGGCCGCTTGCCCGAGAATTTTTCGTTGCAACTCGCTGAGCCTGAGGACATCGCGGATGTCGCGATTCCATTTTATTTCCGGATGGGACCGCAGAGTTCCCAGACCGCTACAGGGAGCATCGACGAGGATGCGATCATAGGTTGCTTGTTGTCTTACAGCTACTTGTCTGGTCATGTCGGCTTGTATCCCACGGATCGACTTGAGCTCTAGACGAATGGCATTTTCACGAATCTTCGCCACACCTTTGGGCGATCTATCGATGGCTGTGACTTGGCCTTTGTCATCCATGAGCTCTGCAATATGGGTCGTTTTGCCGCCGGGCGCCGCGCATGCGTCGAGAATCTTCTCGTCTGATTGCGGATCAAGTAGATAGCCAACCAGTTGCGACGCTTCACCTTGAACTTGGAAGAATCCTTCCTGATGACCGCGTTAATCGATGAATCGGGACCTGCGAACTGCAGCAACAATACCGTGTGGCGACCAAGTGGTCGGTAGCGCTTCAATGCCGTGCGTTTCAAACTCCCTCAGCAAAGCCTGTCGATTAATTCGACGAATATTTGCTCGCAGTACCAGAGGAGCTTGGCGGTTGTTAGCTTCCAGCAGCGCCGTAATGTTAGCCTTGCCTAGATACTCAATCCACTCGTTGATCAACCACTCTGGATACGACCAGTAATCGGCAAGTGCCGCGACCCCGCAGCTGTCCGGGTTGGGCACCGTTTCGGTTCTCTTAGTGCGAATGAAATTACGAACGATCCCATTCACAAAGCCACTTACGCGACTACCCGCGTGCATCTTCGCCAGAGTCACGGCTTCGTTAAGGGCAGCGTACTCCGGTACCCGATCAAGAAAGCTAATCTGATAGAGAGTGACCCGGAGAAGATTTTTAATAAACGGATCAGTTTCCTCGAAAGAACGGCGCGTAAGCTGCTTCAGATGGAGATCTATTCTGCCTCGCCAGCGCAAGGTTCCATAAACGATTTCGGTTAACAGAGATCGGTCTCTCGCTGACATACCGCCCGTTTGGAGTGCCTGATCCAGGAGGATGTCGGCGTAAGCTTTATCAAGCTCAACTCTGACGAGAATATCAACCGCTTGTTTGCGGACATTCTCGCTTCTCTCAAACGTGGTCACCTGCCGTAATCCGCGCTCCTTTTATAAACTCCACCCCGGGAACCCGCTTTTTATTTTCTAATTGGACCTCTTCAAGAGAGAGCGTGCCGCATCCGGTTGCAATCCAAAACCCGCCGGTGTCTGCTCTAATTATTTCACCAGGATTGCCTGACCTATTCGTTTGAATTGGAGTTGCACGGTGAATTTTTAGGAGTTTCCCGTTGAGGTGAGTATACGCTGATGGCCAGGGGGTAAAGGCGCGGACACGGCGCTCAATAGACAGCGCCGGTTGGGTCCAATCGACTAAGCCGTCCTCTTTCTTAATCATCGGTGCAAAGGTCACACACGCCTCGTCTTGACGCTGCGGCTGAAGAGAGTTGCTCTTAAGCCCGCGTATCGTTTTCAGCAGTAAGCGGCCCCCGAGGGGAGCCAGCTTAGCTTGCAACGAAGCTGTCGTTTCATGCTCACCAACTTGGATTTCTTCTTGAAGGTAGATCGGCCCAGCATCTAGTTGTTCAACAAGTTGCATGGTGGAGACTCCGGTTTTTTCTTCTCCATTGATGATCGTCCAAGTGACAGGCGCTGCACCACGATATTTAGGCAAAAGAGAATAGTGTACGTTCAAACATCCACCTGGGGACAGATCCAAGATCGACTTGGGGAGAATGCGTCCAAAAGCTACGACCACGATAATGTGAGGATTCCATGATCTCAGCGCGTCGCAAAAAACCGGATCGCGAATCTTCATGGGTGTAATCACTGGAATCCCCTGGCTCTCCGCCATGCGGCGGACTGGAGACGGCCTGCTTTGCTGTCCTCTGCCTGTGGGACGGTCGGGTTGCGTGACCACGCCGATAACAGGATCGGAACCATCGATCAGCATTTGCAAGCTGACAGCGGCGATCTCCGGAGTTCCCATAAATACGATGGGCCAAGAAGAAGACATGAAAGGATCGCCTGAGCGACTCTCCTTTGATTTTTCGGCTGCGGCTTTCTGGAAGGCAGTTTAGATCATGACCTGCGCCGATTCGGATGGCTCGATCCCGCTGCGCAACATCTTCTTCCGACGGCGTGTGTAGAGATCGCGTTTTAACCGACTGATACGGTCGATGAACAATTTTCCATCCAAATGATCGATCTCATGTTGAAGCGCCACAGCGAGCAAACCCTCCGCCTCTATCGTTCGTTCTTTTCCGTGTTCGTCTAGCGCCACGACTTGTACATGTTCGGCGCGGCGTACTTCAGCCGTAAAATCGACGACGCTCAAGCACCCTTCCTCCCAAACCAGTTGCCCCTCGGAGTGAGTGATGACAGGATTGACCAATTTGTAGACGTTAGTTCGTGGATTTTCGTGGTCCACGTCCAGAACAACGATCCGCTGCAGCACTCCGACCTGTGTTGCGGCTAAACCAACACCGGGTGCGGCATACATCGTTTCAAGCATGTCACTGATCAGTTGAACGGTAGCATCGGTGACATTCGATATCGGGCGTGCCACTTTTGAGAGCCGTGGATCGGGATATTTCAGAATTTCTAATAGAGCCATACCTATATTTTCATAACATGTTGTACGGATCGACATCAATGTGTAGACGCACGTTGCGCGTTCTCGTGAACGTCTCGCGAACGGCACTAGCTAACCCGATCAATGGGCTTATTTGATCGCCTTTGAGCAAGAGCTGCCACCGATACCGATTCCGCAACTTTTCGATCGGCGAAGGAGCGGGGCCAAGAATTTCAACGTGTTCCCGGTACTTTGGGTTGCCGCTTTGGATCGCGCGGATCTTTTTGAAAAGCGCTTGGGCTTTCGCTTCCACATGCTCCGAACTTGGACCGTCTAGGCGCAAATTTACCAACTTGCCAAACGGAGGATAGCCCAACGCCCGGCGAAACTCGATTTCTTTCGCGAAAAACTTTTTGTAGTCGTGATCAATGAGCGATTGAATTGCATAATGTTCAGGTTCATAGGTCTGGATGATTACTCTTCCGGGATCATCCCCTCGTCCGGATCTGCCCGCAACTTGGCTAAGGATTTGGAAGGTTCGTTCAGCGCTCCGAAAGTCCGGCAGATTCAAAGACATGTCGGCAAGCAGCGCGCCCACGAGCGTCACTCCGGAAACATCGTGCCCCTTGGTGATCATTTGGGTCCCAATAAGTATGTCGATATCGCCACTTTCCCACCTGCGGATCAAATCGGCGTGCGAGCCGCGCTTGCCGGTGGTGTCCCTGTCCATGCGTGCGATGCGCGCCTCAGGGACCAATGCATATAGGGTCTGTTCAATCTGTTCGGTTCCTGCGCCAATACCCGCGAGGGTTTCAGTGCCGCAATCGGGGCAAACTCGTTCTACTGGTCTACTGAAATCGCAGTGATGGCAGCGAACGATCTTGCGCTTTAAATGCACAGTCAATGTGACGCTGCAATAAGAGCAGCGCAAGACATAACCGCATCGCGTGCACTGTAAGAAATTTGCGAAGCCTCGGCGATTTAAAAAGACCAGTGTCTGTCGTTTATTTACGAAATTGCGTTTGATCGCAGTTGCGAGCGGATCTGACAACAATCGTTCTCCAGCACTTTTCTGCTTCCGCCATCCCTCCGACCCGCCATCGGTGGCGGCTACACCAACCGATTTGGATTGGTTTCGGAGATCAAAGATTTCGACACTGGGCAACGGGCGCTGCTCTACGCGTTGAGAAATCTCCAACAATTGATAGCGACCTTGAAGAGAATTTTCATAACTCTCCAATGATGGTGTGGCTGATCCTAGAACCACGGCGCAGGCCGAGAGCTTGCCGCGCATAACAGCAACATCCCTGGCGTTGTAGCGCAAGCCGTCATCCTGTTTATAAGATCCGTCATGCTCTTCATCGGCAATAATCAAACCAAGATTTGGAACCGGCGCAAAAACGGCCGAGCGCGCCCCCACGACAATGTCGACGTCTCCTCCTTTGATCCGCCACCACTGCGCCCATCGCTCGGCAGGCGTCAAACCACTGTGTAAAATACCCACCCTGCCATTAAATCGTGCGTTGACCCGATCAAGAAGCTGAGGAGTTAATGAGATTTCCGGAATCAGGATGAGACTTCGAGCGCCAATGTCTCGGACGCACTCCATGGCACGTAAGTAAATCTCAGTTTTACCGCCACCGGTCACTCCGTGGAGGAGAAATGTCGCGAATCCGCCGCTTCTAAGGCGAGCTTTGATGGCGACTAGTGCTGCATGTTGTTCCGTGCTGAGCGTGAACCGTTTTAGGTCCGCAGACGGTGATCGGGGCATTTGAGAGCCGTCGAATCGACGGCTTTTCCTCTGCCCGGGTAAGCGTTCGCGAATTTCAACATCACCGGCAGATTGAAGTTGTTTTAGGGCAGTGGAGATATTCGTTCCGCCAAAAGCTCTCGTCAAGCTTTTGAGGCTGGTCCGGCCATTCTTGTCGCGCAGCACATCTAGGATTGTCTGTCCTAGAACATCATCAGTCTGCGTCGATTCCGATTTTGCGGCGATGATGCTATCGATTTCCACACGAGAGTTGGGTGGCAGTATCGTGCTTAGCACTTCGCCGAGCGATGCTACATAATACTGGCTAGCCCAGTGACTGAGGGTCAATAACTGTTCATCAACAATTGGCGCCTCATCTAACACGGCAATTATATTTTTGATGTCGGGCAGCGGCGTCTCGGAAATATGGTCGGACACGATCCCTGATACCTTGCGGTTGCCTAGAGGGATTAATACGCGCATGCCGACAGTGACAAGATGTCTAAGGTTATCGGGAACACCGTAGGTGAGAGGCTCTTTAATAGGCGATGGAATGATGATGCGGGCGAATTTCTCCGCTTGCGGACTCATCGCTCGATTAATAACTTCGAACATCTCAAAAGGCAACTCGCGATAGTCATGAACCAAAACAGGAAATCACGAAAAGCCGGTGCGATAGTGTCCCGCCGGATCAGATCTGCTGATCGGACAATGCAACGCTGGTCACGGAACGGTAGCGCTATTTACAAGACCGATGCAGGCCACCTAGGTAGCGTCCCAATCGGCTTCGGTCCTGGACCTGAATGATTGGACAGGCTGCAACGGATCTGCTGCAGTTTTCACCCAAGACTGACGTACTCTACGCAATTCTGTCCATAATTGTCCAACTCGGAACATTATGGCCTTGGTAAAGACTCGAGAATCCGACTATTGGTTTAGTATCCGTTGGGAAATGTCACCCTTACCGACGATGGCATAATTTTAGCGTTAGCGGCTTTTACTCCACATCCGTGGCCGTACCACTCACAGCAACCTCATAGATGGCAGCGGAGGGGTAATGAAAAGACACTCTTTTTGGGGAGCTCAAAGAGCGCGGGAAAGTGAACAATCCTTCGGCCGCTGAATCCGCCGTTATTAGCATCAACTAGAAACGACGGTCACGAAAATGTAGCTTTCGTTGATAGTTGTTGATTACGACTGGAGTCGAATGAGTTCAGGTACAAATTGTAGCTCGTATGTTACCTACATTACGCAAAGAGGACATTAAGGGAGCCATTGATAGGTTAGGGTCAGCTGCTGCCTACGGGGTTTCATCGAGCTGACTCGCCAGCGATCGGTAGGAACAAACCTCGCATTCGGCACTCAGCGCTACCTTCTGGCAGAAAGTATCATTCCAGTCATGGGTTCTTTCTTGACCAAATTTAATCTCAGTGCGTTGACATCGTTTGGACGGAACGGTGGTTTCGTTGCGCTCGATATCGGATCGAGCTCGATTAAAATGGTTGAAACCTCGATCGAACGAGGTGGTTATCGGGTATTGAGCTTGGGGGTACTTCCAGTTCCGCTGGATGCGATTCAGAACAATATGGTTGTTAATGCTAAGTTGGTGGCAGATACAATTCGGCGCCTTGTTCAAGAGAACCGAGTGAAGTCAACTCAAGTGGTGTCTGCGGTGCCCGGCAGGGCTGTCATTATGAAACGAATTGAAATGCCGATGCAGGAAGAAGCGGAGTTGGAGGCTAATATAGAGTTTGAAGCCAACAATGTAATTCCAGAGAGAATGGAGAATGTCAATCTAGATTACCAAGTCGTTAACGCGATCGCCGGCGGGAGCAAACTGGATGTTCTGCTGGTGGCGGTGAAAAAGGAAATTGTTAACAGCTATACCGAGGCTATTGAAGAAGCCGGTCTCAAGCCCGTGATTATGGATGTCGATTATTTCGCCATGGAAAATATGTACGAAGCAAACTATTCGACAGAACCGGGCGGCGGATTGGTTGGGCTTATCCACATTGGGGCACGTTATACCAGTGTAACTTTGCTGAATAATGGCATGTCGACATTTACCGGTGATCTGCCATTCGGCGGCGACGATTTCAGGGATAGCTTGAAAAGAGAATTGAACTTGTCTTCGGAAGGAGCCGAAACTGCAAAGATCACGGGCATGGTCGACGGAAAGAAGGGCTTCGATATCGAGGCCATGCTCAAACCGACCTCAGAAAACCTAGCCGAAGAAATTCGACGAACGGTTACCTTATACGGCACGGTTGGAACGGAAGAAGGCGATGGGTTGAAAGCGATTTACTTGAGCGGTGGCAGTGCTCAAACGATCGGATTGCGCGCTATGTTAGAGCAGCAACTGGTAGTGCCAGTGCGAATGGCTGAACCCTTTCGTGGGTTCAATGTGGATAAGAAAATCGACAGACACTTCATTACGGAAGACGCGCCTGCCTTCGCCGTCGGAGCTGGGTTGTCTATCCGCAGACCCGGGGACAAGTGATCCGGCTTAATCTACTCCCGGTTCGTGAACTTAACGCAGAATCTGATCGCCGGAGGGATCTGATTGTAACGGGCGTCTCGCTAGCCATCACTACGTTGATACTAGTGGGCATTTACTTGTATCAATCAGCCCATTTGTCGCACTTGGCAAACGAGCTTCCCGTGATCCGGAAGGAAGTAGAGATTTTAAACGGCAAAGTAAAAGAACTCGGCAATTTGGAAGCCAAGATAAAGGAACTGAGAAGCAAGCATAAAGTGATCGAAGACCTGCGCGGCCAGAAGATGGGTCCGACTCTAGTTATGGACAGCCTCGCGGCGGCTATTCCGTCGAGTCTTTGGTTAGTCGAACTGAAGCAAAGTGGCGGAAGCCTTATAATGAACGGGTTGGCTATGGATAATCAGTCGGTGGCCGAATTTATCAGGTCGTTATCTCGATCTGGTCACTTCCGAGATGTCGAATTAGTAGAAACAACTCAGGCGGACCAGAAGACAGGGCCCTTTAAGAAATTCTCCATTCAATCCGGCATTTCTTATAGGGTTCCGGCAACTCCGGTTAGCTCCTCAGCTCCTCCTCAGGCGGATCCGAAAGGAAACAAGAGTTGAACGCCGCGGTTGAGAACATCCTCGACCGGCCCAAAGGTCAAAAGCTCGGGATATTGGTCGGGTTAATCATCCTTATATCAGCGGCTTTTTACTCGTTTCTTTATAGTCCGCAAGCTGACGAAGTTGCCAAATTGAATGAAAGCATCGAGGCGGCACAAAATGAAAAAAGTACCAAACAAAAGCGCGCCGCTAATTTGCCGAAGCTACAAAAAGAATTGGGCGAGCTGGATGTAAGATTAAAAGAGGCGATAGCGCAACTTCCTAGTAAGAAGGAAATTGCGGATCTTCTGTCTAGTATTGCGGCAAAAGCCCAAGAGTCCGGATTGGACATCAATCTGTTTCGTCCGAGACCTGAAAACTACAAGGATTTCTACGCGGAGATACCAGTAGAAATAAACATTAAAGGAACGTTTCACAACGTGATTATGTTTTTTGATGCAATCGGAAGGCTCACAAGGTTAATCAATATTGATAATGTCGGGTTTAAGAATCCTACGACATCGGGCGATCAGATGATTCTCGAATTTACAACAACCGCGACCACGTACCGTTTCCTGGAAGAGGCGGAGCGAAAAAAAATTGCTGAAGAAAAGGCCAACGCGTTGAAGGCCAAGAAATAGAGATCATGGGAGCTTTGTTGAGTTTTTCTTTACGTGTTGTGACCGCAATCTTAGCGACAGCTTTAGTAATCGAGTTTGTTATCGCTCAGGAGCAGATTCAGACTCCGTCTCAAAAGACCAAAGAGGCGGTGGATAGGCTGGCAAAGACGCCCGCGACGATCGGCAAAAGTCTTGGGGTACTTACTGAAGCGGCGAACGCGAAGTTGAGGCAGGTCTTTGGTGACAAAGAGGAAAGTAAAACGAACGGGGAACCCGATGATAGTGTGCTCTTGAAAAAAAAGAATCTCGAGCCTGAGTCGCCGAAATTTATTCGGAAAGTGAATCGCGATCCTTTTCGGCCGCCTAGCATTCAAACAAGGACCGGTACCCGGTCCCGAGACAATTTATCTCCTCTCGAACGGTTCGAGTTGGGGCAACTTAAGGTGGTTGGCATCGTTTGGGACGTTAAAGAGCCCAGAGCGATGATAGAAGACAGCGCAGGCCTTGGCTATACCATTCTGGTTGGCACGCCGATAGGCGGGAGCGAAGGCAAGGTGAAAGGAATTCATCGCGACCAAGTGGTTGTTGAGGAGTCTTTTGAAGATGTCTCTGGCAAGAAAAAAACCCGCGAAGTCTCCATGAAACTATCAACAGATTAATGGCAATGAACAAGGAGAGAGAAAATTCATGCTTTGTCTGAATCGGCGGGTTCAGAGAATCGCCCAAAGTGGATCTGCTGCCTTATTCCTCATTTTGGGAATCGTTCATGGGGCGGCTTTATCAGGTTGTGGGCATAGTGCGAGTAAAGCCCCTGTAGTCAGCCGAAACCAAGCTACTGCCCAATCACCGACCGTTCAATCGCAACCTAGCACCCGAGAAGAGCAGACGCCGTCTGGACTCCTAAAGCTACAGGATCTTTCAGTCCTCGAAGAGGGTGGCCAAACAACAATATCAATTAAGTTTTCACAGCCGGTATCTGAATTTCGGCATTTTCCCCTGTCACAGCCGTCACGAATTGTTCTCGATTTATTGAGCGATATTAAACGGGCCCCCATAAGTGAGAGCTTTCGTATCGACACACATTGGGTTGGAACGTTACGCTTGACTGCCAATGACGCCAGTATCCGGTTGGCCGCCGACATTGCGGCCGCTACCGTGCCGGCATATGTGGTCACCCCTCAAGATGGCGGTCTGAAAATAGTGATCGGTCTTTTTAACCCCGATGCGACAGCAAAAAGGCAGGCGGTTCTTTTCAAAGATGGAGTACGTTCAGACATCCGGTCAGCCGGACCGACGTCGTCGTTAAAGGGTTCGAGCGAGGATGTTAAATCTTCTGTGGCGGGTCAGGCTAAGGCTGAAGATAAGAGATATACGGGCCAGAAGATATCGCTGGAATTTAAGGATGCCGACATAAAGAATGTGTTCCGGCTCCTCGCCGAAGTGAGCGGTAATAACATCATGGTCACCGACGACGTCAACCGTAAAGTTACCGTTCGTCTAATTGAACTGCCGTGGGACCAAGCGATGGACCTAATTGTTGAAACCAATGGCTTGGCTAAAGAAGAAATCGGCAACGTGATCCGAATATCCACAGCTGGCCGATTCAAGTCTGACAGGGACGCTTTGGTAGCCGCCAGGAGAGCGAGAGATGACCTGGAGCCACTGCAGACAGTCTACTACAGTATCAACTATGCTAAGGTGAAAGAGCTTGAGTCCAAGGTGAAGCCGCTCATGAGCAAGCGGCCCGACGCCGCGTTGGTCATTGATGAGCGAAGCAACACTATCATGTTGCGGGACCTGCAAAAGAGCATAGAAGATGTAAGTACTCTCGTCACAAAACTCGATTTGCGAACGGCTCAAGTTCTAATCGAATCAAATCTAGTGGAGACGACGCCGACGTTTTCCAGAGCCTTAGGAACTGAAATCGATGCGATATTTAATGGGCGCGTTGTCGCTAGTTCAAGATTCTTGGCCGGTAGTCCCTTTGCAGGGAGCGCCAACACGGTTGCCCCGCCTTTTCCGGTACCGAGCACGGGTTTCCGGTTTGGTTACACGCCGGCTAACTTGAATGGTTTTATCACGGCCGCTGAGAACGAAGGAAACGCTAAAATCATTTCACGGCCATCTATAGTCACGCTTAATAACGTGCCGTCAACGATCAAAAGCGAAAGAATTTTAAGGATTGCGCTGCCTAGCTCGACAAACATAGCTAGTGGCAGTGGGGCCGCCGCCGGTACGGCAGTGGCAACGGAAAAAATCCCTGTGGGGATCAATCTCACTGTAACCCCTCAGGTTTCGAGCGACGGATTCGTTTTGATGAATATAAAAGTGAAGTCGAGTTCCGTCGCCAATTCGTCAACAGTCTCCGGTGGAACGGCAGGTGTGATCCCCTTTGACGAGCTTAACCGCGAGGCAGAAGCAAACGTGCTTGTGCGAGACGGTGAGACGATCGTAATCGGCGGAATACTTAAGGACATTGACTCGGATTCCCAAAGTGGAATTCCCTACCTCAAAGACATTCCTGTTTTCGGCTGGCTTTTTAGAAACTGGCGATTTCAAAAAGACTTTGAAGAGTTGGTGGTCTTTATTACGCCGAGAATTGCTGCAGCAGGTTCAGAAAATCTTCCATCAGCAGAGCAGCTTTGGCGCAACCAAATGGAAAAAACCAAGACAGAAGCAGCGAATGCAACGCACTAAGCTGAGGCACGATCGTAGCAGGACTACGGCTCGTACCAATAAGGCGCCTTGCGCCGAGGAATTGATACCTCAGAATTATTCATTGCGGATTGGGGATGCTAGAGTAACGAAGAGTTTGTTCCTTAGAGTTGCTGTCCTCAACGATTAACATCCATAGAGGTTTGGATCCCACTGCCGCCGCAATACGGCACCTGAATTAGTCTGAAGATAATGAGCTAATGTCCATGTCGTTTCTTTTCATCTCGGCAATCACACGCTCACGCTCGCTCTCGAGCTCGGTAATCTGCTTCCTTAAATCACTGAGTAATTTCTCTTTTTCCGTGTAGGCTGGTGGTGGATTCGTGGAAAATGGAGGGGATTGTGCCTCGCCTCCGGACGGCAGTCCCTGCGCCTTGTATTGAGCGTCTCTAAGTCGCGACAAAAGATCCGCCTGGTGACCTCTAAAGGCTTCTTCGGTTGTGAATAAGAACGGCTCGACTCCTGTGTTACCTCGAGTCTCCGCAGCGTATCGACCTCTAAGTTCTTTTAGCTGATCATCAATTTTCTTGATCAGTTGACGGTAGGTGTCTTCCTTCACGTCCGGTTTAGTGATCTCTTTCGCTTCGCTACGCTGGTTCTCCGTAGGGTTTTGGGGTGTGCCAGTGTTTGTTCGTTCTAGAGCAGGTACTCTATCTTCTGGGACCGTTACAGGCGCGGATCGCAGTGGTGCCTCGGTGGGAGATTTCGCTCCTACGGCCGGTTTGATCGTCTGAATCTGATCCTTGGGAATAGAGATTTCGCCGCCGAAGCCGTGAAGTTTTACTATACCCGCCTCTTCGCGAAAATTTTGTACATTAAAGCGGCGGCCGTTTTTCAAAACTATCGTATAATCCGCGAACAAAGGAAGATTGTATGAAAGGAGGGCGGCGGTCGCAGAATAAAAAATGAATAGTCGTTTCATAGGTATCGAATATACCATGGTAGGGCATCTCCAGAAATGGATTTTAGAACTTTGTCAGCGGCGTTGAGCGTAAGGGCAACTATGTAACATTTAGGTCTAAGGCTCTCCCTAAACGCAGTGATACACTATCTTTCTAGAAGTTTGGATGGTGATTTGTCTCAGTCTGGCCGACCTAGATTCTCAGGCACGTATTAATTGGTCGAATCGTAGGGCTGTCGGGGGTTTTGTGGGTTCGTTTGCCTGCGTACGCTCCCATAGTCATGAATTTTCGCCGTTCCGTGTCAGATGAGCCAATATTGTCGAAATTTTCTGCTGAGATGACCATATCGGTGCAACCCATGGTGCCCGCGTGGCCTCACTTTGGAAGAGTTCGGGGACGGTAGGGATGTTTACGGAGATAATTGTGCGTCATTGTTTGGTACAGTTTCTGCTCGCCCTTGTCGGTGGCGTCGCGCGCAACCTTTAGCGCGGAATCACATAAATTGGCAGTTTCGATCCCATTCATGATCTTAAAGTCAGGAAAAAGAATTCTAGCTGATGTTAGCGGCTTCTCGATCGGGGAACTGATGACGGTAGTAAGCCTTATCGGAATAGTAACCGCCGTAGGTATTCCCAGTTTCTTGTCCTTTCAACCGAGTATGCGGCTAAATGGCGCCGCGAGAGAAGTCCTGAGTAGACTCAATTGGGCGCGAGCTAACGCCGTGCAGAATAACAACACCTCTGTCGTCACATTCTTAAACGATCACAGCTTTCAGATCTTCAACGATGCCAATGGTAACGGGTCAGCAGACGCTAATGAAACAGTAACTATAAATCTTCAAACAAATTACTCCGACGTAACTTTCGCGGTGACTGGTTCCAGCTCTACGCCAACGTTCAACGGGCGCGGGACGGCTAGCTCAGATACCACGGTAACGATTAGCAATCCAAGCGGCTCCAAGACCGTGGCTGTCAGTCCGACGGGCAACGTAAAAATCAATTAACATGGGCAGAAACTCTCGAAAGAGCCGCCTTACGATAGTGAGCAAAGAGCGAGGTTTTACTCTCATTGAGGTTCTTGTAACAGCGCTGATTTTAACGACCGGGCTGCTTGGCACGTTAGGCCTAGCCACCGGAGTCATTCGCGGAAATTTCTTCAGCAAGAATCTTACGTCGGCGACAGCAATTGCTCAGACCCAGCTGGAGGCGGTTCAGAATAGAGGGTATGTGAACGCAACCACAGCTAATTTTCCAGCAGCCGCCGTAACAGTCAGCATGGGCAACGTGAACTTTGCCCGGACTACGATCATCACAAATGATTCGCCAAGCACTAACATGAAAACGATTTCGGTGATGGTGAGTTGGGCTGAGAGCAATAATGCGGCTCGCTCGGTCTCTCTTCAGACGATTCTGGCCCAATGAATTTTGCGCCCTCCATAAAGTTTAGAAATCTAGAAGGATTCACCTTGGTCGAGCTCATGGTTTCGATGGGCATCGGAATGGTGATACTTGCTGCTGTTACAACAACTTTCATGTCACAAACCCGGATTTATAATGCGCAAGAACAAATTAACGAAATGCAGCAAAACGCCCGAGGCGTGCTCGATATCCTTTCCCGTGAATTAAAGATGGCCGGCTACAAACCCAATGGGGGAGGTTTTAACGGAGTCACTTACAGCACTATACAGTTGATGGTTCAAGCGGATCTTAATTCAGACGGAGCAATCAGCACCAGTAGCACGGCCAATGAACAAATTACCTACGCATTCGATAGTGCGAACGATCAGATTACCCGAGCTGTAGGCAGCGGTAGCCCCCAGATACTCGCCGAGCACATTAGTGCGTTTACTTTCAATTATCTGAATAGTACGGGCGCAGCGACAACTGTATCGGCCAACATACGTCAGGTAAGTATTACAATTACCGCTAAAACTGCGAAACCTGACCCGAACTACACCTCTGATGGTGGATACAGGACTTACACTACGTCCGCGACGATTACGCCCGGGAATTTGGCTCTATAACTGTGAGAGTTGAAAGAATGCGTCGATACAGAGTCAGCGCTATTACCATCGATCGATTATCGAAGAGCGAGCAGGGCTTCCTCCTTGTCGCAGCTTTGACGTTGCTCTCGGCGCTCACACTGGTTGGTACGACGGCCTATCTGTTATCACGCCACGGACATCAAGATAGGAGGTAACTTCAGAAATAACCAGATGGCACTTCAGGTCGCGATGGCAGGGGCGGAACGAGGGCGCCAATTATTCAGAATAGAAAACATGTCAAGTAGCGACGCTGGTTCGTTCAGCGACGAACTAAACAGTTCCGCCCGCAAAGGTGCCAATGGAGTTCTCAATGGTTACAGTACGACCACGGACGATCAAGCTATCGCTAGCGGCACTCTCAACGGAAGCTCCTATTCTGTTTATTTGACCAACGATTCGGCAGACGGAACGTCGAACACGACCGATGCCAATGGGAAAGTGTTGCTGACGTCCGTGGCGACTGGCCCGAGCAGTGCAAAAGCACGTGTCGAGATCATTGTAGAAGTCAATACGGCGGTTGCTTCGAGCCCAGCGGTCGTTTACTCGAAAGGTGATGTAACCGGCAACGGTTCTTCCTTGACCATCAATGGCAGTGATGCTTGCAGCCAAGAAACGGCACTCGGGCCGATTTATACAAAGGATCCCGCTACCACCACTCTCAACGGCACTCCAACCTTGTCAGGTAGTCCATCAACACCGCAGCATGGCACATTGGATATAGATATTCAGAGCCTGATCGATAGCTTAAAGCCATCGGCGACAACGACGTTGACTGAGGACCAAAACAGCGGCACCTACGGCAGTACAAGCAACTACGTCACAGTCTACACCGACACTAGTGATCCGGAGAACAATCAAGGGCTCAAGCTGCAAAACCTCACAGGCTATGGGATCCTTCTGGTAAAGGGAGACTTAGTCTTGGGAGGAGGCTTTACCTGGAACGGGCTAATATATGCGACCGGGTCAGTCACTCTAAACGGTGGTGGCGGGGCTGGAATCAATGTCTACGGGCAAATCTATGCAGGAACCTCGAGCGTGACCGATGTCACGATCAATGGTGGCAACACTTTGGGCTATGACAGTTGCAAAATAAAGAAAGCTTTGGCTTCTCAGGCCTTCAAAGTAGTCAGCTGGAAACATGCCTATTAATGTCGGTCTTTTAGAATATCTTCCAGGGCATCCCCTATTCTGTGAAGTTCTGTAAACTCATTCAAATAGCGATTCGATTCACCGCTAGTCTGAATTTTACGCTTCAAGGTAGTGACATCTTTTGAAAACTCGTTCAACTCGGATGTTAACATACCGCTTACCGAGCTGAATTTCTGCTTCAGCACTTCAAGGTCTTTCAGTATAGGATCATTTGGATCCACCTTTACCTCAGTTTTAGCGGTCGAAGGAACTAACGCTTTATTTGACTCAGATTCATCTTTCCTTGCCGTAACCTGAGGCTTTTCGTCCTGTCTCGGTAATGTGTTAAGCTGAAGAGGTTTGTCAGATCGGGCGATCTTCGATACGAAGTTTCTGTCCACACCAACCACACCGCCATAGACATCAAACATAACCTGGGTTCCTTCCTGCCAGTGCCGGCCGGTAACGAACTCATTACCGTTTTTAAGCTTAATCACGAATGCCGCGTCAGCCAAGTCGGCTTCAACCGCCCAAGCCATAACACATAAAATAATTACTAAGCTCCTCATATGGCAGTCCCTCACGTAGCGCGTATTTTAGCATTTAAACCCAAACATCACCAAAGCTATTTGCCTGGCGCTAAACCGGAGTGAATAATCTTCTCTGTCACGGTTAGACAATTCTGTGTCCCGTTTCGACGTGATCGGTTGTACTGCACTGGTCTTAACATGCTCCTTTTTGATCTCTTTGCGCGTGACCAACTGCAGTTTCCCACCACTAGCCTCGCAAAATATAATAGGTTAGGATACGCCGCATGCTGCGTTATTTCACCGCGGGAGAGTCTCACGGACCCTGTTTGACGATGATTATTGACGGGGTCCCCGCCGGATTTCCTGTTGATCCAGGGAAGATCAATCATGATCTATGGCGCCGACAGCAAGGTTATGGCCGCGGTGGCAGAATGTTGATCGAAAGGGACGAGGTTCAAATTCGCTCTGGTGTTCGTTGGGGCGAAACACTTGGATCACCTGTATCATTTGGCATCGAAAACCGAGACTGGAAAAACTGGACCAAAAAAATGTCAGCTGCTCCTGAGGACCGTGACGAAAAAATTGCAGTCACCAAGCCGCGTCCCGGACATGCTGATCTCAATGGAGTCCTCAAGTATGACCGCTCGGACATTCGAGATATTCTAGAACGGGCTAGTGCGCGCGACACAGTTTCGCGGACCGCGGTAGGATCTTTCTCGAAACAAATACTTTCGCCTTTTGGTATTCGGGTGATGGGCTATATCCGGTCTATCGGAAACATCACGTCGAACTTCGACGGACTTTCGTACGAGGAAGCCTATGCGCGTGCGGAAGAATCTCCTGTGCGGACCGCCGACAGCGCGGCTGAAGAAAAGATGATCGGCTTGATCGAGGAGTGCAAGAAAGAGGGAAACACACTCGGGGGTATTTTTGAAATAATAGCATTGGGATTGCCGCCGGGCTTAGGCACGCACACGCAGTGGGATCGGAAACTCGATGGGCGATTAGCTCAGTCGTTAATGAGCATCCAGGCAATCAAAGGTGTTGAGATCGGCCTCGGCTTCGAAATGGCCCGTCGCCGCGGCTCTCAGGTTCATGACGAGATCTTCTTCGATCCCGCCAAAATGGTTAGCGAAGGCACACCGAGAATTGTGCCAACCGGCTTCTACCGGGGCAGCAATAATTCAGGCGGAACTGAAGGTGGTATGTCGAACGGCGCTCCTTTAGTGGTTCGGGTTGCGATGAAACCGATCTCTACTTTGATGAGTCCGCTGCAGTCCGTCGATCTACGGTCCAAGCAACAGACGGATGCCTCCGTGGAGCGCTCTGATGTCTGCGCCGCCCCGGCTGCCGCGGTTGTCGGTGAATCTGTTGTAGCTTTTGAGTTGGCCAATGCTTTTTTGGAGAAGTTCGGTGGAGACTCGCTCCGAGAAATCCGCCGTAATTATGAAAGCTATCTGGAGCAAATCAAAAACTTCTAAATCACTTGCCATTAAACGCTAATCAGAACATTGCTCTCATCGGTTTTATGGCCGTGGGTAAAAGTGCCGTGGGACGAAAACTTGCGCGGCGATTGAAACGACGATTCGTCGATCTCGATAAGGCGATTGAGAAGTGCGCGGGCTCGAAAGTTCGAGAGATCTTCGAAAGGAGAGGTGAGTCTTACTTCCGTCAGTTAGAAATGCAAGCGCTTGCACAGGTGCTTCGGGACGATGGGCAGGTCATAGCTACCGGCGGTGGGGTTGTGTTGCATGAAAACAATTTGAGGCTTCTGCAAGAGAGGAGCTTAATTGTTTGTTTGACGGCCGACGTTAATGCGATTGTGCAGCGAGCCGGTAGCGCTAACCGGCGGCCTTTGTTAATGACAGTCGATAAGGCGCAACGGATAAATGAGCTTTTGAGGCAGCGCAAACAATACTACGCTAAGGCTCACATCGAAATCGATACCAGCGAATTGACCGTCGATGAAGTGGTTAGCAAAATCCTTGCGCTCGCCGGATCGGCTCAATAGTTGATCTATGCAGACCGTCAAAGTCGATTTAGGACAACGATCCTATAACATCTTCGTCGGGGAAGGAATTCTTTCAGCTGCCGGCGACCTCCTCACAGGAGCTGGGATCAAAGGGAAACTTGCAGTCGTCACCAATTCTACAGTAGCCCAACTCTATCTCGACCCTGTGCACGATGCTCTGCAGAGTTCTGGATTCGAGGTTATCCCTATATTGATTCCAGATGGTGAAGAATACAAAACGCTATCGACTCTTTCGACGATTTTCGACCGTCTCATTAGCGAAAGATTTGAACGCCAATCGTGTCTAGTGGCTTTGGGTGGTGGTGTTGTCGGAGATATCGCCGGCTTTGCCGCAGCTACATATTTGCGCGGCATGCCGTTCGTGCAGATACCGACCACTTTGCTAGCTCAAGTAGATTCAAGTGTCGGAGGAAAGACCGGCGTTAATCATTCTCGAGGCAAGAATTTGATCGGCGCGTTTTATCAACCCCGCGCAGTAATCATCGATGTGGCTCTGTTGTCATCACTGCCCCGGCGCGAGCTGGTAGCCGGCCTGGCAGAGGTCATAAAATACGGCATTATTGAAGATCCGGTTCTATTTGGCGGCTTAGAGGAGAAACTGGATAGAATTTTGGTTTTGGATCGTCGGTTACTCACTGAAGTGATCGCCACCTCGTGTGCGATAAAGGCGCGGGTGATAGAAAAAGATGAACGAGAAGATGATCATCGCGCCGTTCTCAACTTCGGGCACACCGTAGGACATGCGTTGGAGGCCGCGACCCATTTTCGCAAATATCTTCACGGTGAAGCAGTCGCTATCGGTATGGCGAAAGCTGCTGCGATCTCTTATCAGCAGGGTTTTTGCGACGCGAAAACCCTGGGCCGCATTATCAAATTGATCAAAATGGCAGGATTATCAACCGAAATACCGCAGGAAGTTTCGACACAGTCTTTGATTGAAGGCATGGAAGTGGATAAAAAATCAGCGGACGGGAAGGTCAAGTTCGTCGTCTGCACCGCCATCGGTAAGACTTGCTTCCACCTGTTAACCGCAAAGCAAATCGCTGCCGCTCTCGGCACATAGGATATCGAAAAACTTGGACTAGTCGCTACCACAATTTACTGGCGCATGATGGCAAAAAAGAAACGAATCTTGATCCTCAACGGTCCTAACTTGAATCTGCTTGGCAAACGCCAGCCGGAAATTTATGGCAGGCTTACTCTGGAAGAAATAGGCCGAGAGATTCGCTCGCTGGCCAAGCAACTGAGCGTCACCGTGGAGATTCGCCAGTCCAATAATGAAGGTGAACTGGTCGATTGGATCCAGCAAGCTTCAGCTCAGTTCGGCGCTATTGTGATCAATCCGGCGGCTTATACTCATTCGAGTGTGGCCATGCGCGATGCCATCCTAGCTGCCGGCATCCCCGCCATCGAAATTCATATCTCCAATATTTACAAAAGAGAAGCTTTTCGAAAACATTCTTACATCGCCGGTGTCGCCGTGGGACAGATTACCGGTTTCGGCGTGCAGAGTTATTTATTGGGCTTAAGAGCGGCAGTGGAATGCTTATAAGATCGAGCTAGTGCCCAGTATCAGTGTTGTTGCGTTAAGGTCCTAGTTCAAGTTGTCTCCTCAAGTTAGCTGCCCAATCTGTTCATCACGTAATCCATTTTATGCGGTTGTTGGCTGCGAAAAACTCCGGACTGGAACTGCAAGAAATCGCCCCGCAAATGTATTCGCCTTCTACATCGATCGCCAGGTCTTAGTTTCTTCGTGACTGCACCGAGCTTCAGTGCCATTCCTGTGGAGCGAAGCGGCGACTCAATAGGGCACGCGAACTGTTTCCTCCAGATCGCGACGTTTACAGCCTCGTAGGTTCATGTTAGCGTTCAGTGACTGGGGTATCGCCATGAACCCAATTTTTCTCCGGTACACATTCCTCGCGAGTTTGCTGGTTTGCCGCCTAAGCCAGCCATTTCCACTGTTCAGCGCTGAAGCCAAAGTGCAGATTCACTCACCAAAAGACGGCGCTACGATCAACCAAGAACAGAACCTGGTCTTTGTTAGCGGCAAGGTGGCTACAACCGCCGCCCGTTCAGCCAATGTTGACATCATGCTTCTTCTGGATGCCTCCGGGAGCACCGCTCAATATGCCGGGATCGATTTGACAGGAATGGATCAACTACCGGACACTGGTTCAGGATTTAATACTCCGCAGATTTTCATTGGCGGCATGAGCGTAGGCGGCCCCGCTATGAGGAACCTCAGAAATTCTGTACTTGCCGCCGAGGTGATTGCAGCCCGCAGGCTCCTAATGCAACTGAACTCCGAAACGACACGGGTCGGCGTGGTGAGTTTCGGCGAGCGCGCAAAATTGGTTCAGCCGCTCACCCATGATTTCGACCGAGTTCGCCTTGCTCTCGATGAAGTGTATAAGGCGGGCCCCTATGGTGGGACCAATATGGTCGAAGGAATCCGTACCGGCATCACCGAGCTGATGGGAATGGGAAGCAGTGAAAAGAAAACTGATGCGGTAAAAGTAGAGTTTCTTTTGACGGATGGCTTTCCGACGATGCCCATCGGCGGAGGCAAAAGCGCCACCCCGCAAGACACTGACCTAGCCATCAATGCTGCGCGACTTGCCGGAAGGGCTGGAATCAAGGTTCACGTTTTTGCGTTAGGCGAAGAGGCGCTCTCTTATCCAAGAGCCGCCGTTGGCATCGCTAAACAAAGTGGCGGCATCTATACACCCGTTTCACGGCCGGTCGATATCCTGTCGGTGGTCGAGAACATGTCCGCTGTTGGCGTGGATTACGTTCAGATCGTCAATCAGACCAGCGGCCAAAAAGCCAGCCAGCTGAGAGTGGCGGCCGACGGGTTTTTTTCCGCCGCGGTGCCAGCGATCGAAGGGCGGAATCAGATCGACGTTTTTGCGCGAGCAAGCGATGGTTCCAACGGCAAGGACTCGATCACTATCAATTATCAGTCTGGAAATCAGAAGTCTTTAGAATTGGAAGTCTTCCTGGAAAGAGAAAAGAAACTCAAGTTAGAGGTTGAACGATTAGGCAAGAGCCAAGCAGAGATTCAAGAAGATATAGAACGCGCAAGGCAACAGGGACTTGGACGCTCGCAAGGGCCGCTGCCACCTGAACGGGAAACGCAGGTGCAATGAATACTAAGGCGTAACTAGCGGGATTTTTCGGTTTCGGCGGCAATGGCAATCTCGGATGCGCCGGCACGTTTGATGATCGACATTATCTTAACTGTGTCGCCCAAGAGCACATCCTTATCACCGCGTAAAATGACAATCTTATCGGCACTCCCAGCCAGCGCTTCCTTGAGAGCCGGTTCCAATTTATCCTCACTGATCTGTTTCTGATTGACGAAGATCTCACGTTTCGGAGTAAGGGTGACAGTCGTCCCGCGTGCTCTCGGACTGAGTGGCAACAGCTTTGGGCAGGTTCACTTTACCGCCTGATTCGACCATTGCCGAGCTGGTGATCATGAAAATGATCAGTAAGACGAGGAAGATGTCGGTCAGAGGCGTGATGTTGATTTCAGCGACGATGTCCGAGTTGTCTTCGTTGCTGCCGAGTGGAGTCAGTGCCATGGCCGATGCCTTAAGCGTTAAAATGACGGAGAACTCTTGCGACTTGGATGCGGAACAGGGCCGTCAAACTGCCAATCCGGGTCTGGAAGTAGTTGTAAAAAACCAAGGCGATAATCGCTACCCCTAATCCCAAAGCGGTGGCGACCAGCGCTTCCGAAATACCTGCCGCGACTACAGCGAAACCGCCAGTTCCACTGACCGCCATGCTTTCGAAAGCTTTGATGATTCCCACTACCGTTCCAAATAGGCCTATGAACGGCGCGCTGCTTGCCACGGTTCCCAGAATCCAAAGATGCTTTCTCAAATGCTGGGTTTCTTCAAACATAGCTTCGACCGCAACATTGCTTCCCGTTTCGGGTAGGTGAGTTTCGGCTCTCTCCAGAACAGTATGGAAAATTCTTCCCGCCGGACAGTGCGAATTCTGCTTGCAAATAGCCAGTGCCAGATCGCGTTGACCTTTTTGAACTGGATCAACCAGGGATTCAGCAATCCTCAACGTCGTGGATCTGATATTTCTCAATGACCATAAGCGTTCAAACACCACCGTCACGCTTACAATGGAAAGCAGGATCAGCGGATAAGTCGCCAGAGCGCCCTTGTGAATGATCTCGATGAGATTCAGCCCTTGTTGTTCCATTATGGATTCCTTCGGAAATCTCCGGTGAGATTACCTTAGTTCATAATTAATTCAACGAGGGTTTTCGGGAAAGACGAAACTGCAGTCTTCATCCGCGGACGCGGATAGCGACCTCAAACCTAATGATCATAGGTTCGTTGGCGAGATCTTTCAAACTTTCCGGAATAGGTGGAAAAGGCGACGCTCGCCTAATCGCTTCGACGGCGCTGGTGTTGAGTCTAGAATCAGAAGAATCCAGGACTTCCGCCAGGGTCAGCTTGCCCGCGCGATCAAGAATGAAGCGCACGGCGACCTTTTGGACTCCGGTGACGTCGTCAGGATACTTCCATACCGATTCCACTCTTCTCTTAAGTTGCTGCAGATATTGATTGTAATCAGGAGTTGCGATTCCCTTTAGGCCTGTATTACTGCCGCCGCCTGTCCCAGAGCCACTGCCGCCGCCGGATAGACCACTGCCGCTGCTCTTTCCACCCGGAACGCCGTACGGTCCCACTCCAGTTCCAACGCCTTTCAGCGAGCCGGGGATCTGTTCGCCTTCCCTTAGCGCTTTGATGCCTGGCCCGGCATCCGTGCTCTTGAGCGCAGCTAAGCTTTTCTGGCTCGTTTCGGGATCAACCGCCACTCCGCCTGGCAGATTGGTCGCCGCTTCTTTCGTCGGCAGCCGCACCAGCGAATCCGGTGAAGTCTCTTTTGTATCTGACCGCTTCACGACTCGAATCGCTAGACAGAACTTTAGGCCCCGGAAGCGCCATCGGTTTCGGCGCGGTTGTCGCTTCGACAGTATCGTTCGGCTTCAAGGCGTCGAGAGAACCGCTGTCCAATTTGCCCGTGCGCTGAGCTGGGCTGATCGGATTGCCGAGCTTTGGAAGATTGCGCGGCCCGCCAGGGCCTTTGCTCGAACCGATGCTCTTGTTGGAGGAACCGCCCTCGTTTACCTCCACAAGCTGCACCGAAATCGGCGGGTCCAATGCCGGCTTTGCCACTGATAAGGTCGCAGCACGAAGCGCCAGAGCTAGGAGCATCGCGTGGAGGAGCAGGGAGGGTAATAAGAAGGCGCTCCGGAACAGTGTGAGAGCTGAATCTTCCCAGGCAGAGGCTGAATTGTTCATGATATCAGTTGCCAGGGATTTGAATCCCTTTCACGTCGGCGATCGGCAATGAGATCTGCTCCTGCTTGGCGAGTAACTCCAAACCGACGGCGCTGACATCACGTCGGACGACCCGCCCATTCTCATAGTACGTCCACAGATCGGCGATGCCGTCGCCATTCATGTCTTTTTCGTCTTTGATAATGATTTCTTCGGCGCGGTTGGTATCATAATGAATCCAAAAATCGATTTTACCTTCTCCTCGAGTATCTTTCTCGATCTGAGCAAGCCGGCCGTTTTGATAAGTCGCGCGGTAACTAATCCGGCCCGTGCCTGATTCATCACGTTCTTCGCGGGCGATTTTATCTTCCGCATAGTAAAATACAGTATCAGGTCTTCCCTGACCTTGGCTGTCGACGTCGCGCCGGACCAGTTTGCCATCCTTAAAATAACTCCAGGCATTGACGGTGCCGTCGTATTTCGTGGCCTCTTCTTGACGCACGATCTCGCCCGGGTTTCGCGGGTTGTGATAGATCCAGAGGTCCGGCACCCCGTCCCCATTGATGTCTTTTACTTCGACATTTTTAAACGGCGCGGGAGGAACTAGATCCAGGGCTCTTATTAACCGAGGCCAGTGCGATATTACCGCTTGCCGAACGCTCCGCTGGGACTGTTGGCGCCGCACGTCCTTGCTCAACGGGCAGTTCGGCTGAACCCACTTGAGCAGCGCCGCCGGATGCAGGAGTTGCTTGAGCGACCTGGTTCTCAAAGCCTGCCTGACGTTGAAGTTCTTCCTCAATCGCGGCTTCAAGCTGCCGGTCTTTTTGCTGTTCGGACTGAATTTGCGCATTCACTGCGCCGTAATGGGAGTCGGCGGTGATCAGACCCGTAAGCAGCCCCAGGGCTAAGCCGCCGGCGCCACCAAAAGGACCGCCAATATTGAGGCCGACAAAGGCGCCCTCCATTGCCTTGGTCCAGGCGTGATTCCATCTTTGCGAGCCGGTCACCTGTGGTTGCGTAGGGTACTGAGGGGCGCTGCTTGTGTTGTTTACGGCAGCTCCGGAGTAAGGCGATTGAACAGAGCCAGGCGGGTGTTGAACGGCAACAGGTTCACACCCTAGCAGTGTCAGTAACATCACGCACGATATCGATCCAAATCGCCCGTTCATCTTCTAACCACTCGGTCCTGTTCTACTTCGTTCTGCTGTCCGACTGCAACCCGGCAGCTACTGCGGTCGCTCGAGGTTCGTCCACTTGTACGCCCGCGGAAGCGGCCATTGATCGCAGCTCATCTTCGGCCGCTCCGAAGGGAAGCGCCATCGAAGGAGGCTGCGCGTCCGCCACCGCCTCTTGTCCGATCACCTGTCCATTCTTGAACGTGTAGCGCGCGCTGATCGTGCCACGAGAATGCTGGTCCTCGAGCTGCTCGACACGTTCGCCGTTCTCGAATGTAACCCAAACATCGACACGCCGGTCTCGGTTGGTATCACCTTCCTGCCGCTTGATCTGTCCATCGGCATAGAAGATGCGTAGATCGAAAATACCGTCTGCATCGGTGTCTCGTTCTTCGCGCACTATTTGATCATTCTCGAAGACGTAAACCGCGTCCCATTTTCCTGAGCCCTTGGTGTCCCTTAAACGTTTGGTCAATTTCCCGTGAGCAAACGTTTCTATGATATCCATTCGTTGCCGCCCCATAGTATCTTCCTCCCGGCGTACAACGGTTTCGTTTTGAAAATAAACAATCCGGCTCACTATGCCATCACCGCGAAGATCCTCTTCCTGCTTCACCAACCGATTGTCTTGATAGTAACCCCAGAGATCTGTTTTGCCGGTGTGCTTGCGGTCCAGCTCTTTTCTGATCAACTGGCCGTTCTCGTAAAAAGCCAAGCTATCGGCCCTACCGTCGGCGTTCGTGTCCTCTTCGACCCGACTTATCTTACCATCGCGAAAATAAACAGAGCGATTTACCGCGCCGGAAGAACTGTTCTGTTCTTCAGCCCGTAGCGGCTGACCGTCTTGATAGTAAACCCACAGGGTAGGTTTACCCGTTCTGTTTGGATCTTGACCTTTGCGCTCGACTTTTCCATCTGGATCGAGAAGATACCAGAGGTCGATTCGTCCGTCGTTTTTACTAGCGACTTCTTGGCGCCGGGGCTTGCCGTTCTCATAATAAACTAATGCATCCGGCTCGCCGTCGAAATTCACATCCTGTTCGATTCGTTCTATTTGTCCTTGTCCATTGTAATGACTCCAACGATCCATTTTGCCGTCACCGTTGGTGTCGCGCGCTTGACGGATCACATGTCCTTGGTCATCGTAGTAAAAGCTGGCTACGGGTTGCTGGGCATGAAGGAGATCGGCGCTTGAAATTATCAGCACGAAGAGAAGTATGATTGGCGCGACTTTGATTAGCTGCCGCTTCATCGCTCGAGTACTCCGGACTGCTATGGCACAAACCACAATCTCGCACCCTGGTTGAGTGGCGTTGGACTCTCGGATCTCTCAAGGATGCATTCGCCGGCGCCGATTATGGTTTTTTTTAAGCCACGAATCGCTGTGCCCAGAGATTTTCCGAAATCAGGAAAGTTGGCAGGACCAAAGACCATGAGGGCGATCACCGAAACGATAACCAGCTCCGGCATTCCAATGGCTTCAAACATAAGGCACCCCCCGTGACTAGGTGCAAGCTACGTCAGGCCGGGAGGCTTGTCAATCTGTGACCCAGTGACGAAGCTTATATCGAAGCTCGATCAGTGTGCGAATTCGCGTCGTTTGATCCGCAGGCGATGGCTGCGTATCTTGCAATTCGGTGATTGTCGAGTAAACCTTATCGAACACTTCCTTCAGATCATTTCTTGTGAGCGTTATCACGCAAACTTTAATCACTAGCGGCGTCGACTCCGAAAGCGTTGAGCCGCCATATCGCTGGTCTACTTTGGCTGTTGTTAGCTGTCTGCCTAACCTCTCTTTTTTACCAGCTTGGAACGGCCGGCTTGTTCGAACCGGATGAAGGTCGAAACGCGGAGAAAGCAAGGGAAATTCTACTGCTCAACGATTGGGTAACGCCGCATGAGGATTTCTTTCCGGTTCTCGATAAGCCAATGTTCTTTTACTGGCTGATTGCGATCTCTTACAAAGCCTTCGGTGTCAATGAATGGGCAGCCAGATTAGCTTCTGTCTTGGCTGCATTGGGCTGTTTCGCGCTGGTTTATAGATTCGCACTGATCCGATGGGGCCCATGGGAGGCGCTGTGGAGCGGGCTGATTCTGATCAGCGGCGTAGAGTTTTTCATTTTGTCTCGGATCGTCATCTTCGACATGAGCCTAACCTTGTGCATCACACTAGCACTCTATTCGTTTTACGAAGCGGCGCATGCCGATGAGACAATGCGGCGCAGGATTTACTGCGTCTTGATGTATGGAGCGCTTGGCAGCCGGTACTCTCATCAAAGGCCTTGTCGGATTGCTCATTCCCGGCTTGATCATTTTCTTTTACCTTTTGATCGACCAACCGATGGTCAATTCTGCGCGCTGTTTATCTTATTCCTGGTGCATTATTGTTTCTGGCGCTCGTTGCTCCTTGGTATCTTCTGGCCGAGGCACGAAACGCCGGGTTTCTTCGTTATTATTTGTGGGACGAGCACTTCGGCCGCTTTGCCACCGCGATCTTTGATCGAGAACAACCCTGGTATTTTTTTTTGGCGAGTTGCTCGTTGTTGGGTTTCTTCCCTGGAGTGTGCTGCTTCCGAGCGTTATTAAACGCTACTGGTCGCAATCGTTGGATGGCAGAAGAATTTTTTTGCTATCATGGAGCATCGTACCGTTAATTTTTTTTTCGCTCTCCAGTTCGAAAGTGGCGCACTATATTCTGCCGATCTTTCCTCCCTTATCGATTCTGACCGCAACCACGCTAACCGGCATGTTTCAGAACCGAGGTTATAACCTGAAACGGCCACTTGCGTTTTTTTGGGTGCTACAAAGCCTTATCATTCTGTACCTTGGTCTGGGATTGATCTGGCCGTCAATTCTCCCCGCACAGATTCGCGATAGCCTCGCTCCGATGGCGTGGTCCATCGCTGGTTATGCAATGATCTGCCTTGCGATTTTGATAGCGCTAGCCTGGGATAAAGCAGCTAAATTCTGGCAGAGCCAGTCAACCGTCTTTGCCGTACATGCCATTGGAGCGTTTTTCTTCTTGATCCTTTTGGCGCAGATCATGGTGGCGATTTCACGGAATAGATCGGCCGAAAAAATCGCCGGTGCCGTTCCCGGCCGGGCGGATGCGGAGACCCAGGTTGTCCTGTATGACACTTATCTTATGGGAATGCCCTTTTATCTACGCGCGCAAACACCCCTTTGGGTGGTCACCCATGCTAACAAGAAAAAGACCGTGCTCGGCAACTTTTATGTGGCTACCAATCGCGCTTGGCCCGACACGCGTTGGGGAAAGGCGCTTTTTGACTTGGTTGAATTTCGTGAAGTATGGAGGAAAAAAAGATAGGCCTTTGCTTATTATCGTTAAACAGAAAAATATCCCTCGCATGGAGAAGGAGATCGGAGCTTCGCCGCGCAGGCTGACAACCATTGATGAGTACGTTTTAATGTCGAATGGTCACCTAACCGGTCATCCCGCGCATGACTAGGAAAACCCTGCTGTCCGAGCTTTTCGCGCTGCGGCAACTAAACTAAGATAGGAATACATGGAAGGCTGGGGAGTTGCCGTAATTCTAGGCGTGGTGGAGGGGCTAACCGAATTCATTCCGGTATCATCGACCGGGCACCTTATCATCGCCAGTCATCTTCTGGGCTTCGTCGGAGAAAAAGCCGCAAGCTTCCAAGTTGCCATTCAATTTGGCGCTATTCTAGCCGTGCTGCTGCTCTATTGGCGTCGGTTTGCCGATTTGCTGCCGTTGGGGAAAAACGCCGTCCAATGTAAAAATTCAAACCTCGCCGGCTGGGCGGGGATTTGGCGGATAGCGGCGGCAACGTTGCCCGCCCTGGTGGTCGGCTACTTAACGAAAGACTTGATCAAAACCTATCTTTTTACACCATGGGCGGTAACGGTCGCATTGGCCGGCGGCGGGGTAGTGATTTTGGTCGTGGAACGTTTCCTAAGGGGAAGAAAGTCGAGGCCGCTCGAAACTGTGACAATGGTCCAGGCCATCGGAATGGGGCTATTTCAGGTTCTTGCCCTGTGGCCCGGCACTTCGCGGTCAGCTGCCACGATCGTCGGCGGCATGCTTCTGGGCCTTGACCGGAAGGGAGCCGCGGAATTTTCGTTTTTGATCGCAGTGCCGGTTATGCTTGCCGTTGAATGTTATGAGTTGATGAAAATGGGGACTATGTTTAGCGCCCAAGATGCGACAAATTTTATGATTGGCTTCCTTGTTTCCTTTATCGTTGCGGTGATGGCTGTGAAGACATTTATCCTGTTGCTGAGTAAATGGACACTCGTACCGTTCGCCTGGTACCGGATTATCGTTGCTCCGATTTTTTTTCTTCTCACCCGTGAAACGAGGCTGTAGCTTATCTGCAGTGCGGAAGCGGCTGCGGAGCAGTGTCTGGCAGCTGCAGGTTTGCAAGCTTTAGATTTCGTGGCGGTGCTTCATCCAGCTGAAAATGCGACCGCGATAAAGATACGCGATCAGCAAAATGGCCGCGGCAACCACGGCGAAAATGATCGCCGTATAGTACTCCTGATTTCGAATGCTGGCGCCTTGCATGGTCAGAAAGTAAGTCCCGGGGATTCTACCAACGATCGTCACAAACAAAAAAGTCGCCAGCTTCATTCGGCTCAGGCCAAGCACATAGCAGAGATAGTCCTTCGGAAAACCCGGAAACAAAAATAATAGGAAGCAGATCGCCGCCCCGGTATTGGTCGTTAAGAAGTCGAACCGATGCAAAACATCTTGTTTGACAAAGCGTTCGACAAACGGTCTCCCTAAAATGCTTGCCAACTCAAAAGCGACCCATGAACCCAGTGTCAGGCCTATAGTCGATAAAATGAAACCCAGAGTCTCGCCATAAACGTAACCGCCTGCCACTCCGGTCAACTCGCCTGGAAACGGTGCGGCAATGACTTGCGAGACCTGGAAGAGAACAAATACCGCCGGGGAATACGGGCCGAGTGAACGAAGAAAGTTACCTAACTTGTCGCTGCTGGAATAGATCCCTTCGAAGTCATCAATCTCTTCACCAGGCGGAACCAAAGCGGAAAACGGTTGCGGTATATAGCGGCTAAAGAGAAACAACAGACCGATCAGAACAATAAAAATCAAACCCCTTATCGCGAGCTGTCGGTGTTGACCCGTCATCGCGGCTTTATAACAACAAAATTCAAAAGAAACGAGGTCGAGAGCGCCGGCTTCCAAAGGCAAAGGACGGGTGAGTTGTGGCAGCAATAGTTCGCGGGTATTTCGATGCAGCAAATCTAAATGGAGCGATACCTGATAGAGCCATATCTAGGATGATGATGTGCTGGGGGCGGACTCCACTCTGCCAACTCCTTTCTCAAAATTGCTAAATACGGTGTTCGCCTTATTACCGGCGTTGCTGCATCTCACGTAACAGAGCCTCAAGCCTCTTTTGCTCCTCACCATAGCCGGCCCAATTTCCCTGCCGTAAAAATTCTTGGGAACGGGAAAAATGCTCCAGGGCCCGTTGGGCCAGAGTACTCTCGATCAGGGCTTCTTTAACGCTCGCCGGCATCGGCGACGGCTCGGCGCTTGCCTTTCCACCAAACACGCGTTGCAGGGATTGATCGAGGGTCTCTTCCATCGCGATTTGGTTGCCAAAGGCGACAATAACTCGCTTTAACTCCGGTAAAGAGCCCTTTTCTGCGGCCAGGAATAGAGGTTGGACATAGAGCAGGGACTTTTCTATAGGGATGGCCAGTAAGCTTCCCCGGATCACCTGTCCCCTCTGTCCCCACAGACTCAATTGTTGCGAGATAAAAGCGTCTTGTTCGATACGGGCGTCGATCTGTTTCGGGCCATAAACCAGTTTCGCCTTGGGAAAATCTAGGGCTATGAGCTTCCCATAATGCGGTGGATCGCTGCGCGCCGCCAGCCATGCCCGCATATTGTCCCGGTTGTTCGGCGTGAAGGGCAGAAGCAGAACGAACTCCTCTTTCGTCTCGCCCGGTAGGCGCATGATGGTATAGTAGGGCGCCATTTCCCGCTCGGTGCCACTTACGGTCTGCCGCGGGATGCTTAACAAATCCTCTTTGTTGTAAAAAACCTGCGGATCGCGCATGTGATAGGTTGCGTACATTTGAGACTGAATCGTGAAAAGATCCTCGGGATATCGTATGTGCGCGCGCAGATCCTCAGGCATTTTTTCGAGCGGCTTGAAAAGCTCCGGGAAAATCTTCTGATAGGATTGAACGATCGGGTCCTCGGGATCACTCATGTAAAAGTCAACCGTACCATTGTAGGCGTCAACCACTGCCTTGACGGAATTGCGGATGTAGTTCGTGCCTTGACGGCGTATGGGCGCCGAGTACGGGAATCGATCCGAGGTGGTGTAGCCGTCGATCATCCAGAACAGCCTGCCGCCTTGGGCAATGACCATGTAAGCGTCGCGATCAAACGTGACGAACGGCAGGACTTTTTTCACTCGCTCTTGAATCTGGCGTTGATAAAGGATTCGGCTCTCTTGAACAATATCCTCTGAGAGCACGATTCTTAACGTCGCAAAATGCGCCGAAAAGATAAGCTTGCGCCATAATGAGCCGATCGATACACCACCGCTGCCGCTGTACTGAGTGTAGATATTCTGGTCGCCTGCCGGATAATCCAGCTCTCGCGCGCCACTCTTGACAAATACATAATCATTGGCGAGCTCGCCGTAATAAATCTCCGGCCGCGTTACCTTGAGGCTGCCATCTGAGACCGGCGGTATATCCTTGATGAAAAACTCCGGCAGCCCTTCCGGCGTGACCTGATTTACCGGCCCGAAGACGACCCCGTAACCATGCGTGTAGGTTAAATGTTCGTTGATCCAGATGCGGCTTGGCAGGTGTTGATGAGAAAGTTCACGGGCAGAAAGCATGATCTGACGATAGGTGCCATCGATGTTGTATCGATCGTTGTCGACATCGACAAACTTGTAGTATGTCCGTATTTCCTGCAATTGTGCGTAGGTCGCCAGTAACGGCTGATGTTCCCAAAGGCGTATGTTTTTGATCGTCGCATCATTCCGTTGAAGGTCGGCGGCATTCAGGGTTTCGTCAGCCGGAAAGTCCTCGTTCTCGATTTTATCGAGGCCATAGGCGGTTCGGGTAAATTTAATGTTGTGTTCGATGAATGGACGTTCCGAATCCACCTCGTTCGGAACCACACGAAAGCGTTGAACCATCGCCGGCGCGGCGCTGAGTCCGATCACATGGACCAGAACCAATCCAGCTATGCCAACAAGCAGATAGGCAAACCCAGGGCGAGTGATCTGAACGGCGGAGAGCGCAGCCGCGATCAAAGCAGCGACCGTCAAGATCCTCAAGGCCGGCAGGCTTACATAAACATCGGTATAGCCAGCACCAAAAGCCGCACCGCCGGAAGCGTACAGCAGATCGTACGAATCCAACACATAGCCCGCTGCTTTAACAGCTAATAAAGCTGCGATCAGAATCAACAGGTGGAATCTGGCCCGCGGCGCGAGAAAAATGCCGCGCGGACTATACTGCAGGCCTCGATAAAGTACATAAATGACCGCGGTCAATGCCAGAGAAAGCGCCAAAGCCGTCATCAGCCAATTGTAGAGCGTGCGCAGCGCCGGCAACTGAAACACGAAAAAGCCAAGATCTCGATTATATAAAGGGTCCTCGAGGCCGAAGGACGTCGGATTCAGCAAGAGCAGGAATGATTCCCAATGGCTGGCAGCCTGGGGCGCGGCAAAAAGCCCGAGAACTAACGCTGCAGGTAGAAGCAGTCGTTGGACTAAGGGATCGATTAGCTCAGGTCGCGGCAGATCAAGAAAATTCTCTTGGTCCAGGAAGCGAATTCCTCTGACCAACCGAGCCGCTATCCTGACATTAGCGTAGATCAGGAGCGCAAAAATACTTCCGCCAAGGACAGCCAGAACAGTCTTGAAAAACAGACTGATGGTAAAAACCTGCGTATAGCCCACTTCTTCAAACCAGAGCCAATCGACATAAAGCGAAATGAGTTGGCGAAGCGAAATCAGCACTAAAAAGATTACAAATAGAAATATCCCACCCAGTCCCTTCATGAGATTGCCTTTGTTCAGCCTAGGATTTGGGAGATGCAGGTTAGAAAAGAAGTTCCGCAGGAATAACATCAAAAACGATGCTGAGATCTGACGATCGATTTGCGGAACGAAATGCCGGATGGAAAAGGTGGCTCCCGAATGTCGAGAGCCACCTTTTGAGGGTACGCGATGAACTGCTTTAAGCGACAGCTCCAACCTTGGGACGCCACTTGTCAAACCGGGATTCGAGTCGGGTCAGAAGCTCCATTGCAATCATTCCCGAGATCGCGAAGATGAGCACGCCGACGAATACCTTATCGGTTTGAAACGTGGCGCCCGCCACCGTGATCATGAAGCCGATGCCGGCCGTGGCAGCATAAAGCTCGCCAACCATGACGCCGATTAGAGCCCGGCCCACCCCAAGTCTCAAGCCCGTAAGAATAAAAGGCAGAGTCGAAGGCAGCACGACGCTCCTGAAAATCTGCCATTCTGAAGCACCGAAGCTCCTTGCGGCGGTCAAAAGGTTATACGGCGTGGTTTTTACGCCGTCGCGCGCATTGATCAAGATTGGAAAGACGGCCCCAAGAAATATGATTCCGACTTTGGACAAGATGCCGATCCCAAGCCAAATGATGACTAACGGCAACAACGCAACTCTAGGCGTTGCGTTCATGGCATTGATAAAGGGATCAAATATGTAGGCAAACTTCTTATACCAACCGCACGCGATGCCAAACGGCACGCCGACTACCACAGATAGCAAATAGCCCCAGCCGAATTCGAGGCCACTGACATACAAGTCATTATAAATTTCTCCCGATGAGAACATTTGAACCGCCGCTTTGAAGATCAATGACGGCGCGCTCATAAACATCGGATTGATAAGGCCGAGAGTATTTCCTACCAACTCCCAGGCCGATAAAAATATGATGACTGCCGAGGTGCCTAAAATCTTCTTTTCATTGTTCAGATAGAACTTATAGGCGCCTGATGCTTCGGCGACGCTAACGTCTAAAAGTTGCTCTTCTGCGGCTTGATCAGCCATATCTTTCCTCCTAGTGGTTTATAAAGTCACTCTGGGCCAGCAACGCGAACGTCTAACAAAAGGGTTAGTTCTTGTCAATACTAACCTGTTGGTTAGGCCAACCTATTTTTTTACTGCGGTTTTTACTGCGCCAATGGAGGTCATGGCAAGCTGGAATTCTGCGATCTTGACAATTGTTTAGGTCTTAAATATTTTGGCCTGAACCATCGATTATCCTTCCGCTATCAGGGAGATACATGAAAATTCTTTTTATTACGCCGCCTATGGGAAATTGGGCTCCCTGGGGTGAGCGCCACGTGGCTGTCAATTCACTGCACGCCCAGCTTGCCGCCTTTGTCAGAGAACAGAATGCCGCTGAGGTGGAGGTGCTTGATTGCCGCGCGCTCGCACTCGATGATGAAGGCATGCTCGATAAAATTAAACAAAGCCGCCCCGATGTGGTGTTTTTTGGCAACATGATTGCCGCCGCGGGGGGCGCCGCGCAGCTTAATCGCTTTCATGCAGCCATGAAGCGAATCAAGGACGTGTTGCCGAGCACCATTACGGTCGGCGGCGGTCTGATGTACACCGCGGTTCCGCAGAAAATCATGGCCGAAAATCCGCAACTGGACTTTGCGCTTGTCGGCGTGTTCGGCGATAACGAGTATGCCCTTTGCGAATTGTTGCAGACGTTGAAAATGCCGTCTGCAAAATTTGCAGCGATCAAAGGGCTGGCTTACCGTGAAAACGGAGAAGTCGCGCTCAATCCGCCGCGTCCGCTCATTTCCAACCTCGACGATTTGCCGCTACCGGCTTACGACCTCTTCCCGATGGATCGATACTGTGGCTATTCGGTGATTCCAAATTACAACGAAACGGTAACCTCGAGAGGTTGCGAAGGCGCTTGCCATTTTTGTTATGAGTGGTGGCTCGTCGATCAACGCAATCCTCGGGATTTCAGCTCGCACCGGACCAAAAGCGGCAGGAAGGTTGCCGAAGAAATGGAGCTCCTCAACCACAAGTATGGCGTTAAAGCGCTTACCTTCATGGATGATGACTTCAACTCCGATCGACAAAAGATGGTCGACATGCTCGAAGAGCTGGAAAAGAAAAAGTTGGACATGAGCTGGTTTATGCTTAGCAGAGCGCAGAACTTGATTCGTGATGCCGACCTGATTCCGCGTCTGAGAAAAGTCGGTCTGTATCAGGTGCTGATCGGTATCGATGGCGGAACCGATGAGGAAATCGCCGAAGCTCGCAAGGGACCGATGAAGGTTGGGGTCCAGGAACTGAAAGAGCTTATTCAGTTCCTGCGTAAGAACGACATCTCGACGATTTCGACTTATTTGAATGGGTTTTGGGAGGACGATGAGGCGAAGATTCGCCAACGCGCCAACGCTGTGGACGAAATTGATCCGGATATTGTCATGATCCAATTGCTCAACCCGATTCCCGGATCACCGATCTACAAGAAAGCTGTCAAAGAAAATCTGATCGAGATCGATAATCTGAGCCTGTACGATTTAGAGCATTGCGTGATGCCGACCAAGTATCTCTCGCGCCAACAACTCGGCGAACTGACCGGGTGGGCCTTTCAATCGTTCTACAGCAAACCGGGTCGAGTCGAGAGAATTTTGAACGGCTATACTTCTCCCTATGTAAGGATGAAGTTCCTTTCGTTCAAGAATAACGCGGCGAAGTATGAAAAGGGCGCGGCCGAAGATGCCATCGCCATATAGCTCCTGATTGCAGCTCCATGCCCGGGAAAGAGAACCATCCGCAGCTTCGGGAAAAAGTCATTCTCGTCACCGGCGGGAGCCGTGGAATAGGCGCGGCGGCGGCGAAGCGGCTGGGCCAATCCGGCGCATGGGTGATCATCAATTATCATCAGAACCGGGAAGCCGCGGAAAAAGTTCTCGATGAAATTCAGAGCGCGGGCGGCGAAGGCATGCTTTTTCAAGCTGACGTAACGCGCAAAGAACAAGTTGATCTTATGATCCAGGCCGCTCGGAAGAGGTATCGGGCGATCGATGTCCTGGTGAACAACGCTTACTTTCCTTTTCAGGTCGCCCATCTGCACGAGTTGTCATGGGAAGATTTTCACCGCGCCATCGAACATGAGCTTCTGGCTTTCTACAACTGCGTTCAGGCTTGCTTGCCGGATATGACTCAAAAGAAATCCGGTAAGATCATCGTGGTCAGCACGCGCCTGGCGCAACAGCCGCTGCCCAGAATGGGCGCTTATTCGGCTGCGAAATCGGCGCTCGAATCGATGGCCAACACCATGGCGATAGAGTTGGGGCCGCTTGGAATCACCGTAAATGTCGTCACGCCGGCTTTTACACTGACCGATGCGTCCTTGATTATGCCCGAAGCGTTTAGAGAAAGAGTTCGGCAAACAAGGCCCTTGAAAAAACATATCTATCCCGAAGATGTGGCGGGGGCGATTGCTTTCCTGGCCGGCGATGAAGCGAATATGCTCACCGGCAGCCATATCCTGATTACCGGGGGCAGCCATCTTCAGCTCTGAGCCGCAATTTAGAAGTGTGCATTTGGAACAGGTACTTGCGTAGTCGCAACTCCTGCCCGCCGAATTCTCCCTCAACCTTGCGGTACCCTGATCACTAGTTTGGAAGTAAACAGAATGCTCACTGTCGATGAGATCGTTGTCAGGCTTGGAGACATCGTCGGCCCGAGATTGGTCTCGACAAACCCGATCGACAAAATCAACTATCAGCACACGCTCGCTTATGGCGCCTACCGGGCATTGCCGGACGTGATTGTACGGATCGAATCGGACCCGCAAGGCAATCACCCGCTGGCGAAAATCCTCAGCTTTGCCAATGAGCATAAAATTCCCATCGTCGCCAAAGGCGGCGTGGGAATGGGAATCAGTTCACCCCTTAAGGGCGGCATTCTCCTCGATATGCTCGGCATGGACAAGATCCTCGAAGTGAACCCGACGATGCAGTACATCATCGCTGAAGGCGGTGCCAGCGTATATGCCATTCACCATGCATTGCGGCAGCACGGCCTGATGCTTCCCAACTTTGGCACTTACGGCCCCGCAGTCGTAATCGGCGCGATGATCAATAAAGGCGGTATCGGCTACGGTATGACGCGTTATGGTTGGATCGCCGATATGGTTCTCGGTTTGGAAGTTATCCTGCCCAACGGCGAAACCATCCGGCTCGGAGCACTCGCGAATCAGGGAACCAGTTTTGGCCCATTTCAGAAATGGATTCATTTGCCGGATTTGCTCGGTCTCTTTACTCTGGCCGCGGGTTCTATGGGAATGATTAGCAAAGTATGTCTCCGCGCCATTGAGGGAAAGCGCGAGTGGTTGCATGACTACTGCTACACATTTCGCCGTGACCAGCTGCTGAACGTTCAAGAAGCGCTCATGGCGCTAGTCAAGGGTGAAGTCGTTTACGATATCCATTTTACTGACCGTTGGCAGTATCACTGGCCGATGGAAGAGGGGCTCTATCAGAAGGGCCGAATTCCGGATGATGCCTGGTTTTTTCTGAAAACGATTCTCTTAGCGCGCGATGAAGAGGAGTTAGCGTTCAAAGAAAAGAGAATGCGGCGTATCTATGAGAGCGCGGGCGGCATCGACGTCCCGGAAATCGCTGAAAAAGCCATGGGCGCCAAGGCGCAAGAGCACGGACTGCACGGCTGGCCGGACTACCATGTCATGGGACCGGACGGTTGGTGCGGCGCGGTCGTGCGCCACAGCGGCATGTTTGCGGTGACATCCAAAATGTATCCGCTGACGTTCTTAAATGAGATGTACGATCTCGACGAGGCGGCAAAGAGGGAATGCGGTATATGGGACGCCGAACATTCGCCGCAGCACGATAGCTATGTTACGCGCGATTTGGCAATCAAAGAAGAATACTTTGTCTTCTATAATCCATACGATGACGAAGATGTCGCCAAACTGCGAAAGTGGATGGCTTTGGTGCAAGAGTTCAGCAATCAGCGCGGAGTGGTTTGGACCGCGCCGACGCTGAGTACCAAAGGGCCGTTGCCTTATGAAAGATTGACTAACTTATACGACCTCGTGAAAGAGATAAAACAAGTGGTAGATCCTAATAACATTTTGAACCCGGGCGCGCTTTATTGATTTTAAAGGAGAACGATATGTCGGAACTGCGCATTAAAGACTATTCGGGAAGCCGATTGTCGCCGCAAGAAGCCGATGTCGTCATCGGGGATCTAAAAAAATATTTGATGGAGCTGGCGGACCGGTGGCTGTTCAAGGGCCGGTTTCATACAGACATGGGCGCCGGCACCTTGCCGATGGAGGCGATTAAAGTATTTTGGCAAAACTGGTACGGCTTTGTCGCAGAGATCAATAATTTTCATGGTGTCGCGTACCAACGCCAGCTGCCTTTTTTCAAACGCCACCCGGAGCTACAAAAACATTTCGCCAATCACGTCGCCGATGAAATGATCCATCCGACGCCGCCGGGTCATATTCAAATCGTTCTTGAACAGGGAAGAAACTTCGGTCTGACCAATGATCAGATGATCGAATACGAGATGCTCGCCGAATGCCGCGCCTTTCTTGAATACTATCGAGGTGTGCTTTACGAGGGTACCATGGCCGAATGGTGGGCTTCTTTCTGCGTCGAAGAAGCGGTCGGACACTGGGCCAGGTTTTTCGGCGGCGCGTTGCGCAAGAACTACAACCTAGCCGAAGAAAAAATCGTCTACTTTCGCGTCCACGCTCAAGCCGATCTGGAGGAACACCAGGGCGTCATGGCGCATGCCGAGCTCGATTGGACCGTCTTAAGAAAGCTGCTCGAGGAGGGACGCGCCGAGACTCGGCCCGGATTCAACCTGGCTTATTGTCTGCGTATGGGCACCGCTTACTTCGCCTGGTTTTTTGAAGGCGTTTACCAGCACATTAAAAAGGAAGGGCTGTACAAAACCTGATCATGGCTGAATCCCCGCTAACGCAGCCCGATCTCTCACCCCGCATCTTGATGCGGGTACTGGGTGATTTTGCCAATAGCCAAATTCTTGATGCGTCAATCGAGTACGATTTTTTTACCTTGATCGGCAAGGGTTTTCAGACGGCTGACCAAGTTGCTTCTCAGGCCGGTACTGATCCGCGGGCGACGCGTATCGTGCTCGACAGCTTGCTGGCTCTGGCGTTGGTCGAAAAGCGTGATAGCCGTTATTACCTGACGCCGGTCAGCGAAACCTTTTTAATGCGCGGTAAGCCCTCTTACGTCGGCGATTTCCGGCATGTTGCGCTGGCTTTGTGGGACGGAATGGCTCATCTCAAAGAATCCCTTAAAACCGGAAAACCCTTCAGCCGCATGGACACCAGCGCCGCGCTTCAGGTATGGGAAAAACTAGTTCTCGGGATCATTGTTATCGCCGAACCCGCCGCCAAAGCCCTGTGCGATCTTCTTAAGATCGGCACGGAGTGGAAAGCCATCAACGTGCTCGATGTCGCCGGGGGCTCCAGTATCTTCGGCATGACGATTCTGTCCCGGGACCCCTCCGCCAAAGTCACGCAATTGGATTGGCCAAACGTCAATGCGGTCGCGCGCAAGCTCAACCAGGAGCGCGGGCTGGAAGGCAAGATTCGCTTCATCGATGGCGAGCACCACTCCGCAAGATTTGAAAGTAGCCAGTACGAGCTGGTTCTCGCCAGTAATTTCTGCCGGTTCGAATCGCCAAAGCGAAACCAGGAGCTGTTCGCCAAGGCTTACAGCGCGCTAAAACCGGGGGGATACTTCATTGTCAATGATTTCGTGCCCAATGAAGAGAGAACCGAACCGCCCTTTGCCTTACGATTTTCGGTTTACACTTTGACCCACACTCCCGAGGGGGAATGCTGGACGCTATCCCAGTATGTCGAATGGATGAAAGCGGCGGGCTTTGAAGCGATCGAGACGCATGGCGATATCCCAGGAACTTTGCCTGGGACTACGCTGATTCTAGCGAGAAGGCAAGCATAACTCGGCGTTCACCCGGACCGGCAAACGACGGTGCGCGATGCGACGGTTTAGTGCTGTTGTCGGTTCGATCTCACGCTATAGGAGCTTCCTGTCCTGGAGCAAAGGCCTGGATTCGCTCAGGGCTAAGTGCTAGAGTTTCCGCCGTGTTAACGAGCGTCTATACGTTCAACCTCGCCGGCTGCAAGCTTCCTCGATAGCTCCCCTCGTCGGGATCATGCAATATCTAGCCATCTGCGAGGACGATCTTCTGTTTCAGTTTATGCGCGACGTCGCAACTGAACACGGCGAGGTGCGCTTTTTGGTTCAAGACGAGGCCGTGGCGCGGCGGATCAAAGCGTATGGGCGGCAAGGCTTGGCATGGCGATCTTCTTAGAGAGGAGACTTACAAGAAGGTCAAATTACATCATATCGACCAAGCGGTTATTTTTCTCCGTGAGCCTGAATCTCAGGATCGGCTGTGCAAGTTGCTGCGAACCATGGACAAGGCGCTGCCCGTGGTTTTGCTCACGAACGATAAAAACGGCAAGAAAGACGAGAATGACCCGCTCGTTCGCCAGATTCAGCTGACCCATACCTTCCGAGAGTTTTGGGCCGCACACCTCCTAGACACGCTTAATCGGAAAAAGGTCGAAAATATCAGAGCGCTTTTCGGCGAAGAAAAATTACATATCCTCTTGCAGCACGATCCCGACCCGGACGCCATCGGCAGCGCTCTAGCGTTGCGCGAGCTCCTGGGGAGAAACCGCGCAACCACGCCGATTGTCACCTTTGGCGGCGTCACCCGACCTGAAAACATCGCCATGATCCGGTTGCTGGATATTCAGATCGATCGGATCAGCTATGATGACTTGCACAAAGACGGGGCCAAGCTTGCAATGGTTGACGTGCAACCGCCTTACTTCGACAAACCTCTGGGGAAGGTTGACTTGGTAGTCGATCATCATCCTAAACGAGCCAACTTCAAAGCCCGTTTTACCGATCTACGAACGCCGTACGGGGCTACTTCCACAATTTTCACCGAGTACCTGCGCGCTGCCGGCATCGAGCCATCGCAGCGCCTTGCCACTGCGCTGCTCTACGGTATCAAGACCGATACGTTGTTCCTGGAAAGGGGCAGCAACCTTGCCGATCTCAGCGCTTTTACCTATCTCTATCCCTTTGCCAATAAGGCGATGATCTCGCGTATCGAGCGCCCGGCTTTGCCGCGGGAAGACCTCGAAGCGCTTGGCCGCGCGCTCAGCCGTTTGCGGCTCGACAACGGCGTGGCCGTGATCCACATGGGAGAGATTAACCGGGAGGATGTTATCCCGCAGATGGCCGAGTTTTGCCTGCAGATCGAAGGCGTCGAATGGGGCGTCGTCTCGGGTCTCGTCAATGATCGGGTAGTCATCTCCGTTCGCAATGTCGGCTATGTCAAAAGCGCCGGCGAAATCTTGAAAAGACTTTATGACGACATCGGCAGCGCTGGCGGCCACCGAGCCATGGCTAAGGCGGTTATCCCGCTTGACCGTTTCAAGGAACGATACGGCGAGGTCAGCGACCGGGTGATCCGCGACGCGATGTTGCCGATGATTGTCGAGCGCGAAGTTGAACAAATCGCGCATGGCTGAGCCTCCTTCCAGTTTCAGGGAAATCGAACACACCGCCGACCTCGGCGTTGAAGTCACCGCCGCTACTTTTCCTGCGCTCCTCGCCGCTTCAGGAGAGGCCTTGTTTGCCTTGATCGCAGACCCTCGAGATATTGCCCTCCGAGAAGAGATCATCGTCTCCGCAAGCGGCGACGAGCCGGAAGAGCTGCTTCACGCCTGGTTGTGCGAGTTACTTGCTCGTTTCAATATCGAAAGTTTTGTCGGTAGGAAATGTGCGATCGATCAGATCACAGCCGATCGAGTGGATGGAACAATCTGCGGAGAGAAACTAGACCTGAACCGTCACCGATTTCGTACCGAAATCAAAGGCGTGACCTACCATGAGTTCAGGGTTTGGCAGGAAGATGGGTTGTGGCATGCGCGGGTCATCTTCGATGTCTGACGGGCTGCTCACAAGACTCATAGGCTGTTGCGCTCAATCGCCTCAGGTCAACGTACTGAAACATACGTCTTCGGTCATCGATTTATCGCGCGCCTCACCCCTGAGTCTTTGAGCAGCGGTCGTCAGATTCTCAGCAGTCGCCAGCTAGTGTCATGTCGCCTCAACTTCGCTGAAGAATTCTGTCCGTCGTTTGGCGTCACACGAGCGAGGGCCGCTATCCAGGCGTCTTTGAAGTTCCTAGATTCCGGGTCGCGTAGCTTCTCACACTTGCCCGGAATGACGTTGGGTTAGTCAGTGAATTTTGCGACACGACAATAGAGATGCAATGTTTTATTGTCTAAGCTGAACCTATGGCGTCAGACCAAATCGAGCTAACTCGTATCGAGGATTATCTTTGGGAGATCCCGCGCCAAGGCGGCATGAGAGTGCCGGGCCGGATCTACGCCAATGAAAAGCTCATCACCAGCCTCAAAGAGGACAACAGCTTAAGACAGGTCATGAACGTGGCGCATCTCCCCGGGATCGTCGGTTACTCACTGGCGATGCCGGATATCCATTGGGGTTACGGTTTTCCGATCGGCGGAGTCGCCGCAGTCAGCGCCGAGGACGGAGTGATCTCTCCGGGAGGTGTTGGCTACGATATCAACTGAGGCGTTCGCCTCGTCAGGACCAGTTTGGTCCTCGAAGATGTTAGAAATAGGCTTGAACGAATCGTCGATAGTCTTTTCTCGCTGATTCCTGCCGGCGTCGGTTCTGAAGGCGCCATTGCCAAACTCTCCAGGCAAGATGAGAAGCGACTCCTGAATGATGGCGAGGCCTGGGCTGTATCCCGAGGCTATGGCCGTCAAGAAGATCTCTCGGTCACCGAAGAAGGAGGAAGGCTATCGAACGCGGATGCGGATTTGCTAAGTGATCGCGCGTTAGAGCGCGGCTTGAAACAAGTCGGCACGCTCGGCTCGGGAAATCATTTTCTCGAAATAGGCCGAGTGGAAGAAATTTATTCCGCGCCAGCAGCGGCTGCGCTGGGAATCTCGCCTGATCAGCTGGTGCTCTTAATTCATACCGGCTCGCGTGGCTTGGGCTACCAAGTCTGCGAGGACTCTCTCAAGGTGATGAGTAAGGCGATGGTGAGGTACGGCATCTCCTTGCCGGATCGCCAGCTTGCGTGCGCGCCAATCGATTCGCCTGAAGGCCAACATTACCTAGCGTCTATGGCGGCCGCGGCAAACTATGCCTGGGTCAATCGACAGGTGATCATGGGCCAGGCTGAAAAGGCTTTCATGAAAGCCCTCGATGTGAGCCCGAAAGATCTGGGTTTCTCGCTCGTCTATGACGTTTGCCACAATATTGCCAAGTTTGAAGAACATGCCGTGAATGGTGCGAAACGTCGGCTCTGCGTGCATCGTAAAGGAGCGACACGTGCCTTTGCGCCGGGACATGCGCAAGTTCCCGCAGCTTACCGAGACATCGGCCAACCTGTGATCATTCCCGGAGACATGGGGCGGTACTCCTATTTGTTGGTCGGCACCGAGACGGCCATGGAGAAAACGTTCGGTAGCACTTGTCATGGCGCTGGGCGGGTCATGAGCCGGTCGCAATCCAAGAAACACAGCCATAATATAAATATCGACCAAGAGATGGCGCGCAGGGGAGTCGTCGCTCGCTATCAAGGCCGCGGCACCATGGCCGAGGAGATGCCGCACGCGTACAAAGATGTTGCCGACGTCGTCGAGACGATGGATTCTGCCGGAGTCTCTAAACGGGTGGCGCGCTTCCGTCCTGTTGGAGTTATCAAAGGATAGAATTCTCCGATTATTATCTACAACTAGATCTCACTTCGAACTTTTCGCACCCGCAGAAATTCCCTTTGCTTGACAAGATCATCGGCCGGGCATAAGGGTTGAATCAAATTCACGGAGGAGGAAGTCATGCCTAAGCTTCGCCATTTAGCAATTCGAACCGAAGATACTGGAAAGCTTGCCACGTTCTACATGGATGTTTTCGAAATGCAGGTGCTACACAAAGATAAAAATGAGGGAGGCGCCATTTATCTCACCGACGGGTATTTCAATCTGGCGATTCTGCCCAATCACGAGCAACAATCGCCCAACGGCTTGTATCATTTCGGCTTTGAGGTCGAGAATGGAGAAAAGATTGTCGAGAGATTGCAGAAATTCAATCCAAACAAGCTGCCTAAGCAGCGTCCGAACGGGCGACCTTATGCCGAAACCCGCACCTCTGACATTGACGGAAATTACTTCGACATATCCGAACATGGATTCCTGACGGTTGAACCGGTCGGCGAAAAGAAGCCGAACTAAGATCCGTTTGACGGAGACGGGGGCAGCATCTCGATGGACGTCTACCATCGGAGATTTCTTTTTATCTTTGCCTTGGCAGTTAGCTTCCTGCCGGCCCAGTCCTCCGCCCAAATTAAATCCAATTTTTCTTCGAGCATCACCAGCGAAAGCATGGCCGCGGTCTGGATCGCTCGAGACCGTGGCCTGTTCAAGAAGTACGGACTGGATGTTCAATATATTCTAATGCCGCGTTCGCCGCTCGCTGTTTCCGCGCTGGTTGCAGGCGAGATCGACATGGCGGTGATCGGGCCGGGACATCTGGTAAACGCCGCCGCCGGCGGCACCGATGTGATTGGCATAGCCAATTTCGCGCAGAAACTCGATTATCGTCTCAACACGAGACCCGAGATCAAGAAAAAGGAAGAGCTTCGCGGTAAACGAATCGCTATCAGCGGCCCCGGCTCTACATCTCATTTGGTTTCGTTACTGGCGTTGCAGCACTTAGGGCTCGATCCCAATGCAGCCAAGATCGCTTTTTTTACGATTTCGGGCACTGAGATCAACCGCCGACTGGCACTTGAAAGCGGTAGTATCGACGCGACGGCGCTGAACGGCTCGGTGGGCGACCTCTACGGTCAGAAGGGCTACCCGGTGCTGTTCAATTTCAAAGGCTCGGGGGTGACGATGCCGCAAACCATGCTCGTCACCACACGCCGATTGGCATTGACTAAACCCCAGGTCGTCGACGCATACGCCAAGACCATCGTCGAAGCGATCGCGGTGATGTTCGATCCCGCCAACAAAGAAAGCGTCACACGCACCATCGCTTCCAACTTGCGCCTATCCAATGCAAGTGACGGCGAGGAAGCTTATCAGTCAGTTATTAATTCTTATGAACGCGTGCCCTATCCCTCACCGGAAGGAATGCACCGATTGCACGGATTGCTCACCACCATCAATCCGAAGCTGGCCGGTGTGAAGATCGACACGGTGGTGGATGACTCGTTCATCAGCAAACTCGACAGCTCAGGTTTCGTCCAAAGCGTCTCCAAGAAGCGTTAACTGAATTTATCAAAGCCAACTCGTCATCCGTTACAAACGTTCCTATGACAAGTAAGCATGTCTCGGTGGTTGTCGTCGGCGGTGGCAGCGCAGCTTTTGAGGCGGCAGTCGCCGCCAAGCAGGCCGGTGCGCCATCGGTGATCATGTTGGAAAAGGCGCCGGAGCCGGAATTCGGCGGCAATGCTCGCTTCTCTCACACGGGCTTCCGCTTTGTCTATTCAGGCGCCGATGAGATCCGCCTGTTTTTACCCGACATCGATGAGGCAAGTTTTAGAAATCTACAATTGCCCGGGTACCGTCCCGAGCATTTCACCGCCGATCTAATGCGAGTGACCCGGGGAAGGATCAACAAAGATTTAGCCGAAGTGCTGGTAAACGAGTCCAACGGAGCGATCCACTGGATGCGCGAGCTCGGAATTCAGTGGGAGCCGGCCGGCTCAGTCGAGATCGACGGCAAACGTTACTTCGAACCCGGTATCGTGATTCACCCCACCGGCGGAGTCGGTGGTGGCGTCAGTCAACTCAATCAATGGCGCGCTATCGCCAGCCGCATGGGAATCGAAATTTATTTTGACTCTCGGGTGCGTGAACTTCTGGGCAATGACCGGCATATCGAAGGGGTCCGCGTGTCGGATTCCAGTGAAGAATACGAGCTGCGCGCCGGCGCCGTAATTCTCTGCGCCGGCGGGTTTCAAGCCAATCCGGAAATGCGCGCGCGCTATCTGGGCGCCAACGCTGATCTGATGAAGGTGCGCGGCAGCCGCCATGACACGGGCGAGGTGTTGCAGATGGCGCTCGGTTTAGGCTGCAAGGCTTCGGGCCACTGGCAGGGGGCGCATGCCACACCGATCGACGCGACCTTTCCGGACGTGGAACTTAGCAACAAAGCCAATCGTTACGGCTATACGTTCGGTATCACCGTGAACTCGTTGGGACAGCGTTTCTTCGATGAAGGCGAGGCGCATCACTCCTATACCTATGCTAAAACCGGGTGGGCGATTTTGGGCGAGCCCGGCGGAGTCACTTATCAAATTTACGATCGCAAAGGCGTCGCGCTGTGCGACAAGAGCTACTATGAGTTTGCCGCTCCTGTTGAAGCACCAACCATCTCGGAGCTCGCTCCGAAAATCGGCATCGATGCCGCGATCCTGAGACACACGGTGGACGAGTTCAATCGAGCAGTGCGCGATGAAATCCCGTTCGATGCCACCCGTGCCGACGGCCGCTGCACCGAAGGAATCACACCGCGCAAATCCAATTGGGCCCTGCGCATCGACGAGCCGCCATTCCACGCTTATCCCGTAACCGGTGGCATCACCTTCACCTTTGGCGGCCTCGAAGTAAATCGGCAGGCGCAGGTGCTGAACACAGGCGGGCGGCCGATACGTGGCCTGTTTGCGTCCGGGGATATTCTCGGATTATTTTTCCACAATTATCCATCCTGCACAGGTCAGACGCGGAACGTGGTCTTTTCACGCCTGGCCGGCAGGCACGCGGCGGCGCAAGGTTTGTGATCGGGCAGGAAGCTACTGATTCGCCATAGTACATAAGGAGGATTGGAACCATGCCGAAACTGAAACATCTTGCTATTCGCACGGAAGACACTGGCAAGCTCGCAACTTTTTATATGGACGTTTTTGAAATGCAGGTGCTGCACAAGGACAAGAACGAAGGCGGCGCGATCTTTCTCACCGACGGTTACTTCAATTTGGCGATATTACCGAATCACGAGCAGCAGGCGCCGAACGGTCTTTATCATTTTGGTTTCGAAGTTGAGAGCGGTGAAAAGATCGTCGACAGACTGAAGAAGGTAAATCCCAACAAACTGCCAAAGCCGCGGCCCAATGGTCGGCCATACGCAGAAACTCGCGGTTCCGATCCGGACGGCAACTACTTCGACATTTCCGAGCACGGCTTTTCCAATGTCGTTCCCCTGGGGGAAAATAAGGACAAAGCTAGTTAAAGCGCCGTTTGGTTAGCGGATCGGATTCAAACCAGTAGTCGTCTTTTCCGCTATCACTTGGTTGGACTCATCTAACCTTGGACTGAATGAGAACTGAAACCGTACCGGTCGTTGTTGTCGGCGGCGGTAGCGCCGCTTTCGAAGCCGCGGTGGCGGCAAAACAGGCGGGCGCGCCTCGAGTCGTCATGTTGGAAAAAGCGCCCGAACCCGAGTTTGGCGGCAACGCGCGTTTTTCACATACCGGCTTTCGCTGGGTATTTTCCGGCGCCGATGAAGTGCGGCGATTCTTGCCGGAACTCGATGACCAGACGTTTCAGAAGCTGCACCTGCCTGCCTATTCCGCCGAGCAGTTCACCGCCGACTTGCAGCGGGTAACCCGCGGACGAATCAATAAGGAGCTTGCCGACGTGATGGTGCAGCAGTCCAACGCCGCAATGCATTGGATGCGCGAGCTCGGAATCAAATGGGAGATCGACAGCCATGTTATGATCGATGGCCGCTACTATTTTGAGCCGGGCTTGGTGATCCATCCGGTCGGTGGTGTTGGCGGCGGCTTGGGCCAACTGATGCAATGGCGCGAGATTGCGACGCGGATGGAGATCGAGATTCGCTATGAGTCTCGGGTTAAACAGTTGCTTGGCAATGACAAGCGCATGGAAGGCGTCGCGGTGTCGAATGCCAACGAAGAATACGACATTCGCACCGGTTCTCTGATACTTTGCGCAGGCGGATTTCAAGCCAACCCTGAAATGCGCGCGCGCTATCTCGGCGCCAACGCCGATCTGATGAAAGTGCGCGGCAGCCGCCATGACACCGGCGAGGTGCTGATGATGGCGTTAGCCTTGGGGTGCAAGGCTTCGGGACACTGGCAAGGCGCCCACGCCACGCCCATCGACTCAACTTTTCCGGACGTGGAGATCGGCAGCAAGGCCAATCGCTACGGTTATCCTTACAGCATTACGGTGAATTCATTGGGACAGCGGTTTTTCGATGAAGGCGAGGCGCGCCACTCATACACCTATGCCAAGACGGGTTGGGCGGTGCTCGGCCAGCCAGGAGCGGTGGCGTATCAGATCTACGATCAGAAAACCATTCCATTGCTCGGCACCAGATATGAGTTTTCCACACCCATCGTGGCAAACACGATTCACGAACTGGCGGGCAAGATCGGTGTTGAACGAGCCGTGCTCGATCACACGGTAAAAGAGTTCAATAACGCTGTGCGCAAGGATATTCCGTTTGATCCGACTAAGTTGGACGGCAAATGCACCGAAGGGATTACACCAAAGAAATCCAATTGGGCAAGTCCTCTCGATCAGCCCCCCTACTGGGCGTATTCAATCACCGGCGGTATTACCTTCACCTTTGGCGGCCTGCAGATCAACGAGAGCGCCCAGGTGCTCAATACTTCCGGCAACCCAATCCGCGGCCTCTACGCCTCGGGTGATATCGTCGGTCTGTTCTTTCACAACTATCCATCTTGCACCGGGCAGACACGTAATGTGGTTTTTTCCCGTTTGGCGGGACGCCATGCAGCAGCCCAGGGGCTGTGATGACCCAAAGTCTTCGTTGTCATGCGCCCTGTTCGCAGCACGATTCCAGCCATCATCATTGCCAACGTTCAGCTTGAAATTCGATTATCGCCTGACATATATCAAAGCCTTCTGATTGGCCAACGCAGTCAGAGACGGCTGCTTCCGAGAAAAAAGGATTACTATGAAACGAGTCGTGGATTGTTTGAAGCTGGCTCTCGTGGCGTGTGTCGTGTTGGCGCTGAGTTCGGTTGATTTTCTATACGCTGCCGCTGCGCAATCTCCGGAACAGCTATTTGCAGAACTTGCCAAGTTGAAGCCGGATCAGCGCATCAAACGCCTCGAAGAAGGATCTCGCAAGGAGGGAAAGCTCAACTTCATTCATACGTTCAGAGGCAAACTCGCGCGCGAGCATGTCCGTTTGTTCGAGAAGCGCTATCCGTTTATCAAAGTCGAGATGGCCGATATGGGTTCTCAAGATGCAGCGGAGCGCTTCATCGCCGAGGAAACCGCAGGACGCCATCTCACCGACAGTATCAGTCTTGCCGTTCCCGACCTGCCGGTCATTCTAAAACAGAACCTACTCGCCGATTATCCAACCCCGGCCACGAGCAGAATCGGCAAGCAATTTCAAGGTTTTCTGGATAAACAAAACCGGTGGGTGCCGTATTACTGGAGCGAGCACGGCATTTCGTACAACACGAATATCATACCGCCGGACAAAGCGCCAAAGAGCTGGCAGGATCTTTGTAATCCGGCGTACAAAGGTCAGGTCTCCTTCGATCCTCCCGAGACCCGCTTCATGGTCGGACTCTATGTCTTGATGGGAGAGGAGAAATTTCAGGAGTGGCTTAAGTGCATGGGGCAAAATCAACCGATCATTCAGCGTGGTCACACGCAACGGATGAATCTGATGCTTTCGGGCGACCATGCAGTCCAGGGCGACAACTTCCTTTACGTCGGCGCGGAGGAAAAGAAAAAGGATCCCAAGACCCCTTACGCGATCGTTTATTCCGCGCCGATTCTGGCCTACGCCGGCGTGATGATCATCAACAAGAATACTCAGAGCCCGCATGCGGCGGCGCTGTTCAGCGATTGGACGCTTTCCGAAGAAAGCCAAAAATATATCGCCGCTGAGTTTCGCGGCCCGCTAATCGGCAAGCATCCCTATCTGCCGGACAATATCAATGTCGTCACTTTCGGCTATGTCAGCGACGACATCGTCGATCGCTTGCACGGCTATTGGAACCAGCACATCGGAAAGAAAAAATAAACCTGCCATCGACTATCGGTTGATATGGGACCGGCTCGTCAGTGATGGTGCGGCGGCTTTCGTTAGACAGCGGCAAGCTGGCGTTGGCACTCATTGTTGGCATCCTGATTTATCAGGTCGTCATTCCGTTGCTGATGGTGGTTTGGACCAGTCTCAAGGTCGAACGTCCTGGGGAGACGGGATTCTTTGAGCTGAGTTTCTCGCTGGCCAATTATGCTCGCGCGTTCGGTTCAGGAGATTTTTGGCAGGCGACCTGGAACACCCTCTACTTCGCTCTCGCTTCCACTGGTGCTTCATTCGCCTTCGGAACTTTTCTCGCTTGGGTAGTGCATCGGACCAATACTCCTTTGGCCCGGCTGATCGGTGTCATCACCCTCGGGCGAATTATTATTCCCGGCATCTTGATCACCGTATCCTGGATCCTCTTGGCGAGCCCAAGTATCGGCGTTCTGAATCACGCCTTAGCGGGAATCACCGGCACTAAAGGGATACTGAACGTATACTCTTTCTGGGGAATGGTTTGGGTCCATTCGCTGGAGATGACCCCGCTTGCCTATCTGCTTCTCTCCGCCGCACTCCAATCCATGGACCCGCGTCTCGAAGAGGCGTCAGGCGCGGCCGGCGCGGGTCATTGGTCGACGCTCAGAAGAATCTCTCTGCCATTGATGCTGCCGGCGGTGGGCGCAGCGGTCATGCTGCTGATGATCTATACCATCGAGACTTTCGAAGTGCCGCTGTTACTCGGCGGGCGCGCCCAGGTCAGAGTCTATACTACTGAAATTTATTTCAACACTTCCAGAACGCCGACGGATTGGGGGCTCTCCGGCGCTTATTCCATCGCGATCCTGTTTTTGTGCGCGGTTTTCCTGGCTATTTACTTTCGTCTTGTGCGCCATGGCGAGCGCTACCAGACGGTGACCGGCAAAGACTTCCGGCCGCGTCGCATCGATTTGGGGCGCTGGCGCTATGTTACCTGCGCGCTGAGCCTGTTACTGGTTTTTCTGATCACCGGGCTGCCGTTTCTGGTGATGCTCTACGCCTCGCTGTTGCGGCGCTATCAGCCGCCTTCCCTCGCGGTGTTGCAGAATTTGAGTCTTAACAACTATCACGAGATCCTTCGCGATCCCGTCTATTCGTTGGACCCGATGTGGAACAGCACTCTGGTGGGACTGGCCTCGGCGACGGCGGTCATGCTTCTGGTTTCGATCATGAGTTATTTTGTCCACAAGACGCGCCTACGCGGCCGAAAGCTGATCGACTTTTTCGGTTTTGCACCGGTTGCCATTCCGAGCGTGGTACTGGGCACGGCTTTTTTGTGGTTTTACTTGCTGGTTCCATTGCCCGTCCTTGGCACGCTCACCATCATCTGTCTCGCCTATGTCACCCGGTATATGGCGGTGGCGCTGCGCTTCGTGTCGACATCGATGCTGCAGATTCATAGCGAGCTGGAAGAGGCCGCGGCAGTAGCCGGAGGAACCTGGTGGAGCAATTTTCGGCGGATTTATCTGCCGCTGCTTCGCCCGGGATTGATGGCCGGCTGGTTTTGGGTGATGGTGCACGCCTACCGCGAGCTCACGATCGCGCTGATGCTGGCGCGATCGACCAACCGAACAGCGGCAGTCGTCATCTACGATCTCTGGGAAAACGGTTCGTTTCCACAGCTCAGCGCGTTCGGTGTGCTGATCTTTGGCTTATTGATCGTTCTCGTTTTGTTAGGACAGACCGTCGGCAAACGGTTCGGTGTCCAAGAGCAGGTGTAAGGCGAATCCAGAGGCCGTGTTCGTATTACTCGGAATTCTCCATCACGTTTTCACGGACATGAGCACGAGGATCCGCTTGGCCGCTGAGTCGTTTTACCATCGGAAACTGCTAGAGAGCTTCGTTCTTCTCAAAATACTCTCTCGCCCATGCGGCGATATCGCCGCGCCGGGCAAACCAGACATCTTTATGCCTTTTGGCGTAAGCGATGATCTGTTCGAAAGTATCGATGACGGGAATGCGCGAGCTCAAATAAGCGTGAGAGATGACGTTCATCATCGTCGGATTGTCCGCGCCGATTTCGTAGCGGTAATCGAATTCGTCTTTGAACTTATCAAAGAATTCGTGTCGCGTCCCTTCTTCCTCCATGCGGTGATCGTTGATGGTGTACTGGTGCGGGATCATCACCAGCGATTTATCGCCGATCCGCCTGGGATAAGGCATCTCGTCATCGTGATAATCGCAATTGTATAGGAGACCCGCCTCGACATTGAGCTCGAGCGTGTTGTCGGTTGAACGAACGCCAGGAGATGACCAACCCGATGGTCGTTCCCCCGTCAACCTGGTAATCGCCTCCACGGTTTTGACAATGTTGTCTTGCTCCTGTTCGCGGGTCAGCATGTAGAGGTACTCGCCCTGATCCCAGCCGTGGGCAATCATCTCATGGCCGCGCTGGTGCGCCTCCTTGACCAGCTCCGGGTAATACTCGCAAGTCAATCCGTTGATCGGCATGCTGACTTTGAGATCGTAGCGATCGCAGATATCGAGCAGCCGCCGCAAACCCACTTTGGCGCCGAACTCGCGAAACGTTTCCGTGGAGTAATCGCGCCTGCAGACCGCGTTGGCGGGGATCGAGCCCCGTTGCAATCCTCGACCTGTAGTCGGCTTACTTCGGTCCCAGGCTTCAAATGCGATGCCGAGCACAAAGGCGAGCCGGGCTTTGTTCGGCCACGTGAAGGGCTGCTGCGCCATTTGAATATTCTCCGATCTTAGAGGCGGCAATTCGATACGACGGCCTTATAGCCAAAGTTTTGAAACTCGGCAAGTAGGGAAGCACATGGAGCTGGAGCTTGTTCTTGGTTCGAGCGATCAGAAAGCTAAATCACTGAGATAGAGTATGGTTTGCCGTAGCTGCAGTGAAGCACGATTCCGCTTGACCCATCGGATAGGCTGTTGTACTAGAGCGCCAAATATAAAACCTACGGCTGGCCCGCGGGCAAGAACATAGAGAGGAGATTCGTGATGCGACATCGCTCTCGACTAAATCGCGCCGTACTCGGGTTAATTGGCTGTATCGCCGTATTCATCTTTGCTCTCCCGATCGCCTTGGCCGGTAGCGCTCCGTCCGCAAGCGCTAAAGTCGAATCCCTCGACCAATTATACGAGAAGGCAAAAAAAGAAGGCCACGTGGTGGTCTATATGGCTACGTCGGCAAAAACAGAGGAGGTGGTATTTCCGGCTTTCGAAAAACGTTTTCCCGGCATTAAGGTCAATCATGTAAATGCTACCGCCGATCAACTTGTGACGCGTGCCGTGGCCGAGGCTCGGGGAGGCAGGATCATCGCTGATGTCATCAGCGGCACACAAAACTACATTACCCAGCTACGGGAGCAAGATATGCTGCTCGATATCGCCTTGCCCGAGGGCGCATCGTATCCTGCGGTCTTGAAAGGCAGCTATTGGGTGGCCACCGACACGGAGTTTTTTATCGCCGCCTGGAATTCGAGCCGCTTAAAGAAAGAAGACGAGCCGAAGACCTTTGAAGATTTCGCGGATCCGAAATGGGCTAAGCGACTCATCGCCGAACCGAGGGACTTTCAGCTATTGCTGGGTCTAGCGAAATACAAATACGGCAGCGACGAAAAGGCTGTCGCCTTATTCAAAAAGATTGCCGCCAATAAACCTGAATTCTTCAAAGGCCACTCGCAGCTTGCAGAGCTTTTAGCGGCGGGACAGGCAGACGTTTGCATGACCTGTTACGCGCATCATATCCCACCGATGGCGAAAAAAGGCGCTCCGTTGCAGATCATGTTGGATGAAGGCGTCGGCCGCATCGGCGGCACCGTGACCATTGTCAGGGGAGCGCCCCATCCCAATGCCGGGCTACTCTGGGCACGTTGGCTCATCAGCGAAGAGGGGCAAAGGGCATTCGCGCAGGCGGGCGAAACCCCGGCTCATCCGAAGGTAGAGCCTATGGAGAAAATTATCCCGGCCAAAACTTATATGCTTACTGCCGACGACACCAAGGAGTTTCCCAAGTATCAAAAACTCTGGAACGAGATCTTCCAGCTACGCTGAAAGCCGGCGCAAGGCAAAGCAAGCCTGCGAGTCAGCTTATCTCCTCGATCACAGACCAAAACATCTCTGTGCATCTTCCCCGCTTGACCGATCCCATGAGTTCGATTACAAGCCGGAGCTATGGCTGACGATATACTGATAGAGTGCGGCGATGATTATGCGAATGCCGCCGTGCGTTCGGCTCTGGAGAACTACCTGCCGGCTGACGTGCTCAGCGCGTTTGATGGCCGGTTGGCTTTGGTCTCGACCGGGAATGTGGATGGGATTCGCTTGACGAAGAGCTTCTGCAGGGACCGTGATGTCATCGTGCTGTCGGAGCGCATCCTACCGGTGAAATCCGGAGACGAGGAGTTTCACCCTGGCTATCGTTACTTCATCTTCGTGGTTCTTCGTGAGATCGCGCACGCTTGCAAGGACCACCTCTCGCCCTTATCGGATGATCTAGCGGCGGCGCAGGTGGAGAGTCAGACGCGCGAGGCTGACGAGCTCGCGTTGAAATGGTTCAACGAGCACGCCTCGACGACTCTGTTCCAGCCGCCGATGTCGATTGCTGAGGTTGAGGAGCTCAGTGAGAAGGCCAGCGCGGGCCGCGACAAAAAATAAACGATAAGCGTCACCTGATATAGAGTTGATATCGAAGTCGTTGCATTCACGATCAGGGTTCCATCGTGCCGACACTCCGGAAATGCCGTTCAACAGTTCAACCGATCCAACATTCGCAAACTGAACCATCAAACTCCTTAAGGCCTCCCGTAGTGGTTCCAAACCGAGAGCCGAAGTATAATCGACAGGATGGTACCGGTCGAAAAGCCAAGAGGTCTCCTTAATTGTGCCGGCGCTCGTTTATAACGGCTCTCTTCGCTGTCTTAGGCGACAGTCCCGGAGGATTGCCAAGCCGGGGAAGGGCGCTATGCTCCGCTGGTGTATTGTCGCCATCGGAGCTTGGTTCGCGCTTAACTGGATCTATCAGGTGGTTCGCAAGCCGGGGGAGATCCTGGCGCCGGTCAGTGACTCATTAGCTAAGTCGCCGGAGTCGACGTGGCGGAGTTATGGATCGCTGTTCGAGAAGCATTCTACCAGGATCATCTCTCCTGAGTTTCTTGCCGCGCTGGCTCAAGTGGAAGGCAGCGGCAATCCGATCGCTAGCACCTATTGGCGCTGGCGCTGGTCTTGGAACCCTTTCGAAATTTATCGTCCGGCTTCCAGCGCGGTCGGCATGTTTCAAATCACCGATGGCACGTTCGCCGAAGCGCGAAAATACTGTATCCGGGATCATCAAGTCGTTACCGATGGACCGTGGCATGACGTCCGTTCCTGCTGGTTCAACAGCTTCTATAGCCGGACCGTGCCGAGCCATTCAATTCAACTAACCGCCGCATATCTCCACCGGACTGTGGCCAGCACGTTGGCCGCTCGGCCCAATGTTAGAAGCACACCGGCGCAACAGCAAAGGTTGGCTGCCGTGATTCACCTGTGCGGATCGAAGCGGGGGGAGGTCTTCGCGCGGCGGGGCTTCAAATTAGCGCCCGGCGAGCGCTGTGGAAGTCACAATCTGGCCCGCTATCTCGCTCGATTGGATCACATGAAGCGACGCTTCGCTGAATTGAGAATGTCAGGCTAGCCGATCAACCGATCAGAACGTAGTCTATGCCTGCTTATCTTGACAACCCCGCAACTTTCCAATAGAAATTTTTAAGTACCTCTAGCATTTTGTTCTACTGAATCCATACCTCTGGAGACGGTTAGGTATGGATTTTTTTAGGTAGCTATCATTCATGGATCATTCTTATTTTCCTCTGGTCGTTCTATTTGCGCTGGCGGGATTCGTGGTTCTGGCTCTGCTCTTTATCGCCCAAAAGATCGGCCCAAAATCCAGCAATCCAGCAAAGATGGAGCCGTTTGAGTCGGGCAATCCGCCCAAAGGCGATGCGCGTATTCGTTTCTCGGTGCGGTTTTACTTAGTCGCTATGCTGTTTTTGATCTTCGATCTGGAAGTTGTGTTTCTTTATCCGTGGGCGATCTATTTTCGACAGCTGGGACTATTTGGATTAGTTCAAATGGGAATTTTCCTCACCATTCTTACTATCGGTTATGTGTACGTTTGGAAAAAGGGCGCGCTGGAATGGGACTGATCGCCGATGCCTGAGACCAGCCCAAGCCTCCAGGACATCCAGGACAAGCTCGGCGCCAAGGTTCTAGAGATTAGCCAGTTCCGCGGCGACGACATCATCGTTCTTGACCCGGTGGATTTGAGAGAGAGTTTTCGTATACTGAAAGAAGATCCCAGGCTCCGCTTTGACTTTCTTTCTGACATCACTGCCGTTGACTACTGGAAAAAGAAAGAACCACGCTTCGAACTGGTTTACCAATTGCTCTGTTTGCAAAGCGGCAAACGATTGCGGGTGCGGGTGCCTGTGTCCGAGGAGAATGCCGCGATAGAATCGCTGACGCCGCTTTGGCGCGGCGCCAATTTTCTGGAGCGCGAAATTTGGGACTTGTTTGGCATTAAGTTTATCGATCATCCGGATCTGCGGCGGATATTGCTGTTTGATGAATTCAAGGGTCATCCATTGCGCAAGGACTACCCGATCAATCAACAACAGCATCGGGTTCCGGAGCGGAAGGTCGAGGGAACTTTCGTCGACGAACGTTCACACAACAAGCTTTTGCGGTTGAAGAAAACTCTCGGGAGCAAAGATTAATATGTCAGTGCCGGAAACGCACGACAGCGAAAATCTGCCGACGGAAGTCATGGAACTGCAGATGGGTCCATCCCATCCGGCAACCCATGGCACGATCAAATTCAATCTCAAGCTGGAAGGTGAGAAGGTCCTCGACTGCGATGTCGAAGTCGGTTATCTCCATCGCGGGTTTGCCAAAAGCTGCGAGAACGTGACCTGGACTCAGGTGATTCCTTATACGGACCGGCTGAACTATGCGTCGCCGTTAATCAACAATGTCGGTTATGCCCTGGCGGTAGAAAAGCTGATCGGCGTCGAGACGCCGCCGCGGTGTCAGTATATTCGCGTAATCGTCAGCGAGCTGTCGCGTATCTTCGATCATCTTACCTGCTGTGGCATGTGTTGCTCCGAGCTCGGCGCGATCACCGTCGGCTTCTACATGATCGAAGCCCGCGAAATGATAACGCGAATAGTTGAGGCCCTCACCGGGGCCCGCTTAACAGTCACTTACGTCCGCGTTGGCGGGGTCAAGCACGACCTGCCGGCTGGATTTTGCCGAGGAAGGGTCGAGCGCACCTTTAAGATCATTCGCAGGCTGTTGGAGGATTGCGACGGACTCCTGTCGCGCAACCGTATCTTTATCGATCGGATGTCCAATATAGGTGTGATTTCGCGGGAGACCGCCATCAGCTATAGCCTGACCGGTCCGATCTTGCGCGCCAGCGGCGTCAACTATGATGTCCGCAAAACCAATCCCGTATCTGGTTTACGATCAGCTCGATTTTATCGTGCCGCTGGGGACCAAAGGCGACAACTACGATCGCTTCGTCTGCCGCATTCAAGAAATCGAACAGAGCATGAAGATCGTCGAGCAGGCGCTGAAAAGTCTGCCCGTCGGCCCCGTGTGGATTGAAGATCCGCGCTTCGTGCTGCCGGAGAAAGAGAAGGTCTACAACAGCATCGAAGGTTTGATGCACCATTTTAAGATCATCATGGAAGGAATCAAGGTGCCGCCCGGAGAAACTTACTTTGCGGTGGAAGGCGGCAACGGTGAATTGGGCTTTTATCTGGTCAGCGACGGCGCCGGGACGGCCGTATCGCGTGCGAGTGCGCCCGCCCTGTTTCTCGCCATGGGCGCTTTTCATGAGATGATCAAGGGATACATGATAGCCGACATCGTGCCGACTTTCGGCATGGTCAATATGATCGGTGGGGAATGTGACCGGTAGAGTCAAAGTAGAATCGTGTCATCGCGATCTTTCGCGGAAAATGGTCAATATGATCGGTGGAGAATGCGACCGGTAGCAGCTGCTGAAAAAGACTCATATGCTTCGTTGCGCTCGTTCGCCTCGCTTCAACGTCTGAAGCGTACGCCTCAGCTCATCGAAGTTCGCGCGCCTCGCCTCTGAGATCTTTTTGAGCAGCCTGCTAGCAGACTTTTTCAGACAGCGCGTTAGGAGTTGTTTTAATAGAGAAGAATAATCGAATGGCAGTGGAATTTTCTCCGGAAACGCTCGAAAAATTTGAAGAGACGGTGAGCCGCTACCCAAAGAAAGAGGCGGCGATGCTTGCCAGTCTTGTATCTTGCTCAGCAAGAGTTCGGTTACCTGGGTGCCGAGGCGATTGACTACGTTGCCAGGCTGATGGGCCAATCGCCTGCCCGGGTGCACGGCGTGGTGAGCTTCTATACCATGTACAACATGAAGCCCATCGGCCGGCACCATATTCAGGTGTGCCGCACGTTGTCGTGCGCATTAGGCGGCGCGGAGAAAATCACTGAGCTTCATCAAGACGAAAACTTGGCTATCGAACTCGGGCAGACGACTGCTGACGGGCGATTCACGTTATCGGAAGTGGAATGCCTGGCCTCGTGCGGAACCGCGCCGATGATGCAAATCAACGATGATTATTACGAAAACTTGAATGAAGAAAAGGTGGCCGAGATCCTCGATTCTTTGAAATAATTTCATTCCTGAGAGCTATGGAAAAAATTTTGCTTCGTAACATCGATGCCGCCGATTCGCACACCCTGGCGGCTTACCAAGCGCGCGGCGGTTATCGCGCCTGGGAAAAGGTCGTCCGCAGCATGAAGCCGGAGCAGTTGATCGATGAAGTGAAGGCGTCAGGACTCAGAGGCCGGGGCGGTGCCGGATTTCCCACCGGTATGAAGTGGAGTTTCGTCCCCAAAGACAATCCCAAGCCCAAGTATCTGGTTTGTAACGCCGACGAAAGCGAACCCGGCACATTCAAGGATCGATTGCTGATCGAGAAAGATCCACACGCGATCATCGAGGGGACGCTGATCGCAGCGTTCGGAATTCAATCGCATACCGCCTTTATTTACATCCGCGGCGAAATGGCATTTGGCACTCGGGTGCTGGAACAGGCGGCAGAAGAGGTCAAGCGCGCTGGCTTCATCGGCAAGAATATTTTCGGCTCGGGCTATGACGTGGATTTGATTGTTCATCGTGGCGCAGGCGCTTATATCTGTGGCGAAGAAACCGCTATGCTTTCGTCGCTCGAAGGCGGGCGCGGCTGGCCCAAGGTTAAACCGCCGTTCCCGGCAACCCATGGCCTGTTTGGCTGTCCGACCGTGGTCAATAACGTCGAGACCCTGGCGGCGCTGCCGTGGATCATCGATCGGGGTGCGGCGGCTTATGCGGCGATGGGCACAGAGAAGAGCAAAGGCACGAAACTCTTTAGCGTCAGCGGGCACATCAGCAAGCCGGGCGTTTACGAAGTCGAGATGGGATATCCGTTCAAGAAGTTTCTCGAAGAGGATTGCGGCGGCGTGCCCAACGGTAGAAAACTCAAGGGGGTGATTCCCGGCGGCGGTTCGATGCCGGTTTTGCGGCCGGAAGAAATCGAAAACGTGAATCTCGACTATGAGTCGGTTCAGGCGGCAGGCAGTTTGCTCGGCTCCGGCGGCGTCATCGTCATGGACGACTCCACTTGCATGGTCCGCGCGGCGTGGAACATTGCGCGTTTTTTCGCGCATGAATCGTGCGGGCAATGCAGTCCCTGCCGCGAGGGTTGCCACTGGATGGAGAAAATTTTCCATCGCATCGAGCAGGGAGATGGCGACAAAGAGCGATATGGATCTCATTCTCAACGTCAGCGGCAACATTATGGGTAATACGATCTGTCCGTTTGGCGATGCCGCCGCCATGCCGGCCGCAGCCTTTATAAAAAAATATCGGGATGAATTTGAGCAGCACATTGTCGACAGAGGCTGCACCGTAAGAAACGTTCAAGGAAGCATTGGAAGTGTTAGTGTCAGCTCCAATGCTCCACCAAGCTTAAGGCGAAGTTTATCTTTTATGGATCCAGTAAAACTTATTATCGACGGCCAAGAGGTCAGCACCGTCAAAGGCAAGACCGTCATTCAGGCGGCGGCCGAGGTGGGGATCGCGATTCCGCATTACTGCTATCATCCCAAGCTTTCGATCGCCGGCAATTGCCGCATGTGCTTGATCGAAATCGAGAAGATGCCCAAGCTGCAGATCGCCTGCAACACCCAGGTGGCCGAGGGCATGACGGTGTTGACCCAGAGTCCCAAGGTGTTATCGGTGCGCAAGGCGGTGATGGAATTTCTTCTGATCAATCATCCGGTCGATTGCCCGATTTGCGATCAGGCGGGTGAGTGCTGGCTGCAGGACTATTACATGAAGCATGACCTGCAGGACAGCCGTTTCAGGAGCGAAAAGAGCATGACCGCAAGCGCGAGATTTTCGGTCCCAACGTCGTTTTCGACGGCGAGCGCTGCATCAAGTGCACGCGCTGCGTGCGCTTTCTTGAGGAAATCACTCATACCGGGTGAACTGACCGTCGATAATCGCAGCGATCATTCGACGATCGCGCTATTTCCCGGCGCGGTTCTCGACAACCCACTGTCGGCCAATGTCGTCGATATCTGTCCCGTCGGCGCGCTGACCGATCGCGATTTCCGTTTCAAGGTCCGGGTCTGGTATCTGGAAAAAACACCGTCCATTTGTCCCGGTTGCAGCACCGGTTGCAATATCAGCGTTGAAGCCTATCAGAACCGCATCGCTCGTTTTAAGCCACGGGTTAATGAAGCGGTGAACAGCCACTGGCTGTGCGATGAGGGCCGATACTGTTTCTACGATTTGACCGGCGGTGAGCGTTTGACTACACCCATGATTCGCCAGGAGGGCGGGCTTGTTCCGACTACCTGGGAGATAGCCCTGCGCGCGGTGGTCAGCGGCCTGCGCTCGGCGGGTTCGCTGGCGGGAATACTCTCCGGCAGAAACACCAATGAAGAAGCCTTTTTATTCGCCAAGCTGATGAAGAAGCTTTCACCCGCTGCCGGATCTGGAAGTGTTCTATCAAGAGCGCGAGCTGACCGAAGTGGAAAAGATCCTTATGAGCCCGGATCGTTCGCCTAATTTCCGCGGCGCCGCCGAGATGGGCGTCAGCTCCAATGGCGGCTTCGAACCTTTGATGCAGAAGCTGGTCGCGGGAAATTATGGCGGCGCCTACGTAGTCGGCGAAGATCTAACGGCCGCAAACGACAATCAATCGGAGCTGCGCGCCGCCTTGGGCAAATTATCTTTTCTGGTGGTGCAGGATATCCGCCTTACGGAAACCGCCAAGGCCGCCCATGTGGTTTTGCCTTCAACCCACTTCGGTGAAAAAGAAGGAACTTACACCAATCGGAAAGGGCGCGTGCAAAAGCTTAACGCCGCGCTGGTCGCGCCGGAAGGCGCGCTGCAAGATTGCGAAATCTTCATCCGCTTGCTGGAGTCGGCCGGTGAGAGAGCATCTTACTCGACAGCAGAAGAGATCTTTCAGGCCTTGTCACAGGAAATTCCCTCCTATCGAGGACTCAATTACGATGTCATCGGCGATCAGGGGATTCAGTTGGGGAGTGGTGGTGCGGACCCGTCATGATCGTTGATATCGGCATCGTCGCGATCAAAGCCTTCCTGGTGCTTTTCATGGTGCTCAATCTGGCCGGAGTGCTCGGTTGGGTCGAGCGCAAGGGCAGCGCGCTTATCCAAGATCGCATCGGCGCTAATCGGGCGTCGATATTCGGCTTTGCCGGAATGGGGCTTATCAATACGCTTGTTGCCGATCCACTAAAATTTCTAACCAAAGAAGACTTTATTCCGCCGGCTGGCGACAGGTTCCTGCATACCCTTGCGCCTTGCCTAGCTTTATTTCCTGCTCTAGTAACTTTTGCGGTCATTCCCTTCGGCGACGTTCTTCAGATTGGCGAGCGCGTGATCAATCTTCAGGTTGCCAATCTCAACGTCGGCATCCTTTATATTTTCGCCATGACCTCTTTGGGCGTTTACGGCCTCGTGATCGGCGCCTGGGCATCGAACAACAAATTTTCTCTCTTGGGCGGCGTGCGCGGTTCGGCGCAAATGATTTCCTACGAAGTGGCGCTGGGTCTTTCGGTGATCGGTATTCTTATGGTTTACGGGACCCTGGACCTTCAGGAGATCGCACGCGGCCAAGGCACTCTGATCAGAGATTTGCTGCCGGATTCGTGGGGGTTTCTAAAAGTCGCTGTGGGTTGGCTGCCGGCCTGGGGGATCTTCCTGCAGCCGCTGGCGTTCTTACTGTTCTTTACCGCCGCTATTGCTGAAACCAGGCGGATACCGTTCGATTTACCCGAAGCGGAGTCCGAATTAGTGGCCGGCTCTCACGTTGAATATTCCGGCGGCAAGTTCCTGATGTTCTTTGCCGCTGAATTTGCGGAGATCGTCACCGTTGCCGCATTGGTAACGACGCTCTTCTTCGGCGGCTGGCAGGTGCCCTACCTGATGCGCGATGGTTTTCATTTTCCCTGGGGCGGTACCCTACTTCTGCCCCATTTGGCGGTTGTCCTGCTGCAGGTCGGCGCGTTTACATTCAAAGTGATCCTTTTCTGCTGGCTGCAGATTCTGCTGCGTTGGAGCGTTCCTAGATTTCGTTACGACCAGGTGATGCGGTTGGGCTGGAAGATGCTCTTGCCGGCGGCGCTGGTGAACGTGATGATCACCGCATTTGTGATTCTATTCATGCAACGCATCCCGTAAGGCTATGAGTGGTTCACATATCATTTTTTTCATCGTTGCGGGTTTGCTGATCGTATCATCGGTGTTGGTGGTATTTCAGCGCAACGTGGTTCATAGCGCGGTGGCGCTGGTGGCAGCGTTGTTCCTGATTGCTGTTTTGTTCCTGAGCCTGCACGCGCCGATGGTGGGCGTGTTGCAGATCCTGGTCTATGCCGGCGCCATCATGGTGCTCTTTCTCTTCGTAATAATGCTTTTGAATCCTGTCGGGCTGGAACAGCGCCGCAATCTTTGGTGGGTTGCCGGCAGCGTTTCAGGCTTGCTTCTGGTCGCGGCATTGGCTCCGATGCTGTTCAATCTCGAGCCCGCCCAGGATCCAATGGTCACCACCGAGCTTTTTGGCAGCCCGGAAGAACTGGCCAGGAGCCTCTTTACCGACTTTGTTCTTCCGTTTGAAATCGCCTCGGTCTTGCTGCTGGTGGCAATCATTGGCGCCGTGGTTCTGGCGAATAAGGAGCCGTAAGCGTCCATGGTGCCGCTGGATTACTATCTGGTTCTGAGCGCGATCATATTCGCCATCGGCGTTGTCGGCGTTCTCATCCGCCGCAACCTGATTGTTGTGTTGATGTCGATCGAGCTTATGCTCAACGCGGTAAATCTCACGTTTGTCGCTTTTTCCAACTCGCTGGGTTCCATGGACGGACAGGTGATTGTTTTTTTTGTCATGGCCGTGGCTGCCGCCGAAGCAGTAGTGGGACTGGCCATCATTATTTCGGTGTTTCGCCATCGCCAATCGCTCGACCCCCAGGAGATGCAGCTTCTTAAATGGTAGCCTCGACCGCCACTGTTGCCGCTTTGGATGTGCTGCGCTGGATTCCGTTGATCCCGCTGAGCGCCGGCCTGCTCAATGTCTTTTTCGGGCGAAGGCTGGGCAGCAAGACAGCCGGCGGTATCGCTACAGCTGCGGTCGGCGTTTCTTTCGGCCTGGCGCTTTATGTCTTTTGGCGGCTCCCAGCCACAGGTATTTTCCGCGATCTTTGGTACACCTGGATCGAATCAGGTTCCTTCCAGGTCAATATCGCCTTTCAAGTCGACGCCCTGTCCGCAGTAATGCTTCTAATCGTCACCGGCGTCGGTTTCCTTATTCATATCTATTCCCTGGGTTACATGGCCCATGACGACGGCGTGGCGCGCTTTTTCATTTATTTAAACCTGTTCATTTTTTTCATGTTGCTGTTGGTGATGGCTGACAATCTGCTTCTGCTGTTTGTCGGTTGGGAAGGCGTGGGTCTGTGCTCCTATCTGCTGATCGGTTTTTGGTACCAAGATCCGAAAAACGTTATAGCCGGCAATAAAGCGTTCATCGTTAATCGCATCGGCGATTTCGGTTTCATATTGGGCATTTTTCTCCTGGTCACGGAATTAGGCAGGCAGGGGATTTGGACTCTCGATTTTACCGAGCTGCAAAAGCATGTTCAGATGATTACGCCGGCGAAGATCACTCTGATCACTCTGCTTCTGTCCGTCGGAGCAGCCGGCAAATCGGCGCAGATCCCACTATTTGTTTGGTTACCCGATGCCATGGCCGGCCCGACTCCGGTTAGCGCGCTGATCCATGCGGCGACCATGGTAACCGCCGGGGTCTATATGGTCGCTCGCCTGCACTTCTTGTTTATCATGGCGCCGTATACCCTGCCGATCATTGCGGTGGTTGGCGCAGCCACCGCCTTCTTCGCCGCAACCGTGGCGCTCGCTCAAAATGACATCAAAAAAGTTCTCGCCTATTCCACGGTCAGTCAACTCGGTTATATGTTTTTGGCGGTGGGCATAGGCGCATTTAGCGCGGCAATTTTCCATTTGTTCACCCACGCCTTCTTCAAAGCCTGTCTGTTTTTAGGTTCCGGCAGTGTGATTCATGCGCTGCACGGTGAACAAGACATGCGCAAGATGGGCGGTTTGAAAAGCGCCTTGCCGCAAACTTACTGGACCTATCTGATCGCGACCCTGGCGATTGCGGGGATACCGTTTACGGCCGGTTTTTTTTCCAAGGACCTGATTCTCTGGAAGGCATTCGAAGATGAATCGTACGGTTTATGGTCCATCGGCATCATCACTGCCGGCTTGACCGCTTTCTATATGTTCCGGCAACTGTTCATGGTTTTCCATGGCAGTTTAAGAGCCGACGATCATACCAAAGCGCATCTTCATGAATCGCCGCCGCTCATGACCGTGCCTCTGGTGATCCTCGCCGTGGGCTCGATCTTCAGCGGCTGGTTGGGCGCGCCGGAATATTTATGGGGCAGCGTCTGGGATCAATGGCTGCAACCGGTTTTCGGCGGCAGCCATTCGGCGGAGCATGCCCCGGTTACCACGGAACTCCTGGTTACGGCGATAACCCTAGCGGTCGTTGCGCTCGGCATCTATCTGGCGTACGCCAGGTACGGCCGCGCCGAAGCAGCCGTGCCCGCTACTGCGGATGGCACAGGGCTCTACCGGCTGCTGCTCGACAGTTACCACATCGATGACGCTTATGATCGGCTGGTTGTGCGGCCGTTTACAGCCGCTTCGGATTGGGCGGCTCGAGTTTTTGATCCTGGCGTGATCGATGGCTTGGTCAACGGCGTGGCGAAATTGATAAGAGGCTTTAGCCTTATCTGGCGTGAATCTCAGACCGGCAATATCCAGCACTATCTAATCGGCTTTCTCGCTGGAACTTTGGCCCTACTTTTTTATTATCTACGACAGCAATAGTTATGTTTCGATTGCCGGGCGATATTAGTCTACTCCTCCTACTGCCTCTGATGGGCGCCTTGGTGCTACTGCTGGTTCCGCGGCAGCAGCGGCAAACGCTGTTAACTCTAGCTCTGCTTGCGAGCATCGCCGCCTTTGTCTGGTCGTTGCGCCTGTTTCAGGCTTTCGACCCCGGCGCGGGCGAAATGCAGTTCGTCGAAAGAATCCCCTGGATGCCGGCCTTCGGCATCGGCTATATCGTCGGCATCGACGGCATCAGTCTGTTTCTAGTTTTGCTGACGACGTTTCTCATGCCCTTGGCGATTGTCGCCTCCTGGACGGTGCAGGACAGAATCAAGGAGTATCTTTTCTTCATGCTGGTCTTGGAAACCGGCATGCTCGGCGCATTCGTAGCGCTCGATCTTTTTCTTTTTTACGTATTTTGGGAAGTGATGCTGGTGCCGATGTACTTTCTCATCGGCGTATGGGGCGGCACCCGGCGGATTTACGCCGCGCTGAAGTTTGTCGTTTACACCATGGCCGGCAGCTTGCCCATGCTGGTGGCGATTATTTATCTGGCCAGCCGTTATGCTCATGTGAATCAGGTCATGACTTTCGACTTGTTGCAGCTCTACAATTTGCGCTTGCCTGTCAACGAGCAAATCTGGCTCTTCCTGGCCTTTGGTTTGTCCTTCGCCATCAAAGTGCCGCTCTTTCCGTTTCACACCTGGTTGCCCGATGCTCACGTCGAGGCGCCCACGGCCGGGTCGGTGATCCTCGCGGGGGTCCTGCTGAAGATGGGCACCTACGGGTTTTTGCGTTTTGCGATGCCGTTATTCCCCGACGCGGCGCTGATCCTGACCCCGATGATCATCGCGCTGGCGGTAATCGGCATCATCTACGGCGCCGGCGTGGCGATGATGCAACCGGATTTGAAGAAACTAGTGGCTTACTCTTCGGTCAGCCACCTGGGTTTTGTCATGTTGGGGCTGTTCGCTCTCAATATCCAAGGCATTCAGGGCGGGATCTATCAGATGGTCAGTCACGGCCTCTCCACCGGAGCGTTGTTTCTTTTGGTCGGCATGCTCTACGATCGGCGTCATACGCGCATGATCGCCGACTTCGGCGGGTTGTGGCACCAACTGCCGGTATTTTCCGTGTTATTTCTGATTGTCACATTCGCATCCATCGGCTTACCCGGGTTGAACGGCTTCATCGGCGAATTTTTAATCCTACTGGGAGCTTTTAGCGTCAAACCGGGATGGACCGCCGCTGCGGCGAGCGGCGTCATTCTCGGCGCCATCTATATGCTCTGGATGTTTCGGCGGGTGTTTTTCGGACCGATGACCCATCCTGAAAACCAGAAGCTTAGCGATCTGAATCGCCGTGAGCTGCTCATTCTCGCTCCGGTTATCGCGCTGATCATCATCATGGGAATTTATCCGCAACCTTTTCTGAGCCGGATGAAGCCTTCTGTCGATGTTACCTTGCAAAGAATCCTTGGCTCGCAAACTGCGCCTGTCGCTACCAATCATGCAACCAGCGGAGAGATAAGCAGCGATGGACGTTAATCTCGTACCGCTTTTGCCGGCAGCGCAAGTCTTGCTGGCAGCTTTGGTGGTCATGCTGCTTGACCTATTTTTCGCCGAGCACGAAAAGCCGCTTCTAGCCTGGATCAGTATTTTCGGCTTGGCGCTGTGCGCGGTAGACGCCGTGCTGCTCTGGGGCAGCCGCGAAGGAGCATTCGCAGACACATTTCTCTTGGACAACTTCAGCTTGTTTTTTACCCAACTATTTGTCGGCGCCGCGATTTTGACGGTTCTCTCCTCGGTTCGATACGTCAGGGAGGCCGGCATTCACGAAGGCGAATATTACTCGCTGATTCTGTTTGCTACCGCCGGTATGATCGTCATGGCGGCGGCCAATGATCTGATCGTTTTCTTTCTGGGCCTGGAAACCATGTCGGTTGCGGTGTACGTGCTGACCGGGATCTGGCGCAGCAGCGCTCGTTCAAGCGAAGCAGCCATGAAGTATTTTCTGATGGGCTCCTTCGCTACCGGCTTTTTGCTTTATGGCATTGCCTTGATCTATGGCGCCACCGGAACGACCAATCTGACCGAAATTGCCGCCTATCTATTGGAGCCGCAAGAACAGTGGCCGCGATATCTTTCGGTGGGCGGTTTGCTGCTTCTGGTCGGTTTCGCGTTCAAAGTGGGCGCGGTGCCGTTTCATTTCTGGATACCCGATGTCTACGAGGGAGCGCCCACCCCGGTAACCGGCTTTATGTCGGTGGCCGTGAAAGCGGCGGCGTTTGCCGCCTGGGCGCGCATTCTGATGCACCAGCTATCACCCTTGGACAGCGACTGGGCTTATGCTGTGCGCGTGCTTGCCATTGCGACGATGACTCTCGGCAATCTATTGGCGATCTCGCAATCGAGCGTCAAGCGCATGCTGGCTTATTCCAGCATCGCCCACGCGGGTTATATACTGATCGGCATTGTCGCCGGTGAGGAGTGGGGTAGCACATCCGTTTTATTTTATCTCGCCACTTATGTGCCGGTGACTTTTGGCGCGTTTGCCGTGATCACGGCATTGACTGAAAGGGACCGACCCAAGGAAGAGTACGGACACTTTGCTGGTTTAGGTTTTAAGCGGCCGTTCTTAGCAATGGCGATGACCTTCTTCATGCTCTCGCTGGCGGGCTTTCCGCCGCTCGCGGGATTCACCGGCAAGTTTCACATTTTTCGTTCAGCCATCGCCGCCGGCTACACGGATCTTGCGATTATCGGTGTGCTCAACAGTTTGCTGTCGCTGATCTATTATTTGCGGGTTATCGTGATGATGTACATGAGCGAGGGCGGGGTGCAGGGAAAATCTCTCGCCGAGTCTCCCTCTCTCTATGTCGCGGTCGTGCTGGCGACAGTAGCAACGATCTATCTCGGGATTCTACCGACGCGGGCTGTGGAATGGAGCCGAATCGCATATTCCACGCTGTTCTAATTGCCGGTTTTGAAGAAGCCGATCACGACCGGTACCTCTGAGGTGCCGCTGATAAACTCTTCATGGCTCCTGGTCTTGATGTAAAGCTGAGCTGATCCGCCGCCGTCTAGATTCAACAATTCCGTCGTCTCCAGTTGCCATTCCGGTCGGGAAAACAGTTCTTGCAGTTCGGCAAAACTCAACCCGCCAAGAACGGTATCGGTAACGCCGACGATAAGACGCTGCTGCTTGTCCATGCCGATTACCGCGCGCCGGCTGTATCGGCCCGCGCCCGGGATACTTGGCACGGCCGCCCCCTGCTTCAATAGCAGCGGTCCGCTCTGAATCCCTTCCTGCGCATCGGTGAGTTGAAACTCGTCACGATGGACAATGAACGGCGTCGAATCCTGCACGCCAAAGACGCCGGTATAGAGAGCGTGTTTAGAAACGCTGCGATTGATCTCCTGGTTCGCCGTCTTCAGGAAGGCCAGAGGCTTGCCTTTCTCGTCGAAGTAGTTGGCGTTGATGGTGGCCACGGCCCCGCTTCGCTGGGCCAGCGTTTTCGCATCGGCGCTCTTTAGCTGAAATTGGGCACTGCTGATGATGCGCGCTAAAACCCGCTGACGGCCAAAGCGGACAAGGTTTAAATCAAACGAATAGCTCGGGTCAGAACGCTCGAGGGTCATTTTGCGGTGTTCAATGCCGGAGTCGAGAAGTTTCCAATCGCCGGGCTTGCGCACCGCCAGGGTGGAGCTCACCTTCGGTTTGGCTGCCGGCGCGGGTGCTTGTGCGGAAGTGAAAGTTGCAGCCAGCGTGAGCGACGAGAGCATCAGCAAGGAAAACGAGCGAAGCATCACGTTCCGTCGAGTGTAGCAGAACCAATACGGTGAGGAAAGCGAAGAATATCGAGTTGCGGCTCGGCGAATTTTTCTGCTAAGTAACTCGACTATCCTAGCAACGAAAGAAGGACCAACAATATGCGAACGGCGTTAATCACCGGGATGGTGCTCGCCCTTGGAATCGGACTATCCGCTTGCGGCAAAGATGATAAGGACAGTGCAACGCGCGACGCAGAAATTAAGAAGGCGCTTCAGGAAGGATCGCAACGAGAGAAACAGATGTATGAAGGAATGCAGAAAGGTGTCGAAAATCTGGAGAAGCAGTCGTCACCGCAAAAGCAAGAGAAGACTCAATAACTAGGCTTGCTGATCATTCGCCTTCGGTTTCTTGCGTTTTGCTGCGACGGGACATCCTTAAAATATCGTCAGTAAAACGTCGAAATGGAATGTCACCGAGCAGGTACGGAAGAGTCTCTGATTGCAATTGCAGGGAATATTTCAAAGGGCCAGCACGATTTGCATCAGTTGAGCGGAAACTTGCAACAAGATACGCTAACGGGCTGGAATGAACGCCCTCCGATACTCTCTGATCATCTCCGTCTCAGCACATGCATTTCTCTTAATCTGGCTAACCTTCACAGTCCCTCCAAGGAACAACCGAGTTTCGCACCTAGAGGTCGCGCTGATGTCGCCGCCGCCAAGCCTCTCAAAAAGCGAGGGCAGTTCCCCGGTGCAAACTCGACAGCTGGTCAACAGGAATCAACCTGCAGTCAGCAGACGGCCGCTTACCTCCCGTAACACGGGGGCACCGCCAGAAAGTCTCGAAAATTTAGCGCAGTCTGCTGAGCCTCTAGCTGTGGACGGCGGCACCGCCCCATTCAGTGCGTCGGACGCCTCCGCCCTAGGTGATCAAGCGGGCGATATCGCTATAGGCTCTGGAAGCGCGGTTTCGGTGCCAGAAGACGGGATCGCAGGCACAAAAGGAGCAACTTCGAGACGAGACGGATCATCCCGCGAGAGCGCCAGCGCACCAGCCGGATCATCCAGGAAAAGCTCCACGCCGTCGGATATCGACTCGGCTTCTGGCGCAGTGATCCCCGGCTACGTCATCGATGCTGCTGGTTATCGGCCTCCGGATGCTGGAGCCATATATCCAGAAGTCGATAAATACGTGCTCTACAGCGCTGACAAGCGGACCGCCATTAACGTACTTGGTACGGAAGTTTGTACTGAGGGCGAGTTTCTACGCAGCAAAGAAGCCGCGATGATTTCCGAAATCAAAACCGACTATTCCAAATGCCGTTATCTGGATTTCGGAGATGAGTCAGTGTCAGTAACGTGCCCCCCCGAAGCACAGACCAAGATCATTCACCATAATTCGTATTTATCCTCGCCTCTCGTCTACAGTGTTCGTACTTGCCTCGAATACGACACGTCAAATTGTTACCTGACAACTGATCAGGAAACTGAACGAGAAATGTGCCGCATAGATTTCGAATATGAAGGTCTCTGGGGCGAAGGCACTAAATTCTTTTATCGATGTTCTAAGTCAGAATCGCGGAGCTATCGACAGCCTCTGGAATACAACATTCGATGGTTTATGGAAGTCTATATAGAGGAGCGCGGTTTGAGGCGACGTGAAGTTCTTCGGGAAACCAGAGCGGTTCCTAGATGTGCGTAGGTCCCTAAGTAGAACGTTAATGAAAGGATTTATGATAAGCGCCAGAAGCAGGGTGCCATCGACCCAAATTAGGAACGATTGCGACCGTTGGCTAAATTCCAAACCCACAGCCACCTGCTTAAACATCAGTTTAGTGGGCAACAATTGTGCGCGGGCAGTTTGAGGAGGATTAGGATGTTGGCAGGGGTTAAAACCTTGGCTCTTCGATGATGACCACGGACCTGCAAACCGGCATGGCCTATGCTTTGTTGGCCGGTACCCTCTGGGGCATGGGTCCGCTCGCGCTCAAGCGCGCCTTGAAGCACACCAGTGTAGGAACGGCGACCTTGACCGAGCAATATCTATCGGTCTTGCTTCTTGGAGTGCTGGCGGCGTATCACGGCGAACTCGCTTATCTGGACTTTACCAGCCGCGCTTTCTGGGCGTTTTTTCTTGCCGGCGCCATCGGCGCCAGCTTCGGCAAGATTTTCTATTATAAGGGAATCGATCGAGTCGGCGCGTCGAAAGCAACATCGGTGAAGAACAGTTCACCGATTCTGACGACCTTTCTTGCAGTCATTTTCCTTGGCGAAGAGATGTCCTGGTTGATCCTGGCAGGAGTCCTGTTAATCGTCGCCGGCATCGCCGCTCTTACTCGCACCGAGAAAACCTCGACGGGAGGCCCCAATCGTCTCGAATATTTTTTGTTTCCGCTTCTCGCGGCGATTTGTTTCGGCATCAACCCAATATTCAAGAAGATCGGCATCAACGCGGTGAGCCTGCCGATACTCGGCGCTTTCATTACCCAAGCCACGGCATTGCTGGTGATGCTCACCCTCGGTCGGTTTTTTTCGGTCAAAGCAAAATGGGAGCCCATGCCGTTGAAGGCACTGGGGTTGGTGACCATTTCGAGCCTGACTGAAGCTCTCGGATCATTGTTCACGTTTTTCGCATTGATTCACGCGCCGGCGGTACTGGTTTCGCCGATGTGGCGCATCTCTCCGTTAGTCACGTTCGCGCTGGTGCGCTTTACCTTAAGAGGCATTGAAGTGGTGACATTACGCGACGGCCTGGCGGCGGGGCTCATTGTTGGTGGAGTCTTCGTTTTAACTCGCGGCTAACGCCGCGAGTAGTTCCAACCGTTCCAACTGTTCCAAACGTTCCAGCAGTTAAATACCAGGAGTACGGATCTTTGATTCACTCCGAAAACGATTGGAACCATTGGAACATCTGGAACTGTTGGAACATCTTAGATCGGTGGAACCATTGGAACTGTTGGAACGACGTCAGGAGTTCGGAGTTATCTCAAAAACCACTCGCTCCATGAGTGGCGGCGAATCTCGCAGCGAAAGAATCTCGCGGCGCAGTTTGTCGTCGGTGACTTGCCTGGCGGTGCAGGAAAGTTTTTTACCCTTGACGTTTAGTTCTACCGCCGGGGTCTTGAGCATGTTCTGGCACCAGTGCTTGCCCTTTACTTTGCTCGAGGACGCGTAATAGCTGCCGTTGTGATAAACCAAGCGTAATTCTACGGTCCTTGGCTGGCCGGTTTTTCGTCCGATTGTTGTCAGATCCGCTATCAAAGTCGATCCATTCTTGAAATCCATTGTCGAAAATATAAGCGGCTGCGAGTGACGGAGCAAGCGCAGCGTGCCGCATCTTGACGCTGTCACTGCTGCGAGGCTAAGCTTTCAGCATTTATTCAGTTCCAATTAATTCAACACTTGGGAGGTATCATGGCACGGCAACAAGCAACGGGAATTTCACCAATGACGATCCGCTTCGGCAAGAGTGTCGGCGCTGTACGGGCGCTGCCGAAGGCCAAGGGTAAACGGCCTGGAGTGATCATTCTCCATGAACGCTACGGCATCGATCAACACACCAAAGACTTAACCGTGAAACTTGCTCAAGCCGGTTTCGTCGGCTTGGCCCCCGATCTCTTCCATCGCTTTGACGGCGACCGAAAGGCTCTTCTTCGCGGCGAGCAAAGAGTCGACCTTACGGACGATGGCGCTCTGGAGGACTTGAACGGGGCGGTGGAATACCTCAAGCGCTCGCCCAATGTCGATGCAGCGCGCATCGGCATCATCGGCGTATGCCAGACCGGCCGCCAGCCGCTCCTTGTTGCGGCAAAGCGCAGTGACATCGCCGCTGCGGTGGTTCTTTATGGCGCGATCGGCGGTAAGGAATGGCTCTCCAATGAACTGAGACCGACAGCGGTGGAAGATCTGCTGGCGCAGGTCAATTGCCCGATGTTGGGTATCTTCGGCGAGGCCGATCACATCATTTCGGTCGAGGATGTGACTAGATTTCGCAATGCTCTGGAGAAAGCGAAGAAGGATTATCATATCCGGATTTACCGAGACGCTCCGCACGGTTGGTTAAACGACACGATGCCTGGACGTTACCGCAAAGAGCCGGCCAAAGACGCTTGGAATCTCATGATGTCATTCTTGAAAAAATGCTTCGCGAACGGTTGGGATCCAGACCGAATTTCATGGACTTTTGAAAGCGACTTTTCAAAGCAGTACGATTTCACCAAGAACGTCCGAATGGAATGAAGCAAAAGATGATGCGATCAGGACAAACCATTAAAACTTGTCGCGCGAGCGAGCAGCGGGAAGATACAAGAACTATCCGTTCCGGGGAGAAGCTGCCGCGCTCATTTTATGAACAACCGACATTGGATGTCGCCAAACAGTTGTTGGGCAAGTATCTCGTGCGCAAGCATCCGCAGGGAGTGACTGTCGGCCGGATCGTTGAAACCGAAGCCTACGTTGGACCGCACGATCTCGCCTGCCATGCATCGCATGGTCGAACGCCGCGCACCGAAGTCATGTTTGGATTGGCCGGGCACGCCTATGTTTATTTTGTTTACGGCGTTCACTACATGCTCAATTTGGTCACCGAGGCGTTCAATCACCCCGCGGCAGTTTTGATCCGCGCCTTGGAACCTATCGATGGAATCGAATTGATGGAGACTCGACGAGGGACCGAGAAGCGCCGCAACTTATGTAGCGGGCCGGGCAAGCTCTGCCAGGCCTTTGCTATCGACCGATCATTGAACGCTGCCGACCTTTGCGGCGATATCATTCATATCGAAGATAGCGGCGAGCCGATACCGAAGTTTTTGGCGAGACCCCGGATCGGGGTCGAATATGCCGGCAAATGGAAAGATAAACCGTTTCGTTTCTTAGTTCGCGGCAATGAATTCATTTCTCGCCCGTGATACTCACAGGAGCAAATCACGTTTAATTTTTGTCTCGTTAACCAGTGAATGAGCCAGTATCAAACCTGATGTCAGGCCGGCAATATACGATTTCTATCAACCTGGCGCCAGAGCGTTTGCTCTACGCCGGTCCGCTCATCCCCGGCGCCTGGAGGCGTACGCGAGACGAAGAAGAGGTCGGCTCGGTAGGTGGAGAGATATTGATAGACACTGGCGCGTTCGGCGCGATGATCGATGATGATGTCGCCGATCATTTGCGCCTGCCGATACGCGGCACAAAGGAAATTCATGGAATTCACGGCTACGGCACAGTTCGCTGCTATCAAGCAAAACTTGTGCTTCCGGCACAGGATCCGATCGGAGAAGACTGTGAATTCACAACAATTATTGAATGCATAGGCGTGCCTTCCTTGGCAGAGAAGAACCGAGAGCACGGCGTCAACGTTATCGGGATCATTGGCAGGCAGTTTTTGCAAAATGTCCATCTGGAGATCGACGGCGCAACCGGCAGACTCAAGCTACTCATCAGTGATCGATAAGTAGATAATCCACATGGCAGAACGACAACAAGACGAAGTTGAAAAGCTGATTGCGGATAAGCTGCGTGATGCCGGAATTAAATTTGTCACGCAGCAGGCGATCGCGGGATTGGCGCCGGATTTCATCGTTTATGCTCCCGATGGCCGGCAGTTTATTGTTGAAGCTAAAAACTGGGACTTTCCAGGACTTAAAGCCGAGGCAAGCCGGCAAGCACAGCATTACCAGGATGCGGCGAAATCTGACGGCGCCTTCATCGTGATTCCCTCGTTGAAGCGAGGCTCGCCCGACAAGGGCGTAGTAACCGTCGACGGCCTGGTGCCGGCGCTCAAGGCAGAGTTCGAAAACAGCAAGGCACGCACGCACCCTACCGAAGCAACCAAGGTCAGCCGGATCGTTTTTGCGGCGATGCCGTTTGCGCCTCAGTATGAGGATGTATTTTTTATCGCTATGCGCCAGGCCGCCGAGCAGGTGAGAGCAGTGTGCGAACGAGTCGATCGGCGCGAATTTCAAGGCAGCGTCGTCGATGAAATTCAGCGGCTGATTCGTCAATCGGTAGCGGTGATTGTCGATCTTTCCGAGGCCAAGCCGAACGTCCTCTATGAAGCCGGCTATGCTCATGCATTGAACAAGCCGTGCATCCATATCTGTTCAACCTCGACCGAAAAACTCCCTTTCGATGTCAGCCACTGGAAGACGACGATGTATCATCCGGGCCAGACGCACAAATTGGCCAAAGAGCTGGCGCAGCGGCTCAAGGCGGTGCTCGATTGATTGGAACGTAATTAAGAAAACATGACGCAGTGACAATTGTGTTCATGGTGCGGCGGGCACGGCGGCACTTGTTTGCCAGGGAGACCTGGGGGCGAAGCTCAAGCGGCGAGATTATCCTGAAGAGGCGATCGGCAAAATCCTGCGCGGCAACTTACAACGGATCCTGCGTTAGGTATTGCCATAGTGATTTGCTTATGCCCGATTATAGGAGTACCGATTTCGATTTACGAGACCGAACAACCAAAGGTACCGACCTGACGGTGACGCTTGCGCTCAGCACATCGCCGTAGTGACTCGCCCATTCGCTGCGCCTTCAATTCACGGGGCAATCAGTAAGCTTCGCGCATGATTGGCCGAATCTTGAACAGCCACACAGCACTGATGTGTTGAGTTTATGACCTAAAAATGGTTATGATCTAGTCATGAATATAGTTAATGTGGCCATCCTGAAAGAAAAGCTGAGTTACTACCTTAACTTGGTCAAGTCGGGCGAAGAAGTCGTTGTGACCTCTCACCGGCACCAGGTCGCGCGTATTCTCCCTGTGACCACTCCTTCGGCTGAAATCATAGAACCTACTCGTCCGGTCAAAGACTTACGAAAAGTAAAAGGTGTCAAGCTTCGTCGAACGGTCTCCGGCGTGAAATCACTTGTGGACGACCGTCGGCGCCGATGATTGTATATGTCGACACTTCCGTTGTCTTGCGCGTTCTCTTACACGAGTCAAACCCGGTCGGGATTTGGGGCCAATGGAACAAAGCCTATAGTAGTGCGTTGTGGCGTGTTGAGGCGTTGAGAACTGTGGACCGGCTCCGGTTAACTCACGAAATCTCCGATACCGAAGTCGCGGAGCTGGTGCGCGATATACAAATTACCCATGAAACCTTCGCCATCCACCCCATCACGAACCAGGTTCTTCAGCGAGCAAGTGAAACCTTTCCGACGGTGGTTGGAACCTTGGACGCTATGCATCTCGCCACGGCGCTGTCGATACGCGAAGTCGAAAGCTTGGATTTATTGTTGACCCACGATTCTCAGCTCTCCACCGCCGCCAGAAGTCTCGGGTTCGAGGTTATGGGAATCGATCAGTAATAAGGAGAACAAAATCGCACCCAGCCCTGAGATCATATCAAATGGCATCTTTCCCAGGCCAAGCCGAATGTCCTCTATGAAGCCGGCTATGCTCATGCATTGAACAAGCCATGCATCCATATCTGTTCAACCTCGACCGAGAAACTTCCTTTCGATGTCAGCCATTGGAAAACGACAATGTATCATCTGGGGCAGACACACAACTTAGCCAAAGAGCTGGCGCAGCGGCTCAAGGCGGTGCTCGATTGATTTGGAACGTAGCTGAGAAACGCGATTGGAGCGATGATTGTGTTTGCCGGCGCTCTGGCATCGGCGCCAACTTGCGCGCTGGAGAAAATCTGGCGGCGCAGCTCAAGCAAAGAAATTATCCTGAAGCAGCCATCGGCCTAATCCTCGGTGGCACCCATTTGAAATTTAGCATTTGCACCAAGCCAACGTGCAAACCTGCAACGACTCCGCGCCACTGAAAGAAATTTTGCATTTTCTCAGATGTCCAGGTAAAAGAACCTCGGCACATTCTAGTAAACCAACCGTCCTACTGGAGGTAGCTATGTTCTGGAGCATTCGTCTTGCTCTATTATCGATATTCGTGGTGCTGGCGATCGCGCACGCGCCCGGCCATGCGCAGTCGCCGGCCGCGCTGCTCCGGCAGTCGGCCAACGCCATGGGCGGGTTAGCAGCGCTGAGCGCGCTAAAGAGCGAGGTGATTGAAAGCGAAGGCAAACAGTTCGATTCTTCTTCGACGGCGCAGCCGCTCGGTCCGACCCGGCAGATCACCACGTTTCGCTACACCCTCACACGCGATCTCATCCGACCCCGATTGCGGCTTGTGTGGGAATGGCAAAGCCTGGGCAGCAAGCAAGCCGGCCGCTTCGTTGAAACCATCGACGGCTCGATTGGAATGCTGCAGCAAGGAGGAGACGGCGCCAAGCAAACCCGCCTGCATCCCGGCCGTTTGGCAACCCGCCTGCGCGAGGAGCACCGCAATCCCGCAAGACTCGTCCTGGCTGCCTTGAACAACAAGAGTTTGCGCAACCGCGGTGATGTCCAGCTCGACGGCAAACGCCATACGGTGTTGTCCTTTAGTGAAAAGGACGATGAGTTTCGCATCTACATCGATGCGCAAACGCGGCTGCCGGCACAAACCGAAATTCTCGAGGACGATCCGCTCGAAGGCGACAGCAGCTACACGCTACGGTACGGCGACTGGCGCAAAGTCGACCGCGTGATGCTGCCGTTTAGTTTGCGCTATGAGCTGAACGGTAAAGTGCTGCAGGAGGAGCAGATCAGATCGATTCGCCACAACCTGGCGCTCGGCGGCGACGTCTTTGCCATCCCCGAGTCCGTGCGGAATGAAAAAACCGACGCTACGCCGATTGCATCCCAATGGATTCTGCGCCGTATCGCGGGCAACGTCAGTTATCAAGACATGGGCCGCGCGCCCGCGGTCCAGTGGGTGGAACTCGCGCCCGGCGTGCACAAGATTCAAGGTAGTTCCCATGCGACGATCTTAGTCGAGATGGGTGATCATCTGGTCGCCGTTGAGGGTCCGCTGTACGAAGCCCGCACGGCGCCGGTGGTCAAGTCGATAAAGGAGCGATTCCCCGGAAAGCCGATCCGCTATGCGATCCCGACCCACCACCATCTGGATCACGCCGGCGGGATTCGCGCGTTTATGGCGGAAGGCGCGGCGATAGTCGTACCCTTCAACGCCCGGGCATTCTATGAGAAAGTCGCGCGTGCGCCGCACACGCGCAATCCTGACAGTCTGGAGCGCAGCAAACGACCCGTGGTCATCGAAGCGTTCGGCGGCGGCCACAGAGTTCTCACCGATGGCGCGCGTCGGGTCGAGGTTCATCCGCTTCCGACCTCCCACGCGACAGACCTGGTCGTGGTATATCTGCCCAGGGAAAAATTGCTTATCGAAGCCGACCACATCAGCCCGCGAAACGGCGAGGTGCCGCCGGGCCCTCGGGTCAAGGAATTTGTCCAAGAGCTCGACAAGCTCAATCTCGATGTCGCGACGATCGTTGGCATCCATGGCGACCAGGCGAGTCTGGAGACCACCCGAACAGCAGCCAAGAAGTAGGTGCGCCATCGCAGCCTAGGCGGGCAGGAAGAGAAGGGGTCGAGTCCGTTACCGGATACGGCATATCAGTCGGTCTATAACTGCGGCTGGCCAAAAGCAGTTTAGGCAACGTATTACTAATAGCGCACACGATCAGGAGCAGAGACGATGAAGAAGTCACGCGGATCATCAGTGCGCGGTGCGAGCCGGAAAGAACGAAAAGTATGAAACCGAAGAAAGTTGACTTCTCGGATATTCCCGAGCTTTCCGACGAGCAACGTTCTTCTATGCGTCGGGTGGGTAGACCGACCGTGGGGCGACGAGCCGAGAAAACTGATCGCGATCCGATTGAACGCGAAGGTATTGGGTTGGCTACGTAAGACAGCCAAGAAAAAAAGGACTGCGGTATCAGTCGTTAGTCAACGAGATCCTTGCCCGCGAGATGCGGAAGGCGAGTTAGCGACTGGAATAGATCCAACATTCATGTCGCGAAAGATGGCCGGTCCTGGGTGTGGGGGCGAATATAATAGTGACCGCCGGTATCTAACGACATCAAGAGCGGAATGTGTCACTGCAAAGCTAGCGGTTCGATGTCAATCGGCATCGGTGCCAACTTGCTCGCTGCAGAAAATCGGAGGCGGAGCTCAAGCAAAGACATTATCCTGAATAGGCCATCAGCAAAATTCTCGGCGGCAATTTACTGCGGGTCCTGCGCCAGGTCCTCCCATGATCATTTGTTCCTGCCTGATGATCGAGAGTAATGATCCAGACCTACGCGCACGTCAACTGGCGATATGGATCGATGCGGCCGCTCCGCTTCGGGCGCCGGGACGAGCCTCGAAATCGGTTTTGTCTTCCGGTTGACTGCCATCACTTCGGTCAACTTTGCTGTCGCCTCAGTGCCTATGACCCGGAAGAATAGTCGATACGAAAGCCATCCGCTAAGCCGCCGCCCCGTCTTCACCGAAGATTTGAATCCGCCACGCCTGGACCGTTTTCGTTTAGGCCCGATTCAAATCAGTGATAATCGCTTATGGGCCTTAGTCAGTTCACTTGCCATTCTCTTTTCAGGATCAAAATGATGTCCGGATGCAAATGGGAACCAGATTCCACTGTAGTGGCGGCAGTAGGTGATCACGTAGGTAAATAGATTAAACAGCCTAAGCATTCCAACCAACCGAATCCCTTGCCTTTGAGCCACAACAATATGTCCGTTGGTCACCGGTACTCCTAATCGAACTTCTTCGTATAAGATTGGTCTTGGATCCGTCGAAAAGAAGCGCTCCGTATCTCCCTTGCTGTAACGAATGTAATTCCGAATATCGTCAAAGTCCTCACGCAGCACAAATTCTTTTCCGAGAACAAACGCCAGATAGTTAAAAGCAATCTTACAAAGGGCTCTGAAAATCGGCCTGTCAATCTTCAGGTCGCCTAAGATGGCGACTCTCGACCCAATTTTTACAGATTCCGGCCACTCTAACTCGCCTTTCACCTCCGTTTTCAAGCCTTTCGCTTCGAGGTTTCTAAGGAGGCCGGGTAATTCCCTATCGTTGGGAACAAACATGTGGATTTCCTGTACCTCAAATCCCATATCGATTAGGACTGCTTTTTCTGGTATTTCATCAGCTTTGAAATACACGTATTTGCCAGTTTCTTTTTTTCGAAAGCCAACCTGTGGAAGCGGTTCATGTGAAATATTACCACCGCGGGTCTCCGGCATTGGCCTAACATGCATGCCCGCTAATTCTTCACCTTCGGCAATTCGAAAACTAACACGGCGATGCCTAGGATCTGTTTTGGGCTTTATGTCGAACTTGTACCTGTAAACGCCTTCAGCTGTATCTCTGCTTAAAAGAAGTTCCAGATTGTCGCCGAAATATTTGTTGCAATCGCTGCAAACAGTCCCTCGAAGAACAAGATTATTCTGAAACCTACCTAACGCCTCAGGTATAACGTGCTCTCGATTTGAAATCCGTCCTAGGCTTGACTTGGGAGCAGTAAATGCACTTAAAACAGCTACTCATTGAAACCAGTCTACATCGAAACAGTGCGATTTAGAAAGTTGCTGTTGGAATCGGGGACGCTGGAGTTGAGACCAAGGTTCATCACCGGAATTTAACAGGTAGCCGGCTGAAGAGAATCTCGTAAAAGGCTCAGTTATGGTGAGGCCGCTCCGGCTAGAATTTGCCTGGTGCCATCTATCAGCTGACAAGCGCGGCAACGCACGCCAGAAAGTGTTTTCAGCGATGACGATCAAGAGCTGTTTCTGAATACTTCATCTAGGGTCGTCAAAAGGCTATGGTTATATCTGCTGATTGAGACACCGAAGGCCAATCTCTCAATCGGCATGCGCCAGCTCAGCCGAATCTATAAGCAAAGCTTTTAATCGCCGGCACAACAGGGTCGGGCATTTGTATCAAGATCGATTGAAGGCGATTCTGGTGGAAAGGGAATCCCACCTCCTGGAGCTGTGCCGCTTATATCGTGCTCATCCGCTACGGGTTAAAAGCAGTGTCAGGTCACAGACCTGGAAGTGGAGCAGTTACCGGGCAACAGTTGGACTGGCTGCAGTGCCAGAGTTTCTAAGCACCGATTGATAGTCGCGCAATTCCGCAAGAAACACGACTCAAGCGCAGAAGCAGTACCGGGAATTGTCAGGGTATCTTCGTGAGAAGGATTGGAGCTTGGCTTTGAATGGCGTCGTGCACACGATATCTCAAGTTTGCCCCACCCAGTCGGAACCGGCAATTTCGCGCCAGCGACTGCGAACGTTTTCAAAGACTTCGACGGGCAATGTTCCGGCCTCCAAGGCCAGCGCATTTTCCGAAAACCTCTCAGACTTGGTTGTGCCGACAATCGCCGTATGAACACCTGAGACGGTAAGCACAAAGCGTAGCGCTGTTGCCACGGAGTCGTGCAGATCGCCGCGCAGAAAATCGTACTTGAGTTTCTGCAGTCGCTCCCAATAAGGATAGCCATAATCGTTCCGGGCAGGCCGGTCGCCATCGGCCCAAGCGACGTTTGCCACCGGCCGCTTCGCAATCACCCCCATGTTTCGTTTCTTTGCCAGAGGCAATGTTAGATCGAGCGCTTCCTGATCAGCAATGTTGATAGACGTTTGCAACGAATCGAACTGGCCGCTGTTAACCGCATACAGTGCTGCTTGGCTGTCCCCGCTGTACCCGATGAAGCGGGTGTAGCCACGCTCGCGTGCTCGCTTGAGAAACTCGATCACTTCACCTTTACGCAGCTCGTCTTCCGAACAGCTGTGGAGCTGTAGCAAGTCGACATGATCCGTCTTCAGCCGTCTAAGGCTTCTCTCGATAGATTTCCAAAGCGAAGACGGGCGCCAATCCGGATAACTCCATCCTCGTTCATGGCCGCATTTGGTAAAGAGATAGTAATCGCCTCGTCGAGCGCTGATCGCGTTTCCGATCAATTCCTCACTGGTGACGTAACACTCGGCCGTATCGATGACGTTGACCCCGGCGTCGAGAGCACGATTCAACAATTTGCTCACAGAGGCGAGTGATGCTCGCTCATAGCCGATCTCCGAGCCGCCGAAGCCGAGAACACTAACATTCATATCGGTTTTGCCAAACCGGCGCTTTTCCATTTTTTACCTTAAAGGACAGTGCCCAGCGACAGTGGGTCACGTCTTGCAACGACACATTTGCAGCTCTCCAGACGCTCGCCGATCACCCAACTTTCTTGCTCGCGCTGACCGAATGCAATTCACTCAAATTTCGGTTTCTCTTTTAGATAATACTTCGAGAGCAGCGGTCGGTAACGCTCCATGAGTTCCTTATTGAGATATGTCGGCGGCTTTGGCCTGGGATCACTTCCGCCATACGTGCCAAGGTATGCGGTGGATACCTCATGCCTCGAAGCGGCGTTCCCAATTATTTTTTCGGAAACAGATTTTGCGCGGCGAGCGCTTTCGTGATCGTTTGCACATAGGACCTTATAGCCGCTTGCACGTTTGTCGGCTCCTTCGTTTTGAGGGTGCCGGTCCATACCAATTCGTTCTTGGCGACATCATAGAGCGCAGTCTCCGAGGTGTATTCGTTGTAACGGTAAGGGCCGGATGTCCCGGGAATTCCAGACCAAGCAGCGCCGGCATTTGAGCCGAAGATCCCGAACGAAATTTCCGGTCCTACTGTAGGGTAGTTGGTCTTCTCTTCCACCTTGACTGATCGCATAAAGAGCAAGCCGTCGGCCCGGGCTTTTTGCGCGGCCTGTTTGAGGTTGTTTTCATTCGTCTCATCATTCTCCGGCATGTACCGATAGCTCGGCGATGCGTTGACGCCCACTGCCGCTAGTTGAGTCACGAACTCGTCTTCGAAATTGCGCCGCACGCTGACATCCCCGCTTGGACCTCCAATCATCAGTCGCTGCAAGGAGCCCGAAGTCTGCGCGGGATTACGCCATTCACTGACGATTGGGGTAGCGGTCGAACAACCGTTGAGAGTGAGGGTGATGAAAAGAATTTCCACAATGCCTAAGAGCAACGTCTGCTTCATGGCCGGATGTTCGCACTAAATCAACAGTCGTTACAAGACTCTCCTTAAAAAGGTCCGGTTGCGGAAATTCACCAAGCACACGCGAAGATCAAGCACCGGTTCTTTGAGGTAGCGAACAAGCGCAAAATGGCCACGATCTTTCACGAGGAGGTCTGGGCCAGCAAAGGAAGCCTAACGGCATGCGGACATAAGTACTATGAAATGGGCCGGCGGGCCCGCGGATCTATGCCAAAAATCGTTAGCGGCGTGCATTCTAAGGACCTAGCGTGGCGCACGCAATTAAATTTGACCTGGCCACTAATCTTAGAAACCGCAGCAGAGATTGCGCCGGAACTATTGAAGAAGGGCCGATAAGGTTATTCGATAGCTAATTGAATACGTCTCAGCCGGTGTTCTACGCTGTTCTACGTTCCCGCGCTTTCGGGCTGAGCTAGTGCAGCGTGCAGCATTACTGCATCCGACTGTTGCCTTCGCTTGATCGATGATGACTCGTTCGATCCTTTCTACGAAATCTGATGAGACTGGTTTATAGATAGTTGCAAAAATAACGTCAGCACCAATTACGGCATGCTAACGTACCCTTCATTAACCAGATAATTTTTAATTGCCTCGGCGACAGCAAGATGACCTGCAGGTTCCCAATGCCCGCTCGATCTGAAAGCTTCTCCTTTTGCTCTTCTTTCAGCAAAGTGGGGTCTCGTAGAAAAACATCTGGCTTTTTCATTTAGCCGGCACAAGGTGAGCATGTACGCCTCACCTCGGGTCACGGCGACGTCCATGGCGATTTCTCTTGCTCGCGGGAGATATGCCAGTATTGGAATTGCATGGACGCTGTCGACTAACTTTATCATCGCGGTCAATATGGCGCTCGTAATGTCCTCCATTTCTTTCTCTCGAAGCCCTAATAAGCTTTTTACTCTGTAGTGTATTAATGAAGATATATCGGCAATCCTCGGTCTGCTCCAATCCCGTTGGAGGATGTCCTGGGGACGTGGAACCGGCGTGCCTGTCAACTTAAGCTCACCTCCCTTTAGGACAAAGCGAGGTTTCGCAAAGTCTCTGAATTCGAGTAGATTTCTAGACATATCTAGCGGCAGAAAACCTAAGATAACGATATCCGGCTGGTATCTGACTCCTTCTTCTCGAAGAAGAATCAACATCTGATCATGGCCGTAGCCGTGTACGCCCATGTTGATGATTTCTGTATGCGGCAGCATTTGTTGAAGATAGTAACAATATGTTTCGTCATCGCTCACTTCATCACCGAAAGTAAACGAATCTCCGAGTACCAATATTCGTTGTTTGTTTTTGGTATAGGGGAAGTTCTTCTTGCCTCTAAGACCTTTAGAATTCGTGTTTAAAATCTTATTGTCGAATACTCTTACGTCTTTGAGATCGGGCTTGGGTCGCCATCCTTTGGAAGGATCATAGATGTCAAATGTGTAGTAGGCTTCCGTACTAGAATATTGATGTCTCTGAACCCAATTGCGACGGTGCGTATAATCCTCATTTGCCTGGAGACGTTGAGCAACTTGAGGTATTGAAAAAGCCAGCCTAGCAAAGCCCTCAAATAAGAAGGCTAAGAAACCGACATATCCAAGAACCAAAAAAAATTTCCGCGTCCTGCTCATTTTGCATCAATTGGTTGCTGGTCCGGAACCTTCACCTTAGATCACCATCAAAACTCCACCGAGCCCGAATGGGAGCGCGAATGCTTTTTTGACGCCGGGCGGATGCGTGCAGCCTCTTTAGGTTCACGCGATTTTTCGAGTGGCGCAGGCTGGTGGCCGTTACTACAACATTGCCCTCCAGACTCGATAGAAACGGTATTTCAGAAAAAATGGTCGAAGAATAATCGCTTCCCTTATCGCTTCCAGAGCTCTGTTCCTTTCACCAATTTTCCAGCGCCATTTCGCGAGTCTATAAAAACGGTGGGCCTTGCGCCTGTTGATATGGTGGCGACCGAGAATTTTGATGGACTCGGGGAACTCCTGAACTAGTTTGTCGATAACCTTTAGGTTCTCTAATTGTCTAAGCTCCTCGTTACCCCCGATGCTTCCTTGATGCCGGCGATAAAAAAACACTACCTTATCCAGATAAGCAACCGGGAAGCGAATGAAAACCCTAAAAGCCAAATCCAAATCCATGGCGATTCGTAATGTCTCATCGAGTCCGCCAATGGTCAAAAGAACCTGCCTGGAAAGAAGCGTTGCCTGCAGACGAAGGATACTCACGTCGAAAAGATCCACCAGCTTCACTCCGTCTTGGGCCAGCCGCTTAGATTTCTCCAAGGGAATGATAGTCTTTGTTTTTGGACCTCCAACATAACCGCCATTGGCGAAAACCATGCCGAGTTCATTGCTTTTTTTCACAATGCCGTAGAGACTTTCCAGATGATTTCGCCGCACAGATATCGTCGGAATCCTGAATAGAGATCCAATTCGCGCGAGCATTCTGGATGCCGACATTTCTTGCCGCAGAGGGGCCGCGGTTCTCCTGACGGATATAGCGCAGAATATGACCATATGACTTCACCAGCGCTTCGGTCTCATCGGTTGAACCGTCGTCCACCACGATAATCTCGAAATCGCGAAATGTCTGCGTCACGATGCTATCGAGCGTTTCTCTTAGCAAACTTGCTCGATTGTACGTCGCTATAACTACTGAGATGAGTGGGGTTCTAATAGGCATCGAAGATAGTAATTTTCTCAACCGATTCTTCTACCCTCTGTTCTGAGTAGCGAAGATTCGGTCTTGTGCTCTGGGGTATGGCAGGCGCTCCCATGGAAAACCAGCGGCGCGATCGGCCCAATGCTTTTAGAAGCTTACCACTCGGTGGCATAACAAAAACAGGAGTGACAAGAACGAGGATCACCGGGATCTCTGCACCTTCTCTTCGTCTAATTCGCTCTCGATATCGGTGCAAGTGACTGCAGCTGACGACCTCGCTTTCGTATCTTCTCGTTGGAATTTCGCTCGGCCCCTCTCTTGTGGGCATGATCCAATTAGAGCCTTCCAACTGCCTGACTCTTGGAAATAGCAACTGAAGTCCCGGTAGTCATTTCGCTTTATGGGACTGAAGGTCCATTACCGCCTTCAGACGAAGCAATACAAGCCGGTGGATAGACGATTCACTCACCCGTGTGAGGATGGGGAGAGAATGTCTGGTCGGAAGCGAGCCCGCTCGGCAATTCGAATTTGTGGATCCGAAAGTGGAGATGCCGGCTCTTTTGCCTTTCAAGTGCAAGGGCTGCTTAATCTCCGCGGCGCGCCATCAAATGAAACGGCGATACGTTGCCGCTTGCTGCGATGATAACCACTTCGCTGCCGGCGGCGGTTGCTGCAATTGCCGCTATAGCGCCGGGAATAATCGGCGCGCTACCTGCCAACATGGCGGCCACCATCCGCGTGCTGCCACCGATGCGAACCAATTCCACAGTGGGTCACGACGGTGGGTCAGCTTGCAATGACACATTTGCAACTTTCCAGGCGCGCGCCTATCGCCCAACTTTCTTGCTCGTTCTGGTCGAATGCAATTCACTCGAATTTCGGTTTCTCTTTTAGATAATACTTAGAGAGCAGCGGTCGGTAACGCTCCATGAGTTCCTTATTGAGATAAGTCGGCGGCTTTTGATCCGGCGGTAGAAACGACTTGTACTGAAATCCAGCCGTCTCCTTCTTGAACGTAGTCTTTGCCTCTTCTACCAGCTTCGGATCCGTCAGGAAATCGACGACGGAGGCGGCGAGGACTTTGGCGCCGGCCACGGCTCCCTTGTGCGCGATCGAAGTGGCGGGGGCTACTCCGGCGGCCCAGTGGTGATTGGGAATATTCGGGATGTTGCTGGGAAAAGTCACTCGGCCCGTCGGCACGATCCACGTCACCTCTCCGGCATCGTTAGACGAGGCGCCCTGGCGCGATTCGCGCAGCGGCGAGATCTCTTTGTGCAGCCCCTCTTCCTTGCTCTTGAGGTTGCGCTGGAGCGCTTTGGCTAGGTTATGTTCCTCCTCGGTCCATTTGGGCATGCCGACCAAATCCACGTTTTTCTGGGTCACTTCCGCCATGGTCCGATTGCCGCGCGTTGGCCAGATCGCGCTGAACACCTGAACGCTGTATTCCGTATCCGTCATGGTCGCCGCGCCCTGCGCGACTTTCTTGGCCTTCTCGAAATTTATCTGCGCCTTATCGATGCTGGACTCCCGGAAGAACCACCAGATCTTCGCCAGGCCGGGGATGACGTTGGGCTGATCGCCGCCGTAGTTGATCACGCGATGGCTTCGGTGCGTCGGCTCCAGGTGTTCGCGCAGTTTGTCGAAGCCCATGCTCATCAGCTCCACCGCATCGAGGGCGTCGCGGCCCTGCCACGGCGCTGAGGCGGAGTGAGCGCTCTGACCCTTGAAAGTAAACTCCGCGGAGATCAAAGCATACTGGCGGAGGCCGTATTCCGTTCTGAGCTCTTCGCCGATGTGGGTGTGAAAGGCGACGTCGACGTCTTTGAAAAATCCGTCGCGCACGAAGTAGGGCCGCGGAAGCAAAAGCTCTTCGGCCGGCGCGCCGAAGACTTTGAGCGTGCCCGGCAGCTTGTATTCGTCCATAGCCTTTTTCACGGCGAAAGCCGCGCCGACCATCACCGCCGCGTTGACGTTGTGGCCTTCGGCGTGTCCGGGAGCGCCCTCGACGAGCGGCTTATGCTCCGGCACTCCGGGCGTCTGGGAATTTCCCGGCGTGGTGTCGTATTCGGTGTGAATCGCGATTACCGGATGACCGGAGCCGTAGGTCGCCATGAACGCAGTGGGCATGCCTGAAATCCCCCGTTGCACCTTGAAGCCGGCATCCTCGAGAATCTGCGTCATCAGCTTCGCGGTCTCGAACTCCTGCATGCCGAGCTCGGCGAAGTAGTAGATGTTGTCGCCTAACAGGGCGATGGCCTTGCTGTTGCGCTCCACGACTTTGAAGATGAATTCCTTTTCCTTACTTGGAGTGGGTTTCTCCGCCGTGTCGGGCGGCGGATGCCAGAAGCAGCAAGGCGGCGAATGAGAATACAAGTGACTTTTTCAAGTACATGAATCGGGCCTCCTCAATTGCGGCATGTAACATTGACGAACAGGAAAAACGCTACACCGCTCAGCTCTACGTAGTCAAGAAAACAACCTGAGAATAAGCTGACATTGGCAGTCCGGAGCAAACAACTTACGTTTGCTACGCATCTTAGCGCCGCTTACGCTGTTGAGTGTCATCCGTAGCGAGTCTACCGACCAGCTTCTTTTGAGCCCTGGCGGATGCATCGGCGGCGCCTCGAGATGCTCCTGTTGCCTTCAACGTTGGACATGTACCGGATAAGAAGAAGGAGAGTAAACTGGGTTTGAGTCATAGTCCAGGATGCTGATAAATTCACGAGAAACTCGGGTCTAATTGTATTTGACAACTGGAGGTTCTACATGGCTGGTTATGCCCTCGTAATCATTTTTCTTTTTCTTCCTATCGGGTTGCTTAGCGCGCAGACTCTTAAGACAGTCCGAATGATGACGCCGACGATTGGGGTCAATGTCCTGGTATATGAAGCTGCCAATCGGTTTGGCTTCTACCGTCAGGAAGGATTTACGATCGAGCTCATCCGCGCGCCGTTGGGCACGTCGATTCAGGCGGTCTTAGGAGGAAGCGCAGATTACGTGCGGCATGGATCGGCGGTTGGTGCGATTTTGGGGGGCGTACCCTTCAGGGCCTTGGCGGTGGATACCGACAGATCGCCGCATTACATCATCGGCAAGCGCGAACTTGCCAATGTGCAAGATCTGGCCGGCAAAACCGTAGCCATCGACGATCTCGCCGGCTCTGCGTATTGGGCGACCAGGGAAACTCTCAGTAAGAACGGTATCAACCCCGATAAGGTTAACTTTCGACGCATGGGCGGACCGGAATTACGCCTGCAAGCCCTTCTCGCCGGCGTTGTCGACGCCGCGCCTCTTAACTTTGTCCTCAGTGGACGGGCCCAAGAAAATAATTTCAAAGTGCTTGCCTATACGGGAGATTTTGTCAGCGATGTTCAATTGATGGTTGCCGCGCCCACAGACAAAATAAAGAGATCACCGGAGGAAGTGTATAAATTTATCAAAGCGACCCTCAAAGCTAGAAAATTTCAATTCGAGAATGAACCGGAGGCCTATAAATTTTACTTGGAACTCGAGCGGCTAAGCGACAACAAGTTCGCGAGGGAGGGTTGGGAGGCGCGCCTCAAAGGGTCATCGCCGGAAGCCCGTCTGGCAATGCTCAGCAACGCGGGCATGCTCGAAAGCATCGTCACATGGAAAGAGCAAATGGCTCTGGCCGGACGGCCATTGAAGATCGAAGGGCGCGCCGAGGATGTGTACGACTTCTCATTCGCTAAGCGAGCGCACGAGGAAATCAAAGCGGAAGGTTGGGATGCTAAGAAGTATCGGTACACGCCGAAAAAATGAGCTACGAATTAACCCTAATCCGACATTATTCGAATCCCGCGAGGCCAGCGAGCCCTACAGCCGTGGGCAATGGGACAGTGCCTTAAAGGCCCACCCCGCATTCCCCTAAAGGATGTTTGTTACGTCAAGGGCCTTAGAGCCAACTGCGTGCTCGACGCCCACGGCTTCCAGTCTCGCCATCCCCGTTCACTGCTGACAACGCTCAACTATTGTCGGAGTAGGTTAACAGTATGATCTCAGTAGGGACCGGCGAGCTCGACGCCGCGGTAGGTTTCTGGAGCGAACAAATCCTCGACGGATAGTTGCTTGGTGATCATACCCTGACGAAATGAATACCTGAGGAAGGCTTCCAGCACGGACCGATTCTCTTCAACCCCGTACATGAAGGGATCAGCGCCGATCTGCTCACGCGTCTCTTCCAAATGTGACCAAAGCCACGGAAGCGAACAAAAAAGACCGCCACCGTAGTGGAATTCCATGTGGCGCATACCCTGGATCTTTGCCCTCACAAAAGCCTTGTATAGGCTTGCAGCGACCCAAGGATTTTTCTCATAGATCTCCCGCTTCAGCGCAACCATATGCATGATCGGGAAGATCCCCGTTTGCTTAAAATAGGCGAGCTCGACGTCTTTATAGTTTGGGAAAAGACGCCCTACGTTCGGAGAACGATTGCGAAACGACGGCGGCGGCGTGGCGCCCATGAGAGCGTCGATTTCTCCGCGATCGAGCATCTCATCCAAAGATTGGCGATTGGAAATCGTCACGGTGCGTACGTTGGACGGCAATGCGACAGGAACCCGCTCGGTGTAATTTTTCGGCTCATGATAGCCGCCAAAATACCACTCGATTTGTTCGGCTCCCACACCATACTCGTCTTCCAGAATGCCGCGAATCCAAACTCCGGCCGTCTGCTGGTACTCCATGGCGCCGACCCGCTTGCCTGCGAGGTCTTGTGGCTGCCGGATGCCGGATTTGGTGTTGATGTAAATATCCGAGTGGCGGAAGCGGCGTGACGGAAACACCGGAATGCCTATTAGGCGGCGGTCCCCCTGAGAAAGCAGAATGGTGTATGTCGAAAGCGAAAACTCCGATGCATCAAATTCAGCGTTGCGCGCCTGGCGCCGCTGAAATTCGCCGGCATGCATCATGACAAAGTTGAGATCGATACCCTCCGCTGATACAGAACCATTTTGCAGCGCCACTGTCCTGTCGTAGAGACCCCCTGCATACGTCAGCTTGAGTTTCATTCAAAAGATCCTCTCAGCTCTCAACTTCCGCCACACATTCAATCTCCAGTAAGAAGTCCTTATTGGTCATGGTAGCTTCAATAGTTGTTCGCGCCGGGTAACTGCCTTCCTTGAAGTAGGTCTTATAAATTTCATTCATTTCGGCGAAGTCGCGTATGCGGGCCAGAAAAACATTCACCTTGACGACCTTGTCGAGCGATGATCCCGCCGCCTCCAAGAGCGCCTTGAGTCCTTGCATCACTTGATGCATCTGCGCTGGAAAATCTCCCTTCGCGATCTGGTAATCGGTCGTAAATGGGGTGCTTCCCGAGACGAAGACGAGATTTCCTACTTTGACGGCGGGTGATAGCGGTACCCGAGGCTTGGCAACTTTATCGCTGGTAATGATTTGCTTCGGCATGTGGACTCCTTTTTATTTGGCTGTGCCATTCGGGAGGGTGTATTGTTTGAAGCCGTCGAGCCAATTTACGTTCTTCGGCAAGCCAAGGGATAGCCCGCGGATACCGCCGTAAATCTCGGGGTTTCGTGCACACGGAGCTGGCATGCCATTTTCCCGCAACCTGTAGGCCGCTTCCAGCAGTTTGCGGCGAACCATAATGATGGGTTCGTCAGCCTGCGTTAAATTTTCCTTGGTGCGGTCACAGATCGGGCCTTGGCTTTCAGAGACTGCTACGTCTTCTAAATGTACGGTGGGGATGCCGAAGCGTTTGGTCCTATGGACATTCCAATCCATGAAATAGTTATTGGCACGGCTGGCAGCGAGGCGTATATGGCCGTACACTTCGGGACCTGACGGTAGGTGCTCAAATTCGAACCCTTTGCACTCCGATTCTGTCAACGGTCTGACAGGGCTCCATCTTGGCCGCCAATTAACCGTATGCTCGTCATCCGCAGGCACCCACATGTGACCTAAATAAGCATCTTTTGGATCACCCGGCGGCATGGTGTAAAACGGAAAAAAGAAAAGATTGATGCGCCAGAGATAGGAGTCCTCTCCAACGTTTCGACGGCCTGCCATAACGACGCCGTAATCCGTCTCGTGGGCCTCAACTCGGGGAGTTCTTTCTCCGGTGTTAAACGCGTCGCGAAACGCTTTGCTGAGACCCTTATCTGCACTCAGTCGTGATTGTGGACGGTTTGCTTCTTCGTCCTGCAGCGCGATTCTCTGCAGTGGACCGTGCAAGAATGCTCCGTGGGCAGGGTCTATTCCCCCCTCCATCGCCTGAAGGTAATTGCAATGCTGGTAGTCCCGATTTCGGAGAAACCGTTGTTCCTCCGGCACGATCAGAAATTCTAAATCAGGGACGGGCGGCGGCTCAGCCGATGGTCCCATGTAAGTCCAAATCACACCGCCCTTCTCGACACAGGGATAGGCCGGGTGCTTTATTTTTTCTTTGAACTGATGCTCGGGCGGCACATTGGGCATCGCCAAGCACTGACCATTCAGGCCGTATTTCCATCCATGATAGACGCAGCGAATCCCATCGCGTTCGATTTGGCCAAAGTAAAGCGATGCGCGACGATGTGAACATAATTCTCCGACCAATCCGACTTGGCCTTCGAGTGTCCGAAAAGCCAGGAGATCCTCGCCAAGAAGTTTGACACGAATCGGTGGGCCGCCGCTTTCCAAGTCTTCAGAAAGAAGCACCGGAAGTTGATATTCTCTGAACAGATTGCCCATCAGAGTTCCTGGTCCCACCCTACACAGAAGCTCGTTCTCTTCGTGAGTCAGCATCTCAAGTTCTCTCCTTAGAACGTGCGGCTAATCCGCGATTACACGGTGTGCCTTTAGAAATTCAAAAATAGCGTCATTGAACTCGCGCGGTTTTTCGAAATAGACGGAATGTCCCGAATCGGCGATTTCGTGGTATTCCGAGTTCGGAATGAGTTGGTGAACTGCTTTTATTAGGTCAGGTGGAAAAAGGATGTCTTTCGAACCGACTAAAAACAAGATCGGAATTCCACTGGCCGAAAGTTGGTCTACGGAAATACCAGGCAAACTGCCGCTTAAACTCTCACGGGCGTGGCCGTTGAAACTGTTCAATTCCGTATAAAGATGCGCTAGCACGGGCTCTCGTTCGCGAAATTGGCTACTCAGAACTCGGTCGAGCTGAGATAGACCCGAGGTAGCGCTGCGAACGGCTTCCATACGCGGGCGGAGGGACTCAGGTATCGTGAAGCCCACTAGAGTATCCGCCAAGACTAGGGCGCTGACCTTTTCCGGATGACGAACGGCGAGACTCGCGCAGCTTCCACCGCCCATTGACTGTGCGACAAGCACGGCCTTGGCTATTCCGAGATGGTCGAGAAGGTCTTTGAGATCGTCGGCAAAGCGCGATCGATCAGCTCCACCTTCAAGATCGCGCGAGTTACCAAAGCCACGGTGATCAAAGATTACCACTTTGAACCAACGGGAAAAAAACGGTACTTGATTAAACCACGACGCATGATTGCCGCCCATCCCGTGTGCAAGAACTAACGCTGGGCCATCGCCGTGAACCTCATAATAGATACTTGCCATGTTGCTCACTTTCACCGAGCTAGTTTCTCGTCGGATAGCCGATCTTTTCGATTAGCTATTATGAGCATGGCGCAGCTGTCAACAGCTCGATTGCTGGTAACCTGATTCTCCGTAATCCGTTTTGTCTCAACGAAGCTAGTACCACCCACATCGCATGATATTTGTCTAGCCGGCTTGTGCGCGCTCTTCGTTCGATTTCTGCGCAATCTAAATCGTCGTCGCCCCGAGAAATCCCCCGCGGCGTTCGACCGATTTATTTCGCAGCACCCTGACAATACACGATGACAGTGACGGTCCATAATCGGAGGAGACTCGTCACGTTCGTAGTCTCCAAGTAATTCCTAAGCATTTTGCGAGAGCGAGTGTCAGTTCAAAAGTGGCATATCGGTTGCGCCGACCTACCGAGATTCTTTCAATTCGCGGAGGTTGGCATGAATAACCGTCGGTTTCGTCTTTTGTCGCGCAGCTGCTCGTCCATTATTGCGCTGCTTACATTAATAATGTTCCTGACGAACTCGATGCGTCCGGCATGGGCGATGGACTCAGCTCGCGGCGGCGCCCTGCCGCAACCGCTGCCGCTATTTCCCGCCGATAACTGGTGGAACTTGGATATCAGCAGCTGGCCGGTGGACCCGAATTCGACGAGCTTTATTTCCTTTATCAATAATGGTGCGACGAGGCGATTGCATCCGGACTTCGGCGGCAACGCGGGGACCGGAAACGCCATTTACGGCATGCCTTACGCCGTCGTTACCAATGTTGCCGATGCTGATCTCAAGGCGGTGCAGTTTCAATATTCAGATGAGAGCGACGGTGTCGAACATTCGACCGATATCAGCTTCCCATTTTATCCGATTCCGTCCGATGCGATTACACAGCCGTTCTGGATCGAGGGCGGCGATCCCGGCAATGTCGATCTACGCAGCAGCCAAGACCGTCACCTGCTGATCGTCGACAAAGATCGCAATCACCTCTATGAGCTGTACAACGTCTTCTACAATGCGACGCAGGGCAAGTGGTTTGCCGGCTCCGGCGCCTTCTTCGATATGAACACAAACAATCGGCGCCCGAATACGTGGACCTCGGCGGACGCCGCTGGATTGGCGGTACTTCCCGGTTTGGTTCGCTACGATGAAGTGTACGACCCGACTCTTGCGGAAATTCGCCATGCTTTCCGGGTGACGGTGCGCGCTACGAATGGTTACGTTTATCCGGCATCGCATCGCGCCGGTTCTACAGCGGGCGCTTTGCCGATGGGCGCGCGCTTGCGCTTGAAGGCTAGCGTGGATGTGACGCAAAGAACGACCGATCCCAATATACAAAAAATCTTTCGAGCGATGCAGAGATATGGTCTCATCGTCGCCGACAATGGCTCGGACATGTATGTCACAGGAACGCACGACACCCGCTGGAACAACGACATCTTGAATCCTGCCTTCAGAAATCTCTCGGCCAGCGATTTCGAAGTTATCGAGCTTGGCTATAATCCGGCTATCGCGGCGCCTGCGTCCTTGGCATCGGTCAGTATCAAGCCATCGAGCATTACCGCAGGCCAGCCGGCAACCGGCACGGTGACTTTGTCGGGCGCAGCTCCGGCTGGCGGTGCCGTCATAAGTCTTGCGAGCGCGAACCCAGCCGCATCAGTGCCTGGTTCGATCACTGTACCGGCAAGCACGTCGTCGGCGAATTTCACCGTGAGCACGTCGACGGTAACGGCGACAACGGTGGGAAACGTTACCGCGAGCTACGCCGGCATAAGTAAGTCGGCGACGTTGACGGTCAATCCAGCGGCTCCGGCGATATTGCTATCTCTGAGCTTAAACCAGAAAACGGTTGTGGGTGGATCGAGTGTGGCGGGAACCGTGACCTTAAACAAGGTAACGTCGACTCCTGTGGTGGTCACGGTTGCCAGCAGCAAGCCAAAGAACGCGGCGGTGGCCGCAACCATGACTGTTCCGGCGGGCGCGAGTTCGGCGGAGTTCAACATCGCCACGATGCCAACCAATAAAAAGATCAATGCGACGATCAGCGCGTCCTACGAAGGTGTGACGAAGAGCGCGACATTGACGATCGTCAGAAGATAAGTTTTATCTGCTTCGGGAAAAGGCCACCTTCGGATAAGACCGCAGGTGGCCTTTTTTATTCGCATGACTTTGTCTTTTCGGCTCGATGTTCTATTCAGGTTTTTCGAGGAGAATCTGCGCTATGAAAGTTAGTCATGCGCAAGGTTCGGCTTCGGTCATGGCGCTCGGACGTCTGGCCAACGACAATAGTGGCGGAATAAGTGCGAATGCAAGAAAGAGGTTCTTATCACGTTCATCTCCTCGGGTTACTGTTTGCCCGTGAAGTAAAAATTCGGGTCGAATCCGGAGCTAGATAGTTGGCGTTGCTCTTGTTTGTTGTCCGACGCTCTGCGGGCTGTGTATTATTCTCCGGTTCATTCATTTAGCACCTGACTCTCATGCTCCGCCCGAGTGGATTTTGGCTGGCGATTGCAAGTGCGATCTCATCGTTGGGAAGAATAGATAATCCTCGAGGTACGAACGTAATCTTCTCAGTGATATGGTTGCGAAAAACGTCCGCGTTTTTATTAACCGGGAGCAGCATGTGCGCTTCGAGCCTAACCCTAATAACTTTGAAATCGGCTGAGGGAACGAACAGCATCGACACCCGCTTCGGCAAGGCACTCAACGCGACGACTAATTGAAAGTGCGATCATCAAACGAGCTAACCTCTCCTGAGGCTAGTTTGTCGTAGCCGGACTCACCCGCCAGATGATATTTCCAACATCGTCTGCAACAAGCAGGGCACCTGAATGGTCTACCGCAATCCCCACTGGACGGCCCAGGGCTTGGCCGTCTGCAGTGACAAAGCCATCGAGGACATCCTCGGGCATACCGGAAGGACTTCCATCCGTGAACGGCACAAAGATAACCTTGTATCCGCTGCGCGGTTCCCGATTCCATGAGCCATGCTGGCCGACGAAGGCTCCTCCAGCATAATGTTTCGGTAGAAGATTTCCCTGATAAAAGGCAAGCCCGAGCGAGGCTGTATGCGCGCCGAGTGCATAATCTGGTACGAGGGCTTTAGCGACCAGATCGGGACGCTGCGGATTCACCCGAAGATCGACATGCTGACCAAAATAGCTGTAAGGCCAGCCGTAAAAACCGCCATCTTTCAAAGCCGTCATATAGTCCGGGACAAGGTCGCTGCCGATTTCGTCGCGTTCATTGACAGTAGTCCAGAGCGCGCCGCTCTGCGGCTGCCAGGCGAGTCCAACCGGATTGCGTAGGCCAGAGGCAAAGATCCGTACTCGGCCGCTTAGACGCTCCACCTCCAGCACTGCGGCGCGGTTGATCTCTTTCTCTACACCTTTTTCGCCCGCGTTGCTGTTTGAGCCGACCGTCACATACAGATGCGAACCATCGCGGCTGGCAATTACATTTTTGGTCCAGTGATGGTTAATCGGACCTGCCGGTAGATCAGCGAGCTTTACACCCGGCGCGGTGATCTGCGTTTGGCCTTGTCGATACGGATATCGTATCAGGGCATCTGTGTTGGCGACGTAAAAATCATTTTCTACCAATGCCATACCGAAGGGTGAATTTAGCTCCTGCAAGAAGACCGTCCGCATATCCGCAATACCATCCCCGTCGTTATCGCGCAGCAACGTAATGCGATTGGCGCTCTGCACGCCCGCACCAGCGCGTTTCTTAAGCAGCTTCATGATCCAATCTTTGATGCCTTTGCTGTCCTTCGGCGGGGCATTCGTTTCGGCGACCAGGACATCACCGTTGGGGAGAACATAGAGCCAGCGGGGATGATCCAGTCCGGTTGCATAAGCGTTCACGGAAAGTCCCGCGGCTGCCATCGGCTTCGCGCCGCTGGGCCAACCTTTTGCTGGAGCAATATTAACGGTGGGAATTAGCGTAGGGTTTGGCGCCGGTAGCGTCGGCCGCGGGCCCATACCGGCTTCCAAGGGCAATGTCGCCCTTTCGCCACAGGCGATTATGTTGAGCAGCAACGAGCTCAGAAGCAGGAGGGAAATGATAGCTTGAGTCATGGGGATCTCAGGTCTTTTACTTTTGCTGTTTACCCGTGAGCTCGAGTGATCGGTGATTGAGGAATAGCGTAGTCCGAGAAGCTCGCCACATCAACGGTGAGATGATCGTGGAGTCAAGTGATCGCGGGACCAAACTGAAAGTAGTTGTTTTCCGTCTCCTTATAAGCGCCCAAGTTTCACAGGGGGAGGAAGCTTAAACGCCTTGACTAGTCGACTGCAAAACGAGTAGGAACAGAAAACCCACTGCCCACGGAAAGGTATTCTGGCGATGAAAAAAGGTGTTTGGCTTTTAGTCGGGATTTTTCTTTTTGCTTTATCTGATAGTGGAGCGGCGCAAGAAAAAATCCGCATCGGCATCGGTTCGGTGAGTCTGCAGTCGGTGCTGCCGTTTATCGGCAAGCAGCGCGGGCTGTTTGCCAAATACAATCTCGTGCCCGAGATTGTCTACATTCCCGGCGGGTCGACCAATGTTCAAGCGTTGATCTCCGGTAACCTGGACATTTCGCAGCTCTCCGGCGCGCCGGGAGCCGCCGCCAATCTCGAGGGCGCCGACATTATTTATATTCTCGGCCTGCTGGATAAATTGAATTACCAGCTCATCACTCGCCCGGAAATCAGAAACGTCGAACAGCTCAAAGGCAAGAAATTCGGCATCAGCAGGTTTAGCTCATCGGCGGATTTCGGCCTGCGCGCTTTGCTGAAGAAACTTGGCATCGATCCGGTCAAGGATGTGACCATACTGCAGATCGGCGATGAGCACGCGCGCTTGGCAGCGGTGAAGGCGGGAAATATCGATGGAACCGTCATGAACGCGCCGTTCGGCGCCGAAGCGGAGAAATTGAAACTCAACGTGGTGGCGGATTCGGTGAAAATGGGCATTCCGTTCTTCAACACCGGTTTGCTAGGCAGCAAGAAGTTTTTCGACCAGAACGAGGCGAAAGTCCTTAACTTTCTGCGCGCCTACCTTGAATCAATAAAAGTTTTCAAAACGGAAAGAGAATACGCCGTGAAATCGACCGCTCAGTTCACTCGAATCAACAACACCAAAGCGATTGAGGAAGGATACGACTACTTCAAAGAACAGCTTAACAATGTTCCGTATCCGTCCGCGGAGGCGATGCATGCCGTCGTAACGCAGCTAGGCGAGACCAATCCCAAGGCTAGGAAAATCGACGGCAAGATCTATGTCGACGATCGATATCTCAAGCAACTCGAAGAGGAAGGCTTTGTAAAAAAGCTTTGGCAGAGCAAGTAGGTTCTTCTTTTGGGCGACGACTCGTAGGTATCAAAAGCTTTGCGGCTAAAGAGGCACAACATGAAAGCGCACAGGCTGACGATTGTTTCGGTGTTTTTGATTTTCTTCCTCTCTCTGAATTCCGCTCAGGGCGCGGAAGCCGACGCACAACGGCAAATACTTGAGGGCGCCAAGAAGGAAGGCAAGTTAGTATTTTATACGTCCGTGGAAACTGAATTTGCGCGGGTGTTGACCGGCGGCTTTGAAGCAAAGTATCCGTTCGTTAAAACGGACATCTTCCGCTCGAGCCACGACAAGATCTTTAGCCGCTTAAACATCGAGCGCAAGGCCGGAAACTTCGCCGCGGATGTTCTCAGCGTGGGCGAGTTCGAAACTTATCACATGCAAAAGCGCGGGCTACTGACCCCCTACAAGGCGCCTTCCGCCGCCGTTTATCCTGAAGGATTCAAAGATCCGGATGGTTATTGGACGGATTTTTACGACAATTTGATTGTCAGCGCGTACAACACCACGAGAGTGAAGCGCGAAGAGCTGCCTAAAAGCTATGAGGATCTGCTCCATCCGCGTTGGCGCCGCCGCATGGTGCTCGATCGGAACGAGGATCGCTGGTTTGCCAACTTGCTTCATCACATGGGTGAGAAAAAAGGCATGGAATTCATGCAGGCGCTGGCGAAACAGGAAGTCGCCATCCGCTCGGGGCGTTCGCTGATTACCCAACTTATGGCCGCGGGGGAGTTCGACTTGCAGATCGTCGCCTACTGGTATCGTCCCTATCTGATGAAGAAACAAGGAGCGCCGGTAGACTGGTTTTCCCTGGATCCGGCATTCGTCGCTCTGCATCCGATTAGCATCATCGAGCGGGCGCCGCATCTAAATGCAGCCAAGCTTTTTGTCGAGTATGTGCTCTCAGAAGAGGGCCAACGGTTGCTTGCAAAAAGGGGACGGGAGCCGGTGCGTCCCGGTATCAGGCCGGAAGGATATCCCAATCATTTGAAGGTTGTTCCGAGCCGAGTAGAGCTGGCGGAAAAGCTCGCCGATTATACGCGGCGTTACGAATCGCTGTTCGTTAAATAGCAACAAGCGCGCAAGGCGCGTGTTCAACAGTTCAAACCGCGCTTCGCGCTATTCAACGACAGGGCGTCGATTGGATCTGACGTTGAACGTTGAACTATTGAATAGCGAAGCGGTTGAACGGTTACTCGCCGGACCGTTTCGCCACGGCACCGCTTTTCGCATGGCGTTCGGTTAGCTCGATGACGTAGCCGTCCGGGTCCTTGATAAAGGCGTAGATATCCTTGCCGCCCGGCCGGTTCGGTCCCGGGCCGCTGACAAATTCCACCCCCTCTGCTTTGAGCTTGTCGCTGAGCTTGTAACAGTCCGATACGTAAAGCGCGATGTGACCCGTCCACTGTGCCAGAGGAGCTTTGCCTCGGCTCTCGCTCGATTCGATCAGCTCCAACGACGGGCCTTCATCCTCGCTGCCATAGCCTAAATAGCGCACCCGCTCGTTTCTATCGGGAACATCTCTGATGCGCTGGATGTCCATGCCGAGAAGGCGGGTGTAGAAATCGACCGTGCGATCCATGTTGCTCACGGGCAACATGGTATGCCGAATGTGGAGTGTGACGCCATCGATCGTGTTTTGTGGGAGCATGATATCTCCTCAGATCGTGTGGTGATATTCCCGGAGAATCTTCAATCTGGAAACTACGATAACGCTTTGACGAAGGTGCGTTTCAGGAAAACCCCGATCAAATGCCGTTTATAATCCGCGCCGCCTTCCAGATCGTCGACGGGATCCGCCGCCTGCGCCAAGGCCTCGGCGGCTTCCGCGAGCTGCCCTTCGACTTGCGCCTTCGACCCCTGCAGAAGCCGATTGGTTTTCTCTGATTGCGTCGGCACGGCACTGACACTGCCGACCACCGCGTTAGCTTGCTTAATGTTCTCGCCGTCGATATCAAGCACCAGCGCTAAGCCCAGTGTCGGCCGTTCCTTTAGCTGGTACTTTAAATAAGCGGCGCGTTGACTCGTGGTCGGGATCGGAACCTCGATAGCTTCCAGGAGTTCCTCACTTGCCAGCGAAGTTTCGTATGAGCCGGTGATCAGTTTATCGATGGTCACGGTTCGCCTCTTCGACTTCGCCTGCAGATGAGCTTTGGCGCCGAGGGCCAAGAGTAACGTAGCTGGATCCGAATGGGGTTCGGCAAAACACAGATTTCCACCAAGCGTGCCGCTGGCGCGCACCCGGACATTGGCGACATTCCTTTCCATCTGGGCCAGCACCGGCAGATGCTGTTGCACCAGGGGCGAGCGTTCAATGGCGCGATGAGTCGCCGTGCCGCCGATGAAGAGAGCGCCATCTTTTGATTCGATCTTGTTTAAACCCGGTATCGTTTTAACATCGACCAGGTGCTCGTACCGTAGCAGGTCGTGTTTCATCGCCAGAAGCAGCTCGGTGCCGCCAGCATAGAGCCGACCTTTTTCGCCGAACTCCGCGAGCATCTCAGAGGCTTCGGCGACACTCTTGGGTTGGTACACCGAAAAACGTCTTAACGGCATCATGATCTTTTAACGTTCCAATCGTTCAAGCATTTCAGGCAGTTCAAATCGTGAGAAAACACTGGCTACAATCTAGTTTACTTTTTGGAAGCTTGTTTTTCTTTGAGTGCGCGCCAGACTTTCTCCGGAGTGAGCGGCGCCTGGCGGATGCGAACACCCGCGGCGCGGTCGACGGCGTTGGCGATGTTGGCGGCCATGGAATTCAATGACGCTTCGCCTCCGCCTTTGGCGCCGTAAGGGCCCACGCCGTCCTGGTTCTGCACCAGATGGAGCTCGACTTTTTTCGGCAAATCAGAAAAGCGCGGCAGGCGATAATCCAAAATAGATCCGTTCATCAGCTGGGAACCTTCATAGATCAGTTCTTCGAACAAACCGATTCCCATTCCCATGGTCGCGGCGCCGATATCTTGGCCTTCGGCCAAGGCCGGATTGATCGCCAACCCGACATCGCCGACCGTCGCCAGTTTCTCCATGGTAATTTTGCCGGTTTCCTCGTCAACCGAGATTTCGACACCGGTTGCGGCAGCTTCCCAGAATACCGGCAGAGCCGCGAACTTGCCCGACTTTCTAATGTAGGAACGGCCGATGACTTCGCCGTCCGGAAGCGCATAGAACTTGCTGATCACTTCCGACCAATTGAGCTGCGCTTCGCCGCAGCGCACGCCGCCACGAACTACCTGGATGTCTTCAACTTTCACTTTCAGGACGTCGGCGGCCATCACCACCATCTGCTGGATCGCTTCGCGGCTGGCTTCCAAAACAGCGCTTCCCATCAACGTGGTCGTGCGGCTGGCGCCAGTGGATCGATCGTAGGGGGTGATTGCCGTGTCCGATGAAACAACATTGACCTTGTCGAAATCGACACCCAACTCTTCCGCGGCAATTTGCGGAATGACAGTGTGACTTCCCTGGCCGAGCTCGGTGCTGCCGGTCATGATCGTGACCGAACCATCGGCATGCACCCGCACCGCCGTCGACGTGAGCGGGTAAGCGCCGGCATCGCTGCCGGAGCAGGCAACGCCCCGCCCGTGGCCCTTTGGTAAAGGATCTCTCCAGCCAACCGCGTTTGCCGCGGTGTCGAGATCTTCTTTCAAGGTCCCATCGAAGGGGCGCATTCCGGGAAAAAATTCTTCACCTGGTTTCGCCGCATTCGCCAGGCGAAACTCGTAAGGATCTTTACCGATCTTAGCGGCGAGCTCGTCGATTTGCGATTCGCCGGGCAAAGTCACCTGTGCGCAGCCAAAACCCCGATACGAACTCGCCGGCACGGTATTGGTGTAAAGCGAGCAGTTTTCGATCAAGACATTCGGAATCGCGTAAGGACCGACGCAGCGGTTGCTCGACTTCTCGACCACAAGAGGGCTGTTTTCCGCATAAGCTCCGGTGTTCATGTAAATCTTCGCCTGTCGCGCGATGATTTTGCCGTTGGCATCCACTGCCGTGCGCATCCAGGTATAGGCGTCATCGCTGCGCGTGGTAAGCATCGCTTCCTCGATTGTCAGCTGCAGCTTCACCGGTCGCTTGGCTTTCCATGAACAGGCCGCTACCAGCGGCTCGATTTTCGTATACGACTTGCTACCGTAGCCGCCGCCGACAAACGGCACGATCAAACGCACTTTGCTGACCGGCCGATTGAACACAGTCTTAAGGTCGTGTCGAACCATGAACGGATGCTGCGCCGACGAATAAATATTGACCCCTTGATCGGTGACATCGGCAACGGCGACGTAGGCTTCCATCGCGTAGGCGTAGGTCATCGGAAAATAGTACTCGGCCTCGACGACAGCGGCAGCGCTCTTGAAAGCTTCGTCGACGTTGCCCCATCTCACTTCGTGTTTCTGGCAAACGTTGCTTCCCTTGCCTGCGGTAACTTCGCCCTCGAAACCACGTAGGGCGCCGGCCTCGAACTGTCTTTCGTGCAGCAGCGGAGCATCTTTCGCTAATGCCTCTTGCGGCGTGAACACCGCCGGGAGCTCCTGGTATTTCACATCGATGAACTCGAGCGCTTCGAAAGCGGTGCGCTCATCTATGGCGACCACAGCAGCTACCGGCTCGCCGGCATAACGGACTTTATCAATCGCCAGCAATGGATGATCCTTGACCGCATGGCCATAATAAGGGTTCAGCCCCTCGAGATCATTGCCGGTGACCACGCAGAATACTCCCGGTTGCGCGGCAGCTCGTGATGTATCGATGGAAATGATCTTGGCGTGCGCATAGGGGCTGCGCAGCACTTTGGCGTAGGCCATGCCGATGAGCTTCAAGTCGGCCACATACTGGGCCTTTCCGGTGACTTTTACACGGCCGTCGCGCCGCGGCACCGAATGATTGACGACATGAAAATCGTTTTTCTTCTCTGGGCTCACTACTTGGACTCCTTGCTCATCGCCTGAGCGGCCGGTTCAATGGGTGATTGATTACGTAGAATGTTTTTCTCTGCATTCACTTCTTCCGCGTCCCTATTCATCGCCTGGGCAGCGCGTTGAATGAGTGACTGATAGACCACGTAGAAGTCGGTTTTTTCTCTGCGCTCATTTTTTCTCGCTTGCTCATCACCTGGGCCGCGCGTTGAATGGCGGCAACGATCGGCACGTAGCCGGTGCAGCGGCAGATATTTCCGTCCATATGATGAATTATTTCCTCGCGGCTCGGTGTCGGATTTTCATCCAGCAGCGCTTTGGCAGACATAATCATGCCCGGTGTGCAGAAACCGCATTGGAAGGCAAAATCGTCGATAAAGGCCTGCTGAATTGGGTGGAGTGTGCCGTCGGGTTTTTCCAAGCCTTCAATCGTTGTGACGCTCTTACCCTGTGCTTCGTATGCTAGATACGTGCAGGCACTTACCGGCAGGTCGTTTACGAGAACCGTACAAGCGCCGCAAACCTGGACCTCACAGGATATTTTTGTGCCGTTTAGATTGAGCTGGTTACGAAGAACTTCGGCGAGGGTTTCTTCGGCCTCGCATTCGATTTCAACGGGCTTGCCGTTGAGGTGAAAGTTCAGAGCGACATTTCTCATTCGATCACTCGTAGTGCGGCAAAATTGACTCGGCCCACAAGGTCATCTGACGTTCCAAACTGTCCATGCTCGGATAAATAATTTTGAGCTCGAAATGCTGTACGCCGTTCTCGATGAATTCATCGACACGACGGCGCACGTCATCTACCGAACCGAAGATGTGGCGATCCAGGGCAAACTGCATGCTGTCGATGTCGCGCTCGTAGCTTTCGCTACTGGTTTTCAGGGTCGGCAACGCGAGCTGCAAGCCTTCGTCGCGGGTCTTGGCGATGGTCGCGAGCTTTTCAACGGCAATGGTTATCTTTTTCGGATCGCGGCCGTTTTCCTGCGCCGTCTGCGCTAGAATGTCGCAGCCCACTTTCATTTCCTTGGGCGAGAGCCAGCCGGGAATCCAGCCTTCGCCATATTTTCCGGCGCGCTTAGCAGCAAGCTTCATCCAGCCGCCGACCCAAACCGGTGGATGGGGTTTTTGCACCGGCTTGGGATAAACCTCGGCATCCTTAAATTCGATAAATTCACCCTTGTATGTTGCCAAGGGTTGTGTCCAAACCGCTTTCATCGCTTCGATATACTCATCGGTGCGATCGCCGCGCCGTTCATAAGGCACACCGAAGACGCCGAACTCGTCGGATTCACGAGTAGCTTTCGAGCCAAGACCGACGCCGACCAACAGACGACCCTTGGCTAGGTGATCCAATGTCGAATACTGCTTTGCCGCATAAATCGGATTACGGCAGGGCATTACCAAGCACGCAACGCCAAGCGTGATCGTTTTGGTCTCCGCCGCCAGATAGGAGAGGATCGTGGTCGCTTCAAAAAAGTTCGCCTCCTGAGTATCCGTTAAGGCTTCAGCGGCGCCAGAAGAGATGTGATGGCGATGCATCTCCGAACTCCAGACCACGTGATCGTGAACCCAGATGGCGTCAAAGCCGAGTTCTTCTGCCTTCTTTGTGGCTTTAACGATATTCTCGATGCTCGAAAGCGGGCCGGAATTCGGCACCCGCACGCCAAACGAAATATTGTGCATGACTTGTGCTCCTAATTTAGTAGCTTCAGCAGGGCTTTTGCGCCAAAATGCGAGAGAAACAAATCCGAAATCCGAATATCGAAATCCCAAACAAACAGCAGCAAATCAAATCCTGGTCCAAACCTCAAAACGGGGCTTGTTTGGGATTTTTTTTCATTTTGAATTTGTTTCGAACTTCGGATTTGGAGTTTGCGACTTACAGCGCGGTGGCCAGCACTTACCGATCGGCTACTCCTTTTCAGTGATCTCGACTTTGTTGTATTTCAAGTGACGGTTATACCAGTCGACAATGTTGGCGGCGACGTCGTCGAAGTAATCGTTGTAAATGCCGTAATGGGTCGTCTTCTTATAGAGCACGAGTTTTTTCGGCTCCCGCGCCTTTTCGTACAAATCAAAGGACTGCTGTTCCGGCGTGACCGCATCGCCTTCCACGGCGATGAACAACACGCCGCGCGGCGAAATTTTATCGACCACATCGATGGGGCTGTATTCCAAAATCCCTTCGGCGCAGGCCAGCGGCATGGCGTCGGGAATCTTATCGGCCACATCTTTCTTGATGTTGGTGGTTTGACGCTCCGGAGTTTGCACCATAATGCCTCCCTCCCGGGCGCTAACCATCGCGCCAGAGCCGGTGGTTACCCGTTTCTTCCGATCTTCTTCGATGCTCTTGAGGTAATCGATCCATTCATACTCGCGCCGCATCGAATGGAGCCAGTCACGCCCGTTGCTGACACCCAGATAGCTGACGCAGCACTTGACTCGTTGATCGATGGCCGCGACATAGACGGCGTTGCCGCCGCCAGTGCCGCCGGAGCCGTAAGTAGCGATTCGGTCAGGATCGATCTCGGCTCGTGTTTGCATAAAGGTAATGGCGTTACGGATGTCCTCCGCTTGCCATTTCGGCATGACCCAGCCGCGATCGTTGCCTTCGCTGTCACCCCAACCGCGATAATCAAAGCATAAGCAGGCGTAGCCCGCGGCGCACAGTTTCTCGAACATCATGATGTAGTGCTTGGCATCTTTAAGACCGAGAAAACCGGGGCCTTGCACAATGCCGGCAAACGGTTTGTCTTTATCGGAATCCGGCAAGTAGAGCACGCCGGCGAGCTTGATGCCTTCGCTGTAAAAATTTACCTTCTCTGTACGCATATCAAACTCCTGTGACAGGCCGTTGAAAGGCTCATCTGCTTCGTTGCCCTCGATCGCCTCGCTCCAACGTACCTGAGTTCGTCTACGCTCATCGATTCTCGCGCGCCTCGCATCTAGACTCTTTTGCACGACCTGAAATCAAACCTGGACCTTCAACACACTCTTAAATATTGTCCGAGATCCAAACCCCCGCACCCGAAACCTACGTTACGCCCGCACCTTGGGTAGAACTTCCTGGCCGAGATAATCGATCTGCTCGTACCAATCGGCATAGCGGAATCGCAAGTCGAAAACGATATGATTCAAACCGGCTTCTTCGTAGCGTTTGGTATCACGGGCGATATCCGCTGGAGTCCCCGCCATCAGCAGCCCTTCGATGTCCTCGACGGTGGAGAAGGTGCCGGACTTGGGTTTGACCCAGGTCTTTTTGCTCGGGGAATTGCCTTCGTTGATGAGCCCCTTGGTGTTGACTTTGCTGAGAGCAACGTCGCGGTTCTTATCGATACTGGTGATCGGGATTGCGCCGGTGGTTACCATGGGCCGTCCGGCCAGCTTGCACTGCTCTTCGAGGTACTTGACCATTTTGTTAAATGTCGCCGTCGGAATACGTCCGGGCATCCAGCCGTCACAGTAATCCGCCGCGCGGCGGCATGAGGCCGGCGTTCCACCACCGTACCAGATTGGAATGGTTTTACTCGGCGTCGGTCTGAGCTCAACGTCTTTGAACTCGTAGTAGTCATCTTTATAATGGTCGACCTTTTCACCGGCCCAGAAACGGCGGCATAGCAGCGCGTTTGCCTTGGCGATGTTGGCGCGATCCTGCAAAGTAACTTTTTTATAACCTGCCGCCTCGAATTCGTGAGGAAAAGTTCCGAGGCCGAGGCCCATGATGATATTGCTGTCGCAGAGTGTGCTCAGGCCCGCAACGGCCTGCGCCAAATGAATCGGATGTCGGTGCGAAATCATCGTGCCGGTGCCGAGAATGAGTTTTTTGCACACCGAAGCGATCGCCGCCAGTATCAACAGCCCCTCGATATGGGTGTTATCGTTTCCCTCCATGCCGTGCGGTTCAAAAACCAGGTGGTCCCTGACCCAAACCGAGTCGAAGCCATACTCTTCCGCTTTCTTCGAGCCCTCGATACAGCTTTCGGACGACGCATATTCGCCGAAATGAGGTAAGAGCAATCCAAATTTGAGTTTTGTCGCCATATCTCTTCTCCTTATTTCTTCTCAGTTAAAAAAAATCACTTAACATATTCATTGCGGCATTGTCTATGATGGGCGCGTGATCGTTGTGCCGGCTTAAGATGTTGAAAAAGGTGCGACAATGAAAACGAATTGTGCTTTACAGCTCTGCAACCATGGGCCAACCCTGCTCAGGACGCGAGCTGATCAATTCCACCGTTCAACGGCGCGCAGCATCTACCGGTTAAGGCGCTTTGTGGCTTAGCTGAGGTTCATAGAGCATTTGTATGACGATGCCGTCGGGATCGGCGCAGTAGAAGGAGGCGCTGCCATCGCGATGAATTTTAAATGGGTGGACTATGGTAACGCCGGCACAACGGAACTGTTCTTCAAGCTCTTGAACCCGCTCGATGCTCTCGACGATGAAGCCGAAATGGTCCAGGTGCTGCTCCGCTGCTATGCCTGCAAAGCCGGCGGTTACCTGGTGCAGAGCAAGATTGTCGTAGCCGGACGAGAGATACACATTCTCTGGGTCCGGTTCCCAAACCACATCCATGCCGAGCATATTTTTATAAAAGCTCTTCGCCTTCGCTATATCTCTGACTTTAAGCGCAATGTGGCGCATCCCTTTGACGCCCCCGAGTGGACTCATGGCAGTAATATATGACACCGTCCCGGCAACGCTGCAATCCACGCTCGGTGGTAATCGGTTCGAGCCAGTCTTGTTGAATCCGACTTGGCTCGGCGTCCGAAACGATAGCAGTTCAAGTCTGCTTTATTGACCCAATGTGGCACGGATCCTGACTCCGCCCGCAAATCGCCGGCAGGTATACAACGCTTCTTGGCGATTGCTCGTAGGCATTCTGGCCGTCGTCTGTTAGAGTTCACTGGCGAAAAAGTCAAATTTATGCTCTATAAAGGAGTCTCTCCACCGTCTTCAAACATGGCAAAAGCAAAAAAAACCGGACGCGAAGTACACCCTCACCTGACCATACTAGAAGATATCAGCACGCTGATCACCCATTCTCACGATCTCCAAGACACCTTACAAAATATCGTTACAACCGTTCGCGACCGAATGGAGGCCGAGGTCTGTTCGATTTACATCCTCGACCCGCAAAAGAAGCGCCTGACCTTGCGGGCAACCATGGGTTTAGATCCGGAATCCATCGGTAAAGTGTCGATGGCGATAGGGGAAGGGTTAACCGGTCTGGTGATCGAGCGCATGGAGCCGGTCATGGTAGTGGATGCGCTCGCGCACCCGCGCTACAGGTATTTCCCGGAAACCGGCGAAGAACGTTTTCACTCTTTCCTAGGCGTGCCGCTGTTCAACAACAAATCGCCGCTTGGCGTGCTTGTCGTTCAAACCTCGCGCCGGCGCCAATTCTCACGCGATGAAATCCGCTTGTTGATCACCATCTCGGCTCAGGCTGCGAGTATTATCGTTCAAGCCCAGCTGGTGGAATCATTGCGCAACAAGGAACGCGAGCGCAAAGAATATCAGAAACGCATGGTCGATGCGCTGCGCAAGCTGCGCTCTTACGAGGGTCGCCGCCGCGAGAAGACATCGAAGAAAACGTCGCACAAGTGGCGCGGCCGTTTGGTTGGGCTTGCGGCATCGCCCGGATTTGGTCGGGGAAGGGCATTTGTTTTGAACCCGCGCATGGAACTCAGTGCGATTGAGAAAAAACGCGCTCGCAATCCGCAACGTGAAATTGAAAGATTTCGCGGCGCGGTGGAGCGGGGCATCGAGCAAATAAACGTCGTCAAACAGAGAATGAGCAATCTGATCTCACGCGAGGAGGGCGCTATCTTCGATGTTTACCGGTTGATCCTCGAGGACCCGGCCATTATCCAGCAGATTGAAGCGCAAATCCGCAAAGAAAATTACGTTGCAGAATACGCCGTGCGGCTCGTCTTTGAGCAGTATTTAAGCTCGATATCGCAAATCCAAGACGAATATTTGAGAGAGCGAACCGGGGATGTTAAAGACGCGGCGCAGAGACTGTTAGAAAACCTTGCCGGGACACCCGATCAGCACATCGCCGTGCCGAGTGATGCGGTGCTGGTGGCTGAAGATCTTTCGCCCGCGGATCTGAGCATGCTTGAAGGCGATCACTTTCGGGGCATCGTCCTGGCAACCGGCGGGGTAACGACGCATGCGTCAATTTTAGCCAAGTCGTTTGAGATTCCCAGTGTGGTCGCGGTCGAAGGGCTGATGGACATCGTGCATCAGGGAGATGCCGTCATCGTCGATGGCAATTCCGGTGTGCTTTACGTCAATCCGAATCCGGAAGTTGCCCGCGAATACGATCGGCTCGAGCGCGACTATGCAGCGCTTAACCGCGAGCTCGAAGAATTGAAGGACGAGCCTGCCGAAACCATCGACGGTCACAGAGTTTCGCTCTACGCAAACATCGGTCTCTTGAGCGATATTGCCTTCGCTCATCTTCATGGCGCCCAGGGGGTGGGCCTCTATCGAACCGAAATTCCGTTCTTAGCCCATCGCGATTTTCCCAGCGAAGAGGAACAGTACTCCTTATATAAGCGTGTGATCGAAGGCATGGCTGGCAAACCAGTAACGGTTCGGACCTTAGACATAGGCGCCGACAAGTATCCCTCCTATATGCGCAGCACCAAGGTGGAGCCGAATCCGTTTCTCGGTTGGCGCTCCATTCGAATCTCGCTCGACGTCGAAGAGATCTTTAAAACGCAGCTTCGTGCGATCCTGCGAGCAGGAACATTGGGGCGAGTTCGGCTTCTCATCCCGATGATCTCCAGCCTGGAAGAAGTCCTCAAAGTCAAGGAATTGTTGGCCGAGGCCAAAGATGAGCTGCAGCGAGAGTCCACTCCCTTCGACCTCAACATGGAGTTGGGGATCATGGTGGAAGTTCCGGCGGCGGTTCAACTCGCTGAGCGACTGCTGCGCGAAGTCGATTTTTTGAGCATTGGCACTAACGATTTGATCCAATACATCCTTGCGGTCGATCGCAGCAACCGCAAAGTGGCAAATCTTTATGAGCCGCTTCATCCCGCTGTTCTGGCTGCGCTTTACTCCACGATTCAGGCGGGAAAAAGAGACGGTAAAAGAGTCGGCATGTGCGGCGAGATGGCCGGCGATCCGATTTATGCGCTTGTGCTGCTCGGCATGGGTTTAGAAGAATTCAGTATGGGTTCGCTGTTCGTGCCTGTGGTTAAAAAAACCATCCGTTCGGTCACCTACGAAGCCGCCAAATCAATGGCGCGAATCGTTCTCGAGATGGATACCGCTGCCGAAATTAAGCGGTACTTGTTCGAGCGGATGCGAGAGCTGGGTATGGTCGAATTGATGGAGATGTATCATTAAGTAGAGCTGGCTGGTGGGCCTAAATTTCCTTTGGATGGGGTTGATTTAGACGATGACGTGAGTTAAATTTAATTTCGAACGATCGTTCGAACAGGCTCCTTCCGAAAGGATTAAACCATGCAGAAAATCGCAAATTTCGATGATTGGATCGATTACTTCCGTGTCTGGCAAAAAGATATCGGCTATGACCCGGCACTGTTAGGCGATTACAAGTTTGAAACCAAGCTGGGAGAACTGCACAGCTCGGAGATTGAATTTGGCGACTTCAAGGGCCAACCGAAATGGCAACGAATCGGGCAAATACCGAATCAGTCGATTCGCGATGCGCTGATGAATTTGATCGTCTATCAGGGCGATACCGAATTCGCTTCGGTGGAACAGCAAAAAAACCTGCTCGACACCGCGCCCACGGAATACGACCGTAAAGCCCTGACCCGTGTAAACAGCGAAGAAATGCGCCACGGCTGGCAGATGTGTTACCTGCTCGTCAATTACTTCGGTGATTCAGGAAAATTGGAGGCGCGTAAACTGCTCGAGCGAAGAGCTTTCCGCGGTGACCGGCTACTGGGATCTTTCAATGCCCCGGTGAAAAACTGGCTGGACTTCTTTACCTATACGGAATTTGTCGATCGAGACGGCAAGTATCAGCTGACCATGCTAAGCCATTCGGCCTTTGCGCCGCTGGCTGAGAGCGTCACCGCAATGCTCAAGGAAGAGCACTTTCACATGTTTACAGGTCACACCGGACTCACCCGTGTGCTTCGCGCCGGGCAAATTCCGGTTGCCATCGTGCAAAAATATTTCAACAAATGGTTGTCCACCGCTTATGATCTATTTGGGACCGATCATTCATCCTCTGCCAACTGGTCGTATGTCTGGGGTCTGAAGGGAAGATACGATGAACATGAAGCGACGGTGGCGGCGGACAAGGACCGATTGAACGATTTGGCCCGCGACCATTACATGGCGGAAAGCTCAAAACTAATCGATCAGCTGAACCAGCTTATTCCGGAAGGACAGCCCAAGCTTTCAGCGCCGGATTTGAAATTCAACCGCTCCATCGGTGAGCACGTCGGTAAAACTTTCAGCGTTACCGGTGAACTCTTGTCGCCGGAGGCATACAAGAAGCACTTAACCGAAGCCTTGCCGACAGCGGAAGACGAGCAACTACTCAACGACATCATGAAAGGCAAGGAGTGGGTTTCGCAGATTCAAATGAACTAAGCGGATGCATTCCACCCTGGGTTTGATGCTGCCGCCAGTTGCAACATAAGGAGGGAGCAGTGAAGCGGATGTGTCTCGTCTGTCAGAATATCGATTGTAAATCTCGGGGTTCCGAGCAGCTGATGGGCGAGCTCGAGAAGCGGGTTGCGGCGAAAGGGTTGAATGATGTCGAGGTAAAGCCCTACATGTGCTTCGGCGCATGCCAAGAGGGTCCCAACATCGTTCTTTACCCTGAAAAAAGCTGGTATGCGAATGTCAAAGTCGACGACTTGGACGAGATCACTGAACACATTGCCGGCGGACCTCACGTCAAACGCTTGGACACCATCGATGCTTCGCTCAAAGAACTGATTTACCAACTTCTAGATACGGGGGTCGTTTAACCGATGGAAGGCATTCTTTTCCCCCATGGAATCCCTGAGGGTCGAGAAGAATTAAGTGATTACCGCGGCCGCGGTGGCTATGAGGCATTAGCTCGTGCGATCAGGATGCCGGCCGAGGATATCGTCAAGCAAGTCTCTGACGCGGGGCTCCGCGGCAGGGGCGGCGCGGGATTCCCCACCGGCAAAAAATGGGAGCTTACTCGCGAGGCGCCAGAGCAAACCCGTTATCTCATCCTGAACGGTGGAGAAGATGAACCCGGCAGCAAAAAAGATCGCGTGCTGATGGAGAATGTTCCTCATCTGGTGATTGAGGGCGTGATCCTATCCGCTTACGCGATTGGCGCGGAGAAAGCATATCTTTACATCAATGCTCAGTACGAGACCGCGATTAAAAGAATTGCCGACGCTTTGTCTGAAGCAAAGAGTGAGGCCTATTGGGGTGAAAATATTCTCGGCAGCAGTTTCAGCCTAGATATTGAAATTGTCCCAGCGCCGCACAACTATGTGGCCGGCGAGGATACGGCGGTCATCGAGGTCATCGAAGGTAAGAAAGCTTGGCCCAGGGAGAAGCCGCCGTTCCCGGTAACGGTAGGACTCTTTGGCAAACCGACGTCGGTGAACAACGTTGAAACTCTCGCCAACGTCGCTCCGATTCTTTTGCATGGCGCCGACTGGTATCGAAAATTTGGCACCGCCGAAAGCCCCGGGACCATGATCTTTGCTCTCGACGAAGACGTGAACCGGCCCGGCGTTTATGAGCTAGAGTTCGGCACGCCGCTGCGTTATCTGATCGAAGAGTGCGGCGGCGGCTTGAAGAGTGGTAAAAAGATCAAAGCGGTTATGCCAGCCTCGCCCTCGTGCGCCTTTCTACCGCCGGAGAAAATCGACACGCCGCTTGACCACAACTCTATGCGCGAGGCCGGCGCCGGCATTGGTTGCGGCGTTATCCGCCTGGTCGGCGAAGGCGAATGTATCGTTGAAGAAGTCCTTGGCATCGCCGAATTTTTCGCCACCGAGTCCTGCGGCCAGTGCCCGGCGTGCCGCATGGAAACCAGTACGCTAGCGATGATGATGAAGAAAGTGCAGCAAGGGCAGGGCGGCAAACCGATCCTTGAACAGTTTGGCAAGATTTTGGCCTTCAACAAAGGCAAAGGATTTTGTAATCTGATCAATATGCCCGGTCCGCCGATTGAAAGCGCGCTCAAACTCTTTCCCGGTGATTTCGAAGCCCACCTGACTACCGGGAAATGCCCGGTAAACTAGCAGGCTGCTGAAAAAGCCTCATAGGCTTCGTTGCACTGCGCCCGCCTCGCTTTGCCGTACTGAAGCGTGCGCCTCAGCTCTTCGGACTTCGCGCGCCTTGCATCTGAGATCTTTTTGAGCAGCCTGCAAAGCAAAGTTTTTAAACTGCTAAACTCACCGGTTTCATTTCCGCCAGCGCCAATTCAGGTTGACGGTTCAAGTAACCCCTTGATAGGATCTGCCTCGGTTTAATTACGAGGTACAAAACATGCGACCGACACCGATCAAATTACCCAACGATGCGAAAATCGCCGTCAGTTTCTTCGTCGCCTTTGAGGCGTTTGAAAAATATTCGCAATATCGCGAAGGCGGAGAGAAACCTGATTTCGCATCTCTCGCTTACGGCGAATACGGCGGCAAAGCCGGCATCTGGCGGATCATGGATGTATTGGCGCGTAACCAGGTTAAAGGGACAATCGATACTAACGGCCGTATTGCCGAGGATTTTCCCGATGCGTTGAAAGAGCTTCACGCCGGCGGTCATGAGATCGTCGGTCATGGTTGGGTCAATGACACTTCTCTTATTTCGCTGGAGCCGGCTAGGGAAAAAGAGCTGATCAAGCGCACGCTCGACAGCCTTGCCTCAGTCACGGGTAATCGACCTGTGGGCTGGGTCAGCCCCGGCCATCGAATCAACGAATATACCTTCGGGCATTTCGTTGATGAGGGAATAATCTGGACCGGCGACTTACCCGGGACCCGACATTCCCCAGCATCGGATGGTCAACGGCAAACCATTGGTGATCATGCCGCGGCTCGATTACGCCAACGATCTTTCGCTCATCTTTCGCGCCAAGAATCCCGCGCGGGTCTATTTTGAAAGCTTCAAGAGCGCTTTTGATCTGTTGTATGCGGAGGGGCAGGCCGGCTCGCCCAAGCTCATCGATGCGCTCGTGCACGCCCACATCGGTGGCAGAGCCAATATCATCGGCGTATTCGAGGAGTGCATCCGTTACGCCAAGGGGTTCAAGGACGTGTGGTTCTGTACCAAGGGTGAAATAGCGAGCTGGTATCTGGACAATTACGTACGCAAGTAATGAGGACGACATGCCGATAAAATCCGCAGCGGTAGAAAAATTTCTGGCGAACCTGGGCTCGACCGAGCTTTTACTGACACTCAATTGGGATGAATGGCTTACCATCGAAGCGCCCTACTCCGATGTGAAAATTTCCAGCCAAGACGTTGTCGCGCGTTACAACCGCAATGGTTATGACTGGGACATCCATGGGACGCTGTTCACTCCGGAAAAAGAATTCGACAGCAACAGAGCCTTTGTCTTTTTCCATGGCGGTGCCGGCAGCGAAAAAATTATGGATCTTACACCGGATGGAAGACCCGGTCTGGCGCGCGTCGTCGCATCCCAAGGCTTTAATGTTCTGGCTCTCACATATCCGGGCCATTACCCCAAGGGGGGCGTCTGGAAACAACCGATTGCGGAGCGAATGCCGATCTACCTGGTGGACCGGGAACTGCCAACCGAAGAAATTGTCGATCGCAATTTGAAATGCACTTTCAACGTGATTCTTCAGGGTGCGGGGCTTCTCACCGACCAGCGTTTCGCCGGTCGTGAAATAATCGGCTTCGGCCACTCGACCGGTGGGCCGATGGCCGCGCATCTCACACGATTTTCCAAAAAGACCAGAGTCATTGGGCTCGTCGGCTTCGGCAGCGGCGGTCCCGATGGCTGGCGTCTGGAATGGCGCAATCAAACCGGCGCCGAAAAATACACTGAGAAACCGATCGATCACATCTCGCGCCGCTCGCCGGATTCCTTCAAAGAATCGGGCTACGTCGATCCTGAAGATCTCACGCCGTGGGGCGGAGCCGACGACTACATCCGCCTGATCAGTCCACTGCGCTCGCAGATGAAAACCAGCCTGTGCGATAACCAGCATAACGCCGCCGTCGGCATCCTCGACGAATACGTAAAACGCACCGGCTTGCCGCGCGAGGAGTACTTTGATCATTTGCAAGAGCCCGATCCGGCTTGGCTGAAGACGATTCGCGTGCTGCTAACCGTCGGTGAAAACGACAAAGGCCACTGGGTCAAAGGCGAGCGGCTGGAACACAAGCGTGAAATGTTCATGGGCGCCAAGTACGCGGCAAGCACCCGCGGCGCGCACGTGGTTCGCATCCCGCGTTATGGCCATGTGGGCTATTCCGAGCTGTACAATGAAAAAATCGCCTATCTCTGGCTGTGGGCATTAAAAGCGGGCTATTTCGATTGACGACGTCTGCTTCTGAGGAGGATTTTCATGCTGACGAGAGTACGACTAACACTCGTTTTGTTGTTGATCGTGGCGCATGCCCCGGTGTTGCAGGGCGCACAAAGCCGGCCCGGGTCGGTTGCTGAGTTGGCTCTGTATCAAGGCTCGGATCGCGAAAGCATTCTTATTGAGGGGGCCAAGAAAGAAGGTCAACTCACCTTTTATACCTCAAACACCTGGGTCGCCGGACCCGTCTCGCAAGAATTTGAAAAAAAATATCCGTTTATCAAAGCCAATGTTTGGCGCAGCGATTCCAAGGCGTTGCTGAAACGCCTCACCGAAGAGCACGCTGCCGGTAAGTACCTCGCTGATGTCGTTGAAACCAGCCCCGAATACGTAAACCTATTGGTACGAGCTAGCTTGCTGCAGGATCACTTCTCGCCGGAGCTCAGCGCCTATGATGATGAAGCAAAAGTGAAGGGCAAAAGCGGCGTACTCGCATGGACCAATCGTGAGATTTATATCAGTTTGGGATACAACACCAACTTGGTTCCAGCTGCAGATGCGCCAAAGACGCTCAAGGATTATCTCGATCCTAAATGGAAGGGCAAGATGGCGATCGCCGGGACCACTACCGGTACCCAGTGGATCGGCGCTGTGTGGGACACCATGGGTCGGGAGTTTCTGGAAAAACTGAGCGCGCAGGAAATCAACGTGCAGAACATGTCCGGCGCTGCTCTTTCCGGTCTGGTAGCTTCGGGCGAAGTGCCGCTCTCGCCGACAATTTTCAATTCGAACATATTTACTCACAAGCAGAAGAGCGCCCCGGTCGAATGGCGGCCCATCGATCCGGTGATCGCCGGCGTGGGCAGCTCCGGCCTGATTGTCAACGCGCCGCACCCGCACGCTGCCTTGCTGTTTCTAGATTATCTTCATTCCAAACTGGGTCAGCAGGTCGCCATGAAGGGCGGTCTTAGCTCGGCGCGCAACGACATCGGATCGCTGGAGCAAAAGTTCAAAAAAATTTACATGGAGAGCAAATACACGCCCGAGGAAATGGAGAAAAAGTTCGAAGAATGGGAAGGACTCATGCGTAAGCTGTTCATCCGCAAGCGCTAGGGCAGGCTGCTGAAAAAGCTCAGATGCTTCGTTGCGCTGGCCCGACTCGCTTCAACGTACTGAGGCGTACGCCTCAGCTCATCGAACTTCGCGCGCCTTGCCTCTGAGTCTTTTTGAGCAGCCTGCAAACAGAGGTTTTTGCACACTACCAGTATGCCCATGGACTCTACGATCCTCATCACAGGCGCCAATGGATTCATTGGTTCCCACTTTACCCAACTTATGGAATCCCTCGGCAATAGAGTTGTTCCTGTCGACGTCTTGCCGCGCTCGGCGGATCTTTCATTGCTGGCGATCCAGACTCCAAGCCGCATCATGAATGTCACCGATGAAGAGCCCTTCCGGGAGCTCTGCCGGTTGGAACAGCCCACGCATATTTTTCATGCCGCGCATCCTCCGCGCGATGATAGCCCCGAAGTCCTCAATTTTTGCTATCGTGCGATGACCAACATCCTCGAAGCTGCCCGGGAACTGAAGGTCAAAAGCGTGGTGTACTCCAGTTCCGGGGCGCTTTATGGCCAGCTACGAAAAAAGGATCACACACCCATAAAAGAAGACGATCCTGTGACGATCTACCCGACTTATTTTTACCGCTCCGGCAAGATCATGTCGGAATGGATGGGTGACTTTTACAAACAAAAGTTCGGAGTTCCTTTCGTCGCCTTGAGATACTCGTCGGTCTATGGCCCGGGACTCGCCAGAGGGATTCCGCTGGAGTTGAAGAAGGGTGTCCTGGGCCAGCCTTGCCGGCCCTACCTAACCCGCTTGCCCGATGATTTGATCTATATTGACGATGTGACCGATGCCGTGCGCCGCGCGCTCTTTACGGAAGAACCGTTGAGCCGCGCCTATAATATTGCCCTCAATCAGGCGTACGGCAACCAAGATCTCGAGGACTCGATCCGGAAAGCCTTGCCCGAGATCTCTTTTGAGATCGGCAAGCATCCGCATGCGGCGACTGTGGGAGCGCATCGCGATCGGGATCCGCTGGATATCACTCGCGCCAAGGAAGACCTCGATTGGACACCCACAATTGATCTGGAAAACGGCATTGCGCGAATCGCCGCTTGGTTAAAGAGCCATGCTCATAGGCTGAAGTAAACTCGCCACGACGCATCGCCATTATTCGGTCAGGAGGAAAAAAATGACTGCCTTGCCAATGGCAAAGAACGCTACTGCGATTCGGTGGCTGTTTAAGGCTGGCCTTGTTCTGCTCATTCTCCTGGCAGTTATGGAGCAATCAGACGCAGCCGGCAGATCGTTGACACCATCGGAGCTGTTCTTCTATCAGGGCGCGGATAGAGAACAGATTCTCCTCGAAGGAGCAAAAAAAGAAGGGCAGCTGGTTTTCTATAATTCCCATACCTGGTTTAAGTCCGTCGCGCAGGAGTTCGAGAAGAAATACCCCTTCGTGAAGGTCTCAGTCTGGCGCGCCGATGGCGCGGATGTAATGAAGAGAGTTTTGGAAGAAAGTCTAGCCGGCCGTTTCCTCGTTGACGTAGTCGAGAGCACCGAGGCCAACATCGGCGGTCTGCACAAACGACAACTGCTTCAGGAACACCACTCTCCCGAACTTCGTTTTTTTAAGGATGAAGTCCTAGGCAAGGGCAAGCGCGGAGTATTTTACTGGGCTGACCGGGAGACTTATATCAGCCTGGGCTTCAACACCAACCACGTATCTATTGAGGAAGCACCGAAGCGCACTCAGGACCTTCTCGACCCTAAGTTTAAAGGCAAGATCTCCTTCGCCGGCGGCGCCACGGCTGCAAGATGGGTAGGCGCCGCCATCGACACGCTGGGCAGGGATTTCATCGAAAAGCTGAGCCGCCAGGATGTCACAGTCCATAAACTCTCCGGCGCCGCGCTCGCCAACCTGGTGGTGACAGGAGAAGTGCCGATTTCGCCGACAATCTTTGACTCCAACATGTTTGTTGCCAAGAACAAGGGCGCTCCGGTGGAATGGCGGCCGATGGAACCGGTTGTGGCTAACGTCGGTTACTCCAGCGTGGTCGCCAAGGCGCCGCGTCCACATGCCGCTCTGCTCTTCATTGACTATCTCCATTCCAAGGAAGGTCAGCAGGTGGTGGTGAAAGGGGGTCTCAGCTCTCCTAGAGACGATGTTGACTCTCTGGTGCCACAGAAGTTCAAGAAGACCTATCTTGAAGCTAAATATCCTTTGGATGAATACGAAAAAAAGCTCGACGAGTGGGAAGATCTCATTCAACGGCTTTTTATCAGAAAAAGGTAAGTTCTAGGGGGAGGCAACCATGTCCCTGAAGCGATCCAATCGCCGGGCCGGGGTTCCACTTATCGCTGCCATCTGCTTACTTACGACGGTCAACGTATTTGCGGCGAGCGCGCCGATGTCGGATGCACAGATCGCCCTCTATCAGGGTATGGATAGAGAAAAAATGCTCATCGAGGGAGCGAAGCGAGAAGGGCAGCTCACCTTTTACAACTCACATACCTGGTTTCGAAGTTACGTCAAAGAATTCGAGAAAAAGTATCCTTTCATCAAGGTCGCAGAGTGGCGCAGCGATTCAAAGAATCTGCTCAGCCGAGCAATGGCAGAGTTCGGTTCTACTCGTTCTTTAGTGGATGTCATTGAAACTACCGCTGAAGCCATGGGCGTGATGAAACGGAACGGCATGTTTCAGGAGTATTTTACTCCAGAGGCGCGTTACTATCCCGACGATGTCAAAGTAAAAGGCAAGAGCGGAGTCTACTATCTTGGCGATCGCGAGACGTATAACAGCTTAGGCTTCAACACCAACCTCATTGCTGCGAACGAGGCGCCGAAGACGCTTAACGATCTGCTCGATCCAAAGTGGAAGGGGAAAATGGCCATTGCCGGAACATCCACCGGCGTGAGATGGGTTGGTAGCACACTGGATACGCTGGGCCGTGAGTTTCTGAACAAAATGGCCGCACAGGAGTTAACGGTGCAAAATATGTCCGGGGCGGCGTTGGCGGGTTTGGTAGCATCCGGAGAAGTTCCGTTATCGCCCACGATCTTCGACGCCGATGTGACTGTTGCAAAGCAAAAAAATGCGCCAATCCAATGGCGTGCTCTCGATCCCGTCGTCACCACGGTCGGCTATTCCGGTTTATCGTCCAAAGCCTCTCATCCACATTCGGCTTTGCTCTTTCTTGACTACCTGCATGGCAAGGAGGGACAGCAGCTAATGATGAAAGGCGGCCTTTGGTCGCCTCGCGATGACACTGGATCTTTGGATCAGAAGTTTGAGAAACTCTACCTTGACAGCAAATACTCGCTCGAAGAGCTCGAAAAGAAGCTCGTCGAATGGGAAAATTTGATGCGTCAACTTTTTGTTCGAAGAAAGTAGATGTCGATCGGGTTGTGCGGCAGCCAGCCGCGCTGCGTGCATTGGTCGGTAGCTCAGAGTAGGCCGGATCTCGTTATATCAGACACTGTTGACTCCGATTTAGAAGCAACTTATGGCTAAATGATGCTGCAATTTACAAGGAGGAATGCTCTCGATGAAATCACGGCATTCACCGCATCCTGATTTGATTCTGCACAGCGGCAAGATTCGTACTCTTGCCGGCAATGGTTCGATCTGTGAGGCGCTCGCTTGTGCCGGCGGGCGCATCGTTGCCATTGGGTCATCTGACGAGATTCGACGACTTGCCGGACCCGACACCGAATCTTTCGATCTCAAGGGCAGAACTGCCATCCCTGGATTGACGGATACGCACGTTCATCTTTCAGAGAAGGGCACCGCCGAAATGGAGCTGGTGGATTGCCGCGATTTTTACGTGGATGTGAACTCCGTCTCTGATATTTTGCAGCGGCTTGCCAATGCCGCCGCCGGCGCTCCGAAGGGCTCCTGGATCGTCGCCCATGGCAGTCCGATGCAAGACTTCCGCATCGAAGACAAACGCTTTCCCAACCGGCATGATCTTGATCGCGTCGTGCCCGATAATCCGGTTTCCATTTCTTTCGGCGCGCATGTCACTATCGCTAACACGCCGGCTCTGGCGGCGGCGAAGATTACACGCGATACCGCGGATCCCGCCGGCGGCCACATCAGGCATGATCCGCAAACCGGAGAGCCCACCGGCGAATTGCACGAGCGGGCGCAATTGATTGTCAAAAAAGTGGCGCCGGAATTTAATTATCTGCAATTGAAAGATGGCATCGTCTTCGCGTTGGATCAATGTCTTCAACGCGGCGTGACCACCGTTCACGACATAGTCCGCTATGCCGAGCCGGTGCGGGCGTATCAGGAGCTTTACAAAGAAGGCCGCATGCATGCCCGGGTGAGTATCTTGCCCCGGGTGATCGAGTCGATGATCGAATCGAAGAGCCTGATCGAGCTCGGTCTCATCACCGGCTTCGGCAACGAATGGCTGCGCATCGGCGGGGTCAAGATGAGCATCGACGGCGGGATTACCGGACGCAATGCTTGTTTTCATGAGCCTTATGAAAACGACGAGCACAACCACGGCATTATAAGGATTCAGCAAGACGAGCTGAATCATACCGTGCAGGTATGTCACGATGCCGGGCTGCGCTGCTGCGTTCACGCCATCGGCGACAAAGCTTTCGATATGGCGCTGGACGCCTACGAAAACGCTATCGAGCATTCGCCGCGCAAGGATCATCGCCATCGTATCGAACACATGGGCAATTGGCTGGCCACGCCGAAACTCATGCAACGAATGGTACGATCGGGCATCGTGGCGATTCCAAATATTGCTTTTGCCTATTATATCGGCGATGCCATCCTCGATTGCGTCGGCGAGAGGCGGCTAACCAAAGCTTTTCCATTTCGAACGCTCTTGAAGAACGGCGTAATCATCGCGGGCGGCTCCGATTCCCCGGGCTATTGGCCGGTCGATCCTCTACGGGATATTGCCACTGCCGCGTCACGCAAAATGCGCTGGGGCGATGTGTGGGTGCCCGAGGAAAGAATCAGCGTGAGTGAAGCCTTCGCGATGCACACCACGACGGCGTCGTGGGTGGGGTTCGAGGAGAACGAAAAAGGCACATTGGAGGTTGGCAAGCTCGGCGACATCGCCGTCCTGACGGAGGATCCATTTGAAACTCAACCGGAGCGCATCAAGGATATCAAAGTGGAGATGACGTTGGTGGGCGGAGAGGTGAAGTACCAGGCCTAGGATAACGGACTACGGATACGGCACTCGCAAGCAGTGATCCGCATTCGAGTCGCCGCCCGATCCCTGCTCAGCGATCGGCTTTGTTCAAGTTCGTGAATCTTCTCTTTGGTTGTAAGGAGAATATGGAGTTCTGTCACAACCGTGATTTCCGCCCCAGATTAGCGTTATTTGCCGCCATTGTTATTCTTGTGTTGCCAACCTTGGCGGCGGCACAATCACCACTCAAAGTAAGAGCAGCTTATGGAGCGATGTCCGCAGCTATGGCGCCGTTGTGGTACGCCCAAGACACCAAGCTGTTCGATAGGTTTGGAGTACATGTAGAGCTGCTATATATACAGGGCCAGCCGATAGCTCTTCCAGCGCTTGTGACAAAGGAAATCGATGTGTTGTTGACCAGCGGTGGGAGCGCTGTTCCTTTTATCATGAATGGCTTGCCGTTGACCATGGTTGCCAATCTCAACAACATACAACCGTATCGGCTGCTGGTCGCTCCGGAAATCAAAAATGCGAGTGATTTGAAGGGCAAGAAAGTGGCCGTAAGCCGGATCGGCGCCACGAGTCATCAACTCGCTGTCATGAGTCTCGAAAAGCTCGGACTTAAATCCAATGACGTCACTTACTTACAAGTGGGTGGCCAGTCAGAAAGACTTGCGGCTCTCAAGGTGCGCGCTGTCGATGCGACATTGATCAACCCGCCGGCCAATCTGACGGCTCGTAAACTGGGATTCAATGAAATCTTCGATCTAAAAGAATTGGGAGAGAACTTCCTCTTTCAAGTGCTCGTCACTCGCAAGACCGATTCGGATATTAAGGTCGAATGGCTTCAACGTTTCATAAAGATGACCATGGAAGCAGTAAGGCTGATGAAGGCTGATCAACAGACTACTATCAAAATCATCGGCAAGTATCTTAAGGAAACGGATCGCGAAGCCCTCGAAGAAAGCTTCAAAGTTCATGCGCTGAGCATGGTCGACTATCCGCTGGTGAGCCGTAGCGCAGTGGAGGATGCCTACAATGACGCTCTCAAGGCGCTGAAAGGAACCGTTCCCAGGAATACCAACATAGACAGCATGTACGACAACAGTCTGTTACAGAATATCAAAGGCGGGGCGCAATCTGGAAAGAAGTAGACCGGTAATCACTATGAAGCCCAAATTCATCAAACACGATCCGCCTCGGCGTTATTCCAAGGCGTCGGTTTATGGCGATTTCATTTTTTTGGCGGGCGAAGATTCCAAAGACCCAAAAACTCAAAAGGTGAGGGGAACAACGGCCGCCGAACAAGCGGAGTACCTGTTCCAGAATATGAAAGCAACGCTGGAGAGTTTAGGAAGTGGACTTGAGGATGTCATCAAGACTACGATCTATCTCACCGACGCTCGCCACGCCGATGGTTACCGGGAAGGGCGTAAGAAATATCTGCCGCATGCGCCGCCGAGCACTCTTATCATGGGTGTTCAATTGGCCGAACCGGAGATGCTGATCGAAATCGAAGCGGTAGCCGTAATTTCTGAAAAAAAGTAACCGCCATGTCAGAGATCGTTGCTAGATTGTGTGGTTGCACTCTTTCTCTATTGTCAGGACGCTGCTTGGGTCAGCTTTTTACTTTCAGAGTTGGAGCGAGCCCGGTCGTCGTATCGCCTAAAACCTCTCCATGAGCGATACCCAGCGTTTTAATCCAGCGCTGCTGTCCCAAGGTAAGCGCGACAAAAAAGCCGAGCTCAACCAACTCTTCGGTGGTAAAGTGCTGATGCAACTTCTGCCAGAGTGCGTTGTCAGCGATTCCTGAGTTCCAGATAATCGCGCTGGTATAGGTCAGCGCCACCTTTTCCCGTTCGGAAAACTTTTCCGAATCGGCAAAATTCAGCAGCTCATCAATCTTGTCCTCGGTCAGACCCTTCCGTCCAGCCTGGACGGACCGCTGGACTCCTCAGTATTCACAGTCGATGGACTTTGAAACATAAACACGGCAGAGCTCCTTGAGAGCATGGTCGCAAACACCCTGCCGGTAGGTCAGTTCCCATGCTTGCGAGAACGCCCGAATGACACTTGGGTTATTGGCCCGAATCGCTTGACTCTCAGGCCGGGGCGTACCTTCTTTGCGCGCCAGTTCGAGGTAACCCAGAATTTCCGGGTCCGTGATAGACGCCGGATCGGCATAGGGAATGTGCGGCATTGGCAGTACCTCCTTCGGTCAACCCTACTCGGCTGCATCAATTGAAGCCATAGAACTTCTTTGGATTCGTCTCAAGGATTTTGCTGACCACCCCAGGTGCAATTCGTTTATCATTGCGCAGCAGATGAATGGCGTTGAGCTCGGTCGAGGGATCATGGTGACCGTAGTCGGTGCCGATCATCAGACAATCCTCGCCGGCATGGCTCAATACGTAAGGCAGATCATCAGTGTTTTCGCATGCCACCCACAGGTTGTTTGCCGCGAGCGGGTCGGCTGGAAACGGTCTCCCCTGACGCCGGAAGCGATCGGCTAGATCGTTGAGAACATAGGGCACCCATTGGGCGCTGACCTCGACAAAGCCCCAGCGAACCTTCGGAAATTTTTTCGGAATTTCTTTCTCAAGCAAGGTATGGAAAGCGCCGACGACAGTCAATTTGAATTTAGTAAAGCTAGTATCCTCGGCGAAGAAGTCATGATGAATAAAACTGCCGTTGGCCGAATGAATGCAGACGGGAAGATCGAGTTCGGCCGCCATTTCCCAGAGCGGGTAGAAATACGGAGCGCCGAGCGCCCGCTCGCATTCCAGGCCGCGCATGAAGATGCCGCATGCGCCGTTTTTCTTGGACCATTCGAGTTCCTGTCTTAATGCGGCGGGCGTTTTTTCCAGCAAACGCAGGGGCGGCTTGGCCACCCAGCGCAATCGCCCTTGACCCTGCCGCCAAAGCTCGCCCATCCAGCGATTATAAGACTTGCACAGAGCACGCTCGCGTTCGGCATCCTGCAGAACCGGCCGGAGAAACAGCGTCGGATAAAGCACCTGCGTTTCGATGCCGAGGTCATCCATATGCGCGAGCCGTGCCTGGACGCTGAGCATTTCACGCGATTCCTTTGACGTATCCGTGCCCACATTGCGGTCTTTGCCGAATGCGCGGTTCTCGATCACCCAGAATTCGGGGACGGCGATTCCTTCATTACTGAGAAGTTTCTCGCCGAAGGTTTGAGTCATGAGTTGCGGAGTGTAACGTCTTTCATCATTCTCCAGGTAGCTCCATGTCTGCACCGTCTCGATCACATGTGCATCTGCGTCAATCGCTCCCATCAGCTTCCTCCTTGAACTAAAGTACTTCCGCTCCGAGTTGCTCGTGATGAGGACCACCAGTTCGTATCCACCACCGGCTTCTCACGGAACCATGCAACAATACTGGAGGGCATTGGCATGTCATAACATGATCGGTTTGAAGCGGGCAATTCAATAGAGCAGCTCGATTCTACAGCTTGGATCTCGCGGGGAGCCAGGCATTTTTGTAGCTCGACCTATCCACCAACGGATTCTATCGTACCGTCAGACTTGACGTTGCTTGTGAATTCTCGGCGGTGCCGCTATTGAGTAAAAAACCGGTTCAATGACAGCTTCTAAGCCTTGCGAATGAACCTTGACCTCGATAGGAGGAACTTTGATGCTGCATATTGCTTTTCTATTTACAGTAGATCACCGATGCCGCGAAGATGGAAGAATACCGCAGCCGCGTTCTGGCAACCGTAAAGCATTATGGCGGGCGCTACTTGGCAGTGGGCGGCAGATGCGAGGTGGTGGAAGGCACCTGGCGGCCGGTATTGCCGGTGCTCATCGAATTTCTAAACCTCGAACCGGCCAAGGCCTGGTACGGTTCCGATCAATACAAAGAGCTGAAAGCGCTGCGACTCTCGGCGACCAAGGGCGACGTGGTGTTCATAGAAAGCGGGCCCAACGAGTTCGACGGGCCTTGATGTGCCGAATTAGGTGGAGCTAGCCTGTGCCGCATGCTAACTTCTATGATCGCAATGCAGACTCGCGACATTCAAGCTTAGCTTAACAGTATGCAAGAAATCCCAGAATCTCTGAGGTGGGTTCTTTGAGCGGGAGATGGATCGCGGAAAAGTTTTATAATTTATCTCCCAGGGAAGGAGACGGATGAAAGTTGTTCTGCTTGCTTTGGCGATGTTGGTGGCTGCCTGCGCCAGCCCGCCGCCACCGGCTCAAACGAGGGACAAGACCACTACAACGGCAAACCCAAGCAGCTTGAGTCGTGATACCACGGATTGCGAGCGTCAGGCTGCGCTGGCCGGCCCGGGTGAGAGAGCCAAAGCTTTTGAGAGCTGCATGAAAGCGAAAAACCGGACGCCGCAGCGTTAAAAGCGGATAAAGATCCAACTGCGCGAGATTACGCCGCCGAAGCCGGACTAGCGCAACACCTCTCGTTGTCTGAGATCCGCAATCTGCCGGCTGGACATGCCCAGTAATTCACCGAATACCGACTCGTTATCGTCGCCGGCGAAGCGCGCTTGCTCTTCAGCCGTAAATTTCGCTGCGCTCGACCGAACTGATGGCCCGGCGCGCGTCACCCAACCGGTGGACTGATGAAACACCTCCCGCGCAGAGCCGCGCTCGCGCAGGTGCGGATCGCGATAGAGATCTTCGGCGGTTTGCACTACCCCGGCGGCTATGCCGTTGCGCTGCAAAATCATCATGACCTGATGCGGCGTGTGCCGGGCCGTCCACGAGTCGACCAAAGGATCGAGCTCTGAACGATTTGCAACCCGGGATGAAAGATCCCTGAACCGAGCATCTGCAAACCACTCGCGATGGCCGACGACATCGCAGAAGTGCGCCCATTCTTCTTCCGTCTGCACCGAAATAACACACCAGCGGTCGTCTCCCTTGCATTTATAGCAGCCGTGCGGCGCAGAGAACGCGCTGAAATTGCCGCGTGGTTGAGGCTCCCGCCCGGTTAGCAACCATTCCAGATGTGCCGGAGCAATGAGCGAGGCAGCCGTCTCGGCCTGGGAGAGGTCGATGTACTGGCCTTTGCCGGTACGCGCGCGATAGTGCAGAGCCGCTAGAATCGCCAGCGCGCCATAGGAGGGCGCGATGTAATCGGGAAAGGCCGTCTGACAAGCGGCACCCGGCCGCTCGCTTTCGGGATCACGCCAGAGATAAGCCATGCCGGAATAAGCCATGAGAATTGGTCCGAAACTGACATAGTCGCGCCGCGGCCCGGTCTGACCAAAAGCCTGAAGGCTGGCCATAATGATGTCGCTGCGAACTTTGCGCATGCGCGGATAGTCCAGTGACCAACTCGCCATCACCCGGGCGCTGAAATTTTCCGCGACAACGTCCGATTGAGCGATGAGGCGCTTGGCGAGATCCACTCCCTCGCTGTGCTTCATGTTGATGGCGATCCGTTTGCGGCCGCGGTTACTTTCGAGATCGGAGGCAATTTGAAATTGTTGGCCGCGCTGCGGGCTGCGGATGGCCCGACCGGCTTCAATGGAAATAACCTCTGCGCCATGTTCAGCCAACAGGCAGCCCAGGGCCGGTCCGACAACGCCGGTTGGAAAACTGATGACTCTGATGCCCGCAAAAGCTCGGCTACTGCTCTCCGGTGATTTCAATGATTCCAGCGCCGGTGAGGGTCGCGACCAATCGCTCGTTATCATTGATTGATGTTCGCCAACGAGCGGCGCGCCCCGGCCGATATGCCAGGGGCTTTCAGAAAATTTATAAGGATCCCCAGGAAAACGGTGCCGGCCTAAATGAGCGTGATTGATTTCCACAACATAGTCGCGATGCCGGGTCTGTTCATCATCGAGAAAGGCACTGGGCGAGTTAATTGGGGCGGCGGCCAACCGACGCCCTTGAAATTCATCGAAGAAACCTTTCACGTAATAATTCAAAGTGCGGGCCTCGATGAGACGATCGAGCAGCGGCCGTAGTGGCAATCGGTTCTGCACGTTCTCGAATTTGGGATCGATCAACTCCGGTGGATTTCCGAGCCATTCAACCAGACGTCGCCAGTGATCCGGTTGGTTGCAGAAGAGGCGAACAAAACCGTCTTTGCACTGGTAGGTCTCAGCAACCGTCGTTGCCTGGCTGTGTCCGGTGCGCTGCAGTATTTCACCCGTGACACTGTAGCGCGTGATGATGCGTAGAAAGGGATCGGCAACCAACACGTCCTGAAGTGAGATGTCCAGATGATCGCCACGCCCAGAGACGCGCCGGTTGAACAGGGCTACCAAGGTGCCAAACGCCGCATGCACGGATCCCAGACGATAGGCGATATCGCACGGACCGCTGAGCGGGGCGCGCTCGGGATGGCCGCATAGATTCATCAAACCGCCCATCGCAAATGCGACGATACTCGGCGTCTTGAAATCGCGATAAGGGCCCGTGCTGCCAAAGCCACTGATGGAAGTCATGACCAGTGCTGGATTGATGGCTTGCAGATCTTCGTATCCGAGACCGAGCCGTTGGCAAAATGCCACTGGACGATCTTCGATGAACACGTCTGCATGGCCAACGAGATGGCGCAGCCTTGCACGATCATTCTCCGACTCTAGATCCAGGACAATTCCCTGCTTGTTTGTGTGATAGGCGGCAAAGGAGATACTTCCTTCCGGGTTCGGACTGTCCTTGAACGGCCCCTCGCCTCGCATGATTTCGCCACCGGGTGGTTCTATGAGAATTACCTCGGCGCCAAGATTTGCCAGAAGCAGACCGCAGTATCCTCCCATTCGACTGGTAAAATCCAAGACACGTAGACCGGCTAACGCACCCGATTTCAATGGATTCGATTCGACAGGCATTCGATAGATCCTCGAGAAGTCTCAAATAAAATTTTTCAAAACTCACAGCTCAGAAAAAGTTTTCTAATGTCATCCTGTCCACCTGCACAGAAACTCGGAAGAGCCGAATTCACCGCAGAAGGTCGGACTTCGCCTTCCGTACAACGAATACACACGATGACTATGCACTCGTTTGGGAATATATTTGCAGCGGACTATAAATAACAAGAGACGCTCGATGTTTACCCCTCGTACGAGTGGTTTGTTGGTAACCGTTGATTCTGGCGATGATTCCAGCGCAAACAGTTTATCCGGTGCTTGCCGATTTGGTTGTCTTGGTCCATCTAGGCTTTGTCGTCTTCGTGGTTTTAGGCGGATTGTTGGTGATGAAATGGCCCGGGCTGATCTGGTTCCATTTGCCGGCGGTGTTCTGGGGCATCGCTATCGAACTTTCCGGCTGGATTTGTCCTTTGACGCCGCTCGAGAACTGGCTCCGGCACAAAGGAGGAGAAGAAAACTATCAGTTTGATTTTGTCGCGCATTACCTCTTGCCGATGCTTTATCCGCAAGGGCTAACGCGTAGATCGCAGATTGTCCTCGGTGCTCTCGTGCTCGTCGTGAATGGCGCGATCTATGGGTGGGTTCTTAGAAAAAGGAAGGTTCAACGGTTCAATCGTTTAACCGTTCAACGCCCTGCTAAGCCTCAACTCCGCAATCGCTAATCCTTAAACACTGATAATTAGCTCAGTCTCTAATTCGAATAAGAAGTCAAAGCTCAAATTTCGTTGAGCTGAACTCGAGATCGGTCTGACGTTGAACTGTTTGAACGGAGTCTTGTTCTTAATCCGTTTTCGAAATGGGCGCGAGCTTCCCGCTGCTGTCGTAAACCTCGATGGGCCCGTATTTTTCCAGAGCAGGTTTGATCTTGTCCGCATCGCCTACCGCCACTAGCTGCATCGTGTCCGGGTCGAGATAGGTACGCGCCACACGCTGCAGATCTTCCGCGGTCACCGCCATGATTTGGCTCGGATAGTTGTCCCAGTAATCTGGAGGAAAGCCATAGGTTTTCTGCACCATGGCAAAAGCCAGCACGCCAGTCGGCTGCTCCAGAGATAGCGCAAAACGCGCGGTGATAGCGCGTTTGGCATCAGCCAATTCGCTATCAGAAACTTTTTCATCGCGAATGCGCCGGATCTCGTTGAAGAATTCAGCCACGGCTGGGGCGGTCACTTCCGTGCGCATACTACCGCCGGCGCGCCATGGACCGGGGTAACGAAGCGCGGTCAGATCGCTGTAGACTCCGTAGGTGTAGCCTTTTTCCTCGCGAAGATTCAAAAACAACCGGGCCGCGGCGCCGCCGCCAAGGATGTGATTCATGACCACCAGCGGTACATAGTCCGGACTGCGGCGCTCGATGGCGATGTTGCCCAGAGCGATGGTTGTTTGCACCGAGTTGGGCCGATCGACCAGGTAAACTTTCCGCTCGGTGGTTGGAACGGCATTGGCCGGCAAGGTTTCTTTCAAGCTGGTCGCTTCCCAATCGGCCAGCCATTTCTCGAGCTTGGGGATCAGTTCTCCAGCGCGCACGTTGCCGGCAAATCCCAAAATTGCATTCTGCGGCACATAGCGCTCGCGATGCCACTTTGCCAAAACCGCCGGTGTTAACGATTCGAGCGATTCTGCTGTCGCTGAGACAATTGCAGCCGGATGCTGGCTGAAAAGCGCGCGGTTGAAACGCTCGCTGGCGAGAAAACCAGGTGATGCTCTCTGCTGGCGCAACTGCACGCCTAGTCGTTGCTTGAGGTTGTCTAGTTCGCGGGCCGGAAAACTAGGATGAAGCAAGACCTCCAGCGCCAAAGGAAACCAGATGTCAAAGTTATCGCTCAATCCGGAGGCGCCAAAGGTAGTGACCGAGGAGCCGAAGTCGGCCGATCCGCCGAAACTTGCTCCCAATTTGTCGGCCTCTTCGGCAATCTGTTTGCTGTCGCGCGATTTCGTCCCCTCGCGTAGCATCTGCGCCGTGACACTCGCCAGCCCGGCAACATTCTCGGGTTCGTACAAAGCTCCAGCGGCGCTGATTTGCAGTTGAACCGAGATCGCCGGAAAGCGGTGATCTTCGGCGATCAGCACGGTAAGGCCATTTTTCAATTTCGCTTCTACGGGTTTGGGCAGCTTGACTCGAAGAACCTCGCTCGACAGCGGCGCTTGGTTCTTTCTTTCTACTTTACTCGTCGGCGTGCTCGGCGCCGAATCTTGAGCGCGAATCGGAGAAGTTAGAAATAGAAACCCAGCGGCAAGGCTGATTGCCGCCGTCAAAGACCGATAAGATTTACGAGATTGATTCATATCAGCGATTGATCGTCGCGGTGGGTGAGGCTGCTTTGGCTTTCGGCAACGTCGTCACCACCGTTCGATTGCTCTCCTTCAAGTAATTGTTGGCGACACGCTGCAAGTCGTCCTTGGACACCTCGAAGATCTTTTCCTGAACCGAATTGATCAGCCCTGGATCGTTGTAATAAACCGCATAATAACCCAGAGTATTGGCGCGGCTGCGCGTGCTGTAGAAACTCTGCGCCCGCTGGCGACGGACCTGGGTGCGTACCTTTTCTATTTCCCAATCCATGACGGCTTCGGTTTTGGTTCGCTCCAGTTCTTCATAAACGAGCTTCTCAATCTCGTCGAGGCTGATTCCCGGCCGGGGCATAACCGAAACCCAAAACAGAGATGGCCCGCGACGCTCGTCCGGTCCGGCGGAAATACTCAACGCGAGCTCTCTGTCCTTGACGAATTTCTGGTAAAGACGCGACGATAATCCACCGGATAGGACCTGCCCCAATACCTGCAGCGCATAAGAATCCGGAGTATTCCCGGGCGGAATTTTATAGACGATATCGAGCCGGGGGGTTTGCGCAAAGGCATCCTCTATGGTGTTGCGGCGTTCAGCCTGTTGCTCCGGCTCCGCGACATTGAGCGCGGGTGGCGGCGGCTGTGACGGAATGTTCTCGAAGTATTTTTTGATCAGTGCCATAGCCTCTTCAGTCTTGAAAGCCCCGACCAACGAGAGCACCGCATTGTTAGGCGCGTAATAAGTTCGAAAGAACTCCGCGACATCCTTTAGAGTCGCCGCGTTCAAGTCCTCCATGGATCCAATGGTCGAGTGCTTGTAGGCGAAATTGTCATAGGCGGTGCCGATGACTGCTTCATAGGTTCGACCATAGGGGCGGTTGTCGACTCCCTGGCGCCGCTCTTCCTGGACGGTATGGCGCTGGTTGTCCAGATTGGCCTGATTGATATTCAAAGAGCGCATGCGATCGGCTTCCAGAAATAGGCCAAGCTCGAGCTGGTTCGCCGGCAAAGTCTGAAAGTAGTTGGTGCGATCCGAATTGGTGGTGCCGTTGGCGCTGCCGCCGTTGTTAAGAACCAAAATAAAGTGCTCGCCCTTACCTACATTTGCCGAGCCCTGAAACATCATATGTTCAAAGAGGTGAGCAAATCCCGTGCGGCCGGGCTTCTCGTCACGAGAGCCGACATTGTAGGTGACGCAGATCGAGTAGGTTGGCGCATGCTGATCTTCCGAGAGAATGATACGCAAGCCATTGGCAAGTTTATATTCTTTGAAGGATACAGCGATGCTATCGGCAGATTGAGCGGCGGCGGCCGGCCTTATTTGTGATTGTCCAATCGCGCCCGCAGCGACAATCAGGATGAGCAGCGCAAGCGAAAAAGAAATGGCTTTAGACAAGTCATGCTCCAGAGTTATAAGTTTTAATTGACTAGCCATCGCCACAGCTTTGTCACCGGCGAGGCAAAACAGTCACTCCACTCAGTATATGGGGACTATCCGGGAGCAGCAAGCGCACTGCTCGTCTGTTTCCTGTATCGGCCGGCTACTCCTCCATCAAAATCATCCATGAAGTGATTTCGCGATGATTCGAATTGAGTTGACAGCTCTTGTTTCCCGGCGGTAACGTCGGCCATCAAATCGACGAGGTGAGTTTATATGGCCGGGCCGGTGAAGGAGTTTGAGGTCCATCCTTATGTCCAGTTCATGATGGACAGGTATAGTCCCTATAAAAAGTGGATCGAGGCCGAAGGCGTGCCGATCATCGGCGGGGCGTTCGTCAGGGACGTGCGCACCGAAAAACTTGGCTATTGGAAGCGTAAAGAGTGCAAGGGCGCCATTTGCACGTTTTCCGATCAGATGGTTGCCGATGCCTACATTGCAGAGATCGATCCGGGAAAGAGCACCAAACCTCAACGTCAGCTCTACGAAGAAATCATCACCGTCGCAGCCGGTCGGGGCGCAACCACCGTATGGTATGAAGGCACGGCCAAGCGAGTTTTCGAATGGGAAAGAGGCAGCACCTTCGCGATTCCACTTAACGCGTGGCACCAGCATCATAATGCCAGCGGCTCTGAGCCCTGCCGCTATTTTGCGCTCACCAGCCAGCCAGTGGCGTTCGAGCTTTTCCGAGACTCAGAGTTTATCTTCAACACGAATTATATGTTCACAGACCGTTTCGATCCCGGCGATCCCGAATTTTTTTCCAAAGAAGGGCAGTACTTCACCGAGTACTACGGCGGCATTCTCCATTCCAACTTCATCCCTGATATCCGGAAAATCAATCTCGTGCCGCGCGAGAAGCGCGGCAAGGGCACGCGCAATATGTATATTCATATGTCCGGGAGCGCGATGTTGGCGCACGTTTCGCAGTTTCCTGTAGGACGGTACAAGAAGGCGCATCGCCATGGCCCCGGTGCTCATGTGTTTCTGCTCGACTCGACGGGTTACACCTTGATGTGGAACGAGGGGGAAAAACCCGAAAGGTACGACTGGCACGAAGCGACCTGCATCTCACCGCCGGCGGGCACTTGGCACCAGCACTACAATACCGGCAAGGAGCCGTGTAAGTTTGTCGCGCTTCATGCCAACACGGCAGTGCAAAGAGAAGAGCGGGGCGTCGAACAGATCGAATTTGAGGACGAAGATGACTCGATGCGCAAGCTCTACGAGGAGGAATGCGCCAAGAATGGGGTCAGGGTGGATATGCAGTAATCTACTACCAGAAGAATCGCGGCTACGAATTTGCGGCTCGGGCCGTTGGAGGTTTCATGAATCAAATTAGACCGGCGTCGGCGTTCTTCATTAGTTATCTGGTACTAATTGGTTTATTTAGTGTCTTAAGCACGAGTGAAGCATCCGCGGCATCCGCTTCGAATCCGCCACGCGAAAGTCAATCCCAAAATGAATCCCAAAGTGAATCCATCAATGAGCTTTATGAAAAAGCCAAGAAAGAAGGCGGCCAGCTGACGCTCTACATAGCCCTGTCGGCCCGTTCGGAAGAAATTATCCTGCCGTTGTTCAAGAAACGCTTTCCCGCCATTGCAGTGAACCACATCGACGCGACCTCCGATAAATTGGTGGCGCGGGTCTTGGCGGAGCAGCGCGGCGGACGAATCATCGGCGATGTATTCGGCGGCACTCCGGGTTATCTGGCTCAAATGACCGAGCAGAAACTGTTGGCGCCGCTTGCGGTTCCTGAGGCGGCGGCTTATCCGGCAATGCTCAAGGGAGCGGAGTGGGTGGCAACCGACACGCAGTATTTTATCGCCGGATGGAACACCAGCCTGGTTAAAAAGAGCGATGAACCTAAGCAGTTTGAAGATTTCGCTGATCCGAAGTGGAAAGGGAAATTGATCGCCGAACCCCGGGATTTCCAGCTGTTGATGGGTTTGGCCAAGAGAAAATACAACAGTGACGAAAAGGCTGTCGAGCTATTAAAGAAAATCGCCGCCAACGGCGTGGAGTTCCATAAAGGTCATTCGCAACTTATCGAACTGTTGGTGGCGGGCCAGGCGCCGGTTTGCCTCACCTGTTATTCGCACCATTTCCCGCCGCGAATGAAAAAGGGCGCGCCGATTGTGCCGCTCTTGAGCGAAGGCGTCGGCGAAGTCGGTGGCAGCGTGGCGATTCTCAAAGGCGCGCCACACCCGCATGCGGCCCGGCTGTGGGCGCGGTGGGCTGTCAGTGATGAAGGGCAGAGAGCCTATGCGCAGGCCGGTGAAACACCGGCTCATCCGAACGTCGAGCCGGCGGAGAAGGTACGGCCTGAGACCATTCATATGTTGACGGCCGACGAGGTGAAGGAGTTTCCGAAATACGAAAAGCTCTGGAAGGGAATTTTCCAGATCCGATAGCTAAAACGGCAAGACCGTTCCCACGCGTTTCGCCGCCGCGGAATGATAGATGTGGTTCGCTAGCGCGACATCTTGATTGACCAAGCCGATGGCGCGGATGAAAATCCGCTCCCGCTCGGATTGGCGTGCGGGCTTTTTGCCTGAAAGCAGTTCCGGCAGCTCGGCATAAAGATCTTTTTCGCTCAAGAACTTTTCTTGCAACATTCGCTGCATGTCCGATTTATTCCTGCAGTGCACCCAACTATCGACGACAAACTTGTCGGCATCCTTGTAAACGTCGCTCTCCATTTCTTGATGTTTGCCGATCGAATAGACCGTTACTCCGGCAGTGAGCCAATGGTTTTTAACGAACGGTGACGACGCAGTTGTCGCTGAGACCACCAGGTCGGCGCCGTTGAGGGCTTCCTCAGTGGAATCGACGGGACGGATGTTTAGGTTGTAGGCAGCTCCGACTTCCCTGGCGTAACTTTGACGGGACTCGGTGGCGCGCGAGGTGACACGGATTTCTTTTAGGGCAAACGCCTGCGCTATCACCGGCACGACGGCCCTCGCGGTGTCACCAGCGCCCAGCATCGTCAGGATCGCGGCGTTCTTGCGCGCGAGCAAGCGCATTGCGACGGTCGCCGCCGCTGCAGTCCGCACTGCATGGCACCAGTCCTCGTCCATGATGGCACGGATCTCTCCGCCTTCACGGTCGCTGAGAATCAGAATTCTTCTTGGTCCCCTTGGCGCGCGCGACACATCGCGGCTACCACCCGCGGCTTTAATCGAGCGAATACGAAATCCCGCGACCGGCTCAGTTGAAAGCGCGCAGCCGGTGACCCATGACTGCCAGCCTTGCTCCGGTTTGATCGCGAGATCTTCCGGCGTCGACCAGATCACTCGACCTTCGCTGTGATCGCGCAGCGCTTGCTCGGTAATTTCGATAGCGCGGCCGAGGTCGAGAACTCTTTTCACGTCCTCGTTCGATAGATAGAGAATGCCTTTTTGTTCCATGGATTTTTCAACAACACATCACGAGTGGGAAATCCGAATCCGAATATCGATCCCGAAACAGACGCAAAGAATTCAATCCTAACTACGATCCGCCTGTTTGGAGTTCTCCGATTTTCGAAGAATCGATATTGTTTCGAATCTTGAGTTTCGGATTTTTCACTCAGCCGCCAATTTCGCGCCTGTTGGTTACTTGATAATGTCTAACTTGCGACAACCGGTGGTCAAAAATACAGGACCTTTCTCGGTAATGAGTACATCTTCTTCGAGATGAACCGCGCTTTTTTCGGAGCGAACTTTCGGTTCCAAGGCGAGGACCATCCCGGGACGATAGAGCTCGGTCTCGACTTCGTTGAGCGATGGCGGTTCGGCTCTCGACATACCGATGCCATGGCCGATACGTTTCGGGCTCTCAACTGCCTGATAACCGCGCTTGACCAATTCACGGTTAGCCACGGGAGACACCTCGGCAATGCGCGTGCCGGGCTGCATCGACTCGAAACAGAGCTCGATCACGTCGCAGGCGGTCTCATGATCTTTTTTGTGTTCGGCGGTCGGTTCGCCAAAGATCGTCATTCGCGTGACGTCGCCGTAGTAGCCTTCATAACAGGCGCCGAAATCGGCGATCATGCGGTCGCCCTGATTGTAGCGGCGGTCGTCGTAACGGGTCGAGGAATTAAGCATGAGAAAACCAGGATGGCGCGGGTGGGCGCCTTCCTCGATCATCGATATGTAGAGCCGATCCGCGACTTCGCGCCGGGTCATACCTGGTCTCAATTGAGGTAAGCAGCGATCGTACGCTTTGACCGAAATAGCACAGGCCGTGCGCATGAAATCGATTTCCTGGGGGCTCTTGATCAGCCGCATTTCGGTTAGCGCAGCGGTGCCGTCTTTGATTTGTGCTTTTGGTAAAGCTTCGGTTAATCGTGAAAGATAGTTTACCGGAAAACCCAGACGCTGATCGTCACCGAGCTCAAACCCCAACTTAGATTCACCGAGACCTATCTCTTTGAGACAATTGCCGATCATTTCTTCAGGAAAGGGTACGTCCGTATAGGCGCGCACTTCACCGATCCACGGCAGCGCCTTGGCTTTAGCTTTGTCATTGCCATAGACGAGCAGCAGCGGCTTACCGGTTTTCGGTAAAACGCAGATCTGCGGTCGCTGGATATGATCCAGCTGATAACTGATGAGACCGGTGAAATACCAGTAGTTGTTTTTTTCCGAGACCACCAATGCGTCGAGACCGTCGCGCTCCATCAGGATTTGTGCGCGTCGATAGCGGGTCAAATATTCTTCGTCCGCGAACGGGGCTTCGGTTGCCATACCTGCTGCCTCCTTGAGCTTCAGCGAAGATTCTTGCTAACTCGCGAGGGCTTTTCTGCCTTCTACTCGTTTGAGCTTGCCCACATAATCCAGTGCCTCGGCGAGCTGGATCACGGTTGCGTACTTGGCATTCATCTCGAACAGGTTCACCAGGTGCGAGGTGCGGGCACGATCGAAAACGCATTCCTCGACTATAAAGACCGGATAACCGTAGGAGTAACCGTCGAGCACGGTGCCACGCACGCAGCCGCAGGTGCTGGTTCCAGTGACCAGCAGGCAATCGATGTTCTTGCGCACCAAGTAGGTGATCAGATGGGTGCCGAAGAACGCGCTGGCGCGGGCTTTGTGGACCACGAACTCGCCTTTTTTCGGTTTGATCATTTCGGGAAATGCCACGGCCAGCTTTTCGAAATCAGTGGCATCGACACCGCGTTTGGTGGCGTTGCCGAAGGCTGCTTTGAAATCCGGATCGCTGGTCGAATAAATCACCGGCACGTCAGCATCGCGACAGGCATGGAGCAGCTGTTGAATCTTCGGCAAGGCATCCCAGGCGACTTGGCCGCAGCTGGTGGGAAACTCGTCGATGGCATCCAGGACGTGCATCGGTTTGGTGCCGGTAAAACCGGTAATGACGTCGATCACCAACAGCGCCGGATTGCGGCCGAAACTGTCCTTGCCTTTATAGCCCGCCTTCTCGTAAATTTTTCTTTCTTCTTCCGGAATAATCTGTTCCCATTCGCGCATGATTGCCTCCTTGTAATTACGTCTAGGAGGCTGCTGAAAAAGACTCATAGACTTCGTTGCGCTCGCCCGACTCGCTTCAACGTACTGAAGCGTACGCCTCAGCTCATCGAACGTCGCGCGCCTTGTCTCTGAGATCTTTTTGAGCAGCCTCTAATCAAAATCTTTTATCAGGCTGCTAGCGAATCCCTAATGCATCATTGTGCAATCGGGTGATCTCACGCAGGTTCTTATAGCTCTCCGGAACTATAACACGCCGTCTAAATCCCTCGAAAAGTTTGGGCGGATCAGGCTTCACATCTTTGCGCGGCCCGATCCGTCTGAAGCCTTTCAGCAATTCCTGTCCCTCTTTGGAGATCAGGTAGTCGATGAATAACTTGCCGGCATTGGGATGCGCAGCTTTCGCCGATAGCATGGACACGTTTAGTTCCACATTCACCGGCTCCAACGGTATCCAATCCACGGGCGCGCCGGTTTGCTTCATGCGCTCGATGATTTGCGCATAGACAAATGTCATCGAGCGCTCGCCGATGCTGACAAAATTGGCGCGGTTGGTATTGCCGCGCAGGAAGACCGGTTCTTGCTTGGCAAGGTCTTTGAAATAATTGATTGCTTTCTCCTGGCCCCATTCCTGACTGAGCCCGTAGAAGACATCATGGTTCTCGATATCGATGATAAACTTTTGCCTGTATTGCGGCTTGAGCAAGTCCTCGTAACTCTTGGGAAGATCATTGCGCGAGAGGATCTTGGTATTGTAACCGAGCACCAGCGTATTGAGGTAAACCGTGGCCCAATAACCTTTGGAATCGTAAAGATCGTCATAAAGGCTGGGAAACTCCGGCGACAAATACGGCGCGATCAAATTTTTCTCGCGCATGGGAACGTAAGAAGGCGAGATTCCCACCGCGACATCGAACTTTTGCGCTCCTGCCTGAGCTTCGGTCATGATCCGGCTTACCATCGCGGTGCCGCCCAGGCGCACCAGATCGCCGCGGATGAACGGATACTTCTTGGTAAACGCGTCCAGCACGGGTTTGCTGTTCTGGATGTCCATGGTCGTATAAAACACCAGAGCCGCTTCCTTCTTGGCGCCTTCAATGACGGACGGTTCCGCCCCCAGCGCAAAAGAAACCGAGCACATCGACAGTACTAAGATCCAAAGCGATCGAGTGAACATGATTCCTTGCCTCGAGCCTTCGACATTATTTAGCGTTCGTTTAAACATCAAGGGGAATAGGTTTTGTCTCCACGTCGGGTCATGAATAGATCCAATGGCAATTCGGAACCGATGCCTTTTTCACGGGCTTTTTCATACATCTTTCTTGCCGTGGCGGCGAATTGAATGCCCATGCCGGTGTTGTTCTTGAAAAGTGTGATCTCCTTGTCGTCGATACGCCCTCGGCACTTGCCGTTTAACAGATCACCGAGCTCGTGCAGATCATCGGCTTTGACCATGCCGCGTTCCAGGCGTTCGTGAAACTCTGCCTGCTTGTCGATAAATATTTGCGGCTTGTAACCGACAACGATCAGTGCGGCCCTGGTAATCACGTCATCATCCAGTTCTTTGCGCGGCAGAAAGCCGTCGCCGCCGACCAGGCTGGTGATATGCATGCCATCTTCCAGCCAGCGGCCCTGAACCACGGGATCAACGGTGTTCGTCGCAGCGCTCACAATATCGCTGCCGCGCACGGCTTCTTCGGCGCTAGCTACTGGCACCACCTCGATGCCGGTGTTCCCGCTCATCTCCCGGGCGAACTTCTCACGATTTTCTTTGGTCGGGCTGTAGACTTTGACTTTATTCAGAGGACGAATCGCCAGATGCGCGGTGACCTGAGTTTTTGCTTGCTCACCGGAACCCAACAGCCCCATGATCTTTGAGTCCTTGCGAGCCAGGTACTTGCTTGCGACGGCGCTCGTCGCAGCCACGCGCATCGCGGAAATATGATGATCGTCCATGATCGCCAGCAATTCGCAAGTGTCCATATCGAATAACATCACCAGCCCGATAAAATCGCCGGGGTAAATGCGCCGTTTGGCGCCATCGATCTGGACTTCTTTGGAGAAGCTGGAATCGATGCGCAACGCCATGGATTTAACTCCCGGCACCAGGCCCATGATGTTGTTAAAATAATACTGCCCGCCCTCCTCTTTCCATGGCGTTCGCAGTCGCGCGCGCGGCGCATTCATTGCTTGGCCCGCGCCAAGCTCACGGAAAGCCTCCTCGATGGCATCGATCTCTTCCGCCATCGGCAGGAGATCTTCCATTTGTTCATTTTTAAGAACCAGAACCATGCGCCAATCTCCTTTTATACTACCAGCGTAATGAAAAGCTCTGATTACAGGCTGTTCAAAAAAATCTCAGAGGCGAGACGCGCGAAAATCGACGAGTGCAGGCGTACTTACGTAGTACGTTGGAGCGAGACGATTGAGCGCAACGAAGCCTATGCGGCTTTTTCAGCAGCCTGTGACTTCTGCCTGCGTACAACAGATAAAGGAACCGAGTCAAGGCGCGCGCAGCATGAATTATTTTCTGATTGGTTTAGCGACGTCGCGATACGATCATCGGTATGCGCTTTGAGCGGTAAGCAGCCGCTAGCGAACGCAGCCCGTTCACTTTGATGTAGATCATCAGTACAAAGCGACCGAGCTAATGAGAACCACTAGAGCAGGCCGAGAGGCAGTTAGAATTTTCGCGGCATTAAAAAAGGGCTGAGAATCCTCAGCCCTTGGGAAGGTTCGGAAGTAAAATGAAGATCGGGCGCTAGCCTTTTTTCGCCTTGAACCAGTCGGCGTCGATCTTGATGAAGTGCTTCCACTTATCCGGAGTCGCCGCCTCCTCAAAAATTGCTTCTACCGGGCAAACGGGCTCACAAGCGCCGCAGTCAATACATTCTTCAGGATCGATGTAGAGCTTATTTTCTTTTTCGAACTCCTCAGCCTCATTTTTCGTGGGATGAATGCAATCCACCGGACAAACGTCGACACACGCAGTATCTTTGGTGTCGATACAGGGTTCAGCAATGATATAGGTCATCTATTTTTCCTCTCCTAAAAATGAAGTGACTTTAGTCTAGTAGCAAATCGAATTATCCAAGTCAATTAAGCAATTTAGCCAGATCGCCGCGGGTGCCTTCTCATCAGTCTGGGTAGGGGGAAAAAAGGTCTGACGGTTTTCGTTGCGCGTCCACAAAGGACATCCGAAAGGGATTACGGAACAAAAAAGCACTAATCGGTCGGGATCCGGCGTGACCGATGAGCGCTATGCTAGTTGACCGGTAAGAGCCCCAAGTGTTAGACAAGAAGATCTTTCCCTCAAGGAGTGTGATCATGGCAAAACTCCGGCATCTTGCGATCTTGACCCATCAACCGGAAAAACTCGCGGACTTCTATAAGAAAGTTTTTGAGCTAAAAGAAATGTACCGCACCAAAAACGGCTCGGTGCATCTCTCAGACGGTGAAGTGAACCTGGCGATTTTGAACGCGACTGATCCGAAAGAGCCGGGTCACGCCGCCGGCATGTATCATTTTGGCTTTCATGTCGATGATGCCGAAGTCGTTGCGCAACGTATTCAAGAGCTTTACCCGGAGGGCGCTCCCAAAGCGAGGCCAAAGGGAACCAGCTACGCGGAAACTCGCGGTTCGGATCCCGATGGCAACCTGTTCGATATCTCCACTTGGGGATGGGGTGAAAAACTGTTGCCCAAAGAAAAAGGCGGACCCGGCGCTTGATGCCAACCAAAGTTCGACGATCAATCGCGCCCATCAGGGAACATGCGCCGGACAAGCAAGACGGTCGGTTGCGTTAGGGCGGTCAACGGCACTCCTAAAAGCATTAACGCACTACCTTGCCTGCAGACCACGCCACGATGGTCATCGAGTTCGCCCGCCGAGGCGCCGGCAGGGAATTTCCCACCGCAAATCTCAAGAAAATTGCCGCCGCAATCTTGACAGCCCTTGAACAGCGCGAGTCGGAACTCAGTGTGGCTCTGGTAGGCGACCGGGAAATGCGCCCGCTCAACGCCAAGTACCGCAAGGAAAACAAGACCACAGACGTACTTTCATTTCCGGCTGATCCTGCGCTGCCTGCACAAGCGGGCTTGCTCGGGGATGTCATCATTTCCGTCGAGCAAGCCAAGCGTCAGGCCAGAGACCGTAAAACATCGCTAGAAATAGAAATGGTCACTTTGTTGATTCACGGGGTTCTTCATCTTTTGGGCTATGATCACGAACGTTCGCAGCGACAGGCAAAGATTATGGCGACCCTCGAGCAAAAAATCCTAAGTCACCTTTGTGAGCGCGGCCTAATCAAGCTATAATTCAAAGTCGAGCAGGCTGTCTAAAAGCATAGGCTTGGTTGCGCTTGATTGCGCTCACCTAGAGTTCGTGTTTCGTGTTCGTGCTCGTTCGAAATTCTCGCTCACGTTTTTCACGGACAGGATCACGAGTATTCCGCCTCTGAGTCCTTTGAGCAGCCGGCAATCAGAGTTTTTCAGCAATCTGACAGCGCAGATGCAGAATTCCGGAATCAGTATTTAGCCGACCAAGGGCGAGGGCCGATGTTAGAAGAAACCAAAGAGCAATTGGTGCAACTGGAACAAAGACTCGATAAGCTTCGGAGGCGTCTTTGACGTCGAAAGCAAACAGAAGCGTCTCGAGGAACTAACTCAAATCACTTCCCAGCCTGATTTCTGGAACGACGCCGACAAAGCTCAGACGATATTCAAAGAGCAGTCCTTTCTTAAAACTGTCATAGAAAATTGGGAGAAACACCGAACGGGCCTCGAAGAGGCTCGTTTTTTTCTTGACCTTGCCGGCGAAGGGGAGGGCGACGAGGCTTTGCAAGAAGCGGCAGCCAAAGTCGCAGAAGTAACTCAGGGAATGGCTGAGACCGAGCTCGCGCAGATCCTTGGCGGTGCCGATGATCGGCGCAATGCGATCGTCACGCTTCATCCTGGCGCCGGCGGCACCGAGGCTCAGGATTGGGCGGAAATCTTGCTGCGCATGTATTTCCGCTGGGCCGATCGCCGTGGCTACCGCAAGGAAATTCTCGAATACCAACCAGGCGAAGAAGCAGGTTTAAAGAGCGTCACCTTCAGTGTCGAAGGCGACTACGCCTACGGCTACCTGAAAGCGGAAGCCGGCATTCACCGGCTGGTGCGAATCTCCCCTTTTGACGCCAATTCGCGGCGTCATACTTCATTTGCTTCGGTGTTCGTCTATCCGGAAGTGGATGACACCATCAAAGTGGAAGTTGACGAAGCCGATTTGCGTGTCGACACTTACCGCTCCAGCGGCGCTGGCGGGCAGCACGTCAATAAAACCGATTCCGCCGTGCGCCTCACCCATCTCCCCACCGGCATTGTGGTCGCGTGTCAGAACGAACGCTCGCAGCACAAGAACCGGGCGATGGCCATGAAGATATTAAAATCTCGGCTTTACGAATTGGAGCTCGAGAAGCAAAAAGAAAAAATGGATACCTTGCACAAGACTAAAAAGGATAACGCCTGGGGCAGCCAGATCAGGTCCTATGTGCTGCATCCTTACCGGTTGGTTAAAGATCATCGCACCAATATCGAAATCGGCAACGCCGATGCGGTGCTCGACGGCGATATCGATCCATTTATTCAAGCCTACTTACTGCACGACAGTGATTCGCCGGCCGCTTGAGTTCCCACTGATATCTAACGGTGACGAACGCCGAAGGCGGGTTATCACGGCAACCATCTGTTTACTTCGGCTGTAATTTTCTCTTCTTGAAGAACTGAATATGGCTCAGCGCGTCGGACCGGCGAAGTGAAAGCTGTTTACGAGAACACGCTCGCCGGAGTTCGACTATCGGTACTGTAGAGGAGAGGGAATAAGCTTCCTCCGAGCGTGAGAATCTTCGGCCTCTGTTCGCCGCTGCTTGAAGCTCACGTCGGTTTTGACATAGGTATTTATCGATCGGGTGCCGGGGTGGGCGGCGCGAAGAAGACTCATCGCGACGCAGATAGCCCGCACTGAGCACAACAATTCGGCTTTGAATAGCGGAACCAATGCACGGCATTTGCGAACTAGAAATCATCTTTGACAGAATAGCGAGGATTATTTTATGCGCGGAATAACTCCAAGACGGGAACAAGGCATGGCCGATCCGGTCTTGGCCGAAATGGTTCATGCCACGGGGGCAACCGAGTCACGCCACTTTGCGGCGGTGAAACCGGTCATTCAAGCTTATCGCGCCAGTTGGGTTAAACTGGCGCCCTATCGTGATGGTCCGGTGAATTCGCAGCGGGTGACAGTCAGCGATCCGGCGGCGATGACCGCGCAGATCAAGAGCAAGGCAAAGGAACTGGGCACCGACATGGTTGGCGTCTGCCGCTTGCAGCCGCATATGATCGATCTCGGCTCGGAGGTGGTCCATGAGTTCGTGATCGCCTGCTGCGTCGCGGAAGATTATGAAAAAGTTATTCACGGGCCGGATGCGGTCGAGGAAGAAGCGATGCGGACATACGCCAAGTGCACAGAGATCGCTACGGCGCTAGCCGCCTACATACGCCAGATCGGATATCCCGCGATCGCGCACCACAATGGCGCCAGCGAAGTTCAGGCGATTCCGATTTTCTACCAGGTGGGATTCGGCGAGCTCGGGCGCCATGGCAGTTTGATCAACGAAGAATTCGGCGCAAGCTTTCGGCCGGGATTCGTGACCACCGACTTGCCGCTGGTGGAAGATCAGCCGCGCGAGTTTGGCGTTCAGGACTTCTGCATGCACTGCAATGTATGCCAGCGCAACTGTCCCGGCGATGCAATCCCCCAGGATCACGTGATGACGCATGGTATCAAGCGTTGGCTGATCGATCTAGAAAAATGCTACCCATACTCCCGGCTGCGCGACGAGTATTGTCATCTGTGCGTCGATGTCTGCCCGTACATCGTGAAGTCGCATCCGGAAACCTATAAAACGTTCATGAAAGAGCGCAAGCAAGTGGGCTACAAAACGCCGAAGACTTATTAAATCTTCATGGAAAAACTTTACGTCAACGAGATCCGTCCGGATGGCGCAGTGAGCACCGTTGGGCTGTTCTATTCGCGAGCGGAGGCTGAGAAGATCGTCGTCATGCTGCGCGATATTCCCGAGCAGGCTGCCTGCCGCTACGAAATCGTTCAAGCGGTGCGTCATGTGTTAGCCGAGAAGGGCGCGCGGCGAGCACAGACCCCGCCGGAGGAGTGATCATGCCCTATATCAAAACGATTCTACCGTCAGAGGCGACTGGCAAGCTCAAGAAAATCTATGAATCCGGCGCCGGACCATCGGCGGGGTGATTCCGTGACGAGCTTAACTTGGCCTGGATTTTTCTCTCGCGAGAGCCAGCAACTCATCCATGGGCATCTCGGACGCGAGGATGCAGATCACATCGCCCTCGCGGTGGAGAACGGCATTGATCCCCGCCCGCGAGAAGGCATAAAGATTCATGTTCATATCCGGATCAAAAAACTTCGCTGCGTTGGCCGGAGCATCCGCTTCGGATCCGAGGAAGGTGTAGCACAACAGCGAACCTCCTTCGCCCTGATAGATCGCGACCAGGATCTTGCGTCCGTCAATTTCCCGGACGACGCCCGCAACCGGTCTCATATTCATCGCCGAGAGATCGTATCCCATGGGGTGGAAGCGTCCATCCACCGCTTGAGTCAGCCGTCTAACAATATCATCGCTGTTTGACGTGCGATCGAAAGGCAGTTTGCCCTGCCTGAACGAATCGTAAGTTTCGAAAGCAGCCAAGGCGACAGGCTGAGAGATCCGATTGGATAAATAGTAGGTCGGAAGAATCAGTAGCACCAGAAAAGCTAGCGCCAACCCGGCCTGGTAAACAGGAGAGCGGTGCCATAGGTTTTCTAACCATCGTCGCGCCAATACTCTGTTCTCAGGAAAGATTCGCCGGTCCGTAAGGATCCTGCTGCGCAACAGCGCAGGCGCATGCATGCGCTCGCCGGTTTGGCGTATGTTTCGCTTCAGAGCAAGCTCATCTTCAAACGCCAGCCGGCAGCCGGAGCACTCATCCATGTGAGCTTTCAGTGACGATCGCTCTGCCTGATCCAGTTCTTGATCCACCAGCGCGGTAATCAGTTCTTGTGCTTCGTCGCAGTTCATTTCACTTGAGTTTTTCTTGTTCCCCGACAACATACGCTCTCAGGAATTTTCGCATTAGTTTTCTTCCCCGAGAGAGCCGCGAGCGGACCGTGCCGATAGGGCATGACATTATCAGCGCAGCCTCTTCGTAGGAGAAATCGCCGACATCCACCAAAACAATCGGTGTGCGAAACTCCTCCGGGATTTTCTTCAGAACCGCGCTGATTTGATCGTCGAGTTCCCGGGTCAAAACGGTGCGCTCCGGTCCGGGATTCTGCGCTGCGAGACCCTCCCAATAGTCGGCTTGCGGCTCCGCTAATTCTTCTGTGGAGACCCATCGTTGCTTGCGGCGGGTATGATCGAAAAAAAAGTTGCGCAGGATCGTTGTCAGCCATGCTTTCATATTGCTTGCCGGCTCGAACTGTTCGTAAGCAGCAAGCGCGCGCGCAAACGTTTCCTGCACTAGATCCTCGGCGTCCGATTCGTTCTTTGTCAGAAAAAACGCCACCCGATACAAATGATCGAGGTGAACCATGGCCTCACTTGCAACAGCATCCCGCTTGGCGCCTCCTGTTTTCCGGTCCCCGGACACGCGGGCATTCTATAGATCAGTCACTGTCTAAACAACATAACGTTTTACCGGGTTTCGAGTTCCCGATGATGCTCGGACCGTGGCCGACGTCCGTCGCCACTTCAGTTACGTCTGGAGCTATTTCTTGTACACGGCGTTGTAAGTGGGAACTTTTTGCTTCCTCGCCAGTTTCAACAGGTACGAAAGCTTCGATATCCGAAGCCGGTAAACAACCGAGGAGGGAGAATAGTCATGAAAAATACACGAGATTTGGGGTTAGCGTTGCTAAATAGCAAGCGCGCTGATCGGTGCACCGATTTCCGCGCAGGAGAAGGGTGGGACGAAGGATGAGAAGGGCATGACAAAGGACGAGAAAGGGATGATGAAGGATGACAAGGACACGATGATGAAAGACAAAATGAAAGCCGAAAAGAAGGGTCAGGCCGGAAAGACAGATGATAAGATGAAGATGAACGAGAAAAAGCAATAGCATCGGCTCTTGCTTTGCCGGTATCGGTTTCTGGACGCGGTGCGCGTCGGGCAACCGAGTCCAGGCACCGTCTTGCGTCCTACTCGGGAAGATGATTTTGTTTCAACCACCGTTTCTGTGCCGAACTGAGGGGACGATATGGAAGAGAAGAATGTTAGTGCAATCGACGGAACGAGCGACAATGTTGAAGCCGCAGTGCTGCAGCGTTACGGCAACGCGGCGCAAGAGGTCGAAGCCTGTTTGTGCCTGCCGGTCAGCTACGACCAAGCTCTATTGAACGTCATCCCTGACGAGATCATCGAAAGAGACTACGGCTGCGGCGATCCCACCCGGCACGTCCGCCAAGGTGAGACCGTGCTCGATCTGGGCTCGGGCAGCGGCAAAGCCTGCTACATCATCGCTCAGATCGTCGGCGCTGAGGGCAAAGTCATTGGCGTGGATTTCAATCCGCCTATGCTCGATCTCGCGCGCAAATACCAAAAGTCGATCGGCGATCAGCTCGGTTATCATAATGTCGAGTTTCGCCGCGGTAGAATTCAGGATCTTAGAACTAATCTGGAGCTAATCGATCTATTCTTGCAGGAAAACCCGGTGCGATCGGTGGCGGATCTCGCGCGCTTGGAAAGCTTTCAGCACACGGTTCGTGATGAACAGCCTTTGATCGCCGATGAGTCCATCGACGTGATCGTTTCCAATTGTGTCCTCAACCTGGTTCGGCCGAACGATAAGAAATCTCTGTTCGCCGAGATGTACCGCGTGCTTAAGCATCGCGGCAGAGTCGTGATTTCGGATATCGTCAGCGATGAGCCGGTGCCGGAACATCTGGCCAAAGATCCTGATCTATGGAGCGCGTGCGTTGCCGGCGCTTTTCTTGAAGATGAGTTTCTGCGCGCCTTCGAAGAAGCGAAGTTTTACGGCATTCACATCGAAGAGCTCCGCAGCGAGGCTTATCAGACCGTCGAAGGCATCGAGTTTCGCTCTATCACAGTGACTGCTTACAAGGGAAAAGAAGGTCCGTGCGACGAGCGGAACCAGGCAGTCGTTTACCGCGGCCCGTGGAAGCAAGTGGTCGATGACGACGGCCACACGCTGGAGCGCGGCGCGCGCATCGCGGTTTGCGACAAGACGTTCAAGCTCTATTCCCAGCCACCGTATCAGGACCAGTTCATTCTGCTACCGCCGCGGCAAGAAGTTCCGCTCGATGAAGTCGGTCCATTCGATTGCTCGCGCGAACATAAGCGCCATCCGCGCGAGACCAAAGGCGTTGGGTACAAAGTTACCAGCGCCGCCGCAAGCGCCAGCACGCCGGGCTCGGCGTGCTGTCCATAGAAGACAGGCAGGGAAGCAAGGAGAAGGAAGACAGGGAGACAACGCGAGCATATGATCTTACCTTCCTCTCCCACCACGGGAGAGGATCAAGGTGAGAGTGATCTTTTTATGCAACCCTTTTCCCATAAGATCCATCCTAGGAACGGCTTGAGCCGTCGCGCCATCGACACCCTGCAGGTAAACCTGGGCCGTTACTGCAATCTCGCCTGCATTCATTGCCATGTCGAATCGGGTCCGACCCGCACAGAAATGATGAACCGGGAAACGGTCGATGCCGTGCTGCGATTTCTCGCCAGCTCGAATATTTCGGCTCTCGATATCACTGGCGGCGCGCCGGAGCTAAACCCGAATTTCGACTATCTTGTTGAATCCGCGGTCGGTCTGGGGCGACACGTCATGGATCGCTGCAACCTGACCGTGATCTTCGAGCCTGGAAAAGATTATCTTCCTGAGTTTTTCAAGCGCCATGGCGTGGAACTCATCTGTTCGCTGCCCTGCTATTCCGAAGAGAACGTCGATCGCCAGCGCGGCAAGGGTACCTTCGAGTTGAGTATCCGCGCATTGCAAATGCTCAACGCGATTGGTTACGGCAGGGACGCTAATTTAGTTCTGAATTTGGTCTACAATCCGGTGGGCCCGCACTTGCCGCCGGCCCAGGAAAAGCTCGAACAAGATTATAAAGAGATTCTTAACGAGCAGTTTGGCGTCGTCTTCAATCAGCTTTTCTGTCTCACCAATATGCCGATCACGCGTTACGCGACGCATCTTAAATTGCGCGGCGAGTACGACTCTTACATGAACCTCCTCGAGAGCAGCTTCAACCGGTCAACGCTCGAACAGGTGATGTGCCGCAATCTTATCAGCATAGGCTGGGAAGGCCTGGTATACGATTGCGATTTCAACCAGATGCTCGATCTGCCTCTGACCGACAATGATGGAAACCGGTTGAACATTGCGTCGCTGACGGTTGAGCAGGTTGCCTGCCGAAAAATTATCATTGGCAATCACTGCTACGCCTGTACGGCCGGAGCGGGCAGCAGTTGTGGCGGCACGCTGGTTTAAAAGGGAAGGAAAGCGACGGTGAAGTCCATCCTAGTAGCATTTCTCGCCCTCGCTGTGCTCTTCGCCGGATGCGGCAAACGCACGGAGGAAAAGAGCGGCGGCGCCAAGACCGTTATTCAATATGACGCGATCCCTAACTACGCGAATTGGGGCGGCGTGACCGAAGCGTACTTCAAGAAAACCGGTGTAAGGGTGCCGCCGGACATGAAAGGTTCGAGCGCGTCCATGGCCGCCTTGGAAGCCGAAAAGAACAACCCGCAAGCGGACACGGTTTACTACTCGGGCGCGATTGGTTATCAAGCCGCAAGCAAAGGGCTGCACCAACCCTACAAGCCTTCGGGATGGGAAAAAATTCCCGATAATCTTAAAGACCCGGACGGCTTGTGGTGGACCATTCATGCCGCTCACATCGCTTTGCTGGTCAATACTTCGGCGCTCAAGGGTAAGCCGATACCTCGTTCATTCGCCGATCTGCTCAGACCGGAATACAAAGGGATGGTTGTCTATGACGATCCGCGCATTCACGGCACCGCTTTTACGTTCGTCTATGGCATCAATCAAGTGTTGGGTGGCGGTTCGGATCTGAGCAAAGGATTCGATTACTTAAAAAAGCTCCATCCCAATATTCTCAAGTACGCCAAGGAAAACAGTTACAATGATCTCTTGCGCGGCGAGGTGCCGATCTGGATTAACGCCGACGGCAACGGCTTGAAGGCCAAGCATGTCGACAACGCGCCGATCGAAACCGTGATACCGGAGGAGGGCGCGATCACGATGCCGCTGGTCATGGCTCTGGTCAAAGGCGCGCCGCGGCCGGTAGAGGCAAAAAAATACTTGGATTGGCTTCTCGACGAAGAGGCACAGAAGCTTATGGCCGACGCGTTTTTTCGGCCCGTTATGAACGTCGATTTGCCCGCCGACCTCCAAGCCAAGTTTCTGCCGGCGCAGGCGTATGCCAACACCCTGGTGCCGCCTCTTGCCGAGATGGCGGCAAAGGCAGATGCCATCAAGAAGCGTTGGGAGGAGGAAGTCGAGAATGGAAGGTAACGTTCAACTTAAGCCGTTGCTATGAAGCGGGTTCTTTTGCGACCCGAGCTTCTGTGCCTGCCGCTGCTCGTCGCCTTTGCCGCTCTGCTGCTTTGGCCCTTGGCTTTACTCTTTTTTGAAAGCGTCGTTAGCGGTGGGAGCGGAGCCGGGTTTACCTTGCGGCGTTATCTCGACGTGGTAACGATCCCGCGATATCGCGCGGCATTTCTTTGGTCTGTCTGTTTAAGCCTTGCCGTCGCGGTGTTCTCGACGGTAGCCTGTCTCGCGCCGGCTTGGTTGTTCGTGCGCAAGGAGTTCGCTGGCAAGCGCTGGCTTCGCGGCGCCTTTGCTCTTCCCATGTCTTTTTCAGGAGTCATCGTTGGTTTCCTGATGATCATCATGCTCGGGCGGTCCGGTTTTATCCCCGAATTGGCGCAGCGCCTCACCGGCGTGCCCTTGTTTTCGGGCGTCGCCTATCAGATTTCCGGTTTGTTTCTAGCCTATCTTTATTTCGAGATCCCGCGTGCGACCTTGACCCTGGAATCGGCATTGCGCAAATTCGACGTCCGGCTCGAGGCAGCGGCAAAATCCCTGGGGGCCAATCGTTGGCAGCGACTCGTCTGCGTGATCCTGCCGACCATCTGGCCGGCTTTGATATCGACCTTCGCCGTCACCTTTACCGTTTCACTCGGCTCGTTTGGCGCTGCGCTGATTTTATCCACTCGTCAGGTAAATCTTTTGCCGCTGGAGATTTTCACTCAATATCTCGCGGTCCCGTCGGATCGCCCGGCGGCGGCGGCGATGGCCGTGATGTTGACGGGAATAGCCCTGGGAGTTAATTACGGTTTTCGCTCGTGGGTGGAAAGAGAGATTCCCCGGCGATGATCAAGTTCCGTCCACAATTCGAGTTCCTGCTGGTCTACACCGTCACTCTGGGGTTGCTTGCGCTCATCCTTGCTCCCATGATCGTCGTTATTCTCGGTTCTTTTTTAAACATGGGGCTCCTCGGAATCACTAGCGACCAATGGTCCGCCGCGCGCCACCAGCTGGTCAGCTTGGACGCGTTTACATACCTGTTCAGCGTCTATTGGGAGTGGATGTTGTTTAGCATGGAATTGGCGCTGCATATCGGTGATCCTCTGTGTAGTCGTCGCTGTTCCGGCCGGTTATGCATTGGTTCAACATCCGTTTAGAGGCAGCCGTTTGATCGAAGAGCTCCTTCTCCTGCCTTTGTCGCTGCCCGGCATTGCCATGTCGATCGCTTTGATCGCCGCCTACAACACGGTTCGCGGCAGGTGGCTGGTCCTGGGCGGCCATTTTCTCTATACGATGCCTTTCATGGTTCGTGTCGTGACCGGAACACTGCGCAGCTTCGATGTCACGCTTCTGGAAGCGGCGGCGCAAACTTTGGGCGCCGGTTTCTGGCAACGCATGTGGCATGTGATTCTGCCCCACCTGCGCCATTCGCTGGTTCTGGGATCGCTGTTGGTTTTTGCCGTTTCATGGGGCGAATTCAACGTCAGCTACCTTTTGAATGCCGGCCACCCGCAGACCTTTCCAGCAGCGGTTTTCAACACCTATGCCAATGAAAGCTTTCAACGCTCAAGCGCGGCCACAGTGATTTTTCTCGCAGTCGTGATCCCCATCGTGATCGCCATCCAGTGGCTTGGCGGCAAATCTTCGGTGGATGTGGAGCAGGGCGCGTGAGCACTCGAATCGAAACCAGGAAACTGTGCAAACGCTATGGTTCGATCGTCGCGGTGGAGGAGTTCTCTCATATTTTCGCGCCGGGAAGAGTGACCACGATTCTCGGGCCGAGCGGATCGGGAAAAAGCACCACATTGGAGATGCTCGCCGGTCTGGTCGATCCGGATGCCGGGCGGGTTTACTGCAACGGCGATGACATCACGGAGCTGCCCGCCGATCGCAGAAATTTTGGCATGGTGTTTCAAAGCTACGCGCTCTTTCCGCATATGACGGTGCTGGAAAATGTCGAGTTCGGATTGCGTGTGCGCCGGATTGAGCTGAGGGAACGGCGCCATCGCGCTGCCCGAGTCCTGGAAATGCTTCAGATCGGGCGGTTGGCCGATCGGCGCATACGGCAAATTTCCGGCGGCGAGCAGCAGCGCGTCGCGGTGGCGCGGGCCTTGGCGTTCAATCCGCAGGTTTTGTTGATGGATGAACCGCTTTCGGCGCTCGACGCCAGATTGCGCGAAACTCTCCGCACCGAGCTCTTTCGCTTGCTCGCCGACCTCGGCGTGACAACGATCTATGTCACGCACGATCAGATCGAAGCCATGAGCCTGGGTTATGAACTGATCATTATGAATGCCGGGCGCATCGAACAAGCCGGGCACCCGTTTGAGGTTTACTCGCAACCAGCCAATACATTTGTCGCTAATTTTTTCGGTTCGACCAACCTGCTCGAGGGCGAGTGCATCGAGCACGACGGCGCGCGCCGGCTGCGGCTGCCGTTTGCCTGGATGGATGTTTCCGGCGAGACACCCCTCGGGCAGTGCTGGGCGGTCATTCGTCCTGAAGACATGGAGATCACCGACGGCGGCGGCGAACATTTTTTTGCCGAGTTCGAGTCGTCGGTATTTTTGGGAAACCACGTTCGATTGTTTTTGCGTGCCGGGGAGCAGCGCATTATCGTCGATGTGCCGAACGACGTCTTGCGCCATTCACGGCGCAATTGGCCGGTGCAGATCAAAACCTCGAAGATCTGCGTTCTCGCCAAGGAAAACCCAACGCCATGGAACTGACGCTTGCCCGGCGTCGTGTTTGATCGTTGACCGCCTCACTGCCCAACGTATGAATCTAAACTCCACGTCGAGTCATCTAAATAAAGCTCAACAGACGCGCGGCCGTCTCGTGACGTTAGGTCCGGTATGAAAATCGGTAAAATTCTGCTGGCTACTCTGCTTATTGCGGGCGCAATCATCGCAATCTTTCTCCTGCCTGTGCGCCAGTGGTTCGTGCATTTCGAAAGCTATGTGCAATCGCTCGGCGCCATCGCGCCGGTGGTGGTGGTGCTAGCCTACATCCTGTCCACGGTGCTGTTTATTCCGGGAAGCGCGCTGACCATCGGTTCGGGAACTCTCTTTGGCTTAGCCACGGGCTTTGCCGTGGTATTCCTGGGCGCCAACTTGGGCGCGCTGTGTTCATTTTTATTGGCCCGAACCTTGTTGCGAGATAAAGTCGCGAACTGGGCGGCGGCTAATCCAAAATTCCGCTCCCTCGATCAGGCGATCGGCAAGCAGGGCTTCAAGATGGTCCTGCTCACGCGTCTGAGCCCGGTGTTTCCCTTCGTCCTATTGAATTACTTTCTCGGGCTCACTGCGGTGCGCACCGCTCCCTATGTTCTGGCCAACCTCATCGGCATGCTGCCGGCAACTTTCCTTTTTGTTTACATCGGCGCGGCGGCGCGGGATGCTCTTGCCGGTCAGACGGACGCTTCGGCCGGCTTCTACCAGCAAATTTTGAAAGTCGTCGGATTGCTGGCGACAGTCGCGGTCGTGGTTGTCGTCACGCGAATCGCGCGCAAAGCGTTGCGCGAAGCCGAGCAGGAACAGGAAGGCGATACGGCTCGAAAGCCGCATCTCGATGCCAGCCACCAGCCAGCATCTTTTGAAAAGATGATGCTCGTCGATGACGAGCACGACCGGCGGCTCATAGAAAACTGTCATCCACCCCGATGGGTCAACCCCGCACCTGCCGCGAAGTATAATCTAGTCGTCATTGGCGCGGGCACTGCCGGACTGGTCAGCGCCGCCGGCGCCGCGGGACTTGGCGCCAAGGTCGCTTTGATCGAGCGCAATCTCCTGGGCGGAGATTGTCTGAACGTCGGTTGCGTGCCGTCGAAAGGGACGATCCGGGCGGCGCGCGCGGCGCATGATGCGCGCGATGCGTCGAGATTCGGCGTGGAGATTGCCTGTGAGCCGCAGGTTGTATTTGCCGCCGCCATGGAGCGCATGCGCAAGCTTCGCGCCGCCATCAGCGATCACGATTCCGCCGAGCGCTTCCGCAAGCTCGGCGTGGATGTATTCATCGGCAGCGCTCGCTTTGCCGGGACGTCATCGGTAGACGTGGACGGCAAGCGCCTTCATTTTAACCGCGCCGTCATCGCCAGCGGCGCCAGGGCGGCGGAACTGCCGGTTCCAGGGCTTGTGGAAGCCGGTTATCTTACTAATGAAACTGTTTTCACGTTGACGGAATTGCCGAGGCGAATTGTCGTCATCGGCGCCGGCCCGATCGGTTGCGAATTGGCGCAGGCATTCGCCCGCTTCGGTAGCGAGGCGACACTGCTGACCGACGGCGCCGAGATATTGCCCAGAGAAGATCGCGACGCCGCGCGGATCGTACGCAAGCGGATGGAAGAGGACGGTGTCGGTATCGTTACAGGAGCGAGGATTCAGCGCGCCGCCAAAAATGGCAATGAAAAGATCCTCATTGCTACCATCGAGGAGGTGACAACCGAACTCCGTTGCGACGCCATCCTGGTTGCGGTCGGCCGCACACCCAATCTGGAGGGACTCGATCTGGAAGCAGCCGGAATAAGCTACACCGCGCGAGGAGTCGAAGTCGATGCCCGGCTGCGCACTTCGAATCCGCGCGTATTCGCCGCCGGCGATATCTGCTCGCGCTTCAAGTTCACTCATGCCGCCGACGCCATGGCGCGTATCGTCATAGCGAATGCGTTATTTTTGGCACGGCGCAAAGTGACCGATCTTACCATGCCGTGGTGCACATACACCGATCCCGAGATCGCCCATGTTGGTTACTACGAGAAGGATGCCAAAGCGGCGGGTTTCGATGTCGCGACGATTACCGAGTCGCTGGACCGTGTGGACCGCGCGATTCTTGACGGTGAGGAGGATGGTTTCGCGCGGGTTCACTACGACAAGAAAACCGGCAAAATTTTGGGCGGCACCATCGTCGCTCGCCATGCCGGCGAAATGATCGGCGAATTGACCTTGGCCCTTGTGGCAAAACAAAGCGTCGGAGTTTTGTCCTCGACCATTCATTCGTATCCGACTCAGGCCGAGGCGTTGCGCAAGATCGGCGATGCCTACATGCGCGCCAAATTGACTCCGAGAGTCAAAAAGATTTTCGAGACATGGCTGGCGTGGCGGAGATGAAGGCCATATGAAAGTTTTTGCAGAGGGTCTGTTGCGGTTTCAATCTAAACTCGGTGTTTTCGCGCTCCTGGCAATCTTCGGCGCGCCTCAGGCCGACCTCTGGCCGAAGTGGCAAAAGCACGATCCCGCCAGTGCGCAGAAGATCGACCACAGCGCTTGGGATAAATGGCTCAAGAAATATCTCGTGGCGCCGCATCCTTCGGGCGTCAATCGAGTGCGTTACGGCTCGGTGGCGCCCGAGGATCGAAAGGCGCTAAAGAGCTATCTGGAAGATCTCCAAAGCTTGCCGATTTCCGCATATAATGAAGCGGAGCAAAAGGCGTACTGGATCAATCTCTACAACGCACTGACGGTGGAGGTGATTCTGTCCCATTATCCGGTTGAATCCATCAGGAGCATCGGCATCTCTCCCGGATTGTTCAGCCGGGGACCCTGGGATGCCAAACTAGCAACCATCGAGAGAGAAAAGCTTTCCCTTAACGACATCGAGCATCGCATACTGCGTCCGATCTGGAAGGATGCGCGAGTGCACTATGCGGTCAATTGCGCTAGTCTCGGTTGCCCAAATCTCCAGCTCGTGGCCTATACCGGTGAAAATACGGAAGCGGTGCTTGAAAAAGGCGCCGGCGAGTATATCAACCACCCGAGGGGCGTCGCCATTAAAAACGGCAAGCTCCAAGTCTCCAGCATCTACGACTGGTTCAAGGATGATTTCGGCGCCAGCCGCGATCGGCTATTGGAACACTGGCTGAAATATGCAGACGGAAATTTGGCCGGCGCACTCAAGAGCTACAAAGGCAGCCTGGCTTACGGATATGATTGGAGTCTCAACGACGCGGAGGTTAAACCCTAACCAATGCGGAGCCAGACGTTAGAGAACGCAGCAGAGCCGCAATCAAAGGAAATGCAACCACCAGCCTTGTCATCACGAAGGTCTCGGATCCCCCCACCTCTTTCCTCCTCCGCGTCACGGGCAGGATGAAAGAGGGAGAAGTTTCGAATCGCATAGGAACTAGCCCTTGAGATGGACATTTCCGTCGTCATTCCTGTCTTAAACGAAGAAAAGACCATCGCTGCAAATTTAACTGCATTGATGCCGTTGCGGCCGCACCAAGTAATCGTCGTTGATGGCTGTAGTAGAGACCGCACTCGCGAGATCAGCGCGCAAATGGGTGCCGTGGTCGTTACCGGAGCGCCGGGCCGCGCACGCCAGATGAACTGCGGCGCTGGACAAGCCACCGGCGATCTTCTGCTGTTTTTACATGCGGACACTCGTTTACCGCCCGGGGCTTTCGATGACATTGTTGCGGCTTTACAAGACCGCCGTTATCTGGGCGGTCGTTTCGATGTCGATCTGGACGGCGATCACTGGCTGTTGAAAGTGATCGGCGCCATGATCAACCAGCGCTCGCGTATTACCAAAGTAGCCACCGGCGATCAGGCGATTTTCGTTCGGCGCGATGTGTTTGCCCGTATGGGCGGTTTTCCGGATATTCCGTTGATGGAAGATATTGCCTTTTGTCGCGCGCTGAAACGGCTGGGCAGGATCGCCTGCTTGCGCAGCAAGGTCCTCACTTCCGCGCGCCGCTGGGAAACCGAAGGGGTATGGCGAACCGTCATTAAAATGTGGACTTTGAAGCTCCTCTACTTTGCCGGCGTCTCGCCCGTTAAATTGAAGCGTTTTTATGCCGACACCCGGTAACGCACTGGCCGTCATGGCGAAAGCGCCGATACCGGGCACGGTAAAAACAAGGCTGGCGCCACCACTGACGCAAGAGCAAGCGGCCGAGTTGTACCATGCGTTGTTGTTGGATCAACTACAACATCTGAATTCGCTCGAAGCCGCCGATTTGTACGTGGCCTTTACGCCGAGCGCCGCGATGCCGCTAATTGCGAGCATTGCGCCGGCAGGCTACCGCTGTTTCGCCCAATGCGGCGGCGATTTGGGCGAGCGCATGAACGAAGTCTTTGCCGAGCTCTGGCGGCGTGGTCATGGCAGTTTGATTGTGATCGGCAGCGACCTGCCGCCGGTGCCGCTGGATACGTTTCGTTTGGCCTTCGCGCAATTATCGGCCGACGGGAAACGGGTCGTGTTAGGGCCGAGCCGCGACGGCGGTTATTACCTGATCGGCATGAATCAGCCGGTGCCTGAGATGTTTTCCGGCATGACCTGGAGCGATGAGCACGTCTTAGAGGCGACGACCGATAGGTTGACGCAGCTCGGTATCGATTTCGGATTGCTGCCTGAGTGGTTCGACGTCGACACGGTCGAGGACCTCGACAGCTTGCGGGCGATCAGCGATCTCAGTGTGCGCGATTCCATGCAAAGAACTCTCGCTAGTCTTCAGCGGATCGACAGCATCGGCTGCTCATCCGGATCCGTTTGCTAACTTCTCGTGGGCTTCTTCAATTGCCGTTCGGCTGCGTGATCTTAGCTGTCAGCCTGCGAGCATCTCGCGGCAATCCAAATTCAGGATCGCACCTGGGTTCCTGCTCGAAGCATGCGGAATGCCGGACCTCTCACAACCGTCGAATCGCGTGACGACAATCTAGGAGTGCGTTGAGCAAATTTAAAAACCCCCCTACAAGCCGGTGATTAATGGCTGATTGGACGGCCAGCGAAAGAGGGCACACCGAATCGCGTGGCTTTAACGATAACCGCCGGCCACCGTCATTCTCTTGCCCGTCACCCATCCAGCGTCTTCGGAGGCCAGGAACACCGCGACCCGCGCGATATCCTCCGGCTGCCCAAATCGTCCCAGAAACGATTGTGCCCGATTGGATTGCGCATGCTCGTCTCTCACACAAGCCAATATTTTGGCATTTGCCGATGGGCCGACAAGCCCTCTTTTCGTCGCGTCTTATTTGCTTGAGACGTGCGGCGTGTAATGCTACCGATGGGTCGTCACTTATAGATCATCTAACCCCGATGCAGCCTGGCACGATCGTTGTCATTGCTATCCGCAAAAGCAGAGAAGGGTGGAGGATCTAATGAAGGTCGACAGTTATTTTTAGCAGCGTTTCTTCTCATCGGAACTGACCCTGGCACGCGCAGCCGTTCAAGGTGTAGAGCCGGCGCTTTGTTCAACAGCGATTGAGTACGGTTCTGCTGCTGTGAACCTGTTAGCGAAGTGGCTGAAAGCGAGCGGGAAGTTGTGATTTCATCGGTTTAGTGACGTGAAATCCAAATTTGAAAGAAGAGGGATGGTGAAATTCACAACCAAAGGCGGTCTTGATCTGCAGCAGGAAGTGGCCAAGTTGGCGAACGGACGCTTCGCTTTTTCGGGTTCATTAGAAAAAAAGTGCGCGTAAGTTGGGCACAGTTATCTGGAGGAGATGAAACCCTGACGAGGAGAAATGCAAGTCCTTCGTCATTCAGAATACTGACAAGGAATCACAGTCAAGACGGGGTCGCATAGTCAACAATACCGAGAAGGAGACGCCATAATGAAGCACGCAACTCATCGTCGGTCCATGAGAGCTCAGTACCTCGTATTAACCCTGCTCCTGAGTGTTGGTCTATGTCTCATATCCGCCACGCTGATGGCTCAGGAGGTTAAGGTCACGTCGCTCATGTCAAAGATTATGAAGGATGTCTCTGGCAAGGAAGGTCTGCTGATCACAGTAGAGTATCCGCCCGGCGGATCGGACCCTGTTCACCGTCACAATGCCCATGCATTTGTATACGTGCTGGAGGGTTCCATAGTGATGCAAGTCAAGGGCGGAAAACAAGTCACGCTTACGCCAGGACAGACGTTTTATGAGGGCTCCAACGATGTTCATATCGTTGGTCGGAACGCAAGCAATACTGAGCCAGCAAAATTCCTTGTGTTCTTGGTCAAGGACAATGGCGCTCCAGTTCTCATACCAGTGAAGTGACTATGGGAGCGCCTTCTCCCGCGTTCTCCGTTACCGCCGACAGAGCGCTGGAAACACGCACGATCAACAACTGCTATGGTTCAACAAACAGAAACTCGATGTGAAGGAGGATAACAATGTCTACAATCACGACCAGTGACGGCACAGAAATCTATTACAAGGAATGGGGCAAGGGCCCAGTGGTAACGTTCTCCCACGGATGGCCCTTGAGTTCTGATGCTTGGGACGGCCAAATGCTGTTTCTCGCGCAGAACGGATATAGAGTCGTCGCGCATGACCGTCGTGGCCATGGCCGATCAAGCCAGGCCTCTTCGGGAAATGACATGAATGGTTATGCCGATGATCTTGCGGCCATTATCGAAGCGCTTGATCTGCGGAACGCCACTCTGATCGGTCACTCAACAGGAGGCGGAGAGGTCACGCGATATATCGGTCGTCATGGATCGAAGCGTGTCGCCAAAGTGGTTCTTATCGCTGCAGTGCCGCCGATCATGCTAAAGACCCCAGCGAATCCAGAGGGGCTCCCCATGGAAGTTTTCGATGGTTTACGCGCAGGCTTACTCAAGGATCGATCCCAATTCTACAAGGACTTGGCAATTCAGTTCTATGGCGCTAACCGACCCGGCGCAACAGTCTCCCAGGGCACACTGGATCAATTCTGGCTTTGGAGCATGCAAGCAGGGCTGAAGAACGCGTGTGAATCGATCAAGGCATTCTCCGAGACCGACTTCACTGAGGACCTTAAGAGGATTGATGTTCCAGCGCTAGTGTTGCACGGCGAGGATGACCAGATCGTTCCTGTTAAGGATTCGGCAAAGAAGTCGGCGAAGCTTATAAAGGGCGCAAAGGAAATTTATTATCCCGGAGCGCCGCACGGAATAACGGCTACACATCAGGATCAGGTCAATTTCGACCTTTTGGAATTTCTCCGGTCTTGAGAGGAGATCCCGTGGAACTCGTCCGGCGAGGTCTATCCGCACGCAAGGATCCGCGCGAGGTTGCCGCTGACCCGCACGCGCTACCACTGCGTGGAGCTAAGCGAGAGCACACTCGTTTCTGGCGATGCCGCGCGACTCGGCGAGACGCGTTTCGAAACCTGGCTCAGTTAGCCCACAGGTTAAATTACGAGTGCGAATCCGCAGCTACTAACTTGGTGAAGGAGAATCCCATGAACAATATCACGAAGTCCCTTGGAGTAGGGCGCTCAGAAGAGGAGGCAAACATGAGCTTAGGCATTGCCTCACACCCTGGTAGACCGGGGACCGGCAGGTGAGCTGTGTCGTTCGGCCTCCCACATCCGCTGGCGAAGTTCGTCGTTTTCCTCGTCAAGGACAAGGGCGCTCCGGTGCTAGTGCCAGTGAAGTGAGAGGAGATCCGGTGGAACCGCAGATTTTCGACGAGCGTAGATGAAATAAAATCCGAGTAAAGGTGCCCTTAAACGCTCGTCCGAATCACGGGCGAGCTATAGAAAGGAGCGCATATGAAAATCGTAGTTATTGGTGGCAGCGGGTTGATTGGAACGAAACTGGTGAACAAGCTTCGTGAACGTGATCATGAGGTACTGGCGGCATCACCCTCTTCGGGCGTCAATACCATCACGGGTGAAGGACTGGCTAAAGCGCTTGCCGGCGCTCAGGTTGTCGTCGATGTGGCGAACTCGCCATCGTGGGAGGACAAGGCGGTTTTGGAGTTCTTCGAGACGTCGGGTCGCAACCTCCTTGCCGCAGAAGCGGCTGCTGGCGTAAGGCATCACGTTGCGCTGTCGGTCGTCGGCACTGAGCGCCTACTCGAAAGTGGCTATTTCCGCGCGAAGATGGCCCAAGAAGAATTAATCCAGGCTTCCAAAATTCCCTATACAATCGTTCGTGCGACGCAGTTCTTCGAGTTCGTTAACGGCATCGCCCAAACGGCAACCGAAGGGCAAACGGTTCGATTGCCACCTGCCCTGATGCAGCCCATCGTGTCGGATGACGTCGCTGCCGCACTGGCCGACATTGCAATCAAGGCGCCGGTGAACGGCATGGTCGAGCTGGCCGGCCCTGAACTGATACGTCAGGACGAACTCGTCCGGCGATTCCTGAGCGCAAAGCAGGACGCTCGTCAGGTAGTCACAGACGTCCATGCTCGCTACTACGGCATAGAGTTGAACGATCAATCGCTCACCCCGGGCGACAACCCGCGCATCGGGCCGACGCGTTTCGAGGACTGGCTCAGCCGTTCCATACCTCAAAGCTAACTTAACTAGGTGGGGTCGTCACCCAAGTTAAAAAGCGGAACATGGCGGGCGACGTATTATGGTGTGTGCACGATGCAGTAGTGCAAGCACTTGCAATAAAACAAATAGAACTGACGATGACTAAGAAGACAGTTTTCAAACAGTCAAAACCGAGAGATTGGTATGTCGGCAACGCAATCTCTGACATTTGGGAATCTAGAGCCTTCGATCTACGGCACGGCCGCCGTCACGCAGCGAAGATCAAGAGCGACTAACCGATCCCTATACCGCCAAAGATTAGCTTTCGATGAAGCACTTCTCATCGAGCGTTTGAAGGCGGGCGATTCGGAGGCTCTGGAAACAATTTTCAACACCTACTCGAAGAAACTTTACAATGTGGCGCTGCCGATTCTTGGCGAGGCCGCCGACACCCAGGAAGTGATCCAGGATGTCTTCTGGACGGTGTTTCGCAAGGCCCAATCGTTTCGAGGTGATTCGCAATTCTCGACTCGGCTTTACCGGCTCACGGTCAACGCGGCGTTGGGCAAGATCCGCCGGGGCAAGAAAAATAAGGAAGTTGGATAAGAAGAGTTCCTGCCCAAGTTTCGAAAAGACGGCCATCATCGGGTCTGGCCGGTAGTCGATTGGTCGGATACCTTCGATGAAAAGTACGCCAGATGCGAGATGCGAAAGCTGCTTGCTAACGCTTTAGAACAATTGAGTCCGATCGACAAAACTGTAACCGTCCTCAGCGATCTCGAAGGACTGTCCGCCAAAGAAATCGCCACGGCAGTGGGCCTGACGGTTTCAGCCGTGAAAAGCAGGCTACATCGTGCTCGTCTTTATCTCCGAGGAAGAGTGTTCCAAGCGCGGCTGAACGGCAACTCATCCTCTGTAGTGGAGGCTATAAATCATGAAGATAACGGAAAGTAATCGTGCCATTTTGAATGGTATTTATTATGGTGGCGTTCAACGGAATATTTCCTATCTGTAAACGGACTTTTTATGCTGATCGCTCCATTGGTGTGGTATGATTGTGTCCCCGGTGTGATCGACACTGGTTTGTTTAATCAGCACTTCATCCGCATATTGGCATTATTCAGCTGTTCCTCGGCTTCGCTTTTGGCGTCGGTATGATCCGACCGGACCGCCGCATTGGGCTGTGGGTCGCCGCGACCTTGTGGCTCATCGCCCATGCCGTTTTCCATCTGTGGGAAGTTGTCGTCGGTATCTGCGCTCCATTGGTAATTCCCCGAAGTTTCCTGCTGTCAGCCTGCCGGCGATCATCGAGGCAGTCCTTACCCTCTGGGCAATCAATCATTCGGGCGCCGAGAGAGCCGCATCCGCCTGAGATCACGCGAGGTTGCTATTCTAACTGAAGCGTCAGCAGAACTTATGGCTCAGACAAACCATCAGACAGGTGCGCTGCCCAAGTCTCTGGGACGGGCGGAAATTTGAGGGGCGATATTATGCGGCCCTCCAGCGTGAGCTGCATGCGGTGGCGCACAGAGCGAAATGTACTGATCTTATCGTCTGATCTTTAATTCAGATGGGAGAGAGGAATGGGAGAAGCTAAGACTGTTCTTGAGTCGATCTCAAGAATTGAATATTACCAGATAATCCGTTCTCAAATTGAACATGAAGATAATCTGATCAATCAACGACTGAGCTGGTTCCTTGCTGCCCAGGCGTTTCTCTTTTCTGCATACGCGATACTCCTCAATGCCCCGTCGCAGGTACGTCTGCAAAGGTTCGCTACACAACAAGAAATTCTTTTTACTCTCATTCCGCTGGTCGCCATTGGTGCGAGCATTCTCATTTATGTAACCGTCTTTGCGGCAATGTTGGCGATGGCTAACTTAAGACGCCTCCTGGAAGGCCATATGAACGAGGAGGAGAGCGCCTTATTGCCTCCAGTTCAGGGGTACAGACAAACTTTACTCCTCGGGCAGGCCTCGCCAATCTTAATACCATTCCTTTTTATGATTAGCTGGATAGCGCTTTTGATTAAAAGCTCATAACGATCTTGGATATGCGCAGGTCACTCGCATGAGACGTGGCTGAGGAGTCGAAATGAGAGAGCGATGGTACTATTCCACCGAGGGACGCCCGTATGGTGCAATTTGGAGGGAGGAGTGGATTTAACAAATAGTGAGAACTGGACTACCTCATAAGTGCAAGATTATTGCTTGAGAAATCCGCAGCAGACGTGTGCTCGGGCCCCGTGCTGATGGAGGTTACTATCTGGTCGGCTTGAATTGCGTGAACACGATTATCTTCAAGGGTATCCGTTGGAGCTGCAGCGATGTTCTCGCCCAGAAGATTCAGAAACTCGCCGATCTCGGTCTCAAACACGAGCTTCTCTCCGAATGGTATGATATCGATACAGGAAAAGATCTAGAGCGCTTGCAGTCATAGGCAAAGTGTCGTGAAGTTGCGATGAAAAACACCTTCGCTCTATTGAACGAGCTTAGGCAGCGAGGCAGACTGTAATCAGAGGCTGCAGTGGATGTAATAGCTCTGCTTCTGGCAGTCCCACCCTCCGTTTCCAGCTTATGATTTCCGTCGGCGCGGTTGTGTCTGTGACGGCGGCGAGGAGAGTTAGCAATGCAAAACAAAACCGACGCGCTGTGCGTCAACACGATCCGCATGCTGTCGGTGGATGCCGTCGAAAAGGCGAAGTCAGGCCATCCGGGCGCGCCAATGGGCCTTGCGCCGGTCGCTTACGTTCTATGGTCCCGCTTCCTCAGACACAATCCGAAAAATCCCTCGTGGCCGGATCGTGACCGTTTCGTCTTGTCAGCCGGGCACGGCTCCATGCTGCTCTATAGCATGCTTCATCTTACCGGTTACAATCTGCCGCTCGATCAAATCAAGCAGTTTCGCCAATGGGGCAGCCTCACGCCGGGACATCCTGAACGCGAACTGACTCCCGGAGTGGAAGTCACCACCGGACCGCTCGGACAAGGGTTCGGTAACGGTGTCGGAATGGCGATCGCGGAGGCGTATCTCGCGGCGCGCTACAATCGGCCCGGACTCGAGATCATCAACCATTTTACTTATGGCATCGTCAGCGACGGCGACTTGATGGAAGGCGTCGCCGCGGAGGCCGCCAGCATGGCGGGCCATTTGAGGCTCGGAAAATTAATCTATCTTTATGACGACAACCGAATATCGCTTGCCGCATCCACCGATCTGACGTTTACCGAAGACGTCGGCAAAAGGTTTGAAGCGTACGGCTGGCACACGCAATCGATAGAAGACGGCAACGATCTGGACGCTGTCGAGCGGGCTCTGAACGGAGCTCGCAACGAGAGCAGCCGGCCGTCGCTGATCTTGGTGCGCACGCATATCGGCTTCGGTTCGCCGGGCAAGCAAGATTCCTTCGAGGCGCACGGCTCGCCTCTGGGCTCAGAGGAAACAAAACTGACCAAGCAAAAGCTCGGTTGGCCGCCTGAGCCCTTTCATCTTCCGGAAGAGGCATTGGCCCGTTTTCGCGAGGCGGTTACCCGGGGCCCAAAATCTGAAGCCGATTGGAACGAGCGATTCGCCGCTTATAAAAAAGCATTTCCCGAGCTAGGCAGAGAGCTGGAGCAAGCGCTGCGCGGCGAACTGCCGGCAGGCTGGGACGCGGCGATTCCGGAGTTTCCTGCGGACCCGAAAGGACTGGCGACGCGCGCCGCCTCCGGGAAAATTCTCAATGCGATCGCGCCCAAGCTGCCGACGTTGATCGGCGGTTCTGCCGATTTGAATCCGTCGACTTTCACTGCGCTTGCTAATTTGGGCGACTTCGAAAATCCCCAAGGAGATTTCTCGAAAAGCCAGGGCCTGACCGGCGGAAGCTGCAGTTACGCCGGCCGCAACCTGCATTTCGGCGTGCGCGAGCACGGCATGGGCGCGGCCGTGAACGGCATGGCGGCGCATGGCGGCATCATTCCGTTTGGTTCGACGTTCCTGATTTTCTCAGACTATCTGCGCCCGTCAATGAGGCTTGCCGCTTTGATGGAGCTTGGTGTTATTTACGTATTCACGCACGATAGCATCGGCGTCGGCGAGGATGGCCCGACGCATCAACCGATTGAGCAACTCGCCGCTTTGCGCGCAATACCGCGGTTGGTGTTAATTCGTCCGGGCGACGCCAACGAAACCGCCATAGCTTGGAGCGTTGCTATCGAGACCCGCAACCGGCCGGTCGCGTTGGCACTGTCGCGGCAGAACGTGCCGACCCTCGATCGAACAAAGTATACTGCGGCAGCCGGCGTTCGCCGGGGCGCCTACGTCTTGGCCGATCCGCCCGAGGGCAGACCGGATATGGTATTAATCGGTACTGGATCGGAACTGTCGCTGGTGGTAGCCGCTCGGGAAAAACTGCTGGAACAGAAAATCAATGCCCGCGTTGTTTCGATGCCCAGCTGGGAGATCTTTGATGACCAGCCACAGGATTATCGTGAGTTCGTCCTGCCGCCCAATATCCGCGCGCGGCTCGCTGTCGAAGCCGCGTTGCCGTTAGGTTGGCATCGTTACGTGGGCGACGGCGGCGACGTACTCGCTATCGAGCGCTTTGGCGCGTCGGCTCCGGGCAATATCGTCATGGAGAAATTTGGTTTCACTGTCGATCATGTCGTCGAGCGCGCCCGCGCACTGATAGGGAAATAACATGCGCGTGGCGATCGGCGCCGATCATGCCGGCTTTCAATTAAAGCAGCTTGTCAGCGAGCACTTGCGATCGGCAGGGCACGCCATCATCGACGTCGGCACAGCCAGTGACGCGCCGGTCGATTATCCAGACTATGCCGAAGCATTGGCGAAAATCGTTCTCGACGGCAGAGCCGAGCGCGGCGTGCTCATTTGCGGCAGCGGTGTCGGCGCTTCGGTTGCCGCCAACAAAATCCCCGGCATTCGCGCCGGCCTTTGTCACGACAGCTATTCCGCGCGCCAGGGCGTCGAGCATGATGAGATAAACGTTCTGGTTCTCGGAGCTCGCGTCATCGGCAGCGCGCTGGCAAAAGAGCTGGTGGATCGGTTTCTGGCGGCGCAATTTAGTCGCGAAGAACGCCATCGGCGCCGGGTCGAAAAGATCAAAGCGCTGGAGCAGCGCTACCAAAAATCCTAAGGAGAGAGTCGATGAATCCTTTAAGAGAGCTTTTGAATCAGAGCCAATCGGTATGGCTCGATTTCATTAGCCGTCAGTTGATCCGCAGCGGCGAGTTGAAACGTCTTGTGGAAGAGGACGGTTTGCGCGGTGTCACCAGTAATCCGACAATCTTCGAGAAAGCGATCGGCGGCAGCGCCGATTACGATGACAGCTTGAAGGAAATGCTGGCGCAGGATCGCAAGACTCCGGTTGGGCAGTTGTACGAACGAATCGCCATCGAAGACATACAGGCGGCGGCCGACGTCCTTCGTCCGGTTTACGACCAGACCAGCGGCGCCGACGGATACGTCAGTCTCGAAGTTTCGCCCCATCTAGCGCGCGACACGCAAGCGACGATTGCCGAGGCCAAGCGGCTCAACAGTTCGGTCGGTCGGCCCAACGTGATGATTAAAGTTCCGGCGACACGAGAGGGAATTCCGGCTATCGAGGAGCTCATTGCCGGCGGGATCAATGTAAATATCACATTGATGTTTTCGCTGGCGCATTACGAGGCGGTGGCGCACGCCTACATCAAAGGCCTGGAGCGTTGCGCCGATCCGGCTAAAGTGGCTTCGGTCGCGTCTTTCTTCGTCAGCCGGGTCGATACCATGGTCGACCGCGAGCTCGAGAAGCTCGGCACACCAGAGGCAAAGTCTTGCCTCGGTAAAATCGCCATCGCCAATTCCAAAGTCGTCTATCAACGCTTCCGCGAGATTTTTCATGGCGAGGGCTTTGTCGCGCTGCGGCAACGCGGCGCGCGAGTCCAACGGCCGTTATGGGCGAGCACCGGCACTAAAAATCCCAACTACTCGGACGTGCTCTATGTCGAGAATCTGATCGGCCCCGAGACCGTAAACACATTGCCCGTAGAGACGTTGAACGCCTTCAAAGATCACGGCCGGGCTTCGGATGCCACGGTGCGCCAGGGACTCGATGAAGCGGCTAACGCGCTGGCGCAGTTAAAAAAGCTAGGCATCGATCTCAATGCGATTGCCGAAAAGCTCCAGGTCGACGGCGTTGCCGCGTTCGCGACTTCGTTCGATTCTTTGATGTCCACCTTGGAGAAAAAGCGCGCCTCCCTGGCCGGTATCGAATTGAATCGTCAGGATCTGCATCTGGGCAAACTGCAGAGCCGCGTCGATCGGCGGCTCAAGAGTTGGCAGGCGCAACAATTCGGCAGCAGGCTATGGAAAAAGGATCCGACGATTTGGTCCGCCGACCCGGTTGCGGAGCTGACCGACCGTTTGGGCTGGCTCGAGATGCCCGAGTCGATGCAGCAGCAAGTTGAGGCATTGCGTCAATTCGCCGAAAGAGCCAAGGCTGATGGCATAGGTCACGTTGTGGTCCTCGGAATGGGCGGCTCGAGCCTGGCACCCGAAGTCTTCCAGCGCAGCTTCGGCAATCAACCCAATTATCCGGCCTTGATGGTCCTGGACAGTACCCATCCGGCGGCGGTTAAAGCGCTCGAAGCCAAGATCGATTTAGACCGCACTCTGTTTTTAGTCTCGAGCAAGTCCGGCACGACAACCGAAACGAATTCTTTTTTCTACTATTTCTGGGAGAAATTAAAGCAGCTGAAGCCGGAACCGGGCGAGCATTTCGCGGCCATCACCGATCCCGGCACGCCGCTTGAAAAAATGGCCGGCGAGCGCAAGTTCCGCGCGGTTTTTACCGCACCCGAAGACATCGGCGGCCGCTACTCGGCATTGACGGTTTTCGGACTCGTGCCGGCGGCGCTGATCGGCCTGGATGTGGGCGATATTTTAAAGCGCGCGCGCCATATGAGCCAAGCGTGCGCCGGCACCGTGCCGGAGCCGGAGAATCCCGGCCTGGTGCTCGGCGCCGCACTGGCGGAGTTGACTTTAGCTAAACGCGACAAGATAACTTTTCTCTGCTCGCCTTCTCTGACCGCATTCCCCACATGGATCGAGCAACTGATTGCCGAGAGCACTGGCAAAGATCGTAAAGGGATCGTGCCGGTTGCCGGGGAGAAACTCGGCGCGCCCGAGAAGTATGGCTCCGACCGCGCATTTGTGTATCTAAGATATGAGTCTGATGAAAACCATGAGCTCGATCGCCAAGTGGCGGGATTGCAAGCCAACGGTCATCCGGTTTTGCGAATCGAGATCATTGAAAAGACTGATCTCGCCCAGGAATTTTTCCGCTGGGAGCTTGCTATCGCCGCCGCCGGATCAGCGCTTGGGATTCATCCGTTTAACCAACCGGACGTTCAGTTGGCCAAGGATCTTGCAACAAAGGCGATGAGTGAAGCTCGCGGCGGAAGCAGAAGAGGAGCCAGGCTGAAAGAGGAAATTTCCGCGTCGGATGATGCGGCAATGCAGCAGGCGGTTTCGTCGTGGGCGAGCAAGGCCAAAGCGCGCGATTATGTGTCCGTTCAGGCCTATATCAGTCCGACACCGGAACATGATGTCGCGCTGCAGAGCATCAGTGAATCGCTGCGCAACCGGCTCGGCACGGCGGTTACGGTGGGTTATGGTCCGCGTTTCCTTCACTCGACCGGGCAGCTGCACAAAGGCGGCCCGAACACTGTGCTGGTTCTGCAAATTGTCGATCAGCCTACCGATGATGTGCCTGTGCCTGAAACCGATTATACATTCGGCGCGCTGATCGAGGCCCAGGCTCTAGGCGATTTTACCGCTTTGAAACAACGGCGCCGTCGCGCTCTTCGAATCAACTTGGGCAGTGACACGAAATCCGGATTGCAACGTTTAGGCGAAGCGCTGCGGTGATAGGCAGCGACCTGTCACCGCACGTGTTCGTGGTCGTATGTAACGTGACCGTAAAATCCGAGAGATTCAGATCCACGAATGTCAATGAGAACGCGCGTGCAGGACTTTATGGTGACTGATCTGGAAGTCGAAAATCATATTTCATCTTTCCGCTTTCATGCTTCATCATTTTTAACGGGAGAGTGGCAATGGAATTAGGCATGATCGGGCTGGGGCGGATGGGCGCCAACATGACCGAGCGCCTGTTACGAGGCGGCCACAAGCTGATTACATACGACCGTAGCCCTGAGGCGATCCAGCGATGCGTCGACAAAGGCGCGTTCGGCGCGCATTCGCTGGCCGACTTAGTCAAGCAAGTGAGTTTGCCGCGCGTCATCTGGCTGATGGTGCCATCCGGCGAGCCGGTTGATCTCACCATCGAGCAGCTGCTTCCCAGTCTGCTCGAGAACGACATCATCATCGATGGCGGCAACTCACATTACAAAGATTCCATCCGGCGCGCCGAAAAACTAAAACAACTGGGCATTCACTTCGTCGACGCCGGCACCAGCGGCGGCATCTGGGGTTTGCAAGAAGGTTACTGTCTGATGATCGGTGGCGAAAAAGCGATCGTCGACCAGCTCGAGCCGATTTTCAAGACATTGGCGCCGGAGAATGGCTTCGCTCACGTCGGCGCCAGCGGCGCAGGACATTTCGTTAAAATGGTTCACAACGGCATCGAGTACGGCATGCTGCAAGCGTATGGCGAAGGCTTCGAGATGTTGAAAGCCTCCCAGTTCGAGTTCGATCTGGGAAAAATTGCGCATCTATGGAATGAAGGCAGTGTGGTGCGTTCATGGTTATTGGAGTTGGCAGAAAATGCATTTCAAAAAGATCCCCAGCTCTCGTCCATCAAAGGCTACGTCGAAGATTCCGGCGAGGGCCGCTGGGCAGTGCTCGAAGCGGTAGAGCGGGAGATTCCAGCTTCAATTCTGACGCTCTCTCTCTTTGCCCGGTACGCCTCGCGCCAGGAGGATTCTTTTTCCGCTAAGGTGATCGCCGCTCTACGAAACGAGTTTGGCGGCCATGCCGTAAAAAAGGAGTAACTTTCCATGGCAAGCGATCCGCAGGACTATGTTCCGAGCGGTTTCAGTCAAACGAAAAAACCCCATTCGTGCGTGCTGGTTATTTTCGGCGCTTCCGGCGATTTGACCAAGCGGAAGCTGATACCTGCCTTGTACAATCTCGCGTTGGAAAGGCGCTTGCCGGAACGCTTCTCGGTGGTCGGTTTCGCGCGCAGCGACATGAGCGACGGCGACTTCCGCAACAAAATGCGCGAAGCGGTGAGCGAGTTTTCGCGCACCGGACTGAAGGATGAACAGGTGTGGCAACAGTTTGCCTCAACGCTCTATTACGTTCGCGGTGATTATAACGAGTCCGGCGCATACCAGCGTCTCAAGAGCATGATTGACGGCTTCGATCGCGGCAGCCGTGTCCTGCCGGTGCGGGTTTTTTATTTAGCCATGCCGCCTGATTTGTACGCTCCGGTAATCGAGCGCATGGCCGCGGTTGGGTTAGCTCCGAAGGAAAGCGAGGGCACCGCGCGGACTCGGGTGGTTATCGAAAAGCCGTTCGGCAGCGACCTCGAATCGGCGCGCGAGCTCAACCGGCGCGTGCATGAGGCGCTGGATGAAAAACAGGTCTATCGAATCGATCATTATCTCGGCAAAGAAACCGTGCAGAACATCATGGTACTCCGCTTTGCCAATGCGGTGTTCGAGCCGATCTGGAATCGGCGCTACGTCGATCATGTGCAAATTACCGCCGCCGAAACGGTCGGCGTGGAAACCCGCGGAGGGTACTACGACAAAGCCGGCGTTGTCCGCGACATGTTTCAAAATCATCTGTTGCAGCTTGCTTGTCTTACCGCTATGGAGCCGCCGGTAGGCTTTTCCGCCGACGCGGTACGAGATGAAAAGAGTAAGCTGCTTCGTGCCGTGCGCCCGATAACCGACGATCAAGTGGCGGTCCATGCGGTGCGCGGTCAGTACGGTCCGGGCCGAATCAATGGTAAACCCGTGCCGGGTTATCGCGAAGAATCCGACGTCGCCAGAGATTCGTCGACGCCTACGTATGCGGCCATGAAACTCTTGATCGACAACTGGCGCTGGGAAGGAGTGCCCTTTTACTTGAGATCGGGTAAACGGCTGTTCAGGCGCGTGACCGAAATTGCCATCCAATTTAAGCGGCCTCCCTTGTTACTGTTCAAGTCCTGCGCTGTTGAGGACGTGACTCCCAATGTATTGGTGATCCGGATTCAGCCCGACGAAGGCGTGGCGCTTACGTTCGAAGTCAAACCGCCGGGACCGGAAATCTGTGTGAGTCCGCTCAAACTCGATTTCAAGTACGAAGAGGCATTCGGCAACACTTCGCCAGAGGCATACGAGACCTTGCTCGAGGATTGTATCGAAGGCGACTCCACCCTCTATACGCGGCACGACTGGGTGGAGTTGGCGTGGTTGCTCATGGATCCCGTGATAAAAACCTGGGACAGAATACAGCCGAACGATTTTCCCAATTACGAGGCTGGTAGCTGGGGACCGAAGGACGCCGATGAATTCATGCAGCGCGACGGGCGACGCTGGCGGCGGCCGTTAAACAATACCAATCAGCTTGCCTGATTCTTCAACATGCCTCTAAATATGACTCATAGCAGTTTACTCGAAAACTCTGTTTGCAGGCTGCTCAAAAAAGATCTCAGCGGCGAGGCGGAAGAATGGGCGAGCAGAAGCGTCTTGCTCAGTACGTTGGTGCGAGGCGAACGAGGGCAACGAAGCATATGAGTCTTTTTCAGCAGTCTGATACAGAATTGATTCTTGCCGGTGACATAGGAGGCACCAAAACTCACCTTGCTCTCTACTCCCATCAGAACAACAATCTTAAAGCCGAATTAGAGAAAACATTTCCAAGTCAGGAGTATTCCGGCCTCGAGCCACTCCTGCAAGAGTTTCTCGCCAGCGGTAAATATCCGATCGGCCGAGCGTCCTTCGGCATTGCCGGTCCGCTGGTCGACGGCAGAGTGAATCCGCCTAATCTGGACTGGATCGTAGATTCTTTATCGCTGGCGCAGACCTTGAAATTGCCTTCGGTTTCTCTGCTCAACGATTTGGAAGCGGCCGCGTACGGCATTTTCACTCTAGCGCCGGAAGAGTTTCTCGTGCTCAACGAAGGGGTCATCAGACGGCCGGGCAATAAGGTTCTCATCGCCGCGGGTACCGGTTTGGGCGAAACGATAATTTTCGACGACGGCAAGAATTATTATCCCTTGGCTTCAGAGGGCGGGCACGCCGACTTTGCTGCCAGAAATGAGCTGGAGATTGAACTGTTACAATACCTGATCGGTCGATTCGGCCGAGTAAGCTACGAACGGGTTGTCTCCGGTCCGGGCCTTGCGAACATCTACGATTTCCTTAAAGAGAAGGCCGACGTTCCGGTGCCGGGTCCGTTCGCGGAAAAGATCGCCGCTGCGGAAGATCGCAGTCCTCTCATATCACGAGCGGCTCTGGCAGGAGAGCCGGAGATCGCTGTTAAGGCACTGGATGTGTTTGTTTCGTCTTACGGCGCAGAAGCCGGCAATCTCGCGCTCAAGGGCAAAGCCATCGGCGGCGTTTACGTCGGCGGCGGCATTGCACCCAAGATACTGAGTAAGTTGAAGAGCGGAACCTTCATGCAGGCCTTCAACGACAAGGGTCGTTATCGGGATCTGGTTTCCTCGATTCCGGTTTATGTCATCTTAAACGAAAAGGCCGCGCTGCGTGGCGCCGCATACCATGCCACTTTGGACCGCAGCAGCTGAGGCATAGCATGGTCGAGCGCGAGGTCATTGTCTGCCGCGACATCGTCGAACTCAGCCGTCAAAGCGCCGAACGTTTCAGCCAGCTCGCACTTCAATCCGTAGAAGCGGCAGGACGCATGACGGTGGCGCTTTCCGGCGGCTCGACTCCCAAGCATCTTTATTTACTGCTCGCCTCGCCCGATTATCAGAATCGAATCCCATGGGGAAACGTTCACGTATTCTGGGGCGATGAACGTTGCGTTCCACCGGATCATCCCGAGAGCAATTTTCGCATGGCCCAAGAGGCGCTATTGTCGCAAATGGAAATTCCAGCGGAGAATATTCATCGGATGCGCGGAGAGGGACAACCGCAAATGGCGGCAGCTGAGTATGAGGAAGAACTACAGACATTCTTTAGCCTAAATTCCGGCGCGCTGCCGCGTTTCGATTTGATCCTTCTCGGAATTGGCGAAGATGGTCACACGGCATCGCTCTTTCCCGGTAGCGAGGCGCTCAATGAAACCAAGCATCTGGTTGTCGCTCCGTTTGTCGCAAAGCTTAACTCCCACCGCTTGAGCCTGAGCTTAGCGGTGTTAAATAACGCCGCCGAGGTTTGGTTCTTGGTGACAGGTGGCAGCAAAGCTGACGCTGTTAAGAAAGTCTTCAGCGGTTCTTCGGATCTTCCTGCGGCAAGAGTTCATCCGGTCAACGGAAATCTTATCTGGTACATCACTCAAGATGCGGCACCGGGGACCACAGCGCCCGGCAAGTAGCAAAGTCCAGATCCCGCTTCTAAACCATACTCACGAGTCTCTCGTAGCTTTATTAAAATTACGGTGGTATTGCAGCCGAACGCATGTTATCGGTCGGCCTCATGGACTGAGACAAACATCACAAGTCATGCGGGGGGAATTTTATGAGTGGAAAGCTGTTGGTCGTCCTGACTTTTATCCTTTGCGCAGCAAGTCGGCCTCAAGCACAAACACTTGATGAAGTATACAAGAGGGCTTTGACAGAAGGTGGCACGCTCAATTTCTATGCGACCTTGGCGCAGGTGAACGCCGCTAGCATTCTTCCCGGCTTCGAGAAGCGTTTTCCAGGCATCAAGGTCAATCACGTTGATGCGACGTCGGATCAGCTCGCCGCTCGGATCATTGCTGAATCGCGCGGCGGCAAGGTTGTTGCGGACGTTTTTCAGACGCTTCTGGACGGCATGATTCGGGTCCAAAGCCAGGGCCTGTTCCTCGACAAACTGTATCCTGAGGCCGCTGAATATCCAGCGGAGCTCAAGGGTACAACCTGGGTGGCCACCGATCTGATTTACATTGTGGCGGCGTGGAATACGACCAAGATCAAGAAGCAGGACGAGCCGAAACAGTTTGACGATTTTGCCGATCCGCGTTGGAAGAATCAACTCATCGCCGAGCCTCGAGATTTCCAGTTATTGCTCGGTTTGGCGAAGCACAAATACAAAAGCGACGAGAAGGCGGTTGCCTTGCTCAAACGAATCGCCGATAACAACGTCCAGTTCCACAAAGGCCATTCGCAACTCGCCGAGTTGCTCGTCGCGGGACAAGCCGCGGCCTGCGTTACCTGTTACTCGCATCATTACCCAAGCCGGAAAAAAAAGGGCGCGCCGGTGGATTACCTGTTGACTGAAGGAACCGGCGACATCGACGCCACCGCGATCATGAAGAATGCCCCGCATCCGAATACGGCTTTGCTTTTTGCGCGTTGGACCGCCAGCGAAGAGGGTCAAAAGATTTACGCCCAAGGCGGCCGCCTTCCGGCTCATCCAAAAGTCGAACCGGTAGAAAAAACCCGCCCCACAAAGGTCTACCCGTTAGGCGAGCAAGATGTCAAAGACTACCCCAAATACGAAAAGATGTGGAAGGAAATTTTTGGGCTGCGGTAACTGACGACGGCAAAGACGGCTTTATTGCTATGGACCTGAACATCGGCTACGAGTTCGGTGACGCCGGCCAAGCTCAAGCGAATGACTGCCAGACGAGAAATCGCTCAAGGCCGGGCACCCGCCGAAATGCATATTGAACCGACAAGAAGGCGGTCGAATTATCGTCGAGAGCGAGGCAACGCTCAGCGGCATCCCGACTGGAGCTTGGGATTTACCGACTTGGCAATCGCGCAGCGCTCGAATGGATTCTCGACCAGTACAAAGAAAAAGATATCGAACTGCTCATGAGCGTAACAACCGTGAGCCTCAGGACGGTTGCTCTCGTTGACTTGTTGAAAGTGCGATGCGTTAGAGGCAAGGCGAATCGATCAAATCTAATTATTGAACTCATGCAACCTACTTCCCCAGGAGTTTTGGTCCTTGAATCTGGAAGCTTTATTAAATGGCGTCAAGAGAATGATCTTCCTTTTTTGTTGGAATTTTTCAAAAATGAGCTTCCAAACTCTGCAACTGGATGAGAGACCAAGCTGTGACGGACGAAGCGTTTGTACAGGCACCGCACAGGCGAGTGGTTCCTTGGCAAGAACGTGCGGCAGTTTATCAGTTACTTCGAGAATGAAGAGCCGAGATTTATTATCTCGGATCAGTTCGATCCGCATTCTTCTTCCATTGCAAGCCAACAGAACATAAGGACACTCTTATTCAAACCCTACTTGGCTTGGGGTGCGAGTGTCTTATCACTTTTATAAATCCTTGCTTGTGGCGGTGCTGTTGCTCTATTAGCAGAGCGGCTCGCAATTAAACCGATCGGAGATCTGGATGAAGCTCACCGGACTGATATCGCCCAATTTCAGCGAGGATACTCTAGAAGATGTTTACAAAGTCTTCCCGCCCGGGATACGTATCGAAGGGAGGACATTAAAAGTCGAAAAATACACCGATGACGAGTTTCGCCGAGCCGAGCTGATGCTCGCCGATCTGGTGCGCGATTTGGCGCGCCATCCGCTCGACTTTCTCATGATCACGGGAGAATTGTTTTTATCCTACAAAGGGCCGGGATCGGATCTGGACATTCTCGAACTGGTCAAGACCATCACTGCGGTTCCCGCCTCCACGGTGCTGACCGCGGTGGTACGCGGCTGCCACGCGCTTGAACTCAAGCGCATCGTCATGGCTTCGCCGTTTCCCGAAGATCAGGATGAGCGCCTGGTAAAATTTCTTGCCCACTACGACATCGAGGTCGTCGCGTTTCGCGGCCTCGGCTGCCCCAATGCAGACGTGATCTGGGAGTTGCCGCCGGCGAGCGGATACGAGTTGGCGGCCTCGCTGTTGAGCGAATATCCGGACGTGGACGGCATCTATATGCCGTGCAACAAGTGGCGCATTGTCTCGGTCATCGAGCGCATCGAAAACGATCATGGCAAGCCGGTGGTGAGCAACACCCAGGCGTGGGTTTGGGAGGCGCTGCGGCTGATGAATATGGCGAGGCCCATACCCGGTTACGGGCGACTCCTGAGCGAATTGGAGTGATCGAGCCGGGCGGCAAAAGACTGCCAGAGCCAGGAGAACCGTTGCCACTCGCCAGGCTGGTTCCGCCCGGAGATCGATTCGAACCTCGGGTGGCATAGGTTCGTGCCTGATTACTGACGAATTCTTCTGTCCGATTCGATCGCCGTTTACCATTGACAATCCTGGACAGACTGGACTAAGCTTAGTCCATCATGACAAAAGTTAATATTCATCAGGCCAAGACACAGTTTTCCCGGCTCGTCGATCTGGCTGCGAGCGGAGAGGAAATCATCATTGCCAAGTCGGGACAACCGGTTGCCCGGTTGGTTCCCTACAGGGCCAAAGGCGCCGCGCGCAAGCCGGGAACCATGCGAGGTAAAATTCGCATCAAAAAAACATTTGACGAGCCGCTGCCGAAAGAGCTGCTGGCTTCGTTCGCAGGGAAGTTGTAAGGAGTGCGGCTGCTCCTCGATACCCACGTCCTTCTTTGGTGGCTTTCGGATGACCGTAAACTAGCGAAGAACGCGCGCGATATCATTGCCAACCCCGACAATGACGTGCTCGTGAGTTCGGCATCGGCTTGGGAAGTATCGATCAAGGCAGCATTAGGGCGTCTCGAGATTGAGTTGGATAACCTGGAAAATGCGATCGTAAGAAACGGCTTTCGGCCGCTGCCGATCGGGATACAACACGCTTTGACGGCCGGTCGTCTGCCGAACCTACATCGAGATCCGTTCGATCGCATGCTCGTGGCCCAAGCCAGTGTCGAGGAACTGCGACTCGTGTCTCACGACCGAGTGTTCGAGCGTTACGGCCTCGCCGCAGAAGGATTGCCGCCGATCATCGTTTGAGTGTGCAGCTGATCGTATAGGCACTTTCCGGCAAGCAGCGTTTTGCGGTGCCGAACCTATCCTTAATAGCCCTCGCCTTTTCTCCCGCGGTGATGGCAGCCAATTTATTTCGGCGCTACATTGTATTCCATGCCTGGCAAATGCCCACAGTGCGGCTCGAAGACTTATTTGGGCCGAACAATGATCCACAAAGATTCGATGGAAATCCAAAATATCCCGTGCACGATATGCCATGAATGTGGATATGAGCAGATCGGCCAGCAAGCTCAGAAAAAAATCGACAAGCTTCTCGAACGCGCCGCCAAAGGAAAACTGAAGTCCCGCTTCGTTGTAATATAGGGGGAAGTCGTAGAGATCTTATTTCGGACACTTTAGTCCGGCAAAGTTGTCGCCAAAATCTTTACAGATCGCTGCAAGTGTCTCCTTGTCTTCTTTTATCAACATCTCAGCAGCATTAAACAATGCCTCTTGTGCTTCAGCGGCGCCTAAGCCATGAGGCGCCAGCAAGGTGTAGCGCGTCGGAATATTATTAACAATCGCGGCAATTGTCCCTGCATTCGGCAAGTGTGTTAAATGCTGCAGCCTTTGAAACGTGATCAGCCAGGCGTGACACTCAACGTCCTTTAGTTTTGGATGTTTCTTTATTTCTGGATCATCTGCTTCAGCGAAGAGACGGAACGTTTGATATACATCAGGCGCTTTGTTTCCAGCGGGTCTGATTCCCATCTCCTCCAAGAGGATATCCCTTCGTAACGCGAGCAGCACACTGCTTGCCTCCAAAGCATTGGTATCGATGACAAAGTCGGTGATAGCTTTTCGTGTATCGGAGACTTCACGGGATAAATTCCACCCTTCCGTATAAGCATCGACTATCAGGACCAGACATTTCTTAGGGTGTTCGGTTTCAGGTTCTAGATACAGATCTCGGGCGATTTTGCGGAGGCTGTTGATGCCCAAGTTATCTGAAGGGCCGCCGTCGAATAGATGGACGTATTGCTTTGGTTGCGTATAGTCACGAAGCGTAACATTGTGAAAGGCTCCCGGAAATGCGCCGGATGCCATCACAGCTCTCGAGACTGCGTAATTATCGAGCCCGGATCCAATCTTGTTGAAAGCCTCGTCGGTGAAAAGAAATAACGCTCCATTCTCGGTTAACGAAGTGGCGTTTATAAGGATTTTCGGGGTGGCCTTGGGCATCTGCCCGAATGTCTTGTCTTCGAATAGATTATGGTCGAAAACGTCAGCCATGATGTCGCTGCGGTCAAACCCGGTAAACCAGTAACGTCCTATGTTCCATGGTAGAAACCATCTCCCAAACCACTCGAGCTCGAAATTCTTCACCAATCGTTTACGAACTTGTTGTGGATTCCAATGATGAATCTTTTCTTCGCTGAAGAGGCCGTAGTAGGCCGCGGTCAACGAACTGCCTGAGACGGACGAAAGAGCAGTCGCTTGCTGCAGTATTCCTAAACTCTCGAGTTGGAGCAGTGCAGCGGCAGAAAAATTTGCAGCGCGACTTCCGCCGCCGGACATAGCAATTCCTATAAAGGTGCCATTCTTCAAATCTGACGACGAAATTTTGGTTGTGGCTCTTGTCGGACTAGGAGAGGTTAGCACAGGGCCTTCGTTTGCGTGTGTTCCATATTCGACAATGGCACACCCGGAAACAGATGCGAGATGGAAAGCCGCCAGCAGCATTATTAGTCCCGTATGTATCGTTTGGACCATAACCGTCCTCCGTTCTGGAATACATTACTCGGAGCTTGAGCGGCATCTTGCAGACGCCGCGTTATAGTGACATTCAGGTAAAGCCTTTGGGTCTTTTGGAGATATTGAATGCTAGATTTGAATTTCGTATTTACGCCACGAGCTGTCCGTGCGGCATGAGCTGTTCAGAGACCTGATATAAAGCAGACTGCAGATAGCGGTCAAGAAAAAAATCGAGCGCGAGCAGATGCAACAAGACAACGGCGAGAGTTTCACGCTAAAACTTTATTCCTAAGCTCGTTTACTTGCGCGCCGCGAGGCTCTCAGAATCACTGTGGGCATGAAGCTTTCGAGTAGCTGTCAGGAAAAAAAATGCACTGACCTGTTTTTGGCTCATAGATCGAATATCCGTAGTTGTTCGAAGTATCAAAAAGCTTGAGCCGTTCTATAAAGCGATCATAGTTCGCGAATGGTAAGAACCTCATGCCGTTATTGGGATCTTCTCCCGGTGTGTAAGGTGACCCGAAGTCATCATAATGACTGAGCACGATATTCTCAGGTCTTAAAAGCCGGAGAAGAGTGTCCGGATAATCATCTACTTTGTCCCATCCCGGAACGCATAAGATTGCAACGTTGATTCGATGCTCATTGAGGAGACTTTGATGATTGCGCAGTGCTTCAGCTCCTGCGGCGCTATTTGCAGCACCGTTGATAAAAATCCGCCAAACCACTCTCTTCTGATCATCCAAGAAGTCAATCAAGAAAACCAAGGTTTGTCCTTCCAAATATTGGCCCACCCGGGAAGGGATCGATGTCATGGGGCTAACTACATCACCAGCCATGAACGTATGGCCGAAAAAATGTGGGGCGTGGTCGCTGGGTAACGCAGTCACTCTAACTCTGCCCTTTATCATCGAACGCCTTTGTTCGGCTATGACGAAATCCAGAGCGGAAGGTTTGAAGCCCAGCAGAATGTTTCGCGCAGTTAGACTGCCGACATAGGTGATACTTCTCCCGGAGTTCTGGTTGATGTAATACGGAACATCGAGCAAATGGTCGTAGTGCGCGTGGGTCAAAAGAACAAACTTGGTGTCTTTGGGTAGCTCCGGAAGCACAGCCCTTATTCTTTCCGGATCATAGGCGAAGTTACTCGGGAGAAACGGCAACATCAGAGAAGCAGTCACACGTCCGAAGGAAGGACGCGTAAAGAAAGGGTCCACGATCACCAGATCATTGCCACTGGAGAGAATCCAGGAAGATGTTCCGAGCCACTGAATATAGCGGTCCGTTCTTGTCGGTGACGGCTCAGCAGCCAAAACCGGCGAAGGAAGAGGCGAAACCGTAGCGGCGCAAGCGCTCAGGATCATCGCGTACGCCATTAGCCAAAAAGACAGGCGCTTCAATTTATTTCGGTTGCGCATGCCGCGGGCGTAAGACTATTCAAAGTTGGAACGGTAAGCTGGGTAACTCATGAGCGTTGCCAGTGTCGAGCTGTCTAATTCGAGTGGCGGCCAATGAATCCTAGAACAGCGCCATTGAAGAAATTGGGTCGTTCCCAGTAGATCGAATGGCCGCATTCCGCCGCGATCACGACCTCGTTGTCCGGAACGTGCCGCGCTATCATCCGGGTGATTGCAGGCGGCGTGAACATGTCGGCTGCGCCGGTCATCAGCAAGGTCGGCACTTTCAACGTCTGCAACTTCTCCGGCGTGACGACGTTGCAAAGCTTTTGGCGGGCGCCCCTACCGAGCTCGGACTGATGATTTAGCTCGATCCATTTGGCAACGCCTCCAGGATTTGTCGCGCGATATGAAGGCCCGAGTTCGCGAAACCAGCGCGGCAACGCATCCCACTCTGGTAGCTTGATCCTAGCCGCGGCTTCGGCGATGTAACCGTTGGCGGCGGCCAGGTTGTTGCTCGAGACAGTGAGGCTCAGCAGCCGTTCCGGATGAGACAAAGCATAATCCGCGGCAACACTGCCCCCGGCAGCCGAGCTCACCGCATGGAACTTTTTTAGGCCCAGGAATTCGATGAAGTTGTGCAGGTCTTCCGATCCTGTCCCCGGATTCTCGTCCGGCGCCGAATCGGAGTTATGATAGTTGCGGCGCGAATAAGCGATTACGCGATAGCCGGCGCTGGAGAATACCGGTTGCTGATACAACCAGATCAGCGCGCTGCCCGATGCCGGATGCAGGAACACGACCGGCTCTCCGGCGCCGCCGGTGTCCCAATAGCCCAGATGAGTGCCGGGAAGCTCTGCTATTCCGTCCTTTGCCGGAGCTTGTTCCGGTATCGGCACGGGAACCATCGGGTCGTCCAACTCAGTGGACGGAATGCTCTCGTTCATCATGTTCGTTCTACGTATTCTATAACATTGGCTGGCATTCGAGATTCAAAATTTTTAATTTCAGCGGATTGCCGTCTTGTGACACTTTTTAAACCTTGTAGAGTATGTCATCCGGTGCCGCGACTTATCAATGAACCCTTTGAGTTCAGGTCCCCCTGTATAGACTCGTGTCTCGGCTCTAGTCACAGTATTCGACAGGCGGTCGAGTATTCGATGTCAGGGAGCGGCCGGAGCGATCGATCAGCAATCAATCGGTCATAAGTCCGAATAAAAAATAAAACTTGAGCTCAAGGGCTGCGGGCGCTAAGCTTCCCTGGCCTTATCTACTGAAGTGCTGTCTATCCGCAAAGGAGAAAGTTATGAATCCTATGTTCATTGTCGCAATTCCCATAGTTTTAGTGGTCATTGGCATGGTGCTCAATAGCACCGGACTTTCATTCGATCAGCCGCCAAGCTCATCGGAGCAAGATCCTGCAAAGAGAAGCGCCGCGGAAGCAGATGCTTACCGCCGTTTCTTCGATCTACAGAGAAAGCAAGCTGTGAAAAGGCAGGCGAGGGTCGGCCAGTATGCCTGGCTGCTCATGGCCGCGATCATCGGTTCCTTCATCTGGCTGTACATGTATACGGTCAATAAAACCAGCTTAGCCACACAGATCGGCGCGGTTCAAACCCTACCGACCGAAGACGGCAAAGAGGCGGTTCTTTCCATTACGTTGAAGGACGGGAGCAACGTCAAATATCTGATCAAAGCACCGACAGCCGAAATGTTGGCCAGCAAGAAAGACGGAACTTCGAAAGAGAAAGTCTCATCCTACGAAATGTCGCAACTGCGCTCCGCTTTTAACGTTGGCGAAAGCCCATTATTACCCGGCATCGCAGTGAAGGTTGCCGACTGATAAGCAGCAAGGCCAATCAGAGAAGGCCCGCTGTACGCTGAGCGACACCAACGACAACTCGCAGCGGCGCGATGCAGAGACTCGCGGTGTTGCGGCATCACTTCTCGTCGAACTCACGTACGGTGTCCTCATCGCCAGGCGGAACAAATGGGCTCGTTCTGACTATCACTTCATTCTAGTATAGGCTTGCGGAGACTCTGTTGACTTTTCCTGCCTCAACAATGGTTATGGCTTGAACGCGGTATAAAATCGTTGCAGATAATATTTCCGGCAGTCCTTTCAAGATTCCGGAGGAAACCATGGAGAATTATAACTACGACATCGACGGTTCCACCCATCTGGCTTATGGCTTGTTGCCCAACATGGTTTATTTGATCGCCCGTGACGGCATTGTAGCTTACAAGTCGGACTGGACCGACGCCCATGAGATCGACGGCATGTGCGCGAGCTTGCTTCGATTGGATGAGATGAAGGCGCGAAAGGTGCCGATCATTCGACAAGGGATGTCAGAGAGAATGCACTGGATACCGATGGATCCCGTGCAGCGAGAAAATGTTTACCGGCGCTCGGGAGAGAAAGCGATCCAGGACTACTTCAGGGCGAAGGGACGCTTGCCCTATGCGGCCGATGCAGAGAAAGGGTAGTCATAGTTCGTCGCCACTGAGCAATCAGCAGCAATCAGTGCTGGCGTTCCCTGCAAAAAGAAAAGGCCGACATGGTATGCGGCAACCGCAGTGAGTACCTACCCATAAAGTCGCTTGCAACGTGAGTTTTTTTGCAAGAACAAATAACTAGTCGAACTACTATCTTTCCCTGCTAGTTAATTGCTAGGCTGGGTTATGCTCCGAGTTCTTCGATGCGATCTTTGGTTCTACCTGGCTTTCATCGCCGCCGGGGTGCTTTTATTTCAGGCAACGCCTACCCAATGGCATCTCGCTGAGTATCTTTCTTTCGTTACCACCAAGATCGGCTACAGCGACTTTGAACGACCGGACCATCGACCATTTCGATCCGACCTAGCATCAGGTTTGCCGGGGAGGAGCAGGACCGTTGTAGAATTTTCTTACATCAAGTTCGATCGCAAACAAAATACTCGCCTCTGGCCTTTCATCTTCACTGGAATCACACGATCACCTCCCGCTTCTCATTAGCCGATAGAATTTAGCTGGTGCAGATTGCAACCCCTGGGCTTATTGCCGGGAGTTCTGGGTTGTCATCTGCTTCTGATTCGAGCTTGTGCCCTGAGATCGCTCGGATCGAGAAGAATACGTCGACAACGGCTACGTTCCACAAAGGAGCTGAGAAATGGCTCGAGTACTAACCTACAGCGTGCTGCTGATAGTGGGAATGGTGCTATCCCAGTTGCCCGCCATCGATCATTTGAAGCCCGAGATTGCGGCGCTCACAATGATCTTTCTTGCCTACATCATGATTCAAGTCGGAATGGAATTCGAAATCGACAAAAATGACCTGCGGAAATATGGTGTTGATTACCTTGTCGCTATGGCTGCGGCGGCCGTGCCGTGGCTCACGGCTGCGGCATACTTCTGGTGGTTCTTTCACATCGGGACCGCCGAAAGCCTGTTGATCGGCCGCTTTGCCGCGCCGACCTCTGCCGGGATACTCTTCACAATGCTCGCCGCCGCAGGACTTGCGGCAACATGGACCTATAAGAAGGCCCGAGTTTTAGCGATCTTCGACGATCTCGATACCGTTCTGTTGATGATTCCACTAAAGATGATGCTGCTTGGATTTACACTCAAACTGCTCGGCCTTGGCATCGTAGTTGTTGCCTTACTCGTGGCGGCATATTTCATGATCCATTGGCTGCGAGTTCCGACAAACAACTTCTGGGTTGCCGGTTATGCTGCGCTTATCTGGGCCTCATGCGTGGCATTCGACTATGTCACGGAGTTGCACCTGGAAGTGTTGCTGCCTGCTTTCGCCTTGGGGTGTCTCATCAAGTCGGATCATCTGCATGGTTCGGAAGAGTTTGATCCGCACGCAAGAGGTTCCGAGCCTTACAATCGGGAGTGGGAAGACGTGCTCGATCGCTTTATCAAAGGTTCCTTCATGTTACTTGCCGGCATGGCGCTTCCGCCGATTCAGTTTGGTTCAATCGGCATCGGCATTGTTGTTGTTCATGTGTTCCTTTTGACTTTCCTGATGAACATCGGCAAGTGCGTTCCGTTGGCGGCTTACGGCGACGAGGCCACTTTACGAGAGCGAACGGCGCTTAGCCTCGGTATGTTTCCACGCGGAGAGGTAGGCATTGGAGTACTGCTTGTTTCTCTGGAGATTTTCCATCAGACGGGTTCTTTGGATGTCCCAGGTATCAGCGAAAGCATTTCACTAGGTGGGCTCAGTCTAGCGCTGAATCTCTGTCTAACCGGGCTTTTCATACTGGCTGTGATACGGCTACTGAATTCGGACACGGTTAAGACTGACAAAGCTCCAGTTAGCTTCGGGCGAGAAAGCGATAAAGGATTACCTTAAGCGAGGGGAGTTCGCCTTAGTAAGCGATGCGAAGAAAGGTTCTATTATAAGCACATCGATGATGCGCCCGACTAAATGGCGCAAGATCTTTCCGAACAAGGATTGTAACCTTTCAGATCCACCGACGAACTCGAGACTTATAGTCAACGAATTCTTGGCCGAACTTCCCAGCCAGCGCTTTTTCCTCAGGTTCGATTTGGAATCGATTCATGTAAAAGATAAAAGCGGGAACGAAAACAAAAGCCAGCGCATTCGATAAGAAAACTGCCCAACCGACCAGGACTAAAAGAAAGCCTAGATACATCGGATTGCGGCTAAGCTTGTAAATGCCCGAAATCACCAAAGACGATGATGATTCCGGCTTCATCGGATTGATCGTGGTTTTTGCTCGTCTGAAGGAAGCCACCCCCAAGACGATAATCATTGCGCCAGCGATAGCCAAAGTCAGCGCCAAAAACTCCCGGCCCGGGAATACGAAGTTAAACCCCGGTACAAGCCGTGAGACAAGCCACATGAGCGCAGCCAGCAACGCGCCGACAGCCAAAGGCGGCACCTTCAATTCGAGAACACGCATGGCGACGGCTTAAGCCTCCTCCTGGTTTCTCTTAGATGGGATCACCAAACGGTAGCCGATTCCACTTTCAGTTCGTAGTAGCTTTTCGCCTCGCTCCGAGCTGTCGATTTTCTTGCGCAGATGCGTCATGTAAACCCGCAGGTACTGGGACTGCTCTTCCGCGTTGGGACCCCAAACTTCACGCAGCAATTGCTTGTGGGAAACGATCTTGCCAGCGTGCTGCGCAAGAATTTTCAGCAGCGCATACTCGGTGGGTGTGAGCTTAACTTCGTGTCCCTTCAGAGTGACTGCATGGCTGGTAAAATCGATGGCGAGATGTCCGGCGTGAAAAAACGGCTCGTCGGCCGCTGAATGAGAACGCCGCTGAATGGCTCGTAAGCGAGCCAGGAGTTCCAGCGCTTCGAACGGCTTGGTCACGTAATCGTCCGCACCGGCATCTAACGCAGCAACCTTATCTTCAGGACCGTCACGGACGGATAGAATCAGAACGGGCACCTGGCTCCATTCGCGCAGCCGTTTCAAAACCGCAATTCCTTCCATATCCGGAAGTCCAAGATCGAGTAAGACAACATCGGGTCTTCTGAGCGCGACATCGGCGAGTCCTTGTTTGCCGCTTTCTGACTCAAGCACCCGATAGTGATCTTCTTCCAAGACAATGCGAAGAAACTTTCGGATCTGTTTCTCATCATCGACCACCAAGGCTGTTGCATGATCAGTCACTCCAAGCTCTCCATGATTTCCGGCCGAAGGATCTCCACCGGAATGCTGATAACGAATTCTGCCCCACCCCTTTCCCTGTTGACTGCCCGCACACTACCGCCATGCGCCCGGACAAAACCATCGACGATCGCAAGACCGAGCCCCGTGCCGCCCGGCGCTGCGTCACCGCCGCGATAGAAGGCATCGAAAATGCGCAATAGATCGTCGTGCCGGATTCCTTTTCCCTCGTCCACTACGGAAATAATCAGTTGTCCCTCTGACAGCTGAGCGCCGATTGTGATCTTCGTCCCAGGCGGACTGTTTGCGGCGGAGTTCAACATCAGATTGCACAAGCATTGCTCCAGAAGCGGCTGGTCAATTTTGATCATGGGCAGTCGACTATCCAAATCAAGTGTGATTTGATGGCCATTGAGCGATTCACCCGCGAGATCGATAGCCGCTTGAATGAGCTCCTCCACATCGCACCAATCGAGCTTCGGCTGGATCACTCCGGATTCGATTCGGGTCATATCAAGCAAATTGTTGATGACGCGGTGTAGACGGCGGACGGCTACTTGGACCTCGCGCAGAGTCCTTTGCTTTTTTTCATCGCCATCGGTCTGTCGTGTTATCGCATCGATGCCGGCCTGGACTGCGGAGAGCGGCGTTTTCAGTTCGTGGGAAACGCTCTGCAGCAGCGCATGCCTGAGGTGCTCCGATGCTTCGAGGATCTCGGCGCGCTTGAATGCTTCAACGATGTGGTTTTTTTCCAGCACCAGACCGATAAGCACCGCGAACGCTTCGAGTAAATCCCTCTCCGCTCGGTCAAAAGGTTTGCCCGCCGGCGGCCGAACCGAGAGCACGCCCATAACCGCCGTGCGGCCCTGTAACGGCAGGTGCAGCGCCTCGGCATCTGGAAAGGACCCGGTAAACTTCCCGGCCGGCACCCGGTGGCTGAAGACCCATGCGACAACGCTGTTGTCCAATTCTGAGAGATCGAATGAGCTAACTGCATGAGGTCTGGACGAGAGTGAGTGATCTTTTTGTCGTACGAAAAGCGCTGCCTTCGCGGTGAAAATCGAATCAATGAGATTAACGGCTGCCCCAAGACCCGTGTCGAGATCGGTTGCAAATGCGGCCTGCTGCGCGAGCTCATACAGAGCAGCGGTGCGACGTTCCCGCTGCCGTTCGACAATTTCGCTCCGCCGCAGACGGCTCGTCAGGTGTCCCATAGCCAAGGCGACGACAAAAAAAACTACGAACATAATCCCATCGTGGAATCTCTGAACATGCAACGTGAAGTATGGCGGTACAAAAAGGAAGTTCCACAAGGCGGCGCTGGATGCGGCCAGCGTGAGAACCGGGCCGCGGCTCAACTTCAGTCCCACCAGAACGACTAAGAGCAGGTAGAGCAGGGCGACAGTTTGATAACCCGTGAAGGGCTCAATCAACCAAGCAACCGCCGTAAATGTAAGTATGAGTAACCCGGCGAAAAAATATTCGTTAATGGTTGATGCCGACCGAACCCAGCGCCGGATCATGTAACGTCTGGACCGGTGTTCTTGGCATCGAGCAGCCATCTCTGGGTTCGGTGAGGCTATTACCATCTGGGAGAATTATATCTGGTTTGATCTGCAGGATCTAAGGCCGCGATTCGGGAGCCACGTCATCGGGCCGCCGATTTATAAGCAAGCCGGCAGCTCACGCGGCACTCTGCTGCTGGTTAAGGGAGGCAAAAACCCGGACCGGTAGGATCATCATTTCCAGCCCCTCGAACTGCAGCCGCTGCTCTAGGGTGAAAGGCGTATGGTTATGCAGCAGGCGTGTTAAGAAGTTCTCCTCTTGAAACACCAGTTTCCCCGCAAAGAACACGGGGTCGGGAAACTCCTTGGCTACAGACTTGCAAATTTTTTCCAACTCATCCATGAGGTCAATTCCCAACCCATAACGATACTCGGCGTACCAGCCCAAGCAGTTGGCAAACTCCACGAAGCTTTTCAGGTCGTCTTCTTTCATCCTGCGTAAGCTCTCTATCTCGTTAAGGCCCTTGAATCGTCCCGAGTCGATCACTGCGATTGAGACAAAAACGATATTCTTGAAGTGGTTCGGAAAAAGCCGGCCGATCCTAAGGAGCGAATGAATCGCCAGGCCGTCGAAGTCTCTTACGATCAAAACCGCAGTGGGGCCATCCGGGTTCTTTGCCGGCATCGGCTTCATGTCTGGCTGGAATGGGATGTTCATTAGCGCGTCGTCGAGCCGCTTTAGCGCGCTACGTACGTGATCGTAATGCAATCGAACCAAATAACAGAGGACAATGAAGGCCAATGTCACCAGAACTGTGACCCATCCGCCTTCGGCGAATTTTAGAATCACAGTGACAATGAGAATGGTGCCCGTGAACGACAAACCGAGACCATTCACAAACAGCCTTTGCAGCCAAAGCTTGTCGGTACGTCTTACTAGCCACCAGTGGCGGCACATACCCAGCCTGAGAAATGCTAAAGGTCACAAAGACATTGATCGCATACATGACCACCAGCAGCCTTACGTCACCTTGGGTATAGGAGAGAAAAGCGAAAGAGGCGAGACCCATGAACCAGATGCCGTATCGGGTAACCAGGTTATCGCTGAGATGAGCAAAGCGATGAGGCACCCAGGAGTCGAGTCGCCATGTTCGAAAGCACTCGCGGTCCATCGATGTAACCAGCCTGTGCCGCGACGATGAGGATAGCGGCTTCAGTGACGAGCGTGACGATTACGAGAACATAGGCTAGATCCGGTGAAAAGAAACCTCCGTAAATTTTTGCAAACAGGCTGGCATTTAGAGTTTTGCCGGTTTCATGGGAGACCTGATTTAGCAGATAACAGAGCAGCAAGCCACTGGCGGTAAAGGCCAGTGATGTGGCCATATACAGCATGGTTTTTTTGCCGGTCTCGACGCGCGGTTCCCGCAAGGCCTGCAGTCCATTGCTGACAGCTTCGATACCGGTGTAGGTGCCGCCGCCAAGGCTATAGGCGTGCAGGACGATGAATAGAGTCGCCCACAAGCCTAAGCCTTGAATATCGCCGACGGACTTTTCATAGGTAGCCGATGCAACAAAAGGAACTTCCGCAGCCTTTGGTATGATGCCTAGGCCGATTGCAAAAATGTGCATCGACGACGAACAGGAGAAATATTGGCAGCAAAAAGAGAACTGACTCTTTGGTGCCGCGAAGATTAAGATAAATCAGAAAAAAGATCAGGCCGAATTCTATTGCCAGCTTAAATCCCTGAGTCGAGATGGGCAGGAAACTGAAGATCTGATCGCCCGCGCTGGCAACGGAAATCGTGATCGTCAGCATGTAATCCACGATCAAGGCAGAGCCGGAGACCAAGCCGACCTTGGGGCCCAAAAGTTTTGTCGCGACAAGATAACCGCCGCCGCCCGTCGGAAAAAGCTCGATGATGTGACTATAGCTTGCGGATATGACAAAAACGGTCAGTGCCATGAGGAGTGCCAGCGGCAGCGCAAGGAAGAAATGTTCTCCAAGAGCTAGATAGGCTTCTTCAGGGCCGTACGCTGATGAGCTTAGGCCGTCGGCGCCAAGACCCACCCAGGCAAGAAAGGCGACGAGCGATACCTGATGGAACACTTTCGGGTCCAGAGGATCCTTCGGCTTTCCGAATAGTAGACTCTTAATCGACATCGATTGAGCGATTCCTGTTCCGAGAACCTAACTGTGAAGTACCGGGACGAGCAATTTTTACGGGATTGTAGGGGATCACCAAGACTGGACACTGAGCATGAGCTACGACATTGCAGGCGACGCTGCTGCCGATGAACAATCTGAAAGTTCTGCCCCGCTCTCGACTTCCGATCACGAGGAGATCGATTTTTTCTAGACTCGCGGCACGAACAATCTGCTTACCGATGGAATCGGTGCCGCCTAACAATGAGCCTTTCGCCCTTACACCGGTTGCATTCACTTGTGCAACGAGTCGAGATAACGCAATCTCTGCTTCCTGCTTCTCGAATGATTCAGCTTCAAACAACGGTGTTGGAGGTGGGAGAACGTGGAAAATCAAAAGATCCGCATCACTGGCTTTGGTGATTTGGATCGCCCAGCGCAAGGCGCCGTCAGAGGAGTTGCTCAGACTCGTAGGGAACGCAATTCGTCTGAGTGGCCCTGCCAACGACGTATTCGATACCAGGGGAACTGCATCGTGTTTAAGTGACAATGTGGCCATGTCATCACTGTACCCGGAGGGGGGAAATGGCGACGAATAAAAATCGTGTCTCAGCAGGTTAAAAAAACGTTTAAACGCACCCGGAACTGGGATGTGGCTTTAATCATCCATGGTGCCCGTTCGGCAAACTAGCCGGTGTCCTATGATTTAGAGATTGGAGAATTGGCAAACGTGAGAGGTTGGAGCGGTATGCGCGTTCGTAAAAATGTAGCTAATTAACGATCATCAAACGACAATCATAGGGTAGCTTCTTCATCAGCCCTTTGACTACATGGCCGCGCAGCATGTGATAAAAAGCCGAGCGTCGCGACGCGCCAATGACCACCGCATCGACGTCGAGTGCTCTGGCCGCGTTGGCAATCGCCTCGGCAGCGTTATGCGAGACAGCCCAAATCGGCACGATCTCGATCTGATTTTTACGGCCGGCTTGCAGCGCCGCCTTGAGCGTTTGCATCCCCTGCTCGTTAGGGATGTGCGGCGTGTCGCCGGCGAACAGTCCCGGCCACTCCTCGACGTAGATACAGTACAACGCCGACTCGCCCCCTCCTCTGGCCCGTCCTATCGCCTCTTTAATCAATCGGGGATTTTCATCGCGCAGCGCAACTAGCGTCGATGACGAGTATAACGGCTTTACTTCAACCGCCTCCGTAAGCGTCATAAGTCCTCGTAGTTCGTCTTCGACCAGATCTTCCGAAGCGCGATACGCCCGCGCTTGAAGCCGTTGAATAAAAGGTATCTGCACCAGCAAATCGACAAACCAGGCCCGGCGCACGCCCACCGCAATGAGCATACCGATCAAGGTAACTGCCCCGCCGAAATAGGTCGCCCGCTGTTTTTCGACGAGGTTCACTCCCCACGCGACCATAACCATGCCGGTGGTAAGGACTCCTAACCAGAATCCCCAATCACGCCTTCCCAGATTCCAGCGGATCGAGTCCAGGCTCAGCGATGAAAATACAAACGCGCCCAATAAGCCGAAGGCATACATATCTCCCAATATTTCCAACTGACCTCCGCTGAAGAAAGATAACCAAGCACGGGTACGACAGTGGCAATGCCCACCGCGACGTGCGGTGTGTTGAAGGTTGGATTACGCATAGCCAGGATTTGGGGCAGAAAGCCGCCCTTTACGAGCGCCAGAAAAACATGATACGAGCCGATGATCGCGGTGTTGGCGGCAAAGAGCAGCAGGCTGGAGGCCGTCAAAACGACAGCCAACTTGATGCCGTAGCCGCCCACGATCAGCCCTAGCTCGGAGATGAATCTCTCACTCTCGGTTGCCTTGAAGTGCTCCGGTAACAAACCGATCGATAATGCCGTAAGCACCGGCGAGGTCATCACCATGGTAACGATTACCGCACCCATGGCCCAGCGTGTGGTTTGGCGCAGCGGAAGGCGCATAGTCGGACTGAGCTGGCTAATGCTTTCCAGACCGGAGAAGGCGAGCCAGGCGGAGGAAAACCCGACGAGCAGCTCATAGCTCGACAATTCCCTGTCGGTGCCCAATCTGCTAATGACCGCCTGCCACTGTGATGCATCCATGCCGATAAACGCGATGCCGATGACCACCAGATTTACCAGGAATGAGGCACACGCCATGACCAGTGCGACAGTGGCGCTCTCGCGGATGCCGACGATGTTAAGCGCCGCCAGGACGCCCACCCCGAGCGCAGGCGAGCGCCACAATATGCGAGTCCAATACCGGAAAAATGCTGCCGATGTACTGGAATCCGGAAACGGCGGAGATCGCAGTGGTCAGGAAGTAGTCAACTGTGATGAGCATCCCGCCCAGGCATCCCCACATCGGGCCGAAAGCTTTGGTTGTGATGGTAACCACACCGCCGCCTTCCGGATTGCGCCACGAGATCTCGATGTATTTCAATGCCAGCAGAATGAAACCGCCGGTGGTTAGCAAAACAAAGAACGGCGTCGCGTCTTTGACATGGCCATAGAGGATTCCGGGCACGTAATAGACCGACGTGCCGATGTCGCAGAAGACGACTGCCCACGCGAGAAACCAGTTGAGTTGCCGGGTATTTTTAATCGGTTGCATTACCGGCCAAGACGATTGGCCTGCGCGCGTCCCGGTCTGTCGATCAGGTCCACGCCTAGCTCAAACTCCTGTTCGCTTCCAAGACCGTTTGATTTGGCGGCGCGTTTGCGATTTCGTCGTTCTCCGGATTCAAACCTAGATAACCGACAGCCCAGCGATAGGTTTAGCCTACGTGGGCCGTTGAGTGCGGGCTAATTAAAATGATGACTCAGCGCGTAAAAAAAACGTTAAAGTGAAACCCGAGCCGCTGGACGGTTCGCGGCTCAATGACGACGAACAAATCTGTTGCTCAAGAATTCAGGAAACGAATTGGAGCACCATATGAGAAAAAGCGCATTGTTTCTGTGTTTAATCGTCTCGATGTTCACTGTAATTTCGGATCACGTGATGGCGCAGACGCGAGCAAGCGCCGACAAAGTTCGGGTGGTTTACAGCGCCATCGGCAGTTCGCAAAGCCCTTTGTGGATTGCCCACGAAGCCGGCTTGTTTAAAAAACATGGTCTTGATGCCGAAATCCTCTACGTCGCCGGCGGCTCGCGAGCGGCGCAGGTGATCTTGTCCGGTGAGGCGCCGATTGCCATGTTCAACGGCAGCTCGGTAATCAGTGCGAATCTCGCCGGGGCGGATCTGGTTAATCTGGCCAGCGGCATGAATGTGCTGCCTTTCTTCCTGGTCACCGGACCCGGCGTCAAGCAAATCGAGGATCTCAAAGGCGGCAAAGTTGCGATCACACGATTTGCTTCGGCAACCGACTTCGCTCTTCGTTTTGCCGCGGAAAAGTGGCCGATTAAACCGGAGCGCGATTTTGCCGTGATACAGTTAGGCGGTCAGCCGGAGATGATGGCCGCGCTCAAGAGCGGCGCGGTGCAGGGAGCCATGCTCAACGCTGAGTTCGCGATTCTCGCGCGTCGCGAAGGCTATCGCGATCTTGTCGACGTAGCTTCGCTGGGCTTGGTTTTTCCCGGTTCGGGAGTCAACACCAGCCGGTCTTTCATCAAGAGCCGCCGCGATACAGTATTGCGAATCATGCGCGCTTACACCGAAAGCGTTTACCTCGGCAGAACCAACAAAAGCTTTGGTGTTACTGTGCTTGGAAAGTATCTCAAGAATCAGGACGTGCCGTTTTTACAAGCGGTTCACGAACTCTATCTGGGCCGCTATATTCCCTGGCCTCCTTACGCTTCTGTGGAAGCCATGAAACGAGCTCTCGACGACGTTGCCGAAAGAGATCCACGCGCCCGGGGCATGCGTCCCGAACAATTCATCGATGCCAGCCTGATGCAGGAGCTCGACAAGGAAGGTTTTATCAAGCAACTGGGGCGCTGATACTTACAAGGGAAAGTTCAACTGTTCAAAGGTTCAAACGTTCAACGCCAGATAGACACTTTCCGGGCTAACCAATGGGTCGCCACGGTCGGATTACTTGAGCTTTCTGACCTCTTGCAGGATTTGTTTATTCGTTGGCCGGATGGTGTAGTTTGTTTCGGTAAACTTCCAACGTACTACTCCCTTGGTATCGATCACATACGTCGTTGGATGAGGCCAGCCTTTGCCATCCGGGTTGAGAAGCCCATAGCGATCGATCACTTTGTGATCGGTATCTCGAAGCAGGGGAAAGGTTTGACTGCCATTATTCGCCGCTTGAAGTTTTTGCCGCAATTTTTTCGAGTCCTCATGGCTGTCGATGCTCACCGCCAGGATTTGCGATCTCGCGCTGTCTTGTTTATTTAGCAGGCTTTGCAGCTCGCCGAGCTGCACGACGCAATAGGGTCACCAATGGCCGCGGTAAAAAACCAACACGACATTCTTTTTGCCGCGGTAATCGGCAAGGCTGACGTTCTTACCGTCTGAATCCTCAAGCGTAAAATCCGGCGCCGGCTGCCCGACCTTGACCCGGTCGAGATCCGTCGCCGGCTGTTTTATTTCGTCCTTCGGACCGGTTTGGGCTGAGACAGCGACTTGGTTGAAGACTAACAGTAGAGCGAATACAAAGAGCAGTGGCTTCATCAGTTTCTCCGTAGACCTGCTAAGGGCACCGATTATGTCACAGATTTAGGTCGCGGCGAAACATGCGAACGAAAAAACCGATACGAAATAGCGCGAAAAAGACCGGGCATGAAGCGCTTAAAGGCGCACATCAATGCGACTGACGTCGGCGTAATAACTTGGAAGCGCTTGTTTTCGATAACGCGAATCACGCGTCTGAGAGACAGATTCAGCAGTGATAACCAGCGATGAGGGTGACTTCGGCGAAGTTTGCGCGAACGAACGGTTGAAGCTCGTTCTCACTGGACCGGGGCAGACAAGCGAAACATCGATGCCCAGAGGCTTCAGCTCGTTATAAAGGCTTTCACTTAAACCGTTCAGGGCAAACTTTGATGCGCAGTAAGCGGCCATATTCATTGTTCCGATATGGCCGGCGACGGATGAGATATTAACGATATGGCCGCGGCCTTTGGCAATCATCGAGGGCACCACCTCACGGGTGCAGTAGACCGCGCCGAGATAATTCGTTCGCATGATCTCTTCAATAGTGTCGAGTGGCATTTCAACAAAGGGTTGGCGCATGCCGATGCCGGCATTATTTATGAGAACATCGACGGCATCGTACGCCGCGAGTACTTTCGCGACCATAGCGCGGACCTCATCCCTTGAACCGACGTCACACCTAATCGTAATCGATCGCGGGCTAATGCGCTGAAGCTCGGCAAGAAGGGCTCCAAGCCGTTCCGCAGAGCGCCCGCAACCAATAATCACGGCACCACGTGCTGCTAGATCCAGTGCCAGGCGTTTGCCGATACCGTCCGATGCGCCGGTAATTAAAATGATCCGATCCGTAAAGTTCATCTGGCGTTTCTAGGTTAGCTCAGTCAGTAGTGTTATGCTGCAAGGAAACAATGTCGCCTACAAAGAGTCAATATGAGCTCCAATAACGGTCATACGCCGAATGGTGGCCCGCCGCGTCGCCGTGTAGTAGTAACCGGGATCGGCGCCGTCAGCCCGAACGGCATCGGTCGTGACGCCTACTGGAGGTCTCTTCGTTGCGGCCGCAGTGGGGTCGATCTGATTTCGCAATTTCCGACTGACGAGCTCTCGTGCCAAATCGCCGGTGAAGTTAAAAATTTTCGCGCCGAGGATTATTTACCGCCGCAGGATTTGCGGCGGGTCGGGCGAGCCGTGCCGCTGCTGCTCGCCGCCACTCGGGAAGCCTTAACCGAAGCTGGAATTGTTTGGCAGGAGTTGAGCCTGGAAGAAAGACGCTCCTGGGGTGTGATAGTCGGCAGCGGCGGCGGCACTCCGGATTTCACCGAAGAGCAATACCGCCTGTTCTTTTCCAACCAGATGCGCAAGGTGAGCGCTTACAATGTCTCGGGCTCGACGCCAGGCAACGTCTCCAGCGAGGTCTCGCTCCATTTCGACCTGCGTGGCCCGAGTCATCTCATCTCCACCGGCTGCACCAGCTCCACCGATGCGCTCGGCTATGCGTTCAATATGATTCGCTTCGGTTTGGCAGAGCACCTGGTAACGGGCGGAACTGATGCCACGATCACGCCGGGGATCATGCAGGGCTTTTGCGTGATGCGGGTGGTCTCCTGTTCGCGCAACAGCGAACCACACCGGGCTTCGCGCCCGTTCGATCGCAGCCGCGACGGGTTCGTGCTCGGCGAGGGCGCTTGGACGCTGGTTCTCGAGGAGCGCCGCAGCGCTCTGGCCCGCGGAGCACAAATTTATGCGGAAGTTCTTGGTTATGGCTCCACCTGTGATGCGTATCACCGGGTCCGGCTCGACCCGAATGGAGAAGAGCCGGCAAGGGCCATGAGCCTGGCGATCCAAGATGCCGCCATCGCCAAAGACGAGATCGGATACGTGGCGCTGCACGGCACCTCGACGATTCTCAATGACAGAACCGAGACGGTTGCCGCCAAGCTTTGTTTTGGCCGGCGCGCTTACGAGATCCCCATGAGCTCGGTGAAATCCATGATCGGCCACCCGCAGGGAGCTTCGGGCGCAGCCGGCGTGGTTGCCGCGATTATGGCGATGAACCACAATTTTTTGCCGCCGACCATCAACTGTGACGAGCCGGATCCGGAGTGCGACCTTAACTATATTCCAAATCGGGGCATTTCCCGGCCTGTCGACATTTCATTGTGCAATTGCATCGGCTTCGGCTCCAAGAACTCGGCCCTGGTAATCGCTCGGGGAGAGATGTGAAGCGCAGCATGGCCCCCGAGATGATGGACTCGCCGGACAACCCGCGCGAGCTCCTGGAAGATGATCTGCGCAATTTGCGAATCATCAATCGATATCTGGGAAACTATCGAGCCGTGCTTGGCGGTTTGGCGCGGCTGATCGAGGAACAAAAGTTAAAGCGGTTTTCCCTCCTCGACGTCGGCACGGGAAGCGCCGACATTCCGGCGCTAATCGCCTCATGGGCGCGGCGCCAACATCTCACCGCTCAAGTAATCGGTCTCGATCCGGAGCCGGTGACTCTACGTGCAGCGGTCAAGCAAACTCGTAATTATCCGGAGATCGGTCTGATGCGAGGTGATGGCCGGGCGCTGCCGTTGGCTTCGGATGCTGTCGATTTCGTGCTCTCATCCCAGATGCTTCATCACTTTTCCGAGGATGACATCATCAATCTGCTCAGGGGCTGGTCTCGCGTGGCGCGCCGGGCGATCATCGTTTGCGATCTGGTGCGGCATCCGGTGGCGTACCATGGAATCCGTCTAGTTACCAAAGCTTTGACGCGCAACATTATGACCCGTACCGATGGGCCGCTCTCGGTGCAACGGGCATTTACCTTGGATGAGTGGCGCGACTTGTTCGAACGCGCCGGAATCGGTCCGTTTCGACTGTTTCCAAAATTTCCCTTTCGGCAGATAACAATTTTCTCAATGCTGGAACGAAAGTCGGCAAGCCGGCTGCGCGATGATCAAAACCATCATAGAAGTTTGGCCGGGTCATCGTCGGCTGATTGTGATGCTGGTCCGACCGGAATGTAATTGGGACTCTCGGCAATCCGCCAACGATCACCAATAGAGTTGAAATGGAAAAGTTCGATGCGGCTATAATCGGCGCCGGACCCGCTGGGGCTGCCGCGGCAATATCCCTGGCCGACAAAGGTTACCGGGTGGCGCTGATCGATAAGGAAAAGTTTCCACGCGGCAAGCTGTGCGGCGATTTCATCAATCCGGTTAACTGGCCGATTCTGCGCGAGCTTGACGTCGAGAACGATATATTTTCTTCCGAGCACGGCAAAGTCAGGGCGTTTCGGATCACCGCCTGTTCCGGCGAACACGCAGAAGCTCACTTGCCGGCGCAGAGCGGCGGGCCAGAATTCGGGCTGGGCCTGAGCCGTACCATCTTCGATCTCGCTTTATTGCGAAAAGCCGAACAGAAGGGCGCGGTAGTCCTGCAAGGCTGCAGAATCAAAAGCTTAGGACGTAAACTCCGGGGATGGGAGCTGTTACTTGATCATGCGCCGGGCGACGCCGAAATCCGCGCGCCTGTTGTAGTCGGAGCTGACGGAAGGAATTCATGGGTTGCACACCGGCTGGGTCTGACCAGCGCGGTCGAAACACAAGGGCGTTCGGTGGGCTTTCAGTTTAACCTCGATGCTCTCGATGCCATCAGGGGCAACATCGATATTCATCTATTCCCGGGCGGCTACGCCGGAGTGGTTGGGCTCGGCGGCAACTCTTTCAATCTGTGTCTGGCAGTAGATAAACAAAGGCTGCCGCGTGAACGGCAAGTGGAGTTCTTGTCGGAATCGTTGCTACCGCAAAACCCCTATCTGCGAGAATTGCTCCTCAGCAGCCGCCGAGTGGGCGAGGCTCGGGCGACTTATCCGGTCTATTTTAAACCGCGGCGCTGCGTAGCCGACGGCATTCTGTTTATTGGTGATGCCGCGCGGGTCAACGAGCCGGTGAGCGGCGAAGGGATTTACTTCGCGATGAAAAGCGCGCTGCTGGCGGCCGAGACTATCGATGAGGCGTTTGGCGCCGGCGATTTTTCCGCAGACCCGCTTGCGCTCTTATGAACGCCGCTGCCGCCGGGAGTTCAAGCTTCGCCGGCGACTCAACATGCTCCTGCGGCATTTAGCCTATCGTCCCGCGCTGCTGACGCCGTTTGTGCGTTTTTCTGCGAAACACGGACGGCTGCTCGACGCGCTCGTCCAGGCGATCTGCGCGCCGCAGCCGGCCCGTTGAAGTCTCGTCTAATCGAAAGAAATATTACGCGCGGAGGACGCGGAGGAGAGCGTTTGAATTTAAGATCTCTGCGCACTCTGAGCCTCTGCGGTGAATTCCTCTTTATCCCCTTTAGGTTTTGGTTCCGTCACGCCGGGTGCTTCGCGGCGAGATGACGCTTTCCAGATGACAGCCTCCCGGCTTATGAGTATATTTGCAGAATGATTCCTGAATTTACCGCCGAAGAACAGAAACGTCTGGTCGCTTTTTTCACGAACCTCGAGCGACCGATTTTTGGTTTGAAGCTTCCCCAAGAAGTAGCCGGGGCGCTGTTTTCGCGTTACAGCCGCTCGTCCAAGAGCTTGCGTCGCACATTCCTGGATGAGTTCCTGGGCGATCCCGAGCTCGGATTGAAAGATCTGCTCGGCGGCCAGCCGGTGGACGACGACAGCGCGGCCCTGAAAAAAGCGCGCGCCTTTTATGATCGCGTGCTGGTCGGCTATGGCGACGATTCCGTCGCGCAACTGGGCGGAGCGCACATCGCCTGTGAAAATATTTCCAATGTCGCGGCCAAGCTTATCGAAGACGCGCGCATTGGCATCGCGCCGCTGGAGAAGTCAACCCGCTATGTGCGTTTCGATCACAAGGACGCCGACGGAAATTATCTTTTTTACCGCGAGCCGAAGATCATGGCATCACGCCATGCTGCTTCTTATGTCGAAGTGATGAACCTGCTCTTCGACACCTATTCGAAGCAGATGGAGCCGATGCTCGAGTGCGTCGCGCGTTCGCTACCCATCGAGCAAGTGGAAGCGCGCGATCCGAGCAGCGGCAAAGCGTTGCCCTACGCCGAGGCCAAGAAAGATGAACGTTTAAAGCGCTGGGCGGAGACGGCTTACCGCGCCACCGTGCGCGCCCATGCTTGTGATGTTTTACGTAGCTATCTGCCGGCTGCGACGTTGACCAACGTTGGCATGTTCGGCGCCGGCCAGGCGTTCGAATATCTTCTGAGTAAGCTCTATTCCAATGAGTTGAGCGAAGCCAAAGCGGTTGCCGGAGCAATGCATGGTGAGCTGAATCAATTGATACCGTCCTTTATCAAGCGCGCCCAATCCAACGAGTATCTGGCGCAGACGTCGGCATCGGCGAAAAACATCGCGGCTAAGATCACCAAAGATTCTCCGCGGGAAACCCAGCCGGTGGTCTTGCTGGATTACGACGCGGATGCGGAAGAAAAAGTGGTGGCGGCGATTCTTTACGCGCACGCGCGCCATCCGCTACAGCAGCTACGAGAGATCGTTACCAGGATGGATCCCTCCCAGCGGCGACAGATCCTGCAGGAGCAGTTTGCCAAGCGCCGGCACCGCCGCGACAAGCTCAGCCGGGCCTTCGAGAATGCCTATTACACCTTCGACATTCTCGGCAATCTCGGACTCTATCGCGATTTGCACCGGCATAGAATTCTCACTCAGGAGCGCCAGGACTTCACGACGGTCCACGGCTACGACACGCCGCCGGAGATTGAGGAAGCCGGTTTTAAATCCGAGTTCGAGGAATGCATGAAACGCGCGGCGGATCTGTACGAGCAAATCTTCAAAGATTTGCCATGCGAAGCGCAGTACGTGGTGCCGTTCGCCTTTAAGATTCGCTGGTACATGAAAATGAATCTGCGCGAGGCCTTGCACATGTGCGAGCTGCGCACCATGCCCCAAGGGCATCCCGACTACCGTTTCATCTGCCAGGAGATGTGGCGCAAGATCCAGGAAGTTCATCCGGCACTGGCCGAATGCGGGAAAGTTTATCGATTGGGGGAAGTATCAGGTTGGGGCGTCTGCAGTCCGAGATGCGCACGGAGTTCAAAAGGTCGACTTTGGAGAAGAAGAATAGACATTAAATTAAAAAGAACTTCTTATGCCGGGTTAGGTGTTTACTATAGGCGGTTCATAGAAAAACGGCCGCTCGTCGGGATAAGATGGTAAATCTTCGGGTACGGCTCTGTTGCCAGAAATTTTGAAGCCAAATTTAGAGGAGTGAACCCATGACCCGCCCAGCAAGAGAATTAGTCAATGCCGCGATCAAACTTGACGAAAGTGAGCGTGTTAAAATTGTCGAGGAAATCCTAGCGAGCTTGGAGCCTGATACTGACGACGATGTGGACGCTGCCTGGGCAGCAGAGGTCGAACGGCGATCGCAGGAGATCAAGGAGCGCGTCGTTCGGCCTGTTCCCTGGACAGAGGTGAAATCGCAGGCCAGAAAGCGAGTTCGTGGCCGCGGCTAAGGTCGCATTTCATCCTGACGCCTCCGCGGAATATGCAGCGGCTTTTCTCTGGTACTATGCGCGGGGAACAACGATCGCTTACGACATGAGCGCGAAATTGATCGCGCTGTCCGACTGATCTCCCAGAACCCGTTGCGCTGGCCTAAATTCGATGAACAGAGACGCTGTCTGATCGTGCGCAAATTTCCGTATTCGATCATATATGAAATGCACCGTAATGATGTGGTGGTCGGTGCCGTGGCCCATAGCAAACGACGACCGTACTATTGGCGGGAACGTGCGGCAGACAAATAGCCAGAATTCTTTTATTCCTTGGATCGTCAATCATGCGCATGAAGAACCCACCCCATCCTGGACGCGTTGTGCGTCAAGAGTGCATCGAACCCTTGGCTTAACCGTAACTGAAGCAGCCAAACGCCTCGGAGTGACGCGGCAGGCCTTGAACAATCTCGTAAATGGCAAGGGTGGCATCTCTGCCGAGATGGCCGTGCGGTTTTCCAAAACGTTTGGATCAAGTCCAGAAGTGTGGCTCGGCATGCAGATGGAATATGATCTCGCCCAAGTCGAGAAACAAGCGCACAATATCAAGGTTAAAGGGGTAGCGTGAGAGTTTGTTCCGAGCCTGACTTAGTAGGTATTTGGCTTGCAAGTTTTTCTCGACAAAAATCTACTTAGAGACTCCGACATCGATTCCACGGTTGCCCATTTGCGCAATTGAGCAAACATGGGGTAAAGGGACGAAGACGAAAGAGGGGACATTGGGGACGCTGTTTCCTGGCTGGATAAAGTTCCGCTTATCTCAAAAACTGCTTACGTAACGTACCGGTGCCGACAAAATGGGACAGCAGGCGAAAGTTCCGTGTCTCGTATCGGATACGACCGGCGATGATTGCCGGATGAATGCCGAGGCGCTGTGCTAGCTCCATAACGGCCAGCGGCGTTGGGTTGTCCTTTACCTTGCTCGTATTCCATATGTCTTCTGGAATGAGCCCATTCTCGGCCCATTCATCCGCTTCGGTTTCTCGCGGATCACGTCGCGCCGCGTGCACGTCACGAAGACTCAGATCATCGACGAATGCTTCATTTTTCGTTTCGTTCATATGGCGGCCGATATGAGCAAGCTCGTGCAGCAAACAGAACCAGAAGTTATCGAGCCGATCATAGCGTAAGGTCAGTCCAATAACGGGTGTACCGTCGGCAAGTTGAAGGGCTGCACCGTCGAGGTGCGTACGTGGTAAATGCTCAAGATACACGAGATGAATACCGTGATTAGCGAGGAATTCTTGAGCGAGGCGGGGACCATCTTGTGACCAGCTCAATGTTGCCACTTTCTGCAGGAAAGCGAGGTCAACCGTACCGGGTTTAAAGCTGACAGGCAGCGGATGCGTATTCGCTCTGGCTAACACTTCCCAGCACCAAGCTTTGAGAGAGTATGGATCAGTTTTCGCGTTGACACGTGCCTGATCATTCTTCCGATAGAACGTTGCAGGCAGAACATATTCGCCTCCGGCACGACCAATAAGATCACGCATGATTTCTTCGGCATGGGAGTCAAGATTGCGTCGCTTCTCGATCCATCCACGTTTCGCCATTTCTGCCACCGGAAACCGGTGCCACTCGGTGCCTTCGAGCGCCGAATGCAACTCACCGCCCGGTTGCTGTAACAGCACGTCAGCGGGAATACCGAGATTCGCATGTAGCGCGCGCGCCATTTGCATCGTGAGTGGGCGTTTGCCGGATAACACCTCGGATACTTTTGCACGGCTGCCCATGAACGGAATAAGATCACGCGGTGAAAGCCCGGATTGCTCCATGCGAAACCGGATTGCGCCAAGCGGGCTCGGAAAGCCCATGGGGACATGCTTCGCCTCGTAAAGTTCGACAAGATCCGTGAGCACATCGAGCTCCTCACCCTCAGAAGTACCGGCCTCAGCGTCCATAAGTTCATCGATACGCGCCATAGCGGCCTCATAATCAGTCTCGGTTCGAATTGCTCGAATTTTGTTCATGTCACACCTCCTTAACGTCGATCTCGTCGTATTCTTCGTGCGTCCCCACGAAACGCACATAAACCACTCGATACGGATAATTGATTTTCACAACGAGCCTGTAGTCATTTCCTTTGATGTTGAATACAACGCGATCCCCTACAAAACTGGCACTTCTAAACTTGTCTTTTACTTGTGACGGCTTGGTCCAGTCCTCCTTTTCGACTTCGCGATACCAAGCCAAGAGCGGCTCTTCAGCATCCGGGCAGCGCGACCAAAATTCACGCAGGGCGCTCTTGGCAATGATCCGCATTGGTCAATATAATATGCTCCCAAATATTAGTCAAGTACTTCTGATTATTTTGGGAGCATATTATGTTAGGCTAGCTGTCCACAAAATTACCGACTCGGTACCCCCAGGTGAACCAGCCGCGGGGCCAACGAGGGAGCACGGCGCCGGCAGCCTAAGAAATGGTGACCGGGAGAAAATAGGGTCGCGTCTACTTTGGTTAATCGGAGGTATTCAGCTCGACTGGAGGGGAAAAGATTCTAGGAATGTTGAGTATTGACTTATTCTGCAGGCGACAGAGTGACGGTCGCGTCTTTTACCTTCGCTGTTATCGGCTGAAATTCCAATTCAACTGACTTGTCAGAAATTCCCTGCAGCACAGAACCCAATTCTTGTTAGCGGAAGATTCGGGATCAGTTCTTTAACAACACGGCTTGAGTGCCACGCTTCGCTACTTTGATATTTATTGAAGAGTTTAGTTTCTAGATGCCGACGCCTCAGTGCCATTGGGCTGCTAGAACTTTTCCGACCATGGCCGTAATTCAATGTGAGAGGCCCATGCGCTGCGGTGCTGGCGGTGCAGGTGGAGATAAGTCTGAGCGATGGCGTCCGGATCGAGACAGCCGTCGGGACCGCGCTCCGTCAAACGCTCCGGGCGTTCCGGGTTGTTAATTCCACCGTCGATCACTACTTGAGCGACGTGAATATTTCGCGGCTGAAGCTCACGCGCCATGCTTTGCACCAGCCCAGTCAGACCCATTTTGCCCATCGCGAATGCCGGGGAGTTGGCGTAACCTTTGACGCTCGCGGATGCGCCGGTGAACAGGAGCGTGCCGTTGCCGGCTTTGAGCATTCTTTTGGCGGCCTCCTGGCCGATAAGAAACCCGCCGTAACAGGTGATCAAGATTGTCTGGCGCACGTCTTCGGGGTCGAGTTCGGTGATCGGACCGCGGACGCGACCGCTGGCATTGTAGACTACAAGATTGGGCTCGCCGAGATCTTGGCTCACCGACTGGAACAGCTTTTTCACATCCGTTGGGCTGGTCGCATCGCATGCGTACGCGCGTCCGTCGATTTCTTTGACTAAGCTGTCCAGTTTTTTGATGTTGCGCGCGGCCAATGCCACCTTCATCCCTTCTCTCTTAAACAGCCTTGCCAGCGATGCGCTCAATCCCGGTCCGCTGCCGACAATCAATGCGATTTCTTGCTGTGCCATCGCCAATCCTCCAACCGGCCGGATATCAAGATGCGTTCAGACAGTCAATCAATAAAACAAACTGTAGAATAGCTGGCTTTTGAAGCTCATCATTCTCAAATCAAAATGAAAGATATGAGACAGCATCGAAAAATTCAGCACCAACAGGTACTATAAAGAAAGCTTTTGACCTGAAAATCTATTCACCATCCCGAGACCGAATAGGACCAACATGACAATTCGCATCGCCCAGTTTGTGCACGCCACTCACGACGTAGTAGATGAAGCTTTCCTGCGGGAATTTCCCGAAGTCGAGGCGATCAAGGCCAATGATCTCGAAACGCTGGCCGATGCGCTCGAGGGAGCGGAAATTTTCCAAGTTTATAATTCCGCCTTCACGCCGGAGTTCGCCAAGCTCGTGCGCGACAAGGGATGCGCGCTGAAGTGGATTCAGTTCACCACCGTCGGTATCGATATCGCGCTGAAAGCCGGGCTGCCCGAAGGTGTCTGGGTCACCAACAGCGGCGACGTCAGCCAGCGGGTATTGGCGGGGCATGCCATCGCGTTGATGCTGGGCGTCATGCGAGGATTTCGTCGGTTCGAGCCGCTGCGCGCGCAACGTAATTATGCGCGGCAGGCTTTGCCTCGCTACATGATGGCGCCCGACGGCGCGCGCATGGTGATCCTCGGCATGGGCCGCATCGGCCAGGACATCGCGCGCAAAGCCAAGGCATTCGACATGGAAGTGATCTGCGTCACCCGCGCGCCGGCTCCCGCCGTGCCGGAGATCGACCACGTGGTGCCTCGCGAAAAGGTTGACGAGGTGCTTCCCGCCGCCGACGTGATCATGATCGCGATGCCGCTCGATGCCGGCACCCAGGGATTCATGAACGCCGAACGGATCGCGCTCATGAAAGAGACGGCGGTGTTCGTGAACATCTCCCGCGGCAAGGTGGTGGACGAGGCGGCGCTGGCGCGCGCGCTCGCCGAAGGCCGTATCATGGGCGCGGGGCTCGACGCTTTCGCCCAGGAACCGTTGCCCGCAACGAGCCCGCTGTGGGATCTCCCAAACGTGCTGATGACGCCGCATGTCGGCGGCAACGGCGGGCGGGAGTTGTGGCGGCGTATGAGCGACCTGGTGCGCGACAACATGCGCCGCTATCTTTCGGGCGCGCCGCTCAAACACGTAGTCAGAACACCGGACGGCACGCTGCAAGGCTTGGGAAATCTGTAGGCTGACAACTCAGGTTTTTCCGTGGTGCCCAAAGGAGGGAGCGAACATGTCGGATGAATCTTACAATGCAGTTAAAAACGATTTCATCACCGCGTTGCGGATCATTTATCGCGAGGGACTGAGCGACGCATTTGCTCATCTCAGCCTGCGCAGCAACGAGGGGAATGAGATGATGTTCATGCCGCGCAAGAGTCCGGCTTTGGTCACGAGCGACGAGTTGTTTTTTGTGGATTTCGAAAAGCCGGTGCCGCAGTCTTCTTTGCACCAAGCGATCTACAAGGCGCGTCCCGATGTCAAAGCGATCTTTCATTTTCATTCGCCGGCGGTGATTCTGTTAAGCGTCGTGGGGCAAACCATTCGGCCGATGCATAACTACAGCGCCATCTTTCACGAAGGCGTACCGCTCTATACCGGAATCGGGCAGGTGGAATCGCCAGCGCGGGCGGGTGAGATGACCAAGTTGCTGGGCAACGCCAAGGCGCTGATGCTGCGCGGGCACGGCGCGGTCGTCGTCGGTCAATCGATTCGCGAAGTCTGCATGCTGGCGCTTTTCCTGGAGGAGTCGGCACGGCTGCAAACCGAAGCCATGAAACTCGGTACGCCGATGTTCATGGAGCGCGACGAAGCCGAAAAAATCGCCAAGCGGACTTTCAAGCCCGCCTCCGTCGACCGGGCTTGGGATCACTTTGTCGCGAAACATGCCGATTGATTTTTCCTTTCATCTGCTAGCAGAGGTGCTGAAAAAAGCCTCTTGCAGGCTGCTCAAAAAGATCCAGAGGCTAGGCGCGGGAAAAATCGACGGGCGGAGTCGTACTTACAGTAGGTCGCAGCGAGGCGCTTGAGCGGCAACGAAGCATATGGGTCTTTTCAGCAGCCTGCTAGACGCCGCGCCGGTTGCCGTACAGTTCAATGTGCAGGCGCGGTGAATAGCCGTAACCGAATTTTTTGCAAAGCTCGACGATCCATCGGCTCTTCTGATGTAGTTGCCGTCGGTTTCTGGCTTGCGCCATGATCAGTACACGACTGGTGTCGACATTCTTGAGCGCGTCCACAATCTGCCGGACTTCGGCAAAGTCCTGCTCGTGGTCAACGACGAATTTGAGCTGATAATCATAGCTATCGATAAACTGCTGCACGACGTTATAATTGAGCCGATGCTGATCGTGCATGGCCGCGAACCTGCCGTTTTGCTTCTGCCACGGCGTCGAATTCGACAGTTTCGGACTCATAGACACTAAATCGCAACTCACAGGTTTAAAGATCGTCGCCGCGGTTTCGATGGTGACGTGGGCCCCGGCTGTTTTCAATCTTACTGACAGATCTTCTATCTCAAGGGACAATAACGGCTCTCCCCCGGTGAGCACCACATGATCAAGCGGGTAACTCTCGATGGCGTGAAGAATCTCGTCCAGTCCCATCTCCTTTCCGTCGGGACTCCAGGAGGTGTACGGAGTGTCGCACCAGACGCAACGCAGGTTGCAGCCCGACGTGCGTATAAAAACCGACGGCGCTCCGCTTAGCCGTCCTTCTCCCTGAATCGAGTAGAAAATTTCCGAGATACGCATAAAGCCACCCTAGCAAAGGCAACCGCGCGCCGAAAGTTAGATTGGGTCTTGGGTTCTGGGTGTTCGTTTCAATCCCCGTCATCAGTCCGCGGTCGCCGGTCTCGCGTTCCACTCATCAGTCTCAGGTGCGGGCTGACCTTTGGAAATTCTGCTCTGATCCTCTCTATTGCATGCGTCCATTACCAACACCTAGTAGCCAATGCCCGTCCCAAGTCCCGGCGTTTTCTTGACTCACGGCCGCCTTGTGTTAAATGTGTTAGGTTGGGGCGTGCGAAGATCTCCCCTGACTGTAAGTTCGCTCGATTCTCTCCCTCCCATGGAAATAGATAAAGAAGCTCTGCTGGCTGAAGAACGAAGAATTCGCAGGCTGCGCCGGGCGATGGATATTGCCGTAGCGCTGCTGTGGCAGGTCGATCTGACCTTGGCCGAAGCTCAAGACGTGGTCGAGCACGCAAAGAAAACCGCCCTCCAGCTATTTCCAGATAAAGAAGAAACTTTCGATTTGATCTATGGCTCGCGCTTTCGCCGGGTCCTGGTGGAGAAGTACCGCCTGCAGTAAGTCAAAATATGAGCAAACCTTCCATACGGATCCGCGGCGCAAAGCAGAACAATCTCAATAACGTCGACTTAGACATTCCTCTCAACGCCTTGACTGTGGTCACCGGCGTCAGCGGTTCAGGAAAGTCGACCCTGGCCTTCGATATTCTTTATGCCGAAGGCCAGCGCCGCTACGTCGAGAGCTTTTCCGCCTATGCGCGGCAGTTTCTCGATCGCATGGACAAACCGGATGTCGAGAGCATCGAAGGCATCCCGCCGACGATAGCCATCGATCAAAGCCGCCCCGTCCGAACGTCGCGCTCGACGGTCGGCACCATGACCGAGCTGCACGACCACTTCAAGCTGCTATTTGCCAAAATCGGCGTGCTACATTGCCGCGGCTGCGGGCGGATCGTCGAGCGGGACTCCTCCTTATCGATCGTGAACAAGCTCAGCAGCCTGCCGGCAGGCTCGCCCATCGTTCTGACTTTTTCTTTACCGCGCTCTCCGGTCGGATGGGACGAGGTGCGCAACGGGCTGCAACAAGCCGGTTTTCACCGGCTGCTGGTGGACAGCGCAATCGAGGATTTGGAAGCCATCGCTACAGCGCCCTCCGGCAAACTGCTCGAAGTCGTCGTCGACCGATTCGCTTTCCGCTTGGAAAACAAGAAGCGCATCTGCGACTCCCTCGAACAAGCGTTTCATTACGGCAAGGGAAAACTAAATGTGTTCCTGCCCGCCGAAGATTGGCGGCGCGAACCGTTCAGCAATCATCTGCATTGCCCGCATTGCGATATCTCGTACCCTGAAGCGGTGCCAAACTTGTTTTCCTTCAACAGCCCCCTGGGAGCCTGTGAAACCTGCCGCGGTTTCGGGCGGGTGATTGATATCGATCTCGATCTGGTGATTCCGAACCCGGAGAAATCGCTCAGCGATGGCGCCATCAAACCGTGGAACAGCAAACCCCGCCGTCTCCGTCGCCTGCTGGAGTTCTGTGAGCGCAAACGCATTCCGGTCAAGAAATCTTACGGTGAGCTCAGCGAAGAGCACAAGGCGTTGGTTGTCGGAGGCGACGGCGCATTTAAAGGGATTCGCGGCTGGTTTCGTCGGCTCGAGCAAAAAAGCTACCGGATGCATGTCCGCGTTCTGCTGTCGCGCTATCGTTGTTATCTGCTTTGTCCCGATTGTCAGGGCAGCCGGGTCAAACCCGGCGCGCTTAATTACTTGATCGACGGTAAAAACATCGCCGAGGTGAGCGCGATGAGCGTCGGCGCGGCGCATCGTTTTTTCAACCAGCTCAAGCCGGCAGGTTCGTTGGATCAGGTCGCGGCGCTCATCTTGGAAGAAATCCGCCGGCGCCTGGGTTATCTGGACGGTGTCGGCCTGGAATATCTGACTCTCGATCGCCAATCGCGCACACTCTCCGGCGGCGAGCTCGAGCGGGTCGACCTCACCACCGCGATCGGCTCATCTCTGGTCAATACGCTCTATGTTCTCGACGAGCCGTCCATCGGGTTGCATCCGCGCGACAGCAGGCGCTTGGTAGAAATCCTTCATCGGCTCAAGGCCAATCACAATACCGTGGTCGTCGTCGAGCATGATCCCGAGATCATCAAAGAGTGCGACCATATCATCGATATGGGTCCGAAAGCCGGGCAGCAGGGCGGCAACATCATGTTTGCCGGCTCCTATGAGGCGCTGCTGAAAGACGACAAATCGCTGACAGCGGCTTATCTGAGCCAGCGCAAAACCATTCCTCTTCCGGCGCGTCTCCGAAAACCGCTCTCGCGCCGGTCGATCAAGATCAGCGGCGCCCATGCGAATAATTTAAAAAACATCGATGTCGAGATTCCGCTCGGGCTGATGGTCTGTCTCACCGGCGTTTCCGGGTCGGGAAAGTCGACTCTGGTCGATGAAGTTCTTTATCGAAACCTAAAGAAGCTCAAAGAATCGCCGTCTGCCAAGGTGACCCAGTGTACGGCCATCAGCGGCGCCGACAGGATCTCCGAAGTCGTACTGGTTGATCAATCGCCGGTTGGAACCACGCCCCGTTCAAATCCTGCGACTTACATGAAGGCTTTCGATGGCATCCGCAAACTATTCGCCGCCACCGACTTGTCGCGATTGCGCGGCTATGCGCCCTCGACCTTCTCGTTCAACGTTGAAGGCGGCCGTTGCGAAACCTGCCGGGGCGAAGGGTTTGAAAAGGTCGAGATGCAGTTTCTCTCCGATGTCTACACTTCCTGCCCCGAATGCCACGGCAGCCGCTTTCGCCAGGAGGTCTTGGAAGTCAATTATCGCGGCAAAAACATCCGGCAGATTCTCGACCTCACCGTCGCCGAGGCGTTGGAATTTTTTGAAGACAGCGGTGAGATCAAGAATGCTTTAGCTCCGTTACAGGCGGTGGGCCTCGAATACGTGTGCCTGGGACAACCCCTGACGACTCTCTCCGGCGGCGAGTCGCAACGATTAAAGCTGGCATGGCACATGACCAAGGCGAGGAAAGCGGGCACGTTGTTTATCTTCGACGAGCCCACCACCGGGTTGCACTTCCATGATATCGAAAGGCTGCTGCAGGCGTTCAACGAGCTTCTCGAGCAGGGCCATTCTATTGTGATCATCGAGCACAACCTGGAGGTCATCAAGTGCGCCGATCACATCATCGATCTCGGGCCTGAGGGCGGTGATAAAGGCGGAGAGATCGTCGCCGTTGGCACGCCGGAGCAGATCGCCGTCGTCGAAGCCTCGCACACCGGCCGTTACCTGCGCCCGTATCTGAAGAGAAGCAAGCTTTCACCGTTTAGCCCGACGATCGTAAATCGTTCAATCGTTCAACCGTTCAATCGTTCAATGACGGAGGACAATGCAATCGCGATAGTTGGGGCGAAGGAGCACAATCTTAAAAACATCAGTATCGACATTCCCCGCGATCGTTTCATCGTCTTCACCGGCTTGAGCGGCTCGGGAAAGTCTTCGCTGGCCTTCGATATCGTCTATGCCGAAGGCCAGCGCCGCTACATCGACAGCCTGTCCGCTTACGCGCGGCAGTTTTTGGAAGTGATGGCGCGTCCCAATGTCGATTTTATCTCGGGCATACCGCCCACCGTTGCCATCGAACAAAGACTCAGCCAGGGCGGCAACAAGTCCACCGTCGCGACCGTCACTGAGATCTATCACTATTTGCGACTGCTCTATTCAAAAATAGGTAAGCAACACTGTGTGCAATGCGGCCGGCGTATTCAATCGTTAACCCGCAGCCAGATTCTCGATCGCATCGGCCGCTCCTATCGCGGCAAGGAAGTCATGATCCTGAGTCCGATCGTGCGCGGTCGCAAGGGTTTTCACAAAGAAGTGATCGCCGGCGCCAGAAAGCTGGGCTATCGCAGGGCGCGCATCGACGGCGAGTTGATGGATCTGCGAGCGCCCGAGCTGAGTGGCGGTCTCGAGCGCTTTCAGGAACACAACATCGATATTGTCATCGGCAAGACCAAAGTCGGCGGGCGGGAAATCGAGACGCTCCTCGATCAAGGCTTGCGTCTGGGCAACGGCGTCATTCATCTGGTCTCGGAGCGCGGGCAGCAGGTTTTTAACCAGAGATTATTTTGCCTCGAATGCGGCGTCGGCTATGAGCCGTTGGATCCGCGGCTTTTCTCATTCAACAGCCGTCAGGGAGCGTGTCAGGAGTGCAGCGGGCTTGGTTTTAGTTGGGACTTCGATCCCGAATTGATTTTTACAGATCCGCGCCAGCCGCTAAACCGCGCCATCGCCGGCATTTCTGTTGGATCATCGGCCGGCGAGGCCGATCTGCAAAGGGCGCTACAGAGATTTTTGCATGAGCTCAAGGACAAACAGCGGGTGGACATCGAGCAGCCGTTGGCCAAGCTAGCGAAAAAGTTGCAACAGGAAATCCTTTACGGCGGCAGCGGCCGCTCGGGTTGCGTCGGCTTGGTGCCCTTTCTCAAAGAACTTCAGCAGGACGCAGATGATGAACTGCACAGCGTGCTCGATGAGTTGATGACCGAGACGCCGTGTCCCGCCTGCTCGGGCCGTCGGCTCAATTCACGCGCGCAGGCGGTGAAGCTCGATGGCAAAGCGATCTGGCAGGTCACCTCGTTTTCCGTGAATGAGGCCAATGACTATTTTGCCAAGCTCAACCTGTCGTTTTCCGACAACGGCAACAGCGAACGGGATCGCGCGGTGGCCGATAAGATCGTCAAAGAGATCCAGCAACGACTTACTTTCCTCTCCGAAGTCGGCTTGCCTTATCTGACTCTCGATCGCCGCGCCGATACGCTTTCGGGTGGCGAAGCCCAACGCATCCGCTTGGCGGCGCAACTCGGGTCGAACCTGCGCGGCGTCTGTTACATTCTGGACGAGCCCACCATCGGTCTTCACCCGCGCGACAACGACATGCTTTTACGCACGCTGAGGCGACTCGAGCGACTCGGTAACAGCGTGCTGGTCGTCGAGCATGATGAAGCGACGATTCGCTCGGCTGACTTGATCATCGATTTGGGACCGGGCGCCGGTGTCCATGGCGGCAATGTTGTCAGCATCGGATCGCCGGATGAAATCAGAAATAATCCGGATTCTCCCACCGGAGCTTATCTTAGATCGGTCAAGAGGCGTCTCGGACCGCAACGCGATCTCGACACGGCTAACTGGCTCACCATTCGCGGCGCCAAGGCGCATAATCTGAAAAACATCGATGTCAAAATCCCCCTGGGCATGTGGAGCTGCATCACCGGCATCTCCGGTTCCGGCAAAAGCACATTGGTTCGAGAGGTTCTCTATAAGGGAGTCAAGTTGCTGTTGGGCCAATTTGCCGGCCGCCCGGGTGCGCACAAAGAGATCGCCGGCTGGAAATCCATCGAACGAATCGTTGAAGTCGATCAGACACCGATCGGCAAAACGCCGCGCTCAGTGCCGGCCTCTTACGTTGGTTTGCTCGACGAGATCCGCAAACTTTATGCGCTGTCGCCGGAGGCAAGGCTGCGCGGTTACACGCCGAGCCGATTCTCGTTCAACGTCAAAGGCGGACGGTGCGAGGCTTGCGCCGGCCAGGGCAAAATCCGCAAGGAGATGAGTTTTCTGCCGGACGTTTTTGTCGACTGCGACGATTGCCGCGGCGAACGCTTCAACGAAGAAACCTTGAACATTCGTTTCAATGGGCGAAATATCGCCGACGTATTTCACATGACGGTGGAAGAGGCAGTGCCATTTTTCCACGCCTTTCCGAAGATCGCGCGGCCGCTCAAGGTTCTCGACGACATCGGCATGGGCTACATCACTCTTGGGCAGGCGAGCAACACTCTCTCCGGCGGCGAGGCGCAGCGGATCAAATTGGCCTATGAGCTTGGCAAAGATTCGCGCGGCAAAACTTTGTATTTATTGGATGAACCCACCACCGGCCTGCACTTTGCCGATGTCGACAAGCTGATTCAGATTCTGCACCGACTGGTCGACCGAGGTAACACCGTCATCACCATCGAGCACAATCTCGATATCGTCAAAGACGCCGACTATCTGATCGATCTGGGCCCTGGGGGTGGCGAGCAGGGAGGCCATTTGGTTGCGGTGGGCACGCCGTTGCAAGTCAGCAAAGACGGTAAGCGCTCCTACACCGCCCGGTTCCTGCGCGAATATCTGAACGGCGGCCCCGAAGCCGGCGAGACAATTTCGCCGCCGGTTCTCGAGCAGGTAATCGCCTGATATGGCGCGGCGCATTCTACCGATGCTGGGATATGGCTTGCGCCTCAAATGCCCACGCTGCGGCGTCGGATCGCTGTATGCGGCGGTTTTCCGAATGCATACAACGTGTCCTCATTGCGGGCTGATTTTCGAACGGGAGCAGGGCTATTTCATCGGCGCGATTTACATCAATTACGCCGCCACGGTGCTGATCGCAATCCCGGGATTCTTTCTCCTGAGCATCTTCACCAACCTGACCTTCGACCAGCAACTGTGGATTTGGATTTCCTTCGCGATTATTTTTCCATTGCTCTTTTTCCACCATTCCAGAAGCCTATGGTTGGTGCTGGATCATATCTTCAATCCGCCCGAGAAGGTTTACAGGGTGCCGCCAAAGAAGAGTCAGCAGAGCTGACGGTTCCAATCGTTCCAGCTGTTCCAATCGTTCCAACGGTTAGGGATAGGCCGTGTGCTGTCGTTCCGCTGCAGCCGCTGGTTCACTGTCGTCGCTCTAGAAGGATTGCCGCTTGATCGGTGTGTCACCTTGAACTGCGGAATCCGAGATTATAGAAGATGCCGAACAACTTTCCACCTTGGCAGAAGGCGATCGGGCTGCCAGCAAACGATCAAGAAAGTTAGAGTCCGAAAAACGTGTGGAACAATTGGAACCGCTGGAACGATTGGAACGAGTTCAGTTTATCCCACCGCCAGCGCCACCACTCCCAGAACCATTGCCGAAGCGGCGACTAACCTGCGCGTGCCGTCGCCCTCCGCGAGCAGGCGGGTTCCCATAGCGGTGCCGATCAAGATGCTGATCTCGCGCGCCGGCGCGACGTAACTCACCGGCGTAAACTGCATGGCCGTGAGAACCAGGATGTAGGAGAGCGGCGCTAGGACAGCAACCCCGATCGCTTCAAACCTGTGCTCGCGCCATTCCGCTCGCGTTTCCTGGGGATAGCGTAGAGGGAGAGATGTCAGCAAAATTGTCCTGCCGAGATTTGCGCCCCAATCGAGTATCAGAGGCGGCACCGCGAACCGGCCAACCGCCTGCTTGTCCCATAAAGTATAAGCCGCGATAAACAAGCCGGTCACTGCCGCATAGAGCACCGCGGTTTTGACTCCGCTCTGGCGCAAGCTCTTCGGATTGCTGGTAATCACGACCACACCGCCGATGATCAGCAATGCGCCAATCAGCGCGAGCGCCGAAGGTCTCTCGCCAAGCAGGAGTATCGCCGCGAGTGTCGAAAGCAACGGCCCTGTGCCGCGCGCCAGCGGATAGACCAACGACAGGTCGCCGACCCGATAGCCCTGATTGAGCAGAATGAAATAGGCGCTATGCAGGGCCGCGCTCCCTGCCATCAGCCCCAGCTCAACAACGCCGATTTCCACGCGCGTTACAAAGATCACTCCGACCGCCACCGGCGTATAAAAGATTGCCGATAGGACAGCCACCAGCCAGGTAAATGTCACATGACCGCTGGCCCGCTTGTTCAACAAGTTCCAGCTCGCGTGAATAAAAGCCGCCGCCAGGATTAAAATGAGCGCGCCGAGAGTCATGAACGTCGCTGAAGATGGACTCTGACAAGACGGGGATGATGAACCCCTACCAAGTCCTCTCCCGTGGAAGCGGATGACCAAGACGGAAGGGGATCTCGAACCGGAGCGAAGAAACAGGCAGGACGAGTACGCCCGCTATGCTTTCGGTTTGTGAATGTAGCCGTACGTCAGGTTGCTACGGTCAGCGCCGTTTTTCAGGTAATCCTCCTTTAGCTGAGCAAAACGGTCGTTTTCTAACGCCGAGCGTTGTCCAGGCGTAAAGTTGTAAAGGCGCGCGTTGTTTTCGCCGAGGATGGCCCGCTTCAACGGCCCGTCGGCGGGTCCGAGCGGTTTGAAGCCAAACTTCTTTTGCATCTCTTCGGGAATCTCGAGACGGCGCAGCGCTTCGATTTGCCACTGCGGCGAGCCTGTCCAAACTGCGTCCGATCCCCACACCACATGATCGGAGCCCAGGCCTTTCACCAGTGTCCCCATCATGAAAGCGCAGACGCGCGGATCGGCCATCGTGCTCTGCGCGAAGATCTGTCCCAAATCACCATAAACGTTTTTCACTCCGAACTGCCCGGGGATGTCTGCGAGATCGCTAACCCATTCGATCCGACCGGTACGGTTTAGCTGTTCATACGCCATTTCCGCCGTGCCTCCTCCGGCCCAACGATAGCCTGAGTGATAAATGATGAAATTGAGCTGAGGCCAGTCTTTGGCCGCCTTGCCGACATCGGCGACGTGACAGTAGCCGACCAGATGCGGAAACTTGTGTTCCACCGACGGCGGGAAAAGTCCCTTATGTATGCACACATTAACAATACTGGGGTGATCTTTGCTCCACTTTACCAGTCGCTCGTAGAATGGATACATGATGTTCTCATCGTCGAGCCGATACGGATGCTTGGCCAGATGTTTGTTGGTGTTATCGCCGATGGTATAACCCTTCCATGAATCCGGCTTGAGCGTCTCCATCTCCTCTTCGATCTTGTCAAGCCAGCCCGGCCACCCCGGCGTCATAATCCCGTGGGAGAACATCCGCTTCGCGCCGGCTTCCTTATTGACTTTGGCGCGCGCGTCGAACTTCATCTGGTTAGTTAGGAACCAATCGCGCGGTTCTTCAGACGGCGAGCCGCTGATGCAGGCGACCTGTGTGTCGCTGTCCAGAAATACTTCCTTAAAGTAATTGGCAAACTTCAGGTCCTCCACGGTTTGCGGTTTGCCGGCGAGGGCCGGATTCCAACCGGCTTTTCCCACTGCTTCGCGCTGGCGCACAAAGCCGGTGTTGCGCGTGTCGTCGCGCAAAAAATGCGTATGCATGTCCATGACGAACTGCTTGGAAAGAGTCTTCGCGCGCTCGCTCGCCATTTCCGGAATGGCGGCTTCGGCGCGGCTGACGTCGTAAATCGCCCCATGCGTTTCGTTCATAGCGACAAACGCAGCTGCCATACCAGCCGCGGTTTTGAAAAACGCGCGGCGGCTCATGCCTTGATGGCGCGCCAGCTCACTGCCGTATTCCTTGATGCGCGCCTCAAACTTGCGCTGCTTTTCAGTTTGCGCGGCCGGCATGAATTCGTCACTGGAGACCGACTGGGTAGGGATGGGCGAGGGGAAAGCTGATGTCTCCGCCGGCAACAACTGCTTTAACTCTTCGGCGCTAAGAAATCCCATAAGGACCTCCTTGATTCTGTTTGATGTGGTTATTGGAAGACGACGCCCAAACGATAGGCAAGTGCGTCTGAAACGTCAAGGCGGGAAGGAAGGAGGGATGTAAGGATCAGTGTGTGTCGAAAGCCACCGGCCGCGACGTGACGCGATTACTTTACACTGCCAAATGTGAATGGACTCAACCGGGCTTCCGCAGGTGAACGAGACGTCACGAGCAATCGGCAAACCCTTCGCAGCGAAGACTATGCTTTTTGCCCTCTGAGAAAGCGGTAGCTATCTATATATTTGGCCAAACGCCCGCTTTATGTTTTTTTGTAATAACGTGACGAGGAACAAAAGCTTTTCGAATAGCGAGTAATCACGACGGCATCAAACAGGGAACCATTTGCCGGCTATGTCGGCGATAGATGCGGAAGTCGGAATCGGTGGTGAGAATGATCGGATCAGGAAGCGTCTCGGTCATGCGCACGAGGCAGGCGTCGGCGAGGCTCATGGGCACGTCCGCGTATTTCTGCAATAGCTTGAGTACTGACTCCACGTCGTTGTCCAGGTCGAAAGCGGCAATTAGAGCCCGGCGGCGAAGCAGCGCGCTGACTACAGGTGTTCCGCGCGACCCGAGGATGTGGAAAGCCTCAGATAGGACGGCTTCGCAGGTGCGCCAGGGTGGAGCATGGCCAGGCGCTTGTGTCAGCGCCCATCGGTGGTGGGCGTCGCGGCGGCTAAGTAAAGCCACTAAAAAACCTGCGTCAACGAGCACGTTTCTGGCCATACCCCGTTTCTTTCAAATAGCGTTTCTTTCGCGCGCTCAGGTCAGCAGGCAAGCCGTCCACCGAGCCGATCAGATCGGCGATAGTGTCAATCGGCGTGGACCGATGCCCTTTGGGTCGAGCAGCGCGCTGCAAGCGCTCGCGAACGATGTCGGATTTCGAACAATTGCGCCTGCGCGATTCCATCTCGATCTCGGTTACGAGCGGCTCGGGCAATCGAACGGTTAGAGTTTTCATAGCAACAGTGTATTACATCGCTGCCAGGTATGCAAGACAGAGTTGGAATAGCGAGGGGAAACGGCTCTACTGGCCGAAAGGAACGACGTTCCTGCTGCGGTGCCATCGACCCCCGCGAACTCGCTGGCATACCTATCCCAGAACTCCCAAGATGAACGCCCACCTCGAACGTCTTAACCGGACCATTGAGGAGGAGTTCATTGATTACCATCAGGAGCTGCTGATCACTCCCAATGAGTTCAATCGCCAACTGATCCCGTGGCTCATCTGGTACAACGCTGAACGACCTCATTGGTCGCTAGAGCTTAAATCTCCGGTCCAATTCCTGTTGAAAGAAAATCCCTCCTTGTGCAAAACATGCTGGCCCTATACAAACCGTTGCAAATCATAGCCAACATGACTAGAGTCAAGGCCGTCGATGTTGCCGGTAGCGGGATATCAGTAAATCCCTGGTGCGGTAGCGATTGCCTTTACTCGAACAAGAACATTTTGAATAACTTAAGGCCCGACAATGCTGCGAGCTATATGCGTGCGTACACCTGTTCACCGTTCCCGGCATTTTCACATCCAATGTAGCCCGAAACACTTTCCCGCAGGATGTTTGGATGTAGACCGAATTAGTTTTGGAGTTGAGTCATTATCCTAGCGCAAAGAAATCTTCATTCATTTTTCAACTGCCCTTAACTCAAATTAGTAGGTGAACAAGATAGTTGTATGTAGGCGAACGGCGAAGAAAGATTTAGCAACGGAGGAACCTTCAGTACACCTCCACGCGCTTGAACCAGTTGGCGCACAGAGGCGGTTCAGGAGGACAGGATGTATAGTTCGCTAGCAATTCGAAGCAAAGGCGCAGAAGACGTTGATCATGAGATCGATCTCCGTATTCAGCTGCTGCTGACCGCTCTTTTAATCGGTGTCGCCTATTACCTAGGCGCTCTGTTTAGCTTCACGCTGAGGGTCCCATCCACGCGCAGTTCGATCCTATGGATGCCCAATGCGATACTTCTTGCGGCTTTTGTCGTCACACCTGTTAAAAGGTGGTGGCTCTGGACCTTGGCTGCTTTTCCGGCGCATCTCCTGGCTCAATCGCGGGATGCCGCACCGGTTTTGGTTCTTTGCTGTCCTTTCATTGCCAACGTCGCTCAAGCGGCCCTCGCCGCGATTAGCCTGCGCCTGTTAACGGAGGCTCCGCACCGGCTCGAATCTCTCCGCAACATGGGTATCTTTATCCTCGTCGCAGTGATTGGGGTGCCGGCGGTGGTTTCTTTCACCGCGGCCTGGCTCTTCGTGCTCGCTGGCTGGGAGACCGATTATTGGCTGGTTGGAGAGGCGCGCTTGCTTAATAACGTGGTGACCGGGCTTACAGTGGCGCCCCTATGCCTCGCGATCGCAGGCGGCGACCTGAACAAACTTCGTTGTCTGAAGATTTGGCGCTACGTAGAGTTCGCTGTCGTTATACTTGGGCTTGTCGTTATACTAGCGCTCACTTCCGCGTGGCACGCCGCCGAAACAATCAATTTTCCTGTTCGCCTCTATGCTCCGCTGCCGTTTTTGTTTTGGGCAGCCGTGCGTTTTGGACCTCCAGGGTTAGCGATATCGCTTTTGGCGGTCGCTTACGACTCCATATCTGATTCGATTGTTGGTCCGGTGCCGGGCGCGAGCTCACCGGCGGTAGATATTCTCGCTTTGGAGGCGTCGCTGGCCGTTCTCTCGCTTCCTTTGATGCTGTTGGCAGCGCTGATGCAGGAAAGGCAGCACAAAGACGAGGTCTTGCGTGAGAGCCAAGAGCGTTTAGCAGGGACGGAAAAATTCTCGCTGGTGATGGTGACAAACACGGACTTGGAGGGCCGTTGGCTCAAGGTCCCTCCGACGTTCTGCGAGTTGCTCGGTTATACCGAGCAAGAGTTGCTGGGACGCCGCTTTGATGAGCTGACGCATCCGGATGATGTAGAGGTAAATTTAAGCCGGCGCTTGCAGCTCCTGCGGGACGAGATCAAGTCATTCGACCTCGAAAAACGCTACATTCGAAAAGACGGCGGCATTGTCTGGGTTTATATCAACGTGTCAGTTGTCCAAGATGCAAACGGAACTCCCGTCCACTTCCTGAGCTACATTCGCGACATTAGCGGTCGCAAGCAGGCTGAACAGGCACTGCGGGACAGCGAAGAACGGTTGCAGCTCGCGCTCGAGGCCGGCGGAATGGGGGTTTGGGATTGGGATACGAGTAGCAATGCTCTTGAGTGGTCGAGCGAGCATTTCACGATTATGGGCCTGGAGCCGTTTAGCATCAAACCAACATACCAGACCTGGGCCGAGCGCGTGCATCCGGATGACCGTCCGACTGTCACGGCAGCGATCGCAAGAGCGATCGCTGAACGCGGCCACTATCGTGCCGAATACCGCATAGTATTGCCGGATGGTAGCTATCGCTGGGTGATATCGCGCGGGGAGGCGGTGTATAAAACCAGCGGTGAATGCGTAAGGCTGACGGGTGTCACGGTAGACATCACGGATCGCAAATGGGCCGAGTCACGATTGCGCGTTCAATACCAGATCACGCGCGTGCTATCGAATTCCGCTTCGCTTGCCGATGCCGCGCCGGCCTTGATTCAAACGATTTGTCAGTGTTTTGATTGGCATTGCGGAGAGATGTGGCAAGTCAACTCCGAAGCTGAGGTACTGGAGTATCTTGAAGGTTGGCACTCGCCATCGATGCAGTTGGCGCCATTCGTTTCGCAGAGCCGGCAACTTACCATCTCCGTTGGAGTGGGACTTTCGGGTCGCGTGTGGAAAAGCGGTACCCCGGAATGGATAATCAACCTTTCCGCCGATGATAACTTTCCGCGCGCCTCCTTAGCGGAAAGATTCGGATTAAAGAGCGCGTTTAGTTTTCCGATCACTGTGGGCGATCGAACACTCGCGGTGATGGCGTTTTTCAGCGCCAACATGCGACAGCCTGACGAAGAATTGCTCCAGACCATCGAGAGTATCGGACGTCAAATCGGCCAGCTCATAGAGCGTAAGCACGCGGAGCATGTCACGTTTCAGCGCGACCAACTGCTTCACACAATGTTTGAATCGCTTTCCTCTCAGGTTGTGGTCTTAGATCGCGACGGAATGATAAATTATGCAAGCAAGTCCTGGGAGCAATTCGCGACGGAGAATCAAGGCATACTTAACCGCCTGTCCGTAGGGATCAATTATCTGGACGTTTGCAGACGGGCCGCAAATCTAGGCGGAGACGGCGCCAAAGAGGCTCTCGATGGAATTGGCAAAGTGCTTGCTGGAAAACTTCAGAATTTTTCTATGGAATACCCTTGCAATGATGTCAAAACGGCACGCTGGTTCTCAATGCAGGTAGACCGGATGCCGCGCGACCATGGCGGTGTCGTCATCAGTCATACTGATATTACAGAGCGCAAGGAAGCAGATGAAGCGCTCCGGAATGCGCTAAACGAAGTGCGCCAGCTCAAAGAACGCTTAGAGGTCGAGAATACCTACCTGCTTGAGGAAGTATCCGGCGTCCATCAATTCGGCGAAATCGGTGGGCGCAGTGATTCCATAGCGAAGGCGTTGCGACATGCGGAGTTGGTGGCGCCAACAGATGCGACAGTCCTCATAACCGGAGAGACCGGAACCGGTAAAGAACTACTGGCTCGCGCAGTCCACGCGCGCAGCAAGAGAAGCCATAGGCCGTTAGTTAAAGTAAACTGCGCGGGTTTGCCGGCTTCGCTCATTGAGAGTGAACTGTTCGGTCATGAAAAAGGCGCCTTTACCGGCGCCTCAACCAAGCGCATTGGCCGCTTTGAGTTGGCCAATGAAGCAACGATCTTTCTCGATGAGGTGGGCGAACTACCCTTGGAACTTCAGGCCAAGTTGCTGCGGGTGCTGCAAGAGGGTGAATTTGAGCGGCTGGGCAGCTCGAAGACCATCAAAGTAAATCCGCGAGTGATTGCGGCTACTAATCGCGACCTCGGATTAGCCGTCAAACATGGAGTGTTTCGTGATGATTTGTATTATCGACTGAACGTTTATCCAATAAACCTCCCACCTTTGCGCGACCGGAAAGAGGATATACCGGAGCTTGTCCAGACGTTTCTCAGCGAAGCCAGCCGCAGGCTTGGTCGATCTTTCAATGATGCGTCCCAGCGGGTTATCGAAGGCTTCATGAAATACGACTGGCCGGGCAATGTGCGTGAGCTGCAGAACGTCGTCGAGCGAATGGCGGTCACAGCCAAAGGCAGCCAGCTAACCCTTCCCGCTGATTGGTTGAGCGATTCGCCGACCGCGGTGCCTTATGAACTATCGAAAAGTCAGCCACTTGAATCTGCTGTGGCATCTCAACACGAAACTACGGTAGAAAGCATCGAGCGCGCTCATATTCTGAAGGTCCTCGAGCAACAACGCTGGCGAATAGAAGGTCCCCATGGCGCTGCCGTTGTTCTGGGCCTCAAACCCAGTACGTTGCGTTCGCGCATGCGGAAATTGCATATTGATCGATTTGCGCTCTTAAACCGTCGCGTTAATCGTATATCGCAGCGATTCCATAACCCCTCCTGATTGCCGGATATCTACCAGCCCACGATATCCCGCGGTTCCCACATCATTTAGCGGGCGTGCCGGTCTATCGCCGCTCCGTAGTATTTTCTGAACCCTCAAGAAGTCCCTATTTTGTAAGTAGAATTAAACGCTTATGAACTTGCGCCGAGAGATCAGCGCCCGTTCTTTTAGCGGCATTGCTCTTGCGCTAAGGCACTATGTTGACGGTGGGGATGTGCTGTCCGCCGATGCAGCGGTGGCGAATAAAAATCGCGTTATTTACTATGCGATTATGGCGGAAGCTTATCTTAAAGGCGTTCCGTACCGGAAAGGAGAACAAATTATTTGGACCACGATATTAGTGCGGTAGGAGTTGTAGTGGTGGGTGGCAAATACGAACTTGCTTCCATCAATGAGGTGTTTTGCCAGAAACTTGGATATGAAAAGGCTGAGCTAGCGGGGAGGAATTTCTTAGATATCGCCTGCCCTGCCGAGCAGGAAAAATGTAAGCGGCTACTCGTCCAAGCTGTTAAAGATAAAGATACAGCGTATAAGGCGGACGTGCGTTTTGTCCGCAAAAACGGAGACCCAGTTCGCACCAAGCTCACAGCTACAACGGCTCTCCACGATTACCAAACTGCCGGCCATGTCTTGGTGACTGTTGAGGATTTCATCGGCCCACCCGGCCGTAAAACATTGTCCAACGCCAAGCGGTTGGCTCAAGTCCAAGCATCGGCCCAGATATTGATGCATGAACTCCGGAATCAAATGCATGGTATCTCCCTTATTGGTCGTTTGCTCGAGGAAGAAAGTACTCGGCGCGGTCTGGTCAAGGACGATTCTCTGGTGGAGCTTAATCAAGATTTAACAAGCCGGCTTGAGGATCTCCGCGTGCTGCTGCAGGACTTTAATCGCCTTGGCGAAACGGTCAACCTTAAGCTTCGGGCCACCGATCTCGCTAAATTTGTGACTAGAATGCTTGGCTCGAAGCAGGCCTCTTATGTTGCCGAGCGGATTCAAGTCAAATGTGATCTGGCCGCGGACCTGCCGCGGGTCCAACTCGACCGGCACAGATTCAAGCAGGCCTGGCTCAATCTTTTCAAGAACGCTGTCGAAGCAATGCCCTCAGGAGGTACGATTACGGTGCGGCTCTACAGATCCGACACTGATGTCTGTTTAGAGATCGAGGATACCGGAACTGGAGTTCCTGACGGCATCGACGTCTTCAAGCCATTTGTGACCACTAAATCGCAAGGAACCGGCTTGGGACTGGGGATCGTGCGTGAAATAGTTTCGGCGCATGGCGGCGTCGTTTCGTACCAGAGCACGCCGCAAGCAGGTGCGCTTTTTAGAATTTCCCTGCCATTGGACGCCTCTCGCCGATGCAATTGCGAGGAAAGCTAAACCGCATAGTGTGAAGCTACAGATTCGAATAAGGTAACCAGATGGGGCGAGTTTACTTCTGTTAAGCCTCGATCTTTTAACCTAATCCTGGTCCTGCCGATATACCGCCATCTTGGTAACTCGATTTCAATTATTCAATGACGGCCGCTTGCATGTGATCTTTTGAACCACGCCGGCGCTGTGCCCCTGTTGCCGCGCGGCGCTCGCGACTCTTGGACCAACGCCAAGCATGAATGCATTATCTGGTTGACCTAAAAAGTTTCTTACAGTAGTTTCCGCTGCATCGGGAGAGGTCGGCAAACCTAGGTCGTATATAAGAAAGGGAGGCAATCCATGAACAGATATGTAGCCGAATTGCTCGGCACCTTTGTGCTGGTTTTTGCCAGTTGCGGGAGCGCTGTTTTGGCAGGAGACAAAATTGGTTTTCTCGGCGTTTCGTTGGCTTTCGGCCTGTCTCTGCTGGCAATGATCTATGCCATCGGGCCGATTTCCGGGTGTCACATAAACCCTGCTGTAACCGTTGGACTACTGCTAACCAAGAAGATGGATGCAAAGTTTGCAGGTGGGTATATCGCGGCCCAGATCGTCGGTGCGATTTTGGCTGCCGGTGTTTTGTTGATCATCGCCCAAGGAGCGCCCGGCGGCTATGATCCATCCGTTGCGGGTTTCGCCGCCAACGGTTATGGCGAACACTCCCCTGGAAAGTACAATCTCTTATCGGCCTTCCTGGTTGAAGTTGTCCTGACTTTTTTTCTAGTTTATACCGTTCTCGGCGCCACCGATATCAGAGCGCCCGTCGGCTTTGCCGGCGTCGCTATCGGCCTTGTTCTAGCGCTGATCCATTTGGTCGGTATTCCCGTTACCAACACTTCGGTCAATCCAGCGCGCAGTATCGGGCCCGCCGTTTTCGTCGGTGGCTGGGCATTAAGCCAGCTATGGCTATTTATTGTCGCGCCGATTATCGGCGCAGGGATCGCTGCAGCGCTCTATGGGGTATCCCATAAGCCGAGTGAGGTCATCAGCGCGAGAGAAGCGGAACGTGCGCTCGCAACCGAGCAGGCTGCAAGGAAGTCGGCTTAATCCAAGCTCGCTCTCGATAAAACCAGTTCGCTCACAGGATTCGTCTCGAAACACACGGAGCGCCATGCAACTCGACCGGAGTGTTGACAGTCAAACGAAAAAACAAAGCGGCCGACATCGCGCAGATTGTCAGTGGCGTCAAAAACGTCGTCGACAATCTGCAGATTCAGTCCAGATAGAGCCAAACCGGTAGCCGGTCAGCGTTTCAAACTTATGTATCCAATGATCTCGCGCGAATTGGCGATCGTATTTATCCTCTTCGGGCTATGTTCCTGCGCATCGCTGCCGGCGCTGTTTTTACCAACTATCAGCGATGAGAGACTCGAAGCATTCGTTGCCCAAGAGGCGCAGCAGATTCTCCGAGTATCCGGGAACTCGCACAAGGCGGATCGGTATAAGTTTTACCTGGCTAAGTTCCCGCGCGATGATATTTTAGGCCTCAGTTTTGGCGAGCATAGGATCTTTATAAGTTACGAACTGACCAGGCTCGCTCGCGAGCACACCGGCTCTCTGTGGCTGTTCAGACATACCCTCGCCCACGAAATAGCTCACGATGTGTTGGAACATGCAAAGAACGAACAGATGGCCAGCTTGAATGCTGTGCGCCAGTCTCACGCCCGAATCAAAGGAGCCGATCTCGGCCTGCCTCTGTTCATTTCTTACCGCAATTATTCGACGGCAGCCGAGTTGGCTGCTGATGAAGCGGCGATGGAATACTGGAAGAAGATCGGCTGGGATTGCAGTATTTGGATCAAACTCTTTAGAAGCTTTCTTGATCAGGGTTACATAGGCGATCCGGATCACCCATTGAACGAACGTCTGACTCAGGCAATCAGGATTTGCGAGTCAAACAGCTAAAGAGCGCACGTAAGCGGCAGCATGCGTAACAACGAACTGATCATGAAATGGTTAGTACAAATAGCGCTGAACTTAGCGCTGGTATTCTGCGCAATCACCGTGTGGGCGCAAAAGCCGATCGTCTATCCGGCAAAAGGGCAGAGCGCGCAACAGCAGACGAAAGACGATTCCGCATGTTATGCCTGGGCAAAGCAGACGACCGGCATCGATCCGGCAGTTGTGGCATCGACACCGCCACCACAACAGACCGGGCCCGCAGTCGGTGGCGGCGAGCGTGTGAAGGGCGCCGCTCGAGGAGCCCTCGGCGGCGCGGCTGTTGGCGCAATTGCCGGTGATGCAGGAGACGGCGCCGCTATCGGTGCGGTCGTGGGCACCGCAGTCGGCGGACGCCGGGCGCGCCAGAATCGCGAAGCGCAAAATCAGCAGGCGGTCAGTCAGCAGCAAAATCTCATGGATACGTATTATCGCGCCTACGGAGCGTGCATGGAGGGACGCGGTTACACGATCAAGTGAAGGAGTATGACTCGATCGTCGGGCGAGAGATGAGGAATATGAAACTATTCTCTATTGTTATTTTGTTGATCGCACTCCTCGGGCCGGGACTAGCCTCAGCAGCCGATTTTGATGGCTCGAAGGTTTTGATTTGCGCCCCCGTTGAAGCCATAGACTGCGCTCCAGGAGAAAGCTGTAGAAAAGGCATGCCGGCGGATGCCGGCTTGCCGGCGTTCATCCGCGTCGATATCGCGAAGATGGTCATGATCGGGCCCAAACGAACTTCACCGATCGCCTCCATCGAGAGAAGCGAACAACAGATCCTCTTGCAGGGAACCGAGTTGGGTTCCGCGTGGACAATCGCGCTCGATCAGAATAGCGGAGAAATCTCGGGATCTCTGGTAAACCGCGAAGAGGTGTTTGTTATCTTCGGGTCGTGCACGCCGTTGTAATAGCCAAGCCATGCTAAAATCGCTCCAGGATCAAATCTGAACCTAGAGTCGAAGCGGACGCCACGTGTCAAGATGTCTGAGATTTTGGCCACAGTTCTTTGTCTCAATACAGCTTATATCCGTTGTGCAGTCCGTAAGACGCCTCGACCTGACGAGTGGCCGGTGTTCTTCGCACATGAATTTCAAATTTGCCGTCGTAAATCCTCATTCTAGCCTGTTCTTGCGCATCGCCGACCATGCTTTACAACCTGCCCGCCTTTATGGAGACTCGAAGCGTTCAGAGCATCTTCATGCGAAAGCTAGTGAGCTTACGAGAATACCATGAAAGTTATGGAGGATCGCGAAATAGGCTCTCTGTGGAAGGGGAACTGGTTTGAGGGTGATGAGCCCCGGGTCATCAAAGAGCTGATCCGCAAGCTGATCGAGGAGAGAACTTTTCAGGTCGGGTATGAGCGTGCTTTACAAGCGTTCGGCATTTCGAAAGAGGACTACGAAAAGCTGTAAATTGTGGGATGCCAATTTGAAAGCGACTAGCATAAATAAGGGGTGTCTTAGCCACAGAGTGGCTGATACAAGCTTACGGCGCCTTATGTTCATAGTTTTCCTTTTGATGGGCGCGATTGCTGCGGCTGCGCCTCTCACGAAAGACGCTGCGGCGGCTACCGCGTTGAAGCTTGAAACCCAAGCCATGAAAGGCGACTGGGATAAGATCTTTGAACGCGGAACTATCCGCGTTGTGTTGCCCTATAGCCGAAGCTTGTTTTTCAACGATCGTGGCACCCAGATGGGACTTGGCGCAGACGGTATCCGTGAGCTCGATGGATGGCTCAAGAAAAAATACCGGACACGCGCCCGTCCTATCACCGTGCTTGCAATGCCGACTACTCGCGACGAATTACTTGCCAATCTGCGTAACGGCCATGCGGAGATTGCTATCGGCAACCTGACGATTACCGCGGAACGACAGAAAAATTTCGACTTTACCTTGCCGGTATGGGACAACGTCTCCGAAATTGTCGTGATGAAGAAGGGGGCGCCGGCACTGGCAAATCTCGACGAGCTTGCCGGAGTAGAAGTCCATGTGCGCAAGACCAGCAGCTATTACGAGAGCCTACGCAAGCTAAATGAGCGCTTCCGCCAGGCCGGCAGACCGCAGATGAAGTTGACCCTCGTGCCCGACGAGCTCGAAGACGAGGATATGATGGAGATGGTCTCTGCGGGCTTGCTGCGCGTTATCGTCGTTGACGATTGGAAAGCCAAACTCTGGGCGGGGATCTTGCCCAATATTCAGCTTCGCCCTGAGCTGGCGCTGCGCACGGGCGCGAAGATCGGCTGGGCGATTCGCAAAGATACACCGAAGCTCAAGGCTGTGCTTAACGAGTTTATCACCGAGCACCTCAAAGGCACGAAGATGGCGGCCATCGAACTCGCAACCTATCAACGGCGCTTCAAAGCGCTGCACAATGCGACAGTCGCTCATGAGTGGAAGAAATTTGAAAATACGATCGCATTTTTTGAAAAGTATGGAGAGCAGTATGGTTTCGATCACCTGATGCTGGCGGCGCAAGGCTATCAGGAGTCACGGCTCAATCAGTCGGCGCGCAGCCGTACAGGGGCAATTGGTATTATGCAGATAATGCCCAAGACCGGTAAAGAGCTCGGCGTCGGCGACATTAACAAAGCCGAAGCCAACGTGCACGGCGGTACGAAATATATGCGGATTTTATTCGATCGTCATTTCAAGGACGCCAACTTCGACGAGCAAAACCGCACGCTCTTCGCTTTTGCAAGTTACAACGCCGGACCGAGCCGCATTGCAAAGATTCGTACCGAGGCCAAGGATCAAGGACTGAACCCAAACAAATGGTTCAACAACGTCGAAATCGTCGCTTCAAAACGCATCGGTCAGGAAACCGTGCACTACGTCCGGAATATTTACAAATACTATACGGCGTACCGTCTGCAGCTCGACGCGGTGGAGGCTCAACGTCTCGCAAAGCAGCGCATCGAGGCTAATACCGCAACAAAGTGATTTTACCGACTGGTTTGCAGTGCCGCGGGGGACCATTGCGGTTCTGAGACAAGCTTACTGCTTCGTTGTGCTTGGCGTGATTGCCGTTGGCTGCACCCGTCACGACAATCGCTGCGGATTATTGGGTTAAAGCGTGAAACCCAAAACCTGCGCACAAAGATATGCGAATGTAGCTTGATCGTTCTTTCAAGAGCCGAAGAGAACTCCGGGTCGAAAAGTCCGGCGTTGGAGCTAGAGAGGTTTGTCTAGAGACCTTAACAAGCTTTTCACAGTGACTCGATTCTTCCGGTACTCTGATGGATGTTTATCGTCGATGTTCCCGGTGACCACACGCGCGACTCTCTGATGCTGGCTCGCCGACTTCTTTTGCACTTAACCCAAGTTTCTTTGCTTGTTCGAAGCATGAGTGGCATACGATCATGTCAAGCAGGGATTGCGCCGGTCGCCAAGTTTAAACACACTGTTAAATTAGCTCGTCCGATGGATTTGGCTTGTCATTTGCCATTTGCCTGGGCTAGCGTCCACTAGTTACCTTTGTTGAAATCATTGAGATTTAAACCGGAGATACAGTGTCTCAATCCGCGCTGGTTTCGCCGTACGCGTTAGACGAAGGCATCCGGGGAGTTTCCTTCCCGCTGCAGCATGTCTTCTACATGCTTTTGCTCTGTGCCGGATACTACGGCGGCGCCTTAATCGGCCAATCCCTTAGATTTCCTGATTCTCATCTGTCGCTGATCTGGCCGCCCACGGCCATCGTACTGGCGGCGTTGCTGCTCGCTCCTTCCAGACGATGGTGGGTAATTTTGCTTGTCGTCGCCCCGGTGCATATCATCGTACAACTTAACGACGGCGTGCCGCTGCCGGGAATTTTCAGTCAACTCATTGGCAACTTCGGTCAGGCGCTCTTGGCGGCGATCAGCGTCCGCTACTTCGTCAAGGGTCGGTTACAGCTCGATACGTTTTCGGACGCTTATCATTTTTGTTCTTGGCGCGGTGATTCTCGCGCCTGTTCTTATATCCAGTATTGCCGCCTATCTTTATGTGTTGAGCGGCTGGGAGCACGAATATTGGTACGTATGGCGCGCGCGGGTTTTATCGAACGCGCTGTCCACCCTAACGATTATTCCGCCGATTTTGATGGTTTTCGGCGGAGAATCTGCGAAGCCTTCCTGCCCTTCTAGATGGCGTAATGTCGAGTTGGGTCTGCTCGCCGCCGGTCTCATACTCGCCGGCTCTACTGCATTTGGTCACCAAGCCGCAGTTCCGGCATTACTCTACGCACCGGTCCCCTTTCTGTTGTTGGCGGCTGTACGTTTTGAAGTAGGGGTTCTTTCTCTCTCTTTCCTCTTGACCGCTTACCTTGCTTTCTTGAGCACCTCGAACGGTTGGGGTCCGTTCGTAACTCAATCAGCGGCCGAGAACGCGCTGTCGCTGCAGTTATTCTTGATTACGGTTTTTCTTCCGCTCATGTTCCTCTCGGCCTTGAGCAGCGAGAGGCGAGACAGAGAAGACGCTTTACGCGACAGCGAGGCGCGCTACCGGGCGTTGGTGATGGCCAGCGCGAATATGGTCTGGCGCGCAGATACAGAGGGCGAGGGGTTCTTGGTGTGCCCGCGATGGCAAGAACTCACTGGGCAGAGCGAAGATGACGCGAACAACTTTGGTTGGCTTTCGGCTCTTCATCCGAAGGATCAAGAGCGCAGCGCTCAATTGTGGAAACAGGCAATGGCGCATAAACGAATGTACGAGGACGAGTTTCAAATATGCACTCACGATCAGAGCTTTCGGCATCTTCATGTTCAGGCGGTGCCGATCATCGCGCCCGACGGTGCTGTGCACGAATGGATCGGAGCGGCGGTCGATATTACCCAAGAGAAAGAGATTGCGTCGACGGTTCAGCGACAACGCGACGAACTCGCGCATGTAGTGCGAATCAATACGATCGGCGAACTGGCGGCGTCTCTGGCGCATGAATTGAACCAACCGCTCACGGCAATTCTTAGTAATGCGCAAGCCGCGCAGCGTTTCCTTACTGCGGATCCGACTAGCCTAGGAGAAGTCCGCGCCATTCTTCAGGACATCGTCAACGACGATAAGCGGGCGGGCGAAGTAATCCGCCGAGTGCGAGAGCTGGTGAAAAAAGGGAATTTCGAGATCGCGCCGCTGGATCTTGAAGCGATTCTGCGCGAGGTGGTTATGCTCATGCACAGCGATGCCATCCTGCACAATGTCGATATTGTGCTCCAAGTGGATCCACGCGCGCGAAGAATTTATGGTGACAAGGTCCAGTTGCAACAGGTCTTGTTGAACTTGTTTCTCAACGCCTTTCACGCTATGAAAGTTTGCCCGATGAACGAGCGCCAGGTAACAGTGAGGACCGAACCGAGTAAAGATCATAAGGTGATGATCGCAGTGCGCGACTGCGGCGAAGGGCTGAAGAGCGAGCAGCTCGATAAAATTTTTCAGCCATTTTATACGACCAAAGATAATGGTCTCGGCCTCGGACTCGCTATCAGTCATTCGATCGTCGAAGCCCACGGCGGCAGACTATGGGCGCAGAACAACCCCGAACGTGGTGCGACGATTTGCTTCACCGTGCCGTTATGCGAGGAAGGAATGTGATCATGAAACCCATCAATTCTTCTATTTTAGCGATCGACAAAAATGCCGTTTCGAGCGCCGCGCTTCCCGCAACACCCGACGTTTTTTTGGTCGACGACGACCCTTCTGTGCGACGAGCCTTGGCGCGTCTCATCAAGTCTGCGGGGCACCAGGTACAAACCTTCGCATCGGCGCGGGAGTTCCTCCAGACGGGAGCCGCCGCTCAAGAAGCAGCCTGCCTGGTGCTCGACGTGCGAATGCCGGGTCTCACCGGCATAGAGCTGCAGCGGCAATTACAGATTTTGAACCGCAATGTTCCGATTGTTTTTATGACCGGCCACGGCAACATTCCGATGAGCGTGCAAGCCATGAAGGCCGGCGCCGTGGATTTCCTGCCGAAACCGGTGAAGGACACGGACCTTTTGCGGGCCATCGAACAGGCTCTCGCCCGCGCGGTTCATGATCGCGCCGAACGGAATGAACTTGAAGATGTCCGAGAGCGGGTGGAAAGATTGACTCCGCGCGAGCGCGAAGTGATGGTTCTCGTTGTCAGGGGATTGTTGAACAAACAAATCGCTTTCGAACTCGGCACGGTGGAAAAAACCATCAAAGTTCATCGCGCGAGGGTGATGGAAAAAATGCAGGTGGATTCGCTCGCCGACCTAGTGCGCCTCGCAGAGAAGATTGGGATACGAAGAGATAGGAGTTCCTGAACAGTGAAGCCTTAGCGCAGCCATCGTAGTCCTCGATCTCCACCTTGCTTCCATCAGTTCACAGGCATTGAGCTCTCCTTCGAGACCGCATAGAACACTCGATCCTTCACCTCACTACTCTTCCACTCTCCATCCACCCGCCGAGGCATTGGACTAAGGTCCAATATACGGCTCTCTTTACCTTTAATAGAATTCACTCCGTACAAGTAATCCTTATCACCGCTTACGACGAACCGAGCGCATCCTAGCGGGCTCTGGTAAGCGGAGCCATAGCTTTCTTGCGCCCAGCCTTCAACAATGAATTGCTCATGGAGGCCCGGCGCAGAGCCTTCAACGCGGTGGACAAGAGGGTGAAGTGAATGCCGGATCCTTTCGGTTGATTGAGTGGCGCCTGCACGCCCGTATACAGAAGAAAGAATTCCAACTATCAAAGCCGAAGCTCGAAGTCTTCAATGTAGAGAATCACAACTTCTAAACAGACTTGTATTTAGAAGTTGGCGATGCCATGCGAATTTAAACTTCAGAAGTGGTTTCGACTGTCGAGCTTGAAATTCCCGGTTTACATTACGAGGAGCTATTCAATGACAGATTGCATGAATTTGTTTCAACATCGGGCAGTTAGTCTATCATGGCTGGTATTCGTCCTCGCGATCTTGGTTTTTCAGCCGGTGATCGCGTTGGCCGCTCAGCCCGCCTACGAGCCGCCCACAACGCTAAGCGCATCGAAGATCCTACCGCCCGATCTTCTAGCTGGTCCGAACCACCGGGTGGAAGAGAAAGTCTCCAACGATGGTTATCTCAATACTTACCGAGTGGGGTCGAAATTCGGCACCTTTGCCGTCCTATCAACGCCTATGCTGAGAAAGCGCATCGGCGAAATCAACGCGCTCGTGCGGATGGAGCAGATCGAAGGTACCAAGGAATTCACGTCATCGCTCAAAGAAGCCGGGACAGACACCTTAGTGGGTTTCAAGAATCTTGTCACCCAGCCGGTGGATACGGTTAAAGGCGCGGCTTCGGGAATAGGCGCCGCATTTCAAAGGGCGGGCGACGCGCTTACGGGACCCACGCGCAGCGAGGCGGAGGATAACCGAGTCAAAGATCTGATCGGTTTCTCCAAAACCAAGCGGGAGTACGCCTATAACCTCGGGGTCGATGCCTATAGCGATAACCAAAAACTCCAAGACCGGCTCGACGAAATTGCTTGGGCCGGCTACGCCGGCGGGATGACCTGGGCGGCGGCGATGGCCGCGGTGCCGGGGGGCGCCGGCTTGGCGATCACGATCTCGGGAACTAACCACCTGTTAAACGAGGTTTTTCGCACTACGCCGCCAGTCGAGCTGCGCCGAATGAATGCGGAAAAACTCAAGGCGATGCAGGTGCATCCTGAAGTCGCCGAGGCGTTCCTAAACAATTCGTTATACTCGCCGCGCCATCAAACGCTCCTAGTCCACGCTTTGGACGAGATGAAGGGCGTAGGCAACCGTGCGACGTTCGTTCGACTCGCCGCCGCTAGCCCCAACAAAGACCTCGCTTTTTTCCGTGAACGGCAGGCCGAAATGTATGCGGGCTACCACAAGGCGGTCGCGCCAGTGGAAACCTTTGTCGCGCTGGGCGAATTTGCCGCGGTACGAACCAAGGCCAACGAAATTGTTTTTAATGTGCCGCTGGATCATCTCCTTTGGACTGAAGCGATGGCGAAGTTGTTGACCGCTGCCGATGCCCGTGTGACTCAATCGAGCCGGCCGGCCAATAAGCAATTATGGGTCACCGGCACCGTCAGCGCCCGGGCCAAGAAGGAAATCGAAACTCGGGGCTGGCGGATCCAAGAGCGAACTGAGGAGCGGTTGCTCAGCTGGAGCCAAAATTATCCTAAATACGAAAAGTCGGACGATAGAGTGCCGTCGGGTTTAGTCAAGCTGAACTTAAAGTCTGTCGGAGCTGTCGTTGGCAGCAGTTCCGGCGACGGCGTTCTCAGCTATCAAGGAAAGGATTACCCATTCACGATTTCAGGGTATAGCTTGGGCGATGTCGGTGCATCCAACTTCGAAGGTGCCGGCAAGGTTTATGATCTTAAAAGCTTGAATGACTTTTCCGGCAACTATGCAGCTGCCCAGGCAGCTTTTGCCGTTGGAGGGGGTCAAAGCGCACTATCCATGAGCAACAGCAAGGGTGTGACGGTCATCGTCCTCGCGAACCAAGGCAAAGAGTCCGGAACACGCCTGAGTCTCGGTCCGTCCGGCGTCACTTTCAAGCTCAAATAGAAGCCAGCGCCCGAAGATAAGCGATCGAAACGCCGTAAGACGAGAACGCCGATGGAAACAGAAGGTCAGATTTCTTTTCGGCGCGAAGATGCTACGACATTGCGGGTGCGCTTTTCGGGCACGTGGCGGTTGCGCCGTGGATTGCCCACCGCCGCATTACTCGAGCGCGAGCTAAAATCATCCGGCAATGTGCGGGGCATTACTTTTGACGCCGATGAGCTGGCTTTCTGGGACAGCAGTGTTCTAACTTTTCTGGTTGAGGTCTCGGAACTCTGCCGCCGCCGCGGCGTCCACATGGACCGTACAGGACTGCCTGCCGGTGTGCGGCGGCTCTTGGATTTGGCCGAGGCGGTGCCGGAGAAAAAAGGCGCGCGCAAGGAGACGGCCGAAACGCCTTTTCTTGAACGGCTCGGCAACACTGCGATCGGCTACGGCACTTCTCTCGGAGAGATGCTGAGATTTCTCGGCGAGATGACCCTCACCTTTGGTCGGCTGTTCCGCATGAAGGCAAGGTTTCGCGCGATTGATCTTCTTCTGTTAATCCAGCAGTGCGGCGCTCAGGCGCTGCCGATCGTTACGCTAATCAGCTTTTTGGTCGGTGTGATTCTGGCGTTTGTCGGCGCGATCCAACTAAAACAATTCGGCGCGCAGATCTATGTTGCGGATCTAGTTGGTATCGCGATGATTCGCGAGATGGGCGCGATGATGACCGGCATTATCATGGCGGGCCGGACCGGCGCAGCGTTCGCCGCGCAGCTCGGGACGATGAAAGTCACTCAGGAAATCGACGCCTTTACCACCATGGGCTTTTCGCCGTTGGAGTTTCTCGTGTTGCCGCGCGTCGTCGCGCTGGTCTTGATGATGCCTTTGTTATGCCTTTACTCCGACTTCGTCGGCATTTTGGGAGGCGCTGCGGTTGGTTTGGGCATGCTCGACCTCTCCTGGACCACCTATTTTCGGGAAACCGCGAACGCCATCAGATTGACGGACGTTTTCGGCGGCGTTTTCAAAAGTTCGGTATACGGCGTGCTGATCGCCCTATCCGGCTGTTTGCGGGGCATTCAATGCGGCAATAGTTCCTCGGCTGTCGGCGATGCGGCAACGTCCGCCGTGGTCACGGGCATCGTTGCGATCGTGGTCGCTTGCGGGATTTTTGCCGTGGTGTTCTACGTGCTGGGAATCTGAGTTGACGCCTAACCAAAAAGGAATAAGGCGAAAACTCGAAATTCGAAATCCGAAATTCGAGACAAATCAAATGATCAAAAAGCAAAATTCCAAACAAGCTATTTATGGAATCCGGATTTTTGGATTCGAGTGTTTCCGTTTGTTTCGGATTTCGAGCTTCGGATTTCGGATTTTAAATCGAGATTAATGGTATGGCCGCCGGATTTGGGAACGAAAACGGAACCAAGGCGCATATCACCGTGCGCAATCTGACAATGGCTTACGGGACTTTTGTTCTGATGCGTGATCTCACCTTCACCATCAATCACGGCGATGTCTTCATCATCATGGGCGGCAGCGGTAGCGGTAAGAGCACGTTGCTGCGACATATGATCGGCCTTAACGAACCGGCCAAGGGAGAAATTTTCTATGGCAGTGAAAACTTCACTAAAGCCGATCCGGCAAAAAGGCTGGAAATGGTCAGACGTATGGGCGTGCTGTTTCAGAGCGGCGGACTGTGGAGCTCGATGACTTTAGCAGAAAACGTCGGTTTGGCGCTCGGCGAGTATACCGACTTGAGTCCGCAAGAAATCCGCGAGGTCGCCTCACTGAAACTAGCTCTGGTCGGCTTGAAGGGGTTCGAAGACTACTATCCAAGCCAGATCAGCGGCGGTATGCAGAAGCGCGCCGGCTTGGCCCGCGCAATGGCGATGGATCCGGAAATCCTGTTCTTCGACGAGCCCTCCGCGGGTCTCGATCCGATCAGCTCGCGGTTGCTCGACGACTTGATTCTGGAGCTGCGCGACAGTTTGGGTGCGACGGTTGTCGTGGTTACCCACGAGCTGGCAAGCATATTTACCATCGGCAACAACAGTGTATTCCTCGACACTGAAACCAGGACGATAATCGCGGGCGGTGATCCGAAGGAACTGCTAGCTCATTCGCCAAATCCGACGGTGCATCGCTTCCTCACCCGCGCAGAAGAGGAAAGAGTATGAAGAAAAAGATCAGCCCGACCCTGATTGGCGGCTTTGTCATTGGCGCGCTGGTTTTATTGGTGATCGCCGTCATCGCCTTCGGCTCCGGACAGCTTTTTCGCAAGACTCGAGAATTCGTGCTCTATTTCGATAGTTCCGTCAACGGCCTGCGCATCGGGGCGCCGGTAAAGGTGAGGGGCGTGGAAATCGGCGCCGTGAAAGACATTCGCTTCCAGCTCGACGAGGATACCCAGGTCAACAAAATTCCAGTAATCATCGAGATCGACCTGGAAAAGTTGACATCGCGGGGAGCCACCGCGGCTGCCGCAGAGGATCTCGATTCTTTTCGCAAATTCATTGCTGAACGCGGCCTTCGCGGACAGCTCATGACCGAAAGCCTGTTGACAGGATTGCTCTACGTCGGGCTCGACTTTTTTCCGGAGGCTCCGATCAATCTCGTGCAGAAAACAGACCGCCACCACAAATATCCGGAAATTCCAACAATGCCTAGCTACCTTGAGCAGGCTCAGGATACGGCAAGCAAAATACTCTCGAAACTGGAGGAGGTCGATTTCAAGGGAATGATGGATTCCGCGAAGAACGCCGTGGACGGAATTTCCCGGCTGGTCAACTCGCCCTCTATTCAATCCTCGCTCAAAAGTTTGGAGCGGACCATGCCGAAGATAGATGAGGCAGTGGTCGGAATCCACAAACTGACAACCAACCTGGATGGGAATATCACCCAACTCTCAGCAAATCTTCAACAAAGCTCTGACGCGGCCCGCGACGCAATGAAACAAGCTGCCTTGGCGATGCAGCAAGCAGATGCATCGCTCAAAGAAGCCGAAGCAGCGATGACGAACATTCGCGGTATTACCGATCCGGATTCTGCGCCTTTCTATGAGCTAAGCAGAAGCCTGCGAGAAGTTTCGGCCGCTGCCCGTTCTCTGCGTCTACTGTCCAATTATGTTGAACGGAATCCCAGAGCCCTCATCTTCGGTAAACCGGATCGTGGAGAGGGACGATGAAGCGATGGATCAAGACGGTCATGAAGGTTGGACTCATCGCTCTGTCACTTGCGGCTTGTGGGACGTTTTCGCCCAGGCCCGACCCCTCCAGGTTTTTCACGCTTTCGTCGCTGCCTCAGGTGGAACAAGGGTCGCTGAGAAACTCAACCAGACCGGAGAAGATGTTTCTCGGGATTGGCCCGATCAGATTTCCCGGCTATCTCGATCGACAAGAAATAGTTGTCCGCAGCGCGCAGAATAGATTTGATGTCTCTGAGACCGATCGCTGGGCGGAACCGCTGCAGGAAAATTTCTCGCGAGTTTTAGCGGAAAATCTTGCGCTGCTCCTGAACACGGATCTGATTATAATTTACCCGTGGTCGCCCACCCAGCGGCCGCGTTATCAAGTCGAGATCGATGTGCTGCGTCTCGAGACTAACAGCGAACTTAATGGTCAATTATTTGCACGCTGGTCAGTCGTCGCTGGCGCAGACAAGAAAGTGGCTGTCGTCAAAGAGTCGCGCATCATCCGGAATGCCAAAGAAAAGTCGACCGATGGTTCCGTCGCCGCTCTGAGCGAGGCTGTCGGAGATTTTAGTCGCGAAATTGCCGAGACCGTGAGCGCGATCGACAGAAAGAATGAGCGGTAGTGGAACATCACCCTGGCTCTGGTATGCTACGCTTCTCTCGCGGGCTGCAGCGCCGCTAACTGTCGGGAGGTATGGCAGGACATGCACGGATCTACCGTAACAACAGTATCGTTCATGCTATGGGCGCATTAGCTGAAGTATCGGCGAGAAGCTTGCGCCGATCATCGAGATGGCTCGTTCTGATAACACTGGCCATCGCGCTCATTGCATCGGGTTGCGCCACGCCGATCGGCGTACGGTACGTGGAGCCCCGTGTTGCATACCAGTCGCTCACCGCGAATGTGCTTTCCGCTGACCAGCCTAGCTCATTTTCCGCGCGCGAGCTGATGAATCTGAATCTGTACGAACGGTTTGATGAGGATCCGGAGAAAGCGCTTGCCGAGATGCATGCGGGGTTGGCGGCCAAGGGTGATGAGGATCGTGTCTTCGCACTCGCTGAGCTGTCATTTGTCTACGCCAATGACAGCGGCGAGCGATCACACTATCTTGCCGCGGCAGTATACGCATATGCTTTTCTTTTCCCTGGCAAAGACGGTACGCCGCCGAAAGGGCTGGATCCGCGATTCCGATGGGCGGCGGATATTTACAATCAGGCGCTCACCCGCGCCGCGATGTTAGACGACCGAGAGTATCCGGTTCCCAGGGGCGGTACGTTCAACCTGCCTTTCGGTGAGATTACGGTCCAATTCGATCAGAACCAACTACTCTGGGCGGGCTTTCGTCTCAAGGATTTTGTTCCTGCGGCCGACGTTGAGGTGCGTGGGTTGCGCAATCGTTACCGTATCCCCGGTGTCGGGGCGCCTCTTTCGGCAAAGATAGAACCTGTTGAGGGGGCCGCGAGCAAACAGTCCGCGCGTATTCCACTAAGAATGAGGATTCCCGCGACCGCTTTTCTTCGCCTCGACGACCCGCGTGGCGCGCTCAAGTCGGGAAAATTGCGTGGCAAGCTCGAGTTCTATACGCCCGATTCGGCCCGCTCATCAAAATTGAAGGTGTCGATGTGCCGATCGAATACGAAACCACCTCTGCTCTCGCTCTCACTTTAGAGGGAGCGCCGATTTGGGACTTTGAAATTGCCGGTTTTCGGTCCGGAGACTTCACCCTCAGTGTTCCAGGGGCGTTGCGCGAGGGGCTTTTCATGATCCGGCCGCATCGAACCGGACGGATACCGGTCGTGCTCGTCCATGGCACCGCGTCGAGCCCGGCTCGCTGGGCGGAACTGGTTAACGAACTAGAGAATGATCCGCGGTTTTTGGAAAATTACGAGATCTGGCTGTTCATGTACAACACAGGGAACCCCATCGCTGATTCGGCGGCACGAATGCGGGCAGCGCTACTAAAGGTTGTCGCGGATCTCGACCCGGAGAAAAAGGATCCGGGGCTTCAGCAGATGGTTGTTATCGGCCACAGCCAGGGCGGACTGCTAACTAAGATGATGGTTATCGATCCCGGTACCCGCTTCTGGGATGGAGTGTTTACAGTACCACCCGACGAGCTTGACGTTAGAGCGGAGACTCGTGATTTTTTAAGAAATGCCCTCATTTTCAAGCCGCTGACTTTTGTGCGACGTGTAGTTTTCGTCGCGACGCCGCATCGCGGCAGCTATCAAGCGCTCGGGTTCTTAGGAGGCTTTACCTCGTGGTTGATCCGGCTTCCCGGTAATTTGACCCGTCTTGGTGTTGAGGCGGCGACCTTGCAAAGCCGAGGACTGCTCAGGGGACCGTTCACGGGCGTTCCGACCGCCATAACCAACATGAATCCTTCGAACCGCTTTATTCAAGAGCTAGCAGCGATGCCTATCATTAAAGGTGTTACCGCTCACTCCATCATCGCTGTGCAGGGCGATGGCCCAAAAGAGAAAGGCGCCGATGGCATCGTCATGTATGAGAGCGCTCATATCGACGGCGTGGCTTCGGAAAAGGTAGTCCGCTCGAGCCACTCGACTCAAGGACATCCCGAGACTATTCAGGAGATCAAACGTATTTTGTTGGAGCATGCTGAGGGATTGCGTGGTCCGGAGCAAGTTGTTTCACAGCCGGCAGCGGCCGGCAATAGCGGGCCGGCGGCTAGCGATCTTTATTAGCAGCGAGATACCATGTATGAGAATTGTTGTAACCCACGCGCTTGGTGAAAAGTTGCAAGCCTGTTTTGATCAAAGCACTTTTACTTGAAAGGAGATTGCCATGTTTGTTTCAAGATTTCTCAGATTCTGCGCGGTGTTGGTTGTTTTGTTAGCTTCCGGGTGCACCTCATATTATCGCATAACCGATCAGTCGACGCGCAGAACTTATTTCGCCACGGGATATGACACAACCAGCAGCGGCGCGGTGCAATTCTACGATGAGAAGAGCCGTGTCGCCGTGACGTTACAATCATCCGAGGTCGTAGAGATCAGCCGAGATGAGTTTGACTCCGGTCTCAAACAGTAGCTGGGCTTTGCACATGCCGGTTACGCGGATCCACCGGCTATGCAGCGGGCACGTATCTACATAATTAATCAGCTCGAAAATGTTAATCAGCCCGAAAAACGCGTCTTGGAAGGGGGAGTGGAAGCGGCCCGAGAACTCGATTGCAATCCAATTGCGCCAGGAGGTCTCATGGCAACTCCTAACCAGAATAGAACGGGTAATCCATCTTTATTTGTGGCCTATGCGCTAATCGCGTTATCACTGTGGATGGTAGATAGGGAAGTTAGCGGTCGGTCCTCACAGGCAATTTCGCTAGCCTCCAATCCCGACACAGCAAGCAGCGATTCACCGCATGGCGAGATAGTCGCCAGCTTCATACTTCCTCAGAACGACAAGCTTTATCGTCCCGCCAGTTCAGTTTTAGACCAGCTTGCGAGCGACGAATCAAGTTCAGCTGAGGACAATGAAAAAGGCGACGATAAGCGCCACAGAGCGGCGTTAGCTTTGATGGTTTACCTCTCCGCAGACGGTATTAAAAGATAAATGGTCGCGCGGCTGTATCTGGATCTTCCAATGAGCGATCATTTTCCGCGTACCGACTTTTAGCCTTTCCATCGCCTTGCGGCGACGACGTCCTCTAACTTTTCACCATCCGCTGTGGCCGGTCATTTTGCTGGTCACAGCATTAAACCCGCACAGTTCTGCTCTCGATCCCCATAGGAGAACTATATGGCTACATTGACAGCGTTCCGGTTTGATACCGTGGACGGCGCAGATAGTGCGCTTGGAGTGGTTCCCATGCTGCAAGAGCAGCAGTTGCTCGCCATCCTGGATGCTGCGCTAGTGAGTTGGCCTAAAGGCAAAAACCGACCCAGTACTCGCCAGGTGATTTTGCCAACCGGGCCCCAACTGTTAGATGGCACCTTTTGGGGGATGCTCTTCGGCCTAATATTTTTCGTTCCGGTTCTTGACACCGGCCGCCGAGAGGAAATGGAGCGGCTGACGTCCGCGCTTTCTGATGTGGGCATCGATGAAGATTTCATCTACCAGCTGCGAAGCAAACTTACCGAAGGCACATCGGCGCTGTTCATACTTTCACGGGATGCTTTGATGGATAAGATCAACGACGTATCCAAGGGCAAAAAGCCTGATCTGATTGCGATCAACCTGCGGCGCGATGAGGAGATGAAACTGCGAAATCTGTTCGGGCCGGCGAGCAGTACGCCGACTGTGCGCCCATAGTAAAATTTCTAATTGAGGCGAATGCGCAGTGACGTAATCGAAATTGGGCTTCGAATAAGCATTTCCGCAAAATCGTTGGTGAACAAATTCGCAACGCGGTGTTACCTGTATTGGACTAAAGTCCAACATCTATCTGTCCTATTCTTTGGCAAAACATCACGTTTAAACGATTTGAGCGCGCCTACCACTGTCCTTCGATACACGGGCAAATCTCGAAAAAGCCAAACAGAGAAAGGGAAATAATGAAAGCTTCCGGCATACAAAAACTCATCGCCGCCGTACTGCTCGGTGCCCTCGCACTTACAACCACCCAAGGCCAGGCACAGCCGGTGCAACCGAAACCTGCGACGTCAGCAACGAAGGAAGTTAACGCTGCGGTCGAGAAGGCGCTGCCGTTCGGCGACAAGTCGGATTTCGAGGACGCGCAGCGCGGTTTCATCGGCAAGCCCGATACGCTGACTATCAAGAACGCCAAAGGCGAAGTGGTGTGGGATCTCGAGGCCTATAAGCAGTACATCGGCCTCGACAAGCCCGCGCCCGACACGGTGAATCCGAGTCTGTGGCGCAACGCCCAGCTCAACATGCAGTACGGCCTGTTCCGCGTCCATCCGCGCATCTTTCAGGTGCGCGGCTACGACCTGTCGAACATCAGCTTCGTGCAGGGCGAGACCGGCTGGATCGTGTTCGATCCGCTGATCTCGGAGGAAACCGCGAAAGCCGCGTACGAGCTCGTCATCAAGCACCTCGGGAAAAAGCCGGTCGTCGCGGTGGTGTACAGCCACTCGCACGTCGATCACTACGGCGGGGTGCGCGGGATCGTCGACGAGAAGGACGTGAGGGCCGGCAAGGTGCAGATCATCGCGCCCGAGCACTTCACCGAGCATTCCATCAGCGAGAACGTGATCGCCGGCAACGTCATGAGCCGCCGCGCGATCTACATGTACGGGGCGATGCTGCCGCGCAATGCGCAGGGCGGCGTCAACGGCGGCCTCGGCCAGTCCACCTCGTTCGGGACGCCGGGGCTGATCTTGCCGAACAAAACGATCCGCAGGACCGGCGAAACGCTCAGCGTCGACGGCGTGCAGATGGTGTTCCAGATGACGCCGGGCACCGAGGCGCCGGCGGAGATGAACACGCACTTCCCGCAGCTGAAGGCGATGTGGATGGCGGAGAACTCGACCAACACGATGCACAACATTCTCACGTTGCGCGGCGCGCAGGTGCGCGACCCGCTGAAGTGGGCCGGCTTCCTCGACGAGACCATCGACAAGTACGGCAAGGACACCGAGGTCAAGTTCCAGAGCCACCACTGGCCGATGTGGGGCAGCGAGAAGATCGTAGACTACTGGAAGAAGCACCGCGACATGTACAAGTACATCCACGACCAGTCGGTGAACCTGATGAACAAGGGCTACACCGGCATCGAGATCTCGAACATGGTCAAGCTGCCGCCCGAACTGGACAAGCAGTGGTACAACCGCGGCTACTACGGCACGGTGAAGCACAACACCCGCGCGGTCTACCAGCGCTACATGGGTTTTTACGACGCCAACCCGTCGACGCTCGACCAGCTGCCGCCGGAGGAGGCGGCGAAGAAGTACGTCGAGTACATGGGTGGCGCCGCGGCCGTGCTGCAGAAGGCGAAGACCGACTTCGACAAAGGTGAGTACCGCTGGGTGGCCGAGGCGCTCAAGCACGTCGTCTTCGCCGACCCAAACAACAGGGAGGGCAAGGAGCTGCTGGCGGACACCTACGAGCAGATGGGCTACCAGGCCGAGTCCGGACCATGGCGCTCCGTGTACCTGCAGGGAGCGTTTGAGCTGAGGAACGGCGTGCCGCAGGCCGGCGGCATCAATACCGCGAGCCCCGACACGATCAAGGCTATGCCGCCGGAGATGACGTTCGATTACTTCGCCGTGCGCCTCAATGGCGAGAAGGCGGCTGGCAAGAAGATCGTGCTCAATATCGTCTTCACCGACCTGAAGCGGAACTACTCGCTGGTAGTCGAGAACGGCGTGCTGAACCATGCGCGCCGGCACGTCGCGAACGCAGACGCCATCCTGACACTGTCGAAGGGGACGCTCGACCGCATCCAGCTCGGCGAGATGAAGCCCGAGCAGGCCGTCGCTTCGGGCGACCTGAAGCTCACCGGCAAGCGCGAGGCGCTCACCGAGTTCGTTGGCATGCTCGACACGTTCCCGTTCTGGTTCAATATCGTCACGCCATAAGGAAGCGCAAACAAAAAAGCTGTAACGATGAAACCTGCAAACAGTACCTCGTGGGCCGCCGCGCTGGGGCGGATGGGGTGTGGTTGCCTCGGTGCACGCGGCGCGTAGACAAACGCTGAACATTCTCTTCATTCCTACGGACAATCTCGGCTATTCCGAGATTGTCGTATACGGCGTCGGCATCACGCGCGGCGCAGCGACAAGCTGACAAGCGAGTCACCCCGATGCTGAAAAATATTTGGCGCGTTCCCGGGGTCTACGAAAGAGCGTCCGCTCATGCCGATGGGCAGGCCTTATCCGTACGGCCTCTCAAAGGAGTGAACGTAAACAGATACAACACGACGAGGCGCTCGACGAACCTAGGCAAAAGATTGGAGGGTGATCGTGATGAAGCGATCGGAGGCGGATTTGCGTCCGACAAATCTTGACCCGTCAAATAATTACACGAAAGGACGGACAACAAAGAGAAGGAAGAGGCAAGTGAGCGCGTCGTTACTTTCGGTACTCGCGAGCCGAATAAGTTCGTAGGAGACCCTTGTTATGCACCGACGTATTTCAATGATTGCGCTGGTTCTCGCAACGATTCTGGGGACGCTCACGATGTCGTGCGGCCAACACGCCGCGGCGGCAACCGCTCCTGCACGTGGCGTTATTGCGGCGACTGATCCATCCGGGATCGATGCAGCGGAGTATGAGCGCGCGCCGGTCACGTTGGACGGTGAGGTGCTGTTTGAAGTGCGGGGGTTTTCGGCTTACCCGGCCGAAGAACGCGCAAAGACGATCAAACAGCGAATTGAAGAAATCGCGGCCGATCGCTCCGCGGCCATCGAGTCACTGCGCGTGGGCGAAATGGCAGACAGGACCAGAATCATGGCGGGCGATCGTCTCCTGGTGGCCTTTGTCGATGCCGATGCCGCGGCGGCGGAAGGTGTAACTCGACAGTTACTCGCGGAAAGAGCGCTAATAAAAATCAAGACGGCGATCGCCTCTTACCGCAATGCTCGCAGTCCACGTGTCTTGCTGATCAACACTCTGTACGCGCTCGGCGCAACGGTGCTACTGGCGCTAGTGCTGCTCGTCCTACGCCGCATATTTACCAAGCTGGATGCTATCGCCGAGCGGCGCTTAAGGTCCCGGATCGAAGCATTTGAAGCCCAATCGCACAAGATCGTTCAGGCGCGCCAACTGAGTAATGCGCTGTTCGGTATTCTCAAAGGGCTGTATCTATCCACGCTCTTGGTGCTCGGCTATTTCTATCTCGAGTTTGTGCTGTTCCTTTATCCGTGGACAAGGCCGCTCGCGGCGCGGCTCTTTGGAATTCTTTTGGATCCGCTGCAGGCCCTGGGCTTGGGATTGATCGATAGCCTGCCGGGGATTGCGTTTGTCGCAGTCGTGGTGATCGTGACGCGTTATGTTCTTAGGCTGATGCGGCTGTACTTCGAGAGCGTCGATCGCGGTACCGTTACACTTGCCCGCTTTGAGCGTGAGTGGGCCTTGCCGACATACAAAATCGCGCGCCTGCTCATTATCGCCTTTGCGCTAGTGGTGGCCTATCCCTATATCCCCGGTTCGAGCTCGGAAGCGTTCAAGGGCATTTCGATCTTTCTCGGCGTGGTGGTTTCGTTGGGCTCCTCATCGGTCATCGCCAACCTCATGGCCGGCTATACAATGATCTATCGGCGCGCCTTCAAGGTCGGCGACCGCATCAATATCGACAATGTCACCGGTGATGTGACCGAGCAACGGCTCATGGTGACGCACCTGCGCACGATCAAAAACGAGGAGATCGTCGTGCCGAATTCGGCGATTATTAACAGCAGTATCATCAACTACAGCACTTTGGCCGCGAGCCGCGGGCTGATTCTGCATACCACCGTCGGAATTGGTTACGAGACGCCCTGGCGGCAGGTCGAAGCGATGCTGCGGCTTGCCGCCGAGCGCACCCCGGGCCTGCTCAAGGAGCCGGCGCCATTCGTGCTGCACAAGTCCCTGGACGACTTCGCTGTGACTTACGAACTCAACGCATACTGCGACAACCCACAGGCTATGGCCCGTCTCTACACGGCGATGCACCAGAATATACTGGATGTTTTTAACGAGCACGGCGTGCAGATCATGACCCCGGCTTACGAAGGCGATCCGGAAACGCCAAAGGTGGTTCCCAAGGATCAATGGTACCAGGCGCCGGCTAAACCGGGCGATGCGCCGGCTAACGATGGGCGAAACGGTGAGAGTGACAGGGCTAGTGGCGAGTGACCTGGCGAAGACTTTACAAAGGAGTTTCAGGTTTCGGATTTCGGGGAAGCTATCTTCCATTACTCCAATATTGCAGGTTTCGGTCTTTCGTAACTCCATCCCTTTATTGGACTAAAGTCCAATATACAGCGGCGGCGCCGCGGTGCTAGACAGGGTCACGGTCGAGGGTGAATTGAACGGATAAGCGTTGATGGCCCTCGGTATCCATTTCGGTAGGCGAGCTGCAGGCATATTGTTGAGTTTGACCTGATAGAACTATTTTAAGAGGAGGAGACAGATGAACAACAATATTTTAGCCGTATTGGTGGCAATGATGCTGGTCGGCGGGATCAGTTGCGCTCAAGAAACCGCTTCGAAGCCGGGCGCTACGAGTGTCGAAGTCGTTAAATTGAGCGGCATCGTGAAAGCGATCGATCGAGAAAAAAAGATGGTGACGGTCGAGGGGTCGGGTGGCAGAACGGTTGTGATCGATGCCACGAACGCGAGAAATCTCGATCAGCTGAAGGTCGGCGATAAAGTCAATTTGACGTACACCGAAGAAGTAGCGCTTTTCGTAAGAAAGGCAAACGAGCCCCCGAGCCTGACCGAATCGCAAAACGTGGAACTGGCTCCGAAGGGTGAAAAGCCGGGAGGTGTCATCACCAAGACAATCGAAGTGAGCGGCAATGTCGAATCCATCGACACGACTAATCGGACCATCGCATTGAAGGGGCCGGCCGGAAATGTCCGGACATATAAGGTGGGTCCGGAGGCAAAGAGGTTTAACGAGATTAAAAGGGGCGATCAAGTCGTGCTGCGGGTTACCCAAGCCGTGGCGCTGTCGGTGGGGAATCCCTGAAAAGAGCTAGAGCAAGAAAAATAGAAATACTCGCCAGGCAAAGTTGACAACAAACCCGGGGAGCGAGGGACTCCTCACTCCCCGGGTTTGTTCTGGCGCACTGATCGTCGCCCTTCACTGGGAATTTGGCTGTCGAATCGCGGCTCCGTTCGTTAAAGTATCGCCGACGATGCCGGTTATGCTGCGATCGTCCGCCTGGCCAGTCGAGAATTCGGTTTTCTTGCCGTTGCTGGTGATGCTGAGTTGTTGACCCACCGTGGTTTTCATCAGTTTCGGTCTCTTCGCTCCTTTTGATGCGACCGTTCTTAGCAGCTTACCTGTCGCCGCGCTGTTTCGGGAGCGATCTTTTAATTGTGTAGATGTGCAGGCCTTACATTTTGCTTGCCCTCGTGCATCTCGATCAATAGACCGCAGAACCCGAACGCACGTGGCCACTGATCCAGCGAGCATTGCCGCCGACTAGCGTTTAGGAGTGTCCGGCTCGAGGCGGAGATCGGTTGACGGTGTACGGTAAACAGCCAGTTTATCAATTATTGGCGTGGACCGGAGAGAATTCGCCGGAGTCCGTCTATCACAGGAATCTACAAAGAGGAGAGAGGAAACCTTTATGATTCAGACAAAGATTCTTTCGGGGGGGATTCGCCTGTTGGCGATTTCTTCACTGTTGTTCACATCCGGCTGCATCGCGACTCAGGATTGGGTCAAGGAGCAGCTTTCCCCGGTAAACAAACACGTCTCCGACAACGAGGCGAGCATCAATCAAGTGGGCGGGCGGGTGACCGGTGTCGAAGCTCAGGTGAGCAAAATGGCGACGCAGATCACCGAGCTGCAAAACCAGCTGAGCCAGACCAATGTTAAAGCTGACCGTGCTCTCGAAAGCCTGCAGCGGCTCAAGCCGGAAAGAAAAATGGTGTTGAATTTTACCGGCGGAGCCCAGTTCGCGAGCAATTCGATCGACTTCAGCGGCCAGGCGAAAAAAGAGATCGACGGTTTTCTGAGCGATGCGAAAGGTGAGTCGGCCGACGGGAGCAGCCTGCTTTATGTAGTCGCCGGTCACACCGACAACACGGGCTCGGATAGCCTCAATTACAACCTTTCCAAGCGCCGGGCCGAGAACATCGCCGCTTACCTGATGACGGAAAGAAAAATCGATCCGTCGCGCATTCTTACCGTCGGCTACGGCGAGCGCTCGCCAGTCGCCGATAATCAGACGGAAGTGGGCCGTGCCAAAAACCGGCGCGTCGAGATTCTCGTTTATAAAGACAACATCGTTGTCGACGGCGCCGCCGGTGCGCCGCGCGCCGCACGCTGAAGTCGGCATGGAGAGGCCCGAAGCTCATAACGCCGGAGGGCCTGTGCGAATGTCAGAGTCGGCTGGCAAGCCGGCACCGATTATTGGCAGCGAGAAGCGAATGGCAGCGCTGCTTTTATCTTGCTCTCTGTAATTGAGTGGTGTTGGCCTGGCGCTTCGTCTTTGGCCGTGTGCGTTTGCTGCAGATGCGTGGAGCACCATTGCGAGCCGTGGGCCCCGGCGGATTGAAAATGTCTGGTCCGGGCGGTGCGCTACTTGAGCTATCCGGGTCTATAGCATCCGACCTGGGGATTCGTGGAATCTATGCTCACCGCAAACATTGAACGCGGTACCTCTTCCATATCGATCGTCAGTACTCTGGAATTTTTCCCATCGTTTTCGTCGCTAATCTGCTGTCGCGTTCTTTACGGCAGCGGCGCCGGCTTCGGCAGCCCTTGCCGGAGGCATTGCGAGAAGGAGGCAGCTTTGTCGGCCGCGTGCGCGCGTTCGTTCACGCGGGAGAGCTTTTCCAAGTCGGCAAACGGTTTCGCCGTATCGATGCGGCCGAGTTCGTAGAGATAATCGGGTACATAGCCGCTCAGCAAAACTTTCCATGACATCGGCGGCGAGTCGGGATTAATCCGCGTGTGCATGAGAATGCTCGTCGTGCAGTTGGTAGTCAGTGTATTGTAAAAGCGCGGCTGCTCGCACAGGTCGTTCATCGCCTGAATGTAATCGAGAAAGCTCCGCCGGATGTTTCTCTGCGGCGTGCGCGTGCGATAGATGTAAACATCTTCCTGCGGCTGGCGATATGTCGTCCGTACCCGGATCACGTCACGCTCGTCGGCGACGACGTAGTAAAGCTCGTATCGGCGAAAAAAACCCGCGAGGGTCGAATAACTTTCGCCCTTTTCCTTGCGCGTCTCGATAGACACCGCCAAGTAGTCCTGATCTTGGAACCCGAAGCTGACCATGATGTGGGCGACTGCTTTGCCTGTCCAGTAGACGGCGATGATATCGACGGAATCGAGCTTGCGCAGGTCGTAGGTGCGATCCTCCCAGCGCGGCGTAAAATCGCTTTCGCTCCGGTATTCGAAGTTCCTCACGCCGCGGATCGTCACCAGATCACCGTTTACGGTTGCATGCGGCGTAACCGACACGTCAGGCTGCCAGTCGCGATTGTTAGACGCGGGTATGCGGAGGAACAAGATCACCAAGACTGCGAAGATAGCGAGCGCGGCAACGGCCGTTCTGCCCGGAGAGGGAAGCAGTGCAAAGGCTAAAATCTTGCCGTGCCGTAGCTCGCGGCGGCAAAAGCGCGCCACCGCGCCGGCAACAGCGGCGAGAAATACAACGCGCCAACTCCCCACAGCGTTATCGCGGTCATCGTGATCCCAAGTAAAATGTTAATAAAAACTCTCACGCTCGCCTGACTCTCCTGCCGGATTCTCGCCAAGATTGCACCTTTTATTCTTCCATTTAATCAGGCAAGTCTTTTTCTCATCGCGGCGGGTTGGCCGCGAATCGGCGGGGCGCCTCTTTTGCTATGCTGATTCCAATTCGGAAACCGTCTTGAAGACTGTTGGCGACATCACTGGCCGAGCCGAAATAAGCACCGGATCGAGCCGGGCCAGCAATTGTTGGATTTTCGGGATCTGAGCGAGCGCGGCCTGTTCGCCAACTGCAAAAAGTTCCCTTGCGCGCATGAACTCCGACAGGTCGAAATCGACGACTTCGGGCTCGATCACCACCTCCGCCGGTTGGACGCCGATCGCGTTGAGGCTGACATTCTGCACTTCCAGGGTGCGGAGCAACGTTTGCAGGCTTGACGGAATTCGCATGCTGTAGCGTGGGTGTATCCGGCGTGTTGGCACCAAACTGCCTTGCGATCTTGGCTGTAACGCTCACGGCAATCACGAAGTTACAGCCCTGAGACGTAAGCACATCCGCGGGAATATTATTTATTATCCCGCCATCGATCAGCGCCTGTCCGTTCCGGCAGATGGGGGCTGAGAGCATAGGCAAATTGATGCTTTCGAGAATCGCCTGCACGGCGTCTCCCCGGTCTCTGACTACCGCTTGCCCACTCACCAGATCGGCGGTAACGGTGAAACACGGCACCGCCAGTTGCTCCAACTTCCAGTCGTGCAGGTACTTTCGCAGCTTGGTATCGAACTGGCCGCTGCGGTAGTTGTACAAGAGGTACCAGTAGCCGCCGTTGGGAAGATGACGGAAGATCCACGGGGGTTTCAGATCGGCCCCGAAACGGCTGGTTAGATAGTCGCAATCCAGACCGGCGGAATACAGGACCCCGGTCATGGCCCCGACGCTCGTGCCCGCGATCATATCGGCGACGATGCCATTCTGATCGAGGGCGTTGAGCACACCGAGGTGCGCCATGCCGCGGGCAGCCCCGCCGCCCAGGGCGACGCCGATCCTGACGCCCCGCAGGAAATGGACTAGGCGCTCCATGCCAACGGAATGCACCTTGCCCCAGGGATGCGGAAGCGGCGATTCGCAGATTTTGAATTCCCGGCTCGCGAAGTCCTGGAATTCCGGCACCACGGGCGCCACGCTGCTGCCCTCTTCCAGCACCCATACGAGCGCGATCTTGTCGCGCCAGCCTTGTGACGCCAAGTCCAACGGGCGCAACCGCTCTATGGCTGAGCTGATCTCACGCGGCCGAATGAACCCCAAGACGCAATCGGCTGGCCTCAAGAGCACGTCCCAGTTCAGGTTCTGAGCAGCAGTGACATCGAGCACGATACGGCTGGCCTGGTTCCACTCAGCAATTTGTCCGCGAATCTCCTCCACCTTCATGAGCCGGTTGCCGTCCAACAGCGAACGGAACCTTACATTGGGTATCGACCGCCAGGAATCCGCGTCGCTGAGAACGGAGACCGCTTCGCCCAAACCTTGCAGGCGCCCGATGATCTGCTGAGCGAGGTTTCGCGTCGCCGGCGATTCGTGGAGCATCGCGAGCAACTTCGGCGCCCGCGCGGAAGCGGGCTCGAAGAACCGCCGCCGCAGGCTGCGGGCGTAGGTCTGTAACCACTGCCGGCGTAGTTCGGGGTTCAGGAGCATCAGCTCCATCGCCTTTTCGTAATCCAGGCTCAGGATCGTCGAGGGCTCCAGCGCGAAAATTCTGACGGGGATGGATTCGCCGAGGCCGCCGAACATCATGCCGTACTGGTCGCCGCGCTCGAATATCTGAAAGAGATGCTCATCGCCGCGCGAGTCCACGCGCACGGCTTTTAGCCGACCGCGGAGTATGAAGCAGATTGCCGTGAGCGGATCGTTGAGCTGGTGGATGACCGCAGCAGGTTCGTAGTTCGTAACGTCCGCCAAGCTGGCAATTTCCCCGAGTACAGCACCGCTGATGCCGCGAAAGTAATCATGTGCCTTGAGCAGGTCAATGACATCCTCGTACATAGTGTTTGCTCTGTGCTGTTCTTGCGAACGAGATCCGAACCCTCCTGGCCGCCGTCGCGGCGGTCTTCACCCCTTTACAGCCTCAATGTTCTGAGCCAACCCCTCGACCAGGTTCACTGTCCCATTCCAAGCCGTATAAACTTACTTCTGGCGGAAGGCTTTGGTACATCAAGGCGATGCGATCAAGAACTCTGCGAGAGGAAGAACTATATCGCGGAAAGTATTTCCCTCATTATCCTTCGAAAATTGCGGCTGAGGTGAAGAGATGCGACTCCCCAAGATCGTCACCCCCGAATGTTTTAATCGGGGGTCTAGTCCGAATTCCGCCTGGACATTCCCGCTAGAAGCATGCGGGAATGACAGACTCGTCCAAGAATTAGCGGCTTGAAGGACGTACTCCATTTCATTCTCTGTAGGCGAGCGTAAGCTCATGAATCACTTCGTGGTCCAGTTCCTTGTAGCAAAAGAAGAGCTCCCCTGTGTATTGGACCAAAGACCAATATACAACCCGCTAGGCGTTGCGGGATAAGGCAATGATGGAAACTGCAAAATTCTGAAGATGGTCGTGACTTTGCCGTAGAGGAATCATGTTCACGAAGGAGGATTAACCCGCAATCGAGGAATCTGTGTTTCAGAAATAAAGACAAAACGCAAAGGATTACACAGGAGCAAGCCCGAGATAAGAGACGGATTTGAAAACGGAACTCCGTTTCCTCTGTATTTCTGCTATCGGAAAGCGCCTGTATCTTCTAAAAAGCATCTGAGTTGAGCGCTCGACGTGGAACAAAGTGGAGAGACACAAAGCGGCGGAATCAAAAAAATTCTGAAGCTTAAAGCCACGCTACTCACGACCAGCCTTGTTTGTGTGCTGGTCATGCCTTTCAAAGGCGTGGCACAGAAAACCACCACGAGGGATGCTGCCGATGTCACGGCTGCCGATACCAAGAAGGACGAGTCACCGGCGCCGTCACCCAACTACTCGGGCGACTTCTGGAGCCGGTCGACCCTCAGCGGCGACTGGGGTGGACTGCGCAACGAGTTAGCGGCGCGAGGGGTGACCCTTGACATAAGCCTGACTCAGTCCGCGCAAGGGATCGTTCACGGCGGCAAAGACACCGGTTGGCAGTATAGCGGCGGGCGCGGCGATATCATCCTCAATCTGGACACGCAGAAACTCGGCCTGTGGCCCGGCGGTTTTTTTAACCTCGAAGCCGAAGGCAATTTCATCCCGGCAGATAATTTACGAAAGTCGATCAACGGCAGAACCGGCGCGCTGATGTACGTCAACAACAGCCAGATATATCCGACAACCGCGGGCGACAACTTCAACCTACCTGCGATCAATTTTACTCAAAACGTTTCACCCTACTTCGGTTTGACGATCGGCAAGTACGCCACCATCACCTCCACCTCTGGAGATATGAACGAGTTTGCTCATGGCAAAGGCGACACTCAGTTCATGAATATGGCATTCAACGTAAATCCGGTTACCGCTTTGACCGTGCCCTATTCCACCTTGGGAATCGGCGTGATCGCGTGGCCGACGAAAGATCCTAAGCACTCGATATTGAGTTTTTATTTAATGTCATCGACCGGCAAAGCCAGCACCAGCGGCTTCGATGATCTGGACGACGATAATTTGACTTTTGCCGGTGAGGGGCAAGTGAGGACGGACTTTTTCGGTCTGACCGGACATCAGCTTTTCGGCGCGATCTTCTCGAACAGGAAATTTTCGTCGCTCGATCAAAACGCGCGCTTCATCTTCGAGAACGGAGCTCTCGAGGGTAAGAAAGGCTCGTGGAACGTCTACTATAACTTCGATCAGTACGTCTATGAGCCTAAGAAAGGGTCCGGAGAAGGCATCGGAGTTTTTGGCCGCTTCGGCGCGTCGGACGGCAATCCCAACTTCATGCATTTTTTCTACAGCTTGGGGATCGGCGGCAAAGGGGTGATTCCCAACCGCGTAAGCGACCAGTACGGTTTTGGTTTTTACTACATCGATGTCAATAGCCCGACATTGGAAGGTTTGTTTCAGAGTATCAAATTGCTGCGCGACGAGTACGGGTTCGAGGCGTTTTACAATTTCGCCATAACCCCGTGGCTACAATTCACGCCTGACATTCAAGTTGTCCGAGGCGCGCAGAAGGAAAAGGTCACCATCGGCACCGGTCCCGGCCCCTTGGGAGTACCTTTCATCGCCAGCCGGAAAAGCATCGGTACCGCGACGGTCCTTGGACTGAGACTGAAAATGGTGTTCTGAAGAGGCGGAGGGCAGAGTAACGAGGCACGGGTAGCCAAAATACTTTCCTATCCCAAACCCAATGCGGAGAATTAAGGAGGATAGCGCAATGACGATTTTAAGATTGGCAGTCGCTATGATCACGGTATTGGCCACTGGGCCTACAGGCACGATCCTGGCGCAACACTGGGGGTACGAGGGCGAAGCGGGCCCGCAGAACTGGGGCAAGCTCGACGTGAAATTTGCAGCATGTACGAGCGGCAGGAATCAATCGCCGATCGATCTCAAGGGATTTGTTCAAGCCGATATGAAGCCGCTCAAGCTCGATTATAAAGCCAATGCCGCTGATATCGTCAATAATGGGCACACGGTGCAGATCAACTACACTTCAGGAAGCATCCTTTCCGTGGACGGCATTTCATTTGAACTCAAGCAGTTCCATTTTCATTCGCCGAGTGAAAACAAGATCAATGGTAAGCAGTTTCCGCTGGAAAGCCACCTAGTCCACGCCGACAAGGACGGCAATCTCGCCGTGGTAGCAGTGATGTTTCAGGAAGGCGCTGCGAACACACTGCTCGGAAAACTCTGGGAGAAAATGCCGAACAAAGTCGGCGAGAAGAGCGAGCTTCCAACTGGGCTGAGTGTGTCCCAACTGCTACCCAAGGAACGCGATTATTATCGCTTCAACGGATCGCTCACTACGCCGCCGTGCAGTGAAGGCGTACGCTGGTTCGTCATAAAGAAGCCAGTTACGGCGTCCAACGCGCAGATCCAGCAGTTTTCCAAGGCGATCGGGTTCGCCAACAATCGCCCGATTCAGTCGACAAACGCGCGCTTTGTCCTACAATAGAGGAGCGCGCGATGCGCTCTGAGCACTGCGATTGCGCAGAGAAGAAGGGGAAAAAAGTGTGATCAAGACGATGACTAAGCTTCTCGTTCGCATCTTGCTTGGGATCATCATAGCCGGGATGACGGCTTGGGCGGCCTGGGCGATTTATCAATCGCCGCTGTAGCGTAAGAAATTTCGATTATCGACAATATCATCGCCCATGGGGACGAAGGGGGTGATCGAAATGGCAAAACGACTAAGAATCTGTCTCATCAATCCCAAGTTTGAACCGTCCTATTGGGGATTTGAATATGCGTTACCGCTTTACCCCGGCAAAAAAAAATCTTCGATGATCACCGGAGCGCTGCCCTATCTCGCCGGGCTGATTCCGGATCACGATGTGCGGTTGCTTGACGAAAATGTCGAAGAGATTCGGTGGCAGGAGCTTGGGAATTTCGACATTGTCGGCGTGACCGGTATGAACGTGCAAAAGGAACGGATGCGGCAGATTCTCGAAAAGCTACGGCCCATGAACGTTCTCACCGTCGTTGGCGGGGCCTACGCATCGGTGGATGAACTCTTTTTCGACGGCTGGTGCAACGTTCTTTTCTCCGGCGAGGCCGATGAGACTTGGCCCGAATTTGTCCGTTGCGTCGCTGCAGGAAAGCCGTACGATGCGATGTACAAACAACAGCATCCAACCGACATGACCCGTGTCGCCAAGCCGCGCTTCGATCTGCTCAAGGTCGAGCGTTACGCTTCAGGCGCGCTTCAGTTTTCGCGCGGCTGTCCGTTTCAGTGTGAATTTTGCGACATCATCGTTACGTTTGGGCGCCGCCCCAGAACCAAAAATCCACAGCAAGTTTTGGAAGAACTGGACGAGATGCGCCGGGTCGGTTTTTTCTCCTGCTTTATTGTCGACGACAATTTCATCGGCAATAAGAAAGCCGCCAAAGAGCTGCTTCGACTGATCGTCCCTTGGCAAAAGAAACATGGCTATCCGTTGCGTCTGACCACCGAAGCGAGCATCAACCTGGCGGACGATGCCGAGCTGCTGGAACTTCTGTACCAGGCCAATTTTCGCTCGGTATTTATCGGGATCGAGACTCCCAGGGCGGCGTCCCTCAAGGAGACCAAGAAATTTCAGAACATCCGTGGGCGACTCCCTCGAAGCAAAGCTCGCCAGGATCCGCAACGCGGGGTTGGAGGTTAACGCGGGGTTTATCGTTGGCTTTGACAACGACGACAAGACGATCTTCGCGGATCAGTATCGGTTCATTCAGGACAACGGCATTCTTCTAGCCATGGTTGGAATGCTCACAGCGGTGCCGAAGACTCCCCTTTATGAACGGCTGAAACAGGACGGTCGTCTTAGGTTGGACGACCTCAACTGTAACATCGTGCCGAAGCAGATGACCCCGTCTGAGCTGCAGCAAGGATATTGGGAACTACTCAAACGGTTATACGATCCTCAAGCCTTCTTTGACCGGTATTTCAAAATTAATGATTACCCTGGTTTCAAGCAGCGGCGTGCGGAGATCAGTGAGCGGGCCAATGAAGGCAAGGCGCTGCCGACGCTCGTATATGGCCTGCTGCTGCTTCGGAGTTTGGCGCTAGCTCTGTTTAGAGATGGCAGCTTGATGACGATCGGGGCTGTCTACCTGAAAAATTTTTTCCAGCGAAGTCTTCGGACGCGAGCCGATATTGTTGGCTTTGCGCAGTTTATGAACCGTTGCGTGACCCATTGGCATTTCTACAAGTTTACTGCCGAGGGAACCGCCGGCAAGCTGCGGCTGTTCAACTCGGGCTGACAAGCTGTTTGCCCAGCGTACGCAATCCCCAAGAGTTGGACCATCACGATGAGAATCGCATTAAGGTTATTCGTTGGCGTAGTGATTGGCGCGATAACTTTATGGGGCATCGGCGCGTTATATTTCTCACCGCTTTTGCCTAATGAATGGCGAGCAATCGGAGCGGGCGTGTACGCGCTGCTGACGATTCTGCTTTTTCTCTTTCTGCCCCGCCGCGGAAGAACCGCCGCCATGGCCATATTTGTCTTCGCGATTCTGGTTGTTTTGTTCTTGCGGATCCCCGCGTCGAATGATCGCGACTGGCAGCCGGACGTGGCCGTGACGCCTTATGCTAACATCAACGGTGATCTCGTTACGATTCACGGCGTGCGAAATTTCGACTATCGCAGCGAGACCGATTTTACGCCGCGTTGGGAAACGCGAACGTACGATCTTCGCAAACTCGACTCAGCGAATATCATCGCGGTTTACTGGGCAGGTAAGGCAATTGCGCACATCATGGTCAGCTTCGGATTTGAAGGTAAGGACTACCTCGCCGTGTCCATCGAGACGCGCAAAGAGAAAGGCGAGAGTTATTCGACCCTCGCCGGTTTTTTTCGACAGTACGAGCTGTACTATGTGGTTGCCGATGAACGCGACGTGATTGGCGTGCGCACGACTTATCGCCAGCCGCAAGAGGACGTGTATGTTTACGGCGTCAACGGCAACCTTGAAAACATGCGACGGTTCTTTCTCGATTACGTAAAGGCGATTAACGATTTGCACCACAATCCGACCTACTACAATACGTTGACGACCAACTGCACGACCAGCATTCTCATGCACGCGCGGATCAACCCGGAATCGCCACCCATGTCCTGGAAGATCCTGCTCAGCGGCTACGTTCCCGACTATCTTTACGAGCTGGGCCGGCTCGACACGACGAAAACCTTCCCAGAGTTAGAAAAGCTGTCGCACGTCAACGCGCGCGCTCACGCCGCCGACAAAGACCCGGCGTTTTCGCAGCGCATCAGGGAAGGGCTGCCAAAGCCAGCGCGATTGCGATGAAGAGTTCACTCTCGTTATTCAGAGATCGCGTTCTGAACAGCGGCGGATTCTTCGTGAGCATCTAGAGTTGAAATAGGTTCCAGTCTTGTCAATTCCGCGCTCTGGGCCAAGGCTCCCGAACTAAAGTACAACGTGCGGAACTGATTGCAGGACACATAAAGCTGGAGAATGTTATGGTGAGCCTAACGTCTACGATTGAGAAACAACTGAATCGAAATTTTGTCATTTTCCACCCGTCGGATTTTTCTTCGACTAGCGAAGTTGCCTTTGGTCATGCGCTAAAAATCGCAATGCAGTCAAAGGCGAAGCTCGACATCATGCATGTGGAGCCACGCGTTGGCCCGGAGAAGCGCTATGGGCTCGATTTCCCAGCTGTGCGAGCTACCCTGACTCGATGGGGTATCTTGCCTGAGGGTGTTCGGCCGTCAGAGGTCGCTAAGGCAGGGGTCCGAATACGAAAGATTCTAGCCTCTAGCACCGATCCGGTCGAAACCATGCTGCGGCATTTTGCCAAATTTCCACCGGATTTAATCGTTCTGGCTACCCACCAGAGGGCAGGCATTGAACGCTGGTTGCACAAAGCAGTTGCAGAACCGCTCGCACGCCGGTCAGGAGCGATGACGCTTTTTGTTCCGCGCAAAGGCAGAGGCTTTGTTTCGCTCAAAGACGGTTCGCTTGCACTGAAAAAAATTCTTATCCCTGTAGATCACGATCCCGATCCCCAAGTGGCTCTTGACAAGGCTTTGCTTCTGGTCCGAGGGCTTGATTGTCTCGTGGGAAAATTTTTATTGATTCATGTGGGATCGCGCTCCCGCAGAGCCGCACCCCAGGTTCATCTGCCCCCTGGGTCCGGATGGTTATTTGAGATCGCGGTCAGACACGGTCATGTTGTAGACGAAATCCTAACGACCGAGCGTGCGTGGCATCCCGATCTCATGGTACTCGCGACACAGGGACATCGGGACTTTGTCGATGCGCTGCGCGGAAGCACAACAGAACAAGTCCTGCGCGGCGCCCAATGTCCAGTACTCGCGGTTCCGGCTGCGAAGTAATCCCGGTAGTTAGATAACGTGATGAAACGAACGATCAATAAAGCTGGCAGTTGCAATGTATGACCGAAAACCGTAGCTAGGGCGGTGATACTCCTTCGAAAAACGCGGGCTGAGGTGAAGACATGCGACTCCCCAAGATCGTCACCCGGGAATGTTTTAAATCGGGGGTCCAATCCGAATTCCCCCTGGATTCCCGCTAGAGGCATGTGGGAATGACCGACTCGGCCGAGAATTAGCGGCTTGAAGGACGTACTCCATTTTGATTCTCTGTGGGCGAGTGTTAGCAGGCTGTTGAAAAAGGCCCATCTGCTTCGTTGCGCTTCGATCGCCTCGCTCCAACGTATCAGTAAATACGCCTCCGCTCGTTGATTTCTCGCGCGCCTCGCATCTGGACCTTTTTGAACAGCCTGGGATCAGGGTTTTTCAACAGCCTGTTAGCTCATGACATACTCCGTGGCAAACTCCATCTCATACTCGCCGAAGGTTCGCCAATCTGAGAAAAGTGAAAGACTCTCAAGATTGACAAAAACCCCATCTTGCGAAGTGCGAAGTAGACGGATACCATTTTGTCCGCTCCTAACCGCGGGTATGCATTCTGTGGCCGTTTGGTATCAGTATAGCTTCGAATGAGCACCACTGTTCGCGTCGCGTTCCAAGGAACAAAAACACGGCGATCAAATTTATTGGTTGTACCGGCGCTGTGCGCGCTGCTTATTTTCGCGGCCGCAACCCTGGCGAGCGGCGCGGATAGCGACCGGCCCAAGAGAGTCTTGATCATTTCCACCGGAAGCCGGCTGGCGCCGGGTTTCATGCTCGTGGACCAGCAATTGACCCAAGCGTTGGCGAAAGTCCCGACGCCTATCGAAACCTATGCGGAGAATCTCGATATCGGTCGATTTCCCACGGAACGGTTTGGGCGAATTTTTAGCGACTATCTAACAGAAAAATACGCCGAGCAGCCTCCCGACCTGATCATATTAGTGTACGTCGGCAACTTGGGGATTGCCGGGAAGTTGTTGCAGCAACGATTTCCAGGAACGCCTGTGGTCGTTGCGGGGTTCACAGAAGAAGAAGTTGGCAGGGATCAGTTTGGTCCGCTTGTCAGTGGCGTAGCGCAACGGGTCGATCCCCGCGCGACCCTGGATCTCATCGTCCGTCTACAACCCGAGACCCGCCGCATCGTCGTCATTGCTGGCACGGCGGAGGTCGACCGTCACGTCCTTGACCGTGTGAAAGAGGCTGCGCGCTCGTTTGAGGGGCGGATCGAGTTCGATTTCTGGGACAATCGCCCATTGGCTGAATTGCGTCAGGCCGTAGCAGTTTTGCCAGCACAAACTGCCATTCTCTTTGCCAGGATGTTTCGTGACGGCTCAGGTCGGCCGGTTATTTCCGCGGAGATGGGCCGGTCGATTGCTCAGTGGGCCAACGTTCCCGTGTATGTCATGACGGAGACGACTTTAGGCACAGGCGCCGTGGGTGGATCGGTGGCGAGTCTCGAGGCTTTCGGCAAACGGGCGGGCGAGCTGGCGCGCCTCATTTTAACCAGCAAGTCGCCAGCGTCTTTGCCGTTCGAAATCCGCACAGAGAGTGTGCCGATGTTCGATTGGCGCGCGCTCAAACGCTGGGGCATCAGTGAAAACCGTCTGCCTGCCGGGCAGCGTCGTACGAGTTCAAACCGCAGTCATGTGGGAACAATATCATTGGTACATTATCGCTGCGCTATCATCATTCTTGTGCTGCAGGCGGCGATGATCGCCGAATTGCTGCTGCAGCCTCGCGCCGGCGCCGGGTGCGAAGCGGAGCTGCGAGAGAGTCAGCAATTGATGGAACTTGCTGCCAGTGCCGGCGAAGTTGGGACTGTGGTCGCGTAATTTGACCGATGGTAAGTTTCTGGGCCAATGCACCATGCCGGTCTCTGTATGGCTTCGGCGCGCATGATGCACTCCGGTTCGATGACATGCGTGTCGCGTGTGCATCCCGATGATCGAGCCCGTATGATCTCTGAGGTCGAGCGTGCGCACAAGCGGCCGGGCTGCCATTTCAAGGAGAGTTTCGCACTGTCCTTCGCCGAACGGTGATGAACGGTGGGTGTTAGCGAAGGGCCGCATGACAACTGATCGAGCCGGCGGCGACGGGATGGGCGGAGGACTCGGTGTCCATTGGATATCACCGAGCGCAAGCGCGCGGAGGAAGCACTGGAAGAGGAGCGGTCATTTCTCCGCCAGGTCATCGACATCGAGCCGAACTTTATCTTTGCTAAAGACCGTGAAGGGCGATTCACACTGGCGAATCGAGCGGTGGCCGATGCCTACGGCACCACAGTTGAAAACTTGATCGGTAAAACCGACGCGGATTTCAATCGCAATGCCGAGCAAGTCGAGTCCTTCAAGCGCGAAGGATCTAGAGGTGATCGACACATTGCAGGAGCGCTTCATAGCGGAAGAGCAAATCACGGATTCCCGAGGGAGAGTGCGCTGGCTCCAAACAGTGAAGCGCCCGATCATTCAAAGCGACGGTTCGGCGAAGCAAGTCCTGGGCGCATCCACCGATATAACCCGGCGCAAAGAAACCGAATTAGAACTGCAGGAACAGCGTGCGGAGCTGGCTCACGTAGCGCGCGTCTCAATGATGGGCGAGCTTGCGGCATCGCTTGCCCACGAGTTGAACCAGCCGCTCACCGCGATTCTCAGTAACGCCCAAGCCGCTCTCCGTTTTATGTCGAGCAAACCGGCCGACCTGGAAGAGGTGCGCGAGATTCTCCAGGACATTGTCAGTGATAATAGCCGTGCCGGCGAGGTTATCCGCCGTATGCGGGCGCTGGTAAAGAAGGAAGAACTCGAGTTCGCAACGCTGGATATCGCGAGCCTCGTTCGCGATGTCATGGCCTTGGTGCACAGCGATGCGATTCTCCAAAACGTTCGAATCTCACTCGAACTTGAAGACAACCTGCCGCCGGTGCGGGGCGATCGAGTGCAGCTGCAGCAGGTCGTGCTCAATATCATGTTGAATGCGTTTGATGCGATGAAGCAATGTCCGGCGAGCGAGCGCAAGGTCAAATTGCAGGCGGGGGCTCATGGCCTCGAGTCAATCAAGGTAGCTGTGACGGACTGCGGAACTGGTCTGAGCGGCGACAATCTGGACAAAATTTTTCAACCCTTTTACACGAGCAAAAAAGATGGCCTCGGTATCGGGCTGTCGATCTGTCGATCGATTGTCGAAGCCCACGGCGGACGTCTCTGGGCGGAGAACAACAACGGTGCGGGTGCAACCTTTTACTTCACCCTACCCGTGGGAGGAGGCGGCAAGCAGCCATCAGTGAACGATCATCAGTAAACAGTAGACACACAGCGCGACAAAACCTCCCCTTCCCCCCTTCTCCCCCGCCATTGGACCAAAGTCCAATATACACGCTTTCCTGCCGTCGCTAGAGTCGGTTTTCAGCACGATTACACGATGTATTTTATTAATGCTGGCGACAACTGCGGACAGGTCAATGCCTTGACAGAATCCAAGCCCCTGATCGCTATCGTAGATGATGATGAATCTGTTTGCCGCGCGCTGAGACGGCTGCTGCGGTCGTTGACTATGGACGCAGAAACCTTCAGCTCGGGGCAAGAACTTCTCGATTCACTTGATGCGACGCCTTCATTTCAGCCCGACTGTTTGGTTGTCGATGTGCAAATGCCGGGAATGAACGGCTTTGACGTGCAGGATCGGCTCACCACGGCCGGCAGCACGATCCCATTGATTTTTATCACGGCGCACGACCAGGTCGGAGTCCGTGAGAAGGCACTGGCCGCCGGGGCGGTGGCCTTCTTGCGTAAGCCCATCGGCGATGAATTGCTCATAGAGACGTTGCGTGAAGCCCTGAAAAGCAAGTGATCCGGCAGCATCAAATCGATCCGGACGTCTCGAAAACAGGAAACCCGAATACTGGAACAACATTTTTTATCGAATTACGAGCTTGCTGGGGGCGGATAAGGTTTACGTTCAAGGGCCTGAACGATTGTTCCGGAAACCGGCTGCCCAAGCTGGGTTTGGTGGTGCGTGGAGGACGGGCGCGGTGAATACGGTGCGGTGTCAACATAGTCGTTTTGCCCAGTGGGACCAATGAAGCCGGAACTCGATAACCTGGGGCCCGCGCGGGTTAAATCAAGATGAAGAAACCCGGCCATCGAAACGGATGTAAGACTTAGAAAGCCATGAAGCGGAGATACGAAAATCCTCCTGATCAGTCCGTTGGATGGGTTGCGTCTATAACCACGGCGGAAGAAGAAGGTTCACGATGAAGGCGAAAGTTGGTACACGGCTGTTGGCCTGGCTTATGGTCGCGCTTCTCACGGTCCCGTCGGGTTCTCTGGGCCAGGAGCCGCAGGCTGGAGCAGTCTTCAGGCCGGAAGAATTGGAGCAGGTTTTGGCGCCGATCGCGCTGTATCCGGATCCACTGGTTTCGCAAATCTTGATGGCATCGACCTATCCGCTGGAGGTCGCGATCGCCGACCGCTGGACAAAACAAAACAGCAGCCTTAAGGGCGACGCGTTAACCAAGGCACTTGAAGCGCAAGACTGGGATGCGAGTGTAAAGTCGCTGGTGAACTTTCCTCAGGTGCTCACAATGATGAGCGACAAGCTCGACTGGACGCAAAAAATGGGGGATGCCTTTTTGCAGGATCAAAAAAAGGTCTTGGATACGATCCAGAGCCTGCGCGCCAAAGCACAGGCGTCCGGGAATCTCCAGACGACCAAAGAACAAACCGTAATCGTCGAAGAGAAGATTATAAAGATCGAACCGGCTAGTCCTCAAGTCGTTTACGTACCGACATATAACCCTACGGTCGTGTATGGCGCGTGGCCCTACCCGGCTTATCCGCCGTATTCCTACTATCCGCCCGGATACGTAGCTACGACCGCTGCGTTTTCCTTTGCAGCGGGCGTGGCCATGGGCGCGGCGTGGGGCTACGCCTGGGGTGGCTGCAACTGGAACGGGGGCGATGTCGATGTCGACGTCAACCGCAACACGACTATTAATAACAATATCAACCGAGACCAAGCCAAGCAGAAGCTCCAGGAAAGGGGACAGGCTAATCAAGCAGGACAGGGAAAATGGCAGCACAATCCGGAAAATCGCAAAGGCGTTTCCTATAGGGACCAGGGAACGGCAGAAAAATACAACAGAGCAAGTAGCAATGATGCGGTCAAGTCAAGGGAGGAGTTTCGCGGACGGTCGGACCAGGGGAGACAAGACCTTGCCCGCGATGGAGGCGGAGATCGCGGCGGGGTTGGAGACCGAGGTGGGGTTGGAGATCGCGGCGGAGCGGGCGGTCAAGGAGGAGTTGGCGATCGCGGAGGTGCCGGAGATCGCGGTGGCGCCGGCGATCGTGGAGGGCCGGGTGATCGAAGTGGCCCGAGTCAAGTCGCCAGCAGTGGTGGGGCCAGTAGAGGCGGCGCCGGAAGCGGGGCCGGCGCCTTTGAAGGCGTCGATCGCGGTGGTAGCGCAGCGCGTAGCGCCAGCGAGCGCGGCAGCGCCAGCCGCGGAAGCTCTGGCGGCGGTGGGGCAAGGGCGGTGGGGGCGGCGGCGCGAGAGGTGGAGGCGGCGGGGGACGACGAAGATAGATTATTTCCGTGGCCGGGCTGTCAGGTTTCGGGTTGGAAAAATGGAACACTGGAAGGATGGAACGTGGAAGGATGAATTAAATGAAATACCGGTGTTCCGGTGTTAGCGTCGGCCTTAGGAAGCTGCGATGCTTGCGCTCATTTTCAGATGGGGGAAAAGATGGAATTTTCGAAGTTGCGCGCAAATAAGAAGAAATCGATCCGACAGCGCGTTCGTCTGACACTTTACACTGCGGTGATCCTGACGTTCGTATGCGCCGCAACGTCCTTTGTGGCGCTCGCCCAGCAAAAGAGTTTCTCCTCGGCCGAAGAGGCTGTCGAAGCCGCGGTGACGGCGGCGCGAAATAACAACGAGAAGGAGATGCTGGCGATTTTTGGCGCTCAAGCGAAAGGACTATTGTTTTCGGCCGATCCCGTTGCCGACAAACATAGGCGCGAGGAGTTTCTTGATGCCTATGCCGAAAGTCACCGGCTCGTCAGCGAAGGGCAACACACGATTTTGCTCGTGGGCAAGCAGGATTGGCCCTTACCGATCCCCCTCGTGAAAAGAGGTAACGCCTGGATTTTCGATACCGAGGAAGGCAAGGAGGAGATTCTAAACCGGAGGATCGGCGAGAACGAGCTGTACACGATCAAAACATTGCTGGCGGTTGTCGATGCCCAGCGCGAGTACGCGATGGAAGACCGCGACCGCGATGGCCTTTTGGAGTATGCGCAGAAATTCGTAAGCGACCCCGGCAAAAAAAATGGCTTGTACTGGGAGGCGAAGCCCGGGGAACGACAGAGTCCTCTGGGACCAATCATGGCGCGGGCGCGAAGCGAGGGCTATAAAGGACAGGCGTCAACCACGGCGCCTCCCTATCACGGCTACTATTACAGAATCTTAACAACGCAGGGTAAGAACGCGCCCGGCGGCGCTTACAGCTATCTTGTGAAAGGCAAAATGATTGGCGGCTTTGCCGTGGTTGCCTATCCGGCGGAGTACGGGAACTCCGGTGTGATGACCTTCGTCGTCAACCACGATGGCAATGTCTTTCAGAAGAACCTGGGTAAAAACACCGTCGCAACCGGCAAGAGCATGAAAGAATACAATGTCGATCCAACATGGAGCGAAGTTAAGGAGTGACGGGAAATAAAAGCCAGGTGCCGTGGGTCAGTGTTACTACCCGAGAGTCTTACCAGTGCAAATATCCGGGAAGAATCCCGGCGAAAGGGTGCAAGATTGTCAACGCAGTCGATCGGATCGAAGAAACAGACTGGGCAAAGCTTCAGACGCAAACCGTTGCTTGTATGCGGTTTATTGAAAGCGCAGCGAGCTATACAATTTCACTCGGTCTGCGGATGGTTCCAGCGAGTCGGCGCGTCGCTTGCGGTGATCATGGTCAGCGGCTGGGTGCTCGCAGGGTGCGTTGTTTACGAGCCGCCGCCGGCTCCGCCGCCTAGCCCGTTTGATCGTGCCTGGAACGCAGCACTAGGCGCAACGCAAGATGAAGGTGTGCGGGTGACCTCTGCAGACCGAGGAAGCGGAGTGATCAGAGGTTCTCGAGACCAGCAAGAGGTAACAATCAACATGCAGACTCAGGCCGATGGCAGCGTGCGCGTCGAGATGAGCGCACGCGGTCCGAAGGGAGCTGACCCGGGACTCGCCGATAGGATATCGCGCGCCTACGACAGGCGCATGGGCCGGTGATAAACGAGGTTAACGGAGCGACTCTCGGAGTTGCTCCGTTAAGCACCTTTCGAGCTTTTTCAGGCCTCGAACGCTTCACGAATACTCGAAGTACCTGCCCCTCTTAATTGGACCAAGGTCCAACAGGCGGCCATTTAACTCCCGCTACAAATCCTTCTCAAGCAAAATCGGTATTCCAGCGCGGATTAGTGATGATGCTCAGTTCGGCAGCTTTAATGGAGGTGAATAGAAATGAATAACTATCTCTTTAGATCAGCACGCGTCGTGTTGGTACTTGCCGTGATGCTCGCCGTTCCGGCTCCGCAGCTTTACGCGATCGACAGCAGCAACCGTTACTTCGCCTATGGGTTAGGGCAACGAAGCTGCGAGGACTACGTCAAGTTCAGAGAGAAAAAGCTCGAGACCCTGGCGCGAAAACACGAGCGTTACACACAGGAGGAGCTGTACGAGATCGTCGATAAGATCGTCGAGCACTGGATCGCTGGATTTCTCACCGCCCACAATCTCTACGTCAGCGATACTTATGATGTCGTGGGAAACTCCAATATGGATGATCTAAAAGCCCGGTTGGAGAAGAGTTGCCGGGCAAACAGCAAGCAATATTTCGCCGAGGCTGTGATAACCCTCGTGCAATCGCTACATCCCCAACGAGTCAAGGTGGATAGCGGAAAATGAGTGTCAGATTTTCGGGTCTCAGGATTCTGAGTTGACGAAGATTTATCGAACGGTAAGGAGCGAGAGATGAAGAAAACTGCCACGCCCATCGGCGCGATCTTATTAATCATGTTTTTTTCCGGTTGCTCCGAGCCGCTGACGACTCGCGAAAAGGGCGCTGCCATCGGCACTGTCGGAGGCGCCGGTCTGGGTGCGATCATCGGTAGCGCTACTGGCAATGCGGGCGCCGGCGCGGGAATTGGCGCGGCCGTGGGACTACTCGGCGGAGCCGTGATCGGTGACCAGATGCAATCCCGGCAGAAGCAGGACGAAGAACTGCAACGGCGTATAGCGGCGCAGCAAGCTGAAATCGACAGGCAAGAACGGGAGCTGAACCAACTCAAAGCGCAGCAGGCCCGGTAACATGAAGACACTCCTACTCGAGCAATTCGGATCTTGGATCTCGGCCCCCTTCATGATCCTCGCCACGGTCAAGAAGACCGATCTCATTGCAACGTTGGCTCTTATTGGACCAAGGTCCAATATAAACCCTCTTCAAAGTTCGCTAGAAGCATCTCGTGTATTGTGGCGTGGCGTCACTCGAAGTGTCGCACAACGTGGCTGCGAAAGTTTTTATGTGGCTTGTGCGGAAGCTATGCTCGTGACTTTTCGGGCTGGGAGAAAACAGTGGATCGCACGGTAATCGGGTCCTTATTCGTGGCGAGTCTTTTGCTGCTCTTAAATGTTTCATCTGCTCCTGCGCAGGTGCCGGATGGCACACTAAAGATAACTGCCAGATCGGTCGCGCCGGGGGTCGGGCTCTCATGGGGCGAAGGCGTGTTGACCTATAAAGATCAGGATTATCCTTTCACATTCGAGGCGAAAGGGCTTTTTCGAGATGTCGATGACAAGATTACAGCTGCAGAGCTCTCCGGTGAGGTTTTCAATTTGAAAAGTCTGGCAGTCTTTAGCGGCACGTACCACAAGGATGAAGCGGATACTTCAGATCTGGCTGGCGGCAGTCGAGCCATAATGAAGAATCTCAATGGTGTGGTTGTAAACCTGGTGTCGACGGTTGAAGGCCGCAAGTTCATTCTTGGCCGTGATGGCATCACTATAAAACTCAAAGAGCACAAACCCTGAGAAGGGCGCCGATCGGAGAAATATCGATTCGGTTGCAACTCTCCTTGCGCAACTCACCGATGAGACGAGTTTGATTTGCAAAGATACACGACCATGCGGAGGCAGCAACCATGGATCCGCTTGTTAAAGCGTTGCAGCAAAATCCGGAACTGGCCATCTTTCTCACACTCGCCATCGGTTTTTCGCTCGGCCGCGTTAAGATCGGCAGCTTCAGCTTGGGAACTGTCGTTGGCACTCTTTTCGCCGGTGTATTGGTCGGACAGCTCGATATCAAAGTTCCATCACTGGTAAAGACCGTCTTTTTTGATCTCTTTCTCTTTACGACCGGCTACAAAGTCGGACCGCAATTTTTTCGCGGCCTCAAGGGCGACGCACTGCCTCAGATGGCGCTCACGTTAGTCCTCTGCACAACCTGTCTTGCGACGGCTTTCTTCGCGGCCAAGCTCCTTGGCTACGACATCGGTACGACAGCCGGCTTGCTGGCGGGAGCTTTTACCGAATCGACTGTGATCGGTACGGCGGGAGATGCGATCAATCGGCTGGCGATTTCAGCGGAAGAGAAAAGCCGCCTTTTAAATAATATTCCCGTTGCTTATGCGGTTACTTACCTCGTCGGAACCACGGCGGTTGTCTGGTTCCTTCCGAAAATTGGACCGAAGTTAATGGGGGTAAACCTCAAGGATGAGGCCAAGAAGATGCAGGCCCAAGTGTCGGGTGGAGTGGAGGCACAGCCTGGTATCATATCTGCCTCCCGCTCCTTCGATGTACGCGCCTATCGCGTAACCAACGAAAAACTTTTTAACAAAACCATCGCCGAGCTCGAGGCGATGCCTCAGGAGGTCAGAGTTTTCATTCAGCGCATCCGCCGCGAGGGCGCAATCATTGAACCCGAACCCCAGACGGTTATTCGCCAAGGCGATGTCATCGCAGTGATGGCGAGGCCTGAGGTTCTGGTCGAGCGCAGCAGCGTCGTGGGACCTGAGATCGACGACAAAGGGCTGCTCGATTTCCCCATTGAGGTGCTCGATGTTGTAATGACAAATAAAACTCTCGTCGATAAGACCCTCGACAAACTATCGAAATCGGAGCCGTGGCGAACGCATTTTCGCGGGGTCTTTTTGCGTAAGCTCACACGCGCGGGACAAGAGATGCCGATTACTCGCACGACGCAAGTCGAACGCGGCGACGTGTTGAGTCTGGTGGGTGCCAAAGGCGATGTCGATCGTGCCGTCGCCGTCCTGGGTTATGCCGACTGGCCAACCAGCGCCACGGACATGATCTTCGTCGGCACCGGTATCTTTGTCGGCGGGCTCGTCGGTCTTCTTACTGTCACCGTCGCCGGCCTCCCAATTACGCTTACGGCCAGCGGCGGCGCCCTCATCATGGGGCTGGTCTTCGGCTGGCTACGATCCATGTTCCCCGTGTTCGGCCGCATACCCGAAGCTGCTATGTGGGTTTTCGACATGGTCGGGTTGAGCGTTTTCATCGGCGTAGTCGGCCTGAGCGCAGGGCCGAGCTTTATTGCCGGGCTTCAGGAGTCCGGCATTAGCCTTGTCTTCGTAGGTTTTGTCGCGGCGTTGCTCCCTCACGCCGTGGCCATTCTCTTCGGTCGATATGTCTTGAAGATGAATCCGGTGATCCTATTGGGTGCCTGCTCGGGGGCCGGCACGATGACGGCTGCATTGCGCGCGATCCAAGACGAGGCGCAGAGCAAGTTGCCCGCTTTGGGCTATACGGTGCCTTACGCTGTCGGCAACATTATTCTCACTGCTTGGGGACCGGTCATCGTCGCTTTGATGTCGGTTGGGAAGTGAACATTCAATCAGACGCGCGGGAGCAAGGTTATACATAAAGCAAGTCCGTCCATGAGCGCGATCAATTACTACTCGGCGCGCTGTACGCTATAGCAGGGTCGAAGCAGCATCAAGCCCCAAAGACATCAAGACGATAATAGGTTCATTATCAACTACGATTTCCCTTTGATGTGAGGAGGCGCTATGCCATTTACGATCGTTGACGCGGCGGGACCGATTATCAGCGCAAAGATCAGCGGCGAACTCGGCAAGTCCGAGGTCAGTCAATTGCAGGCTGCAGCGCTTGGCGCAATCAAGCGTCATGGCAAGATCAGCGCGCTATTCATTCTTGAAAACTTTGAAGGATGGAAACAAACGGGGGACTGGGGCGACATCACATTCATGACCGAGCACGACGAGCAAATCGTCAAAATCGCCGTGGTCGGAGCGGAAGGCTGGCGTGATATGATTTACGCCTTCCTCGCGAAAGGCTTTCGAAACGCGCAAGTCGAATACTTCCTGCCGTCCGAGCTCGCGAAAGCGCGCTCCTGGCTCGAGGAGAACAAGCGCTCCTAGCAGCCAGGAATGCCGTGCCAAACGTCAGGGCAATATTGCGATCGTTGGTCAGATGAGATTGTCCTGTTTTTCTTCTCTTGTGCGATACAGCCGCAAATTCCCAGGTCGCCGACCATCAGGTCGAAAGCATGCTCCGCAGCGAAGCGCGCGTTTGCTGACAGCCAGTGAGGATCGCGAGAATTCGTCCAAGTATCTTTCTTCCTTTCCGAGTTCCCGCGGCGCCGGATTGAGTTAAGCGACTGATCGCGGGTCCTTGGCTGCTTGAGCGCACGCTCACAGCAGGACTCAGCCGCGCAAAACAAGGATTCGGCATTGCGGTCCCGTGAGCTCTTCCAACAAGATTCTAATCGGACTCTGCGCCGGTGCCTTCGTCGGGATTTTCCTCGGCGAGCATGCCGGTGTGTTCAAATTCGCCGCGGATGGTTTTGTCAAGTTGCTGCAGATGAGTGTGCTGCCGTACATCACTCTCTCAATCGTCACGAGTCTGGGAAGCTTGAATTTTGCGCAGTTGAAGATTATTGGTCTTCGCGGTGGAGCGGTGCTCGTCGGCCTGTGGTGTCTCGCACTGGTTTTTACCTTCCTGATCGCGTTCACGTTTCCGGTCCTCGAGACTGCGTCATTTTTCAGCTCGACCCTGATCGAAGAGCGCCCGCCCTTCAACTTTGTCGATCTATTTATTCCGTCCAATCCGTTCCACGCGCTGTCGAACAACATCGTCCCGGCGGTCGTTCTTTTCTTTATCTTTTTCGGTGTTGCGCTTATCGGCGTCGAGCGCAAGCAAGTCGCGCTCGACGTTTTTAATGTCGCCAAAGATGCCTTAGCCAAAGTGACCAAAGCCGTCGTGACTTTGATGCCCTATGGGGTTTTCGCCATTGCCGCAAACACGGCGGGCACGTTGAACCTCGACCAAATCGCCCGAATTCAGGTCTACCTGATCACTTACGTGATCGTTGCTCTCCTCGTGGCTCTCTGGGTATTGCCCGGTCTGGTCGCGGCGCTCACTCCCTTCAGCTATCGCGAGGTGCTCGGGCCGACGCGAGACGGGCTGATCACTGCATTTGTCGCGGCAGATTTGTTCATCGTCCTGCCGATCCTGATCCAGGCATGCAAGGATCTGCTAGAGCGTCGCCGGCTCGTCGACGAGCGGACAAGGGCGCTGCCGGAAGTGATCATCCCGACGTCCTTCAATTTTCCCCATACCGGCAAGCTCCTGTCCATCAGCTTCATCTTGTTCGCCGGATGGTTCGCCGATGCGGCGGTGCCGTTGTCGGAATATCCGCGTCTGGCGCTGGCCGGTCTGCTTACGTTCTTCGGCAGTCTCAATGTCGCAGTGCCGTTCCTGCTCGACCTGTTCCGGATCCCGGCCGATACGTTTCAGCTGTTCCTTGCCACCGGCGTTATCAACTCGAGATTCGGCGCGCTGCTCGCGGCGGTCCACACGGTGGCGGTGGCACTGCTCGGAAGTGCGGCGATCGTCGGTGCGCTGCGCTTCAGCCCGGCGCGCATTGGCCGCTATGTTGTGGTCACGGCCGGGGTAACGGCTGTGACAATTGGTGGCTTGCGAGTAGCTTTCGACACCGCTCTAGCGGGAAGCTTTGCCGGTGAGGAGCTAGTCTACGGAATGCGTCCGCTCATGACCGCTGGCGATGCGCGACTGTTGAAATCGTCCGAGCTCAGCGAGGTTGGAAAAGCGGCTGCGCCGGCGGGACCGCTGCTCGACACGATCACGCGACGTGGTACGCTCCGCGTCGGCGTGTTTGCTGATCGCCTGCCGTTCGTTTTCATCGATCGAGAAGGTCATCTGGTCGGGTTCGACGTCGAAATGGCCCAGCTCCTTGCCCGTGATCTTGGCGTCAAGGTTGAATTCGTCGAGATGGAAGCGGTCGGTCCGGAGGTGCCCCGTTTGTTGGCGACCGACACGGTCGATGTGGCGATGACGGGATTTCCAGTGACAGCGGGGCGCGCCAGCCAAATCCTTCACTCCGAGCCTTACCTGGACGAGACCCTTGCGTTCGTGGTGAAAGATCGACTGCGGGAGAGTTTTTCCAGCTGGGCTAACATACGGGAGCTCGGTAGCTTCTCTGTGCTGATTCCTGCCTTGCCGTACTTTAGCGATGTGGTAAGAACTCGCGCGCCAGCGCTCCAGCTCACACTGGCAGCCTCCATGACGCAAATCGAGCAGGCGCTTAAAAATGGTACATCCGATGCGGTCGTGCTCCCCGCCGAGCGCGGCTCGGTTCTGAGCCTGCTCTATCCAAAGTACACCGTGGTTGTGCCGGAACCGGGGATCGTCAAGATACCGCTGGCCTATCCTGTGGCCCGCCGCGATCACGAACTTGCAGCGTTTCTCAATACATGGATCGAGCTCAAGCGGCGCGACGGTACCATCGACGCGCTTTACGGCCACTGGATTCTCGGCAAGCAGGCCGTCAAACGCGAGCCACGCTGGTCGATCATGCGCAACGTGCTGCACTGGGTCAACTGATCTCGTCGCAGATTAGCCCGCATTCTCAGAGGGCAAGTTTTCCTCTGTGCCGCCATTGGACTAAGGTCCAATATACCGAATCGCGACATTTCTATAACTATTCTATAACTATGGACTTGCACCAGAAGTTGCCGGAGCAGGAGTTTGACTCTCACCTAATGACTTGCTAGGGCTCGAAGGCTCTAAGCGACGTCGGCAAATAATCGTGGAATCGGTGCATTCAAACCATAGGGAGATAACGTGAACATTGAAAGTGTTCGCTTGAGGCTCGGGCGATTGATGCGCACTTCACCCACTCTCATTTATTTTCTCATTTTAGCGGCTCCCGTTGCCTGCTCAAAAACAGAGGCTCCGCCGCCGCCTGCGCCGCCCGAGGTGCAAGTAGCCGAAGTCACACAAAACGATGTGCCCATTTCCATCGAGCTAGTTGGAGCGACCTTAGGATCGGAAGATGTCGAGATTCGAGCGCGCGTGGAAGGCTATCTGGTTTCCATGAACTTCACCGAGGGTTCGTTCGTCAAAAAAGGCCAGCTCTTGTATCGGATCGATCCCCAGCCCTTTGAGGCTGCGCTCGCGGAGGCCTCGGCCAATCTTTCCACGGCGCGCGCGCGAGTCGACAAAACCAATAATGACGTAGCGCGTCTAACGCCGCTTGCAAAACAGCAGGCTGTCAGTCAACAGGAGGTCGATAACGCGGTCTCGGCGCAGGAGGCCGCCCAGGCTCAGGTCGCCGCATACGACGCAAAAGTCGCTAAGGCTAAGCTCGACTTGGCCTACACGACAATCACTTCGCCCATCGATGGGCTGATCGGCACGACACAGAAAAAAGTCGGCAGCTTGGTGGCGGGCGGGGAGACACTGCTTAATACTGTTTCGCAAATCAATCCGATTCTGTTTCGCTGCGCCATCGCCGAAGCGGAGTATTTAAGACTCGCGCGGCGCGGTGCGATTCGCGATAAATCTGAGAACAAGAAATTCGGCGTCGAGTTACTTCTTGCCGATGGCAGCGTTCACCCTCACAAAGGACGCCTGGACTCGGTCGAGCGCGCCGTCGATCCAACGACGGGCACTCTCAGCGGCCAATTTAGCTTTCCCAATCCTGAGCGGATTCTGCGTCCGAACCAGTATGGACGCGCGCGTATTGTCACCGATGTTAAGCAAGGGGCCGTGCTGGTTCCGCAGCGGGCGGTGCAGGAAATTCAAGGCCTCTACAGCGTTATGGTTGTGAAACCGGATGAGACGGTGGAGCAGCGTATGATTAAGGCAGGCGAACGGGTCGGCAACTTGTGGATTATCGATTCGGGAGCCAAGCCCGGAGAAAAGGTGATCGTCGAAGGCATTCAAAAGGTTCGCCCCGGCGTGAAAGTCAACGCGAAGCCGGAGAAGAGCGAAGCGGGCGCTGCGCTCAGTCATAAAGCCCCAACGGATAGCAATCTCAAGACAGGGAAATAGCTCATGGCAAATTTTTTCATCCGCAGGCCCATCGTTGCCATAGTGATCTCGATCATCATGGTCCTGATGGGACTTTTTACGTTGAAGGGACTCAGTATCGAGCAGTATCCGTTTCTCGCGCCGCCTTCGATCCGTGTCACGGCGACCTATCCGGGCGCTTCCGCGGTGGCGGTCGAGCAATCGGTGGCGACACCCATCGAGCAGGAAGTCAATGGCGTCGACAAGATGATTTATATGAAATCGTCGAACACCAGCGACGGCCGCATGCAGCTCGATGTCAATTTCGAGGTCGGCGTCGATCAGGACACGGCGAACGTGTTGACTCAAAACCGAGTCTCGTCGGCTCAGGCCCGGCTGCCGCAGGAGGTTGTCCAACAGGGAGTCACGGTCAAGAAGCAAAGCCCGAGCATCCTGATGCTGATCTCGCTCTACTCGCCTGAGGGAAGCTACGACGCTAACTTTTTGATCAATTATTCCGGCATCAACCTGCGCGATCAGATCCTGCGCATCCCAGGCGTTGCCCAGGTCGATCTCTTCGGCGGTGCTGACTACGGCATGCGCATTTGGCTGCGGCCGGACAGGCTCGCCAGACTCGCTCTCACGCCCGCGGATGTTATCTCGGCGATTAAAGAACAGAACCTCCAGGCGCCGGCGGGACGCGTCGGCATGGCCCCATCGCCAAAGGACCAGGAGTTTACCTACACCGTGAGTGCCCCCGGCCGACTGGTTAACCCGGAGGAGTTCGAGAACATCATCCTGCGCCAAACCGAAACCGGCGCGCAGATTCGCGTGAAGGACGTCGGCCGCGCCGAGTTGGGGTCGCAGGACTACAACTCGTTCGGACGGCTTGACGGTAAAGCGTCGGGTACTATGGCCGTCTACCTACTGCCGGGGGCAAACCAACTCCAGGCGTCCGAGGCGATTTATGAGACGATGCGGCTTGCGAAAGGGCTCTTTCCGCCGGACATAGACTACAAGATCGTGTATGACACAACGCCGGCGGTCAATGCCTCCATCGAAGGCATCGTCCATACGTTTGTCGAGGCGATCATCTTGGTCACGCTGGTGGTTTTCATCTTTCTGCAAAACCTGCGCGCGACCATCATCCCGCTCATCACCGTGCCGGTATCGCTAATCGGCACCTTCATCTTTTTTCCGCTGCTGGGCTTCTCGGTGAACACTCTCTCGATGTTCGGCCTCGTCCTCGCCATCGGCATCGTCGTCGACGACGCCATCGTCGTGGTCGAAGCCGTGATGCACCACATCGAGCATGGGATGAACCCGAAGGAAGCGACCATCCAAGCGATGAAGGAAGTCTCAGGCCCGGTCGTCGGCATCGCGCTTATTCTCTCGGCCGTGTTCGTCCCGGTGGCTTTCCTGGGCGGCCTGACCGGACAGATGTACAAGCAATTCGCCTTGACCATTGCCATATCGGTGCTGCTCTCAGCTTTCGCCGCACTGTCGCTCGCGCCAGCTCTCTGTGCCATGTTTTTGAAGCCGCCAAAGCCGGCGCGCGGCCCGCTGGGAAAATTCTTCGGCTGGTTCAACCGCGTCTTTGACCGCACGACCAGCGCGTACATCAGCACCTCACGGCTCCTGGTGCGACGTTCGATACTTACCATCGTCATCGTCGCCGCGGTGGCTGTCGGCGCCGGCCTTTTCGGCGGCGCGCTGCCCGCAGGCTTCATCCCCGAGGAGGACCAGGGAATCTTCGGTGTCAACGTGACGCTCCCGCCCGCTGCCTCTCTCGAGCGCACGGGTAGAGTGCTAACACAGGTCGAGCAGATCCTGGCCAAAACCGAAGGAGTCGAGTCTTTTACCACCATCGGCGGCTACGGCGTGGTGACGAGCACCTATCAACCTAACTTCGGCACTATCTTTGTTCGTCTCAAACCGTGGGATGATCGTCATTCCGAAGCGCTTCATGTGCGCGGCATCATGGCGGGCTTGCAGCCGCAGCTGGCGAAGATTTCCGAGGCACTGATCTTTCCTTTCAATATTCCGACGATCTCCGGCTTCGGTGCCTCGGCCGGCTTTAACTTCCTCTTGCAGGATCGCAGCGGCTCGCTCAGCGTGCAGCAACTAGGCGACTTCTCCCGCCAGTTCCTCGATGCGGCGCGCAAACGGCCGGAACTGGCCAACCTCTTTACCTCCTTCGATCCCCGCTATCCACAAGTGAAGGTGGATCTCGACCGCGAGAAGGCGCGCAAGCTGGGAGTACCGGTCAACGAGGTCTTCCAAGCGCTGTCCGCGGTCATGGGAGGCAGCTACGTGAACGACTTCAATCGCTTCGGCCGGCTGTTTCGCGTCTATGTCCAGGCGGATGCCGACTACAGGCGCAACCCCACAGACATTGGCGATATTTACGTCCGTAGCCAAAGCACCAAAAGCATGATCCCGCTCTCTACCTTGGTGAGCATTACCTCTGAAAACGGCACCGAAGTCACCAACCGCTTCAACCTGTTTCGTTCGGTCGAAATCAATGGCGTCCCTGGTCGCGGCTACACTTCCGGACAGGCTTTGACGGCGCTTGAAGATGTTTTCAAGGAGACCATGCCAAGGGAATTGGGCTTTGCTTATTCGAGCCTATCCTATCAGGAAAAAGTGGCGCCGCCGGCGGGACCGACCTTTGCTCTCGCGATCGTTTTCGTGTTTCTGCTCCTGGCCGCTATGTATGAGAGCTGGCGCCTGCCATGGGCGGTTCTGCTCGGCTCGCCTCTCGTGGCCCTGGGCTCGTTCTTCGGGGTCTGGCTGATGGGTTATGACAACAACGTCTACGTTCAAGTCGGTAATATAATGCTGATCGGGCTCGCCGCCAAGAACGCGATTCTGATCGTTGAGTTTGCCAAAGCGAAACACGACGAGGGCATGTCGCCTGAAGATGCCGCGCTCGAATCGGCGCGGCTGCGCTTCCGCCCGATCCTCATGACCGCATTCGCCTTTATCTTGGGCGTAGTTCCCCTGATGATCGCGAGCGGCGCGGGCGCCGGCGCGCAGAACGTCATGGGCACTGCCGTCTTCTGGGGAATGCTGGTCGCTACCGCTCTCGGGGTTTTTCTCATTCCTGGGAACTTCGCGTTCGTCGAGGGCTTGGGGAGAAAGAAGAAGTTGGCGCCAAGAGCAGTCCCTGTCGTGCCGTCGCATGAGGGGGCTCACTAAATGAAGGCAGCCGCGCTTGTTTCTCTCCTCGCGTTTGTCATCGGCGGGTGCACGGTGGGTCCAAACTATAGTCGGCCCACAATATTAACTCCGGATAACCACCGCGATGCCCTGGAGCCGCCCAAAGCTGAATCGCTCGCCGACATTCCCTGGTGGGAGCTTTTCAACGATCCGGTGCTCCAAGAGCTGACCCGAGACGCCTTGCGCAACAACTATGATTTGCGCACCGCGGCCGCGCGAGTGGAGGAAGCGCGGGCCCAGATCGGTGTCTCACGGTCTTTCTTTTATCCCCAACTCACGCTTAACGGCGGCGGTAGCGCTGAACAGGTTTCTCGGTCGAGCGATCCATCGCAGTCATTTGGCGCCAGCCGGAGTTTCCAAAATTGGTTCGGCAATTTCGCCATGACTTGGGAATTCGATGTATTCGGCCGGATCCGGCGTGAAACGGAAGCGGCCGGCGCCAGGTATGTCGCCACTGAGATGGATCGGCGCGCCGTGTATATCACCTTGGTTGCCGATGTTGCGCAGTCTTACTTTATTCTAAGAGAGCTGGATCTGGAGCTCGAAATCGCCCGGCGCACACTTCAGCTCAACGACGAGACCATCCAGTTTTACCAAAGGCGGCTTGCCGGCGGCGTCTCCAACCGGCTCGAAGTTGATCAGTCAGTCGCCAATCGCTCGCGCACCGCGGCCGTGATTCCCGATTTGGAACGTCGGATCGCCATTCAAGAAAATCTCATCAACTTTCTTCTGGCGCGCAATCCTGCAACGATTCCACGCGGCACAGTTCTCGTCGACCAATATCATCCACCCGCAATTCCGGCGGGCTTGCCTTCAGCGTTGCTGGAGCGCCGTCCCGACGTGCAGAGCGCCGAACAGTTGCTGGTTGCGGCGAACGCCGATGTCGGGGCCGCCAAGGCGCTCTTCTTTCCTACTTTCTCGCTCGACGCGGCAGTCGGCGGCCTCACTCACAATATCTCCAACATCGACAAACGCGCGGCGGTCTGGGCGGTTTCCGGCGGTTTCTTGCAACCGATTTTTCAGGGCTGGCGACTGTTCTGGAACTATGACGCGACCATCGCGCGCTTTGACCAGTCGCTTGCGCAATATGAGAAGGCGGCGCAAAACGGTTTTCGGGAAGTGGCGGACGCGCTGGTAACGATTGAAAAACTCAGAGATGTGCGCGTCGAGCAGGAAGCGCAGGTTGGGGCGCTGCAAGACGCCTCGCGCCTCTCGCGTCTGCGCTACGATACCGGGTTGGCCAACTATATTGAAGTTTTGATCGCTGACCAGGACCTGTTTGATGCCGAATTGGACCTTGCGCGCACACGCGGAGCTCAGCTCAACGCCGTCGTCCAGCTTTACCGCGCCCTCGGCGGTGGATGGCAGCCATGATGTAAGTTCAAAGCGTTTAAGTCGTTCAACAAGTTCAAACCGTTTCGGATGAGAACGTGGTGGATAAAATTTTTCTACGTAATCAACTGACTTCTGGTCGTCGTCCTGGTCGCCAGCCGATTTGAGCAGCGGCAATATGTAGTCTCACTCGGGGCGCTTGAAGTGGCGGAAATCGAGGTTGGTAGGGAATCCGCCGAAACGCGCGTACGAATCAGTTAGCGAAAACAACAAAAGGAGGTTGTGATGCGGAAAGTCATGCAGTGTTTGCAGATCAGCGGGTTGGTCATCTCGCTCCAAGCAGCGCTCGCTTGCGCTGTATTCGACACCAGTGAAAAGGCCCAGTGGTCGCCGACGAAGATCAGCGATTTTAAAAGTATCGCCGGAAAATGGGAAGGTCTTTTGATTCGAACGCCGACAGCCAAAGACGAAGATTGGGTGAACGTCAGCATCCAAGATAATGGAGATTACGAGTTTGTCAGTTATCGTACGATCGGCGTGTTCAGCGGCAAAGGCAAATTGGCCGTGAAAGACGGCATAGCTGTGACACAAAATGAGAAGGGCAGCTTAGCGATGCAACTCTTTACCGATAAGACCAAGGGTCAATCCATGCTGAAAGCGGAGAGCAAGGGCAAAGACGGTATCGATTATCGGGCCGAGCTGACCAAGGCGTCAGCCAAACAAAAATAAGACAAGTTGCCGCGCTCCAACAATCTATTTCTTCCTAGGCGAGAGCCGCTCGATAGTGAGAGACCGAAAACCTAGATGAATCTTCGCACCATTCAAGGCATCCTGCTTGGGGTAATCATCGGTATCGCCGTCGGCATCGGCGCATATACTTTCGCTTATGCCAAGGGCTGGTCCTATTTGACCGACGATGCGGCGGCGTGCGCCAACTGCCACGTGATGCGTGAGCAATTCGACGGCTGGCTCAAGTCGTCACATCGCGCGGTTGCGACCTGCAATAGCTGCCACACGCCGGCGAACCTCTTCGGCAAATACCTAACGAAAGCTTCGAACGGCTTCTGGCATTCATTTTTCTTCACGACGGGTGGCTATGAGGACGTTATTCAAATCAAGCCGCACAGCCGGGAGATCACCGAGCAGGCCTGTCGTGGCTGCCATGGGGAAATTGTCGACGCAATTGAAGCATCGCACTCGGCAGAGAGCGGCGGACAAGTCGTCTGTCTGAGCTGCCATAACTCGGTCGGGCACTTGCAGTGATGAGACGAATCCAAGCTTAGCTGTTTAGGAGAAACTATGGCTGAAATCATTGCCAACGATGCTTCTGTTCGACGGCGCCGCCGTTTATTCTTCGTCATTGTCGGGGCCGCTGTGCTCGCAACCATCGTCGGCGTCGCCCTACTGATGAATATCTTTGAGCGCAAGCAGGAGGCGCGCAATCCGTTTTATCGCGTCGTGGAGTTGACTGACGATACCGAAGATCCCGCAGTATGGGGCAAGAACTTCCCGCTGCAATATGACGACTACAAACGGACGGTCGACCAGGTGCGCACCCGCTTCGGCGGCAGCGAGGCCGAGCCGCGTACGCCGACCAAGGCCGATCCGCGCTCGGTGGTCTCTCAGTCGAAGATCGAGGAAGATCCGCGTTTGAAGACGATGTGGGCCGGCTACGCCTTTGCCAAAGATTTTCGCGAGGAGCGCGGTCACGCTTATATGCTCGACGACCAGACACTTACCGAACGCCAGCAAGTGGTCAAACAGCCAGGCACCTGCATTCAATGCCACGGGTCGGTCTACGTACCCTACAAGAAGGCGGGTGACGGCGATCTCATCAAAGGCTTCGAGAAATTGAATCAAATGCCTTTCTTCGAAGCGCGCAAGCTGGTCTCGCACCCGGTGGCCTGCATCGATTGCCACGATGCGAGCACCATGCAGCTGCGGGTTACGCGCCCCGGTTTTATCGAAGGGATGCGCGAGTTAAAAGCCACACAAGGCGTTGAGAACTACGATGTCAACAAGCAGGCGACGCGCCAGGAGATGCGCGCTTATGTCTGCGGCCAGTGCCACGTCGAATATTATTTCAAGGGACCGGAAAAGCGGCTGGTCTATCCCTGGGCCAAGGGGCTCAAGGTCGACAGAGATCCAGGCTTACTACGACGAAGTGCAATTCAAAGACTGGACGCACGCCGAGACCGGCGCGGGCGTGCTCAAGGCGCAACATCCGGAGTTCGAGATGTGGAATCAAGGGATCCACGCGCGCTCGGGGGTCACTTGCGCCGATTGCCATATGCCTTACAAACGCGAAGGCGCGCTCAAGATCAGCGACCACCACGTGCGCAGCCCGGTGCTCAACATCAACCGCGCCTGCCAGACCTGCCACAAGTGGCCCGAAGAAGAGCTCAAGGCGCGGATCGAGACGATTCAGGAGCGCACCTTTAAGATGCGCAATGTGGCGATGGATGCGCTGATGGATTTGATCAAGGATCTAAAAGCGGCGAAGGCAGCGGGTAAGACCGACAAGGAACTCGCAACGGCGCAGGACTTCCAGCGCAAGGCGCAGTTCTATCTCGATTTCGTCGAGGCGGAAAACTCAACCGGCTTTCATGCGCCGCAAGAAGCCGCGCGGATCCTCGGCGAGTCGGTTGATTTCTCCAGGAAAGGTCAGATCGCTTTGCGCGACGGCAAAAGCGTTGCGCGCGCTCCAAACGCTAAACCGTAATCGGTATTCGTCTGCCGAGAGCCAAGCGTAGTTCTGCCGAAACAGACCGTGTCGCAATCGGATGTTCGCCCTTCGAGAGCCTCAGGACCAAAGGAAAATACGCTGCGCAGAAAATTCCGTTAGAGGTGAGGTTCTCGATCGCGAACGGCCGAAAACTCCCAGCAATGCCCTATTGGACCAAAGTCCAATTCCTGATATCTTCCCGTTCTGATATTGCAATTACGAATCAAGGCGATCTTGCCACTGCTGGGATCAACCGTTCGACAATCTGCGCATTTTGCTCCGTCATTGCCTGCGGCGATACGAAACCACCGCTGGACGGGCTCGATCTGCTGCTAAATCACGGGGACCCCAAGAGGTCGGCTAGCCCGTGTAGAGGGAAAAATGAAAACCGAACATGAAGATGAGAAAAGACCGGACGACGAAGAGGGCGCGGCCAACCCGGTCTCTCTAAAGTCGACACGCCGCCAGTTTCTTAAAGGATTGACAACCGGCACGGTGGCGATCGGCGCGTTGACGCAGTCCGGTTGCGCTCCGGCGATCCCGCCGCTCAAGACCCGCGGCGCAACGGAAACGAGGACGGTCTGCCCTTTTTGCGGCGTCGGCTGCGGTCAGGTCGTCGCGACGCGCGAGGGCAAGGTCATCAACATCGAGGGCGATCCCGCCCACCCGATCAGCGAAGGCACGTTGTGCAGCAAGGGAGCTTCGGCGATCCAGGTGGTGAACAACTCGCGGCGCTTGCAGAAGGTTCTCTACCGAGCTCCGGGCGCGAAAGCGTGGGAGGAAAAAAGTTGGGATTGGGCGCTGGAGCGGATCGCCGCGCGAGTCAAAGAAACCCGCGATAAAACGTTCAAGACGAATCAGTGAGAAGGGCGCGTGGTAAATCGCACCGAGGCGATTGCTTGTCTCGGCGGTTCGGCGCTGGACAACGAGGAGGCTTATCTCCTCGTGAAACTGATGAGGGCGCTTGGCCTGGTGTACGTCGAACACCAGGCCCGGCTCTGACACAGCTCCTCGGTCGCCGGTCTGGCGGCCTCATTCGGCAGAGGGGCGATGACCAATCACTGGATCGACATGCTGAACGCCAACGTCGTCCTGATCATGGGCGGAAACCCGGCGGAAGATCACCCGATCGCGATGAACTGGCTGGCGCGCGCCAAGGAGCGCGGCACCTATATCCTGCACGTCGACCCGCGTTTCAATCGCACCAGCTCGATAGCGGACGTGTTCGCCAAACTGCGCTCGGGAACCGACATCGCTTTCGTCGGCGGCATGATCAACTACGCCATCGAGCATAACCGCATTCAGGAGGAGTCCGTGCGCGAGTACACCAACGCCTCCTGGATCGTCGGCGACGGCTACAGCTTCACGGACGGGCTGTTTGCCGGCTACGATCCCAAAACCAGACGCTACGATAAATCCCAGTGGACCTACGCGCAGGACGGGCAGGGACGGCCGCGGCGCGATCCCACGCTCAAACATCCCCGTTGCGTGTTTCAACTATTGAAGCAGCACTTCTCGCGCTACGACGCCGACGCGGTGTGCCGGATCACGGGCACGCCGAAAGAAAACTACCTGCGGGTTTGCGATCTCTATACCGGGACCTATGCTCCCGACCGCGCCGGCACTTGGCTGTATGCCATGGGGACGGCGCAGCACAGCCACGGCACGCAGAACATTCGCTCTTACTCCATCCTGCAACTACTGCTCGGTAACATCGGGGTCGCCGGCGGCGGCGTCAACGCCATGCGCGGCGAATCCAACGTGCAGGGCTCCACGGATCAGGGGCTGAACTACGACGGCTTGCCTGGATACCTGCGGCTTCCGGTCGAGGCTGATGCAGATTTGAAAACCTATCTCTCACGGGTGACGCCGATCAGCCACGATCCTGGCAACAGCGCCAACTGGCTGCAGAACACGCCGAAGTATGTTGTGAGTTTGCTGAAGGCGTGGTGGGGAGAGCAGGCCAGCAGCGAGAATGAATTTGCTTTTAATTACCTGCCGAAGCTTGGCGCCGGATTTGAGGGACAGGGTTACGCTTTCCTCGCGCTTACCCACGCCATGCTGGCCGGCGAAGTGAAAGGACTTTTCTGCTTCGGTCAGAACCCAGCGGTGGGTGGCGCCAACGCGCGCTTGATACGCGCCGGACTGGACAAGCTCGATTGGATGGTGGTCGCCGACTTGTTCGAGCATGAGACCGCGAGCTTCTGGAAGCGGCCGGGCGCCGATCCGGCGCGGATCCCCACAGAAGTTTTCGTTCTACCCGCCACCTCCGGCGTCGAGAAAGAGGGCAGCATCGTCAACAGCGGCCGCTGGGTGCAGTGGCGCTACCAGGCGATCAAGCCCATCGCCAATTGTCGCCCCGACCTCGATATCGTCGACGGCCTCGCCAAGGCCATGAAGCGCGCCTACGAAAAAGACGGAGTATTCCCGGAGCCAATCCGCCATCTCGCGTGGGACTATGGAGATCACGCGGATCCTCATCGAGTTGCCCGCGAATTGAACGGACGTTTCCTGGTCGACGTCACGGAAAAAGATGGCAAGACCTTCGCGGCCGGCAAGCAGGTGCCGGGCTTCACGCAACTGCGCGACGACGGCAGCACCATGTCGGGCAACTGGATTTATTGTGGCGGCTACACGGAAGAGGGCAACCTGGCCGCGCGCCGCGAGATGACCGATGCGCCGAACGGTATTCAGCTCTATCCGAACTGGGCCTGGGTGTGGCCGATGAATCGCCGCATTCTCTACAACCGCGCCTCGGTCAATCGTAAAGGGGAGCCGTTTAATCCACGCAAATGGGTGATCCGTTGGGACGCTGAAAATAAAAAATGGGAAGGCGATGTTCCCGATGGCGCCATGCCGCCGGGCGAGACCAATCCCTTTATCATGCTGGCGTCCGGGGTTGGCCAGCTCTACTCGCCGGACCTGGCCGATGGTCCCTTTCCAGAGCATTACGAGCCGGTGGAGAGTCCGGTTAAAAATCCATTCTCAAAAATCCAGTCGAGTCCGTGCGCGCAGATTTGGCATTCCAGCGAATTCGATCGCTACGGCAAACCCGATGTTTTCCCGATCGTCGCCACGACCTATCGAGTTTCCGAACACTGGCAGACCGGCGCGATGAGCCGCAACATGCCATGGCTCGCGGGCCTCGTTCCGAGCGCCTTCGTTGAAATCGGCTCGGCGTTGGCCAAGCGTGAAGGGATCAAGAACGGCGATCGCGTGATTGTGAGCAGCGCGCGAGGTTCCGTCGAGGTTTACGCGTCTGGTCACCGAACGCTTCCAACCGTTTTTTATCGAGGGACAGAATGTCGACGAGATCGGCCTGCCGTGGCATTGGGGCTATGCGGGCATCGTACCTGGCGACATCGTCAATGATCTCACCGCCAGCGTCGGCGATCCCAACTCGTACATTCCCGAGAGCAAGGTGTTCCTCTGCAATATCAAGAAAAAGGACCGCGCATCAGCTTAGCGCAGCCGGAAAGAATCGGAACAGATGACTCACCACGAAGGACACAAAGATCACGAAGGGAAGAAGAAAGTTAATAAATCTCTTCTCCGAACTTCGTGTCCTTCGTACGCTTCGTGGTGAATTCAGGCCCAGAAAATTTGCTGTAACACGAAAAAGGACGCGTAAATGAGCACACCGACAGTGAAGCCGAAAGCGATGATTCAGGACAATACCCGGTGCATCGGCTGCCGGGCGTGCATGGTCGCGTGCAAATCGTGGAACGACCGGCCGGAGGACAAGACCGATTTCTTCGCCGGCGAGGGTTACCAGAACCCGCGCGATCTCGACGCCAACAACTACAACCTGATTACTTTCAACGAGATCGTTACCGGCGCCCAGCCCGATTGGGTATTCGGGCGCCAGCTGTGCATGCACTGCGAACAGCCAGCCTGCGCCTCGGCGTGCCCGACTAACGCGATGTTCAAAACGGATCTCGGCCCCGTCGTGTTCGACGAGTCGCGCTGCATCGGTTGCCGCGCATGCATGCAGGCATGCCCATTCATCATTCCGAAATATGACTACGAGAGCTTCGCGCCGAAGATCCACAAATGCACCTTCTGCGCGGATCGCTTGGAAGTTGGACTCGAACCGGCATGCGCGAAGGTATGTCCGACAGGCGCGATCACCTTCGGGGATCGCGACGATATGGTTGCCGAAGCGAAGCAGCGGATCGCGGCGGCCCCGGGGACTTACATTCCAGAGATTTACGGCCTCGAAGAAGTTGGCGGCACCAGCGTACTGCACCTGTCATCCGTGCCGTTCGAACAGATCGGTTACATTACCGGCTTGCCGAAAACGCCGATGCCGGACCTCACGCACCGATGGCTGCGCGTCACGGCGCCGGTGTTTGCTGTGTTGTACGGGGTGTTTGGCGCGCTCAACTGGATCGTGCGCCGGCGCATGCGCAACCAAGGCCACGACGGAGAGCACACATGAACTGGCGCATCCGGCTTACCTGGTGGGATAAATTGCTGCTGGTGATTATGGCGGTGGCAGCCATTGTCGGCTTTGTGCGGTTCGCGACCGGCATAGGCACCATCGCCAATATCAACAATGCCTACCCATGGGGCTGGTGGGTCGGTTACGGCATCATGACGATGATCGCCATCGGAGGCGTCGGCTTCACGATGACGGCGCTCGTGGAGATCCTGGGCGTGCATCGCTACCACTCGTTCCTGCGTCCCGCCGTGCTCATGGGCCTACTCTGCTACATCAGCGCCATCACCATGCTCATGGTGGAGCTTGGCCGGCCGTGGAAAGTTTGGCTGGTGCTGGTGTCCTGGGCGCCGACCTCGGCGCTGTACGAAGTCGGCTGGTGCGCGTTTTTGTATCTCACTGTGCTCGCTTTGGAATTCGCGCGGGTTCCGCTCGAGCAGGCTGGCTGGCAGCGCGCGTTTCGCATCGTGAGCGCGATTTACATTCCGATCATGCTCCTCGGCGTCACCCTCTCGCACCTGCATCAGTCCTCGCTCGGCACTTTGATGACTCTGATCCCGCACAAGGTGAACGAACTGTGGTGGTCGGATAATTTGCCATTGCTCTATCTCTTCTCCGCCATGATGGCCGGACCGGCAATGGCGATCCTCGAGCATCTTGCCGCGGCGCGTTGGCTCGGCTTCGAGCCGCGCATGAATCTGCTCGCCGGCCTCGCGCGCATCGAAGCCTGGCTCGTCGGCCTCTTCCTCGCCTTTCAGATGGGCGATCTTTTCTACCGCGGCGCCGCCGACGCGATGTTGAGCGCATCGTGGTTCGCCGTGTCTTTCTGGGTCGAAATCGGTTTGGGCTTGCTGCTGCCGCTCGCTCTGCTGCTGATGCCCGAGGTGCGCGAAAGCCGGCGCGGCCTCGCCACCGCGTGCAGCTTGATAATAGCCGGCGTATTACTGCACCGGCTGAACGTGGCCGTGATCGGTCTGCGCGTCCGGCACTGGGAAACCTACGTGCCTTCCATGGGAGAAATCGCAATCACATTGGGCATCACTGCGGCGGCCCTATTTGTCTTCGGCTGGCTGGCGCGCGTCCTGCCGATCCACGAAGAGTTGCCGCCGCCGCACACTGCTCGTCGTCTTTCTGCTCAACCAGCCGGCGTATTGCGAGGAGCCGAAGGAGTATCGTGACATGACGACGGAACGACCAGAATCCCGAAATTTAGGTTTTCGCGTCTTCGTGTTTCTGGCAGTGCTCGCCAACCTGATCCTCACCATCGCTCTGATCTCTCAGGTACGAGAGGTTCAGCAGCGGGTCGAGAACCTGCCGCCGGATCTAGCCAGCAAACGCGATGTCGCCGCGCTCCGCCCGCTGCAGGGTGCGCCAGATTCTGACGCAGAATTGCGTCGAGTGTCACAGCACGCGCCGACTTGGAACAACTGTCTCCATGGAGCCGGCGGAAATACAGCGCACCATCGAGCATTTGCCAAGCCACACGTCGGTTAACATCCCAAAAGAAGAAATGGAACGCATCACCGCTTCTCTTCTAATTGCCCGCTGCGCGCGGTGCCATGGCGAGGAGACGCTAAATCTTGATGGTGCTCAAGACGCCGCCCGAGCGCGTCGCGACAATCCGCCGGATGGCGGCGCTCCCCGGCTCGGGCGTGCGAGCGGATCAGGTACTCGCCACCGCGCAAGCGTTTGAGAAGATCATCGAGCGAGGCGATACAGATACTAACCGTCAGCAGTCGGCAGCTCAGGCGTCCCGTTAGTCAGAAGCTTTTTTAGACAGCGCTTGCCAAGCCACACGGCGATCAACATCGCGCAAGATCAATTGGAATCTATCAGGTTCCCTTCTGTTGCCCGCTGCGCGCGTTGCGGCGAGGACAGGCTAAATCTTATGATGCTCAAGACAGTGGCCGAGCGCATCGCGACAATCGCGCGGGCTCCCCGGCTCGGCGTGCGAGCGGATCAGGTACTCGCCACCGCGTGGGCTTTTGACAAACTGATTCATGAAACGGGTGGCGGCGGAGCGAGTAGTGCGAACTTGAGCAGCTACATGATAAACAGTTGTGCTGCCAAATCACGGAGCGATAGTTCCTCATAAGCTCGGCCCCAGTGAAACTGAAGGCGCGGCGAGGTATTCGATCTCAATATCAATATCAATCTGAAGAAACGCTAGGCCGCGGCTCGATGTATGAAACGAATGGATGCAATGTCAGGCAGAAAGGAGCCTTTCGCGTGAAGGCAATTATTTGTCTGATTGCCGCAGCATTGTTCAGCGCCTGCGCTACGGTTTCTCCGCGCGATGCGATGCAGGTAGATGTTGATCAAGCAGCGGCCATCATCGAACGGTTTGAGGCGATCCCGGAGAAAGAAATTCCGCCCGCCGTCATGCGCGGAGCCAGGGGTGTGGCGATTCTTACCGTCACAAGGGCCGGGTTTATTGGTAGTGCCAGGGGCGGTACTGGAGTTGTCGTTGCGCGGACGGAAAAAGGTTGGAGCGCCCCTTCCGCGATCGGTCTGGGGGGAGTTGGCGTCGGTTTTCAAGCTGGGGTCGAGATCACCGAATTCGTTATTGTCCTCAACACTCCGGCTGCTGTTGATGCATTTGCCAAGCAGGGCAACGTCATGCTTGGAGGCAACCTCAGTGCGGCGGCAGGCCCTCTAGGACGCACGGCCGAGGCCGGCGTAGCTTTGCAGGCAACGATGTACAGTTATAGCCGGAGTCAGGGACTATTTGCCGGCATTTCCCTCGAGGGTACCGTCCTAAATACGCGAGATGACGCGAACACCGCCTATTACGGCAAGCTAGTTACGGCGGGAGAGATTCTTAGCGGCGGAGTACAACCGCCTGCGGGCACGCGGAATTTACTGACCGCTTTATCCAAATATTGAGGCAAGCGGAATATGCGGTCTAGTTGCGAGGGAGCTCATCGAGCTCATGATGAGCATACCCTTCCGCATGTATCCCTACACGATTTTCAATGCTATAAGAGGGCTAATAGCCCGAGTAAGTTTCCAAGTGCCGCGCAGAGTCGACAGAAGCGCAGTATCAGGGGACTGAATCGAACGAATGGATGCAATGTCAGGCAGAAAGGAGCCTTATTAACATGAAGATAATTATTTCTGTGATCGCTGCAGCATTGTTGAGCGCGTGCGCTACGCAGCTTTCTACGCGCGAATCAATGCAGGCAGATATTGATCAAGCAGCGGCCATCATTGAACGATTTGAGGCGATGCCGGAGAAAGCAATTCCACCCGTCGGTCATAAAGGCAGCCAGGGGTTTGGCGATTCTTACCGTCACAAGGGCCGGGTTTATTGGTAGTGCCAGGGGCGGTACTGGAGTTGTCGTTGCGCGGACGGAAAAAGGTTGGAGCGCCCCCTCGGCGATCGGTACGGGGGGAGTTGGCGTCGGTTTTCAAGCCGGGGTCGACGTCACCGAGTTCGTTATTGTCCTCAACACTCCGGCTGCTGTTGAGGCGTTTGCCAAGCAGGGCAACGCCACGCTTGGCGGCAACCTCAGTGCGGCGGCAGGTCCTGTCGGACGCTCTGCCGAGGCCGGCGTAGGTTTGCAGGCAGCGACGTACAGTTATAGCCGGAGTCAGGGACTATTTGCCGGCGTTTCCCTCGAGGGCACCGGCATCAGTACGCGAGATGAAGCCAACGCCGCGTATTACGGTAAGCCGGTTACGGCGGGAGAGATTCTTAGCGGCAAAGTACCGCCGCCTGCGGGCACGCGGAACTTAACGGCCGCTCTATCCAAATATTGATGCAAGCGGGATCGTGCGGTGGGGTTGCGAGCGAGCTCATAATGAGCGCGTAAAGTGTCCCTTCCGCATGCATCCCTGCACGATTTCAATGCTATAAGCCGACTACATAGTCCGAGTAAATTTCCAACTGCTTGCTAGTGAGGGGCTGCCCGGCTCGGGCGTGCGGGCCGGATCAGGTACTCGCCACCGCGCAAGCGTTCGAGAAGCTGATTGATGAGGGTGACCCTGGCGGACGGAATAAATCTACGACTAGTTCAGCCGCGCCGATAGCAAAACCGTAGAAGTCGATAAGGAGCAATACCATGAATCGAAATCGATGTTTGCTGGGATTGCTGGATCAAAAGACTCGAAAACGCCCGTGATTGAGTACAGCGATGGTCAAAGGCATTGGCCTGTTTGGCGGGCGGATTTTGGCCGTGCTTTGCTCGCAGAGCGTGGAAATTATTATAGGCGCTCGTAAGGAACGAAGGGAAAACTATGAACTCGTTCAAATTAGCGTCAGTCGCGATAAGCATCGCAAACCTATGCGCATCTGTCGCTCTAGCGGGTGAGCCAGCAAGCATTAACTGGGATAGTGTTCCCACGAAAACGATCACTCTCTTCTATCCGGCACAATCCACTTATCAATGGATACGCGGTTCTGCTCACCCGGGAGCAGCAGGCGTGAACGGTGAAGTCGCCTGTTTGACGTGCCACAAAGGAGCCGAAGAGAAACTTGGCAATAAGCTGGTCGCGGCAAACCCGTTGGAACCCACGCCTGTGGCCGGTAAAAACGGCGTCATCCAGCTAAATCTCCAAATCGCTTATGACAACGCGAACGCTTATTTCCGCGCGCAGTGGAGGACCAGAAATCCGCATCCAGGCGAAGCCCATCAGTTTGTGCGCTTCGATGGCAAGGAATGGAAAACCTACGGTTTTCCCAAGCTGGATCGCGTTGTCCAAAAGGGCGAGCAGCCGGGAATTTATGAAGATCGTTTTTCGATCATAATCGATGACGGGGGAGTGCCGGCTTTTGCGAACCACGGTTGCTGGCTTACGTGCCATGATGGCCAACGGGATAATCCGAAACCTGCGAACAGAGCGCAAGTGGAGGCGAATCCATTGTATCAGGCGTTGAAACAGAGCGATGTCCGCAAATACCTGCCCTCGACGCGCACAGACGAGAACGCATCCTGGGATAAGGGCAAAAGCCCCGAGGAGATCGCCAAAATCAAAGCGGCCGGAGGCTTTCTCGAATTAATGCAGTGGCGCGCCCACCGCTCAAATCCCGTCGGCATGGCCGATGACGGCTATGTGCTCGAATATCGCTTGAGCGATGACGGCGGCAACCCGTTCGGATCCAATGTGGACCCAAAAACACATCAGCCGAGATTTATGTACGACGAGAAGAAGGTCGGGAAAAAGGCGCTCAGGGCAGAAGACATCCGCAAGAACCCCACAGCACTCATCCGCGACCAGAACGCGGTGCCCTTTGATCCGAATGCCGGATGGAAGGATGGCGATCTCATTCCCGAGTACGTGCTCAACAGGGAAGGCGCCAAGGGGTCGGGAGCCGATAACAAAAACGTCAACGGCGTTTGGAATAACGGGATGTGGACTGTCGTGTGGTTGCGTCCGCTGCAACTCACCAATCCGGACGACAAGGCTTTGGTTGAAGGAAAGGTCTACAACTTCTCCTTCGCGATTCATGACGACAACATTACGACTCGAGGACATCATGTATCATTCCCGGTCACAGTCGGTTTCGGCGCGAAGGCCGATATCGAAGCGACCAAGCTCAAATGAGTGCTTGAGGGGTGTCGAGCGCTACACGCGTCCAGATTAATGCGCACAAACCGTAGATTTAGGTACGAGTTTGCCGATGATCGAAGCGCTGCGCGTTCAAGCAGCAGCATGTGTTTGGGATGTACCGTAGCGATGGATTATCCGACGATTAAAAACCAGTGGCATGAATTGCGCGCGCGGTTTGATTGAAGTTTGTCTTCGGGTACAGAACTACGATTCGAAGGAAATGAGCCATTGGCGGACCACGCCGTTACGATTCTCATTATTCTGAGCGTTGTTCTTATCGGTTTGCTGATCGTTCGGCCCTCGCTTACCGCGGTAACCGGCGGCAAGATTCTTGCTTTTATTGCGCTGTTTATTTTGCCGATCACCGCGCTGGCTTTGGGCTCGGCGGTTCATCTCAAAGAGGCCACATCCACCAGCTTCTGTCTATCCTGCCACCCGATGGAGGCCTACGGAAAAAGTCTGCGCATTGACGATTCGACCTATATTCCCGCATTCCACTTCCAAAACAATCTCATTTCGCGAAGTGAAGCTTGTTTTACCTGTCACACCAACTACGCGATGTTCGGCGGCTTAAAGGCCAAGATCGGCGGCCTCAAGCATCTCTACATCTACTACTTCGGGACGGTACCGGCGAAGCTCGCTCTTTATGAGCCTTACAACAATCGTGAATGCCTGCACTGCCATACTGGCGCGAGATCTTTTGAAGAAACATCTCCTCACAAAGAAATGAGCGAGCAGCTGGGCACCAATGACATGTCGTGTCTGACCTGTCATAACAAGATCCATGACGCTGGGCAGGCGGACAAGATGAAGCTGTGGAAAGGACCGTGATCGTGGCCGAGAATACCTCTCCATTGCAGAGTAGGCTGAAGATCGCTGCTTACCTGCTGATCGCCGGGCTGCTGGTGGAAGTCGTAACGCTCTACTGGTCCAGCCCGCTGAGTTTCATGCTTTTCATCGGCCTCGGCGGAACTCTCATCTGTTTGGGCATTATCGTTTACCTCACGGCCATCGTTGGCCACACCAACCAGCGAAACGCGATATAGGTCGCAATGGCCGATCGGTTTTCTCGGCGTGTACCCGAATCCGGTGCTAATTAGCAGGAGAAATTTAAGACAGCGAAGTCTGAATGAGGAGAAGAACAATGAACATAACGCATACACTAGCGATCAGCAGCATCGTTCTCTTGTTCGGATGGCCCGCTTCAGGGGTTGTGGCCGCCGATGCGCAGTCGGGTAAGGCAGTTTATGACAAAAATTGCGCGGGTTGCCATGGCGCCGACGGCAAGGGGAATCCGGGCATGATCAAAGCCCTTGGGGAAAAAGGCTTGAATATCGTCACTAAAGAAACGACCCAGAAGTCGGACGAAGAGCTTTTGAAAATCATCGCTGATGGGAGCCGGTAAAATGCCCCCGTCAAAAAAACTCAGCAAAGAAGAGCAAAAGCAATCATTGGATTACACCAGATCGCTCGCGAAGTAATCCCAGGACGCTCTCGGTGAGCAGCCGATAAGCCCACTCTGCCGCGCCTTTTGGCGCACGTTCCTTCCATCAGCATTTGCCAGACGCTCACGCGGCTGCTGCGCAAACCAGCCAGAACAGTTTTGTCCCGTTGGGCCGGACCAAGTGCTCGCCAGCGCACAAGCGTTCGAGAAGCTGATTGGCAACCGGCGACCGCGGCGCGACGGATAAGAACAATTATGCTCCGGCGCTTCAACCACGATAATCAATCGCAACTTAAATCAAACGCATTACGATCAATGCAAGCGATGCTCACTGAACTTTCCGACCAATATTGGACTAAGGTCCAATATACCGCATCTCAATTTCCCGATAGAAAATTTTTCAGGCGCAAGCGTTCGAGAGCCTGATTTATAGCGACCGCTGCGGATACTCAATGTATAGAGAAGGAGCCATCAATGAGTAACCAAGTCGATGTCATTGCCGGAACCGGTCTGGACCTCAAAGCGCGAAAGAGTCACTGGCCGGCGCGCTTGGATTTTGTCCAGAGCGCGAGCGGATTGTTCTTGGGCCTTTTCATGTGGGGCCATATGGCTTTCGTGTCGACGATCCTGATCAGCAACGATGCCATGTATTGGGTGACGAAGATGTTCGAGGGAGAGTTTATCCTCGGCAAAGCCTATTCCGGCATCGTGGCTGCAGTCGTTGCCGTGGTTTCGTTCATGTTCGTGCTCCACGGCTTGCTCGCCATGCGAAAATTTCCTGGAAATTTTCAAGAGTACAGAAGTTTCGCCGGCCACCGGCGAATGATGCGCCATGAGGACACCACACTCTGGTGGGTGCAGGCGTGGACCGGCTTTGCCCTCTTTTTTCTGGCTTCGGTTCATCTATACCAGATGCTCATGAATCCCGGTGCTATCGGCCCTTACGAGTCGGCGGAGCGCGTGTGGAGCGGCGGTTGGTGGCCGCTCTATCTGGTCCTGTTGTTTGCCGTCGAGCTGCACGGCGGCGTCGGTCTCTACCGGCTGGCAGTAAAGTGGGGCTGGTTCGAAGGTGAAGATCCGAATCGGACGCGCACGATGCTTAAGCGGCTCAAGTGGGCAATCACGATATTTTTCCTGACGCTTGGGCTGCTCACCCTGGCGGCGTACATGAAGCTCGGCCACGAGCGCCGCGATCGTCTCGGCGAGCGCTATGTGCCGTCCTGGGCCGCGCCTTCGAGTTCGCCGGCACAGCATCGCTAACGGAGCCGAAAAATTCGAAGCACGAAGCCAAAAAATTCGAAGCACGAAACCCGAAATCCGAAACAATATCAAATGATCGAAATAGGGAAAATTCTAAACGAGACTGGCATTCGGATTCGGTAGTTTTGGATTTGCGGATTTTCGAAATTTTTGGCTGGGTTTGTTTCGGGTTTCGATATTCGGATTTCGGATTTTTTCGCTGGTCGTTTGGCGGGAGAAAATTTCTTAGGTGATTCTGACGAAGGAAGTTAAGCCATGAAAATACTTTACACCGACGTTCTCGTGATCGGCGGCGGTCTGGCTGGCCTGCGCATCGGTATTGGCGCCAAACGGCGCGGCCATGATGTCATCATTCTTTCGCTGGTGCCGCCGAAGCGTTCTCATTCAGCGGCGGCGCAAGGCGGCATGCAGGCGAGCCTCGCCAACGTCATCAAGGGCCAGGGCGACAACGAAGACGTGCACTTCGAAGACACCGTGCGCGGCAGCGACTGGGGCGCAGACCAGCAAGTCGTGCGCATGTTCGTCGATACCGCGCCCAAAGCGGTGCGCGAACTGGCGGCCTGGGGGCTTCCCTGGAGCCGGATAACCAGAGGCGATCGCGACGTCATCATCAACGGGCAAAAAGTCACCATCACCGAGCGCGACGAAGCCCATGGACTGATTGCCCAGCGCGCCTTCGGCGGCACCAACAAGTGGCGCACCTGTTATGTTTCGGACGGCACCGGGCACGCCATGCTCACTACGATGAGCGATCAGGCGATTGCCCAGAAGATACCGGTGCATGAAAGAGCCGAGGCGATCGCTTTGATCCACGACGGCAGTCGCTGTTACGGCGCGATCGTGCGCAGTCTTGTGACCGGCGAGTTAACGGCTTACGTCGCTAAAGCCACAGCCATTACCGGCGGCGGCGCCGGACGCCTCTATCGTGTGACCACCAATGCGGTCATCTCCGAAGGGATACCCACGGCTATCGCGCTGGAGACCGGCGTCGCCACCCTCGGCAATATGGAGGCGGTGCAGTTTCATCCGACGCCGGCCTTTCCTCCCGGTATCCTGCTCACCGAGGGCGCCCGAGGCGACGGCGGTCTTTTAAAAGACGTCGATGGCCATCGCTTCATGCCGGATTACGAGCCGGAGAAAAAAGAGCTCGCCTCGCGCGACGTGGTCTCGCGCCGGATGGAAGAGCACATCGCCAAAGGCAAAGGCGTGAAGTCGCGATTCGGCGAGCATCTCTGGTTGGACATCACGCTATTGGGCGAGCACCACATCAAGCACAACCTGCGTGAGGTTTACGAGATCTGTCATTATTTTCTCGGCGTCGATCCGGTGAAAGAATGGGTGCCGGTGCGGCCGGCACAGCACTACACCATGGGCGGCGTGCGCACCAACCACACCGGCGAAAGCCCGACCTTGAAGGGATTGTTCTCGGCCGGCGAAGCGGCCTGCTGGGACATGCATGGCTTTAACCGGTTGGGCGGAAACTCGGTGGCGGAGACGGTGGCGGCCGGCATGATCGTCGGTGAGTTCATCGCCGACTACTGCGACCGCTCCGAGAACGCCGGCAATATTCCTACCAGGCTGATTGAGGAAGCGCTGCATCGCGAGCAAGCGAAGATCGATGTCTTGATCAACGGCCGGGGCACAGAGAACCCCGCTGCGATCATGGCCGGGATGCAGACGATCATGACTACTAAGGTCGGCATCTTTCGTAGGGGTCCCGTGTTGGAGGAGGCGGTGCACGAGTTACAGCAACTATTATTGCGCAGCCGCAACATCGGCCTGCGCTACAAGGCGAGGGGCGCCAATCCGGAGCTGGTGACGGCCTATCGGGTGCAGAAGATGCTCAAGATGGCGCTGTGCGTCGCCTATGGCGCGCTCCAGCGCACCGAAAGCCGCGGCGCTCATTTCCGCGAGGACTTTCCGCGCCGCAACGACGCCGAGTGGCTGAACCGCACCTTGGCGACGTGGAAATCTGAAACCGACACATTGCCGTCGCTCGCCTACGAAAAACTCGATGTCATGAAAATGGAGCTGCCCCCAGGCTGGCGCGGCTACGGCGCCAAGGATCACATCGATCATCCGGACACGGCCAGGCGAATTGCCGAGATCGAAGCGCTGAAGCAGCGCAATGGCGCTGATCGTTTCGCATTTCAAAAGATACTGATGCCTTACGAACATCTGATGCCAAGGCCTTTCCGCGGCAGAAATGAACGGATCGACGAAAGATTGTAGAGCCAGATGGCTGTTTTGGGTTTCGAGTTCCGGGGAGATAAGTCGAGTAGTTCAAAACGTTCAAGCAGTTCAAGCCCCCACCTCTTTCCTCCGCCGCGACGCGGGGGAGGATGAGGAGGGGTGGAACCATTGAAACACTTGGAACAGTTGGAACCGAATCTTTCTTCGAAGCGCCAGAAAGGAGCATCCGGCATGGCTGAGACTCGAATCGAAAAAGATACCATGGGCGAAATCGCGGTCCCGTCGGACCGCTATTGGGGCGCGCAGACCCAGCGGTCGCTGAAGTATTTCCAGGCCGGGGCCGGAAGGGACACGATGCCGAGAGAGCTCATCAAGGCGTTCGGCATTCTCAAAAAGGCCGCCGCCATGGCCAACGTCGAGCTAAAACTTTTGGACAAGGAAAGGGGCGATCTGATCAGTCAGGTCGCCGACGAAGTCATCGCCGGCAAGCTCGACGAACATTTTCCGCTGGTCATTTGGCAGACCGGCTCGGGCACCCAGACCAACATGAACGTCAACGAGGTGATCAGCAACCGGGCCATCGAAATTTCCGGCGGCGCGATGGGGAGCAAGAAACCGATCCATCCCAATGACGACGTCAACAAAGCGCAAAGCTCCAACGACACCTTCCCAACCGCCATGCATATTGCTGCAGTGGAGGTTTTGGACAGCGTCACGGACGCGGTCAAGGATCTGAAGAAGAACCTGGATGAGAAGGCCCAGGCCAACGCCGACGTGATCAAGATCGGCCGTACTCATCTAATGGACGCCACCCCGCTAAGCCTCGGTCAGGAGATTTCGGGTTGGGCCCAGATGCTGGAGAACAATCTGCAGCGCATTGACACAACGCTGCCTCATCTTTACCAACTCGCGTTGGGCGGCACGGCGGTGGGCACCGGGTTGAACACTCATCCCGAGTTCGCTGACAAGGCCGCAAGCAAGATCGCCGCGCTCACCAACCGGCCTTTCATCAGCGCTCCAAATAAGTTCGAGGCCCTGGCCGGTCACGACGCCCTGGTGTTCGCCCATGGGGCGCTCAAGACGCTCGCCTGTTCGCTGATGAAGATCGCCAACGACGTGCGCTGGCTGGCCTCGGGCCCGCGCGCGGGCCTGGGCGAAATCAGCATCCCGGAAAACGAGCCGGGCAGCTCGATCATGCCGGGCAAGGTCAACCCGACGCAGAGCGAGGCGCTGACGATGATCTGCGCCCAGGTATTGGGCAACGATGTGGCTGTGAACATTGGCGGAGCCAGCGGCAACTTCGAGCTCAACGTCTTCAAGCCGCTGATCATTCACAACTTCATTCACTCGGCCAAGCTTTTGGCCAAGGGAGTCGAGGGCTTTACGCAGCATTGTATTGCGGGCCTCCGGCCCAACGCCGCCCGCATCGACGAGCTGATGAAAAAAAGCTTGATGCTGGTGACCGCGCTCAATCCGCACATCGGTTACGACAACGCCGCCAAGATCGCCAAAAAGGCCCACGCCGAAGGGACTACGCTCAAAGAAGCCGCTTTGTCGCTTGGCTTGGTGAAAGCCGAGGACTTCGACAAGTGGATCAAGCCCGAAGAAATGATCAGTCCGGGAATGTGAGATTCGATTCCCGAATGAAGAGTCGAGAGACTCGTGTCGCAATGAGGAGAGATGAAAATGGAAAATAACGCCGTGACCCGCCAGCTGAAGATCAGCGTTCTTCGTTTTAACCCACAGGAGCCGGGAAGCGTGCCGCGCATGCAGACCTACGAGATCGAGGAAGCTGAACAGATGACGCTGTTCATCGCCCTGATGGAGATTCGCGAGAAACAGGATCCGTCCCTGGAGTTCGACTTCGTCTGCCGCGCCGGCATCTGCGGCAGCTGCGGCATGATGATTAACGGCAGCCCGACCCTGGCCTGCCGCACGTTGACGAAAGACTTGGGCGCCCGAGATCACGTTGGCGCCGCTGCCGGTCTTCGAGCTGATCGCGGACTTGTCGGTGGATACCGGCAAATGGATGCGCGGCATGAGCGAGCGATTGGAGACCTGGCTGCACATGAAGGAGCAGGAACCGGATCTGCGCCGGCTGGAAGAAAGGATGGAGCCGGAACTGGCGGAAAAGATCTATGAGCTCGACCGCTGCATCGAGTGCGGCTGTTGCGTCGCCGGTTGCGGCACGGCGCGCATGCGCGAGGATTTTGTCGGCGCGGTGGGGCTCAACAAGATCGCGCGCTTCCGTCTCGATCCGCGCGATCGGCGCGACGATGACGACTATTTCGAGGTGATCGGCGACGACGACGGCGTCTTCGGCTGCATGTCTCTGATGGCCTGCCACGACGTTTGCCCGAAGAACCTGCCGCTGGCGACGCAGATCGCTTTTCTCAGACGTAAAATGGTGTCGGTGGGATGGAAATGATGTGCGATTCCGAGCTGTAACACCTCCGCAAGTGCGCGAAAGGAGACTCACATGAGTAAGGTAGAAGCGGTGCCGGTGACACCCACCGTAAGCGCCAAAAAAGAGAGCTCCAAAAAAATCGGCTGGAAACATTTTGCGCCGATTGTTGTGGCGCTCATTATTGCGCTCATCCCCGCGCCGGCGGGGCTGCCACAGTACGCGTGGTACTACTTCGCCATTTTTGCCGGCGTGATCGTCGGTCTGATGTTCGAACCCCTGCCCGGTGGCGCCATCGGGTTGATCGCCGTGACTTTGGTCGCGCGATTATCCGAGTACGTCCTCTACTCGCCGGAGCAACTCGCGAAGCCAGGTTTTAACGCGCTTAACGCCTCCTTGAGCTGGGCGCTTTCGGGCTTCTCCAATAGCACGGTCTGGCTGATCTTCGGCGCGTTCATGTTTGCGCTCGGTTATGAAAAGACCGGGCTCGGCCGGCGCATCGCGCTGATGCTGGTAAAGGCGATGGGGCGAAAGACGCTGACTCTCGGCTACGCGGTGGTGATTGCCGATACGATTCTGGCGCCGTTCACTCCTTCCAGCACCGCGCGCAGCGGCGGCACGATCTATCCGGTGATTAAAAATTTGCCGCCCCTCTATGGTTCGAAACCCGACGACCCGTCCATGCGGCGTATGGGCTCCTATCTTATGTGGGTGGCGATCGCGGCGACCTGCATAACCAGCTCGATGTTTCTCACCGCGCTCGCGCCCAACCTGCTCGCCGTCGAGCTGGTGCGAAAGACCGCGAAGATCGAGATCGCGTGGCTCGACTGGTTTAAATACTTCGCTCCCGTCGGCATCCTTCTGCTCGCGGCATTGCCGCTGCTGGCCTACTGGATCTATCCGCCCGAGGTGAAGGAGGGAAAGGAGGTCCAGAGCTGGGCGGCCAACGAGCTGGAGAAAATGGGGGCGTTCTCACGCAAGGAGATTACCCTGGCAATACTGGTCCTGATCGCTCTGGTGATGTGGATCTTTCGAGGGGATGAAGTGAACGCCACCACCGCTGCGCTCATCGTCATCTCATTGATGCTGGTGACCAGCGTGGTGAGCTGGGATGACATCATCAAAAATTCCGCGGCTTGGAACACATTGGCGTGGTTCGCGACCTTGATCGCGCTTGCCGACGGCCTCACTCGCGTGGGGTTCGTGAAGTGGTTTGCGGAGACCGTCGCCAGTCAACTGACCGGCACTCCGCCGGCAATCGCGGTTGCGATGCTGCTGCTGATCAACTTTTTCGGCCACTATTTGTTTGCCAGCGTCACCGCCCACGTTACCGCAATGATTCCGGTGCTGCTCGCGGTCGCATCGACGATTCCCGGAGTCAACATGCATACGCTCGCTCTCGGTCTGTGCTTGCAGCTCGGCATCATGGGCATCATCACGCCATACGCCAGCGGTCCAAGCCCGGTGTACTACGGCAGTGGGTATCTACCGGCCGCCGACTACTGGCGGTTGGGCGCGATTTTCGGCGTGATCTTTTTCCTCGTGTTCCTCGTGATCGGCGTGCCTTGGATGCTGGCGATACGGTGAGCGGCGCCCGGTACTGGCCACATCCGCAAAGAGAGATTTAGATGGATATCCCGGCTATAAACTACCTGGTGCATTTCTCGAACATCCTGCTGGTCGTATCCTACTCGGTGCGGGACATTTTGTGGCTGCGCTGGTTTGCGGTTGCCGCCGCGCTCACCAACATTCCGTACTTTCTCCTTCAGGGTACCGTGCTCTGGCCGCCGGTTCTCTGGGCGCTGGTATTCACCGCGATCAATCTCTATCAGATTGTGCGCATCTATCTCGAGCGACGTCCCGTCGTGCTCTCGCAGGACGAACAGAAGCTCTATGATCTGGGGTTCCGTTCGCTTCGTCCGCGCGAGTTCGTTTCACTGTCGCTCGTCGGTGAGTGGAGGAACGCCGCGGCCGGCGAGAGGGTCATGACCGAAGGGGAGCCGGTGTTGGGCGTTTGCATCCCGATCACCGGGAGCGCAGACGTACGCAAGCAGGGTGCGCACATCGGCGCGCTCAAACCGGGGCACATCATCGGCACCGCGTTGGCTCTCACCGGCGAACCATCACCGGTAGAAGTGACCTTCACCGAGCCCGCACGTTACATGCGCTGGTCGCTTCCGAGCCTGCGAAGTTTTATGGACAAACGGCCGGAACTGCGGATCACGCTGCAAGGTCTCGTGAACCGCGACTTGGCCGGAAAACTAGAACGAGTGTTATCGTGAAAGAACATAGATAAAACAAGGTGATCAGGTTTGACGAGGCAGAAATACAACGGTGCGTGTCTAAGCGTCAACAGTTTAATTTCCCGATAGATTCGCCGCTGATGGAGCTCCTAAAAAATCGGCAACCAACTCGATGAGCTGGCGACCGCGGTTGTTCGCACTGAGACAAGGAGACAAGTATGACATCGACCGAGTTCCGCATCGAGCATGACTTTCTCGGCGACCGCGAGGTTCCGGCGGACGCCTACTATGGCGTTCAGACACTGCGAGGCAAGGAGAACTTTCACATCACGGGGATGCCGATCTCGCGGGAGCGCTATTTCGTCAAGGCGTTCGGGTATGTCAAGAAAGCCGCCGCGATGGCGAATCGCGATCTCGGCGTGCTCGATCCGAAGATTGCGGACGCGATCATCGGCGCCTGCGATCGGCTGATCGCCGGCGAGATGGTGGACCAGTTCATTACGGACTTCATTCAGGGTGGCGCGGGCACCTCGACCAACATGAACGCCAACGAGGTGATCGCCAATCTCGCGCTCGAAAGTCTGGGCCACAAGAAAGGCGAGTACCAGTACGTCAATCCCAACGACCATGTAAACTTCGGGCAGTCCACGAACGACGTCTATCCGACCGCCTTCCATCTCGGGCTGATTCTCCGGCTCGAGAGCTACATGGAGGCGTTGCGCCAACTCCAGGAGGCTTTCTTCGCCAAGGCTCGGGAATTCGACAAAGTGCTCAAGATGGGCCGCACCCACCTGCAGGACGCGGTCCCGATGTCGCTGGGCTCGCGAGTTTCACGGCTGGGGCACGACGATCGGTGAAGAAGTGGAACGGCTCGCCAGCGTGAGGCAGATGCTTCAATGCGTGAACCTGGGCGCCACCGCAATCGGCACGACGGTAACCGCGGCACCCGGTTATCCCGCGCTCGCGACGAAACATCTTGCCGACATCACCGGGATCAAGTTCTGTTTGGCCGAGGACCTGATCGAAGCCACCTCCGACACCGGCGATTATGTGTTGCTATCCGGCGTGATCAAGCACACCGCGGTCAAGCTCACCAAGATCTGCAATGACCTACGTATGCTGGCTTCAGGGCCGCGCTGCGGTCTGAACGAGATCAACCTGCCGCAGATGCAGCCGGGCTCTTCGATCATGCCGGGCAAGGTCAATCCGGTGATCCCTGAGGTCGTAAATCAGACCAGCTTCCTGGTGATCGGCCTCGACGTAACCGTGACGCTTGCCGCTTCGGCCGGGCAGCTGCAGCTCAACGTCATGGAGCCGGTGATCACCTTCGCGCTCTTCGCCTCGATTGCGACCATGGAGCGCGCCGTCAATAGTCTGCGGGTGAATTGTGTGCAAGGCATCACGGCCAATGACGAGCGCACCCGCGACATGGTGCTCAATTCGCTGGGAATCGTGACCCTGCTCAAGCCCTCTCTCGGTTACACGAAGTGCGCCGAGCTCGCCCGGGAAGGATACGAGACCGGCAAAAGCCTCCATGACATCGTCGTGAATGAAAGGAAGCTCCTCAGCCAACAAAAATGGGAGGAGATCTTCTCGTTCGAGAACCTCATCAATCCCAAGTTCGAGCAATGAGTCCGAAGCTGCAAACTTTCACGCGGAAATAAGTCAATGACAATTGCCAACTTTGCCCCAACTCGTGTGCGTCCTTGCAGCGATCTCTAGGGATACGCGCGATGGCACCGTTCTGAGCCGCAACTGCGTGTCACTTCGGCGTGGATCCATCAGAGTGTTCGCTTCGCTCAACGCCTCCTCTTGACCTACAGGCTCGCTGATAACCGGCGATCAGCTTCGAGCTGTCCGGCACCGTCAAGACCGGTAATTACTTCCTCAACCAATCGTTCATGATACCTGGAGGTGCCAGAATGATTCGCCGCAATGGCCAAACGCATTGGTCTGCTCGGCAGACCGGTGCTGGCCCGCCGCTTCACTTGTCTGTTCGCAGTGATCGCCGTCCTGGTAATGGGAACGGCGCACGGGGCTGGGCCGCTCCGAGCCGAGCCGGAATCCCTCGAACGCGCGGCGCCCGAGCTGATCGAGCGACTTCGAGCCGACCCTTACAATTATTTCCGATTCGTCAACCGGCCGTGGATCGCGCGGGTCTGCGACGATTTGGGCAATGATTTGCGCGAGCTGCCAATTGTGCGGTTGCACGGCGACGCGCACGTCGAGCAGTTCGCGATGGCGCAGGATGCATGGGGGCTCGATGACTTCGACGACTCCGCTCAAGGCCCGGCCGCTATCGATATCGTACGCTTCCTGGGCTCCATCGATTTAGTGGCACGCCAGCGTTCCTGGGAAAAGGATCGTGACAGGCTGTTCGATCGATTCGTCGAAGGCTATAAGCGCGGTCTCGTCGAGCCCCACTATCTGCCTGGTCCGCCTGACGTCGTGCGCCGGCTACGCACCCAGGCGTCACCGACACGCGCGGCGTTTCTTGCGTGGGGCGAGACCAGGATGAAGCCTCTGGCCGAGGTGACAATGAAGCCTCTTGTCGCGGCGGTCGAAGCCTTTGCCCGCGTCGTGGTGCGCGAGCGGCCCGACCTCACGCCGGAATACTTTCACGTTGTCCGTGCCGGCTGGCTTCAGGGTGGCGTTGGCGGCGCCGTGAGTCCGAAAATCATGGTCCGCGTGCAGGGGCCGTCCGACGATCCAGCCGACGATGATCTCCTCGAGTTAAAAAGGATCGAAGATCTCCACGCCATCGGCTGCCTCAAGACGCCCACGGTTCAACCAACGCTCCGCATCATCGACGGAAGCAAACAGCTTGGTCGGCTGAAGTACGGCATACTGGCGGCTGGACCCGAGCTCGTCGTCCCTGAGGTGATGGCCCGGGGGCAGCGGTTGCAGGATTGGTGGATGCGCAATGTGGAGCCGTCCTACCGCCAGGTTCGTTTGACCGAGCTCCGTTCCGTCGCGGACCTCGCGGGCATTGTCTACGATGCCGGTGTGCAACTCGGAGCGGGCCGACTACAGAATAAGACAGTGCTGCTGGGCAGCTACGACCGCCAACGAATACTCGCCGCGACGGGCGGGCTCGAGAAACTCTATCGGCAGGAAGCCACCAAACTAGTCGATGACCTGCTCCAAGGATGGCGGGAGCTCTCAACACGATGAATCTACTCGCGAGATCGCAAGAGTAACGACCACTGATCTAATTGAACCAACGGATGGACAGGAGCTTAGGTTACGATCAATTGGCTTCTCATCTTTGTGCCGATCACTGTGGCGCTTGAGCACGTCGCGCCGCAGGCGCACACGTGGATTTTTTTTAGCGCTTGTGTAGCCATAATCCCCATCGCCAGGCTCATCGTGTTGGCTACAGAACAAATCTCCACACGCACAGGCGAAGCTGTTGGTGGCCTGCTCAATGCGACGTTCGGCAATGCGCCGGAGCTGATTATCACGCTCGTGGCGCTGAAGGCGGGCTACGCGGACATGGTGCGGGGATCGTTGATCGGCGCGATCCTGGCCAATCTGCTGCTCGCCTTGGGCCTCGGCTTTCTGTTCGGAGGCCTTCGCCACGTCGACCAGAAATTCAATTCGATCGCCGCACGAGCGTACAGCACGATGATGCTGCTGGCGGTGACTAGTCTGATCGTGCCGAGCTCGTTCAGCAGGTTCTTTGCGCCCGAAGGCACGATTCGACAGGAGCAATTGCTGAACATCGGCATCGCCTTCGTGCTGCTGGCGGTCTATATCTTGTACCTGGTGTTTTCGCTCAAAACCCATCCACACTCCTTCGCCAGCTTGGACCAGGAGGGCGCTCATCACGAAGGCCCAGAGTGGAGCCTGTGGCAAGCCATCGGAGGACTCCTGGGGGCGGCCATACTGGCGGCGTGGATGAGCGAAATTCTTGTCGGGGCAGCGGAAGGCACTGGCAAGGCCTTGGGTATGTCACAGAGCTTCGTCGGGATTGTCTTTCTGGCCATCGTCGGCGGCGCCGCGGAGAGTAGCTCCGTGATCGTGACGGCGCGCAAGAACAGGATGGATTTGTCGGTGAGCATTGCGTTGGGTAGTTGCATCCAGATCGCGCTTTTTGTCGCACCGGTACTGGTCTTGGCGAGTTACTTCATCGCCCCACGGCCGTTCGAACTCTCATTTAGCCGCGCGGAGGTCGGCTCGCTGTTCCTCGCCGTATTGATCGGTACCCTGGTTTGCGGCGACGGTCAGTCCAACTGGTTCAAGGGCGTGCAGCTCACCACGGTGTACGTAATCATGGCGTTGTTATTTTACTTTATGCCTGAGGTGATGCCGGGATGAGCCGAGCCATTCAGATTGGAGCCGGCAGCCCGCGCGCGCTCGGAAATGCCTATCTCTGCCGCCGTTACGAGATCTTGTTTTACACCCTCCTCGCTTACAATCTTGGCGGCTCCGCTTGTCGCCGTTTTAGAGTTGAAGGGAGCGCTGCTCGAGTTACTGCTAGCCGCGAATCTGCTTGCGGCGGTGATGCCGATCAGCACCGGCAGAGGTCGGCGCGTTTTGCTCGCCATTTTAGCCGTGCTATGGCTGGCTCGTGCGGCGACCGCATGGTTTGGTTATCCGGTATTCTCGGCTCTGACACTTGGTCTGTGGGCAGTGCTCGCGATGTTCGCAGCGGGCGGTGCTTTGCGCTTTGCTATGCGAGCCGCAACGGTAGATGCGGAGCATCTGTATGCGGCGCTTAGCGCATATCTGCTCGCGGGAATTTTCTTCGGCATCTTCTATTGGGTTCTCGAGCACCTCGGACCGGGCACATTCACCGCCAACACTGAGTTCTCGCGCATGAGCGCGATCTATTTTAGTTTCGTCACGTTGGCGACGCTTGGCTACGGCGATATCGTCCCGCGCACGGACTTGGCCCGGGGTTTTGCCATCGTTGAAGGTGTCGGCGGGCAGCTTTTTTTGGCGGTGCTGGTCGCCCGTTTAGTCAGCCTCTACGCGCGCGAGAAAACAGCAGCCGGGTAGTATCCGGACACGTGAGAAAATGTTCAACTAAGCTCGGAGAAAGGGTCGCCGTCATAGTGACGAGGAGGAAAGATGAACTTAAGAAAAGTCCTCTCTTGGTTGCTTTTAATGGTTCTTTTGGCCGGGTGCAATCCTGCATCGGTCCAGTATCCTGTTGGCTCAACTCCTTATCCTCCTCCTCCGACAAGCATTGCCTCAGGCGCCCGGTCCTCCAGCCCCCAATCAGTCCTACAGCCCCAAGCTTCGACTGGATCACAGCGACGTCAATACGCACTGGAAAAGGCCTTGGAGGGCATGGTTATAGGTGCTGCTCTTGGCGGGATCTATGGAGCAGGAGGGGGTATGGTCCTAGGCTTTCTCACCGGGCTCTTCACCGCCGAGATCTATGACGACCAGCTGAATACTCAAATCCAAGCCGAACAAACCAAAGATAAACTGCTGGAAGCGAAGATCGAACAGGAATTGGAGCGTCAGCGACAGATGGAAGCTCAACTGCTAAATGGCCCAGCAAGTCCGCAGGAAAATCACGCCGGCCTGCCGCCGTCGGCGCTAACCCCGCTTGAGCCAATGGCATCCAATGTCGGGATGAACGACGCTTCGAGCACTGTAGCTTCGTTGAGCAAAAAGGAATTTCCTTCAAACCCGACGGGCAGCTCATTTAAGAATTTCGAGATGAGCGACATCAATGGCGACGGCGTTCCGGACCGATGGATTTACTACAGCCCGCTTAGGTCCAGCGAGATCGTGCGGCAAGAGGAGGCCAGCCACTTCGATGGCAGAGTTGACAGCTGGAGTCATTTCAAAGACGGACGGTTAGTGAGACGTGAAGTCGATACCAAAGGCAAGGGCTTGGCGGACACGGTTTATTATTACGAGAACGAGAAGATGGTCAGGGAAGAGCGTGATGACAACGGCACCGGCCGTGTGAGTTTCCGCGCGATCTACCAAAATGGCCGCCGCGTCAAAATAGAGGAAGATACCAGTGGCCGCGGCAAAATCGACCAATGGATCTATTTTGACTCAAGCAAAGACGGCGAGATTGTCTTGAGGGAAGAAAGGGACCTCAATGGCGACGGGGTGGTTGATCTGTGGGCCTATTATGAAGATGGTCGGCTTGTCCGACGCGATGTTAACGCAGTCGCAGCGGAACTCCTGTCCAAACAAGATCGACTCTCTTTTCCGCCGGGTGATACTAAAAACATTTCGCAGTCCCAACCGGTTAGAGACGACTAAGGACGAGCCGAAATCCCTTAACCTTCACACTCAGGCGGCCACAGGGGTTTAAAAAACGAGGAGTTAATGAACCAAGAAACCGCCGATGCTCTGGTCTTTTTCGGGGCGACTGGAGATCTCGCCTATAAAAAAATATTTCCCGCGCTCCAGGCGCTGGCCAAGCGCGGCAATCTCGACGTCCCGGTCATCGGTGTCGCCAAAGCTGGATGGACGCTTGATCAACTGAAGTCGCGCGCCCGTGACAGCGTCGAGAATTATGGCGGGCTTGATCCGGCTGCTTTTGCCCAACTAAGCCGTTGCTTGCGCTACATTGATGGCGACTATGCCGATCCGGCAACCTTTCAACTGCTCCGGCGGGAGTTGGGCGACGCAGAGCATCCGATGCACTATCTTGCCATCCCGCCGAGCCTCTTCGAGATCGTCATTCATCAACTCGGCGAGTCCGGTTGTGCTAAGGGCGCGCGCGTCGTCATCGAGAAGCCTTTCGGACACGACTTCGCTACGGCTCAAAAGCTGAATTCAGTGGTACACAGTAGTTTCAATGAAGAAAACGTGTTTCGCATCGACCACTACCTGGGCAAAAACACGGTTCAAAATTTGCTTTTCTTCCGCTTTGCAAATTCATTTCTCGAGCCGTTGTGGAATCGGCAGTTCGTTGAAAGTGTGCAGATCACGATGGCAGAAAATTTCGGCGTCGAGGGTCGTGGCAAGTTTTACGATCAAACGGGCGCCGTGCGCGACGTCGTGCAGAACCATCTGCTGCAAGTTCTTTCGAACATTGCCATGGAGCCGCCCCCGGGCCTGGATGCCGAAATGTTGCGGGACGAGAAAGCAAAAGTGCTGAAAGGGATTCGTCCGCTTCAGCCGCTCGATGTTATACGCGGTCAGTTTCGCGGCTACCGTGATGAGCCGGGGGTCAGCGCAAATTCGCGGGTTGAGACCTTTGTCGCGCTCAGACTCGAGATCAACTCGTGGCGCTGGAAGGGAGTGCCATTCTATATCCGGGCGGGCAAGTGCCTCCCGGTGACCGCAACAGAAGTACTCGTCAAGTTGCGCCAGCCGCCGGCGGTTTTCTCCGAGATTGCGCCGCCGCCCAACTACTTCCGTTTCCGTGTAACACCCGATCTGATGATCGCCATCGGCGCGTTGGTGAAGAAAGCGGGTGAACGTGAAGGGCAACACGTCGAACTTGTCGTCAGCGAGGAATTCGATGCGGCCGAGATGGGAGCTTACGAGGAGCTTTTGTTCGACGCGATGCGGGGAAATTCGGCCCGTTTTGCACGGCAGGATTACGTCGAAGAGGCATGGCGAATCGTCGATCCAGTTCTGGGCGATGTTGTTCCTGTCTACGAGTACGAACCCGGCACATGGGGGCCATCAGAGGTGAGTTCGTTGATTGGACCCGACGGGGTTTGGTTTGATCCAAGCTCCAGGCAACCCTGATAGGATTTACCCGCTGAAAAGAGCCAGCACATCCTGACGTGAGCATAATCCACAATCAAGTCGGATCATTTTCATAGACGAATGGGCGCAAACAAGTGTCTAGAAGTAACGCCGATCAAGCTCCGAGCCCAGCTCTCGAACATGCTTGGCGAAAAACGCGCAAGCGTTTCGGTAAAAAAGAAGGGCAAGTGCCGGCCGGTCCGTAAGCAACTGCGCCAGCTTATCGAAAGGTATCCGCACAAGCTGCGTGCGCTCGCGGGCGGTAGCGGTAGCGAACCGTTTGTCCGGCTGGAAAAAAGCGAGTTCCCCCAGCGTCTGACCGGTTCCCATCGTAACAACCGGCGTTTGTTTTCCTTTGACGACAATGTCGATGGTGCCCATTTCAATTATGAAAATGGCGTCGGCACGTTGATCGATGTCGTAAGCAAGTTGTCCCGGCAGGAGAACCGTTTGCTCAGTGATTCCCAACAGAGCCGTGAGATCATTGGCGTCTATCCCGCGAAACAAATAGGTACCCTTAATCACGTCAGCCTTATTCATCAACCATTGTCCCCCAATTTTAATTCGGTCTGTTGTTTGCCAACTATATAACGAGCGGTGTCGCGGCTTCAACTTGTTCTTCTTAAAGAAACGATATGCCTGGCTCTGCTCGGCATTCTATTGGACCAAGGTCCAATAGACGCGGTTCGAAGCTTTAGTTTTAGTAAGCTTTAACTTTAGATAGAAAGCGCGTTATGGAGGCACAAGCAATGAAGAGCGCAATTATTGATGTCACTGAGCAAAAACGCTTGAACGAGGCGCGCGAGGCGCAAATCCCCTGGAAGAAGTGGGGACCCTACTTGAGCGAGCGACAGTGGGGAACCGTGCGCGAGGACTACAGCGATAATGGCAATGCCTGGGATTATTTCTCCCATGACCAGGCGCGCTCACGAGCCTACCGATGGGGCGAGGACGGGCTTGGCGGCCTTTGTGATGACAAGCAACGGTTGTGCTTTGCGCTGGCGCTGTGGAACGAGCGCGACCCAATTTTGAAAGAGCGCCTGTTCGGGCTCACCAACAGCGAGGCGAACCACGGCGAGGACGTCAAGGAGTACTACTTTTATCTCGACAGCACGCCGACGCACTCGTACATGAAGTACCTCTACAAGTACCCGCAGCAGGAATATCCATACCTGGATCTGATCGAGACCAATCGGAGACGGTCGCGGGAGGAATTCGAGTACGAGCTGCTGGATACCGGTATATTTAAGGATGACCGGTATTTTGATGCTTTTGTCGAGTACGCGAAAGAAACCCCGGAAGATATACTCATTCGCATCACGGTTCACAACCGTGGGCCTGAAGCGGCCCGGCTTCATGTCTTGCCGACCTTATGGTTCCGCAATACCTGGTCTTGGGGCGAGGACGATCGTAAGCCCGCGCTGCGCGAAGCGGGGCCAGGCTCCATTCAGGCCAAACACCATGATCTAGGCGAGTATTGGCTCCATTGCGATGGTGGCCCCGATTTGCTGTTCACTGAAAATGAAAGCAATGCGCAGCGTGTATTGAATCAGCCCAACGTCTCGCCCTACGTCAAAGACGCGTTCCACCAGTACATCATCTCGGGACGCAACGAGGCGGTGAATCCCGCCAAGACCGGGACCAAGGCGGCTGCCCACTATGCGCTCGACGTGCCCGCCGGAGGCAGCAAGACGGTTCGGCTGCGTCTGGCGGCCGCTCAGATAAAAGATGCCTTTGGCGGTTTCGATCGGATATTCAAAAGCCGCATCGCCGACGCCGACGAATTCTACGAACGGGTTGCGCCTCAATCGCTGAACGAAGATCAGCGCCGAGTGCATCGCCAGGCGCTGGCGGGAATGCTGTGGAGCAAGCAGTTCTACTACTTCGACCTGGAGCAGTGGCTGCGCGAGCACAAGAGTCACCCGCTGCTCGAGTCGGCGCGCCGCGATGTGCGCAATACCGAGTGGTTCCACATGCTCAATGCCGACGTGATCTCGATGCCGGACAAGTGGGAGTATCCGTGGTATGCGGCCTGGGATCTGGCTTTTCATACGATTGCCCTGTCTCAGGTGGATTTTGATTTCGCCAAAGAGCAGTTGCTGCTTATGCTGCGCAGCCTGTACTTCCACCCGAGCGGGCAGATTCCGGCCTACGAGTGGAACTTCAGCGACGTCAATCCGCCGGTGCACGCCTGGGCTACGCTCTGGCTATACAACTACGAGCGGCAGCTGGGCCGGGCCGACCTGCGTTTCCTGGAACGCTCGTTTCAGGGATTGATGCTGAACTTCAACTGGTGGGTCAATCGCAAGGATCCTGCCGGGACGCAACGTCTTCGCCGGCGGCTTTCTCGGACTGGACAACATCGGCGTCTTCGACCGCAGCGCGCAGCTCCCCACGGGCGGCTCGCTGGAGCAGGCGGACGGCACCGCCTGGATGGCGTTTTACTGCCAGAACATGTTGGAGATCGCCCTGATACTTTGCGAATACGACCCGATGTACGAAGAGATCGCCTTCAAGTTCCTCCAGCATTTCATGTGGATCGCCTACGCGATGGACCGTGTCGGCGAGCATCACGACGAGATGTGGGATGAGCAGGACGGGTTCTTTTACGATCTGCTGCGGTTGCCGGACGGGCAGGCGATGCGTTTAAAAGTAAGGTCGCTGGTCGGGCTGTTGCCGCTGTGCGCGTCGACGGTGATCGAGGCGAGGGATGCGACTCGATTTCCAAGACTTGCGGAAATGATCGCCCTGTTCCGCAAACGTCATCCCGAGTTGATTTCCCAAGTCGCCCCAACCGACGCCGGTTTCATCGGTTATAAAGATCGGCGGCTGTTCTCGATCCTCAACAAGAAAAAACTCGAGCGTGTGCTCGCCTACATGCTCGACGAGAACGAGTTTCTCGGACCCCACGGCATACGCTCGGTGTCTCGCTATCACCTGGAACATCCGTTTGTGTTTCACGTCGGTGGTCAGGAGTACAAGGTCCAGTACCTGCCGGCCGAATCGAACACCGGCATGTTCGGTGGCAACTCCAACTGGCGCGGTCCGGTGTGGATGCCGGTCAATGGGCTGATAGTCCGGGCGTTGCTAAACCTGTACACCTTCTACGGCGACGAATTCAAAGTTCAATGCCCGACGGGTTCCGGCCGCTACATGACGCTGTTCGAGGTGGCCCAAGAAATCTCCCGTCGGCTGACCAGCACATTTCTCCGTGATAAGGACGGACAACGGCCGGTGTACGGCGGTACAGCGAAGTTCCAGGAAGATCCGCACTGGCGCGACCTGATTCTATTTTACGAGTACTTCCACGGCGACAACGGCGCGGGGCTCGGCGCCAGTCACCAGACCGGATGGACAGGCCTGGTCGCGCCCCTGCTAGATTTGTTTGGTCGTCTCGACGCTAAAACCGTGCTGGAGACCGAACGCGGGCACGTGCTCGCCCGGGTCGTAAGGGAGCAGGTGGGCGGAGAAAAGACAGACGGCAAGGAAGCAGAGGCAATGCGCTATGCGTGAAATCCTGTCCTATTTCACATCAACATCCATGCTTATAGTTCGAATCTCCAGGCAAAGCCAGGGAGCACACGGTAACAAATGGCCACTATAGAAGTTGGCAAGTGAATATGAATTGCTCCAACAGAGTGATGCTCTGTGTTCTTCTGCTGAACGTTCTTACACTTTATGGCTGTGAGGACCTGGTGATACGCGACACGTCGAGCCTGCTCGCCCCCCGGTTTCAACGGTCTGAGATCTTTGGCCTTGTGGCAGGATTTGGGACGACCTTTGCCGGGGTACCAGACTTAGTGGCAATGCTCAAGCGGCGCTCATGCGTCGGGATGAACCCGACGATGGCGGGCATCATGGGCGTCTTTCAAATCGCCTGGGTCTACTACGGCTTGTTGATTGTTTCACGGCCGGTGATCGTCTGGAACATGATCGGGATTGTGATCAATTTCGTGAACGTCGGCGCGTACCTATATTTCGTTCGCAAAGCAAGGCTGTAAGCAATGGAGTGAAGGCGGCGGCGAGTTATCTACGAGTTCGTCCCCAGGCAGGGTCGGGAACGAGTAGCAAATCCTTGAGGAATACCAATGGTGCCATCACCACCCTATCCTTCGCTTTACCAAATCAATAGCCGCGTCTGGTTGACCGAGCTTTCGCGACAACTTGGTAAGCGCGCGACGTTGGACGATATTCCTGATGCCGAGTTGGACCGCCTTGCCGAGCTCGGTTTTGATTGGCTGTGGTTTTTGAGTGTGTGGCAGACCGGGCCGGCGGCGCAGCGGATCTCGCGAGCCAGTCCCGAGTGGCGCAAGGACTTTGGACAGACGCTGCCGGACTTGCGAGAAGAAGACATCGCCGGCTCCGGATTCGCCATCCAAGATTACATTGTGCATCGCGATCTGGGCGGGCCGGCGGCGCTCGCACGCTTGCGAGAACGAATGCAAAAAAGTGAACTGAAGTTGATGCTCGATTTTGTTCCGAACCACATGGCCCCGGATCATCCATGGGTCGACGAGCACCCGGACTATTTCGTCCACGGCAGCGAGACTGATTTGGCGCGCGCGCCCCAGAACTACTGCCGGGTGCAAACCAAAAACGGGCCGGTCGTGCTCGCCTACGGTCGCGACCCGTACTTTGACGGCTGGCCCGATACGCTGCAGCTCAACTACGGCAACCCACAATTGCAGCAGGCGATGATCGGCGAGTTGGAGAGCATCGCCGGTCAATGCGATGGCGTGCGTTGCGATATGGCCATGCTGATCTTGCCCGATGTGTTCGAAAGCACTTGGGGCATCCGCACTGATCTCTTCTGGCCAAAAGCAACGGAGCGAGTGCGCAAAGCATCTCCGGGTTTTTGTTTTATGGCCGAGGTCTACTGGGACCGGGAATGGACAATGCAGCAACAGGGATTCGATTACACCTATGACAAACGGCTGTACGATCGGCTGCACGAGGGGCACGCCCGCCCAGTGCGCGAGCATTTCCACGCGGGCTTGGATTACCAGAACAAAATGGCGCGCTTCATGGAAAACCACGACGAGCCGCGTGCGGCCGCGACATTCTCACCCGAAGTTCATCAAGCTGCCGCTGTCATTACGCTCCTGTCGCCGGGATTGCGCTTCTTTCATCAAGGGCAATTCGAAGGGCGAAGGAAACGTATCTCGCCCCATCTGGTCCGAGGGCCAGACGAGCCCATCGATCAGAACCTTAAGCATTTCTACGACAAGCTGCTTGCCGTGCTGCGCCGTCCAGTGATACGCGACGGCCAGTGGCAATTGCTCGAATGCAAATCCGCCTGGGATGGAAACTGGACGTCGGATTGTTTCCTCGCAAGCTTCTGGCAAGGAGTGCAAGGAGTGAATGACGAACACTTGCTGGTTGTAGTGAATTACGCCGCCAATCAGAGTCAGTGCTATATCCGCATTCCCCTTCCCAATCTGCGGGCGCAGCGATGGCGGCTGGAAGATTTACTGGGTGACGCACGATACGATCGGGACGGCAATGAACTCGATTCGCGTGGACTCTATCTAGACGTGCGTCCGTGGCAAGCGCATGTTTTCTCCCTGACGCAAGTGAAAGAAGGATCGGCATAAGAGATGAGTGATAGGTGTGGAGCGTTGGTGAAGACCGACTTTGGTTTAGTGTCGGGTGAAGCCGTGGTGGAGCTACATCGTGAGCGAGCCGAGATATTCTACTCCGTTCGTTAAGTCGATTTTCCATCCCTCGGATTTTTCCGCGGCGAGCGAGCTGGCATTTGCCCATGCGCTTGCCATCGCTCTAATAAGAGAGACCGAATTAGTCATCATGCATGCGCGCCGGGGGGAACGAGAAGATTGGTCCCGGTTCCCGGCGGTTCGAAAGACTCTCGCGCGGTGGCGGGTGATCGAGCCAGGAACCCTACCCACCGACGTTTTTAAACAGCTCGGGGTACTTATCACAAAGGTGAGCACAGGGGGCGATCCGGTGCAATCGAGCATGCGCCAAATCGAGAAGCAAAAGCCGGACTTGGTGGTCCTCGCCACACGCGGACGTTACGGCTTGCCTCTTTGGCTTAAACCGTCGGTAGCTCAGGCGATTGCTCGGCGGACCGATGCGATGACCCTTTTTGTGCCCCGCGGATGCCGCGGTATCGTGTCGCCGGAGGGTGTCGTCGTTCGGTTGCGCCGCATTCTCTTGCCGGTCGACGACCAGCCGGAGCCCTACGAGGCTTTGATTCGGGCGACCCGCGCTGCCGAAGCCTTTGGCGATGAAGCGGTAGAAATCGTGCTCCTTCACGTGAACGGCAGCGGATTCCCGCAGTTCAGTCGACCGGAGGGCAAAGCCTGGGTATGCAAGGAGCTGCGCCGCGAGGGCGACGTCGTGTCGGTGATACTAAAGGAAGCCGAGGATAGTGATCTTATCGTCATGGCCACGGAAGGCGAGCAGGGCATCATCGATGCTATGCGCGGCAGTGTGACCGAGCGCGTCGTCCGTGGCGCCCCATGCCCGGTGCTGGCCGTACCCATTAGGTGAGGGCCGATATTTATCGGGGCGCATGGGGCACCCGTGTCGACTGGGCTCGAACCAGCGCTGATGCTAACACTCTCAAGCTCGAGCTGAGCAGGTATCTTCATTTTTTCGACATTGGCTATTCAATCCTCCCAACGATCGATGCCATTCCGATTGTAGCCTTTGAACCTGCGAGGCTTGATGTTGTCCTAAAGTCCAATAGACGGTTTTTCGGCGCGCGGTAATCTAACTCCTCGGAGAAGCCTATGCGAGCGAAAACATCTTTGATCCTTTGCACGGGTGTCGTGCTTGGCGCTGCGCTGGTCACACGGCGTTTCCTCTCATTGCTCGGAGTAATCAGCGGACGGTCACTGTGGGGCTATGGCGCCTCAGTACAACGCCCCCGAATTGTGGCGGAAAATCTTCGGCGCAGCACGCCCGAGGAGCAGTCCGAAGCAGCCCGCGAGTTGCTCGGCCGCCTGGTTAAACGCATTAAGGCCAAGTACGACCAGTATGCGGCCGACGGCCGGAAAGAACCACCGGCGGTCGACATCCTGATCATCTCAGGTGGGGGCGACTGGGGAGCCTTCGGCGCGGGATTTCTCAAAGGTTGGCACAAGGTGCCAGTGTCTCATCCGCTGGCCAAGCCGGAATTCGACGCCGTAACTGGCGTAAGCACAGGGACGCTGATCGCTCCGTTCGCATTTTTGGGTGACGAGCAGTCGATCGAGCAGATCCTAAACATGTATCGCAACCCGAAGAAGGACTGGGTGAAGCAGCGCGGATACCTTTATTTTTTGCCGGACAACATTTCGTTCGCCGAGATACCTGGACTGGAGCGCGAGATACGCCACCACATCACCGTGGACATGCTTGGCCGGGTCGCGAAAGCGGGCGCCGACGGTCGTCTTTTGTTAGTCAACACGACCGAGCTTGACGTAGGACAGCCGCGGGTGTTCGACCTGGTGGCGGAAGCGCAGCGGGCTGCCGATTCCGCAGAGCTTGATCGCGTTCACAACATTATGCTCGCCTCGGCGGGAATTCCTGGCGCGTTTCCGTTCCGCATGATCGACGGAGAGCTCTACGTCGACGGTGGGGTGACGGGAAACATCATCTACGGCGGGCGAATAGCGGAAGAGGACAGCCTGCCGGCCCTATGGCAGAAAGCTTATCCGAATCACCCCGGTCCTAAGTTTCGCTTCTGGGTGATTTTCAACAATCAGTTCCGGCCGGTGCCTACACTGGTGGCGCTTAACTGGCCGGCAGTCATTCAACGTAGCCTGGAGACATCCACGCGGGCAGCTACAGCGACTGCGGTGCGGCATCTCTTCGCAATGGCCGAGATCTCACGGCTCAAGCGGAAGGCCGATGTGGAGGTGCGTATCGTGTCAATTCCCGGCGATTGGATTCCGCCCGCGCAGACACCGTTCGATAAAGAGACCATGAACAATCTCGCGGATCTCGGCGAAAAGATGGGCGCGGACCCGGCAAGCTGGAGCAGCGAGCCGCGCGAACTTCCAGTGCGCAGCACGTTAGCCAAGCTGGAACGAAACCATCCTGACGAAGCCGTCGCGATTGTTCGATCTGGTGACTTTGGTGGCGAACCGGGGAGCTGGGCGCCGGAACGCCGTGATCGCAAAAAACTGAACAAAGAAAGGGCCGGTCAATGAAAAATTTCTATAAATCCGTGGGGAGCACGTTCCTTGGCGGCTTGCTCATCGTAGTGCCGCTTTACCTATCTGTTTTGCTGGCGCTCAAGGCGATGCAATCGGTAGTGGGTTTGGTGCGTCCGTTCGCCAGGTTGCTCCCGGAATGGCTTCCCGCTGAAAATCTCCTTTCTTTACTTTTGGTGTTGATTGTCTGTTTCCTCATCGGCGTCGCGATACGCACGCCTCCAGGGCGCGCGATGCGGGAGCGAATCGAGAAATCTCTTTTCGAAAGGATGCCAGGCTATGCACTCATTCGGAGTCTGACTCAAAGACTGGCGGGAAAGGATGAGGAGAATGTGTGGAAGCCGGCCCTGGCCGAGATTGAGGATGCTCTCGTCCCCGCGTTCATCATTGAAGAGTTGGAAGACGGGCGTTTCACCATTTTCGTGCCCTCGGTGCCCACGCCGTTCGCTGGAGCCGTCTATATTCTTAGCCGGGAACGGGTGCATCCCCTGAATGTCCCCTTTACACAGGCGCTCAAGTCGGTCTCTCAGTGGGGATCAGGTTCAAAGGACCTTGTCGCGGCAATAACACCGAGAACACTTTGAAATGGGAACATTCTGAGACGAAATCGCACGGCAAGTGAAGTATAAGGATTCATGGTCTGCAACGAAACGCTTAAAATTGAAAAGCTCCATGCTCCGAGACTACTAGCACTCCGACTTTTCGTATTGCCCCAAAGTCCAATAGAAGGTTCTTCGTCGAGCGCGCTATTCATACTTCCGGAAAAGAGCATCATCGCTGATCGCGCGGCTGCGAGCTTTCAATTCCAGTGACAACTCTTTGATGATGATGTTCGCAAGGCTGAACATGCGACCAAGAGCCAAAGCCAGTGACGTCCCCGGCTTCGATGTTCCAGGACAATCTATTTCCAGAACGGCAGGATTTCTCGCTGGTGCTGGGCGGGCCGTTATTTCAGCTTCTGCGCCGTAGTCATCTGGCGGGAGACGCGCTGGAATTGCTCCGACAACGGATCCTGCTGATCACGCTGCTCGCTTGGTTGCCGCTACTCGTGCTTTCGCTTATCGAAGGAGAGGCGTTGGGCGGCCGCGCCGCCGTGCCCTTCCTGTTGGACATCGAAGTACATGTCCGGTTTCTTATTGCGCTGCCGCTGCTGATCATTGCCGAGCTGATCGTGCACCAACGCATGCGTTTTGTGGTCCGGCAATTTCTCGAGCGCAATTTAATTCCTCAAAGTGCGCTGCCACGCTTCGAGAAGGCCATTGCTTCGGCCTTTCGCCTGCGCAATTCGCTGCTCGCCGAGGTGCTGCTGATCGCGTTCGTATATGCGGTCGGTATCCTGCTTATCTGGCGTCATTACGTGGCGCTTTCCACTGACACATGGTACGCGGTGCCGACCGCCGAGGGGTTGAAGCTCTCGATGACGGGCGCTTGGTATGGCTACGTGAGCCTGCCGATCTACCAATTTTTGCTGGTGCGATGGTACTACCGGATGTTTATTTGGAGTCGCTTTCTCTGGCACGTGTCACGCATTGAGTTGAGCATCGTGCCCACGCATCCGGACCGCGTCGGTGGCTTGGGATTTCTGGCCAACACGGTTTACGCCTTCATGCCGCTGGCGGTGGCGCACGGTGCGATGCTCGCGGGACCGATCGCCAATCGTATTTTCTATCTCGGGGCCACGCTGCCTGAGTGGAAGGTCGAGATCGGCGTCCTGGTCGTCTTTCTGGTGTGCCTGGTCCTTGGTCCGCTATTGGTGTTCGCACCTCAGCTTGCTCAGGCGAAGCGGACCGGCAATCGCGAATATGGCACGCTTGCCGAGCGTTATGTGCGCGAGTTCGATGCCAAGTGGTTGCGCGGTGGAGCGCCCGCAGACGAGCCTTTGGTCGGCAGCGCCGACATCCAGTCGTTGGCGGATCTGGCCAATAGTTTCGAAGTGGTGCGTACAATGCAGATCGCCCCGATAACAAGAGACAGCTTGCTTCGGCTGGTGGCTGCGACTCTTGCGCCGATTGTACCGCTGGCGCTCACCATGATGCCTTTTGAGGAACTGCTGCGGAAGTTGCTCGGCGTTTTGTTCTAGTACGAACCTGGACTCATGGATGGTGGAATCACACCAACTGGAATGTTGGAACGATGGAGTCATGGAACGTTGAAGACTGCCTTGATCATGCGCTGGCGCGGCGAACGATGTTCCACTATTCCAGTCTTCCAGCATCCCACATTGGTGGCGCACCAGAGCAGGATACCGGTGCAAACGCGTGCCGCAGCTCAGCGGTCCCTTTGGTTATTTTCGCATCGTGTAGACTTTTGGCTGGCCTCGGCTGGGGCCTCAGCCGCCATAGCTGCGGCAGTTCTTGTTGTTCTCTGGCATGGTGACCGTGAAATCGACGCCCTCGATTTTGTGCTATCGGAGTTACATCTGGGCGCAACCTATCAGGCCGTCATAAGGCGGCGGCTCTGGCAGCGCCTTCCCGTCGATGTGTTGGTTGTGCCTTTAGTGATCCTGGCCGTCACCTATGCTCTGTTGACGAGCGGCCAAGCAGTCTTGCTGACTACGATCGCCATGTATGCTGCCGTCTGGCACCGCGGGCGGCAGAGCCTAGGAGTGGCGCGCTTTTACCAGCGCGCCGTGGGCGGGCCGGCTTCGCCGGTGCATGATCGCTTGTTCCAGGGCGCCGTCTATCTGCCGATGATGGCAGCGCTGCTCTGCTACGCTCATTTGGCCCCGCTGGAATACGAAGGACAGCCGTACTTCGCCTTGAACCTCGGGCCGGAAGTTGCTGCTGTCGCCGTGATTGCCGCAGCGGGTTGGTTGATCGCGTACTTTGCCTGGGCGCTCTGGCGAAACCGCGCTGAGCGTCCGATGACCGCGCCACAAAATAGCGGAATCCGAGTTCATCCCGGCGAGCGCTGGGTGGTTCTCGCGCATGCCGTGGCGTTCGGCAGCGGTTATGTGCTCGGCGCATCGAATGCATCATTTCTGTTGGTTCTCGCCGTTCACCATGAAGTGCAGTACCTTTACTTCGCCTATGCTATGAGTCGCCGCTCCGCCATAGTTAGTGGAGCATGCAAAAACGCGACTGACCGCGCAACGAGACATTCTTATGCCACTGCTTTATCTGAGAGAAGATGATGTGCGATTTGAGCTCAAGCATGCCGCGAGTTTTCTTGTGTGGCCGGTGATCGGCTTTGGCGGAGCGGTTGTCGGCGGTTGGTTAGCTCTCGAATGGCTGGCGCCGCTGGGCGTGGGCGGACTCTTCTGTCACTACTGGCTAGATGGCCGCATTTGGACGCGACGGGCGATGTATACATGAGAACGGTCAGGTTTATAGGTTTCAGGTTTCAGTGTTCAGGTTGGCTAATCGGGCGAAGTGGAATGCTGGAATATTGGAATGATGGATTTTCTAAACGACCAGAATTCCAGCTTTCCAGTATTCCAATTTCTTCTGACGTCTGACACCTGAAACCTGACACCTGCACTAGACCTTTGACTGGCTGAGGATAAAGAGATGCCGTGGAAAGTGGCTTTGATAATAGCTCTGGTGTTAATCGGTGTGAGCGGCTGCGCCAGTATCGGGCCGGGTACGGTCGCGCGGGATCGCTTTGATTATATTACGGCGATCTCGGATTCGTGGAAATCTCAGATGCTGCTCAATCTGGTCAAGATTCGATATGGCGACGCGCCGGTTTTTCTTGATGTCGCTTCGGTTATCAACCAGTACGCAATTGAAGGATCCATCGGCTACACAGGCAGCTGGGCTCAGAACAACCAGCTGCCGTGGCCCTGGAACAGTTTGCATAGCTGGGCAACTCTGGGCAGATACACGGATCGACCTACGATTACCTACTCGCCGCTTAGCGGTGAGAGGTTCGCGCGCAATCTCATGACCCCCATTCCGCCAGCCGCTATTCTCAATTTGCTGCAGGCCGGGTATCCAGCGGATTTGGTGTTCCGGCTCTGCGTGCATAGCATCAACGGCATATCAAGCCGTTACGGCGGTTCCGCGCGATTGCGCGAAGCCGACCCCGAATTCTATCCGTTGGTGGAGAGATTGCGAAACATTCAGCTCAGCGGAGATCTCGGTTTGCGCGTCCGAAAAACCGGCGAGCAGACGGCGACCTTGATTGTATTTAGCAAGAAAGCTACCCCCAGTGTCGAGGCAGAACGCGGCGAAGTGCGAGAACTCTTGGGCCTTGATCCTAAATCCGAAGAATTCAGCGTCGTTTACGGTTCGGTGTCGAGCAGCGATAAGGAAATCGCCATACTCACCCGCTCGATTCTCGAAATTCTCATCGATCTGTCTTCTTACATCGAGGTTCCGGCGGAGAGCATGACGGAGCGGCGCACTTATCCGACACCGCCGCCGGAAGTCGTCAGGGGGAACCTAGTACCGCCGCTCATAAGAATCGCCAGTTCTCCACAAACCCCAGGCGATGCCTTTGCTGCCGTGCCTTATCGCCGAGAATGGTACTGGATCGACGACAAGGATTTTGCTTCGAAGCGGCTTTTTTCTTTTATTATGTTTCTTTTCACGCTCACCGAAACAGAAGGCAAGCAAGGTGCTCCGGTGATCACTATCCCTGCCGGATAAAATCGCGGATCATATGAGAACCCATGAACAATTAGCGAGAGTGGGCGAAAGACAGCACGACCTCACGCGCGTCGTGCTTGCAGTTCTCTTCATTGTGGCCCTGATCGGATCTTCTCTCTGGATCTTGCGGCCGTTCCTCGCAGCCATCGTGTGGGCGGCGACCATCGTCATCGCCACTTGGCCGCTGATGATTGCTTTACAGAAGTGGCTGTGGGGCAAACGGGGACTCGCGGTCGCCGTGATGACAGTCTTGCTTCTATGTCTTCTGGTGATACCGCTGACATTCGCAATCGGCACAATCGTCGCCAACGTCGATGAGATGCTTGTGTGGGCAAGGTCACTCGCCACCTTCAAGGCGCCCCCGCCACCCGCGTGGTTAGCGGATCTGCCGTTCGTAGGCGAAAAAGCCGTGGAGTTGTGGAATCGTGCGGCCGGTGAGGGAATACAGGAATTCGCCGTAAGAGCTGCCCCCTACGCTGCTGGATTGATAGGCTGGTTTGTGGGTCAGATCGGCAATGTCGGTATTTTGTTCGTGCAATTTCTATTGACTGTCGTTCTCGCTGCGACCTTGTACGCTACCGGCGAGCTCGCGACCCAGCGCCTCGTGCGCTTCGGTCAGCGTCTTGCGGGTGCAGGCGGCGAAAACGCGGTTTGGCTCGCCGGACAGACGATTCGCGGTGTTGCCCTTGGCGTGGTGGTAACGGCACTCGCCCAAACAGCTTTAGGCGGAGCCGGCCTGGTACTCGCGGGTGTGCCCTTCGCGGCAATATTGACCGTAGTGATGTTCCTTTTGTGCATCGCGCAGATCGGCGTCGTGCTCGTGCTCGCGGGCGCGGTCGCGTGGCTCTACTGGACCGGACAGTCGGGGGCGGGAACGTTCATGCTCGTCTGGACTATTGTCGTCGGCGGCATGGACAATTTTTTACGTCCCATCCTCATCAGACGGGGCGCGGACTTGCCGTTGCTCCTTGTCTTCGCCGGCGTGATCGGCGGTCTTCTGGCCTTCGGCCTCATCGGTATCTTCATCGGTCCCGTGGTATTGGCGGTGGCCGATAAACTGCTCACGGCGTGGATCGATTCGCCGGCGTACGACGCGTCCAGCGAAGTGCCCGGAGAATAGTCGATAATCGACCGCTTCGGTGCGCCAAATCGCGCTTCTTTAGAACATTTCAAAATGTGAGTCGTGTCTGCGTATTGGACCAAAGTCCAATATACGGGTCAAGCCGTCTCAGGATCAATTGGTCTTGACAAATTGAAAGTCTCGTTGACAGCTGAAGCCTTTGGGGAGGCGCATCTATCGAGACGCAACTTCATGACACGACAAATGCCGGTTGCAATTGCAGTACTCATGCTCGGCTTTGCACCGCTTGGGTTGGCACAGACCAAAACTGCCAGCGCGGACAAGCCGGCGAGCAATTTGGAAATCATCCATGAGAAACTCAAGGCGGATAAGAAGCTGATAGTTGCGCAGTACATGGAATTGACCGAATCGGAGGCGAAAAAATTCTGGCCGGTTTACGACGAGTACCAGAAAGATCTGCGGATAAGTAACGATCGACTTCTTCGCTTACTCGAGAGCTACGCCGCGGATTATAGAAATAACTCGCTGACGGATGAAAAAGCAAAGAAGTTACTCGACGAGTGGATAGGGATCGAGCAGGACGAGGGCAAGCGCCGCGGTGCTTTTTCGCCGAAAGTGCTGCAAGCATTGCCGGCAAAGAAAGCGGCGCGATACCTGCAGATTGAAAATGAGTACCGCATTTTATTGCGTTACGATTTGGCAGCCACGGTGCCATTGGTGGACTAGGCCATTTATCTGTTGCTCCTAGGAGATGAAATGACTCTGAATAAAATCAGAAAGATTTTAGCATTGGCGCTAATAATCGGCTCGGCACATGGGTTTTCCCCTACTATCGCACTGGCAACGACGCGCGAGCGCGATCGATCGTGATGCTCGATCGGTTTTGGATAAACTTTACAAGCTTATACCGGACGCAAAGGCTTTGGCCGACAAAGCCGTCGCGGTCTTGGTGTTTCCGAGCATTGTCAAAGGCGGCTTCATTATCGCGGGACAGTTTGGCGACGGCGCTTTAACAAAAAAGGGTAAGAGCGTGGCGTACTATCGATCGCTTTCCGCGTCTTATGGATACCAGGCCGGCATTCAGTCGTTCGGCTATGTGCTGTTCTTCATGGACAATGCCTCGCTTGAGTATCTTAACAACAGTGACGGCTGGGAGCTGGGAGTAGGACCGAGTTTGGTAGTGCTCGATGAGGGCTTCGGCAAGCACTTGTCGTCGACAACTCTGCAGAAGGGTGTTTATGCGTTTATCTTCGACCAGACGGGACTCATGGCCGGTATGGGTATACAAGGAACGAAAATCACCAGAATTAATCCGAATCCCTAACAGCAGCAAACGCTCATAAGCACGAAACTCGAACACTTCGAAACGAATTCCAAATCAGTACAATCGAAGCATCCGAATGTTCCGAAACACGTCCTGATTCTCGATCACGTTTTGCGAGTCTCGAGCTCGAGATCGTTTGGCTGCGAGTCTTGTTTCGGATTTCGAGCTTCGGATTTCGGATTTTTTATTTGAAGGAGAGAAGCGATGAGAATGGACCTTGTGAAGAAAACAATTGGCGTTGCAATGGCGATTATGGTTCTTGGCTGCGCCCCTTTGAGTTTTGCGCAAGACAAGCGGGCCGACAACATGGAAATTTTGCGCGACAAGATCAGGGCGGACAAAAAACTTGTTGTCGCGACTAATATGGAACTGACCGAGTCGGAGGCCAAGAACTTCTGGCCGATTTATGACCAGTATCAGAAAGATCTGCAGAATATTAACGGACGCGTCCTGGCCCTATTGGAGAGCTATGCAGCTGACTTCAAGGGCAAATCGCTGACCGATGACAAGGCGAAAAAACTCATCGATGAGGCGGTGGCGATCGATCAGGCCGAGGCCAATCTGAAAAGCACTTATGCGCCTCAATTGGGCAAGGCGTTGCCGGCGAGGAAAGTCGCGCGCTACATGCAAATTGAGAACAAGATCCGCGCCGTGGTGAAGTACGATCTCGCCCAGGGTGTGCCGCTGGTGCGCTAGGTAAGTGAGAAACTTAATGGACTATTCGAAAAAGGAAAGCCCAAAGGCAAAAGCGCCATCTGGCTCTTAGCATTTTTCGATCCTGAGTTTGGGCGCAGCCAGCGTCAGTCAATCATCTATACTCAACTGTCACGCCTCAATAGTTTTTTGCTGGCCCGGCTGAGCGCTATGCTGGAGCTGGCAGGTAAGTCATGGGGTTGCAATCGATAGGCGCTTCGATGTCGGATATCCATATTGGACCAAAGTCCAATATACAGAGCTGGTGCTCTTCAGTAATAAATCCGTACTGACGAAATCTCTTCGAATTGCCGGTCTTGTTGCATATTGGGGTCGAGTTTTTAAAGGGAGAGTTACATGGCGAAAAGCAAGGCAGCGTTTTGCACATTGTTGATCACGTTGATTATGGCTGGTCCAGGATGGAGCCAAGACTTGGACGGCACTCTCAAGAAGATCAAGGCAGAGAGCACCCTGACACTTGGTTATCTCGAGTCGGCACCGCCATTCTCTTTTCCGGGACCGGATAGACGACCGGTGGGCTACTCCATCGATCTGTGCACACAGGTCGCAAGCGCGATTCAGAAACAACTCGGGATCAATCTCAAGCTTAACTGGGTGCCGGTCACGACGGAGAATCGCGTTGAGATGGTGGCATCAGGCAAGGTCGATATCGAATGCGGTACCAGCACCGCTAGTCTTTCCCGCCAGGAACGAGTGGATTTCAGTTTGATGACCTTTGTCGACGGCGGAGGCCTGCTGACCAAGTCCGACTTTAAGCTTGGCGCTATGGCCGATCTGGCGGATAAACGCATCGCCGTCATCCCCGGTACCACGACTGAGGCCGCATTGGGAAAATTCCTCAAAGAGGAATTTGTTTCCGTCAAATACGTTCCTGTCAAAGATCACGTGGAGGGGCTGGCGGCGATAGAAAAAGGCTCAGCTGAAGCGTTTGCCTCCGACCGCGGGATTTTGGTTGGACTTGCGGTCACCTCTAAGGACCCTAAGCTTTACGCCCTGCCGAATATCTTTTTCTCATATGAACCTTATGGATTCATGGTGCGCCGGAACGACGCGGACTTTCGCCTGCTGGTCAATCGAGCACTGGCCGGTCTTTACCGCTCGGGCGGCATCGCTCCTATTTACGACCGATGGTTCGGATCTTTCGGCACCCCCAGCCCGGCAATAAAGGCGATGTATTTTCTCAACGCGCTCCCCGAGTGACAGATTTGCTCTGCAGCGACATTCGATTTGAGTCTCCAGAGATGAATTGGAGATTAGCAATCGGAGTTAAGCAAAGCCTCGAGTTCTCAGTTAAGCCATTTTCGTTGACTCGCCAGTCGACGTTCATCTATCAAGCCGCAACATCGGGTGCTGCGATTCTTTCGAATCCGCTTTGTTACTCCAGCAGGTTGCTGAAAAAAGCCCTCTTACAGTCTCTACTGTCCTGCCCCAGAAGTTCGCTCCGTTATGGCGCCGTCTTTCGCTGATTATTAACCCTAATCCGACAATAGTTGAGCGCTGTCAGCAGTGAGCGAGGACGGCGAGGCTGCAAGCCGCGGGCATTCGAGCACGCAGTTGGCTCTAAGGCCCCGACGTACCAAACATCACCTTTAGGGTAATGTGGGGCGGCCTTCGAGGCACTGTCCCATTGCCCATGGCTGTAGGGCTCGCTGCCCTCGCGGGGTTCGAATAATGTCGGATTAGGATTAGTTAGTTTTATCAGGGCGGTTCGATGGCCGGATATCTAAGTCGAAAGAGGATTTCTCGTGCCACAATTGTGCGGCGGTAAAGCGCACCCATTGTCGCCGAAAAGCAACCGCCGCGGTTCGAGAAAGCAATCGAGCAATTGATTGCCGCGGCATTAATCCCATGAAATTACCGCGCGCCATCACATTCGCCGGGGCCGCTGCTGCGGTCGTAATAGTCGCGGCCGTTGCCAGTGCGTTGCTTCTTCCCTGGCTCATCGACAGCCGGCTGGTCAAAGAGAAAATCAGCTCGGAATTGCTCAAAAGAACATACGCGAGCGTGATCTTCGACAAGATCACCCTTCTGTGGTTTCCCTGGCCCACCTTGGTCATCGAGAACACCGAAATTTCTCTTGAGGACAACGCCCGGGCTTCGATTCGCAGTGTCAGGATCTATCCGTCGATTTATCATCTGCTCACCGGCAGACTCATCGTGCACCGAGCGCTGTTGCAGGAGCCCCGAATAACCTATCGCGTGCCGCAGCATCCGGGAACACCGTTGGATCTCGAAGAGTGGGAAGAACAAATTCGCTCTGCTTTGGTTCGTCTCACCGAAGAATCGCCCGCTTCGGACATACAGCTTTCCAACGGATCCGCTGAGATCAGCATCGGTGACAAACCACCGATGCTTCTCGAAGATGTGACGGCTCAAACGATCGCCTCCCCTGAACAGTTTCGATTTACGATCTCGGCACGCTCGAATCTCTGGGAGCAGTTGCGGGGCGAAGGGAGTATCTCTCCGGAAAGTCTCGAATCACAGTTACATGTAGGTCTCCAGCAGATCAACATCAGAGAGACTCTTGTTCTGATTGCGCCGCAGATTGCCGAAGGCGCGAGAGATGGCAAGGCGACCTTCGATATCAAGATGAGTTCCGTCGGTCTACGACACATGAAAGCAGCGGTCGACGGATCGGTCGGCCCGTTCGTTTTCACCGGACATGGCGGTACCGCTACTGTCGAGGCAAAGAGATTACGAGGCGGGATTACTTACGAAGGGAAAGTTTTCCAGGTCAACGTGGAGCAGCTAGAACTCGGATCGCCACGGCTGCAAGCTTCAGGACAGCTTAAAATCCAACCGGGTTCTTTATCTGCACAAATCAAGGTTCGCGACGTCAATATCGCCGAGGTCAACCATATGGCGCTGCGGTTGGTCGACGACACCGAACCGGCTAAGCGAATAATGCGCTACATTCCAGCGGGAACAATTCCGGAAGTAAATTTTCACAGTTCCGGACGTTCGCTTGCTGAAATGATCTCGAGCCAAAATATTGTAGTCGCCGCAGCGGTGCGTGACTGTAGGATATTGATTCCTGCCTATGATCTGGAGTTCAAAAATGTGGGCGGCTCGCTGCGAATTGCCAACGGCGTTTTGGAAGCTAGCAACGTCACGGCCAATCTTGGAACGGCGAAGGGGTGGAACGGCAAGCTCAGGCTTGGGCTTGATGGAAAGAGCGCGCCTTTTCATCTCGACATATCGGCGCACAGCGCCGCACCGGACCTGCACTCCTTCTTGCTGAAGACCGTCGACAAGGAACCCTTGCGCGGAGAATTGCTGAAGCTGCGAAACGTTTCAGGCGAGCTGTCCGGGAGAGTGGTTTTGGGCGACTCGCTGGATGCGATCTCACCGGTTGTGACAATTTCGGCATTGGCCATCAGCGCCAGCTATGAGGACATGCCGTTCCCCATCGAGATTAGACGCGGCCGGTTCAGCTATGACCGAAGACTCATCAAGCTTGAGAACGCCCAGGGATCCGTAGGGCGCTCGATCTTTGACGGCGTTGGCCTGAGTTTGGATTCTCACGGAGGACGCCGGCTGAGCGTCGACTCGGGGCGGGTTTCTTTGGACCTGCAACAGATGGAGATTTTGCTTCAGCGCTTTAACAATGTGGCAGCACAATTTGCGAAGTTTCAGTCCGCGCGCGGCTCCGTCGAGTTGGAGAGACTCGCTCTCTCAGGAGCTTATGACGATCCTGCGGCATGGATCTTCGCGAGCGCGGGCAGATTCCATGGCGTTGAGATAACCCATGCAGATCTCCCTGGGCCGGTGACTGTCACCCGGGGACAATTCACTGCCAACCAGGAGAAATTTGATTTCTCGGAGACTGCGTTAGCGATTGCCGATGCTTCCTGGCTTGGTGCCGGTACATTCGAATACTTGAAAGAAGCATCGCGTTTTTTCGTCATCAAGGGGACGGGAACGATCGGCGCCCAAATGACTGAGTGGCTCAGCCATCAAATCCAATGGCCCGAAGAGTTGAAGCTTCGTTCCCCTCTGAAAATTGCGGCAAAACAGCTGGCGTGGCGCGCAGGCGGGAACATCTCGTTTAACGGGCAGGTGACGGCCGCGGGTGGTCCGCAGCTTTCCCTGGTAGCGGTGAAAAATCCTCAGTGGCTCGGCGTGCAGAATCTTAGCATTCAGGATGGCGACCGGCGCGCCCGAGTGATCTTTTTAGTTGCTAAGGACCAGCTCGAGTTCTCGTTCAGCGGTGCCCTGGTGCAGCAAACGATCGATAAGATATTTGCATCTTTTCCCACTAAAGATAGCGCTCTCAGTGGTGAGATCCAGCTAAGCGCTTCGCTGACCCGTCCCGTCAGGGTCTCCGCCCAAGGTCGATTAGAGGGAAGCAACCTATGGCTGCCCTTGGGAACTGAAAAAGCGCTGCTGGAAAGATTCGATATCGAGGCGAGCGGGGACAGCTTGAGCGTGCGATCCGCAGATCTCCTTTGGAGTAAGAGCCGCTTTGCCGTTTCGGGGAAAGTCGCCGGAACAAGGGAGAACCTCAGGCTGGATCTCGACGTTACCGGCGACCAGCTTGACTGGGAGGAACTCCAGCGTATTTTCGCCGGCGGAGGCAAGCAGCGGCAACCAGAAAAAGTCGGAGCGGAGTCTTTTCCGACGATGGAAGGCACGATTCGCTTCAGAACGAACCGCTTCGCGTTTGCAGGTTTCGACTTTACCGCATTAGAGACGATGGCAACCATCTCCCCGTCAGGAATCAGAGCCAAGATTGATCAAGCGATTGTGTGCGGAATCAATGTCATGGGACGCGTGGATGTCATCGGCAGCGAAATCGGAGTCGATGTGGAGCTCGCAGCGAGAAGCGCCCAGCTCGAGCCCACGACGGTTTGTCTCACGAATCGACAAAACCAGGTGACGGGATCCTATTCTTTGGCCGCGCGTCTTTTAGCACGAGGCGAGCGAGATCATTTGTTAAGAGCGCTTCAGGGCACTTTTGAGCTCACCGCTCGAAACGGTGAGTTCATTCGTTCACCGGGAATTGATGCTACATTCGACTACCTCAACGCTACCGGTGACTTCCAAACCGCATTCCCTGATCTTGATAGGCAGACGTTTCCTTATCGCTCTGTCGAAGTTAAGGGGAGGATTGAAGGCAAGATGCTGATAGGCGATGAGATCAATGTTAGCTCATCCCGGATCAACCTGAGCGGCCAGGGCAGAGTCGACCTGGAGCGAAACCAGATTGACGGTAAAGGCCTCATCGCCGTCCTCAAACCTGTAGACGAGGTGATCCGCCGGATCCCGGGAATTAGGTCGGTGCTTGGTGGCTCCCTGTTAGGCATCCCCGTGCGAGTTACCGGTGAGCTCGAACACCCCGATGTTAGCTATTTGTCGCCCGCAGACGTTGGCGCGGAGCTGATAAATATTCCATTGAGAATTCTCGGCGTGCCCATCGGCGCCATGAGGCTCTTTACTCCGCGGCGTGATTTGCGTGATAGAAAATCACCAAGTCAGCCAAGCGGGTCGTGAAAATAGCCGCGCACGGATGTTCGACATTCGCAGAGGTCTTTATGAATAGATCTTTAGGCTTCAAAATCATCCTCTTTTTGGCGTTTTTGCAAAGCGTTTTTGGTCTTATGCGCGCGTATAACTGGGTGCAAATTGGTGTCGACATTTTTGGTCAGGGAGGTTTGTTTTTGCCTTTAGTCGGTGCGTTGGCAGTGATGCGCGGTCTGATTATCTCGGTTGTTGCGCTGTTATATCTGTTGTCAGTTTTCGGAGCGCTGCTGGCAAAAGGTTGGGCTTGGTGGACCGGTGTGATCGCAGTCGTGCTCAACCTGCTGCTGGTTCTGGCTGGCTTAGCTCAAGGGGCTTCCGTATTGGACGCCCTGGTCTGGTCGGTAATCCCAGTGATCCTATTGTTTTATCTGTTTACTCCGACGAAGAATAATGCACTCAGGAGCGCATAGTGTTCCAGGACGCATGCCCGCCGTATTGGACCAAAGTCCAATAGTTTTGCATTTTACCGTCTGCCAAATTACTGCCATACGAGATCGCCGAGCACAGCCCTGTTCTGGCTCATTGAACGATTCGCGGCATTAAGCCGCGAACAATCAGGAGCGTCGAGCAAGATCGGAAAGTAATAATGACGTTACTGTTCTGTTGACCAAAATCCGACACACACCTGACGGAGTAACCATCGCGGTGCCAACCTCTTCACGGCGTGCCTTACAGGGGTGAAATATGGAGACTAGATATAAGTTGTACAAGGGCTTGTTGACGATTCTCGGACTGGCCTCTCTTCTGAGCGCGTGCAGTCCGGCGATCACCTGGGATTACCCGCGCACCCCGTCAAATCTTTTCGCACATCCGCAAGACCACTACCGTCGGCGCGCTGTTTCAGGAAGCGGCCGACAAGCATCCGGGACTATCCGGCTTCTCGGTTATTCGGCAAGGTGGTCCGGCGTTCATGGCTCGGCTGGCAATGGCCGAGTTGGCCGAAAAGACGCTCGGACGGGCAGTACTACATCTGGGATGGCGACACCAGCGGCCTGATCTTGGCCGACCGGCTGCTGCGTGCCGCCGACCGCGGCGTCCGTGTGCGCTTGTTGATCGACGACCATTATATGACGGAAACCAGAGACGCCAACATTGCGGCGCTCGACGCCCATCCCAGCATCGAGATCCGTTTCTTCAACCCGGTCAGGAACCGGCGGTGGCGCATGATGAGCTTCTTGGCCGAGTTTGGCCGGGTCAATCATCGGATGCACAACAAGCTGTTCGTCATGGACAACGCTGTGGGAATTGTCGGCGGACGCAACATCGCGGATGTCTATTTTGGCGTGCGCACGGAGCATAACTATGTGGATCTCGATGTTATGAACGCCGGTCCGATCGTCAACGATTTATCGACGAGCTTCGATCTGTTCTGGAACAGTGAATGGGCGCTACCCGTCGGTGCGGTCGTGGAAGAGCGCGCGACCGAACAGAATTTGCGGGACTTTCGGAAACGGCTTGAGGAAAAACTCGCTGCCACCGGCTATCCGTATCCCATCGACGAACGTCTCGAGGGCCTTCGCTCGCGTTTGGTCGAGATCAGGGACACATTCACCTGGGCCCCGGCCAAAGTTTTGGTCGAGCATCCGTCCAGGGTTGCCACGGAAGCGGGCAACGTTATCGCTTTGGCACTGCGCCAACGGGCCAATGAGGTGGAGCGCGAACTGTTGATCGAGTCGCCGTATTTTGTGCTGGGCGACCCGACGATCGAAAGAGTGCGAGAACTCACGGCGCGAGGTGTCAAGGTCCGCGTGTTGACCAATTCCGCCGCCTCTCATGACGTGCTCCCGGCGCTGGCGGGTTATGTCAATACGCGCAAGAAACTGCTCAATGCCGGCATCGAGCTGTACGAGTTGCGCGCGGATAGCGATATTCCACGGATCTGGTCGGTGTTGGCGGGAAAATCGGGAGCTGCGTTGCATTCCAAGTCCCTTGTGTTCGATCGCAAGTCGGTGTTCATCGGCAGTTTCAATCTCGATCCTCGATCGACGGCCCTCAACACCGAGATCGGTGTGATGATCGACAGTCCGGAGATTGCTAGCCGGGTGGGAGAGTTGATGGATGAAGGGATCTCCCCCGGCAGCGCCTTTCACGTCACGCTCGACAAGAACGATAATCTGGTATGGACCGCTGAGAACAACGAGGAAAAAGTGGAGTACGACAAAGATCCGGAGACAAGTTTCTGGCACCGGTTCGTTGTCGGTATCGTCGGCTTGCTGCCGATTGAGGACCAGCTATAGAGGGGCTGTGGCGGGATTTTTCAAGATAACAGGAATCGAACGTCTTAGGTTGCTCCCGGATTTCTGGATTGAGCTGTGCTGTTTTCGTGCGAGTCGCGCGGCAACGAACATTGTGGCGTATTGGACCAAAGGCCAATATACAGGCTCACCGATTCTGATAGAACGCTCGTGGATCCCAGTTACAGACAGTCCCATCGCTTGTGGAACTCGATCAAGCGGTGGGCGCAACGATCTCCGGCTAACGGGGATCAGAAAGGACAGGAGAACTATGAAGATAGGATACCTAGCAAAGGGCGTTGGCCTCGCGTCGGTTGTCGCGCTGGGTGCCATTGGCAGCGCCAGTGCTGACGAGTGGTTCGTGCTCAGTCAGAAGGCGATCAAGTCCATGGATCCAAACGTGGAGATCAAGGCCGAAGCAGGGAAGATGTGGAAGGAGGACATCAAGAAGACGAAGATCACCGTCGAGGGCGCTGACGTGGAGATCACGAAGGTCGTCCTCCGCTGGCAGGGTCGTAAGGACGAAACCATCACGAAAGTGGGAGTCATAAAGTCGGGAGGACAAACGGCTGAGAAGGACGCTCCAGGACGTGAATCGACCCTCACATCGGTGGCGGTCCAGTACAAGATCCTCAATGATAAACCGTCGGCCACCCTCAAGGTTTGGGGATACGACTGAGCGGAGTGTGAACACGGCCAGCGGACATGTAGCCGCGATCAACGCGCCAAAAGGCGAGGCGATCAGGGTTTACGTTTGCCGGAGTCGAGCACGGCTGCGGCGTTTACGTCCCATGGGCGGGGTGGCGAGGCTTCGGTCTGCCGAAGCCTCGCCACCCCGCCATGACCGGCTTCGATACCGAGTCGATCGCCATCAACGGCGTCAGCCGAGCCGGGCCGAAGCGGAGCACCTGCCAGCCCACCGTCATAACCGGCGGTGATCAGTCCCTCATAGGCTGTCGATAACGTCTTGCCACAGGCCCGCACGCGAATCGCATGAGCCTCCCATGCGAAGGAAACTACTCAACGCCGGCGTCGAGCTGTACGAGCTGCATCCGGATAGCGATATGCCAAAGATCTGGTCGGCGAGTCTCTCTCTCCTGGACCTCACTGATCGCGATCGGAATCGTTCCCGGTACCGGCCTGCCATGATCGCTGTTACGCGCCCGTGTCACAGGTCAGGTCGAAGTTGATTGAAAGTACCGAGGGTTTGCAGTTCCTCAAGCTATGGAGCTCTAGCCAATCCTATAGCATTAAAAGCTTTGCCTGTATGTACGGTCCTTAGATTTTTCCGAGATCAATGTGCCTCCGGTCGACTGCCTTCTTCCCTCGCTTGCGGCCAACATTTTGGCAGGTCCATAATTTTTCACATGCAAGAGCAAGAGCCTGCTTGTGCAGATCGCATTCGCTGCGAGGTCACTGAACGATTCAAAAGCGGTGCGCTATACGTCGAAACTGTCGCCATCGACATCTGGTACGTCGCGGAAGGCTGTCCACAAGCTGTATCGATAATGAATTTGTTCAATTGCGGGTCATTCAGAACCAGGAAATCAGTTAGGACACGACAGCTAACCAGTCAACAGCATCTTTTGAATCACGAAATACCGCGATACGGAAGCCATATTTCGCCAAACAGGTGCTCACGTCGGATAAGTTAGCATGATCGTCGGCATCGAGTGGAGAAACTAAGGCAATTCTGTTTCCGGCTGGGTATAAATCCGGCCGGAGTTCGGATAACAACTGATCGATCTCTGCAGGCGCAATCCTGCAGGTAGCCTCAATGAGATCAATTAAAACTTTGCAATTGGTATGACCCAGCGTCGCAGCTGCGACCTTGCTGAGGATTTGCTCTAGACCGCCGGCGTTTAATATCCCTTGAGCGATCATAATCATGTAATTTCCTTTTTGCCAACTGAGCTGTTTGATCTGGATACGCATGAAGATTCCATCGAGAATGAAAAAATGGGGAAAGCCTTTGCAACAGTTTTAGTTCTCCCGACGAAATTTCACGGAGGTGCGAGCGGAAAAGCCAATGCTCCAGAAATCCAGAAACCTGCAGCCGCCGGCTAGAGTTGGTTACGGGAGCGCCGTCGCTTATGGCGTCTTACTGGTGGACCGATGCGTGGCTGGCTCTTAAGCCATGTGATCAGCTCTGTTTCAAGCATGCCAGGGGTAGCCAGTGGTGTGACCCGGCGAAGCGGCAACCGTGGTTTTTTGCCAATCGTTTTATAGAATCCTCGCTCAGTCCAAAAAGTCTTGCGATTATTTGCAACTGCAACCATCGATCCGTGCAAATTGTCATCCGAATATTTCATCCTTGTACGTATATACCCGTTGTTCACGGGCCCGTTGGGATCACCTCGAGTCGACCCGAAGTGGACATTAGCTGGGTCGTCTTTGGTCCTGCAGATTTCGCGTGACAGAAAAAAGCTAAATAGAGATTTCTCATGGTAAGGCTTGAAAACGTCACTGTCTTGGCATGTGATGCCTTTTACCTGGTAATAGAAACCATCGAGTGCGGTTATGCCGGTCTCTAAAAACCCGATGATCTCCATATCTGCTGCGGCCGGACTGATCGAGGCGATTAAAGCGGCAGGCGCGAATCCTGATGATGTTCTCGGAACGATCGCAGTGGATAGCGCGATTTTTGCCAATCCGGATGGGTTTATTAGGGTTTCGACCTTCGCGCGAATTCTAGAAGAAGCGGCCCGCGTGAGCTCGGATGCATGCTTCGGGCTGCATTTCGGCGAACGCTACAATCCAAAGAATATAGGTTCGTTGGTCTATGTGGTCTTGAATTCACCGACGATTGCGGCAGGTATCGAAAACACAGCGCGGTTTATTAAGATTCATAACGAGGCAGCCAGAGCCTCACTCCTCGTCGAAAAAGACCGTGCGTATCTTAGATTCTTGCCGAACGAGCTTCTGATTCACACTTCGCGCCAACATAGCGAATACGCCATGGCCGTTGCTCTTAATACATTGAGATTAATGGTTGGCAGCGAATGGGCGCCGCAGGAGGTTCATTTCACGCATCAGCTGGAGGTCGCCACTCCGGAGCATTTCCGCGTGTTCTGCGCTCCAATTATGTTTGGCTGTCCGGCCAATGCTTTTGTTGTCGAGAGTGATTTTCTGAAGCGGGAGGTGCCGGCAGCGGACCCGCGGCTCTATCGCATACTGAAGCGTTACCTGGGACGTATGTTGAACGAGATGCCACGCGAAGACGACCTACTTGCCGCCGTTCGACGCATGATTGGAGAAGCAATCCGGGATGCAGAGCCAAAACTTTCGCTCGCAGCAAAAAAACTTGGCATGAGCCCGCGTCGCCTACAGAGGCGACTCCAAGAGTACGGACTGGACTTCAAGAGGCTAGTCGACGATACCCGCCAACGGTTGGCCCTCCAGTACATCAAGGAAGAAAAGGACACTCTTACGCAAATCGCTTTCATGCTCGGCTACTCGGACGTCAGTGCGTTCAATCGAGCCTTCAAGCGCTGGACCGGCACAGCACCCTTGGAATACCGTCGTACCGTTGCGAAGCAAGCCAGCACATATGTCTAGAGTCAAAAGTGACTTTGGGGGCGCCTGAGATAAAACTCAACGTCCTTCATGAAATGGAATTCGAACGGCTAATCAGATTAATTCTCACTTAACCCTCACCGAAATCCGCCGTGATGATCAAGACTCCGGATTGCCATCCGCTCGTATCGAGGGAGTAGTCTCGGAGAAAGTCGTCCGCTCGCGCCATTCGACTCAGGACCATCCTGAAACGATTCGCGAGATCAAGCGCATTTTGATCGAGCATCATTTCAGCGCTTTTGATCTTTTATTTGCTCTCGGCGAGAGGTCGCCGTATGTTTAGCCGGTAAGTGATTCGCTTTAGATTAGCGTTGAACACACGCGAAGAAAGCAGACGCGATACGAGGTTTTCGGTGTGGGACTGCGTCGACCATTTTAAGCTCGCAATTTCAGTTTTCCGAGGTGCACTCGTGAAGCACGCTTTCGTTACTTCGCAAAAACAAAGCTGCACAATTGGCAATGGGGCAGTAGCCACAAGCTACCGGCAGTCGGTTCGAGATAAAGCAGAACGAGCTTCTCCCACTATCAAGACTCAGAGGGGGCGCAGTTTTCGGACCGGCAGCCTCTTGGCTGTTTTTGCGATATTCGTAGTGTTTGCCGGCTGTACAGCCGTTGAAGAAGCTCAGCAGGGCGTGAGAGGTATTTTTACACCTCTTTCGATGGGTGCTGCAAAAAAGACTACAAAGCGCGCCGACCAGATCACCCAAGAAGAGTTGGATCAGCTCACTTTAGGGTTCTCAGATCGCTATCTCACCTATATTGGGTCGGCGATGGGAGCGATCGAACGTGACAATGCCGATGCCGCGCAGCGCCGCCGTGCGCACCAGGTAAGGCTGGTACAAGTCAGCGCCATTTACGATATTGTCACCAACGCCGATCCGTTTACGCGTCTTATGGATCTCGTCCTGACGGTAACGCTCCAAAGCCAAACTTGGATCGAGGATGACCAGGCCGAAAAATGGTTCGGCGCGCGCGCCCGGCCGCTCATTAATGCCTCGCGCAAAGCGCGAGAGGACATTTGGCAGATCGCGGCGCGTGCCATGACTACCGACCAACTCGAAGTCCTCGATTATCTCATTTGGGACTGGCGCCAGCAAAACCCAGGCATCGAGATTGTCTCCTATGTTCGCTTCGACGACGTCGCCGCAGCACGCGGTAAATCAATCGTCGCCGACGTCAAGAGCGGAACCGGCTTGCTCGCACCCGTCGGGGAAGCGACCAAAGCAGTTGACGAAACAAGAATGTTGGCCGAGCGCGCATTCTTCTATGTTAAGCGTTTGCCGTTCTTATTAAATTGGCAGGTGCGCTTGGCGGTCGAGGACGTCTTGGGACAGTCGGAAATCCAGGAAATGTCCCGGGGATTGCTGGGCGTTACCCGTATGGTCGAAAAGCTGCCTCAGGATATCGCTCGCGAGCGCGAGGCGTTGCTGGCGACTCTCAAGAGGGAACAGCCCCTGTTTAATGCGCTCTCGTCACAGTACCGTGGCGCCGTCGGTGACACGACAACTCTGGTGGGCAGCCTTACTGACTTTGCCGACACGAGCCAGCAAACTTTGGCGGAATTCAATGAACTCGTCAAAACAATTAACAAAGACGGACGGCCGTTCGACATCCGTGAATATGGCGCAACACTCGATAAGCTGACTGCCGCTCTCCAGCAAGCCGATCGCTTAGCGGGAACAGGCTTGGCCGTGGCGCAAACCGCTCAGCCACAAAGTCTCACCGAACTCATGAAGGGCGGATCGCAGCAGACGGAGACATTGGCGGCGCGAATCCTCGATACAGCATTCTGGCGCGGCTTCGCGCTCATGGTTGTCTTCTTTGCCATGCTCGCCCTCTATCGTCTGTTCTGCCTGTTGATTGATCGGCGCGGGAAGACTCAATGAAAGCAGCTTTTCTTGCCGTGGCGCTCCTCTCATGCGCAACTGCCGCGCCGGCGGCGGAAATAACACGACCCGCCATCGTCGATCCCGAAGTGGCGGACTATCAGCGCAGTGACAAAATGGAGGGCGTGCTCCGGGCGGTGGGTTCCTCGACGCTGTCAAATCTGCTGTTCCGTTGGGGAGCGGAGTTCCGCCGTCTGTATCCGACAGTCGATTTGCAGATCACTGGAGGAGGCTCTGAAACGGCAGTTCCCGCGCTTCTGAGCGGCGGTGCTGAACTCGGACCCATGAGCCGGCCGATGAGCGACGCCGAGGTGGAGAGATTCCGTGTCAAGTTCGGATACTTGCCGACACGGCTGACGGTAGCGATGGACGCGATCGCCGTTTACGTCAATAAGCACAATCCTCTCTCGCGTATCAGCTTTCGGGAGCTGGATGCGATATTTTCCGACACCCGGAAGCGAGGCGGGTCGCCGATTCGCACCTGGAATCAGATGGGACTTAGCGGCGAATGGATTGGCCGGCCGATTCTCTTAAAGGGGCCGTCGCCGCTGCAAGGACTGTACAGTATCTTTCGCTCATCGGTTCTTAACGGGGGTACGTACCGTTTAGCCATGCGGCCTGAACCCGTCGCCTCATCCATCGTTCAGGCAGTTGCAACAGAAGACAACGCGATCGGATTTGCCAGCCATTTTCTCGCAGCTGCGCGCACGAAGACGCTCGCCATTGCCCAAAATGACGCTGGCCCCTATGTTTTGCCCACGGCTGAGCATTCGGGCGACGGCAGTTACCCGCTGGCACGCAAACTCTTTATTTACGTAAACCGAGCGCCCGGAATGGCTCTAAGTCCCCTCACCCGCGAGTTCCTGCGCTTTATCTGTTCAGCGCAAGGGCAGGAGATCACCGCTCTTGGTGGAAATTTTCCGCTCGGTGCGAATCTGGCAGGGCGGGAATGTGCCATGATGATCGAGTGAGTAAGTGGAGTAGGTTTACCCCGCTTGAGCGGCTCACATTGAGAAATGCATTTTTTCGACAGCTCATGAAGGGATGATGTCAGCATCTTCAGAGACGCATTTCTCAGAACGGACGTGATTTCGAGAAGCAAGGCGTGCAGGATACAACCCGCGCGCCTTTTTTTATTTTAACTGCGCTGCCTCGATCTAACCTTGCTCGCGATAGCCTCCGTTAATCCATAAACCGGCTAGGGCGAGAGCCCTTGGCTTGCAGTGCTGATAGTATCGCCTACCCGAATGATTCCGCCGCGCACGACATCGGCACGCAAGCCGCCGCGATGAATCAATCCGCGCATAACGCCTTTGACCGTAAGTTTTTCCAAATGCGCGCAGGGTTCGCACAGCCTGGTGCCGCGTAGCACCGCCTCGCCGACGGCAAATTCTCGATCGATAAGATGATTGAGCCCCACTCCTCGAGTCACGATGTTGCGCCTGGCTTGCGCAGCATCGATGTCGATCCCATATTCTCGTCCCAAAGCCTCGATGGCTTCGATTTCGATCAAGGTCACTTCCCGGCCGGTGCCGGGAGTTTTGCTGTAAGTGCCGGTTTTGAGATAGTAGCGATCCCCTTCCAGTCCCTTGCCGGCGGTGGCCTGGATCTCTCCGAGTGAGATGATCGGGGCGGCCCCAGCAAAAGCGATATGGATCGATGAAACGGCGCCTGTCACGATTATGGTCAATTCTGTTTGCGTGCCAGCAGCGCGTTTATATCGGGCGTCTGCATCCCTTCCTTCAGCAGATTACATGTGCCCTTTTCCAGAATCTCTTGAGCCAATCGCCGGGTGGCGGTGATCGCAGCCTTGGTGAAGCCCGATCCGTAGCTGACCCGCGCCACGCCCAGGTCTTGTAGTTGTTGAACGCTGGGCGACTGCGGGCCGGCGAGGATACTGATCGGCGCCTTAACCTCTTTGGCTAAGCGCCCGATAATCTCGGCCGAATGGAGGAAGAGGTAAAAAATGCAGTCGGCTCCCGCTTCGGCGTAGGCATTGCCGCGTTCGATCGCTTCATCAACCGCTTTCTTTGGGTTGTCGGTGATCACGTGGAAGGAATCGACACGGGCATTGAGAAAAAACTCGCTGCCCAATTCGCGTTTGACGTCGATGACTGCTTTGATCTTGCGCAGTTGTTCCGAGATCTCGACCAATCCGCCTTTTCCTTTCGCCGCGCCGTCTTCGAGATTCATGCCGGCGACACCCCGCGCCACCAACCCACGCACCGTATCCCTTACGCCGTTCTCGTCACCGTAGCCCCTCTCACCGTCGGCATTGAACGGGACGTTCACGGCCGCCGCGAAATTGCCGCTTAGCTCAATAAACTGATCGCGGCGCATCGCTTCACCATCCAAATAACCGACAGCCGCAGCGATGCCGCCGCTGGTGCCCTGAATCGCCTTGAAACCCATTTGCGCGAATAGCAGCGCGCTGAGAACGTCATAGGCCCCCGGCATGATGAGAATTTCCGGCGCGCGCACCAGTTCCCTGAGTCTGCGGCTTTTTTCGTTCGCTGTGGTTAGTGTTGAAGCTGGAATTGCCTCCATGCTGATCCTCCTTCTAACGATTTAAAACGGCATGAACAATTTGAACGCCTAATTGATGATTCGCATCCTAAGTCGGAACAACACATTCTCGCAAGAGGCAGAGAGCTACTGTCAACTCGTTTGCAGAGTTGTTCGATCTCGCGCGAGTTCTGCGCGCAGTTCTTTTTTCTTGTGCTCATGACCTGCGGATATTTCGCACGTAGGTAATTCGTTGCTCGTCCGGTTATATTAGTCCGGCGAACGGGAACGTGATTACCGTTAGTTTACGAGTTTGTTCGAGCGTTGACATGCGATAAAGCTATCGGATAGGTTTTCAGACTAAGGATCGGACTGACTTAAAGATAAAGGAGGCCGCCGATGTCGAAGATCAGAGGGATAAGCCACGTTGTGCTCTACGTCAATGACCTGGACAGAATGGTCGCTTTCTACCGTGACATGCTCGGGCTGATCGAGTATCGGGAGAACCCCGGTCGAATGGTTTTCCTAACCCCGGATCCGGACATCGACGACCACCAAATCGCACTGGCTAAAGGACGAGAAGGCGACGCCAAGCTCATCGGTCACATCGCGTGGAGCGTCGATAGCCCCGCCGACGTCAAGGCATTCTATGAGAAGTTCAAGGCCGCAGGAGTGCCCATCGATCACTGTGTCAGTCATGCATACCAGGAAATGGGAAATACCGTCTCCTGTTATTTCCTTGATCCGGAAGGCAACTGTCTAGAGATCTATGCTCTCGTGGCGGAGCGCGACCAGGCGCGCATCAATCGGCCTCTCGATTTAGACAAGAGCGTGGATGAGATTGTCGCCCAGGCCAGCGGGCTCGGCTAAGGTTCAGCATTGCTATTCCAATTTCAAAACTGTCATTACGCACGCCGGCTCTATCCGACTTTGAATAGCGAGCATGCGCGAGCGGTTGAACGGTTGAACCTTGAACAAATTGCCGGCCCTTGAACGAACACTGATCTTGGATCCAGACTTTATTTGAGGTAACTAAAGATCAGGAAGGGATTTAAGCCTGATGAAACAGACCTGCTTTGTCTGCCAAAACGTTGATTGCCAGAGCCGGGGCTCTGAAGAGCTCATGAAGGAGCTCACCACTGAGGTGGCGGCAAAATCCATTGATGCCGAGGTTAAGTCATACATCTGCTTCGGCGGCTGTGATATCGGACCTAACATTGTCGTCCATCCGCAAAAAGTCTGGTATGCCGGCGTAACGAAAGAGGATGTGCCGGAGATAGTCGCTGCCCTAGCAAGCGGCGCCACGGTTACACGGCTCGACAGCGCAGACCCGGCGTTGAAAGAGATCGTATTTTCGCTTCTGGATGCCGGGGTGTTTTAAAGGGCTTCCCGCCTCAGCGCCGAGCAGATGGCGGCTCACAGCTACCATCATCGTGCCGGCAGGAACGATCGAAACCTTGCTCTTTCTCTGATTATCGCTAGGGTCGGATCTATGCGATGAGATTCCCCGCTCGAATACCATCAGATTTGTTTCAGGCCGAGTAACCTCTGTTTCCGCCATGCAGGAAGGCCCGCCGCCTCACGTCTATTGACAGAGGTATTGTGTAAACTCGCGCTCTGGACTGCCCCCATCCGCTGTGACCAGAAAGTTGCCGTCGGACTCGCGCACCACAATCACGCCGTAAGTGTGGAGCCCAAGTCTCGCAGCATGGCGCTTTGCGGCGTCCCAGACATCCTCGAGGCGTTCGACACGCAATGGAGTTCGGCTCGCGAGTCTCTGCCGCGCGTCTTGCCGGAGCCGCACGAGGTGGATATGAAGATGATCCTGAGAGCGCAGGGAAGCTGGATTGACTACGAGCCCGATTCCCGTCTCTTCAGGAATCCGCTGGCGAGCGACTGCCCAGGCAAACGGCCAGATGCCCGCGGGCCGCTGGCTATCTTCGACACCGGAGACGGCTACCCGTGCCATCGCCAAGCCGTGCACAAAACCCGCCGGACACCCGCACATTTTGATATCGCGGATGGCCACGTAATCGTCCGTCTGTGCCCAAACCTCCGAGGTCCGGCTACACTCGTCATTCATCGCGCATTGACCAGACAAGGGAGCAGGGCACCGGACACAGTAGTCAGGTATTGAGGAGTCGAGGCAGTGGGCCACAATCTCATAGAGTATGTTCCGTGAGGGTTGCCCGGCCACACCGCTATGGGACCCCATCGCTAGAAAGATAATCAAAAGGATCACTAACATACCCGCTCTCCCCTTCACTCTGACGACACAGTCGCTCAATTCGAAGCATCTGCTTTCAATAATCCATCATCAAACCTGGCATGAGACGCTCACAACATTAATGGGCAGCTAAGTTTCGATCCGCAATTCATATTCTACTAGAACACATAGGAAGGGTAACGCCGGATCTGGCTTTTTATTCTTAAGAATCTTTTAGGGGAGTTTCCGTAATCTCAACCTTGCGCGTTTCGACAATGAGAGAATAGTGTCTGACATAGGCTATTGTTATAACTTTAGGACAGATCAAAAAGTTCGCCTGACACCGACCTCATTCCCTGGATTTGCAGATGATCGTAGGCGCGGAAAAGCCCATTAATAGGTGGTAACTGAAAAAGACATCAGCTAATAGGCAAAGTAGCGGAAGACATCTAAGTATCCAGCGACGGTCGGATGCTGTTCATCAGAACAGGAGAGCTGGAGTTTTGCCAGTTGCCGTGTCGTCGATTCTACCTTTTTTTAGCGCTTCACCTGATGGTATTCAACAAAGTATGCCAGTAGGAACAATTCTCGGGATGTCTCAGCGCGTAACCAGAATCAAACCGAAAGGCATGAACCTCCTGCTCCTTCGCATTGCACTCGTCGGTGCTTTCATATCAGTTACCGTAGTCTCCTCGTTTGCAGGTCATCCACTGATGAACGATGACGCTCGTACCGTCGATGCAAAGGCGTGTCAGATTGAATCCTGGATGGAACTTCGTTCGGATAGCGCAACCTATTGGATCCTTCCGGCCTGCAATTTCACAGGAAATCTCGAGCTAACTGTGGGAGGCGCATGGACGCATGAAGCCCACAGCACACGGAACAGCCAAGTAGTGCTTCAAGGGAAATCTATCTTCAAGTCATTGGATACGAATGGGTGGGGTCTTGGAATAGCTGCTGGTACGCTATGGTATCCTAAAGGCAAGTCAAACAATCGGCCATATGGCCTCTACGCTTATCTCCCGGCTAGCTTTTCGTTCAAGGACGATAGAATCATCATTCACGGCAACCTCGGTTGGACGCGTGAAAGTGCAGAGCGGGTGAATCACTTACAATGGGGGTTAGCTACCGAAGCGGAAGTCATAAAGCCTTTGTCCTTATTCGCTGAAGTCTTCGGACAAGAACGAGGTCATCCCTCCTTTCAACTCGGATTCTGGTATTGGATCGTATCTGAACGGGTGCAGGTAAACGCCGCCTACGGGAATCGCTTCGGAACTGGCGGAGGTGCAAACTGGTTTTCGGTAGGGGTTAATTTATTTAGCGTACCGTTTTTACCGTGACTGAATTGGGGCACGCCTGACAAGTTTGGCCGCCTGCATTTGATAAATATGCTGAGAGTGACGACGACGAGGATAAGCCCATCGCGTAGTCACTGAACAAAGAATTTCGTAGGTCCTTCTAAGTTATTCGAGCTGCGAAGAAAATCAGTACGACTGTATCATTTGAGAATTAGTTAAAAAGCCGGCACGCTGTGGCCGCTCGGCCGTGCCGCTCCTGGATCACAAGGCGCGGTTCACGCGCGACACAGTCACAATGGAATGGTCCGCTATGGCGCTGTTCGAAATTACACTCACTACTCTGAAGAAGTGTCTACGGAACCGCCGAGGTCGGCCGTAGGAGGCGCGTGTTTGGTGTAGGGTTTTCGATCTTTGCCCACATTTCCTTGAGGCTTCTGCCTCGATGATCATTTCATCTCGTCAGGCGTCATGCCTATGCAGACTCAGCCAATTCGCATTTATCACAAGTACAGAAGGACGGTTAGGGACGCATCCTAGGGTTCCTAAGTTCTTCGCCTATCACTAGTTTTCTGATGGCAATCTCAATTAGGAACAGGGCCAACAGAATAACGATTATCGTATTCCTTAACGGCTGTTCAGTTCTTATCGAGATTTGTTTTTCCTGGGTCTCAATGGATCTTGGGTTAATTTCGCCGCCGCTGATCTGGGCCAGCTTGGTAAGCAACGGCAAGTTTACGTCGGGACGTGGCAACTCACGCTTGGGATCGTAAGTGGAGGTAAAGCCCACCGGGGGGTATGCGATTTTGCGGCCCCTTCGGTCTTCGGTGAGGTCGATCCGGTGTTCGCCAGGTGCCAACATCGGCAAGACAGCCTGAAAATGACCGGGAGCAATTTTTTTGAGTGTTCCATCGGTCTTAGTTCCGTTTCCACTTGCGGCGAAGCGAAACTGGCTCTCTAAACCCGTGTCCTCAAATATATAGAGATCCAATACGGGCTGGGAACCGGCTAAGACTGATCCTCGTTTCGTGGACAGGTGTGGGGGTATCGGTGCTCGGTCGGATCCACTCCAGGATCTTTTCCCAAAAATCCGGCAAGCTTCCCCATTGAATCCATGCCCGACTCCACCGGCCTTCGAGGTCGGTTGTCAGTGCAACGGTTTTGCCACGGCCATACTTCCATGACGCGAGTAGGGGAGCTTTTCGATCCTCCCTGGGGATGAAAAGATCCAAGTGGGCGCCGCGCTTGAGGTCGGTTTCGATAAAACCTCGGAGAGAAGGATAAGCTTTAGGTGAGAATCCCGCCAGCAGTTCCGAACCCTTTTCTTGGACTGGTGTGAAGTCACGTTCCGGTGGCGGCGGTTCGTCTTTTTGCTTCTCCTGAATCCGCTGCAAGACGATTTGAGGAAGACTGGTAGGATCATAAGTGTGATGGAAGAAGCCACCGCCGTACTGGGCAATTCTTTTTAGCAGCGGTATGTTTGCTTCCGCGCCGATGGCGATGGCCGACACGGTAATGTTCTGTTCCGCCCTCATGACCGTAACCAAATCGATAAAGTCGCCGCCGCTGCCGCCGGTTTCGCCGTCGCTGAGAATAATGACATGTTTATGGCCGGCAGTTTGTCTTTCCAGTTGTCGTTTGGCTTCGATGATGGCCGGCAACATTACGGTTCGGCCGCCGGGTTTTAACCTATCGATCTGGCTATTGAAAGAGCCTTTTATGCTGCCAACGCTGGCAAGCGGGACGACTACAAACGGGTCAACGTCGAAACCAACAACGCCGAGGAGATCATTGTCTTTCAACTGCCGAGCGACAGCTTTAGCCGCCTCTTGAGCATACAAAATTCGATTATCCTCCCGCATGCTGCCGGATTTATCGATGACCAGGACGATTGCGCGGTTTTTTTCCTCGTGTTTGGGTGGATCTTTGAACTGCACCGGCAAGATCGTTTCGATAGGAGTGCCCCGATAACCTCCAGGTGCAAAGCTCCAGTCACCGCCGAGCATCACGAAACCATTGCCGTTGCTCACCTGTTGTTCGATAGAAGTGAGATAGGTTGGCGAGAGTTTTTCCTTTTCGACGTTGTTAAGAATTACGACGTTGAAGCCATTGGGCGACGGTGGCGATTCTGTCATGCGTGAGGTTACTTCGAAACCTCGGCGCCGGAGAATTTCTTCAAGATATTTTCCGCCCTCACTTCGGCCGCTGACAATTAAAACCTTTCCCTTACTGCGCACGCTGATCCAGGCCAGCGCGTGATTGTCGGGTTCAATTTGATCCAATCGAGGTTGACGAGGTGTGAAGCTGGCGCGATAAGAGGTGAGAGCGCCTTCCGTGAGGGTGGTCTGATAAGAAAGAATCTGACTGCCGGGATTCAGTTTGACGGCATCGGTTTTAAATGTCTCGCCATTGCGGGTCAACGTCAAAATCCCGTCGACTTCACGACCAGTGTGGTTCTCCAGTATGACCTTAATGTTGACAGCTTCACCGGTATTACCATGTGTCGGGACAACGACTTTGGTTACGGTCACATTGGCAACGTTCATGCGCTGCGAAGGGACGATGGGATAAACCTTCAAGCCCGAGCTCGCGATGGCGGGCAATATTATTTCGAGATTGCCTTGGGTTTCCCACCCATCGGTGAACAAGTAGAGACTACGCGGCACAGGCGGTAAGGACAGAAAAGTTTCAAAGAGCTTCTGAAGATCGGTATTTTCCGGCTTGATGGCGTCTTGCTGGGACGGACCATTCTTGATCGTTTCACGCCAATTGCCGGTTTCCTTTGCATCGGCAGCGAATATAAATGTGCGATCGGCGCGAGTGGGCTCAAGCAAACCTTGAGTTGAGCTATTCATCCATTGACGCATGCTGGTTGGAATGCTGCTGGATAGATCAAAAGCGAAGATTCGCTCTTCTCTTTCGCTCTTGGACTGATTGGTAACAAATTGCGGATCGGCTAAGACACATACCAGCAACCCCAGTATCAGCGTGCGCGAAGCCAAGACAAAGAAGCTACGTCGACGGAGCAAAAGCCAAAGCAGCGGCAGTGCAATCAGCAGCCAAAAGAACCATGGCTTGACGAACTGAAGGTGCTCAATCAATTCTTTCATGTTTAAGAGCTTAAGATGTCAAGCGTCCGCTGAAGCGCTAATCGTTAGCCGAATCTTTTCTAGAGTCTAGCGATTATATCGTCTATTGAACCGAAAACGTATATTCATTGATTCAACGCCTCCCTTCCAATATCACCAGGCTTGTCGTAACGTCTGGAACGTAGCTGAATTGTAAAGAGGCTAGAGCAACGTGCCTCGGAGTACAAGCCAGGCCTCCTTCAAATAACGATTCTTTCTGTGATTTCTACGATTCATCATCTATGATCGTTAACAAATATGGATTCTTTCGATAATCCAGGCTCGCCTAATTACAACAGTCCCGCTTAAATCCTGACGCCGACGCCGTGGCGCCGCCGTGATTCCGAACCGAGAAGCGGTGAGCCCGGAAGTGATTATGCGCCAGTTTCGTTTCAGTCCCGCTCTTCCCGAAAAACCAGTTTTCACGATGGGCGATGCGGTCATTTTGCTTGGTATCGCCACGATACTTTACGCGGGCACCCGCTTGGCCTTCCGCGTTCCTGCCGTGATTGCGGGTCCGAAGAGGATTCCAGCGCCGCACGAGCGGAGTTATTGCTCCACCGGAATTGTCCGCTGAGACGGGACATTCTCGTTTAGCGATCGGAATTCTCGCTCGCGCGATGGCCGTCGAACCAGAATTGTTATGTTTAGACGAACCATTTTCTGCCCTGGATGTGCTTTCCGCCGAAGCTTTGCGTGGCGAGCTGATGGAACTATGGCTAAAAAAGAAAATCCCGACCAAAGCTATCTTGATGGTTACGCATAATATTGAGGAAGCCGTGTTGATGGCCGATCGCATCGTGATCATGGGTAAAGACCCTGGTCACATTGTAACTGAGATTCCCGTCACGCTTCGACAACCGCGGCAGCGCAAAGATACCGCCTTTCAAGGCCTTGTAGATAAGGTGTATGCAGCTGTTGCTGGTCAGTCCAGGCCGAAAGAAGAGACGCTTGGCACTCAACCTGGAGAGCCTGGCTATGACCCGAGCATTGCCGAATGCGCAGCTCAGCGCACTCGCGGGCTTGCTCGAGAAACTCGTAGAAGAGGGAGGGCGGGTTGACCTCTACCGGATGAGCGGTGATTTGGTCCTCGAACGCGATGATTTCTTACCGATTGTGGAGTCGGGGGACCTACTCGGTTTCGTTACTGTTCACGAGGGAGACCTGTTACTTACGCCCTTGGGCGTGCCTACGCTGACGCCACCATTCTGGGCCGCAAAGCAATAGTCGCGGGACGGGTCTGCGTTTGCCGACCATTGCCTGGATCTATGAAACTCTCCAACAGGATGACAACCGGCGCGTGGCTTGGGATTATTTTCACGACAAGTTGCAAGCCGACTTTGGCGAGTAGGCCGAAAAGCAGCTAGACATCGCCATCAGTTGGGGACGCCATGCTGAGCTGTTTGCTTACGACGACGGCACTGGGGAATTATATCTGGAGAGCGATGTGGGAAAAACGGCTGAGAAAAGCTTTGCTCTGAGCGAACTGTATGAGGCCTGACCTGTTCTTTCCATTCAGGAGCGAGTCCAAGGCTTTCAGCTCCTCCAGCAGGATGACGTGGAGGATTTTTTTTGCACCTGAGTGCAAGGATAAAGCCAAACTGGCTTTAGCCCTACCACTCGGCGAACGAAAATGCCGATGAAGCTGCTCGCCCCTGATGACGCCGTGGACGTAGTTCACCAAGTCCCCGATGAAGAACGCGAGGGACTTTATCACTACTGGACGATAAGACGCGCAGGGAAGTTAAAGGGCTTGTGGAATACGCGGAACAAAAAGCTCAAGGCCTAATCAATCCTCGCTATGCCCGTTTGCGACTCAAATGAGCATCGACGAGGCTGTTAACTTTTTACGGAGAGATGCGCAGGATCGGGCGCATAGCATCTACTACGCTTACGTGACCGACTCTGAAGAACGGCTGTTGGGAGTAGTCACATTCAGGGATTTGCTAATTGCAGCTGGCGACAAGCCTGTGCAGGACGTTATGCGTAGGGACGTGATAACAGTGCCAGAACACTTGGATCAAACAGCAATGAAAGACCTATTGACCAGGTACAATCTGCAGATGATCCCCGTCGTAGACTCGGAAAAGCGCATCAAGAGCGTGGTAACTAAAGACCAAATCAGCCAAGACGACTCGTAAACGGACGCTTCTCACTCGCCGATCTTTCAGCGGCTCGTATATAATGTGGCGCACGTGCAGCATGATGAAGTGCGTTGCAGGTAGCTTTGTGAGCAAAAACGCCGTGATAACGTCCCTGTTCATGACTTCTCTACGACCTTATCGCTCGGAGCCACGCCGACCTCTCGCTGAATGGATCAGTGATAGGTGGGTATGCAATAGAGATCAAGTCGCAGTTACATCAGGTCTTTGCGCGCCACGGTTTTTGGAGCCATGATCAACATGTTTTTTCTCGAGGCCTAAAGAATATGCTCAGAACTATGTTGGGAAAAAAGGGTAGATGGATAGTTTACTTCCTTCGATGGCGTAAGATGCTGCGAAGATTTGATCGATCGGACACAGCCCCAAGGGCCAACATGTGGATCGGCCCGCAGTAATTTCTCCAGGTCTGAGACTTACGCTTTGCACGAGAGAGGTGAAACATATGGATGCAAAAATCACATCACCGAACGTGTTTAAGCGCGAAAGGCGACCGGTGGATGATACCATCAGCGCCGTGCCGGGCGAGTGGCGCTTCGACAAGAATGTATCGAAAGCCTTCGATTCGCATGTCCATAAGAGCGTGCCGTTCTACGACGAGATATAGCGCATGGCGGTCGAGCTGAGCGAATACTTTGTGCGCGACCGCAGCGTTGTTTATACTTAGGCTCTTCCACCGGCACTACGCTTGACCTCCTTTCGAGCACACATGCGGCAATCAGGATGCGCAGTTTATCGGATTCGATTTGAGCGAATTTATGATCAGGGAATCCCGAAAGAAGGTCAATCGGCCCAATGTTCGCTTTCATCATAAGAATATTATGGATGTCGAATTCTCACCGCCGGTGAGCTTTATGACCAGCTTGTTCACTATGCAGTTCGTGACGCTGGCGGAACGGAGAACTCTCCTCACGCGTATCAACGGGTTTCGCTCGCTGCCTTACCGGGTCGAATCAATTCCTTGAGTAAGAATAGGAACAGATTCTTTCCACAGCCGCTCTGTTATTGGTATGCGTTCACTTTCGGCCTGGGCCTGCTTTCTTGTAGCTTGGGTGGTATTTGGCTTGGAATGATGCTGCCGTTCATGACCTGGGCTCTTCATATCGCCGGCTTGGTTTCGGTTAAGACGGCTCCGCGACGACGCAGCGTCAGCCTCGGGCTTTTGACGCTGATTGGGTTGCTCGGGCAGCCTCGCTGTTGCGAGGCAACTAACCTCAATGGGCGATTGAGATGGCAACGCATAGTGTTCCATCGCAATGGAGGTAACGGCACAGCGGCGCTCAGCTAGCGGCCTTCACCCAAACTTGAACTCGCCACCGCGCTCAAACGGTAATGCAGGTGTGTTCTAGGTAAGTTCCCGCAAATCGAGATTCAGCGGGCTTGTGCTCCTATTTCCAAATGCTCGAGAGGTTCCTCTCAGCACCTTCAGCGGCTTCTTTGCTCACCGCGCCAGGATTCAATTAAATCGCCCCCCCTCAAATCGGCCGGTGCTATAGGATTCGGTTGAACCATAGCAGTGAGAGCAAACCGGAAATCAGCGCGGTGATCGCTGCCGCCGCCGAAAACAGGGCGGTGATCTCGGTTTCTTTCTTCTCCAGTACCAGCCGTGAGTTGAGCGACTGGTAAACCTTCTTCAGATCGTTTGCCGTGCCTGCATAAAAATACTCGCCGTGGGTTAGGTTCGCGATCGCTTTGAGAGAGGCCTCATCCAAGCGCACCCGCATGGACCAGCCTTCGAAGCCGAGCGTCTCGCCGCTTGTAGTTCCTATTCCCACCGTAAAGATACGAACGCCGCGGTCGGCGGCCATTTGAGCGGCCTCGATGGAACTGGGGCCCGTCGTTCTCTGTCCGTCCGTGAGCAAAATGATCGCCGCGGAACTGTAAGATCCAGGCGGAACTGGTTTCGGCGCCGGCTTATCCGTTTTGCGAGACTGATCCAACGGCACGCCGCGCAGGCCGTCCCGGCCGTAAATGAATGAGCTCACATCGATGCCGGCATCCGGGAAGATCGCCGCCAATGAGACGATGATGCCGCTGCCGATGGCGGTAGCGCGTTGAAGTTGGAATCGATCGATGGCGGCAATGATGTCTTCGCGATTTTGCGTCGGCATCTGCACGATGGATGCTGTTCCGGCGAAGGCGACGACTCCGATGCGCACGTTCGAGGGTTGGTCTGCGACGAAGGCTTTCGCGGCCGCCTGGGCCGCGGCAATCCGGCTGGGCTGAACGTCGGCGGCGCGCATGCTTCCCGAGACATCCATGGCGAGAATGATAGTCCGGTGTTGCGATGGCAGGGTTACGATCGCCGCGGGGCGGGCAATTGCGAGAATCATCGCCGTGATGGAAATAAGGAACAACAGCGGTGGAATGTGACGGCGAAATTTCTGCCTGGCGCTCATCGCGTCTTTGACGATGCTCAAGCTGGCGTATCGGAGCGCTGCCTGCTTCTTGCGATTCAAGACAAACAAGTATGCGCCCACCAGAACCGGCACCAGCAGGAGAAGCAGAAGCATTTCAGGCCATAGAAACGTCATGGCTCCTCCTTAGATGTTTTGGCAGGCTTCCACCGGCCGCCAACTGGCTGCGCCGCTTGCGCAGATCGGCAAAACGGAGGATGGCGTCGACCAAATCATCGTTCGTGGACAGCTCCAGAGTGTCGACTCCTGCCTGGTTAAAAGCGGACCGAAGCTCGGTCTCACGGCGCTCCGCGGCGGCCGTAAAGCGCCTTCTGAAAGCGCGGTCGTGAGTATCGACGAATAGCTGTTCTCCGGTTTCGGCATCCTGCATCACCAGCAGCCCGAGATCCGGCAATTCCATTTCCAATGGGTCGTAAAGTCGCACGGCGATGATCTCATGGCGTTGCGCCAAATGCGCCAGCGGCTTGGCCCAGCCGGGCGCGCTGATGAAATCGGAAATCACGAATACCAGCGAGCGTCGATTCATGATGCGAGAAGCGGTCTGGAAAAAATCTCGCAGGTTGGTCCCGTGCGAGCCGGAACGTTTGGGCCGGGAAAGCACGCGATGAAGAATATCGAGCACGTGACGCCGGCCGGTTCGCGCCGGAATCACCGTGTCCACGCTGTCACCATAGAACAGCGCGCCCACCCGATTGCCGTGCCGGGTTAAGAGCCGCGCCAGCATTGTGACGAATTCTGTCGAGACCGACTGCTTCTTAACGTTGGAGCCGAAATCCACCGACGGGCTCAGGTCGAGCAGGAACCATGCGGTCACTTCCCGGTCTTCATTGTAAACCCGGACATAAGGTGTCTGCAGACGCGCTGTGACGTTCCAATCGATGTAACGGACATCGTCGTGGTATTGGTATTCGCGCAGATCCGCCAGGTCCAGCCCAAAACCACGAAACAAAGTTTGGTAATCGCCGTGCAGCAGGCCATCGAGGCGACGAATCACAGTCCACTCCAAGCGACGCAGAATGTTTTCAGCTTCCGGGGTGCGAGCTGCGGGGGCACGGAAATTTTCGCTGACGGCGCCGGGAATCGCTTTAGGCGCTTTCTGAAAAACACTCATGGCTTTGCTCAAGATGAATAATGGAAGCTGGAGTTCGCCTTCCACCGCTTCCGCGTTGCTTCGTATTTACACTCCTGGGGATCGTGCTCGAATCTTGGTTTCGCTTGGATTTCACGATTAGCTTCCAGGCATCCGTTGCGATAACCGCGCCCGGATATCTTACCTGACATGCGTTTCCAGCGGCTTATCCGGCGCCGGTATCTGTTGCATGATTCGATGGATCAACTGATCCGCGCTCATTCCCTCCGCAAGCGCCTCATATGTCAACACCAGACGGTGACGAAAAACATCGGACACAAGATCCGTCACATCCTCGGGCAAGACATAGCCGCGCCCGCGTAAGAACGCCAGCGCCCGCGCCCCTTCGATGAGATGGATGGAGGCCCGGGGGCTTGCGCCGAACGATACGAACTTGCCCAAATCAGACAGGCCAAAGCGCTCCGGATCACGCGTCGCCGAGGCCAGGCGCACCGCGTATTGCATGAGCGACGGATCCACATAGACGCCCTGGCACTCGCGCCGGAGCGCGTTCAGCTGATCGGTCGTCGCCACCGGAACAACATCGTTGGCGGTGCCGGTGACTCTTGCAACGATAACAAACTCCTCTTCCTCGGTGGGATAGCCGACCAGCACCTTCATCATAAACCGGTCGACCTGCGCTTCCGGCAGCGGATAGGTTCCCTCGGTCTCGATAGGGTTTTGCGTCGCCATGACCAGAAACGGCTCGGGGACATGGTGGCTCTCTCCAGCGATCGTGACTTGGCGTTCCTGCATTACTTCGAGCAACGCGCTTTGCACTTTCGCCGGCGCCCGGTTGATTTCATCGGCGAGCAGAAGATTGGTGAAAACCGGGCCCAACGACGTGGCGAAGTCGCCGCTCTTCTGATTGTAGATCCGGGTTCCCACCAGATCGGCCGGCACGAGATCCGGCGTAAACTGAATTCTCCTGAATGAACCGCGCATGGTTCTGGCCAGGGTCTTGACTGTTAGAGTCTTGGCCAGTCCCGGGACGCCTTCGACGAGCAAGTGCCCCTGCGCCAGCACCGCAACTAGCACGCGCTCTAAAAAATGATCCTGTCCGACGATGATCTTTTTCACCTCATAGAGGATTCGCTCCATCAATGAAGCAACTTCAGCGCGATTAATCTCTTTGTTGTCCATGGTCCTGCCAGGTAAAGCTGTCTACGATTAAAACGGCGGCAACCCCGCCGCCGCTGCTGCGTTCTCGATGGGAACGGCAAAGCCAATCCCGACAAAGAACCGCTGGTCTGTAGGATTGAGAATGGCGGTGACAATGCCGACCACTTCGCCGCCTGCGGTCACCAGTGGTCCGCCCGAGCTTCCGGGATTTACCGCCGCATCGAACTGGATAAGATTCGTCAGCAAGCGCTTGCCTTCAGGAGAGCGGAATTCGCGGCGCAGACCCGACACTACTCCCGCGGTGACGGAAGGACCGATGCCGAATGGGAACCCTACGGCGACTACCTGATCGCCTAGTGCGAGGTCCGCGGTAGATCGCATGGTCGCCGCGACCAGATCATCGGGAATTGTTTCGGCCTGAAGCACCGCCAGGTCATGCTCCGGCTGCATGGCGACAACCGTCGCGTCGGATTTGAGCCCGTCGGCAAACACCACCTGCACACGCTTGGCGCCGAGCACCACGTGGAGATTGGTGAGGATCGTGCCCTTATCGACAATGACGACACCGCTGCCGACGCTCTTGTCCTTGTCATCGTCGATTGCATCCTGGGCTCCCCACCCATTCACTCTAACGACAGAAGAACGAATTACATCGTAGGCTTTCGCCACGGGCGACGGAAGCGTGTTGGTCTCCAGCGTGTGAAGCACCGCGGCGCGAATATCTTCTTGAGTGATCTCGCGTGGCGGCTTGAGCGCGGAGTACGTGAACACCAGGAGGATCGATAATAATCCGACGGCAGCGCCCCCTAGGAACCGCCGTTCATTGCGAACGTAAAATTCTCGCCATCGACGCCCGGGTGACGTCTTGGCGGCTTTAGCCGCGGTTTGGCGCGGTTGATCCGGAGTTTGCGGTTGTTCGAGCTGTTTAGTGGGAGCTGCCTGTCCAGTAATCGATGATCGGCTAGAGCTATAGAGCGTTACTCTTTTCATGTGTGCGATCCATCAGGTTAGATGAGAAATAACTATAAGAGAGCTCCCTCGAAATAAAGCGACCAAGAAGTCTTGCTGATTTCTATCTATCCCAAGGCCGCCTGATATAAAAGCCCTTTATTGGCGCTGACGCAAGTAAAGGTAAGTTGACATACCGACAGCCTATCGAATAGTTTCGCCTTGGAGAAGAGTAGTGGGAGGCCACTGGCGCGCTGCCGCCGAAAATGACCAGGAGAAAACGATGCTCCCAACTCATTACGGCTTGCATCTGAAGAATTCTCTGGCAATGCACCCTTGTTGCCAGACCCAAAAGCTATCGGGATGTGGTTGATGCATTGTTTAAAAGTTCCCATGCTCGTTCCAGCCATTATCACGGGCTTTAGCAGGCGGGTGTATCTAAAACACGATCCGAACTTGGAAAGGAGTGAAGGGAAATGGCTGCATTAACGCTGGAAATGGCAGAAAAGGCGGTCAAAGCGGCGCAGGCGAAAGCGCGCGATCAAGGTACGCCGATGACGGTTACCGTTGTCGATGAAGCCGGCCGCCTGGTCTTGTCGGCGCGCGGTGATGGCGCCGGCTTTTTTACTCCTGAAACTTCCCGCGGCAAAGCGGTTGCGGCCGCGGCCTTTCGACGTCCGACCAAAGAAATGGTGCGTCTCAGAGATTCATCTCCAGCCTTCTGGAGCAATATTTCTAACGTGCTGCACGGCGAAGCTCTGCCGAGCATAGGCGGCGTGCCGGTTCTCTCAGGCGGAAAAGTGATCGGCGCCATCGGCTGCGGTGGCGGCAGCGGCGAGCAAGATCACCTCTGTGCTGCAGCCGGCGCCGCAGCGATAGCTAATAGTTGATTCGCCGCGAATCTTGATCACGATCAGCGAATCAGGCGACTGTCTGGTTCGCTTTTGGCTAGCCTCGATAGGGAACCCAACGAGGAGTGCCCCGAACTCGGCGCACGATGAATAGAGGACTTAATATGACACGGACAACCATTGCTCTGAGCCTGGCGGTACTGTTGTTCGCTGCAAGCGCGCGAGCACAAGTGACCGTTCTCACTCGCGCCACAATGATCGACGGCAGCGGCGCGGGGCCGCAAAAAGACACTACCATCGTGCTCGAGAACGGCCGCATTCGTGAAATAGGGCCGGCATCGAAGCTTTCAAACCCAGACGGAGCGATCGTAGTGGATCTCGACGGCAGGTTCATCGTGCCGGGCATCATCAACGCGCATGGCCATGTCGGCGCAAAAACCGAACCGCAGTTACGCCAATACGCGCTCTACGGAGTCACCACCGCGACCAGCATGCAAACCGATCCGGACGAGGTCGTGCAGGTCCGTGAAGCGCAGAAGCGCGGTGAATTGCGCGGCGCCAGGGTGTCCACCGTGAAGTACCGTTTCGCGCCCGACCCTGCGGTGGCGACACCACAGCAGGCGCGCGCCAAGGTCGACGAGGTCATCGCCGCGGGCGCCGATTACATCAAGCTGTGGGTGGATGGCGGGTTTGGCACGCGAGCGAAACTTACGCCCGAGTTTTGCGCCGCCGTCCTCGATCAAGCGCGCAAGCACGGCAAACTCACCTTCGGCCACGCTTACGAGCTATCCGACGCGAAGATGCTGGTCGAGCGAGGCTTGAACGTGCTTGCCCACAACATACGCGACCGGGAGGTGAATGCCGAGATCATTTCACTGCTCATTCAGCATAACGTAACGCTCATTCCGACGTTGATACGCGACGAATTTCTATTCGCCTACGGCGACGCGCCGGCTTGGATTGACGATCCTTTTTTCCTCAAGTTTGTGCCGCTGGAGCGCCTGAAGATGCTCAAAACCAAGATCCGTGATGAACAGGCCAAGCATCCACAGCGCGCCCTCTTTAAAGCCGGTTTCGAGATGAACAAGACCAACCTGAAGAGGCTCTCTGACGCGGGGGTGCGCATTGCGTTGGGCACCGACAGCGGCGGCGCCGCTGATCGCTTCTTTATCCAGGGTTATTCAGAGCATCGCGAGATGGAGCTCATGGTGCAATCGGGACTGAGTCCGATGCAGGTCATCCAGTCCTTCTCCAAGGGCGGATCGGAGGCGCTCGGCATTGAAAAAGAATTCGGCACGTTGGCCAGAGGCAAAGCAGCCGACCTGCTGGTGCTGGAAAGAAATCCCCTCGAGAACATCGCCAACATGCGGTCCATCCAAACTATTTACCTGGGCGGCAAGAAGTTCGATTAGGGACGCTGCAAGGGATGGCGAGACTTCCAAGTAAAAAGTTCCATGGAGAAATCTTCTGATCTGACGTCTCCGAGAGGGAACCTGTAACCAACGGGTATTACTCCAGGTGTCTTGATACCTTCTCCGGCCCCATCAGCGCGTAGAGTCCGGCAGCATTAACGCGCAAGCCGGCTCACGAGGATAAGGCCGAGGCGCAAATGTTTCTCACAGCTGAAGTAGCAAAGCAGGTATCCCGGGTCCGGTGGTGGCGACGGCCAGCATGATGCCGGCTGTCGCCACCACTAGCGCGTCATCTCGTAGACCGCGAGGATCGCCCCTCTATAGGAGGTTACATGAAGGGATTAGTTATTTGACAAGAACTAAACCTTATTGCCGCCGCCCTTAACACGGAGATCCGGTTTCGTCCGGATCCGTGCGGTCGAACAGTTTCGCTTAATAGGGATAGCGCGGAATCTGCTCTTTCTTTTGCGGTGTGGGACTCTGCTTCCTGGCGGTGGTTTTCTTGGCGCTCTTTTTCTTAGCGGTAGTTTTTTTCGCCGACTTCTTCTTTGTGGTTGCCTTTTTTGCCATCGATCGTTCTCCTTATCTCAAATTTTTTCAACCCGTGACTAACGTTTTATACGTGCCTGATAATACTTTAATCATCGCGGAAAGAATAGAAAAAATTTAAAGCCGGCGATTTGCGACCGTCGTCCGGTCTCGCTGGACGAAGAATATTTGCGATGAGTAACCCGAGTTCACGTTGACGAACGGCAAAAAACCGCAACTTTTGAAATAATCGCATCGGATCAACTCGTCCAAAGCGGACCGCCGGCGATGATCACAGCTTCGATGATTTCTACAACCGGCTCCAGGCTAGCGTGTCTGGGCGTACAGCTTATCGATCGCGCCGCTCTGCTCTATCTCGCGGACGAAACGCATGTCGATGAACCCTTTAGGATCGGCGGTCTTGGCGCGCGGGTCGCGATCGGCGGCGAGTTCGAAGATAATCTCGACGGCGGCGGGCGCGGCGTACGGCACCCGCGGGAACTGTTTTACGACGAACGACTCATAGGCGTCTTCCAGGGCTTCGCGGTCTTGCACGCGCAAATATTTTTGCATGATCTTCAGCGCTGCTTCCCGGTTGCTTTTAGCATAATGGATCGCTTCGACGATGACTCGAACGGTTCTTCGAACGGTGTCTTCATTGGCCTTCACGTAAGCGCGCCGGGTCACTAGACCGCCTTGTAGAAACGGAATACCCAATTCGACGCCGTCAGCCAGGGCGCGAAACCCCAAGCGGCGGGCCTGCACGGTTTGCGGCGAATCGAGCACCGTGGCATCAAGCTTTTTGGCTTCCATGGCGCCAAGGCGAGTCGCCGGTCCGCCGCCGCCTGCCTGAATGATCTGTACATCTTTATTCTCATTGATTCCGAGCTTGCGAAGAATCAAACGCAATGCCCAGTCCGCGGCGGCGCCGTAGCGCCCGATGCCGATCACTTTTCCGCGCAGATCCTCAGGGCGGCGGATCTCGGGACGAGTAATAAGCTGATAGGAGTTCAAATTGCACCAGCCCGCCAGCATGACCAAGTCCAAGCCGTTCAGATACGGCCCAACCGCCAGGCCGCCGGACATCGTCGCCAGAGGCGCTGCGCCGGCGGTGAGCGCCTGCACCGCCGGCGCGGAGTCGACGTAGATCAGGTCCGCGTTTAAACCGTGGCGCTCGAAGAGCCCAGCCTCGCGCGCAAACCAAGTCGCGGAGTTGGTCATGGTAAATTGGCTATAGATTAATTTAAGCGGCTCTTGTGCGGGCGCCTGCTGCGGGACCAAGAGTAAGACGGCGAGAGCACCAATGATCAACATGCTTTTCATAAGCCCTCCATGAATCACTAAGACATCGCATAGCGCCGCGGAAAAAAGCAATCTGATTAACTGCAACAGGTAATCCGCGCCGGCGTCGTGAAATCCTTGGGCTACGTTCAGCAACCAAAAACGACAGACATTTGCCGGCGTTAAAAATGTGGTGAACAGCAATCCTATGACGATTCGCTGTAACTAAGACTTCATGCGGCTCCCCTGGATGTTCCAGGCAGCGCTGCCGGCGGCGAGCGGTTAAAACAGGCATCGTGTCAGTCCAGTAGATCGAGTCGCCTTTTTTCACTGTCGTAGCAACGTCAATATGTCATGTTAACAGCAACGTAAAAATGTCAGGGTGACACCTGAGGTAAAGTCGCCAGCTTAGAAAGCGGACCATAGCGGAACCCTACCTTCTTACCGTTCGTTCGATATAGGCCAATTGTGTGCGTTGTTTTTGAATCGAAGGTTGCGATTTTCTCGGTGTTGTAGAAAAACTCCACCGCGCCATCGAGAAGCACATGCACATCGATTCTCTTGTTGGCATAGGAGCGAAAGGGCGAGGTCTTAGGGATCTGCAAGACCGAACCTTCGAAAGTCACGGTGTTGTCCTTGGCCACGGTACGCTGTTGTTTGAAACACAAAGCCCTGTCGATTTTAAGCGCACTGAGTTTTCTCCAGGCCGGCTCTGCTTTAGCGGGCTGAGCGAATCTACGGTTATGAACGATGAGATAACGATTCAGGACCACGGTTGCCTGTTCCACGGTCTTGGCCTTGGCCAGCCGCAGCTCACTGACCAGTCGATCCTGGAAAGTGTTCCACAGTCTCTCGATTCTTCCCTTGGCCTGAGGGGAATGGGCTAGGATCAAGGTCACCCCCAGCTCTTCTAACCCTCGGCCCACCTCGGTAGTCGGTTTTCTGTTGATCAACTGCTCCTCTAATGTCGGTTCCCGCTCGGTCCAGAATACCGAGTGACAGTCGGTATAGATCGACTGGGGCACTCCATGCTGCTTGAAGATCTCGCAGAACAGGTGGAAGTAACCCCAGGAGCTCTCGGCCGGGGCAAAAAAGGCTCCCATGACTTTGCTCGTGGCATCGTCGATGGCCCCGATCAGACAAAGGCGCGACCCTCGTCCTTGGAGCCAGTCGTGCGGGGAGCCATCGACCTGGAGCATCATCCCCTCACTGGCCCGTCTTTCTCTGCGGCTTCGGTGTTTGATCCCGCGGCGCCTCTTGGGGGAACCGATCCCGTTTGCACGAAGAACACGCCGGACTTTCTCTCGACTGAGCTTGATCTTTTCTTGTTCTTTGAGCTTCTCGGTCAGATGGTGATCGTTGAAGCCTTGGTATTTCCCTCGGGCTAATGCCAAGACCTGTCTAATGGTCTTCTCCTTGGTCTTACGTTTACAAGGCCGTCCGCGGTTGCCATGAACCACTCCCTTGGCTCCGGTCTTATTGACCCGTGCTTTGATCCGATAACACTGCCGCTGGCTTACTCCCATCACCAGTGCGGCTTGCATCACTGTCAGCTCACGGCGCAACACCCGTTGTATTATCTCTAGTCGCTTCTCGTCTTGCATTGTCAGGGTTGTCATCCTCCCACCCTGACATAATCACGTTGCCATTAACCCCTGACAGATTCACTTCGCTACTACAGTCGCCGTTTTTCACTTGACACTCATTCGAGACTTTACTAAGCGACGTTTAGAATTATTTCGCCGAAATTAAGAAACGCCAGATAAAGCGAAATGAGCTAATAAATCGAAGGGGGAATGCATATGGCTTACAAACTCGAGGGAAGTCTTCTCGAAGTCTGCAATTGCGAGGTGCTCTGCCCCTGTTGGATCGGGGTCGATCCGGATAACGGCACTTGCGACACCGTGGTTGCGCATCATTTTGACAGAGGGAAAATCGATGGTGTAGACGTATCCGGGCTCACCATGGGCTTCACTGCGCACGTTCCGGGAAACATACTCAAAGGCAACTGGCGCGCGGTGGTGCATATCGATCAAGCGGCGACGAAAGAACAGGAAGATGCGCTGCTCAGTGTTTACACCGGCAAGCAGGGCGGTCCGCTGGCGGACCTTTTCCAATTGATCGGCGAAGTAGTCGCGGTCGAGCGCTCGCCCATCACCTTCACGGTTGAGGAAGGGAAAGGAACCCTGCGGATCGGCAATGTCGCGGATTGTGAGATGGAACCTTTCCGCGGTCCTAACGGTGATGTGACAACGCTCCGCGATTCGGTGTTTTCGACCATTCCCGGCTCACCGGCATACGTTGCCAAGGCAACCAAATACAAAATGGAAAATCCTAAACTAGGCCAAAGCATCGACCTTAAGGATCACAACGCGATCCAGGGGAAGTTTGTTTTTGAAGCCTGACGCCGATTGGAAAACGCAACAGTGACAGTGCTCGCGCAAAGCCGCGAAGTTCGGAAGCATTGCCTTTACCATGGCCACTTTGCGTCTTTGCGCGAGAAATTCCTGTTCTAATTGGGTGCGATAAATCTTTTCTGTTTGCGGCTTCCTCCGGCCCGTTATGCAAGCTCTGCGCATAAGCCCCGCTGCTGATCGTCGACTCTTCCTATGGCTGATGGGCTCGTTGATCGGCGTGGCATGGCTGATTCTCTGGCTCTGGGATCGCTCGCCCTATGGCCGCTATCTCCATCATGCAGAACTGGGCGAGTTGGGCCTCAGCGGATCGGCGGTTCTCGCTATCGTGCTCTACCTGCTTGGCTGGATCCTGATGACGGCGGCGATGATGTTGCCGACCACCTTGCCACTGCTTGAGATATTTCGTCGCCTGATCATGCGCCGGCCGGATCGATGGCAACTCGTGATCGAGGTGATCACCGGCTACCTAAGTGTTTGGCTGGTCTTCGGCATTGCCGCCCATTCAGCCGATTGGCTACTGCATCAAGCTGTAGAACGAAGTCCTTGGCTCGACACCAACGGCTGGGTCATTGGAGCGGGCACGCTGCTGTTGGCCGGCGGTTTTCAGTTCACTGGGCTCAAATACCGCTGTCTGGACAAATGTCGAGCGCCTTTGAGTTTTGTCATGGAACACTGGCGCGGCCGGCATGAACACCGAAACGCGCTCTTGCTCGGCATCCATCATGGGGTTTTTTGTGTGGGCTGCTGCTGGGCCTTGATGCTCTTGATGTTCGCTGTCGGCGTCGGCAATGTCGGTTGGATGCTGGCCCTTGGCGCGCTTATGGCAATGGAGAAGAATATGCCTTGGGGCCGCAAGCTGAGCGCTCCCGTCGGTGTGGCTTTACTCGCAGCTGGAGTCTTGATCGTGTTCAACCATTCCTTTTTCATCCAAGGTTAGCTCGCTTCGTAACGCGCAAGGGTACGCCGCAAAGTATTTCGCTGAGCAACGAAGGCACGCAGAGCGGCAAAGGCCCTCATGAGCAAATTCGAAGCACTAACAGGCTGCTGAAAAAGACCCATATGCTTCGTTGCGCTCAAATCGCCTCGCTGCAACGTACTGTAAGTACGCCTTAGCTCGTCGATTTTTCGTGCGCCTCGCCTCTGGATCTTTTGAGCAGCCTGCAACCAGAGTTTTTAGCAACCTGCTAAGTCCGAAGCTCGAAACAAATATGATGAAAGCACGAAATCCGAGGCTCGAAGCTCGAACTAAATTCAAAACAATGTTCCAAACGGAGTTGAATCGATTCGGAGTTTTGGCTTTCTCTGTTTGAGATTTATTTGGGTGCTGTTTGTTTCGGATTTCGTGCTTCGGATTTCGAATTTGTTTCGCAATTGTTTCGGATCGCAATTCGAAATTCATATCTTAGCGCCGGCCTGCCGCGAGCTTCAATGAATCCGGAAGGTCACGGAGGCGGCCCATGGCGGCCACGCCGAGAAATGGTCCCATCGCCAGCGCGGCGAATGCCCAGCGCCATCCTACCCAGCTGACGACCACGGGAATCATCCAGATCGACGCCACTGTGAGAGCAAAGCCGACGCAAGTCTGAATCGTCAGCGCTGTCCCCACATAGGCGGGCTGCGAAAGCTCAGTCACTGCGGTGGAGAATTGAGCCGAATCGGCAATGACAGTAATGCCCCATAGAATAGCTATGGCGAGAGTGACACCGGGAGGGCCTCCAAAGGTGAAACCGATGAGGAGGGCGCAGAGACCGCTCAAACCCATGGCGGCCATCGTGAGAGTTGTCCGCCCCCAACGATCCGATACCACCCCGCCGATATAGCAGCCGAGCGCACCGATCGCGATCACAAGAAAGGCCGCAATACTTGGATGCATGCCGAAGTAATCGTTGGCGCCTCGGATCTGAATGCTTTCGGCAAGAAAAACTCCGATCCACGCCCACATCGGATATAGCTCCCACATGTGTCCGAAATAGCCGAAGCAAGTGAGCCGCAATCCACGCTCGCGAAAAATGGCTCCGGACATGCGAATGTCAAACCGCGCGGGTGGAAATCGGTAAGGACCATCCCTGACTAAGACCAGGATGATCACACAGCTCAATAGCGCGAGCAGCGACGACGCCAGCAGAGTCTGGCGCCACGGAAGGTCGGTGGCGCCGCGAATCAGATGTGGAATCGCCGAACCAGCCGTAAGCGCGCCGATTAAGATTCCCATCGCGACTCCGCGGCCGTCGCGAAACCAGGTCGCCATAATCTTCATGGCCGGCGGGTAGGCGCCGGCCATGCAAATACCCGTGATAATGCGCAAGATCAAAGCCGTTGCCAGATTATCGCCCCATAGAGCCAGCGCGCCGTTTGCGACTGCGCCAGCGGCGGCGCTGATCGCCATGAGAACCCGGGGTGAGTATATATCGGGCAGATTACCGAGGGCGCTCAGGAGCGTGCCGATGATGAAGCCTACCTGAACAGCGATGGTGAGTCCCGCCCGGCCGCTATCGCTGAGCTGCCATTCGCTCGAGAGCGCTGGAAGCACGGCAGTGGCGCTAAACCAGAGTGAGAGCGCAAATAATTCAGCAATGGATAGATAGACGAGTGCCCGCCAGCGTTGGCCTGCATCCTTCTGGTAGGAGTTGTGAATGGATTGCGGGCTTTGGTCGCTCATCCGAAGAAGCTACTTAAGCCGATAGACCGCGTCAAATGAAAATCGAAACACAGTGGCCCGCAACAATACAGAAAGCAGGAAGCGGCAACAGCAATTTGCCGATCTTACAGTTGGGACAGGGATGATGCGACTTGACCGATTCCAGGCCCCTAAGGAATCCCACTTTTGAAATTTCGACTTCACATAATCAGATAAATGGGAGGTTGGAGATCTCCCGCTCAGCGTTCCCGACTTATTGATTTAGATGGCATGGACGTTGCTGATTTTACGGATGAATCGGCTTCGCCTTCCAGCAGAGCTAGTCTTATTCGGGGAGGATTACCATGGCAACATTTCAATCGATAGGAGATTTTTTCACGCGTATCTTCGGTTGGGGTGGGCGTAGCTGGGGAGGAGAAAGGGGTCCGCAGCCAGGTGATGGTGCGGTCGTTCACCATTCTTCTGGCGAAGCCGACTTCGATGGTTTATCGGGGGATGTCCCGCCGCCAATCAAGGATGCTAATCGCGATCTGCCGTACCCGCGGAAAAAATCCGCCGATTAGGTCTTTAAAGGCCGTTCGGCATGGTTGCCATCGGCCCCAACAACAAAGCTGCCGTAGCGGAAGCTTACAGGGAGTTTTCTCCCTCCACAGCTTTATATTAAGAAGGGGACGGCACTGACTTTCTTACTTCTAAGTCGTCAATCCACCTCATGGTCGCGAGGCGTCCCTTGTCATCCCATCGGCCGCAAAGCTAACCCCAAACCTCACTGGCCACACGTACGACCAGCGATAACTTTGCAACCTCGGCATCGGAGCTGATGTTATTACCCAAGACTGTGCTCGAGAAACCGCACTGAGGGCTGAGCGCGAGCTGTTCCAGAGGTACATATTGGGCTGCTTCGTCGATGCGTCGTTTGAGTTGGTCTGCGGTTTCCATTTCACCGCTTTTGGTTGTCACCAGGCCGAGGACGATCTTTTTTTGTTTGGGGACAAAGCGGAGCGGTGAAAAACTCCCGGCTCGAGGCGAGTCGTATTCGAGAAAAAAACCATCAAGCTTGAATTCGTTGAATAGAATCTCAGCCACCGGATCGTAACCGCCCTCGGCGGCCCAGGCGCTGCGAAAGTTGCCCCGGCAGATATGCATACATACGGTCATATTTGCCGGCCGGTCTGCGATGCAGTCATTAATTAGTTTTGCGTATATGTGCGGCAGCTGGTTGGGGTCCTCGCCGATGCGGCGCACGCTCTCGCGCATCTTCTCGTCGCAAAGATAGGCCATGTTCGGATCGTCGAGTTGTAGATAGGTACAACCGAGCTCCGCCAGGGCGCGAATCTCTTCACGATAGACTTGCGCCAGGTCACTGTAGAAACGATCCATGTCAGGGTACGCCTGTTTGTCGACCGCGTCGCGTCCGCCGCGCATGTGCAGAATCGTCGGCGATGGAATGCACAGCTTTGGCGTTCGAGTAGTCACCGAGGCCAAGTATTCAAAATTGTCGGTCTCAATCCCCCGGCTGCGCTCAAGATGGCCTGTCGTATAAAACCGGGTCGGTGACCGTTCGATTTCTTGCCCACCCGACTGAAACTTGCGACCAACGCCAGAGCCGTCGGCGACGCCTTCCTTGACGCTGACGCCTTCGATCTGCCGCAAAAAATCTGCATGCCAGATGGTGCGGCGATATTCGCCATCCGTGATGCCTTGCAGGCCGATTTCTTCCTGCAGCTTGGCGACGTCGCGAATGCAGCGGTCTTCGATTTCCCGCAGCGAGGCGCTCGATAGAGTTCCTCGCTGATGCTGCTCACGAGCGCTCAACAGTTCCGGCGGTCTTAGCAAGCTGCCGACATGGTCGGCGCGAAAAGGCGCAATTTTTTCACTCATAGGCGCATCCTCGTCGAAATAGTAATCGCAATCTCTTCGATAAGAGAAGAGTAACGCGTTTAAAAGCTAAGCTGCATGACGGTGACGACTCGGTACATATGCACTGCGGCAATTGATAAATCAAATTCGCCATCTCCCGCAGAGTCTTTAAATAACTCGCTACTTAGGCCGGCAAAGTTATTTTTTGTAGAGCGCTTCAATAACTCCGCTGTCATCCAGTTCCTTGACGAAGCGGGCGTCGATCATTTCTTGCGCGTTCATAATCGCCGCTTTTGGATTGGTCAAGGACATTTCCCGCAAGACGCTCTGGTAGCCTTCCAGTGGCGGGTAGGGTTTAGCGGGCATGTTCTCATTAAACCAGGACCAGGTGTGTTCAAGCACCTTTCGATCTTCCATGCGGGAGTATTTTCGCATGATCTGGATGGTCTCTTCTTTGTGGTTCTTGAAATAATGGATCGCCTCGACATAAGCCCGCGTATATCGTCGCACCGTGTCCGGCTGCTCTTTGATGACCTTGGCTGTCGTGCAAATCGCGCGCTGCGGAAACGGTATCCGCAGCGAGATCAGATCGAGCATCACCGGGAAGCCGAGCTTGTCGACGATGGGCTTTTCCGCTTCAGTGAGTACAGTGAACTGAGCAATTCCCTTCTGCATCGCAGCGACTCGGTCGAGAAGAACACCGATCGGGCGTAAACTCACATCCTTAAGCGGATCCAGGCCCAGCTTACTTAGGCTGATCCGCAGGGCAAAGTCGGCGATGGTTCCGGGGCTGTGATTTGCGCCTATTTTACCCCTTAAATCCTCCGGTCGTTTGATTCCCGGCAAGGTGACAAAATAATATGTGAGAATATTTGAGTTACCCGCGATCGCCACTACATCGCTTCCAGCGATACGGGCGCTGGCAACCGCCGGTCCGGCACTTTCGCCGATGGCAGTTTCGCCGGCGAGGATCGCCTGCAGTGCGCGGACACTGCTCGGAATGAGAATTGGCGCGACATCGAGGCCATGCTTGTCGAATAGCCGCGCTTCTTTGGCCACCCAGATCACCGCCGATGCGCCAGGGGCAGGAGAGAAAAAAGCAGTGTTAAGTTTTTCCGCAGCCCTTGGCTGCTCCGCGCCAGTAAAAAATACCGCAAAGAAGATCAATGCCAAGGTACGCCACTTCAGCTCGTGACTTTGAGTGTTAAGCATAACCTCCTCCTTTCGAAGATCAGTAATTGGCGATCGGAGCATTGTTTTAGCCCATTTACTTTTGTGCGGCGGCTTTTCTGCGGCCGATGGCGGCTTCGGCTCTTGGGCTGATGGCGCGCTCGATGGCAACGTTGAGCAGCGCGGGCTTGCCGCTTGCCATAGCTCGCTGCAGGGCAGGCGCGAGGTCAGTGGCGCGCTCGACGAACTCGCCGTAGCCACCCAAGCCTTTCACCACTTCGTCGTACCGAGTTTGCAATAAATCAGTGGCGACCGGGCGGCCATAGAGGCCGAGTTGGATTTGCCGGTCGATGCCCCACGCCGAATCGTTGCCGAGGATCTCGATGATGTTGAGCTTGTGGCGCACCGCGGTGTCGAACTCCATGGCATTGAAACCGAAAGCGCCGTCGCCGCTGAGCACGAAGACGCGCGAATCAGGATAAGCGACTTTCGCGGCGAGCGCCGAGGGCAACGAGGAACCGAGCATACCCAAACTCGACACGTTCAACCAGCGTTTCGGCTTCAGCGCCGGTAAATAGGAGCGGCCGAAATGGCAAAAATCGCCGCCGTCGAAGATCAGACAGTCGTCGGGCTTGAGAATCGATTTGAGCGTCTTGTGCACGTAGAGCGCGTGCATCGGCGCCGTGCGCTGAATCAATTTCTCTGCCCACTCGGCTTGGGCCGCGCGAGCGGCGCGCAATTCTTCTATCCATGGGAGCTCTTTCCACTGGTGATTGGCCGCCTCGTTGTTCAGCTGGTCAACAATGCTGGTGACGTCGCCGACTATGCCAACATCGACGCCGCGATTACGGCCGATCTCCAACGGCGAAGGATCGATCTGGATGATTTTTGCATTCGCCGCAATATGCGGCGGGCGGCAAAAGCCGATGATGAAGTCCTGTTTGCGGCCCAACAGCACGACGACATCGGCGTCGCGCACTTTGGCCGCGGCGCGATTGAGTCCGCGCTCGAAATAGCCGAAGACGTAGGGGTGATCGTCGCCGACGATGCCGCGCGATTGCTCTTCGGTGACCAGCGGCATCTTGGTCGTTTCGATGAAGCGCTGCAACGATTCACCAGATAGCGTGTAACCGGCGGCCGTGCCGGCGATCAGCAGCGGCCGCTCGGCTCGATTTAACAAAGCTATCGCTTTGCGCACCCGCTCGGAATCGGTTAACTGCGGCGCGTTGGGGCGATAGCCGTCGCGCTCGATGAACACGACGTCGTCTTCCTCGACACTCTGCTCCTGAATATCGATGGGAATGGTCAAATGCACCGGCCCGCGCCGGCCGCTGAACGCCAGGCGCATGGCGCGGGCGATGAATTCCGGGATTCGTTTCACGTTGTCGACCAGGAACGACCCTTTGGTCACCGGCGCGGCCATGTGAACCTGATCGATCTCCTGCTGTGCGCCGCGCCCCAAGTCGTGCATATCGGCCGAGCCGGCGATCGATAGGATCGGCGCTTCGGTGTGAAGCGCATTGGTCAAGCCGGGGATGGCATTGGCAAAGCCGGGAGTCGTGTACATGCAAACGCCCGGCTGTTCGGTGAGCCGTGCCCAGGCGTCGGCCATATGCACGGCGGCCTGCTCGTGGCGCGTGTCGATGATGCGAAAGTCCTGATCGGACATCACGTCGAGCAGCGGCAGAATATGGTCGCCGGCGAGGCCGAAGATGTTCTTGACGCCTTCGAGTTTGAGGGCTCTGCAGATAAGATGACTTCCGGTGACTTGGGCCATGACTGTCTCCTTTTGGCTTGCGCACGCTTGATGGAAGAATATCCTGCGTGGAAGAATATAACGAGGGGTTGTTTTGTCCTTTGTAGCGCATCCCGAGCCAACGATAACACAAACGAAAACCTAAACCGTGAAAAATTGGTTACTGAATTGCAACTTTGGTTTCAAAAGATTAGGACCTCGAGGGCAGCAAAAATTGTAGCGCGCGTGGGAATGCTAAAGTGATAGCTTGCATCATTGAAGCCCGAGCGAGGCGTCATGGCAGTAAATATCCATGCATTGAAAGAGCTGACTCCACCGCGGGCATGCCGTTCAAGATACAGCGCTTTAGCCACGCGGTGATCTAGAACGACGCGCGCGCACTAGGCTCAGAATCGGTACTTTTGGTTCGACTCAACTGCCTGGCGGGAAGTGCGTCTTTTTTGTCTATACCCATCAAAACGTCACAATTGTGGAGCGACGGTTTCGGCGGATGACGCTCACAATAGCCGCAGCCTTGTGCCGCACTGATTACACGGCAGAAGTAGCAAGCCGTGGGACTCTCTCGCTCATTTGCAGGGACAGCCTCAAACCGCTCGCGCGCTGCTACGTATTGTGATCTGACTTTGCTCCGATTGCGACGCCTCGAAGCAACTACTAAGCGGTCGATTGACTCGAGGTGGGACAAGCTGCAGCAGGGCGACGAAGACTAGATTGACTCGGCGGAACTGTTAAGCTTCAAGACGCGGGCCAATCGCGCTGACCGAAAGTAATTCGGTGACAAAGAACCACGCAGTCGAAATTCTATCAATCGAGGGACGGGAGGTCCGAGTGACCAACCCCGACAAACCCTATTTTTCCAAGCAGACTAAGCTCTCGAAACTCGATCTCGTTCGCTACTATCTGTCGGTTGCGCCGGGAGCTTTGGCTGGGATCCGCGATCGCCCCGTGGTTCTCAAGCGTTTCGTCGATGGCGCCGAAGCCGAGGCGTTCTATCAGAAACGCGCCCCCGCCAATCGGCCCTCGTGGTTGCGAACGGTGACGTTGTCGTTTCCTTCGGGACGCAAAGCGGAAGAAGTCGTAGTCGATGACGCGGCGGGACTTGCGTGGATTGTGAACCTGGGTTGCATCGAGCTCCATCCACACCCGGTGCGTTCCGCCAATCTTGAGCATCCGGACGAGTTGCGCGTCGATCTCGATCCAATTCCCGGCGTCGAATGGGAGGACGTTCGCCGTGTTGCGCTTGAGGTGAAGTCTTTTCTCGATGAGATGGGTCTTCGTGGCTGGCCTAAGACCAGCGGTTCACGGGGAATGCACGTCAATGTTCGGATCGAACCGCGCTGGACGTTCCTCGAGGTGCGCCGCGCCGCGCTGGCATTGTCGCGCGCCGTCGAGCGGCGTCTACCGACTCTGGCCAGCTCGAAGTGGTGGAAGGAGGAGCGTCACGGCGTTTTCCTCGATTATAACCAGAATGCCAAAGACCGTACCACTTGCTCTGCGTATTCGGTGCGCCCGCTTCCCGATGCTCGGGTATCCACACCACTTAGCTGGAACGAAGTCCCCGATTGCAATCCCGCCGAGTTCACGGTGCTCACCGTTCCCAAGCGCTTGGCCGAGCTCGGTGATCCACACGCAGACATGGACGCAGCGGCGGGCTCGCTCGAGAAGCTGCTCGAGCTCGCGGCAGAAGACGAGGCGGCCGGCCTCGGCGACGCGCCGTGGCCGCCACACTTTCGTAAGATGGAGGGCGAAGCGCCGCGTGTGCAGCCTTCGCGCGCCCGATCGGCGAGGAAGAAAACGATCGTCAAGAAGCCACGGACCAGGGCGCCGCTTCTGGTGGTCGCGAATTCTCCAAGCAGAGAAGCAGCCCTCGCCGGTCTGGAAAGATGGAATAGGAAACATCCCGAAGTGGCTGCGCTTCTCGCGTTGGATGACGTGCTGATCGACTCCATGCGCGGCCGCTCGTCCACCTGGACGCGCATCCGAGTGAACCTGCGAAATGTGCCGGAAGAAATGCGCCCCGCGCAAGAAACCCCCGACCCTGACGATGACCCCACCCGTGAATGGCGTGAACGGCGCGCTACGAAGGAGGATGGGAGTTAGCGCTGAATCTTCATGCAACGAGGAAACACTCGCAAAATATCCATCTAAGAATTTCTCCCACGTAGCATGCCCGAATCAATCCGCGTCGAACAGCTTTCCAAGCTATACCGGTCCAGGGATGGGACCGAAGTCGAGGCGCTTCGCGACGTCTCCTTCACGGTAGGGCGCGGCGAGTTTGTTTCGATAGTCGGCCAAAGCGGCTGTGGCAAGTCGAGCTTGCTGAAAATTCTTGCGGGCCTTCTTTCCAAGACCAGCGGCGTGATCTCTATCGAAGATCGCGAGCTGGATGGACCTCGCAGCGATATCGGTCTCATGTTCCAGAAGCCGCTGCTGCTGGAATGGCGCCGCGTGCTGGATAACGTATTGCTGCCGGTGGAGATCTATCGGCTCGATCGGAAAAAATATGAGGAGAAAGCGCGCAGGCTACTCGGCACCGCCGGTCTAGCGGATTTCCTCACGAAGTATCCATTCGAGCTTTCCGGCGGCATGCAGCAACGGGTTGCCCTCTGCCGCGCGCTCGTGGCGGAGCCTTCGCTCCTTTTGATGGACGAACCTTTCGGCGCGCTCGACACACTGACCCGGCAAAAAATGGGTTTTGAGCTACTTCGGTTGTGGGAAGAATGGAAGAGCACGGTCTTGTTCGTCACCCACGACGTTGACGAGGCTGTCATGCTCTCCGACAAGGTTCTGGTGATGTCTTCCCGTCCTGGAACAGTCCTGGGCTCGTTTAGCGTCGATCTCGCGCGACCGCGTCAGATCTTCATCAAAGACACTGCTGAGTTCATCCGGATTAGCAGCCGCATCCGGCGCTGTCTGTGGGAGGAAGTCGCCGATGCTTGAGGCGCTTCAAGCCGGAAGAGTCGCGCGCGTAACTATTTTCTATGCCGGCGCGATACTTCTCTGGGAAGTGCTGGTCAAGCTGCTCCAGGTGCCGGACTGGCTTGTACCCGCGCCTTCTCAGATCGTCGACGTCATCATCGACAAGAACTCGGTGATGCTGTCGCACACCCTGGTAACGTTGTACGAAAGCGTGCTGGGCTTTGCTCTCGCTTTGGTGCTCGGCGTTATTTGCGCAATCGGGATCGTCCACTTTCCGCTCCTGCGTGACACGCTCTATCCGGGATTGATCATGTTTAACTCTTTCCCCAAGGTCGCGATCGCGCCTCTGTTCGTCGTATGGATCGGCATCGGCATCGAATCGAAGATCGCCAACGCCTTCCTCACGGCAGTGTTTCCGATCGTGCTTAATACCATCATGGGGCTAACCAACATGGATCCGGAATTGCTCGAGCTGGTTCGTTCGATGTCGAAGAGTCGCTGGGTCTTGTTCTGGAAAATTCGCCTGCCCCATTCGCTCCCTTATCTTTTTGCCGGATGCAAGATCGCGATCTCGTTGGCCGTCATCGGAGCGATCGTCGGAGAATTCATCTCGGGAAGGTCCGGGCTGGGCTACCTGGTGCTCTCCGCCAACAACTATTTCAATACGCCGATGGCCTTTACCGCGCTTCTCTACCTGGTGTTGATGTCACTGGCGCTTTACGGCTTGGTGATTTTGGCGGAGAAACTCATCCTTCCCTGGTCGCGCCGGGAAACTGCTGGGTGAAACGGTCAATGACTCTACTGTTCAAACGTTCAACCGCTTCGCTTCGGTTCGAGACGTTAACCATAAATTCTTCCCAATCGTTGACGCTTGCGGAACGAGCTTGGACAGTTCACTCACGGCAGGAAAAAAGAACCGCATTCTCAACCGCTTGCAATGGCGCGGTAGATTGGTCATCCACTGCGCCACTCGTCTATGGCGCAATTCAACAATTGGCGGTGATTGACAACCCGCTCGTCAAGAAGTTAAATCTCGCGCAATCGTGATTTTTGAGCGGCTAATACTAAGTAACTCGGCAGACCAAGAACGGAATTGACGGTGAAGATTGCATGAAGGAGTATGTAGCGACAGACATCGCTGAATTAATTCGCGCTATAATCGAAATCACGCGAGGGCAGGAAAATTCGCAACAGTGGTGGCGCGGACATGCTGATGTCAAATGGTCTTTAGTACCGAGCCTTTATAGAAGAGGTTTCGAGAGTAAGGAGAGCAACATCAACGCTCGATTCATGATGAAGGCCAAGCCGCGATATCCCAACTGTCCCAGCAACAGCGATGCCTTCTCTTGGCTGTTTCTAATGCAGCACTATCGCCTTCCTACGCGCTTGTTAGATTGGTCAGAGTCACCCTTGGTCGCAATGTACTTTGCCATAGCCGCGGACGCGGGCCATGGTACCGATGGAGCACTCTGGGCACTTACGCCCACGGGACTGAATCTCCACCAACTGAAAAGGGAGGCGATCTGCATGCCAGGCAGCAGCGAGCTTAGGAAATTGGCTCGTGACGCCTTCTTGGGAAATAAGGAAGGTCCGGATCGAAGGATTCTCTCCGTGCTAACAGAGCAAACCGATTTGCGGCATATGGTGCAACAGTCCGTTTTCACCATTCACGGGTGTGCTACTCCGATAAACGAGCTGCCGGAATCCAGCGCCTATTTGGCCAAGATCCGAATCCCTGTAACCGTCAAGCCTGCTTTTCAGCAAGTGCTGACCCTGTTTGGAATTTCGCGTTCTGGTTTGTTTCCCGATCTTGAAAACTTAGCGGCGGAACTGGGATCACTGGACTTTGTGTTGCATGCCGCGGAAACCGCTCAGATCGACCGCCTGCGCGATTGATTTCTCCATCAACTAATTGACTGAATTGTCCGCCTTCTGTCTGTACAGTAGAAACAAGAAGCCCCAAGGGTCGCCAATTAAGGTAACGCTCAGGGCTTGAAATGCTTGGAATTTACTGCGGTCTATTGGTTCCTGTCACTGCCTTCTTTGGTGTGCGATTCTAGCGCTCTCCTTACTGAGCTACCCATAAATCTAAGAATGATAACTTGGAACTCGCGGAAGCTGGCTCGCACGGAAATTGCCGCCTTTGGGTCCGCCTTCTCACCAACTGCTTTTTTACTTCGGCAATTTCGGCGGAGTCGTTGCCTCCGACGCAACTGAAGCGGTTAACGCTTCCATAAACACGACTAAATCTTTTTGCTCGCCCAGGGATAGATTAGATTGAGCGAGGGTCTTTCGTTCAAGCCACTTCGGTGTGCCGCCTTTGTTGTAGAACCCCACCACTCTTCCAACGTTCCAACTACGCGCTTAACTGCGCCGCACAAAGAAAAGAGAAGGTAAACTCGTGGGGTAGGGGGGGGACATGCGGGGACGCTCTTGACTACATGGACAAACTTCGTGTCAGAATCTTTGAAACTCCAGATGCGGAGATACCCACTTGGCGAGCGACTTCGGCGATGGGCACGCCATAATCCTCCACTAGCCCTTGAACGATCTTCACTCTAGCGGCGGGCAGTTTCCCACGGCGGCTCCCGCTTCGTAGTTCTGTTAGCGATATGCCGTCCTTCTTGCAGGCCGCGGCAACGAAACGCTCTGTATAGCATTTTGTTTTCTTGAAGGCGTTTTGCCGGATTGTCCGCGCATCTGCTTCTTTTAGAACACGCTCTACAAATGCTCCGCTGCCAAAAATCCGCTCATCAGTTGACTCTTCAGTCCTGCGCCGTGTCCCTTCCTCCGTCTCTATACGATGGCAAAGTTTTCGTAGATCGAAAGACGCCACCGCCAACGGCGCAATCGCGGGAAGATGGAAAACATCCGGCGCTTGACAAGCAACACTACGCGATTATCTAATGCGCGCGATTAAGCCGTAGGAAGGAGAAAACAATATGCTCCCGGCTTTATTAATAATCCTTGTCGTCGCGGTGATTCCGTCCGAGCTACAGGGCGCAGGAGCGCTATTCGGTCAGCTATGGCGGCTTCGCCGGCTATCATGCGCCCTTATGGGCTGCCAAGGATCTGGGGCTCTTCGCCAAGCACGGCCTCAACGCCGATCCAGTCATGATCGCCGGTTCGGCGCGGGGCATGCAGGCGCTGCTTTCGGGCAGCACCCACTTTGCCCTTGCCGATGCCACTGGTCCGGTAAGCGCGCTCTATCAGGGCGCCGATGTCGTTCTCGTAGCCAGCGCGATGAACAAATTCCCCTTCAGCATGTACGCCCAGAAAGAGATCACCCGGCACGCCGACCTCAAGGGCAAACGAATCGGCATCGCCAGTTTCGGCGGCGCCACGGAATGGGGGCTTAACCTTGGGCTAAGAGAATGGAACATCCCGCGCGATTCAGTCACGGTCACCGCTCACGGTCCCGGCGCCAACCGGCTTCTGGCGCTGTCGACTAAAGGCGTCGATGCGGCTCTGTTAGCGCCTCCGGAATCGGCCCAGGCAGAGCGCGAAGGAATGCGGTTTCTCGGCCATTTGAGCGAGCTCAAGGCGAACTTCCCGATGGCGGTGGTGGTCGTGCGCCGCGCCTTTCTGGAAAAAAACCGCGACCCGGTCAAACGTTTCGTCCAAGCCTATTCGGAGGCGATTCACGAGTTCAAAACGGACAAAGACAAGATGATCGCCGTGTACAACCAGCGGCTCAAACAGAGAAATCCCCAAGTGATCGAACAGACCTACAGTTATTTCGCGCCGATTTTCTTTTTACCGCCGCGCGTGCCGCTCGACGGCGCCCGCTATACGGTGGAGTTGATCGCGCAACGATCGGCGCCGGGCAAGTCGGCGCCCGTTGTCGAGCAATTCGTCGATAACAGCATCGTTGATGAGCTGGAGCGGGAAGGTTTCTTCAAGAAACTTGGCGCGCGGCGCTAAAATCCATTCGATTTGCTAGGCCGCAGTAAAGCGTATTTTTTGCTCCACGTGAGAGTTCGTCAAATCGTGCCTGCCACCGGATTGTTGCTGCACTCGGTCGCACAAAGCGCGCTAGTGCGGGCAAGGACCTCGCCTTGATTTCACGTATTTGATGGCGGTAAATAGCGGAGGCAAATTCACCCAAGCTGTCCTCGAGGAGACTCTATGAGCAAGTTCCGCACTGTCGATGCTGACGGCCATGTCGAAGAAGCTCACGTCAATTGGGCAGATCGAATAGCCGAGCCGTACCGAAAAATGGCGCCCCAACCGCGTCCGGCGACCGACAGCCACTGGCGCCTTGTGATGGAAGGGAAACCGTGGCCGATACCGAACGGCTCGGGCGTCGGCATCGGTGGACCTTACAGCCGTCCACATCCGCGACGGGACGGAATGAAAGATCCAAACTCACGGCTTGCCGACATGGACAACGAGGGGATTGATCTCGCCGTGCTTTTCGGCGGCGGCATTGCGGGAACCATTCCGGCTCTTGAAAACGCCGGCTTCGCAACTGCCTTGGCGCGCGCTCGCAATGATTGGCTGGCCGAGTATTGCGCGGCGAATCCGTCCCGATTAAAAGGTGTTGCCGTCCTTCCCCAACAGGATATCGCCGCATCCGTTGCCGAACTGAAGCGTAGCGTGAGCGAGTTGGGATTTATTGGCGTGTCTCTGCTGCCCAACCTGCGCGGGCGTCACTTGGGCGATCCATACTTCTTTCCCATCTACGAAGAGGCCGAGCGTTTGAACGTGCCGATATGCGTGCACATGTTTCTCGGCCGTTATGGCTCCGAGGCGACCGGCACGACACGCTTCGACAAATTCTTTTATGTCCATCTTTTCGGCCATCCGTTCGAACAGATGATCGCATTATCGGTGCTCGCCGGCGAAGGCGTATTGGACCGCTTTCCGAAGCTTCGATTTGTTTTTCTGGAATCCGGCTGCGGCTGGGTGCCTTACTGGTTGGATCGTCTCAATGAACACTATGAGGTGCTTGGCGTCCAGCTGCCGGCGCTCAAGACCGAGCCCGGCAAGCTGTTACAGCGCGGGCAACTCTATTTCTCATGCGAGCCGGATGAGACCGAGCTGCCCCACGTGGTAGACACGATCGGTGACGACTGGATTGTTTTCGCCTCGGATTACAGCCATTTCGATAGCCGGTTTCCCGGCGCCTCCGAGCCGATTGTAGAAAACCAAAAGCTCAATGAGGTCGCAAAACGGAAGATTCTCAACGACAACGCGCGCCGGCTTTATCCGCTTGGTTAAGGAGCGGCTATGACTCGCCGATCGATTGTCATCGTCTATTTAGCATCGCTGATCCTTGCCGTGCCGCAACTCTGCGCCCAAGCAACCGCTGAAAACGTGAAGGTCGGCATTCCTTCGCTGACAGTGACGATGATGCCGCTGGCGGTCGCCAAGGAACAAGGATTCTTCGGGCGCGAAGGGCTCAACGTCGACATGGTGCTGATGCCGGCAGCACTCAACATGAGAGTACTGCTCGCGGGCGACATTCAGTACGCAACCACGGTTGGATCCGCGGTCGTCGCCGCGGTCCGCGGCATCAACGCACGCGTGGTGATGTGTTTTGTCGATCGACCGCTCCTCGATCTGGTCTCAGGTCCCGATATCAATGCCATCAAGGATCTCAAAGGTAAACTGGTTGGGATCTCCTCCCGCGGCGGACTGCACGATGTAACCATGCGCCGCATCTTGATGCAGTCCGGAATGGATCCTGCGCAGACAACCCTCATTACTGTCGGCGGTCAGGGCGCCATGCTCGCGGCCGTGCAGTCGAGGCGAATCGCCGCCGGATTGCTCAACCCGCCGCATAATTTTATGGCGTATCGCGATGGATTGAAGAATTTGGGATTTGCCGGCAACTTCGTCCGCATTCCCAGCACCGGGCTCGTGACATTGCGGGAGACCACGGAGCGATCTCCCGATCAGGTGCGGCGCATGATCCGCGCCCTGAGCCGCGCGCGAGCTTATTCGCGAGAAAATAAACCTGCCACCGTGGCCATCCTCAAACGTTTTCTGAGACTCGATGACGAGGTGCTGATTTCACAGATCTATGATTATCACAGGCAGGCGGAGACTCCGGACGGCCGAATCGATGCCGCATTGGCATCCGAAACCATTCGTGACACCCGGCTTGCGGAAGGAATCACCCGCGAAATAGATCCGAATCAGGTTTTCGATTTTTCGTATATCGAGTCAAGCCGCTAGCCGCGCAAGCCCAGCAACAAGCACCTTATTCTTGATCTTGACTATCGTGATTTGGCAACTCGAAACATTCGTCATTTCAGCCGTGGATCAAGCACCATAGCTGGAATTGAAATTGTTGATCAAAGCCCTCAGCGCGCGGGCAGCGGACCGCCGCCGGCCATCTGCTTATAGAGCTCAACGACCTCCTTATCGCGTGGCAATTCTTTGATCGCCTGCTCCACTTCTTCGCCGCTCAGAGGCGCGGGCGGGTCGCCCATTAGCTTAGTAAATTCGACGCGAAATTCCGGATCGGCAAATGACTTGCGCATCGCCTCGCGAATGATTCGCACCGGCTCTTGGGGTGTGCCCGGAGGGAAGATGAAAGGCCAGCGCGGGTACTGGAAGGCGCGGAACATATCGAGCAGCTTCCGTTCGCGATCCGATTTGGCAAAGCTGCCGAATTCCGGCAGATTTGCAAATTTGGGGTGGTGGCGGCCCTTGGGCACCGTCAATGTTGCATGCAGGTGAATCAATTTCTTGTCGATCCACTCGGGCTTTTCTATGACAAAGCGGGCGGCGCCGGTGGCGTGGGCATCCAGCTCGCCACGCTCCATGGCGATGTAAATTTCCGGACCGGTAAAGCCGGTCACGAACTTCGGGTCCTTCAGGCCGAGCATATACGCCACCATGCGTCCGGTGACATAGACCGGATGGCCGACGGCGTGGGCGCCGAAGCGGATACCGCTGGCCGCTTGCAGCTTCGCCAGATTATCCCAGCCGGCATCAGCCTTGGTATAGAATACGTAAGGATCGCCGGAATCGGTCGAGCCGAGATAAATAAATTTATCCAAATCGTATTGGCTGCCGGGAAGGCCCAGAATCGGCCCAACCACGAGTCCGGCACCGATGGATCCGATAGTCAACCCGTCCGGCGGTGTTGAACTATAAATCATGTTGGCGGCTTTTCTACCGGCCGCGCCCGAGACGAAAACAAGCAGCAAATTAGGATGACCGGGGATATGCTTTTCCAGCACGCGCATCAGCGCTCTGGTCTGGAACTCCCCCGAACCGCCGGGCCCGCCGCCGCGCAGGATCCTGATGGTTTTTCCTTTGTAGAAGTCGGCTTGAGCAAATGCCTGGCCCGCAGGAATGCATAAGAAGAGTGCGATCAGCAGGGAGCGCGCCCATGCGCGAACGCCGATGCGATTATCTATTTTCATAGAACCTCCGCAAGACTGGAATCACGATTGTGAGTTATGCCGTTTCAGCTCTCCGGCACGGTTTTGATTCAATATATCGGGACATCCAACGGAAGTCCGTTTGCAACAATATCTCCCATGCTCAAGCTTGGCAATTGCAGCGATGCGTTGCGTGACTCACGCAGGAGGTTATTTCAGCGATTTCATCCGCCACCCGAGGGAACCTAGAGCGCTCTTTGCGCTTTTTCTCTTGGTCACCGACAACCCGAGATTAGACCGTCATCTCTATGCCGCTGTGGCGGTATCAGCGCAGCGGCTTTGTGCCCGGCTTATCGACTGCAGAATCGCCTGGACAGGAAACTCTCGATTCGATACGTTTCCTTCAACGCCACAAGAAGGAGGTATCTATGATTAACGTCGAAGGAGAGCGAATCGAAGTCGTCGATGCGCACTCTCATATGGGCGCAAGAAAAAAACTCGCCATACATCAGATCCCGCCGATTATGAAGTTCATGGCTGAGGACATGCTGCAATCGATGGACGATGCCGGGGTGGACGGAGTCGTAACTTTTGCGATCGGTATCGGAGAGCCGTCGGATTACAGGGAGACCAACGAGTACATCGCCGGCGCAATGAAACAGCACCCGGAACGCATTCACGGTTTCATGAGGTTGAGTCCGGGAAACGGTCCGAAGGATACCCTTAAAGTGCTGGAGGAAGGTATCAAGCTGGGCCTCAAGGGAATCAAAATTCATCCGCTGATCGAACACTGCCCGGCAAACGACAAAGAAAAGGTCTATCCGCTGATGGAGGCGGCACAGCACCACGGGCTCACGGTCCTCTTTCACTGCGGCTTGGGCGAAGATGCCAGTCCCAAAAGGATCGGCGAAGTGGCCAAAGATTTCCCCAAGCTGCCGATCATCATGGGCCATTCGGGGCTGGTCGAAGGAGTGCGTGAGGTCGTCGAGATCGCCAAGCGCTGCGAAAACGTTCACATGGACAGCTCCGGCGTGGGCTGGCTGCCTTTCTTCTGCGAATCGATTTCGTGGGCCGGACCCGATCGGGTCCTATACGGCTCGGATCATCCGTTTAATCCGATGGATTGGGAGATCGAGAAAATCGTCAAGCACGCGCAGAGACATTTAAAGCTCAAGATCGAAGATCTCCGCCTGATCATGGCGGGCAATATCAAGCGGCTGCTCAAGATGAGTTAGGCCGAAAGCGGCTTGTAATATGACTTGATCTCGTGGCCCCTGTGCTGCGGGAGGATTGTGATCATATTTTGCGGTGCAACAATGCAGCAACTGCTGGGGATCAAGTTCTCCTCAGGAGGTTTTTCATCTAGTCATCGTTCATTGTCGCAGGCAAAGCCGGCCCTGTGCGGTCACCAATTTGAACCGCGGGTTTGACTCCGGCGAAAGATCATGAAAACGCAAATCACGATGTACCCAGAAAACTGTCATGGCGATTTGATGACAATCATGGTAACTCAATCACTCATCGTCACTTGATTTTCATCTCCACGCTGAGGACTCTTTCATCCGGTCTCGCCTTCCAAACGACGTTGCGGGCGACGCCATAAATTTCGGCGAGCGTATACAGAGGCACCAACGGCGCATCGTCCATCAAGATACGTCCCGCTTGTTGCAATAGCTCGACCCGCTTCTTCTGATCGCCGGTCTTTTGCTCTTCGTCGATCAATTTATCGAATTCTGGATTTTTGTATTCGACCCGCTTACTGACTCCCGAACGATAATACTGATCGTAAACGGTATCGGCATCGATGGCCGGGCGGCCGACGTAATAAAAGGGAAGCTTTCCGCCGTTGACTCCTTCTCTACCCCAAAAGATCACGAATTCTTGTGAAACAAGCTCGGCTTTGACGCCGATTTTCGCAAGTTGATCGGCGATAACCTGGCAAACTTCACGTGCTTTGGGGTAACGGTCCGGGGAGAAATAAAGTTTGACGTCCAAACCGTTGGCAAAGCCGGCGCCGGCGAGAAGCTCCTTGGCCTTCTTCGGATCGTAAGGATAACGCTTCATCTTGGGATCGAAGCCAATCACGTTGGAGCCAAGCGGCCCATTCATGACGTAGCCGTTTCCCTCGTAGATGTGCTTAATGATCACCGTCGCATCGATCGCGTAGTTAAACGCCTGGCGCACCTGTTTATTGTCGAAGGGCTTGTGCGTGACGTTCATGGCGAGAAAGTACATCCTCACGCCTTCGGCCTTCTCGGCGCGGACTTTCGGATTGTTGGCGAAACGCGAGAGCTCTTCCACCGGCACGTTGTTGATGACATCGCCCTGTCCGGCCAATAGCCCGGCAACCCGACCGGCATCCTCTTTTACTCGCTTCAAGACGACTTCTTTGATCGCCGCCGGCGCGCGCCAGTATTGATCATTGCGCGTCATCACCAGATTGCCGTCGCGCTGCCAACTGACGAACTTGTACGGCCCGGTACCCAGCGGGTACTGATCCGCCTGGTCGCCGTGCTTGTCCGCCGCCGCTTTGCTGATCATGAAGCGATTGTCCAAACGGTCGAGAAAGACCGCATTAGGTATTTCGGTGGTAAAGACCACCGTGTGATCATCCGGCGCTTGCATTTCCGTCAGGTCTCTAAAATTTTCCTTTTGCAGGCTCTGTTTATCGTTTTTGATCCGGTTGATCGAATGAATGACGTCCTTCGCCGTAAACGGCGTGCCGTCGTGAAAACGAACTCCCGTGCGCAAGCGAAACACCCATCGGTTACCTTGAAATTCCCATGATTCGGCGAGCACGCCGCGGTATTGTTTCTTGGCGTAGTCGACTTCCACCAGAGGCTCGATCATGTGCAGCCAAATGCCGTACTGCGGACCCGATGTGTAGGCATAGGGATGAAGGGTATCCAGGCCGACGCTACTCAAGAGAGTTATTCGCTCTTTTGTCGCCGCGAAACTCACCTTTAGCAGAGAGTCTCCGATCAATGCGGCTAATCCGCCCAGAGCTCCCTGCTTCAGAAAATCTCGCCGAGTGGGTTCTTTTGATCGCGAATTCATTACAACCCTTTCCAGTTAACACCCGTGGCGCTGCCGAGAAAGATTTCGTCGCGTCACTTGATTTTCATCTCAGCGTAAAGAATCTTTTCGTCCGGCCGCGCTTTCCACACGATGTTGCGCGCGGCTCCATAGATTTCCGCCAACGTGTACAACGGCACCAACGGCGCGTCCTCCATCAAGATACGCCCCGCCTGTTGTAACAGCGCGACCCGCTTTTTCGGATCGCCGGTCTTCTGCTCCTCGTCGATGAGCTTGTCAAATTCAGGATTCTTGTACTGAATCCGTGGACTGACGCCGGAACGAAAATACTGATCGTAAACGGTATCGGCATCCGCGGCGGGCCGCCCGACGTAATAAAACGGCAGCTTCCCTCCATTGACTCCTTCCTTGCCCCAAAAGATAACGAACTCTTGAGACACCAGCTCGGCCCTGACACCGGCTTTAGCGAGCTGATCGGCTATGACCTGGCACACTTCCCGCGCCTTGGGATAACGGTCCGGTGAAAAATAGAGCTTCACTTCCAAACCATCGCCGTGGCCTGCCGCCGATAAAAGTTCCTTGGCCTTCTTCGGATCATAGGGATAACGCTTCATCTTGGGATCGAAGCCGATCACGTTGGAGCCCAGAGGTCCGTTCATCAGATAACCGTTGCCCTCATAGATGTGTTTGATAATCGCTCTGGGATCGATCGCATAGTTGAACGCTTGCCGCACCTGCTTGTTGTCGAACGGCTTGTGCGTCACATTCATCGCGAGAAAATACATTCTCACGCCTTCGACCTTCTCGGCCCGTACTCGAGGATTGTTTTCAAATCGGGAGAGCTCTTCCACCGGAACATTGTTGATGACGTCGCCCTGGCCGGAGAGCAGGCCGGCAACCCGTCCCGAGTCTTCCTTGACTCTGCGCAAGACGATTTCTTTGACCGCGACCTTGGTGCGCCAGTAATTATCGTTTCGGGTCATGACCAAATTGCCGTCCCGTTGCCAGCTGACGAACTTGTAAGGTCCGGTGCCGATTGGCGTTTGATCGGCTTGGTCTCCTTTGGCATCGGCCACCGCTTTGCTGATGATGAAGCGATTCTGCAGTCGATCTAAGAAGACGGCATTGGGGATCTCGGTGGTGAAAACCACCGTAAGATCGTCGGGCGCTTGCATCTCGGTGACATCTCGAAAATTTTCCTTCTGCAAACTCTGCTTATCGTTCTTGATCCGATTGATCGAATGAATCACATCTTTGGCGCTGAAGGGAGTGCCGTCATGAAAACGCACGTCCTTGCGCAATCGGAAAATCCACTTCTGGCCCTGGAATTCCCATGACTCGGCGAGCACGCCGTAGTACTCTTTTTTTCCGTAGTCCACTTCCACCAGCGGCTCGATCATGTTGTGCCAAATGCCGTATTGGGGACTCGAACTGTGGGCGTACGGATGCAGCGAATCCAAACCGATGCTGCTAAGCGCGGTCACCCGATCTCTGGAAGCGGCGTAACTCACTTTGATCAACGAACCGCCCAGCGCCGCGCCCAAGCCGGCCAGCACCCCTGTTTTGAGAAAATCCCTGCGCTTGATGCCCTTAACGTTTGAACTCATTCAATTCCTCCAGTTAGCAGTTGTGATGTTTACCAGCGTTGCCTAGTTGATTTTTTCAGCGAATTTTCATATCGAAGGCCAAAACTTTTTCCTCCGGATGCGCCTTCCAAATCACGTTGCGTGCGACACCGTATATTTCCGCCAACGTGTATAGCGGCACCAGGGCGGCCTCTTCCATTAGAACGCGACCTATTTGCTGCAGCAGCGCGACCCGCTTTTTTTGATCGCCGGTCTGGTGCTGCTCGTCGATCAGCCGGTCGACCTCCGCGTTTTGAAAGCCGACCCGCTTGGTTCTGCCGGATCGGTAATATTGATCGTAAACCGTATCCGCATCGATGGCCGGCCGCCCCACGTAGTAAAAAGGAATTTTGCCGCCGTTGACTCCGTCCGATCCCCAGAAGATCGCGAATTCTTGTGAGACGAGCTCGGTCTTCACACCTGCCCTGGCTAACTGATCGGCGATGACCTGGCAAACTTCTTTCGCTTTAGGATAACGGTCCGGCGAAAAATGGAGCTTGATCTCCAAACCATTGGCGAAGCCTGCTTCAGTGAGTAGCTCCTTGGCCCTTTTCGGATCGTAGGGATAGCGCTTGACCTTGGGATCGTAACCGATCACGTTGGCGCCGAGCGGTCCGCTCATCACGTAACCGTTGCCTTCATAGATATGTTTGATCACGGCGTTCGGGTCGACGGCATAGTTGAACGCTTGGCGCACGAGCTTGTTGTCAAAGGGCTTGTGCGTGACGTTCATCGCCAAAAAATACATTCTGAGCCCTTCGACTTTTTCCGCGCGCACCCGCGGATGTTTGTCCAAGCGGGCGATATCTTCCACCGGAACATTGTTGACGACATCACCTTGTCCGGCCAGCAGCCCCGCGATCCTCCCGGCATCCTCGCCAACTTTTTTCAGGACGATTTCTTTGATAGCGGCCTTGGAGCCCCAGTAGTCGTCGTTACGTGTCATGACAAGATTGCCGTCGCGCTGCCAACTGACGAATTTGTAAGGCCCGGTGCCGATCGCATGTTGATCGACTTGATCGCCGTATTTTTCCGCGGCGATCTTACTGACGATAAAGCGGTTCTGTAATCGATCGAGAAGAACCGCGTTGGGCTGCGCCGTGGTGAAAACGACGGTGTGATCGTCGAGGGCTTTAATTTCCGTCAAGTCGTCGAAGTTCGACTTTTGCAGGCTCCTCTTGTCATTCTTGATGCGATTGACGGAGTGGATCACGTCTTGAGCGGTAAAGGGCGAGCCGTCGTGAAAACGAATTCCTTTCCTGAGCCGAAACACCCAACTGTTGCCTTCGAATTTCCATGACTCAGCGAGCACGCCATAGTAATCTTTTTTCCCGTAGTCTACTTCCACCAGCGGCTCGATCATGTGCTGCCAGATGCCATACTGTGGCCCGGAGCTATGCGCATAGGGGTGAAGGGCGTCCAAACCAATGCTGCTCAGAATCATCAGCCGTTCTCTGGACGCTGACGAAACGAGCCGCGGCCAAGCGCTGCTGGCGAGAACGCCTAGACCGGTGACGGCGCTTCTCTTGAGAAACGTTCTTCGTTTCATCCCCGGTTCGTTCGAACGCATGGTGCCCTCCCGTTTGGCCTCACTTGGCAGATCGGCAACGAGCGCGATCAGAGTTTCAATGTTGGGAAGGCTTACTTGATCTTCATATCCCAGCCGAGAACTTTTTCATCCGGCCGCATTTTCCACACGACATTTCTAGCGACACCATAGATGTCGGCTAAATTGTAGAGCGGTACCATGGGAGCTTCTTCCATGATGATCTTCCCGGCCTGCTGCAACAGCGCGATCCGTTTTTTCTGATCCGCTGTCTTTTGCTGTTCTACGATGATCTTGTCCAGTTCCGGATTGCTGTAATTTGTGCGTTTAGTCGTACCGGTTCGGAAGTACTGATCGTAAAGCGTATCGGCATCTGTCAGCGAGCCGCGGCCGATGTAATAGAACGGCAACCTGCCGCCGTTGACCCCCGTCTTGTCCCAAAAAAGCGCCCACTCTTGCGAGATCAACTCGACTCTGAAACCGCCCTTCACCATCTGCGCCGCGACCACCTGACAAACTTCGCGGTCTTTGGGATAACGCCCAGGCGAGTAATAGAGCTGAACATCGCAGCCGTCCTTATATCCCGCTTGCGGCAAGAAGCTCTCGTGCTTTCTTAGGATCGTACGGATAACGCTTGTGTTTCGGATCGGCGCCGATGACATTGGACCCGACCGGCCCATTGAGCGGGTAGCCGATGCCGTCGAAAATATTCTTGACGATGGCCGGCGCATCGACGGAATAGTTGACGGCCTGGCGAACCAGTTTGTTGTCGAACGGCTTATGCGCGACATTCATCGCCAACAAAAACATTCTCAAGCCTTCTAACTTGTCGATTCTTTACGCGGGGGTGTTTTTGGAAGCGGGCAACCTCATGCACCGGCACATTATTGATGAAGTCCGCCTGACCGGATTCCAACGCCGCTAATCGCGCCGCTTCTTCCGTCACTTTGCGAAAAACTACTTCTTTGATCGCTGCCTTGCCTCCCCAGTAATCGTCATTGCGGGTAAACACCATGTTGCCGCCGCGTTGATAGCTGACGAATTTATAAGGACCCGTGCCGATCGGGTTTTGATAGAGCTGATCGCCGAACTTATCCCCGGCGACTTTGCTGAGAATGAAACGGTTTTCCAAGCGATCCAAGAAAATCGCCAATGGTTGTTTGGTCACGAACACGACGGTCTGATCGTCCGGCGTCTGCACCTCTGTGACATCCTTGAAGTTGGGCGCTTGCAAGCTGCCGCCCTTCTCATCTCGCATCCGCTCAATCGAGAACGCCACATCCTTGGAGGTCAATGGAGCGCCATTATGAAATTTGACGCCTTGCCGCAGTTTAAAAACCCATTGCTTGCCCTGGAACTCCCATGACTCGGCGAGGACACCGACGTAATCTTTCTTATCGTAGTCCAGTTCCACCAGCGGCTCGATGACATGTTGCCAATTGCCGTAAATCGGACTGGAGCTATGATTATAAGGATGAATCGAATCGGCGACGCTGCTGTGATAGATCACGACGCGGTCTCGTGAGGCCGCCGACGCGCGACGCAACAATCCTGGCCATACCGCTGCCCCGACACCCAAGGCGGCGCTCTTCTTCAAAAACTTTCTACGGCTGACATCGGTTTTTTTACTAGCCATTCGATCCTCCTAGATCCGGACTGTTGTTATCTCTGTCTGCGCAATTTCGGGTCGAAGATATCTCTCAAGCCGTCTCCTAAAAGATTGATTCCAAATACCGTGATAAAAATGGCCAGGCCCGGGAAAATCGTCAGCCATGGAGCGCGATTGATATAACTCCTGCCCTCGCTCAGCATCGAGCCCCAGGTTGGAATATGCGCCGGCACGCCGAGTCCGAGAAAGCTCAAACTCGCTTCGGAGATGATAACGATTGCCATGGCGAAGGTTGCGATCACGGTAATGCTGGCGACCGTGTTCGGCACCACATGGCGGAGCAGAACATAACCGTCTCGACCGCCCAAGGCCTTAACCGCCGTGACAAAATCACGTTCCTTCAACGACAACACCTCGCCGCGCACGACGCGGCAGTATTGGACCCAGCGGCTAAGCATGAGCGCCATGATGAGGTTGACGACGCCCTGTCCCAGGAAGGCCATGATCGCTATGGCGATTAGCAGAAATGGAAAGGCGAGAAAAATTTCGGAGATTTTGCTGACGATATCGTCGGCAATTTTTCCGAAGTAACCCGCGACCGCTCCCAAGGTACAACCGATCAAACCCGCAAAGATGACGGTTGCGGCGCCGACCAATAAGGAAATGCGAGACCCATAGATGATCCGGCTCAGGATATCCCGGCCGAGATTGTCTGTCCCCAACAAATAGGCCGGCGAACCGTTCTCGGCCCAGCGCGGCGGCCGCAACCGATCTTCGAGCGTTTGCGCCTGTGGATCATGCGGCGCCAACAGAGGTGAGGCGACACCGCAAACGAAGAGGGCCGCCAAAATAATGCCGCCGACCCAGATTTTCAAGTGCTTTAAGCCGATCATCAGAATTTTATCCTTGGATCGATCCAGCTATAAAGAAAATCGGTCAGTAAGTTCACCACGAAGTAAATAATCGCGAAGAACAAAATCAGCACCTGCGTTAGCTTGTAGTCTCGGGCTGAGATCGATTGGATTAACAATTCGCCAATGCCGGGATATGAGAACACGGTTTCGGTGATCACAGAACCATTTAGCAGAGCGCCTAGCTGGAGACCGAGAATGGTCACAATCGTGATCATCGCGTTGCGCAATATGTGCCGCCAGATGACCGCTTTTTCACTCAACCCCTTGGCCCGTGCGGTGGTAATAAAATCCTGCCGCATTACTTCGAGGACGCTGGAACGCGAGATGCGAGTAACAATCGCGGCCAGGCTCGTGCCCAGGGTAAAGGCCGGCATCAGCAAGTGCTGGAGCGCGCTCCAAAACGCGGTAAAATTTCCGGTGATCAGGCTGTCTATTAGATAGAGATGGGTGATCGGCTTCACCTCGATGCCATACTCAATCCGTCCGGCGACGGGCAACAGATTGAGTTGTCCCCCCAGAAAATAGATCAGCATAATTCCAAGCCAGAAATTGGGTAATGAAACGCCGATAAGCGCAACGCTCATCCCGGCATGATCAAAAAGCGAGTTGTGTTTGATAGCGGAGTAAACGCCCAGGGGTACGGCGATAATGATGGCGACGACCAAACTGATAAAAGCAAGCTCTATCGTGGCCGGTAGCCGCTCAAAAACCAACTTCATCACAGGTTCGTTAAACTTGAGCGATCTGCCGAAGTCGCCCCGAACCGCGCGCGACAAAAAATCCCAGTACTGCACCAGGAGCGGCTGGTCGAGGCCTAACTCGCGACGGGTCTGTTCGATATCCGCCGGCGTGGCATCGTCGCCGAGGAGCAACGATACCGGATCTCCAGGAGCGATATGCATGAGCATAAAAACCAGAAACGAAATACCCAGTAAGACCGGTATCGCACCGAGTATTCTGCGGCTCAGAGTGTTCATTCTTTTAGAACATTGAGAACCAGGACGTTCGGGAATTCACCGGCAGACGATCAAAGCCCCAGTTGGGAGAAAGATTGATCCAGCACTTTGAGCGCATGATCGATCTGGTCCTTATTGACGTTCAGGGCAGGTGATATCCGTACGACGTTGCCATAGGTTCCGCCTTTGCCCAGCAATAGGCCATGGTTCTTGGTCAACTCCATGAGCCGCTTCGTGCTCTCGGCATCTGGTTTTTTCTTCTCGCCGACAAGCTCCATTCCTTGCATCAAGCCCATCCCACGCACATCGCCGATGATCGGGTATTTATCCTGTAGCGCATTCAAACCTTCGCGCAACCGGTTGCCCATCACACGGGCATTCTCCACCAGATTGTCTTCTTCAATCACGCTGATCGTGGCATGGGCGGCGGTGCATGTGACCGGATTGCCGCCGAAAGTGGAAATCGTGTTGCCTTGCATACTGTCGGCAATTTCCGGGCTTGCAATGGTTGCCCCGATTGGTACGCCGTTGGCCATGCCTTTGGCGAAGGTCATGATGTCGGGTTCGACGCCCCAATGTTCGATGCCGAACATCTTGCCGCCGGTACGGCCCCAGCCGGTCTGGACCTCGTCGCAAATGAAAAGCCCGCCGTATTTCTTGACGATGCCGACAATCTCTTTGAAATATTCTTTCGGCGGCGTGATAAAACCGCCGACGCCTTGAATCGGTTCGGCCAAGAAAGCGGCGATCCGCCCCTGCGATGTCATGGTTTGAATCGCCTCTTCGATATCCGTAGCGCATTTGATATTGCAGCTCGGATAGGTCAGTCCAAAGGGACAACGGTAGCAGTAGGCATTGGGGATATGGTGCACGCCGGGCACGACGTTCGGCGTCAGACGCCAGCTCGATTGCGCGGAGAGACTGAGCGCCAGATACGAACGGCCGCTGTAACTATGGCGCAGCGTGATGACGTCCTGGCACTTGGTATGGATCTGTGCCAGCAATACCGCGGTCTCATTGGCTTCGGTGCCGCTATTGGTGAAAAACGATTTTTCTAATCTGCCCGGGGTAATCTGCGCCAGCTTCTCCGCCAACTGAACCTGCGGCTCGTTGGCGTACAAAGTCGACATATGCTGCAGCTTATGGGTCTGTTCATCGACAGCTTTGGTGACCCGCTCGTTACAATGGCCGACGCTTACGGTGAGAATGCCGCCAAAGAAATCCAGGAATTCTTTGCCGTCGGCATCATACACGTAGTGATCTTTGGCATGATCGACCACCAGGGGCTGGTCATAATAGGTGGCGACACAAGAAAAAAGATATTTTTTCTGTTTGTCGATGATTTCTTGTTTGTTCACGTGTCACCTAGCTCCCATGCGCTTAATTGATCCTACCGTGCGAATTCTTATTTCAGCTTCCGCTTTCATCCATTATTCTTGTGTTAATGCCGATGCAGGAAATCCAAAATCGGCGGATGCCCCTTTTCTGGCATTTCTCGCAAGTAGCCGTGCCTGCCGCCCTCTACCAAAACGAACTCGGCGCCGGCAATTTTGTCCGCCAGCGCTCTTGCCGAATCGACATGACTGCCGGTGCCGCCTTCATGGGTATCCTTGCTGCCGACAATGACCAAAGTCGGCGCCTTGATTCTGTCGACGATGTCGGTGGTCTCATGACACTGCCGCGCGACTACATGCCGCAAATAGCACTTCAAAGGCGGAACCTCGTCGACGATCAGCTCCTGGTACTTTTGCACGACGTCCGGATGCTCTTTCATAAACTGTTCGCTGAACATAAAGCCGGGACCCCAGTGGTCATGCTGGTATTTCTCATAACCTTTTTCGATCATTTCCAGCGCCGCATCCAGCGGCACACCGCGCGGATAGTCTTCGAGCAGCTCGCTGTATTTTCCCGAACCGCTCCCGGATAGCACAAGGCTGCGAATTTTTTCCGGATAATCCAAAGCCAGCCACTGGGCAACCCGGCCGCCCATGGAATGCCCCATGACGTGCGCCTTTTTGATGCCCAGCGCATCCATCAAGCCGGCGCAGTCTTTAGCGAAAAGCCGGGTAGAGTAGTGAACGTCCGGTTTATCGCTGCGGCCGAGTCCGCGATGATCGTAAATCAGAACCTGATAGTGCTTGGAGAATTCAGGCACTTGAGCGATGCGCCACGGCGCCAGGCTGATGCCGGTACCGGCAACCAACACCAGCGGATCTCCCTGGCCATAAAGCTCATAATATAGATTGACCCCGTCGACGTTTACCTTGCCGCTTTTGACCGGCTTGATTTCCATTTGTTTCTCCTAACCAAAGTCCTGCGATGCGCAAGATGCGTAGCAGACGCTACCGAATCCCACAATAGCTGTCAATAAATGGCCGCCGGGGGATGTGCTGTGGAACAACACGGTTGGAGGCAAGACCGGCTAAGTGTCTTCGACCGGCTGATGTAGTAGAACGGAGTCAGGTGAGCGGGCTAGTTTCGACCGCAAGCTGCGGTGATCTGTTTGTCTGAAACTATTGAATGCCTGGGAAATATCGAACGGGTTCGACGTTTGAAACGTCAAACCCGTTCATCGTCAATTGACGTTCTCGCCTGTACCGGCCTCTCGAACCATCCGATCACGCCTTCAACGTCTTGTTGAAATGATCGATGGTGCGTTGCCAGGCCAGTTTGGCCGCGGCCTCGTCATACCGGGGCGTCGTATCATTGTGAAAGCCGTGATTGGTCTTGGGATAAATATACGCATCGTACTTGACGCCGTTATCCTTGAGCGCGGCTTCATAGGCGGGCCACCGGCCCATGATATTGGGATCCTGCTCGGCAAAGTTTAACAGCAAAGCGGCCTTGATCTTCGGGACATCCTCAACCGCCGGAGCGCCGCCGTAGAAGGGAACGCCGGCCGCAAGTTGCGGCATCCGCACAGCCAGTCGGTTCACCGTAGTGCCGCCGAAGCAGAATCCGACGGCGCCGAGCTTGCCGGTCGATTGCGGATGTTTCAGCAGGAACTCCGCCGCCGCGACGAAGTCTTCGAAAATCTTTTCCCCGTCGAGTTGCTTTTGCATCGCTGCCGCTTTTTCATCGGCTTCGGCTCCATACTTGTCCACATTGGGATAACCGCCAAGAGGCCAGGTCGCGTCCGGCCCAAATGCCATGAAACCGGCAACAGCCAAGCGTCGCACGACATCCTCTATATAAGGGTTCAGGCCGCGGTTTTCATGAATCACCAGCACGGCAGGAAATTTTTCGCCGCTTGCCGGGCGCGCGAGTAATCCGCGCATGCTGCCGTCCGACGCGTTTCCTTTAGGCGAGGGATACATCGTATATTCGGCCTTTATGCGCTGATCGTCTTTGGCCACTTGCTGCGCCAACGCATAGTTGGGCCGGAGCATGTCCCAGAGAGCCGTGGCGGTCAGGCCGCCAATCGCGAATTTTGTCGCGCCATCCAAAAACTCGCGACGGCTGATGCCGCCATGCACGTATCTGTGGAATAGACTGAGCAATTGCGGATCGAAATCACTGGCTTTTTTTCTTTCCATAGTAATGACAGTGCCTTTTTGGCTGGCTGAGTTGGCGTGAACGCTACCGAAAAGCGCACTCCGGATCAATAGTTCTTCGGGCTTAGCGGCTCCATTGATGGCGCGGCGGTTGGCTGGGCGTCAATGGGCGCGGTCATGCATATGATCTCGGGCCAGCGCATAAGCCGGGTCTCAGTCCCGCAATGAAAGATAGCCAGAGGCTATTTCGCCAACAAGATGCACGAAATCTTCATCTTTCGTAATAGCGATCACGCCGGAGTCTCGTTGCAAACGAAATCAGTCTAGTGAGCAAAACACCAAGGAGAGTGCTGCATGCAACGAGAATTTCAGGGTGCCGCTATAAGCAGTGGCAGAGGTAGAACAGACCATAGGAGGCTGGTGCGTTTCTGGGACTAGCCGCTCGTACTGTTAATGGTTCAGTCATGTGTCGCTAACGCCTCGGCTCAGCGGCGCGCCGGCAAGCACCGCTTGCCACGCGTCCGCTCGAACTAAAGTTAGATCGCGCGTTCACAGTCCGTGCGTTGTCATGAATGCTCGCCATTCATCCACCGCTGCGCGTGCCAATGCCGTTGCCTCAAGACGCGTGCCATCCACCCGTATGATCTTTGCACGAAAAATGGCATGGGGAGTATTAGAAACGCTCGTCGGCCCAACCGTGTACACCGGCATTGCCGAGAGTGTTGCTTCGTCAGTCGTGGGCTTGTAGCGCGTAATGAAGCGATGCTTGTTGCTGTTGGCAATATCTTTAAAGGAGCTCAAGGCAACGCTACCAGCGACGAGATTCTCAACGTCGGCCGCCTTATACGAGGGTGACGGATGCTCCTTGAGCCAGTCTTTGACACTGGTCACGGATACTGAGAAATCATAAAGGGCATCCGCCACGCGTTCGCGGTCCTGGCCTGCGATGGCCGATGCAAGGCGCGTTAAGTCGCGTTCCACCTTTGCAAGAAGGTCTGACGGCGACGTGAACCCTAGAGATAGCGACATTTTCGTGCAATCTAACGCACCGCTCAGCCGCGAGCGGTGTCGCCTCGCTGCTTTCACTCAAGTGTGCGTCTGGATGCTCGTCGGCTGCAGCGGCTTGTTAGGCCGTCCCGTTGGCTCCTTACGGGCCCGGCGCAACCGCTGGTCTCCAGTGACAACATCCAGCGTAAGCATTGGTGCAGTTGCGACAACACGAACCAACTCGCGGCGCATCTCGTCACGAGCTGGATCTGAGAGATTTTCACAGATCGTATTGGCGAGCAAGAACCGGTTGGTCCGTTCTAGGCAGACGTGAAAAGAGGCGAATTGGCGGCCTGCGCGAAAGTAAAGGTAAAAATTGATGCCCGAGATGAATTGAATGAGACTGCCGGCGATTAACCCAAGCCTCGCCTGCCCGCTACCGTCTGGAGACATTCCCAACCAGATGGCGTAGATGAAGAAGAGTATGCCGACAGTCGCAGCTGCTAAGGCGGCCCGGAAGCTTTGCTGAGCCTGAGACCGCACGTCTGCGTAGTACTTGAGAATCATCTCTTGCAACAATGAACCGATTCGATGGATGTCGCCCGGCGCTGTTTGCGCTATCTCTTCGCAGTCTTGCAGCATGTCGCGAACTCGCGATGAGGTGCGAACCTGACTCGCGTCCAGCGTTGGTCGATCATGCGTGCTCACGCTCGAGACCCTCGTAACCATCTTCTCCTCCAATAATGAACGCGTTCCGACTGAGTTGTCGATCGGCCTTAACTATTAAGTGAGCCGCCGTACGCAACGACAAATACTGGTCGGCTTATCCCAGCAACTGATCAGAGAATAAAAGTTCAAATCGGTAGCAATATCCATCCGCTAACCGAGTTTGTCAATATTAGGGTTTCCGCCAAAGCCGACCGGACGGCGGGTTATCTCCCTAACGATCGGCGGCTTATCTCCGTCGATGATCGAGACTCTTAAACTCGATCGGGAGGGCTGTTGACGCTCTACCTCCTTCAATACATGGGTGTAAATCATCGTCGTGCTCACATCGCGATGCCCAGTAATTCCTCGACCGTTCGGATGTCAGACCATTTCCAATACGCACATGACAAAGGAATGGCGGAGGTGTGCAGGCTAGCCGCTCGGAGATCGCCAATTATCGAGGAGATCGATGGTTGTTTATGGCGACAGCGGTGAGTGGCAGACGTGAGCCGATAGAACAGCCGTTCGGGCGCGGCACCGGTGCGGTCCTAGAGGGGCGCCTATTCAAGCTGTAAATCTGGTGCTAAGCCTCAAGGCAAGGCCTGTTGATTCATCTTCTGCCGGAATCAATAGGCCGCGCTGGTTTCGATTGAGGCGGTTGACCGGCGTCAACGGGCGCGGTCTCAATATGATCTGTGGTCCAAGGCACAAGCCAGGTCTCAGTGCCGGCATTCTCCGAAACGGTATCGCGGAACCCTACTCGAGCGGTCGCTTACGTTTGCGCAAACACGCGCCTCACACCCTCAAGCCATAAAGCCGCGCCGGATTATTTTGCAGAATATTTTCCATCGCCGCATCGCTTAAATCTTTTCTCTCGCAGCTGGCGCGCGGCGAAGCGCTCGCGGTCGCCGTGGGGCATGTCCGTTCCCATGACGACCTGCTTCTCTCCCACCAAGTCCAGCACCTGCGGCAGGATGAAATCTTCCAGCTCGGCGCTGAAGAAGAGATTGCCGCTCTTGATGTAATCCATGACCGGCAACTGCTGGATAGGCCGGGTCTGAGGCAGAAACTGCGCGAGTTTTTTCCCCTGATTTTGGTAGCGGTGATTGAGCCGATCGATCATGTAGGGGACCCACATGGAGCCGGCTTCCAAGAAAACCACTTTGAGATCGGGGAAACGGTCGAGAACGCCGCCGCTGATCAGCGCGGCAAACGCCATGAGAACGGGGAAATGAAACGCAACTACCCCGGAGGGATAGATATGCGAATAAAGATTGTTGATCGATGGACAGGCCCAACCGACGTGAACGGCTAACGGGAGCTTTTCCTGGCACAATGTCTCATAAAACTGAAACAGCGACGGGTGATCGAGCTGGCGATCCCCCGCGGTGCCCAGAACCATCACCGCCAAAGCGCCGAGCCGCTTGGCTTCCCGAACTTGTTTTACGGCTTGATCTGCTTCATCCAGGTTCGCTACTGCGGCCCATTTAAGTCGCTCATGGTTGCCCAAGCGGTCGCCGAGCCAGCGATTGTAGGAGGAGCAGAGCGCGGTCACCAGCCGCGGATCGGAGCTTAAGGGATAGGCAAGAAATAACGTTGTGTACAGAACCTGAACCGCGATCTCTTCTTCGTCCATAATGTCGAGCCGCGCTTTAAGATCGCTCAACTCCATGCAAGGGATGCTCTCGGGTTTGCCCATCGTGTGGATCGATGGCTGGCCCTCATAGTTGGTCGGCGTGCCCAGATTATTGCAGGCGCGGCCGACGCGGCGCGGAAACAGCTGCTCGTCGATAGACCAGTAAACCAGCTCGTTATCCCGCACCACGCGCGGGCGTACCGGGCGAAAGGCCGGATCAAGATACTTGTCATCGAAGGTCGCGGGGTTTTCTTCGACATGACCATCGGCGTCGATATAGCGCATTTCCGTACCTCCGAGTGACATAGTACCCCCTCTTATATATAACCCATGGTTAACTGGTCAATTCGAATTCGATTTGACGACACAATCCCCCATCGGCATAAGAATGGTAACGCCGTTATCGTGTTCTGTACAAACCGCCGAATGCATCCGCCGTAAGAAAGATCGACAAAAGTAAAGTGCGAAAAAAGTTACGGCGAGAGAACTGAATAATTAATATGGACTTAAATAATTGCCACCGTTTAATCTCCGCAGCTGATGGTATCCCCTGACGAGACGGGTAGAACTACTCAACTCAGATTGACCGCATTCCGATTAATCGATTCTAACGCAAAGCTCAGCCGTCGCTCTTATTGATCGGCCTGAATCGCAAGTTAGGAAACAAAGCAGTCACGAGATCTTGATACCTATTGGACCTCGTGCAAAAAACAAAAGCCCGGGGTAGCCCTAGATAATCAGTCACTTCTTAGTCAGGAACGCCTTCGCCTTCAGCAGCTCTGGCCTCTCGGTATCTGCCTTCGCGCAGACGACCACAAGGTTCTCGTAATAAGCCCTTGCCTTTTTTTGGTCTCCCGAAAGTTCGGCTGCTCTTGCAGCGCCGTAAAGCCCGCGGAAACGATTCGGCTCGACTTTGTGCGATGCCTCGAATTCCTTCAGCGCTAACGCCGGCTGCTTTAGTTCCAGGAGCATCTCTCCCAATAGCTCACGCGCAGGCAGGACATGGCCAGGAGTCACGGGGTGTTTTTCGCTCGCATCCTCCATGTCGGCGCCCTCCCGCATGAGCTTCAGTGCTTCCTGTTTGTTTCCTGCCGCAAATGTCGCCCAAGCCGAAGCGACCTTGATCTGGATATCCGCCTGTTGTGCCCAATAGCCAATCTTGGCTTCGATCATCGCCTCACGCAGCCTTTGCAGTCTTTCGATCTCCTCGGGGACCGCGGCAGCGTTGCCGCTGCGCGCCGCACCCAGGGCGCGAGCATAAACCGATATCGCCATGCCTTGCGGAAAGTTGGCCCATGGGAAGTCCCTCTCGTTCGGGTACGGTAAAAGCGTGGCCGCATCCGCCCAGCGCCCGCGCTCGAGTGCGTAGCGTGCCGGAATCGCTGCGAGCGCGTAGGCGGTAACGAAATGTTCCCGGTCTACTTTCTTGATGGCGGCGATCTCGTCCAGCACGCGCTTGGCCTCGCCATCCCGCGCGCCCTGCAGATAGGCGTACTCCAGGTAATCCATGGCGTGCAGGCTGTCGAAGTGGCTTTTCGACGCTGCGGCGGAGCGACGATTCATCTCGATCGATTCCTCCCACAATCCCTGGCGAGTGAAGATGTGCGACGGCATATGCAGAGCATGGGGGGCGGAAGGTGCGATGCTGGCGTACCGGCGTGCAGCGGTCAGGCCCTGCGCGGCAATCGGTGGAAAATCGTAGCTATGAATCAGGTAATGCGCGACGCCGGGGTGGTCGGGCTGCGCAGCGAATACCTTTTCTAGGATTTTGGCGGCTTTCAACTGGTTGGCATAGGTCTTGTCGGTAGGAAGCGCAGTCACGTCGAGCGCCAGCGCATAAAAAACCAACGCTTCGGTATCTTCGGGATAGCGCTGGGTTAGCTCCTCCATCGCCTTCACGTAGGCCAGCGCTCGAGTACGGTGCTCTAGCTTGTCCCAGTCCCTGTAGAAGGCCTCGACGGCGCCGATATAATCGCGCTCGCGCTGGGTCTTGGCTTGAGCTGCCTTCGCTTTTTCTACTGCGGCCCAGCCGTCGGGCAGCGCCTTGCCGCTGAGCGGCCAAGTAAACGGATTGCCGAACAACGTCATTGCGGTACCCCAATGTGCCATAGCGCAGCTGGTGTCGGCCTGAGAAATCGCCGCAAACGCCTTGGCCGCCTCATCAAGCCAGAACGAGTGCAAGAGCGCGACGGCACGATCAAACTGCGTCTGGGCCTCAGCAGTGCAGGAGACCGGAAATTGGACCTTGCCGAGTTTTTCGCTGTCGGCTTTTTCTTGCGCCGCCACCGCCGAAGCCCACAGAGATGCCAACAGGATCACATAGTGAAAGAGTTTGCCTGCTCTGTTTAGATTCATTGCCTTTCCTCCTTTTATAAGCGGTCAGCTTCCTAGCCTTTTATGCACCTAATGCCTAAACGCGAAGGTTGAGCAGCAGAGACTTGCGAGCGTTGCGAGTGGGTCCAAAGATCTGTCTGAAGCTGTATGTTAGGTTTCATTTTTCGCAAAAGCATCTGTCGGCGTACCCTGGTGAAATCGCATCCGCCAACCGAGCGCTGTACGCTGCCACAACGACGACCTGAGCGTATGGCGGCCAAGTTCACCATTTGCATCGATGTACGCCGATTTGTAGGTAAGTAAAGCAACATCTTCAGCGATTTCTGCCACCGTGAAGTCTTGGGACCAAATCGTTCTCGATGGAACCTCATGGGATAGCAATTCCAGGATCTCATCCCTGCTGTAGCTGCGCCCCGAACGGCCGAATTCTGAGAACGAGTCGTGTAACAGCTGGTTAAGACGAGTCGGGTCACGACGAACCTTGGGCTGATGTAGCGCAACTTCCAGTTCGCGCAAATGCGACAACAGATCAGTGGCCATTTTCAACATGAAAAAATGAGAAGCGGAGACAGCCGAGCTTTGCGAGCGGGTCCGAAAATCTCTCGCAAGAACGTCGTTTAGGCCTGTTCATCGAGTTCCTTGAGAACTCTCCCATCGTCGGTTCTCCATTCAATCAGTCCATTAGCGCTGCCGCCTTCAATCACTGCTGCCGCTGCGCTAGGACTAGAAAACTCTGTGTCCTTGGTAAACTGGTAGAAGCCGTCGTTTTTGATGAGCGTGCCGTTGTCAATCAGCTGATTGCGGAGCGTAAGCACGTAAGGATATTTCTTGGCAGACTCGCGCTCCTGCAAGACAGCCGTAGAGCCCCGAAAGACCACAAACCCGTCGGGTGTTCGACGGCCGCGAGCCTCCGCGCCCTTCATACGGCAGAAAAGGATTCCGCCAGATTGCTGCTTGGCGGCTGGTTGTGCGACAGGGATCAAAAGGTCGGAGCCTAGCACCGGTAAAAGCTGGCGAATGTGTGAAAGAAACACTTCCATATCTTCCCGATCCGATTCCGGCAGCTTAGACCCGCTAGCTTGGTTCTGCTCAAGCGTGCATCTGCCGACTTGTGCAGCTTCCGTGAGAAGTCTGTTCTCAAGATATCTCACGTGAGCCTTGGTGAGATTCTCGTCCTTGCTGACAAACACGATAGCCAAAATCCAAAACTCCTTCGTTTTATGTTGCTTGAGCCGCTCCCGAATAACCTCTGCCTCGCCGATGTACGCGAGCGGAGAACCGGACAGAAGATCACTGCCGGACAGAATGTAAACACCGGCCTTATCGAGCTCCTCGCGCTGTAGCAGTTCGTCCAGCTCTGTTCGGGGCGCTGCGATCGCCTTGCCAGTCCAATTGGAGATTTCGGCCGTTCGAAGACTCTTCGCGTCTCCCCGAGGCAAGAAAAGTTTGATTGTTGCCGTTGTCATAGTAGGGCCCTAACTGTGAAGCGAGCCGCTTAGGCCGCGGCATTGTTCGCCGCTTTTCCCAAACTACTCTACCCGACTTGCAAGGTGACTGGTTGAGCCGTATCTCTCACCTGACTCGAAAGTCCAGCCACGTTTTCCGGCACTCGCCGCCGGCGGGGCGGCCTA
>CAVUZH010000019.1:0-550359 GCA_963745835.1 uncultured delta proteobacterium
GCTTCAGATGATCGCAAGCTTTGATCAATCCGTAGTAGTTCGTGTAGATGTCTCGTGCCACGATCAGGGTCTGCGGGTAATCTCTGGGAGAGGAGATCGAAATACGCTGGATCTTGGCTCTATTTTTTAGTCCGTACTTCAATCGGCGGAAGCAATCGAAGTGTAACAGACCCGTTAGGTAAATCTGCACAAACAGCGAAGTCGTAAGTACAATTGGGAGAAGCATTCCGGGTTCAGCAAAATACAAATTAGTAATAAGATTGTTCGCGCCACGGTCCAGATAAGCTCTATAGTGTTTGACGGCTAACCAGCCGACGCGGTATTTCTCCCAGAAACGCCTCATCCGAGAAAGCCAGGGCACGCCTGATACGCGTCATGAATCCGCTCGCCAGCATGCCTCGCGTCCTCTCCTACTCGCACAACAATCATCTTTACAACACCGATCAGAGGGACAGCCATAGCCCAAATCAGCAGCGAAACGCGGGAGTACAAACGATTAACCTGTTCACTGAAACGAAGAACGGCAGGATAAACTTCGTCGATCTTCTGTACAACCTCCTCAATGGAGCGACTTTCTAAAGTCAAGTTGCTGCTATCGTCAGCCGGTTGAGTGCCGCCCATCTCCAGGAGAGGCCGCACGTAAAACGTGCGGTGATCTTCGATAATCCTGAAGCCTCGGTAGATATCGGTTTTAGGCTTAGCCCGGTTTGAAGGCAAGTTTTTTTGCTGAGCCGCGATCATCGATCGATCCCATGCCGCCAGACACCATTTATCGATCAAGTGTTCTTTGATAGACACCGCGCTCAAAGTTTCCCCATTTCTAATAAGATGCATCGTCTCGTTTTCGACCAGCGGGTAAACTCTCCCCGTAATCAGAGCTTCCAGTGCCGAACTCGACATTTGCCGTCCGTCGTGAGGCCCCTGATAGTTATCCACACCCGCCTGTCCGGGATGCCAGGTATGGTATAGGTACTCCGTTTCATCCCAGACCTCTTTGAACCCCTTATTGAGCAGACGAAAGGTCATCTCGTAAGGACCGCAGATGTGGCCTAGATAGTCGATATGCTCGTCCGCCCCACCGATCGCGATGAGATCCGCACGGCGGGCACACATGCAAGCGCCATAATTTCGGCTGTGCAATGGGTCGATCCGATCAGCAATACCGGCCGTTTTTCCATCAACATTGTTGATACAACCGTCCCCCAGAACCTCATCGAACGAAGGGTACTTGAACGGGTAGAGATCTCTCCGCGTGTTTCGAAATTGATCGAGGTGCAAAACGATTTGTTCGCGATCTTTGAAATGGCCTAAAATAGCTTCGATGAAACTGTCCATAACCATTGCGTCGGAATCGCATAGGACAACTACCTCGCCGTACGCCAACGCCAGTCCGCAATTGTACATTAGGTGTTTGTGGTAGATGCAGGTTTCAGGCATCTCCAGCAAGACCCAGGTATCTAGTTCGTCCGCGAACTCCTTCAGTGTTTCCGCAGTGCGCGAATAATACTCGATGAAAATTACCTCGAACTGGTCGCGATCCACGCTCTGATGCCGCAGATAGTGGAGCAGGTGAAAGCTTTCCCTCACGCTCCAGTCCAAGAGAATAAGGCTAAGCCTGGGCGCCTTACGCACACTCCGCTTAAGGAAGCGCATGTCGGGCCGCCAGCTCAAAGGTTATTTGCATTTGGTACAAACGCCGGAGATCTAATCACCCGCATGCGCCGACACCATTTGGATTCGTTCATTTCTAGGTAATTTGGGAAAGTGTTTTCTCATAACGGGCGATTGTTGAACTCCAACAGAATCTTTCTCTGACTCTCCTCTGGGCGTATTCACCGAGCGATGACTTTATCTCGTTCCGGGCTAATAACTGGATGATACTTCTAGTCACGCCCTCATAATTTCCGGGCGCAACTACGATTCCGCCCTTGCCATTGTCCACTGCATCCGGAACGCCACCCACGTTTGTCGCCACCACCGGCTTGGCGGCGGCGGCCGCTTCCAAGGCGACAATCCCAAAACCTTCGACATCGTCTTTCATTTGTAAAATCGGCAAGACCACAACATCGCAAAGGTTGTAGACTTTTATCAAGTCCTCATCGCTTAAAGCGCCGAGCCATTGAACATGTTCTTCCAGATGGCCTGCAGAAATCGCGTGCTCGATTTCGCTGCGCACATCGTCTCGGTGAGTTAGAGAGTCTTTTGGATTGTCGCCAACAATAAGAAATCGGACGTCTGGCAATTCCTGAACAATGCGGCCGAGGGACTTCTCAACGAACTCCTTCACCCCTTTTCTGCGCGCCAGCCGACCGACGAACAAAATGATCCTTTTCCCCTGTAAGCCGCGCTCCAACTTCAGCGCGTCCATGGCCATAGGTAGCGCAAATCGTTGCCAGTGCACGCCCGGATGAATGATGGTAATCGATTCTTCTAACGCGCCTTTGTCTTTCGCCAGACTGGCCGTGTAGCCACTGTTCGCAACAACTTGGTCGCAGAAACGTAGCCACCAAACTATAAACATCTGATAAACAAAGCTCGGATAAAGAAGATCCAGACCATGGGCCTGAATTAGCGCCTTGCAATGAAATATTCGAGCAAGAATGCATACTAGCGGCGTCACCAAGACACTGCCGCCGAAGACTACTCGGATGTCCCGGTGACAGCGGAGAAGCAGCGCGCCTTTCCAAAGAGCATAAGCAAAGAACGCCACCAAGCCCGGCCGGCTTGGACGGAAGATTCCCGTCTTAGGCGGGCACGAATGATCCGCATATGCGGTGATGATGAACAGCTTATGATTCTTGCTGAGTTCGTCACATAGATTCCCTAGTAGTTGTTCCATTCCGCCTCGCCGTGGCGGAAAATTCCAGGTGATGACAAGGATGTTCATACAATCTGAATTATTTGTTCAAAACGCAGAGATAGTAGACTTGGTATTGCCAATTCAGCGGCCAAAACGGCAACGCCGCTGCCTGAGCAGCTCTGAGCGGCCATTCATAAAAGGGGCCGCGAAATATCCATGCCGTCGATATGATGTGGAGATCCTTCCAACGCGCTTTCACACGCAGCCCGGCGGATTCGAAAAGCTCCTCCCAATCGAGCAGTGAAAGCGCCTGTTCTTTCACCGCTGCTTGCAAGGTACCGTTGTACAGGCCCAAGCGGCTCGGCGGAAAGTCCGCGTTGGGAACCAGCAACAAAATAGAGGCATTCGTTTTCGCGACCCGGATCATCTCTTGAAGAGAGCCCTCGATGTCGAGAAAGTGTTCGAGCGCGCCTAGACAGGAAATGAAATCGAACTGCCGATCCGCAAACGGCAGCCGTTCGGCCGGTCCGCAGTGAAGCTCAGCTTCGGGAACAGTGTTTCTGCAAGCATTTAACGCAACTTGAGAAATGTCTATTCCTGCGGTTATAGCCCCGCGCTCGGCAATTGCCTGTAACCAACCTCCCGGCCCGCATGCCACGTCCAGGGCCCGCCGGCCGATCCAAGGGTCCAACCGCCTTGCTAGCCGGCGCAAATGGAATCCAGGAGAATGTCTGTTGATGACGTCGCGGTAATAGAAATGATTGTAGAATTCCCTGACCGCATCGTAGTCCAGTTGCCGGTCTGCTCCAATATTTCTTTGTCCCCTCATCTCATCGCACTTGATAAATAACGCCGTCGTTTTCACGCGCCAAGACCTGGAGGCCCAAAGTTCTCTCAAGCTCCTCGACTACCGGCAAGTACCAGCGCCAATCCACCCTACACGGCACAGGCGCGAAGGGTTATGCCCTATGCCTCTTGCGCGTAACTCTACTTGATACCGTAAATCACCGGATCGCTTTTGCCTGAGATCATTCGTAAGCCGATCTTCGTCTCCAAATCTTTCAGCGACGGCAGAAACCACTCTCGACTTTCGGCATTGAAGTACGCCACAACTCCGTTCTTCTCCAGTAGATTTTTTTTCATCTCCGCGACTTCAATCTCGTACTCGCCGTTTTGAAGTCGACTATAAGGGTCCAGCTTTCGTGGAAGCATATAGGTAAGCCTATCGAGAAACATGTAAATTAAGTCGGGCGCATTGGTATAAACAGGAGTTGTTGCGTCCAGCCGGCCAACGAATCGCATTGATTCGGAGTCCTTCCAACCTTTCGCTGCCAGGCCGACGCCAGAAGTGTAGCTGACCTTAAGCCATGCCATCGCCGGAATGGCTTGTAAGGCCGATAACATGAAAACGACATAGATGGAGAAGCGACCAAGCGGGGACATATTTGTCAGCGCTCTCGTCCTTCCAACCCAAACTGCCGAGACGACAATAATCATCGCTGCAAAATATGCTGGCGCCAGCATGCGGGTATCTAATGGTATCGCTGCATCAAGAAGGGAGCGCGACGTAAAAATGAATGCAGCATAACCAACGATAAACAACACACAGATTTGGTGTAGGCGCGAGTTCAGCAGAACCATCTTAGTCGCGGACCAGGATAATACGCCGATGACGACTAGCAAAATTAGTAGCCGGGGCCAAATCGCCTCGCCTAACAAGGTTACCGGAAATAACCAAAGGCACACCGCGTCAACGGCCATGGCTAGTTCTTTAATTCCGGGCAGGTGAACAGCAAAAGTCCGATTGACGGAGTTTCCAGCTGACAATTTATTGCGGATAATCCAGGCCAGTAGGGGCAGCGCGCTGAAGATGAGAAAAAGACTCGCGCGGATCAATTTCCTTTTCCAATGCCAGGTATTGAGGCAGATCAGTGCGGCAGTTCCCGTTAGAACGAAAATCAGTCCGGCATATCGTGTAAGGCTACTCAAAGCTATCGAAAGAGCAGAGAGATAGAGCATCCCTCGTTTGGAACCATTTATATATTGCGTCAGCAAATAGAGCCCGAAAAATCCTAAAAACAAGCACAAAGGCTCGGTTAGTGCGGTTGAGTGTATTTGAACCATAGGAAACGCCGTAGCCGTCAAGAAAGAAGCGGCTACGGATGCAGCAACGGAATGAGTCGAAGCGAACACGATCCAAGCCGCGAGGATAATATTGGATGCGAACAAGAGCGCGTTCAGCCAACGGACGCCTTCAAGGGGATCGATGCCGGCAAGGCCGAGCCCCGAAACCATCAACGGATAAAGAGGCGCATAGTGGGTAACCGGCGCCATCTGGCCGTTATCGTCAAAGTAGGTGACGCCGGCGCCGCGCAACAGATTGCGAGCGACTCCTACATAGACGACCGAATCGGAATAAATGCCAGTTCCTCCGCGCGTACATAAAATAATTCCCAAGAAACCCATAACGGCAATGCCGAACACAATCGCGCAAAGCAAACGGCGGGTGCAGCAGATCATCAGGCCTCTTAGTGGTTAGTACGACGTGAGGGCAGCGAAATCGGCAATTGTCTATAGCTCTTGCTCGCGTCTGCCTTCCGTACGCTCAGACCTCGACGACGCTCTTTGCTCCATCCTTAGTAGCGCGATCTGCTCGGACACCAGCCCAAGCATAAAAATGATCACCGCGGTGGTCAGCAGGAAGACAGACATGTTCGTGAAACGGTGCTGCGTGAAATACGTGTGGACATAATTGGCTAAGCCCGCGAAGAAAAAAAACATACTGACTGGCAGGAAGATACGAAAAGGCGAAAACAGCGTGGCTATTTTGGTGATGATCAACAAGAACCGGATGCCATCGGTAACCAGGCTGATTTTACTTTGCCCGGCCCGATAGAGCGACTGGATCGGCACATACTTGATGGTCAACCCAGAGCGCAAAAATGCCAAGGTCAAGGTCGTAGGGTAAGAAAACGTATTGGGCAAGAGGTCGATAAACCGCAAAGCATCGCTGCGCGACAGAACCCGGAAACCGGAGGTAAGGTCCTTTACTTTGAAACGGGTCACATAAGAAGCCAACAGATTGTAAAAGAGGTTGGCCGCATTGCGATGAAATCGCAGTTTTGAGCCTTTGGCACGCTGGCCGACAATCATGTGATAGCCTTCGCACTGCGCCAGCAATTTCGGAATATCCGCCGGTTGGTGCTGGCCGTCACCGTCCATCAGCACCAACCTTCTCCCCTGGGCAGCTCTGATACCGCTCTTCACCGCGGCCCCATTGCCGATATTGTAGGGATGTCGCACCACATTGGCGCCGGCGTTGAACGCTACCTCGGCGCTACCATCAACAGAGCCATCGTCAATTACGAGGATTTCACACTGGGCGATTTCCAGAGCACGGATGTCTTCCAAAAGCTCACGGAGGCTCTCCGCTTCATTAAAAACAGGAATAATGATTGATACGGCGCACGATCTAGAGGCGGATCTCGTATACGGCATAACCTCTCTCACGGAAAGCTAATCTAAGGCGAGTCGTCGCGAAATCATTCCACAAATGGCCTTGAGCCGGTGTTAGGTTGTCGGTTAGAAAGCGGATCAGGAGATCCTCTCGAAACATCAGGTGCGTGAGATTCCTGCTACTGAGGACTCGTCCGATATCTTCTGGGTCCTTTGCTTTTTGGATGGCTCCGATAAGAAAGGCAGGGAGCTCGCCGGCGTCATGAAAATAATCCCGCTCGCAATAATACGCCCGGCGGCCGAGAAATAGAAGATAAATCTTAGCCGTGCTCGTAACTTTGTCATTGACGTACCGCATGGCCGGATACTCTGGCAGAGCCCGATCGAGGAACGCCTCGCGAGACTCACTTCCGCTCAGGTACTTGGACGGCCGGCTGTCCTGCACATACCGCCAGAGATAAACTCCATGCCAGGCCGCGAAAAAAAGCAATGTAGCGTACAGCAAAAGCGGCCGCTTGATACTCAGATACATATTGAAAATGCCATAACCCATTAACAGCGCCAACGATGGCACGATCAGAAGAATGTAGCGGATGCGCATGTCTATCAGAAACAAGGCCAAGCGCCAAGTAGCCGAAGGCAAAGAACGCAATCAGCTTTTTTTCGTCGCTCCATTTTCCTTTGAATGCCCAAGGCAGCAACAGTAACAAAATCGGGGTCAGCACGCCGTCAAAGTACTGCGGGTTGTCATCCTGACCAGAAATAAAAATCCGCAGCGGCAAGCCGAGAATCTGCCAGAGACTCTCGCCATAAAGAAGGTGCCTTTTTTCCAAGACCCCGAAGCCAACGAAACTTGCGGCATCGATCACAGATGCGTTTCGCGCAGGGAAAAAGTCGCCCAACAGGGGATAGAAAGGATTGCCGGTCTGGTGCCAGTTTTTCAGCAACCACGGCATAAACGGTAACAGCGTGACCCCGGCAAATAGCGCGAGATCGGAAACCAGCCTGCTCAACGGCATCCTCGGAGCTCTTCCAATTACCAGCACAAACAGCAGTCCCAACAGCAGAGCGGCAAGCAGCCCGTTAGGTTTTGTCGCCAGCGCAAAACCAAGGGACAAGCCGGCAAGAAACAACCAACATCGAGCCCTCTTCTCAGACCAACGCAGCAAACACAAAAGAGTGGCAGTGGAATAAGAAGGTGATACCGAGATCGATGTAGGCCCAGTGGCTCAAGCGTAAGACGGCGGGGGTCGAAATGAAAAAGAAAAAGCCCAGCAGCCCATACACCGGACTTAAACGCCGGGTTAGATGAGCATAGATCAATAAGCCGGTGAGAAAACCAAAGAGCGCGTGGACATGTTTGGCAATGAAATCGTAACCCCAGTAAATCAACGGCGTGTAGAGCATATCGAGGAGCATTGGATAATAGGCATAGGGCGCCATCGGCACTTCGATGATCCGACCCGCGCGAGCGTAGAGTTTTGGTATCGCCAGATGATGGGTTAGCTCATCCCGCGCCGTGGGTGGCAAAAAGCCAAGAATAACTTCGGCGATGAGGATCACCAGGACTGCAACCCAGATCAATCTTCCCAGCCTGTTGGCTTTGATCGGAATTGAAAAAAATTCGGCTAAAAAAAATAGCGCGCAGGCGGCGAGGACCGATACGACGGCAACGTTGAGCAAGGGGTTGTACACATAGCCGGCGAGGCCCAGCAAAAAGTAAAGGGTTGCAGCCGTTCCAAGAACACAACCGGCTAAGCAGCTTTTGAACAGGAGGGCCGAAGAGCGCTCATCAATCATTCAGATGTCAACGTTCCGGGTCGGAAATGGTTTAGGACTCAATGGGGTGCAAGCGAAGCGCCCACCAGCACGGAGCGACCAGTGAGCGCATCAGCTAAGGAGAAACAGATCGAGCTTGAATGCGGCAGGGCATCGGCTCTATTAAGCCGGCTATGACGGCAACAACCGTGATAAAATTTACCAAGCGGCTTTGCGCTGATCTCCCGCAATCATTCACGCGGCGGATTTTACCATTCCACACTCACCCAGTGGGAAGATCTCATGGGCGCGCGCTTCCAGGGCGCCGAGCATTCCCTCAACCGCGCACACCATTTATTCCTATCTTCCTAAGCTATTGAGCGTGATACCGTTGTCCTCAGCACTTACAGCGACTTAGCGTCGAAGCTGTCCGTCAATGTATTGAGTTTTAGTGTCTGCCGCATGTTCTCCAGAAACGCGTGAACGTTCTTATAACTTGCCGGGATCTCGAATTTGACGGTAGTATAGAGATAATGGAGCTGCGAGAAAATCGCGATGTCGGCGATGGTCATCCGATCAAAGATAAACTTCTTCCCGGAATACATTAGATCCAAGGTCCTGAAATGGCCTGCCCATTCGTCTTCGGCTTTCTTGCGAGCCTCCGCTGTTTCGGCGCGGCGAATCGCATGGTTGGCATGGATCAGAACTTCATCAGACCAGTCTTCCAGCGCAAGACAAAGGCCCTTGTTTGCCGCTCCCTCCGGATAAATGCTCGCCGCCGGATGCTTGTCTTCTAACAAAGCGGAAATGATCGTCGAATCGATCACACATTGACCGTCATAATCTAGCGAGGGAACTTTCCGTTGTCCGGTATACTCGATGAGCGACTTGCGATCGTCTTTGCGCACATCGACGATCTCATACGGGACTTTCTTCATTGCAAAAACAACGCGCACCTTTTCGCAAAACATCGAAGTTTGTGATTGAAAAAGCCTCACCGTCATAATCTATTCTCCCTTCAATGAAGTAGTCGGGTTGTAAACCGTTTAGACTGCTGATGGAAACCGAATTCGATTCTAAAGGCCTTTTAGAAGCCGTGCAACAGATTCGATCACGTCCCGTGAAGTCATTGACCTGTGGAGTATTCATGAGTATTCTTTCCAACATGTAAAGAGGGGGCCTCTATGAGTGCCGCTGAGCCAAATCAAATAGAGAGTTTTTACCAGGAAGCCGAGGCCAAACATCTCATACCGCTGTGGAAGGTAACGGCCAAATTGTTAGCGCCGGAACCGCAAACCAAGGTCCTGCCTTATCTTTGGAAGTGGTCCGATCTACGACGGATGGCCTATCGCGCGGGCGACCTTGTACCGATCGAACGCGGCGGAGAGAGGCGAGTTTTGGCTTTTGTGAACCCCGGCTTAGAAGGTAAGTATGCCGCCACGCATACCTTGTGGGGGGCGGTGCAGATTGTGCTTCCGGGAGAAATTGCGCCGTGTCATCGTCATTCGGCATCGGCCATCCGCTTTATCATCGAGGGCAGTCGCTCGTTCACCAATGTCGATGGCGACAAGTGTGTCATGAGCCGTGGCGATTTGGTGCTGACTCCGAACTGGAGCTGGCACGATCACGGCAATGAATCTGATCAGGCGATGATCTGGATGGATGGTCTCGATCTTCCGTTGGTCAACGACTTGGATGGCATCTTTTTCGAGCCTTACCCGCAGCACAAACATCCGGTTACCCAAGTGAACGGATCGGAGCAGAAATATGGCGGCGCTCATTTAAAGCCCACCTGGGAGAATCCGCCTGCAACCCGTTCTCCACTATTGAACTACAAATGGGACCCAACTTACGAGGCCCTTAAACGTATCGGCGAAGGTTCAGCCAGTCCGTTCGATGATGTCTGCTTCGAGTATTTAAACCCTAACACCGGCGGGCCGACCCTGCCGACCATGAGTTGTTGTGTTCAGCTTATTCGGCCGGGCGTTCACACCCAAGCGCATCGCCAGGTCAATAGCGCGGTGTATCACGTCTTTGAAGGGCGCGGCCATGCGGTCATCAATGGCCAGCGCTTCGACTGGGAACGGGGCGACTTCTTTGTTGTGCCGCCGTGGGCATGGCATGAATTCGCCAATGAGAGCGACGATGAACTGATTCTGTTCTCGGTACAAGACACACCCGTGATGCAAGCTCTCGGCCTTTACAAAGAAGAAGCCTACACCGAGAACGGCGGCCGGCAAGAGGTTTCCGGAACCTTTGGCGGTTAGGATCATTAGGAACTGGCATGGCAAAGTATTTACAATGCAGCGAGTGCGGCAAACTGGCCTTTTACTACGACGACTATGTCGGTACTGAAAAGCCCTTTTACAAGCGATTCATGCGCTACCCCGAAGGCGAAACCAATTACCAGCTCCCCCGCTGTTTCAGCTGCGGCGGCGTGCCGCGCATGATCCACGATTTAATCAAGGAAGAAAAAGCCGCTGCCAAGCATTAGCCGCGTCGGCTAAAGACATTTCACCTTGCGCGCTGCTTCAAGTCGCTCATCCTATCGAAATGCACAAAAAAAGGGCGGGTGATTACCCGCCCCTTTTGCGAATTGGTGGAGCCGATGGGGGTCGAACCCACGACCTCTAGAGTGCGATTCTAGCGCTCTCCCAACTGAGCTACGGCCCCAGACTAGGTTTTCAACGATTTCAAATACTCGATTAATTTATCCTTTAGATCTTTTCGTTTCAATGCATAGGCCACCGTCGCTCGAACGAAGCCGAACTTGTCGCCGATATCGTAGCGATCTCCGGTAAACTCACAACCAAAGATTTTTCGTTGCTGAACCAGTCGGGCCAATCCGTCGGTAAGCTGAATTTCGCCGCCTCTTCCCGGTGGAAGAGTTTGCAAAATCGAAAAAATCTCCGGGCGCAGCACGTAACGGCCGATGATCGCCAATTGAGAAGGCGCCTCTTTTGCGGCAGGTTTTTCCACAGTGGCTTCGACCGCGTAGAGGCGAGGCTTCACCTCTTTACCTTTGATGACGCCGTATTGATGCACTTCCTCGCGCGGAACTTTCATCAGGGCAACAACCGACTCCTCGGTTTCGGTGAAAATCTCGACCAGCTGCCGGATGCCGGGGGTCTCGGCATCGATAAGATCATCGGCTAGCATGACCGCGAAAGGCTCGTCTCCGACCAGATCGCGAGCGCAAAGAACCGCGTGACCCAAGCCCAGTGGTTTCTTTTGCCGAACTGAAACGACCTCGGTCATCTCAGCGATCCGTCGAAGCATATCCACGGTTGCCGTCTGGCCACGGTCCGCGAGGATTTGCTCCAACTCCGGCGCCTCGTCAAAATGATCCTCGATGCCATCTTTGCCACGGCCGGTTACAAAGATGATTTCTTGGATGCCGGCATCAACTGCTTCCTGAACCACGTACTGGATCGAAGGAATGTCTATGATCGGCAAAAGTTCCTTAGGCACGGTTTTCGTTGCCGGCAGAAAGCGCGTGCCCAAGCCGGCTACGGGGATAACTGCTTTTCTAATTTTCATACTTTAGCGAATCGATTTCACATCCGTTTGGCTTTTCTCTCGGCAATTTCTTGGCTGGCCTTGCAATCGATACAGAGGGTCGTCACCGGGCGAGCCTTGAGTCGTTCAATGCCGATCTTTTCGCCGCACTCTTCACAGATGCCGAATTCGCCGGCTTCCAGTCGTTGCAAAGCCTCCTGGATCTTGAAGATCAGTTTTCGCTCGCGATCGCGTATTCTCAGGACCGAATTGCGACTGGATTCCATAGAAGCGCGGTCGCTTGGATCGGGAAAGTTTTCGTCCTCGTCCATATCGTCGACTGTCTTGCCGGCTTCGGACCTGAGTTCCTGGATCCTCTGGTTCAGCAAGTCCCGGAAAAATTCAACTTCTTTTTTGTTCAATGGACTTCAGCCTCGCAAATCACGCATGAGTATAGGTAACCGCCCTGCAAACATCAAACGGCCGGAAAAGTCTCGGAAAATGTTTCCTTCATGCGCTATTACTCACCTAACGACACCGCGCGCGGGTGCGCCAGGACGAATACTTCGGTGGATTTGGGGAGCATCGCTCGGCTCAAGATCAATTGCGACTCGGAGAATCTTTTCACCGGGTAATGCTCTTTGGCGAAACCGGCAAATAGCTCTCCCTGCCTGACAACATCGAAATGCATCGGAATCACGATGGGCGGCTTCACCTGCTCGATGACCTTTAGAATGTCGTCAAATCCCAAGTTGGTCATCGCATCGATAGGCACCATCAGGACATCGACCCGCTGCAGCACCTTCTCCTGCTCAGCAGTGAGAAGATGACCAATGTTGCCTAAATGAGCAAGGCACAGACTTCCCATCTCATAGACAAAAATCGAGTTTGCCGCCCCTCCCCAACTCTGCCCCCGCTGGCTTGGGATATTGATGATGCTGATGTCTTTGACGCTGGTGCGAATCGGGTTCCAGGTCTGCCGAAACGTAATGCCGCGCAGTATCACCGGATCACCGGTGACAGCACCTGTGTTGTTATGGGTGAAATGGTCGTTGCTGACGGTCACGGCATCCGCTTGGATCCCCGGAGTCACGTTGAAGTTTGGATCCGCGACAACCTTGGTTTGGCTGCCGGAATGAATCAAAAAACTTGAATGGCCGTACCACTGAATAAAGTAGTGTCCCAGCTGAGGGCTCTTACCGGGACGGACCTGAACCAGGTTACGCCCTTGTTTCTGCAGGCGCACCAATGCTGGGTTACAAAGTGCCAGCGCGACACTGCGAAGCGGATCAAAAATCAACGCGATGAGTAGAGCGACAAAGCCACGGCGTTTCATGGCCCCTCCTCATTAAGGCGCGGTGGAGATCGAGCGGGCACACTTTAACGCCGCGCCTCAAGCGTTACAAGCGCATAACCAGAAAAGCCGGCCGGGTAGAGAAACGGGCAGATTCGTTCACAGCCAATTCGCGCCTTTGACATCTACGTGGTCAAATCCTCGACGAGAGATCTCTGGGTTTCCGGCTGAAGCACAACCGCCGCTTGGTAGTTTCGATGATCGATGACCAGCTCGGTTCTTGTCCCGGAAACGAAAGCCTCAAGCTCCTGATCATCAAAACGGAATCGAATATAATGTACCGCCCTGATTTTGTTTTCTTTGCTTCTCCGCGGTTCAAAACGCGCCTGTAGCTGATACGCAGCGATACGCAAGGAGATCGCGTCCTCGATACCCTGAAACTTGAGCAGTTCCTCGCGCAAATGAGTTTGGTCCTCGATCTCGAGAAAGAGCGTCGCGCTGAGTTCTCCTGAGTCAGGGATAAGCTGATTGTAGGTGGCAATCTCCTGGCGAATCTTGTCCAAATCGCTAATGTTCTCGACTCGCAAGATTTCTTGTATTTGAAAGATGACCGTAGGACGATTCTCAAAAACTAGAGATAGCCTGTCGCCCAGTGAGATCCGTCGCTTTTGTTTGAGCTCGATGATTCGCCGGCGAAGATCCTGCCGGATCGTTTCGTAACGGCGAAGACCGACAATGTCATCAATGGCGACTTTTCTCATCTGTCTTGCCGATTACTGCCTGAGCGGAACTTTGCGATGGAAGCAAGGATATCCATTGGTACTCGACAAGATGCGGCGGAGAATTCAACTACCGAGTCCGTCCAGTCCCTTGTTGAATCGCCCGGCGTGAGATTTCTCCGCCTTGGCCAGAGTTTCAAACCATTCCGCCAGCTCAAGGAAGCCTTCATCACGGGCAGTCTTCGCAAAACCCGGATACATTTCGGTATATTCGTAGGTTTCACCTTCGATAGCCGATTTCAGGTTTTTTTCGGTGCTGCCGATAGGCACTCCGGTGCACGGATCGCCAACCTCCTTGAGAAAATCGAGATGGCCGAAGGCATGTCCGGTTTCCGCCTCTGAGGTGTCCCGGAAAAGTCCTCCGATATCGGGATAGCCTTCAATATCAGCTATTCGTGCGAAATAGAGATAGCGACGATTGGCTTGGGATTCGCCGGCAAACGCTTCCTTGAGGTTTTGGTGACTCTTGCTCCCGGCTAAACTTTTGCCCATCAAAATTCCTCCCTTTAATTAAGACGATTACTGATAGTAACGCCCATTTTAGCTGTCAAGCAACTGTCAGAGCCGGCTGTATCCTTCCTGGTTGAAGCGCATCGCCCGTGACATCGCGGAATGAAAGCACCATGTCTATCTCGCCAATAACTAAATCCTGGCAATGACTTCGCCAGTTCATCGATCTTTCTTTTTTTGACTGCACTGTTCTGTTATCCTGGTGTCCGATCCGATGGAGGTGCGGATGATCTCGATAGACGCGTTTAGACAAATTGAACTCAAGGTGGCTACAGTCAAAAGCGCCGAGCCGCATCCCAATGCGGACAAACTAGTGGTGCTTCAGGTCGATCTCGGCACGGAACAACGGCAGATTTGCGCCGGCATTCGCGGTCACTACACACCGGACGAGCTCGTCGGCAGGCAAATCGTAGTGGTTGCGAACCTGGAAACCGCCAAGCTTCGCGGCTTGGAGAGTCAAGGGATGCTGCTGGCGGCCTCCGACGAGGGACGTGTCATCTTCCTCACTCCAGAGAAACCTGTTCAGCCGGGCTCGAAGGTTTCTTGACGACGAGCATCCACAATGTTTAGCACCCATCTGGGCCGCCCAAGTCGTTTGCTACATCGATCACGAATCGCTGCGCTGGAATTTTCGCCAAATACGCTCCTTACTCGGCTCTCAAGTAAAGATTCTTTCCATGGTCAAAGCTAATGGTTACGGTCACGGCGCGGCGGCTGTGGCCAGAACTCTTGCGAGTGAAGGTAGCGACGCTTTCGGGGTTGCCATCATTGAAGAAGCTATCGAGCTGCGACGCCATGGCATCACTGCCCCGATCCTTGTGCTTACCGGCGCATATCTCGATCAGCTCGATTTGTTCTTCGATCACGATCTGATGCCGGTGGTTCACGATGGCGATGCTCTGCAGCGCCTGGACGCGGCCGTTGCCCGGTGCGGTCGAAGGCTCGACGTTCATCTAAAAATTGACACCGGCATGGGACGGATCGGATTTCCCGCCGTCGAGTGCGACTCATGGCTGCCTCAGATAAAGAGGCTCAAGGCGCTCAAAGTAGTGGGCGTCTTTTCGCATTTCTCCCATGCCGAAAGCGTCGAAGGCCAATATACCCGCAAGCAATTGCAGATATTTCACGATCTCGTCAAACGTCTTGCCGCCGTAGGGATTGCGCCACCATTGATTCATCTTGCCAATAGCGCGGCGACGATTACTTTGCCGGAGGCCTATTTCAATATGGTGCGACCGGGTCTGATGCTTTATGGAGTTTACCCCTCACCCGAGATGGCCACTCGAATTTCGCTGAAACCGGTGCTGTCCTGGAAAACGCGCATCTTGCAACTTAAGAAGGTCCCTTCCCACACCAGCATCAGTTACGGTCAGACGTTCATTACCAAGCGTGACAGCTTGATTGCGACCCTGCCGATTGGCTACGCCGATGGCTATCCTAGACTGCTTTCCAATCGTGGACAGGCGTTAGTCGGCGGCAAGCGCGCGCCGGTGGCCGGACGCGTGTGCATGGATTTGACTATGCTGGATGTTACCGATATAGGAAAAATACACCAGGGAGATGAGGTTGTTCTCCTCGGCACCCAGGAAAATGAAACCATCTCCGCCGACGAGATGGCCGCTTGGGCAGACACAATCTCTTACGAAATTCTCACTTCCATCGGCGCGCGAATTCCCCGTATCCATTACAATTCCTAGGAGGATCACTACCCGTGGGCAGGATTCAAAGAGCCCTGATTAGCGTTTCTGAAAAGAAAGGCGTCGTCGAGTTTTCCCGCGGCTTGTCCGATCTAGGTGTCGAGCTTATTTCAACCGGTGGCACGGCATCGTTACTGCGCGACAACAAAATTGCCGTGAAAGATGTTTCTGAGATCACCGGCTTTCCTGAAATGATGGACGGTCGGGTAAAAACCCTTCATCCCAAGATTCACGGCGGAATTCTCGCGTTGAGAGACAATCCCGAGCATGTAGCGAAGATGCGAGAGCACGGAATCGCCCCCGTAGATCTGGTCGTCGTCAATCTTTATCCCTTCGAAGCTACTGTCGCCCGGGGCGGATCATTCGACGAGATCGTCGAGAATATCGATATCGGCGGACCCAGCATGGTGCGGGCTGCGGCAAAGAATCACCAGCACGTCGCCGTCGTGGTCGATCCCCAAGACTACGCTTCGATCCTTTCCGAGTTGCAGAAAAATAACGGCTCCCTATCAAAGCAAACGCATTTTCGGCTTTTTACCAAAGCGTTCCAACATACCTCCCATTATGATGGGGCGATCTCCAATTATTTTGCCGCCCTTGATGAGAATCAAAAACCTACCCCTTGGGGAGAAACAGTCAACATTCAGATCTCCAAGATTCAGGACATGCGCTACGGCGAGAATCCGCACCAGAGCGCGGCCTTCTATGGCACTCAGGGCGATAAGGGTCCTTCGATTGCCCGCTCCAAACAGTTTCAAGGCAAAGAACTGTCCTTCAACAATATTTTAGACGCCGATGCCGCGTTAAGCACGGTCCTGGAATTCTCTGATACCGCAACCGTCGCAATCAAACACAACAACCCCTGCGGCGTGGCCTTGTCGAAAATCTCGTTAGCCGATTCTTTTCGCAAAGCCAAGGCCTGCGATCCGATTTCGATTTTCGGCGGCGTCATCGCGTTTAACCGACCGGTTGACGAAGAGACAGCCGGAGAACTCAAGGACATCTTTCTGGAAATTGTCCTTGCTCCGAGCTTTACGCCGGAAGCAAAGGCGGTTCTGTCATCGGCAAAGCGCTTGCTCAATATTCGGCTCTTGGAACTGGATATGAGCGAACCCCAAACCGGCGGCTATGATCTGCGCCGGGTACGCGGCGGCATGTTGATGCAGGATTGGGATACCGGATCGGTGGATGTACGCGCCTGTAAAGTCGTGACCAACCGAAAGCCAACGGAAGCAGAGTATCAGGCGCTCGACTTCGCTTGGAGAGTTTGCCGCCACGTCAAATCCAACACGATTGTTTTTGCTGCGCCGGATCAAGTCCTAGGTGTCGGTGCCGGCCAGATGAGCCGTATCGATTCGACAAAAATTGCGGTGCTGCGCGCCGCAACGCACGGGCTGGATCTTGCTGGCTCGGCGGTGGCTTCGGATGCGTTCTACCCGTTTCGCGACGGCCTCGATGAAGCGGCCAATGCCGGCATCAAATCGGTGATCCAGCCGGGCGGTTCCATCAAAGACGATGAAGTTATCGCCGCCGCCAATGAACACGGCATGGCGATGATCTTTACCGGGATGAGACACTTCAGACATTAGCAAAGACATGTCACGGCCGAGCAGCCGGGGATTTCATCTTCAATTAATTATAGCTGCTAGCTTCCGTATCCATGAATTATGAAAATATTGGTGATTGGCAGCGGTGGGCGTGAACACGCGCTGATCTGGAAACTCCGCCAGAGTTCAGAGGTCGATAAGATCTATTGCGCGCCCGGCAGCGCGGGCATCGCTGAGTCTGCGGAATTAGTCGCCATCGCGCCGCAGCAGATCGAAGAGCTCGCCGACTTCGCCGCAGAACAGAAGATAGATCTCACCGTTGTTGGACCGGAGCTTCCATTGACACTCGGTATCTCAGACTTGTTTGAATCCCGTGGATTGAAAATCTTTGGCCCAAACCGCGACGCGGCGCAGCTGGAAGGCAGCAAAGCCTTCGCCAAAAAGATCATGACTGAGAACAGCATTCCTACCGCCGTCGCCGGTATCTTCAGTGATGCCCCATCCGCCAGGCGCTATCTCGATCAGAATCCGGCGCCTTATGTCGTCAAAGCCGACGGCCTAGCGGCGGGCAAAGGCGTGCTGATCTGCGCCAACCGGGAAGAAGCGCAGTCGGCCATTGATGAGATCGTCGTTAAAAAGGCATTCGGCCAAGCCGGCGAGAAAGTCGTTATCGAAGAATTTCTCGAAGGCGAAGAAGCCTCCTTCATGGTGCTCACAGATGGCGATACCGTCCTCGCTTTGCCATCCTCACAAGATCACAAGCGAGTCTTCGATCACGATCAGGGGCCGAACACCGGTGGCATGGGCGCTTACTCACCGGCGCCGGTCGTGACTCAAAGCACTGAGGATCGCGTGCTGCGCGAGGTGGTAACCCCATTGATGACCGGACTGAAACGCAAAGGCATTGTTTATCGCGGGGTCATCTACGTTGGTTTAATGATCACGAAGACCGGACCGAAAGTTCTGGAGTTCAATGCCCGCTTCGGCGATCCCGAATGCCAGGTGATCATGATGCGTTTGAAGAGCGATCTCGTGCCGCTGCTACAAGCCACGGTAGACGGAACATTGCGAACTGTTCGCCCGGAATGGTACCCGGATCCCTCTGTCTGTGTGGTCCTGAGCGCTCGCGGCTATCCCGGTTCTTATGAAACAGGCACAGAGATCCGCGGCCTTGAAAACCTGAAGGATTGGCCCACCGGCTTTGTCTTTCATGCCGGCACCAGCAAACAGGGCGGTCGGTGGCGGACTTCCGGCGGTCGTGTATTGGGAGTAACCGCGCGAGGCCGCGATCTTGCGGAAGCGGTTCAAGAAGTTTATCGGGGCGTAAACGCGATCAGTTGGGATGGGATGCATTATCGCAGGGACATCGCGCGACGCGCCTTGTAAGCTCAGCTATACCCTGCGGTCGGCCAAGCTCGCAACAACACGCTCCGGCCAGCGCGCAATTTTTGAGCGGCTTCTGATGAACCTTAGTCATGCAATTGCTTCGCTGAACCGCGGTGATGTGATCGTTTTCCCCACTGAAACGGTTTATGGGTTGGGCGCGGATGCGCTGAATCCTGCGGCGGTTGAAAAAGTGTTTCAACTCAAAGGCCGCAATCCGGATTCTCCTATTCCGATTATTGTGGCCGACCAAGCCATGCTGCAAGGCGTGGTCGAAAAAATTCCGCCGGTCGCCCGAACGCTCATGGAACAATTTTGGCCGGGGCCCTTGACCTTGGTGCTGCCGGCCGCTCCGGGTACGCCGAAGCAGCTGTTGAACCGGACGGGAGGAGTCGGCGTCCGTATCTCCAGCCAGCTTATAGCGACCGAGTTGGCTCAGTCGTTGGGGCGGCCTTTGACCGCGACCAGCGCCAATCCTTCGGGGCAGCAGGCGGCATCCACGATCGAGCAGGCGCAGAATTATTTTGCCAGCGACATCGAAATTTTCCTGGATGGCGGGAAGCTCCCGTCGAAGACGGGCTCGAGCGTTGTCGAAGTGATCGACGACCGCATCAAGATCATTCGCGCAGGCGAGATTAGCCTGGGGCAACTCGCGGCGAGTATCGGCAGGAAAAACATTCTCACGTAAATGACTCCAGGCGCTCAACAGCAGCGGAACTATTCGGCGCTCTGACGGCTTTTAGACTCGAGGATGCGGGCAATTTCGTGACCGTCTTCTCCTTCGTAGTAGCCTACCTGCTGGTCCTTTACGAACAATGCGCGGAACCCGACCTGCTTGCTCACGGCCGCCGTCGCATATGCGCCAATCTTATTGGAATCGGGATATTCCGAAAGATCCGGATACTCCATCGTGCTCACCACCAAATAGCGCAGCTCTCGGTTACCGGTATTGATAAGTTGATGCGGGGACTCGGTTCCCGGGGGACAGGCAACTACAGTTCCGGCGGTCACCTCGACTTCGTCTTTTCCCAGGCGCAGAATGCCTCGGCCTTCCACGACATAGATCATCTCCTCATTGGTCGTGTGGGTATGATAGGGAAAGGCCGATTTCCCCGGCGGCACGCTAAAAAAGCTGTAGCCCAGCTTTTGCGCGCCGATAGCGGCGCCCACCCTCTGTCGCGAGCCGCCGAATGCTGAACCTTCCGGCGCATTGATCTGCGACCGCGGGCACTTCAGAAAGCTTGATCACATGCTCCTGACTGGCCATCGCTCCTCCCGATCGATCGAATCCTTCAATGGTCGCACACTACCACTCAGTCGCATGTTTATGCTATCAGATCAGATCATGTTGATCTTATCTGAAAAGCAAGTTGAAGGGCTGATCGACATCGACGAGCTGATAGCGGCGCTTGAACGAGCGCACATCCAATACTCCACCGGCAACGCGGTGATGCCGGTGCGCCTGGTAGTGCCACTGCCGCAAATCGACGGGCGGATCACCAGTATGCCGGGTTTCTTGAATGAGGATCAGGCGCTGGGCATGAAAGTCGTGACGTATTTTCAGAACAACCCAAGGCAGAACGTGCCGTCGATCCTTGCCACGATCATGCTGTTTAGTCCCGAAACCGGAAAAATGATTGCGGTCATGGATGGCAGCTACATCACCGCGATCCGCACTGCTTGCGCTTCGGCGATGGCGAGCAAGGTTCTGTCAAACCCGACCGCGTCCGTACTAGGAATTCTCGGCGCCGGGGTCCAGGCCAAAGCCCATATAAGGGCTCTCTCCCGGGTGCGAAAAATTCGTCGCATTAAAATCTATAGCCCGTCCGGTACCAGCGCCAGCCGTGTCAAGCAAGAAGTGGAATCACAACTCGGCGTCGCCATTGAAGTGGCGAACAGCGCGGAAGAAGCCGTTCGAGGAGCCGATCTCATCGTCACCGCCACTACAGCAAAACAGCCGATTTTGGCGACCGAATGGCTGAAGTCGGGCGCTCACATCAATGCAGTGGGTTCGCACCGTCCCGACCTGAGAGAACTCGACGGCGCAACTCTGGCGCGCTCTAGGGTATTCGTAGACTCCCGCGAGGCGATTATGGCCGAATGCGGTGACGTCCTGTTAGCCTTAGCCGATAAATCGATCACGGCGGATCATGTACAGGCGGAAATCGGCGAAATTCTCGCCGGCACAAGGCCGGGAAGAATCGCAACCGAGGAGGTCACTCTCTACAAGTCGGTCGGCATCGCGATTCAAGATGTCGCGACTGCCCGTCTCGTCTATCACAAAGCGTTACAAAGAGGCGTCGGCACTGACGTCAGCGTATGATCCGAAGATCTGCCCGTTTGCCGGCCGCGGCGCGAACACCCAATGGCTGATTTAGCCGAAGTCATACGACGACATCCTCTCTTTTCGGCACTGTCGCGGGAAGATATCGCCAAAGTTTTGGGCAAGATGGAAGAACGTCATTACCTAAGTGGCACAACCATCCTCTCACAAGGTGATGAAGGCGATGCGTTCTACATCATTCAAACCGGAACTGTCCAGGTCGTGCTTGAAAACCGCGGTAGAACAGAGGTGATTCGCGTTCTCGGACCGCAAGACTGGTTCGGCGAAATGGCGTTGTTATCCGGCGAGCCGCGTTCGGCAACGATTGCCGCCGTTAAAGACTCTTTAATATGGCGACTGAGTCGCCATGCTTGGGACGAGCTGATCGACAAACATCCGACTTGGCTGCTTCATTTCTGCGCCGCTCTGAGTAAAAAGCTTTCTCACGTCGAGCAGCAGTATGCCCAAGGGCGCGAAGCTTTCTACTCACTGGCCGAGGAATTCTACAGCTCGAGACCGGTGCCGGAACAAGCATTCCTGCGCCGGCTTTCACTGCTAAGCTCGAGCGATTTCGAAACTGCGGACCAAGTGCTTCATACGAAGCTTGCTGGCCAGTGCCTGGCCTCACTGAAGGCCAATCACTTACCCCTACTTCGGATAGCGGATTCGAGCCGGCCTGAGCTTCATCCGCTTTTCAAAGATTTTCTGCGCGAAAGGCTTTTCCAGCAGGAAGGGCCGGAGGCAGCAAAGCAATTGCACCGTGAGTTGGCCGAAGAGTTTGAGAACCTTGGGCGCTGGCATGACGCAATCCATCATTCTCTGGAAGCCGAAAACTGGCCAAGAGCGGCGAACTTGCTAAACCAAAATAAACAGAACTTGCTCGACAGCTCCGCCCAGGCGGTAAAACAAGTCATTGAGCAATTACCGCGGGATCAAATCAATCTCGGCCTCGTGCACATGAAAGCTGAAGCCTTGGTTCGCTTGGGCAAGATTGAATCCGCCGTCGCATATTGTACAGAGGCTCTTTTGGATTCAGCCAAGACTCCGCGGGAGAGAGCGATGGCAAAACGCCTCCACCATGCCGTGACTAATCTTGGCCGTAAAGGCGATCATGCTGAGGCCTTGAATCTCTTGCGCAATGCTCTGGAACTGCGGCAACAGGATGCGGTCTCGGACCTGGCGAGCCTTGATGAAAAATTTGATACGGCCGGGACTGCCGAGCCCGCTGCGCCAGATCCAGACAGAATTCACAACAAAAAATAGGACGAATCCTGCACCGAAATCGTTAATTGCTGGGCTGGAAGGGTTGGATCTGAGCCGATGGACCGGTGCACTGCTCGGTGTCGGCGTTTGGTGCTATCTCTGGTTCGTGATGCCCGAGATAGGCTTGGAACCAGCCGCTACCAAGCAGCTGGCCTTTATCGCTCTGACACTCATTTTTTGGATGTTTCGGGTCTTTCCTGAATATGGGGTGGCATTGCTTTTCGCCATCGGCATGATCATCTCCGGTCTAGGGCAACCGGAAACGGTACTCGGCGGCTTTGCCAACAGCTCGTGGTTCATGACTCTTGGCGTTCTCGGATTGGGCGCGGCTATCACCAGTTCGGGACTCTTCTACCGGCTATCGCTCCAACTCGTCCGCGTCTTTCCCCTCAGCTATCGCTGGCAAATTGTTGCAATGGGTGTCATGGGCATTGTCGTCATGGCGTTAATTCCGCAACAGAGTGCTCGCACTGCGATCATAAGCCAAATGCTGATGAACTTATCCGAAAGTCTTGGTTATAAAAATCCGTCCAAGGCTTCCACCGGTCTTTTCGTGGCGAGCTTCTTAGGTTTAGGACAACTCGGTTTTCTGTTTCTCACCGGTTCGACCACAAGCCTAATCGCATGGGGTCTTTTGCCGGAGGAAGTCCGAGAGCAATTTAGCTGGGGATATTGGTTTTATGCCGCGTCCGTCCCTACTCTTGTTGTCGCTGCAGTAGTTATCTTGGCGACTCTGATTCTTTATAGGCCTGAGTCTCAGCCACGTATTTCTTATAAGATGGTTCAAACTCAGTTGCAGATTCTCGGGCCGCTATCGCTGCACGAATGGATCACTCTGGGGGTCTTGTGCATGACGCTTGCCGGTTGGCTCAGCAAATCGTATCACAATATCGATGGCGCCTGGGTTGCGCTGAGCGCGCTTTGTGTTCTGATTAATACCGGCGTCCTCGGTTGGGGCATGATAAAAAAAGGCATTGATTGGGAAATGCTGCTCTATATGGGAGCCACGCTCAGCATTCCCGTGCTGCTCACACAAGCGAGAATCGACCAGTGGCTGGTCGGCATGTTTGCGCCGGTGATTCTGCCGCTCACCAATTCCCCGGCGCTCTGTTTCACCGTCATCATAATTATTGCAATTGCGGTGAAGCTGGCCTTTACCAGCTTCTTAACTGTCGTTACCCTGACGGTTGCGCTTTTGCCGCTGGCGTCCGAGCTGGGCATCAGCCCATGGGTGATGGCGATGATCGTTCTGATGGGTTCAGAGGTTTGGTTCCTAAGATTTCAGGTGGACTGGCATACCATGGCAAGCGCCACAACCGGAGGAAAAGGATTTAGCTATCCGATGATGTCCCGCATCAATCCGGTGTACGCCGTCGCCTACGTACTGGCGGCCATAGTCGCGATCCCGTGGTGGCGCCACCTGGGGTTGATAGGTTGAGCCGGCTTGCGCCATGGACCACCGTCAAGCATTCAGCCCCCACAGTCGAGCATCCGCAAGCAAAGTCCGGAAAGTATTAAAGATCGTTGTGATAGATCGCCTCAACAACCGGCCCAGTTAACTCGTCAGAGGCTCCGTCGAAGCAGATCTGTCCGTTTTTAAGTCCGACAACCCGGGCGGCGTACTCGCGGGTCAACTCTAAAGTGTGCAAGCTCACCAATGCCGTAATCCCGTCTTCTTGGCAGACTTGTTTTAGAATATCGAGCACGACGCCGGACAGCTTGGGATCGAGGCTCGAAACAGGTTCATCGGCGAGAATAAGCGCCGGCTCTTGCATCAAAGTGCGAGCGATCGCCACTCGTTGCTGTTCACCGCCGCTGAGCTCGTCGGCGCGGCGGTAGGCATGATCCAGCAGTCCCACGCGATTAAGATTGATTAAAGCCTTACGCTTTTCGTCGCGGGTAAAACTTCGCAGCGTGCTGCGCAGCGCCGATTGATAACCCAACCCTCCGGATAGAACGTTTTCGATGACCGACAAGCGCTTGATGATGTTGAACTGTTGAAAAATCATGCCGACCTTGCGTCTGAGCCGTCGTAGTTGGGTTTGCTTCAACCGCACGACATCGACCAGCGTGCCGGCGCCGTTTCCTGTAATCAGCCCCATGGGCAATCGGATATGCCCGGAGCTGGGCTCGACGAGACGGTTAATGCAGCGCAGCAAAGTCGATTTTCCCGATCCGCTGAGCCCGATGATCCCGACGAATTCGCCGCGATGAACGGATAAATTGATGCCGCAGAGCACCGGAACATTGCTATCGTAGGATTTATGGAGATCCTCGACTTCTAGAATGATCACGGCTGTTTTCTTTGCAAGCTTGCTTTTAGGGGGATACCGGCAATGTCGAAAGCTTGACGCACCGAATCATAGTCTCGATCACTGGCGGGAACGAAACCGTCGATCTGGTAGAGATCCCGCATCATCTGCTTGCCTTTAGGATCGCCACTCAGCTGCAAAAAAATCTCTTCCACTTTTTTCGCGACGGCTTCATCGAGATTGCCGTTGATCACTAAATTGTCTGCCGGAATCGGCTCGGAGAAAGCAATCGCCCGAATCTTGTTCACGTCCTCGGGATTCTTCAGATAGCGCATCCATGCGGTATCATCGCCATCGGGCGAATTAGCATAGGTTGCCCCGGCGTCGACTTTGCCATTGAGCACGGCGAGCACCGTCGCATCATGCCCCCCCGAATACAGAATCTGCTTGAAGTCGCGAACCGGATCGATGCCGCGTTCCTTGAACATCTTACGCGGGAAAATGTTGCCCGTGGTTGATAGCGCGTCGCCGAAAGCGAAAGTTTTGCCGCGCAGGTCCTCGAGCCTTTGGATGCCGCTGCCTGCTCTGGTGATGATCGCGGCATAGTATGAGGCGATTCCCTTGCGCTCGGACTTAAGAATGACCTTCACGTTAGCTTCATTCTTGGCTAATACGTAGGAGGCGGGGGTCAGGAAGGCGACATCGAGTTTGTTAACCCGGAGCGCTTCGACGACACCGGTATAATCCGCCGCGACGAAGGGTTGAATCTCCATACCCAATTGTTTTTGCAGTATGTCGACGATGGGCTGAGCGTTTTGCATCACTTGTTGAGCATCTTCCGCCGGTACGAAGCCGACCCGAAGCACCTTAGCCGATTTGCCGGAATCACCGCAGCCAAGAAGGCAGAGAATTATCAATAATGCGGTGTAAAGGCGTGGTCTGTGTCGTGTGAGCATTATTGATGATTATCGTGTCAGATTCACCGCTACAGGCGCAACGTTTTAACCATCGGTCAAGCTGGGCGGGCGATTTTAGCGGCTTGCAACCTCTTCCAACAATTCTTCGGCTTTTTGTTTGTGCTTGGCGTCGTCCGAGAATTGGATAGGGAGATTCCGGATCGAGGAGAGCATAGTGCGGGCAGCCTGGAAATCTTCCATAGCCATATAAGTACTTGCCAATTCGAGCCGGCTTATAATGACGGTCGGATTGAGCGCGATGGCTTTTTTTAAATACTCCACTGATTTTTCCATGCTGCCTTGCGGTAGGGAGCGGCCGTACAGAACCGAAGCGACCACGCGGCTCATTTTCCCGATTTCAGAAATCTTTCGATGCCAGACGCCGTAAGCATGATAAGCAAACCCATTGTTCGGATCTAAGGCAAGCGATTTTTCCAGCGCCGCGCGGATTTCCTCCGCTAGTTCCACCTGCCTTGCAACCGGAGAAACGACGGCTGTGAGACCTAAGGAGGCCCCTAAGTAAAAATAACCCCAGGTCGAGTTGGGATTGGCTTTGATGGCTCGGCGGGCGTAATCTTCGGCCATTTGATAATCCTTTAGACGTCTTTCCTTCCAATCGGAGATTGATTCGGGGATCATGTCACCGAGATCGATATAGGCGCGAGACAGTTTGATAAGAGCTTCAAAATTCTGGGCGTCCATGCGCAGAATTTGCAGCAACTCATTGGCGGCTTCTTTGGGCTTGAATTGAGCATAGAATCGATCGGCATTCTTGTGCAGCTGCGCAATCTCGACACTGTCGTTGCGACACTGCGGGCATCCGCCTTTAGCATCCAGAGGTGCTGCCTCTTCCGCAGCCCATCCCGGCGATGCCAGAATGATGATCAGAGTCCAACTGCCGAAGCTCTGCGCCAGCATGAATTATCCTATGGATAACGGCTTTCCGGCCTCATCTACGGCAACGTACACGACCTCAGCTGCCGTGACTCGGACAGTATGCCGTGGCTTGTCAAGTCTTTCCGCTTCAACTTCCACCCGAACGGTTAATGAAGTCGTTCCCTGACGTTGTATCGAAGTATAAAAACTCACCACGTCGCCGACATACACGGGGGCAATGAATTCGACTTCCCGCATTGCGCGGGTAACGAAATTTCGAGGGGCCTTACGCGACGCCGCCACCCCCCCGGCAAGATCGATATGACTCAGAATGACGCCGCCAAAGATGGTTCCGTGCGCATTGGTGTCTCGCGGAAGCATCGTCACACGCAGAGTCGGTTCACGAGTATAAGCCATCCGCAGCGACCCAAGAGCTTGGGAACAATTTCAGTGAGAGACAACTAAAGGTAAGTCAACCAGCTCGAATACTTGCTTTGCCTCCCTTTCACCACTTCGAAAAAAGATGCTTGAATGTCCTCGGTGATTGGGCCGCGGCGGCCGGCTCCGATCTGTCTGTCATCTATCTCGCGAATAGGCGTCACTTCAGCGGCAGTTCCGGTAAAAAACGCCTCATCAGCGGTATAGAGTTCATCGCGCGTAAACCGTTCTTCGATGACCTGATAATCTTTGCCGCGAGCCAGGGTGATGATCGAATCTCGAGTGATGCCAGGCAGAATCGAAGTCAGCGGTGTCGTTTTCACCTTATGATCGCGCACGATGAAAATGTTTTCGCCGCTCGCTTCCGAAACATAACCTTCGGCATCGAGCATGATGGCTTCGTCGTAGCCGGCCTTTTTAACCTCGTGTTTGGCAAGCACCGAATTGATGTAATTGCCGGCTGCCTTGCTTTTGGTCATCATCACGTTGACGTGATGGCGAGTGAACGACGAGACTTTGGCGCGTATGCCGTTCTTGAGCCCTTCATCTCCAAGATAGGCGCCCCACGGCCAAACAGCGATACTCACATGAACCGGATTATTTGGCGCGTACAGGCCCAAATCTCCAATCCCGACGAAAGCAACCGGTCGGATGTAACACTCCTTGAGCCGATTAGCACGAATGACTTGAAGGGTTGCCTCCATCAGCTGTTCGACTGAATAGGGCAACGGAAACCCGAGTATGTTGCCCGAATCCCAGAGCCGGCGCAGATGTTCCGGTAAACGAAATACCGCGGAACGGCCATCCGCCAATTCGTAGCAGCGAATCCCCTCGAAATACGCGGTGCCGTAATGCAACGCATGTGTCAGCACATGGACGGTCGCATCCTCCCAGCGCACCAATTCGCCATCGAGCCAGATCTTTTCGGTCTTGAGCGACATAACTAAGACATAACTAAGCTTTCGTCATCTCGGCGCTGCTGCACTAGTGTACGTGCCCATCAGAGTGCCAGCAAGGGCTCTCCAAAAAAAAGGCCACCACAATAAGGGTGGTGGCCCGGCATTGATCGTCAATTATGTTACAAACCTTTTTTGATGTTCGGCGCCGGTTTGAAACCCACTGTGCGGCTAGCTTTTATGTTGATGACGTCGCCGGTTTGAGGATTTCTGCCCTTGCGGGCTTTGCGAGATCGTACGGTAAAGGTGCCGAACCCGGGAATTTGGAATCGTTTACTCTTCTTGATCGCCTTGGAGATACCTACGAAGGTCGCATCCACCGCTTCACCCGCTGCTCTTTTGCTGATGTTTGCGCTTTTCGCCACAGAGTCGATGAGTTCACTTTTCGTCATTGTCTTCTGCTCCTCCTTGCAAGCTGATCGTTCGGTATGATCGTCCAAAAGCAGGTCGAAATAATCATGGATTCATCCTGAAATGTCAAATACTTTATCTCCTGTCCAAGTGCTCGTAGAGCAGCCCGTAACGAACTCCCTGATCGCTGACAATTAGCTCCCGAGCGCCGAACAAGGTCATCATTCTGTCGATCAAACACGCGCCCGCAAGAATCACGTCAGCTCGTTTCGGTTCGAGTCCCGGAATACTCTTACGCTGCGCGAGAGTTTTACTTCGGTATAGCCGCACCTGCCGTTTGACCTCAACATGCGTTAAATGGCTGCCATGTACCACGCTGTGCGCGTATCGAGTCAACTTTTTTTCGACGGCGGCCAAGGTGGTGAAGGTTCCCGCAGTTCCAACCCAAGTCGAAGCGACAGCAAAATGGCCCCAGCGTTTCCCTAAGGCGGCCAACTCGTTGTCGATGGCGCTCGTCAAATCAGTGAATTCTTCGGCGCCAACGGGATCAGAGCGAAGAAACCGCTCAGTCAAACGGACCGATCCTAGGTTAAGGCTCAAGGCATGTGTGACACCGGAATCATTGCCGCGGATAAATTCCGTACTGCCGCCACCGATGTCGATTACCAGCAATTCTTCCCCGATCAGTGGAAGTCCTCTCTGCGCTGCCAAAAAAGAATAGGCCGCTTCATCATCGCCGGTGATGACACGAACCTCGAGTCCCAGCTCCAGCCGCCAGCGTTGCCGCACTTCGAAACTGTTGCGGGCGTCGCGAAGAGCGCTGGTTCCGACCGCTATCACTTCGCCAACCCCCAACGTTTGGCACGCGTCCAAGTAACCGCGCAACACTGCCGAGCTTCTCTGCTCTCCTTCGTGGCTGATCAATCCCGCCCGATCCACACCTTGCCCCAGACGGGTAATCTCCGCCAGATCGTCCAGAACTCTGAAACGACCGCCGTCTCTGAGCTCGGCGATCAGGCACAGAACCGTATTAGTGCCAATATCGATGAAAGCACAACGCGGAGAGATCATCGTTGCGCCGCAGCATCGAGCGGCGAAGATGAGTTTAGGAACTCGGTGCGATCACGGTCGAGCTCTTGAACCCAAGCGGCCATATCGGCCAGCGCTCTTTGCGACATCGCTTCCTTTTTGGCCTTGCCCCGGAGATCTCCGGATAACCGCGGCAACAAGCCGAAGTTGACGTTCATCGGCTGAAATTTTTTTCGCTGCGAATCAGTGATGTAACGCAACAGGGCGCCCAGAGCGGTGCTCTCGGGCGGCACCCGAGGCGCTTGATCGGACAGCAATCGCGCGGCATTCACTCCGGCTAGAAGACCGGTTGCGGCGGATTCGATGTAACCTTCAACACCAGTCATCTGGCCGGCAAAAAATAAAGTGCCGCGCTGGCGCCATTGCAAGGTGGGCAACAAGTGGAGCGGTGAATGGATAAACGTGTTGCGGTGGAGACTACCCAGGCGAATAAATTCAGCCCGCGCCAATCCCGGGATCATGGCGAAGACACGGCGCTGCTCGGGGTAAGTCATTTTGGTTTGAAACCCCACGAGATTGTACAGCGTCCTCTCGCGATTTTCCTGACGCAATTGGACCACCGCATATGGGCGCCTGCCGATGCGTTGATCGACAAGTCCCACTGCCCGCATCGGCCCGAACGCTAAAGTGTCCTTGCCGCGATCGGCCATTTCTTCGATGGGCATGCAGCCTTCGAACGGCACGAAGCGCTCGAAACTATGCGTCGGCACACGGTCGGCTTTAACCAACGCATTGACGAAAGCGTAATATTCCTGGCGCGTCAGCGGCAGGTTCAGGTAATCGTCGCCATCACGATCGTATCGCGAGGCTCTGAAGGCGATATCCATGTCGATGGATTCGGCAGTTACAATCGGTGAGATCGCGTCATAAAAATAGAGATACTCTTGACCCAGGAGCGACGCCACTTCTTGCGCCAGAGCCGGCGAGGTCAGCGGTCCGCTGGCCAGTATAACCATGCCCGAGGGAATTTCCTGAACCTCCCGGCGGATAACCGTCACCCCCGGTAATGCTTCGACAGCAGCGGTCAAGGCACGCGCGAAAATCTCGCGATCCACCGCCAATGCCGATCCGGCGGGCACCCGCGCCACTTCCGCCGTCCTGATAATCAGCGAATCGAGCTTGCGCATCTCTTCCTTTAACAGACCCGCCGGCGCGGATAAGGAATTGGAGCGCAGCGAGTTGCTGCACACCAGCTCGCCGAGATCACCTGAAGCGTGCGCCTCGGTCATACGGCGCGGCCGCATCTCGAACAGCTCCACGCGAACACCCCGACGCGCGAGCTGGTAAGCGGCTTCCGAGCCGGCCAGTCCGCCGCCGACTATGCGGACGATTTTTTCCATCGAGTTACTCTGGGATCGGCATCGAAAAGCCGCACTCTTTGTTGCGGCAGCGTCTGCTGCGACCGGCCCGTTTGGTAACCTTCTCGACCAAGATAGGAGCGTTGCAGTCCGGGCATGGCCCTGGAACCGGTTTGTCCCAGGTAGCAAACTTACAATCCGGATAACGATCACAGCCGTAGAACATTTTGCCCCAGCGCGATTTACGTTCTTTCACGTTGCCTTCGCCGCAGTCCGGGCACTTGATGCCAAGGTCCACCGGTTTTTCCAGAGGACGTATGGTCTTACACTCGGGATAGCCACTACAGCCGAGAAACTTGCCGTACTTACCCCAACGAAGAAGCATCGGCCTGCCGCAGTTCTCGCAGCTTTCGTCGACCTGCACTTCTTCAGCGACTTTGAGTTCGCCGTTCTCATCGCGGCTGAAATTTTTGGTGCTTTTGCATTCAGGATATTGAGGGCAGGCTAAGAACTCGCCGTTGCGTCCCCATTTAATGACCATCATTGCGCCGCATTTTTCGCACGGGATTTCCGTCGGCACCTCTTGCCGCTTGACGTCGCGCATCTCGGTTTCCGCTTTCTTGAGATCGCGCGAGAAAGGGGTGTAGAAGCGCTTCATCGCTTTGGTCCACTTCTCTTTCCCCTCTTCTATCTTGTCCAATTCATCTTCCATTCCGGCCGTGAACTCAACATTGAGAATGTCGGGAAAGCTTTCCACCAGCAGATCGGTCACTAAGAAGCCCAAATCGGTCGGCGCTAAGGTGCGCCGCTCATCCTGAGCCACATATTCACGGTCGATGATATTCGAGATGATCGCGGCGTAAGTTGACGGCCGTCCGATACCTTTCTCGTCGAGTTCTTTAATCAGCGAGGCCGGCGTGTAACGCGGCGGCGGCTGAGTAAAATGTTGGCGCGGATCCATGGAGAGCAGAGAGAGGGCGTCGCCTCCTTGTAGATCGGGCAACACGCCATCGCTATCTTGAGCCTCGCGTTCCGCCTCGTCTTCGCCGTCTTCAGTTTCTTTGCCGGCCGGAGCATCTCGCCCTTCGATGTAAACCTTCATGAAGCCGTCAAACTTGATCTGCTGTCCGGTGGCGCGAAACAGCGCTTCTCGCACCGGAATCTCAAAACTCGTCTGATCAAATACCGCCGGCACCATTTGGCTGGCAACGAACCGATCCCAGATCAGCGAGTAGAGTTGGAAAGCGTCGCGGCGCAAATACGGCCGAACTCGCGCCGGGGTGTACTCCAGCGAAGTCGGTCGAATCGCCTCATGAGCGTCCTGCGCGCCTTTTTTCGAGCGATAGCTGTTTGGCTTGCCTGGAAGATAGTTTTTTCCATACTGCCCGCCTATGAACTGGCGCACTGCGGCAAGCGCGTCGTTGGACACGCGGGTCGAATCGGTTCGCATGTAAGTAATCAAACCTACGGAACCTTCCTGCCCGAGCTCCACGCCCTCGTAAAGTTGCTGGGCCAATTGCATGGTTCGTTTGGGCTGAAAACCCAACTTTCGCGCCGCCTCTTGTTGCAGTTTGCTGGTGACAAACGGCGGCGTCGGATAGCGCCGTCGCTCCTTCTTCTCGACTTCGCCGATAATCCATGACGCGCCGTCAAGAGACTTGACGATCTCCTGCACCATGGGCTCGTTCTCGAGTCGGAATTTCTTGTTGTCTACCTTGTTCCCTCGCCATTGAACGAGCCGGGCTTTGAACGACGGCGGCAGACGTCCTTCGAGAAGGGCTGTCAAAGACCAGTACTCTTGCGCGGTAAACGCCCGTATCTCCTTTTCGCGCTCGCAAACCAACCGCACCGCCACCGACTGTACGCGCCCCGCACTGAGGCCGCGCCTGACTTTGTTCCAAAGCAGCGGGCTCAGTTGATAACCGACCAGACGGTCGAGCACCCGTCGCGCGATTTGCGCGTCGAACTTGTTGCGATCCAATTCGAGCGGATTCGCGATCGCCTCCTGGACCGCCTTCTTGGTGATTTCGTTGATCAAGACGCGATGAACGTTCTTGTGATTCTTGGCCACTTGATCGGCGATATGCCACGCGATTGCTTCGCCCTCTCGGTCGGGATCGGACGCAAGATAGATCTTCTCCTTGCCCTTGGCCGCTTTTTTCAAATCGTCAATGACTTTTTTCTTTGCCTGGATGACATGGAAGTCAGGCTCAAAATTTTTCTTGACGTCGACACCGAGTTTGCTCTTGGGCAGATCGACCACATGGCCTACGGAAGCTTTGACTTGATAATCTCGGCCCAAATATTTTTCCAAGGTCTTGGCCTTGGCGGGAGATTCCACGATGACTAGATTTTTTGCTGGCATAACGCTCAACCCATCCTTGTTGTCTAACACTATGAACAGTTTAACATTCCGCTGAATAGCGATTGCCCGGGAGTTGCTTGAGAAACCCCTGCAACTCAAGTTCCAAAAGAATTTGCGACACTCTCGAAGCCGAGAAGCCACTGGCTTCGATCACTTCATCGATGTGCAACGAACGCTCTTGAAGCAAGTCAAAAATCTTGTGCGTTTCGGGTTGCGCATCGACCGGCAAGGTTCGCAGCGCCGCCGGTTGACGATCGCGCGCGACTAACTGCGGCGCGATCTCTTCGAGAATGTCATCGACGTTTTCAACCAGTTTGGCCCCCTGGCGAATCAGTCGATGGCCACCGCGACTGCGGCTTGAGCCCACTTCTCCCGGGACAGCAAAAACTTCTCTCCCCTGTTCCAGCGCGATCGCAGCGGTGATTAACGAACCGCTCTTCTCAGTGGCTTCGACCACCACTACACCTGCTGAAAGACCGCTGATCAGGCGATTACGCGCCGGAAAATTGAACGCCAGGGGCGGAGCGCCGAGCGGCAACTCGGAAATCACCGCGCCGTTCTCGCTGATCCGATGATAAAGCTTCCGATGCTCCGGCGGATAAGCTCGGTCCACCCCCGAGCCCAGTACCGCAATGGTTCGGCCGCCAGCGTTGAGTGCTTCATCGTGAGCCACGCCGTCGATGCCCCGGGCCATACCGCTGATCACGGTAAAGCCCAGAGAAGCCAGCCCGCGACACAGATCACGAGCTACTCGCCGTCCATAGTGGCTCGCACTGCGCGTGCCAATCACGGCTACGGCCTTATCATCTTCTCGCCGAATCTCGCCCTTCACGTAGAGACAAGGAGGCGGGTCAACGATGCTGCGCAAACGAGCTGGATAGATTCCGCTGCCAAATGGGATGATTTTCACTCCCGCTTCTTCGGCGCGCTGCACCTCCTGCTCAACCTCATCCCATTGCGTGAAAGCTAGCAGCCCATCGACTGCTTTGCGGTCGATTCCTTCAATGGCAGAGAGTTCAGCGGCTGTAGCCGATAACGACTGGGTGGGATCGGCGAAGTGGCTGGCCAGCTTTTTAAAACTGATACAGCCTAACCCTTTGATCCGAGTCAGCGCAAGCCACAAAGCATGTTCACTGTGATCCGGCTTGGACAAACGACACCCCTCAAGAAAGTTACGCATGCCTGAATCACATTCGTTCCAGGTTTGTCAACTGCCATGTAGAACGCTGGACAGCAGGATTAAAAAGGATAAGCGAAATTTCCGAGGAAGGCTAGAACTCGCTATTAGAGATCCGCGATAAGCTTCAACGGAATTCTGGTGTTGGCTAAAGCATGTTGAATTTGCGAACCTTTCTACAACATCAACAGCTTGATGCTCATAACAGAACGCACTTTGCTGCGAATGAGACATCACAGAAGCAATCAGACACATTTCTGCACAAGTCGTATAAAGCCGACGCATCGCTGCGCTATGTGCGCAATCGGATCGCACCCTGTAAGATGATAGGAAGTATTACTGTCATTTAGCGCAAGCCGGCTCAAACGAAACTGACAACGTCGGCGTAGAAACTTCAGGCTTGCTGCAAAGTAGACTTCGTTTGGCCGCGCCGCTTGCCGATAGCCAAATGATACTTTGGCATTTCGTGATTTATCTTCGTTGCTCGCGCCGCGCGCGCAGGAAGAGCCTAATCGGCGTGTGCTCCAATCCTAAGCTGTCGCGCATCTGATGAATCAAATATCTGCGGTAGCCTTCGCCGACCGCAGATGGCGTGTTCACAAATAGAGTGAAAGTCGGCGGGCGCGTGCCGGTTTGAGTACCGTAATAGAATTTTACCGGCCGTCCCTGGTTCAGCGGCGCGGGATGCGCTTTGACGATTGTCTGTAACGCTTGATTGAGAGCCGAGGTTGAAATCTTGCGCTGATAGGCTTTGAGCAATCGGCCGGCGGTGTCAAGCATTTTTCTCACCCCAAAGCCGGTCGCAGCCGAGATAAATGCTACAGGAACATGTTCGAGGAATGACAATTGATAATAAACCTCCGCGCGATAGGCTTCGACGTCCTTGTCATCCTTAGCCGGTAAATCCCATTTGTTAATCGCCAGCAGTAGCGCCTTGCCGCGTTGGTACGCATAGGCCAAAATTTGAGCGTCCTGGTCAGTCACTCCTTCCGCTGCATCGATGACGTGAATGACAAGATCGCCTCGATCGACAACCCGGAGCGCGCGTTGCACGCTAAACCGCTCAACCTTATCATCGATCCTGGCCTTGCGCCGCATACCGGCAGTATCGACGAGAATACAAGGCAGACCGTTTAGTTCGAAGGGCGTGTCCAGAGCATCTCGGGTGGTTCCAGGTTTTGAGTGAACGACGGAGCGCTCAAAGCCAAGCAAGCGGTTCGTAAGCGTCGACTTGCCAGCATTGGGACGGCCAATGATGGTTACGCACAGCGGCGCTTCCGGTTTTTCTTGCGCCATTTGATCGTTAGCTTCCGGCTCATCCGGAAACAGGCTGACGATCTCACTCATAATGTCCGACACACCGATGCCGTGCTCCGCCGAGAGCGGGTACAACCGATCCAAACCCAAAGAATAAAACTCATACAGGTTGTCTTGTTTCTTGAGAGTATCGAGTTTGTTGACTCCGAAAAATACCGGCTTGTTGGCTTTGCGAAGCTGCTTGATGGCTTGTCGATCGATGCGGGTTAAGCCCGCCCTTGCCGTCAAGTAGAAAGAGAATCACGTCAGCTTCCGAGATGGCACTCCGGGTCTGTCCCTGGACCCGCTCTTCGAGACCGCCTTCAGCCTCGCTGTCCAGACCTCCGGTATCCACCAGCAGGAATTTCTTACCGGACCACTTGGCGGCTCCGTAATTGCGATCACGAGTGACGCCGGGAAGGTCGTGAACAATAGCTTTGCGCTCGCCGACCAGGCGATTGAAGAGCGTCGATTTGCCGACATTGGGCCTTCCGACAATAGCCAAGATCGGCAGTTTCCCTACGGAATCGTTCTGGCGCGGCGCCGGCTCGACCATCTTACAAACCCATCTCCGTTAAAGCGTAGGGATTTTGCGTCCAACCCTGATCGACCCGGATGAACAACTCCAAGTATATTTTGCAACCCAGCAAATTTTCCAGCTCTTCGCGGGCGCGCTGGCCGATCTCTTTCAGCATCGCGCCTCTTTTGCCAATTAGAATCGGCTTGTGCGACTCGCGCTCGGTGTGGATTGTCGCTTGAATCACAATCAGATTCTTCTCCTCTTTTTCGGTGAATTCATCGATGCTCACGCCGACGCCGTAGGGGATCTCCTCGTGGGTGAGCAAGAATACTTTCTCACGGATAATCTCGGCGGCAAGAAATCGCTCGCTCTGATCGGTAAACTCTCCTTCGGGAAAAAACTTCGGTCCCTCGGGCAAACCTTTTTCGACCAGATCCAATACCAGGGGCAGGTTTTCTCCTTTGAGGGCGCTGATGGGAACAATTTCCTTTCCGGGCAACAGTTCCGCGCAACGTTGGATCAGCGGCAGCAGCTTCCCCTTGGAAACCAAGTCGATTTTGTTCAAAAGGATCAATACCGGACTCTTTACGCCTCGCAGAGTTTCGGCAATTCTTTCGTCTTCCGGGCCGATTCTGCTGCGCGAGTCGAGCAGCCACAGCACGCCATCGACTTCATGCAGGCTCTGCAGGGCCACCTCGACCATGCGCCGGTTCATCAGCGAGCGCGCCTGGTGTATTCCCGGGGTATCCAGAAAAACGATCTGCGAGCGCGAGCTGGTTTTAATGCCGGTGATGCGATTGCGCGTCGTCTGAGGTTTGGGCGAGACGATTGCAACTTTTTCCCCGAGTAGATTATTCAGCAACGTCGACTTGCCGACATTGGGCCGGCCGACGATCGCAATGTAGCCTGATCGAAACGGCGGTTCTTTGTCGCTCTTTTTCTTTGCGCTTCCCTTTGTCATAACTTCCGATCTATAAACTAGATTATGGCACGGTCCAATCAACGTTCAAACTCGCCGATCTTCAAACCAGCTCGGATATCGTGCCGCTTAAACTCACACCTTTGATGAAGAAGCGGCTTACGCGCCGCGCTCAGGAAATGATCGCGCGCTCTCTGCCGCACTTTCCGGAATTGAACGGAAGAACGATCACCGTCGGATATACGCGCAAGCACCTGGGAAGCGCGAGCATCATTTATCGCGGCGGCAAAATCGTGCGGCTGATCATCCGCTTTAAAGTCCGGAAATTAACTTACCAGACGATCGGGCATGAGCTCACGCATCTGGTGCAGGCACTGGTGCGCGGTGACCGCCCGCATAGGGATTCAATCGATTTGCCGAAAATACCGTACGGCGAGAAGCCGTGCGACATCTGGACACTGGCACGTCACGAGCTCTTCTGCGACGATCCACCGACCTACATCAAAATGCCCCGAATCATGCGCGAGCATTGGTTCGACTATGCCGAACCAGTGCGCAGATTGTGCATCGCAGCCATCGAACAGCGGATCACCCAGCGGCTTTACATTCACTGGCTTGAAACAGAAGTCGGCAAGCTGATCAAGGCTGCGCCCCGGCGGCAGTCGTTTCCAGCGCAGCTTAGCTTGCCGTTTGCCGATTCGAATAATCCAGACTGATAGTCAATACAGCTTTATCATTGCGTCTACTTCTTTGAGCTCTTCAGCTGTTAGCTGCCAATCGCTGGCTTTTACATTGCTCACGACTTGTTCAGCCTTGGTCGCGCCGGAGATCACGGAGCAAACAGGCGGCTGCGCCAGTAGCCATGCCTGCGCCAGCTCATTGACGCCACGCCCCCGAGCCTTGGCCCAGGCCGCTAATCGACTGACTCGATCGTAGTTAAGCTCGGTCATGAGCTCTTGCACATTTCTGGTACTCGCGCCGCGAGAGCCCGCGGGCGCCGGTTTCCCTTGCTCGTATTTGCCGGTGAGAAAGCCGCCTGCCAGCGGGTAATAAGGAACGAAGCCCACTCGATGAGCGCGGCAGTAGGGTAACACTTCTCTTTCAACATCGCGCCGTAGCAAATTGTACTCGGATTGAATAACCACAAAGGAGGACCAGCCCTTCAATTCGGCCAAAACGTTGGCGTGAGCCAACTGCCATGACGCATAAGCCGACGCGCCAATGTAGCGCACTTTACCCATACGAATGACGTCATCCAAGGCCCGCAACGTCTCCTCGATCGGCGTCGAGGCATCCCAGCGATGGGTATAATAAAGATCGATATGGTCGGTCTGCAGCCGGCGCAAACTCGCATCAAGCGCCTGCATCATGTGGTAACGCGATGCGCCCCAAGAGTTCGGATCGGTTTTTCTCGGAAATGAAAACTTGCTGGCCAAGACCACTTGATCCATGCGCCCTTTCAGCGCATGCCCCAAGGTTTCTTCGGATCGGCCTTCGGTGTAAACGTTAGCGGTATCGAAAAAATTTACTCCAAGATCGAGGGCTTGATTGATGATGCTGTCGACATCGGCTTGGCCTACTTCCTTTGAACCGAATCGATTGGCGCCAAGTCCAATCGCAGAAACGCGCACCCCGGCATTGCCCAGCTGACGGTACTCCATGGAATCTCCTTCAGGTGATTGAGAGAGAATTATCTGTTTCGCAAGAACTCAGAGAGAGAGACGACATTACCCCGGCGAGTAGGTCCATGAGAACGACTCCTGCCGCACTTCCAGCATTCGGTGAATTGTCCTTCGATCTCCTCAGCGCAGGCGCCACAGGTCCATGGCTTCTTGACCGATTTCAACGGCGCCATGGTTTTTTTTAAAATCGATCTAGCCCTGACAAGCTGCTCATCGTCAACCCACAGTTCGGGCCAGCAATCGATGGGCGGGAGTTCGCCCGCGGCAGTGGAAAGATCAAGATTTTTGGTAACGCACGTAATACCGTAGGTGCCCAAAACGTTTCTCAAATGGCCGATCATCAGGGGATCTTTGGCGCAGTAAACCTTCTTCATTGATTTTCGATTACAATGCTCAGCCGCGCCGCAGCACCTCTTCTCTTAACTTCAAAACTTCTCCTAGCCAAAGAGAACGCTCCAGATGATCGCCATAACTATCGCCGGTCGATGGATGAACCAACACGGTTAAGCCTTGCCGGTTAACCATCAACCAGGGAACAACTCGGGCGAATTCGTCGTTTGCAAATAGCGCCTGATACATCGCCTTCGGATGAGGTCCAACGGGCTCGTCATGCCAGCTGCCAAGCTGAACATTGAAGTTCGCCAGCCCTGCGCGTACCCGCGCCGCCGCTTCACGGCTCGCCGGATCATAGTAGATATGCGCATGATAGCCTTTAATCTCCCGCTGGCTCATAAAATGGCTCCTTGAGGCTTCCTAGTGTTGTACCAAATCTGCTCGCCGGATTCCAAACGGTGATCGCCATGTGACTATATATACATATACGCTTATCGTCGCGAATTCAGTAACGCTACGTTGACAGCCAGCGGGCCTTTCAGGTAACTCTCGAGCAAGCTCCGGCATAAGGTAATGAGGATGCTGGCGGAACATATCAAAATGACCCGGCAATAAGCAAAACAAACCAGGCGATCTCAACAATCACATGCTCTTTACGTCTCACTGACACCATTCCGGCCAAAGCCGGGAATAGCTTGCGCGAACCGCACCGATGAATTTTCCGCAATCTAGATTGCGGATAGTAAAGAGGCCCGTTTCATCCCAATCCCGCAACCGACAATAACACGAGGTGCCCCATGCAGTTTTCAAAAGAAGTCCAAGAGTTGAATGATCTCATGCGCGGACGCTGGGTTTCGGGATTGTGGAATCTTGATCATGCGGAACGGCCGTCCGCCCCCAAGACCCGAGTCCAAGCGCACCTTTGGAAGTGGCACGATGTTGTCGACAGCTTGGTCCAGGCCAAGGAGAAAATCACCGTTGCCCGCGGCAGTGTCGAGCGGCGCGTCATCCGGCTCGTCAATCCCGGTCTAGCGGAAACGGAAATGACCAGCCACACCATCCTGCTTTCTTTTCAGCTCATTCAGCCCGGCGAAGTCGCGCCGGCACACCGGCACACGATGTCCGCATTTCGATTCGTCTTGCACGGCCATGGAGCTTACACCAACGTCGATGGCCAGAAAATGGTCATGGAAGATGGCGATCTGATTTTGACACCACAAGGCTCCTGGCACGAGCACGCCCATGAAGGCGATGAAAACATGATCTGGATCGACGGGCTCGACGTCCCGTTCGTTCAAGCGCTGAATCAGATTTCTTTCGATCCCTATCCTCAGGGACGATTGCCGGTTCAGGAGCGGCCCGATGCCGAAGTCTATTATGGTCTCACACGTCCGGTTGGCGAGTTGACTGAACAGAAGCCGCCGCTGCTTCATTATCACTGGCGAGATACCTACAACTCGCTGCAACAATTAGCGCGCGCAACAACGAACCCCTACGACGGCGTGGCGCTGGAATATGTAAACCCGGCGACGGGCGGTTCGACCTTGCCGACAATGTCGTGTCAAATTCAAATGCTGCGAGCGGGTGAAAAGACGAAGACTCACCGCCACACCAGCACCAGCATCTATCATGCCTTCCGCGGCAGCGGCACTACAATCATCAATGGAGAACCGTTTCATTGGGAAACGGGAGACACGTTCGTCGTTCCTCTATGGTCATGGCATGAGCACGCTAATCGGTCAAATAAAGACGAAGCCATTCTCTTCTCGATGCATGACTCGCCGATTCTCAAAGCGTTTGGCCTGTACAGAGAAGAGGGGAAGGAAGATTCGGCTAAGAAAATTTAGCAGGGAGTTGATTAATGCGCAGAACGAGATGGACTTCCTTTAAGTGTCGAAGCAACTAGCTGCGCGATGTCAGCTAATCCCAAACTCGGCGGCGCTGTTTAGCCAGCGATCAGTTCCTCCTGGGCTTCATCCAGGATTTCGATCTTCAAGACACCTTGTTGCGGATCTCTACTTTGGCCGTTTCCCAAAGCTCAAATCGAGCCTTTCCATCTGCAATTCGCTCGACGGCGTTCATCGAGGACCTCTTCGTGCCAAGCAGGTGATTCAATGGATTCTGCAGAACGGGCCAGGTCCTCCCAAGGTGCCTCCATCGCTGCCAGTTTCTTATGGAGGGTCATCTCTTTTAAAGGTAGATTTTGACATGGACTAATCATCTATCAGAGCCGGACAGATTCAAATCTCCTCGGCTAAACGTTCAGCTCAGCTGTCGCTATCCAGTGATCGGTCTAGCAATGTGTTAGCCGATGTACATGTCATCGTGACGGCTTGGCGCCCGCTCATAGGTGACTCAAACCCTTGGGACCTCCAGAAGAAGGCTAGCGCTTTTAGAATCCCTAAAGCAGCCGCGACTTCCATCCCGACTTCAGGGGCGCACAACGTCAAAGCTCAGCCGCGGCGCGCCGTGTGCGCCAACAACAGACGCGCAGAGAAGCGCAAGGATTGTAGCCAACACAAAGCATCTTGCAGATTTCATCGCATCCCTCCTTTTGCTTACGGTTCTACTAGACTTGCCTAACGGATCATGAGCTCAGCGGCGGACGCGCGAAGCGCGGCCGTCCGCTGGAGCGAATTGTTAGCCCGCTTCCGCGAATTCGCATACTAAGTGCAACACGGCCAAGCGACCGCTGGCAGCCCTATATAGAAGGAAGACGACCTGAGAGTCGTAGACTTCAGTCCCAATGGCTACCTTCTCGGCTCATACCGCATCGCCACCGCCCCCGAGCCGAACTCCAGCCGGCTCACGAGCTTCAAGTCAACACGCTTCGATAACCCCGCAAACAACGTCGGCCCATGGCCCGCTAGCCTGGGATGCACGACGAACTCGTACTCATCGATCAATCCCAGCTCCGCCAACGCCTGCGGGAGCTTCACGCCTCCCACGAACAGTCCCTTGCCCGACTCCCGCTTGAGCTGCTGAACGGCTTTCGCCAGATCCCCGCGCACGAGCTCCGCGTTCCAATCGACCCGATCCAGGGTGCTCGACACAACGTACTTCTTTGCCGCGTCGATCGTACGGGCGAAGGGTTCCATCCAGGGCTCCATCCAATCAGGCCTCGCTCCCGTCCGCGCCGGCGGCCGCCACGCTGCCTCCATCATTTCGTAAGTCACCCGGCCAAAGAGGAGGGCATCGGCCCGGGCGAGGTTCTCGACTGCGTGACGATGCAAGTCGACGTCTGCGACCATTTCACGATGATCGCAGCATCCGTCCAATGTGACGTTGATGGAATACCGAAGGGGTCGCATGACGTGCTCCTGAAGCGGGCTAACTATTAAGTATACTGCCGAGTCGTTCGGCGGTGTATTTAGTAGCTCCAAAATTTGAGAAGAGCAAAATCCGCTGCAATATCTTTAATAAGCCGGGTCCTGTCAATCTCTTCGCCCGACAAACGCTGCCCGTTGGGCGGCATATCCAGATATCAGCCCGCGGTGTAGCACGGTACCGCTCATCGAATCTCAACACGAACTCTTAAGAATTCAGTCTGCTTCTTCCTCTCCGAACTCCTTACCGTCTCATCCACAACAGGGAATCACGAATCTCCTGCTGATAACGGCAGGCAGGATCAAATTCCGGATCAGGTTTCATCGTTTGTAGTTCATATATCTTGAAATTGAAACATCAATAGCGAGCAGTTCGATTACTCGTGCTTAAGTGTCAACCTGATTAATTTGGTGTTTGGCTGCGCCTTATTTTTCTTCCTTCAGGCGCTTTAGGAATCCGCTATCTCGCAGCTCGGTAAAAAACCGCGGATCGTAGAAATCTTCCGCTTTGGCCGAGACCGCTTGGGGCACGGCTTTTCCGATTAATCCCAGAATCAGCTCGATTCCTTTCGGATCGACTTGGAGAGACGGTTCCATTGCCTTTCCTTCGGCCGTCATCGAATGCGTGAGTATTTCCTTGTCCTCCACCTTGGTGTACTTCTGCACCACCTTGGCGGCGACTTCTGGATTCGTCAGGAAAGTGTGAATCGCTTCGGCGTAGGCGCGAGCAAATTTGGCCACCTCCGCTTGTTTGCGGGCGACTGTAGTCCGCGTCGACAGCAGCACGGTGGCGGCAAATGGAATCTTCAGCGCCGTAATATCTAAAATCACTTTAAAACCCAATCTCTGAGCAAAAAGATCATAGGGTGGCGTGGTCGTGAAAGCGTCGATGGAGCCGGCCTTCAGAGCAGGGATGCCTTGGCTCGTGCTGCCCATCTGCACATAACTCAGGTCTTTTAATGGATCGATTTGAAAACGAGAGAGCGCGGCTTGTGTATACATATCCGGATTCGAACCGATGCGGTCGATGCCGAGCCGTTTGCCTTTGAGTTCCTGGACGCCGGCGATCTCATTCCGGCCGACGATGGCCCCGACCATGGCGTTCTTGCTCTGGCCGATGATCACCAGATTCTTGGCGCCGCCAAGAATAGCCCGGATCGGAGCAAAGCCGCCAATGATGCCGATGTCCGCTTCGCCAGAGAGAATCGACGTCGTTCCGATCGGACCCGAACCAATATAGACCAAACGAACGTCGGCGCCGTGTTTTTTGAAAAGGCCGGTCTCATTGGCGATCCACATGGGCGCCATAGAAACCACATGGGCGGTGTAAAATGCCGTAATTGTGGAAGACTGCGCGGCACTCTGTTTGGACGAGCCGAAAAAAGCGGCGAGAGCGATACTCGTTAGCGCCAGCAGCTTCTGCAAAGCAGTCATTTCGAACCTCCCTTTTCGCGAGATTTGCCTGAAACATGAAAGACGCTTCTTCAACAACAGGCGCTAAGATGGTTAGCCTTTTCCTGAACGCTGTTCCGCCGCAGAGTTCTTGTCCATGCACTCCGAGCAGATTCCTGATTGCTTTCTCCACCAGCCTTTGAAGAAATGCCTTCTGCATAAAATTCTTCGACACTGTTTGCATGCCGCGCCGCTCAACTCGCCAAAGCTTCGCTTGCAGATACCACACACTATCGGGGCTATTGAGAAGATCATGTGAAACTAATTTCTCCGTACACCTTCTCGAAGAATCCTTTGCTCTCGAGTTTCTTAACCAACTGTGATGGACGATTTCCGCCGCTTGGATGTTGGCTGCTTTGCGACCAGGATCAATAACGCTCAAACCTGCTCGCTCCGCCGCGGCCAACTCCGGATCACGAGATCGAGAAGAAATAGAAACAGACCCAGGCCCGCAAGCGGCCACCAAGTTTCTTGACCGCGTCTGCCCTTGCCCGGGGTCGGCGTGTAGAGACGGGCGATACCGTCGTCGAGCTTATCGGCATCGATCATTTCTCCACCGGTCTCTTCGGCAAGGCGGCTGAGGAGCGCGGTGTTCGGCTTCAGTTCACGGTATTCCTTCGGATACGGAGCAATGTAAGGAATCGTCCCCACCGGCTGGCCTGCTTCGCCCGACTCTCCTTCGGCATAGAGCGTCAATAAATGGATGCCGCGCTGTGATGGGATGAATTTGGTTTCGTACCGTCCCGGCGCGCTTTGCTGAAGAGCTTGCTCGAGGGTCGTTTTATTCGGCGTCGCGATGTTGCTCCTGAGCTTGAGATGATTTAGGAACTTGCCTTCTTTGGACAACAAGTCGGCAACGACTTTTACGGCCTCGCCATCTGGTTGTAATTCGGCGCGCATTCTAGTTTCAAGAAACTTGCGCATTGTATCGCGTGCCAGCTGGCTGGCCCATTGTGGAAAGCCAGGCCAAGTCACCCATTCTTTTCCCCAACGGCCGCTTAGATCCGAGGTAAACGCCATTACCCGCCCGACACCGTAACGCCACGACACCAGCAGAGGATCTTTGTCGGCGCTCATAAGCAGCTCAGAGCGCGGTTTCGCGTAGGTGAGAACGTAACCCCGCAGCGGCGGCACACTGGCTTGGCTGATGCCTTTCAGCGGGCCCACCGGCGCGACAATGCTGGGCGTGAAAAGTTTGTCAACGAGCAGATCGCGCGAGATCAGCAAGGTTTCCGCGGTAAAGATCTGCGGGATCGTTTGCGGGTCCAACGCCACATAGCCTCTGCCTTTGCCCTCTTTGGCAATATCGGCCATGAGCTGGACGTCGGCATCACTGCCTACGGAAACGGTCGAAACGGTAATGCCGTCGCGAGCCATCCGCTGGCCGAGTCCCTGGAAATCCGCCTTGTCGGTGAGTCCATCGGAAAGAACAATCACGTGCTTGATAGCGGCTTGTTTGGTGGCAATGGCGCGATGCGCCTCCACCAAGGCTTTGTAGAGGTCGGTGCCGCCATCCGACTGCAACCCCGCAAGCTTTTCTGAAATCCATTCACCGTTGCCTACCGGACGAAACGGCAGCACCCAATCCCAGGCGGCATCGAAGCCGATGATGCCCACCTGGTCGGTCGGGTTCATGATGTCGGCGGCCGCGACCGCTGCGGCCTTGGCTAAGTCAAGCTTGGTGCTGCCCTCCTGCCCCGCGCCCATGCTGCCGGATTTATCGAGGACGAAGAGCAGCGCTACGTGAGGCAAATCAAGTCGCGCAGGCGGGCGCATGTCGACCGGAAGAACCCGCTCCAGAGCGGTTCGATAGTAGCCGCCGGCGCCATAACTCTGCGAGCCGCCAATGACCAACAAACCGCCGCCCAGATCGCGCACGTACTTTTCAATGTTTTCCATCTTGGCATCCGTCAATTGAAAAGCCGGCACATTATCGAGCACCAAGAGATCAAACGAAGAAAGATCGGTGAGCGTCATGGACGTCTTTTCCGGCGCCGATTGAACTACGGAATAACCCTGGACTTGCAGCGCTTTGGAGAGAAATTGCTGGCTGTCATTGTTTCCCGATAGGAGCAAAACCCTTGGCGCCCCTTTCACTTCAACCACGCCTTGCAGCAAATTGTTTTCAGCAAGGGTATCGTCGCGCGACTCCAGGAGCAGTTCATAACTGTGGTTGCCGCGCTCGAACAAGCTTTCACGAAAGCTCACCTGGTTGGTTCCGGATCGTAATTGAAGCTCCTGGTCGCGAATCAAGACACCGTCGCGCAATAGTTTGATGCGCGCCGGTGCGTCTCGAAGACTTTCGATCTTGCCGGCGACTTCAAATCCTTCGCCGCTGTCCACCTGGCGCGGAGAGGCCAGATCGCTTAGATAGACTTCATTCCTGCCCCGCGACAGGCTTACCGGAAGGGTCCAGACCTGAGTACCGTGGGAACGCAGTAGGGGAATAATGCGCGAGGTCTCGCCGCGGTTTTCGTTGCCGTCGGAGATCAGAAGAATCTTGCCCTGACGCCCCTCGCCAATTTGCGCTAACGACGCCTGCAGGGCCGCTTGAATGTCTGTCTCTTCGCGATCCAACCGCAACGCCGCATCCGCGGCGGGAAATCTCTCGCGCGGCAGAAACTCCCATTCGGGCGTGCGGCCAAACACGACCATGCCGGTGCGCGTTTCCGGCTTGTTCGCGTGTCGGACGGCATCGAGCACCTCCCGCGCTTTTTCCCTGGCTTCCTGTCCAACGCTGCGCGAGAGATCGACATCGAGCACAACGTCCAGAGCCGTGGTTGATTGAAAAATCTTCGGATTAAGGAGCGCCAGGATCATAGCGACCAGTGCTGCCGCGCGTAGTGCGAGTGGAGAGAACGGCATTCGGCTACGAAAGGCCAGAGCCGATTCAATGGCGAGCACAACCAGCGCCGCGACTAAGAGCGCCGGCCATAACGAGAACCCGGCGTCGAGATTTTGATTGAGCCCATTGTCCGCGTCCGCGGCCGTGACGCCGACGTCGACACGCGGCGCGATTTGCGACTCGCCTTCATCGAAAAGATTGATCGCAAAGCGGTTTTCTGCGGCGGAATTTCTGTAGGTATAGATACCCGCTTCGAAAGTATCGGTGAATAGCAAGGGATTGGTCGCCGAAGTGAAAGTTTCTTTCCTGCCCGACGGCATCCTCAACTCGAGGTCGCCCTCGCCCGCCGGAAGCCGCAGCGAGATGGCACTACCGGATTGCGCGCCGCGCGCGGGAAATTCCACCTGCTGGGGCTGGAACCACTCCAGAGCATTATGAACCAGGACTGGAAATGCCACTCTCAGCGGTAGATCCGAGTCCATCAGAGCGAAGCCGATCACCAGCGCCCGGAGGTTTCCCTTTTCAATCGCGACAATTAGTGGGCTCTCCGGCGAACGAGCAAGAATGGTTCCTTCGCCGCTGAGGGCCAAGCGCAGTGATGCCTGCACATGCAGATCGCCGAGACTCAAACCTTCGGTGATAGGATGCTTTGTCGGTTGAGAAACGATGCGCGGCGTCTTGACCGCGCCGTGCAGCCGCAACGGCAAATTCGGCGCCAGTGTGTTGATCAAAATAAAATTTCCTTGCGTCAACTGAGGCGCCGGGACACTGTCGAAGATTACGACATCGTAGTGAGATGACGCTGCATTCGGATCCCATTCGGGCGCCGTGTTGACTTGCAGATGAGGAAAAAAACGGAACAGATTGGCTAAAAACGGATTCCCCGGACCGACATAAAGAACTCGCACTGGCGGCGCATCGCTTAGCGCCAGATAAGCGCGATTGTCGGTGGCAAAGTCGTCCTCGATGTCGAGACGAGCGACCAGCGTTCCTTGGGGCGAGCTTTCAAGGGGATAGATCAAGATCTTCCGGCCGTCGGGCTCCAGGTCGATGACTTCTTGCACTGCGGTCTTTTCGCCCATAGCCAACGTCAGCGGAACACGCGCCGAGCTTGCGGTAAAGTTCTTCACGTGCACCATGACTTCGACCTGGGACCTGCGCTCGGGATGACGGCGCAATTCGAAGCCGACAATGCCGATGTTGTTATTTCCACCTTCGATTTTGATGAAACGAAGATGGCTCGCCGGGCGGCTATACTCTTCGGCGCCATCGAACGCGCCGTCACTGATCACCACCACCCGATCGGGGGTGTCCCGCTTGAGAAACGCATGAGCAAAAAGAATTGCTTCTTTCACGCGACCGGGAGCGTCAGTGGCAGTTATATCGCGCGCCAACTGGCGCAGCCTTCTCTTGTCGGCGGTAAACGGTTGGAGCAGCCGCGGCTGCGCGCCGGCGCCGATGACCATAATCTTTTGATGCGACGCCAAGCCATCGATCAGTGATAGAAACTCGCGACGCGCCGCCTCGAACCGTGGCCCTGAGCTGCCCTTGGCCTTCATACTGGCGCTCAGGTCCATGACCACCACGGTATCTCCCGATAATGCGCCGAAATGGCGCAATGCCGGATCAGCAAGGGCGGCGATGAGCATCGTCGCGGCAACGATCTGTAAAATCAGCAGCAGATTCTTGCGCAGCAACCATCCCAGCCGAGTCGCCAACGGCTGCTCGTTGAGCACACGCTCCCAGAGAAACAGCGTGGTGGTGTCGAACTTGACCCCTTTCGGTTTAAGACTATGCAGCAGAAGAATCAGCGGGACAGCGCCGGCGAGAAGCAGTAGTACGTGCGGAAAACCCCAGAACATCTTTTTAGTTTACGCTGCTCGCTTGCCGCAGCGTTTTCAAAACGAATTCTTCGAAGGGAATTTGCGTCGTGGTGCGCAGGTAATCGATTTGGCGGCTGGCGCAAGTAGCCTCGATTTCACCGAGATAGCGGCGCAGTTCCTGCTGATAACGACGCACCAGTTCCGCATCCAAGAAAATTTTACGCTCATGCCCGCCTTCGACATCGCGCAAGGTAATGTCACCCGTGAGCGGGGGACTGCTTTCCTGTTCGTCGATGATGTGAATCAGCAGAATCTGATGTTTTTTCATCGCGAGTTCCTGGAGCGCGGCGCGCCAGCCGGCGGGATCGAAGAGATCACTGACGACGATCACCAAGCCGGCATGAGGAAACAGACGACAGAACGAGTGCGCGGACAGGCGCAAGTCGGTGGCGCCGCTGCAGGACAGGCCGCCGAGAAAGTTAAATAAACGCAGGATCTGCTTTCGTCCCCGCCCCAAGGTCAGCGGCGTGTGCAATGTGTTGGCGAAGGACGCGCCGCCAACCCGATCCAAGTTTTTCAGGCCGATGTAGCCCAACGCCGCAGCAACTCTCCTGGCATAGTCGATTTTTGTCGGCGATCCTTGCGCCATCGAGCGGCTCGTGTCGACCAAGAGGTAGATATTCATTTCTTCCTCTGCGGTAAACACTTTCACCAACAGCCGCTCGAGCCGTCGGTAGATGTTCCAATCGACATAACGTAAATCATCGCCTGGTTGATAGTTGCGGTAATCGGAGAACTCCAAGCTGAAGCCTTTTCGAGAAACCGCGTGCTCGCCTTTGGCGCCCGCCCAACTGAGCCGCTTGGCGACCAACCGAAGCCGCTCGATCTTTTTGAGGAATTCCGCGTCGAGGAAAGTCTCTGAGGATTCCTGCGGAGCCGCCGCCTGAGCGGGGTGCTCTTGCGCTGAGCGCGTTCGGAAAAGCGCGCCGGAGAACCGCATCGACGAGATAAGACCCTGTATGGATGCGCCGGACTGTTTGAGCCAATTTTGAAAATCCGCAACGCGAAATCCGTAATTCATTGGCTTTTCGCCGCAATCTCTGGAACCTGAGCAACGATCTCCTGGAGAATCCTTTCGGCACCGATGCCTTCGGCATCGGCTTCCAAGTTTAAGATCAGACGATGGCGCAGGCTCGGCAGCAACATCGCGCGAATGTCCTCGAAAGAGACGTTGGGTCTTCCAGCAAAAAGCGCCCGGGCTTTGGCGGCCAGAATCAAGCTCTGCAGTCCTCGCGGGCTGGAGCCGTACAGGACGAATTTTTGCGCCATAGCGGCGCCGTTGCCTTGCTGTTTTGCGGATGGGTACTGAGAACAAACCGCACCGCATAATCTTTGACAACTTCGGCCAAAGGGACGTCCCTGACCCACTGCCGCATTTGCAAAATCGCCGAACCATCGACAATCTCGCGCAGCGGCGCCAGGCGGCGCGGCGGTCGTCAGTTCGGCTATGCGGCTAAGTTCCGCATGCGTCGGAAATTCCAGTACCAGCTTGAAGAAGAAGCGATCTACCTGAGCTTCAGGGAGCGGATAAGTTCCTTCCATTTCGATTGGATTTTGCGTTGCGAGGACCATGAAGGGATTTTCCAAACGATGCAGTTTGCCGCCGACCGTGACGTTTTGCTCTTGCATAGCCTCCAATAAAGCGGACTGGGTCTTGGGCGTGGCCCGATTGATCTCGTCGGCCAGGACGATGTGAGCGAATACCGGACCGCGCTGAAACTCAAAAACTTTTCTGCCGGAGGGATCGTCAGTGAGCATATTGGTGCCGGTGATGTCAGCCGGCATCAGATCGGGCGTGAACTGAATACGTGAAAAACTCAGACTTAGGATCTCACCGAGACTGCGCACCAGCAATGTCTTGCCCAAGCCAGGTACACCCTCGAGCAAGCAATGGCCGCCGCACACAAGCGCGATAAAGATATCTTCGATCAAGTCCTCGTGGCCAACGATGACCCGGGCCATTTCGGCCTTTACTTCATCGAAGGAGCGCCGCGCGCTCTGCATACGCCGCTCGATCTCTGCAACGGATTCCACGATTAAACTCCTTACACTTTCATCCGGCTATGCCGGCAGGTCAAGGATTTCCCGCAACGCTGTTATGAGCGTGGCTACTTTCCCGGATTATCGCCGCGCTGTTTGGTCTCCAAAGACAAAAAATATCTTCTAATGGTCTCCTTCAGCGCTTCGGGGACGCGCTCGGTGTTGAGCTCCTGTTCAGCCTGTCGCCGGTAAGTGGCAATTAACTCCTCTTGCGAAACTTCGGTCTTGCCCGCCGACGGTTTTCCCTTCAGGGCAACGCCGCTGCTGTTGCCCTCACCGATCATGCCTTTCAGCTGAGTCGCGGCTGCCGCAGGTAACTGTGGCGCCGGCTGACTTTCTTCTTTCGTTCCCGGCTCGCTGCCCGGCCGGTTACTGTTGCTCTTTGCTTTTTCGCCATCACCCGGGAGGTCCTGCTCGCCCCGTCCGGCAACGCGCGCGTTGGTTTCGGCCTTCTCACTCTGTCCCTGTTTAGCTAATTGTTCGAGGAACTGTTGAGCATCCAGTAGAGTGCGCCGGTCCAGTTCGCCAGTGACCTGTTTATCCATGGAATCGAGAAACGATTTCAGTTCATTTTGGCTCATCGAGCGGTTTGCCTGACCCTGCTGATCGAATTGGCGCTTGAGCTGCGGTAACGTCGCCAGCCGGTCCAATGATGATTGACTAAGTTCCCGTTCGCCTTTGGCGCTATCAGGTAGATTCAGCAGCTCCTGGGCTGCTTCCAGTTCAGCTTTGAGATCTTGCAGGCTTTGTCTGCTCTCCGCAGTGGCAAACGATCGCTCATTGCCGGTCGATTTTCCCATCGCTTCAACCTTGCTGCTCATCCCAGCAATCTCGTTTTTAAATTGTTCATCGGTGATTTTCGCCTCGATACTTTTCTGCGCCGCCTTTTCCAGTTCCCGGCCAACCTGGAGACTTTGGCGCAGCCCTTCGCTGCCGGCCTTTTCTTGAAGCTCACGGGAGAATTGCCGTAGCTTCTGCGCCAGACCCTGCTGCGCCAGCGGATGAACATCAGGTCTGAGGCGGACATCGACATCGAACCAGAGAAGACCGGCCCACACCAGCAAGAGCGGAATTACCGCGTAGTCCTGCCAGCGCCGGGACCGGCCGAACAGTGATTTGGGATCGACCGTCTTCAGACGCTCCGCCGCCTGCTTAAGAACCAGAAGCGCCGCGGGTCGATCCGCTTTAGTTTCAATTAGCTCCCAGGCGGTTATCGCCCGCTCATCGGAATGCAGTGTCTTATCGAGATCGGCCAGCGCCCGCGCCGAATCTTCCCGGCGCCACCGGCGAGCGACAAATGAAAACGGCGCTAACGAAAGAAAGATCGGCAGTGGTATGACCCAACGTAGAAAGCTTGCCGGTAGCAGAAAATAGATTGGCAGTAACAACAATGCCGCCAATAGTGAATAGCACACCAAAGTGGCCAGTATCTCCTGCCTCCTTTTGCGCTTCTCCCAACCAAACAATTGGAGAAATTTTTGACGGAGGATTTCCGGCGCATCGTTCATTGGCTCAACTCCTTACGTAGCGCCAAACGGTGGGCAAGCAGAGCCGAGCCGATGAACAGCAAATGGCCGGCGAAATGGACCGTGCTGGCGGGCCATTTATATCCGGCGATACCTAGCGGCGGAAATTCCTGCCGGGACAGAATCGACAAGAGGAAGGCGATGGGGTTGAGCGGCAGGTAGACGAGCAGTGAGAGGATCGTCAAGACAAAGAAAAACGAGCGAATGAACACTTGGCGGCTTTCGGCACGGCGCTCCCATAACGTTAATGCGAACAACCCCCAGGTGGCGTAACCCCATGCATAGAAAAACAACAGCCCGAAGGTAAGCGCCACCATCGAAACCGGTGTCCGCGCAATGGCGGCTGCCCAGATCAACAATGGCGCGCACAGGAGCAGAGAAAGCGCGACGTGCAACGATAGAAACAAAAGCTGCGCCTGAGCGATGGCGGCAATCGGTTGGCCGTTTTCACGATGCCAGCGTTTCAGTGTCCGGAATCTCCAGGAAGCAAACTCCTGATTCGCCACCCGCATCGCGAAATAGATTGTGAGCAACAAGGTCGTCACCGCGGTGACCTTGAAAAGACTCGCCGAACCGCTCCACATCTGCGCATCCAGCGAGGGCAAGTAAAGCGACAGAAACTCGACCGGCGCAAGGATCACCAGAATATAAAAATAAACCGCGAACCCATGCCCCTCGACGAAAAAAATATCGATGCTTTCGCGCAAAACCGGATTGCTATTCATTCATCCTCCGGCCCGGGCAATGGAATGATCGCCCGAAATAATGTGTAATCATGGGCGTAGATGCGCGAGTCATCGACACTAACCCGCTGTTCCGAGTCTTTTACCCAGCCGAAAAAAATCGCGGCGCCGGTGTTCCATCGCGACGCCTCACCGTCGCGCGGAAAAAAAGAAGAATGAAACAAGATGTCACGGGTTTTATCCTTGAAAGACAAATCACGCAGGCTGAGTGCATCGCCGCGGCTCGATTGATTTGCCTCAGGTGCCTCTCCGGCATTCAACGAAAAAACTTTGCTCCATCGCGAACCTCGCGTGATTTCGTTCAGAGCATGACGCGCGCCGGGTAACACCAACCAGCAGTCCACAAGATCTTTGCCGCTTTGGTTATCGATTTTCATCACCAGCTTATCGCCTTGAATGTCAAATTCCGCGCGCAATGGAAAGCGGTCGATGAAGCGCATGCGGAAGAGCCTATAATCCCACTCGCGCAGCGGTAAACGAAAGCGGCTGGAACCGCTGTCATCCTGCAGCAACAGCGCTTCTTGCGTCCGATCTTTCGCCGGGTTCGACACCGGCGCCATATCGAGCCAACCACGAGCCAATTGAAGGTTGTACTGGCGGATTTGAGTTGAAAACATGGCCATGTTCAATTGCGCTTCCACGTAGCCGTCGGCAACACTATCAAGCACGGTGGAAGATAGAAGCACTCCGTCAGGGACATTACCGCCGCGGCTAAACAACGGATACCCCGCCGCCGCGGCAAGGCCGACGACTATCACCAGGCAGATGATGATTTTGCGCGCCGGCAAACGACTCTTCTGCCACAGCCAGGCTAACGTACCGAGAGCCGCGAAATAACCGATCACGGCTAGCAACAAGGAACGCGTCGGCACATAAGTCGAGATAAATGATGGGCTGATGATAATCTGAGAAAAGATCGAATCGTCCCAACGGGTTCGCGGCGACAGCGCATCCTCGGCGACCGGAAGTACAAGGTTGCGCAGAAGCTTGGGCAGACCGTCCCATTGAGCCATTGGAGGTCGTCCAAGATCGAGGGCAAAGTAGGTGATCCGGCCCTTGCCCCGGCTCTTCTCAACCAGAAGCGGAATTCCCGCCGATTCCAGGATAACTTTACCATCCAGCAAGCTTGAAACCTGTGTCCAGACGTCGGCTATCGGGGTTACCGGTTCACCTTGGACATTTTGCGGAGCGAAAGAGATCCGTTCGCTGCCGGTGACCCGCACAGGCAGAAAGCGGCTGAGTGATGTCTCCTGATACAGCGCATGGTTGAGGCTGCCTATGATGACCATCCTACCGCCGGCGGTGAGCCAGCTTTCCAAGGCAAACAGCTGCGAGCGCGAGAGCTCGCGCAAGGATTGGTCATATAGAATCAAGTGTGAAACGCCAAGCAGAGCTCGCGGATCCGAAGGTAGTTCGCTCAATGAAACAGCGACCAAGCGATTGGTCATCGCCGATCCCAAAGAGATCGAGAGGGAACTGGCTTCACTCACCAGCAGCATGACCGGCGACGGCGAGAAGTAGCGCCGCAGATCCAACTCGCGCGACGCGCTTCCGGCGGGGCTGTTAAAAGAGATCAGCAGCGGGCGGCTGATGAAATCGGGATCGACAGTAAGTTGAATGGTTTTCCGCGAATGGCCGGAAACGAAAAGATCCCTGCGATAATGAAGCGGATAAGGAACGCCGCTCTTGGCGGCGCCGCCTTTCCAAACCTGAACTTCCAAAAAGCCGTCGGCGGGACGGCCGGAGTTAGTGACTTCGAGTTCCAGCGGGAACGGACGTCCGAGCTGAAATACGCCGTGAAAGCCGACGCGCGCTTCGATCGATATTTCGGCGTAACTGGAAGAAGAGAAAAGAAAACTCGATAGAAAGCAGCCTATAAGAGCGGTTAATCGCCAGCGGGCCCGAAATGATTTAGACGGAAGGTTAGGCCGCGCCAAAACCGCCCGCCGCGGCCAACCTACTAGTTGGCCGCGGCTAAAAGCTTGAGCTGCCGTTCGGGCTGAAAAGGACATGATCCCTTTCCAGAAAGGCCCGCCCCACTACAGCACAGATCAATCGATGTACTCGACGCTTAAAATCTCGAATGAACGCACGCCCGTGGGGGTCTGGACCTGAACCTCGTCCCCCTCGCTCTTGCCGATCAAAGCACGGGCAACGGGAGAACTGATAGAAATTTTTCCGTTCTTGGGCTCTGCCTCATGATCACCGACGATTTGATATACCACCTTGTCACCGGTGTCGCCATCGGCGAGAGCGACCGTCGCGCCGAATACAACCCGATCGCCGGATAGTGTTGAAATATCGATTACCTGAGCGCGCGCCAGGCGGTCCTCGATCTCGCGGATCTGAATATCCAGCAAGGATTGGCGTTCCTTGGCCGCATGAAACTCGGCGTTTTCAGAAAGATCACCATGACCCCTCGCCTCTTCGATTTCACGAACGTTTTTAGGACGCTCGACACTCTTTAGGCGCTTTAATTCGTCCATCAAAAATTGATATCCCCGAGTGGTCATCGGGACACGCTCATCCTGTGTTGCCATAGATTAAACTCCTATACAAAACAAAACCTCTCGGGAATGGCTCCTGAGAGGCTCTCGCTCGATCGCTCCACCTTCCTACCCGTGAAGCGCCATTTTCTACGGATGCTAGCATCCCCGACGGTTAATTCAACTCTCGCGAAGCACCCCTAACGGATCATCGCCATACTTGCGGAGGGTCCGTCGACGGAGGAATCAGGCGCGTTTTACAGGGCCGAAAACATGGCAGGCGACGCCATGAAAATCGGTATCGAAATCCAATGGCGGCTCCATCTGATCACAAATTGGCGCGCGGTAGGCGCAACGCGGATGAAAAGCACACCCCGACGGAGGATTCACCGGACTGGGCACATCACCTTGCAACAGCACCCGTTCCTTTTTTCCATCCATGTCGGGGATCGGCACGGATGACAGCAACGCTCGCGTATACGGATGCTTGGCGTCCCGATAAATGGTATCGCTTTGGGCAATTTCCACCACTTTGCCCAAGTACATGATCGCTACCCGGTGGCTGATATGCTCGACCACCCGCAGGTCATGCGAGATAAACAGGTAGGTCAAATGCATCCTCTCTTGCAGCTCCTGCAACAGATTGATGATCTGCGCCTGAATCGAAACATCCAGTGAAGAGACCGGTTCGTCGCAGACAATAAACTTGGGACCGACACCCAGCGCCCGGGCGATGCCGATGCGCTGCCGTTGACCCCCGCTGAACTCATGCGGGTAACGGTCATAATGGTCCTCGCGCAAACCGACTTGACGAAGCAGTTCGATGACCCGGTCTCGTTTGGCCTTGCCCCTGGCGATCTTGTGAATTTCCAGCCCCTCGCCGACGATATCACCGACCCGCATCCGCGGATTGAGAGACGCATACGGATCCTGAAAAATAATTTGCATCTGCCGCCGCATATCGCGCAGCTCGCGCTGCGACATGGCCAATAAGTTTTTGCCTTCGAAGTAAACTTCACCATCGGTTGGTTCAATCAGCCGCAAGATGGCGCGTCCCAAGGTTGACTTGCCGCAACCGGACTCCCCGACCAGACCCAACGTCTCGCCTTGTTCGACCCTAAGATTGACGCCGTCGACAGCTTTAACCACGTCTTTGTTGCGCGAAAATAGCGCTTGGCCGACTGGAAAATGTTTTTTGAGATTGCGGATTTCTAACAGACTCATAGTTACTACCAGAATCAGAAGAGGACGGAGAGGAGCCGCCGGGCTTGCCTTTTTTCATGCTGATCCCTGTCTCTGCATTTCTATATCCCGCTCTAACCTTTGTTTCCATTCGGTGTGGGGAAAATGGCAGGCAACGGTATGGCCGCGGTTCTTTCTCCAGGAGCTCCGGTTCGACTTGGGCACATAGATCTGCGGCCCTTGGACAGCGATCGCGGAAACGACAGCCACTCGGCAGATGCAAAGGATTGGGCACCACCCCGGGGATCGCATCCAGGCGCTTTTTCTTCAGACGGCCGGTGCCGGGAAGAGAATTTAATAGCCCCACCGTATACGGATGAAATGGTCTGGTGAAAATCGCCCGCGCACTGGCGCGCTCCACGATCTTGCCGCCATACATAATCGCAACTTCATCGGCTTGCTCCGCCACCACGCCCGAGATCGTGGGTGATCAGTAACAGCGCCATGCCGAGCCTTTGTTGCAACTCTTTCATCAAGTCCAGAATCTGCGCTTGAATCGTGACGTCAAGCGCCGTGGTCGGCTCGTCGGCGATTAACAAGCTCGGGTTGCAGGACAGCGCCATTGCGATCATGACTCTCTGGCGCATGCCGCCGCTCAATTGGTGCGGATAGGCATCGACCCGAGACTCCGGATCAGCGATCTTGACCAAGCGCAGCATGTCGATGGTTTTTTGCCGGGTTTCCTTTTTTCCGAGTCCCTGATGAAGCCGGATCGCTTCGCCGATCTGATTGCCGACAGTGAACACCGGATTGAGCGAAGTCATCGGCTCCTGGAAGATCATCGAGATTTCGTTGCCACGGATTTTGCGCATCTGCTCATTTTTCAACTTGAGAAGATCCCGGCCACGATAAAGAATCTCGCCCCCGACAATTTTTCCCGGAGGCGAGGCGATCAGCCGCATGATCGAAAGCGAGGTCACACTCTTGCCGCAGCCGGACTCTCCGACCAAGCCCAGAGTCTTGCCTTCGCCAATTTCGAAACTGATGCCGTCAATGGCGCGGACTTCACCTTCGGGGGTGAAGAAGGACGTTCGCAGATCTTTAACTTTAAGCAGCTCGGCCATTTACTCGGTCTCGCGCAGGCGAATCAAGCAACAAAAAGTGATTTGTCGAAACAACATATCATCTAAACCGCGCACGGCGAAGAGTGCGGCAGGATTTTGACCCAGCCGGCAAAATAAGCGGATATTACTTGGGCTGGAGCTATTGTCAAGTTAAGGAATGATATCAGCGGGGGCCTAGGTAAAATCACGCGTTCAGTTTCGCTACGAACCTCTTCTAGCGAAAGTGGTATCACAGATCTTAAGTTCACCCAGAACGCTCGAACCAGGATGATTGGCTGGCGAACAGCCGCAGATTCTCATTCTCACCTTCTATTTTCCATCAGCCGTACGCCTGCACGCATGTCTACTTCGCAGGGTAGGTCTTCGCCAGCTGATCGATAAAACCGCTTTCATCTAACCGGCGCAGGATCCGATCGTCGATCATATCTTCTACCTTGACCTTGTCGAGAGCAGGGTTACGGATCTTCATCAACCGCTGGATGTTGCGCAGTCCCTCGATGACCGGGTAAGGTTTTCGTTCCACACCGTTGATCACGTCCTGGTAGCCATCTTCGGCTACCGATGCGTCCGCCAGTTTAAGACGCTTGGTAATGGTCGCGAGAACGGCGCTCTTATTTTTCGGCGCGAGACAAAAGGCTATGCTTTCCAAAAGTCCCTTCATGACACCTTCCATGGTCTCGCGCTGCTCTTGAAGGAAAACGCCGCGAGCCACCAGTCCCTGAGAGGAAAACGGAATGTTGGCCTTTTGCAGCTCGGCTAGGATTGTGAAGCCCTTCTGCTTCAATCGCCGGCTAAAAACTCCATCCAGCACCGTCACATCGATTTGACCGCCCTCAAGAGCCTGCGTGGCCACCGTTTGATCGCCGATCACGAGGAAAGTGATATTGTCCCTTTTAGCTTCTAGGCCCAAGTGCTCCAGTCCGAGCATGGCACCGAGCCAGACAGTTCCCGCCAGCGTCTGCACTCCGAAGCGTTTGCCGCGCAGATCTTTGGGCGTTTTGATGTTCGGGGCCGCGACCATGTCGTAGCCCAGACGATTAGTGAGGGAGCCGATGATCTTTAAATCGGCTCCGCCGGCTACCGCGGTCAGCACAGTGGTCCCACCCGTGTATGCGGCGTGCACGTCTCCCGCCGTTAGAGCTGCGACGAGGACCGGCGCCTGGCGGATAAAAATTGCATTCACGGAAACGCCCTGCTTGGCGAAAAAGCCGAGGTCTTCGGCAACCCAGAGAGGCGCCACCCTAGCGTTCATCGCCGCGTGGCCGATCACGAACTTACGAGGCGCTGATGCGGCCTGCAACGGGAAGCATAGGATCGCCAGCAGAAGTTTTGTTCCGACAAAGACAAGCATGATGCGCACTAACTCAGTCATGCAACGTACCCCTTTATGCTTGGCGCCAAGCAATCAAATTTCTCAGCCGGCCATGGTATCGATTCTCGTCTGCTTACCTTGCAGGCCCGCATCGACGACCGTGCCTTGCGCTGCTCTACTTGACGAACTGCTCCTTGGGAAAGTTCGCGGTGGCGACAACACCGCCATCCACGACTAAGGGATGGCCATAGATGAAATCAGAATCGTCGCTGACCAGAAACAGCGCAGCCTTGGCTTGATCCTCTGCCGTCCCCAACCGGCCGGCGAGATTCTCGAAAATCCTGCTGCCGGCAACGTCGTCGTCATAGCCTACCGGCGAACCTGAACGGTTTGGCACCACGCAATTGACGCGAATCCTGTACGGCGAAAGCTGCACAGCCATGGCGCGGGTCAGGTTGATGACGCCGCCCTTGGCCGCTGCATAAGCAATGCCGTCGGTGCGACCGAGCATGCCAGAAGTCGAGCCGAAGTTGACGATTTTTCCGCCGCGCCCCTGTTTGGCCATTTGCGCAGCAACGTGTTTCGTTACCAGATACGGCCCCTTCAGACTCACCGCAATCACTTTGTCGAACTCCTCTTCGCTGCTAGTGAGAATATCGGCACGATCCGTAAGAGCCGCATTATTGATGAGGATGTCGATACCGCCAAAACGCACCACGACTTTTTGAACCATCTGTTGCACGTCACTTGCTTTGGCGACGTCGCAGAGCACAAGCATGGCTTCGTGGCCGCTGTTCTCGAGCTCCTGGACCACCGCCTTGCCGCGGCCTTCATGCATCTCTATGACCGCAATTTTCGCTCCCTCGTCAGCGAATAATTTGGCGATAGCCTTGCCGATATTTCGTCCGGCGCCGGTAACCACCGCCACTTGGTTATTCAATTTCATTTGTTTCTCCTTCTGTCACTCGAGCTCTACTGTGACTTAACAATTTTGAACGGCTCGTCTCGTGTTCAGATCCTGAACTCTTCCGGCGCGCTTGCCGTTGCGATATCGAACGTATTGAGCGTGCACGCAAGCATCGCATAGTAACCGACCGTGGCAGTGAGCTCGACCAGGCCGCGCTCCCCGAGTCGAGCATACAACGCCTGAAAGGTAGTTTCGTTGACCCGGTGCGCGCGCAACAATTCGCGGACGAAACTGACGATCTGTGCGTCTTCGAAGGTGAAATCGGCGGCATCTTTGTATTGATGAACGGCGCGGATGATATCCAGGGAAATACCTGCCTTCTGCGCGTGATTTACATGAGCGGCCCATTCATGCCTGCATTGAAGCTCACGGGCCGATACCAGCGCGGCCAGTTCTATGATCTTCGGGTCCAAACTCGATTGGAAACGCACGTAACTGCCCAGATGCGCAGTGCGACCGGCAAGCTCAGGGCTGTGCAGGAGAGCCAGAAACGGTCCGCCGACTACGCCGCGGCTTTGCGCAATCGCGTCATAAATCGATTGGTGTTCCGGCTGCAAGTCTTCTTTCTTCTCAATGATAGCGATTCGGGCCATGGCTCTTTCTCTCCTTTAGCTGGTGCTATGCGAAATTTTGACTCTCCGCCGGCGCGTCTTTCGGACCATCATGCGCGCTGGACGCTTTGCCGCTTGTTTGCGCCCCCAAGCGGTTCTTAAGCCTTGCCTCTATGCGGTAAATTTCTTCTCTTTAGCCGTGTCACTACGCATTACTATACCGTTCCGCCGCTCCTGTGAAAGGCGAGCGGATTCGCAAGATCGTCGCAGCGCGCCTGGCGTCGATAACGGAAGTTGAATAAGAATTTGAACTTGGGACCGAATTAGCAGAAACAGCGCGATCAGCGCAAGCCCCGCAGCCGAGGATCAAGGACCTCGCGCAAGCCTTCGCCGACGAGATAATAGGCGAGCACGGTGATGAAAATGGCAAAACCAGGAAACACCGCGAGCCACCAAGCAAAAGTCGTGGTACTGGCTTCCTGTAAAATAGAACCCCAGGTGACCAGCTCTGCAGGCACGCCGATGCCGAGGAAGCTCAGACTCGACTCCACCAAAATCGCACCGGCGATGCCGAGCACGACGGAAACAATGACCGGGGCCAAGGCGTTCGGCAAGATATGCTTGAACATGACTTTTCGATTAGCCACTCCAAGCGCGATGGCCGATGTCACGTAATCCTGACTTCTGATTCGGAGAAACTCATTGCGAGTAAAACGCGCGATACCGACCCAACTGGTTGCCCCGATAATTGCCATGGTCAGAAAGATGCTCGGCGGCAGCAGCGCTGCCACAGTGATCAGAAGAAAGAATGTCGGGATCGACAGCATGATCTCGAACAATCGCGAGATCACCAGGTCCACCCAACCGGCAAAGTAACCGGCGATGGCGCCAAGAACCAGACCGATGATCACCGCAATCCCGACCGCAACAAAGCCGATCGAAAGAGAGATTCGCGACCCATGGATCATTCCTGCCATGACATCGCGTCCCAGCTTGTCCGTGCCAAGCCAATGCTTTCGCGAAGGCGGCTCGAGCGGCTCGAGTAAATTGATGTTGGTCGGCCGATATGGAACGGGCGGAAAAAGCGCTTGAGCGCGGTCAAGTTTTTTGAAATCCACATTTAGCAACTCCGGCGGCCAATGACCGAGTCCAGCGCCAACCATGTAGCTGCGGAAAATCGGAAAGTAAGTTTTCTCGCCGTAACGCAGGTAATAGGGCTTGTCGTTGGCGAGGAAATCAGCAAACAACGCCATGAATGCCAGAACACAAACGACGTAAAATCCCGTGATGGCGATCGGGTTGCTCTTAAAACGTTTCCAAACGTCGCGCCATAGCCCGCCCGACACTGTGATCTCGGCCATTGTCAGTTCTTCTGCAGCTGCTGGGTTGGTTTGCACCGTGCTCATTGTTGTCGTCGACCAAAGACGATGCGCGGGTCCACTGCTGCAAGAAGCAGATCGGAGATCAGAATGCCGATCAGCGTAAGAAGCGCGCTCACCGTAAAGAGCGCCAGCACCGTGGGATAGTCTCGCGCCAAGACCGATTCAAAACCAAGCTGTCCAAGCCCGGGAATCGAAAAAATCGTTTCGATAATGACGCTGCCGCCAATCAGCCCCGGCAGGATGGATGCTAATATGGTTACCTGCGGGATCAGGGAATTGCGCAACACATGCTTGAAAATGACCCTCTTCTCCGAAAGTCCTTTAGCTCGCGCGACCTGGACATAATCCTGCGCGAGCACTTCCAGCATGCTCGCCCGCATATAGCGCGACAAGCCGGCAAAGCCATCGTACGAGAGCAGAACAACCGGCAAAAATATGTGCCAGGCGCGATCTTGGAGTTTTCGCCAGATCGGCCAGTTATCGGAGAAATCAATCGACTCCAAGCCGCCGGGCGGAAACAGATAGTAAAAATCCCCGCCACAAATAAACACAATGGCCATGGTCGCGGCCCACACCAATGGCACAGCAAACAAAATGAAAGCCGCCAACGTCGTGACCTGGTCGCCCCAGGAATTTGGATGGGTCGCCGAGTAGACGCCCAAAGGAATGGCGACTAGATAAACCACCACTATCGACCAAAAATTTAATTTAACTGTAACCGGCAGGCGCTCGGCGATCTTCGACCAAACCGACTGATTGTCTTTGAAGGATTCGCCGAAGCTTAGCGTGGCGATATTTTTAAGCCAGACCAGGTATTGGACGTGAAGCGGTTTATCGAGTCCGTACTGCGCGCGCCACTGCGCAATGGCTTCGTCGACCGAGCCACGTTTCTCCACCGATATTCCTCCCCCTGCTGCTGCGCCAAGACCGCCTGCCGCGCGCAGTTCCGCGGGATCTCCGGGCGCAAGGCGCATGATAAGAAATCCGATGAGGGTAATGCCGATGAATGTAGGTACCATCAGCAACAGGCGCTTTATGAGATAGCCGGTCATTGCGCAGCGATGCTGTTTGCGTATTTTTGTTGCGCCGCCGGCACCCACCAGTCGATGGGCTTGAGCCCGTCGGGAAAAACTTCGACGCCTTGGAAACGACGATGCACCGCCGAAACGGTTTTTCGGACGTGAAGAAACGTGTAAGGCTGTTCGTCATGCAGGATTTTTTGAAATTCTTTGTACAGCTCAATGCGCTTTTGCGGGTCGAACTCGCGGCGGTACTGCTCCAGAATTTCATCCACGCGCGGGTTTTTGTAACTAATCGCATTGGACCCTTTATTGGCCGCTTGAGAAGAGTGCCAGACCTGGTAGGCATCGGGCTCGGTCGTCGACATCGCCCAACCCAGCACGACCGCGTCAAACTGATGATTCTTGACGTCGTTGAGAAATATCGTCCAGTCCAACTGACGCACGCTCGCCGCGATGCCATGCTTGTTGAGCTCGTCCATGAGCACCAACGCGATGCTCTCCCGTACCGTATTTCCAGCGTTGATTTTGATTTCAAAACGCAGGGGAATTCGGGTGCCGTCGATCACCTTGTCAAGCAGGCCGTCGCCATCGGTGTCTTTCCAGCCGGCTTCATTGAGCAAGGCGAGCGCTTTTGCGGGATCGAAAGGATAACTCACTAGAGTTTTGTCGTATTCCGGCCGAAAAAGATAAATATGACTGTCCACTACCTCGCCCAAACCGAAGAGCACGGTATCGACGATTTGCTTGCGATTGGTGAGATACGTCATTGCCTGGCGCACTCGTTTGTCTCGAAATATCGGATGATCGTTATTCCAACCGATATACGTGTAGGTGGGCGCATAGTACTCGTACTTTTTGAATTGACGCCGGAATCGTTCACTGCTGGTGCCGCGCACAACCTGCACCGGCTGTAAAGTCTCCATATAGTCCAAACTGCCGCTCTTGAGGCGGGTGAGCGCCGCGTCCATATTGTTGACTACGCGAAATTTAAGTTTATCGACGTGCGGCTGGTCGATTCCTTCTTTACCGTTGCCCCAGTAATCTGTGTCGCGTGTCAGCTCGGTTTCACTGCCGGTTTTCCAGTGATTGAACTTATACGGTCCCGAGCCTAGCGGATTGCGGTTGTAATTACGGTTAAACAGGTCGGCAAATTTCTTTACCTCAGCGGGTAATTTCGTCGGATCTTGCGATAGCTGCCGCACCGTGATCGAGCGCAAAAGATTCTCTCGGTCGTAGTAATGACGCGGCATCACGATCACTCCACCCAGCACACTCTCGTTTAAAAAATAGGGTTCTCTGATGAAGAATCGGATCGTATAAGGATCGAGCAGCTGAGCATCGGTGACGGAATTGAAATAGACCCTTAGAAACGGCGCATTGACGAACGGGCACTTGATCGCCTTGACGCTAAAGAGGACATCCTCACCGGTAACCGGGCGCCCGTCCTGAAACCGCGCATCTTTCCGAATCTTGAAAGTATAGCTAAGTTTATCATCGGAAATTTCCGGTCTCGATTCCGCGATCAGCGGCTTCAACTCCAGAGTACGCGGGTCGCGGCTTAAGAGACCCTCGAAAATATAACCGTTGACTTCGCTGGAACCGGCGTCGTTGCTGGTGAGAGGATTGAGCTGTTCAGGATCGCTCAAGGAATGGATGATCAGCCAGTCGCCGTTGACCGGCGGGCCGGCGTTTTTGACATCGACTGTGGCTTGGGAACCGCCGTCGCTAATTTCGCCCTTGTCTCCGCACCCGATCAGCAGGAAACAAGATAATACGACCGCCAAGCCTCTCGTCAGAAGCATCGCTAACCGCCCAGAGTCTCCAGCCGCAGTTCCTCAGCATGAGCCGGCTTTTCCTGTGTAAAGATTTCCGGCGGGAGCGAAGCATTGACCTCGGGCTGTTGATAGCGGATCTCAAGTTTTCGCTTCTGCAGACGTGCCTCAATCTGGATCCTCGATGGAAATGGGCCGGTCGGCGTTGAAATATAATCCAAAAACTCGGCGCTTAACTCCACTGCGCCGGCGTCATTAAAGCGCTCCCATTTGGTCGGAACCGGGGTTTGCGCCTCGAATGTCACGGCATCTTGCTTGAGTCCGTTTGGCGAGAACACTAGAGCGGGACCCTCCTGCCGCAGCTGCGCGCCTGTGTCAACCGGCGGCAAGCCCAACAGTAACGCGGTCATTTCGGCTAGCTCGAGAGGAATTTGTGTATAGCGCAACAAATTTTCCTTGGTTCGCGGTCCGCGCACAAAGATTCCCTCGCGCGGGTGATATCCAATGATCTCTCGATCATTGACGGTAACGATCAAGACAGCGCCCAGAAAGGTCAGTGTTTCCAGCCGGAGCCGGTCCGGTCTCTGGACCAGAACTGCTTCTTGCACATTGCCCTTACCGTCCGGCCCGGCATAATCAAGCCGGGCTAAAGCGCGCAACGTGCGAAATTGTTCATGACGCTTGCTTAGGGAGTTGATCAGCTCGTCCGCTTGCCACTGTTTGGCCGGGAGCTGTGGCTTGGCTGCCGGCGGAGTAACCGTGGCACAGCCGACAATCGTCGTGCAAACTGCTGCCAGCCACAGGAGATTCCGCACGCCACCGGATAACCCGCGCAGCCGAGACGCCGTCAAATTTTCTTCTCCAGGCGTTCGATCTTTTCACGGATTCGTTTGATTTGATCGTCCTCTTTGGATTTTTCGATCGCCTCCCGATAGCTCACCAAGGCACGATCGGATTTTCCAACTTTTACATAAGCATCGCCGAGATGCTCGATTATGGTCGGATCCTCGACCGTGATAGCCACGGCGCGCTCTAACTGTTCGACCGCACTGGTGTAGTCACCCTTCTGAAAATATACCCAGCCAAGACTGTCGATATAAAAGCCGTCGTTAGGCTCAATTTGCAGCGCTCGCTGTATCAACTGTTCCGCTTCATCGAGCCGCACGCCCATCTCCGCCCAGGTATAGCCGAGATAGTTAAGCGCCGCGGCGTTCTTCGGATTGAGCTCGATGGCCCGTGTCATGTTGGCGACGCTTTGCTCTTTGTTCTTGGCTTCATCGTGCAGCGCTCCCAATTGGAAATAGGCCTGATCACTCTTCGGATCCAGGACGATTACGCGCTCCATTGCCTCAATGGCTTTAGGGAAATCCTTGGCCTTCCGGTACAAGCTCGAAAGAAACGCATAGACTTCTTTGCGGTCGCTTTTCTTGCGCAGCACCGATTGAACCGAATCGATGGCTTTTTGTAACTGTTCGGTGCGCTCATAGAGATAGGCCATCTGCAAACGACTGTCTAAATACAAGTCGCTCTTCTCGGTAATTCTTGAAAACTCGGCCAGCGCCTTTTCATCGGCCTTTAATTCTACGTAGGTGGCGCCGAGATAGTACCGCGCCCGGTCGTTCTCAGGATCACCGGCCAAAACCAGATTGAATTCGGTAGCGGCCCGTTCGAAGTCGCCCTTCTCATAGAAAATGAGTCCGATTTTGATCCGCGTTTCGCGCGGATCCGCTTCGTTGCTTTTCAAATTTTCGAACTGCGCCAGAGCATCGTCCAATTTGTTTTGGCCGACATAGAGCTCGCCCAGCCGTTTTCGCGCCCAAACATTCTGCGCATTCAGTCCGAGGAGTTTTTGGTAGGTCTGAATGGCGTCTTCGGTCTTGCCCTGCAGTTCATAGACTAGCGCCAAATCCATCAGCACCGCTTCAGACTTGGGATTCAACTCCAAGGCTCTGCGGTAGCTCTGCTCAGCCGCTAGATAAAGCTTGGTCTTGGCGCGCACACGCCCGAGATAATAGTGACCCAGCACCGAATCGCTGTCGAGTTTCAGCAGATTATCGAGCATTTCGGTTGCTCGAGAGGTGTCGTCGTTTTGTAAGTAGAGCGCGCCTAAGTACAGCAGAGCCTCCTGGTTCTTCGGATCGAGTTTGAGAACCTCGTGGTATTCGGCGATGCCCTTCTGATTTTCCCCCAGGGATGAATAGAGCCCGGCCAGTAGCAAACGGTTTTCCAGGCTATTGGGATCCATCCGTCTTGCAGCCTCAGCTTCCACCAGCCCTCGTTTAAGATCGCCTTTCCTGACGTAAAGAGTGGCTAAGCGAAAGCGCAGGAACGCATCTTCGGGGTTGACCTCCGCAGCGCTCTCGAATTCCGCGAGAGCTTCATCAAATCTGCCATCGCCAAGCAGAAGGTTGCCCTTCATGAAATGCGAAAGACCTTTGGATTCAGCCGGGATCTCGACTCGTTGGTGCTGCACGAAAGGGGCTTCAGAAGTTCCGAACAGCCCGTTGGCGGGAGCTTTGATCACGGGACTGCGGAAGGCGCAACCGGACAAGATCAAAATTCCGACAACGCTCCCGTAAAACCGTGTTCTCATCATCGACTTGGTTAACATACTCACCAGAGTCGGTCAATGAACGACGCTCCAGCAAGCTTCATTCAGCGCGCCAACTATGCTAATTCTGATTAATTCAGCGAGTGAAGTTTAATTAGTTGATTCTATGGCAAAAAATCTTGAAAGTGCGGCCGAGAACGAGATTATCGCGCTGCGCCAACAGCTTGAGAAGCACAACTATCACTACCATGTGCTCGACAATCCGTTGATCAGTGATGCCGAGTACGACCGGCTATTCCACCGCCTGATCGAACTCGAAGCGGCTCATCCACAATTTGCTGCGCCGAATTCACCAACTCAAAAAATCGGCGCGCCGCCTTTGGACAAGTTCAGGACGGTCCGGCATAGCTTGCCGATGTTGTCGCTCAGCAATGCCAACGATCAAAAAGATCTCACAGAGTTCGAAGAACGAATAGCCAGGTTTCTAAGGTCAACGGAACCGATCGAATACTTGGTCGAGCCCAAAATCGACGGTGTTGCCGTGGAGCTGGTCTATGTTGACGGCCGGTTCACTGTTGGCTCAACTCGCGGCGATGGCATCAACGGCGAGGATATCACGCTCAATCTCAAAACCATCCGCTCGATCCCGCTGGTGTTGCGCGGCGGAACCGGCCCCGCGCCAGAGCGGCTTGAAGTCCGCGGCGAGGTTTTCCTTTCGCGCGCGGCCTTCCAGAGAATGAATCGTGAACGCGAGGAAGCGGGACAACCGGTCTTCGCCAATCCGCGTAATGCCGCCGCCGGCTCGTTGAAGCAACTCGATTCGACATTGACCGCGAAGAGGCCTCTGGATGTCTTTTTTCATGGGACGGGGGTCGTCGCCGGAACCAGCTTGGCGAGTCACAGTGAGTTTCGCGCGGCGATTCAGGAGTGGGGCTTAAAGCCGGTGCCGTTTGCGCGTCTCTGCCGCGGCATTGACGATATTCTGAAATTTCGCGACGACATGGAGAGCCGGCGTGATGAACTTCCGTACGAGATCGACGGCTTGGTAGTCAAAGTCAATCTTCAAGAGCTGCAACGCCGGCTCGGCGAAATCGCTCGCTCGCCGCGCTGGGCGATTGCCTATAAATTCAAACCGCGCCAGGCGACAACCCGCATCCTCGACATCCAACCCCAGGTCGGCCGCACCGGCACGTTGACTCCGGTCGCCAGCCTGGAACCCGTCGCCATCGGTGGCGTCATGGTGAAAAGCGCATCTTTGCACAACATGGATGAAATTAACCGCAAAGACATTCGCATCGGCGACACCGTGTTGGTCGAGCGCGCCGGCGACGTCATTCCTTACGTGGTGAAAGTGATCACCGAGAAAAGAACCGGGCAAGAGAAACATTTTTGCATGCCCGAGCACTGTCCGGTATGCGGCGCGGCAGTTTACCGCGAGGAAGGCGAGGCGGCTTACCGCTGCATCGGTATTTCGTGTCCGGCGCAGCTCAAGGAAAGTGTAAAATTTTTCGGTTCGCGCAACGCTATGGATATCGAGGGACTTGGTGACAAGCTAATCGATCAACTGGTCGAACGGGGCGCGGTCAAAGATCTCGGCGATCTTTATAGCCTGACAGAAGAGCAATTGGCGAGCATGGATCGCATGGCGAAAAAATCGGCGCAAAACCTGCTCGCTGCTTTGCAACGCAGCAAGGATTCGACTCTCACTCGTTTTTTGACCGCTCTGGGCATTCGGCACGTTGGCGAAGCCACCGCGAAACTCTTGACCGAGCACTTCGGCGACCTGAATACGATTATGAATGCAGGGGAGGAGAAATTGATGGAGGTGCGCGAGATCGGCCCGGAGGTAGCCAAAAGTATCGCGCGGTTTTTCTCCCAAGACGAAAACCGTCAAGTGATCGTTAAACTTTTAGAGGCCGGCATTCGCTTCAAGGCGGAGAGTATCAAACGAGGCGCTCTTTCCGGTTCGACGTTCGTCCTCACCGGTGGTCTCGAGACCATGTCGAGGGTGGAAGCGCAGCGCCGTATCGAAGCCCTGGGCGGCAGGGTGAGCAGCGCCGTCAGCCGCAATAGCAACTATGTTGTCGCTGGTTCGGAGCCGGGCTCCAAACTCAAGAAGGCTCGAGAGCTCGGCGTCCGAATCATCGATGAGCAAGAGCTGCTAAAGCTCCTGATAACCTGATTAGTAACGATCCCGACGGGGTCTGCCGGCACCTCCGCCGCCACCGAACCCAGACTCTCGCGGCGCCTGCGGACGAGCCTCGCTGACGACCACGTTACGTCCTTCGAAATCGGTTCCGTTCAGAGCGTTAATGGCGCGCTCGGCTTCAGCATCGGAACTCATCTCGACAAAGCCAAACCCTTTGGAACGGCCCGTGAACTTATCGGTAACGATACGAGCGCTGATCACCGAGCCGTGCTGCGCAAAATGCTGCTGCAATCTCTCTTCGGTCACCGAATACGGCAGGTTGCCGACATACAATTTGGCTCCCATCAGACCCTCCTTTTTGATTCACGAGTGCGCATTTGCGCGGATCGAGTCGCCAAAGGGCAGGGCCTAAATCGGTCTGGAGGACCACGGCACGGGCTCTTCGGTAAACCCTTAGAACCGGCGAAAGCCTATCGAAACTGCGGGGCGGTTGTCAAATAATTTTGCGGCCGTAATCGCTGAGTCAAACGGCTTGCGCCAGAACGGTGGCTGCGTTAGAAAACCGGCAGCAATGCCAACCATTCCGTCCCATGCGCGTATTCGGTTGATTGTGAAAGGTCGAGTGCAGGGTGTCTATTTTCGTGCCTCCACAGCGCAACAGGCGCGGCACTTGAGCCTGACCGGCTGGGTCATGAATCGCCACGATGGTTCAGTGGAGCTGGTGGCCGAAGGGCGATCGGAAAGCATCGAAGAACTCATCGCCTGGTGCCGCCAGGGACCGCCAGGAGCTCGAGTCGATGAAGTGGATTTGCAGCGGCACGGCTTTCGAGGAGAGTTTAATGAATTTCGAATAAGATAACCGACCAGCAGCTCTCACGAAGCTCGTCGTAAACAACAAGGGGGCACAAAGCCCCCTTGTTGCAAGCTGAGATCAACTTCTGCGGATCAGTCCCCTTCGGGCTTCTTGGGTTTGGGATCTTCGTCTTGGGCGCTCACGGGCGTGGCCAGATCGACGATCGAACTCACGACGGTCACTCCCAACAACAATGCAAAAAGCAATTTTTTCATGTCAGCTCCTCCTTTCTAAATTTTCGAATCTAAAAGTTTGCGGAGTCCCGAATAGGCGATTGGTATTCGGCAGTAGACGCAAGCGACGTGCCCGCGAACCTCGGCTGATGTTCTTGGAATAAACGCGAATGTTCAGTGGCTTTGCGCCGGGCTCGGCAATTCTTTCCGTTGTAATATGCAACGCGCTAAGAGCCTGTGCGCCCCTGGAATAGTCTCAATTGCCTGAATAACCGCGAGAAATTTCAATGATTGTGAAAAACCACACGCTGTCGTAAGTTGCCACAGAGTTCGTCGATATTTTTATGCGAATATGCCGAGACTTTGATTTTTAACGCTATTGCGATTAGCGATGAACGCGGTATAGGCCTTGCTCCTTCGATGACTGCAAAACTGCGCACATGAAACTGGGAACCAAATTGATCGTCTCATTGGTCGTAATCATCATGGTGACGATGACTGTTCATGGCTACCTGAGTATTCAGCAGGATCGAGAAAACGCTATGAGAGAAATGCGGGTCGGCATGCGCGGTTTCTCCCGAGCCATTCACGCTGTTCTCCGGGATCTGTATGCCGATGGTCACAACCTTAATGCGACTCAGGAATTCGCCAATACGGTAGGACCACGAGGAAACATCCACGGCCTGATTGTCTATAACGCGGATGCCGAGCGCGTAGCGGTCTCATCCTCGCTTAGGTATCCTGACGATTTTGCCGAACTGCACCCTGCTGCCATTCTGGAACTGGATCCGCGACCAGCTCTCAGGGAACCCAACGGGGTAGAGGGTTATGTGCGCGAAAGTGGCATTTTGGTCTACTACCGTATCGAGCCGTTTAGCGCGAGTGATGGCCAGATTGCCGGCGCCTTTGTCTTAGCGCGTCAAGGATCTCAGTTGATCAGCAACATCGAAGCGCGACGTCAGCGAATCATCGGAACCAGCGCCGCACTGGTCATTCTTTTGTCTGTTCTCATTCTGATCATCGTACGCCGCAATATCACCCTGCCCATCAATCAGCTGGTGCAACGCGTTCGGGAGATCGGCCGCGGTCGTTGGGAGCAGCGCATCGAAATCAAAGGTCGGGACGAAATTGCCGCGCTGGCTGGAGAGTTCAACACCATGTCGGAAGAACTCAATCGGAGTTATTCCAAATTCTTGGAAGAGCAGCAACAAAAGCTAAAGCTAGAAAGAGATCTGCGCCACTCTGAACGCTTGGCATCCGTAGGCCACTTGGCCGCGGGTCTTGCCCATGAGATCGGCACGCCATTGAGCATCGTTCGCGGCAGAGCTGAATACCTGTTGCGCCGGCCGCGCAGCAGCGAAGAACTCGCCGGCAACCTCGAGGTGATCCGCTCGCAAAGCGACCGCATCACCGCCATCGTGCGTCAACTGCTGGAGTTTTCCCGCCGTCGGGAACCGATGTTTCGATCGGTCGACCTATCGGAGTTGATCAACCATGTGCGTTATCTTCTGGAACACCAACTATTCGACAAGAGCCTTAAGGTTGAGATCCATGTCGCGCCGAAGCCGTTGCTCATTCAAGCCGATCCGGATCTGCTCCAACAAGTGTTCATCAATTTGTTCGCCAATTCTCTCCACGCGCTTGGCCCCGAGGGAGCGATCAAAGTTCGCGCCTCATCCGCGCCCTCTATGAACGGACAAGGCGGCGTTCGAATTGTCTTTGAAGATAACGGGATCGGTATCGCGCCCGAAATCATTGATCATGTGTTCGATCCTTTTTTTACTACCAAGGATGTCGGCGAAGGAGCCGGACTCGGGCTGGCGGTAACCTACGGCATCATTAAAGAGCATGGCGGCGAGATTACCGTAGAAAGCGAACCTGGAAAGTTTACTCGCTTCCTCATCCATCTGCCTCAAGGACGACAGAAAGCAGCGCTGATTCAGGGCAATCTGGAAAATGGCACCCGACTCTAAACTACACGCCGCTACGCGCGGCCGGATCCTGATTGTCGATGATGATCGGCAGATGTGCCAGCTGCTCGTCGATGTGCTGGCCGAAGAAGGCCATCTCGTTGAAGCAGTGCATGACGGCCGATCCGCGCTGGAGAAGTTTCGCGCAAACGGTTGCGACTTGATGATCACCGATTTGATGATGCCACGAATGCGCGGCACGGAACTGGTTAAAGAGGTTAAAGGGATCGATCCCGACGCGGTAATTCTTTTGATCACGGCCTTCGGCAGCATTGAAAGCGCAGTCGAGGCAATGAAAGCGGGCGCCTTTCATTATGTGACTAAACCGTTTCGCACCGACGAAATGATTTTACATGTGAGCCGCGGGCTGCAGCAGCGCCGGCTCTGTGAAGAAGTGCAGCGGCTTCGCAGTGAGATACTGGAGCGCAATAGTTTTGAGAACATCATCGGCAAGAGCGAGAAGATGCGGGAAGTTTTCTCAATCGTCCGGCAAACCAGCGATCTTGCCGCCAATGTGCTCATCCTCGGTGAAAGCGGCACCGGCAAGGAAATGGTCGCGCGCGCGATTCACCATCATAGCTGGCGCGCCCAAGGGCCCTTTATACCGCTCAACTGCGCTGCCGTCCCGGAGACCCTGCTTGAGAGCGAGCTCTTTGGCTATTTGCGCGGCACGTTCACCGATGCGCGCAAAGACCGGCGCGGACTCTTCCAGGAAGCCAGCGGCGGCATCCTTTTTCTCGATGAAATCAGCGAGATTCCGATCAACCTGCAGGCCAAGCTGTTACGCGTCATCGAAGATAAGGAAGTGAGGCCGTTGGGAGCCAATCAGTCGGAAAAAGTCGACACACGCATTGTTTCAGCCTGCAACCTCGATCTTGAACATTTGGTCGAACAAGGCCGGTTCCGGCAGGACCTCTATTACCGGCTGAATGTTATTCGCATCGAATTGCCGCCGCTACGCGAGCGGTCGGAGGATATTCCGCTTCTCGCAGAGCACTTCTTGCACAAATTTGCGCCTCAGGCGAAACGAGAGATAGACTCCATCGACCAGGAGGCGCTGGCTGCGTTGATGAATTATCGCTGGCCGGGGAATGTGCGGGAGTTGGAGCACACCATCGAGCGAGCGGTGCTGCTTGGCAAAGAGATCAGCATCGGCTTGAAAGATTTGCCGTTGCAGTCGCAGGTTACTGATGGAAGTTCTGTGCCGCTCGCGGCCGCTGTGGCAAACGGATACACCCTTAGAGATCTGGAAAGAGAATATATTTTGCGGGTCATCGAGAGCACGTATGGGAATAAAGCCGAAGCGGCTCGGATACTGGGCGTAGATCGGACGACCCTGTATCGAAAATTAGAAGAGTACAAGGTCAAGACTTAACGTTCCTGTCCTGATCCATAGCTAAGCCGTAGATCTGGCGTTTAGAATATCCGTATTTCTCGCCGAGCACTTCGGCGACCTCTTTCACCCGCAGCCCGTCGGCTAGGAGTTTCGTAATTTCCTCGCGCAGTGCCCCTTCGGAAGGAGCATGCAGGTCGGAGCAGCCTTCAATGATGAGCGTTACTTCTCCGCGAATCTCTCGCCCACCGACTTCTCCGATCACTTCGCTGATGCGGCCGCGGAGAAACTCCTCATGAATCTTGGTAACCTCGCGCGCCAGGACCATGCGGCGGTCGCCAAGAATTTCACGAATGTCATCGAGCGATTCCTTGAGTCGGTGCGGCGTCTCGTAGACGACCAGGCTATAGCGGTCGACACGAAGCTCTTGCAGCTTCGACCTCCTCTCCCGTTTTCGTGCCGGTAGAAATCCCCTGAAACTGAATCCGTCGGTGGGCAGACCGCTGGCGCTGAGAGCCGCGATCAATGCCGACGGACCCGGAATCGGTACAACGGGAATGCCCATGCGAGTGGCTTCGACAACTAAGCGGTAGCCGGGATCGGCGATCGCCGGTGTGCCCGCGTCCGAGACTAGGGCGATGCTTTCGCCGCGCTCGAGGCGAGCGACCAATTGGGCCGTCTTGGCTCGTTCATTGTGCTCGTGATAACTGGTTAAACGCGTGTTGATGGTGAAGTGCCGCAGTAGGGTTTGTGTGTGCCGGGTGTCTTCGGCGGCAATGATATCGGCGCCCTTCAGAATTCGGATTGCCCGTAGCGTGATGTCTTCGAGATTACCTATCGGCGTTGCGACGATGTACAGAGTGCCGGGCATAAAGTACCCCTCAACTAACACACGACATAAATTTATTTCAAATTTGCGCTGCCTTTGAAAATATGCGGAATTTATCCGTCTTTCATAGTAACATCTGGTTATCAATTCCAATAAGGGAGCAAATTCGATGAGCAGCGAACCAGTCCTTATCTTCGGCCAAGATCTTTGACCCTATACTTCGGGAGCCCGTGAGGATTTCTCCCGTCGAAAAATTCCGTTCGAATACATCAACGTGCTCGAAGATGACGCCGGTCTGGCGCGTATGCTGAAACACTCCAATGGCCGCCGCCAAATACCTGTAATCGTCGAGGCCGGCAAGATCACCATAGGTTTCGGCGGTAGCTGAGAGGTTTAACGGCCGGCGGCGCTGGCAGGCATAGAGTCGAACGTTTATTTTATGAATCACCAGGAAATCTTCGCGGATAAGATCGTCGCCGTCTTCGGCGGGAACACGGCTATCTCTTCTCTAATACCGCTCGCGGGGGATGCCTCGAGCCGGCGCTACTTCCGCGCTGTCATAAAATCCTCCGAAGCGCCAAAATCAGTGATCATCATGGAGCTCCCGGCTGGCAGTGCTCTGCCCCTCTCCAGTGAAGAGCTAGCCGTTTTCAAGCAAGCTCCTAAAGAATTGCCCTTCCTCAATATGCACCGATTTTTCAGCGGAATCGGTGTTCGGGTGCCCAAGCTTTACGCTCATTGGCAAAACGACGGCATTCTTCTGCTGGAAGATTTAGGCGATACAGCGTTATGGGACCGCGTCCAAGGCCTGCCCGAAGAAGAGGTCCTTAGCTGGTACGAAAAAGCCATCGACGAGCTTTTGATTCTACAAATCCGGGGCACAGCGGCCCGGGACGAAGACTGCGTTGCATTTCAGCAGCGATTCGATTTCCGGCTTTACATGTGGGAGTTCGAACATTTCCTCGAATACGGATTAGAGAAGCGGCCCGGCGCCCGGGTGGCCGGAACGGTAATCGAGACGCTGCGAAGAATATTCTCGGACATAGCCCATCGCTTGGACCGCTATCCCAGTTGTCTAAACCACCGCGACTATCACAGCTGGAATCTGATGATTCACGACGAAGCTGTGGCAGTAATAGATTTCCAAGACGCCTTGCTCGCGCCGCCGCAGTACGACTTGGCCTCGCTGCTGAATGATCGGATCACCGACAGTGTGATTAGACCCCATATCGAAGATCATCTTATGAGCTATTATTTACGCCAGCGCGGCGGTCTCGAAAATCGCGCTGTAGACGGTGACGATTTTCGTGAGATCTATCTGCTCTCGGCGATTCAGCGCGATTTTAAGGTAGTCGGCCGGTTTTATTATCTCGATCTGGTAAAGGGTAAACCGGGATACCGGAAATTCATCCCGCCTACGGTCCGTCGATTGAAACGCAATTTGGCGCGCTTACCGCAGCTCGAACCGATCATCCCGATCCTGGCTGAGCACTACGAGGAGATGCGATGAAGGCGATGGTTTTGGCCGCCGGGCAAGGAACACGCCTGAGGCCGCTGACCGATACCCAGCCCAAAGCTCTGGTGCCGGTCGGCGGCCGGCCCATGATCGAGTATTCGCTGCTGCTATTACGACACTATGGCATTCGCGATGTCGTCATCAACCTGCATCATCATGGCGAGCAGATCGAGAACCGGCTGGCCGACGGCAGTCAACTTGGACTACAAATCAGTTATTCCATCGAGCCGGAGCTGTTGGATACCGGGGGCGGTCTGCTCAAAGCCAAGCCATTTTTGCAAAACGAGGCTTTCATCGTCATCAACACCGATGTCTTGATCGATTTGCATCTCGACGAGTTGCTAGAATTTCACCAAAAGCAACGAGCCGCGGCAACGTTGGTTTTGCGGCCTGATCGGGATGCGGACAGATACGGCTCGATGGACATCGACGAGCGAGATCGAATCTGCCGATTTCTCGAAACAAGAATGCCGACGCAGTCACCCGGGCCAATTCGCAAATTAATGTTCACCGGTGTACAGGTCCTCGAGCCGAAGGTCTTCGACTATATGGACTCGGAAACGGGAGCACATAAATTCAGCACGACCCGGCAGACTTACCCGCGGATGCTGGCCGCCGGGCAACCTCTCTATGGTTTTTGCTTTGACGGATTTTGGCAGGATCTTGGAACCGCCGAACGCATCCGGCAAGCGGAGCACAGCCTCGCGGGGGGCGAGGTAAGGCTCCATTACCTCTAGTAGGGTGGAGCGCTACATTCTGGATTGACCCATTGTAATGATCCCGCATGCGGCTCTGTCGCCGGCATTGCCGGTAGGATCGGAGACGTAATCGTCGACGCCGACATGAATCACCAACGCGCTGCCGTCTTTGTCAAAAACCGATGTCGCGCCGGGTTTAAGCGTCATGCCATCGGTGAAAGCCTCAAAACGGCCCGTGCCATCCTTGGCAACAAGCATATTGGGTAGATCCCCTGCATGAGCGCCCTCGGCACTTTTGTGACCGTGTTTTTTTTGCGCCGGATTGAAATGGCCGCCGGCGCTGGTAAAGGCCGGCGCCTCGCATTTACCGACCGCGTGAACATGAACCGCGTGCAAACCCGGAGTGAGTCCCTTGACATCAAGGTTGACTGTGACTCCGCTCCCGATCTCGCGAAACGTGGCCATTCCGACCGTCTTGCCGTCCTTATCCTTGAGTTCGGCAGTCGCTTGAGATGCCGGCTGGGTCGACATCGAACAAGCCGCCGACAAGCTCAGTAAAATGGTTGCGCACAATAATTTTACAAACATAACATCCCCCTTTGATTTCCTCAGAAGAATCTACCGGGACTTAGAAAAAGGAGTCAACGAGCCGGCTCGAAACGTAGAAAATGGCAAACCCGAGCACCACCAGGAGAGTGATCCAGCGCGATTTACCCGATTCGGAGAGCGGGACGAGCAGAGTCGCACCCACATAGATAAAGTTTCCGGCCGCGAATGCCAAGAGGACATCGGCAAAAAACGGTTTAAGTTCCCAGGCCCAAAATGGCAGAACGACACCAATGATGGTGACAACCCCTAAGCTGCCACCGGCAACCATAGCGGACCAGCGGCTCCATCCCGCTGCACGCATGATCGCGGCGATCACAAAGCCCGCAGGAATTTCGTGCAGTAATACCGAGAGAAATATTAGTATTCCCAAATCGGTTTTGGCGATCATGCCCGCTCCGATAGCCAGTCCATCGATAAAGTCATGAACGTTGAATGCGACAAGGGATGCGAATCCGGCGGCGACCGGAAGAGGCACAGGGTGTTCATCTTCAGGCAAACTATGCAGGTGAACGTTGGTAAATTGTTCGATCAAGAACAGCGAGAGGTAGCCCACCGCCACATAGCCCGGCATCGACGGTCCCCGGGATAAGCTTTCCGGCAGCATCTCGAGCAGCGCCGCTGCCAGAATAAATCCACCACTTAAACCAAGCGCCGCCGCGGTAAAGCGGCGCGAGGGCTCGCGCTGGAGCACCGCAAGAGCGCTGCCCAAGATATTGGCCAAGGCGGTTAACAATCCGAGCACGAGAGCGACACTAAGCATCCGTCTCTTCTGACAAACTTGATCTTGGGATGCAAATGATCGCTTAAGAAGGACGCTGACAGAGCGCCGGATTAAGCCAGAGAGGCTGTTCGGATTCACACAGCGAAGGGGTGCACGAGCACCGTCCCACGCTGAGCTAAGCCGGCGGCAACAGCGACGTGAAGTCGTTAGGCGGTGTGGCGAGATGACCCTGTGGCCAAACGTCCAGCCTCGGTGATCGATAATGAACACCCGGCGTTCTACAGATTGTACTTGCAGATTAATTCACTGAAGCCCAATGGTCATACCCTGGCCAGCTTTGTTTTCTCCAGACAATTTCCGCTAGTATAGACCCCGTACGTGCCACCTAAACAAAAAACCCGGAAAACTTCTCGACGACAAACGAACCGCCCTTCCGGCCCAGGCGCCACGGCGCCGCTAGCTGAATTGCTCACCGGGCCTAACCCGCGGCTATTTGAACGCCCAGTCGTTCTGATCCTCGCCATCTTCTCGCTTCATGCGTTTGGATTGTTGTCTCTCTTCGATGTTCTTCCCGGCCTATACAATCCTGATCCAATCATCGAACAGGACTGGGGTCTGCATTTTCATCATCTCAAATCGTTGGAGACCTTTTGGCAACAGGACAGATCATCCTGGGGGTATAATCCCCTGTTTATGGCGGGCTACCCGTCCAACACCATCCAAGATCTGAGCATCAAGCTGTTCGAGTTCCTTGCGCTCGCTTTGTCCTTAATTGCTTTAACGCCGATCCAGTGGTTCAAGATCTCGGCGTTTATCGCAATGGCGGCGATTCCATGGCTGATGTATTTCAGCGCGCGCAATCTGTTCGCGGGCGAACAAATCAGAAATACCGCGGCCGTGGCGGCGGCGCTTCTTGGAACGATTTATTGGTGGAATTCACTGCCTCGAGAAATGTTTTTTTACGGCATGATCGGTTATCCGACCGCTGCTTATGCCACGATCCTGGGAGTTTCGCTGTTTTACCGTTTAGCGAACCAGCAAACATCCTGGCCTGTCCACCTTGCCTGGATGCTATTTGCCATCGCCATCCTACCGCTCCACGTTCAGTCTCTGATCATTTTTCTGCCTTGCATTGCCGCCTTGTTAATCGCGCGGCCCAGGCTGATCCAGCGCTACCTGGTACTATCAACCGTCGGCGCAGCAACGATTTCACTCGCGTTGAACCTGGTCTGGATAATGCCCGCCTTCATCCATCGGGGCGATGATATTTCCGGAACTATTGTCGAGCAGCTGGCGCTGTTCGTGAGCGCCGACCCACTAACGTTGGTGAAGGATTATTTCGCGCCGAAGAATTACTGGTCATTTCGACAAAGTTTTTGGGAGAAAGGCGTTCGCTTGATGCTGCTGATTCTCGGCACAACAGGCACGGTGAAGCTGCTGCGCCGCGGCGACAAAAATCTTGGAATTTTGCTCCTTGCCGGTTTGATCAGTCTTTTCCTGATAACTTATTTTAGTTTTCTTATTCCGGCTCTTCAGGCATGGCAGCCGATGCGTTTTAAAGTTCCCTTTGATCTTTTTCTGGCCATTGCCACTGCTTACGCGCTTGCGGATTGGCTCATGGCAAATACAGCAGCATCGCGTGTCTATTCCTATACAGTTCCATCTTTGCTGTTGGCCGCGAGCGTCACTTTCCTGATCAATCTCGTCCACACCGAGTCTCAAGGTAAACTTAGGCTGCGAACTCTCATCCGTCCTGAGATCGCCGAGATAGCGCGCTGGGTGCAACAAAACACGCCTGACGAGGCCCGCGTTCTGTTTGAAGAATCAGGCGACGAAACCGGTTTCGTGTACGACGGCATGTATTTATCCTCTTTCATTCCCCACTGGACCGGTCGCGCGCTGATCGGCGGGCCCATCAATCTCTACAACGATCGGCACCACTTCGCGGAATTTCACTCGGGCAGATTATTGGGACGAGATATACAGGGTTTGACGGACGACGAGATCAAAAAGTATTTTCGGCTCTACAACATCGGCGCGATAGTTGCCTTTCACCCGGCCTCGATCAAACGGCTACGGTCGATTCCCGGATTAATCACACTCGACCGAAGACTGGGGCCCGTGCATCTCATGAGGGTGAACCAGCCGTTGGATTGGTTTGTACAGGGACAGGGGCAGATAATAGCCAGACTCAATCGCCTGGAAGTCTCGAGCAGCGGAGCTAAGGAAGTGATTTTGAAATACCATTGGCTGGACGGGCTGGTCAGCAACCCGCCGGCAACCATCATCCCGATTATGATTTATGACGATCCGATCCCCTTCATCAAGGTGATCGATCCGCCGGGATCTTTTACGTTAAAAATCGGACGCTAGAGGCTGATTCAAACTCACCCATCGGGCGGAGCAAGGCCTGTTCAAAGAACTGCTACGGAGCCTTAGGTCCGCCTCTTCTGGCACTGATCAGCCTGATCGCTTCCTGATAATGCTCCATCGCCTCTTCTCTCTTCCCCTGAGCTGATAGGACTCGGGCAAGACTCTCGTGTGCGGCGGCCAGGTTTGCATCGATCTGCAGCGCGCTTTTGAAGGACTGCGCCGCCAAATCGAACCGATTCTGCGCCGCGTAAACGCTGCCAAGATAGAACCGAGCCTCTGCGGATTGCGGCCTGAGCCGGGCGGCCTCTCGCAACGGAGCATCAGCTTCATAGATGTTGCCTTGCTTCGCCAGGGCGACTCCGAGATTGAAATGCGCCCTGAAGATCGCTGGATCGAGCGCGATCGCCTTGCGAAATTGCTCGATGCCGGCCTGCAGATCACCTCGTTCGGCGAGAAGCTGTCCAAGATTGCTCCGGACCTCAGCATAGTTTGGATAGATCCGCAGCGCCTCTTCGAAATGTCGTTGCGCTAAAGCAAATTGACCACGACCAGCATAGAGGTTCCCGATGTTGTAATGGGCGACTCCGTAGCTCGGTTCTACTTCGATGGCCTTGAGCGCTGTTTGGATAGCCTCCTCGACTTTGCCCTGTTTGTAATAGGCATTGGACAGGTTGTTATAACCCCCGGCACCCGGCCCGCTAAATTCGAACATGGGCCAGTTGGTGAATATTGCGCAGGCGCAGAATACAGCGATCGTTCCGAACAGCGGACGCCAGCGTCCGTCTTTATAGAAGTGAATCATTTGCATCAAACCCGCGCCGGCAAAAAGGACCAGCAACGGGACCAGCGGAAAGCGATAACGGCCAAATACGTAGAAAACGGCGACACTTGCTGCAAGCGCCAGGATCATGACGTAGAGCAGCCACAATCGACGCCACCGTCCGAGTAAAACTAAGAGGCCAACAGCGGCGAAAGGGGCCAGAACTCCAAAATGGTTCAGCCGACCGAGCACGCCAAGCAACGATGACCACTGCCGATAGATGTAGAAATCATCCGAATCTTCTATCTCTCGGCCGTTCCATACCAGGACCCACTTCTTGGCCAGCAATCGCAGCCAATCGAACGGCTGTGTTTTGACGTAATCGAACGACTTGCCTAACCAGTGGCTGGATACCTCACCTGGGGAGAGACTGCGTTGCAACTCTCTTTCGGCCAATCGTTTAGCGTCGGGGCCTTCGAGTTGCGGCTCGCCGATCATGGCCCTGATCGACTTGTAGGTTCCGTCAGCGGCTGGATTGTTGCCGATATAGAAGTTCGGCCCCAATTGCGAGGTCGTCAGTTTGAATTCCCCCCCCACAGCGAGATTGCGCAGCCCGACCGGCAGGAGGACCAAAACTAAGCCGGCGAAGAACAAGCCAATCCGGCGCAGCCGCGCTGTTGGCGATAGCGCTGCGGAAGAGAACGCGATCCAGCACGGCACCACCAGGACCAAAATAAGCGCGTTCTCGCGCGACAAGGCTAAGAGACCAAGCACCGCACCGACACCAAACCACTTGGCCGGTTTCATTTCGTCGCTGACGCAAAAAATGAGAAACAAAATGGCCGTAAGTAAGAACAAATCAAGAATACTTTTTTCGATCAAGCCGTCGAAGAACAGCGCCGGCCCATAGCCGGCAAGAATGAATCCCGAAATGATCCCTGCGTCACGTGAGAACAACTGTTGTCCGATCAAAAAGATCAACGAGCATGAAAGCGCCCCAAGCGTAATCTGTACGAGCCGTGCTAACCAAAGAGTTTCGCCGAAAAAGAATTGTAAGATTCCGAGAAAATAGGGATACAAAGGAGCTTGGTAGAAAACTCCCGCGCCCAGCCAGTCCCCCGCCGCGATCCGCTGGCCCCACTCGTGGTAAGTCCTGGCGTCGCCGGCGAGATGATAGAAGAGCGGGATGGATTCGATTTGAAAAAGGTAAATAAGACGAAGCGCAAAGGCTATAGCGAAAATAGTGGCAAACCAGAAACGATTGGTGCCATGTAGTGAGCGGTTCAGGGATGCGGGAGGAGCCCCTTTGTCGATCTTCTGATCGGTCGATGATCGTTTTCGTTTTGGTGATGGCTTGTTTAGCAAAGATTCCTCGTCGCTTCGCTCGCTCGGAATGACAATCCGCTTTTCATTCGACCAAAAGGAAAAACTTTTCCCGCCGCGTCACGGCAGATTCCGCGGAGTCGTGCGCGACTTCATTATCCGGACCGCCTCCTCAATATGTTTGACCGCTTCCTCCCCATTGCCTTGCAACAGTAGTGCGCGCCCCAGGCCTTCATGCGCTTCGGCGAAGTCCTGCTTGAACTTTGTTGCCTCACGGAAATGCTTCGTAGCCGCCGCCAAATCGCCCTGGCGTGCTAAAACAGTCGCCAAGCCAAAATGAATCTCGGCCTGCTGCGGATTTAGCTGCAGGGCCTCATCGTACTTCAGTTTGGCGTTCTGAAGATCGCCCTGTCTAGCAAGTATCCGCCCCATATTGAAAATGGCTTGCGAGTATTTGGGATTAGAATCTATCGCTTTCTGCAGCTCGGCCAACGAGCCCTTAATGTCTCCTCGCATCGCTAGGAGAAGACCTAAATTGTTGCGAGTTTCAGCGTCATTTGGATTGAATCGGAGCGCCTCGCGGTAATGATCGATCGCTTCAACGTGATTGCCGCGTTTTGCTAGAAACCTTGCTAGATTATAATGGGCGATGCTGGTTTCGGGGGCGATGCGAAGTACATGCTGCCACAGAGTCTTGGTATCGCGCCACACACCTACTTGATTCCATGTCAGCACACCCAATCCGGCGACGATACCCATAGCCACTGCGGCAGCGCTAACTCTCCCCAGGATGCCTTGATCCCACCGTTGTCCCTGCTGCCAAATTGTGAAAAAGACTCCTCCCGCCAATGCCGCCCAACTGAGGCAAGACAGATAGCTGTACCGATCGGCGACTAACTGCGGCCCGCTCTGTGCTATTCCCAACATCGGTGACACAACTACGATATAGTAAACCCAACACGCAAGCAGCGCCGGCCATCGTCGCCTGAGGAGATATAACGCTATCGTGATGAAGATCACCGCCGCTACTGAAACGAGAAACAGCGGCATCCAAGCATCGAAATCAAACGGCAACTCATAAAGGGGAGAGAGCCGGACAGGTAGAACCGATTTCCACAGATAAAAGCCGATGCCGTAAAACGCCTGTGCCATGCGGTAAGAAAAGAAATGTTGTTGATCCTGCTTTAGGGCGCCGGCCTCCTGCTGTGCCGCAAGAGCGATGAGGCCGAACAAAACGGCCAAACCCAGGAAGGGTAATTTTTCTTGCATAACGGTTCGCCCTGCCGGCTTGAACCAGGTTGAAAACCTTGCCGGCAATCTTTTCAGCGGATAGATATCCAACAGTAACAGCACGACAGGGAGGGTTATGGCGGTTGCCTTGGAAAACAACGATAGTGCATGAGCCATCACCGCTGCCGTTAACCACCGGCGCCGGGTTTGGTTGTGCGGATTTTCCTGGGCGCGCAAATAGAGTTCGATGCACGCCAGGAAAAAGAGCCCGGATAGCACATCGCGCCGTTCCGTGGCCCAAGCCACCGACTCGACTCGCAACGGATGGACGGCGAATAACAGCGCCCCGAATCCGGCGGCCAAACTTAGGCCCAGCCCCGGGCGCTCGGCGCTTATTGAAAAGACAGTGGAAAACAGGCGTCTGCAGATAAAATAAAAAAGCACCGCATTGGCGGCGTGCAGCATGAGACTGGTTAAATGATAACCAAACGGCTCGGTGCCCCAAATCAAATAGTCCAATCCGAAAGTCGTCCAACTCAGCGGCTGATAGTGACCCATATGGAACGTGCTAAACATCCAGCGCAGCTGCTTCCACCCCAGACCGCGGTAGTATGGATTTTCCAGCAGAGTATTGTCATCATCCCAGTCAACGAATCCGTTTTGTAAAACAGGAAAAAAAACCGCGCAGCTCAACAAAACGATCGTCACGGGCGTGATCCATCGACCAGGATCGCCTTTAACGGCAGTTTCGACTGGCTTACTTGATTTCCGGCTGCTTGTGGGGTTATTGCTTTTCATTCAAGAATTATCAGGGAGCACATGGCATATAACAGTCTGCAAGACTTCGTACAAGTTTTAGAACGCCAAGGCGAACTCAGGCGCATTACCTATCCGGTCAAAGCCGAGTTGGAGATCACGGAGATTGCCGATCGCGTGATGAAAAATAACGGTCCCGCGTTGTTGTTCGAGAACGTCGCCGGCAAACAGATTCCGGTTTTGATCAATGCCTTCGGCTCGCATAAACGCATGGCTCTGGCCTTGGGGGTCGACGATATAGAGGAAGTTGCGGGTGAGGTTCAAAAGCTGGTGCAAACCAAGCCGCCGAAGTCATTCATCGACAAGCTGCATCTCGTTTCAGAACTGGTAAAACTCGCGGGCATCCCGCCAAAAATTGTGAGTAAGGGCGAATGCCAGCAGATCATTCACCGGCAACCAGACTTGAGCATATTGCCCGTGCTCACCTGCTGGCCGGGAGACGCCGGACCGTTTATAACCTTGCCGATGGTTTTTTCAAAAGATCCGGGCAAAGGAACTCGAAACGTAGGTCTCTATCGGATGCAAGTTTTTGATTCGCGCACTACCGGCATGCACTGGCACTTGCATAAAGTAGGGGCGCGCCATTATCAGCACCAGAAAGCGCAAAGCCGGCGCATGGAGTTGGCTGTCTGCCTCGGCGGGGACCCCGCCATGATCTATGCCGCCACAGCGCCGCTGCCGGATCAAATCGATGAGGTACTCTTTACTGGTTTCTTGCGCAGGAAAGGCGTGCGACTGGTCAAAGGCGTAACCGTCGAGGTGGAAGTACCGGCAAACTCGGATATCGTGATTGAGGGCTACGTCGATCCGGCGGAGCCACTGCGCCGCGAAGGGCCGTTTGGAGATCATACCGGTTTTTATTCACTGGCCGACGACTACCCCGTATTTCACGTCACCTGCATCACCCAGAAAGAACATCCGATCTACCCAACGACCATAGTTGGTCGACCGCCGATGGAAGATGCCTACATGGGTAAGGCGACCGAAAGAATCTTTCTGCCGCTTTTGCGCCTGACTTTTCCCGAGATTGTCGACATGAATTTGCCCGTGCATGGAGTGTTCCATAACCTGGCGATCATCTCGATCAAGAAAGAATACCCCGCCCATGCGCGCAAGATCATGCACGCTCTCTGGGGCATGGGTCAGATGATGTTTACCAAGATTTTGGTGGTCGTTGACCACGACGTCAACGTGCACGATCTTTCGGAGGTAACCTGGGTAGCGGGAAACCACATCGATCCGCAACGCGACACGGTTGTCGTCGAAGGTCCGGTGGATGTCTTGGATCATGCGGCCCCGGTTCTCGGCTACGGGTCAAAGATCGGCATTGATGCAACACGCAAATGGCGCAGTGAAGGCTTCGAGCGCGAATGGCCCGAGGTCATTGTCATGGACGAAAACACCAAGAATTATATCGATTCGATTTGGCAAAAACTGGGCATTTGAAATGCGCTTTCACAACGTCCAGCGCTCATTGGCGATAAATTTGACTCTCGTTTAGCTTAGCAGCGCGCTGATTTCCAGGCTTTAACCGCCATGCTCGTCGAAAAAATTCGCAGCTACGCAAGTCTCGTCCGCTTTTCTCATACCGTTTTTGCGCTGCCGTTCGCGTTTGCTTCACTGGTTCTTGCGTGGCCAAGCCATCCGATAACTCTGATTACGGTCGTCTGGATATTGGTTGCCATGGTCGGCGCGCGTACCGCTGCCATGGGTTTTAATCGTCTGGCTGACCGTAAATTCGACGCATTGAATCCGCGCACCAAGAGTTGGGAATTGCCGAAGGGAACGGTGAAGACTTGGGAAGCGGGACTTCTGACGATCGTCGCGTCGATCATCTTCGTCTTCGGCGCCTACCAACTCAATTGGACTTGTTTCGTGTTGTCTCCTGTAGCTTTGGCGGTCGTTTTCTTCTACTCGCTCACTAAACGTTTCACCTGGACATCACACCTGTTCCTCGGAGTCGGTCTTTCGCTTGCGCCAATCGGCGCTTGGCTAGCGGTGGCTGGCCGGCCAATTGATTTGCGGGAATTGGTGATTCCACTTTGTCTCGGTTTGGCGGTGGTATTTTGGCTGGCGGGCTTCGACATCATCTATTCACTGCAGGATCGCGAATTCGATCGCTCGCACGGATTACACTCGATTCCGGTTAGGTTCGGTGTCACTTGGGCATTGCGCCTCTCAAGCTTGTTTCATGTCTGCACCATAGTTTTCCTCATCCTGGTAGGTGTTGCCGCTAAGCTGGGAATTATTTACTGGATCGGCTGCCTGGCAGTTTCTCTCATCTTGATGTGGGAGCATCGTATTGTCAGGCCTAACGATCTTTCGCGCATCAATCGCGCTTTCTTCGATTTTAATGCTTACGTCAGCATCGGTTATTTCTTGATTACACTGGCCGATGTTTTGATCTCCGGCACCACCGTCGGATGATCAGCCTCTCTCTCATCTCGACTCTAACCGCATTGGGAGTCCTGGGCGGCTTTTTTGCGGGTCTGTTGGGCTTCGGTGGCGGCGTGATGATGTTTCCTCTTTTGTACTATATTCCGCCGCTGCTCGGCCTCTCCCGACTCGACGCAAAGACTGTCGCCGCTGTGGTTATTAGCCAGGTATTTTTCTCCACCATTATCGGCGGTATGGCTCATTTGCGCCACCGGCGCGTGCACCGGCGGATTGTTTTAGGAGCGGGTCCGGCTTCCGCGTTGGGCTCATTTACCGGAGCGGTCTTATCGGGCAGGGTTTCCGAAGATCTGCTGCTGGCGCTGTTCGGAATCATAACCGTTCTTGTATTGGGCATGATGTTTCTGCCTCCACCCGATCATGCCCGAGAGGATCTTTCGCAAGAGCAGATAATGGTAACCCTGCTACCGCTGATTATCTGTTCACTCGCTGCAGGGTCTGTTATCGGCCTCCTCGGTGCCGGTAATTTCGTTTTTGTACCCTTACTGATCTATGTCTTGAAAGTGCCTACACGAATAGCTATCGGCAGCAGCCTGTTCATCGCCATGATGAATACCTCCAGCGGCTTTTTAGGGAAGCTTCTGACTGGCCAGATTCCCTTACTGCTCGCCTTCAGCGTGGTCATCGGAGCAACTATCGGCGCGTTACTCGGTGAAAAGGTCCATGGCAACATTTCCGCCAAAGCTCTTCGGCAGATTTACGGCATCATGGTTGCGGTTATCGCTGCCCGGGTGTGGATGACCCTACTTGGATTCGCTACTTAGGGGGAAAACCCTGATCATACTTCGGAATATTAGTTGACCTAGCGATCTAGCGCGCCAGTAGCCGGTCACTCATTGACGGCATCACGTCGCCCAGCATATCGCCTCATGATCAAATCTTTTGCCCTAACTGTGGACCACAATCTTAGCTCAGACCGCGGTCCCCGCGGTCTGACGGCTGGTTACGTGCATATTGTTTTTTTAGATGCGCAGGATTATCTTTGTTGATCAGGAGGAATTATGAAAACCAGCTTTTCAATCGCCCTAATTCTGCTCCTTTCGGGTTGCGCCGGTTTTCAAGCCGCTCGAGAGGTCAACTCAGGAAGACAGGCTTACCTTATCGGCAATAACGAAGCAGCCTATGCACATTTCCAAAGGGCTGCGGAAGTGGACCCAACTTATGTTTACGGCACTGCGCTACGCCAGGGAGTCTGGAGTTACGTTGGCCGGGTGAATTACGATATGGGGCGGCTCCCTCAAGCGCGCGAGGCACTTGAGCGAGCGCTTGCCGCTAATCGTGAAGAAGATCTTTCCAGACTTTATTTCGGCCTTGCGCTAGCTCGAGAGGGCGATCGCCAGAGAGGTCTTAAGGAGATCGAAGGTGGCCTGCGTGGAGTGCATCAATGGTTGGAGTATGTGGATCAGAACCACGGCGCCTCGTTTGGCCGGTTCTGGGATCCGTCGCGCGAAATCCGCTCGGCCATTCAGACGGACTTAGCGATGATTTCCGGGAGAGATATCGACTGGCCTAAGCTTATCACCGCCGGTGAATGGGTAGGAAAGCAAATGGAACTCGAGAACGATCGTGCCAGACGCGACGAGACCTTGGAGCGAAACCGCGAGAGCGACAGCGGTGGCGGCGAAGAGCCCTGAAAGTTAATTGTAAATCTGATTAGCGTTTTGCACCCCGGCGTTCTTGTGAAAATTTTCCTCATCGTCCACGAGTGCTAGAAGCCGGTCATTGGTCTGGAGGATATTGTCTTTTTCCTCCGGACCTTTAGCCAGAAGAAAGGCAGAGCGCCGCAGCGCCCCACGGACCACGCCCCTGCTGTCCCAATTTTTGTGATTGTGGTATCCCTCCACCATCACCTTATGCGCCAAGGTGATACCGCCCTTGAGCGAATCCATTCCTTTCTCGTTCTGTCCCAAGCGCATTTGGGTTAGTCCCAGCGCAATCCACGCGACCTCATTGTCTTTGTTGAGCGCCACTGCGCGTTGCAAGATAGCAAAGGCGTCCTGATACCGTCCTTTTCGATAATAAGCCCGGCCCAGGTAGGTCAAGCTATCCTTGTATAAGGGATCACGGCTGACGACGTACTCCAAAGCCTCCACCGCCCGGTCCATGTCGCCGCCTTTGCCGCGAAAGAATTGATCCCGCCCCTCTTCATATCGGCCGCCGACTCCAAATCTGGGGATCGCATGATTGCAGCCGATCAGCGCCACCAAAAGAATCAGCGTGAAAAACGAAAACAGAACATTTCTTCGGTCTATGACTAAACTTTTCATGGATACTTTGTTCCTTTTGGGCTTGCTCGCGCTCGTTACAGACGCGGGTTTGTTTTCGAAATAATACGGCGTCACTCCGAATTTGCAAGAAGTAGCTAGTGTGAAACCAAAAAAAAGGGGAGTCATTTCTGACTCCCCTTTTGGTTGCAAGCGTTAAACGCGCTTAGAACGTATAGCGCCAGTTTAGGAACAGTGTCTGCCAGTCGCCGCCTTTACCGTTTCTGCAACCGGTAGCAGGGGTAACGTTTGGCGTCTTGCAAACGTCAAGGTTATGGGCCGCCTGGTTGGCCCCGTTGCGCAAGTTCGACGCATCGTACCAGAGCCAGTTAACGCCAATGCTCATGCGCGGCGCGACAAAATACCAGATGTCCGCTTCCCGCAAGAGAATCCGGTTGCGGTGGAACTGGTTCAGTTGAGCGCTACCGCCGGCAGCCACGATGCTAGCGCAGGTAATCCCGGTGTTGCCGTTACATCCCACCTCCATGTCGACTCGCTCAAAATGACCGCCCAAAAGAATCGATCCCGCCGTATTCGCAGAACCGGTTAGGAAACCCTTGGGGCTCCATATGAACAGGTCGGAACCGACCAACCAACTGTCACCTTTCTTGTGCCCTCTGGTTCCGCCATCATCTTCACTTCTCTGGCGATGGGCCATGGCGCGGAAGGTGACGGGACCAAGATTCCAGACGATGCCAGGGGTCAGACCGATATGCCAGCCGTCGCCGATGCTCCCTGCGCCGCTGTCGAACAATGTCTGGCGGCCGCCGTCACCATGATCCTGGATCCGATAACGATCGCACCCGTTATTTAGCGCGCGGCCATCGTGGTTACAGAACCATGCGCCCATCTCGAAGGTTAGACCCTGGATAAAGAAACTCTTCAGTTGCGAAAACGGCTGAACGCTCAAATAAGTATTGAAATCTTTCTTATCGGTGAAACTGCTCAAGTCCGTCATCACTCTCGCCGAATGAAGCCATCCCGAGTTGGAAACGGCCGATCCGTCCGGTGAAGAGCGGCCTGTCGTCCCAGTTCAGGATGATACCCTGACCAGCGCGGCCGGTGTTGAAACCGTTGTTGCGTGTGTGCAAGTCGTATTCAGCCTGTGCGCCTACGGCGCCGGAGCCCTGGCGCGCAGTGCTCATGCTGCCCGAAACTTCCATGCCAAGCTGCACGGTCGGCATGAAGGGATTAAGGTTTTCCAAATGGACGTTTACAACGCCGCGTTGCAGTATGGAGCCGACCTCGTCTCCAGTTGAGTTCTTGGCGTTACCGGTGCCGAAACCATCCATATCGAATGTTGCCTCGAGCTCCCACAAGCAGTTGTTGATGCAGAAAAAGAACCCCGGCCGGAAACGACGGCCCATGATCTCGCCATTGGTACGGCCGACGTGCTCGCGCCCTTCTTCGAACAGCATGCGGAAGTGAGTTTCGATCGTCGGGTCGGAAAGACCAGGACTTGTCCGCAGCTTCAATGTTGAGACCGTTACCCGGACGGTAACTAAAACTCGGCATAGCGGCTGCCGCTTCGGTGGCCTCTTTCTTCAACTCGATCTGCTGCTCTTTTAACTGCAACAGCTCTTGCTCAAGCGCCTGGATCTTTTGATCGACGTTTTGCGCAAGGGCCGGGGCAGCCAGAAGGAACGCAGATAGCATTCCCAAGCCCAAAAACCTCTTCTTCATTTTGCCTCCTTTTTTCCTTATAGCTTTTTGCTGCAAATTTTCGGGGACAAGAAGCAGCCTCTACAAGGCTTCCTGCCACACCGCAGGTTGTACTTGAAATGGGCCAATCCCATCAATACGCGAGTAGTATGATTTTGATGCTAAACAACTGCCGAGCCGACTCGATTATACGACTTAAGACCTAAAAAGAGGCGAATAAACAAATTTCTGCGAGGGTTCTGCTGCAGTATCTAAAGAAAAGATATCAAAACGCACCAAATCGTTAGCAACTCAAAGATCAACCAAGCAAATTTTTTAAGGCCGGGTAAAAACGGCTGTTTCTCTATAGACACTGTCAGCGCAAAGCCGTGAGCCATCGGCTTAGGCACCTCGGCGAGTTCGTCGCGATCCACAATTCACTAAGTCTTTAGATTGACATAAGAACTGAGCCCTATTGGACGCTAAAGTCGAGACTAAGGAGAAGATTCGGGAGCTTTGAACATCTGACGGATCAATTCGGATTCTAGCGGCTCAATCAGGGTCACCTGAAGCAGGTTGAGCGAAGCGTTGCGCCTAGTGCGCCGACGGCAACATACGGTAAGTGGGCGTTCGCACGATCAACTGACAAGCTCGTAGATGTTCGAGCGATTTGCTATGGCCGGAACAGTTTGCTTCACCAGCATGGCTGTGGACTGCCACTCGTATAGGCTCGACAAAAATCTGCACTGACCGATCGTGTTAACGTGAAGACGTGTCGATTTGGAGTTTCCAATTGTTGCCGCCGGGATCCACTCCTTCTATCTTGTGTGTCTCTTGTATCGCTGAATGGTGTCCGCTTACTACTTGATGATTTCAGATATTCGAAGCGCAGTTCATGCGGGTTAGATGTTAGACGATTTTTGTTGGTTGCGTGTTTCCAAGCTGGTTGTAAGCCGTTGCTGTTGCCAGCAGCACAAGCAAGCCCAGGGGAACGCACCCGCACAATAAGCTTGACTCTGCCTCCGGTGGGCATATTATGGAAAAACCTCATTCGATAGGTGAAACATGAAAAATAAGTTTCCGCTCGCTTTCCTCGCCGTCGTCATTGGATCATCGGGTTGCTCGTCGCTTTCGATGCCGTCCGTGCCCTGGTTCAAATCCGCAGCTCCCGTGGATCCGACTGCCGAGGCTTTATTTGCCGAAGGCAGCCGCTATTTCAATGAAAAGAAATACGCCCGCGCAATCGACGTTTTGCAAAAGCTAAAAACGGGACATCCGTTCAGCCCACTGCTCACCGAGACCGAATTGAAAGTTGCCGATGCCTACTATCTAAACGAGCAATATCCGGAGGCGATCACCGCATTCAAAGAGTTTCAGAGCCTTCACCCAACCAATGAAAATATTTCTTTTGTCCTCTTGAGGCTTGGACAAGCCCACTTGAACCAGTTCAGTTCGACCGATCGCGACCAAAAAAATACCGAGATCGCCAAGGGATATTTCGAAACCGTTATTACCAGCCATCCAAAGTCGCCCCACGCGCCGGAAGCCGCAGAGAAGCTGGCCAAATGCATTCAGTACCTTTCAGAGCACGAGTTCAACGTCGCGATGTTTTATCATCAGCAGGAAAAATATCCTGCCGCGAGAGATCGCTTCGAAGAAATTGTCCGTAAGTACAAGGGAACGCCAACTGCGATAAAGAGTCTCTATTACCTGGGAGAAAGTTACAGAAAAGAAAAAAACTCCATAAGAGCTTCTCTCGCGTACGAAGCATTGATTCAGCATTATCCGGAAACCAAATTCGCAGTCGAGGCGAAAACTCAGCTGGCGCAACTGGATAAAGAGAAACAAGATCCATTGGCATTGCTGTTGATGCGAGACCGTCGCCCGGGCGCCGCTCTACCGGCGGAAACTAAAGAAGAGCCGGCCCTTAGCAAACTGAAGGACCTAAATCTCGTAGCAAAAAAAGACCTGGTGTATGAAGAACCGGGAGCCGAAAAGGGAATGCTGCGCCGCGTGGCAGACAAGTTAAATCCCTTCTCTTCATCCGATGAGCCAAAAGATGAGCCAAAAGAAAGCGCAACGGAACTGCTGGTCAGACGCAAAGAAGCTGAGAAAGAGTCCAGCGGTATTTTCGCATCGCTCTGGCCATTCGGCAAGCAAAGCTCGAATGCGAACAGCAAGCCCAGCCAGAACACTGGGCTCGTAGGTCACATCGACGAATCCTTAAAGCAAAAGGGTATCGAAAACGCCGGACAGGCAACTTCAACTCCGCCGGTGGCGGATCTACCGAAGAGCAACGAGGCGCCTCCGCAAACAATGGACACTGGTGTGCTTGTGGGTTCGATCGATTCGAATCTCAAGAAGAGCGGTAAAACTTCCGAACTGCCACCGGCCCCGGAGGCAGCGGCGGCATTCAAAGATGTGGCTGCCACTCAAAACGCTGCGGTCAAAACAACCGCTCCAGCACAAAGCCCGGTCAGCAGCGGACTTTTGAGTAGTATAGATCAAAAGCTAAAATCACAGGGAGTCGAGCCATCCCGATTCGAATTGCCGCCTTCCCCAGCTGAGGTTACGGAAAGCGCGGTTAAGAATACTCCTCCAGTGAAAGTCGAATTAGAGCCGAAGGTAAGCGCGGAGAAAGGGCCATTGTTCCTGGCACCAGCGGAGCTTCCGAGCAGCGCCACAAGCAACCGCGCGGATGATGCGAATACTAGTAATGCCAAGCCCGACGTTGCGGAAAAACCTCAGCCTGCCGACAGGATAGCTCCACGTAATCTCGTCCGCGGACCTACTCAATCGCAACCCGCGAATCGAGCAACAAGCCCCGCTGAACAGAAAAAGGCGACGCCGGACGAAGAAGAAACCAAAGGATTATTTGACCACCTGCGGGACGATGTTGAGAGCGTCAGTAAAATCTTGAATCCGTTTCGCTGGTAGGCAAGTCTAGACCCGAGTTAAGCGCTCCCCCTTTTGCCGTAACGACCCTGTGGCTGCGGGATTTATGCAACTGTCCGGTTAAAAAAACCGCGGCGTTCGTTACGGCATTCTCTTCAGCATCCGACCGAAGTTTCCCCTCGCCAAACAGAACCGACTTTAGTCTTCGACCACTGTGCAAGTCGGACGGATATCATCCCCATGCACGAGTACGGTCGGCGGGCAGCAAAGAATCGGCGATTAACCTCGCGCGTTCGAAAGCCAGCTCGGGGCGCTTACCGAATGAACGGTTTTTTATGACGGTTGCGCTTGTCTGAAGAGCTACAAATGGTCAGGGGTTACGCTGCCCTGGATTTTCCACTCCGAGTTTAGCGCCCAGTGCGGCCGTTGCGGCATCGGCTGGAGCACCTTTATCACCTCCGCGCAGTCTCGCAGGAAGGCTAACCAGAAAAGTTTGGCCCCGTTCGAGATAAAGATACATGACTGGAGTTATGTAGAGCGTCAGGATCTGGGATACCAGCAGACCGCCAACTACAGCGATCCCCAAAGGCTGTCTGGCCTCAGCGCCCGCGCCCCAGCCTATCGCGATGGGTATCGCGCCAACAATTGCGGCCATGGTTGTCATCATAATCGGCCGAAAGCGCACTAACGCCCCTTCATAGATGGCTTGGGCTGGGCTTTTGCCGTCGTTGCGTTGTCGCTCGAGAGCAAAGTCGATCATCATGATGGCATTTTTTTTCACGATACCGATCAACATGATCAAACCGACGAAAGCATAAATGCTCAGATCCATCTGCAGCAGGTAGAGGGCAATCAATGCACCAAGACCGGCGGAAGGAAGACCGGAAAGAATAGTCAGGGGATGAATAAAGCTCTCGTAGAGAATTCCCAAAACCAAGTAGACCACGAACACGGCCAGCGCCAAGAGGAGCCAGAGACTCTTGATCGACGATTGAAACTCCTGGGCGGTGCCTTGGAAGGTGGTGCTGATGGTTCCAGGTAAATTCTCCCGGGCCAACCCGTTGATAGTCTCCACCGCGTCTCCCAAAGCAACTCCTTCTCTTAAGTTAAACGAAAAGGTTACCGACGGCAGCTGTCCAGAATGATTTACCGATAGCGGCCCAGCGGAATAAATAAGACTCGCCAACGCTCCAAAGGGTACCATCGGTTGGGCTGTAGCGGTTTGGCCGGTGGTCGATCGAATATACAGCTGCGACAGCGCTGACGGATCGTTTTGGAATTTGGGATCTAGTTCGACGATCACCTGATATTGATTATTTGGCGTGTTGATAGTCGTAATCTGTCTCGTGGCGTAGGCGTTCCAAAAAGCCTCTTCAACTTGTCGAGGAGAAATGCCTTGCGCCGTAATCCCCATCGTAGCCATCTTGTCGCGGTCGATCACAACCTGCAACTGCGGGTTTTGGAGCTGCAGGTCGCTGCCTACATCGCGCATATCCGGCAGCGCTCTGAGCTTCTCTTCAAACGAGGCTGCATGGCGATAGAGTTCAGGGGCATTGGGACTTTGCAGCGTAAATTGATACAGACTTCGGCTTAGCCGGCCGCCGACTCTAATGACCGGCGGGTTCTGCAACGATACGCGAATACCGGGGACTCGCGCCAACTTTGGCCGCAACTCACGAATCAACTCATCAGCAGAAAGCGGGCGTTCGGAGCGCGGCTTGAGCTTCATAAATATCCGACCGGTGTTGCCCGTGAGACCCGACCCGCCAACCCCAACGCTGGAAAAAAAAGACTCGACATTTTGATCCTCGGCGACAATGGCAGCTAATTCTTGCTGATACTGCACCATTTGTTCATACGAAACGCCTTGGGCGCCTTCAGTATTGATAATCACTTGTCCGGTATCTTCACTTGGAATGAAACCTTTGGGGACCAGACCGAACATGTAGATCGTCGCTAGCAGGACGACCAATGATGATACCACGGTCGTCACGTGGTGCCTCATGACCCACTGCAGAGTCACTTCATACGCTCTGTTCATGCCGTCCAAGCACCGCCCGAGAAAACGGTAAAGCCGGCCATGCTTCTGCTCCGAAGGCGGGCGCAGATAGCGGCTACACAGCATCGGAGTCAGGCTTAAAGAAATGAAGCCCGAGACAAGAATCGCTACACAGATGGTGACAGCGAACTCGCGCAAGAGCCTGCCAAGCATACCGCTCATGAACAGCACTGGAATAAAGGCGGCCACCAGAGAAATCGTCATGGAAACAATCGTGAAGCCAATTTCTTTGGCTCCTTTAACCGCCGCGTCGTAGGGCCGCTCGCCCTCTTCCATGTGACGAACAATGTTTTCCAGCACGACGATCGCGTCATCGACCACGAAGCCCACGGCTAGGGTAAGCGCCATCAAGGATAGATTGTTCATGCTGAAATCGAGCAGGTACATGATTGCGAACGTACCGGCTATAGACATCGGCAGTGCCAGGCTGGGAATGACGGTGGCTGAGATATTTCGCAGGAACAGGAAGATCACCAGCACCACCAGAAAAACGGTTCCTATCAAGGTGAGCTGGACATCGTGGACGGATTCTCGGATGGACTGCGTGCGGTCGAAGAATAGCTCGAGCTCAATGGACTGTGGAATCTGTGCGCGGAGAGTGGGAAGCACCGCTTTGATGGCGTCGACTACTTCAACGACATTGGCCCCAGGCTGTCGCTGAACGCCCAGGATAACCGCCCTTTCATTGTTGAACCAGCTCCCAGCTCTGGTGTTCTCAACGCTGTCGACGGCCTTGCCGAGATCCTGAACCCGCACCGGCGCACCGTTGCGATAGGTCACCACCATCGGGCGAAAAGCTTCCGCATTGGTTAGTTGCGCGTCAGAGACTAAGGTGTAAGCGCGATTCGGCGCGTTCAAAGTCCCTACCGGCAAATCCACGCTGCCGCGTTGAACTGCCGCCACCACATCCTCGATGCCGATCTGCCGCGCCGCCAGCTGATTGGGATCCAGCTGCAATCTAACTGCGAATTTCTGCGAACCGATGACATCGACTTGAGCCACACCGCTAATCATCGAGATTCTCTGCGCCAGGATGGTTTGGGCAAACTCATCGACCGTCGATAGAGGCAGCGTGGGCGATTTTAAAGCCAGGAGAAGAATGGAGTTGTTGGCCGGATTGACCTTTCGATACGACGGCGGGCTGGGCATATTCTGCGGCAAGTCGCGCGCCGAACGCGCGATCATCGATTGTACGTCTTGCGCCGCGGCGTCGATGTTACGGCCTAAGCTAAACTGCAGCGTGATCTGAGTTCGACCCAAGGAACTTGTTGAGCTCATTGAATCGAGTCCGGCTATCGTAGAAAAGTTTTTCTCCAGCGGGGTGGCAACCGAGGACGCCATGGTCTCGGCACTGGCGCCCGGCAGATTGGCGTTGACTGTGACGGTTGGGAAATCGACTGTCGGCAGGTCGCTGACTGGCAGCGACTTATATCCCATGATGCCAAAGATCAAAATCCCTAACATGACCAGGGTCGTCGTCACCGGTCTGCGGATGAAAAGTCCCGAGATGTTCATGACGGGTCCCCTTCTTGTGCCTTTGCCTTAGCTTTGCGTTCCCTTTTTTCCTCTTTGCCTTGGCTGACGACGGTGTCTTTGATCTCGATGCGCGATCCGGGTCCCAGTAGAAACTGTCCCTCACGGACAATTTGTTCCCCGGCCGCAAGTCCTTTGATAATAACCGCCTCGCCACCACTCGTGGTTCCCAAGGTCACCGGTCTCACTTCAACCCGCTTGTCCGGTTGAACGACAAATACATGCTGGCCATCCTGTCCGACTTGAACCGCTTCGGAAGGAATGACAACGGCGTCGGGCTGGGTGGTGAGGGTCAGAGCGACGTTGATAAACTGCCCCGGCCATAAACGTCGCTCAGTATTGGCAAACACCGCTTTCAGTTTGATAGTTCCGGTAGAGCGGTCGACGGCGTTGTCGACGAATTCAAGCCGGCCCTGCTCGGCACGTCCTTCATCGGATTGAAAAGACGCGTCCACCTTCAGCTGTCCCGCATTCATGTGACGTTTGAGGTCGCTTAGATGTTGTTCAGGAACCGAGAATGTAACATGAATGGGATTTATCTGATTGATGATAACCAGCGGCGCTCCGTCATTGACCCGGACCAGGTTACCCTCGTTCACCAGCAAGCTGCCGACCCGGCCGTCGACAGGAGAATAAATGTAGCAATAGCTGAGCTGAACTTTGGCATTTTCTACCGCTGCTTTATCGGCTTCCACCACCGCCTCGGCGGCATCCGCGTTGGTTTTGATCAGATCATATTGTTCTCTGGAGACGTATTGTTTTTCCACCAGCTCGGCATAACGCCGCACTTGTTCGCGCAAGTTCTTGAGCTGCGCGTTATCGCGCTGCATATTAGCTTCTGCCTGCCTGAGAGCGGCTTCGAAAGGACGCGGATCGATAGTAAAGAGCTGCTGTCCCTTTTTTACGTCTTGCCCTTCTTTGAAATGCGCTTCCATGAGAACGCCGGTGACCTGACTTTTGATTGACACCGTTGTATAAGGCTCGACGTTACCAACGGCGCGGAGTTGTACCGGAACAGCCTTCTGAACCGCTGTGGCAACGAGGACCGGCACAGCCTCGCGCGATCGGGCGCCGCCTGCGCCGCCGCGCCCCTGATTATTGGCGCGACTTTGGCCGGACGAACTTTGCGCCGCGCCTTCTTGCGCTTTGATTTCCGGATTATTCTGGGATCGATTCAATGACCATGAAGAGTATTGCTGGAAGCCGGCAAAAGCGCCTACAACCACGAGCAGTATGACAAGCAAGAGCGTGCGCTTCATTACCTCGAACCTCCTAGGCAACTTTGCATAGACTACCTTATAGACCCAGGCTTAAGAACTCCAACGCGGTTGTCGCCCATAGCCCGCGCCAGCTGCGCATCGGCAATTCTGTACTCATAAAGCGCGCGAACATAGGTAGTTTGGGCGTCGGCGTATAAAGTCTCGGCATCGGTTACTTCAATAATTGAACCCACCCCGACCTGATAGCGCCCTTGCGCTAAATCAAGGTTTTCCTTGGCAGCCTTTGTCGCTGATTCGGTAGCTATAATCCGCTCCTGAGTTTCTACCACTCTGAGGTAGCTCTGCTCAACGTCCAAGGCAATCAGCTGTCGCCGCTCTTCTTCTTGAGCTCTGATATTATAGTAGTTATGTAAAGTCTCCTCGACCCGATTAGTCGTGCGGAAACCGTCGAAGATGGGAATATTGAGACTCAACTGCGCCTGCCAGGCGGATTGAAGCGGAAACGTGCTCTCACCGCTGCCGCTGGAATTTCTATACCCATAGAATGCGTCGAAAACGACGTCCGGCAAATGGCCTCTGCGGGCTGTCGCAATCAACTGGTCCGAAGCGCGCCTTTGTGCTTCAAAGCTACGCAGTTCCGTGCGGTTATCGAAAGCGATCGTGCGTGCGGCTGCCAAGTTCATGCTTAGCTCGACCTCAGGCGAGTCTTGGGCGACCGGTTGCTCCGGTAAGCGCGGCGACCCCATGGCATTTCTTAACGTGACCCAGGCAATTTTAACCGAGTTCTCAGAGCCGATGAGCTCGGCACGCGCCGTATAAAGGTTGGCTTCTGCGCGAGCGACATCGATGCGCGCGCGCGTACCAACCTCGTAAAATCCCTGAGCTTGACGAACCAGCAGCTCGCGGTTGCGCACCGTCTCCTGACTTACTCTCACCAACGCTTGTGTGCCTAAATATGTGTAGTAGGCCTGTTTGACACTCAGAACGATATCCTGCGTCGTGCTCGAAAAATCCTCGCGCGTGGCATCTACCGTCTCACGAGCGGCCTGCACTGTGCCTTCGCGTTTACCGAAGTTGTACAACGTCAGATTCAGATTGGCCTGACTGACGTAAGTATCAATGGCGCTGGAAGTGGTCCCGCTGGTTCCGGAAGCATTGGTCGTGCGGTAGGAATTGTTGAAATTGATCGTCGGATAATAGGCGGACATCTGCTGCCCCAGAATCGCTTCCTGTGAGCCAATTCTTGCCTTGGCTGCCCGGATCCTAGGGTGGTTTTCCAGACTGATGCGAACTGCATCTTCGATGGTCAGAAGCTTGCCTTGCGGCGGAGCCTGGATGGCCGGAGTCGCCTGGACCTGCAACGCCACGTCGGCCGCCAGGGAAACCGACACTGGGTTAACCGTTCCCAGCCAAACACACAGCAAAAGACATGGGAACAGAGTCGATTTCCACGGGGTCATACAATTCCTCCCTTAACTTCGTGCGCGCAGACTATAGTGGTTTTATTGGGTTAAAGCAAAAACCGCGGACTGCACAATAGTGTCTCTTTTCCGGCTGGAAATTCGCGGCAAACCTAGGGGAGCTGGGCGAATATTCGAAGTGGCGCGCCGCTTCCCCCTTTGATTTTCATCGGGATCGCAAAGATCATTGCGCCCTTTGACGGCAGACGATCCAAAGCCGCAATGTTCTCGAAGATCGGCACATTGGCGCCGCCGAGTATTTGATGAACAATGAAATCGCGCGAGGGCCCGTGATCGATACTGGGGGTGTCAACTCCAATGGCTTTGACGCCGCGCTGTCTTATCAGAAACTCCGCCGCTTCTTTCGAAAATCCTGGGAAATGAAGATTGGCTACGTCGCCTGGTTCATCTGTGCCGAAGTACTGCTTGCGATTACCCCAATATTTACCCCATCCCGAGTACATCAAGACAATTGACTCCTTGGGAATGCGCCCGAAACGCTTCTCCCATGCGCGAATGTCTTGGAGGTTTAATCGATGATCGCGATCGGCGCCGACCGCGCTGCGCACATCGATGATGACACCGGGACCGATTGTCCTCGCCAAAGGAATCTGGTCGATGGTCCACTTACCCTCGGCGAAATGAAACGGCGCATCCAAATGCGTGCCAACGTGCTCTGCCCCACTGTATTCATACGCGGAATACCAGTAACCCGCCGCGGTTCGCCCTTCGCTGGTCTTCTCAAGATGAAAAGGCTTGGCGGTCGGCCAATGCAGAGTATCTTCGGCGAACGGGTAAGTCATGTCGATTAGCTTCTTGGCATCAGCCGCGTGCGCCGAAGACGCAAATAAAGTTACGCAAAGTAAAAAGCCCACGACTGGTCGCATCGATCTACCTCCTACAATAAAGCGTCAAATAGAGTGACCTGCGCTGCCAAATAGGACGGCGACGAAAACGCGCCTGCTTTGCAGCGTCACCAGCAGAATTCGAGGGTGAAACTTCTACCCGCTCGCTATTCTTGAGCTTGTGGAGCTACCGCTTCTTACGGATAGATTCGAGTTGTCTTCTGGCATCGGTAAAGTCTGGCCTGAGATTGAGCGCAGCTTCGAACTCCTTTTCAGCCTCAAGGTAGCGTCCGCGATCCGCCAAAGCCCTGCCCAGCTCGTAATGCGCAACCTCATCCCCGGGGCAAAGAGACAGGCCTTCGCGATAAAGCGCGATGGCCTGATCGCCAGCGCTTGCTATCTGGGCCTTCTCGAAATAATCGCGGAAAGCGCGGTTACAGTCCTGCTGCTTCTGATCTTGCAGCTGTTGATTCGCCAGCATCGTCTCGAGATCTTTGCGTTGTTGGGCGATTTCCAACTCTTGCTGTTTGATCTGCTCGGCTTGTTTTTGGAGGATTTCGGAATTGCAGGCAAACATAGTCGTCGCGAAGATAGCCAATGGAAATAAGCCGGACCTGCGAGTCATCTCTTTAACCGGCGCAGCCGTGAGCTACGTTTGTTTTTTCAAATCCTCTAAGGCCAGATAAACTTTTTCGGCTTTGATTGGTAAATCCTTGATGCGCACGCCGACGGCATCGAAGATCGCGTTAGCGATGGCGGGCGCCACCGGGATCAAGGCACTCTCGCCGATGCCTTTAGCGCCGAATGGACCGTTCTTGTCCGGAATCTCAATCGCAATGGGATCGATCGAAGCGGGCATATCAGCCAGCGACGGCAAGACATAGTCGATAAGATTGGGATTGATCAGCTGGCCATTGTCATAAGCGATCTCTTCGAACACCGCCTGGCCTATGCCGGTAATTGCCGCGCCGGTCATTTGCTGGCGACAGCCGAGTGGGTTGAGCGCTTTACCGACATCAACCGCCGTGGCGTACTTGAGCAGCTTGAATTTGCCGGTCTCCATGTCCACTTCGACTTCGGCAGCGCCGGCAGAAAGGAACCAAAATGCCGAAGTGCTCTTTTCACCGAATTCGTCTTTCACCGACGTCTTCAACTCGCCCTCACCGATCAAGGTGCCGCCTTGCATGCCGAATCTCTTAAACATAATTTCAGCATAATCGAGCGAGCCCTCGGGTAGGCGCACCTTTCCATCGGCGAAGCTCACCTGGTCCGCCGGCACGCCATACTCTTCAACGACGATCTCCTTGAGCTGCCGCAGGATGTCCCGCGCCGCGAATTGCACCGCCTTGCCCATATGAAAGGTTGACCGGCTTGACGAGGTCGTCAAATCATAAGGGACGACATCGGTATCGACGCCCAGAACTTGAATCTGGCGCAATGGAATTCCCAATTCTTCTCCGGCGATCTGCGCCAGCACTGTCTCGGAACCCTGGCCCATCTCGACTGTGCCGCAATAGATAGAAAGACTGCTGTCTTCGTTGAGCTTTACCGCGGCGCACGATATCGACGGCGTGATCGTCGCCTTGATCATACAGGCCAAGCCCTTGCCGCGCTTCAGGCTTGTTCCAGTTGAACCTTGAACGGTTGAACTGTTGAACTGTTGTTCTGCTCCCCAGCCAATTGATTTAGCGACTCCGTGGAGGCAATCTTTTAAGCCAACGCTGCGCAGTGTTTCTTCGGTCACGAATCGATCGCCATCGACATAGCCGTTCTTGAGCCGAAGCTCGAGGGGGTCCATTTTTAGCGCCGCCGCCATGATATCCATTTGCGACTCGACGGCCCATGCCGATTGAGAAACCCCGAAACCACGGAAAGCACCCGCCGGTGGTTTATTGGTGTAAACGGAATATGAGTCTATTTTCAGGTTAGGAATTCGATATGGGCCGGCCGCTGTGTAGCCTGACTTCTTCGCCACCCGTGGTCCGATTTCAGCATAGGCGCCGGTGTCGAGATGGATCTCACATTCGCGCGCAATCAGGGTGCCGTCGTTTTTCACGCCGGTTTTCATCCGGATCACCGCGGCGTGTTTGGTGATCGTGTAGAAGACCTCCTCGCGCGACAGCACCACCCGAACCGGCCGGCGAGCCTTCTGCGCCAGAGCAACTGTAATCGGCTCGACTTTGGGATAAACTTTTCCGCCGTAACCACCGCCCAGATACGGCACAATCACCCGCACCTTGGACACCGGAATTTTAAATATGCTGGCCAACTGAGTGCGTACGACGAATGGGTTCTGCGTCGTCGCCCAGACCGTGATGCGCCCCGCCTCCGCTGAGGCGATACAGGCGTGAGTCTCCAGAAAGCAGTGTTGCGTCGCCGGTAAGGTAAATGTGTCTTCGAAAATGCGGTCCGCTTCCGCGAACCCTTTCTCCACCTCGCCGCGGTTGAGCTTGAAATGCGTGCAGACGTTGGTCCCTTCCACCGGCTTGATTTCGGCGAGGTCGGCAAAACCGGAAGTCGGCAGTTTGATTGAATCGTGCACTAATACAGCGCGGCTTTTTAACGCTTCATGCACATCGAGCACCGCCGGCAGTTCTTCGTAATCGACTTCAATCAGGCGCAGCGCCTCTTCGGCAGCATCAACGGTCGCCGCGGCAACGGCGGCCACCGGATCGCCGACATGGCGAACTTTATCCACAGCCACGATGGTCTGATCTTTGAAGACCGGACCGTAATAAGGTTCGATACCGTGATCATGAAGAATATCGTCGCGGGTGATGATCGTGATAACGCCGGTAACTTTGACCGCCTTGGAAATGTCGATTCTCTTTATACGGGCGTGAGGCAGCGGGCTGCGCAGAATTTTGCCGTGGCACATGCCGGGCATGTGCATGTCCGCCAGATACAATGCCCTGCCCGAGATCTTACTCTCATAATCGAGCCGTCGCGCGGATTTACCGATTTCGCTTGTCTCCATCGAATACGATCCTTCCATCATCCCACCTGAGCTCGCACTTTCGAATACCTGGTCGTCAAGAACGCGGCGATTGCAAGGGCGCAGCGCAGGATCGCACCGCAGCGTACACGAGCAGAAGTTGAGGATGCGAGCCTAGGGCGGCAACTCCGCAAGCGGGCTTATTCGCGGCTCAGGCTTGCCACGTTCTTGACCGCTTGCATAATCTCCTGATAACAGCCGCAGCGGCAAAAGTTGCCGGCCAAGTAATTTCGAATTTGCTCATCGGATGGCTTAGGGCATTCCTCCAGCAAAGCTTTCGCAGTTAAGATGAATCCCGACGTACAATAGCCGCACTGTAAAGCGCCAAACTCCATGAACGCTTCTTGGACCGGATCGAGCTTGCCATTGCTGTCCAATCCTTCGATGGTCACGACCTCGCAACCGTCGGCGTCGACAGCCAGAACAGAACACGCGCTTACCGGTTTGCCGTTGACGAGCAACGTGCAAGCGCCGCACACCTGGATATCGCAGCCGAGCTTGGCGCCGGTCAATTCGAATTGTTCGCGCACTAGATCGAGCAGCGTGGTGCGCGCTTCAACTTCGACGCTGCGCTCGACGCCGTTAACATTTATTGAAATCGTCTTGCGATTCATTATGCTTCCGCGCTGTTAAAACCGCTGCGCACGGGAATAGCTTATCTCCACTCGGAACTCACCCCTATCCTAACCTTTCCCGACTAAAGGAAACGACTGAAACCGACTTGTCACAAATTCATCCTGGGGTGGTGAATGCTCAGGTCTTTCCTGGCGATTATTCGCTGAGAGCTTTCCTGTAGGCCGCGTCTGCCGCCCGCCTCACTAGTGTCATGACGATCGCTCGTTTGTATTCTTCAGAGCCGCGCAGGTCACCGATCGGACTGCACTCTTGCGACGCTAGAGCGGCCGCCTCCCTGATAAGATCAGCGTTCAAAATTTTGCCGATGACAAGGGCCTCGGCCTTTTTTGCCCTAACCGGTGTCGGGCCGACACAGCCGAGCACGATCCGCGCAACTTGAACGGCTTCTTTGTCCAATGTCACTCGTACTGCTACACCGGCTGAAGGTTTGTCGACCGCAGAACTGCTGGAGAATCGGATGTAGTCGATGCCGGAACGCGGTGGTGGCGGCGGGAGCACGACTTGTGTGATAATTTCGTCTTCCGCCAAACTGGTCGTATAAAAGTCGAGGAATAGCTCCTCGACCAGAATCGTGCGCTGCCCAGATGGGCCGGCGACTTTTAACTTACCGTCCAGGGCAATAAAAATTTGTGATAGATCGGTCAGCGGTTCGCCTGAAGCGAGATTGCCTCCGACCGTTCCCATGTTGCGCACACGGATATTGGCGACTTCTCTTTCCGCCTCGCAGAGCACTGGAAGTTTTTCTTTGACAAGAGAGGATGTTTCAATTTCACGATGCGTCACCAGAGCGCCGATGATCAATCCTTCCTTGGTGTCGAACGAAATGCCCTTTAACTCAGAAATCTTTTTGATATTGACCAACGCCTTGGGCTGATAAAGGCCTTGCTTCATGAGAATCGTGACATGCGCGCCACCGGCAAAAACCTTGGCTTCGCCGGCATGTTGCTTGAGCATGGCGCAAGCCTCAGCAATCGACGTCGGTTCGAGATAGTCGAAGTTTCTCATGTCTTGGAAGGACGTTCAGACTTTATCCCGCCAAGACGGAAGGGTGCCAATTTAACGGGATTTACCAATTTTCCAAACCTTTGCGCCTTTTCGTCCTTGAGCGAGTCACGATCCTCTGCGCTTAAATATACTTCACTTTATCGACACCGGGGATTTCGACTTTTTCAAAGCGCCAGCGATCTTTCATTGGGGCGGTGGCATCGATACCCAACCCGGCAGTGACACGGGATTCCGGACACGACGGGTCAAGCGTCGAGCAAGCGATGCGTGGGATGATGATCGCGTCTTTGTCCGCTTGGAACCGTGTCGCCATCGCCCAATCTACCTGCATCGGATCAAAGGGATCGATGTCATCGTCGACAACGATCACCTGCTTGAGGCCGATGCCCATTGAAAGAAGCGCCAGAATAACGTTGCGCCCTTCGTTCTCGGCGCGCTTTTTGATCGACACTACGACATGATGGCGGAAGGTCCCTCCCGGCGTCATGTTAATGCCGCGCACTTCGGGCACGACCTTTCTTACTTCGCGATAAACTACCGCCGCGTTGCCATACTCGATCAAGGTGTGATTTTCCGTCACTGGCATGCCGGTGAGCGCGGTCTGCCAGATCGGATTCTGGCGCATCGTGATCGCGGTCACTTTGAGCACGGGCGCTTGCTTGGCTTCGCTGTAGCAGCCGGGATATTCACCATACGGCCCGTCGCCCACCCGTTCGCCTGGAACTGTCACACCTTCGATGACGACCTCGGAGAAGGCGGGCACCTCGACGTCAATCGTTTCGCATCTGGTTAGCTTCACCGCGGCGCCGCGCAAGCCGCCGGCGACATGAAACTCGTCGATGCCGAACGGCACCCGCGCCTGCGAGCCGACGACGATGGCTGGATCGACGCCGACAGCGGTGGCAACTTCCAAACCTTTCTTCTTCTCTTCGGCCATCAGAATCATGCGGCCCAAGTGATGGTCGGCCGGCGCCCAAAGCGAGAGCCGGTCCTTGCCAAGCACCAGCATGCGATGAACCGACAAATTGCGTATACCGGTGTCGGGATTCTTGCCGACCTGCACGCCGATGGTGACATACGGACCGCAATCCTTGCTCGCGTGGGTGACGATCGGCAGCTTAGACAAATCGACCTGGTCACCGGTCCACTTGATCTCTTTGCACGGAGCATTCGAAACAATCTCAGGGGGGATGTGCTTGTCTTCCAGAGTCATGTAGCGCTCGAGCATCTGCTCTTGCGGCACGCCGAGTCCGAGGGCCACTAGTTTTCTGGTTGCGAACAGTCCGCCCAACACGCGCCAGCCGGGATAGCCTCTTACGTTTTCAAATAGCAACGCCGGTCCTTCGATGTCGGAAGTCTTGCGCATCCCCGCGGCGATCTCGTACTTGACATCGACTTCGTCTTTGACCCGCAGTAACTGCTTCTGGCTTTCCAGGTGCGTTAGAAAGCTTCTAAGATCTTCGAACATGAGACAACCTCTAACATTCAGATGAGGTGATGGAGTTGGATTACTGGGTTCCGGAGTTTCCGGCGCAACACTCCAACACTCTAGCCTTGGTCTCTTCTATCAATCATCGCGCCATCAGTTCAACCGCAACAGCGGCAGCACTTCGTCGATAAATCTTCTCACCTGCTCAAGTTGATCATTGACGGTAAATCGCAGCACCGGCGTAGTGATGCCCATGTCGATCCATTCTTGAATCAGTCGTGCGCAGTCTTTCGGCGGTCCGTGCGCAAGCCAGACCTTGATCAAGCTTTCCGGCGGATAAGTCGGGCCGTAATAATGATTGAAGTAATCTTTGGCTTGGGCGTAGGCTGATTGTTTGTCGTCGTTGACGTTGACCATGCCATGAATGGCTACTTCGAAGTTTGATAAGTCTTTGCCGATCTCATTGGCGGTTTCCTCGATGATTCTTAACCGTTTGCCAAGCTCTTGCGGCGTCACTCCCATGGTAATGTAGCCATCGGCGAGCGCGCCCACCCGGCGCATCGCTTGATCAACGACCTTGTCGCCGGCTTGCTCACGCTCCGGGCTGACCGCGATCCAAATCGGCGGCGGCTTCTGCACCGGTTTCGGCACGATGTTGTAGCCTTCGAGCGTGTAATATTTGCCCTTGTGCACGACCTCTTTGTCACTCCAGATTTGACGGAGCAATTGAATGCCCTCTTTCATGCGTCCAACGCGCTCTTCGCGCTTGACACCGAAAGCTCTGAGCTCGCCTTCATGCCCGCCGCCGATGCAGACGCCGAGCAACGCTCGTCCCTGAGAGATCTGATCGAGCGACGCCCATTGAATCGCGAGCAGAACCGGATGGCGCACGGGGAAAGAAGCCATACAAATCGTGCCGAGGCGTACTTTTTTGGTGTGAGTCGCTACCGCCGCAAGCATGGTGATCGCTTCCAAGCGCGGTTTATGAATCAGACTATCGCCGAACCACACGGATTCGAAGACTCCCGACTGGTCGGCGCGCTTGGCCGTTTCGATAAGCTCATCGATATCGGTGAGCCCGAACAATGCGCCTCGATTCGGCAGACTAATACCCCACTTTATCGGCAGCTTTCGCATCCTTGCTTCCCCGTCCACTGTTAAGAGAACGCCGATGAGCTGTCAAGCAGATGTCACAGCTGCAAAATGATCACGATGCATAATGGAGTTTGCCCCGCGTCGTACGATGGTTTGGAAATCAGAAATCTTGAGTTTTAACTCGAACGAGAAGAGGGCGTCTTCCTCGGTTCAACGGCCTAAAGTTCGGCTTGACAGGCGCGCGCGATTGCGCGCATAGCATAAGTGCATCGGCCGGATGACACCTTGTCGCTGCGGCCAGTCATGATTCAAAACCTAAGTCGGAGGTAGACCAAAATGCCGAAAGATTTTCGCAGTTATTTGGATGAACTGTTAGAAAAGCGCCCCAAGGATGTCGTGGTCGTCGATAAACCAGTCGATCCGCGTTATGAAGCCAGCGCGATTGTCGAGAAATTTGAACGAAAAAATGAATTCCCTTTGGTTTTTTTCAAAAATATCAAGGGCTCGAAGATTCCCCTGGTTATCAATCTGGGCGCCACTTATGAACGGCTGGCATTGTCGCTGGGCTCCCCATCGGTGCCGCAGATGGTCAAGGATCTGGCCCATCGCGAGCACAATCCGGTTCCGGTCAAAGAGATTTCAGCCAGAGACGCGCCCTGCAAAGAGGTGATTCTTAAAGGCGACGCTGCCGATCTCGATCTTTTACCGGTCCTCACCCTCAATGAAGGCGACGCCGGCGCCTATGTCAACGCCGCCGCGATGATCTGCAAAGAGCGCGGCACAGGCGCAGTAAACGTCGGCATCTATCGACACCAGAAGCAGGGCAAAAGGCAGCTCGGCCTGATGGTCAACCCCGCCAATCACGCTAATTATGTCCGCGCCGAATACGAAGATCATAACGAACCCATGGAAGTCGCTCTCGTCATCGGGCATCACCCTGCATTGAATATGGCCGCGGTCAGCAAGCAAGCCGGCGTCGGCTCGGAATTGGAGATTGCGGGCTCATTTTTGGGCGAACCCTTGGAAGTCGTCAAGGCCGAGACGGTGAACTTGATGGTGCCGGCCCGCGCCGAGATCATCATCGAAGGAATCGTGCCGCCGAAAAAGCGCCACTACGAAGGACCCTTCGGCGAATGGCCGCATTACTACTATAAAGAAGGCGAGCAGCCTTACATCGAAGTCACCGCGATTACCATGCGCAAAAATCCGATCTATCAGTGCATCCACAGCGCCCACTTCGAGCACAACATCATCGGCGCTGCGCCAAGATTGGGCAGCTTGCTCAAGCGCATTCAAGAAGTCGTCCCGAGCACGACCGGGGTTAACATGCCGATCTCCGGCGCCGCCCGCTCGCATTGTTACATCTCGGTTAAAAAGAGAGCCGAAGGCGAACCGAAACAGGCCGCGCTCGGAGCCCTGGTCACCGATCCGAACATCAAACATGTGATCGTGGTCGACGATGACGTCGATGTGTTCAATGAAACCCAAGTGCTGTGGGCGCTGGCTATGCGCTTTCAAGCGGACCGTGATCTGGTGATCATTCCCAACATCATCGGCTCGCATCTCAATCCTACGGCGTACGGCTTCAACCGTATGGAAAAGGGTCCCATGGAAACCAAATTGATCTTCGACGCGACCAAGCCGCTGCCGCCGTACCATTTTCCCAAGGAAGCACAAGCGCCCGACGAGGTGTTGAATAGAATCGATCTTGCACGCGACACGCGGCCGTACGAGCCGGGGCCCGATGACCGGATCATTACTGGTAAGGAATGATCCGGTGTTCCAGACGTTCCAGCCGTTTCAATCATTCCAAGAAGTTATCATTAGAGCGATCTGATTCTGTTTGCACGACTGGAACGAATGGAACCTTTGGAACTATTGGAACCAAGGCCGCAGGCGAAACATGGTTGAGATCCAGGGGGTCTCAAAAAGTTTTCACAAAACCGTCAAAGAGCACACGACGGAGGTCAAGGCATTGGCGGACGTGAGTCTCTCCATCCGCGAGAACGAGTTTATCAGTATCATCGGCCCGAGCGGTTGCGGCAAAACCACCTTGCTTAAAATGATCGACGGCTTGATCCCGTACGATGGCGGCAAGATCCTCATTGACGGCAAGCAGGTCACGGCACCGGGGCCCGACCGAGCTGTCGTATTTCAAGCTTTTGCTTTGTTGCCCTGGCGCACCGTGCTCGCCAATGTGGAGTTCAGCCTTGAACTGCGCCGATTGCCCAAAGAAGCTCGCACAAAGACCGCCCGCGACTATCTTAAACGCGTCGGTTTGAGCGATTTCGAAAATCATTATCCCCACGAGCTCTCCGGCGGCATGCAGCAGCGCGCGGGACTGGCCCGCGCGCTGGCAGTCAACCCGTCGATCCTGCTGATGGACGAACCGTTCGGCGCAGTTGACGCCCAAACCCGCCAGCTCTTACAAGAGGAATTGTTGGAGCTGTGGCAACGTGAACGCAAGACGGTGATCTTCATTACCCATAGCATGGATGAAGCGGTTTATCTTTCTGACCGGGTCGTGGTGATGACTCCCCGTCCCGGAAAAGTAGCTGAAATTCTCGATGTCCCGCTGGCGCGGCCGCGTGTCTCCGAAGCGGTGCGCCGCGATGCCAAATTCGTCGACCTGACCAATTATATTTGGGAAAGTCTCAAGAAGGCGATGGAGAACCACCACCCGTGAAGAGCCGCTTTGGCACCAACTTTTTTTCTCTTCTCTCGTTGGCGCTGCTGTGGGAAGTTACGGGGCGAGCAATGGATTCCACCTTGATTCCGCCATTGTCGCAAATCGGCGCGGCGTGGTGGAAGCTTCTGAGCAGCGGCAAACTGTTGTCAAACCTGAGTATGAGCCTCACCACGTTGGTGACCGGTTTTTGTCTTGCCGTGTTGATCGGGGTTGTCGTCGGGCTCCTCATGGGACGTTTTCGCGCCGTCGAACATTTTTTGGATCTTTATGTCAATGCTCTAATGTCGGCGCCGAGTACCGCCTTCGTGCCGGTGCTCATTCTATGGTTCGGTCTGGGCGTGGAATCGCGCGTCGCGGTCGTATTTCTCTTCGCGGTGTTCGTCATCATCATCAACACCATGACCGGCGTTAAACAGGTCGACACCGTTCTCGTCGAGATGGCGCGCTCCTTCGGAGCTCGAGAAAAAGAGATCTTTTTCATGATCATACTCCCCGCCGCCCTCCCGGCAATTATGGCGGGGCTTCGGCTCGGCATGGGCCGCGCCGTAAAAGGTATGGTAACAGCGGAAATGTTGCTCACGCTTACGGGTATCGGCGCCATGATCATGCAATACGGCTCATCTTTTGCCACCGATTCGCTCTTTGCGGTGATTTTCACCGTGTTGTTAATAGCGCTTTTGACAATGAAGGCGGTGCAGTGGCTCGACCGCAGATTAACCGGCTGGAAGGCGGAGATCGCTATCGAATAGTCAATCAAACTTAGGAGGGAATCGTATGATGAAATCAATCTGCGGATTATCGGTTTTGATCGTGATCATGCTCGGATTCATTTCAGGGAGCGAAGCACAAGCACCGAAAAAGGTGCGCTTTGCATACCCGTCGTCGGCCGACATGGGTGATATTCCCTCATTGCTTGCCTGGGAGCAGCTCAAAAAACAGGGGATCGAAGTGGTGCCAACCTTCTTTCCCAAAACCGACCTGGCCGTTCAAGCAGTGGTTGCCGGGGAAGCCGACATTGGCTCGGCAGCCGGCATTGCCGTGATCAAGGCCGTCGAGAGCGGCATGAATATTCGCATCATTGGCGAGCAGGTGCGCAATGAATGGCAATTGGTCACGCCGGTGTCTCTCAAGGATCCAAAACAACTGGACGGCAAACGGGTCGGTTACCACGCGCCGATTACGGTGACCGAAGCGCTGGTCAAATGGATGGCGCAACACTACAAGATCACTCCAAACTGGATGATCATCCCGGGTTCTGACGTGCGCTCAGAAGCCTTGATGCGCGGCCAATTAGACGCCACGCCGGCGGAGATTGGCGACGTCCTAAATATCCTCAGTGCCAAGCCTGGCCAGTTTCACGTTTTGATCTCCTATGCCAAGACTTTCCCCCAGCTTATCGGCTCGATGTATTTCGCGCGCGGCGATTACTTACAGAAGAACGCAGCAACTGTTGAAAGCGTGCTCGAGGCGATTCTCAGAGCGCATCGCAACGCCGAAGAACGCCCGGCATCGGTGAAAGAAAATGCTTTAAGGCTGCTGCCCGAAACCAAACCCGAGCTCGTCGAAGCCACGGCAGCGACTTACAAAGAGCTTAGGATTTGGGATGTCAACGGCGGCGCCGACAAAGAGCGCGGTGACGCGAGCATCAAATTCTTCGAGGAATCGGGACTGCTCAAAAAAAACGCCGTCAGTTTCAACCAGTCCTTCGACACGGCGCCATTGGATAAAGTTTTAAAGAAAATCGGACGCAAATAAATTGGTGAAGGCGAGCACGCTCAGAATCATCTCGCTCTTCACGCTCGCGGCGATTTGGGAAGTCGCGGGGCGAACGGGCAACGCGCATCTGCTGCCGCCCCTTTCCAAGGTTATGACCGTCTGGGCGGAACTGCTGGTCTCGGGGCAGCTGTTCCAGGCGATTGCCGTAAGCTTTCAAGCCCTGGCTCTCGGGTTTTTTATCTCAGTCGTATTCGGAGTCCCCCTCGGACTAATGATGGGCCGTTACCGGCGACTCGAGTCGTTCCTGGACGTTTACATGACCGCGCTGCTCGCAGTGCCGATGATTTCGTTTATACCGTTTCTAGTGATTGCTTTCGGTTTAGGTCTCCACTCCCGTGTTTGGATCGTTTTTCTCTTCGCCTTTGTGATTATCGCTATCAATACCACCGCTGGCGTGCGCAGTGTCGATCCGACCTTGACTGAAATGGCTCGCTCCTTCGGCGCGCGCGAAAGCGAGTTATTTTTAAAGATCATCCTGCCCGCTGCGATGCCGATGATTATGGCGGGCATTCGCCTCGGCATGGGCCGTGCGGTGCTCGGCATGGTCACCGGAGAAATGATTCTTTCTGTCGTCGGGTTCGGCGCCATGCTGATGACTTTTAGCGCATCGTTCAATTCGAGCGCGCTGTTTGCGACCATCCTAACGATCGTGTTGCTTGCCGTCGCCTTGCTCGCGTTGATTCAGCATTTAGATCGGCGCCTGATGCCGTGGCGCGCAGCGACGTAACGATCTCACCCGCTGTCCCTTATGGCGTTGATTTGAGTCTTTGCCTTCTGCATCACTACGTTCACGTTCCGATCACGGACCCGGCACTCTACTGCTCGGTTTGTCACACGTGTGAAAGCATGTGATATTTACTGCCGCGTTCCTGTCGGGCTGCTGTTGATAATCACACTCACAGGATGGACGAGCAGCAAAGGAGAGATTTATGATAATCGCACTCTGCCGAAAATTCACAGCGCTTGTCTGCCTGCTGTTTCTGCCGGTGATGAATCATGGCTTGGTTCACGCGCAGACGTTAGAAAAGCTGCCGGTGGCCTATACGGTGATCGCGCCGACTCAGGCGACCTTGTGGACTGCCAAAGAACTCGGTTTATTCGCGAAGCAGGGGCTCGACGTCGAGTTGGTTCTCCTGGTCGGCGCGCCGCTCGCGGTTACCGCCCTGGTTTCCGGGGAAACTCCGATTGTTCATGCCGGCGCCTCCGCCGTGGTCACCAGCAACCTCCAAGGATCCGGGGCCGTCTTGATTGCCGGCGGAGCCAATCGCTTTCCTTACGTGCTTTTCGTCACCGATGAGATCAAACGAGTAGAAGACCTGAGAGGCAAGAAATTCGGCGTGAGCCGCATCGGCAGCGCCGATAACGCCGCGGCAATTACGGTGCTCAATAGATTCGGCATAAAAGATACGGAGATAACATACGTGCAAGCCGGATCGATTCCTGCGCGCCTTGCAGCCATGCAGACAAACGCGTTGCAAGCAACGCTGTTGCAGGCGCCGGAAACTCTAAAAGCCAAAGAGATCGGCATGCGTTCCTTGCTGGATTTCACCAAGCTCGATGTCGAATGGCAGCAAAATGGCGTGGCTACCACTCGGGATTACATTAAGAAAAAACCCGACACGGTGCGTCGTTTTATCAGGGCCTTCGTCGAGGGCAGCGCTTACAATTTGACCAATCCCAAAGGCGCGCAAAAGATTTTGCAGAAATATCTCGCGATCAAAGACGATAAGTCCGTGCAAGAATCTTATAACGAAATCGTCGCCAAGCTAACGCTCAAAGTTCCCTATCCCACCGAGCCCGGCATCCAGCTCTACCTCGACCAACTGAAGATTAAGAATCCCAAAGCGGCGCAAGCCAAACCGTCCGACTTCACCGACATCAGTTTTTTGAAAGAACTGGAATCCAGCGGCTTTATCGAGAAATTTTATAAGTGAAACAAGTTCCAATCGTTCCAGCCGTTCCAAATGTTCCAATCGTTCTCGGCCCTAAAACCACCTGGAACTACTGGAACGTTTGGAACCATTGGATGTTTAGTTCTTATAAATCACGATTTTCAAATCTTTCCCCCGTCCGCCTTCCGGACAAGCGCTGATGCCGACCAGGCAATCCATCTCGGAACGTAGATCCATCATGTCGCCGCCGGGCCGCGGTCGGGTCATCGAATAACGCATGCTGCCGGTCTTGGCGTTGATCACCATCGTCTGAAAAATATTGAGCGGGCTTGGCACGTCCTCCATCGGCACGCCGTGCGGCTTCAAAGCCTTGGCGAGATTCTCCCAGCAGCCGTGCTTCGGCGCTACGACTTTTTGTCTTCCCAATTTTTTCCAAACGTCGCCATAGATCTTGAAAATTTCATCGCCCCATTTCTTATAGAAAGACGTGCTGCACATGCCTTTCTCCATGTCGTGAGTGCCGCGATAAGTATCTTTGACGATGGTTTGCATGACGTTGTTGAATTTCGAAATTAACATGTCCCCGGTCGTCACAAAAATTTTCCCCTGATCGACCTTGGTCCTCGCTTGGTCGAAGCGCTCCTTGACGTTACGGAGATTAAATACGACATAATCGGCGGTGGACTCGCCGATGACGCGAATGATTTGGCCTTTCTTGACTTCGAAAGTTTCGCCGCTGTTGCTCTTGACGATTGCTTCGCTGATAATTTTCATCGATTCCTCCCGGATGATTTGAATTCTTGCCACGTTAGCTGATCAAACAGCGCAAAAGCAAGAATGACAGGTGCGAAAAGCCATCTAAAGATTGACGCCAGCTTGACGGTGAGACATATAAGCAAGAGTCAATTATCTTAAGGAGCTTTCAATGATCAACGGTTTCAGAGTCTACGATGCCGACGCGCATGCGATCATGAGTCCGGCAATGTGGCATGAGTTGCCGGAAGATTTCATCCGGCGCCGGCCACGAGCGGTGCGGATCATCGACGATAAAGATTTGGGCCGCTGGAACACCGGCTGGCTGATCGAGGGCAGGATGGAGCCGCATGTTTTCGGTCCTGGTTCCCACGCCGCCAATACTCCCGGCATCGTCATGGAAGAGTTGGGCACTCGAACCAACGTCGACAAGGCACATGGCGCCATTCCCATCGGCTGCCTCGATCTTTCCGATCCAACCGAGCGGCTGGCTATTCTCGACAAATTGGGCATCGACGTGCAATTTTTAATGCCGAGCACGCTCTACGCCAATATCACCGAAGAACCGGCTTACGAAGCTGCGCTCTACCGCACCTACAACCGCTATATGGGCCGGCAGTGCGGGACACAATCTGCAAGACTCAGGTGGGCCGGGCTTCTGCCGATGCGCGATACGCGCCAGGCCTGCGAAGCGATCGAAGAGATGCAAAAGCTCGGCGCGGCGGCGGCAATCGTCTACGGCACCGTCGGCAACCGTATGCTGAGCCATTCAAGCTTCGCGCCGGTCTGGGACGAGTTTGCGCGTTCAGGCTTGCCGCTGTGCGTGCACATGGGCTCGAGCTATGCCGCTCTCGCCGAGCTGTGCGAGAATATCCTAGATTCCAACATGATCAGCAAAGCCTTGCCCGCGAATCTCGCTTTCGTCGCCATCGTCGGCCATGGCATGCTCGACCGATACCCAAATCTCAAGGTCGGCTTTCTCGAATTCGGCGCCGAATGGATCTTCTATATGGCCGGGCGATTAAAGCATTATGCCGTGCTCAACAAGCGGCGCATGCCATCGAGCAAGGGACTGCTCGCGCGCGATGTCGATGATTACTTCAAATCGGAACGAATCTTCGTCGCCGCCGAAGCCGACGATACCATGATGACGCAGGAAATGGAGCTGCTCGGCGAAGATCAGATTCTTTTTTCGTCCGATTTTCCCCATGATGAGGGGCGTGGCGATGCGATGAAAGAAATTCTTGAACGTCACGATCTTTCGGAGGCGCAAAAGCGTAAGATTCTCTGTGACAATACGGTGCGTTTTTTTGGCGCCGCGTAAAAGGAAGTCTGCCGTGAAGCTAAAATCATCATCCGTTCTCGCGCTCGGAATTATTATCGCTATGCTCTTGGCCTATACGCGCGTGAATGCGAAGCCTATCCGCATCGCGATCCCGGGTTACAACATCACTCAAATCGCTTTTTTCGTCGCCAGAGAGCGCGGCTTTTTCAAAGACGAAGGCTTGGACGTCGAGCTCATTCAGATGAGCGGCACCGTGGCCAATCTCGCGCTGATGTCCGGGGAAGTACCATTTACGAGTGTGCCGACGGCCGCGATGACGGCAAATCTCCGCGGCGCCAACCTGCGCGTGCTCTTTACGACTTTTGAACGGCCTTTATTCTGGCTCTTCAGTAGGCCGCAGATACGCGAAATAAAAGACTTGAGAAACAAAAAGCTCGGTGTCGGCGGACTGAATCAGGCGAGTTACACTTTGCTGAGAGAATTGTTAAGTCACTACGGTCTTGAGTCTGGTAGAGACTACACGCTCATTCAAGCCGGCGATAGCGCTCCACGCTTCATGGCGCTGACCACCGGCTTCATCGATGCAGCGCTTATGCCGCTGCCGTGGAATTTTTCAGCGCAGGAAGCCGGCATGCATGAACTCGTCGCTCTTTCTAAAGCCGATGTTACCGCGCCCACGGGGAGCATAGTGCTCCGCGAGGATCTCCTGCGTAGTGAACCTCAAATGGTCGAGCAGTTTACTCGCGCGACCTTGAAAGGGCTCCGCTATGCGATAGAACGGCGCGCTGGCGCTATCGGCGCTCTGACCCAGAGTCTCAAGATCAAAGAAGATCTCGCTGCTAAAGGCTACGACGCCGCCCGTCCCGCCTTAACAGCGGATGGAACCATGACCGAGGCCTCGCAACGCAAAGCGTTGGACGCGGTGCTCAAAAGTACTGGGGTTAAAGATGCGCCGCCGCTAGATAGGTTTTTCAACTTCGCGATCACGAAAAAAGTCGCGGCGGAGTTGCAGGCAAAAGGCTGGAAGCCATAAGCGTTGGGTATTTGACCCATGACCTAGTCGGACGGTTGAAACGACTGGAACTATTGGAACGTTTATTAAACTTGGAAGAGCATCGTCAGATATCCCGTCCCGTTGCTCCCCTGATAGCACAGCGATTGACCTCTGACATCTTTGCCTAAAGCGCCACGCAACATATAGAGATGTCCTGCGCGCCCTTCCGGGTTCCAGGTTTCGAAATCGTCTTCGCTCATGTCGAGCAGTCTGCCATGTTGGCCTTTCTCGAGCCATTCTTTGGCGAGCCGATCGAAGCGTTCTCCCTGCGGCACGACGTATTCCGGCGGTTTTGAAAAATCGAACGTGTGCGACAATCCACCGCTGGCGACGAAAAATGCTCTGCGACCGAGTTGCCGCACCGCCTCGGCGATGATCTCGCCAAACCGTCGGTGCGCTTCGCGCGGCCCGCGCCACCAGATAGAGCAGGGCAAAAGCGGTATTCGCCGCTCCTGAGAAAGTAAGTGGCCGGGGACCCAAACTGCGTGTTCCTGCGCGACGCGATGAATACGCCTGACCGGCAATCCCGCGCTTCGCGCAAGATCGCCGATAAGCGCTGCCAGCTCCGGGTCGCCCGGGAAACTGAAAAGCTGCGGTTCCACGCCTTGATAGGACGCGTCGCAGCCGTCTTCGTGCTGCGCGCCGTCGTCGATAAAAAAGCCATCCCGCGGCATCCAGTGAGTCGACGCCAAAAGAATCACGTCGGGTTGGCACTCGTCCAAATGCCGGCGCACCTGATCGATGGCAGCCAATGATTTATTGCGATGATCGTTGGCGCGGTGGCGCGCCTCGTACATCGGAATTGTGTGCGGCAAAACTGCGCCGCCGATGACTCGGCCCGTCTCGTTGGCGGACAAATGAGAAACCGGCTCGGGCTCTGCGCCACAAAATTCCCTCGCGCACCACTCGGCGAAGCTTGCACGATTGTATTCCCCTACCGAGCTCCGTTCCACGTCCGCAGAGGTTACGCGAATGACCGGAACATACGCGCGGACAAACGCTGACGTTTGCTCATCCGCCATGAGCGCCACGGTGTAAATGCAGTCGTATTTCTCGCTGATGGTAGTACCGTTTTCTTGCCGGCTGATCGTGCGCGGATACCCCAACACTTCAATATCGATGACGACGGCGGCTCGATCGCAGTAACGCCCGAGTCCAGGCGTCCACAAATCGGTCAGCCTGACCAAGGTACCCCGGTCGTACATATCATCTATGGTCCGGTAGTCCATTTGAACTTCTCCTCGACAACAGCTGTCGATCACGGAACTTTGATAATCCTTCTATTCGTTCACGCTTTTCGTGACAGAGACATTTCTTCAACTACCGTTGGCAAGTGGGCGGAGATGATTGCTGGCGATCCCTGACGAACGCAGTCGAGACCCCGCCGCAAGGCCGGCGCGAGATTTTCCGGCTCGCTTACGGTTTCACCATAACCACCGACCGCCTCACCAAGTTTACCGAAATCGGGAGCAGGATCGAGAAGCCCGCCCTCATAATTACCGGTTTCCGCAGCCACGCCATCGGGATAGGCTCTCTTGAGCCCGGAAGTTCCTGTGCTGTAAGAACGGTTGGTGAAAATCACGGTCAGGAATGCGGCCTTATAATGAGCCGCGCTCCAGAGCGCGGGCAACGGAGTTCCGAACATAAAAAATCCATCGCCGGTCACCAAAACAACGTCGCTGTCCGGGCTCGCCAGCTTCGCACCAAAGGCCGCGCCGCTGCCCCAACCGCCCGATGAACCGCCGCCGCCGAAATAGGTATTCGGCAGCGCGCGGCCGTGATACTCCTGGACGTAACCGGAGTTGCTCAGCGCCTCGTCGAGAATGATGCTGTTGGGCTCGAGTATCTTCCCTAACTGGTAAGCGACCCACCGCGGGTGCATCGGCCGGCGCTGGCCCGCCCGCTGCGCCAATTCTTCCGCTTCACGCAACATCTGGCGCTTGCGCCCTTCCAGCCGCGCCTTGCGCTCGGCGATTCGACTCATGTCCGTGCGAGTGAGAATCTGAGTTGCCGCGTCATAAATGGCGCGTAGCGCGGTCACGGCCGGAACCGCCAGCCACAAATCCGCATGATATTCCATGGTCTTGTAACGCGATTGCACCGGGTCGACATCGATCCAAGCGATCTTCGCCTCTGCTCGCGGCGACTCCAGCGGTGGCATGAAGGGCATTGGGTTCTCAATGATGAGGAGAACATCCGCATCCTTGGAATTAGGGCCGGTGCCGTAAAGCGGATGCGTCGTTGGGAAATTCAGCCGGTCCACGCGGTCGGTGTCCGTCACCGGGAGAGCGAGCAGTTCAGCGAGCCGGACCAATTCCGCCACTGATGCCGGATCGCGCCCTGCCTTGCTTCCATAGATGGATGGGTTTTCCGACTTGACGAGCCACTCGGCTATGCGGCGCGCGTCCGCGTGGTCCGGCCACGCGGGCCGCGCGATACCCAGCTCATCGCGCGTCGGGAAGCGAGTTTTTTTGGGCAACTGCAACATCGCCGTCTCCCGCGGCACCGCCAGATAGACCGGTCCCTGCGGCTCGCTCATGGCGACTTGCAACATTCGGCTAACGATGAATCCAGGATTGTCCTGATGCTCGAGCCGGTGGTCGAGTTTGGTGTATTGCCTGACGATCTCGCCCTGATCACGCGGCTCTTGCACCCATTGCACAGGCCGGTTCCGCGCACCCAACATGGAACCGGGGTACGCGCGCGGTCCGGTACCGGCAGTCATCAAGACCGGGTAGCCGCCACGCCACGCGCTATGCAGAGCCGCGCCATAGTTTAACGTGCCGACATCGACATGAGCAGCGGTAACTGAGGGCTGGCCGGAAATCATCGTGCAGCCAAGCGCCGCGTTCAGTGCGACTCCTTCATGCGGAACAGTAATCAACTTCGGCGTCGGCCACCCGCGCACCTGCGCCTTCGCGACGCTTTCCTGGTAAAAGGCGATTTCCGCACCGGAGACAAAGAAGATATGCTCCACTCCACCCAACTTCATCGAAGCGACCAGAGCATCCGACCATTCCTCCGCGTTGTACTCTTGCCATCTCGGATCAAAAGCTAGGGTTTGTCCTTCGAACATTATCCTTGTTCTCCTATCGAACCGATCAGTTAAACTTTAATCATCGACAACCGTCGGCCAACGTAATGCCAAACCATATCAAAGTTTATAATTAATTATCTAGACTTCGTCTCTAGCAGCAGACCTATGTGCCTGCTCTCCAAGGGCGAACCACGTAGGTTCGCCCTACACAATGATGAACATTTCGCACGAAGACGCGGTTTCATAACACTATTAAAAATCTTGATCGGATATCCGTGACCGGCGCGGTCGAGGCCTGTTCAAGCGTTCGCAGCGCTAGCTAAATGTTACAATCATTCCACCCCTCCACTTCGTGTCGCTCCGTTCAAACCCCCTCTTCATCCTCGCTCGCGCCGCGGGGAGAAGAGGTGGGGGAGCGATTTGAACCCGAGGCGAAGGTGGTTGAACGTTTTGAGCGATTTGAACGGCCACAGCCCGTCCTAGATCGCTCTTCCTTAAGTGATCCCCTACAAAAGTCTTACTGCCGTTGACACAGTAGGGCTCAAGTGAATAAATACCGCGCTAGGTGAGCAAGAATCTCATGCCAGATCTCGCACAGGCTCCTTTCCCATCGGCGCGCAGCCAAGCCGATACCGTCATCCACGTTGAAAACGTCTCAAAGTTCTTTCAGACACCCAGCCAAGAAAACCTCGGCGCGCTTCTAAACATCGACTTGGACATCCGCCACGGCGAGTTTGTAACCGTCGTCGGCCCCAGCGGCTGCGGCAAGTCCACTTTGCTCAAGCTGATCGCCGGATTTTCACCGGTCTCCGGGGGCCGTATTCTCTTCCAAGGCGAGGAAGTACGCGGTCTGAACACCAGAGTCGGCTACGTCCCCCAGGAGAGCAAGCTTTTCCCCTGGCTCACAGTCGAGGAGAACGTCGGTTTCGGATTGAGTCCCAAAAAGTACTCGCGGGCTGATAGAGAGCGGCAGGTGAGCTATTTTATCAAGCTCGCGGGCCTTTCCGGTTTTGAAAAATACTACCCCGCGCAGCTATCGGGCGGCATGGGCAAACGGGCTTCGATTATACGCGCGCTTGCTTATGAACCGGCGGTGATCTTGATGGACGAGCCGTTCGGTCCATTGGACGCGCAGACTCGTATGGTGCTGCAGGATGAGTTGTTGAAAATTTGGGAACAGAAACGCCAGACCATTGTCTTTGTCACACATGACCTGGTTGAAGCCGTGGCTCTAGCCGACCGCGTCGTCGTGATGACGCATCGTCCCGGCAAGATCAAGGATGTTATCAAAATCAACATGGCCAGGCCGCGCAATATTTTTGAGATTCATCGACAGGACGGTTTTGACGATGCCTATGGGCGTCTGTGGAACATCTTTCGTCACGAGCTCAATATCGGCCGCCCCAGCGAGCAAGATTCATGACGGATCAAGTCGGCCAACAACGCTCCGAGACAACCCAGCCAAAACCAACCGCAACGTCAAAGTCGATATTTTCGCGCACTGTTACCGTAACGCTAATCCGCAGCGGCATTGTAGTCGGCTTTTTCCTCGCGTGGGAATTCGCGTCCGGCAGATGGATCGAACCCTTTCTAATCAGCAGCCCCAGCCGTATTTTTACGTCTCTGTTCACCGGTTTCTACTCAGGTGATTTAGTCCAGCACACTTGGGTGACTTTTTTAGAAGTCGCGATCGGCTTTCCGATCGGCGCTATCACCGGTATCGCCCTCGGCTACGGTTTCGGCCGCAGCCGGTTGCTCGCCGAGGTTTTTGAGCCAATCATTATCGCGCTCAACGGCATCCCACGCACCGCGCTGGCTCCGCTCTTCATCGTCTGGCTGGGCATCGGCCTGTGGTCTAAAGTCGGCGTGGTTTTTCTGCTTACGTTCTTTCTCAATTTTTTTAATACCTATACCGGAATGCGCCAAATGGATCATGAGTATGTTGACCTGGCGGGTCTCATGGGCGTCAAGGGCTGGAAGCTCACCTTCAAAGTCATTTTTCCGGCGATTTCTCCCTATGTCTTCACCGGCATTCGCACGAGCATTCCGTTCGCGGTAATCGGCGCCATTGTCGGTGAATTCGTCGCCGCTACCGAAGGCGTTGGTTTCTTCATCCGCATGTCGGCCGGCATTTTCAGAACCGCCGACGTGTTCGTCGGTATTATCGTCCTGATGATCATGGTCATTATCATGGACAAAATTGCCGAGGCGGTGGAGCGCAAAGCATTACGTTGGCAAACGCAAACAGAGCATGTTCAAATCCAGGGTTGAAACGAAGGGAGACCTGATGATGAAATTTCCGAGGAGGCTGATCGCGGCAACGATCGTCGCATTATGCGCCGGCGCGATTCCGCACGCGCATGCTCAACAGAAAGAAATGCCGGAAGTGTCCATGTTGACCGCCGTGCCCAATTTCGCTTTCGCAGCGATCTGGGTTGCCGAGCAGCTGAAATATTTCGAGCAGGAAGGCGTGCGGGTCAAGATCACACCCGCCCCGAGTGGTTCAGTTTGTTTGAACGCGGTGGTCGGACGCTCGACGAATTTTTGCGCGTCCACTTCAGAGGGACTCGTCCTGGCACGAGTCGAGGGCGCGACGGCGATCGCGATCCAAGCGCACAACCGCACCATGACTTTGGGCGTAACCCTGCGTAAGGCGATCGTCGACAAGCTCGGCCTGACCCGCGAAAGCCCCATCGGCGCAAGGCTCAAGGCTCTCACGCAGTTGGGCACCATCGGCGCGACGGGCCCTGGCGCGGCCTCCGAACAGGTCATAAAATTTCTTGTGAAAAGAGCCGGCGCCACCGCGACCGTGCTTAAGTTCGTTTACATCGGAGCCGCCGAGCTCCCCGCTTCGCTGATGAACGACGTGATCGACGCCTACGCGCTTTCCCCTCCTTCGGCCGAAATTACCGAGGCAAGCGGCAAGGGCTACGTCCTGATACCGCTGGGCAAGGGCGAAATACCGGAATTGACCGATTACCCTTACGAAGTTCTCATGGTACGCCCGGATTACGCCGAGGCGAATCCAAAAATTGCCATGGCGGTGTCGCGGGCGATATCGCGCGGCGGCGCGCTCTTCCGCAGCAAACCCGAGGAAGCGAAAGCCGCTCTGCGCAGTCACCGGCTCTCCGTTAAATTATCTGACGACGTCTTCAATCTCTCATACAACATGGTCGCCGGCGCCATGCCGCCCTGGGGCACCATGAGCGCAGAGGGATGGCAAAAGGTGATCAACTTCGCCACCGGCGCCGGTATCGTCAAGGATCTATCGCAAGCGCCTTCGAGTAAGGAAGGCGTGCTCTGGACCAACAAATACGTCGGCAAGCCGTAGCACGTTCGCACTTTATCGAGCGACACGAGGAGAAATGAGAAGGATGCAGATGAGAGACACTCACAAACACGTTCTTCAATCGATCACTGCACTTGCAACCTTCGCCGCTCTCGCCTTCTCTTCGGTCCGGAGCGAAGCGCAACAAAAAGATCTTGGCGAAGTGAACATTCTCACCGCCGTATCGAACATGGCTTTCTCGGCGGTGTGGGTGGCCGAGCAACTGAAGTATTTCGAGCAAGAAGGCGTTCGCGTCAAGATCACGCCCGCCGGCGGTGGCGCGCCGTGTCAAAACGCGGTGGTCGGCCGCTCGGCGCATCTCTGCGCTTCGAGCTCCGAAGGATTGGTGCTGGCGCAAATCGAAGGCGCACCGCTAATTGCGATTCAGGCGCACAACCGCAATCTGACTCTCAGCATCGCCATTCGCAAAGCGATCACGGATAAGTTTAAAGTGACGCGCAGCAGTCCGCTGAACGATCGCATCAAAGTATTGACCGAGCTAGGCACCATTGGCGCGACCAGTCCGGGCGCCGTCTCGGAGCAGATATTTAAATTTCTCGTGCCTAAAGTGAAAGGCGATCCGAGCAAATTAAAGTTTGTCTATCTTGGCGGCACGGAGCTGCCGCCGGCGCTGATGAATAATGTCATCGATGCGCTCGCACAGTCGCCGCCTTCGGCCGAGATCACCGAGGCCGGCGGCAAAGGCTACGTCCTGCTTCCGCTCGGGCTCGGCGAAGTGGCCGAGCTGACCAATTATCCTTACGAAGTCTTGATGGCGCGTCCGGATTGGGCCGAGCAAAATCCCGCTCTTGCAACCGCAGCGTCGCGCGCGATCTCGCGCGCGGGCGCCCTGTATCACAGCAATCCCACCGCGTTCAAAACCGCGCTGCGCGCACACCGTTACTCGGATAAATCCAAACTGGAAGACAGCGTCTTCGACCTGGCTTACTCGATGATCGCCCCGGCGATGCCCGCCTGGGGTGACATGAATCAGGAGGGTTGGCAAAAGGTACTGGATTTTTCCATCGGCGCGGGAATCGTCAAAGACCGCGCCAGGGCTCCGTCGGCAAAAGAAGGTGTGTTGTGGACGAACAAGTATGCGGGGAAGTAGGTTTAAGTCTCGTTCTTGATTCTGAATTTGTGAGGGGCTCGCAACACACCCGAGCTTAGAGGAGCGCAGCGGATTTCTAATCCTTGGACCGTGCGTTCGAATCGCGCGGGGGCACTTAATTTCCGGTCACTTAGCTTACCTCTCTCACTTTTCACGTTAGGCGATGTCTCCAAAATGTCTCCGCTGATGAGAAGAGAGTTCCCTGTAATATGGGCAAGGATCAGCACTTGGTTTGCTACACCTCTAGTCATCGTAGTCGCAACAGTTTACTTGCATGATTTCATTAGTAAGCCCGCGTCAGAGATATACGGATTCGCATTGGCCGCGGTTGGAATTACGGCTGCATTATCCTCAATCTGTCTTTCCACAACCGGTCCAATCGGAAGAGCCACGACTCTGCCACTCCTAAGATGGGCTGGCGAGCACTTCCTGCACTCCTGTCTCCTTCTGATCCAGGTACTCATCATAGCGTTCGCCCGGGACACTATACTCGCGTGGGAGTCGGTGACGAATTATGGCTGGCTGAAGGTCGCAGTCATAGCGCTCGCCAATACAGCGGGCCTTTTCCTGGGGGGTAACGCAGCATGGGTTTGGTACTGGGCATTCGACGAGCTGAACAAAGAGTTATGGGTGAACTGGCGCGAGCGGATCGAGCAAATCAACAGTCAGCGGACAACTGAGAAGGCAAAAGCAGTTACAGATCGGAAGGATTAGAGCCTCCATTCCTGTTCAGTATACCGCATTGACACTCCTGTGGCCGTGGGTTCGATTACCCGAATGACGACGCAATTCGGGCTAATGGGCCGCCGTTAGCGATAACCCATCGCCGCCAAGAACTGTTTCAACGAGGAAAATTTCAGGGTAGGGGTTGGTTTTCTTCTGCTCGCCCATACTGGCGTACTTGAGTGGTGCGTAATTGTGTCCCGGAAAAAGAATCATGTCGTCGGGCAGCGCCATCAACTTCTGCGTCAGGCTGTAATACATCTGCTCGGATTGCCGCCAGTGGGATCATTGCGCTAGACAACAATCTACGCTTTCATTTAATCAGCCCAGCATTAGCGCGCACCGGCCTAAGCGATTTATTCTATACGTTCGATGTGTTCATTTATCGAGGACGCCGCCTCATTCTCGTAGCGCTGGAAACTAGACGTGAACTGCTTAGCGATATAGCTGCAGAGTTAAAGAGTCACACTCCTCTGGTCGGCTCGTCCGATACACTTGATCCGACGCCAGCCGAAATGATTTCCTTAGTTAAAGCGTTCGAGATGATGGCGTCATCGCAAAGCGGCGCGACTCCTGTTACGAGATCGGAGGCGTACCGGCGGGTGCTCAAGTACAAGGTCAACAAGCGCACATGCGTTCGGTGATTGGGCGCCACAGGCCTGACAACCTGCTAGATGCGTTGATCGTCGGCTATCATGAAGGCGGAAGTTCCCTGGCTGCGAGCAAGGCGCGCAATGGGTTTGTACTATATACCGTATACCGTTCGTGATGTAGAGCAAGCTGAAGGCTCAGAGACCACTGTTTGCCCTTGTTGCTAACCTGCCCGAGAGACAGCGCACGCCCATGTGGGAGAAAATGAAAAATTGCGTATGGCTCAACCCGCGGCTAGGTCGCACAGATCGTGTTCGCGGAGTTTACGCCTGATGGGCATCTACAGCACTCAAAGTTCTGCGGATTTGAGGGACGATAAAAACTCTCGAAGCCTGGTGCAGGAAAATTATCATAACTAAGGAATGAACATCACGAACGGTAATCATGCCCTGCACTGACTGACCTCTAAACCTCCTCCAGGTAAGCGCGATTTCGTTTGATAGCGCCGTAGAGGTCACCGAATCGAGCGAACTTGAATCTCTTGCCGTCTTTCCTACGGAACAAGAGATATACGCTGCTACCACCGCAAAGCTTCCCGTCGTCATCATACATATCGAACTCCTCTTCAAGTTCCTTAGACTCCACCTCAAGCACTCTATGAGCAGGAATCTCTAACCAGTTCACTGGCGGCAGTTCCAATAGCCGTTTGGTTCAAACGCTGGCTGCGTTGGCTGTTTAGATGACGAGTTAGTTAACAATTATGCAGTGGCTGATTTTGAGCGAGGCACCAGACTTACAAGAGCACCCACGGCAGAAGCAGAGTGGTAAATAGTAAAAAGAGTAACAGAACCACCATGCAAAGATCTTCGAGTGATGCGTCAGCTAACTTATTAACCCGCAGAGCTGACCTCAGTAAGCGCTGATATAAGGAGCTAACGTTCGCTACCTCGATGTGATCCACGATATACCGGTGCCTTCGTGGGGCAAAAGGCTCCTTGATGATTCTGGACATGCGTTTTACTCCTATGAACACCTGGAAGATTCTCGAAGACTGAGCACATCTATCCTCAGATAGATCCATCAAAGCATGGAGCATGCCCGGTGCGGTTGTTTATGTTTGTCCAACTGCCTTCCGTCTCTTGACTAAAACCGGTGACAAGTAAACCCGATGCCTGAGATGGCTTCGGGGTAAACAGGCAAAGTTGCCGTCGAGCATGCCGGGACAGAACTCCCGCACATGCTCCGAATGTCTGCAGAGTTATCGGCTGTCCGATCAACAGTGAGGGCCCAACGCTTGCTCTCTCGCCTATCAGCCGGGAAACGAAGAAGCGCAACTTGTTACGATACCCACAGATTTTCTTCGTTCCCCACGTCATTCTCTCTATTTCAGTAGGTTGATGATGATTCAGATAAAGGTGGGCGAATGAAAATCTTAATCGTAGAAGACAACCCGGATATGCGCGACCTAATAGCTCTCAGAGTACAGCTAACCGGCTATACTCCGCTTCTCGCAAGTCACGGTAAGGAGGGCATAGAGAAGGCTACCGCAGAGAAGCCTGACTTGATCCTAATGGACATGATGATGCCAGTGATGGACGGGTGGGAAGCGGCAAGAACGCTTCGCGCCTCTCGCGAGACGAAGGAGATCCCGATACTGGCAGTGACGGCGCTGTTTCGTTCTGAGGATCTCAAGTCGTGTTTGGACTCGGGCTGCACCGCCTACATCGTCAAACCGTTCACAGGTTTGGATTTACAGCGCAAAATCCGAGAATTGTTAGATCCAAAGGAAATCCCAGCCTAAAAACGAGCGCGGCAGTTTGCCCAATATCGCGCGGCTATCGCAAAGTAGTTGGCCCTGTTTTTAGCGACACTGATCTTGATTGCCCGCCGAACTGCCGCCGCCGCTTGGCTGTGCCCTTGAAGAGGAAAAATCTGTGAAATCAACCGCATTGGAGCGAGATCATCGGAGAGCTATATGATCAAGCCCGGTAAATTCTGGTCGAACTATGCCGAAGACATATTATTTATTTCATTACTAATGATCGGTATTTTGGCGGTTTATTTGTTTGCTGCCTACTTCATCATTGCCGTGCTGTAGTTAAGGTCGGATGTGAAATGTATTTGACGCCATTTGTGCTGCTACGTGAGCTTCAGCAGATTGTATCATTATGGATCACTGGACATCGTATGATCGAATATGTCGCAGCAGCTGCTATCATTATCGCCCTACTTCTTCTGATTCGACGGCGCAAAAAGCTTTGCGTTCGGTGCGCAGCGCGAATCAACAAGTCTGCCGATGCATGTCCTCGTTGTGGTGTGCCGCATCCGTTCACATTCGATAATCTTCAATCACCAAAGCACCGTTGATTCGTAGGCCCGAGGCGTTGGATTTGTGCCGTATGATCAGACTTGATCAGATACTCGTCGAGCCTTGTTCTCGTTCTAATCACTTCCACTACTAGTGGCTGTAGCCCAACCGATCTACGGATGGAAGATAAAACGGACAGTGGTATTTTTCCGACGTTGTACCCGCTGGAATTACCGCGAAGAAGATCGTCGACGCTACGTTAATGCCGGAGTTCTTACCAGCAACTCCGCAGCCTGATCAAACCGGTCCATCGTATTGGCGGATGGAGCTTGGAGATCAATTGAACTTAATGGGTGCATGTTCCAGTGCCGCCCGCGGGTGCAAATCAAGACACTGCCCCAGGATTGATAGTCCTGTACGTTCGAAATCAGGCGGTTTACAAAAGTCAGATCACAATCCGGCTAACGGCCGGCCTTCAAGAATACCCCATCGCTGCCAGGAACTGTTTCAACGAGGAGAATTTCAGGTAGGGATTGGTCCTTTTCTGCTCGCCCATGGTGGCGTGCTTAAGTGGCGCGTAATTGTGGCCGGGGAACAGAATCATGTTATCGGGCAACGCCAACAACTTTTGAGTCAAGCTGTAATACATCTGCTCAGGATTGCCGCCGGGAAAATCGACTCGGCCGCATGCGTCGATGAAAAGCGTGTCTCCTGAAACGACTCGGTCATCCACCAGAAAGCACTGCGAGCCCGGCGTATGACCGGGCGTGTGCAGCAACTTAATTTCCAGGCCGCCCACATCCACTTTGTCGTCATTGTCGGTCTTGATCATATCCGAGGAAGACAGCCCCTTGATGAACTCCGCTTCCGCCTTGTGCACGACGACTTTGGCTTTACACTTGTCGAGCAACTCCGTCGCACCTGCTATCTCCATGCCGGCAAATCCACCACCAACGTGATCGGGATGGGTGTGGGTCACAAGAGCATGCGTAATTTCCATCTCGTCCTGCGCCGCAATCCGGAGAATTTCATCGATGTCCCAGGCCGCATCAACCACCACTGCCTTGCGGGTTTCCGTCGAGCCGATGAGATAAACGTAATTGTGCATCGGGCCGATTTCGATCTGTTTGAAATAAAGTGAAGGGTTCATCGTGACGAGAGAAGAATTACCTCGTGCTTCAGCTTCTGCAATTTTCTATTTCTCCACCGCCGGCAGCAAGCGTCGTACTTGTCTGATTTCGAGCGAAGCGAAAAATCTTCCTTGAACCAGCTTATCAGCTGAACCTTTGCCGAAAGCGACTGATAACTCACGCCCGCGCCGTTATCGTCGCTGACCGGAAGCCCGGAACTCGCCCAGCCCGGCGCGCTGACTTTTCCGCTCGGATCCCGCATGCCGCCGAAGCCGCCCAGCAAGTTAGCAACATCTTGAAAGCCGGCCTGTTGCAGCATATTAGCCGCCGATGTGGAGCGCGGCCCTGCTTGGCAACCGAGGATGATCTTTTTCTCGCGTGGAAAATTCGCTTCCACGACTCTAACGAAGTCGCTGTTCACCATCATGCCCCGCGCCGGGTCGGGAAAAGCCACCGGGATGTTCACCGCTCCCTTCGGATGGCCGTTGGCAAACTCGGCTTCGGTACGCACGTCGATGTAAACAGCGCTCGAGTCATTAGTGAGAATATCCTGAGCCTGCTGCGGCGTGACTTCTTTGATCGCCATGAAACACCTCGCTAGAGTGCTGGAATACTAGAATGCTGGAGGACGTAGGTGAGTCGGAGCAAACGTCCATTGCGCATCATCCATTCACCCAATTTACCTGCTACTTCCCCATGATACTGTAGCCGGCATCCACATGCAGCACTTCACCGGTGATAGCGCTTCCCCATTGACTGCAAAGAAATAGCGCTGTTTTGCCGACTTCTGTGGCATCGATGTTCCTCTTCAAAGGCGCTCGCTCACTGACGTGATGAAGCATCTCTTTAAAATCGGCAATGCCTGAAGCAGCAAGGGTTCTAATTGGTCCGGCGGAAATCGCATTGACCCGAATCCCTTTGGGCCCGAGATCATGAGCTAGATATCTCACGCTGGCCTCGAGCGCCGCCTTCGCCACTCCCATTACATTATAGTTGGGAATGACCTTCTCAGAACCCATGTAGGTCAAGGTCAGCATCGACCCACCCGTTCGCTCCATTAGCGGCGCCGCGTGGCGCGCCAGCGCGACCATGGAATAAGCGCTCACGTCCATAGCTAAGTGAAACCCGTGCCGGCTGGTTTGAACATACGGGTTGGCCAAGTCTTCTTTATTGGCGAAGGCGATGGCGTGGATCATGATATCCAGCCCGCCCCATTCTTGTTTGAGTCTCGTAAAAACCTTCTCGATTTCTTCGTCTTTGGTCACGTCACAGGGCAAGATGATCCTCGATCCGATGCCCTCGGCCAACGGTCGCACCCGTTTCTCCAAGATCTCGCCGGCGAAAGTGAACGCCAGCTCTGCACCTTCCGTGTGGAGCGCTTCCGAAATCGCCCATGCGATACTCCGGTCATTCGCCACTCCGAAGATTGCCGCTTTCTTACCATCCAAAAGACCCATCAAATTCTCCCCTCCCGCAGTCCGGTTTTAATTTTTCAACTTCATGACTCCGGATCAATATCCCTCAATTTGCCGCGTCACCGCGATTTCCTCGTCTTTTGCGATCCGTGATCCTGCAAGTTCTGGTAGGCCCTCGATAGAAAGATTTGGCAGTGACCGGCCGAAACAATCCAAATCATTGGTCCTTTGCTTTGCTCCGGAGTCCCCTCTGCCACAGGTATTCTCTTTCTCCCGTCTCCTTGCTGATCCAGCGTGACAGGACAAAGAACAGATCGCTCAGGCGATTGACGTACTTCAGCGGCCATTCGCTGATCGTCTCCTCGCGGGACAAGCGCAGAATCTCTCGTTCCGCTCGCCGGCATACGGTCCGGCATTGATGCAGATAGGCGCCAACACGCCCGCCGCCGGGAAGAATGAAAGACTCGAGCGGCTGAAGATTCTCCTGGCACTTGTCGATGAGCTTTTCGATGTTTTTTATTTCAGTTTGGGAAATGCGAAACATCCCTTGCTGAAAACATTCAGGCGGGGTAGCTAATTCGCTGCCCAGATCGAACAGCTCATCTTGAATTTTGCAGAGCACCTCGTCCAAGAAATGGTGCGCCTCACCGGCCTCGAGGTTTTCCTCATTGAACACGCGCGCTAACCCGATAATCGAATTCAATTCGTCGATCGTGCCGTAAGCATCGATACGCGGCGAATCCTTAGGCACGCGTTTGCCACCGACGAGGCTAGTTTCTCCTCGATCGCCGGTCCTGGTGTAAACTCTAGTGATACGGATTGCCATTGGCGGATAGTTCTCGTTGTTGCAGAACTAGCGGCTGGGAGTTCTATTAAGATCTTGAAGCGAAACTCGGCTTTTGCTCCGGACCCAGAGTCGTCCAAACATAATATATCGGGATGCCGATGGCGACGATGACTACCCCCACGAGTGACTCGAACGGTTTCTCTTTCACCGAACCCCAGACAATCCATAGATGTATCAGGACAAACAGAAGCGGCACGAGCGGGTAGCCCCAGACCTTGTAAGGACGCTTGAGCTCCGGTCTTTTGTAGCGAAGCACGATCACAGAACCCACCGTGAATGCCGAGAACAAGGTGATGACCACGCTCACATAGGTAAACAAGGTTCCCCAGGTATTGGTCAATATTAACAAACAAGCCCAAGTTGCCTGGAGGATGATCGCGCTGGCGGGAGTGCCAAACCGAGGGTGAATGCGGCTCAGGCTCTTAAACAGAACTCCGTCCTGCGCCATCGCATAGTAAATCCGCGGCCCGATCATCGTCACGACGTTTAGCGCCCCGAGAATGGATATCGTGATGATCGCGGTGATTAGAGCCGAGGTCTGGTAACCGAACAATGCCGTGGTCGCCACTTCCGATACGCGTAGCGCGCCTTTCATCTCGGTAACGGGCACGGCGTAGATATAGACGGCGTTGATAGCCAAGTAGAGCCCGATTACAATCAGCACCCCGCATAGCAAAGCGCGCGGCAAGTTTCGCTCCGGATCTTTCACTTCGCCTGCGATATAAGTAACGGCGTTCCAGCCCGAATAGGCGAAGATTACCGGTATGAAGGCAGCAGCGAATACGCTGAAGCTAACTTTTTGCCAATCAAAAAGCGGAACAAAATGGGAGCTGTCGCCTTTGCCAAAGAGAATGCCGAAAACAATAATTGCCAAGAGCGCGCCGATTTTTAGAATCGTCAGAATATTTTGGACCATCGTCCCTTGCCGCACCCCGAGACAATGCAGCCCCGACAAAATCAGTACGACGACAATCGCAAATAGTGTCCCCGCTGTGGCAGTGATCGGCAACCAAGGTATTGCCACTGAGAATATAATCGTTTCGGAACGCAGCACCGGAAAGAAAAAAGCCATAAACCCGTTTAAGCTCACCGCGAGAAATGCGATTGCACCTGAGAACGTCACCAGGAACGAGGACCACCCGGAGAGAAAGCCCATCAATTTGCCGTAGGCCTCGCGGATATAGATGTAGTCGCCGCCGGCAAACGGCAAACTCGCTGAAAGCTCAGCGAAGGTAAGCGCCCCGGTGAGAGCTAGCAGCCCGCCGAGCAACCACACTAGCAGCACGCCGCCGGGCGATGGCAGTGTCTCGGCGATGACGCCCGTTGAGATGAAGATGCCGGTGCCGATCATATCGCCGGCAATCAACATCACCGCGCTAAACAAACCTATTTGTCGCTTCAACTCTTGTTGCGCCATAGCGATACCCATAACAGGGAAGCGGCCAAGATCGCAACTGATTTAGCCCTTGGACGTCATCGGAATCTGTTGTTTGAACTGCATGCACTATCCTAGCAGAATCGCCGCGCTCGAAACCGTGTTCATGTTCATCCGGATTCTCTATCGCCTGTTACGGATGAGCACTAAGTTCCGCCTGCCTCTGAATCTTTTGACCAGCCTGCATTCAGAGTTTTCCAGCAAACTGCTAACCTTGATCCTATAAGTAGTCGCCGATTACTAGTTCGTGGTTAAAAATTCCCTAGCCAATCAGTGAGGAGAGAATGAAGGCAATAATAAGTCTTTTGGCAATGCTCGCATTGCCGTTGTCAGCACCGGCTCAGGATGCGCTCAAGCACGATCATCAGCAGATGCACCAACTTCACCGCGACTCGAGAGCCTACATTGGTATGCTCGATGATCCTAAACGCGATGCCTATCAAAAGCCGCACGAAGTTTTGACGGCTCTGGCCATCGAGCCAGGCGAGGTGATCGCCGATATCGGCGCAGGCTCCGGTTATTTTACCTTTCGCCTGGCGCATCACGTGGGCGATAAAGGAAAGGTCTATGCGGTTGACATTAGCCCCGACATGATTCGGCACCTCAATCGGCGCATCCGGGAGCTCAAAGCCATGAACGTCACAGCTATTCTCGCGGATGCGGATGACCCGCTCCTGGCCGATGCTTCGATAGATCGCTTCTTCTTTTCGGATTCATGGCACCACATCGAGAATCAGTCGAAGTATCTTTCGCTGATCAAAAAGATGCTAAAACCCGGCGGCGAAATCATCATGATCGACTTCCATAAGAAAGAACTTCCCGTCGGTCCGCCGATGCAAATGAAGATTGCTCGCGAGGATCTTATCCGACAGATGGGAAGTAACGGCTTCCGGCATACGAAAGAGCATACGTTCTTGCCGTATCAATATTTTCTTGAGTTTGTGCCGAAGTAGAGGAGGAAGTTGCCGGACGAGGTCTCAGTAAACAGACGCACCACTATCTATCCCACCTCCTCTATCGGCCTGCAACGTCCGTTGATGTACGGCGAGCGTAAAGTTGAACTGATACTCGCTGCCAGTCAGACTTTATCGCAGAAACCCAACCGTCTTTTCAATATTTGCCTATCGCTAAAAAAGGCTTGACACGTTTCATCAATTTCGGGATAAGCTCACCTCGTTTAACGGCGGGGACAAATAATTGGGGTTTCAAACAGGAAGGAAGAGTCTTATGAAAATGCGATGGCTCACCTCTATGGTCATTATTTTCGTTATCTCCGTCATCGGCGCAGGTTTGTTCGCGGCTCGCGAAGACGATGATGACAAACGACAGTTTCCAAAGAATGCCACCTTTACGACGCTCATCACCACTCCGCGCCCGATTGAAGGCCTGACCGGCGATAATCATCGCAACTTATACACAGGCGGCTCCGGCATGCCTCCTTGCCCCATTTGGCAGATCAATCTAAACAACCCTGCCCTAACTCCGGTCGGGTTCGTTTTCCCGGCCACGGGAAACTGCGGCTTCTCTGGTATCGCTTTCGATGAAAACGGCGACCTGTTCGTTGCTGACGGAGCAGCGGGAACTATTTATACCTTCAAACCAAACGCGAACACGCCACCGACCGCGACCGTTTTTGCCGCCGGCGCGCCCGGAGCGAATGGACTTGCCTTCGACAAGCGAGGAAATCTCTGGGCCAGCGACGGCACGACCGGTCAGGGAAGAGTTTGGAGAATAACCGGCTCCGGCGCAAACTGCACTGCCGCGCCGCCGGTTAACTGCCAGGAGATATTTCGGATTCAGCCGATGGCCAATGAGGTGAACCTAATTGATGGTGTTGGTGGGGTCGGTCGTGACGTCCGTGCGTTGCCGTTAGGAACGATAACCGTGACACCAACGAGTCGTAACGCCGCCAACACATTGGGTTCCCAGCCGCTGGTGGCAAACGGTTTGGCTTTCAATAAGAAGGGCGATCTGTTCAATATCGATACCGCACGGGGAGCGCTTTGGAAGATGGAATTCGATCGGGATGGAAATCTCAAAAGTCCGACCGGCTGCGATACCACATTTACGGCTAATACGCTGTGCCTCAGTAATGTCGTCGTTGCTCATCCGATTCTCGAGGGCGGCGACGGCATCGCCCTCGATCGGGAGGGAAATGTCTGGGTGGCTGCGAATGAACGGAATGCAGTCGCTGTTGTTACGAAAGATGGAAAGGTCATCGAGGTTTTCCGTAATCTCGTTAACCTACCGCAGCCACTGTCATTTGGCGCTGGATTGAGGAACGCGGGCGACCAATCCGTAGGCAACAATCACATTCTGGAATTTCCAACCAGTCCATTCCTTACCGGAAAAGTTTTCTGCATCTCTCAGTCTGACGGTAATCGGCGGGACAATTCCCCCAGCACAGCCGGCGAAGTCAGCCCCGCTGGCCCCATCGGTAAAATTTCCTGCATGGACCAGGAGCTAAAGATTCCAGGTCTGCAGTTGCCGATCGATTAAAGTTGATTACTAAAATATGTAATTGGAGTCGATCTATGAAATTAGTTGGACTCACCGCTTCGGGCGATTAAACCTAGGGGCCGGAATTCATTCCGTCCCCCTTTGTCTAGGTTACTTATCGGTTATGGCTCTCTTCAGATGGAAAAGAACAATCGCTACGGTAATGATGGTCATGGCCCACGCGAACCAGTCGCCATAACGAACATAGTAGGTCTGCCCGTGCAAGATATCCACCTCGGCTTTTAGCACGTCGGGCACAAACATCGGCAAAGATTCCACTAGTTCTCCTTTGGCATTAACTAGTGAGGTCACCCCGGTGTTGGTGACACGGAGCAAACTGCGGCGGGTTTCAATGGCGCGGGATTGCGCCAGGCGCGCGTGTTGCCACGGTCCAACCGATTTGCCGTACCAGGCGTCGTTGGTAAGATTCACCAACAGGTTGGCGCCAGTTCCTTTGACGAAATCGCGGGACAAATCAGGCATCAAATCCTCATAGCAGATCAGCGCTCCGATTCGAATGCCGCCCGGCATCTCGAACACGGCTGGACCGTTGCCCGCGGTAAAACCGTCGGCAAACGGCATTGCCGGTAGCAGCGATAGGAGTTTGGCAAACGGCAGATACTCGCCAAACGCGAGCAGGACCTGCTTGTGATATCTTCCCAACACCCGACCAGGTGCATCCGTGAAAAAGGCCGTATTGAACGCCGTAAAGTTCGCCGTTCCGGGCTGGCCGCGGAAGCTTTTTGCACCGAAGATAAAGTGTGATTGCTCCGGCAGTGGCGGCATCAAATCGTCGGGCAGATACTGCAACTGGTCAGGTAACCAGACCTCAATCGCAGATTCCGGCCAGATTACTAAAGGCACGACGTCCAGCTGCCTGGTTAAATTTTTGTGCTTCTCAAGGTTTTGCTTTACCAGAGATGGATTCCATTTCAGGTCGATGTCGATATTCCCCTGCACCGCCGCCACCGGCAACTTGCGCGCAGCAGCGATTTCGTAACCGACGGCACCTAAACGCTGGTACCCATAGATCAGCGACACTATCGCCATCACGACGCAGTACGCGAACGCCGGTAGTCGCGAGCGCCGCGCCTCATTGCCTGGGTAAATGATTCGATAAGCCGCGGCATTGAACCACATCAATAAAAAGCTCGCCCCATAAGGACCAACCAGATCGGCTGTTTGAATGAACAGCAAAAACGAAACCTGGCTGTTGGCGAGATACCAGGGAAACAGCAGCGGGAACCAGAATTCGAGCGCAACCCAGAATACTGCCGGCAAAATCTGTAACGGCCCAAATCCAAACCGGCGCACAAGATAGACAAAGATCGCCATCTGCAATCCCTGTAAAATCGCGTAGAGCAGGAAGACAAGGCTGCTAATCGGATAGGGAAAACCGCCGAACACATTGATGGTGTAGACAAGCCAATGAAATCCGATCAGGTGAGCGACAGTGCCCATCAGCCAGCCGAACAAAACCGCCCGGCGTAGAGTTTCCGCTCTACTGATTACCCAAAAAAGCGGCACGAAGGCGATCCAGGCAAACAGAAATAAACTCGGCGCGAGATAAGGCGCGGCTAGTAGAATGGCTGATACTAGAAGCGCGAGCGATTTGCTTGACATATTAACTTTCGACCTATAAATAAATAATCCCATCATACGTTTGAAAATTATCACGAACCATCAGTGAAAACATAATCACCCGGGTTAGCGGAGGCGCATCATGGAATTGACGCAACGAAAACTCGTGTCGCTGGCTATGGCGATTCTTATGACTGTTGTTTTCGGCGGATCCGCAGCCGGTCAATCTGTGCTTGGCAATGATTGGGAAAAATTTTTCGAAGAAAAGGTCTCGTTCGGCGGATTCGTTGAGAATACGACCGGGTTCTCCATAAGCCATGGGAGCAGTTTTTTCAACACGTCGAACCGCTTCATCATGAACCGGTTTACCATTCAGCCCGAGTTTAATTTTGAATTCACGGAAAGTTTCAAACTTTTCCTTTCCTGGAGATTCGTTGCCGAACCGCGTTACAGCGCCGAAACCAAAAGCCGGGAAGCAGCCGTGCAACCGGCAGGAACCGGCGGAGCATTGCCTACGGATTTCTATTCTGAGTACAAGGGTGTTCCGTGGGAGGCAGTGGCAGACATTCTACCCACGGATGGATTGCATCTAAGAGTCGGCCGGCAATTCATCTCATGGGGTGAAACGGACGGGCAGAGGCTTCTAGACGTCATCAATCCTCAAAATTTAACCTTTTCCCCACCGGCGGCTGTCAATCTCTTTAGTTTGGAAGAAACCCGAGTGCCCCAGTGGGGAGTCAGAATGCTGTACACCGTACGCCCGGTCAGCAATACAATTCTAGAACTTTTTGGCAATCCCGGTTTCGAGGATAAGAAAGACCGAGTCGATGAGTTTTCACCGACCAACGATATTAGCGACGGCAAAGCCGACGGTGATCTAAGGTACGGACGATGGTCCGCGCACCCCGAATCCCGCATGCCGGTTACCCGTCTTTATGCCAACCCGATTGGACCGGTACCCGTCGTAGTGCCTGCCTTCAGGAGGGATTATCCCGATGCCGGTGATGCATGGAAAATCGGTGGCCGGATTACGCACAGCTTCGGTGAGCTAAATGCCGGTATCGGTTACATACGCGGTTACAATCCCCAAGCCAATGATATGGTTTTCAAATTGAAAGGTGCGCCGACTTCTTGCGGGCCACCCGCCTGCCCTCCAGGAGGAACGCTGGTGCGGGCTGATCTGGTTAACGATCAGACCAATATCTTCGCTGCTCATTTTAACTATCCGATCGGGGAGCCGTTGGGTATTCCTATAAAATCTGCGATGAGGGGGGAACTCGCTTTTTATCCGGACAAACCTTACAACATCGGTGAGTTTCCTGGGCGAAATTGTACGACCGGCGCATCGACCGGTTTCAGAGCCGGTCCCAGCTGTGAGCATACGGACAATGTCGTCGAGAAGCATACCATCCGGTATGCTCTGGGCTTTGACCGATCGACGTTTATTCCGTTTCTTCAAGACGATCCCTGGCGCCCCTTTCGTATGAGTTTGCAAATCTTCCAAAGCATTATTTTAGACCATGAGGACGGCATTCACGCTTTCGGGCACGCGACAAAAATCGACCGGGTTTCAACCTTATTTACCTTTAGAATCGGTACCGGATACTTAGGCGATACGATTCTACCGGATGTCTTTCTCGGCTATGATCCAGCGGGATACTATTCGGTTAACCCGGCGATAACTTACCAGCCACCGTGGAACGAAAAGATTCAACTTACACTCACTAGCGCCATCTATGGCGGGCATAATAAGTTCGGCGGTCTGGGACTTTTCTCCGAAAAAGATTCAGTCTTTCTGAAGATGCGCTATCAATTTTAGGTTTACGATTGGGAGATTTAGAAATGAAGGTCATAGCCCACAGTCAATGCTCGGTCGCGCGCAATTCCGCGGCCGTGTCGTTTTTTTTATACATCGTTATGCTTTTGTGTTTTCCTGCGATCACTGCCGCCGCCGAAGCTGATGTAAAGCCGGGGGACACTATCGGTCCACAAAATTGGCAGCGCATCGAGGGCATGGTGGGGGAAAATCTACTCAACCGGGTCAAGAGTGGTTACACAATCCAGATCAAGCAGTCTAAGACCTACCAGCCACTCAAGGAATACGTTGAAGCCACAGAAAAATACGCCGGCAAGGTGGGCCTCGGCCCCAACGGAGAGCTGCTCAACTATGTGGCCGGCCAGCCGTTTCCTAAGTTCGATCCGGGCGATCCCCACATCGGGCAAAAGCTAGCTTGGAATTTTTTCTATCGCTGGTTGGGCGACGATTACAAAACCGGCGGTGCGGTCAAGGGCGGGAAAATTCTACGCGCGGCCATCGAGAAAGACGGCTCTGAACGCCGCGCTGACCTGGTCTCCTACTTTCTTTTTCCTAGCACCCGCTACAGCTTGAATCCCAAGCCTGCAATTCCGGGCTACGAACATATAGATTTCATGCAGCTTCGGGTCGACAGCTATCCGCGCGACGCCTCGGGCACGACGACGCTGGAGACTCGTTACAAAGATCCCGGCCGAGCCGATGATCTGTATATTTATCTTCCGAGCATCCGGAGAATCCGGCGCGCCACCACAACCCAGAGATGCCAGACGTTGGCGCCGAGCGAATTCAACCTGGACGACATCAATAGCTTCAACGGCAAAATTACCGATTTTAATTATAAGTACCTGGGCGACAAGAAGATCTTGGCGAACATCAGCCAGGTGCATCTGCCCTTCGCGCGCAAGCCGGGCGATTACTTGCCATTGGATGAGCAGTGGGAGGTTGTGGATACCCACGTGCTGGAGATCACTCCCAAGGATTCGAACTATTGTTACCCGAGAAAACTTCTTCATCTCAATAAGGTGACTTTTGATACCCATTGGACGTTGATGTGGGATAGCAAAGGGGCCTATTGGAAAGAACAGTTTGGTTTCTTCACCCCAATAAAACTCGCCGATGGCCGCGAAGTTTGGTCGGTGGGCGATGTGGTCATCCACAATGTTCAGAATGGTCGAAGCACAATCGTTACCGCCACCCGTGCTTATAATCAGGGTTATCCGGCAAGTATGTTTAGCCTCGGAACCTTGCAGAGCATCATGCGCGGAGGATCGATTGAATAATGGCGATCTGAGTTGATGGATCCTAATCTTTTTCCAGCTTTCGAATTTAGATCCGCTCCATGCGTTTCATCTTTTCTTTTCTCACATGGGTGATCCTGGGGTTAGCTCCGGTAATTCTTACTGTTCATGCGGCCACTCTCTCGAAAGAACCCGCGCTCCAAGAGAATTTCTACGGTGTTCACGTCTCAGACAATCTCTCTTGGATTGTTGGCTACTACGGGACAATCCTGCACTCGGCGAATCGTGGTAAAACCTGGGAAATCCAAGCAAGCCCGACGCGCCAAGCTCTATTTACTGTGCGTTTCGTCAGCCCGTTGAATGGCTGGATTACCGGCAGCTCCGGTACGGTTTTGCGGACCCGCGACGGCGGCATGAGTTGGCATCCTCAGCCGCTGAACATTGCAGAGCATCTGTTTGCTTCACATTGGCTGGATGAGAGCCACGGGTGGCTTGCCGGCAGCCGGGGCATGACTATCCAAACCAGCGATGGTGGCCGCTCCTGGAGCAAGAATGTAGTGCCCGGCGATTTCACTTTCAACGCGGTCACCTTCGCCAACGCTTCGCGCGGATGGCTCGCCGGGGAATTTGGCGTCATTTTTCAGAGTTCGGATGGCGGTAAAAGCTGGGTGAAGCAAAAAAGCCCAGTCGAAGTTTCGTTTGACAGCGGCGCGAGCCAGAATTTGTTCGCGCTGCTATTCACGGCATCGGGCAACGGCTACGCCTTCGGCCTCGACGGACTCGTGCTCAATGCCAAGGACAGATCTCGCTGGGAGATCATTCGGCAGCGGGAAAACTCCCATGGCACAAATGCGGCCCACCATTTGTTCGCCGCAGCCGAATTCAACGGACGCATCTGGGCGGTCGGCGAAAGAGGCACGCTGCTCCAATCGGATGTCGACAACTCATCCTGGCGCCAAGCCGAACTGCAGATCCCACGTCTTAGCTTGAACGCCATCGCCTTCGGCAAAGACGGATTCGGTCTGGTAGTGGGCAATCGCGGGCTCGTGCTGAGAACCGAAGACGGCGGCAAGAGCTGGCAGCGGCTCAAGATCATCAGCCGAACCCTGGAAAACCTTCAAAACGCCCGATGAGACGCCTCGCCACCTTCATTGTCAATAAGCGCGCCATCATTTTAGGGTTCATCGTCGCCGCCACCCTGTGGTTTGCTTACCTTTCGGTCAAGATCGAGATGTACACCGCCTTCTCGGATCTTTTGCCGTCCGATCATCCCTATATCCGTGTCCATGAGCGATATTGGAAGACTTTCGGCGGCGCCAATGTCGTGCTCCTATCGGTAGAGGTCTCCGAGGGCGATATCTTCAACGCTCCGGTTTTGGAGAAAATTAAAAAACTCACCGAGGTGGTTGAGCAAACTCCGGGCGCGAACAATTACCAAATATTTTCCATCGCTCGACAGAAGGTTAAAGACGTGCGCGCCACCGCATGGGGCATCGAAGTACAACCCGTGATGTGGCCGAACGTGCCGCAAAACCGTGACGAAATCGAGCGGCTGCGCGATATCGTTTACGCCAATCCGACGATTGTCGGGCGGCTCGTTTCCGAGGATGGCAAGGCGGCGCTCATCACTGCGGCATTTCACGAAGAACGGCTCGACTATGCCGTGTTGTTCGACCGCATCCAACAAGCGATCGAGCAAGCGGAAGATGCCAACACCCGTGTCTTCGCCGCCGGCGAACCGATTCTCTACGGCTGGATTTATCATCATCTTAGCTCCATCACGCTGATCGTCGCATTCACATGTTTGAGCATCCTGGCGATTCTGACTCTCTATTACCGAAATCTAAACGGGGTCATGATTCCGCTGCTATCTGCCGGGATAACTTTCATTTGGGGAACCGGCTTTAGCGCTCTTATGGGATATAACTTCGAGCCGCTGATTCTGGTCGTGCCGTTTTTGATCGCCGCTCGGACAATCAGTCATTCCATCCAATTTCGCGAGCGCTTTTTCGAAGAGCTCGAACGCTACGGCGATAAAGAGAAAGCCGCCATCGAGTCGGCGGCCGGCTTGATCATGCCCGGCAGTGTTTCAATCTTGACGGATGCCATCGGCTTGACCGTTCTCCTGGTCGCGCCAATGCCGATACTGACCAAGCTGGCGATCGCGGGAAGCTTCTGGGTCCTCAGCAATTTGGTCACCGTGGTGATCCTCGATCCGATCCTCTGCTGCTACTTTCCTACCCCGCGACAGGCGCCAAAAGGCGGTGAGGGTCATTGGCTCGAAGCGCCGCTCCGCCGCATAGCTGGTTTCTGCGTCGGTCCGATGGGCCGACGTCATGGTCATCGCCGGATTTGCCCTGGTGATCGGTTGGAGCCTCTATTGGTACCAATTTCTCACAGTCGGCGACTCGCGACCGGGCTCGCCGCTGCTCTGGCCCGACGCTGACTACAACCAGAGCGTCAAACACATCAACGACAAATTCCAGGGCACTGATCATCTTTACGTCATCGTCGAGGGGCAAACCGAGAGCACGATGAAGGCCCCCCCAGTGCTGGAAAAGATCGAAGCTTTTCAACGTCACATGTTGCGCTCACCACATGTCGGCTCCAGCGACTCTTTGGTTGATCTCACTCGCCAGATCAATACGGTTTTACACTACAATGATCCGCGTTGGAGCCTTCTGCCGCGCACCGGCGACGAGGTCGGCGGAATCTTGATGGTCGCCGAGCACGGCAGCGAGCCCGGCGATTTTGATCGATGGGTCAATTACAATTTCCAGCACGGCCGCGTGACCTTTTTTCTCTACGATCATAAGGGCGACACGTTGCGTGAAGTCATTGATCGAGCGACGGAGTTTATCGACGGCAATCCGATGGAAGCCGCTCAGTTCAAGCTCGCCAGCGGCTATGCCGGCGTGCTTGCCGCGGCCAATGAAGTCATTGCGCGCTCGGACAAGCTCACCTTGGGATTGATGCTGCTTGCGCAATTGATTTTCTGCGCCATCGGCTTCCGCTCGCTCACCGCCGGCGTATTGTTTGTCGGCGTCGTTTTGATGTCAAATACCTTCGGCATGGCGCTGATGGCGTACTGGAATGTCGGACTTAATGTCAATACACTGCCGGTAATCAGTCTAGGCGTCGGCTTCGGCGAGGACTATGGCATCTATATCGTTTCGCGGATGATCGAAGAGTATCGGCGTCAGAATCGAAGCGACTTAAAGCAGGCGCTCGTCGATGGAGTGGCGACCGCCGGCAAAGCGGTTCTGTACACCGCGTTCCTGATCTCGGCAAGCATCGCCTTCTGGGCTTTCTCGCCATTGCGCTTCCAATCTGAAATGGGGACTCAGCTCCTGATCATACTGACAATGAACATGCTGGGCGGTTTGCTGCTGTTGCCGGCGCTGATCGCGCTACTAAAGCCTAAATTCATCGCGGGAGATGAAAAGCCATGAAATCTTCCAGCGGCATTCGAAACACTTTCAAACGAAATGTTCTAAAAGCCTTTGTCATCGGTTTGCTGATGGCGGCATGGCCGTGCGCCGCGGCGACGAAGATTCGCATGGCTCAACCGGTGATCGCGATGATGTACGCACCGCTTTACTTCGGTGTCCATCACGGGATCTTTGCCGACGCGGGATTCGAGTTGGAATTTATGACCATGCGCACGGATCTGGCGATTGCCGCATTGGGTACCGGTGATGTCGATTACATCGTGCACGGCGGCGCTGCGCTGCGCGCCGCCGCCCAGGGCTTCCCACTCAAGCTTATTTTTGCCCTCGATGATAAGACACCGTTTTGGCTGGCGGCGCGGCCGCAAATCAAGGATGTCCGTCAGCTTACCGGAAAGAAAATCGGCATCAGCTTTCCGGGTGATACGCCGCAAATCATTCTCAAACGCTTTCTGCGCCGCCAAGGGATCGATCCGGATCGCGATGTTGCCTACGTCTCGGGTCAATTCTCGCCGACGGCTCTGCAGAGTCTCTTGGGCGGTGTTCTGGACGCCGCGGTACTGGCGCCACCTTTCAACGTAATCGGCGCCGAGAAGGGCTTGACCATGCTTTCGTTTCTTGGCGAGTCCGTGCCTGACGCCAGCTCTTCGAACGGCATCGTCACCAGCGCGCAAAAGATTAAGTCTAACCCGGAACAGGTGAGGCGCCTCGTGCGCGCGAGTCTCAAATCGCTCTATGATTTTCGCCGCAACAAAGCATCGGCCATTGAATTTCTTGCGGCCCATTTCGAAATTCCGAAGAACATTGCAGCCAAAGCGTATTCTAACGGACTGGATATTTTGACCCCAGACGGAGAGATCAGCGCCGAAAAATTGCGCCAGATTTTATCGATGATGCAGGATACCGGAAAAAAGGATACCGGAACCATAAGTGCGCCTTCGCTGATCGATTTCTCTTTTCTCCGTGAAGCACAGAAGCAGCTCAAACAGCAGGCGAGCGGCAATCCTCGCTGATCATCATCCTTGATTACACGCGGTGAAGCGGTGACGATCAATACCGACGACAGCCCGCGCTAAGGCATGACCCTGAGATTACCGGAATGTTGGCGGATAGGTCCAAACACCGCCGGAGACGGGATCAAAGTTTCTTAACTTCGAAGTCATAAACAAGCTCCAGGAACTGCACGATGATTCTGGCGGTAACGCCCCAAACATCCCAGCCGTTCACATGAAAGTGATAGCTCGGATTTCCCCGGGGCGAAAGATATTGGTCAATGGTGAAGTTGGGCGGCGATAGCAGAGCTGAGATCGGCACCGAGCACACCGCCGCGGTCTCCGCCGGATTGAGTACGAAGTCGCACGTAGCAGGTATCACGCCGACAAACGGGGTAACAAGAAATCCATAGCCTGCCTCCGCTTGATCCAATTGTCCCAGAATTCGCACTTCATCGGGATGGATACCGATCTCTTCATAGCTCTCGCGCAATGCCGCTTCCGCTTCGCTCCGGTCGTCGGGATCCACACGCCCGCCAGGAAATGCCACTTGGCCGCTGTGATGGCTCATCCGCTCGGCGCGCTTGGTTAAGACGAGATAATCATCGTCTTCCCGTTCCTGGATGGGGATCAACACCGCCGCTGGTTTGTAATGATTTCCTGAAATGGTTTTCGGCGAACGAACTTTGAGAGCTTGAGATATCTTGTGAACAACCATGGCTGAGAAATGTTGACCCGACAGCGATCTGTGATATGAACCTGTTTCAATTTAGCCAATCAGCAAAACAAAAACCACTCAGTGAAAGATCGTGAAATTCACGCCGCCGTGCGCATTCTGCGCCGGGAAGCGCCAAAATGGCAAACGCCGGTGGTCACCCTCATCGCCGCGGCGTCCGATAGTCCTTTCAAGGTTCTCATTTCCTGCATTCTGAGCTTGCGCACACAGGACAGCACCACCGCGCAGGCTTCACGGCGGCTTTTTGCGTTGGCAGACTCGCCTGAGACCATGGTGCGATTGAGCGCCAAGAAGATCGAGCAGGTGATCTTCCCTGTAGGATTTTACCGCACCAAAGCAAAAACTATCTTGGAGATCTGCAGGAACTTGAATGAAAACTATCGCGGAAGAGTTCCCGATGAGATCGACGAACTGATCAAATTTAAAGGCGTTGGCCGCAAGACCGCCAACCTGGTAGTCACCCTGGGTTACAACAAACCCGGCATCTGTGTCGATACCCACGTGCATCGAATTTCAAATCGCTGGGGCTACGTGAAGACGGCAACGCCGGAAAAGACGGAGGTAGCTCTACGCCAAAAACTGCCCAAGCAGTATTGGATCGAGTACAACGATCTTCTGGTGAGTTTTGGCCAGCAGTTATGCCGGCCGATTTCACCGCTATGCAGTCAATGTCCGGTGGCGAAGTATTGCAGTCAAATCGGCGTGACTGTGAAACGTTGAAGACCAGAGCAAAGTTAGAACGATTCTTTGCACACCGAAGCTACCGTTTCGTTTGATGATGGGAAGAAACCTTCTTCATACCGGGCGATCCTCAGATTTTCAGCGAGCCCGGACTGGTCACCGTATACGTCTGATCCGGCTCGCCCATCGACATAGACGCGATATCGAGTAGCACCCGTTCGCAAGAGCTACAGCGATTGCGCGATCCCGATGGTTTACGGCTTCATCGATTCGGCGAAATACTTCGAAGGCGCCCAGACATTAGCCGTGAAGTTATTACACCCCAAAATCCGGAGCTCGCGCATGATGCGAATGTAATCCTGTGAATCAATGTAGTCGCGCCAGCACTCCATATTTTCGAAATCGATCGTGATCGCGACATGCGGGGTTATCTCAAGAGGGTTGCGGTAATTGCGGATTTCGATCACACCTTGATGTGACAGCGTAGCCGGCAACCAGTCGTTCTTGGCTTTGTTGGCGTATATAGTCAAATTGGCCTTTTGATCCGGAAGATCCCATTGAATCACGAAATGAACCATTTATTGAATCCCCCTTACTAGACCTCCATCGATCTGAATGGTGGTGCCGGTAATATAGCTGGCTCGATCCGATCCCAAAAAAACAATCAAATCGGCGGTTTCATCAGCCGTTCCATAGCGGCCCAGAGGCACCTCGGCCGCCATTTCTTTATTGATTTCCTCAACCGGCCGTTTAAGACGATCGGCCCGGGCTTTATTTAGTTTCTGCGCGCGTTCGGTATCGATACGGCCGGGGCAAATATTATTGATCAGAATATTATCCTTGCCCAACTCCCGGGAGAGGGTTTTTGCCATGCCGATGACACCGCTGCGGATCGCGTTGGAGAGAACCAAACCGGCGATTGGTTCTTTGACAGAATAGGAAGTGATGTTGATGACGCGGCCCGCTCCGACCTTGCGCATATGAGGCACCGCCTCACGAGTCATCCGCATCGTGCTCATAAAACTCAAATTGAAAGCGTTGTTCCAATCTTCGTCGGTAAAATTTAAGAAGTCGCCGGGAGGAGGACCGCCCGCATTATTCACGATGATATCGATCCGCCCAAAGTGCTCCGCGCTCTTTTTTACAAATCTCTTGATGTCTTCCGCTTTGCTCATGTCGGCTGTCATCGCTAACACTTCGCCTCCGGTTTCTTTGCGGATCATGTCAGCGGCTTGGTTCAGCGCCGCTTCACCTCTCGCGCAGATACTCACCTTCGCTCCCTCACGAGCGAACCCGAAGGCTGTCGCTTTACCCATTCCCTGGCTAGCGCCTGCAACAAGCGCGACTTTCCCCTTCAATCCAAGGTCCATTTTGTTCCCCCTCGTTCGAGTGTGCCCGGATACTACCAGACCGGTTCCTACGGGTCAAAACGGGAACAGGATCGTCAGAAAGCTAGGTGATGATGAGAGATGATGAGGAAGATTGGAAGAAAGTCACTGCAAATCGAGAAGACTCAGATCACAAACCTGAGGGGCCCCTGTTCTACTTCTGCGCCCAATAGATATTATTGCGGAACTCAGGGTTGAGCCGCTTGATATACAGGCACAGCATCCCATGGACGCCCAACTGCCGTAACTTGCGCGGATCACCGGCTCGGAGGGCCTCCTTTTCCTCATCGGTTAGTTCATACTCGCCGATGACTCCTTCGAAATCAGCCAAGGCGCGCTGATAGAACGATTCGTTCATTTTGAGATCAAAAAGCAGACGGCTCAGATGATAACAGCTCACAGCACCTCCAGCGCAGCCGTTTACAAACGAAGGCTTAGGAAAGCCGCCAACTCACAAAACCCCAGCCGGTGGCCACAAAGTCAGGCATGTAAGAAGTGTAAGTGGCTTTCGCATTTCCGACAGCGCCAACGACAACCATCCAGTTGAGAAATTCACTGTCTCCCGCTTTCAACAATTCGTCGACCGAGTAGTCGGCCAAGCTCGGTCCCTTGCCCTGGCGCAAGATTTCCAACAGTTTATGATCGAACTGCGTGTCGATCTCACCGATTCTCGGCGAGCCCGGGAAGTGGGATAGGCCTCCCGTCGCAAGAATCGCGACGCGCTCCGGTGAGTTGCCAGCGACTCCTCGGATCAGCTCACCAACCTGATAGCAACGCTTCGGCGTCGGCGCCGGAGCAACCCAGGTGTTCACATAGACCGGTAAGATTGGAATCCTTGGTTCAGGCAAAAGGAAATACAAGGGCACGTTTTGCGTATGCTGCAACTCGACATGTTCGCCGAACGAGAAATCGATCCCCTTCTCCATGCCAGCAGCGACGATGGCTCGTCCAAGCTCTTTGTGATTGCGGTAACGAAACTTATGCCGGGTAAAATGGCCGTGGACCTCGTCGGCCAGAGTCACAAAAAAAGTTGGAATGTTGTTCCAAAAAAAGTTTACGAACTGATCATTAGCGACGACGATGAGAACATCCGGCCTGGCTTCTTCGAGATCGGTACGTAAAGCAGCGAACGCGGCCTCGGCGTCACGTCTGAGCCTTTTCTGTTGTTCTAGTGTCGGTCTTGACGCGGACCCTTGTGGCGCCATGCTGTAGTGCAAATCCATGAAGTCTTCCCATTCGGCGCCGGGCTGTAAAAGAATATTTGGCGCATGACTGGCAGCCATTGCCGAGACTAGCGGCATGATTCGCACTCCTTTGCGTGATCACCGTCTCTTTCTCTGGTCTCGATTGACCTCATAGTATTAAGAAAGCTATAGCAAAATCATTAGCAAGTGAAAACTCAAGCGCACTGGAGGCACTATAGCATTCGATAACCCCTTACTGACCAGTAAACAAGGATGAAAACGACAACCACTGAGATGATGGGATGAGCTATAACCCAGTTCAACCCGGGTTCAAGTGCATACCGCAACGTATAGTCAAAAAGCTTTTCGAGTCGGTCCATCCGCAGCCCCTTTCTCGTGCACCACTCTTGACAAATGCCGGAACATTTTAACCAAACGGGGACTGGACCGCCAATGTAAAAAGCTTTTTACATCGGCGCTTGGATCAGAAGCCGTGGAAATAATCTTGAGCTTGGAACGCAGTCAACATTTTCCACCGTTGGGGACCTCCAAGCACTTTCAACCACTCTTATCAATTTTATGTCAAACCACACCGCCAAAATGTACCACTCTGAACTATGAAAAGCGTGTGTTGCTTGGCTATGTCCTAAGCTCGTATGGCAGCCAAACCTGGATCAAGGCTGAACGACAACCACAAAGAACCTGACAATCGTTCCCCGGTACACCAGAGCAGCCGATGACACACGACACCCGTGGAGTGTAAGGAGGAGATGATATGTCATTGAGCCTGGCTATAAGTTCTCGTGCGAACAGGAGCAGTTCGCCGCTGAGTTCACCCGACCCGCCAACGTTTCGTTCGTGAGGAAAGGCCGCGGATTAAAAGTTGTGAGTGAGTTGAAGAGCTTAGAGGTGGCCAGGGACGGAATCGAACCGCCGACACGAGGATTTTCAGTCCTCTGCTCTACCGACTGAGCTACCTGGCCATACGCGTAAAAACATTTACCTAGCGGGTTTGTTGTGGGGATTCAAGAGGTCGTGCGGGAGAGCTGCGATTATCATGCGTCTCGATCCAGCGCTGGGAAGAAGCCGTCGCGGTGAACATCAAATATGGGGCTTTGAACATAAAGTTTTGGGGACGCGCGAGAGTTATCGCCGTTTGTGACCCTAGATCCGAAAACTCCGTACACCACCTGTCAAAACCTTGACGAAGATCAAGTGGGCTTATAGTTTGCCTTATGGCGCACTTTTAAGAAACCTCTGAGTAAAGCAACTGGACACGGAATACGCAGTCAGGGACATACTAACGGAAAGGAACTGGAGTGGCATTATTCTACGAAGACTTGATTGAGCCAACAATTGTCAAGCAGGTGAGCAGACAGATCGCATACTGCCGCTGCACCCGGACTAAGAATCTGCCTTTCTGCGATGGCTCTCATGCCGGCACCAACATTAGCCCACGCGTGCTTGAATTTCATGAACCAAAACTATTGCTATTTGCCGCTGTTGGAGATCAAAAGACCATCCCTATTGCGACGGCACACACGGCCGGCTGATAAAACCTAAAGAGCGTCCGAAGCGGGGCCATGAGTGAGTTCGTTTGTACGTCGAATGAGCGGGAATGGAGTCGAACAAATTGAACGAATCAGGAGGAATTATGGTGGAGATGAAAAATCCGATTAAAGAAGCCGACGCCCATCCGGAGATCCGGCATTTGAGTTTGTGGAGAACTGAGCTTGCTTATGCATGGGTGATCAACTGCGAACCGGGAATTCAAGACGACATGCACTATCACGAGAATGACGATCATATCTTCATGGTTCTGGAGGGCGAGTGCACAGTACGCACACCACACAAAGAATTCGTGCTCAAGCAACACGACACGGTGATGCTGCAATCCAAGCAGCCGTATCAACTGTGTAACACCGGCAAGGGAAGATTGCTGTTACTCGGAGCTGGGAACGCCGGAGTGAATGGCGTGCCACGAAGCCGAGTACCAGACGTGGCGAGTCATACGCCGGTACAGGAACCGATAGTGGCGTAAGCCGGATGGACCAAATTAAAATCGGCATCGGTGTTTCCAGCATAGGACGTTTTTTACCGTTGATCGGGCTGGCGGCGGGACTTTTTGAGAGGGAGAACATCGCGGTCGAGGTGGTCAATCGACAGGATGAAGAGAAGATCGTCGACGATATTGTCGCTGGCGTTACGCCAGTTGGGACGCCCAACGCTCCCTCTTTGATTTTTTCATTACTTGCGGGCAACGATCTGGTGATTGTCGGTGGGGTGCTCAACCGGCCGGCATTTTTTTTAGCCGGCAATCCTTCGGTTAAAAGCATCGTCGATCTAAAAGGCAAGCGAATCGGTATCAACCAGCCGCGCCGCATGGCGGGTATGGTGATGCTTGCATTGCTCAGGCGCTGGGGCTTTGATATTGAAAAGGATCTGACGCTGGTCGACCTCGGTCTCAATGATCGAAGCCTGGAAGCGCTCAGAGATAACCAGCTCGACGCTGCGCTACTGCCGCCGGAGAAGGCGTTTTTAGCGGAAGCGGAAGGTTGTAGCATCATCGCCGACAGTTTCGAGCTCGACTTTCATTGGGTGCCTCTCGCCACGAGCCGGCGATTTTTATCCGATAACAGACAACTAGTTGCTAACATTGCCGGCGTTTACGTCGAGAGCATTCAATTCTTTAAAACCCAGCCGGAGAAGACACTGAAAGAGATCGGTCGTTGGCTGCCGGCTCTAGCGAATAAGCCGGAAGTGTTAGCCAAGTGTTATCGTCTCTTCACCGACCGGTTCGAAGATTCTTTGACGCCTTCGGTGACCTCCATCAGCTCCATCCTCAAAGATGCGGCCTTGCAGGACTCGAGGGCGGGCGGCATCAGAGCTGAATCGATGATAGAAAAGGTTCTTTAAAAAGTCCTATGATAGAAACCATCAGAACCGTCGGTGTTCTCGGGTTGGGAGTGATGGGGTTTGACATCGCGTTTCTCTACGCACAGAAAGGTTATCCAACGCTGGTTTACGACACTTCGGAAGCGGCCATGCAAAACCTTGTGCGCCGTCGCGATCAAACCATCGAGCGGTTGAAGAAACGCAATAGGATTTCCGAGATTGAAATCGAAAGCGTTAAAAAAAGCCTAGTTCCGGCGGCGAGCCTGTCGGACATGGCGAGCGCCGCCTTAGTGACCGAAGCCGTCTCGGAATCCGGCAAGATCAAAAAATCCGTATACAGGACCTTGCGCGAAACCGGCTTCACCGGAGTTCTCACCACTAATACATCGGCACTGACGCGGAAAAGCCTGCTTGATAGCGGCGAATACCCACAGGAGAAATTTGCCGCGACGCACTTTTTCAACCCGGTGCTTTACACCCAAATGGTAGAGGTCGTCAGAGAAGGCATAAACGATTCGAGTTATGCTACTTTGATGTCGTTCCTTATCGATCTCGGCCGCAAGCCGATAGAGACGAAAGACATTTCGGGGTTCGTATCGAACAGCGTCTTGATGAATTACGGCGTGATGGCGCTTCGCCTGCTCGAGGCGGGTGGGACGATCGAGGCTGTTGACGGGGCAGCCAAAGAACTGCGGTCATTGCCACCTTTGTTCAGTTTCGACAGCTGGAAGCCATCCATTGTTGAAGATGTCACGCGCGTTATGTTCGAATTCCGCGGCGATGATTTTTTGCGATCCTCCACGCTGCTTGCCACATTGGCGAAAAGCAATCCGTGCTTTTACGTCGATCAGAAGCCCAATGCGGAAATCTATAATCTAATAGAAAAACGCGGTGCCGGGCTCGATCCGTCGATGCTCAAACTGGCTCTTCTCACTTCGATCCGGATTGGCGCCGCAAGGACGGTGGAGTTGGGTGAATCGCCGGCAACGGTCGATTTCATTTCCACCGAGGGCTTGAAATTTCCAGGCGCGCCACTGGCCAAGATCGATGAATTCGGTGCGGAGGCGGTGTTGGAGGATCTGGCAAAAGTGAACCAGGCGATTCCGGGATGCAAGATGAAGGCGCCGGAGCTTTTGCTGGCAATGGCCAAGGAGCGGCATAGTTTCTTTAAGGACGGCAAAGCCAATCCGGCGATTGCTGCGTTCGTCAGCGGGAGAGATCATGCGCGCCATTGATGTTCACGTTCACCCGAGCACGCGCGGACTCGACACCCATGCTTGCAACTATTTTCGCCGTGACTTGAGCGAAGTGCCACGAACGGCGGACGGGTTCGCCGATGTTTATTTGCAGCACGACGTCAAAGCATTGCTGATCGGCTGGCATCCTTCGACGGTAACTGAGGGCGCGCGCAATTCCAACGAGCATGCCATCGAGCTCGTGTCCAACCATCCCAAGTCATTTTGCGGCGTGCTGGCATCGCTGGATATCCATTCGACCGATTTGCCGGGAGTCGCCCGCTATGCCGAGGAGCTGGTGCGGAATCCAAAGGTCATCGGCTTTAAATTTCATCCGCCCGACCAGGGGTTCTATCCGAGCGATAAGAGATTCTACGACATTTGGGAAGTCTTGCAGGCGGGCGGCAAACCGGCGATGTTCCACATAGGTTTCACTGTGCTCGGGGCAAACACGCCGGGTGGCAGCGGCATCGGTCTCGATTATGGACGTCCGATTCATTTAGACACACTTGCCAAAGATTTCCCGCACATGAAAATTCTCGCCGCACACCCGGGTTGGCCGTGGGTTGAAGAGACAGTGGGCGTGGTGACACACAAGAAAAACGTCCACGTCGACACTTCTGGATATCTTGCAGAGCAGTTGCCGGAATTGTTTCAGAAGGCGATCGGCACGCGGCTACAGGACAAGGCGCTTTTCGGCACGGATTTCCCTTACGTCGATCTAGCCAAGGCGCTTGCAAGCTTCGATAGGATGAATTTCAAAGATGCCGTCAAGGAAAAGCTGCTTCTGGCGAACGCGCGCAATCTGTTTGGGCTGCCAGCTGAGTAGCCTCCAGGCGCCGAATATCGCCGAGTTACAGCCGCGAGGGTTTCACATCAGTGATTGCGGAAGAATCGGAGCGGGCTATTTGAAACCTATGATACTGATCTGCCTTTTAATCCTGGGCATGTTCTCGCAGGCAGGTGTCGCGTTTTCCCAAGACAAAGTCGAGAGAATGCACATTGGTTATAGCGCCCAAGCCGGTGCATTCGCGCCGATCTGGATCACCAAAGAGGCCGGCTTGTTCAACAAAAACGGTCTGGATGTCAACCTGCTTTTCATTCCCGGCGGGCCGACAGCGGCGGCGTCGATGCTTGCAGGCGAGGTCCAGGCGGTAGCAATGGCTGGTCCGGCAGTTGTAAGCAGCAATCTGGGCGGCACCGATCTCGTGATGATCGCCGGCATCGTCAACACATTTGCATTTCAGGTTATCACAGTCAAAGGAATTACATCACCGAGCCAGCTCAAGGGCAAGCGTTTGGGTGTCAATCGATTCGGCACGGCGCCGGATATAGCCGCGCGTTTCGCGCTGCGGCGCATGAGTATCGATCCGAGCGAAGTGACGATCCTGCAACTTGGCGAACAGTCGACCCGCCTGATGGCGATGAAAGCGGGACAACTTGAAGCCGCCATCGTGCTGCCGCCGATCACGACCATCGCGCAACGCGAAGGCATGAACGTGCTTTTGGATATGTCCGAGCTCGGGGCGGAATATCAGATCACCGGTTTAGCCAGCAGCCAGAGCTTCATTAGCAAAAATCGACCTTCCGCAATGAAGCTGATGCGCTCGTTTGTCGAAGGAATCCATTTCTACAAGACGCGCAAAAACGAAAGCATGGCGATCATAGCTAAATACATGCGCACCAACGACATGGAAGCGGTCGGCGCCACTTATGATTACTTTGCCAACAAAATCGTTCCCAAGAAGCCGTATCCGACCGGTCAAGGAATCAAAGCTTTGCTCGAGCTCGCGGCGAAAGAACGTCCCGATGCTGCGAAGGTACCGCCAGACCGGATTATGAACACTTCGTTGTTGAAGGAATTAGATGATAGCGGGTTTATCGATCGGCTTTATCAAAACTAAGCCTAGTTCAAGCTTCAATGGTCAATATTCGTTCGACCTCGCTGTCAAACTGGAAGAATGGGGAGCAGCGTGCGTTTTGAACTTTGATCGCTTTAACTTCTCGATGGAATGCTGAACGGATCGTGAGGAGAAAAGAATATGGCTGGAAACGGTAAGCAAAGAACTGTGGCGCAGGCCTATCTCGAGGTCGCCGTGGACCATGGCATTGATTATGTTTTTGGTCTGCCGGGAACGAGCGGCCAGGAGTTCATCGGCACTATCGCCGACCAGGAAAAGGTCCGCTTCGTTCTTGCGCTCCATGAGACCTGCGTGGTTTCGATGGCCGATGGCCACGCCCGGGTCAGCGGCCGGCCGTCACTTGCACAGGTAAGCACTCTTCCCGGTTCAGTCAATGCCGTCGGCGCTCTCTACGACGCTTACCGCGACCGCTCTCCCGTGGTAGTGACCTCGACCCATGTCGATACCCGTATCGTTGGGCGTGACTCCCACACCGAAGGCAAGGATCTTGTCGAATTGACAAAGCAATTCACCAAGTGGAGCGCGGAAGTGCATCGCTCCGATCGCATTCCGGAATTTCTCAATCGCGCATTTAAAGTCGCGGCGACCCCTCCCACGGGTCCGGTGTATCTGTCGCTACCGAGCAATCTCCTGGGCGAAAACATCGATCAGCAAAATCCTGTGGCGGAACGCTCGCGCATCACGCCAAGGATCGCCGCCGATCCGGAAGCGTTGCAACAGGCGGCACGAATGCTCGCCAGTGCCAATCGGCCCCTCATCGTTGCCGGCAGCGGCATCGCCAAGTCAGGCGGCACGGAGGATTTGATCAAGTTCGCCGAGATGCTGGGCGCGCCGGTAGTCATGGAGCCGCGTTATTCTTTCTTGAGTTTCCCAACCGATCATCCCCAGAGCTTTCAAATTGCCGAACGCAACCCGTCTTTCAATCTCCCCGTGTGGGGTGATCCGGACGTGATTCTCGCGATTGGCTGCCGTTTGATTCGCGAGTATCGTTATCTGCCTGAACCGGTGATGAAGCCGGACACCCTCTGCATTCACATCGAGGAAGATCCCTGGGAGATCGGCAAAGTTTTTCCGGTGGATCTTGGCATCATCGCCGACGGCGGGAGTGCGCTGCGTTCTCTTCTAGAGGTCTACCCGAAAGTGGCTGCGGGTGCGAATGGCCGCGAGGAACGCTTAGCGGCCATTCGCAAGGCTCAGGAACAGGTGAAAGCCGAGCTCGACGCGCGCGTGAAGCAGGGCTGGGACGGCACACCGATCAACGCCGCTCGGCTTGCTCGGACCATGGACCGACTGCTCGAAAGAGACACCTTGATCGTGAACGAAAGTCCAACGAGCAAGGATATTCTCATGGCGAATTTTAAGTTTTCAACCGGTCGGTCCTACTTTTCCAACTCGTCAGGCGGGTATCTCGGCTGGGGCCTTGGCGCAGCGATCGGCGCCAAACTTGCCGCGCCGAGGCGGCGCGTGGTCGCGTGTCTGGGCGACGGCAGCAGCATGTTCGGCCTCCAGGGACTCTGGACCCTGGCTAAATATCGCGTGCCGCTGATCGTGATCGTGTTCAACAATCGCGCCTACATGGCAGTAAAAAATCAATTCCGGGGCTCCGAGGAGAGAATCCGTCTGGCCGCCGAGATGGGCGCAGAGCTGGTCGGACCCGAGTTGAACTTTGCGCGGCTGGCCGACACATTTGGTATCTTCGGGCAAAGAGTCGAGCAGCCGGACGCCATCGAACCCGCGATCAAGCGGGCACTGGAGCAGAATGGGCCGGCGCTGATCGACGTCGTCATCGGTCAGAACACACGAAAGGATTGAGGAGGGTTATCAACGGCGCAGTTCACCAAGAGCGCGACGGTTAAGTGTTTCGGACCTTCTCTCAAATTTCGTGGTCTTGGTGTAACTCGCGGTAAAATGGCCGATCATTTCTAAAGGAGGATAAGATATGGCGGATGAGGCCAAGGATGCTTTTAAAAAAGTCGGTCTGGGTTCCGCGAACAACGCCTACGACATCATTGCCGAATTGGATCCTGAATATTTCGAAAAGCTCAAGGGACTCTACGTTGACGGCACCTTCGGTCGCGAGGGCGCATTGCCGAGAAAGACCAAGGAGCTGATCATGATCGGCATCTGTTGTGCGTTGCTACGCCCGCGCGGCATCCGCTTGCATAGCGAGCGCGCGCTCACCCTCGGCGCCACGCCGAAAGAACTGATGGAGGCGATGGAAGTCGCGGCGATTCCCGGAGGCATGCCCGGGCTTTGGGCCGGGGTCGAGACTCTCCATGAAATTCTCAAGGCAAAAGGCATCGAGTTCAAATGAGCGAAGTTCGGCCAGGGCCGCTTAGCGGCGTGCGCGTCCTCGATTTGACGCGGGTCGTCGCCGGCCCTTATTGCTCGATGTTTCTTGGCGATCTCGGCGCTGAAGTCGTCAAGGTGGAGCAGCCCGGAGCGGGTGACGATACGCGCGGCTGGGGCCCGCCGTTTGCCGGCGGCGAAAGCGCCTACTACCTCTGTATCAACCGCAATAAGCAAAGCCTGACACTCGATCTAAAATCGAAACGGGCGGTAGAGTTGCTGCGTGACTTGGTTAAGGCTGCCGATGTAATCATCGAGAATTTCCGACCTGGAACCATGGAACGCCTCGGGTTGGGCGAAAAGGAGTTACGCGAGCTTAACCCGCGGCTCATCTATGCCTCGCTCACGGGCTTTGGCGCCGATGGACCGATGAGCGACTGGCCAGGCTATGATTTGATCGTGCAAGCCTGGGGCGGTCTGATGAGCATCACCGGCACGCCGGAGGGGGAGCCGGTCAAAGTCGGCGTGGCGATCATCGATCTGGTCGCCGGGCTGATGCTCGGCAAAGCAATCACAGCGGCGTTGTTCGCTCGTGAGAAAATCGGCGTCGGCCAGCGGATTGACACTTCTTTGCTCGAGGCCGAAGTGGCCTCGCTGATCAACGTTGGCAGCAATTATCTTGTTGGCGGCAAAGTGCCTACGCGCTGGGGCAACGCTCATCCGAACATCGTGCCGTATCAAAACTTCCAAACCGCGGACGGCTATCTGGTGATCGGGGTCGCCAGCGAAGTGATCTGGAAGCGTTTCTGCGAGGCTGTCGGCGAGAGGGAATTGATCAATGATCCGCGCTTCGCCGACAATTCTAAGAGAGTAGAAAATCGCAGCGAACTCATTGCAATTCTCTCCCAGACATTTCTCCAGCGGCGGAATGATGCTTGGTTCAAGTTGTTAACCGATGCGGAAGTTCCCTGCGCGCCCGTGCAAACCATCGATCAGGTTTTCCAAGCCCCTCAAGTTTTACAGCGTGATATGCTAATCGAAGTCGAGCATCCGACGGCGGGCAAGGTTCGCATGGCCGGGATCCCGGTGAAATTTTCAGTGACGCCCGCCAGTGTTCGCATGCCGCCGCCTCTGCTCGGCGAGCATAACGACGCGATTCTTCGGACCTGGCTGGGCATGAGCGCCGCTTCAATTGACGAACTCAAAAAAGAGAAAGTCATATGACGGGCAAAACATTCCAGGAGTTTCACGCCGGCGATCGTTACAATACCGGCCGGCGCACGATCACTGAGCACGACATTTTGCAGTTCGTTACTTTGGTGGGACTCACGGAACCGCTGTTTCTCGACATGGAATACATCCGCAATGAAAGTCTTTACGGCGATCGCATCGCGCCGGGGAGTTTGACCTTTGCTATGGCCGAAGGACTGACAGTCCAGACAGGACTCATCCACGGCACCGGTATGGCGTTTGCCGGTCTCGACAAGATGCGCCTTTTCGCGCCGGTCAAGGTGAACGACACAATCCAAGTGGAGATCGAGGTTTTAGACAAGAAGCCGGTGCCGGCGCGCGGCGGCGGCATCGTTCGTTATCGCCAGTGGGTAAAGAACCAGCGCGGAGAAACCATTATGGAGTACGATGTCGCGCGTCTCATTCGCGGCGCGGCGGTGGATGAGAAATAAAGGAACCAGGTAAGCGTTGGCTATCGAATCAAATTGTAAGTTTGGGATTCTATTGCCTACCCGGGAAGTGATTTTATCGGGCAGGGCCGAACCGAGCAGCATCTATGATATCGCCGATCGCACCGAGGCGCTCGGCTTCCACTCAGTTTGGGTCGGCGACAGCGTCGTCGCAAAACCGCGTCTGGACGCGCTCACCACGCTTGCGGCGGTCGGCGCTCGCACCCGCAGAATTCGTCTGGGCACGGCAGTGTATCTGGCCGCCCTCAGGAATCCAGTTCTGCTGGCTCACATGGTTGGCACTGTCGATTGGCTCAGCCGCGGCCGAGTCGATCTCGGTATCGGCTACAGCCGGCCCAACGACCCCGTCCAGGAGCACGAATACAAAGTTCTCGGCCACGATCCGGCCAAACGAATCAAGATGAGCGAAGAGTCGGTGCGGATTATCCGCAAGCTGTGGCGCGAGAACGATGTTTCCTACGCTGGCGCCTTCTCGAGCTTCGAGCATGTGACGGTTGAGCCGAAACCGAGCCAGCCTGACGGGGTGCCCATCTGGCTCGCGTCAAACAACATCGAGCCCGGACTGAAGCGCGTCGCACGCATGGCCGATGGATGGCTCAATAACATCACGGATCCAGAAATCTACAAAGAATGCTTAGGGAAGATTCGCGCTTATGCAGCCGAGGCCGGTCGCGATCCGCAAGTGATTGAGCCGGGACTTTATCTCACGATTGCTGCGGGCGATGACAATGCCATTCGCGAGGGTCAAAACTTTCTCGTCGCAGTATTACAACCGACCTTACGAAGCCACCGCCAAGGCAATGCTCTGCGTGATGGGCTCTTGGGAGCAAGTGATGGATGAAATTCAGGCTTACACGGAAGCGGGCGCGCGCACGTTGGTTCTACGCTTTGCTGCCAGCGATCAAGTCCGTCATCTGGAAGCTTGTGCGGAACAGCTCTCACGTCGCGGTTACCTTCGCTAATCGTCGGCGAGCATGAGAAGCTCTTTACGCAGTGGAGCAGGATCGGTCGCGCCAACGGTGTCACCCATCATTTCACATTATTCCCTTTAACTGAATCTCACACACCGCACCCCTTTCTAAAGGCACGGAAGAGTCAATTGTTGAGGGCGTCCCTGGGACTTACTGCCTGTAGGGTTAATTCACTTGTCAGACGTATCACCGGGGCATGAGCGTAGTTAGTGCCAAAGGCTTCCGCTTATCAATCGCGCGCGCCGCGTTGACGATTTCCACACCGCGAATTGCATACGAGAGTCCAAGCTGGCACCTGCCAGAAAGAGCGAGAAACAAGGAAAAACCAGTAACACAAGGCATGAAATAGAAACGCTGAGGAACAGAGAGAGACAAAACAGGACAGCATTACAGCCAATCACGCTGGGTTAACCATGGTCGTGGCGGACATCGTAAAAATTGACGGGGACGCACTCCGATTTCATTGTTGTCCGTTTATGTTCCGCTTGCGGCAGTTTCGTTCAGTCCTGAAGTTGAATGTCTGCTCGTGCGTCGCTTTGCCTCCCATTTCCTTAGACATTTTGAACTTCCCGGCTGGCTTATTAATTGCTCAGCCCATGGTGCTTTTCGAGAGAGGGACCAACAATGCGAACCTTTGCTGACACCGAAGTACAGGCTAGACTTATACGTGAGATGCGGGAGTTGTATGAGAAACGGGGAAAGCTAGAGGCCGGTATTCGGGCGGTGGATACAGCCCGAAGTCTCCGGATTGAAAAGGACGCATTGATTGACATTGCGGCGTATCGAGCTTCGCTTTCACGTCCACAAACCATGTAGGTCGATGGGGCAGAGGAGTCAAACTGGCGATGGATGTGACACCCGGGGAGAACCTACACTCACGCGCGCTGATTACAAATTACTCCTACGATCAGTATCCAAGCGATAGCCGGAATTGCCGACGGCCTCAGTTGGACCCACCTTCCACATAGATTTGAGTCCGGCCGTTAAGAACTCTCTCACTTCTTTTTAGAAACTCAAAAGCCGCTCGTGGACGATCGCCACCTCGGGTCCCCTCTGTTTAGGTACAACGAAGAACTAGGAAACGAAATGCAGACGTCGAAGGATACACGTTCAGTGGAAGCAAAACGCCTAGACGAATTAGCCCTGCAATATCGTACGAGTCGTGATCCAGAAGTCCTAACCGAAATGCGAGCGTTAGCCCGGCGCCTCTCCCAAGCTAATCAATGATCCTATCGTCGGCGCCGACGCCCCCCGTTCCCAGTCCTTCCTTATCAAATCCCGTTCAATCCCTTGCGAGTTCATCTCACAACGATAAGGCGCCTCTAGCTTTCGGAGTGACGTTATCGCAGTGGCGAGACAACTATTTAAGCGCTTATCCTAAAACTGCAACTAATCCTGCCGGCGACACTAGCCTTTAAGCAGTAACAGTCTGGCCCGAACATTGCTCAGGAGCCGCCGTATATCCGATGGATTGTTCCCAGCGGCAATGAGCAGCGCTCGTGATTATTGACAATGTCTTTACGAACCTGCGTTAGGAACTCACAAGCGGCTTTCGAAGATCTTCAGAACTCCAGTCAACTTTTAGGGGGCGTGCTCGTGTGTCAGTTGGATCTAGCTCTTGAGCTATGATCCATTGGTTATGGTGCGATACCTGTGGCCGTCACTTAAAACTGACGCATCAGGCGAAGAGGTTTCAATGGAAGTCACCGAGGTAAAAGTCTTTCCTGTAGACGAAGATAAGCTTCGGGCTTACGTAACTATTACTCTCGATCACTGTTTTGTTATCAGGGATCTAAAGGTCATCAAAGGGACCACGGGTTACTTCGTATCGATGCCTAGTAAGAAACGCAAAGACGGCACCTATAAAGACATTGCGCATCCGATCAATAGTGAAACCCGTCGGCTGTTAGAGGAGAGAGTAATCCAGGAATACGAGCAAACCACGCAGAACGCCGGAATCGGTGACTCTCCCCACGTGTCAACGACATGACGGTGCCGCCCACAACTTAGATTCTCACCCAGTGAACGGCTAGGTCGCAAGTATCCGAAGCCAGGCGACGAGTATGGGCGCCTACCCAGTCCGTGACCTCGCGCGGAAATCCGGCGACGGCATTGTGCTGCGCCAGGCGCGACACATACGGGTGAATGAGAATGCTGGCGTTTATGATCTTAGTATTTCAAAACGTAGATAAGTAAATAACCGCCGTTTCGGTGGTGAACCCTGAGTAGAGCGTAGACACTTGAAGCCATTAGCATTGGCAAGGCAGTGCGCTTGCTCTCTGGCAGCCTACGATAGCGGTTTACTTAAGTCTTCCGACTTGCTCTTCGACAAAGTCGATCACGTTGCTTTCCAATCGAACGTTGTCTAGCGCGTTGATCTCTTGAATGCCGGTGGGACTGGTCACGTTAACTTCGGTCAAAAAATTACCAATCACGTCCAAGCCGACGAAATACAAGCCATCGGCAATCAGCAGGCTAGCAAGAGCTTCGCAGATTTCCCGATCTCTCGCGGTTAACTCAGTCCTGACGCACTGACCGCCGACATGAATATTGCCCCTGGTTTCAGATTCCAGCGGCACTCTCAGCACCGCGCCCAGCGGTTTACCGTTCAGCACTATGATTCGTTTGTCGCCTTGACGAATCTCTGGCAGATAGCGTTGGCCTATAATCATTCGTCGGCCATTATCGGTGGCGGCCTCGAGAATCGAATTGGTATTGCGATCCTGTTGATGGAGATAGAATACTCCGCTGCCGCCGCTACCATCGAGCGGCTTGACAATCATTTCGCCGCCTAACTCGTCCATAAAAGCTTTAAGCCTTCCAATGTTGCTGCTCACTAGTGTCTGTGGGATCTGTTCAGGAAAGCGCAAGGCATAAAGCTTTTCATTGGCATCGCGCAATCCTCTCGGATTGTTCATGACGAAACACTTCTTCTCATCGATCAAACTCAAAAGATGAGTCGCAAAGAAAAATTTCATATCAAACGGCGGATCTTTGCGCATCAGCACCACGTCTAATTCTTCAAGCGCTCCAATATCGAACTGAGCTAGATGATAATGAGGCACGGCCCGGGCCAGATGAATGCGTCGATGCCGCGCAAAAGTCGTTCCCCCGCGGGTGAAAAGATCATCGATCTCCATGAAAAAAATCTCATGGCCCCGCTGTTGCGCTTCCAGCATCAAGACAAAGGTCGTGTCTTTCTCGATGTCTATCGTGTCAATTGGGTCCATGACGACCCCGATCTTCAAAGGCTGCATAGATTTTGCCCAACCAATAGCCGGTACCGCGACTACTCCCTGATCACCCATGTCTGCGCGATGATGTCGTGCCAGGCCCTTTTCTCGCGGCTCCAAATCACCCACAAGAAACCTAAAAGAATCGGCGCGAAACCAACAGCGGCGAGCCAACGCAAAAGAGCTTGCCTTGAGGTGACGTCGCCGTTCTCGGCGCCGACGACCCGCAAGCCGAATATCCATTTACCAATGGTTCTTCCGTCCAAGCTATGAAAGATAACAAAGTAGGCCGCAGATAAGGCAACCGAGGCACATGTCAAAATAAAATATAATCCACTGGAGTTTTCCATAGTGATGGATCGGCCGTGCGCCGAGAGTCCGACTTTATAACCGATGTGTGACATCGCAAACATGACGAAGCCCAGCAGCAAGATCATCGCCCAGTCGACGACAAACGCGCAGCCTCGACGAATAAAGCCACCCCATAACCGGCTGTCAGGATCAGGATGATTTATACTCCGAAGGAGAGGATTAGTTTCCTCACTTGACGGAAGGTACGGATCGATCTGATTGGACCTCTCATCAGATAAATCGATTTTCTCCTCGGCCGATTTCAGATGAACGTCTTCATCGGTTGAATTGAGCCGAGCCCCCGTTGGATCCAACGGCGTTTCGCAGCGGCTGCATATTCCCGTGTTATGCGTGATCACGGAGTCACATGTGGGACAACGCATATCAATGGTTTTAAACGGTTGCACCTTGCCGCGATAGCGCGTTGACTGGCCAACACTAACCTACGCTAGATCCCCCCACAAGAGTTGGACGGCCGAGAGCGCGGCCACCGCAGCGGTTTCAGCACGAAGTATACGCGGGCCAAGCCGCACCGCTTTGAAGTCCTGGCCAAGCGCGAGTGCTGCTTCGTGCGCGCTAAAACCACCTTCGGGCCCGATCATCACGAAAACCTCGCTAATTGTCGCTCGGGCCTCCTTTAAATCAGACAACCGTTGCTCGCGCTCCTTCTCCCAAAATAACAGCCGCAGCGCATCGAGCGAAACCGTTTCGAGGAGATCGCAAAATTCAGACAAAGCCAAGATCTCCGGAATGCGAACGCGGCCGCACTGTTTTGCGGCGCTCAGTGCGATCTTCTGCCAGCGCTCGGAACGCTGCGCCACTTTTCTTTCATTCAGCTTTGGTATCGTGTAATCGGAAAGGAAGGGAACTACGGTGTGAACGCCTAATTCGGTCGCCTTTTCCACCACCCAATCCATTTTCTCGCCCTTGGTGAGACCTAACGCAAGGGTGGTTTTAAGCGGCGATTCATTGTTGACCTGATAAGAGCGGATTATTTCAATCTCGCCGCGATCTTCGCTAAGGGAGCTGAATGATCCCTTCATGCTCGCAGCCGGCATCATCGAACACGACAACACGGTCTTGCGGTCGCAAGCGCAACACTCGCCGTAGGTGATTTAATTCGACACCCGTGATCGTAGCCCGATGACCCTCTATCTGTCCCGTCGGCAGGAAAAAGCGAGCCATCGGCTACTTCCGCCTGAGAAGTAAGGTTGCCCATTCTTTCTCTTCCTTGAGCTTGACCAGCCTGAAGCCGTTTGAGACAAAGTAGCGCGCCAGCTGCTCTGACTTGGGCCTTAAGACACCGGACAGAATCAAATAACCGGAAACAGCAACACGTTTACTTAGCGACTCCGCCAGCATCATAATCGTTTCGGCGGTAAGGTTGGCGACGACCACCGGAAAGGTTCTTAGACGATTGAGCGGCCCCGCGGAACAAAAGACATTCTTTTCTACCCGGTTGAACGCGATGTTTTCTCGCGCGACTTTCAACGCGACCGGATCATTGTCTATTGCCCAGACCTTGCTCGCGCCTAATTTGGCAAGGGCAATAGCTAGAATTCCGGAACCGGTGCCGACATCGAGAGCTGTAAACGGATTTGTGCCCAGAGAACGGGCGATCCGCTCGATAAATTCCATGCAGCCTCTCGTGGTGGCGTGAGTACCCGTCCCGAAAGCCATGCCTGGTTCGATGACGATCAGATGCCGGTGGCCAAGCGGCGGCAACTTAGCCCATGGCGGGGCGACCAAGAATGCCTGGCCGACTTTCTGCGGTGAAAAAAATCGCCGCCACGAGTAATTCCAATTCCGGTCTTTGAGAACCCGCCAGCGCAGCTGATCCTCGCCCATCTCCGGATACATGCCGCGGATGCCGCGAAGGAACCGCTGCACATCCCGGCGAATAGTTGTCGAATCTTCGGGACATGCAAAGTATGCCTGCACCTGGTTCTTGTTGATCACGACCCCGGGAGATCCACGTTCTATGAGAAAGTTGGATACCGCGTCTAACGCCGATGGATCGGTGCGCAGGGAGAGCTGCAACCAGGAAGAAGTCACAGTTTTTTATGCCATAGAGTTCGGAGAGGGGCAAATCAGGTAAACGCTTGAGGTGATCGCGCTGCATGATCTGCTTTCCTGAAACAAAGCCAGCATTATCGACGATTGCGCCGCGCAAAATCCAACCTCGATCATCCAAGTTTCGCAGTGTTAGTTACTTTACATGGCTTGAACGGTTTCGGTCTGCTTGAACTGTTCCGCAGAGCGATATATGGACAAAGCTACAATGAAAGGAGCCACTAGATGAAGTTGGCCAGCATCAAGCAAAATGACATTGCTCTTGTAAAAAACGATTCAGTGATTCTGCTGGGCGAAGCGTTAGCTCGTGAAAGCGCCTTGCCTAAGGGCTTTTCTATGCTCGAGGTGATCGCTGAATTCGCTAATGTCAAAGGTCTACTGGAGAATTATGCGGCCAAGGGGACGGCCACCAAACTCGACCCAAAAATGTTGAAAGCGCCGATCGAGAAGCCCTCTAAAATTTGGGCGGCTGCGACCAACTACAAACGGGGTACCGGTGGCCTGGATGATGCGCGGGGCAGGGGCGCCGCCGGCACAGCTACCGCAGAACAGCTCCTCGAACGGATTTTTCTAAAGCCTCCCTCATGCGTCTGCGGGCCGGAGGATAATATTATTATTCCTAACGGAGCGGAAACCATTTTTCCCGAGCTGGAACTCTGTGTCGTCATCGGCAAGGAGACACGGAACATCTCAAAAGAACGCGCCTATGAGGCTATTTTCGGATATATGATTTTGCTCGATGTTACCGCGCGCGGGTACGGCTCCGGCAAGGACCTGTCAGGCAGCCGTTGTGTGCGCAAAGGTTTCGAAACCTTCGCGCCGATCGGACCTTGGATTACGACCAAGGACGAAATTGCCGATCCGCATCAACTCTCAATGAAGCTATGGATCAACGGAGAGCTCAAGCAATCTGCCAGAACTGATTCGATGGTCAACGATATACCAACTCTGGTCAGCTATTTGTCACAGGTAACGACACTCTTCCCGGGCGATCTGATCAGCACGGGAAATCCCGATGCGCCGGAATTCCAGGAGAAGCTTAAGCCCGGCGATATCGTCAAATCCGAAATCGAAGGTATCGGCGCGATGAACCTTGGTGTTGCGAAACAGAGTTGAGCCCACCGCGAGAAATCCAACTAGCCTCGATCGAGCCCGAGTTTAAGATTTAAAGACTAAGAAATAGCAGGGAATATGGTTCGAATTGCACCGTTTCGCGGAGTTTTCTACAACCCAAAAAAAATCCGCGACCTTGCGCGGGTTGTCACTCCTCCCTATGACGTGATTTCTCCAGAAGAGCAAGAAAAGCTCTATCGCAAATCGCCCTACAACTTCGTCCGATTGGACTTTAGCCAGGAGTCGGATCCATACGCCGCGGTCGCCGAACTATTGGCCAACTGGCAGGCGGAAGGGATTTTTGAACGCGATCAAGAACCGGCGATTTATTTTGCCGTCCACAAGTTCGCGTTGAAGGACGGAAAGATTAAAGAGCGTCAAGGTTTCTACGCCCTGACTCAGTTGCAAGACTTCTCTAATGGCGAGATCCGCCCGCACGAAAAGACCTTGGAAGCTCCCAAGCATGACAGACTCCAGCTCATGCTTGCATCTCATGCCCAGCTGAGCTCGATCTTCGCGCTCTACTCTCAACCGAAAGGCAGCATCAATCGCATTTTGTCCGAACAGACAGAAGGCAAGGCGCCTTTTATCGAGGTTAAGCTGGATGGAGGCGATGAGTGTCGCCTCTGGCGCATCACGGATCCAGCGTTGATTCGCGAGATCCACCGCGAGATGAGGGAGCAACGGTTGGTGATCGCCGATGGTCATCACCGTTATGAGGCAACGCTCAGATATCGGGATCGGATGCGCAGCGATCGATCATCGACTGGCCGGGAATCCTTCAACTACATCATGACCCATTTCGCCAACATGAATGACGAGAACGTGCTTATTCTTCCGACTCATCGGTTGGTGCGTGGATACGAGGCCAAACCATTTTTACAACTGGAAGAGGCTTTGCAGACATATTTTTACGTCGAGCAGTATCCTAAGACTCCGGAAGGAAAGAGCTCGTTCCTGAAAGCTCTAAAGAACTCCGGCAAGAAACATCGGGTTCTCGGAGCCAGCTTCAAACGCGATCCGCGCTACCTGATATTACGGCTCAAGAACAAGCGCATCATGCAACGACTGGCAAAAGACCTCAGCGCGCCTTTGCGCGATCTGGAAGTTTCCACACTGCACCACTTGGTACTGGAGCATATTTTGGGCCTTTCACCTGAACAGCAAACAAACGGCGAAACCATTCGCTACTCGCAGGATGAAGAGTCGGTTTTGCAAGCGCTGGAAAAAGAAGACTACCAGGCTGCGTTCATCCTGAATGCCACGAAGAGCGCCGATATTCTAGCGATCGTTGATAGCGGCGAGACGATGCCGCAAAAATCGACCTATTTCTATCCCAAGCTGATTTCCGGGCTAGTGGTTAACAAGATCGACCCTGCCGAAGAGATCCAAGAACCTGCGGATGCATAATAAATAAATCGGCCTGCATGTTGTGATCTGAAGTCTTCCAGACCTATTCGGCTATTCGCCGGCTTTATTTCACTGGCGACACCAGTTGGCCATCGCCGGGCTTGCCGGTGATCTTGCCGTCTTCCATTACGGTTTTGCCTCGGAGTATGGTGCGAATCGGCGCGCCTTTGATCTTCTTCCCATCATAAGGCGTCCAACCGACTTTCGTGTAAGTGGTCTCGTTGCTGATCACTTCCTCTTTGTTCATATCGATAATAACCATATCCGCATCCGAACCCGGTTGGATAACTCCCTTGCGGGGATAAACGTTGAACAGTTTTGCCGCGTTATATGAAGAGATCCGCACCAGCCGATCAAGGGTCATTTTCCCTTCGTTCACGGCAGTTAGAAAAAGCCGGAGATAATCCTGGATTTGCGGCTCGCCACCAGGGCAACTCCACATGTCGTGCCAGCCCTTTTCCTTCTCCTCCTTAGTGTGCGGCGCATGGTCGGTGCCGATCACGTCGATGGTGCCGTCGTTGATCGCTTCCCAGAGCGCGTCGACATGCGCCGGCGGCACCCAGAAGCCCAAACAGTAGGGACCGAGTTTCTCGACATTTTCCCAGGTGCCTAGAAACATCGCCCAAGGATTGACCTCACAGCTACAGGGACGGCCCTCGTCTTTGGCGCGGCGCAGCATTGCCAATCCTTCAGGCGTGCTCATGTGCAGGATGTGAAGCTTGCTGCCGATCGCTTTCTGCATTCGAAACAAAGTCGCCATGGCGGTATCCCAGATGATGCCGTCGTGCTCGCGATAAGCTTTGGCATAGGCCTGAGGACTGCGATTCTCGTCTTTCCAGTAGCGCCCTTCGATTTCGTCCATCAAATCTTGATCATGCGGATGCACCATCAGCGGCAATCCCGTGGCGCCGACAGTTTCAAAGCATTTAAAGAGTTCGCCATTATTATTGATGCCGATGCCGGGCATATGCGGATAATCCCGACCCGTGTCTTTCACCATGAAAATTTTAAAAGCAATGGGCCCCTCCTTGGCGAGTCCAGGAACCTCGCGCGGCACTGTGCCGGAAGGATTGTGGTTGAAATCAACAATCGCATTTTTACTGTGATGCGCCACCAGAGCGCGGTAATGCTCCACGGAGGTGGTCGGTGGGTTGACGTTGGGCATGCCGACGCTAAAAGTGACGCCGCCCGCCGCCGCTGCCATTGTCGCGGTGGTTATGTCTTCTTTATGCGTGAAGCCGGGGTCCCGGTGGTGAGTATGGGTGTCGATCAAACCTGGAATAACTTTTTTACCCTTAGCGTCGACTACATTACCGGCTGTTTCCGGTAAAACCGGCGGCTTACCGAGTGCAACGATTTTTCCACCGCTTACCGCTACATCAGCCTCGACGAAACCGCCCGGGGTCCAAACCTCGCCATTCTTTATCAGTAGATCGAGCTTATCCATCCATCGAACTCCCTTCGCGTAGTGAGAAATTTCCTTAAGAAATTTCGTTATATGACCGCCGCTTCGGACTGTCAAATTACCTGGATAGTCCATTCTGCTGATGCCGGTAATCGGCTTGACTCAGAAATTGAAATCTGGAAGGATGCGTTCCGCCTTCGATACCATTGTCTGTGGAAGATAAGGAGAAAGAGCTCATGCTGAGAAAAATTACGTTAGCGCTAGTTCTGTTAGCGAGCTTTCTTTTCGTTCCCAGTTCAGTCTTTGCGCAAAACGCCAAATTGATCGAAGCCGCCAAGAAAGAAGGCAAGGCGATCGCCTACGGGTCTCTCGAATCAGATACCATGGAAGCGATCGTGAACGCGTTCAAGAAGAAGACGGGTCTCGAGGTCGAGTACTGGCGCGCTTCCGCAACCAAAGTGATGGATCGAGCGTTAAGCGAAGCGCGCGCCGGGAGGCCGACGGCGGATCTGATCATCACCAACGACAATCCGCTGCGATTGATGCAGAAGGAAAATCTTTTCCAGAAGTATGAGTCGCCCGTCGCTAAGGATTTTCCTAAAGACGCCGTCGATCCGGTTCTCGGGCCCAGATACCGTAACGTGATCATCGGCGTGGTTTTTAACAAGTCCGGCATCAAACCCGAAGACGCACCCAAATCGCTGGAGGACTTGGTAAATCCCAAATACAAAGGCAAGCTGGTCATGCCGGATCCGACGCAGCACACTACCACCACACAATGGGTAGCGAGCCTTCACAAGGTGATGGGAAAAGAGAAAGCCGACAAGTTTATCCGCGATCTCGGCGGCATGAAGCCGATCCTGGTGGAATCACTTCTTCCCTCGGCGGAACGCGTGATGACCGGCGAAACTCCCCTCTCCATCACCTATGTCAAATACGCTTACGTCTTTGGCAAACGGGGCGCTCCACTGGATTATGTCCGGTTGCCCAAAATGATGGGGGACGGCCATTACATCGCGCTGGCCGCCAAGGCGCCGCATCCAAGTACCGGCAAGGCGTTCATCGACTATTTCCTTGACAATGAAAGCATGAACACGATGGCCAAACTCGGCGAATTCGTAAATCGCAAAGGCGTGCTGCCGCCGTTACCTGACGCGGACAAGATCGGTTTTGTCGAGATGGAAGATCTCAGCGAGAAGGAATTCGCCGAGAAGAAAAAGGAGTACCAGCAGATTTTTCTGCGGTAAACTCCTAAGTGTCATTGGATCGGTCCATCGCGGTTGGCCAACAGATCCCGAGCGCGTGGAGCCGCTCGCGGGTAGGTGTGTTTCTATCTCAGCCGGTCAGCTGGGTATTTATTGTTGTCGGCGCAATCATCGCCTTTCTCAGCCTCTATCCGACGCTTTTTCTTTTTTACGGTAGCCTGACTGATGCGCCGTTGGGCGTGCCCGGCCAATTCACGTTACAAAATTATGTCCGCGCCTACAGCGACCCCGAAGCCTATCCCCTTCTGCTCAACTCATTTATTTTCGGCGTCGGCTCGGCCGGACTCTCAGTCGTTTTCGCTTTGACCCTAGCCTGGATCACCATTCGAACCAATGCGCCGCTGCGAAGATTGTTCGAACTGACCGCGATCATTCCAAACATATTGCCGCCAATTCTGGTTTCGATCTCCTGGGTCATGCTGTTAAACCCGAGTAACGGTCTCATCAACGGACTGTTCGTCCAGCTTTTCGGCGTCGAGCGAGGACCTTTCAACATTTATTCCCTCACCGGGCTGATTTTCGTTGAGGGTTTGATTCTGACGCCGTTGGCCTTCTTGATCATCGCCGCCGCATTAAAGAGCATGGACCCATCCTTGGAGGAATCGGCGAAGACTCTGGGTTCGGGTGAGTTTGGCATCATGCGCCGGATCACGTTTCCACTAATCCGCCCGGCCATATTAGCGGCAGGGACTTTGAACTTCGTGCGCGCGGTGGAGAGTTTCGACACGCCGGCCATAATCGCTCTGCCTGCTCGCATCGAAGTGTTCACGACCAAGATCTGGCGCGAAGCTTTGGGCTCTTTTCCGACCAATCACAATTTAGCTGCGACGTATGGTGTCGGCATTCTCGTGATCGCGCTGATGTTTGTTTATCTTTACCGCCGTTTCACTTCCCAGGTTGAGAGCTTCTCGACGGTTACCGGCAAAGGGTTTAGACCGCATCAAATAGATTTAGGAAAGTATCGGTACTTGGCCACGGCAGTGGCATTTCTACTGTTGATACTGCTGGTGGTGTTGCCGATCTTGGTGCTCCTGCTCGTTGCCATTTTACCTTATTATCACGTGCCCACGTGGCAGACGTGGCAAAATCTCACGTTCGATCACTTTCGCTACATCTGGGCAACGCCGAGAGTCCACCGTGCCTTCGTTAACAGTTTGTTCCTGGCGCTGGTAGGCGCCACCGTTTGTATGCTTCTCGCCTCCTTGGCCTCCTACATTTCGGTTCGGACCAAAATCGCCGGACGCGGATTGCTGGAAGGTTTGGTTTTCATACCCTGGGCCTTTCCCGGAACTGCCATGGCTCTGGGGCTGCTCTGGGCGTATGTCGATTTTCCCATTCCTGTCTATGGCACCATCTGGATCATCTTGATCGCCTATGTGACGCGCTTCCTTCCCTATGGCCTACGCGCCGTCAGCAGCACAATCATCCAAGTTCATAAGGAGCTCGAAGAGGCTTCGGTGGTCTGCGGCGCCGGCTTTCTAGCGACATTTCGCCGGGTGCTGATTCCGATGATGCGGCCCGGAGTGATGGCAGGCTGGATTATTCTCGTAACGATCTTCTTGCGTGAATTCAGCGCCACACTCTTTCTCTATAGTCCTGGCGCCGAACCTCTCGGACCACTGCTTTACTTCCTGTATCTCGACGGCATGCGCGGCCGGGTGGCCGCCATCGGTCTGGTGATCTCGGTCATCTCCGTGATTCTGATCGCGATTGCCCAGCGCTATTCGCGTTGGGAAAACTAATTAGAACATTCGTCTGTTAAATCTCCAGGAGGCTTGTTAATGGAAAAATTATTTCTCACCGTCGCCTGCGGCAATTACGACCGCACTTTCGCGCTGCAAACCGGCGCCGTGCAAGCCGAAGGCATACGGATCAACTATGTTCCTCTCGAGGCGGAAGAAATTTTCTGGCGCATGGGGCATCACCAGGAATTCGACGTTTCCGAGATGTCACTTTCCAATCACGTGACCATGATCAGCCGCGGCAACTCGCCGTTCGTCGCCATTCCGGTGTTTCCTTCGAGATTCTTCCGCCACTCTTGCGTGTTCATCAATACAGATTCCGGCATCAAGAGCCCGGCGGATTTCACGGGCAAAAAAATTGGCGCTCCAGAATACTCGATTACCGCCGCAGTCTGGATTCGCGGGTTTTTGAACGACGACTACGGCGTCAAAACCTCCGATATGCAGTGGTTCACCGGCGGGCAAGAAGAAGCCGGCAGAAAAGAGCGTGTCAAGCTCACATTGCCGCCGCAGATTAAACTCGAGCCGATTGCGGACGACAAAACCTTGAACGGCATGCTCGAGAGCGGCGAGATCGATGCCTTGATTTCGGCTCGCAGTCCTTCAAGTTTCGTCAAGGGCTCGCCGAGGGTGAAACGGTTATTTCCCAAATATAAAGATGTCGAAGTCGACTACTACAAACGCACCAAGATTTTCCCGATTATGCATGTGCTGGTAATCAGCAGAGAAGTTTACGAAAAAAACCCCTGGGTGGCGCGCAGTCTCTACAAGGCATTTTGCGAAGCGAAAGACGTTGCGATCAAAAACATGCACATTTCGAACACCATGGCCTGCACGCTTCCCTGGCTGCCCTGGGAGCGCGAACAGTTAAGGGAAATATTCGGCCCGGATTGGTGGCCCTATGGAGTCGAAGCCAACCGTCATGTGCTTGAGCATCTAATTCGGTACATGGATGAGCAGGGATTGCTCGCGCGAAAGCTCACGGTCGATGAGATCTTCGCGCCGAATGTGGCGGGAGAGTTCAAAATATAGCAGCCTGCTGAAAAAGCCCATAAGCTTCGTTGCGCTCGCCCGATTCGCTTCAACGTACTGAAGCGTACGCCTCAGCTCATCGGACTTCGCGCGCCTTGCTTCTGAGGTCTTTTTGAGCAGCCTGCATTCAGAGTTTTTTGGCAAACTTCTAGATCAGTAGGCAAGAGGCAGTCGACAATAGTTGGCCGGCGACATACGCTCGGCTCCTGATACGTCCTGCGTCTCCCCCTTGCCTGTTCCCAACTACCTAATGCCTTCTATGTCACGCCTGTCACCTTCGGTACTGCGGTTTATTCGTGTCGCGCGGGTTGCCCATCTCGCTACTGCTAGCCGTAACAGTCAGCCTCACGTCATACCCATCTGCTTTGTTTTTGATGGAAAACATTTCTACTCCCCGATTGACGAGAAGCCGAAGCGAACGAGCCCGGCGAAGCTCAAGCGATTGATCAACATTCAAGCGAATCCACAGGCCGCGCTGGTGATCGATCGCTACAGCGAGGTTTGGCAGCACCTCGCCTATGTTTTAATCGTCGGCAAGGCAAAAATCCTTTATCGAGGCGCCGCTCATGCTGAAGCCGTGCGCCGCCTGCGCAGGAAGTATCCTCAATATCGGCAAATGGCGATCCAGACTCGACCCATGATTCGGATCACGCCAACCCGCTGGACGTTCTGGGGTAAACCATAGTAGGAAAAGGAATCGGCAAGCACCTGGTAAGTTACTCGCTACAAACCTGCAATAGTTTCGAGCGTCTAAATCCAACTTAGGCGCCGCCCCGACTATCGTCGAGTTGCGCCACATCTCCGCTTCGCTTATTTACTTTGACATCTATGCTCTACTGCGCGAAATACTTGAAAGGTTAAGGATAGAGACAGGTTCAGCTTGCGTTTACTGGCGTCGCGTCGGTCTATGGTTTCAGGCCCGGTTAGACTCGTCCGTCGTAAGTAGTTCTAATTGTCTCATGAAAACAGACTTGCAGCTCTCCCGCATCCGCACCACATGACAAGCGCCATCGGAACAGCTGAGATGGATTGTTACTTCTAATTCGTGAACAACTTCTTCATCCGTTCGACAACTTCAGGCGGTTGCACCACAACCTCTTTCGCTAGGGCCTCTAGTTCTTCCGCCGGGAGCCCGTTCGCTTCCCATTCTCGTTTCTTCACCTCGGCCAAGAGTTCTGGATCGCTCATGGTTCTTGCAAATGCATCGCGCAGGACCTTGGTCCGCTCGGGCGCCATGCCTGGAGGAGCGATGATCGGTCGACCGAAATCGCCCGGTGAGAGTAAGACAACCGCCAAGCGCCTGATTGTGTCGGGTGTTTGATACTTGTCCATCAGTTCATAGATCGTCGGAACATCAGGCGCTCTCCCATCGCGCTTTTTCCCGCCTTGGACAAGTAGCCGGACAAATCCGGTTTTCATCCACGTGCGCCCGGGCTCTCGGCCAAAAAAGGACGACAACGTGCCCGCGCGGCAATGCATCTCGCCTTTCTCAACTGCCAGGTCGATGTCGGCGGCTCCCTGGTAGCCCAAGACAACATTGAATTTGACTCCTACGAGCATCTTCCAAAAGTTTTGGGAAATAATAGTCGGTGCTGCCGATCCCTACGGAACCGCACTTCGGGGCATCAGACGCTTTGCGAAGATCGTCTATGGTTTTGAAAGGGGAGTCGGAACGAATGTAGAGCATTTCGCTGGTCCGCTCAGGAGTCCCGATCCAAGTAAACTTGCTCCAATCAAAATTGACTTCTTTCCGGCCGATCAGCTGATCAAAATACAGTGCCGATGAAATCAGCCCGATCGTCAGTCCGTCGGGCTTGGCAACGGTTGTCAGGTAATTGGCCGCCCCGATCGACCCGCCGCCCGGCATGTTTTGCACAACCAAGGTTGGGCTTCCTGGAAGATATTTATCCAGATGCTTCGTGATCATGCGCGCCCATGTGTCGTAGGCGCCTCCCGGTGTGAACGCCACGATTACTCTGAGCGTTTTACCTTTGTAGAAGGGTTCAACTTGCGCGCTTGCCTTGTCACCGGCGAAAAGGCTGCAGCCCACAAGACACAGCAAAAACAGATTGCTTGGTTTTACCATGGTCACACCCTCCTTTAAGTCGCCAGCGGACTCAGACTCTGAGCCCATAGAGCCGAGCCGGATTGCTTTCGAGAATCTTTAACTTCGCCGTATCGCCGATATCCTGTCGCTCTTTAACTTTTCGCACGACAAAAGGCTCACGGTCGCCGTGTGGCATGTCCGAGCCGAACACCATGTTGTCCTCTCCAACCAGCTCGATAACTTGGGGCAATAAAACATCGTCGGCCTCCGTGCTGAAAAAGAGATTGCCCTTTCGCACGTATTCCATCGGCGGTAAGTCATGTTGCGGCGCCGTTTGCGAATGGAAGGTGGAAAGCTGGTTACGCGTACGCCTAAAACGGTGATCCATTCTCTCGAGCACAAAATGAACCCACTGGCAACCTGCCTCCAAGAAGGCAACTCTCAAGTCAGGAAAGCGATCCAATACTCCGCCGCTTATCAACGCTACAAGTCCCATCATGACGGGCACAAGAAAGGCGATCACCCCCGACGGATAAATATGGCTATAGAGATTGTTGAGAGCCGGGCAGCTCCAGCCCACATGAACGGCTAACGCTAGCTTCTCTTCAGCGAGTGACTCAAAGAATGGTAAAAGCGTCGGGTGATCGAATGTAAGATCACCGGCGGTGCCGAGAACCATCACCGCAGAGGCGCCCAGAGACTTGGCTTCTCGGACTTGGCCAACAGCCGCTTGAACCTCGTCGAGGTTGACGATTGCGGCCCATTTGATCCGCTCGTGGTGTGCCAGTCGATCGCCCAACCAGCGATTGTAAGAAGAATAAAGCGCGGTCGCAAAAGCGATGTTCGATGTCAACGGGTAGGCAAGAAACAAGCTTGGGTACACGACCTGGATCGCGATATCCTCCGCATCCATCGAACGCAACCGTGCATGAACATCGGTGAGCTCCATGCTTTCAATACTGTCGGGCTTCAAAGCCGTATGTCTTGTCGGTATGCCGTCGTAACTTGCAGGCGTGCCAAGATTGTTGCACCCTCGCCCCACTCGTCGGGGAAACATTTGCTCGTCAATGATCCAATACGCTAGACCATCCCGGCCGATTACCGAAGGACGTTGAGACCGAAAGGCCGGCTCGAGATACTGATCACTGAACGTTGTCGGGCACTCTTCAACGTGACCGTCTGCATCGATGTACTTCATCACCATACCTCCTGAACTTAGTATGCTGCTGAAAAAGACCGATATGTTTCGTTGCGCTTAATCGCCTCGCTAGAATTCGTGTTCGTGTTAGCGTGTTCGTGCTCGTTCGGAATTCTCGATCACGTTTTCACGGACACGATCACGAGGATTCCGCCTTGTATCTTTTTGAGCAGCCTGCAAACAGGGTTTTCAAAAACCTGCTAGTGCCACACCTCGCCCGCCGTGTCGACGATCCGATCGAATTTGCGCCACATCTCTTCTTCGCTCATCACTTTGGAATCAATGCCGCCGAAGCCGCACTGCGGGCTAAGCGCGAGCTGATCCAGCGGCAGATACCTGCTTGCCTGATCGATGCGCCGTTTGAGCTCATCAAGAGGCTCGAGATCCGAACTCTTGGTCGTGACCAGGCCTAGAACGACGATCTTGTCTTTGGGAACCAGTCTCAAGGGTTCGAAACCGCCGGCGCGTTCACTGTCGTACTCGAGCAGCAGCCGATGATGTTTGAGGCTATTGAAGAGCCGCTCGGCAATGGCGTCATAGGATCCCTCTCGATGCCACTGCGGTACCAGCTTGCCGGTAACTGGATCGATCGTGCGGGCGTTGCCGCGGCAAATGTGGATACCAAAGGTCACGCCGGGGAAGCCTTCGATCAGCGCATTGTCGGCTTCGATTGAGCGCTGCAGATTCCGTTCAGGATCTTCGCCGCGCGAGCGCATGCGCTCCAGTGAAATATTGTCGACATAAGCAGTGTACCCGGGAGCATCGATTTGAATGTATTTGCAACCGGCATTTACCAGTTCGGCGATCATTCGCCTTTCGATCTCCACGACGTGGTCGACGAAATCGTCGAGATCCTTATACACGTTTTTAGATCCTTCCCACTTGAAGCGCTGGGCAATCCGGTCGGGGCCAAGCACCGTCACCTTCACCGGAACCTGCGCGACGCTTCGGGCGTAACCAAATTCTTCCAAAGGCAAATTGCGCATCAGCTTTAAGCGTTCCACCGCGGCGCGCCGGGTAATAATCGCCGGACCGGCTTCATCAAAGTTCTGCTCTGCCCTTTCGAGCGGAGTTAAATTTAATTCTCGCCGCTCATAATAAAGAGACACGTTTTTTGGCACCTCGAAGCCTGAAACGCATTCGGAGAAACTTTCTTGAAAGTTGTGACGGCGGAATTCACCGTCGGTAACCACCGGGAGACCATGCGCCTCCTGCCTGGCGATTACCTCTTGGATGGCCTGGTCCTGGGCCTGGATTAATTCTTTTCGGGAGGCTGCGCCGCGGTCGAAGCGCGCGAAGACGTCTTTCAACATGGCCGGGCGCACCAGGCTGCCAATGTGGTCGACACGAAGTTGATTTAGATTCGTGAATGATGCCAATGACATAGATTGCCTCCTCGATTCAACGATCCTCCTCGATATGCAACCTCCGGCTTCATGACAGCAAAGTCTGTTCTGGGAGGATCCTTGGGTGTTTCAATTTTTACAACTCGTTTGTATGACGGTACTACCGGATGCGCGGCTGCAGCAATTTAAATTGCCTCAGACAAATTCAACAAAAATGGAATTCGCGAGCAACAATCCTTGAGCGGTAAGCCTGAGATTACCGTTTTTCTCGGTGATGAGCCCGGCTTCTCTCCACGTTTCTATCTTCGGATAGAACTCGACCGGAGACCTGCCAAAAGCTGAACGAAATGCTTCTAACGAAACTCCCGATGTCATTCTTAAACCTAAAAAAAGAAACTCACCTGCAGCTTTGTCTCGATCGATATTTTCCCGCTCAGTGATCGCAATACTGCTTTGATTGATGCGTGCCATATAGCGTCCGGGATTCTTCTCGTTGCTCCAACGCTCTCTCGCTATCGGGTCCACACCTATTTGTAAGTAACTATGGGCGCCGGCGCCGAGGCCGAGATAATCGCCCAGTCGCCAGTAGTTTACGTTATGCCGCGAATAACAGTTCGACAAAGCGTAATTTGATATTTCATAACGCTTTAATCCGGCTGCGCCAAGTTTCGCTTCGATGAGTTCCGCCATGGCGATCTCTTCGTCCTCGGTTAATGCGCTCAGTCTGCCGCAGCGATACTCGTGGTGAAAAGGCGTGCCTTCTTCAAACGTCAGGTTGTACGCCGATAGGTGCGGCGATCGATATTCCAGCGCGGCATCTAGATCGTCTTCCAACTCCTTCAAAGTCTGGCCTGGGATTAGCGAAAATCAAGATCGAGACTGAAGTTATCGAACCCAGCTCTAACGACCACTTCGAGCGCTTTGCGCCCCTCCTCCGCTGTATGAACCCGGCCGAGAAATTTGAGCAGCCGAGGTTGAAAGGATTGGATGCCAACACTGATGCGATTGATTCCGGCATCGCGATAGCCGGAAAAATTGCCATAGTCGACAGTGCCGGGATTGGCCTCGAGGGTAATCTCGCAATTTGGATCGATAGGAAACGACGAAAAGGCGCGCTCCAAGATGACGCCGATGCTTGAAGGCGCGAAGGTGGACGGAGTGCCGCCGCCAAAAAAAATGGTTTGAACCGTTCGTCCCTGCCAATTCGGTGCGCTGGCGTAATGATCCAGCTCGCGGATCAAAGCATCCGTGTAGTCATGTTCAGGAATTTGCGCAACCACGTGAGAATTGAAGTCGCAGTAGGGGCATTTGCTGATGCAGTACGGGATATGAATGTAAAGCGAAAAGGGCTTCATGTTGACCGGCATGTTCCTAACATAAGATCGAAAACCGCAACCTACAACAGCGTCGATTGACAACAACCGCGGCAGATTTCGTGCTGGAAGTCCACGAGTTCACGATACAGCCATTCAGTGAGAGTCGCTTAAGCGAGTCAAAGCAGCTACGCCATCCGGTTCCCAAGGTGATCAGATCCATGACGTTTTGCAGGACCGAAGAAACCGGCACGCAGGTAGTTATATCAGTAACAGAGCCTCCCATGATCGACGGCCATGGGCAAATTGCATCCGGAACGAAGCAAAAGCGGCCATGAGTAAAACTCTTATTCTTTTCGACTTCTCTGAAATAACAATAACGTCACTAGGTTCCGCGCCGCTGCAGGGCATCTCCTTTGCTACTCACTGTGTCGAATGGGCGAAACATGGAAGTAAATAACACCGAATTAAAGAAATCGAGCTGGCAAGCAAGCTACATTCTTGTAGCGCTTGTTCTGGTCCTTTTCAGTTATGGCTGCGCGATTTTTCGCGGCCTTTCCGAGTCTGAAGTTCAAAGTGAGCAGAGCCCGCCGGTTGTTTTTTATCAAAAACCGACTGATCCGGTCGTTTCGGATTCTCCCACACTGGTAAAAAATGAAAACAGCCGACCGGTCTTTTCGTCAAAGAAAGCTCTCAGTAAAGAGGAGATTCGTCAAATCCAAGCGCGGCTGAAGGCCGCCGGCTTTGACCCAGGACCAATCGATGGCATTTTGGGATCTAAAACAAGGTCACTGATTTTGCGAGTTGAAGCGGGGTGTACGATACTCAATGAACTGGCAACCGCGAATGGGGAGCTCTTCGCGCCAGCGGCCGAGACACAAGCGCGCTGCCCTGACTGCTTCCGCAAACACTCTCAGCAAAACAGATATCCAGCTACTCCAGAAACGGCTGAAGGCCGCTGGGTTCTATGCCGGCCCTATCGATGGAATGCTAGGCGCTAGAACCAGATCGGCGCTTTCCCGATGCAAATCGGGATGCAGTGCGCTTAACGACCTTTCGGGAACTTCAGATAAACCGGTCTTCGAACAGGCTACAGAGATACAATCGTCACGCGCTCCCGCCTTTGCCCAACCAACCTCTTCGGTCGATAACGTCTCTGGGAATCAGGAAATCCGGCGAGTGCAGGAGCGGCTGAAAGCCGCCGGTTTTGATCCAGGCCCTATAGATGGGATTCTGGGCCCTCAAACCAAGTCGGCACTCGAGAAGTACCGCTCTTCCCACAAGTTGACCCATTCAGGAATCGACGCCTTGCCTCACTACTGATCGAAAAAGCTTTCACGAAACTTTCCAGAAGGCGGCACGAACTTCTCTCGAAGCTTTCTGATCAGTTATCGGCCGGGCCAGCCGCGCGGCCGCATCCTAGATGACAAGCCCAAATTGCTCTGAGGCGTTTCGCTCCGCCTAACGGTATACCGTGACGAGATGTTCGTTTTCTTCCACTACAAAGGGCGTCCGCCGCCGTTTCTCTTTTTTGAGACCTGCCCTCAATTTCTCAATTTAACGTTATGCTACCCCATATCCGCGGAGGAATAAGCCCGTGAGCATCGTCAAGGCACCCTTCGATTTCACCCGCAGCGACTGGTTTTGGGCCCAGTGAAATATCCGCAGCGAATCTGGCAATGCCGTTACCACAACCAATGCTTACATTGAGAGCTGAAGGCCACACAACTTCGCCATTAAGCACGCGACCGCTGTGCGTTGTGCCGTCCGCCGCTTGCCAAGACCATCTGCCACCGAGGACCGCAACGGAACCGCCGATTCCTGTAGATCCCTGATAATCAATTCTTGCACTGCAGAGACCGCCATCAGTCTGTGCTGGGCTCAGCCAGTTCTCACTTAATTCGTGCGTCCAGCAGACAAAGATCACACCTCTAGTGACATTGCCGTGCGTGACGCCCAGAAAAATCTCCCAACCGGAAAAATCGGTCTGGTGATCTCCATGGGCGAGCGCAGATTGACTGCCGATAAACGTCCAGACGGTAAGAATCAAAATCCACATCCAGCTACGCATTTTTAGTCGCATGTTTTTCGTCCTTATCAAACCGAACATTTTGCCTTGCGACCCAAAAGAAAAAAAGGTTCCTGACACCTTCCTGTTTCTCTGCTGACCTCATTGAGGTGGTGCGCAGGTGAAAACTGCGTTGTGCGGAGCTTTACCCGTGATCGGATCTCGTTGATTTAGCGGATTCGTCATGTCCAGGGCGCATGTCACGGGACTCGAGTCCAAGAGTTCCTTTCTCTGTGCAGGGTCCAGCATTTTCGACCAGACACCAAAGCACGGTGCCGGAAAAATCAAGCGCCATAGCCGAGTCCACGATCGGAATCCAGCGACGATTCGGACAATTAGTAGAAACTTCAAATTGGTTTAACGGCAACAAGACTGTTGTAGTCGTCTCACCATTATTCGTAATATCGCCTGAACCCAATGGAATGGAATCAGTCAACGGACGATGAAATGCAACGCCGTTAAAGAGCCCGTTATTAGCTGGATTAATGCAGGCTATCTGAATAGTAGCGGTGACGGTAACTGTTATTTGCGAAGGCTGGCCTTGTGGGTTGGGAGTTTTGATCGTGCGGATCTGCCCCTCAATTTCACTAAAACCGAACCATCCCCACCCGTCAAAGGATTGCGCATTCGCATGCGTGCCCAACATTGCGACCATGCTTATAACCAACGCGCCGATCAGAATTAGTCTCTTAAACATTTTTCTCTCCTCCTTGTTGTTGAATCCGTTGTTGAATCTCGTTGTGTTCTCGCCTGAGCTTTTTCGCTTTTAAAAAGTTTCTGATCTTCATTTATTTACATAAATACCTCCGTTTGAATAGGCACGGCTTGCCGTTTCTCTACGCTACGGCAGCGCTAATGTGATTCTTGTGAAAATGGTTCTGTCAGGTCGTATGCTGGCGTTGTTAATGTCTGGATCAAAATACTTGAACTTTTTGTCAAAAAGATTGCTCGCGCCAACGGCAATGAAACCATATCGCTTCGGCAGGCGATAGCTGATTGCCGCATCGACGGTCCAAAAGTCATCGCTGCCGTGTCGAATAGTATTCCCGGTAAATAATCCGCCAAAGTTACCGTCTTGATTGTAGTATGTCCCGGTGACTGAGGCGCCGAATCCTGAGGGATGAAAAAAATTGATCCCTAAAGGAACACGGTGCGTATCCGCCTCGGTCACTCCCGCCGGGAATTGCCTGTCCCTTTCGAATCGCTCGAATATATATTGCGCTCTCAATGCCCACCATGGGTGGGGAGTCCAGAAAAGATAGGTACGGGCTAGTTTTTCTTCCCAGTCGGCTTCTTGGGTCGGAGGGTTGAGTAGGATTAGCTGCAAAATTCAAGAACGGAACTTTCAGATCCCGCTTGGAAAATTCTACGCCTCCGAATAGGTCCTTTGTAAACTTCTGATCGATAGCACCTCCATAGCGCCATGCCTCTGTTAGATTAAGATCGTCGAAGAATTGATTAAAACCGGCAACCTGTGTGGGCTCCAGGGTCTGTTGGGTGATCAGCGTTCTCTTCAAGGTCCGGAACGCAGCCGCACGAACGGTCGTGCCTGCAAATGGATTCCAGGTAATCCCGGTTTTCGGGTTGACCTGGTGCTTATCCTCACCCGGAAAATCGCCGGTCAGGGCGTCAAAGCTGACCCCAAGCGTAAAGGTCACATTCTTTATCAGGTTGATCTGGGAGTAGGAGTAAACATTGGCGTGATGGGTCACGAGGGGTGTGGTTGCTAGCCGGGTTAGTGTCGGAGGTGTAAGAGGAGGACCCGGTATGAGAGGAGGACCAACGGTTGTCAGACTATCCTGTTCTGCATTGACGTCGAAATATCCTCCGCCGCTCGTGAGATTAAAGTACCGCGAACGAAATAGGTGTTGGAGCTCGCCTCCGGCAGAACGTTGATGAGGAATTTCAAACTCGACTAAACGAACTCCAGGTTGAGGAAACTGGTCATCTCTCTGCTTCGGATCGGTCACTTGATAGGTAAAATTGCCGAGAATGATCGAATTCGGCGAAAAGGAGTGCCGTGCACCCACGCGGATGGAGTTTCTCTCATCCTCGTTTCTTCGTCCGGGAAAGAAGTCTTGCGGGAAGAATCTGAGTAGCAGATCGCCTGTATCGAGGTGTCTGTAGCGATATTCAGCCTGAACGCTTGTGTCAGGCGTAAGTTCCAGTTGTAAGAAAGCATTGGCGATAGTGTCTTTTTGATCACTATTTGTTCGGAACCCATCTGTTCGATAGTGGAATCCACCAAGGCTAAAGCCGGCATTTTTATAGATTCCGGAGAGAACTCCTTCTCCACTGTATGTGCTATTCTCGCCCGCCAGACCGCTTGTCTGAAACGTAACTCCGTCACGGTTGAAAATCGGATTAAACTCGTTAAAAGACAGCGCCCCCGGACCTCCGGCACTAATCAGAAACAAATTACTCTCTGCGAGCCGCGGTTGAATCGGCGTCATATTGAGTGGCTGAAGCAGTTGAGACTGGAGGAGCTCGCTGACGCGGGCGATCTCGTGACGCGGCAAAACGGAATACGAATCGGCAAGAAATCGGTGCGCGGAAAAGTTGCTTGGATCGGTATTGACGGACTTCCAACCTTCCACCAGCGCAAGCTGCTGAAATCCTAAATCAGTGTAAATCCGCGCAAGGCTTGCGCTGCGCGCCGCCAGGTCGGCGTCGAGCTGCAGGCGAGAACGGTACACCGCGCGGTTCTCATTCAACTCGATCGCTTTCTCCATGTCTTGTAGAGCCTCGACAGGACGGTTTGTAGTTTGCTTTTGGATCGCATCGTAGAAGTAAGGCGTAGGATCCTTTGGGTCGAGTTCTTTAGCGGTGGTATACTCGCGTTCAGCTAACTCCGAGCGTTTTTCTTCGTAGTAGGCTTTGCCAAGATAGCTTCGAACAATCGAATTGTTCGGATCCAAGCTTTCGGCGATCTCGAGATCGCGTCTCCCATCTTCAAAATTACTTTCCCGGATCTTTGCTAAGCCCAGACCTAGTCTTGAGAGAGAGTCGGCCTGATCGAGCACAATAGCTTGTTCGAAGGCCGCCTTTGCCTCCTCCGTATTCACCCGCAGCAAATGGGCGAATCCCAGAACCATCTGTGTTCTTGAAAGATTCGGATTGAGCGAGACCGCCTTTTGCGCCGCCGCCAGCGCTTCATCCAGTTCAGCGAAAGACATATGGAGCTCAGCTAGCCTGGCCCAAGCTAGAGCGTCATTCGGGTTTGCTCGCACGGCTTGTTGTAGGCTAGCTGCGGGCGCCTTCGAGATCGAAATTTGCCTGCTGGGCATAGGATAGGGCGATCAGCGCTGAGGCTGACTTCGGATCGGCGGCAACGGCTTTTCTCGCGACACTGAGCGCTCTTTCCTTATCGTTTTGTACAACCGCAATAATGGATTGCAGCGCCAGCGCATCGCCATAGTTCGGATTCAAGCTCAGCGCGCGCTCGATGTCTTTACTCGCCTCATCAACCCGGCCGACACCGAGCAGCAGTTGCGCACGGTAGGCGAAAAATCGCGGCTCCGTAACGTCGGCCGGCACATCCCTAATCGCCTCGAACGCCGCTTGGTAATCACCTTTCATGTAAGCGTCCAAAGATTTCTGAACCATGCCTCGCCACGGCTCCGGGCCTTGAAAGTCTTCAGCTCGAAAATATGTCACGGGCGGATAGTACAATGCCCATTGCACGGCATCGCGCGGACGGACAACGGTGCGCAGTACTGGGGCTCTTCCTTGCACGGCTTCTGCCGACTGACCATCTGTCAGCGACAGGCTGCCTGCGGCGTTGGCGGCCAGCACCTTGCCTTCGAATATCGTGACGAATGTCCGATCAGCAGCGACTTCTACTAGCCCCTCCGTTCCTTCCACACCTGCGTTTACGAACGCCGTATTGATTTCGAGATTGCGTGGTAGACGGCTAAAAAAATGTAAGGCGCCCCGCGCCAACTCGATCAGCGAGGTTTGTTCTTCTCGTAGGCCCCCCAGAGTCACCGTGGTGTTCTGATCGAGACGAAGAAGCGGTTGGTTGACGAGCGCGAGGTCTGCCCTGCTTCTCTCGGCAACTTGGATCCTATCCCCCGCACAATAGCCGTCGTTCAGACGAGCCTGTTGCGACTGAGCCTGTCCAGCTCTCCGGACTTCTACATTTCCTTGGACCGAGACCATTCTGGCCACGACTGGATCACAGGGGGTCGCGCGCAGGAGAACTGGATGAGTGTGACAATACCGCAAGAACACTCGTCAGGAAAAAAGGAGAGAATAAGGACCGAGGTATGTTTTTCATGGCTGGTACTCTCCGCACGACTGCATCGACGTAAAGAAGGTAGAACTGCTACATTATTATTTATCCTCCAGAGGAATGATTCCTTCCCAGTCTTCCTCGGGCGGGTTCTGCTTATATTGCTCACACAGCTTTATGTAAAAATGCGCGGAACCACCGATGCTGCCGTTATCGATGGCATGATGAAATTTTTCCTCGGCTTCGTCCCAAGACTTTCGTCTGAAGGCACTGAGAGCATCAGCAAATATTTCGCGAGATTTTTTCTGTTGTTCGTCGAATTCCTCGACCCGACACAACAACTCATGAATGGTTAGAGGTTGGCTTTTTCCTTTGAGCAAAAATTTCCCAAGCTCTGTAGTCAGTACACCATCTGTTTGCTCCAGAACCTCTTGCGATACCAAAATCTTAGTACCGAGATACTTATTCAGGCCGTCCATCCTCGATGCCGTATTGACGGTGTCGCCTCTGAGCCCATACTGGTAATACTCACCCGCGCCGATATTCCCATGGAAAATTTCTCCGAAGTGGACCGCGACTCGCGTCGGCAAATTCACGTCTTTAAGCGAACCGTTAAAAAGATCTACGGCTTTGGCCAAATCCAAAGCAGCTAGGCAAGCTTGGTGTTTTAGTGCCGGCGAGGGTTGTGCGGCTTTCCATATGGCTAGAATCGAATCGCCCTTGAGCTCAACGATCAGGCCGCCGTTTCGCCGAATCGGCGTCAATGTCGCTTCGAAATATCGATGCATCAATTCAGTGAGCTGTTGGGGGTTCATCTTTTCCGACAACGTCGTATAACCTGCCACATCGGCAAACAGGCAGGCGCCGTATACCATTTGCCCGCTGTTTTTAATGTCGACGATGTTCTTGGCCAGCTGGTCGACGACCTCGTCCGGGACATAGTAGGCAAGAGCCTTTCGAATATGCTGGCGCTCTCGATTGGTCTCAACATAATTCCAGGCGACACCCGAGATGAATGCCAGTGGACTCTGTATAAACAACGGCACAAAAATCGGATACCAGGTACCGTCGGCTGCGAACTGAAATTCCGCAGCCCAGAGGTAAACAAGACTCAACGCCAGCGTGCCGAAGATCGCGACCGTGAGCGAAGCGAGACGACAGAGAATGCCGGTAACGATCCCCCACAAAAAAATGACGATTAGATAGCTGTATGGCCCGATGGGCTTCAAGGCGGTATCATGGAGCAGGTTGGAGAACGCCGTAGCGGCAATTTCCACTCCGCCGATGAAAACCCCGTTGGCTTGCGAAAACACGGTGTAAAAACTGTCCTTTCTTTCCGCTAATATTCTTTCCGACAGACCTACAAAGATTGCCTTACCTTTAAAATCTGGTGTTGCGCCGGCTATCCCTTCGCCGAGTTGGAGTGCTCGATGATAAGGGAGAGTCGTAATTGTTCCGGGCGGTCCATAGTAGTTTACGTATTGTCGACTTGAACCCCCGTAAAGTTTTACAAGAGACTTGAGCCATGAATTTGGTTCGCAGCAACTTGGGAGTCCGAGCGCTCCAGCTCTTCAATCATCCTGCGCTCGAAGGGATGGGTCGCTATCGAAGATATCTTTAATGTCCCTAACTACTTTTGACACGGCTTTCGCACTGATCACTGTCTCCGAGTCGCCGGCAATTTCGCTGCTTCTGGCGGGCCTAGTTTTTTTAGCAGACGGATGAAGTCTTCGTATACTTTGATTGTGAATAGTTGGAACGCGACTACGGGAAAGGTGGGCGAGTCTCCGGTTCCTGCCTGAAACGTCCAGTACTGGTTTACCTTGAAAGGTATTCTGGGTAGTACAAACGGAGCTGTCGCGGCGGCCGATTGCGAGAAGGGAGCAAACGGCTTCATGATCTTTACGATGCGGTGCTCGCTGGCGTAGGCTCCCCCGGTGGCGCCCGGTATTTCTTTGGCCGTCAGCGCGTCAGCGAGCACAACGTTGCGCGCTTTCTGCATTGCCGCAGCAAATAACTTGTCATCATCGCTGTTCCGAGACTCGAGAAAGTGAACATCAAAAGTAATGACTGCCGCGCCTTGTTTTGACAGCTTGTCCACCAAGCGAGCATGTAGTGAACGAGGCCACTTATCAGGGTTGTCCGGGACGTTGAGTTGCTCCGATGACTCCCTGTCAATACTGATTACAACGGCATCTGAGGGCGCCTGCCTGACGCCTCTCAGTTTGAACAACAAGCCCAAACCAACGTCTTCCTCGAACTCGTGAGAGAATTGAAAAAAACTCAGAGATGAGGCCGATCAGACCTAAAAGTAAGCCTAAAGGTAGGGCCTTTAAAATCCGGGACATCATTAATTTGCAGCCAGCCACCGAGCAAAAGGAATCGTCGACCCAGTTAAACGCGGTGTGGGATGAGGCTCTCCCATATCGCTAGCAGGGTACCGATGTCAAGTGGATTAATTGTTACAAATTACAGTCGAAATACTTCCTGATAGGTCGAATTTCAGCGGACCGAATTCCGGCCCAAATCGAGTAAGACAAAAGTCGGAGGCGTAACTCAGGCAGTCTCTTCGAGGCTCTCGCCGCAGACCCTTTGACAATGGTCAGCACCGCGGGTAAGTCGACGGACAAAATCCTAAAAGGGCATCGCTAAAATCATCCATCAGATTTCAATCTGATCTTACCTTACATGTGATAATGATATAGTCCGCTGTGCCATTCAGTGATGGGCAGGAGAAAATCATGACTAAGATCGCCTATGCATTGTTGTTTTCCATAACGGTTCTTCTTTTTGGATTACCGAGATTAGAAGCGCAACCCACGCGAGTCGCTCGGATCGGTATTCTGTTACCCGAATCCGGGCTCGACGAATCACAAACGGTAAAAGGATTTAGAGACGGTCTCAAGGAAGCCGGCTACAAAGAAGGCGAAAATATCATTGTGGAAGTGGAGGATGTCAAAGGCGCGCGATCGCACTTGCAAGGCGCACTCGAGGAGCTGGTGAGCAAGAGAGTAGACGTAATCTTTACGACAGGCACCCGAGCGACACGAGCGGCGATGGCGACGACCAAAGAAATACCTATTGTCTTCCGCCATCCGGCTGATCCCGTGACCCTGGGACTTGTCAAGGACATAAACCGCCCCGGCGGAAACGTGACTGGCGTCGCGGCATTTTCGTTGGAAGCGAACCAAAAACGTTTGGAGGTTCTGAAGCAGATTATTCCAAACCTCCGTCGTATACATATATTTTACGATGCCAACAACAGGTTCTCGCCGGATAACTTTGCTGCGGCGGAAAAATCGGCGCGCCAGCTGAAACTTGACGTGCTTGAGTACCCGGTGAAAACGGCGAGCGAATTCAAGAGCTCCCTGGCTCAAATGGAAGTAACTCCGGGTGATGCCATATTCCAAATCGCCGATGATCTGGTAGAAAGCCAGGGATCGGTGCTTTTAGAGGAGGCGAAAAAGCGACGAATGGCTACTATGTTTCACTCGGAAGTATGGGCCAGTAGAGGAAGCTTGGCGGCTTATGGGCCCAACTATTATGAAATGGGCCGGCAGGCCGCCGATCTAGTTCAGAAAATCCTCAAAGGCGCGCACCCTAAAGATATAGCCGTGGCGCATGCAAATAAATTTGATCTGGCAATCAACCTGAGAACCGCCAGCAGTATCGGTTTGAAAGTAGCGCCGGAGCTGTTGAAGAAGGCCGACAAGGTTATTCGATAGCGTAATTGAATACGCAGCAGAGGGTGTTATACGGTCTGATAAGCGACTCTAAACGCTCCAGAGGTGAACATGTCAGTTGCTGAACATAAGGCAAAGGGTAAGAAGAGCATCCGCTGTTTCGTCATCACGGTCAGCGATACGCGTTCAGAGGCGAATGATACCAGCGGCCAGACCATCAAATCGATGTTGGGCGCGGAAGAGCACCAAATTGCCGGCTATCGCATCGTCAAGGACGAACCGGCTCAAATCGAAGCACTTCTCAACGAGGCGCTTGCCGCCGTTGAAGTCGATGCAGTGATCGTTAATGGCGGCACCGGTATTGCGCCGCGGGACGGCACTTACGAGGTGGTCTCGCGTTTACTGGAAAAAAAACTCGATGGCTTTGGCGAGATTTTCCGCTACCTGAGCTACCTGGATATCGGCTCTGCCGCGATTATGAGTCGCTCGGCAGCCGGATCTGCTCGCGGCAAAGTGCTGATTTCACTGCCCGGCTCCAAGGGCGCCGTGACATTAGCTATGGAAAAGCTGATTCTCCCAGAGATCCGCCACATGGTTTCTCAACTGCAAGGAACATGAAAATCAAAGTTAAATTCTTTGCCATCTTGCGCGAGCGCGCCGGAACGGCGGAAGTCACCAAAGATATCCGAGATGGAAGCACGGTAACGGATCTTTGGCAGGCACTGCAGCAAGACTTTCCCAAATTGAATGTCGCCGGGATTCGCTTGTTGTATGCGGTCAATCAGAACTACGTCAGCCCGGATTTCAAGCTGAGCGATCAAGACGAAGTGGTTTTTATTCCGCCAGTAAGCGGAGGATGAGGATCGATGTTTCGAGTTACCAACCAACCCATTGATCTACAAGAACTCGTGCGATTTGTCACCGATCCGGAAACGGGCGCCATCGCGACGTTCATTGGCACGACCCGCAATCATAACGACGGCCGGAAGGTGATCGCGCTCGATTATGATGGATACCCGGAAATGGCGGAGAAAGAATTGGCGCGTATTGGCGCGGCCGCGCGCAAACAGTGGCAGATTTGCCGGATGGCTATCGTTCATCGCCTGGGTCCGGTGCAGATCACTGAAGCGAGCGTGATGATCGCCGTTTCCTCGGGTCATCGAGAGGCGGCGTTTGCCGCGTGCCGATTTGCCATCGAGGAGATTAAGAGAACCGTGCCGATCTGGAAAAAAGAAGTTTTTGAAGGTGGTGAAGTTTGGATCGGAACGCAAACTGGAGAACCGCTGGCGCAAAAAGATGAAGGATGATGGAACGGATGCGGCAAGACTTGCGCCAGGCTCTTTGCTCACAGCCGCTTGCTCAGTTTTTCTCGAGCATTTTTCCACGCACTCGAGCGCGCAGCCAAACAATCGCGCCAATAATGCTCAGGATCAAGATTGCTGAGACAATACCCTCGGCTCTATCAAGGCCTTTAGCAAAACCCTGGTACGTCTCGCCTAGTCCCCAGCCAAGATAGCCCAGTAAAAGACAGCGTGGGATAGCTCCGTAGAACGTCCAGAGGCTGAATTGCTTGAGCGGCAAACGAAGCAATCCGGCCGCTGCGGAAATGACCGAGAGCGGAAATATCGGCAGCGCCCGTAAAAAGAAAATGGTGGTGTTCACCCGTCCACCCTGAAAACGCCGTTCCAGCGCCTCGACATCGCTCCAGTTAAATCCAAGAAATCCCTTCCATCGATCGACCACAGTTTTGCCGCCGAAGTAGCCGATGCCATAGCCGATATAGGCGCCAAGCGTTGAGGCGACGGATCCCGGTAGAACGATCTGTAGAAGTATCGGCACGAGCGCTTCGAAGAAGCTGAGCTGCGGGCTGATCAACACGAACCCGGCGCCCATGATGATTAGCGGTGATGGAATCGGCACGATTACCGATTCGATGATGACGCCGATGAAGACGCTCCACGCTCCGTAAGAGCGAATCGACTCCATGATCCAATTTAGAATTGCGGCCACGGTTTATGTCTCCCAATCGAATTTGTGCCAGGGTAACAGCTTCAATGATTTAAGTTAAGGGAAACGTTCCGGCGATATTCCGACAGGCCTGCCACAGAGGTCCCCGCGATGTCGGCGCTGGAAAAACACCCGGCCACGGAATGATTGAGCGGCGGAAAGCGGTGCCGTTTGGGGGGCGGGCGAAACCTAAAGTCAATCGATACGATGAACCGCGTCTTGCGGAAGAGAAGCGAGCAAGGTCTTGAGCGCCCCATCAAGGTAGTCCGAGTCTTTGGATTCCAACGTGACTTTTACCTTGTAGTCCGGCAGATCTAGAACGGGGTAGGAGCCAAGAAGCAGATGGGGGAACTTCGCCAGTAAATCGTTGAGTGCGGAGGCGATGACACCTTCGCCGTATCTGACAAAAACATTTTTAAGAAAATAAGGCGCACCGCGAAAGCGTTCTTTGATGGCATCAAAGCGCTCCTGAAGAATCCGCGGGATGCCGGGAAAAATATAAACATTGTGGATATTGATGACCGGGGCAAAGAGCGCTTCGGTGGCCAAAAGCACGGCGCCTTCTGGAACATTGGCCATTCTCAAGCGCGCCTCGTTAACGTCCCCGCCCAGGCGTTGGCGCATCCGGTTCTCTATTTCCGGATGCCGGACGACCGGCACAGAGAACCCTCGGGCTATCCCTTCGATGGTGACATCGTCATGGGTCGGGCCTATGCCGCCGGTGGTGAAAACGAAATCGAATCGTTTTGAAAAATACGCCGCTTCCTCACCGATGAGATCGATCTCGTCCTGAATCGTGGAAATTTTTTGAACCTCGACGCCAAGCCGTCGGAGCTCAACGCACAAAAAATGAGAATTTGTGTCGTGGGTCTTGCCCGAAAGAACCTCATTGCCGATGATGATGATGCCGGCGGTTTTCGACATGACTAATCTTCTTTCTTAAGCGCGCCTGACGGGCAAGATCGATCAAAGATCGAATTCGCTGCAGCTCATGAAAAAATGACAATGGGAATTCGAGCAAAGGTAACGGCACTTTTGATTGAACATCCTCGAACCACAAATCGGACAACATTCCCACCAGCTTTGCGGCGTCTTGTCATCATCGTGAGCTGATTCTAATCGATGGGTAGAAGGTTCCATGACGACAATATAGCAACAAACGAGTAGTGGAGAAAAGCTTTATCGTGGACACTCATCTGTCTGCATCCGCATATTGTTGCTCGATCGAAGATCGGCTGCCGAGTTTGCTAACTGGATGTTGATTCTAACCGGCACAATCACGATCGCCGCCACTTACCGACGTTGGACATTGCCGCGACCGCATAATATATTTTCTACGCTCCTCTGATCGGAAGAGAACCGCAAGCTGCGCGATGCCTTGAAGTCAATATGAATCAGGGTCCCCCCCAAACTCTTGAAGACTATAAGGCCGAGCGACGTCGTCAGCGCTGGGCTTATTTTCTGATGCCGTTCTTTACCGTTGGTTCGATCGTTATCTCGGTGGCAATGCTGATGTTCTTTGGAAAGGCTTGCCAGGATCGAATACCCGCCGACGCTCCCCTGCGCACCTCACCCCTGTTCAAGCAGTACCATCAGCCGCAAAAGCAACAGGGCGGCCTTGACGATCCCAGCAGGGCGCCTGACTCATTTCCAGCGGAGAACCGCCTACCCGCTCCCGCAGAAAAGAGCCAATAGATCTCTGGCATCAATGACTGTTAAGTGGAGATGTCCGGAGCGCCGCATGTGGGAGCCTGGCTCACAGCGCCATCGTTCCTGATATTGCCGGCTGTCTGCGCGTTCGGCCTCAATCCTGCTGAACTCCGAACCGGCGAGCAAACAGATAATAGCTCACCGCGACGCTCACCAAGATCGCCGTCCAGATCACACTGAATGCCGCCAGCTCGCCTACCTGACCATTTTCCCACAGCTCGTAAATAGCGACTGACACCACCGGTGTCTGCGGGCTTACCAAAAGAATCGACATGGAGAGTTCTTTGGCTGAAAGCAAGAAGACGAATACCCATCCGCCGAGAAACGACGGCATAATCAGCGGCAAGGTGATCCGGCGCATGCAGTTAAGCCATGAGGCGCCGGAAACATACGAGGCTTCTTCCAGTTCCTTGTGCAACTGCAGCAAACCTGAATGCGTATAGCGGATGCCGTAAGGGATGTACCTGGTAACGAACGCGAGCAATAGGATCCATAGAGTACCATAGATAGGTATCGGCACATTCAGATAAAACCGCATGATCGCCAACCCCATGACGATCCCGGGAAAAAGTAGCGGCAGTGTCGTTAACAGGTCCAACAGCCAACGCCCGCGCAGCTTGCTCCGAACCAGTATCCACGATGCCAATGTCGTCAGCACCATCACTACAGTCGCGCTCGCCAAGCCTAACAAAATGCTGTTCTTGATCGAGGCGGTGATTTTCGGGAAGTGAAGCGCCAGAATGTAATTCTTCAGGGTAAATTTTGAGATCGCCTCAAGTGATGGCTGGATATAGAACGGCAGCAGAGAAGCCCAGAGAATAATCAGAAATGGCAGCACCAGCAGGACGAACGCATAGAACAGCAACCCGGCAGCGCTAAGATAGCGCCAGCGGCCGAGCCGGATTAGCGCCGGTCGATAACCCTTTCCCGTTACCGTGTGGAATCGATCACCGTCCCGGGTAACTCGAAAATAAACATACAAAGTCGCCGCGACCACCACCATGAGCAGAACGGCGAAAGCACCGGCATTACCGTACTGCGGCGGCAGTCGTTGCGCATCCTGATAGATCGAAGTTGTGAGCACACGAATATCACCGGGAAGTCCGACCAAAGCCGGAATTTCAAACGATTCGAACGCGCGAATAAAGATCAGCAGGAGCACCGAAAAAAACGCCGGCAGCATCAAGCGCAGTGAGATTCGCCGCAAAGTCTGCCAAACCCTGGCGCCACAGGCAGCCGAGGCCTCCTCCAGCGATGGGTCCATTGACCGAAAAGAAGCCGCCAGCATGAGGAATACGAACGGCGACCAAAGCAATGCTTCAATGAAGATCATCCCTGCCATCGAGTAAACGTTGATCACCGGCGTGTTCTGATTGAACAGAATCTTCAACCAGTGATTGACCGGACCGGCTTTGCCGAGCAGCAAGATCCAGCCAATCGTGTACAGGATGAACGGCGTTCCAAAGGAGGCGAACGCGGTAAAGTAGCCGAGCCCGCGCAGCGGCGTGTCGGTGCGGGTAACCACCCACGCAACCATGCCGCCGATCAGCGTCGCCAATAACGCGCTGCCAATAGAAAAATAAATCGTATTAAGGAACGGCCCCAGCACCCGCAACTCGCGCAGCAGCTCTTCATAGTAGCGCAAAGTGAACTGATCCAGTTCGCCGGTAAAAGTGGTTGTAAACAGGCTGGTCTGGATAACCGAGTAAAGCGGCGGCAGTACCAGATAGGCGGTGATCAACGTGACGACGATCATCACCCAAGACTCGATCCCGAAGCGCGAGCCCATGCTCAATGGGAAAACCCGGCGGCGCGCCGGCACGGTTGCGGATTGCGCAGACAGATTAATGTCGGTTGATTGTTGCCGGTTCATGCGCGACAAAATACCTCGCTTCGAAGCTAGTCTCCGCCACAATCGAAAGTCAAGATGAATCGACGCAGATTACCCGGTTCCGGTGTTTTGACAATGTGTATTGATTAAGGGAACCTGGACGAGCTAAGGCACAGAACGAACAAGGTCATCATATCAGCCTACCAGCGAACCGAGGCAGCATACTAACAGTTTACTAAAAACTCTGTATGCAGGGTGCTCAAAAGATATCAGAGGGAAAACGCGTGAAGCTCGATGAGCTGAGGCGTACGCTTCAGTACGTTGAAGCGAGTCGGGCGAGCGCAACGAACCCTATGAGTCTTTTCAGCAGCCTGTTAATTCATGAATTGCTTCTGAAAATAATCCACCCAGTCATTGCCTTTCTCGAACTGAGCTTCCGGGGTGATGTAGAGCGCTTTGTTGAAACGGCCGCCGCCCGGCTTTAGGTCCGGTTGTTTTGCCGGAACCTTGGGGTGGGACGGCAAATAGTTGACCTGTTGAAATACCTTTTGTCCTCGTTCGGACAGGATAAAATCCAGGAAAAGCATCGATGCATGCGGGTGCGGCGCTCGTGAGGCGAGGGCAATGGTATTGAGGGTTGCGGTGGCAGGCTCTAACGCCTGCCAATCCACCGGCGCTCCGGCGGTTTTGCTGATGTGAGCATGATGATTGAAAATATGCAGCGCGATCGGATACTCGCCAGCGATCACCAGGTCCAGTAGCTGTCGATTGCTGGCCGTGCTCTTGGCTATATTCTGCGCCTTTAATTTTTGCAGGTACGCCTTGCCGCCGCTATCTCCCATAGATTGCAGAACGTTGCCGATAAACATCGGCGCGCCGGAACCGCGGCTGGTAGACCACATCATCTGGCCTTTCCAACGCGGGTTGAGAAGATCTTCATAGGTTTTCGGCACCTCATTGGGCTTGACCAAACGGGTGTTGTAGCCGAGTGCAAAAAAGTAAACGTTGGTCGATGCCCAATTGCCTTGCGGGTCTCTTGTTTCCGCCGAATGCTCGGCCAGATAAGGTGAATGGAAACGCTGTAAGAAGTTGGCTCGCCGTATCATCGCTGCCGTCACCGTTCCATCAAGCAAATCTACGTCGTAACGCTTGGCCTGGTACTCGCTAAACATCCTTTGGACGATCCGTTCGGAATTGGCGCGGAAGAACTCGACCTGAATGAAAGGGTACTCTTTCTCGAATGCTGCTGTAACCGGACGCACCACCTGATCGACGATCAGCGAAGTATACCAGGAAATTTTTCCTTCTTTCTTCGCTCCTTCGACAAGAATCTTCTGCCGATCGGGCTTGTTGAGCAGGGCAATCTCTTCCACCGACGCGGCGCGCGCGCTCGGTAGTGTAACGGCTGCGAACGTAATCCCCAGAAAAAGGGTCGACACCAACAACTTGCTTGAGAGACGCGGATCGATCATCTTTACACCTCCTGCGAATGAGAGCGACGCGTTTTACTTGAGAATGTCTTTTAGCTTGGCCACCACGTCCGGTTCGGCTCCATAGATTTCCAGCACTGTCTTCTCGAGATCTTCCCCGCTGAGCGGGCTTAAGTCGAGCTTTGACTTGGTGGCGTCGGCGATGAATTCCGGATCCTTCATCGTATCCATAAATGCCCTGCGCAGAAGAGCGATCCGATCCTTGGGAGTGTCAGGCGGGAGGACGTAGGGCCGGGCCACGGGATTATAGTTGTGCATGCCCAGGTGAATCACCTTTCGGTCGAGCTCCGTTTTGGCATAGTCGATCACCCGGCGCACGTTGGGAAGTTCCGGATGCGGCTTTGCAATCGCTTGAAGAATCATGAGCACTTCGCCGGCGTCTACTTCCTTGCGCCAGGTTGATTTAAACGACTCCCAGGCGCTCGTGAGGCCGTCAATCTCGCCGCTGTTGAACGCCAAACGAACCTCCGCCGTGCCTTTGTAGCCGGAGACTACCTGAATCGGAGCGTTGATCGTCGCTATGGCGATTTTCGTGAGATCGTCGGTGGCAGAGCCGGCGCCGACGCCGCCGAACTTCACCATGGTTCTCGACGCCAGCCACTTGTCGGCATTTGTGATGCCTGATCTCTTTGACACCGCGAGCATCTGACTGTCCTGTGCCGGCGCTCCGATATAGCCGAATTTTTTGCCGTCAAATTCGACGCCCGGCTTGCCTAAAACCTGTTGCAGGAACAAACCGCCGAGAAAATGACCGATGGTGAGACCGTCAGGCTTGGCAACTTTGTATACGTGATTGGCTGCGATAAGACTTCCCGCTCCGACCATGTTTTCCACTACAACGGCAGGGTTTCCAGGAATATGCTTGCCGTAGTGGCGCGCCACCGTGCGCGTATAGACGTCATAGCCACCGCCGGCTGAAAGACCTACGATGATACGGATGGTTTTGCCCTTGTAGAACTGTTCTTGAGCCGACGCCTGCCCGGTCGACCACAAGCAAGCGAGCAAGCACAGAAGAAGACGTGTTCCAGGCATTGCCCAGTCCTCCTCATTCCTCAGGTTAGATTCTCAACATACTTGCCAATTCGTTACCTGATTGTCTTGCGGCATCGATGATTTGCCGGTACCACGATCTCACCCGGTTCAATCGCTTCGCTATTCAGCCGTTCAATCGTTCTACGTCAGATCTCCGGAGCTCTGTCTTTGAATAGCGCGAACGCGGTTGAATTTTTGAACCGTTGAACGATGCCCTCATCTAGCGACAGAAATCCTTGGAGAGCTGTAGTTGAAACCAAAAAAGCTGTCAAGCTATGAGCACAGCGCCGAAATCGGAAAAATGATTGGCTCGATTCGAGTCACTGGATAGGGGGATCATCTCTGAGAGGTGCAGCATCGTTGAGCATCGAACGATGAGCTGCTCTGCCAGTAGGTATCGCCGGGCGCGCTCACTATTAGTTTAGACGTTGTTACCCGGTTTTAGGCCGATGAAGTTATCCGCGAAGCAGACAATACAATCTTTGGCGGGAATCGTCAGGAAATGGTTTGTCGACCGAGCCGCAACTATCTTGGTCGATCGTTTATACCAAGGACAGTCGCTCGGTCGAGTCTTTCACTGTCGTATGCCGACCGGTCACTTCTGCGCATAGAGTTTCTTTATGAAACCGCTCTTGTCCAGCTCGGCCATGAGGCTCGGGTCCATGAACTCCTCCGGTTTGCGACTGCGAATCTCCGGCCTGGTTTGCGCGACATAGTCGTAGGTGGCTTCGAGCCCGTTCATGATCGGATAAGGCACGGATATGAAATCCTGCCGAAATATTTCGTAGGAGCCTTCTAGAAGTTCCTGATCGTTGGTGCGCAGATATTTACCAAGAACTTTCATGCTGAAGTCCTTGTGTGTTTTAAAGTAGGCTATCGCTTCGACATGGGACCTGAGCATGCGCATCACTGTATCACGGTCGTCTTGTAGAGTTTTCCGCCGGGTGACGACTGACATCGACGGGTAGACCACCTCTTTTCTGGCGTCCCAAAGGACGTGATAGCCCAGCCGCAGCGCCTGGGCATCAATCGGATACGACAGGTCTGCGGCATCTGCCCGGCCCGACGACAGCGCCTGAAGCCGCTCCTGCGGCGTGCCGATGGACAGCCAGATGACGTCGCGCATCGGATCCATACCGTTCTTCCGGATGATGTACTTAAAAAGAAAATCGCCGAGGGATCCTATGCTTGAGGTCCCGATCCTTTTTCCTTTGATATCCTCGGGCCGTTTGATTTCCTGCTTCACGAGCAGTTTGCTCTGGACTCCCGGGACGGTATGAGCGATGTTCACCAGATCAGCACCTGCGAGATTGGCCAGCATCACTTGCGGAACGGCAACCGGCGCGGCAAAGAGGCTGCCGCCGAGAATCGCGCTCGACGTCTGGCCTGACCCTTTGACTAGAACCAACTCGACATCGAGTCCATGCTTCTCATAAATCTTCGCGTCTTTGGCGATCCACGGAATCCAATTGGATGCGGACAAGGACGTGACTCCCCAGCTGATCTTTTTCAGTTGCTTATCTTGCGCCTCGAGCGAACCTATCCCGCCAAGCGCGATTGTCAGGAGCGCGATTGAAAATATTTTTCCTGCCGATATCTTCGCCATGCTTCACAACCTCCGAATTTAGCGCTCCAGTTCGCCTTTATTTAGCGCCGCGCCGCAAACTGTTTGCTAAAACCGCTTTCTTCTATCTTTTTGAGGAAACTATGATCGTAGAACTCCTCAGGATTCGCGTTCAGCGCCTTGGGATTGCGCGTTGCTAAAAACTGCAGGACCGCCTTAATCCCGGCATTACTCGCATAGGGCATCACCGGCATCATATCGACATAGTAATCGTAGCCTTCTTCGGCCCGGGATCGATCGCTGATGCGCATGTACTTCATGATTCCCGCGACCGTTTTTTCTTTTTGCGTGCGAAAAAAATGCAACGATTCGATGTAGCCTTTTAGAAATCCTTCCAGCGCGGCTGGATGAGCCTTGATGTAGGATCCAATGCCGGCGATGGAGGTTCCCGAATACTCGATATCGGTTTTGCGCAGGTCGGACAGTTCACGGAAGCCTTGCTGCTTGGCGACAGTGCTGTATGGCGGCGGCAAAACCGTTCCCGCCACAACGCTGCGCACCAAAGCATTGAAACGCCCCTGCTGGCTATCCGCGACCGAAATGAAAACGACATCTTTATCGGGCACCAGTCCGTGGCTTTGCAGGTACAAACGCAACGCCGTATCCGCCGATGCGCCGGTTCGAGTCCCGGTGACGATCTTGCCCTTGAGGTCCTGCGGAGTCTTGACGTCAGGAGCGACCATAACCGAGTAGTCCAGTTTATTCGATTGGACGGCAAACATGGTGATATCGATGCCGCCGATGCGCGCGCCAATCGTCGCGGTGGAACCCGCCGCCAGAAGCTGCACCGAATTCGATGTAAGCGCGGCAATCGAATTCATGCCGCCGCCAAAGTAAATTGGTTCCAGATCGATGCCGTATTTTCCAAACAACCCGTGCTGAGCGCCGATCGGTATCACGCTCGAGTTTACCGAGATCGAACCCAGAGCGACGCGCACTTTCTCCCGCTGCTGGGCATCGACGAGATTGGGAAACCACCATAGTGAGAGCACTATCGAGATAATAAAATGGCGCCGCAGAGCGATAATGGCTCTCCTTCGGACAAGAGAATTTGAAATTATGTTGCTATGGAGTCTCAACCGCATGACCTTCATTAACTCACTCCTCGGCATATTGCTCTTTCAATTTTGCTACGACGTTGGCGTCCGCCAAGGTGGTGGTATCTCCCAACGCGCGGCCGTCGGCAATGTCACGAAGCAAACGGCGCATGATCTTACCGCTACGAGTCTTTGGCAGTTCCGCGGCAAAAAGAATCTCATCGGGCCTGGCAATGGCTCCGATCTTCTTTGCAACATGGCTCTTTAATTCATCCATAAGCGAGTTGCCTCCGTTGACACCGGCTTTCAAAGAAACAAAAGCGCAGATCGCCTGGCCTTTGATATCATGTTCTTTGCCAATCACCGCGGCTTCAGCGACTTTTTGATGATCCACCAGGGCGCTTTCCACCTCCATAGTGCTGATCCGATGGCCTGCGATATTCATGACATCATCGACGCGGCCCAGTAACCAAAAGTAACCGTCCTTGTCGCGCTTGCAGCCATCGCCGGCGAAGTATTTTCCGGGAAAGCGGCTCCAATAATTCTCAACATAACGATCCGGATCGCCATAGATGGTGCGCATCATCGCCGGCCAAGGTTTAGTCAGGACGAGATAGCCGCCTCCTCCTTTGGGAACTGATTTTCCATTTTCGTCGACGACATCGGCCTCGATTCCGGGAAACGGCAGGGTCGCAGAACCGGGCTTCAACTTCGTAATACCCGGCAAGGGTGTAATCAAAGGATGACCGGTTTCAGTTTGCCACCAGGTATCGACGACCGGGCAGCGATCACCGCCGATATACTTATGGTACCAAACCCAGGCTTCGGGATTGATCGGCTCTCCCACGGTGCCGAGCAGTCGTAAGCTTTGAAGATTGTGTTTTGCCGGAAACTCCGTTCCCCAGCGCATGAACGTGCGAATAGCAGTTGGCGCCGTATGGAAAATTGTCACGCCATACTTTGCGACAAGACGCCACAGACGATCCTTGTCCGGCCAGTCGGGAGTGCCCTCGTACATGACTTGGGTCGCGCCATTGGCCATGGGTCCGTAGACTATATGGGTGTGTCCGGTAACCCAGCCGATATCGGCGGCACACCAGAAAACGTCATCCTCTTTCAGGTCGAAGACCCAGTTGTTGATCAAGTTCACCCCGGTAAGGTAGCCGCCGGTGGTATGAACGATTCCTTTCGGCTTGCCGGTGGTGCCGCTGGTGTAGAGGATATAAAGTATGTCCTCGCTATCCACCTGTTCGGGTTCGCACCAAAGCGGCGCATCCGCCATCAGCTCATGCCACCATTGGTCACGGCCGCTTTTCATCTGTGCGCCGGACTCGCGTCCAACTCGTTCCAAGACCACGACATGCTCGATGGAAGGCGTATCGGTCAGCGCCTCATCGACATTTTTTTTGAGCGGCACAATGCTGCCACGACGATAACCGCCATCGGCTGTAATCAGGACCTTTGCTTGGGCATCATTGATGCGACCGCGCAAGGCTTCAGCGCTGAAGCCGCCGAAAACGACGCTGTGCGGCGCGCCGATGCGGTTACAGGCGTGCATGGCGATGACGAGTTCGGGAACCATTCCCATATAGAGACAAACTCGATCGCCCTTGCCCACGCCGAGTTGTTTCAGGACGTTGGCGAATTTATTCACTTCGCGCCATACGTCGCGATAAGTCAGAACCCGTTCGTCACCGGGTTCACCCTCCCAGATAATTGCAGCTTTGTTTTTTCGTCCGCTCTTGAGGTGCCGATCCAAACAATTGTAGGAGGCGTTAAGCTTGCCGCCAATAAACCACTTGGCCCACGGCGTGTTCCATTCCAGCACCTTCTTCCATGGCTTGAACCAGTCGAGCTCTTTGGCCGCCTTGGCCCAGAACGCCTGAGGATTCTTGCGCGCAGAATTAAAGACGCTCGCGTTCCTGAAGTTAGCTGTTTTCCTAAATGTTGGCGGCGGCGGGAAGTTCCGTTTTTCATTTAACAGAACCTCGATGGCTTTGTCTGCCATGTATGCACCCTCCTGAACGATATTTCACCGGGAGTGAAAAACGAACGGATTCTATTTGAGGTTCAGCGGCTGCGCAAGAGGCCAATCGAAGCAGATCCCCACTCAGGTTTTCGATCGAGAGCGTGGAAGAACGCCAAGCAGTACGGTTGGTTCAATCCGTCGGGCGGCATCTGAGAAGCGATGACACGCGACAAAATAATTGCACAGCGATGCGAGTGCCGATGAGCTTCTACCCATCGTGTGAGCCAGCAACTGCTCGTCCCTAATCTCTACGTTTTTAATCGCCGGTGCCGAACCCATTGCGACCGAGAAGCGTATAGAAGATTCCAACCGTTCCTCTATCCTGAATCCTGTTGCCTACATCGCGGAAATCGAAGTCACGCCGGGACAATTGATATCTTATAGAGACCGCATGCTGGCGATGAATGCGCCATGTGAGCGAGGCGTCTGTGCGTATGACATTGTCGTGACGGACGCCGCTCCCGGATAAGTCAGCGACAAAAAATTCGCGAGCGGTCAGGTCGATCGACGCGCGTTCGCCGAGAATCAACCGCAACGATAGAAGTGCCTGGGGCGCGATGCCGTATTGATTCGCCCGCTCGTCGGAGATTCCGCCGATGGTGCTGACGGTGGCGTAACCGACCCCCAACAGACCGGTTCCCTGCACCGCCAGAGAATCGGTAATCCGCCACTGGCCAGTGGTACCGAGGGAGAGCGCTGTGCTCGCCAGCCGAAAAATTTGCGGCGCCATGTAATTATAACCGCCGTACAGACCCCATATGCCGCGATAAGAGTTGCCAAGATCATAACCCTTTCCCAGCAAAAGCCCATGAGTCGAAAGGCTCTCAAAGCCGATCGCGGTCGATGCCGCTGCCTGAAAACTAAAATAGTCAAACGGACGGTTGTATGTATAGCCCGGCTTGCCAGGCAAGCCATAGTCGAGCGCCACATCAACGATGCCTTCGTGGCGGTCGATTTCTCCCGACCCTCCGCTGCGGTCTTGCGTCGCCGAGACGACTCCGAGGTGCATCCGGCTGTAGTATTCCGGGTCTTTGCTCGGGAATATACCATCGAATCGTTGACCGAAGACGAGCCGATTAAAGCCCACAGGCGGAGAGATGGCGGCCGCGACGACCTCGCGCCAGAAAGGCGATCCTATCTCCCGCTCGAGCCATAGGTTGGAGATGCGGAACAACGCCTCACCAAGGAAACTGCCGCCGATTCCGGTGCTGATCTGGTCGTTTTTCGAGGGCCGCGTAGTTTCCCCAGCTATCTCCCAGAATATGCTCCCCACGAAGGTGTAGGCCAGACCTTGCCAATAATTCAAACCGGAGGCGCGGGCGAAGCCGTGGTAGATCGATCCTTGGTAGGGGTGCCCGAGCTGGTTGACCGTGAACTCGTCAGTGTCCTCGTCCCAGCTGCGGTGCAAATTGCGTTTGATAGACGAGAGATCGACGTCGTAATCGCAGCAGCCAAAGTAGGCGCGATTGAACAGATTAAGCAAAACATCGAAGCCGACGATCTCCAGCGCCGGGATTAGATAGCTTTTTTCCGTTCCCCATTGCGGCACTGGCGTGGTGAGATTGACGTTCGCCGCGGGCGAAGGCGCGTTGACGGTTTGAACCAGTAAAGATTTGCTGCCGCCCAGGAGAGGCGCGCCCGAGAGTTTGAGCTCCGGAGAAAGAGTGAAGGGTGCTCGGTCCAAGCTAACTTTCGGTGCAGAACGTTGTGACAGAGTGAATCTGATCGGAGAATTGAGACTGCCAAATTCCTGAGGGAAAGCTGTGCAGGGCAACATGATCAAAAGGAGAACGACGGTAAATGATAATCTGCCGCGCTGTTTTGCCGACCTTGCGTGGCGCGCGCTTTGCCCGTTTGCATCGGCTGTATTTATCTGTGCCATCAGGCTCGATCTTTAGGTTTCTGTAAAAGGGTCCTTGCGGTTGAAGCGCGATCAGAAACTCGCTGTCCTGGTACATCACTCGTTCAAGTTTATTGACCGAGCAAATAACCGAGCCTCGAAATCCTAGACCAGCTTCGATGGTTATCTGAATACAGGTTATTTCTCCAACAAAATACGATCGTGCAACTCCGCACTGCGCGCTTTCGTGCGGCTGTCACGCTATGCACGCTTACTCGACCCTAAATAGATCTAAGGTGGTGTGCCGGTAGAAGTCTAGTATGTACGCAGCGGCGATAGACTCTCATTGCAGTAGTGATCTCAAACGATACGCAGTCACGGCAATTTCAAATGGAAGCACAATCGCACAAACGCGCTGGACTAGAGAGAGTTCCTATTCTCCAGTGCCGAATAGAATCGCAGCATGCCTCGTCGAGCTCATCGCTTTAACGCCAGATTTCGAGCTAACAAATGGCGTTGTATCTCGGTATAGGCGACTGCAGGCCGGAACAGGGTACTGGCGGAGAAGGACTGATGTATAGAGAAATAGCGCGCTACGCGCCGGTTTCAGACGCCCTCTATCGCTGAACTAGGCCAAGCGTCGGATCCGATCGCCGGCATTGCACTTAGTCTCAGGTCGGGAGCCAGCCGAGACCACCGTTGGACCCACAAACGTAAAGCCTCCTGTAGCCTCTCACCTCCCTGATGCTCGGGAACTCGGAAGTATTCTCGTTCTGAGCGATCGCGAGCTTCTTCGCTGGCCTTGGAACGAGCATCGAAACACTTTGAGGTCGGACGCGAAGGACCTGCGAGCAGCCGCCTCGGCAGGGTCTGGCTGTTTGTCATTGCGATTACACTGCGCAACTTTCCTGAAGGGATGACGTCGGTGTCGGCTTTGCCGGCGAGGATGTCGCCAATCGTCTGGCGCTCGGGTTAGGCATCGGCGCGCAGAACATTCCGGGAGAACTGGCGGTGGCAGTCTCTCTGCTCGCGGGCGGCTACCGCAAGTGGCGCGCCTTCTGGATTGGCAGTCTGACCGGCCTCGTCGAACCTGTGGGCGGAATTATCGGCGCTGCGGCCATATGGCTCGCCGAACCTGCCATCTCGATCATCCCCGGCATTGCCGCCGGTGCGATGCTCTTCATCATCAGCAATGAAGTAATCCCGGAGACTCATCGCGCGGCAGACAAACATCTCGCGACGTTCTCGTTGCTCACTGGCGTTGCGCTGATGCTCCTGCTGAGTGTTTTGCTCAAGTAATATTGCGGTGGCAACTAAAAGACTTGGTCCTTAATCTGGTCAGCGAGTTGCTGTAGCTATTCTAGCGAATAGCGTTGCGAGCCTCGTGCGTGACGGGCGTCCATGAATGTCACTAAAACGCCCGTCGTCTCGCTCGCATCGTATCCTCACAGGAATTGCGAAAGTACAAACACAAGTATGAACCCGCTTGCTAATGCAAGCGCCGATGATTGTTGGCAATCGCGATCTTCGGCGTCAGGCAGCAGGTCACTGATCGTCAGGTATAAGATTCCGCCGGATTGCAGCCGTTTAGTTTGAAAAATTTAAAAGCACAATCACATTTGTCGCGCCCCAGCGACAGCAATTTGCCGACATGATCCAGTAGCGGAACAGAAACTGCGCAGGATCTTGCGCACATTGGAAAAAGTTCCATCCGTGATCCGGACGTAAAGTATTCTTAACTCAACGATTCATGCATGAACGGCTGCGATCTTGCTTGGGGCTGGAAGCTGAGTCACCGCCGTGTTCTACTGGCTTAGCGAACGAATCTGCGCTCGTAGTGAGCCCACCCGGCGATTGGAGGAAGGAGCGCGCTAAAATCGCGCACATATTTAACGGACCATGGAATCTCCACATTCAACAAACTTGCCCGGGCTCGAAGACAAAGTCTTTATATTGCTGGTTATTGCGGTATCGCTGGCATTCGCATGGATCCTCGGGCCGTATTACGGGTCGGTTTTCTGGGCCGCCGTCCTGGCGATTGTGTTCGCGCCGGCATATCGGCGGCTGTTGAGATCGATGCGGCAAAAACGCACACTTGCTGCGCTAACCGCAGTGCTGATCATCCTCATGATGGTGATCCTACCGTTAACTCTGATCGGTGCGATGTTGGTGCAGGAAGGGTTCAGCGTCTACGAGAGGATCCAGTCGGGAGAACTGAATCCTGCGCAGTACTTTCAGCAGGTCTTTGGCGCACTGCCTCGATGGCTGATCGATCTGCTGGACCGTTTTGGACTGACCAACCTCGGATTGATGCAAGAGCGACTGTCTAGCGGCCTGATGAAGGGCAGCCAATTCCTTGCCGCCCAAGCTCTTAGCATTGGCCAGAACACGTTCCAGTTCATCGTCAACCTCTTTATCATGCTGTACCTGCTGTTTTTCTTTCTGCGTGACGGTGACTACCTGTCCAGGCGAATAAGAAATGCAATTCCGCTGCGCCGAGAGCAACAGCACGATCTCTTCACCAAGTTCACCACCGTTATCCGCGCCACGGTTAAAGGCAACGTCGTCGTGGCCCTGGTGCAAGGAGCACTCGGCGGCCTGATCTTTTGGTTTTTGGGTGTCCACGCTCCGGTCTTATGGGCGGTGTTGATGGCGTTTTTATCCTTGCTGCCCGCGGTAGGCGCCGGCCTGGTGTGGTTGCCGGTTGCGATTTATTTTCTGGTCACCGGTGCGGTGTGGCAGGGCGTGGTATTAATCGTCTTCGGCGTGCTCGTCATCGGCTTGGTAGACAACGTCCTGCGTCCCGTTCTGGTGGGTAAGGACACCAAGATGCCGGACTATGTTGTGCTGATTGCCACGTTGGGCGGCATGGCCATCTTCGGGCTCAACGGTTTTGTCATCGGACCGGTGATCGCGGCGATGTTCATGGCAGTGTGGGACCTTTTTTCGACATCGCGCTCGCAGATCCAGATTGAGCCGCCCAGTCCCTGAAATTAAATAAAGTGCCGGTTAGGTTGATGGTCATGCCTAGAGAAACTCAGTAGTAATTTACGCTAAAGGTTTGTTTCTCTTCTGCCCTCATCAACCGGACTTGCTCTGAGTGCAGATTTACGGCACCTATAAACATGGAGCCACCGGCAGTGGGATTGGAAACTGATTAGCAATACTTAATTTGGATTTGTTTTGGAGAAAGGAAGTTTGTATGCATTTAAGGAGATTTGCCCGATCGAGCGTTTGTCTTTTGATGTTGTTATTTGCAGCCGGCTGCACGACGTATTATCGCGTCACCGATCAATCAACCCGCCGAGCTTACTATACAACCGATATCGATAGAACTGATAGCGGCGCGGTGCGGTTTTACGATGAGAAGGGCCGCGCAAGCGTCACGTTACAATCTTCCGAGATCGTCGAGATCTCTAAAGACGATTTCAACTCAGGCATCAGAGAGTAAGCTTCAACCTTCGCAAAGTATCGGCAGGGATCTGCCGAAAATGCGATCGCCATGAGCGGCTAAAACAGCAGAGCCAAGTTGGCGCCATTTCGTGCGCGTCCAACTCACCATGCGTAATCTTAGTCTATGATATACCGCGATAGACCGCGCTCGCGTCAGCCTTCGCCTTATCCGTTACGCATACCGCCGGAAACTTTAGTTACCTCTCGCGCTCGATCGATCTGAAATTCCGCCCGCTGATACTCGGTAATGAGCGGACTCGCTCCTGCTCGCGTGAGATAAGCCCATATCCATTGCCCCATGACGGTAACGCGGCTGCGGAAACCGATGAGAAGAAAAACGTGAACCAGCGACCAGAGGAGCCATGCGATCACTCCGGAAAATCTCTTATCGCCGAATTCCGCCACCGCCCGGTGATGTCCGATGGTCGCCATCGTTCCCCGGTCTTCGTACTTGAACGGCAGACGTTTCTCGCCGCGAAGATCGCGCAAAATATTCTGCGCCGCTGCTTTGCCTTGTTGGATTGCGGCCGCGGCGAGACCCGGCACCGGCGTGCCGTTCACATCGGTGAGCGCTGACATGTCGCCGATCAAAAAAACTTCGCCGTGTCCCGGGAGACTCAAGTCCGCCTCGATAGGCACACGGCCGGCGCGGTCGACTTTTGCGCCCAGCTCTTTACCCAGTGGCGAAGCGGCGACTCCGGTGGCCCAGAGAGTAACGTCGCTGGTGACCCATTCCTCGCCGACTTTGATCCGTCCCGGCTCCACCGCCGTGACCATGCTTTGGGTGAACACTTCGACTCCCAGTTCCTGCAGTTGCCGTTGGGCGCTCCGGGACGACTCTTCCGAAAACGTTCCCAGGACGCGCGGGGAACCTTCATAGAGCCGGACACGCGCTTTCCTGGTATCGATGGCTTTGAAATCTTTAGCCAGCACCAGTCGCGCCAGGTCGGCGATAGCTCCGGCCAATTCTACACCTGTCGGACCGCCGCCGATGACGACAAAGGTCGGCGCTTCTTGTTTTCCAGATAACAGCGCGGCGCGCTCTGCCTTCTCAAATGCGAGCAGCAACCGCCGGCGAATCTCGACGGCGTCTTCAAGCGTTTTTAGACCCGGCGCCTCTTCGGCCCATTCGTCGTGACCAAAGTAGGCGTGACGCGCGCCGGCCGCGACGATCAGATAATCGTAAGCGAATTCCCCACCGCCGGTTAGCCTTACCCGCCGCGCATTGGTTTCGAATCCGGCAACCTCGCCGAGAATGGTTCGCACGTTGCGCGATTTGTGCAGGATATGACGTAGAGGCGAGGCGATCTCGGCCGGTGAGAGCACTGCCAGCGCCACTTGATAAAGTAGCGGCTGAAACGTGTGATGATTCTTGCGGTCGATCAGAATGACTTCGAGCGCTTCGTTGGACAATGTTTTCGCTGCATAGAGACCGCCGAAGCCGCCGCCGACAATGACTACTCGTTTAAGTGTTTCTTTCATGGAGTATTTCCCGTATCCATCGTTAAGACTAATTGACCCGGCTATTTGACCGCCTTAATGTGGAGTATGTCTCCAGTCGCGAAAAGCCCTGAAGTCACGAAGAAAGCAGAGACAATTTTCAGGCTATAACTATAAGCCGCTCAATCAAGTACGCCTCATGCGAATTGTCCACCACGTCGATGAAACTAACCGTCAAGCAGTGCGCGCGTAGCGGCCTCGGGCTCTACATTTTATTTTTTTGCCTGAGCGCGGGGCCAGCAGGCGGATGCAGCACTTTGCCCTCGCTCGTCAATCGCGCGGATTCGACGGCGATTTTCAACACCGGAGATACCAAACTCGGCAGAACAATTTCGCCGCTGGTCGAATCTCATCCGGGAAAGTCCGGCATATATCCGCTGCCGGGTGCTCGCGATGCGTTTGCCGCGCGAGCGCTATTGGCTCAGGCGGCGGAACGGACTCTCGATCTTCAGTATTATATCTGGCACGGCGACATGTCCGGGACCTTGCTATTCAACGCCGTCCGCGATGCCGCCGATCGCGGCGTCCGAGTTCGCCTTTTGTTGGATGATCACGGCACGTCCGGAATCGACACGACTCTCACCGCGCTCGATTCTCACCCGAACATCGAAGTTCGGCTGTTCAATCCGTTTTTGATTCGTAAACCGCGCTCGATTAATTACCTTTTCGACTTCTTCCGGTTGAACCGGCGCATGCACAACAAGTCGTTTACCGCCGACAATCAGGCCACGATCATCGGCGGCCGCAACATTGGCGATGAGTACTTCGGCGCCACCGACGGACTGCTCTACGTCGATCTCGACGTCATGGCTGTGGGTCCGGTGGTCAGTGAAATGTCAAAGGACTTTGACCGTTACTGGGCCAGCGAATCGTCATACCCCGTCGCTGGATTATTGCCGGCCGTCAATCCGGCTAAGATTGCAGAGCTGGCGTCGGCTGCGTCGCTGATTAAAGACGATCCCGCAGCCATTGCTTACATCGACGCCGTGCGAAATTCTTCTTTCGTCCGTGAATTGGTAGAGCGTAGATTGCCCCTGCAATGGGCGGCAACCCGCATGATCAGCGATGACCCTGCCAAGGGACTTGGTTTGGCTCCGCCTGAAGATCTGTTGATCCAGAAGCTCGAACAAACGCTTGGCGAGCCCAAGATTCAAGTGGATCTTGTCGCGCCGTATTTTGTGCCCGGCGCTGAGGGTGCTGATGCGTTCGTCGATTTGGCCAAACAGGGCATCAAACTCAGGATTTTGAGCAACTCGTGGGAGGCCACTGATGCGGTTGCACCGGTTCATGCATTCTATGCAAAGAGGCGCAAGCGGCTGCTCGAGGCCGGCATCAAGCTTTATGAGCTGCGGCGTTTGGCGCCGGTGGTCGAAGCGAGAAGAAACAGTGATCTCAAAAGCGGCAGCTCCAGCTCGAGCTTGCACGCAAAAACGTTTTCGGTGGATCGCGCGCGAGTTTTCATCGGCTCATTCCATTTCGATCCACGCTCGGTGGAGCTGAACACCGAATTAGGATTTGTGATCGACAGCCCGGCATTGGCGCAGGAAATCGAAAACGCGTTCGATAGCAGGATTTCCGCCAATACTTACGAAGTACGGCTGTCGGATGACGGGCAGCTTTATTGGATCGAGCAACGGCAAGGAGAAGTCGTGCGCTACGATACTGAGCCTGGCACTAACTTTTGGCAGCGTGCCGGCCTGCGCTTCGTGTCGGTGTTACCAATCGAGTGGCTGTTGTGACCGTCGGGTAAGGCCGGAGACAATCAGAAATCATTATCGGCAAATGGTTAAACGCCGAACCACCGCGACGATCCAGAATCATGATCAAGGTTAGGACATCGGAGCGACACAGAGGATTGCGCAGTTCGGATCTCGAGCCCGACACCGAGATTCCCTGCGGCATTTCCCAACCAGCCACATCTACCTGTACTTTCGTCGACCAGCAGTTGGGAGAGGGCTAATGTTATTCGCTGTATTGTCGGGCTTCGCGGCGGCGATCGTCGCGCCATGGGTTTATCGGATTAACGGCCGCGTCGCAGGATGGTTGTTCGCCGCGGTGCCTTTTGCATTGGCCATATACTTTGTCGCTTCAATCACCGCTACAGCTTCCGGTACCGTTTTTAGTCTTTCACATGACTGGGCGCCAAGTTTAGGGATCAAGCTTTCTTTTCTTCTCGACGGGCTAAGCCTGCTTTTCGCGATCCTGATTAGCGGTGTCGGCGTGTTGGTGGTCATTTACAGTGGTGTCTACTTGGCCGGGCATCCTCATCTAGGTCGATTTTACGCCTACATCCTGATGTTCATGGGATCGATGCTCGGTCTCGTTCTGGCGGATAACCTGATCACGCTCTTTGTCTTTTGGGAGCTCACCAGCCTCAGTTCATATCTGCTCATCGGCTTCGATCACGAGCGGGAAACGGCGCGCGCCGCGGCGTTACAGGCGCTGCTGGTGACAGGCGGCGGCGGCTTGGCGCTGCTCGCCGGGTTTCTGCTGGTTGGCCACATCGCCGGCACCATGGAGCTTTCATCATTGTTGCGAAGCGGTGACGTGATCCGTTCTCATCCGCTGTACGCATGGGTAGTGCTACTCGTGTTGGCCGGGGCGTTTACGAAATCGGCACAGGTGCCATTTCATTTCTGGCTTCCCAACGCCATGGTCGCTCCCACTCCGGTGAGCGCCTATCTTCACTCGGCAACGATGGTGAAGGCCGGAGTCTATCTGCTCGCGCGCTTAACGCCGATTCTTGGCGGCACAGAAACTTGGATGATGGCGCTGACGACGGCCGGCGCGACGACCATGATCCTGGGCGCATTTCTCGCGCTCAGGCAAACCGATCTGAAATTGATCCTCGCCTACCTGACCGTCAGCGCGCTCGGGATTCTGGTTCTTTTTATCGGGCTGGGAACGTCCGAATCGATCATTGCGGCTGTCGTTTTCCTGCTCGGGCACGCCCTCTATAAGGGCGCTTTGTTTCTGGTCGTCGGCATCGTCGATCACGAGACCGGCACGAGAGATGCGCGGGAGTTAAGTGGTTTGCGCTCCGCGATGCCGCTCACCGCAACCATAGCAGCATTGGCGGCGTTGTCACTGGCCGCGTTGCCTCCCGCTTTCGGATTTATCGGCAAGGAGTCCTTGCTGGAAGCCTCGCTCAGCGCGGAAGCAGGAGCAGGGCTACTCACCCTGGCGCTCTTGCTCGCGAGCATCGTCTTTGTCGCTGCCGCGGGAATCACCGCCATCCGGCCATTTTTCGGTAAGAAGACCGAAACGTCGAAGCGCGCCCACGAAGCTCCTCCGCGTCTGTGGCTGCCGCCCATGCTGCTGGCCTGTTTAGGGATTCTCTTCGGCATCATACCGTCGTTAGTGGAAGGTCCGCTCTTGCGCTCGGCGGTTCAGGCGGTTGTGGGGAAATCCGTAAATTTTGATCTTGCGCTCTGGCACGGCTTCAACCTGCCGCTTGCGCTCAGCGCTGTTTCGGTGGCATGCGGCGCAGCACTCTATGCCGCGCGGCGGCACGCGCGTGACGCTGCCGCGCGTCTGCAAATCACTTTCGCTTGGGGCCCGCAGCACTGGTACGACCACCTGCTGGCCGGCATGAATCATGTGGCGCGACGCCAAACGCAGCTCCTGCAAAACGGTTATCTGCGCTTTTATCTGTTGATCATCGTTGCCGCCACTGTCGCGCTAGCGGTTGCCAAACTATTCAGCGCCGTCGGTACCATCGATGTTACGAGGAAGCTCGAGGTGCGCTTTTACGAGTGGATCGTCGCCGGTTTGATTCCGATGGGCGCTCTGACGGCGATCATGTCGCGTTCCAGGTTGGGCGCAGTCGCCGCGCTTGGCGTCGTCGGTTACAGCGTTGGCTTCATTTTTGTTCTTTTCAGCGCCCCCGACCTCGCGATGACACAGTTCATGGTCGAGACGCTCACGGTGATTCTGTTCGTTTTGGTGTTTTACCACTTGCCGCGCTTCACCGCCTTCTCCACGCGTATGGAGCTGGGTCGCGACGCCGTGACGGCTTTGGCTTTCGGCGCACTCATCACGATCATCGTGTCGACCGGCGCGGGGATCCAGCTCTACCCCAAAATCTCCGGCTATTTCATCGAGAATAGCCTGCCGCTTGCCCACGGCCTAAATGTCGTGAACGCCATTCTGGTCGATTTCCGCGGGTTTGACACATTCGGAGAGATCACGGTCCTGGCGGTCGCAGCCGTCGGAGTTTATGCGCTACTCAAGCAGAGGCCGCGCAAGAAGAACAGATCATGACATCGCTGATCCTTTCCACTGCGGCCCGTTATCTGTTGCCGCTGCTCTTGCTCTTTTCATTCTTCATCCTGATACGTGGCCACAACGAGCCGGGTGGCGGGTTTATCGGCGGCCTCGTCGCTGCCGCAGCCTTCGCACTAAATGCCATCGCGTTCGATGCCCGCAGCACCCGGCGCACATTGCGCATCGATCCCCGGATGTTGATCCCAGCAGGACTCTCGATCGCGCTGGTGAGTGGGATCATCCCCCTTTTTTCTGGAGACAGCTTCATGACCGGCAAATGGTTCAGCATTTTTGTTCCCGGGCTCGAACAACTAGATATCGGTACGCCGCTGCTTTTCGACTGCGGCGTGTATTTGTTGGTGCTCGGGGTGGCACTGACGATGATTCTCACTCTGACGGAGGAATAGCGATGGAGATCGTACTGGCGTTCGTCATCGGCGGGCTTTACGCTGCCGGGTTGTTCATGATGCTCCGTCCCAGCGCGGTGAAGCTTATTATCGGCATCAGCCTGCTCGGGCATGCCGCCAATCTGCTGATCTTTACCATCGCCGGATTGACCCGGGGGAAGCCGCCGCTCATTACCGGGGGTCTCACCACCGCGGCAGCCGTTGCCGATCCGATGCCGCAAGCCTTGATCTTGACCGCCATCGTCATCGGCTTTGCCGTTCAAGCCTTCGCAGTGGTGCTGATCCAACGGGTGATTCAAATCGTTGGCACCGACGATCTGGATCAGATGAAGGCGACAGACTCGTGAACATCCTGCTGATTCTGCCGATCCTGATCCCGTTTTCAGCGGCGACGCTCTCACTGCTGGCCTGGCGCTCGCGGCGAAGCCAGCGGGTGCTGGGCGTGCTGGGAACGGCTCTGTTACTGGTTTCCGTGCTGATGTTGCTGCGATCGGTCTCGAGCGGCGGCATTCAAGTTGGTCAAATCGGCGCCTGGCCGGCGCCTTTCGGCATTACCATCGTCGCCGACCTTTTTAGCGCAATCATGCTGGTGCTTACCGGGCTCACCGGTTTGTCGGTGGCGGTCTATTCGACCGTGACCATGGATCGAGCGCGCGAGCGATTTGGTTATTATCCGCTCCTTCACGTCCTGTTGATGGGAGTCTGCGGCGCTTTCCTTGCGGGAGATCTCTTCAATCTTTACGTTTGGTTCGAAGTCATGCTGATGGCTTCTTTTGTGTTGATGGCATTGGGAGGGGAGCGCGCGCAAATGGAAGGCGCGATAAAATATGTGACCATCAATCTCATAGCGTCGGCTCTGTTTCTCGCCGCAGTCGGAATGCTTTACGGCGTGCTCGGAACGCTCAACATGGCCGATCTCGCGCAGAAGTTGAGAGATGCTCCGCGGCTCGATCTGCTGACCGCGATCGCCATGCTCTTTCTGGTTGCGTTCGGCATCAAGGCCGCGGTGTTTCCGTTTTTTTTCTGGCTTCCGGCCTCATACCATACTCCACCCGTTGCGGTATCGGCGATCTTTGCCGGCCTGCTCACCAAAGTCGGCGTTTATGCGCTTATCCGCGTTTTCACTCTCTTGTTCGTTCAAGACCTGGGCTATACGCACACGATCATCCTGGTGCTGTCGGGGCTGACGATGGTCACCGGGGTTCTCGGCGCAGTGGCGCAGAACGAATTTCGCCGCGTCCTGTCGTTTCACATTATTAGTCAGATCGGTTACATGACTCTGGGTCTGGGGTTGTTTACGACGGCGGGCATCGCCGGATCGATCTTTTACATCGTTCACCACATCATCGTTAAGACAAACCTCTTTCTTGTGAGCGGTGTCGTGTATCTCTTGCGCGGGACCTATGAGCTTAAAAATTTGGGCGGACTTTACTCTTCCAACCCCGCTCTTGGGATCCTATTCCTGATCCCGGCGCTTTCACTGGCCGGATTGCCTCCGCTCTCCGGTTTCTTTGCAAAGCTGACGATCGTGCAGGCAGGGCTGCAGTCCGAACAGTACGTCCTTGTTGCCACGGCTCTCGCGGTCGGCCTGCTTACGCTATTTTCCATGACAAAGATCTGGGCAGAGGTATTTTGGAAAGAAGCGCCCGATACGCCCGGCGCGGAGCAAGCGGCCGGAGCGATGGCGAAACGCGGGGGTTCAGGCTGGCTCCTCATAGGCCCGATCATTTCCATGGCGGCGATTACGATTACCATCGGACTCGCCGTCGAGCCCGTCTATGTCTTGGCAACTCGCGCCGCCGAACAACTCATCGATCCGACCGAGTACATCGAGCGCGTTATGGAGAGGAGCTTTTGAAATGTTTCTATGGAATATCTCGCTGGCCTTCATCTGGGCGGCGGTCACGGGGCATTTTACCTTGAGCAATGTGGCCGTTGGTATGATCCTGGGCTACGCGGTGCTTTTCGTCGCACACCCGCTCATGGGACCTTCCAACTATTTCACGCGCATCCACCATGCGCTTGGTTTTGCGGCTTTTTACATGTGGCAGATGATCATCTCCAACTTTCGCGTCGCTTATGATGTGTTGACGCCGCGGGCACGCGCCCGCACCCGGCGTTCTAGCGATACCATTGGAGGCGAAAAGCGATCTAGAGATTACCATGCTGGCCAACTTGATTACACTGACGCCCGGCAGCGTGAGTCTCGATGTGTCGAGCGACCGGCGGTTTCTATATTTGCACGCGATGTACATCGACGACGTTGATAAGTACCGCGAAAACATCAAAAAAAGCTTTGAGCGAAGGGTCCTGGAGGTTTTGCGATGACACTGTCGGATTTCGTTTCCAACGCCTCGTACATTGCGCTGTGCATGATGGGCGTCGCCATCCTGCTTGCGGCGGTTCGCCTCATACGAGGGCCGAGCCTGCCGGATCGAGTGGTCGCTCTCGACCTCATCTCGATCTTGGTGGCCGGCGCTACCGCCATCTATGCGATTGCGAGCGGGCAAGCGGTGTTTCTCGACGTGGCGACGATTCTCGCATTGATCTCATTCCTGGGAACTGTGGCGTTTGCGCGTTACATCGAAAAGCAGGTGTCGCAATGAACGAAGCGGTCAGCGCGGCGCTTGATGATCTTCGGCGCCGCCTTCGCTCTTTTGGCAGGCGCCGGGGTCGTGCGCATGCCCGACTTGTTCATGCGCATGCAGGCGGCGACAAAGGCTTCTACTTTGGGCATTGGCTGTATCGTGCTTGCGGTGGCCGTTCACTTCGGCGAGCTCGGCGTCGCGACCCGCGCCCTGGCGACCATCGTCTTTGTTTTTTTGACGGCGCCGGTCTCCGCGCACATGATCGCGCGGGCCTCTTACTTCGTCGGCGTCCCTTTATGGGAGGGAACCATCATCGACGAGTTGCGCGGCCATTATGACCGCCGTACCCATCGTTTGGCGCGCCCGGATGATCCGTATGCCGTGTTGCCCGCGACCGTCGATGCTAATCGCCTGGCCGGGCACGTGGTAGTCGTCGGTTACGGCCGTGTCGGCGGGCGCATCGGCTCCGCGTTGGCCGCGAACGGCATCTCGTTCGTCGTCATCGAGGACACTCGTGAAATCGTCGAGAAGCTGCGCGAGAGTGATATCTCGGCGGTGTTCGGCAATGCCTCCGAGCCCTCCGTCCTGGTTCAAGCGCATTTGCATCAGGCGCGCATGTTGGTGGTCGCCGTGCCCGATACCGCGGACGTGCGCCGTATGGTCGAGACCGCACGCACCGTGAATCCGCGCATCGAGGTGGTTGTGCGCACCCACCGTGATGAAGAGTTGGCATCTTTTGAAAAGGACATTGCCGGGAAGGTGTTCTTGGGCGAGCACGAGCTTGCCGTTACGATGACTCGGTATGTACTGGAGCGTTATGCGGCGCGGGCCGATGATTAGCTATGATCGAGAAATCTAATCGGCTTGAATTAACCTTTGCGAAGGGACGGGCATTGCGCCGGTAGTCCGATGCTGACGGAAGGGGAGTCCGGAAATGAAATATCCTTGCCGCTGCAAGACAACCTTTTTTGAATCCTGCACTGCGACTACGAACCGTAACGGAGGACGACTGTGACCGCGGCGCAGAATGTGCCGAATCTAAGTAGAATTCTCGTCGCGACCGATTTGTCGCCGCGCGCGCAGAAGGCTATAGCGCGCGCAATTATGTTGGCGGCTGAACAGGGAGCAGCACTGACGATCCTTCATGTCCTGACGGCCGAAACAGGAAATAAGGTCCGTCAGCGGCAGGTCGCTCTACAAGTGGAGAAAGATTTGCGCCGCGATATCGCAACGTTATCTTCCGCGCAGGACGGAAGGGCAACTATTCGGGTTGTTACCGGCACGCCGTTTGTGGAAATTATCCGCCGCGCCAGACAAGAAGCAGCCGATCTCATTTTAGTAGGGGCGCATGGAGCGCAATTCATTAAGGACTTGTTGGTCGGTACCACCATGGAAAAAATAGTGCGCAAAGGAGATCGTCCGGTGCTGGCCGTCAAACGGCCGGTTCGTGCGCCATACCACCGTGTCCTGGTGGCAACGGATTTCTCCGACCCATCGCGACAAGCGCTGAGGCTCGGCCTGAGGCTTGCGCCCGGGGCTAAAATCTATCTCCTGCACGCCTATCAGGGACTTGAGGGACAGCTGTGGAGGGCCGATATGACAAAGTCCCAGATCCTGCGTTATCGTCATCGGGTGGCGCAACAGAGCCGAGAACAAATGAAAGATTTCATTCGGCGTATGGATCTGAACGGCAGGTCAATCGTGCGGCTGCTGCGATACGGGCGAGCGCCCCACGTTATCACCGCCGCCGCGCAACGTTTGCGCCCCGAGCTGGTATGTGTCGGCAGTGTAGGTCGAACGGGACTGCCGCAAATTTTGCTCGGCAGTGTGGCCGAACATGTGCTCCGGGAAGTCTCTTGCGATATACTGGTGGCGCGGTCCGGCTCGTTAAGTTTTGAACTGCCCTAGCCTAATAGCGCATTCCACCCGCTTCCCGAGGTCGCCACAAGCGCAATCGCGCTTGGCATGCGAGCACCACCGGAATCATCACTAAAGTTCGAACTAGTCATGGAGTATCCGCGGCTCAAATCGCCCCCTGGATGGGCACCGCTTCGGCAATACCGGACTTGAAGAGCGATTGTTCCCGGTCCGTGGAGCCGTCTAGAAAACCACTCTTAGCGTGCTAACTCATCTATGAGCTTCAGGTTCGCTTCTATGCAGCCTAGAAACTGGCATATGATGCGACACTAAAAATCCAGGTGCAGCCCCGGTCCGAAATATTCAACCTTTCTGTTAAAGAACTGGCCGTTGGGAGAATGTCCCTTGTAATATTCAACCAGTAGACTGATCTTCCGGCCAAGCCTCTGAGCTCTTTCAAATTGAAGGCCGCCGCGGACCGAGACTTCCGTGCTCCAATTGTTCTCTTCCCTGTTTTGCAGGTCCAAGGCCGTAACGAATCGCGCTGAGTCCGCCCAAAATCTCCACGGCGTTTGCAGTTCGATACCGCCCTGTGTTGACCAGGGTTTAAGATCTGAGGGATCTCGGTGAACCAGGTAAGCGCCGCCACCGTAAAGGCGCAGCCAATCGAAAAGTGTGTAAGACAACTTCAGGTCCAGGCCTTCGAAGCTGAGATTGATGCGATCGATTCGGTTGCGCAGAAGGAACTCGTCGCCTAGATGCGAGCTCTGATGAAAGACGCGAAAAAACGTCGACAGATCACCTATCCGGTACGTCGCGTACAGCCCGGCGAAAAAGTCGCTGTTGACCAGATCAAACGATGACGAGTCCAGGTCAAAGATCGAAAATACACCGGCCTGAAAGCCGACCTCCCACAGTCCGTTGTAAGGGCCGCGCTCACGGTAAAGGGCAATGGTTTCACCAAAGTTCGCCGAGGCCACATTTGTCGCTTCATCGGTAAAATACCGATAACCGATCGAGAAGCGCGGCCAGCGTGGATCAGCAATCAGCGGCTCAAAAAGATTGCCGCCTGGCAGAAAGGCTAGCTCGTATTCAGGTTTGACGGACTGCTGTAATGAAGCAGACTGTGTTGCCGATGGTTGCGGGATCGATGTGGCCACTTCAACTCCACGGGAATCGAGGATCGCAACCCGCTTAACTCCATCGATCGAGGATAGAGCAGCGATGACCTTGCCGTGATCCGCTTCGGTCAGATCTCCGGATGTCACCGTAACGGTTTCGCCGGCAACGTTCACGAAGAAACTCTTTAGGCGAAATTCTCTCGCCAAGAGGGCGGACGCATAGCCACGAATGAAATCATCGCTGGTAGCCGCCGGCACGACAAACGGAAAACACAGGAGCAAGATCACCAGAGCCTGAAAAAGTTTTGCCGGTTTCTGCGTCATTGCGTTCTCCTTGCTACAGGGGCGACGGTTGGTTTTTCTGCGATCCTTTCACTGGGTTCGATCATAGCGGCGCCGCGTCATGATCAAGCGCGCTTTTTTGAACTGTTCCGTAAAATCGCTGATCGATCGCGTCCTGCCAGCAACCGCAGAATCCTGCGGAGCACATCACGACGACGCTTCGATCTCGCGAATTCGCTGCACCTTATCCAAGTCGAGGACGGTGATAATGCCGTCACCGCGATTTCCCGTACGCGCCGCGCGATCAATCTGATGATTTCGTCACAGCGCTCCTCCGGGCAAACTACTTCGAGCTTCAATGCCGCCGGCAAATGATGAATTTCGAATGGACGGTCGAATAAAGAAACGTCGGCCGTTCACTGCGTATTCCATGCACCCGATAACAGGTAATTCCCCCGATGCCGGCGCTGTACAGATCGCGCATGACGTCGGCGGAGATTCGGTGCGGATGTATGCGATGATCATTTTCATGATTCACCCCTTCTCTCATCGAAAGACAGCGTCATGCTCATGGCTGTTTATCCGGAGCTTTAACTGCAGGAACAACCCCCCGGACAAACCGTGCTTTGTTTTACGGCCGGCGCAGATCATCAATTTCGAACAGGCGCTTCGACGCCTGTGTCGATGTTGTCGCCTTCGGTTGAATCCAGATGAGCAGAGCGCTGTTTGTTCCCCCACGTCCAGCCGCTGATCTCGGGCGCGTCCTCGCCGTGCTCGTAGATGTATTCCTTATGATCGATAAGCGCGTCGCGCAGCGCTTGTTTCGCGTAGGCCGCGCATGCGCCTAGCTGCGGCAGCCGATCGATCACGTCTTGCACCAGATGATAACGGTCCAGATCATTGAGCACGCACATATCGAACGGCGTGGTCGTGGTCCCTTCTTCTTTGTAGCCACGCACGTGCAAATTGTCGTGATTGGTGCGCCGGTAGGTCAGGCGATGAATCAGCCATGGGTAGCCGTGAAAAGCAAAAATGATCGGCTTGTTCTTCGTGAACAGCGCATCGAAGTCCTTGTCGCTCAAACCGTGTGGGTGCTCATGCGACGATTGCAACGTCATCAGATCGACCACGTTGATGACTCTGACCTTGAGCTCGGGAATGTGACGGCGCAGCAGCTCTACCGCTGCAAGCGTTTCGAGGGTCGGCACGTCGCCGCAGCAGGCCATCACCACGTCCGGCTCCTCGCCGCGGTCGTTGCTCGCCCATTCCCAGATGCCGATGCCGGCGGTGCAGTGTTTTACCGCCTGGTCCATATTGAGCCACTGTGGAGCCGGTTGTTTCCCGGCAACAATAACGTTGACGTAGTTGCGGCTACGCAGGCAGTGATCCGTTACCGAAAGCAGGCAGTTGGCGTCCGGCGGCAGATAGACCCGCACGACCTCGGCTTTTTTATTGACCACGTGATCGATGAACCCCGGATCCTGATGACTAAAGCCATTGTGATCCTGTCGCCATACATGAGAGGACAGTAAATAGTTGAGCGATGCGATGGGCCTACGCCAGGGGATGTCGTTACACACCTTTAACCATTTAGCGTGCTGGTTGAACATCGAGTCGACGATATGAATGAAAGCCTCGTAACAGGAGAAAAAGCCGTGCCGGCCCGTCAGGAGATAGCCTTCGAGCCAACCCTGGCACTGGTGCTCGCTCAGCATTTCCATCAGCCGTCCATCCGGAGCCAGTTTATCGTCATAGTCGAAGCGCTCCGCCATCCAAGCGCGGTTGGTTACTTCGAGCACGTCTTGCCAGCGGTTCGAGTTATTTTCGTCCGGACTGAACAGGCGAAAATTCTTGCTATCGAGATTGAGCTTCATCACGTCGCGCAGGTATCGGCCTTGAACCCGGGTGGCCTCAGCTGTTTCCGATCCCGGTTCTGATACTTCTACTTCGTAAGTTCGAAAGTCCGGAAGTCGCAGCCCTCTAAGCAGTATGCCGCCGTTGGTGTGCGGGTTCGCGCTCATGCGCCGCTCGCCTTTTGGCGCCAGCGCGGCGATTTCGCTCTTCAATCGTCCACCTTCTTCGAACAGCTCTTCGGGCTTGTAACTCTTCATCCATTGTTCGAGAATCTTTACGTGAGCGGGATTGCTGTGCATTTCGCCCATGGGAACCTGATGGGAGCGCCAGTAATCTTCCGTGCGCTTGCCGTCGATCTCCTTTGGACACGTCCAGCCTTTCGGGCTACGCAACACGATCATGGGCCAGCGCGGCCGATTTCCACTCCCCTTATCGCCTCTTGCTTCACTCTGGATCTGTTTAATCTCATCAACGACCCGGTCCAGGGTAGCGGCCATCAGTTGATGCATCTTTTCCGGTTCATGCCCTTCGACGAAATAGGGCGTGTAGCCATAGCCGCGAAACAATTGCTCCAGCTCCTCGTGACTGATCCGCGCCAGCATCGTGGGACTGGCGATCTTATAACCGTTTAGGTGCAAGATCGGCAGCACCGCACCGTCGTTGACCGGGTTCAAGAATTTGTTCGAATGCCAGCTCGTCGCCAATGCGCCGGTTTCCGCTTCTCCATCACCAATGACGCAAGCGACGATCAGATCAGGATTGTCGAAGGCAGCGCCATAAGCATGCGCAAGGGAATAGCCCAATTCGCCACCCTCATTGATCGATCCGGGAGTTTCGGGGGCCACGTGGCTGGGTATACCGCCTGGAAACGAGAATTGCTTGAAAAGCTTCTTCATTCCTTCCGCATCGGTTGAAATGTGAGGATAAACTTCGCTGTAGGTTCCCTCTAGATAGGCGTTGGCGACCAAAGCAGGTCCGCCATGTCCCGGGCCCGTGATGTAAATCATGTCCAGGTCGCGCGCCTTGATCACCCGATTGAGATGAGCATAGATAAAATTCAGGCCCGGCGTGGTTCCCCAATGACCCAACAGACGGGGCTTGATGTGCTTTTTGCTGAGCGCTTGTCTCAACAGCGGATTGTCATAAAGATAAATCTGGCCAACCGATAAATAATTCGCTGCGCGCCAGTAGGCATCCAGCAGCTTCAACTGTTCCTTGGATAATGTATCGGGCATAGCGTCCTCCTCTCAGGTTCAATCTATCCGACACAGCCGCCAGAGCAACGGAGTTTCCAATCAATTGCCAAAAACTAGGATGCGTGAGCTCCACGGAACGAGTCGACATTCCATGCTTTCACCGCCATCGCGGGCCAGTAGCCGGCCGCCGCAACGCACAATGCCCGAGCAAGGATGGATCAACATTGGTTGGACAATTGACTATGATGAGGAGATGCCGGGGACGTTGTCACAACAATCTGTGGTGCGATTGCGCCGAAGTCGCTTCGATGGATTTCAATGTGACTTTTTTCTTTACGACTTAATACCCCGGCAAGGCCGCCGCTGCGGGATGAAATAGCGTCGTATAATCGATCCGCGTCGGCGACAAACCTTGCTCATGCCCATATTGGGTCATCGCCTCCAGCACGGTTCTGTTATTCTCGATGTTGTACGCCCAATAGTTTTCGCCCATCAGATCACGCTGCTCGGCCACGGCAGCAGCCATCCACGAATAGATGATGATTTGCGGATCCGCGCCTTCGAGACGTTCAAAGGCGATGTCGCGCGACCGTCGAAACGCATTTAACAGCGCGACCGGCGCGCTTGGATTGCGATCGACGAATTCCTGCTTCAGTGTAACGATGTGGCTGGTGGGAAAAATCCCGGTCTTTCTAAAGTAATTTTGTTCCTCGCTGGGATAGTCACGAAATAGCCGGCGGGTGCGCGGATCGCGCACCGAAATTGACCGAAGAATATTGGGGCCGATGACCGCGTCGATCTTTCCTTCGACGAGCAGGTTGTCCAGGATGGTATCGGCATCGCCGGCGCCGTCGAGCTTCTGGATGCGAATGCCCTCGGCCACGCCTTCTCTCGTCACGCGCGGCGCCAGCCAGTCGATATTTTTTAAGTCCACGCCGTAATAATGCTGCAGCGCGCCGCGCGCCCACACCCCCGCCGTGTTGTCCCACTGCATGATGCCGACCCGTCGTCCTTGCAAATCTTTCGCCGTCTCGATGCCGGCTTTGCTGTTGACGAAAATATAAGCCAGGCGAAATTTTCGATTGGGAAATGCCGGGATGGAGATATGCGGCACTGCCTGGGCGTAGTCACGCACTCGCGCCGCGAAGCCGCAGTCCCAGGCGTCAGCCGCCCCTTCATTCGGCACGAACTCCCAGTCGAAGCCTTCGATTTTCACTGTGCCGTCGGTGATCGGAATGTTGGTGTCGATGGTCGGCTCACGAAAATAAAATTTCAGTTTCGGATTGGCCATGGTCTTGTTCTCCTTCCGTCGATCATCGCAAAGGTGCTGCGGCAACGGTCAGCTTTTATCATCTAACTTTTCCGGCGCAAAGCCGGTCTGGAAAATTGTTTTCTTTTCGGATAGCTGTTAGCCGAGCATGAGACAGATTGATCCGATCGGACGCCATACCAGATCGATCTTCAAGTCGGATACTGGAGGATTTGGTTTGTTCCGGTAATCTGCGGCATAAACTCAGCGATTGGCACGTCAACAAAACGGAGAAGCTCATGGCAACCCTAGCTGAATTACAAAAAACCGTGAAGGGATTGGTGATGCCGATTCCGGCAGTATTCGATGGCAAGGGAGAACCGGACCTGCCGATGATGGCAGAGCTAACCCAGTGGTATCTCGACACCGGTGTGCACGGATTTTTTATTCTCGGCTCGCAAGGCCAACGCCCCGCCACCACCATCGAACAACGCAAAGCAATTGTGAGTCGGTCGTGCGCCGCGTCAATAAACGGCTTCCCTGCATCGTTCAGATCGGCGCTGTCGAACCTTATATCAGCATCGAGCTCGGCCACCATGCCAGAGAGATCGGCACCGACGGCGTTGGCATCGTTGGACCGTACTACTATAGCGATCGAAACGAATGGGAGATCATCGAGCATTTCAAGGCCGTCGCAAAGAAGTCAACATGCCGATCCTGCTTTACAATAATCCCGAATACTCCGGTTATCCGATCCCGCCGGCGATGATGAAGAAAATGCGTGACGAGATGCCGAACATCTATGCCGCAAAGCTTGCCATGGGCAACATAGATTTGGCAGTCAATTACCTGCGCTTGCTGTCGCGCGACTTCGTCATCTTCATTCCAATCACGCAGATGTTGCCCGGCATGCTGATCGGCGTCGCCGGCAGTATCGCCGCCGGCACCCCGTTACAGCTCCGGAAGCCGGCGTGCAATTGATCGAAGCGATCTGGGCCAAGGATTTTAAAAGAGCGCAGAAAATACAAGTCTTGCTGCTCTCGAGGATGGCGAACGGATAGCGCTGTTGTCGGCGGAGCATATGACGCTTTACCAGGAGGCCATGGAGCGCTTCCTCGACGAGCTCGCCACACTCACCCCGGCGCCAAAGAAAAAACTCGCGGTGTAGAGCGCCAATCATCGATCGAGCGTAAAACTGGGAAAGGCGAAAGGACTAGAGAAATGGCTCGTCAGTACAAATGCATCTCCGGCGATGGACACATCGATCTCAACCCGGATATCTGGCGCGATCGTGTTCAAGCAAAGTATCGCGAGCGCGCGCCCAAGCGCGTGAAAATGCCCAACGGCTCGGACGCGGTCGTCATCGACGGCGGCAAGCCCAACACCATCGGTATCACTCGCAGCGTTCGCGTCGCTCACGCCGACCTTGCCAAGCAAGTGCCTACCTTTGAAACCTGTGCCGGCACGGGCACGCCGGAGCAACGACTCGCCGAACAGGATCAGGACGGCATAGATTGCGAAATCCTTTTTTCGCAGATCACTTTCGTTCTGCGCCAGACCAAAGACGATGAGTTTTATAAAGATTGCATACGCGCTTATAACGAATTTCTCGGCGAAGAGTATATGGCGCCAGCGCCGGATCGTTTGGTTTGCATGGGCACATTGCCCGCTACCGGCGTCGATGATGCGATTAAAGAAATGGAACACTGCGCCAAGCTCGGCATAAAAGGCGTAAAGCTCGACCGCTATCCGAGCGGTAAAAGTTATCCGACGCCTGAAGACGACAAATTCTGGGCGGCGGCGCTCGAGATTGGCATGGCGCTCACCAACCATAACACCGGCACCATGGGGTCTGGGAAAGGCGAGCCCGATTATCTTTACCCGAAAACTCCAGGGCACGACGTGCACCAGAAAGACGCCTTTAAATTTTTCACCCGCTTCACCAACGATGCCATGACCGGGACCCTGCAGATGGCCTTCGCCGGAGTGTGGGATCGCTTTCCCAAGCTGCAATTTTATTGGGCGGAAACCATGGTTGGGTGGTTGGAATATGGTCTGTGGCAAATCGACGATCATTACTGCCGCTACATTGGCATGATTCACGACAACTGGGGGCTCAGTAAATTGGACCGCGTCCCGAGCGAGTACATCAGAGACCGCAACTACTGGGGATTCCTTCACGATCCCGTCGGCGTCCGGCGTCGCGCTTGCATCGGCTATGACAAAATCATGTGGGGCACCGATTTCGCCCATGCCGCCAGCGAGTTTCCGAATTCACAAAAGCACTTGGAAGAAGACTTTAGAGGCGTGCCGGAAAATGAGAAGCACGCGATGACGGTGGACAACTGCGTTAAATATTTTCGCTTGAACGATTGAATCCAAACGACTGGAACTGCTGAAACAACTGAAACTGTTCCAATAATTCCAACGGTTCCAATCGTTCCAATCGACTCGGAAGGTTTGCTGCGGTTGTAGGAGTCACTTAATGAGCGATGTAGGAACGACGCACGAAGATCTCGAGCGCTTTCTCGCCGAGCATCATCTGGTCGGCGCTGGCCTCAAACGTGACGGGCGCGCCGCGCCGCGCCAGGGAAACACGACTGCGCACTGGGAGTGGGATGGGATTTACCGCGGCCTAATGCGCTCGGGCGAGATCGTCACGGTCGGTCCGAACGGCATGACCGGCATGCGCTCGGTCGTCGGTATCGAAGCGCGTAAGTTTCCGATCTGGATGAACGCGCAGATCCTTATGCCCGGTGAGCGCACCCAGGCGCATCGCAACTTGCGCAGCGAAACTCGCCTGGTCTGCCAGGCGCCGAAGAATGCTGTTTTCGTGTGCGAGTATGAAGCCTACCCCATGGAGCGGGGCGACGTGGTGATCAGCCCCGCCTGGACATTCCACGATCATTGGAACCAAGACACGACGCCCGCGATCTGGATTGACGGTTACGATAACGGCTACAACCCCAATGTAAACATCAACGAGCGCATGCCCAACGATGAGCCTTACGAAGAGATAAAAAAGCCGCCGGCGTACGGCCAACGCACGCTTGGGCTGGCGCGTCCCCTATCCAACGCTACACCGTTTCCACTGCCGCCGGTGCGCTATCCGTGGGCCGATACCCATGCGGCGTTGACGGCGCTTAGCGAAAACGGCGAGAGGGATCTTTATGATGGAATCATGATCATGCTCGCTAGCCCGGTGGACGGTGGACCGACCTTGCCGACGATTGCCTGGCAAGCTCAGCTATTATCAACGAAACAAAAAACCCTGCCGCACCGGCACAACAGCACCACCTTCTATTTCGCCTTCGAGGGTGAAGGCGCGGTGGTCATCGAAAACGAGCGCCTCCAGTATCATCAGGGCGATATCTTCGCTGTGCCCGCCTGGACCTGGCACCACCACGAAAACACCAACGACAAAGACACGATTCTCTTTTCCATCGATGACTGGCCCGCCATGACAAAGCTCGGTTTCTACATGAAGGAAGAAGCCAAGGGATTTTGAAAGCCGGCCACAGTTAAGATCAGTTGCCCATCGGGGAGGGGCCGGTTTGAAACCTGGCCTCCGTCATTCAGATGTTCACAGTTTCCCCTAGAGTCCTGAACCAGTTTCGTATAAGAGAAACAGCACCATGAGCCTTGCCGCATCCAAGCCGACTGTTTCTGCGGCTCCTGCCAAAGTCGCCGTGCGTCTGGCGGCGTTGTGGAAAACCTATCCCGGTGGCGCAAGCCCTGCGGTCAAGGATCTTTCCCTCGACGTACTGCACGGCGAGATAGTCACTCTGCTTGGTCCGAGCGGCTGCGGCAAGACCACGACATTGCGCATGGTCGCGGGGTTGGAGACCCCCGACGCCGGCGATATTTTTTTCGGCGAGCAAGCGGTCGTTATCAGCTCGCGGCGAATCTCTCTGCCGCCCAATAAGCGCAACGTCGGAATGGTCTTTCAATCCTACGCCATCTGGCCGCACATGACGGTGGCGCAGAACGTCGCCTTCCCCCTCAAAGCACGCAGATTTCCGAAGAATGAAATCAAAGATCGCGTGCTGCGCGCGCTCGATCTCGTCGGCCTGACGGGATACGAAGATCGCCCGGGCCCGCTCCTGAGCGGCGGCCAGCAACAGCGAGTCGCGTTTGCCCGCGCGCTGGTTACCGAGCCGCGCGTTCTGCTGCTCGACGAACCCTTCAGCAATCTGGACGCCAAGCTGCGCGAGCAGATGCGCATTAGCGTGAAGCTCTTACAAAAACGGCTTCACATTGCGATGTTGTTTGTCACCCACGATCAGATCGAAGCGCTGAGCCTGTCGAACCGCATCGCACTGATGAATTTCGGAGTCGTGCAGCAACAAGGCGATCCGCGCCTGCTTTACGAAAAGCCCGTCAATGAATTCGTGCGCGACTTCGTCGGCAGGACCTTGCTCTTCAAAGGCACAGTGCAAACCAGCAATCCGTCCGGGCAGATGGCGATTGCACTCGCCGGTGCGCGCGACTGCGTCGTCTTCGGACGCTGCTACAACCCGGGCGGCATGAAGAATGGCGCATCGGTGTATATTGGCGTTCGTCCCGAAGATATCGACATTCAGGCTGCGCTCGGCGCCGACGCCCCCGCAGGCATGATCGGCGGCATAACCCAGGCCGCCCTTTTCGTCGGCGAGCGCATCGAGTATCAGGTGGAGGTCGACGGCCAGGGAATCATCATGATCTACGGCGAACGCCACAAGCCGGTCGATGAAGGCAGTAAAGTATGGTTGAAGCTCCGCCCCGAAGGCCACACGGCCTGGCCATCGGATTGGTCGCACAAAGAAGAGTGATTGGCTTTGGGTATGCCACAGGCCCAAGGTAATCGGAATCTTTGGAGGAAGACTCATGCTGGATAATCACGCGCAAAGACACCACCGAAACCTCGATACAAGGATTGGGAGTGTCGCGGGGCGTTGCCTTACCCGCCTGCTCGTTTTGCTGCTGCTTTTCTTTTTCAGAGCGCCTGCGGCATTTGACGCAGCCGCGCCGCAAGCATCCACCAATTTCGAGCAGGAATGGGCGAAGCTGATCGCTGCCGCCAAGCAAGAAGGCACGCTTTCGGTCGCTTCCGGAGGCGCTCCCTCGCGTCAGTACCGGCCAGTAATGGATGCCTTTACCAAGAAGTTCGGCATCAACGTCGAAGTGTCCACCGGCAATGCCATCGACACGGTCAATCGCGTGCTCGCCGAACGTAAAGCCGGCAGATACACCGTCGACGTGGCTTTGATCAGCGTGCGCGAAAACCAGCAACGGCTGGTGCCCTCGGAATCTGTGATGCCTTTTGCGCCATTGCTGATTCATCCCGAAGTAGTGAACACTTCGCTTTGGTATGGCGGCAGGCATTGGTACGGCGACAAAGATTCAAAGTTCGCTTTTATCTATCATGCGGCGGTCGAGGACCAGTACGAAGTCTGGTACAACAGCGACAAGCTCAAAGAAGTCGACATCCTCAGCGTCAAGAAACAAACCGACATCTTCGACCCGCGTTGGAAGGGCAAAATCCAGGGCCAGGGAATGGGCGATCCATCCGGGATTCGCCAGATGATCGATTCCTACTTCGAGCCGGACCGCGGTCCGGATTGGGTTAAAACCTATCTCACCAGCGCCGGCGTAACCTTCTCCGACGACCGCAGAATTTTGGAGACCTGGCTGGTCGGCGGCCGATTTTCCGTGCAGTTCGTCTCCACCGCCGAGGAAGAGCTGCGCGCATTGGCCAAGAAGGGTTTACCAGTCAAGCAGGTGTTCTTACCCAAAGAGGCGGGCATGATCCGGGCCGCGGGATCCGGCTGCTGCATCTCTGCTTTCGCCAACCCGCCCCATCCAAACGCGGCGAAACTCTTCGTCAACTGGTTCCTGTCCAAGGAAGGCCAAACGCTCACCCACATGATGATTCCCAATATCGACCGCTCATCGTTGCGCACTGACGTGCCAGTCGGCCAAGTGGTCGCCGATCAACAACGCAAGCCCGGCAAGCAGTATACCTTCCCCGACGCCGAGCCCGGCATCGGCGCCAAGCACGAAGAAGCTCAGAAGTGGATCTTCAAGATCTGGGAGTCGAGGCAGAAGTAAAACTCCTGTTCCAAATGTTCCAATCGTTTCAAACGTTCCAATTGTTAGCCCGATAAACTGCATCGATCAAAACACCTGAACATTGGATTGGAACTATTTAATTGCCCGTGGACCAATCCCCCACCCTAGAGCAATTGACCATCGCGCGACGCGCAGTGGCGCCGCGCCTGACCAAGGGCCACCTCATCATGGCCGTGGTCCTCATCTCGCTCGGCTATTTTCTCATCTGGCCGGTGCTCATTCTGTTAATCAACAGTTTCAACGCCGCCAATGACTGGTTTGTCGAGCCACGGCGGTGGGGAGTAGATCATTGGATCAACGCCTTTCACCGGCCCGGCCTGCTCACTTCGCTGGGCAACTCATTGCTCGTCTGGTCCTTGACCGTCACCATCAGCTTTCCCCTCGGCGTCGCCATCGCCTGGCTGCTGGCGCGCACCAAAATTCCCTTCAGCCACACGTTGGAATTTCTTTTCTGGGTTTCTTACATGGTGCCGGCGCTGCCCACGACGATCGCCTGGATTACCTTGCTCGATCCCGATATCGGCGTGATCAACGTCGGATTGAAGAATGTTTTTCACTTGGAGCACGGACCGTTCAATATTTTCAGCGTGCCGGGGATCGTCTGGGCCAACTTGATGGGCCACGGCATCTCGATCAAAGTCATGCTCTTGACCCCGGCGTTCCGCAACATGGATTCCACCCTCGAGGAAGCCGCCCGCGTCGGCGGCGCAAGCAATTTAAGAACGCTTTTCAGAGTCACCCTACCGCTGATGATCTCGCCAATGATGATGGTTTTCGCCCTGCAGCTGCTGCGCGTATTTCAATCGTTTGAAACGGAATACCTGCTCGGCATGCCCTTCGGTTTCTTCGTCTATTCGACCAAGATTTTCGCCTTGGTGCGAAACCAGATTCCCAACTATGGCGAGGCCACCGTGCTGGCGAGCCTCACGTTGCTGATGATTGCCTTGATCATTCCGCTCCAGCGCTGGATTTTACAGCGGCGCCGCTACACCACGATCACCGGCAGCTTTCGTCCCGGCCTGATCGATCTCGGTCGATGGAACTACGTTACCTTCGGCGCGATCGCCTTGTTGCTCGCGCTCTTGACGGTGGGGCCGTTGGCGATCCTGGTGCTGGGTAGCTTCATGCAGCGGATCGGCTACTTCGTCTTGGGATATACCCTCGATCACTGGCGCTTCGTATTGAGCGATCCGGTGTTCGTCAAGGCATTGCGGACGACCCTGATACTGGCCGTGACAGCGGCGGTTTGCAGCCCGCTCATCTTCTCGGTGCTCGCTTATATTCTGGTGCGCAGCCGTTTGCCCGGACGGGGCGCGCTGGATCTGATGATCTGGAGTGCCGGCGCCATTCCCGGCATTCTCGCAGGGCTCGGCCTGTTATGGGTTTTCATCGGCACGCCCGGACTGAACTTTCTGTTCGGCACTATCTGGGCGCTGATCATCGTCGTCATCCTGCAAGGCAAGACCACCGGCGTCAACATCATGAAGGGCGTGCTAGTGCAAGTAGGCGCCGACATGGAAGAGGCTGCGCGTGTCTCCGGCGCCGGCTGGATCAGAACCTATTGCCGCATCTGGCTGCCGCTCTTGATGCCTACCCTGATTTTGCTGGCGGTGATGAATTTCGTCAGCGCCGCGGGCGCCACCAGCAGCATTATTTTGCTTGCTTCCCGCGACACCATGACGCTCTCGCTGATGGCATTGGAGTTGTCTTCCGCGGCGGTCAGCAATCGCGAAGCCGCGAGCATCATCAGCATTTTTATAATTCTGTTTACCGTCGCCGGCGCTCTTGTCGTCCGCTATTTCGGTGCCCGCCTGGGGGTTCGCCACGACATGCATGCTATTGAAGGCGCTCCACAAGCGGCCCTTCAGATGCGAAATCAGTAGGGTGCTCCCAGCTGTAAAACTGTGCTTGCTACTCTCGAAAAGCGCTTCCGGTTTCTGTTTACAAGCAACCGCAATCAGGAGTAGTATCCGGCGCAAATGGTGGGAATTTTATCGTTGCTAATTTCGCTTTCTGCTCGCCTCGACTGCCTTGGCTAATCCTTATCTGGCCAAACCAGGGGAAAAGCCTCTTTCAATGCGCGTATCCACGTGCGCGGTGTCCGGCGGTTTCGTGCACCTCTACACCGCGCTGGACAATGGCCTATTCGACAAATACGGCATCAAGCTCGAGAATATTTTTATCCGCGGCAGCGCTCAGAATCTCACCGCTCTTGCCACTGACGAAGTCCAGTTCACCTACTGCGCCTCGGACGCGATCATCCCAGGTATGGCAGCCGGCATAGACGTGAAAATCGTTGCCTCGCCTCTGGTAAAGCTGCCTTACGTGCTGGTCACTCGCAAAGAAGTCAGGCGGCCTGAGGATCTCACAGGGAAAGCGCTCGGCATCGCGCGCGCCGGCGACCTGAGCGACCGCTTGTCGCGGGCAGTCGTGAAAAGATTAGGCCTAGCGCCTGAGGCCGTGACGATCCGGCCCATCGGCGGCAGCCAAGGCGAGCGCTACCAGGCGATGGCTGCAGGGATCGTCCATGGCGTGATCATCACGCCGCCCCTGGACGTCCGCGCTAAGAACGAGGGCTACAACGTCATGTTCCGCTTGATCGAGTTGAACATCCCGTTCATCTATAGCTCGCTCCATACCAGTCATAAAATGCTGCGCGAGCGTCCCGACATTGTCCAGCGCATGGTCGCGGCCTTCGCTGAAATTATCCATTTCGTCGAAAAAAATCCCGATAAAGCCAAAGCCTCCATCGGCAAAGCCATGCGCACGAAAGATCCGGAGGCGCTGCAGTCCGCCTATGACGTCTACGCCAGGGAGATTCTCGATCGCACGATGGTAGTTCCCGGTAGAGCGGTGGCCGATACCATCGAGCTCACCCGCGAAAGCGGTGCGCCTGTCAGAAGGAAAGCGGAAGAAATCTACGACAACAGTTTTGTGAACAATCTGGAGAAAAGCGGGTTTTTAAAAGAGATCTGGGGTAGCGAGAACTACAAGCGTTGATCCAGCCGATCTCGACGCGCCCGCATTGCAGCGCTAGTTGTTTCAGTTGGTAGAAGTTTTACCTGTAGCTTCTATCTTGAGGGTGCCGTCGCAGTAACGATTATTCCCCGGATCCCGGCATCGGCGCTCACTTTTGCACTTCAAGCGCATTAATGACGCTTTGCACACCGGGCGCATTCCACGCGATCTTGACCGCCTGCTGACGTGCATCCAACGACTGCACCGTTCCGCTGAGGTAGACTGTCCCTCTGCTCGATACCACCTTGACTCCGGTCAAATCCACTTTCTTATCGGCGAGAAGTCTATCCCGCACCGACTTCGACAACGCTTCGTCTTGGGGAGTTTGCGCAGTCGGGATTTCCACGGTAGCTTCGCTTCTCATCATTTGACAACCCGAAACAAACGGTAGAATTGAGACCGCGGCGGCGAACGCAAAGTGACCGGCGATTTTCATAGCTTCTCTTTATCACATGCAGAAATTTTAGCGTAGCTTTAGTGGATCACTAGGCTATTACATATCAAAGGGCTTAAACGTGAGAACGAAGCATCGAGTGTGAATCAAGCGGATTGCCATCGACATCCCAACAAAGATTGCCCATCTGTTCCGTAAGTCCGATGTGGCGCGAGTAGAGAACAGTGTCCGAATTGATAGCACTAACAGTTCATGAGAAGGTTTTTTACCACTTCGGAACGTAGCAAAAAACATAGGGCATGATTCTCATACTGATCGGCTTGAAGGATTTGAAGCTCAAACTTGATCGGTCACTCGCAACGAAATTATGCCGAGTAGCTCGAGAATAGAGAATTCGATGATTGAAATGGAATCGCCAGTGCAGCCTAAGCTGCCGATCTGCGACGCGCATCATCATCTCTGGGAACGGCCACCGAGCGGCTATATGCTCGACGATTTGCTGCAAGATTTGCGCGCCGGGCATAATATTGTCTCGACTGTGGCGGTTGAATGCCGCTACGGTTATCGCAGGGACGGCGCGGAAGAATTAAAGCCGGTTGGCGAAGTCGAATTTCTCGAAAGCATAGCCAATCGAGTTGCCACTGATCCGACGATCTCACCTCGCGTTGCCGCCGCGATCGTTGGACATGCAAATCTCCTTTTGGGCGACGCCGTCGCGCCGGTACTCGAAGGGCACATGGCAGCCAGTCCGCGCCGGTTCCGCGGCATTCGTCACTCGACCACATGGGATGCGAGCGATGCGTTGCGCAGCGAAGCGCCACGAGGGCTACTTGGCGATGGCAAGTTTCGCCAGGGCTTTGGTTGGCTTGCAAAGTGGGGCCTCAGCTTTGATGCGTGGGTATATCACCCACAACTGACGGAGGTTGCAGAGCTGGCGCGAGCGTTTCCGTCTGTGCCGATCATACTGAATCATATTGGCGCGCCGCTTGGGGTGGGCCCGTATGCCGGGAAGCGCGCTGAAGTTTTTCAGCTCTGGAGCAGCGGCATCGTCCAACTTGCCAAATGTCCCAACGTGGTGGTGAAATTGGGCGGCGTCGGTTCAACGCGTTCCGGTTACAACTGGCATGAGCGGGCGGTCAAGCCGTCATCGCAAGAGCTAGCGAAAACTCTACAACCGTACTTCGAGCATTGCATCGAGAAATTCGGTGTTGATCGCTGCCTGTTCGAGAGCAACTTCCCAGTGGAAAAACTTGCCAACACCTATGTCAATCTTTGGAACGCCTTTAAGCGCATGACGGAAAGTTACACTATCGCTGAACGAGCGGCGCTATTTCATGACACAGCCGCGCGAGTTTACTGCATTGGCTAACCCCCTGAAGTCGTGTTTAGTTAACCAGGGTCTCGAGGAGTTCGTTTGTTCGTTGCTCGACAATAATGAACTCAACTGACGCGCCACCTCGTCAGCCGTACTCCGGCACTTACCATAATTTGCCCAATGTAGTATGGAAACGGTCAAGACCAGGCCAACTGAATGAGAATAGGACGATCGATCTTTCGCGCATTGACAGGATGCCTCCTCACAGTAGTGTGGCTTACCGGTTGCGCTAAATCGATTAAGCAGGACGAGAATCTCGCCGCCCAAAGAGGCATCGAGTTCGCCCGCATCGTGCTGATCAACAAGGACTTCGATCAAGGCTACGAGTTACTTTCCGATAACGGCAAGCGCCATATCTCGTTGGCAAAATTCAAAGAGACCATGATCCGCCTGCATCCCCGCGGTTTTCCCGCCCGCGTGACGGCAAAGGAATATCAACCTATGCCCGGTGAGAATGCATTGTGGATTTATCTGATCGGAGAGAACCCCGAAATGCATTACCGCATGACGATGGAAGCCACCCCATCCGGGGATTACAAAGTGCTGGGCATTGACAGTGGAGTCGTCGGTCGAATGTTCTCGTCCACTAGTGACAAGAAAGAATTCCCAGAAGTTATCAGCACCCGGCCCTGAGTTTTTCGCGTGCGTCATACCAGCCTATGAAGCGCTCGCGCCACCGCGAGAAGCCCGCGCCTTCGGACTCGAAGGTAAGTCAACCGCAATTGCGAGACCAGCACCCAAACGCGGCCGCCGATTCTATTCACGCTCTCGCCAAACCAGCGGGTCGTTAATCTCCTCCATGCTAGTCTAGAAATAATTGCGCAGACTTCTCATCCGAGGCGCGCGAAACCGGCCAACTCACCTTGAGCGCCAGATCAGGCGGCTACGCCAAGGTTGTAGCTATTCCACGGCAATCGCCAGTCCTCGCAAGTGCAGGTGAATGTCAGCTCGTCGCGTTGTAAATTTTTTCAGAATGGTTTCATCGCCGAATGTAAAACCGCGTTCAGAGTAAACCAGTAGGGAATCAAAAGCCTTATGAGCGCGAGGAGAAGTAATCCCGTGAAGGGAGCTCCCACAGTAGGCTAACAATCGCGTTCCTGTCTTGTAGACTAGATGGATCTACTCAAACTGAAAGGTTGTCATGAACTTCCCATCGGAGCACGACTTTGGGCTGCTGTTGTTTCAGCTCTTCATCATCTTGACGGCCGCGCTAAGCCTCGGCGAACTGTTTCGGCGATTCGGTCAAGCGCCGGTCATCGGCGAAGTCACCGCCGGCATTCTGCTCGGCCCTTCAATCCTGGGAGCGCTTTTTCCCGCGCTATACGGTTCTTTGTTTCCACCTTCTCAAACTCACCTGTTAGGCACGCTCGCGTGGCTCGGCAGTGTTTTTCTGCTCCTGGTTGCCGGTATCGAAGTTGATCTGGCTGCGATTCTCCGTGAAAGGCGAGTGATTTTTTCGACAAGTTCCTTCAGCATTTTAGTGCCGTTCGCATTGGGATTCGGCTTTGCCATGGGGCTTCCGGACGGTTATCTGAGAGATCCTTCCCACCGGCTTACTTTCGCTCTTTTTGTTGCCACGGCGCTCTCAATCTCGGCAATCCCTCTGGTTGCAAAAATTCTGATGGATTTAAATCTCCTGAAGACATCGTTGGGACAAACCATAATAGGTTGCGCGGTGATTAATGATCTCGTCGGATGGATATTTTTCGCGATAATTTTGACGATGATCAGTAAAAGCGACGGCAGTGAAATATCCGTAATCGGAATTGCGCTCCTCACTTTGGGTTTCAGCTTCGTGACGCTCACGGCCGGAAAACACCTGGCACAGCGTCTTTTTGCAGCTTTTCACCGTCGCGGCTTTCCTTACGAGGGAATTTTGGGACTGGCTGTCCTGGTAGCATTTTTTTGCGCCGCGGTGACGCAGTGGATCGGCATTCACGCTATCTTCGGCGCGTTTCTGGCAGGCGTGATGATTGGCGAGACCGGCGAGATCATCAACAGCACGCGAGAGACGTTGCGCAATGTTTCCTTCTACGTCTTCTCGCCGGTGTTCTTCGCTTCAATGGGATTACAGGCAAACTTTATCGCCAATTTCGACTGGCTCCTGGTCGGTAGCACGATCGCTCTAGCCTGTATCGGTAAAGTGAGCGGCGCCACCTTGGGCGCGATTGTCGCCGGTAGGCCGCGCCCCGAGGCGCTGACCATCGGCTTCGGGCTTTTACCACAGGGGGCCATGGGGATGATTCTGGCCTTTTTGGCCTTACAATACGGATTAATCAGTGACCCAATTTTCGTTGCGCTCCTGCTTGCGGCCATCGCTACTTCTGTACTTGCAGGACCGCTCATCCAGGCCATGGCCCCGGCGTTGAAACGGACACTGAGAGCACATGAAGGACAAACTAAATGAGGCTCGGAATTCCGATACACAACCGGCGAGCAGATTAAGAGAGAAGGTGATCGAACAGTTTGATGTCTCTACTCGACAGGTCTCATATGGCAAAAGACGTGCTTGTCGATGCTGTCTTGGCGTGGGATCTTTTGAAACCGGGCGGATACATTATCTTCGACGACTACAACTGGTATGGGCCTCGATCGCGGCTCGTCCCGAATTTCACGCCTAAACTCGCTGTGGACGCATTCGTAAAGATCTTCGACCCATATCTGGAGCTGATACACAAAGATTATCAGTTAGTAGTTCGAAAGACGATGAACCCTGATAACGTCGCACTCGACACCTACAAACAGCTTCGCCCCGTCGTCATTGAGCTCCAGCAAGCGCTTAGATGACAAGATCTACCTGTAAACTCCCGAAGAATCTTGTACTTATTGTCAGCTAGGTTTCGGTGATTCGCCGATAGCTAATAAAATCTCTGGCGGCGACCCGTCCGCGTGGTTCCAGCACACACGCCCTCTGTCAATGCCCATAGCTCCAGGGTCCCCAGCCGCCCTCGCTTGTCACCGTGCTTACACGTTGATATCAACGAGATCAGTCGCGCAGGGGGCGGTCTCTAGGAAATCCCAGCTCTTCATCCATTCGTAGGTGCGTTGGAGCTCGTCGGCCGGAATCGGCGCAGGATCGACCAGATAGAGGCGGCTCTCGCGCAGATCGTTGACGGTGAGCTGACTGATCTGCGGATCTTTATCGCGATAGTAGTCGATGAAGTAGTGCATATAGGCGCGCTTGTTAGCCATGATGCGCCGGACGGCTTCGCGAATCGCGCGGTTAAAGGCGGCGTAAGTTTCGCCATCTACACGATCGGACGCGACGTCGGTGCCGTGGTGGAAAGCCGAGATGACGACACGGCAGCCCATTTTCTCCGCCAGCGAAATGTACGGTTCCGTCAGAGTCGTCGCTTCGATAGTCTTGTCCATGAGCATTTTGAAGCGGTAGTTCGAGCCGTTCGGCACGCGGCCGATTTTGATCAGCTCGCGCGGCACGAAGCCTTCGAGCATCTGCAAGCAGAGGTAATGCGTGCCGCTGTACATCGGCACGCCGATCTGGACGTTGGCGAATTGTTGCGGCACCTGCACGGGCGAGTCTGCGCGAACGATGATGCCGGCAAAATTCACCATCGATCGACGGCCAACCTGGCGGCTGCCGACGTTGGTGGTTTCAACGCGCGAGAAATTGCCCCATTCGCAAGCGTTGTAGAGGTCAGCCTGGCCTGATTCCATCATGCGCCCGTGGCTGGTATAGCGAGAGGCGTCCTTATGATCCGTGATATGCAACTCGGGGCTTTTGTCGAGGCCCTTCTCGCGGTCCATCCACTCAATCTGGATGCCTTCTTTTTCGAACAGACCCTCGTCATAGGCGACGAGCTCGGCCAAGCCTTGAAATGGCGCAGTGGTTTCCAATCGCAGTGTCTTCATAGATCCTCTCCGTGGGGCGTTAGTTAATTATATTCTATACAATGGCTGGCGATCTAACTTCTGTCAAACGCCCTCATGTGGAGAAAGCTCATCGCGATCCCGCTGGACGCTTAACGTAATCCCAATCCGATGCCGGCGCGAAAACTAGTACTTTCTAGCTAACGAACTGATCAAGCAGTGCAGCACCGATTGCCCATTGCTCAATAACAACCGACTAGGAGAAAGACCAGCGGTTTGCTGTTACAAAACTTCTATTTGAGCGTAACTTCTGCCTCAGCGAAGCTGACGTTTTTGTCCAGAATCTTCTTTGTCATGACTTTCCTTCCGTAGAGACAACCTCTCCTACCGTGGCATATTGCTTGCTCACAAGCAGTTGTCCGCCAGGATATTTACGAGATCAAACGACAAAGAGGTTGCTATGGCAGCTGAAGAAACCAGACACGATTTGTGGCTCAAAAGAATTAATACGTGGATTGCGATTCTTGGGGGCTCAGTCGCCTCGGTCGCCGGAACCTACAATTTTCTTCCCTCTTTCTTTCCGCCTGCTCCCGGCCACATCGCGGCTGTCGTCCGCGAGCAAGGTGGAACTCCGGTCCCGCGCGCGCATGTGGAGCTTTTAAGTTCGGACAATGTTTTGCTCGCTACCTCTGAGACGGATCGCAACGGCCGCTTCATCAGAAAGGACCTCGAGGCCGGCAGTTACATTGTGAAGGTAAGCAGGGCAGCCTTTGAGCCGCAGACTGCGAAAGTGAGCATCGCTTCCAAAAAGACCACGGATCTGGATTTAGTTTTAAGATCGCGAAGCCGCGCTCAAGTCCCCAACACTCCCCAACCAGCGGCCATTTCGAATCCGCAACCGGCGGCCATTTCGCAGCCTGACGGCAGTGCCATTCGCTCGGCGCTCGAAGAGACCGGCGCCGCCTGGATTAAGAATCTCAGCAACCCCCGAAGGTAAAACTCAAATGCCGAAAGTACGGCAATGCATTTTTTGCCACTGCTAAGCTTCTCTTAACTTTACAACGCGTCCTCTCGTTGTACTCTGCTATCCTCCGGATAGGTCCAATCACAGGGCAGAAACGATTATTCGCCCCACTGTTAGAATTCAATCAGAACATCTTATCTTGATCGTCCTCGTACCTAGAGAAAGATTCGTCGCGGACTCCATCCTGAGCTTGCAGGCTGGAAAGAAGAGTTAAAAACAAGCTAACAATTCATAGTTGACCGAACACTCAGATGGTTCGGAGGAATAATCAGTGCTGCTGCGCTGACCGAAAACGGTAGCCGGGGCCGACATAGCGGCGACAACGCATGGCGCATTACGAAGCTGGATTGTAGGCTTCATTTCCTGTAACGAATTGAACTGAGCGCAGCGGTTGAACGGGTGCAACGGTTTGAGCAAATTCCTATAAAGACTGGAGGCATGCAGATGCGGGAAGCCCAGCAAATCAGTCGCCGAACGTGGTTGGCCCAAGTCGCCTTGGGCGGTTTCGCAGTATGGAGCGAGCTCAATTTCGGCCTGGGACGGAAAGGATGGAGTGTGGCTATCGGCGGCAGCGAACTCGCTAGCGGCATCGCTCACGCTCAGAACCGGGAACCGGCCAAAGCCCTTCAAGTCAACCTCGGCTTCGTCAACGCATACGTCCTCATCCGCGGTAAGGAGGCAGCGGTCGTCGATACCGGTACGGCTGGCAATGCGTCGAAGATCGCCGATGTCGTTCGCACAGGCGGCCTGAGTTGGGACGCGGTGCAGCATGTGATGCTAACTCACTATCATCCCGATCACATCGGCAGCGTCGGGGAGGTACTGGCGGCGGCGAATAAGGCGACGGCGTACGCAGGCGCAGCGGACATCCCGCAGATCAAATCGCCGCGCCCGCTCAAAGCTGTCGGCGACAACGATGAAGTGTTCGGTTTGCGCGTGATCGCCACGCCCGGTCACACGCCGGGTCACATCTGCGTGTTCGATCCGGCTGGCTCGCTGCTCATTCTCGGCGATGCCATGAACCACACCGGCAACAAACTCGCTGGCCCGAATCCCCAGTACACTACCGACATGGCCGAGGCGCATCAGAGTGTGAAGAAAGTGGCGAAACTCGAGTTCCAGCGCGCCGTCTTCGGCCATGGCGAACCGATCGAGAACAACGCATCACAGGCGATCGCCAAGCTGGCCGGCACTCTCTGAGGATTCATCAAGATCGAGTTATTGGTGCAACGGAAGTTCCTTTTAATAGTCTCACGAGAGAGTGCTCTAGGTTTCGCCTTCTCCAATGAGACCATGAATCACGACGCGATTTCTGTGACCGCGCCAGCTCGCCGCGGAATGGAAGCCCGTGCTAAAGCAAGTGAAGCATTCATTTGCGCTTTTGACACCGGTGGGAACTTTTTCCGGCCGCGCGTACCTGGAGTAATTCGACACTATGGAAGCTGCTTCCGGCGATCGGGGCAGTGAGGCCTTAACCCAATGGAGGCGATCATGCGATTCATCAGACCCTTATATTTACTTCTGGCGACTGTCCTGCTAAGCGGTTGCGTTCTCACCAAGCTTGTGAGTGTGCCGATGCGAGTGGTCGGCGCAGTCGTTTCCATCATTCCCGTGGCTGGCAACGTCGCCCATGACGGCATCGACGAGGTCGCCGACGGCGTCGATAATTTGCCCATTTAGGTGAGCAGCCATACTGTGCAGGCCCCCGACCATCTCGCTCCACCCGGCGTACAGGTGGTCCAAGGGCTCAAGTTCGCTTTTTGTGTCCGATACCCCTCCGGCGCCCAGAGGGTTTTTATGAATATAGCGGACCACCGATAAAAAATATTCCTCAGGGGGGCTGCACAAATTCCCCCTCAGACAAGCAACCTGATCGCGGGAAGGTTAAACGGCTACGGCTGGTTAGTTAGATGGGTGCCGGTTTTGTCTAGGGACGCGATCCAAACTCTACTAGGTGCTTCACCGACTTCCGATTTCACGGAAAGAATGGATCGAAATCAGTGTGACAGCGAAGCTTCGGACGCCTTGATTGTCATGCGACGAGACGCCGATCCAGAAAGGAAGTGTCCATGGCACAAAATAGTGACGTGCGATTAGCCGTTCTCTCGCCTGGTGATCGTGAAGCGAGGCGGAACGCAACCGCCGAGAATAGCCGGTTCGCAGATTTGTTCAGGGCCTTTGCTGGCAGGGGGATTCATGTCGAGCCCGCGATCTATCACGATGATTTCTGCGAGAAGGTTCGAGAGCAGCTCATGCGGGTTGACGGCGTTCTGGTATGGGTCAATCCGATTGAAGGAAGGCAGGACAGATCCGTGCTCGATTCTATGCTTCGGGATGTTGCCGCCGCTGGTGTATTTGTCAGCGCCCATCCCGAGGTCATCCTAAAGCTAGGGACAAAGGAGGTTCTGTATCGCACGCTTAATCTCGGATGGGGCTGCGACACAGATCTATACGCCAGTTTGGATGAGATGGTTCAAAAGCTGCCTTTGCGGCTGGCAACCGGCAAGGCCAGAGTCCTCAAGCAGCATCGCGGCAATGGTGGAAACGGCGTATGGAAAGTTCAACTGGCGATAGACGACTTTGCCAATCGAACAGACGCCGATTCCGCTGCGTTGCCGCAGCCTGAAACCGTCATTCGTGTACGACATGCTTTACGTGGTTGCAGCGAAGAGGAAATCAAGCTCGGCGAATTTTATCATCGCTGCGAGCCTTACTTTTACGCTGACGGCCTGATGATTGATCAAGAGTATCAAGAGCGTCTGCCGGAAGGCATGATTCGCTGCTACCTCGTGCATGACACCGTAGCGGGTTTTGGCCATCAGGCTATCAACGCGCTATTTCCCGCGCCCTCCGGCGCGCCTTCAACCGAAGCGCCCCCGCCCGGGCCGCGTTTATACCATCCGCCGTCCATGCCTGCTTTCCAGACTGTCAAAAGCAAGCTGGAGCAGGAGTGGGTGCCGTCAGCGCAGCGGCTGCTGGGCATCGAGACTGAAGATCTTCCTATTCTCTGGGATTGCGATTTCCTGCTCGGTTCAAAGGGCGACAATGGCGAAGATCGCTATGTATTATGCGAAATCAACGTCAGCAGCGTTGCGCCGTATCCTGAATCTGCGGTGCCTTACATAGTCGATGCAGCCGTTGCGCGGGTGCGGGCAGCGAGACAAAGACGCCGTCCTGAGTGATTCTTCTTCCCGAATAAGATTGCCTCGCATCGAGGATTGAAGCTCGCGTCGAGTCTCGTTTAACTGCGCATGCCGAAAACCATTGACCATAGATCTCCATCAGCAACCGAAATGATTCGCCATGAATGTAGGCATGACACATTCCAGATGTCGCGAGATACCGAGGTCAGCGCCAGTCTGACGAACAACGCGATGCTGTCCGGCCAAAACAGTTCGCGGCAAAACAAATCAATACGACATTCTGATAGCGGTGTCGTCCGCGGCAACGAACCCAATGGACGGCCGTCTAAAGTCCTCAGCCGACCGGCTGCGTGCGGTCCACGGGCGTGCCGCGCAGGATTACCGTCAAGATCCGTCGCGTATTGGTGATGTCGTCCAGCGGGTTTGCATCCAGGACGATGAAGTCGGCGCTCTTTCCGGCCTGCAGGGTGCCGGCGTCGGCGAGCCTGAGAAACTCGGCCGAATTGCGCGTAGCCGCAACGATGACCTGCATCGGCGTCATTCCAGCCATGACCATGTCCAACATCTCTTCGTGCGGACCCCACGGGCGATTGCCGTCCGTTCCGAGAACGATGCGAACGCCTGCCGCATTGAGCTTCGCCAGATTGCGCGCCTGGATCCCGTAGAGGGCCTGCACTTTGGGCCGGTCTGTGTTAGCCGCTTCGAGCTTCTTGAACTCGTCTTGCGGAAGGCTGGCGCGCAGCCAGCTTATGTCCGCTTTTACGCCTCGATCCGGCAGGTTCGGCGTGAGAACCAGGTTCGGACGCTGCTTGAACATGGCCACTAATTCGTCATCGATGTCCCTGTCGCGAATGCCGTGCGCGAACGCGTCGACGCCGGCACGGATCAGCCCCTTCGCATCCTCGAGTTCGAAGATGTGCGCGGTGACCCGGAGCCCGCGCTTATGCGCCTCGTCAATAATGGGGCTATATATTTCAGGGGTGAGCTTCTTGTACTTACCGTCTCGATCATCGACCCAGATTTTAACGATGTCGACCTTGTGCGCCGCGAGCTCCTCAACCGCTTTCCGGCCTTCCGCCGCGCTCGTCACCCAGTAAGGCACTTTTGTTCGCCCCGGCTCGGGCATCGTGATGCCGCGCCCGGCGCTGCGATACCGAGCGGCCCCGGCGATCGTCTGGCTGTGCAGGTCGAGCACTTCGTAGCCGTCGGTGCCGAGACTGAGCACAGCGCTGACGCCGTAGTAAGTGCGCATTCTCAAGTCGCGGATGACCGCCTCGCGCGTGTCACTGAGATGGACGTGAGTGTCGACTATCATCGGCATCACGGTCTTGCCGGCGAGATCCACGCGGGTGGCGCCAGCCGGCACACGAACGTCGGCCGCCCGGCCGACCTGCGCGAGTTTTGCATCCTGCACGACCAATGTCGCGTTCTCGATGACTTGCCCGTCACCGATGATCAATCGGGCGCGTTCGTATGCGGTGACGGACGGCTCGGACACCGGCACCGCGCACCCGGCAAGAAAACCACAGATGATCAGTGCCGCAACTGCGATCAATTTCGCTCGGTGCATGAAACCTCCTGAATACGATACTGAGGACGATCATTGAGTGAGCGGCCATCGACCGACCGCAAAAAACCTCTGCGCCTAATCTCGTATGAGGTTGCAATTCGCAACCCGAAAATATCCTCCGCCTCGCCCAACCTGTCAAGATGTTGTGAACGCGGCGGAATACCAAAGACTTCATGAATGATCCCGCGGAAAATGTCCAGCAAAGGACTGCGCGCATGCGGCTCGATTAAGCGAACCGATTTCACGCAAGATATTCGCTAAGCCTTCGGATAGGTGTCCGTTATGAAATGTTCTCCGTGGAATGACGCGTTGCGCTGTCTCGACATAATCAGTCATTTCATATTCGCCAGGAGCTTTCCCCAACCTTGCACCGGCGGGATGATGCCGGGGCGCACGAGATCGTTCCATACTTCAGCGCTCATGTTGGTAAAAGTCGGTTTGCCATATTCTTCCTCTATCGCAGGGATGACGTGCAGTGACATGGCGGCGCCGCCGGGCACCGAGATCGCTTCTGCGTCGGGCCAGGTTGTTGCCGCTTCACGGCCGACATCGAGGGCCATTTCCAAGCCTTGTTCCAAAGTCATGGCAAAGGAGTCCGATGCCCACTGGTTTCGTTTGGTGATGCCGACGACCTGGAGCCCGGCAGCCTCGAGATACCGTTTGATTGCCTCGTTGACAGGATCCGCCCAGCGGCTGCCGATCGCGAGCTTCGTCAATTCAAGATGATTCATGGCGGCAATCAGCGCCTCGAGCGGAGCGTCGGCAGATACTCCGGTTCTTTCTTTCGTTTCGCGCAGCAATTCGAGCACCCTCGGGCGGGTCAGCATCGCGGAAATAGGCGCGCCGCTGAAGATGATATGATCGACCTTCTCTTTCACCAGCCGGTCGACACAGGTCCAGTAATTCTGAATCGCCTTCTCGACGCCTTCTTTCGTATAATTCTCGAGCCCGAGCCCCGTGGAGATCTCGATAAAATCGAGGGGCAAGAGCCGATAGAGCTGATAGCTTCGCGCGCGCTGTACTTCTTCGTGGGCGCGCGGCTGGATCACTCCGTAACGAAAACGCGGCAGAAGTTTATTCACGTAGTCGGTCATAAGCAGCTCCTTGAGATTCTTGGTCGATGCGACGCCGGATACCTAGCGAGCCTTAAGTTTCCTTCTATTTCTCGTGCAACCGTTTGACGAAACCGCTCGCCTCGATTTCCCGCGCGATCTTGTACGAGACGAATTGTTCCGGATCGGCGTTCTTCGCCGCCGGCGTGGTGCTTGAAAGCTCCGTCAGAATGGTACGAATTCCCTCCAGTGTTGGGATCGGCATCGCCAGATATTTTTCCGCGATTTCATTGTAGTTATGCTCCAGCACCTCGCGATCGTCGGTCCGGGTATATTTTTTCAGCACCGCCAAGGCCGCTTCTTTATTGCGCTTGAAGTCATGGATCGCCTCGATGTAGGCGAGCATGAATCCTTTTACCGTCGTTTCGTTTTTTTGCAGATAAGATTTGGTGGTGCCGATGGCCGACGTCGGATAATCGAGGCCCAGATCCGCGAGGTCCCCCAGTTCGCGAAAGCCCGATTTGCGCGCGATCAGCGAGGATGTGCCGCTCGTCACCCCGGCGTCAAGCATTTTGGCCTGTAAGGCGCGTGCCGTGTCCTGGGATGTGCCGATTTGAAGAATATTGACGTCGCGCTCCGGGTTCAGCCCCCATTTTTTAAGCGCCAGCCGGATCGCAAAATCGGATGTCGCACCGTAGCGGCTGACGCCCAATTTCTTGCCCTTGAGCTGCAAGGGAGTGGAGATTTCCGGCGCACTGAAGACCTTGAAAACAAATCCATTAATGAGAGCAGCGATGAGAACGGTGTCGGCGCCTTGCAATGCCGCTTGCACCAGACCGGAGCCGGAAAGCGAGGCAATTTGCAGATCTTTAGCGATCAGCGCCCGCAACGACACTGACCCGGTACCCATACCGACCAGCACCACGTCGAGACCGTGCTTCTCGAATAATTTGGTCTCCTTGGCAAACCCCAATACCGCAACACCGCCATCCGTAGAACCATAGCCGATGACCACTTTAACGAGCGGCTTGGCCTGGCCCCCCAACGCGCTCGGCGTTTGGACGCAAAGAAAAAGAATGACAAGCGCTGCGAGCAATAATCCATGAAGACGCTGCGGCAGTCGTCCGAAGCGAGAGATGGTCATAATTTCGCACCGAAATTTGTCACAGCCAGCTTTTCCGTGCTGAGCATCACCGTTCTCGGTCAAACGTATTCGTTGATCTAATGACTGTCAAATTCACTGATCTGATCATTGTTATCTGAAGAAGCTAAACCCCACCCCGGGTGGAACGCAGGAACATAACATCGATTAGCTCGCAGGATGTGAGAGTCACTACATCACTGAAGGGATTGACTACCGACTGGCGCACTCCCAAAAAATCTGGCAATCACCTGCTTCCCAGCTCCCGCTACGCCGATCTGACAACCGAAAGATCCGCAACATAACCCAGAGAAACTTAGCGAAGCGCGACTCGAGAGGTCCGATGACAAGAACCTAATTTTCCTTGTCGGATCGATGCCAAGATGCTCCACGAGTTAGTGGCCAGCAATGCCCGGAACTCGTTTTATGAATCAGGCCATTACTTCAGCGCCACTCCGAGTCGGCCGGGATTAAGTTCTTTCCGAAGCGGCGCTCCGGGGCCGCGGCCAGCCAGGGCGAAGTCTTCTCGACGTAAAGTTTGAAATGAGGCGATTGGCGATGCGCCTCCAGCGCGGCCTCATCTTTATAGACTTCGTAGTAGTAGAAACGGTTAGCATCATCCCGGTCTTGAATAACGTCGAACCGCAGGCATCCAGGCTCGTCTTGCTCTGAATGCTCCGCATCGTGACGCACCGCTTCCAAGTATTCGGGCACATGCTCCGGTTTCACCTGAACAGTGACGTGCAATATGACCATAGATCACCTCCGGTTTGTCTATCGTGACAAATGACGATCACTTGAAATAATACCACCTGATCAGGGCCAAAATGCAATTGAGAAAATCAGAGCAATACGGCAATACGGCGATGGCCTGCGGAATGATCGGATTTTCCGGCGCTCTGACCTTGACGACATGGCGAGACGGACAAACCCAAAGGTCGAAATACAAAACATGACCTCGACGCTAGTGGTCAGGTGTTTGTGCCGCCAAGAGACGTAACCAGAGCTCGCTTTGGGTGGACTAGGCAGATCGCCCGACGGGTGATAAGAACGTTAATATTCAGACCAAAATACGGGAGGTAAACACAATGGCCGACTTAAAACTCGGAACGAAGGTGTCGGATTTTGAGCTCGAAACGTACGAGCCGACGAAAGGCGACTTTGGCAAGTTCAGCATGCAGGACCAGATCAAGAACAAACGCTGGACTATCCTCTTCTTCTATCCCGCGGATTTCACGTTCGTCTGAGCGACCGAATTCGCTGCTCTGGCAGAGCAGCACGATCGCTTCGTCAAAATGGGCTGCGACATCGTCACGGTGAGCATGGACACCAAGTTCGTGCACAAGGCGTGGCAGGAGAACGAAAAGGAGCTGGCCAAGGTCAAGTACCCGATGGCGAGCGATCCGACCGGCAAGGCCGCGCGGATGTTCGGCGTCTACGACGAGGACACCGGGCTTGCGCTACGCGGGACCTTCATCATCAATCCCCAGGGCGTCCTGATGAACGCCGAGACCAACTTCTACAATCTTGGCCGCAACATTGATGAGCTCATGCGAAAGTACAAAGCGAACATCTATCTCTCCAAGAAAGCCGACGAGGCCTGCCCTTCAAAGTGGAAGGACGAGGGAGACAAGACCCTCACCCCGTCGGCAAAAATGGTGGGCAAAGTGCACGAGGCGCTGCAGCAGAAATAGCTGTTTTCTCGTTTTTTCAAAAGTGATTGGGCTAGCGAAGCTCGGGGTCGGATCTTTATTTTTCACGTTCCAGAGGAAAAAAAGATTCTGCGACCAGGGCGAGCGGTTAAGAAGGCGGTCAGAGAACCGCTGCGTTGTGATGGACAAAGTCGCCGGCTGGTGTTTCACGTCCGTACAACATGAATAATCTATTGTGGGATGTCTTCGACCCAAAGGAGATGCGCCGAGAAGGGTGTTTTGCTGAGGGCACGATAGAAATTTCGCATCGGCGGTGACCAACCGGGACTCAAGCGCTATCGGCAGCATTATGCGCAGCGGCATGGCCGCTGATATTCTTCAACGCATCGAGCTTGTGTCGCATCAATGCCGAGGACATTTTCGCGCTTCGTCCGACGGGATTCTTAACTTGTAACCTCGGAGCTCTTGCGGCGGGTGTTTGGCGAGCCGCTCGCCGATAACAAGCGACTCTCGTCACTGATGGCGTACACAATCAGCGGTTCCCGGCGATTCCTGACGTTAACCTGATGCCGCGGCGAACTCTGCATTTCGATTCCGGCCCGTGTGGCGACCTGCTCGGAAATAACAAGTGCGCAGTCGTATTCTTTCGTTAGCTCCTGCAGCCTACTTGCGACGTTCACCGTGTCGCCCACGGCAGTAAGATAAGTCCCCATACCATAGCCCATCTGTCCAACCACTGAAGGTCCGGTGTGGATGCCAATGCCTACCTTAAGAGATGACTCTAGTTCCTCGGAAAGCATATCGCTGAGCTGCGCAACGCTGCTGAGAATCTCGCGCGCTGCTGCGAGCGCGGACTGGCATCCCTGCACCGGCCCCGTCTGGACTCCGAACAGGGCCATGAGGCCGTCGCCCGTGAATTGGTTCGGCATCCCTCCCGCGCGTTCGACCGCGGTGCCAACAATTTCGGCATAGCGGTTTAAGATGAAGACCAGATCATACGGCAATTTGCGTTCTGCTATGGTGGTGAAAGAACGAAGATCCGCAAACAGCACAGCCATGTCGCATTCTTGCCCCGCCAGGTAGGAAGGCTTAACGAAACCGTCGCTTGCATTTGCGTCTGCGGGAAGCAAAGGCACGATGGAAATATCGCTCGTCGGTTGCAGCTGACAGGCCAACCGCACATTGGCCGGCGCGCCGATGCGGGCGAGCACTTTCAGTTCCGCCGGGCTTGGCATGGGGACAGATTCCAATCCTTTAATTATGCGAATTCTACAGGTGGAACACCGGCCCCGTCCGCCGCACACGGACGCATGAGGAATGCGCGCAAAACGGCTCGCTTCCAGGACTGTGAACCCGCGCGGCACCTGCACCGGACGGTTGTCCGGATAGGTGATTTGAATTCTGCCTGGGCGTTCGAAGACATGGCGCGCCGCGCGCGCCACCAACACCGCACCAAGACATGCCCAAAACCCATAGATAATTCCATCACGCAGATTGACCAGGTCTTCGCCCTGGCCAGGGCGCAAAACGTTGGTTCGCTGATAGAGCTGCTCGATCCACTCGGGATTGCGGGCGATAAGATAATCAACTTCACGCCCGGCCTGGACGAAGCCAAGCAACGCGAACACCGGCAGCAGCAGTACAAGCGCATAGAGCGCCGCGGCGTAGCGCGGATACCATGGCCGCAGCCTGAGCCAAAAGTACAGGCCGATACATCCATGCGTCCACGCGATCAACACCAACGAGGCTTGGCGCAGGCCGTTGATCGGATTCTGGCGCCACAAGCTCAACACGGTCTTGGCGTACATGTCTTCGATGCCGTACCACTCGTAAGCCATGCGGGTGCCGACGAAATGAGTTGCCAGCAGCAGCGGTATGCACAAGCCAAGCGTGAGCTGGAGCGCCTCCCAAAACGGCATACGCAGGTGCCGTCGTTGATAAATCGCGTAGAGCGCCAAACTGAAATGGGTCAGGAGCGAGCCATAGAAGACCGAGGTGCCCAAAGGATTGCGCCACAGAGCCAGAAACCATGTGCGGCCGGCTTCCATGGCATCGAGCGAAATCAATCCGAGAGAATGATTGAGCAGATGGGTGGTGAGATAAGTAAACAGCACCAGACCCGTGGCGATCCGCGTGCGCCGAATGTTCATAAGTTGCGCCAATCTACTACGAGGCAAGCATGGCGTCTATGCGCCGCAAGCGCGGGTGATTGGCACCCGCGATAGGGAGCGCCTGTGAAAGACCCAGTGGGTGAGCAAGCACCGCAACTGCCGATCAGCGTGCAATCTTTCAAACAGTTCCCAACGGTTCCAATCGTTCCAGATATGCGGAACCATTTTTAGGCTCTGGAATCGTTCGGCTGAACTATACTTTTCTTGTTCTTTAACCCGTCGCGTGTTTTTTTCGAGGTGAGTTTCACAATGACGATTAGAGGACCTACCGCCAAAGTTAATGCATCCGCTCATGCTATAAATAAGCGAGCAAATCGTCATCGCCAGCAGCATTTCTAAGGAATCGAAAAAGAGGTTAGCCTGGGCTAGTCGAACTCACAAAGACCGTGCATGGAGAAAATTCATGAACCAAACGATCGTCGGAGATCTTGTAACTGCCAGCCACATTCTTGCGGACCAGGGCGTGCTCGATGGGCTCGGCCACGTCAGCGTGCGCCATCCGGACAACCCGCAGCGTTACTTGATGTCGCGTTCTCTCGCACCGGCATTGGTGACGCCCGCGGACATCATGGAATACGACCTCGATTCAAACGCCATTGACCGACAGGGTCGATCGCTTTTCCTCGAACGCTTTATTCACGGGGAAACCTACAAGGCCCGGCCCGACGTTTTCGCGGTGATCCATAGCCATTCGCCGACTGTCATTCCGTTCAGCATCAGCCAGACCCCATTACAGCCGGTATTCAACGGCGCCGCATTTCTGTCTCCATCCGCTCCGGTATTTGACATTCGTAAAATCGCTGGCATGACGGACTTGCTGATCGGCACTGGCGAATTGGGCAAGGCGCTCAGCGCTTCTCTCGGAGAAAGCGCAGTCGTGCTCCTCCGCGGGCATGGCAACGCCGTCGTCGGAGAAACTCTGCGGCAGGTTGTTTACCGAGCCATTCAAACGGAGCTCAACGCCCGGCTGCAGCTTCAGGCGATGATGCTAGATGGGCCGTTGATCTACATGGCGCCGGAAGAAGCCGTAAAGGTGAACGCCCGCTCAGGACCCGACGCGACTCAGATAGGTCGTACCTGGGAGCTTTGGAAGGAACGAAGCCGTCGACAATGATTAGCCTGGATGAGCTGCGAACACACTCGAGCGAAAGATTAGCGAGATCTAAAAGTCTGGCCTGCATGTTTGATTTTTGTTCGGTCGGACAATCCGATCTTCCCGCTAACCAGCTTGTCTTAGTGCACTTCGCGGTGGTATGCATTTGATATCGCGACACGAAGAAACTTGAGTTCGAGTTCGATCTATCAACCAACAAAAAGGAGAGGTCTATGGCATTCTTCAGTAAGATACTCGAAAAACTGGGATTCGGCAGCTCGGCGGGCGCTGCGCCTCAGCAAACCACAGCCACGCCGGGAAGTTCGGGTGCGGCTCCAACGGAAGCGGCGCCCAAGCCGGTCGCGGTCGTCGATGTGGTCGCACAACTCGAGCAACGCGCGGCGGCCAATCCACAGAAGCTCAATTGGCGGACTTCCATCGTTGACCTGCTGAAGCTTCTTGACATCGACAGCAGCTTCAACGCCCGTAAGGAGTTGGCCACCGAGCTCGGCTGCCCCGCGGATCTGATGGGAGATTCGGCAAAGATGAATATGTGGCTACACAAGACAGTGCTGCAGCGCATCGCTGACAACGGCGGCAATGTGCCCAAGGAATTGCTCGACTGAGCAGCGGCAGGCAACTACCAACTAAGGAGTCACACACATGCAGATCACCGATATACTCGCACAGATGGGTGGCCTTCAATCGATGGCCCGGGAGCTGGGCGTCAGCGAGAACCAGGCGGCGAGCGGCGCGGAGGCGCTCATCCCGGCGATCCTCGGCGGCTTCAAAAAGCAGGCGCAGTCACAGCCGTCGGGGGCCGAAGGTCTTGGCGACTTGTTCGGACAGCTCGGCGGCGGCGCGCTTATGGACGACGTGCTTTCGCCGCAGCCGACGCACGTGGATCGGGGCGATGACGTCCTCGGACAGATCTTCGGATCCAAAGACGTGAGCCGCACGGTCGCCCAGAACGCGGCATCGCAGTCCGGTCTCGATCCATCGCTGCTCAAAAAGATGCTGCCGATGCTCGCCATGCTCATCACAGGCTACATGGCGAAACAAAGAAGCGGCGCTAGTCCGGCGCAGGCGTCGCCGACGGGCGGCGGGCTCGGTGATCTGCTTGGCGGTATGCTGGGTGGGCAGGCGAGCGGAGCTGGCAGGACGATGTCAGGTGCCGGCGGCGGACTCGGCTCCCTGCTCGACCTGAACGGCGACGGCAACCCGCTCGACGACATCCTGAGAATGGCCGGCAAGGTATTGCGCTAGCCGACAGTCCAGACCACGCTGTCAGACTTGCCTCAAGAACCAGACGCTGGCGTATCGCGCGAAGTCTGGAGCTAGGCAAGTCCGACACCAATCTGTCCAACACAAATCTCTCGGCTCGATCGTAAGTTTCCACTACACTAGCGCGACCTGCAGCAGATAAAACCATGTGGGCCTATACAGGCGATCAACGCCCGTCCTCGCCGAAACACCGGCGACTGGACAGGAGTCGGTGTGGGATTATTCGCGCCCTCCTAAACTGGTCGTAGATCATCGGCGGATCGTCGTCTAACGCGGCGATTTATTAATCGCCGACTCCCGTGAAAATTATCGCATCCTCGAGAGTTTTCCAGCTCCGGCCATAAACTCGCGCCTGCTCAAACGGTACTGCGACTCTCGGGCGCTGAACTCTTCTATTTCTTCACGGCTCGAAAGCTGCCGCCGCTCGCGGAAATCCGCGGCCGCGACGATCCTATGTAAACTTCAAAACCACGATGAACCTGCCATAAAATACTTCCGGAGATCGACTCGCAAGCGATTTTACCCGAGGCGCGCTGGAGCATAAAGAGCCCGAAGGCGCATATGGCTACCATCGGCGAGAAAAAGAGGTCGGGAGTGTTTCGCCCTGGCTCCCATGAAGTGCGATGCGCGATACTGTGTGTGTTCAATGCGGTCCGTTGAATTCGGGGGAAGTCAGGATTTCTCTTTTCATGGGTGTGGAAATCAAATAGGAAGCTACTCTAGAGGAGGCAGCATGAGTGATGAAATTATCCGCAATCGCGAATATCTCAAAGGCAGCGTTGAGACGGACCGCAGCTACTCGATCGCGGTCAGTGCTTTCGGACAAAGAACCATCTATGTATCCGGCTTAGCCGCATGGGAGGATGAGACAGGAAAACCGCTTCCTGGTGATTTCGATGGACAGACCAGAGTTGTATTTCGTAAATTGCGGCAAATTTTGGAAACACTCGGCGCCACATTGGATGACATCGTCTCCATGACTGTTTTTGTCACCGATATGCAGTATGGAAAGATGTTCACTGAAATTCGGAAGGAGTATTTTACCCAAGACTACCCTGCGAGCGCTCTGATCGGTATAAAAGAGCTTGCGCGTCCTCCGATGATGATCGAGATTCAGGCTACTGCAGTCACTGATTGAAGTCGTATTCCACGCGGTTAGGAGTTTAGGAGGGTTAGATGTTTACCGACGTTCTAAGGCTGATCGTAGCGGTTATTCTCACTGTTGCGGTCCATGCCAGTTTTGCATCTGCGGACACGCATGACTTTTACAAGGGAAAAACTATCAGGATCGTCGTAGGATTTACCGCGGGCGGGGCTTTCGATGTCTATTCCCGCACAATCGCTAGATACATGGGGCAACATATTCCGGGCGCTCCCACAATCATTGTGGAGAATATGGCCGGAGCCGGTAGCCTGGTTGCCGCCAACCACCTCTATAAGGCCGCGAATCCTGATGGACTCTCCATCGGGAATATAATCGGGGGACTGTTTGTCGGCCAAGTACTTGGCCGGCCGGGAATTGAGTTCGATGCACTTAAGTTCGAGTATCTTGGTTCTCCGATGAGAGAGAACACTGTCTGCGTCACGACGAAAGGCAGCGGAATAACCAATGTTGAGAATTGGAGAAAGGCGAAGGTACCGGTCAAGCTTGGCGCGACGGCTCCAGGCGCTACTACTCACGACTCTGCCGCGGTCTTGAAGGCGGCTCTGGATCTCCCTGCTCAAATCGTCTCGGGCTACAAGGGAGCGCCGGAGATTCGTTTGGCTATGCAGAACGGTGAGCTTGATGGGACATGCACGTCATGGGAATCGATACGGGTCACATCGCGCAACGAAATACAATCCGGCGACGCAGTGGTCGTGCTGCAAATTACGCCAAAGGCTCATCCTGAGCTTCCCAATGTGCCCGTAGCGATTGAGTTTGCCAAAACAGAACGAAGCCGCCAGCTCATACAAACAGGCATTCACGACGTCAGTTTAATCGTCCGGCCGTATGTGGTCCCGCCGGGCACTCCAAAGAACAGGGTCCAGTTACTTCGGAAAGCTTTCGTAGACACTTTACAAGATCCCGGATTTTTGACAGATGCTAAGAAGTCCAACTTAGATCTCGAACCGATTTCGGGTGAAGAGCTGGAAAAAACCGTGGCCAAGCTGTTCAAGGTATCACCCGCCGGAAAGGAAGAATTATCTAAGGCGTTGCTTGCGAAGTGATACGGTGGAATTCCACGTTTGCGGAATCTCGTAAACGTAGAATGCAACTTTGTGCAGTCGCACCAGCGAAGTCAAAGATTGGGCATGCCGCTCATCTTGATGATGCGTGGGCTATCGGTTAATGGACGCCGTAAAGGCGAGCGCAGTTGTCCCAGAGAATTTTCCTTCGTGAATTGCTCGGCATCTCCATCGCCATAAAATGATTCATCGCATCCGGCCAATGGGAGTCGGCGTGCGGATAGTCCGTGGAGATCACCACGTTGTCGTCGCCGATTCGTCTGAGCACGTCGCCGAGCAAGTCCTCTTCAACATCCACCGAGATAAAGCATTGGCGCATAAAATAATCACTCGGCTTCATGCTCATCGGTTCGTTGCAGTACCCCTTGCGCATCTCCCAGCGTTCGTCCAAGCGATAGAGCGCCCACGGTAACCAGCCGCAATTGCCTTCGAGAAACGCTACCCGCAGCTTGGGGAATCGCTCCAAAACACCGCCGGCGCAAAAACTCCCAACCGCCAGCATCAGCTCCACGGGATTGCGAAAAGCGTTGATCAGCACCGCTTCATTGTTATGGCCTTTGAAACGATGCACCACCTGGTCGGTGTTGGGATTTGCGGCCGGATGAAAACACACCGGTACACCGAGCTTCTCCGCTTCGCGCCACACCGGATCGTAGTAGCGATCGTGTATGTGGCGCCCGTTGGCCGGCTCCGGCACCAGACATAAACCAATGGCGCCTAATTCCGTGATCGCGCGGCGCGTTTCGTCCACCGCCAGATCGACATCATGAAGCGTGATCAGCGCCGATGGTCGGAGCCGCTTGGGATCAACTTTGCAAAAATCCGCCATCCAGCTATTCCATGCGCGGCACAGATCGTTGGCATATTCCGGCTCCAGGCTGTCGTCGCAATGCAGAGGAAAAGTCCGAAACAACACCGCCACGTCTAAACCCTCCACGTCCATCGCTTCCAGCTGCGACACCGCATCGTAATCCCGCGCCAACGCTCTCTCGTAGCGGTGCGCTACTTCCGCTTCGCCGGGGCAGCTTCATTGACGTCTTCGATGGGTTTTCGAAGTCGCGCTGGGGGAGGCTTGCATGCCCGGATTTTCGTAACGGCATACCGATCGCCGAACGAAAAATGCATCTGGCCGTGCCTTTTTCGCGGGGTTGTCCACGCGGTATCCGATCACCCCACTTTGGATCCATATAATTTCAGATACAGATCATGCGGCTCGAAAACGTGCATATCGCTGTCCAGTATCGCAAAACCGTTTCTTGCCATTATTCTGCTCCTTTGGGAACCGCCGAAAACTCTTTCACTTATACAGATTATCGATAAACCCGCTCTCATCGAGTTCCTTGATGAAACGCATATCTACAAAATTCTCCGGCTTGGCATTTTTAGCCTTGGCGTCCTTCTGACCCAATGAATCCAACACCGTTCTTATCCCCTCCAAACTCGGGTATTGCTTGCGCGGCATCACACCATCACGAAAAGCAAGTTCGTAGGTCTTCTCTAGGACTTCTCTGTCATCCAAGCCTTTGAAGTACTTGCTCAGTACAGTCATGCCAGTTTTTTTATCCGTCTTTATACGATGAACAGCTTCGACATACGATCGGATGAATTTCCGAACGGCATCTGGATTATTCTGAATTAACCGGCGGGTAGTGGATGGGCCGGTATGTGGAAACGGGACATTCAAAGCGGAGATATCCATGAGAAGATGCAAGCCCTTCTTCTGAGCTAGAATACTTGCGGGTGGTTCCAGAGGAGTTGCTTGCATCCTGCCGGTCTCTATAGCCCCCATACGCGTAGGATTGTTGCCCGCCGGGACGATAGTCACATCTTTTCCCGGAACCAAACCAAACTTTTGAAGCGCAAAGCGCGCTGCGAAATCAGTTGTCGACCCAAAGCCGCCGATTGCAATGGTTCCTCCTCTAAGCTGCTCCCGGGACTTTGTCTCGGGGCCGGACATCAGCCAATAATTGATGGATGTGGTACCGCCCGCAATCATGACCAGATCCGAGCCACCGAGATTACTCGCGATAACGCCGTTGCCTGCGCCGTGATAGATCTGAGCCTCACCGGAAAGTATAACAGAGATAGTGATGGGCCCGCCGCCACCTAACCAGACAGCCTGCGCATCCAAACCATTCTTTCTGAATATACCTGTTTCATAGGCAACCCAGATCGGCAGTCCGGGAGCGCCGATAGACGTGTTACCAACCACGAACTTTTGACCGAGGGCGTTAGAAGGGCCAATAGCTATCACGAAAAGGAAAATTGCCGCCGTCCTTGCAAAAGAAAGTCTTCTCATTTGTGTTCCCGGATAGCTTCCTTCGTGGTCAGCGGAACCTCGCCTTCAATTCTTCGGTATCGTTGCTCTAAGATGACACTGTCGCGTGGGCTATCGGTTAATGGACGCCGTAAAGGCGAGCGCAGTTGTCCCAGAGAATTTTCCTTCGTGAATTGCTCGGCATCTCCATCGCCATAAAATGATTCATCGCATCCGGCCAATGGGAGTCGGCGTGCGGATAGTCCGTGGAGATCACCACGTTGTCGTCGCCGATCCGTCTGAGCACGTCGCCGAGCAAGTCCTCTTCAACATCCACCGAGATAAAGCATTGGCGCATAAAATAATCACTCGGCTTCATGCTCATCGGTTCGTTGCAGTACCCCTTGCGCATCTCCCAACGTTCGTCCAAGCGATAGAGCGCCCACGGTAACCAGCCGCAATTGCCTTCGAGAAACGCTACCCGCAGCTTGGGGAATCGCTCCAAAACACCGCCGGCGCAAAAACTCCCAACCGCCAGCATCAGCTCCACGGGATTGCGAAAAGCGTTGATCAGCACCGCTTCATTGTTATGGCCTTTGAAACGATGCACCACCTGGTCGGTGTTGGGATTGGCGGCCGGATGAAAACACACCGGTACACCGAGCTTCTCCGCTTCGCGCCACACCGGATCGTAGTAGCGATCGTGTATGTGGCGCCCGTTGGCCGGCTCCGGCACCAGACATAAACCAATGGCGCCTAATTCCGTGATCGCGCGGCGCGTTTCGTCCACCGCCAGATCGACATCATGAAGCGTGATCAGCGCCGATGGTCGGAGCCGCTTGGGATCAACTTTGCAAAAATCCGCCATCCAGCTATTCCATGCGCGGCACAGATCGTTGGCATATTCCGGCTCTAGGCTGTCGTCGCAATGCAGAGGAAAAGTCCGAAACAACACCGCCACGTCTAAACCCTCCACGTCCATCGCTTCCAGCTGCGACACCGCATCGTAATCCCGCGCCAACGCTCTCTCGTAGCGGTGCGCTACTTCCGCTTCGCCGGGTGCAGCTTCATTGACGTTCTTCTTGGGCGAAGTCGCGCTCAGCGAGGCCGTCCCGGACGGCCGCAACGGCTTACCGTTAGCCAACGTAAACTTGATTTGACCATGCCGCTTGCGCGGCGCGCCTTGCGGAATCCGATCGCCCCACTTGGGATCCATATATCTCAGATACAGATCATGCGGTTCGTACACATGCATGTCGCTATCGAGAATTTTGTAACCGCTTCGTGCCATGATCTTTCCTTTCTAGCAGGCTGCTGAAAAAACCCATATGCTTCGTTGCCGCTCAATCGCCTCGCTGCAACGTACTGTAAGTACGCCTCCGCTCGTCGATTTTTCGCGCGTCTCGCCTCTGGATCTTTTTGAGCAGCCTGCAAGAGGCTTTTTCAGCGTCTGCTAGTGATTACGTCGGTATAAGAAATCGATGTAATCGCTATCCAGAATCCCGTCCACGCCGGCTTATCGTCCTTAAGAAATACCTCAATCTGTGTGTTGTCTCGATTGATTACGTGAAAACAAATGTGACCTACCGAAGCTCGGCCAGCCACGGCATACTGCCATCTACCGCGGATAATCCTCGTCACGCAAGAGAAAAAATGTCCTCTTTCATCGGCTTGATCAGCACACGCTATTGCTTTGCCGGCATTCGGGTTGCAGCTCCGGTCTTCGAGTTGTTATTGCGCTGGAACGGACAAGCCAGGTCTTCGGATCACGCAGGGGTTCAGGCCCGAGTAGCCGCAACACCGTTAGATGGCAAATATTCTGAGCAGAGATAACAGGAGTCTTTTTTGACGTTGGCATTCGCGTGTCATGCCAGCACCCTCCGATTGTCTTCGATCCTTTTTCTCACCGTCGCCGGCAGCCCTTTCTCAGCGGTACGCAAGTCATAGGTCATTTGCAGGTTCATCCAGAATTCCGCCGAGGTTTTGAAAAACGTTCCTAGCCGGATTGCGGTGTCCCCCGTGATGCCTCTTTGATCCTTCAGAATCGCCGTAATCCGATTGGCCGGCACCCCGATCGCCTTCGCGAGCGCGTTGGCCGTCAGACCCAAGGGTTTCAAAAATTCCTCTTTGAGAATTTCACCCGGGGGAATCGGTCGCATTCCATTCTTTTTCATTGGTTACTCCTTAATGATAATCCACAATTTCAACCTCATGTGGCCCGTCATCTTTCCACGTAAAACAGATCCGCAACTGGTCATTGATCCGGATACTGTATTGTCCGGCCCTGTCGCCCGATAACTTTTCCAATCTGTTTCCGGGACTCGCGGCAAGGTCGCCCAGCTTCACCGCGCTATCCAGCATAACCAGCTTGCGCTGCGCCACCTTCTTGAACCCTGAGAACTGCCTGACATTGTCTTCACCGAAGAAATCCTCCGTTTTGCGGTCGTTGAAGCTTCTGATCATGTATTTGAACGCTACCACAGTTTACGACTTACGTAAAACATAGGCACCCTCGAAAAGGTTTCCCGGATGAACCGGATCCAAGCAGTCCGGTTTTAGCCGGCAATTTCCGTTTTCTTGACCACGCGCTTATTGCAGTCACCACGCCTGCTCGGGTATGTTCGAAAAAGTTTTCGGATTCATCGTATAGCTGAATTCCTCTTTAGAATCTTTGAAGGAGAATCACATGGCAGATTTATTTCGCTTATCGGCGAGCGAAGCGGCGGCGCGCATCGGCGAAGGCAAACTCACCTCCGAAGCTCTGGTGCGCTCCTGTCTCGAGCGAATCGATTCACGGGAGGCGCAAGTGAAAGCGTGGGTCCATCTGGACCGCGATTTTGCCCTTGCGCAGGCCCGGGAGTGCGACAAGAGCGGAAGCCGAGGTCCGCTTCACGGAATTCCTTTCGCCGCCAAGGACATCATGGATAGCGCCGATCTGCCCACGGAGTACGGGTCTCCTATTTATAAAGGCAATCGTCCGAAGGCGGACGCGGCTTGCGTGGCGCTGAGCCGCGCGGCCGGCGGAGTGCTGCTGGGCAAGACGGTGACGACCGAGTTCGCCAGTCGATCTCCACTGGGAAACACGACCAATCCGCACAACCCGGAGCATACGCCCGGCGGTTCCTCGAGCGGCTCGGCGGCCGCAGTCGGCGATTTCATGGTGCCGCTGGGGTTCGGCACTCAGACTGTCGGATCGGTGATCCGTCCGGCGGCGTTCTGCGGCTGCATCGGATACAAGCCGAGCTTCGGCGAATTCAGCACGCAGGGCGTGAAGCAGAATACCGCGTCGTTCGACACCGTTGGATTGTTCGCTCGCGCTGTCGAGGATCTCGCGCTGTTCCGAGCCGCGCTGACAGGATTCGCTGCGAAACCTCTGCACGCCATTCCGGTGAATAATCTCAAGATTGGTTTTTGCCGATTGTTCTGGGACCGCGCGGAGGAATACACGAAGAAATTTCTTGAAGAGGCCGCAAGCGCGCTGGCGAGGGCCGGAGCGAAGGTCTCCGACGTCGATCTCGGCAAGCCGTTCGAACAGTTCGAGACCATGGGCCGGCGCATAAATGATTTCGAGTTCTCGCGTGGCCTTACCTGGGAACGGCAGCATCATTGGGACCTCTTGAGCCAGTTCCAGCGCGACAAGTTCGCCGGCTGGCTCAATATTTCGTACGAGCAATACCGCGAAGCCGAGGACGTGCTGGGGAAGTGCCGCAATCATCTCGCCGATGCTATGAAAGATTTAGACCTGCTGCTCACACCGAGCGCGCCCGGCGAGGCTCCGGCGGGACTAGCCAGCACGGGCGACACGTCTTTCAATATTCTATCGACGTGGACCTATACTCCCTGCCTCACGCTGCCAGTGTTTACGGGACCATCCGGCTTGCCAGTGGGCATTCAGCTCATCGGCCACCGCAACCAGGACCACCGTCTGTTGGAAGGAGCACAGGCCGTGTACCGGGTATTTGCGAAATGAAAATGATTGCCACGTCGTCATTCCTGCCCTCACCTTAGCGTCTCTTTGAGGGTGAGGGGAGCTTCGCGATGACGGGCATGCCGCCATCGCGTGCTCCCTGAATAGATGGCTTCATTCCAATCGGTTTCTCGGAGGCTCCATGCAGAACGTAAATCCCGACATCATCGTCATCGGCGCCGGCGGATGCGGGCTCATGGCGGCGCTAGTGGCAGCCAAGAAGGGCGCGCGGGTGCTGTTGCTCGAGAAAACGGATAAGCCCGGCGGCGGGACAGCGTTTTCGTCCAAGGGCATTCGTGCCGCCGGAAGCCGCCGGCAACGTGAGTTGAACATCGAAGATAGCGCGGCCCTCTATGCCGAAGATATTTTGCGGCGCAACAACGGCGAGAGCGATGCTGTCCTCACCCGTCGACTGACGGAGAATTCCGGGCGAGTCGCCGACTTTCTCACGGACCAAGTCGGCATCGAGTTTGAAATCGGCGAGTTTGCCTTCGGCCACAGCGGCAAGCGCTCACACTCGTGGAAGGAGGACAAGACCATCACCGATTTTCTGTTCGCGGCAGTGGAGCGGGAAAAGAATATCGAGGTACGCTTCTCCACGCCGGTGGTCGCGCTCGAACAGGACGCCGGCGGCGCCGTTATCGGAGTAAAAACAGAAGACGGAATTCTCACCGCGCGAAAAATTATTCTGGCATCGGGCGGATTCGGCGCCAGCGCGGAGTTATTGTCCCAATACATTCCCAAAGCCGTCGGCATCCCATTCCCCGGCCATCACGGCAGCACCGGCGACGGCATCAAAATGGGCTTGGAGATTGGCGCGGCGCTGGAGAACATGGCCGCGTTCCAGCCCTATCCGGCCTACCTCGGTCCGGGAAAGCGCGCGGTGCCGCCGGAAGTCGCGCTCTCCGGCGGCATCATGGTCGATGCCTTGGGAAAGCGTTTTGTCGATGAGAGGCGATACCCCGGCGGCCTCGGGATTAGAATGCTCGATCTGCCCGGCAAACAAGCCTACGAAGTTTTCGATGAGCGGATTTTTCAGTTGCATCGGGAGGCGCCGGGCGTGAGAAGCTTGGGACGTCTTTTCGACGCGGGGCTTTTGCTGAAGGCCGAAACGCCGGAGGAGCTCGCCGGCAAACTCGGAATTGACGCCGAGGGGCTGAAGCAAACCATCGACGAGTGCAACGCATTCTCGGCGGATGGTGAGCAAGATGCGTTCGGGCGAGTTCTGCCCCAGCGTTTCGAGGCGCCCTACTATGGAATCAAAGTAACCGTGGCGCTCTACCATACTCAGGGCGGCTTGAAGGTGAACACCGATGCCCAGGTTCTGCGCGCCGACGGATCGATCATTCCCAACCTTTACGCCGGCGGCGGTGTCGCCGTCGGTGTCTCGGGCAAAGGGCTGGAAGGTTATCTGCCGGGAAACGGATTGTTGGCTTCGCTCGGTCTCGGCATGATCGCAGCGGAGCAGGCGGTAGCTTCGTTGAGAAAATGAACGTGTTCCAGCTGTTGCTTCGTTCCAGAACTTCAGCGTATCTTCGTACCGGCATGCGATGGATTATCGGGTTCGAAACGATTGGAACTTTTGAAACGTCTGGAACTAGTTGGATTGCATGGAGGTAATTAAGTATGGCTTTGGTACGGTGCGTTACAGAAATGGGCATGGGAGTGGATGTTCATGGATTGGATTACACGAGTGCCGCCAAGCGAGCGGTGTTCGATGCCATCCATCACAGCAGCCTGGGATTTCCCAAGCTAGTGGGAAAGACCGCCGATGATATGCGGGTCGATGTCACTATCGGCGTGCCGAAGCCCGAGGCGGTAGATAAGCAGGCCGTCCTGGAATCGTTGCCCCACGGCGGCGGCCACATCAACGTGGTTCAAGGCGGATTGCAGGTGCTCAATGAAACGGGCAAGGACGGATGGCTGATCGCGAACGCGATTATCGTCGTCAGCATCGACGACGGGAAATAGCCAGCAGGAGCGTTGCTCCTTTGTTCAAAACGTTCAAGCTGTTCAATCGCTACGCTCCGTTCAAATCGTTCGCCCGTGCATCAGGAATTGAAAGGTGCAAAGAGAACTTTTCACCGGCTGGTGCAGGATCTCAAACCAGGATCCACTGTATGGGAACTAGCCGAGCTTACGAAACGCATCGCCGAGCGAGTAGCTCCACAATCCGGACCGGCTGCCGGCGTTACGGCCCAGCTTACCATTCACGGTCGCGGCGAGTTCAGTCGAGTTGGTCCAGAATTTCCTCGTCTGCAAGGCTAAGTTGGACGGTCTGTTCGTTTAAATCGAACTCAGCCAGAAGAACGTCATTTTCATCTACACCGTACCTTCTCATGAACTGTCCATATCCGTACGAAGTGCCCCGATCATTTATGGCGATGTTCCGCAATTTTACCATATTCCTTCTTTTGATTTACACGCAAACTGTTGCCCGTCCAAGAAAGCCCCGGACGGGGCCAGGACATCGATAATCATTGAACTTGCGAGCTTAGGCACCCGAACCGCTAACCAAAAATGCCATCCATTCCCCATCCAAATTGTAAGACGCCGTTGCTTGGGCCTAAGGTGGTTGGCAATCCGCATCGCCTCAACAGCCGCTGGGTCTACTTTGACGCCTCGGAGCCTCCAAATATTGACATCAACATGTTCCAGAATGGGAATTAACTTGTGTACACGTTGAATGTGTCCTCGTTCATGCCCCGCTGCAGGCACGCAGCCGCAAGGCTATCTCGGTCTAGTATTCCCGAAGGAGATGATCGGAGGGCTTCAACGAATACATAATCGGCGTCAGAGAGTTCTTTTTTCAGATCAAATGGTACAGAAGCGTGGATCAATTCGTTCTCGACACGAAAACCTGGACATCTCCTATAAAACTCCAGAAGAATCCGGGCGGGTGGCACCATCAGATCTTTCCATATCGGTTCCAGAAAAGCTCCGCCATTTATAAGCTCGTCGTAAACCATCCCTCAGCGTCAGAACATCCTGAGGAGAAGCGACTGACAATAGTTTCCGCGTAAGATTGTGCAATCGGTTGCGAGTGTATTTTACATCCGGAGCCCAAAACCAATCGTCATCCAAAAACTCAAATTCCCTCCGCGGATATTCTCACGAACCTGGGCCTCTGTAGTTCTAGAGCGGTGCTCCTGCGCTGCTTCTTGCACCTGAAAAACACTCGCCACTCCGGATTTAGTTGCCATTCGTCTCGCTAGCATCGGAATCAATCGTAACATTCGTGCTTCAGAGCGGCGCGTTAGCATTTTATTGCCTGAACGCGTTTCAGTTATACTCAAAACACTTTCCCTACCCAGGAGGGCAGCTGCTTCTAGGATTCCAGCCGGATGAAAGTCTCCTCGAGAGATCCCCAAATCTCGTAGTAAACGACTCGCCTCGAGAAGGTTGAGCGGCGCACGTTGTTCTAAAGTGGCAAGCGCTTCATCAAGCTGCGGCATGAATACGGGGTGCTTAGGTATCCTAGCTATCACTGAGGCTTGGATTTGGCGTAATTTTCTCTTGTAATGCCAAGCCGCTGCCCACACATTTCTAGTGTTTCAGGTTCTTCACCATTCCAGCCAAATCGAGCAGCTAGGACGTTTAGACGTTCTCCTCGGTATCGCGAAAGGAAGCTTCAATAGTCCTTGTAAAAGCATCCTCAAGCGAACAACGCTTCGCCTGATCCAATATATTCCTCAATTTTTTCAATCGAGTCGGCTAAAGCACGCAAGGGGCAAACACTACCCAGGATAAGGCTGCAAAAAAGTAGGCTTTCTATTCGCTCTAGAAGTGTACCGTGGCCGCCGTGGGGCAAGAACCGCTTAAAAACGTCGAATATGCTCACTTACCTGTTCTGGCCAATCAGTCGCAGCCACTCGCTCTAATGTATGAATATCTTCGAGTCGATTTTCTACCAAAGGAAGGATTACCGCCTGATCACCGACGTAATCGCGATGCTCCATTTCGCCTATCCTACCGCCACGTAACTAGAAACGAACTGATCGTAATAATCCATGGCGCCTTCTAGAGTCGCCAAGAAATCAAGGATCGATTTCGCACCCATGCCCTTCATTTCAAAGAGATCATGAAACGTAAGCTTTACCAGGCTGGCAACGGCCTCTTCGGTCAGGTAACCCTTCTTTCGTTAACGCATTACGTGTCCAACACATCCATGAAATGTCGGCCATTTAAGCCCGAGTGGCCAGCTCCTATCGAAACACTTCAAAGCTTAACAGTGGCAAACCGGAGAATCAAGAAATTGAAATATAAGGAAATGCTCCAACCGCGGAAGTAATTGATTCATGGTGCCCAAAACATTTGGGCCAAGCATCTCCATTGTTGATCCGAGTGGCAGCCCCGTGGCCGTACAGACCCAGTCTGGAAGAAGATGATCGCGCCACACCTGGCGAAGAACCTCGGTAAAAGTGGAGCCGGGGTATGTCCCCAGCGGATTGCAACTATGTCAAGGATTTTGGAAGTTGAAAAACTCATTGGCTTGAGGTACATTATAACAAGAATGATAAATGGAAGTCAAAAGCCCTTGACAAAGTCTCCGCGTCAGCTGGACATAGTCAATTATCGCCGTGCATCTGCTCGGCGGCGGCCGGAAATCGGTGGATACCGAAGATGTTGCCGTTAAGTGCCACGAATTGGCACCCGGACTGTTCTCATGGCGAAAGTACCGCGAACAAATCAACCTCGAGCTCGTAAGAGTGGCGCTTTCAGACGCTAAACGCTCATACGGTCAGTTACTCTCGGGTTCCGGTAGGGAAGGTTGGCGGCTAAGCACGCGGTATTGATTGGATGGCATCTAAGGGCGACGGCTTCTTAGTGAAGGATTCGCTCGAATCGATCGTGAGCGACTCAGTGCCGGCTCTGTAGACGCAGTACGCAAGAGGCGAGAAAGATCAAGAATTTTCTCGTCTGCAGCATGGAAAACCTGGAGTGAACATAAGACGATCTCTTTGCGTGACGCACGTAACTTGTTCCGAATTGATGAATATGCCACCAACAAAATTCAGGATAACAAAGTTGTTCGTCTGCGTTCGCAATTCGAGGACGACAACGGCTTAGTCCTTTTATACGTGAAGCCGCGGAACTGATCTTGGGCAGCAAGGAGGAGACATGAGTGCGAAATCGTTGAAGGTAACGTCTCACGTCGGCAGGGATCTTTTAGCGTCAGCCGCGAGCTTCAAACAGAAGCCGCCGTCGTATGGGAATACGTTGTGAATAGCTTGCAGTATGTAGACGCTGGAGTTTCTCCTAAGGTGCAGGTTCTTGTTAATCCGAGACTCAAAGTTGTTGAGGTCCGGGATAATGGGCGCGGCATGAATAGCGACGGACTACGTCAATACTTTACGATGCATGGAGAGAACATTGATCGATTGCGCGGTCGACCTGGTCGCGGCAAATTTGGTACGGGAAAATCGGCGGGTTTCGGGATAGGAAAATTGTTGCGGATCGATACGCGGCGGAACGGGCTGCGAAACGTCGTCGAGCTTCATCGTGATGCGATTGAAGCTTCGAAAGGTGCCGACATTGATCTAAGCTGGGTAATACGCGACGAGCCAACCGAGTTTGCAAATGGAACAACCGTCACGATACAGGAAATTTTCTTACCAAAGCTAAGCATCACACCGATCAATTGAATATATTGAGCGCCATTTGCAAGTGTTTAGGGCATCTATGCCGCAAGTGGCCTAACGACCACGTGTGTGAATATCGTGAACCAACGGTCGCGGAAAAATTTACATTTGTCCCATCCCCGAAGCAAGCCGAGGTGCTTAGCGAAGTTGAACTAGTTGTGAAAGTTTCCACTATTCCCCTTCCGGCAGCCGAACAGGGCATCGCTGTCAGTGCTGGATCTGGAAATCTGATAGCAATCGAAACTGGGGGCATTGAGAACAAGGAATTGGGAAATTATCTCTTTGGAGAAATCGATGTGCCTGCACTCGAAAAACATAGATCGCCCATTGAGCCGTACGACACAACGCGGTCTCTCCAATTGAATCCTCAACATCCACTCGTTCGTGTCCTAATCCCGTTCATTGGTTCAAAGCTAGAAGAGGTACGTCGTATCCTGCTCGAAAGGCTCAATGCGTCACGGAAGACAGAAGAAGCGCGGCGCTTGGCTCTGACGGCGGACAAAATCGCGAATATACTAAACCAAGATTTCAAAAACGTAATTGGCCGGTTGCAGGACATTCGCGCGGCGTCTGCTCGGCCGGGAGATGTCAGGCCGAACCAAATAAATTCTGGAAGAGCAGACAACGCAGAGTTAGGGTGGATTGAAGGAACGACGGTCCCTGGAGGCTTGCATCAAAGCAAGGGGGTACGTGGCAAAATAAAACCGCCCCTTCCACCACGACCCGACATTCCAAAGCCTCGGCCTGCGATTCTCAAGCACGGTACTCCGAGTGACGACGGCACTTCGTCTTTAGATAAAACGGATCAGAGTAGAAAAGCTCGCAAATCGCGCGGCGGTTTCAACGTTGACTATCGGCATTTGGGACCGGAAAGCGACCATCCAAATACGATCGTATAAACTTGTCGATTCTTATTAATCTGGATCACTCCGTGATTCGTAACGCTCTGCGCACGGGAGGGGTTGAGGACTTAAATTTCAGACGTCTTTCCTACGAAATTGCGTTCACCGAATACTCAATTGCGCTAGGCTACGAGATGATGGAGCAGGATCCTGACGTTCCAGCAGACGACTTGCTGTTCGAGGTCCGAACTACTCTCAACAGAGTTTCTGCTAGTGCCGCAGCCCTTTATGCCTAAATGAGAAATAGAGGACCTGCGACGGCGCAACGGTCTCCGATTGCGGTCACCTTGAGCATCAAAATCTTGGTTTTGGACGTAGTAGGCACACCTCAAGCGCGGTAGATACTCGAAACCTCACAGTAACACCCATCGTCTATAGGTTTCACGAACTGCCTGTGATGACACCAGTTACAGCGGTCTGATCTGCACTCTGCGCCATTTGATCGCGCCGCCGGGGCTCCTTTTTCGCGGTTGCCAAATTGAAGCGAAATCGGACCTTCCGCGAATTGGGCATGCTGAACGTCGACAGTTTTCGTTCCATTGAGCACGATCGTCAGATGCGAGCCTTTGGCAGTGATCTCCAGAGTATTCCATTTGCCGCCCGCCTTTGGCATAGGCGATACCTTGGCGACATTGACGATGGCGCCGGTGCCGTACTCCGGCTCCGGGCGCTGATCGTAGATATTCGCCTCGTACGCTGTCTTGGAGCCGATTTGCTTTGGATCGGAAATTCGAAAAAAGATGCCGCTGTTGGTAGTGTGATCGGCCCAGACCTCAGCGCGAATTTGGAAGTCTTTGTAGGAGTTTTTCGAAACCAGATTACCACCTTTTCCTTTGTCGGCCACGATCGCGCCGTCTTCAGCACGCCAATTGGCGTCGCCAATCCGGTTCCAGTTGTCCAGGGTCTTTGGGTTCGAGCCGTCAAGAAGCGTAATCCAACCTGTGTCTCCCCAATTGAACATCTCCCATGAGCACCCCATAACCGTGAGTCCCGTCACGAGCAGTAGCTCCAGAGTAATCGCGCGCATACTTTTCATTGCTATCGGCTCCTTTCGTATTGATTGAAGATTGTTATCCGACTCAGTGGCAAGTCCTTCGCAAAAGATTTTCACCGCTCCAGCTTGAATAGTGTTCTCACGAAATCTTTGACGGCAATCCGCGCTGCGCCCGCCGCTGCCTCGTTGTAGCCGGTGTGCGGGTCGGTTTGAATGCACGGGTCCTTCCAGGAGAAGCGCTCGCCGGATTCGGCGTGGACTATCGTGCCGAGCGGTTCTTCCTTGAGCTTGCACGCGCGGAAGCTTTGCGAGCCCTTCGAGATCGTCGGAACCTTATTGCCAAGCGGATTATCAAAGCTGTGATGCGCGTCCGGATACTCGGTCAGCACGGCATCGCGCCCGGCAGCACGCAATCGTTCAAAATAAGCCCGGCACGGCGCCACGGGCGTGTAGTCGTCGGCCGCGCCGTGAAACTGTCGTATGGGCGCGGCGCCCAGGTCGGTGTCGCCAATATACGTAGCAGAGCAGCCGGCATAAAAGGGAATGTGGGCGATGAAAGCAACCCGCGGGTTCCACATCTGCTGAAATCTTTTCATGCTCGAATAGAGTGCCGAGATGCCGCCCAATGAGAACCCCATGATTGCAATCCGCGTTGGATCGATTCGCGAATGATTCGCCAGCACGTTGAAGGCGCGATAGGCGTCGAGAATGACGCTATACGAGTTGAACTGCCCAAGATTCGTCGAGGTACGAACCAGGCCGCGCCCGGAGAAGCTGTCCACCAAAAATGTCGCGATCCCCATCTCGTTGAAAGTCTTTGCCCAGAGTTCGTCGTGTGCATTGGAGCCGGACGAGTCATGTTGCAGGATGACTGCCGGCAACCGGCCGCTCGCCGCTTGTGGAAAGCGCAGATGGCCCGCGATGGTCACCGGTTTGCCATCTTGGTCGCCGGTCAAGAACTGCCGCACTGAAACGATGAGCGTCTGAATGGGGTGTACTTCAGTCCGTGCCGCCAGATCTCTCACGCTCGGGTCGGCAACAGCCGCTTGAACCCACAGAAGGCTAAGAACCAGACAAGCTGCTCGCACTGCGTGTCTCATGGGCCTCCGATCACGCCAGCAAATGATCTGACGCATGGCGGAGAGTAGCCATTAAGGAAATCTCATGTCAACTGACTTTTCAAACGCGCCGATCGCGCGCGAGCGGTCCGGCGATCAAGCGGATGAGCATTCGGGAGAGCGACCAGAACCCAAATTGATTCGAGCGTGGACAGTTTAATAATGAAAGCAGCGCTACCCTCGTGTTGGATGCACTTTGAGGCCGCCGCCGAGCGGCGGAGGTTCGGTTGTAGAGATCGCGCCGGTCCTTGCCGAAGGCTCTTCAAATCCCCGATTAGATTGCGGCGCAAGTTGCTTGGAGTCGGCGTACCCGGACGTCTCAATGTTCGAGATGAAACTGAACACGACAGCGGCTGTCGATGCGGTCGGACTTGACCCGATCAACGTAGTTCTTTATCAGAAAACCCGCCAGCTTCGCGACCGCACGCTCGTCCTCCAATAGGTCCTCGGCCGTAGGCCGCTGTCTGGGAAATTCCATAGGCTCGCCATCGTAGCGCATATCGATGTCGAGATTGAACTCATCAAAGCTGACTTCAGCGTCGATCTTGCCGGTGCTTAGCTCCAACGCCCTTGCGGCTTCGATAAATTCGTTCATCGCGGACTTGGCGCGATCGATGACTTCCCTTCTCGCACCCCAGACTCCTCCCTGCTTCTCCATGAATAAAAATATTTGCTCTGAAGAGTCCGCATGTGGATCGATTTTCAGCTGCGCGCGCTGCCCGATGCCGATACGAAACAAGAGATTCAAGAGCAATGCCGACAAGGTGGCCACCGAAAGCGAGGAGCCAAAAACAGGTAAAAACATGGTGTGAACGGTTTGGTAGACCCCAGGCAACATGTCGACGCTCAGGCCCAGAATAATCGAAACTCCCACCACGAATGTCTTGCGAGCATCCATCATACGCGAGGTAAGAATCTGAACTCCGGCAACAATCATGAAGCTAGCCGCGAAAAACAGAAGAGCCCCGACCACCGGACTCGGCATGATCGCAAACAATACCGTCAGCTTAGGCACGAAGGCCAAGACAATAAGAATTCCGCCGCAAGCAAAACCAATCAGGCGGCTCGTCGCACCGGTCGCGATGGACAGACCGACGTTGGCACTGGAGGTCGACTGTCCCATGGTGCCTACTCCTCCAGACAAGATCACACCACAAGCATCCGCAAGGAGGCCGCCACTGATAGACTGCATATCCGGCCTCTTCCACTCGGCGTCGTTCACTTTCTGACATGTCGTCAAATCACCCACGGCCTTAAGTGATGACGCCAACGCCGTTACCAGAAAGGGGATCAGCAACGCGCCGCTAAAGGACCAGCTCTCTCCGGGAAAAGACGGCAGAGCGAGAAGAGAGGCTTGCTCTAAACGACGTAGGTGTTCATCGGTCACTAGACCACTCGCATAAGCGCAGATCGAGCCAGCAGCGATCCCGATCAAAACACCATACAACCGAAGCCTCGAGGAGCCCCAGACGGTCACGCCAACCATGACGGCGAAAGTAATGGAAGCGATACTCACCGAGAGCGGATCAATGACCGCGCGTGAATCCTCGATTCCTAAAAACCTAGAGACCGCTACCGGAATAAGCGCGAGACCAACCATCATCACGATTGTGCCGGTGACTTCGGCCGGGAAAAAGGGACGGAGACGGCCCATGAGACGAGAGAGCACTACACCGAAAAGACCGCTCACCAGAGTCATTCCCGCCAGCAGCGGCAGGCCGCCCGTCTTGACCGCCAGAATAGAGGCCGGGATATACAGGGGGTGCACCTGCTGAAGACAGAAAAATCCAGATCCTATAGGGCCATGACGTAGCGTTTGCAGGATGGTCGCAATCCCCATGACGATCATCGAGGCGTGGATCATCCGTTCCGCCTGCGCGGCAAGGATGCCGGTCTCCTGCAGGAGGATCACCGGGTAAACGAAGGCACTGGACAAGGCGAGGATATGCTGCAGCCCGAGCAAAAGTGAGGTTGTTAGGGGGGGAATTTCCTCAAGTCCATAAATCAAATTGGCGGGCTTCTTTGCCACTATCCAAGCTCTTGGATTGCGCAGCGGCTATAGCGTGACGCGATGAAATATCCACCGTTAAGGATTTTCAGGTACGGGGTCCCTTTGCGCGTGCTCATGCCTTTTTGTTTCGAGTACAAACGCGCCCTATATTTCAGCGCGTAATCAGAGACAAAAAGAGGCACAAGAACGAAACGGCGCACGATTGCAGATGATGCGATCACTGCGATGGTGCCAGAGTAGATAGGCCTTCGATTGCCTCGTCGCGCGAGCCGTAAATGAAAATGATGGACGAGAAGCCGGATAAGTCGAACACCTGCCGAATCTGATCTTGCAGCCCGCACAAGGTAATCTTTCCGTTTGTCGCCTGCAGTCGCTTGGCGGCAAGCAGAAAGACCCGCAGGCCCGAGCTGCTGACGTAATCCAGCTGAGCAAGGTCGACAACGAGTCTCTGGGCGGCGCCCGAGTCGATCACAGTGAAAATTCTATTCTCGAAGGCTTTTGCTGTCGTGGCATCGAGTTTCCCTGACAATGCCAATATGACCGCGTCGGCTTTTCTATCTTCACTAATGTCCATGATCTAAGATTGCTGCGTCTTCTGCTTAATGTCCTACACGACCATGTCTCCAACCTGAGTGCAAGAGTGCGCGGTGTCGTCAACGAGCCGTGCTGGAAACGCTTTTCCACCCCGGCCGTCGACGGCGTATTGCAGGGGCTTAACGAAAATGGGCGATGACGGCTGGACTGATCGGCAGCATCGTCGTCAGCTTAGACGGCGGGAAATAGGGAAACTTCGTATCACCGCATCGAGTCGCTTACTGGGCTGGAGCACTCTGTCTAGGATTATATGCCGGGCTCGTTTGGCTTGGATCTCGTTGCACGAGAGACTGGCGTGGATCTTGACGTGGTGAGTTCTCGGCCGACTTTGGAGTTGTCGGAGACTGGATATAAGGTTCTGCCTGAAAACTTGCTTCGCGCTCGCCTCCGGTCGTGAACCACCAAATTCCCGCAACGATCAGTGCCACCGCCACAACCGCCGCGGCAATGAAGCTCATGTTAGGACGCGAGCTCGCGCCAATAACTGACGTCGAACTTTGGTTTCGCTGCTCGGGTCTGATCGGTGGCACCGCCGCTCTTTGTGGATTGAATATTTTTTCGATGGCCTCGATCAATCGATCTACGTCTGAATGAAATCTCGAGTCGCTTATCTCGATCGCGTTCCTGCGCGCGAAAGGCTGCAGAGGCTCCGGCAACGACTTCGCCGAGGGCATCTCGGCGTCCGCGAGAAGAACCGGGATGATAACGGTCTTTAGCTCGAGCCCGGCAAGAATCTCCAAGCGTACAAAATCTTCCGGATTGTCGAGTCGAGGGACGCCGCTTTTGTCGGTCATCTTGATCCACTCTCGTCCGATGAGGACGAGGAGAACGCCCGCTTCCGCCACGCTATGATTGATGGCATCGACGAAATCTTGTCCCGGCTCGATTCTGTCGATGTCCATAAAAACATTATGCTCGCCGTATTTCGCCGCCAGGCGATCATAGATGCGCCCCGCGTAGGCTGCCGTATCTTGGCGTCGGTAGCTTATAAAGATTGATTGCTTAGACATGATCAGCCGTATTCCGATTATCTTTGGCGAAGGATGTCAACCAAATTTTGCTCATTCGGGTGCGCAGGCCAGCTCTTTCTGACGCGCAAAGAGCAGGAGGAATCGAGCGGTGAGTCGTGCACGCACAATTCTCTTTGCGAAGCGAGCGTGCGATCACGCAATCCTGTTAGCGCTAACTCATTTGCCGCGGAGTTCTGGCGTTTTTCTTAGAACCGCTCCGCTTCACATTGTTTTGAGCGCCGGCAGTCTGATGATGAAATCAGGACTACCCTCGTGTTGGATGCATTCGAAGCTGCCGCCGAGCCATCCGAGGGTTCTGTTGTAAAGATCGAGCCGGCGCTTGCCGAACACAGCCGAATCCATCCGTTCGTGGCTTGATAGTCGAATCTCCACCTGGCCCAATGCCACCTGAGTGGCAATGCTGATGTGCTTGACGCCCATTCCGGCCATTCCTTCCATCACGTTGGTCAATATATCGCCGAGCCGCTCCGCCCCGATGTTTGCTTTGGTCTCCTGCGCCGCCGGCGCAAATTCAAACTGGACATCCCGCAGAGGCGAGTACGCCGCCAGCCGGCGCGTGAGAGCCTGCAGAAAAGATTCATCGTCCACCGCTTCCATCAGATCAGCGGATTCCATCAACGTGGTTTCCTTGGTCTGCTTCAGTAGCTCCGTTATGATCTCGTTTACGGCTCCCGGTTGCTCCGTCTGGAAAAATTGCAAGCCGCGCACGAGATTCAAGAAATCTTCTAGCCGCCGCTGGGCCCGATCAACCAGAGAGAGATCGAGGATTTGGCGAACGTTTTCCGCGGCCAGAACTTTTTGCAATGATCTGGCGACTTGAACGCCTTTGAGCACTACGGTCCATTCGGGCACCGGGCTGCCGTTGAACGCTTCCGCGACACGGCGAAAGTCCGAGAGGATGCGGTCGATCTGATCGATATCCAAGCTCTCCAGAATCCGGCTGGCCGCGCCGTCCTCCTCCTCGAGCATGGATAGGCAGTAAGACACCGTGTACAGGCGCCCGGAGAAGATCGTAAGCAGCGCCGCAGTTTCTTCCAGCAGTTCATCCGCGTAAATTTTAAGAGCGCTAATGCGTCCGGCATCCATGAGCGGTACGTCGGTCAGATTGGAAGCTTCGGTCTCCATCAACCGGAGCTTCTCGCGCATGCTTTGCGCCGAAACGCAGTAACCGTGCCCGGGGCAACACGCGGTGATCTCGGGTATTTCCAGGAGCCGATCGACGTTGCGCAGTGTTTGCAGAAGATCTGCGTGGTTCCAGCCGTCGAGGCCGCACACTCCAGGGTTGGCGGCGAACGGCAAATCGCCAATCATCAACAACGATCCGATTCTTAACGATATGCTGCACGCCGAATGTCCGGGCGTGTGATAAATCTCAAGCCGATTTCCAGCGCCGACAGAAAGCCATTGGCGTTGCAGCGTTGCGCCATCGGGCAGCGCCATCGGCTCGGTGTAAAGCTCCAATCGTCGGCCGCCGGACAATTCCAGCGCGGCCGGTTCAGACGCCGGGCTGGAAGCGAATAGGATTCCGTCGAATCGCGCCGTGCATATTTCAGGGTTCCATGGATAGAGATAAGCGGTAGTCAGGTTGCGGTCGCGGTGTTTGAGAGCCTCAACTCCCGACTTGTGCGCGAACCGCTTGACTTCCGTACCGGTGGGAAGTTCAAGACCCGCCTCCTGTGAGTGGTCTTGATGGCAATGGGTAAGAAATAGGAGGACCGGGCGCTGTGACACTGTCAGTGCGTCGGTTAGAATTCGGCTTATCTGCCGCGTCTGCTCGGCGCTGGCGCCGGGATCGACGACCACCAGCGCCTCGGGAGCGGAAAAAATGTAGCAATTCGATGAAACGCAGTTGGCCTTAGGTATGATCGGAAAGATGTCGACGGACGAAGTGCCAGAAACTTTCTGCCAAACGTTGGCTTCTATCTTCATACTGTCTCGCGCGCGCCGCAGTCCATGGCCGCGCCTATGGCATCAAGGGCTGACGTCAATGAATGTCGCAAAGCCGGTGAGATTCAATACGTTCTTAATGGGCAGCGGGACGTTGATAAGTTTCAGGCGTTCGCTGCGTTTTTGCAGCGCCTTTGCCGCCATCAGCAAAGCGCGCAAGCCGGCGCTGCTCAAATACGAAACCTTCGCCAGATCGAGCTCCACGCCTCCGGCGGAAGTCTCAGTCGCGCGCAACAAGGCCTGTTGCAGCTCCGGAGCCGTATTACTATCCACGGCGCCGACGACGGAAAGAACAGTCGTCGATTGCGACTGCTGCTCAGTGATTTCCAGTTCCTTCATTTCGCGACCCCTTTTGATTATGGAACTTGGCTTCTTGAAAAATAGATTTGCGAAATTTAACTGCTATGGCGCTTGATCTTCAGTTCTTCTCTTCTCTTTTCGTGTTCCAAAGTATACTAGGGCAAGAAGGGCGATATCGTCCCATTGTGGCGCTCCAGCGGCATACTGCCTCACGTCGTCGACCAAATCGCCGATGATTTGTCGCGGATAAGAACGACGATTGCTCGTCAGGAATCGCGCGAGCCGCCGATCCGAGTACGGTATCTCGTTTGGGTCCATTGCCTCGGTCACCCCATCCGTGTAAAGCAGCAAGGCCTCGCCAGGCCCGAGAACCATCCGCCCCGACGCATAGGGACTTTGCTTTACCAGTCCCAGAGCCCTACCGCCGAAATTTAACAACGGACTCACGCCGCTGTGTTGGAGGTGATAAGGCAGGTTGTGCCCACCGTTACTAAAATCGACCTGACCGGTGCTGATATTCAAGATAGCGCAAAAAAGAGTGACGAACATGCAGGACTCGTTATCGCCACAGATCTCGGCATTCAAGCGCGCGAGGATTTCACCGGGAGTGCCACCGCTGCCGGCGGTCGCTCTGAACAGCGTCTTGGTCACGGCCATAAAGAGAGACGCGGGCACTCCTTTGCCGGAGACATCGCCGATAGCAAAGCATAGATGATCGTCATCGATAAAGAAAAAATCGTAGAAGTCTCCTCCCACTTCTTTCGCCGGTGCAATCGAGGCGAAAATGTCGAATTCGTGGCGCTCTGGGAAGGGAGGAAAAATCTTGGGCAGCATACTCATTTGAATGTCGTGCGCGAGCTTTAGCGCCTCCTCCATCCGCTCCTTCTCGACATAGGCTTCGATCAAGCGGGCCCGCTCCAGCGCTACTGTTATATGAGCACTTAACCCGCCCAGAAGCGACTCATCGCTTTCATTAAACACTTCTTGGTCTTTCTTGTTCAGCACCTGAATGACGCCGATCAGCTTATCCCCGTTGCCGATCAGAGGCATACAGAGAATGCAACGCGTGCGGTAGCCGGTCTCCTTGTCGAACTTTGGATAAAACCTGGCGTCGGCGTAGGTGTCAGGACAGTTAATCGGCGTACGGGTTTTGGCCACGGTTCCGGCAATGCCGACCCCGAGCGGAACCCGAATTTCCTTTATTTCAAGCCTTTGCGTAGTCTTGCTCCAAAGCTCGTTACGAGATTCGTCATAGAGGAAGAGTGAGGCGCGATCCGCGTCCAAGACTTCGGCGGCTTCCTGCACAATCACTTGCAACAGGTCATCCAATCTAATTTCAGTGGCCAAAGCCTTCGAAACCCTCAAAAAAGCGTTGAGGTTTCGCGTCTGACGTTGGCTATCGCTGAATGTCATTGTGCTTCAGTTTCCCGAAGTAATACCGCGGCGACTTTTCTGTCTGCGCCAATTTCCATGATCTAAGGCTCCTCTGTCTTCTTTTTATCGGAAATCAGCAGCATAGCCTGAAGCGAGGAGGATTAAACTAAACCCGAATAATAGCCGCACAAACATAGCGATGTAGAACATCGGATAAGTTCGAGCACTGCATAGCCTTCCAGAGGCGCGATCTCAGCCGCGACCTGCGCAGCGGTGATTCTACCCGGCTGCCCGTTAGCCACAGTGTATAGTCTATATACGATTCCGCTTCCAAATAACTCTCGCGAATTTCCGAGTCATAGACCGCCTCCTGCTCGTCGCGGACCACGTAGAAGAGCCATATTCGCCGGAAATCTCGATTGGTAAGCTCAAAATTAGAGTAACCGACCATATTATGGTGAGCTGTGAAACCGCGCGCCAAGGCCAGAAGTCGGTTGGAATCTCATCCGGAAATCGGGCTACGATCCAAAGAACGGTCGTGATGATCAGGGAGCCGGTGGTGAGAATCCAACCTGGTCGCAAGGACTCAAAACTGGGCAAATGCCTGCTAAGAGCATTTCTGAGGATCACGCCTTTATGCACCCCTCCAGGCGCGGGCCCTTTTTTGACGAGCCGGTCTATCTGGGATTTAGACTGTATAATTTACGGCTAGAGATTCTTGATCGCATCGTCGTCAGAGCCGTAAATGGAAAAAACAGACGAAAACCCGGTTATGTCGAACACTTCTCTGACTGGACTCTGAAGCGAACAGAACAAGATCTTGCCGTTCGCGCTATTGAGTCGCTTGGCCGCAAGGAGAAACACGCGTAATCCTGAACTGCTGATGTAGTCGAGCTGCGCAAGATTGATTACAAAGCGCCGCTCGCCCGATTCTATTTGGCTGAGAAGTTTTTCCTCAAACGTCTTCGCTGTCGTAGCGTCCAGTTTTCCAGAGAGGCCTAGGGTGACAACGTCCGCAGTTTTGCGTTCGGTAATTTCCATAACCTAAGTCTCCTATCTCCTCATATCATCAGCACAGGATTTTCCAGCTCTGGTCACCGCACAAACGTTGCGATGTAGAACATCGGATAAGTTGGAGCGCGTGTACCGAAACCTTCTTCGCTAATCTCCATGACCTAAGCTTTCTGCGTCTTTTTTTTAATCGTCAGCAGATTTCTCTCTCCTTGTCGCTTGTACTCAAGGGCATCCACGATCTTGCGCACAAGATGGATTCCGAGTCCACCGATCGTCCTTTCGTCCAACAATTTCGCTGTGTCAGGCTCAGGCACATCAAGGGGATTGAAGGGTTGCCCATCATCTTCCACTTCGGCTTTAACCTCTCCTGCCTGCAAGCTCAGGCGCACTCTGATCTCGTGTTCCCCGCTGTCGGTGTAACCGTAGGAGATAATGTTGGTGAGAATTTCTTCCAGGGCGAGGTTGAGATCATGCAGGACCTTATCGGATAGTCCAAGTCGGCGGCCGAATTTCGTCAGCGTCTGATTAAAGCGGTCGAGCTCTGAAAGCTTGTTAAAGAGCTTGACCTCCACGCGTTCCGTCATTTTCTCCGTGGCCCCGAAATAGCGCAGCGCCAGAACCGTGATATCATCCGATTGCGGCGCTTGGCCAGCGAAATGCCTTACATCGCTGACCAAATCGCCAATGATCTGGCGCGGAGCCGAGCTGCGATTCGTTCCTAAGAACTGCTCGAGCCGCTCATCGGAGTAAAGCGTCTTGGCGAGATCCATCGCCTCGGTCACGCCATCGGTATAAAGCAGCAAGTCGTCGCCCGGACGAAGAACCATGCGCCCTGTTGCATAGGGGCTTCCCTCCACAAGCCCCAGGGATATTCCGCCGAAGTTTTCCAAGGGACTAACGCCGTCGCGGCTCAGATAAAACGGCAGATTGTGCCCGGCGTTACTATAATGGACCTCGCCGGTGTGGATATTCAAGATCCCACAGAAAAAGGTCACGAACATACAGGACTCGTTATCGCGACAAATTTCGGTATTCAACCGCGCGAGGATTTCACCCGGACTGCCGCCATTGCCGGCGGTCGCGCGAAAGAGAGTTTTGGTGACGGCCATAAACAGCGACGCCGGTACTCCCTTACCGGAGACGTCGCCGACGGCGAAACATAGATGATCGTCATCGATGAAGAAGAAATCGTAGAGATCCCCTCCTACCTCTTTGGCCGGTACCAGAGTGGCGAAAATATCGAACTCGCTGCGCTCGGGAAACGGAGGAAAAATTTTCGGCACCATGCTCATCTGAATATCGTGGGCGATTTGTAGCTCGCTTTCGATGCGTTCCTTCGCCGCGGTGGTTTCCTTGAGGTGCTCGATGGATTCGTTCAAGCGCCGCGTCATCTCGTTGAACGAGGTCGCAAGAGCGCCAATTTCGTTTTTTGCCGAGATGGCGATTCTTTGAGTGAAGTCACCGCCTGCGATCCGTCGGGTCATCTCCGTCAAGTCGGCAATGGGCCGGGAAATCGTCTTGGCGCCAAAGATGGCGATCATCGATCCGAGCAACAATACCAACCCGCTCACCACCATGGCCAACCGAATCCTGTTCTGAATCGCAGCCTGCACGTGATCCGTCGGCAGAGTGACCAGAATTGTTCCACCTTTTAGCTCTCCCCCCTCTTCGCCGATCGGAACGACGACCTTGAGCAGAGATGCTTCCGAAGAGCTTTCGGTTCGCCCTTCGCGCACCAAGTTGCGCCAATCCGCGAAGTCGGCCTCGGTCGGCTCCGGAAGCTTGTTGTCTCGGAGCCTCTCCGCATAGTCCACGGTGACCATGTTCTTGTCGAGGACACGGATCGCAATGACGCTTCCGTCGGACACCAGCTGGTTGACCAGACGAGTCAGCCCCATGCTCTGCTGCAAGTGTCGGAGCATGGTGGCGTGATAACCGACCTGGACGATGCGCGGCTTATCCACCCCCGCGACCCCCACGTACTTGAAAACCTGCGTGTCGATTTCGCGCTGGCGCGCCTCCTGGACGACAGCTTTGCTCTTGCCGGTGAGCAGAGGCCAGAAGGCGTGAGCCTGGGGTTGCCGCTCCCGATCCGGACTGAACGTGAAGTCTACTTCCGTATTATTTCTTAAGTAAGCATGACCCTTCTCGTCGGTAATCCAGATTTCGTCCAGCACCGTGTCGTCGGCAATTTGTTTTAATCGCCGGTTGATTTCCTTCGCGCCGACTCCTGCCGCCTCACCCAGAGCTACCAAATGCGCAGCGATCGTGGCCTCGACGATCATCTGCTCACCAATCGCTTTCTCGAGATCGCTGGTCACTTGCGCGCCGAAGGCCGCGCTACGAGCCAAGAGCCTGGCGATGACCACACCCTGAGCTTCGCTTTCAGCGAGCAATGCCCGGCGCGAGCCCCAAACCACGACTCCCGCGGTGGCGAAGACCGCGACGACGAGCAACAGGGTGACCATTAAAAGCGTTTGAGTCTTGATCGTCACAAGATTTCTCCTTCGCCTTTCATTCGTTCCGGGCCCAGTCAAGCCACATCGCGAATCAAAAAAAAATAGCCCGATTTTTAAGTGCGACGGCACCAGGTTCAAAACGTTCAATCCGGTCTATCGTCGCTGCGCTATTCAGGACAAGCGCTAGCAAATAATCCTCATTGCGGGCAAGCGCGAAAACTGGCGCGACTCGGAATCGAGAAAATTGAAAGAGATCTGGAGCCGCTTTCGCGGGTAATGACGGCTGTGAGCGCCGGGATATTCCACGGGATTTCTCGAACAGACCAGTACCATCTCGTTTACTCATTCCACTAAGCTCGCGCGTGATTGACACCTCGTCGCTTGAGCGTTATAGGTCGGCTCAGAAAAGGTTCGTCATGCTTTCTCAGATACAGAGTATGTAAAAACTCAGATCCAAGCTGTTCAAAGAGCTCTTGATGCGCGCCGCGCGACAGGGTCCAGGGTCAGTACGTCAGCGCGAGGCGGTTGTTGCACGGGGCCTTTTTTGCGGCCTGAATCCCTGCTTAATAGGAGGCAATGTCATGGATAACGTGGAAAGAACCAAACCGAAAGACAAGTTCGTTAACGTCGATGGGCTGCAGCTCCGTTATATCGAAGAAGGTTCAGGCCCATCGGTGCTGTTTCTACACGGCGCTTCGCTGGGAAGCTCGGCGGACGTGTTTCTGCGCAATCTCGGTCCTCTTGCGAAAGCCGGATTTCGTGCGGTCGCCTTTGACCTTCCTGGGTTTGGCCTCTCCGACGTACCCGCCAAGCAAAGCACGGCGCAGCAACGCAATTCCATTCCTAAATTCATCGATGCCGCGGGATTGGGCAAGACCGCATTGATTGCGCATTCACGCTCCGGCGGCTTCGCGGTTCAGCTAGCCTTGGAAGATCCCAGCCGCTACTCGCATGTGATCATTCTTGGCACCGGCTCGCTGCTGCCGCCGCAGACCCAGGAGCAGGTCGGCAAGTACGAAGCGGTCCAGGCGCGCGTCGACAAGGAAATGGCGCAAAAGGAACCGACCCTGGAGGATGCCCGCAAACTCTTGCAGGCCGACACCTTCAATCATTCGTTGATCTCGGATGAAGACGTGGCGATCCGCCACAGCCGCATGACCGGCCGCAATTTCAAAGCGCATCAGGAACGGCAGAACCAGGATGCCCCCGCCGGCGGCGGCGCGTCGCAGGCCAAGCCCATATGGCAAAGGCTGACCGAGCTGAAGATGCCGCTTTTGATGTTCTTTGGCCGCGAAGACCGCGCGCACGCCGGTGAACGCGCCGAATTGCTTGAAAAAATGCAGCCAGAGATCAATCTCCACATCATCAATGGCTGCAAGCACATGGTGCATTGGGATGCCTTCGACGACCTGATGCGCCTGGGCGTGCCTTTTCTGAAGAGCTAGCAGGCTACTGAAAAAGCCTCATATGCTTCGTTGCGCTTGCCCGACTCGCTTCAACGTACTGAAGCATACGCCTCAGCTCATCGAACTTCGCGCGCCTTGCCTCTGAGGTTTTTGAGCAGCCTGCATATGAATAAGGCCGTCCATAAGTAATCCGGCAGTAGATTAACAATTAGAGCCGCGTTGGCAATGGCATCGAAGCAACGCGAACAGCTGAATGAATTAGCGAACCTCGAAAGACTTAAGCTCGTGCGGAATAGGTGTTTAGGTCTAGGAGTCGTCGCCTGCTTGATCGCTATTGAGACTATCGCCGGTTGGGGAATCGGCAATCCCAACAACTGGGCAAGCTCATACGAAGCATTTGCTGCGGCCGGTGAGCTTCGGTAGGTCTTTGTCCCGCTCATCGGAATTGCCATTGCCCTTTCGCAGTCGGCATTTTCCTGTGCATCGTCGTCGCCCCACGAGAAGATTGATCCATCACTCTCAGATCCGAAAGATTGTGAGCGAGATCCCTGCACGGCGGGGTCTAACTTTATGGTCGACAATGACGCTCCGCGAGCGTCGCTCGCACGCGCATCTATCGCGGACGTCATGCGTCACACGATGAGGCGACCTCATGATTTTACCGGTTTGGATGCTGGTCGGATTCGCCGCTTGGACCGTGTTGTTGTTGCTCGCGACAGTGGGGGTATACCGATGGAGTCGGATTCTGACGGGACGTGTGGCGATACGCGAGTTCCGCGCCGATCAGATTGAGGGAGCCGATTGGTACAAACGGGCCACGCGGGCACACGCAAACTGCATTGAGAATCTGCCGGTTTTTGGCGCAATCGTTTTCGGGCTGTACGTGGGCAATGTGGGCAGCGCCTTGGTGAATGCGCTGGCAGTCGCGGTTCTGGTCGCCCGCATCATGCAATCGCTGGTGCATGTATGCTTCATCCAGACCGACATCGTGACATCCGTGCGCTTCGGCTTCTTCTTCGTGCAGATCGTCAGCTTTCTCTGGTTAACTGTAATCCTACTGACTGAGCTGAGCGGAATCGTATAACAAGCTCGAACGATTGAGAGCTCCATCTTTGGAGAGAGCAAAGTCTGTATAACGTAGTCGTATTGACTTCGCCGCAATTCTGGACCCGTCGCATTTTTTTATTTCTCGCTTTCCTTCTTCAAGAACTCGACACGGGTCTTCGTTGACACTTTGCGAACCAGCTAACCGTCATTTCTTTTGAGCTCCCCAAAGCTCTTGGAGGCGGCTGTCGCGGCCGCAGCCATACCGATAGATTTTGTAGCGAATCGGGTTCTTCTTATAATAATCCTGGTGATAATCTTCGGCCGGATAAAATTCGGAGGCGCGAACGATTTCAGTCACGATCGATTGTTTGAAACGATCTTGGAGTCGCTTTTTCGAGGCTTCCGCAAGAGTCTTCTGGTTTTGATCGTGATAAAAAACGGCGGAGCGATATTGGCTGCCGGAGTCACAGAACTGCGCATTGGCGGTTAACGGATCGATGTTGCGCCAGAACACATCGAGCAGTTTCTCATAGCTGATTTTCTTTGGATCATAAGTGATCTCTACCGCTTCCGTGTGGCCGGTGGTACCGGCGCTGACCTGCTCGTAGGTCGGATTCTTCTTAGTGCCGCCCGTATAACCGGAGATTGTCGAAGTCACGCCTTCGAGCTCATCGTAGGGCGGTTCCATACACCAGAAACAGCCGCCGGCAAACGTTGCTTTGGCCAGCGGCATGCTATCGCGGTTTGACTCAGCGCCATGCGCAAGGCCTGTCAAAATTAGAAGCATCGCCGCAACTCTTGCCAGCGGCTGTAGAAGAGTTTTGCTTCGCATGTATTCCTCCGAATACGCTAATTCCCGTCTCCGGCTGATCTTATTCGCTGGTAGCCCGCTCTGCAATCAGAGAGCGCAGTAGAACTCGGTCCGATGTTCCTTTTTAAGTTTTTCAGGAAGTGCGAATTCGGATGACACCACATTTCATTCCGTTTAATTCGGAATTATTCGTTTATGCGTATCGACAGGCCGAACGGCCTGCCACTGAATGCATGCTAGATTGGTCGCCGTGGGGAGCCGCATAGGACCTGAAAACGACCGCGATGTGAGGAAGTCGGAACTGATCAGCGCTCACATTCGACTCTCGCTAGACCACTAACGATTGACACATTCTTATCTCGACAGTAGAACCGTTTTAAGAAGCTCATTAGCAAGTGAACCGCTACGGAGGGTTTATGAAAATTGACGGTAGTTGCCATTGTGGTTTTATCACCTACGAGGCTGAAATCGATGCGGAAAAGGTCGGCGTATGTCATTGCACGGATTGCCAAAGCCTCACGGGTTCAGCTTTTACGACGTCAGTTTCGGCTGACAAGGAGGCTTTCAGGTTGCTCAGCGGCCAACCAAAAATTTATGTCAAGACCGCGGAAAGCGGCGCTAAGCGAGCTCAGGCTTTCTGTCCTGAATGCGGATCACGGATTTACGCAGCCGCCGAAATCGATCCACAGACATTCAACCTCCGAGTCGGAACGATTCGCCAGCGACGGGAATTGCGGCCGAAAACACAATCCTGGTGCCGCTCGTCGCTGGATTGGGTTATGGATTTGGGTTCGGTGCCCCAGAACGCACAGGGCAGACCCAGGTGACAGTAGCTGTTGATCCTCCTCATCATTCACATTCAAAGCCAACAGCGGAAAACGGATTGGCGTGGCAAAGAATGGTGGCTTCTGGGAACATTTGTCAGAATTGAATGATGGATTAGCTAGAGGTTGATCGGTGCGACCCAACATGCTTGTAGCAAGTGATCCTATTCTAGAAGAACAAATCACGGGAGTGCTAGAGATTTTCGCACTGAGGTCGCCAGGTTGCATGGACGTCGGCCGTTATACGTAAGCAGGTAAATATGTCTGAATCATTGCGCTACTACATCGCTCATAATGGCGGATTGAAGATAATGGAACCGCAGAATTCGTCAATGAAGACCCTCGGCGAATTCTTCCAAGGAAAAACACTCGAGCATTTGACCGGCTGCACGACCAAGCCCGAGATCGTTTTTGCCGCAGTCGCATTCGATGGCGGCTATCGCACCGATGACGCAGGAAAGACTTGGACCAAGATTATGGATGGCGATGTGCGCACGTTCACGGTCGATCCGCATGACGAGCGCATTGTCTACATGGGCATCGGCCCGATCCGCCTTTTCCGCAGCGAAGACAGTGGTAAAAGTTGGCAGCCGCTCGACAGCATGCTCAACTTTGGTGACGAAGTAAAAACGAAATGGGACGTGCCGCCGCGCTTGCGCGGAGTCGAGTTTCCCCATGTGCGCCAGATCTTCATCCATCCCGATGAGCAGAATCTGATTTGGGTTCTGCTCGAACATGGCGGGAACCTGCTGAGTCGAGATCGCGGTAAGACGTGGGAAGACCGGAGCACCGGGATCGATTATGTCGATATGCATCACATTGAAAATTACCCTGGCAGCAAAGAACGTTATTATGTTTCATCGGCCCGGGGATACTATCGCACTGATGACGCAGGCCAACAATGGCGCCGAGTCGAGAACGGCATGCCGTGGGCCTATACCGAGCTGCACAGCTATTCGCACGAGTGGCATTTTTTGCCGGGAGTGAACCCGCGCATGGTCGTCTGCGGCGGCAAGGGTTCTCCAGGCGTGTGGATGCGTGAGAGAATTACACCCAAGGGACATATTATGCTAAGCGACGACGGCGGCGAGAACTGGCGTATCGTCGCTCAGGGCCTGGAAAAAGAGAATCCCTGGATGCCATGGGTTTTACTGCGCCACCCGAGCGATCCCAATGGGCTCTTCTGTGGCATGGGCGATGGCGCGCGCGGCTACGGTTTCGATGCGCGTATCCAAGGTAAAGGCGCGCTCTACAGGAGTCTTGATCGTGGCGAGTCATGGCAGGCGCTGATGCAGGACACGCCATCGATTCTGACGGCCTGGGTGGCGCCGAACTAGATAACGAATACCAGTCTCTCGCAATCCGCTTAGAGCCTACGAGTAGCAAACAAGCAGAGGCACTCATACCGCGAGCAGACACCAGCGGCGGGATGCACGCCACACGGATGTAACATTCGAGGAAATCCATCTCTTTCCCGACGAGCGGCCAGGTATCGGAAAAGCGTTCGACGGCTGCGCGACTACTTTTGATTAGAAAACCTGCAGCATTCGCGTACGGTTTTATGCGTGGCCGTTAGTCAAAAATAGAATTCGGCGGAGGAGGTCATGCGCTACGAGCTCTACTACTGGCCCGAGATACAGGGACGCGGCGAATTTGTTCGGCTCGCCTTCGAAGACGCCGGCGCGGCTTATGTCGATGTCGCGCGGCGGCCACGCGGGATGGGGGCAATGTCGAAGTTTCTGGAAAGCCGGTCGGTCAAGCGACCACCGTTCGCGCCGCCGTTTTTAAAAGCCGGCAAGCTGGTCATCGCCCAAACCGCCAACATTCTATTCTTCCTCGGCCCGCGTCTTCATCTCGCGCCAAAAGAAGAGGCGGCGCGCTTTTGGGCGCATCAACTACAGCTCACCATCGCCGATTGGGTCGCCGAAGTTCACGACACGCATCATCCGGTCGCAAGCAGCTTGTACTACGAAGAGCAGAAACGTGAGGCGAAGCGGCGCGCGGAGATTTTCAAGGTCGAACGCCAGCCCAAGTTTCTGCGTTACTTCGAGCAGATCCTGGAGCGCAACGGCGGCCGCGTTCTAGTCGGCAATGCGGTTTCATACCTGGACCTGTCGCTCTTCCAGATGATTGAAGGTTCGCGCTATGCATTTCCACGGGCGATGGCAAAACAGGAACACAAATATCGACGAGTGATCGCGCTGCACGAGCGGATGGCCGCGCGTCCGCGGTTGGCGGCGTATCTCGCGTCCGAGCGGCGTCTGCCGTTCAATCAGGAAGGCATCTTCCGCCACTACACTGAGCTCGATGATCGGTCCTGATAAAGACGCGCGCAACAAACTGCAATTACGGCACCCAGCCACCGCCGAGAGCTTTGTAGAGATTGACTATGGCCGTCAATCTTGCGCGTTGGAGCTGTACCTGCTGCAGCTCGGCGCTAAAAAGACTTCGCTCGGCGTCGAGGACTTCCAAAAAACTCGAATAGCCATTCTCATAGCGCAGGTTCGCAAGCCGCAAGGTTCGTTGCAGTGCCTGCACCTGCCGGTCTTGCGCCGCCTGTTGTTCGCGGATCTTTCGCGTTGCAATCAAAGCATCTTCCACTTCTCTGAAACTTGTCTGTATGTGCCGGCCTCGGAATTTACATTCTGGCCGTCTCGATCACAGCCGCTCACGGCTAAAAAAATAAGTGAAATGAGAATCGCTAAAGTTAATCGCAGTAGCCGGGGAGATGAGTTGGGGCGGCGTTCGCGCAGTTGGCCTGCATATCCAGGCTCTCCCCGTCGAACTCCAATTGTTGTCTTTTCGGCGCAGCATCGAAGCTCGCGGCGCATTGCTTGATCGGAGAGATGAATCCCAATCAGCCGATCAGTAGGCAATGCGCCGCGGTCTTACGAATATGGAGACGCAAATAGTACGAGCCCTATCATGCGAAAATTCTTGCGACACCAGCCGGTCGCAGCCAGGGGCCATCGATCACTTCGAAGGATATTCTCCGTTCGATTTATGCCTTCTTGAAATCGCCAAGGCGGCCTTCGACTGCCTGCCAGTCAATGTTGGCGAAAAACGCTTCGATGTATTTGGGCCGTTCCGCGGGCTTGTAGTCGAGCAGGAACGCGTGTTCCCATACGTCCATCACCAGCACCGGCTCGAATCCCGCAACATTGCCGATCTCATGCAAGCTTACCCAGTGATTGCTCAGCCGCCGGCGTTTGGGATCCTGAAAGCAGATGGCCCAGCCGACACCGCGCATTTTACCGATGCTGACAAAGTCGGCTTTCCAGATATCATAGCTGCCGAAGCCGCTTTCTGCCGCTTTATAAAAAGCCGACTGCTTGCCCGGATCACCCGATCCACCTTTGGTCATGTTGCCGAAATAGTACTCATGCAGCACCATGCCGTTGTATTCGAAACCCATACGCCGGGTGAGCTCTGAATAAGCCGGCATCTCCTCCTGATCGACCTGGCCATCTTTTAAAAACTCCGAAATCTTTTCTGTCAGCCGGTTGGTTTCTTTGACGTAGCCCTCATAGAGCTTGAAGTGCATCTCGAGGGTTTGATCGGAAATCCCTTGAAGCCCGCTTAGTTTGAACTGCTTGGCTTGATACGCCTCATTTGTCGCCATCTATAATCCTCCTTTGTCTTAAAATTCTTGACCGTATAGCGTGAAGTTGACCCGGCAGTCAGTGAAAGCTGATGCAAATGCTAAGAACCTGGGCTAGACTGACTCAGCTTGCAGAAATGCTCTTAACATCCAGGCCATTTTTTCGTGCTGTTCCATCAAGCCTGTAAGAAAATCGTTGGTGCCCATGTCATGATATTTGTTGGCGCAGGTCTCCAGATCGCTGCGCAATTGCCGGATGACTGCCTCATGGTCGTCTACAAGGTTGGCGATCATCTCGCGCGCCCTGGGATAGTGGCCCGGGTGTTCCTTGAGCCTGGCGTGCTGGGAGAATTCGCTCATGGTGCCGAATGCCCATCCGTCAAGAGTGCGCCCGCGTTCCGCAACCTGATCGACGATTTCACTGAGCTGGGTATATTGCTCCTCGAAAAACTTGTGCAGATCGTTGAACTGCGGTCCGGTGACGTTCCAATGGTAGTTTCGTGTTTTAGTGTAGAGAAGATACTCATCAGACAACACGGTGTTCAGGATCTTCACAACACCGGCACGTTGTTCCTCCGAAAGGTCGATATTTGTTTTCATAATAAACTCCTCCTTGTCGTGTATTTTTGACGTTTGCGTGACTGCGGCGCCGGCAGTTTCTTCTTGCTGGTTACGATCGCGGCCAAGTGTCCATGACGGCGGATCGCTTGCGGGAAAGCTGTCCGCCAAAGTCGCGTCGATCATCTCTTCAGAGAGCTGATCTGGTCTACTTGTGGGTGGCATGGTTTTCTCCTTTTAGTCTAACCGACAGCTTAGCTATTCATAGATGGGTCCAAAGGTTTGAGCTCGCCGAGAAGCGTCGGAATTAATTCTGTGATCGTAGGATGGATGTGCATGGGGCGCTGGATGACCGTATAGGGGCGCTTTGGGATACATCACGTCGAGAATCGAATGAATCACCTCATCGCATTCGATGCCCATTAACGATGCGCCGAGAATTTCTTTGGTGTCTGCGTCCACCAGGATTTTCAAGAATCCTTGGGTCTCGCCTTTCTCCACCGCGCGGCCAACCCGAGTCATCGGCCGTGTCGCCATCAACGCTTTTCGCCCCGCTTTGCGCACTGCCGATTCCGTCATCCCGCCCCGCCCTAGCGAATGCAAAGACGCTAAGGGTAAAACAAATATCCCAACTTCGCGTCTTGGTCACTTGGCGCGAGTAAATCCTCTTTCACATTAGCGATGGTCGTCGGAAAATTTGCGCGAAGCTGCAATACTTTCAACAAACTAGTAGGAAGCTCGCGAATATTCTGTAAGTAATTTGCTTTAACTTATAAACTTCGTGTCCTTCGCGTGAAGTTTCGAAACTGCCGTCGTCGCAACATTCGGCTATTCAGTCGTCTTGCCGTCAAAATGTTCCTCGTGCGCCAGCGCATCAGCTTTGGTTTTATGGATGGTTCCGTCGCGATGCTCAGGCGGAGAATAAACCGTATAGAGCTTTAGTTCGTCTCGATCTGAAACATTGATGACGTTGTGTTTTGTGCCCGCCGGGATAACCACAGCCGTCCCATCAGAAATCTGATGCCCCACTCCGTCCAACACCGCAACACCGCTGCCGGCTTCGACCCGGATGAACTGATCCAGCGTATGAGTTTCCTCGCCAATCTCCTCCTTTGGCCGAAGGCTCATTAATACCAGCTGTGAATTTTTCCCGTATATAAGACTCGCCTAAAATCTTTGCTTTCCAGCGTATCGTCTTCAATGTTTGTCACGTAACCTTTCATAATTTCGCCCTCCTTCCTGAGCCTATACCTATAAAAGGATCGATCAAGGCAGGTTGCGAACGTTTCCGTGTTAGAAGCACCGTCTCAACACTGCCTTTGATCCGAGGCTGGTGGTTGTTGCACCGGTAAGGAGATGTCTCAACCAGACTAACCGGCGTACGTGATCGGAATCGGCTAAGTCCCAGGGCGCTCGGATTGGCGTGCCGCGATTCCCGTACCTAGGCCGTGGTGAAGTTCAATTCCGGCCCGATCGGAACAATGCCGGTGGGGTTAATCGACTTGTGACTGGTGTAATAGTGCCTGCGAATGTGATCGAAGTTCACCGTCCCGGCGATCTTGGGCAGTTGGAACAGATCCCCGGCGTAACGCGATAGATGCTGATAATCCACGAGGCGGCGCAGATTGCATTTGAAGTGACCGACATAAACGGCATCGAAACGGATTAACGTCGTGAAGAGACGCCAGTCGGTTTCGACGGGCCGATCGCCAAACAGGTAGCGGCAGCCTGCCAGGCGCTCCTCGAGCTCGTCGAGCATGGCAAAGACGTTGAACGCCGCTTCCTCGTAGGCTTCCTGAGTCGTCGCAAACCCGGCCTGATAAACGCCATTGTTAACTGCGCGATAAATGCGCTCGTTGAGCGCATCGATGTCGCTCCGTAATTGAACCGGATAATAATCTCCGGGCTGCGCGCCGACGCTGTCGAAAGCGTCATTTAACATGCGCATGATATCGGCGGATTCGTTGCTGACGATGCCGCCCTGCGCCTTGTCCCAGAGCACCGGTGTGGTGGCACGACCGGATGCTTTCGGATCGTCGGCGAGATAGATCTCGTATAGATACTTCGCATTGTGAATCGGATCGGGAATCACGCCCGGAGCGGGATCGAACGTCCAGCCATTCTCGCCCATATGCCAGTGCGTCACCGACAGCGAGATCGCGTCCTCCAATCCTTTCAGCGCGCGCATGATCAAGGTGCGATGCGCCCACGGACAAGCGAACGAGACATAGAGATGATAGCGGCCGGGCTCGGCCCTGAAGCCGCCTTCCCCTGTTGGCCCCGGAGCGCCGTCGGGCGTGATCCAGTTGCGGTAGCGCGATTCCCAACGAACAAATCGTCCACCGGTGCTCTGGGTGTCATACCACTGGTCTTTCCACACTCCCTCGACCAGCACGCCCATAAAGCTATCTCCTTGTTGAGTGCGAACGCGACCGCCTTACTCAGCCGCGCTTCTCGCCGTAAAGGTCAGCCGCGAATGGCCGGCTTCGGACTGACCGCTCGTATAAGTACTTGCCGGCGCTTTCCGCCCGATGTCGTTGCCCGGCAGGGGCGTCAGCGATTTGGCTTGCCCAAGGTCGATGCCGGCTCCTTCGGCGACACGCCGGCGATTATCTTTGTCACCATGCGGCTGCAAACAATAGCCCCGCGACAGAAAACGGCAGATCAATGCCGTGGCAACATCAAAAGACCGGTGTTGGAAACGATCCTCAGGATCTCAGGACCGCGTCCTATGGTCACCTAAGCAATACTCCGGCGGTGAATCAATAAGTTCTGGAAGTAATAAGACGCAGCATCCGGCGCGCGATCCATGCGAAAAGTTTACGGCCTTAATGCATACGCATCTACGACGGGCGCGGTTACAGTTATCATCTTAAATCCCATTGTTGTTTGCCGATCAGGCGATTCATAGCGCCAGCACAACCGCTCCTTAGCCAGGGGGAAAATACCAAAACCGGCGGTCTGCACCACCGAAACACAGCTTGAGAAGCTGGCTAGATTATATTTTTCCGCGGTGGTAAAGATGGAGCAACGTGATCGCCAATGGGCAGAAAAAATACTTTGATCCGAAGGTTCTGGCCGGGATTTCCAATCTCTCACTGCGGGCGCGATGGGTGGTGGAAGGTATTATGTCCGGCATTCACCGCAGCCGCTCCAAAGGGTTCAGCGTAGAGTTCGAAGAGCATCGCGAATATTCTCCGGGCGACGAGATTCGGCGCATCGATTGGAAGGCGCTGGGAAAATTCGACCGCTATTTCATCAAGGAATACGAAGACGAAACCAACCTGCGGGCCTATCTTCTACTCGATACCAGCGCCTCGATGGATTATTCGTCCGATGGCATCACCAAATTCGATTACGGTTGCACCCTCACCGCTTCGCTCGCTTATCTTATCCTGCGCCAGCAAGATGCCGCCGGTCTGGTGACCTTTTCAAACCGCATCGAAAACGTCATACCGCCGCGGGCCAAGCGCGATTACCTGACCCAAATCGTTCACGCGCTTGAAAACCAACGGCCCGGCGGCGAAACCAACGTCGGCAGAATTCTCGAGGAGATCGCCGGCCAAATCAAACGGCGCGGCATCGTAGTTCTTGTCTCTGATCTGCTGGACGAACCGGCGCAGATCCTCAAAGGCTTGCGCTTGTTCCGCTTCAAAGGCAACGACGTCATCGTCTTTCATATTCTCGACCAAGCCGAGCTCGATCTGCCGTTTGAAGGCAACATTTTGTTCGAGGACCTGGAAGCCGCTAATCTCAACGTGATCGCCGATCCGCGGGCGATTCGCCAAACCTACCGGCAAGTCGTCGAAGAGTTCACCGAACAGATGCGCAAGGAGTGCCACGATAGCTCCATCGACTATCAACTCATCTCTACATCGACCCCATTAGACCGAGCGCTGGCCAGTTACTTGAGCTGGAGGGAATGAGCTGCCGATGTCGGTCTTTTTTCTCTACCCCATCTTCCTTTTTGGTCTGATCGCAGCCTCCTTACCGCTGCTGATTCATTTGCTGAACCGCCGCAAGCTAAACCGCATCCGCTTTCCCGCGGTGCGTTTTATCCTGATGTCGCAAAAGCGTATCTCGCGCAGTTACCGGCTGCGTCATTGGATCCTGCTGGCGCTAAGAACCATGGCCGTGGTGCTCTTGGCTTTGCTGCTTGCCAATCCGATTTTCCAGACAGGCGCCGGCTTGTTCGCCGGCGGCGGCCCGGTTTCGTTGGTGATCTTGTTGGATAATTCGTTGAGCATGACGTGGAGCGGCGACGGCATAGGATTCAAGCAAGCCAAGGAAGCGGCGCGGCTATTGATCACCTCCCTTGGCGACAGCGACCGCGCCGCAATCATTCCCACCAGCATTTCCGGTAAAGAACCGATCCGTCTCAAGCTCGAAAAAGATGTTCTGCTAAAGGAGCTCGATCAAATAGAAATTGCCGAGGGCACCGCCGATTATTCGACCGCTCTCGGCAAGGCTTATGAGATCTTGGGCGAACCCGCCGGGCAAAAGGAAATTCGCCTGATCAGCGATCTCGGCCTCACCGGCTGGGACAATTTTTCGATGTCTTCACTGAAGCAGGTTGATCCGGCGATCCCAGTCAAGGCGATCCGCGTCGGCAGGAAACAGAAACCGCTGAACGTAGCCGTGAAAGAGATCCGTGCCACCGGACAGGGCATCGGTGTCGATTTGCCGCTGCACCTCGAAGCCATCGTGGCAAACTTCAGTGATCAGGAAATCAAGGATCTGCTCGTGCAACTGAGCATAGACGGACAAAACAAAGACCAAAAACTCACGTCGGTTCCCCCCAGAGGGGATGCCACGGTTACCTTGCAAACTCGATTGTCCCAAGCGGGATCGCATGCAGGACAATTAACCATCAAAAGAGACGGGCTGGCCGGCAATGCTTCGCTGCATTTTGGCGTGCACGCTCAGGATCAACTAAGGATCCTGGTCGTCGACGGCGATCCGCAGACATCATTGGTCCAGAGCGAAACGTTTTTTCTGACCCGCGCGCTCAACCCCGCCGGCGAGAGCGATTCGTCACAGTACTTGCCCACCGTGATCATTCCTGAAGGCTTGAGCGGGGCCGCCTTGGACGCCTATCAGGTAATTGTCTTGTGCAACGTCGCCGCCTTACCCGATGCCTTTATCGCCAAACTGCAGAATTATCTGCGCGGCGGGGGCGGTCTGTTGATTTTCGGCGGCGACAGGCTGCAAGCCGATAACTATAATGCCAAGCTGGCGCAGATCGTCGGGACTCCCATCCGCGACAAGAAGCAGGGTCTGGAAGCTAGCGGTGAAAAAATCGGCAAGCTGGAATTAACCCATCCGGCGCTGCAAAGTCTTTCAGACAACCTTTTGCAGGAGTCAATCAAGTCGGCGCGGGTCTGGGGATATTCTCGAGTCTCAGCGTCCGGCAAAACCGTGTTGATGTCGCTGGCAAACGGCGATCCGCTCCTGATCGAACACAAAGTCGGCTCCGGCCGGGTTATGTTCATCACCACCACGGCGGACCGGGACTGGAGCGACCTGCCGGTCAAAACCGCCTATCTGCCGATGATCCATTCGCTGACAAACTACCTCGCCGGCGGCAAACGCGGCCTCCTCGATGGTGGAATCAGCGTCGGTGATGTCAAAGAGATCTCCTTGCCTCCCGGTTATGTCGGCAAAACGATTCGCATCACCAAGCCCAACAAGCAACCGGCCGAAGTTGTAATGAGCGCGGCGCAAGATCGCGCCTCCGGTTCTTTTGAAGACAACGATGTTTCGGGCATCTACCAGCTAGCTCTAACGGGCGGCAATCAGGAAAGCGGCACGCCGCGGTTGTACGCGGTCAACCCGCCGTTTCTCGAGTCCCGCCTGGAGGAGATCACCGAGCGTGAACTGCAAGCCAAGCTCAGCCCGGTTCGGGCCGACGTGGTTCCCATCGAAACCCTGCGACAGGGCGGAACCCGGAGAGACCTTGCATTGCCATTACTCGGGCTCTTGCTCGCGACCCTTTTATTGGAAGGCTGGTTCGCTCAACGCATTTAGTTTTCTTCTTGCTGCGGAGAATCGATTGCATATGCACCGGCGAGATTTTCTTTTCATCCTTTCTAAAACCCTGGTAACTGCCGGGCTGTTGCCGGCGGTCGCCAGCGCCAGCCATCCGAAAGGGAAAACCCCGACGCAATTCGTTTTTGCCCAGATCAAATACCGCGGCGGCGACTGGAACCCGCATCCGCTATCGGTTACTCCGTTGATGGAAGAGCTGATGCAGCGCACCAGCGTAGAAGCAGCCGGCGCCAGGCACGAAGTCAATCTTACCGACCAGGATCTTTTTAATTATCCGTTTCTCTACATCACCGGCAGATACGAATTCGAGCCGTTTACTGCTGAGGAGATCGAGACCCTGCGGTTATTTCTTTCATTCGGCGGTTTTCTCTTGATCGATGACGGCTTGGGTCAACAGGGTTACGGCTTTGACAAATCCATAAGGCGGGAGATGCAGCGAGTTTTTCCAGGCAACGAGTTCAAACGGCTCCCCAATGGGCACGCGGCGCTGAGGAGCTACTATCTGCTGCGCCGCATCGGCGGGGTTAGAATCGTCAGCCCCACTCTCGACGGATTGACAGTCGGCAGTTCCACTCCCGTGGTCTATTGTCAGAACAACCTGGCCGGCGCCTGGGAACGCGATCAGTTGGGTAAATGGACCAACGCGTGCACCCCGGGCGGAGAGGAACAGCGTCGTGACGCGTTTCACCTCGGCATCAATCTGATCCTCTACGCCATGACTGAGAATTACAAAGAAGATTTGATTCACGTCCCGTTTATCCGAAAGCGGCTGACGCGCTGACGATGAAGGATCTCTATCTCATAAGCAGTGTACCGTGGTGGCTGGTTGCGCTGGTTGTTGCCGCCAGCATCGCTTTACTGGTCCAGCAGTTTCTCAGCTTGCGACGGCGCCTGAGCATCGGACAGAGCATTTTTTTGGTCTCTCTGCGCGCCTGTGTTTATGGTCTGCTGATTTTCTTTCTTTTGAGCCCGGCGTTGGTGGAGAAGCAGGTCAGGCAACTGCGGCGACCGCTCACATTACTGATTGACGATTCTCAGAGCATGACATTTCCCGCCAACCCACGAGGCGCTCCGGAAAAGGCGCCGACCCGTCTCGATCTGGTCAAACAAAAATTGACCGAGGGAGAAGAACCTCTCATTCAGAAACTTAGCCGCGATTATGATTTAAAAATTTACCGGTTCGGCACGAGCCTGGAACCGATTGCACCGGAATCGGTGCCGCAGCTCAAAGCGCAAGACCAGGGGACCCAGTTGTTGGAACTGCTGCAAACCGCCGCCAAGGAAGCCGGTCCGCAGTCGGGAATTGTCATCTTCAGCGACGGTATCGCCAATGGCGATAGGCAAAGCTTGGAAGGAAGCAGCGCGTTGCCGGTGCCGGTGTTTACCGTCGGTGCCGGCGACACCGACGGCTTCACCGACGTGCGCGTGACCGACCTCCGAACTCCTGAGTTCGCGTTTCGCGGGCGTGAATTCAAGTTCGACCTCACCGTGCGCGCATCCGGGATGAAAGGTAAGACCGTACCGCTTTATTTCAATCGCGGCAGCGGACTGATCACCAGCCGCACAGTCAGCATCGATGACGACGATTTCACGCGGAAGATCACATTGAACTTCACTCCCAAGGATATCGGCCCGCATCATTTTTCATTGAACATCCCGGCCCAGCCCGGCGAGCAAATCAGCCAGAACAATCATAAGGACTTCAAGGTCGATGTTCAGCGCGACAAGATTCGCGTCCTCACTTTATCCGGCTCGCCGGCCTGGAACTATCGTTTTCTGCGTATGGCGATGAAGCAGGACCCGCTGATTGAACTGGTGTCCTTTGTCTTTTTGCGCACACCGACGGATAGCGTCGATGTGCCTGACTCGCGGCTGAGCTTGATCCCTTTTCCCATCGACGACATATTTCTCGAAGAACTGAAGAACTTCGACGTGGTTTTTTTCGACGACTTCTCTCATCGCGCTTATTTCAATCCTGTCTACCTGGATAAAGTAAAAGACTTCGTGCGCGACGGCGGCGGCCTGGCGATGCTCGGCGGCGTGCGCTCGTTCGATAGCGGCGGTTACGGCGAAAGCGCGCTCAAGGAAGTGCTCCCCGTCGAAATGGACGGCAAGGGACCCTATCGCAATGATAGCAGCGTGCCGCCGGCGTTAACCGCTTCGGGAAAAGCCCATCCGATTACGCGCCTGTTCCCCGATCCACGCGCTAATGAAAGCGCATGGGCCAAGATACCGCCGCTTACCTCGATCAACCAGGTGCGCGCCGCGCGCGGTCAAGCCCTGCTGGTTGCCGGTGGCGAAAGCGCGGCTAAAGGAGCGCCCTTGCTGACGGTCGGCCGCTTCGGCAAAGGGCGCACCTTAGCGCTGATGAGCGATGACGTGTGGCGCTGGAACTTCATCGCGGTCGGCAATCGAGAGTCGCCGCAGAATCATCTCAAGCTGATTCGCCAGTCTGTCCGTTGGCTGGCTCAAGAACCTTCCTTCGAGCAGGTAAAGATACAACCTATTCCGTTGGCTCGGCCGGGAGAAAAACTAGCTATCAAGCTGCGCGTCTTGAAGGATGATTTCACCCCGACCCGCCAGGCAGCGGTGCAGGTGCGCGTGTTCGGACCTGATGGCGAGCCCAGCTTGATCACAGCCAAAGCTGACAGCGCCGAAGGCGAATATACCGGCGAATACACCCCTACAAGAGAAGGCTCTTACCGGGTTGAAGCAGAGGCTAACCTCGGCGGCAACCCTCTCGGAAAAGACCGCTCGAGCTTCTCCGCAGCGTTTCCCTACGGTGAAACCGACGATGGCAGGCCACGGACCGAGCTCCTCCAGGCGATCGCCGAATCTAGTCAGGGATTTTACTTTCCGATTGCTGATTGGAATGAAAAGGCTCTCGAGCAAATAGCGGCAAAGCTCGAGCAGCACGCGCCATCGCAAATTGTTGAGCGCCGCCAGACGCAGCTTTGGAGTACGCTGTGGACTTTTTTACCGATCCTGCTGCTGCTTTGCGTCGAATGGTGGATGCGACGAAAATGGGGTCTGCTATAGGCTCATAGCTGCGCAATGTCTAAGCATACCGCGGATAAGCGTTACCCGAAGAACACCAGGCGAGCGATGTCTACAGCGCAGTTGATGGAGTTCATTTTGCTCTTCATCGCGGCGACGGTAGCGTTACCCCAAGCTGTCCTGGCTTTCTGCCATGAAATGGAGGTGGTCTGGAGGCCCATCGTCAGAGTGGCGGCCACCAACTCCCGGCCGGTGGAAATCGAATGGTTCGGACATTCGACATTTCAGATTACCTCGAGCAAAGGCACCCGCATTCTTGCCGATCCGCATTCGCGCAGTGATTTGCGCTGGCCAACCCTCGATCAACATGTTGTCACCACCAGTCATCAACATGGCGCGCACAACAATATCTATATGGCCAAAGGCAACCCTATAATCTTCCAGGGCCTCACCCCCACCGGAGAAAACTGGAATCCGGTGCATGAGACTATCCGTGACGTTTCGGTTTACTCGGTTCCCGCCTATCACGACAAGAGCCAGGGCCTGCAACGCGGCAAAAACGCCATCTTCGTTTTTCGCGTCGATGACATTTGCATCGCTCATCTAGGCGATCTCGGTCACCTGCTGACGCCGCCGCAGCTTAAGCTATTGGGAAAAATAGATGTGCTGCTCGTCCCGGTGGCGGGTGGCATGTTTACCGTGACGCCCAGCGAAGCGATTGAAGTGACCAAACAGGTCAATCCGCGAATCGCAATTCCGGAGCATTACTGGTGGCAGGGAGCCGCCGACCGCTTCATTAGCGGCTTTCCGCGGGTTAAACATTCGCCCGGCCCGATTCTCAAAGTTTCCAAACCGGAGTTGCCCCAGCCGGTTGAGATAGTAGTGCTCTCGGAGAATGGACGGTGAGTTCGCGAGATCAAGAAAATTGAAAGGCTAACGCGCATCCTCGACGCAACGGCAAGCCTAAAACACACCCAAGCTGGCCCGAATTGTCTCTAGCATTGTTAGTCTACCATTTCCGTGTTTCGCCGATGTTAAAGATCCAGGCTTGGTCCTCGTCCATGCCGCGGCGACGGACTTCGGCGAGCATTCGCCCAGGCGGCTCCTCAAGCGGCTCTTCGGCTAAATCGAATGTCCCCCAGTGAATTCCCAGCAGAATACGCGCGTTCAGATCGATGGACGTTCGTACCGCTTCCTCCGGCGTGGTGTGGACGCTTTTCATAATCTCCGGCGGAACATACGCGCCGATAGCGACCGCTGCCAGATCGAATGGACCAAGCTTTCGGCCGATCTCATTGAAGCCGTCGAAATAGCCGGTGTCACCGCTGAAATACAGTCGCCGCTCAGGGCTCAACATCGCCCATGATGCCCACAGTCGCTCATTACCATCCCATAAGGTTCGTTGTGAGAAATGCTGCGCCGGTAAGCAAACGAACTTGACGCCTTTATACTCGCGCTCCTGCCACCAATCGAGTTCCTCGACGTGGTTCATGCCGTTTTTCGCAAACCAAGCTTTCATACCCAACGGGACTAGAAAAAGCGGATTGTGGGTATCGGCAAGTCGTTTCACCGTGGTGAAGTCCAGATGATCGTAATGATCGTGCGATATGATCACGACATGAATCGGCGGCAGGTCCTCGAAAGCTAAGCCGGGCGCGCTCAAGCGCCGCGGCCCGCCCCATGAGACCGGGCTAGCGCGTTCGCTCCACTGCGGGTCGGTGAGCGCATTGACGCCGTTCATCTGGACTAGCAGAGTCGCATGGCCGACCCAGGTGATGCTCGGGTTGATCAAGCCGGCTTGAAGGGCCTTGCCGTCGTTAGCCACCCGGGGAGCCTCGAAAGCCCGTGGTGACGTGTAACTCGCCCATAAACGACGCGCCATAAAACGCCAGCGGGTCAAGCGTGATGGCCGTTGGAAATCATCACCAGTATTCCGGAAGCCGCCGTTGACATGATGCGCAGGCTGGCCGGAGACTGACTGTTCCGTACTCACCCGGCCGCAAGCAGCTAGACCCAGGAGCAAACTCAAAAGAAAAGCGGCGTGATGTCGATTACGACGCATTTCTCTTTTGTCCAACAAATCGACTGCCGTGACAACCGTGATCCATGGATTCAGTCGTTCACAGGCGCCTCCCAACCAGATATGCGAGTCTATAAGGAACCCGACTGATCTGGAGCCGGGCAACGGCTGGCTTTGCGAGATTGGACGATTTTGTGATTGAACAGAGACATGGCGCAATTAAACGTTGACAAACTACCGGCAGGCCACGAGCTCGATGCTTTGACGGCCGAGCGGGTCTTTGGTTGGAAAGATATCGAGCGGCGGGAACACCAACCTTGGGGCAAAAGAAAGGACAAAGGCGGCCGGTGGCGCCCGGCCCGAGTTCCGGATTACTCAACCGATCCTACCTATGCCGACGATCTCGAACAGCGGATGAACGAGTTGGGTTTGTTGAAGCAGTATCTTAAAGAGCTTGCAAAAGCTTCCCGCGCCAAAGGCTTGCCCACCGACTGGGCGCCACCGGATCAACGTTGTCGCGCCGCGATCAGCGCGATTAAGCGCAAAAAAAAGTTGCGCTAATTACGCAACGGAGAGGTCACGGTAGTGACTTTGGCTGTGTGCGAACCCCGAACCAACACGTCCAGTAAAATCAACATGTACGACAGATGAGTCCTGCAACCTTCTCATGCTGCGACGGTGCGGCGTATGAACGCGAGCGCCGAGTTCCTCTATTTAGGTTTTTATTTAGGTGTCTTAACCATGAGTCGGGCCGGTGCTTGCTCGCTTCAATCCTAACGAAATATTTCGATCAACACATTCTTGCTGTAGAAGAGCTTGCAAGGTAATGTACCGACTATTTTATGGCAGCTCTAAACGTGGCTTCGGCGACTCTGGCGGTTTTTCTGTCATCAGCTGCTTTTGTGGCACTCAAACCTTCTGGCTATCAAGGGCGGCAGGCTCCTCGTGCGCCCCACGCTTCAGTCCACGTGCAGCGCGGCGACAGAGTTCAGAAGGATTACGATAATTATACTAAACGTCTCCACGCTTATTACGAATCGCTTGTGGATGCTTTACAGAGCGGCGCCCCTGCGCTGCTTCCAATTGTCGAGCCACCCAATCCGTTGCAGCACGGCTATCAGATTTTACCGAACATCGTTGCCGACCCAGCGTCATCGACGCGACCCGCCCGCGCGCGATCAGCGCAGTACAGTTGGCCTTGGACGGATCATTTGATCGACAGGGCATCGAGTGAGGTAGGCCGATCCGCGCACGACTTGAAGCGCGCCTCATCGCTTGAGCCGAAAATGCGGCAGATCGCTTACCAACAGCTTGCAGCGCGATATCGGCAGATCCGCCAGCAGCAGCAAAATATCGATGCCCATATCCAGTATAATCGGCTATGGCAAGAAGCGATCGCTGCAAATCGATCAAAATACGATAGGGAGAGCGTGCTTCATGATCGGGTGCTGGAGCGTCAGGAGGTTGTCGAAGTTTTCAATGCTAGGTACGCTGCTGCCCTAACGAGCGCGCATGGAACAACCAAACAGGTGGTTGTGGCGAATTTAAACAAATTAAGCAGCGGTTTAACGGAGAAGGCAAATCTGCTGGGCCGCGAGATCGATGCAGCTAGAGATCTTTCTTTTGATACCCCGGGCTATGTTCGCGTCGAGCAGCAAATTAGTAATTGGATCATCCACGTACCGTTTTACACCGATATTCAAGATAACGCGTTTGTACAATCCGCCAAGACAGCGATAGAAGACATTTGGCACCTGCGCAGCGGCAAAGACGACTTCAGTATCCAGCTTCATTTTTCCTATGTATCTCCTGAACATCTTTACGGCACCGATAAATTACCACGTAGCGGGCAGCGCGTGAATATCCAGAAGCATGTTGAACAATTTCCCGCAGACGGCGCGGTCCTTACAACCGGCGCGAGAACGACTCATGTAGATGGGCGAGCGATTATTCTAGGCCCGCATGATATTACCAAACGTGTTTTGGCGCACGAGTTTGGTCATATCCTCGGGTTTAGAGACGCTTACTTTCGCGGCTATAAAGATCTTGGTGAAGATGGATTGCAGGTGATGGAAATCGTCGCCAATTCTAATGACATAATGGGCGACCCCGCCACAGGAGAGGTCTTGCGTCGGCATTATGAAAGGCTCACTTCAGACGCGACCAGGAACCGTCCAGATCCTGGCTGTTTTTGATTCGAAAATGGACGTCGAAGATAAGCGAATAACAACATGACCAACTCAAAGTTTGACGGATCTCGATCCAACGAGATCCGTCAAACTGAAAGCTCCGCAAAATCACACCTCACGACTTCCGCTACGAGACGCAGCTACAATAGCAACAACCACAATTGCAAACACACCTAAGCCAACGAAGAGCGCAACGGTCGAGTCCATTCCCAAGAATCCGCCGCTAGATGAACCCGCAGGCCCGGATGGTCCTTGAGGACCAGGCGCGCCAGCAGGACCCTGGGGACCCGGTGCTCCTCTTTCACCTTCGCTAGGCTGTGGAACCCGGCTTCGATTTTCTTTGTCTCCTTGAATTCGCACATCAAAGTTCGTATCGCCGGCGCGACCTTCTACTTTCGCTCCCTCATTCTTACGCTGCGAATCCTGGGCTGACACATAGCTAGCCCCCGACACAGATAGAACGAATAGAGATAAAATCGCCATCAGATATTTTTTCATTTCTCACCTCCTCTTTGTATCTTATACCCATTGCTGAAAACAACAGTTACAACTGCCCGGAGTATAAGGCAGCTGCAAAGAGCATGTGGACAGGTGCAGCCAAACTCATGCCAACTGAAAATCATAGGGATGTGAGATCGCGAAGCCCGCAAACAAATCAACGTCCCAAACGTAAGACGACGACATCATGTAGCGGGAGTTAAGTGTCACTGATACTTGTAATCCAGCGAATAGCAGAATACTTATGCCGCCCCAATCAAGGCGAGCCGGGCAGTGTTTCATTGATGGTTCGACCCGTCTCACGTTTGGAACGGGATAGTGCCGTAGGCGGCTTCAAAATTAGGATTTCTTGGGCTTATACGCGTTATGTTTTTTGTGGCGAGAATATTGCTGAAGGCTCGATCCACGAGGAACGGATTGACCACAGGATTGAGGCCGCAATGATCACAACCGAATTAGGAGTTATTCTAGCAAGGCTATTCTATGGCGGGCTTCTCGCAATTTGTATCTTTTTACTCGGGCAGTTGCTGCCACTCGTTTATGTGTTCGTATCGGGGAGCACTCTAGAGAAGCCTTTGCTCTTCTAGCGAAGTTCTTTACCGAAAAATTTTTCGAAGAATTTCTCTTCAGCAAGCTGATCAACAATGCTGTTGTCGATGACTCTCGACGCGAGAGCATCGGCAGTAACGCCTTTCACTTGGTCGAATTCCAACAAGACTGGAATCGCCCGCGAATCGAAGCGCGGAATACGCTCGGTATAGGTTTTTACCAAGGAGTAAGTTTCATCGAGAAAGGCAGGATCCGATCGTCGCAAGTACTTGGCCAGAATGTTCACCGCTCGTTCCTTGTCCTGAACCATCATAGCTACACCTTCAACGTATGCGCGTAGAAGCCGTTCCAGGGTTTCTCGATTGCTTTGAAGAAAGCTTTGCGTCACTCCGATGATACTCATCGGATATGGGATGTCCAAATCAGCGGCATTAACTAGGGGCCGAGCGGTTATCCGCGGTTTTATGGTAGTAAGCATGCCGGCGATCATCTTCTGCTCGAACGCCGCTTGTACCGCGGGCGTCTCGCCCAGGGGTCTCAACGTAACGCTTTTTTCCAATCCGAATTTCCGGAGCACCAGTGTGGATAAAGCGTGGGTCGAGGAACCGTAACGCGTAATGCCTAAGACCTGATTTCTCAATTGATCAGGTTTGGTGATGTCGGGTTGCACGTAAAGTGTTACAGGCGGACGGTTCATTTGCGATGCGATAGCAACGAGTGGCGCGCCGCGCGCTGCGGCGCTCACGATGCCGCTGCTGCCTGCAACCATGACGTCGATGCTGCCGCCAAGCAGAGCCTGAACATTCGTACCGCTCGAAGGAATATAAACAAACTGAACGTCCAGACCGTATTTTTTAAACGCACCGCTTCCTTCCGCCATCCAGATGCCGGCAATGTTTGCCGCAATGGCCGCATAAGAAATCCGTAAAGGCGCCGCTGCCGCTCGCCCTGCACCAGTCAGGAACAAAATCGCTAATAAGGCTGCTGCCATTCTTCTCATGTCAATTTGCTTTCATCCGTTCTTCCGAATGCGACTATACATCCCAACCTTCTTCAGAAAGATCGATTTCGTTTCCGTCCGGATCCTTCAAATAGACAGCTTTGTACGGGCTGCTCGCCGGACGTTCACGGAGTTCTATAGAAGTCTCACCGGGATAAAGAAACTCGGCTGATTGCTGCAAGCGTTCGCCAATTTCTTTGATATTCTCAACTTTAATGCCGAGCAACTGCACGCCGCGTTTTGCGATCGGCGAGTTCTTAACCAGCGCCATATTCATCATTCCATCCGAAAGGTAAACTGCAGTCATGCCGGTGTCTTTGGTTTCGACCCTTCCTATGGGCTTCATGTCCAGCGCAAATCGGTAAAACTCCGCCAGGTGATCGGGATCCGCAGCGCCAAAGGCGACGTGGCGTGCCGCTGCCGATTTCTTCTCCGGTCCTGGATCCCAAACTCGTTGGCTCAGCTCGATGTCATTGACCTCCGGATCCAAAAATCGTTGATCTTCATAACGCCCGTCTGACGGGCTCGCCACTGGCGTAATGGCCGGTTTGAGGCTGGCGAGCTTTCGGTTCGTTTCAGCAAGATCATCGACCTGGAAACCGATATGATTGATGCCTACTTCGGGAAGAATGACTTTTCCTTCCACAACCACGCCGGCGCCGCGACTATGGCCAAGATTTGAAGATTGTTTTTCCCGGGCGCCCCCCTGGCGAATCTGCAGACAATTTAAATTAAAATAGCCATCGCCAATGTAATACGCGAAAGGACTGTTTTGCACTGGGTTCCAAACTTCATTCCAACCAAAAACGATTCTATAGAACCGGGCCAACCGCCGGTTATTCTTCGTGCACATAGCCATGTGCGTTATTCTACCCATGATTAATCCTCCTGATTTGTAGCACTTCGATACTTACGGGCTTACGTGACTGTTAGACCCGAAGCTCACACATACGGCGGTAGCGTCGACAACATCTAGAACTTGCCGTCGGTTTTCAATTCTCTCATGAGGCTCCAGTCGACTACCCGACTGAGAGGAATATCTTTTGTTATCTTAAGCCGTTCCTTGGTTAGCTCCAGATTAAGACCAAGCCCTTTATCGGAGATCATGCCGTCGTCGGTAAAAGACTGGATTGAGACATCATAGGCGCGGCCCGCTTGCTCCGGTGTAATACCGAGAAAGTCAGCCATCATCTTGACGGTTTCCTGACGGTTATCTTTCATGAACCGAGTTCCTCTGAGCACCGCCCGGAGCACCTTTTTCACCTGAGCTCGATCCGTGGCCAATTTCTTTTCTAATACCGCGACGCCGGAGATCGGAAGATCGACGATCTCGGCTAAGTTGACGAGGCGCTTCAATCCTTCTTCTTCTGCCTTAACCGCAAATGCGATGTCGATCGGTGTAGCGTCAATGAGGTTTCCTTTCAGAGCGGCGACGCGATTGGGACTCGAGCCGGTTACGAGCACCTTGATATCGCGATTAGGATCGAGCCCATAGTGCTTAGCCGCCACGCGGGCGAGGTATTCCATCGTTCCGGCAAATGAGTCGACGCCGATCCTTTTGTCCTTGAGATCTTTACCGGATTGGATTTCCGGCCGAGCCATAAGGACGTGGAGCGGTCGGGCGGCAATGCCGGCGACCACTCGCAACGGAACTCCGGTGATGGCGGCGCGAAGGGCCGATCCCCACGAGAGAGAATAATCGACGTCGCCGGCGACAAGCGCCATCACCGCGACCTGAGGCTGCATTTGCACTTTAACAATCTCGAGCCCTTCATCTCTGAAAAATCCGCGCACGGTCGAGATCTGGATGGGAAACTCGAACAAGCCCGGGCTGAGGCTGGCCATCACCACACGCTCAGCGGCTGAGGCGGACGTAAATGACAGGAAGGAGAACAGAACGGCTCGAATGCAGATTCGAGATATTTGGATTTGCATAGCGATCATTGGGTGCGCCTTGCCGCGAGTATAAGTAAATCAAGCTCCGTACGTCGCCTATTGCCTATATCTTACTTTTTTCCCCGTGTCTCCCTTTGACACACGGCATCTGCGCGGTATAGAGATCCGGCCTATGGTAAAATTCCTTTTCTTTGCCCTCGTCGGCAGCGCCGCTCTCTTCAATTCCGCTTATACCTTCGGGCAAGCGCTGGAAACTGTCAGGGTCGGTATACCCAGTCCCTCTCTCTCCGTCCTCGCGCTGCGAACAGCTCAGGTTAAAAATCTGTTTCGCGAAGAAGGACTAGATGTATCTCTCATACAACTGGCGACAAACGTTACGATTACAGCCTTGACCACCAAAGAAGTCGACTACGCCACGGCGTCGGTCGCCGCCATGCGCAGCGCGATCTCGGGATTGCCGGTCAGGACGGTAATGTTCGTCGTGCGCCGGCCGTTGCATGTCCTGGTGGCTAGACCGGAGATCAATTCTGTCCAAGACTTGCGCGGCAAGATCGTCAGCATCGGCGCTTATAACGACCTCACCGACTTCGTCCTGCGCGCCATTCTTGGGCGCCATAATTTAGATCGAGAAAAGGACATCAAAAATCTTGTCATTTCCGGAAGCGGCTCGCGTTTGACCGCGCTCCTCACCGGAACCATCGATGGAGCGATACTGCCGCCGCCTTTCAATGTCGAGGCAGAAAAGAAGGGATTCAAACGCTTGGCCTCGGGAGCCGATGTTTACGAAGGCGGGATTACCGGTTTGAGCACGCATACCGATAAGTTGAGGGACAATCCGCATCAGATCAGAAAAATGATCCGCGCATTACTGAAAGGCCACTCGTTTCTCAAAACAAACAAAGCGGAATCGGTCAAATTGATTTCCGATTGGCTAAAGATGGACTCGTCGGTAGCCGGCGCTTCTTATGACATGTACTTGAACGCTCTAAGTGATGACGGGCTGGTCAGTGACCGCGCACTCATGCTCGATATCGCGCGGACGCGCGAAGCGATGAAGATTAAAGACGAAGTGCCATTGTCTAGAGTTGTCGACTTCTCGCTGGTCAAAGAGATCTCGGGACGACCTTCCAACCGCTAAGTCTCTTCATTCGCTAAGCTCCCAGGTGCTGGGCGCGAAAAGATCATACGGCGTAATCGATCTTGCGCTTATTCCCTGCGCGTCACAGTACGAAAGGAACTTAGTCAGCGCGGCGAAATTCGCTTTCAATCCATAAGCCCAGGGATCGCGCCCTTCGAAAAGCGCGCGCTCATCATCGACATACCGATTCATCCAGGCCAGATTCAAACTGGGAACCGACCGCATCCAGTCCCGGCCGAGCTTCTTGGCCTGACTAAAAAGCTCAAAAAGTTTTGCCGGCAGCTCCGGATAACGTTCAAACACTGCTCGGCGTGCAACCACGACATGCATGATCGGAATGATTCCGGTGTTTTTATAGTAACTTAATTCCGCTTCTCGGACGTTTGTAAACAATGGCCTTACGCGGGCATGTCCAGCAAGCCAATCGTACTTTCGATTTTCGGTGATCATGAGCACATCGATCTTTCCATCGACGAGCGCGCGGCAACTCATCTCGTACTCATCGTTTCCTTCCCCTTCAAGGTGCCTTATGATCGAACCGTCACGCGGCATGATCTTTTCTTCCACACGGTTTTCATGCCAATGATGAAGAGCCGAGACATACCAATCGGTGTCTTTTGCTGAGAGGTTATGCTCGTCGACCAGCATCCCTCGCAGCCAGATAAAAGCGGTCTGGACCCAGCGAAGACCGCCGATCTTTTTGCCGGTTAAATCTTCCGGCCCCCGTATGCCCGCCGTTCCATTGCAGAACATGAAGCCGTGCCGAAATAATCGCGACGGAAAAACCGGGATGCCGATAAAATCGCACTGATCTCGCGTCAGATAATAGATCATTTCGGCAAGCGACATCTCAGCAACGTCATACTCGCCCTTGAACATTCCTGAAAACATTTTGACGACGTCATTGACTTCGTTGACCTGCAGGTCGATGCCTTGAGGGCGAAGCGCGCCGCGAATAATAGCGTTGGTGCCGTCGTAGTTGCGGCAGGCGAGGGTTATGGAACGGTCAGCCATTCGAACTTAAGCAATCCAGCCTTCCTCCGAAAGCTCGACGATATTGCCATCGGGATCTTTCAAATAGAGAGATTTTCCGGGATCGCCCGAAGGAACGCTCATGACATTAATCTCCGGCTCACCTGGATAAAGATATGGCGGCGCGTTATGCAGTCTCTTCTTAATTTCATCAATGCTACCCACCTGAAAACCCACTCTCTCGAAACCATTTTTGCTGGCACTGGTTTTCTTAAGCAATCCTAAAGCGGTCTTGCCAGCCGAGAGAAAGATGGCCCTTGCCTCGCCGGTTGGGTCGGTCACTCTGTTAACCTCTCTGATCGGCAGAGCAGACTTATAGAAACTCGCAAGCCTCTCCGGATCCTCGCTGCGGATGCCGACATACCTGATTGCCGGAAGTCTCTCCGGCCCTCCTGCTTCCCACCCTCCTTCGGCAATCTCGAAAATCGTTCCGTCCGGATCGGTGATGCGCCACTCCTCATAGCGCCCATCCTGCGGACTCGCGACAAGTTTCACAGGAGGGTTTAGCGATGACAGTCTCTGCTCAATATCTTTGACGCTCTTGACAGTAAAGCCGATGTGATTGATGCCCGCATCCGGCATGATCTCCTGACCGTCAACCATACGGTTGTACGATGAGCCCGGTCGAATCTGCAGGCAGTTAAGATTTATATATCCATCGCTCATGTAAAAAGCGTAAGGACTGTTCTGGAAGCGATTCCAAGACTCTTCCAGTCCAAATATTAGCTGATAGAACCTCGCCAGCCGCCGGTTGTTCTTCGTACAAATTGCCAAATGCTGAATCTCAGCCATATAATACTCCTTACGAAATTACCGGCTGCAGACGAACAAGCCGATAAGAGCTTGTACATAGGGCCACGCTCGCTGCTATGAACGAGCCTGCGGCTTCATAGCGTCCCGTCAACGACCTCGCTCCGTTTTATGAATAAATATGCGATCTCCAGGGACGAGCCGACTTATTTTTTTCGCGGTAAAACGGCCCAGGCTTCGATCTCGATCCGCATATCCGGCAGATCGATCCCTACGTCTCTGAGCAATGTCGCCGGTCTGGGATGCTGCCTGAGATCAGGCTCGTGCTCTTCAAAAAACTTGTACATCTCGTCACGCATGTCGAAGACGTCTTCTCGCCTACGTAGGAAGTAACGGAACATGACGATATTTTTCAGGCTGGCACCCATCTGCTCTAAACTAGCCTTGATATCTTCGAGTGTCGCTCGGGTCTGTTCCTTGATGCCGCCCACCACCTTACCTTTGCCTGATCGTTCCTCCTCAGGGCTTCTACAGGGGCCATCTTCGAACGGATCTCTACCCGTTGACCCTGAGAGAAAAAGAATGTCAACGTCGCCTTTGGTTCTAAAACCAGTGGCCCAGTTCATCTTTTCTTTATGATACTTGGGCCAGAGCGTGCCCCAGTCGTATTCGACCTTTTCTTGTTCTTGCCTTTCGAAGGCTTTCGAATTGATAGACATATTAAGAGTCCCCTTTTCTTGTTGAGATAATTATCGATCTAATAAATCCTTGTAATCGGCAGAATTGCAAATTGGCAGAATTGTTTTGGATCTCAGATCCAATTCAGCCGTTTTACGATTACAGCTGCAACGCCGATTGCATTCGTCGCCGATGAATATAGAAAAGTTCCTACCGTCATGATCGGCTTCGACTTTCCGATCTAGAAGATAATGACTTCTCACAATGCATTCTCAACCAAGACCGAAAAGCGCCTTCGGATTATGATAGGTGATCTTCTCGTACTGAGATGCGCTAATCGTGCCCGTCTTCTTCAAATTGCGCAGAGCTTCGACCTCGGTGGATTGGTCATTGTGACCGTAGTCGGTACCAATCGTAAGATTATCCTCTCCTGAGTACTTCATGACATAATCGACGTCGTCATCGGTTTGACATGATACGAATTGACGATATTCCTTCAGCGGGTTTTCCGGCAGTTCCTTCCCCTGCGTCGCCCAGCGGCGCTGCAGATCCTTGACGACATAGGGTATCCATTGCGCGGCGGCTTCGGCCCAGTGAAAACGAAGCTGCGGAAATAAAGTCGGCACCTCGCTCATGATTATCGAATGGAATGCGCCGATCACCGGAATGCGAAATTTCCAGAAACTGCCGCCGCCATTATATTGCGCTACCAAATCCAGCATCTGCGGGTTGCCATTACCGACGTGCACTCCCACCGCCATGTTGAGACGACTCATTTCCTCATACAGGGGATAGAAATACGGATCGGTGATAAGCCGATGGCCTTCGATGCCGCGCATAAACACGCCGCAGGCGCCGTTCTGCTGACAAAATTTCAGTTCCGTTAGTGAAGCGTTGATATCGAGCAGGGGCAATACACAGATCCAGCGCAGCCGTCCCCAACCTTGCCGATAGATATCGGCTAGCCAGCGATTGTATCCCTTGCAAATAGCGATTTCCCACTCAGGCTTATCGGTGATTTGCTCGATGAAAATCGTCGGATAAAGCACCTGAACGTCGATGCCCAGTTCATTCATGTGATCGAGCCGGGCCTCAACGTTCTCCATCTCGCGCGTCTCACGCGGTGTCCGCATATCACGGCCGGTGCGAGACGAAACCTCCGCCATCTCCTGCGCGGTCATTACGATCCGCACCAGGCCGCGTATCTTGCCATCGATAAACCAATATTCCCCACCCTTTTCCCCGCGGGGCCGGACTACAACCGGTCGATATTTTTGGTCGGCCGGCTCCATGAAGTCCCAGGTATGTTCTGACTCAACAACATGAGCATCAGAATCGATGGTCGGCATGACAGATACCTCGCCTCATAAGAAATGTTTCAACCGCAAATGAAATCGGCAGAGTCTTACATGAACGCCTGTTCTCTTACGAGGCGTATTGCCCTACGGCTATTGCTTAGATGCACCCTTATTCTTTGATTTACATGGAGTCAAGAAACAACCAGAGCTACACAGCAAGCCGGAGGCCTAATGAGGTGGGTTAGTCCAATGCCATCGATAACCTGTTGAGGACAGATGAAAACAAGCTTTCAGTTGGGCCTGCTTTGGATAGCAAATCTGCAGCGAATCATGCGCGACTTATCTCGGTCGGCGTGCTCTCTGTAATCATCGAAAAAACAGAACGATAAACACCGTCGCTAACAAAGGAGGTAGCTAGTCTCTCGGACGCCAATTTCGAGCAGCCATTTTGACCGCCGAGTTCAGACCTTTGATTGAGTGATGTGAAAGCTAGTCCTCACCAAGAACACTGCTAGAAACTTTCAAGCTTGTCGGTCCTAGAGGCTAGTGACAGTTCAATCGGCTTTCAAGTTTATGGCGCTCATGTTTCTATTGCAGTCATGGAACAACAAACGTGAGCAATAAAAAATTAGTAATTGGAGAGTTTGCCAACTTTCGGGAGCGACTACCTGGTATTCTTAAGGCACTCGCTGTCGGTATTCCGGCGGGATATCTGTTTGACCTGCTTGACACGCCGATTCCGTGGATGATTGGGCCGATGATCGCTGTTGCAACAGTGAACTTGATGGGCGTGCGGATGCACTCGCCCCCATATGCCCGTCATTTTGGTCAGGTAATTCTCGGTTCAGCAGTGTCGCTCTACTTTACGCCACCCGTCGTCGCCGCGCTGGCGGGTAACTTGCCCGCGATCGTTGCCGCGACCATAGCGGTTTTCTTGATCGGCGCGCTCGGCGCATTGATGCTAAGCCAGGTTTCCGGTGTTGAACGAAAATCGACCTTCTTCGCTTCAATTCCGGGGGGCGCCATGGCCATGGCGGTGTTGGCCGAGCGTTATGGCGCTCAGATCGCGCCCGTGGCGGTCGCTCACAGCCTGCGCGTTTCGCTGGTTGTTATCCTGATCCCGTTTGCACTCACTTATGGAGGAATCCCCTTGGAAGCGTCTGCTTACCGACCCGTTCTTCCGCTAGATTTCGCGATCCTCCTACCATGGTTATCATTTAGCTTTTTCTTGGGGGAAGTTTCCGAGCGCATGCGCTTTCATAACGGTTGCTTGCTGATGCCGATCTTTTTCGGTGCTGCGCTCACAGTGAGCGGCATCGAGCTTTCTGCGGTGCCGCACCGGCTGATGGATTTCGCCCAGCTCATGTTTGGCCTCGTGCTCGGCGCCCGTTATGAGCGCGCGTTCTTCGCCCGCTATCGCATGTTTATACCTTTTGCTTTACTCAACTCCTTTTTCATTCTCATCGCCTCTGTCGTCGCTGCCGCGACGCTCGCCTGGGCGTTCAGCTTACCGATCGCAACGATGATCATTGCGACCTCGCCCGGCGGTCTGGCAGAGATGACGATAACGGCGCAAGCCCTGCAGATCAGTGTCCCCTTGGTGGTTGCCTTTCACCTATTTCGCGTGGTGATGGTAAACATGGGAACACAATATTTCTACGCGTGCGCCGCATGGATGTTTGATCGTAATGATCGGAAAAACTAGGGTAATATCAGAAAGGGCAAAGGCCGAGATGATGAACGGACAGGAGGAATGTAACTGCTCAGTTACTCAGGGGCATTGTCCCTGAGCGCGGCCGCCGCGGACATTACCTTCCATGAGATCTCGACACTGCGGCAACAGTTTTGGTTCTCCGCCGTAGCATTGGCTGCTGACGGGACGTGATTTCACAATCTTGGATCTTAGCCTTCTTCCAAAGGAGCAAGCCTTGGCGCAGATAATCAGGTGAGAACCTCAAGGTTTCACAGATGCTTTCGAAGGAAAAGAACCAGTCGCTGTCCTTATCCCATAACCACTCCTCCACCTCGTGGAGCAACGCTTTTCCTTTGGGATCTTCGGCCACGGCATACTCCTGAAACTGTTCAATCGCATTTTCCAGCACCGCGAGCATAAGCTTTTCTTCTGCACTTGCGGCTCTGGTGAACTGACTCTGCGCCAAGCCGGTATCCACCGGATCGATCGCAACGAGGGACTTCCAATGCTGAAGAATCATCTATTAGGTCCTCAAGCGGCAGTGCCGCGTATCGAAATTGCTGACGAGCCCGAGTGTGTCCGCAGGCGGGAGGAGAGACTCGATCGAAGGAGATCGCGCCGGATGTGATGTTACCGGTACTCTGCCTGCCCAGACCTGTGGGTGAAAACCTGGGCAGGAAATTTCCTGGACCAAGCCTTCGTTTGGAGCTAGCGCAACCGATGTGCCGCGCAGCTTACTCTCCTACTCAGGAAAAAAGAGAACTCGGTATGACAAAAGTCACCGGCATCACTGCCTCGTATGCCCGATGCAAGTTATCGGAGGATTCGGAGGGACTACGGCGCCCTCTTGTAAGCGAAGATAAAATGGCACGTATGCCGTCGTGATCCGCGCCCTCCTGCATGGTGGAGGTCATCGCTTCCACTGTTGCAGATGAATGCGATTGGTTTTTCGGGGTTATTATCGCGAGGAATTACTTAGGGAATATGCTTACCTGCGCAGCCGAGAGGTAAGAACTAAGCAGCCGAACCAACAGATCGTTGACTCCGAAGTTCACCCAACCTATATATTTAGCTTTAACGTTGGATTGACCTGGAGGAATTGTAATTCATGGATCGCTACTCAATGAAATTCGGGGCGCACTATTTACCTACCTATGTTCCTGATCTCGATGGCCCTCTACCCGAATACTATCGAACGATGTTCACGCAAATGGAGGAGATGGACCAGTTAGGCTACGATCATATCTGGGTTACCGAACATCATTTTGCGTACTATGGAGGCACGTTGCCGCATCCACCCACGTTCATGGCGGCCGTTGCGCGCACAACCAAGCAGATTCGCCTGGGAGTGGCGATCAATGTGCTGCCGCTGCATAATCCGATCGATGTCGCAGAGTCCTACGCCATGGTCGATGTCATTTCAAACGGGCGGTTGGATTTTGGGGTGGGCAAGGGCAGCGAATCCCATGAATACCGAAAATTCGGCATCGACCAACAACAAGCAACCGGACGCATGTATGAAGGAACCGAGGTCATCCTTCAGGCGTGGTCCGAGAAACCAGTTAGTTTTCGCGGCGAATTCTTTAAATACGATAACGTGCCGGTTTTCCCAAAGCCGGTGCAGCGTCCGCATCCAAGATTTTGGGTAGGTTGCGCGCGCAGCGAAGATTCATTTCGTTGGGCGGGTGAGAAAAACTTTCACTTGATGACGCTGCCTTATATCTATCGCGAGGCCGATGTGTTGCCTAAGTTCGTCAAGAGTTATCGAAGTGCACAGGCACAAGCCGGGCATGACTTCACCCAAACCGATGTACTGGGGAAGTTCCACATTTACGTGTCGGGCAGTCTGGATCAAGCTATTCGTGAGGCAGAGCCCTATCTCAATAACTATTTTGACGTTCATGCGGTGGCGGACCCAGATCGGAAAGAGCAAGGCCTCTTAACTCAGCGCGATGCCCGAACTCAACTGGCCGAAGGGTTTGTGCTGGCGGGGGATCCGCAGCGCGTAGTCGATACGATTCGCAAATGGCGCGACGAAGTTGGGCTGACGACTATCTCGGGCACGTTCCATTTCGGCGGCATGCCGCAAGAACTGGCGCTCAAGAACATCCGTCTGTTTGCTGACAAGGTAATGCCCGAGTTGAAGTAGTATTCAGCCGATCGGCGTTTTTCAAAGCTCGAGCTTCCGTCTCGAGCTTTTGTTTTTCAATGATTCGACCCAGCAGTCGACCTGAATCCTGCGATGAACTCCTGCGGCAGTTAACGGAAAGTCCTCAGTGAACGCCGCATCATTGGACTTTGCTAGGACCTTCAGGTATGAGACGTTGAAGCCTGCAACAGGATCTACCGCGTGTCGCGGATCGGAGGATCACACATGAAAATCTGTCACTACGATAGCAATCAAGCCGGCGTCATTGTCGAAGACAAAGTCTACAATATTGGCAATGCCTTGATTAAGGCTGGGGTTGCCCGCAACGGTTACACGATGCTCGAGATTATCGATGCACTGGCCAACGACTCTAAAGCGATGCAACTTGCACGAGACGCTTCGCAGGACGCCGCAGGGATCCCGCTCAATTCAGTGAAGCTCTTGGCGCCCATTACCAACCCGGGATCATTGTGGGCTGCGGCGGCAAATTACCGGGCACACCAAAAAGAGATGATCGAGCGCATGGGCAGCGCAGACCGAGTCACCAAAAGCAAAGACGAACTGATGGCCGAGTTCTTCCTCAAGACGACGTCGTCCATCATCGGGCCCGGTGACACGATAATTTTGCCGAAAGTTTCCAAGCTCGTTGATTTCGAGTGCGAGCTCTGCGCCGTCATCGGCAAACGGGCCCGTAAAGTGACCGAAGAGCAGGCGCTCGATTATGTTTTTGGTTACACCATCTGCTGGGACATCAGCCAGCGCGATCCTTGGGGAAAAGGCGTGCAGAACACGCGCAATATTCGCAAAGGATTCGATACCTTCAGCGCTTTGGGTCCATGGGTCGTGACCCGGGATGAGATCGATGAACCGCAAAATCTGACAATAAAAGTTTTACAAAACGGCAAAGAAGCGATGACGGCGCATACCAGCGATATGATTTGTGGCTTGCGCGATCATATCCGTTTTCTCACCAGCTGTCTCACGCTGCGCCCGGGTGATCTGATCACCACCGGCACACCTGCCGGCGTCAGCAAGCTCAACGATGGGGACCATCTTCACGGCACGATTGAGAAAATTGGCTCAATGGAACTCCGCGTGAAGGCAGAAGAGTAGCCATTGGAAGGTAAAGCTCTATGTCCTTACCACTCAAACTTGATCCTCCGACCCGAACATTGCTTGGACCTGGCCCCAGTCCGGTTTCTTCAAGGGTGCTGAAAGCGCTCTCACTGCCGGTCGTGGGTCACCTGGATCCGGAGTTCCTAAAGATCATGGATCAAAGCATGGCGATGCTACGCGAGGTTTTTCAAACCAAAAATCGCCTCGCACTGCCCATGTCCGGTACCGGCAGTGCGGGCATGGAAACGTGCTTCGTCAATGTCATCGAGCCCGGTGATTCAGTTTTAATCGGCGTGAACGGTATTTTCGGCATGCGCATGGTTGATGTTGCTGAACGTTGCGGCGCGCAGGTGGATGCAGTTCAGGCCGAGTGGGGCTCAGCCCTGGACCCACAACAATTCCGCGCCGCATTAGCGAAGAAGAAGTACAAATTGACCGCAGTAGTTCACGCCGAAACATCAACCGGAGTTCTGCAGCCGCTCGATGAAATCGCAAGACTGGTGCATGAGAACGGCAGCTTGCTGCTCGTTGATAGCGTAACGTCTCTGGGCGGCGCTCCCGTGCGCGTCGACGAATTAGGTATCGATATTTGCTACAGCGGCACGCAAAAATGCCTCGGTTGCCCGCCCGGGCTGTCACCGGTTACTTTCAACGAGCGAGCGATCGAAGTAATCCATAATCGCAAGCGTAAGATTCAAAGCTGGTATCTCGATCTATCGATGATTGAGAAATACTGGGGCAGCGAACGCGTCTACCATCATACCGCGCCGATCTCGATGAATTATGCGTTGCATGAAGCGCTCCGTATTGTCCTCGAAGAAGGTCTCGGAGCAAGCTGGCAGCGCCACAGGCACGTGCATGAGACCTTCGTTCGTGAAATGCACAAGCTCGAACTTGAACCCGCAGTGGCCGAATCGATTCGGGCGCCAATGATCAATACGGTTAAAATCCCAGAGCGCGTCGATGATGCTAAGGTGCGTCAGCGTTTATACGACGAGTTCAATATTGAGATTGGTGCCGGACTTGGACCGCTCAAAGGCAAAGTCTGGCGCGTCGGTTTGATGGGCCATGGCTCGCGAGTGGAAAATGTCGAGTTATTGGCAAAGGCGCTGAAACAGTTAATCTAATCGTCGCGCGGAAATCGATTGGAAGCTGGGCTGTTCGGGTGCGGCGCGACACCTTCTTGATTTGATATCAGTTAGATTGACCACATCCAGGAGCGTCAAACGAGCGTAGCATTTTGCGACCGTTAACTGTAAAGAGCTGCTACCCACTCGGCGTAACCATTAAATGGTAGGGTGAGTCGCCGTTCCCCGCTATCGATTAGTTTCTCGGACTCTTGTGACCAGCGCGGGTGGGGTGTCGCGGGATCGACGTTTGCTCCAAAGCCATACTCGTGCGGCCGATTGCTGTTCCAAAAGGTGCGCGGCTGCTCTGCAGTGAATTCAATTTTGACAATCGACTTGATGCTTTTGAAACCATACTTCCAAGGCACTACCAGCCGCAGTGGTGCGCCGTGCTGCTTTGGCAGCGAGTGTCCGTAGATCCCGCACGCGAGCATTGTCAGTTCGTTCGCAGCTTCCGACATCGTCAATGCTTCGGTATACGGCCAAGGGCCGTAAGATGGACTTTGATTCGGCGCCTCGGCGGGTGCCCAGAAACTAACCAGTCGAATATACCGGGCTGATGACAAAGGCGCGACGAGTTTCAAGAAAGCGCGCATGGGAACCCCCGTCCACGGCACGGCCATCGCCCAGGATTCCACACAGCGGAAGCGGTAACGTCTTTCTTCCAGAGGCAGGGCTCGGAGTAATTCATCGATATCAAATGCCCGCGGCCTTTCGACTAATCCAGCGACTTCAAGCCGCCAAGGCGAAGTTTTTAATCGCGCGGCTTTCTTGTAGATGCTTCCTTTGAAAACACTAAACTCATAAAAGTTGTTATACGATGCGGCATAGACTTCGTCGGTGATGGGTCTGTCGAGAATGAAATTAGGATTCCTCCGAGCCGGATACAGATCCGCAACGGGCGGATTTTCTTGCGCTCCGATCTTTGCCGCGTCCTCATTAGGGCCGCAGCCGAATGGGAGCCCGGCGACGAGCCCTAAACCCGATAAACCGAATGTCTTCATAAAGTTGCGGCGAGCGCAGAAGATCGACTCCGGAGTGATACTCCGCTCGGGCATTTCCCATTTAGGTGGAACGATTATCGCCGCCATAAAAGGTGAGTGATCCTCATCTTATGGGGGACGCGCGAAATCTACAATAGTTTGGCGCGAGACAGGATCTCGTAAAAAGGCAAGGCGATCTTGGTTAGACTGGAATTGACAAGCTCACTAGGACTTACTCTTTGCTGAATCGGCTGGGGCAATAAATTCCTTTCGCAGAAAACCTCTCGGCCCTCCATCATAACGGACTTCATACCAGTCGCCGCTTTGTCCCAGCAAAATAACCTTCGTACCGGTAGTAAAGCGGGCAACTGCGGCAGCCGAATAGTTGGGCTCCTCACGAATTACAGTCGTATACTTCATCTGATAAAGCGCGCCTTCGGCAGGGGATTGCGCTTTCGGCAGCTGTCCTGGCTGAGGTCCGACGGCAATTTCTTTGGACGAAGTTTGCCGGACACTGGGGGTCCTTATCGCCGTGATCTGTGGGGCCTGCTCTATATCTAACTTCAGTTTGGCAAGCGCCGGTTTGTCGCCCGCTTGTGATAAATTTTTTTCCCACTGGATCAACGTTGTTATATCCATCCCTTCCCGCACGAATAGCAGCGGACAGGTAATGGTGGACTCTTGGGAAAGAACCTGATCAAAACTCCAGGTGGAAGCGGCAGCGATGACGGCTTTGCGAAAGTCGTTATCGCTAATGCGCGACGCGATCTCGCGCACCTTCGTTACTTCGCCTGAAGAGTTGATGCTCAACTGCAGAACAACTCCGCCCATGAGCGCCGAATTTTTCGAGATCTCCTGTCGATAGAGATCACGCAGAGTTTGTAATTGGCTCTCGATTCTACCCGCAATCTTGGCTTCATCGATGAGCGCGTCCTTGCCGGCTTGAACATCGAATCCCATATCGCGAGCGAGAATGACGAGATCTCCCAGCGCGATGTTCCAGGTTGGAAGTTTTCTCGAGCTCTCTTCTTTGACAGCACTCGTCACTCGCTCCTTTGAACTCGAACCGACTCCAAGGCCGACTATGATGAGCCCGAACCCAAATGCACAACCCGCCAGGGCAATGACAGTCCGGGAATTTCTCAGACCATTGATCTGTTCGCGTTTCATAATCTCGATTGCATCCTTTTAGCAGCAGCTGTGAAGCGCATCCGCTCTGGAGCAAGTCTCATACCGTGCGCATGCAAACCTAAATCTCAATCAGGCAAAATGAGAATTGGCGGCAGAGGCATGGGGAGCTTACAGGACAATCAGGACAATCTGCAGCGAAATTCTGTCACAGCAAACCGCCGGTGATATTCAGCGTGACGCTTTGAGGTCAGATCTAGCCAAAGCAGGAGGTTTGACGTTCGGACATTTTCTGCTGTCTTCACGGCAAGGTCGAACATTTGTGCTTCGTCGCCACCGAAATAGTCGCTTCCGATAGTGTGGTTGAATTCTCAGGTTCCAGCACGTAGGCTCAAGTACCTCACACCTCTACAGTCTGGAGGACAGGAAGCTAATGATGCAAGCACGCGCCCTTTTTTATTTGGCAACCATGGCGGCACTTCTTTTGAGCACTCGCCTCATTGGCGAAACTGCAGAAACGGAAGCGCAAATTCGGGAAGGCTCGCAGGTCGCCCTGGAATACACATTGTCCGATGAAGCCGGCACGGTCATCGAATCAAACAAAGGTAAACAGCCGATGAGCTACATCCACGGTAAGAGCCAAATCATCCCAGGTTTGGAGAAGGAACTTTCAGGAATGAAGGTTGGCGAAGAGAAAAAGATTCAAGTCAAACCTGAGGATGGCTACGGACCGGTCAATCCCGATGCCTTTCAGGAAGTTCCAAAAGACAAACTCCCACCCGAGGCGCTGAAGGTCGGCACGACGCTGATGGCTCAAGGTCCCCGAGGCCAAGGAATCCCGGTGCGTGTTCATGAAATCAAAGATACGACGGTAATTATGGATTTTAATCATCCAATGGCTGGCAAGACTCTGTCCTTCGATGTCAAAATCTCCGAGATTAAGACGCCCGAGAAATAGCTCCAGCTGGTGAACCGAAGAGTGGCATGGCGCGCGCTATTGAGCTTTGACGGATAGATTGAGGAAATAGCTCCTCATTACTCGCGACAAATGGGCCTCGTGGTGCACTGACGCCGCTTTAGAAAGTTTATCCAAGAGTAAACATTCGCCTCAGTTCCCCAGTATTTTTTTCATTCTGTCAATGATCGTTTGAGGTTGGGACATCACTTCCTTCGCGAGTTTCTCCATGTCCTCGCCGGCAACCGGATCCAATTCATAATTCCTTTTTTCAGCTTCGGTTTTGAGCTCGGGATCTTTGACCGCACTCACAAATGCGTCGCGGAGAAGTTTGAGCCGATCAGCCGGCATTCCGGCGGGGCCGACCAACGGCCGGCCGAACACACCACCCGCAAGGATCAGCGTAGCGACACGCCGTGATTGATCCGTCGTCTTGTATCGATCCATCAACTCATAGATTGTCGGCGTGTCCGGCAGACGAGCGTCACGTTTGCGCGCCGATTGCGCGATGCTTTTGACGAAATTGTTCTTGCGCCAGGTATGAAACGGCTCGCGCGCAAAGAAAGATTCAATCGTCATGGCTCGACAGTGGATCTCGCCCTTCTCCACCGCAAGATCGATGGGGCCGCCGCCCTGATAGCCAAGAACGATGGTAAATTTCGCCCCCACGGTTTCTTCCAGTAACCTGGGAAAATAGAAACCGGTTCCGGCGGCGCCGCCGGAACCGCATTTCGGCGGTTCGCTAGCATTGCGGATATCTTCGATCGTTTTGTACGGACTGTCGGTGCGCATATAAAGGTGATGTTCGCTCTCCGAGGGCGAGCCGATGAAGCTGTACTTGCCCCAATCGTATTGCACTTCTTTGCGGCCGACGAGCTGATCAAAATACAGAGTGGGCGCGATCCAACCCAAGGTAAGTCCGTCCGGTTTAGCGACGCTGAATACATAATTAGCGGCGATCATCGAGCTGGCTCCCGGCATATTCTGAATGATGAAATTCGGATTGCCGGGAATGTACTTCGTCATATGTTGGGCGATGAGCCGCGGCCACATGTCGTTGACGTCGCCGGCCGGATATCCTGTGACGATTCGAATCGTCTTACCTCCAAAGAAATCGGTCTGCGCCTGCACAATCGAGATCTCAAGAAGGAAAAAAGAAACCGCCAGCAACAGTGTCTTCATAGTGATCCTCGGAAGTTACCACCCGCCAATGTTTGTCGCACCTGATCATAGGTCGCTGCCAACGCCCTCATAGTACAAATAAGACTTCTTGGTCAATTGCCATCAACCGCGTTCGGACGATCTCAGGAGAATCGTCGCTTGACGCAGTACTGTAATTGAACTAGCTTCCGGTCCAGGAATTCAGTTGCCAAGGAGACAGCATGCTGGCCAAACTCAAGCTGGTTATTTTCGTTGCAGTCGTTATCGTGGGCATCGCATTTGCCGCGTGGGCGCAGGACCTCGGCCCAGGATTTCATAAGATCAAAGACGGCATCTATACTTTCGCGCCGGATCAACTCACGACTACATGCAGCTTCGTGATCACCGAGGCGGGTGTGGTGATGATCGATGCCTGCAACAGCCCGTTGGATTCGCGCCGAATGGCGGATGCGATCAAAAAGGTAACCGACAAACCGATCATGTTCTTGATTGATACCGAGACGCACAGCGACCATACCGGCAACCACTTTATCTTTTCGCCGCCGGCGACCGTCATCAATGCTCAAGGCGCGGCAGACGGGATGAAAAAAGAGTACAACCCCAAACGCGCTGAGACTCTCGCCGCGAAATCTCCCGAAATGCGCGAAGCATTGAAGGGGGAAAAGATGATTCCGCCGCACATCGAGTACAAAGATCGCATGACCATCAACCTCGGTGAGCGGACTTTCGAATTGATCTATCTGAAAAATGCCCACAGTGTCGCCGACACAGCGGTGTGGATGCCTAAAGAACGGGTACTGTTCGCGTCATCGGCAGCCAACGTGCGCACGTTTATCAATTTACGCCCCACGGTGGTGTTACCGGACGTCATCGCCAGCTTTAAACTGATGAAATCGCTTAATCCGGAGGTAGTGATCGCCGGGCACGGGGAGCCCACCAGTACGACTATTTTCGACGAATACGAGGGATTCTATAATCTTCTGATGAAGCGGGTCGGCGAAATGGCGGCGCAAGGGAAATCTCTGGACGAAATCAAAAAAGAGCTGAAAATGCCGGAATACACTCACTGGCAGGGTCAAGATCGTTTAGCCGTCAACATTGATGCGGCGTGGAAGGTGGTCAAGAAGTAATAAGGTAAAGCGGACTTGTTCCAATGCGAACGAAGGCGATGCTCATCACATTGATGGCGACGAAAGTGCTTCTGCTCGCACTGTTATCAATGTCCTGTCCGTCCAGTAGCGCGGTTGCCCAGCAAGAAATTGTAACCCTGCCAACACGAACGGGCGTAACCCAGTCGTATTTCCTAACGAGCATCCCGAAAAATCCCCAGGCACTCGCGCTGCTATTTCCCGGTTCAGGGGGCTTAATACAACTGCGAGCCGAAAACGGAAAGCCCAGATTCAACCAGGGTAATTTTCTCGTGCGCAGCCGCGCTGAATTCATCAAGCGCGGAGTCGCCGCCGCGATCATAGATGCGCCATCTGACCAGCAAAGTGGCTGGGGCATGAGCGACGAATTCCGTCTCGGTAATGAACATCTGAGCGACATTTCCCGCATCATTGAAGAGCTCGCAAAGCGGTTTCCCGAGGTGCCGTTATTCTTGATAGGTACGAGCCGTGGAAGCATTTCCGCGGCAGCCCTCAGCAGCAGGCTCGGTGAACGGACTGCGGGCACGGTTTTGACCGCGACGATGCTTCGCCATACCCCTAAAAAGTCGAAAGAGCCAGGCGAGGGTCTGAGCAAATTTGACTTTGCAACGGTCAAGGTGCCATTGCTGTTGGTACACCATGTGAGCGATCAGTGTGCGTCTACGCCTTACGGCGATGCGGCACGGCTGTCAGAAAAATTTCCATTGATTTCGGTGTTCGGCGGAGCCACACCGCAATCGGGCCCATGCGAGCCATTTAGCCAGCACGGGTTTTTGGGCAAGGAGTCCGAGACAGTCGAGCAAATCGTGAACTGGATGCTTAAGAAGCCGTTCAGCCAAGAAGTTAGATAGACAAGTTCGATGTCCAACATCGAGCACTACCAGGTTCACCAGATTCAACAGTTCAAGTCGATAACCAAATGGTGAGACCGTTTGCTGAGAGGATTGTTGGAGGAAGATCATGGAATACGTACAATTTGGCACGAGTGAGTTCAAGGTTTCCCGAATGGGACTCGGCTGCATGAGTATGTCGGGCGTGTATGGGCCGGCGGATGACAATGAATCCATCGCTACACTGCACCAAGCTTTCGATCTCGGTATCAATTTCATCGATACTTCGGCTAGCTACGGCAGCGGTCACAACCATGAGCTGATTGCCAAGGCTCTCAAGGGCAGGCGCGAGCGGATCGTCATCCATTCAAAGTCGGGCAGCCCGCGCGCGCCGGACGCCAGTGGCATGCGCAGCGGCAGCACGCCTGAATACTTGACACAGAATTGCGAACAGAGCGTTAAGCGGCTGGGCATAGATTGCTTGGATATATTCTGCATGTCCCGGGTCGATCCAAATATCCCGGTTGAGGATTCGGTAGGCGCTATGGCGCAACTCGTGCAGCGCGGGCTAACCCGATACATTGGGTTGTCGGAAGCGAGCGCAACGTCAATCAGACGAGCGCGCAAAGTTCACCCGATTGTTTCGCTGCAGATGGAATACTCGTTGTGGTCGCGTGATCCGGAAGCAGGAAATATCGCCGCATGCCGTGAATTCAACATGGGCTTCATGGCCTACTCACCGCTCGGACGCGGGTTTTTCGCGGGCGCTGTCCACGATGTCAAGGACATGACAGATGGCGACGGCCGCAGCAATCATCCGCGTTTCCAGCCGGAGAATCTAGCACGCAACCTGAAACTCCTGGGGCAGTTCGAAGCTTTTGCCCGAGAGAAAACTGCGACTCCAGCGCAGCTCGCTGTGGCCTGGCTGCTGGCGCAAGGCAACGACATCATTCCAATTCCGAGCAACAAGACGCGCCGTCATCTGGAAGAAAATATCAGGGCGATCGATATCCGGTTGAGCAAGGACGATCTCGCGCGTCTCGACCAGATTTTCCCGCCAGGAGCCGCGGCCGGGCCCCGCACGAAAGATTTGCATCGGGTGAATGTCTGAGGTCGCTTCGGATCGGTTCAATCCGTGCTAATTTTCCTTGGTCCACGTCACGATCCGCTCTTCCGCTATTTTTGCACGAAGGGATGCTTCTCTGTTCGATCTTTCATCCGTTGCGCCAACCATGAACGGGTTGCCATCCGAGCAGTCGTTTGGCGCGAGCGTTGGAGTATGCTCCCTTGCTGCCTGTCAGACCGCAGGCTTTGTCGCCGATGCTCGGCATGACCCGCGGATAAAGTTCGCAGAGCGGTTCGGCGACAGTGCTATCGTCGGCGACGATGAACAAGATAGTGCCGCTTGGAATCGCGCGCTCAATTGCCAGTCGAAACGCGACAGCCAGATCGCGCGCATCCACGTAACTGTATGCGTGGAAGCCGCTGGCTCGACGGCCTTGGTCTTTTTTCATTTGTTCGAGCTCGTCCGGAGTCACCACACCGCTTGGGCGCAAGATCACGGTCTCTAAACCCTTGCGGCTGTAGGAACGGGCGATGGTTTCGCCGATCTCTTTTGATAGACCATAGACATCTTCAGCTCGTAGCGGATGATCTTCATCGATGGGAAGGTACTCAGGCGTGAAGCGTTCGCCATAGCTCCAGCCGACGATAGCATTGCTGCTCGCGGAGATGACTCGTCTGACGCCGAGGCGGAAGGCGGCATGATGAACGTTGAACGTGCCGACGACGTTGGTTTGATAGGTCACGGTGGTAGTCGCGATGTTAGGATTGTGAATGGCCGCAAGGTGAATGACGGCTTCGGCGCCTGCCATAGCCTCGATGACTTGGCCGAGATCTTGGATGTCTCCGACTAAATACTTGACTATGCCATGTTCCGGTCCGGGTGTGCGGTCGAACACGGTGAGTTCGTAACTGGGATTATTGAGCAGCTCGCGGACGAGCCATCGGCCAACTTTGCCGGCTCCGCCGGTGATGAGAAGTTTCATTATGTGGATTCGTCTATCATGCAGATTACCTATGACGGCGCATGCCTGTCCCGATTCGCATCGGAGAATTTACCGCGGAGCCGCAGAGGGCACGGAAAAAAGGTTCTTAGAGAAGAACTCTGTATGCATTCTATGTCTCTCTGCTTTGCTGTTGTATTTTAATTTGTCACTTCGCAGGCTCGCATTTCGACCGATCACAACCCGTAGAGTGCCCGGGCGTTGTCACTGACTATCTTTTTAGCGATCGAGCCGCTTAACCGGGTATCGTCCAACACACCACGTAGCGCCAGGAGCTCGGTGGCGCTATCGGCATGGCCGTAATCAGTACCGACCACCAGATTGTCTTCTCCGGCATGACCAATGATGTATGGAAGATCATCGCTGGTCTCGCAGCCGACATAGAAGCGGCTCGCGCGCAGCAAGTCTTTCTTATTCAATTCTCTGCCCTGGAGGTGGTAGCGCTTGGCGAGATCGGTTAGCACGTAGGGGAGCCACTGCGCGCTGACTTCGAGAAAGGCCACCTTCAGTCTTGGAAAACGTTCGGGGATTCCGTCCATGATCAGGTTGTGAAACGCACCCACCAGTACCAGCTTGAACTTCGAAAAGCCGATGGTTTCGTATTTGAAGTAGTTGAATAAGATCGGACTTCCAGTGGCGGAATGAATGCAAATGGGCAAGTCCAAGCGGCTGGCCGCGTCATAGAGGGGGAAAAAGTAGGAGTCGCTCAGCAGCAGATCGCATTCCGATCCGCGTAGAAATATGCCGACCGCGCCGTTCTCTTTCGCGAATCTTGCTTCGTCATAAACTTTGTCGATACTGAGCAGCGGCAACACCGCCACCCAGCGCAGCCGATCTTTTGCCTGCCGCCAGATATCCGCCATCCAGCGGTTGTAGCTGCGGCATAGCGCGAAATCGATTTCCGACCGAGGCGTGAGCGGAATAATAAAAATCGTCGGAAAAATGATTTGAATGTCGACGCCGAGCTCGTCGATGTGCTTGAGACGGGCAGTGACATCGCGCAATTCCCGCGAAGCCATCGGCGTGTTCTTGCCGACATTGCGCGATTTGAGCCGCAGCGTGCCGTCGACCAACCAATACTCGTCATCTGAGGAACCATCGTTGGAACTGACGACCTGGGGTCTAAACTTACGCTCAGGGCCTTCCATATATTCCCAAGTTTTTTCCGTTTCAAGGACGTGGGCATCGGCATCGATCTTGAGCATGGTCAAACCTCTGTCTTAAGTTGTCTTCGTGATAGGTCATTGTTAGCTGCTTCGTTCATAACACCCGCTGGAGCTGCGCGTCAACGAAGATGCTTGACACTGCTTGACTCTGTGATAGGTAGCGTTTTTCACGACCTACAGTGATGTCCTCTTCAAGATCATCAAGGCAGGCAATGCGACGATTCGATTTAGTAGAACCAACCAGCCTCGAGGACGCTTGCGGTCTCATCGCCAACAACAACGATGCCATAGCTATCGCCGGCGGCACGGCGCTTTTGACTATGATCAAACATGGCATCTTCGTTCCCAAGACGCTTATCAATTTGAAGAAAATCCAAGCCGCCAGCGACATCACCTACGACGCACAAACCGGGCTGCGTATTGGCGCGCTGACGACAATCTTGGATATCGAAGCGTCGCCCATAGTAAGGCAACACTATACGGTGCTTGCTGAAGCGTGCCATGTAGTTGCGAACATTCGCATTCGCAACATGGCTACTATAGGCGGTAATTTGGCGCACGGCGATTATCAATCCGATCCGCCCACGGTTCTGGTGGCGCTGGAGGCCGTCGTCGAACTTTTAAGTCGCAACGGAATGCGCCAGATGAAATTGTCCGAATTCTTCAAAGGCAGTTACGAGACCGCGATCGAACCGGGAGAATTGATCTCTGCAGTGATCGTTCCGCCGGCGCGCCATCTTCATGGAACCTACGCCAAATTTACTACCGGCTCCTCGGAAGAGAGGCCCTGCGTCGGAATTGCCGCCTTAACGAGAATGGACGAGGGCGTTTGCCGTGAACTTCGTTTGGTTATTGGGGCGGTGTCGCCGAAACCGCTGCGCGTGCAAAGCGGCGAATCAATGGCGCGCGGAGAGCGGCTTACACCGGAGATGATCGAGCGCATCGCCAAAGATGCCAGCCGTAACGCTGATCCGATCGATGACTTGCGTGGGACCGCCGATTACAAGCGCCACTTGGTTCATGTGCTGGTTCGCCGAACGCTAATCGCGGCCGCGCAGATGTGAGAAGAGAACGATGGCTCTGGTCGGTACAGATGTCACGATGGCAGGAGGTTTGGCCAAGGTCACGGGTGCGGTGAACTATGCGCCCGACCTCGTGCTGCCGCGCATGCTCTATGCCAAAGCGCTGCGCAGCCCATTCCCCCACGCAAAGCTTTTGCGCGTAGACGCGAACAAGGCGCAAAAGTATCCCGGCGTTGTGGCTGTCATCACTCACGATGACCTAACCGGTTTAAATCCCTATTTTGGACCGGTGGTCGACGATCAACCCGTAGTCGCTACCGATCGCGTGCGCCATGTCGGTGAAGTCGTCGCGCTCATCGCCGCGGAAAGCCGCGAGATTGCCGAAGAGGCGCTGGATTTGATCGAAGTGGACTACCAAGAGTTGCCGGCGGTGTTCGATCTTCTCGAAGCCGCGAAGCCTGGCGCGCCGGTGCTGCACACGCAGCGCAATGAGACCAACGCCGGCGTGCACCGCGAGGAATTCAATTTCGAGTTGGGTGGCAACGTATGCAGCGTGTACCGCGTAGCAGACGGCGACATCCAAAAAGGGTTTCAAGAAGCCGAAGAGATCTTTGAGAATACATACCTGCTGCCGCCTGTGCAGCACGGTCATATAGAGCCCCATGCGGCCACTGCCTACTGGGAGCCGAGCGGCAAGTTGGTGGTCCATTCGGCCTCGCAAAATCCCTCCGGCGTGCAGGAGCAGCTGGCGCATATTTTTAATTTGCCGGAAAATAAAGTGCGCGTGATCGTTCCCATTCTCGGTGGCGGGTATGGCGGCAAGACCCATGCGAGGCTGGAGCCCGCTCTGGCGCTACTCGCACGCAAGGCGCGCCGCCCGGTGCAGTGGGTTTTGACCAGGGACGAGGTCTTTCTCACCGGCAGACGCTACGGCGCGCTGGTGAAAATCAAAACCGGAGTAAAACGCGACGGTGCCATCGTCGCGCGTCAGGTCGAGGTCTTTTATGAAATCGGCGCTTATGCGCTCAACGGCCCGGTCAACGCCAAAACCGGCTGTTATGTCTCGAGCGGTCCCTACAATATTCCCAACCGGAGTCTGTCAACGTACTCTGTGTACACGAATTTGCCGCCCACCGGACCCTTTCGCGGCGTCGGCGTTTCTCATGTCTGTTGGGCTTACGAATCCGAGATGGACGACATCGCGCGGCGGCTTGGTCTCGATCCACTGGCGTTGCGCCTGAAACACCTCGTTAAAGAGGGTGATGTATTCGTCACCGGCGAAAAGCTGGTTTCTGTCGGCATCACCGATTGTTTGGAGCGCGCCGCTGCAGCGATCGGCTGGAATGGAAAGGAGGAACAGTCATCGCCAGCGGATGGAAACAACCTGGTCCGCGGCAAAGGGCTTGCGGTTACGATCAAAAGCACGACCACGCCGACGACGTCGTCGGCAAATGTGCGTCTGAACGCCGACGGTTCAGCTATTCTTCTTACCAGCAGCGTCGATATGGGGCAGGGGGCATTGACTTCGCTGGCGCAAATCGTCGGCGACGAGTTGGGGTTGCCGTTTGAGAACGTCTCCGTGAGCTTGCCCGATACCGACATTACGCCCTACGATAAGTCGACGAGCTCAAGCCGCACGACCTTTCATATGGGGCAGGCGGCGCAGAAAGCGGCGCGCGAGATCAGAAATCAGTTGCTCGAAGTCGGGGCGAAGAAACTCGAGGCGCGAATCGAGGATTTAGAATTACGCGGAGGCGCCGTGTCGGTGCGCGGCGTTCCCGATAAACGCCTGTCGATCACGGACATCTTCAAGGCGCGTTTTGGATCGTCGGTCGGCAGTATCTTCGGCGGGTATTGTTTTAAGAGCGAAGGGGGTTTGAACCCCAAGACCGGAAAGGGAAAGGCTGCGGCATTCTGGTTCTTCTCCGCCTGCGGCGTTGAAGTCGAAGTCGATATCGAAACAGGCAAGGTACGTGTCCTCAATATCGTGACGGCGGTGGACGTGGGCAAAGCAGTCCATCCCAAACAGTGCGGGTTGCAGAACGAAGGGTCGATGTTGTCGGGAATGGGCTCGGCGCTCTTTGAAGAAATGCTCTATGACAACGGCCAGCCGATCAATAGTAACTTCTTAGAGTACATGCTGCCGTCAATGGAAGATCATCCGCTGGAGTTTCATTCGGTGTTGGTGGAAACGCCCCACCCCGAGGGTCCCTTCGGTGCCAAGGGAATGGGAGAAGCAGCGTTGCCGTCGGTAGCACCGGCCATCGGCAATGCCATCGCCAATGCGCTGGGCGGCATTCGGATAAGAGACTTACCGATCAAGCCGGACAAGATTATCGCGATGCTTAATGCAGGCAAGGAGCGAAGCTAAGTGACGATTACCATCTTGACCACGATCAATGGATCACAGCAAGAGGTCGCCGTTAGACCGAATCAGACGCTGTTGGAGTTCCTACGCGAGAATCTGTCGCTTCAGGGTTCCGTGGAAGGCTGTGGCGTGGGAGTCTGTGGTTCCTGCACCGTACTGGTCGATGGCCGGCCGGTGAGCTCCTGTCTCATGCTCGCCAGCAATGCCGAGGGCAAGAAGGTAACTACCATCGAAGGTTTGTCGCACAGCGGCGAACTCGACCCGGTGCAGAGGGCATTTCTCAAACATCAAGCTTTTCAGTGCGGATACTGCACGCCGGGCATGATCATGGCAGTGAAGGGACTGCTTGCGGATAATCCTCATCCCAGCGAAGAACAGGCACGTGATTATCTGTCGGGGAATCTTTGCCGGTGCGGCACCTACAGCGAAGTACTGGCCGCGGTCAAAGAATTGGCGGAAGAGTGAGGGCGCTGGAGTTATGGTGGACTGGAGTAGTGGAGTTTTGTGGGAGGGGCGAATAATCGGATAACCGATAAGTGGCCGCAGCGAATTGGGGTCGGAAAGGAGTCTTGTCATGCCAAGTCCAGTTCGAATTTATGCCGGTACCCAAGAGGGATTGTTCGTCTGGCGTTCCAAAAATTCTTCCTGGAATCGTATCGCCGTTTTTTTCGAGACCGGCACCATCGATTCCATAGACGGGCTCCGCAGTCGACCCAACGTCGTCTATCTCGGTGTCACTCAAGACGGTCTCTATCGCACCCAAGATGCCGGTAAGAGTTGGTGCCGGGTGTTCGAAGGCAACGTCCGCGCCGTAACCGTCGATCCCACGGATGATCAAGTCATCTATGTGGGTATCGAACCGATTCACCTTTACCGCAGCGAGGATGGCGGCGAGAGCTGGGAGGAATTGACGGGCGTTCAGGATCTGCCTTCACAAGTCAAAGCCAAATGGAGCTATCCGCGGCCGCCGCACAGAGAGCATGTACGCCACATATTCGTCCACCCCGATGATCCTAAAATTCTCCACGTCTGCTTGGAACATGGCGGGATCATCCGCAGCTTTGACCGAGGCAAGACCTGGCAGGATGTCAGCGGTGGCATTGACTATTTGGATGTCCATCACATCAGTAGTGCGCCCAGCCGCAAAGATCTCTATTTCGTCGCTACCGCTCGAGGATTTTTTAAAAGTAGCGATCCGGGCCAGGGTTGGCAGCGCGCCGAGACGGGATTCTCGCGCGACTACTTCCACGATTTTGTTTTTTTGCCCGGCGCCACGCCGGCAATGCTGGTGGCCACGGCAGACAAGTCGCCTGGTTATTGGGATCGCCCGGAGCGCGCTCAGGGCGCGGTTTTTCGTAGCCGCGATTTTGCCGAGAGTTGGGAGCGTGTCGGGGTGGGAAAGTGGCTGCCGGAAAACATGCAGCAGATGGTCTGGGCATTGGCGCAACATCCGGAAGATCCGTCTATCGTTTATGCCGGTCTCGGCGCGGTCTCGCGCGGCCGCTCGGCAGACGCCACCCAGAAAGGACATGGGGACATACTGGTGAGCCTGGATCAGGGCGACAGCTGGGACCGGTTGCCATTGGATTTGCCGGCCGATCGCGTGCTCTTTGTGGCTTCTGATTCTTGATTTTCGAAGCGCTGGCCAAAGCGCAACGGAGGAGATCATGAAATCCTATCGAACAGCGTGCTTTGGCATGACTCGATTATTTTTGCTCGTGGCGTTGTTGATGATATTCGCTGAACCAACCTGCGCGCAAACTCCAGATCTGATCCAGGACGCCAAGAAAGAAGCCGAGGTCACCGTTTTCGGATCGCTCGAAAATGACGTCGCCGCGGCCATCAACAAGGGATTCGAGGCGAAGTATGGCATTAAGACCAACTACTTCCGCGGCTCGTCGACAGTGATCATTGATCGAATCACGACCGAGCACCGCACCGGTAAAATGAGCTCGGATGTCGTTTACACGACAGCGGAGCCAATGAAGTTCATAAACAAAGAGAAAGGACTCTTGGCTCGTTACGTGTCACCGTCGGCGAAAGAGTATGACAAGAAATTGATCGACGACTTCTTTGGCCCCAACTATCGCAGCGTGATCATCGGCTTCATCTACAACAAAAACATGATTAAGCCGGAGGATGCGCCAAAATCTTACGAGGATATCGTCAGCCCAAAGTGGAAAGGGAAGATTGCGATGGGGAATCCGACTCTCCACGACACCACTATCGACTGGCTCTCAAGTCTCCATTTCGTCTTCGGCTCAACTCAGAAAGCCAATGAGTGGATAAAAAAGCTCGCCGCTTTGGAGCCGCTTATGCTGGATTCAATGGTGCCGGTCGGCGAGCGCATCGCCTCGGGAGAAGTGCCCTTGGGTGTTGCTTACGTGAAGTATGTTCATCTGTGGAATCGAAAAGGCGCACCGATGGATTACGTGAAAGGACTTCCTGTATATCTGGGCGACGGCAATTACATCGGTCTTACCAACAAAGCGCCGCATCCCAATTCGGCAAGGCTTTTCGTCGACTATTTCCTCGGCCAGGAGAGCTCGGAGATAATGGCCAATGTGGGTGAGTTCGTCAATCGCCCGGGCATTTATCCGCCCATCGAGGGCGCGGAGCAAGTCGCCGGTAGGTTTGTCCAAGTGGTCTCCATGACGGCGGATCAATACTCAAAAAAGAAAGAAGAGTATCGACAGATCTTTCGGCGATAGTCAAAACACAATCCGGACTTTCACAGCGCTGCGCCATCACACGGCAACACAAACCTGCAAACGCGTTTTTGTCGGAACCATCGCTCAGCTCAGAGCAGTGCCAGTCGAGCGGATCGCCTTGGCTTGGTTGCCTTATTGGAATTGGTGGGTCGGAAAACATATCGAGCATGTTCTCGAGCCGCGCACCGACTGTAAAGAGAGCGACTGGGGATGAGAACCCTACGAATTGCCCGGCACTGTCCATGAACCTGATGACGATATTCTTGAGGGCAGAATCTTGAGCGGCTTTGAACGCGATGAGAACCTGCTCTCGATCATCGATCAGCTCGGCAGCAAACGGTTCATGTATGCCAGCGACTATCCGCATAGCGACATGGACTGGGGCCGAGTTCAGGCGATCAAAGATCCGAAGCGCGCACCAGCAATGAAAAGGCGGCGCTCCTCGGCGAAAATGCCCGGCGCTTTATAATCTACTGATCTGAAATCTGCCATCGGCTGCCGATCATGGGGTGAATGAGTAGTGTGTTTCTGGAATCGGTAACCACTTTCAATGTCGAGAAATCGAGCGAACGGCTTATTTCTTGTAGAGCTCTTTGAGCTGCCCGCTCTTTTCCACCCTTTCGAGAAAACTCATGTCAACAAACTGTTCGGGCTTGGCGGTTTTCGCCGCCGGTACCGAACGCGCCAGATCGTCCAGAGCGTTTTGCAGACCTGTCATGTTGACGTAAGGCGCCGGCTCGACCACTTTGCCGACGTAAAAGTCGTAGGTTTTCCCGAGTAACACCGGGTCCGTGACGGTGGTGTACTTAGCCAGCGTTTTGATAGCAAACTCACGAGCGGTTCTCACGCGGTGTACTCCTCTCACATAAGCGCGCATGAAGCGGTCAATGGAATCGGGTTTGTTGCGGATCAACGCCCCTGGCACTGCCATAGCTGGATTCGGATAGGCGTAGTCCATATCCGTGACGCTTACCAGTTCTTTAAAACCTAAACTCTCGGAAAGAAACTGTGTCGGCGGCGAAACCAAGGCCGCCTCGATAGCGCCTGACTTCAAAGCCCCGAAGATCGAGGTCATGGAACCCAGCTGAAGAAGGATTACGTCCTTTTGCGGGTCGAGGTTGTGTTTTCGCAACGCGTAGCGGGCAGAAACGTCGGAGCTCGAACCGAATCGCGTCACACCGATGCGTTTGCCGCGTAGTTCCTGAATACTCTTCACTTCAGGCTTGGTATGAATCGAAAAGATCATCTTGTTCACATTGTTACCGATGATCTTCATATCGGCGCCGCCGATTGCGGCCGCCATGATCGGCCCACCACCCAACGAGGCGATGTCCACGTCGCCGGCAACTATCACCTGAGAAAGCTGCGTCGCGCTGGGAATGAAGATAATCTGATCATCTAAATTTTCCTTGGCGAAGAAACCGGCTTCACGAGCGGCCCAGATGCCGATGTAGGCGCCGCTGATTGAGCTATAGGCGATGCGCATTCTGTCGGCGGCAAATACCGTAGACGTATGGAAGAGGATAACTAGAAGAGCGCTGACGAGCTGTTTCATGCTGAGCTCCTTTTTTGCCGGTATCAACGGGTCTACACTCACCAGTTTACGGACATTTGGCTCTTGCGATCATACAACGATCAGTGAACATTTCGATAGTCTATAGAGCGCGCTTGCAGCGCTATCGATTCCGCCCTTGATACTTGGTCTCGACGGTCGAGAAGGTTCATGATATTGAGCTGCCATTCTCATCGAAACAGCGCGAGGCTCCGAACGTGAAGATCCAATTCAATATCGCAGTGGCATTGGTGATCGCAACGGCAATTCCTGCAAATTTGGCCGCGCAAATGAAGACGCGGATTGCCTGGACTTCGTTTGCCAGCAACATGGCCGGCACCTGGGTAGCGCAGGAAGAGGGACTTTTTAAAAAGAACGGAGTCGAAGCGGAGCTGGTGCATATTCCTTCGACGTCGCGGGCAATTCAGACAATGCTCGCCGGCGAGATTGCGTTTACTTACATGGATGGCCGTAATTCGGTGCAGGCGGGATTGAAGGGAATCGACGTCGTCATTCTTGCCGGCGTCGCTAATCGGTTGGTGTTTTCTTTTATGTCGCGCCCGGAGATTAAAAACTTTGCCGAGCTCAGAGGGAAAAAGATTGGTATCACACGCTTGGGATCCTCGACACATAGCGTAACCCTCTGGACAATGTCAAAAATGGGCCTCAGGCCGGAAGAGTATCAGTTACTTCAGCTAGTCGATGTGCCCAATATTCTGACCGCGATCATGGCTGGTCAGATCGAGGCCGGCGCTTTATCACCACCAACGAATTTTCGCGCGCGTAAAGCCGGGCTCAACGAACTGATTGATCTTACCAAGGAGGGGCCCGAATACGTCTCCGTCGCGATCGGTTCCACCCGTACTTTCGTAAAGGCGAATGAGGACCTAACGCGGCGTCTAATCCGGGGTTATAGCGAAGGAGTCCAATTGCTCAAAGCCAACAAGGCGGTCGGAATAAGAGCGATTCAAAAGTATGCGCGGATCAAAGATCCGGATATTTTGGAAGCGACTTATGGCGAAGCGCGGAGCTACATCGAGACAGTTCCCTATGCGACGAAAAAAGGCCTCGAAACTATCATCAGTGAATTGGCCTCGACGGAAGCAAAGGGAAAACAAGCGAAGCCTGATGATTTTCTAGACACGCGGTTCGTGAGTCAGTTGGAGAAGGAAGGCTTCTACAAGCCAGCGTCTGCAAGGTAGCGGCATCTCGCAAGCTCTATCGCACCGGAGACTCAGAGGAGGCATCCACGTCAACCATTACCGTCGAGCAACCGTCGAGATCTGGGACGTCATGTTCTTATAAGCGTTCATTGTTTCGTCGATTTGAAAGGATCAAGTTTTATGCCGAACGTGAAACTGCCGAGCGGTGTTGATCTTTACTACGAAGCGCACGGTCAAGGCGAGCCGTTGGTTTTGGTGCCATCAACGGCTTATTCCAGCGATGTTTGGAAGCCGTCACAAATGTCGCTGGCGCATTCTTTGAATTTGATTCTCTTTGATCCACGCGGTTGCGGTCGATCCATTGCGACGCAAGAGGTTTTTACAATCGAGCAAATGGCCGTGGACATAGTGGCCTTAATGGATCATCTGGAAATTCCCAGCGCGCACCTTTTGGGTCACTCCATGGGCGGCAGGATCGCCTTATCAATGACAGAGAACTTTCCGGGTCGGGTGAAAAGTCTGATCATGGCTGCGAGCGGTTCAGGTCCGGCAGCGCGGCCGGGTGCTGATTGCATTCCCGGTCTGCCGCATCGGCTGGTTCTCGAAATGGTTGAACTGGGTTTCGAAAGGTTTATTTACAATGAAATCTGTGAATCAGACACGTTCTTTACCGAAGACTACCGCAGGCACAACCGCGACAAAGTCGAAGAGTTCTACAGATTGGCATGGGCAACTCATGCGAAGCTACCGGAGTTTATTCACCTCTGTATGGCGCGCCACAATTTCGAGGGCACGCATCGTTTGGGTGACGTGAAGGCGCCGACATTAGTGCTGATTGGCGATGCTGATAGGAGTGGCAGTAATCACGTGGCGCAATCCCAGGTACTTGCGGATCGTATTCCCGGTGCGGTGATGAAAATCTTACACGGCCAGTCGCACGGCTTTTTCTGGCAAGCGCCGGAAGAAACCAATGTGGCCATCCTGGACTGGGTTAAACGGCATAGTTAGTGTTAGGCCGACAATGCTCTTTTGACTAGCCTGCCCACGGCATTGTCAACGTAAATTGCGAGGCGATCTTGAAGGAGACCCGCGATGGCAAAGTTAGTTGACCCTTGGGATCATCATGACTGGAGTTCTCAACAATACGTTAATCAATGGGCAGAGGGTCAAGATAAACGGGAGGTAGAACGGGAGGAGGTCTTTCGCTTGATCGCGAGAACTCTGTCTGACGATTCGCAGGCGGCTCTCACAATATTGGATTTGGGCGCGGGCTACGGCGCATTAACCCAATTCTTGCTCAAGCATTTTCCCAACTCCACAGCGCTCTGCCAAGACGGATCCGAAGAGATGGCAAAGCTCGGTCGCAAGCGCATGAAACATCTTACGGGACGCTTCGACTATGTCCTTTGTGATTTCAGCAAGCCCGGTTGGCGTCAAAAGATAAAAGGGACTTTCGATGCGGTCGTATCGGCCATAGCCATCCATAATGTGCGATCACCGGAGATCATCAAATCGATCTACGCGGAAACGTTTTTGTTGGTCAAAACCGGTGGTCTCTTTCTGAATTTCGATCGAATGGCTTCTTCAAAAGAAGACCAACTCGCGTGGCTACGAGACGCAGGCTTCAGGGATGTGCAATCTTTCTGGGACGGCGGCAGACGAGCGCTGGTCGGTGGGTACAGAAGGTGAGTTGCCCGCAAGCTAAACTTTCAACCTCCTTTGCGCCATAAATAGTTTTGTTCAAGAGTTCAAAAGTTCAACGTCATCCTTCTGAGTCGGACAATGGAATCGCGCCAAACGCGTAGAAACTTCGAGCTACTAGATATTAATGTCGACTAAGAACCTTGCCCCTGCCGCTTGTCGACCCCGCGCATAGACGAAGCCACGATTGCAATCACCGTTAGCCCAGCAATAAGCAGCCAGGAATTTTGAAATGCCCTGATAAAGACTGCCGGGTTTTCTCCCCATTGCGTGTAGGGCGGCACGCCCGACTGATCCAGCCCATAATGATTAAGCCAGCGCAAAAACAACACGCTGCCAATCGCAACGCCCACGGCATTGGCGATGTTGGCACTAGTTAACGATATCCCGCTCACTGCTCCGACGTAACGAGGCTCCACCGCGCTAAAAATCGCGCTTAGGTTGGGCGCCTGAAAAATCGACCAGCCTACGCCCAGGATCATCAGGGGAATCATCACGGAAATGTAGTTCGAATCTGCTCCTAATCGGGAAAATCCAAGCATACTGATCAGACTCAAGGCGGATCCGGTCGTGCAGAGCAATCGCGAGCCTAGGCGGTCTCCCAACCAGCCGCCAAGCGGCGCGAGAAAGACGATCACCAGAGAAAAGAAAATAACCGTGAGGCCGACTTGGGTGGGAGAAAAGTGCAAAATTCCCTGCAGGTAAAATGGCAACAGGAAGAATGTCGAACTGTGGGAGATCACGACGAAGAGGTGGCTCAGAACCCCAGCGGTGAGCACTCGTATCCTGAAGAGCGACAGATCGAGCAAGGGGGCAGGACTTTTGCGTTCAAAGCGGACCAGCAATACGGCAGATATCGCGGCAACTGGAAAGATTACTAGCGAGACCCAGGTGACTCCGGACTTGGCAATCTGCTGCAAGCCCAAAATGAGCGTCACCGCCGTTGCGAACAATGTGAGCATACCGGGCAGATCTAGGGCATGGATTTGTCGTTGCAGCGGGGTTTCCGGCAGCACCTTCCAAGCCATGTAAGCTGCCGCCAGAGCCACCGGTAGGTTCAGAAAAAAAATCCAACGCCAGCCCACCGTATCGATGAGAACTCCCGCAACTGAAGGGCCGCTGATGTAGCCCAAGTGAAAGGCCATCGAGGCGAACCCTAGGGCTCGGCCTCTCTCTTGTTGTGCATAGACAATCGATAGGATGGCCCTGCCATTGGCCAAGACCATAGCCCCGCCAATCCCGGCCAACACCCTGAATGCGATTATCTGCCATAAGCCGGTGCTTAGACCCGAACACACAGATCCCAGCGCGAGTAGCAGAAATCCGGATCCATAGATTTTTTTGCGACCCCTTATGTCGCCCAGGCGAGCCAAGCTCAGCACAAAGCCAATGATAGTCAGCTGATAAGCCAGAGGGATCCACTGGACCACCGCCATCGAGCTATCGAAATGAATCGAAATGGTCGGCAGCGCAACGATGATTGAACGCGAGTCGAGCGCGGTCATGAACTGCCCGAGACAAACATTGATCAGCGCGAGCCGCTGCAATCTGGCGGATAGATGTGTCGCCGACATCAAAGTATATGAATAGGAACCGATTAACTGGACATCTAGCCGGAATCGCGCGCTGACTCTCTGAGGGAGAAGGATTGAGGGGCACGACCGTTATTGCAGATATCGAAGGAAATCAGCGAACCAGATCTCCTGTTGAGTGTTTATTTAAACTTAAACTAAGAATTTACGCGGCTTGGTTAGATATGGCAACGCAACGCTCCTGCCTGGCCTGGTCGATTTTTTTGGACGTCCTTCACGGCAGGAATCGAGCTGACCTGCCATGCGGCAATCGAATTAGGTCCCGATGATTGATGCTCATGAAACCGATGAACATCCCATGCTGGCGACGTGTTACGCGTCACTCAATGAAAGTTTGGCGTTAGACCCTTGCCAATCGGAATTTGCGGATTATATTTACGTCGTCCCGGCTCAGCGACAACAAAAACACGCGTTTTTTCAGAGGTGAAACATGGCATTAGTGAAACATGAGAAGACGCTCGCCCCAGTTTATCCTCCATCAGGCAGACCTCTTCGTATCGCGCAGATAGCACCCCTATATGAGAGCGTGCCGCCCAAACTTTATGGCGGTACGGAACGCATTGTCGCCTATCTGGTTGAAGAGCTTGCGCGCCGGGGACATCAAGTTACCCTTTTTGCCGCCGGCGATTCGACCGTCAATGTGCCTCTATGGGCCGGAGTTCCAAAATCGCTCAGACTTAGCGGACTCGATGATCTCGGCGCGATGTTCCATTTACCGATGCTCAGCGATGTGTACGACCAGGCCGCTCGTTTCGACATAATTCATTCGCATGTCGACTGCCTCAGTTTTCCTTTGGCACAATTTGCCCAGGTACCGACCGTGTCAACCATGCATGGCCGACTGGACCTCAAGGAGTTTTTGCCGATCTACCGTCATTATAAAGATCAGCCGGTTATCTCGATCAGCCACGATCAGCGCCGGCCGCTCCCTGAGATGAACTGGGTCGGCACTGTCTATCATGGCCTGCCACGCAATCTGCTAAAGTTTCGGTCCGAACCAGGCAAGTATCTGGCCTTCCTGGGGAGGCTTTCTCCGGAGAAGCGGCCGGACCTGGCCATCGAGATTGCCCGTCGCTCAGGAATACCACTTAAGATCGCAGCGAAGATCGATCGGGCTGATCGCGAATATTTCGATACTGTTATAAGGCCGTTGCTGTCCACCTCCGGGGTAGAGTTCATCGGTGAAATAAATGAGGCACAGAAGCAGGAATTCCTGGGCGGAGCGCTCGCTTTGCTGTTCCCCGTTGATTGGCCCGAACCTTTTGGGCTGGTGATGATCGAGGCACTTGCTTGTGGCACTCCCGTCATTGCCAGGCCATGTGGGTCTGTGCCTGAGGTTCTCCGTCACGGGATCAGCGGGTTTATCGAATCCTCTATCGACGATCTGGTTGAGGCAGTACAAAAGGTCCGTGATATCCCGCGCCGGACATGCCGCGACGAATTTGAAAGACGCTTTACCGCCGAAGTGATGGCGGACAACTACGAACAGGTTTACTACCAGCTGGCCGACGTGAGCGGGAAGGCGCAAGAGACAACCGTGCGACGGACGATCCGCGATGTGACGCTCGCCCGACAAGCCGCCCGGCAGTGGCACCGAAGGCCGGAAGGTGACGGTGTGAACACACGCCCGAAAAGCGATGCGCCGGTTCTGAAGCTATTTTCAGGTCGTGATGGGAGGGATCCGACAAATCTCGATAGTTAAGTCGCTGGCAACCCGAAGGTTGGAGGGATGAACATGTCGAATTCAGAAGTGGCCCCTAAAGCAACCGAGCTGCTCGATTCGTTGCCCGATGGATTAAATACTTGGTATTTGAGTAACCAGGCTAGCTCATCTAATCCTTGGGAATTCAGTGTGGGTGAACTCTACGGGTGCGTCTGTCACCGAGCTCTCGATGAGCTTGCACGATCGCCGATCAAGTCGAATCCTATAACTGGCCTGCAGCTCCCCGAGCAAGCGCTGAAGAAAGCAGGCTGGGATCAGCGGTCAGCGTCCGAGGCAGCATCGGCTGCCGTCACTCACATCTAAGGCCCTGCCGATCGATCGCAGTTATAAACGGCCTCTTAAACGGTCAGCTTCAATCAACAGCGGTTTGATCTTTTCGGCGATACGCTCGGCGATTAGACGATAACCGGCGCTGTTAGGGTGAATCTGATCACTTCTGAGTTTCGTGTCATTGAAAATTCCTTTCATCACCTGTGGAATATAGATTGCGCCGAACTCCGCCGCGGTTTCCTCAAAGATCGGACCGTATTCATCAGTAAAGAAACCGAACTTAATGCCAGCGATTGCCACCATCGCGCCATGACCCTGTATTCGCCGGACGATTTCCTTTAGATTCTCTCGAGTCTCGCGCGCGGGTACCTGACGTAAAAAATCATTTCCACCCAACAGCAAAATCACCAGCCGCGGATTCTTGTCCACAACCGAAGTACGGACTCGTTGTAGCGCTCGCGCAGTCGTATCGCCACGATGGCCGGCGTTCAGCACCCGCATTCCCAACAGCCGCGACAATATAGTCGGATACTCCTCCCCTGGTTCGGCGCCGACCCCTTCCGTGAGACTGTCACCGAAACAGATGATTGTCTCCCCTGCCGACCCGACGTTGCGGATCGTATCAAATCGCTCGCCGCGGCACGCGCATAAAATCAGGAGTAGAGCAAGCGGGATTCCGAGAGTAGGATTCATCTCCCGTTGAAATCGAGTTCAGCTTAGAGAATGGACGGCCGCGGTCGAGCAGTTTGCCTCCGGTTTGGCGGCGGCTGATCCTTCGTCTTAGTGATTCTTTTTGCGGTTTCTATCTTCACTGCTGGAAGTCCCAACCTTTTGGCTAGCCGCGCGCATGAAGAGCACACAACCATATTGAGCAGAACAACGCCCGCCTCTTCCGTGATTACGCGATAGAGTTTTTGCTTTGTAATGTGATTGCAGCGACGGCAAGTAAACTCCATTAATTATCTCCTTGCAATGCGCGGTAAACGCGCTTGATGATAGTTGATTAAATTCTCAGTGTGTGAAGAGTAAAAACGAAGGTTACAGAGCAATACCAGAACGGGCAAGAAAAAAATCGCCGCGATAGTTTATAAATCCTGGCTTATCCACAAGGCCATGTGAATAAGTTGTTCATAACACCTGTTTGCTCTGGCTAGACAGTAGCTGCATCGAATTGCCTAAACCATGAGCTAACACAAAGAAATTTTGTTGAAGGATTTTAGCCGGTACGATCACCGTAATCTCTTGCGAGCCGTCACAGGTTACGGTTTTTCACGATATCGGGGATCATCGACAAATTAGACATCGAATCTTACACGCTCGGCAAAGCGCTATAATGGCGCGCGTCAGCGGAAGTTTTTTTGGGTACTTATGGACCGTACGCTTCGGCACGTGAGCGCTTTAGTATTCTGCCGGCGCGGTTGATGGCTTCACGACCTTCTTGACGCCATCGCCAACTGTATTCGCCGCATCGCGTGTTCCGTGCCCGATTTCTTTGGCAACGTCACGAGTGCCGTGACCAATCTCTCGAGTGACATCCCGAGTTGTGTGACCGATCGTTCGCCCCGCTTCTTTAATGTGAGCACAACCTAATACAAAGCCAGCTACAACAAGTAGCAAAAGAGTTTTCAGGAGATATTCAACCATTGTCCCTCCAAACTCGCCGCAGCGATTTTAGAGGAGCATGATATCACACCTAAAAAATCATTGACGATAAGAGAATCCAGCCGGATCTTATGCCGCCGCTTGCCACAATCGACAACAACATGACAGAAGTAGGTTGGATTCTACCTTAGCGGATATGCACCGAATTCCGATCAACTACCCAAGCGCCGTGCTAGATTGGGGTTATCACGGCGTCAGTCCAACCAATCGTTCTCCTTGAGCTTTCTCGGCAGATAGGTTTTGGTCAGATACTGAAAATCTTTATTGGCGAGGGCATCGAGCTCGTACTTAAGGCCAATAGAGAGCATTCCCTTTATTTCGTTCTGCCATTCTTTTTTCTGAAACCACTTGTACTTCAGCAGCTCGCGCGCACGGTTGATATCTTTGTCGTTGAGTTTGATCCCAACATTGCGCGGCAGGCCATAGCGGTCGGGGTCGCTGCTCGAGAAACCGATGAACTTCGCCTTCGGGATGGCCATTCTCTCGCTTTCGAAAGCTAGATTGATCGAGCCCTGCTTGATGACCGAGTAGATGTAATACCCCCATGGGTCGTTGTCTACGAGAACGTAAACCGGAAGTTTGTATTCTTGATGGAGCCGCCGCGCCAAGCGGCGCACGCCGCGCGGTGGTTGGCCGTTTCCGGTCAGCAGGATGCAATTGTACCTGCGCCAGAACTTGTCTTCGGAAAGCCGGTTCCACTGAGTGCCTTTCTCGACAAGCAGGACAAAATCAGCGGTGCATTTGCTGATCTGAATGTATTCCGGCTCGACGATCGAAGGAACCGAATAACCGCCCTTGCCAAGCCTGGTGCAGTCGACGCGATCGCCGTCATCGACCAGCACTAGCGGTCCCACAACGGTCCCCGAGTTTTCGGCCCGTACATGGAGCTCCTCACGGAGCGCTTCCAGAGTGACTTCAAGATCCTCGATCAACGGGTCGGATTCGTTCTGCCCATCGAATGTATTTTCGTGAGAGTTCTTAATCGTATGCTTCGTGCGGTAATAGATTTCCCGAAGCGAGGTGGTCAGGTTGGCTCGCTGCAGCTCAGCCAAGGCATCGGCAACGAGCACTGTCTGCATGAATTTCTTCGCCATGCCGACATTGAAGAACGAGCGCGCCTGCTTGCGCCGGCCCATCTCGATGATGCCGCGTTTCTCGTTAAAATTGACGTTGGCGAGGCTGCGCACGGGTATTGAAAGGGTCGGATCTTGACTGCGTTGCGCCGCCGTAATCACCGAGTCGGCCACTCCGACGAGCTTCTTCTCCACAACATCGCTATGACTTTTTATGCTTTTACGAGCCATGTTTTTTCCTATCTCTTGCTGCGCTTCGAGCCCGCCGCCGGTTTTTTTGAGGCCGTCCTGGGTTTTCTACGGCTTTTATTTTTGGAGCCGCTGTGCTGTTTCGGTTTTGCCGGCTTCTTCCTCAGATTTGCCAGAGACTCAGCGCTATCAATCGATTCGACTGCTCCCGCCAACGGTTCGTCTTCGCGCGCTTCTTCCGGCGGTGCGAGTTCGCTCCTCTCGTCGCCGGCAATCACCGGCGCATCTCCTTCTGTGCCTTCCGGAGTGACAATAATGGAAAAAGGAAGACCTTCGGGGCCGACGTTGCGGCCCAGGGCTTCGTCTGTTTTTTGGCCACCAGTGCGTTTGGCGGCAATTTTTTGCAATTGCTCTTTGAGTTTTTCTTTGGGCAGCTTTCCGCCCTTGAGACGATTACATGCTTCGACAACTTCTTCGATATAAAGCTCGAATATATTGCGTCGGCGGAACTCACTCTTGGCGTGCTCGCGTCGTCTAAGAAATACTCCGAGCCGCCGACCGCACTCTTGCAGAGCCAGTTTGATTTCCTTTCGGATCTCGTCGTAATCGGCGATAGCTTCCTTCGATTCGCTGGTGAAAGGGACCCAAACTGACGCCATATGAATGAAGATCACCATCGGACCGGCGGGCAGCGCGCCTCGAGATTGAGGAACGCCGTAGTTACGCCACGTGGTATCGAGCACGGCCTTGAAGGTCGAGCAGGCGGACTGCTGATACAAGAGCGGCACCCGGTTGGCGTAACGGATCACACGCGCCAGCTCATTATCGTTGTCTTGCTGCTCCCCTTCAGCGAGTGCAACCCTAGGCTGTTCGGGTTTCTCGGGCGCCTGTTCGGGCGCCTTGCCATAGGCCAGGCCGGCCTCGATCAAGAAAGGGTTGCCCCGATAAACAGCAGGGGGCCGAGTGACGGCCGTGTAGAATTCTCCTTTGATTTGCTTATAGAGACCATGGAGGATCGCCCTTTCACCGATCGGCGAGATGCAGTTGCTGGGCGGCGCCATAATCTTGGTCGATTGAATCGCTCTATAAAGAGCCTCGGCGGCGGATCCATGAACATTTCGCGGACGAATGCCCGACGACAGCTTTGCTGTCTTGCAGATCTCCTGAGCGAGATTACTCGATACCCGGCTGAAATCGCTGCTCAAAAATCCCGCGAGCGACTGGCTTTTACTGTCGTGCAGCATCCTCAGTAAAATTCCGAACTCGATGCCGTAGGGGTGCGGCTTGATTTCACGCGGTTGTGGCGGCAGCTCCTGAATTGTTCGCGGATACTCTTTAGTTTCGCCCTCCGGAGTCTGATAAACGAGCTTCGACGTGCGGGTTGGCAATCGCGGTCTGCTCTAGATATTCATCCACCGAAGCCCGTCCTTTTTGATAGCGGCCTTCTATTTCGAGCGTCACCTGAGTGCCGCGATGGTTCTCCCAAGCGATCTTCTTGTTCTCAAAAATCCGGGGCTCGTTCTTCTTGGTATCGATCTGAACCTCGAAATAATGAGCCGGGGACTTGGCGCTGATGCGGGACGTGATCTGCACCGGTTTGCCGGTGGTGAGTTGCGCATACATGCCGGCAGCCGATATGCCGATCCCCTGCTGTCCACGGCTCATGCGCAATCGGTGAAATTTGGACCCGTAGAGAAGCTTGGCAAAAATTTTCGGAACCTGCTGGCGGACAATACCCGGCCCGTAATCGATCACGGTGATGCGAAATCGATTGGCCTGGCTCGGTGGCGGCGCCGCATTGCCATTCGGAGCGACCTCCAGCCTGACAATTACTTCGGGTAAGATGCCGGCTTCCTCACAGGCGTCAAGCGCGTTGTCGACAGCTTCTTTGACGCAGGTGAGCAGAGCCTTTCTTGGATTGTCGAAACCCAATAAGTGACGGTTTTTGGTAAAGAACTCGGAAACTGAGATTTCTCTCTGACGTGCGCCCATTTCTACCGCCGATAGCGAGATCTTTGGCGGACCAGGTGGAACTTCGACTAAGTCAGTGGACTTTACTTGAGCCTTGGACATTTTGATTATTTGCTCCGTGAATCAGAATCGTAGTAGCTGGTTGCGTTTGAGAGTTGACTACGTTGAAAGCACTCGCGCATCGAACGTAGCGTTACGAATTTATGGATACGGCAAAATTTGGTCAGTAGTGATTGACGCTTGCTAGTATACCAGACGCGAGACTTTTTTGTACTAGCGGGAATGGAAACAGCGACTTTGATGAGCTTGTTTTAGTTCAGAGATCGAAGGCAAGCCGATGAAAAGAAAGTTTTATGCGGAAAGAGTAAATTGGGAGATAAAGCTCGCCGGGGCGTAACTTTGCTGGCGCTATCATTTAGCTAGGCACAAGAACTTAGCTAAGCACAAGATCGGCACAAGAATAGATCGGTGTCCGCCTCTTTATTGCCAGCCGTAAAAACGTTTTGCGTTTTCCCCCAAAATTCTATTCTTGGCCTGCTCCGAGATGTCCTTCCTGCCGCGAATCGTTGATACGACATACGGAAAGATACCGTCCCAGTGCGGATAATCGGAAGCAAAAAGGACCTTATCATCGCCGATTCGTTCGAGCACATAGGGAAGGGTCTCTTCTTCGGGCTCGGTGGCGAAAAACAGATTGCCATGCTTTACGTACTCGCTAGGTTTTTGCTTGCATGCGGGCGTTTCCACTTTGCCGCGCTTCTCCCATTCCTCATCCATTCGTTCCATCCAATAAGGAATCCAGCCTACGCCGCATTCAAGAAAAGCGATCCGCAGCTTTGAGAAACGTTCCGGAATGCCACCGTAGATTAGGCCGACAAACTGAATCACCGTCTCCACCGGCCGGCCGATGGTATGCATGAACATGAAGCTGTCGAAGCGGATTTCTCCGGCCGGGCCGGCGCGCCGGTTATGCACACAGAGCGGAACATTGAGCCGCTGAAGCTCGTCATAAATCGGCCAGAAAATTTGCGAGCCGAGGTGTTCCTTCATTCCCTGAGTCGCTACCGCGATGGCGGATAGCCCGAGCTTAGTGATCGCCCGGTTTGCCTCTTCGACAGCCGCTGCGGGATCCTGAAACGGCAGCAAAGCGACGCCTTTTAAGCGCGGCGATTGTCGGCACACTCCGGCGATAAAGTCATTGTACGCGCGCGCATAAGCAACGGCATAATTGCGCTCGATCAACCCGTTGACAGCAAAGCTGCTCGTGGGAAACAAAACTGAACTATCGATGCCTTCCTTGTCCATGTCTTTGAGTCGGGTGGGCACATCGCAGTCCTCCAACCCGCCGACCAGGCCGCCCATGCCGGTATCCATGCCGTCGGACGGGAGCAGAGGACGGCCGCGCTTGCTATGCGGCTCGGCTAAATGTTCTCGGACATCGGCGTCCTTTTCAACGATGTGGCCGTCTGCATCAATGGTATTCACGTGACCTCCTGTTCAAATCGAATCAATCCTGGCAATTAGTTTTTGTCTTCGACCCGAAGAGAACTCAACCATTCTTCATGCACATCAACCCAGATAGAATCTTGATCGCGGCACAAAGAGAGTGCGCTCAAATCGAACCTGACGGTGTAAAGCGGATCGTACAGGCCGCGATGATCTTTGGGATTTTCTAAAACACCGTGAACCAAACCAATCACGCCGCGTTTGCCGCGGATATATTCGGGCGTCCGTGGATTGTTCCGATGGGCCATTTCCGTAGCGACGACAACCGCGTCGCCAATTTTAAATTTACAATCGCTTGCGCTCATAGGTCTCGTCAATCGGGTCGAACTCTCGGCGTCTCCGGCACTGCTCCGGGCCGCCGCGCTTCGCTTAGCTCGGAAGGTTCCTTTGCTAACCCGGCGCCAATCAAACTGTCGATGGTGACAAGCTTGGCCAGTTCCTCCGCCGGCATGCCTTCAGTGCCGGCAGGTCGCTTTGGCAAAACAAAATAGCGAACGTCCGAAGTGCTGTCCCACACCCGAATCTCCTGTTCGGCAGGAAGCTCTAGCGAGAACATCTCCTGGAGCACAGCGCGTGGCGTCTGCACAATTCGTTCTTTATAGATATCATGCTTATACCACCATGGGGTATCGCCGAGAATGTCGTACGGATAGCAGGAGCATAAAGTGCAAACGACGACATTGTGAACAGTCTCGGTATTTTCCACAACGCGCAACTTGCCGATCTTGCCCTGGTGCACACCCATTTCCCTGAGCGCTTCCCTTCCGCTCGTCAGCAAAGCCTGTTTAAATTCCGGATCTGTCCAGGCTTTGGCGACGATGACCGCGCCGGCCCAGGGCCGCTCCTCATGAAGTTGCTTCCAGCGCTGCTCTAACTCTTGTCGTGTTGCCCAGTGCCGCTCGATCAGGGCTTGCACGAAAACCTCGAGCAGTTCCTGGTAATCTTTTAGATCCTGCTCCAAACTGATCATGCGCTCTTCCAGGGTGCCGTGATGCTCTTTCTTTTTGATCCTGAAAAAATCATCGTAATCGCCGCGCTCCTTGCGGTTATCTTCGATTACCATGTCCATGCCTTCGACGCTGCGTGAAGAAACAAGCGCGATCCCCTTGACGTACTCGTCGAGCCATTCTTCCAGATAACGCACCCGAGCTTCCAAATTTTTGCCCTGAGGTTTTCTCGTCTCGAAGAATTGGTTAGCGCGTTTGAGCGCGGCGCGCGCCTTTAGCAAATCGTAAAACGTAACGATACCCCGGCGGATGAGATAAATAATGCGCGGCTCCAAACGCTTCGCCCGGTAGTATTCCAAGTCCTCTTCGACGGCGGTGATGTGAGCCTCATAATCGTGCATGTGCCCTTCGAAAGGCTTGTGTCCATGTTTGCCTGACATATCGATTCTCCGTTACTATTGGTGCTTGGACGAGCTAAGAATATGTCCCGCGCTATCCATAAGAATGGCGGCTTTTTCTCGGCCTGTTGGGCACCTAATCACTGTAGCAGCCGTCAGTGAGTGTCGAAAATCTCCTGGTACTGTTTCAGCTTGTCTTTGGTAGCGTCGCGCTCCGCGGCGCTTGGCTTTGCCGCATCCGCTGCCGGCGGCAAGCATCCGAATTTCAGGAGACAGGCCATCAACAACAGCCGCGCTTTAGTAGCGGTAAGATTATTGCCGGCGATGGCTAAAGGGTCTCGTTTGGCGTCGACAAAGCCGCTGGCGTTGCCCCTGCCGACTTTAACCACTGGCATGCCGCTAAAAGTGGCTCGTTTGAGGGCCGCATCAACGGAATTGCTCATCGCACCAAAAGGCGCTGAGCCTTCGGCGACAAAACCAGCCAGTGGCGCAGTATGCAGGTTCCTGTCGATTCGCGCGAGAATATCGACTTCTTGCTCGGCGCTGCCGGCAGTGTCTTCGGGAAGGTAGCGCGCATGCTTGAGTAGAGTGACCTTTGGAATTGCTGTCGCCAGCAAATTTCTTGTCCCATCCTTTATTGGCACCGCAATGGTGCCGATATGTGATCCTTGCATTCTGGAACCCTGAACCTGATCCGGCAGGTGTCGCGTATTCACCAACGAGTTGTGCGTATGCCGCTTGACCGTTTTGAACGAGAACTGCGGCGCGCCGGGATGGCCGATCCTGCCGATAATGCCGCCATGACCGCCCGTGGCAACGTACCCACCCGGGCGCGCGTCGGCTTTTTGCACGTCGCGCGAGGTGAAAATCTGTTCGTCCAGGATAGCCACGGCGCCGACGCAATCGTTTCCCGACTCATCAGCCCAAATTCTTGAACTGATATAATCCACCGAATCAACGATGTTGCGATCTCCGTCATTGCCGATGGCGCCATGCGGCCGTTGGGAAGAATTTCCGACAATAGGCACCGCCGTATCGATCAATAGATTGAGCCAATAAATTGTTTCTTCGACGAATGGGCTTCCCTCCAACCAAATGGCGCCAGAATACTTTCCGCTGCTCAGCGCGCCTTGGACGATGTTGGTGACCCGTGCGAGTGCCGACATCGGCGGCTCTTGACGCAAGTACGGCGGTCGATAAGGAAAAAAATCCGTGCCGCGGATTTCCGGCGCAATCTCGCCGCTTCCCATATCCGTGCGCTCGCCGGCGCTTCGTCCTTTCGCGTACCCGCCGGAAGGGAGCGCGCGGTAGAAGTCAAACTCGGCCTTGCCGCTAAGCAAACAACCGACGCCCTCCTCGGATATGCCAAGACGATCTATTTCTTCAAACAGCCTGGCACCGTCGGGGAAAAATGGCACCCGGCAGAGTTCTGCCGGCACATCTTTATCTGTTCCGTCCATTTCCCAGGGCTGGCCATTGGCTTGTCGCGCCATATAGGGCAAAGGATAAAGGCCGTCCTCCGGCTTGAGCGTGACTTCATAAACCGGTTTGTCCTCAGGACTCATGCGCTTTTGATGAAAAGCGCCGGCGGCGTCGAGATAGCCGTCCGGAGGTCCGTAGAGTTCCGCCGAGTCGCGTTCCAGTGGGTGAGCGCTAAATTGTTCGACATAAACAGTCACTGGCGCAGCGAGCCGTTGCGGCCTTAGAACATCGAAACGAAGGGGAGTACCATCGGGCTGGTTCCGCGGCGATAAACCATATTTCGCACGCGCCTTGTTGCTCGTCACCAATGGCTCGCTGTTTTGGATGGTCGCCGTCGGTCCTGAAAAAACTGCGATACGAGGCTTTTTACCAGCCTTCATTGGGTCTGCCACCTAAATCTCCGCTGCTGACGAACGTTGGGAGTTGAACGAGTGTGCTCACGGGTCCGGAGCTTTCAAAGCCGATCGCGAGACTCTACTCAAGCTTACCGCAACACCGACCTGGCCAGCAAATTACTTGAGCTCGTAGGGAATCTGCTCCGGCCCGTAGCCTTGCCAATATCTTTTTGTCGCCGGATCATAGCGTCCCTGTAAGAAACCGCCGGCTTTTTGGGCCCGGACGATAATCGCAACCGTGCGCTCTTCGCCGCTCTGTTCGGCATGAATCTGAAAAGGCCCGACGAGGTCTACTTTTCCCGGACCTACGTTTACTTTCTCCGTCTGACGGATATCGGCGTAATCGGATTTTGCGCCATCATCAAGCCGCTCATACCGTTCAATTGACTCATGACCGTCAAGCACCCCATAGAGGGTCCAGTTGTGCGCATGGTCATGGATCTGTGTTCGCGTCTTTGGGCTCTTTATCAAGCCGTTGATGACGAACTTATACTCCGGATCTTCGTAAAAAAGCAGATTTTGCGCGCGCTCATCGCCTTGCCGGCAAGCAGGCCAGTCCTTTGACTGTTCTTTTATCGAGCGATCGCCGATCAAAGCCTCCAGCAAGGGAGTCATCTTTTTCCATCGCTCGGCAGGATCTTTTTCCTGAGTGAAAAGCTCACGTGCCGATGTGATGAACCGTTGAACTGCAGATTGCGAACTGGAAGTCATAAGTCCTCCTGTGTCCCGGTAACCGTCAAGTAATTATTAGTCAGACTGCCCGCTCCAGGTCAAGGAGAATGGCGCGTTTATCATGGGGAAGACAGGGCGGGAGGCCCGCCTGTCCGAAGCACTGAAGATTGACCTTACGAATTTACCAACGAGTCTAAGTTCCGTGAGACCAGGACGAGAGGTACTTCTCTTGCTCTTTCGTGAGTGAATCGATTTTGATTCCCATGCTCGATAATTTCAGCTTCGCCACCCAATCTTCGACCGCTTTGGGAACTTCGTATACTTGCGGCTTGAGATTGTGGCTGTTCTTCACCGCCCATTCGGAAGCAAGCGCCTGCGTCGCGAAGCTCATGTCCATGACCGATGCCGGATGCCCCTCGGCGGCCGCCAGGTTAACCAGCCGCCCCTCACCGAGGAGAAAAATTCTCTTGCCGCCTGGGAGCGTATAGGCGTCGACGGAGTTACGGATGTTTTTCTCGACTTTGGTGGAGAGTTTTTTCAGCGCGCCGAGATCGATCTCGATATCGAAATGACCGGAATTGCAGATCACCGCGCCGTCTTTCATAAGCTTGAGATGATCCGCAGAGATCACATGCATGTCGCCGGTCAGTGTGATGAATAGATCGCCGATACGGGCAGCTTCTTTCATGGTCATGGCGTCGAAACCATCCATGGCTGCCTCGAGAGCCCGAACCGGATCGACTTCCGTGACGATGACCTTGGCGCCCATTCCGCGCGCCCTTGCCGCCACGCCTTTGCCGCACCAACCATAGCCGGCAACGACAACGCGTTTGCCGGCGATTAACATGTCGGTAGCTCGAATCACGCCATCGATGGTGGACTGTCCGGTGCCATAGCGGTTATCGAAGAGATGCTTGGTCGCGGCATCGTTAACCGCAATCACCGGGATCTTTAGCGCGCCGTCTTTTTCCAAAGCGCGCAGGCGAATCACACCGGTTGTCGTCTCTTCCATACTTGCGGTTAAACCGGAAGCCAAATGGGAGTAATCGGTATGTAGCAAAGAGACTAAATCAGCGCCGTCATCCATCGTGATGACCGGTTTGTGATCCAGCGCGGCTCTGAGATGGCTATAATAGCTCTTGTTGTCCTCGCCTTTGATGGCGTACGTGGGAATCCGATCGTGTTGCACCAATGAAGCCGCGACGTCGTCTTGCGTCGACAACGGATTTGAGGCGCATAGCAGGACATCGGCACCGCCGGCTTTCAGCACCTGAACGAGGTTCGCGGTTTCCGCCGTGACATGAAGACAGGCTGAAAATCGCATGCCCTGGAACGGCTTCTCTTTTTGAAATCGCTCCCGAACCCGTTGCAGGACCGGCATATCCTGTCCTGCCCATAGGATCCGCTTCCTGCCGTTTTGCGCTAAACCGATATCTTTGATGTCGTATTTCGTCGATGCCATTCTGCGAACTTCCTCCCGCCGCACCGCGCTTATGCGCATGCCGCCGCTTTCTTAAGATCTTCAACCCGATCGGTTTTTTCCCATGTGAAGTGACCATCTTCCGGCGTGCGGCCAAAATGCCCGTAGGATGCTGTGGAGCGATAGATAGGTCGTTTTAAATCGAGGGTTTGGATGATGCCCTTGGGGGTCAAATTAAAAACGTCTTGAACGATTCTGGCGATGGCGGTCTCCGAAATGCTGCCGGTGCCAAAAGTATCGACGAGCACTGAAACAGGTTGCGCAACTCCGATGCAGTAGGCGAGTTGAACCTCACAGCGCTGAGCCAACTCTGCTGCAACAATATTTTTAGCGACATACCGCGCCATGTAGGCGGCGCTGCGATCGACCTTGGACGGGTCCTTCCCAGAGAATGCACCACCGCCATGCCGGCCCATTCCACCATACGTATCAACAATGATTTTCCGGCCTGTAAGGCCGCAGTCTCCCTGCGGCCCGCCAACAACAAACCGCCCGGTCGGGTTGACATGAAACACGGTATCCTTGCTCAGGTACTCCGGCGGAATTACGGCCTTGATGACGCCGTCGATGATCGTTTCTCTGAGCTTCGAGTATTCGACTTCAGGGCTATGCTGGCTGGAAATAACGACACTCTTAACCTTGACAGGCTTGCCATCTCGGTATTCGACGGTGACCTGAGACTTGCTGTCAGGTCGCAAAAAGTAGGCTTCGCCGCCTTTGCGGATCTTTGCCAGATACTTCACCAGACTATGAGCCATTTGAATCGGCAGCGGCATGAATTCAGGAGTCTCATCGCACGCATACCCGAACATCATTCCCTGATCGCCGGCGCCCTGCTCTTTATGCAGGCCCTCGCCTTCAGTCACACCTTGAGAAATGTCGGGAGACTGCTGCTCGACCGCTGTGAGAATAGCGCAGGTATTGCCATCAAACCCCATGGCAGAGTCGGTGTAGCCGATATCGCGCACTACCTCTCTAGCGACGTCGGTATAGCTCACGCGGGCTTTGCTGGTGATCTCTCCGGCGATCACAATCATGCCGGTTTTAGCCAGGCTCTCACAGGCCACACGGCTATCCGGATCGTGCGCTAGATGCGCATCGAGTACCGCATCGGATATCTGATCGCATAATTTGTCTGGATGACCTTCAGAAACCGATTCCGATGTGAATAGAAAATCTCTCCCAGCCATGGTGAACCTCCAGGCGCTCGTGGAACTGATTAATCCCTCTCATATAGCCAATAAGAGGGGGGGATTCAACCTTACTCGTTCTCGTTGAACCTTTTGTCGATTAGCCTCTCGATCGCTTTGACCGCTTGTTCAGCGTCCTGACCAGCCGCTTCCACTTCGATGGTGCTTCCCTGGGTCGCCGCCAACATAAGCACGCCCATGATGCTGCGGCCGTCGGCTGATTGACCGTCTTTCGAGATAGTGACTTGGGCTGAAAAGCGGTTGACGGTTTGAACCAGCAGCGCTGCGGCCCGCGCATGAACCCCGAGTTTATTTTTGATTTCCATTTTTTTAACGACCTTGACCATGGATCATTTTTCGATGTCGCGATGTTTGACATGAATGCGGAATTTGCCGCCATTCAGTCTTTTATGTAACTCTTCCACTAAAACCACCGAACGATGACGCCCGCCGGTGCAGCCAAGGGCGACTGTCAAACTGCTCTTCCCTTCGCGCTCGTAAAGCGGCAAGGTAAACTCCAGCAAGGAATACAGCCGATCGAGAAAAATCCGGGTTTCTTCATTCTTCAGGACGTATTCTTCCACCTCGCGCTCCAAGCCGTCATGAGCGCGCAATTCACTGACAAAGTACGGATTGGGCAAGAAGCGAACGTCCAGGATCATATCGGTGTCATGGGGAATGCCGTACTTGTACCCGAACGACGTCAGAAAAACGTTCATGCTGCGGGAATACGGCGACTGGCAGAACCGTTCTTCCATCTCCCGCTTGAGCTCATGCACGTTCAGGTTGCTAGTGTCGATCACTTTGTCAGCCAGTTCACGCATTGCCTCAAGCGCCCGGCGCTCACGCGAAATCCCCTCTTGGATAGGTTCCTCGCCTGCAAGCGGATGAGGTCGCCGGGTCTCACTGAACCGCCTCAACAATACTTCATCCGAAGCGTCGAAAAAGAGCACTTGAACGTGGTGCCCGGCATTGCGCATATCGGCCAGAACCCCCGGCAACGCTTGCAGAAATTGCCCGGCTCTCAGGTCGACGCCGAGAGCGATCCGAGTGATTCCTTCGTTGTAACCGACGCAGAGATCGATAAATTTTGGGATAAGCGGCGCGGGTAAATTGTCGATGCAGAAAAAGCCGTTATCTTCCAAGGCCCGGATTGCGACACTTTTCCCGGACCCCGAGAGACCTGTGACGATGATGACTGCTAGATCATCCGTCATAGCAGATCAAAACTTCTGATCTTCGGTTGCAATGATGTCGTAAAGATCCTGGCTGCTCCCGGCAGTCAATAGCCGGCGCCGCAAATCCGGATCCTTCAGCAAACGCGAGATTCTCGCCAGCGCCTTCAAATGATCGGCCGCTGCGTCTTGAGGGGCGATCAAGGTAAAAAACAAATAGGTCGGTTCGCCGTCAAGGGATGCGAAATCAACTCCGTGCAAGCTGCGTGCAAACAAACCCGATATCTTTTCAACCGTCGGCAACTTGCCATGAGGGATCGCCACGCCTTCGCCGATCGCTGTGGTGCTAATCTTTTCCCGATCCTGCAAAACGCGCAACACCTGAGCAGGATCGAGGCCCGATGGTTTATCGGCGAGCTGATTGGCCATCTCCTCGAGGACTTCCGACTTTTCTTTTCCGCTGAGGTCTGCAATGACCCGCTCGAGGGTTAAAAAATCGGTAATCTTCACTCTGGCGGCTTTCTTCTGGGCTCGAGCTTTATCTTATCCTTTTGCTTTCGCAATTGTCGTTTCAAGTTGTCGGTCACGAGATCGATGGCTGAATAGAGATCTTCCGTTTGTTCTTTAGCATGTATGACGCCAAGGGCGTGCAGTTCCACTTCGGCTGTCTGCCGTTCTTTAGATTCAACTGAAAGAACCACATGAGCATCTAAAGACTGCGAAAAATATTTGCCCAGCCGATGCATTTTCTCTTCCGCGTACTGCTTCAATGCGTCCGTGGGCTGGGTGTGACGAAAGGTAACGGAGACTTTCACGTCGCTCATCGCGCTGCGCTTTCCTTTGATTTCTTATTTACGAAAAAACGGCTGGCGCCGCTTTGAGGAGGGAAGAATACCCATCGCTTCGCGGTACTTGGCCACGGTTCGGCGCGCTATGTCTATGGAACAATCTGATAGCAGTGCGGCTATGTGTTGATCGCTGAACGGTTTGCGCGGATCTTCGCCGGCAATGATGCCGCGGATCTTCTCTTTAACGCTCTCGCTGGCGACATCCTCTCCGTTTCCGCTTCTGAGACCGCTCTGGAAAAAAAACTTAAGCTCGAACAATCCTTGCGGCGTGTGGACGTATTTATTGGCCGTTGCACGGCTAACGGTAGATTCGTGCATATGAATATCTTCGGCGACATCACGCAGAACCATCGGCCTTAATTGGCTAACACCGTGGTCAAGGAAATCCAGCTGGAACTTGAAAATACTTTGAGTCACTCGGTAAAGGGTTTGCTGGCGCTGCTGAATGCTTTTAATCAGCCAAGTGGCGGCACGTACTTTTTCCTGGAGATACTGCCGTGCCTGCTCTTCCGCCACTCCCTCTTGCCCTACCATGCGGCGGTAAAGCGGACTCACGCGCAACCGCGGAACGCCATCATCATTCAGATAGATGACATACTCGCCGGCGATTTTTTCGACAAAAACATCGGGTAAGACGGTGCGCACATCGTCTTGTTCAAAACCGCGCGAAGGTTTCGGTTCAAGGGATGTAATCAGATGCGCCGCATCGGCGATCTCATCGATGGTGGTCCCCAGATCACGCGCAAGCTTCTCATACCTTTTAGACTCTAGAAAACCCAGATGATCGGAGACGATCCGAGCTGCTAAGCTGTCGCCGAGCTCGAGGTTTTGCAATTGAACCAGCAAGCACTCGCGGAGATCGCGCGCCGCGACGCCAACGGGATCGAAGAATTGAATGCGCTTTAAGACCCTTTCGGCTTCCCCCGGATCGGTTTGAGTAGCGGCGCAAATCTCGTCCACAGTCAACGCCAGGTACCCATTTTCCGAAAGGTTCTGGATGATGTATTGCCCGATCATCGACTCGCGTTCGGTAATCTTTGAAAGCCGGAGCTGCCAAAGCAGATGATCTTCGAGGGAGGTTTTTTTGGTTAGACTGTTCTCCCATGAGGGAGGTGCGTCGCCGTCCTCCGAACCGGCTTCGGCGGTTAGGGAGCCATGCATGGAGTTGGAATGGGTGTCGAGGTATTCCTGCCAATCATAGGTGCCTATTTTGTCGACCGCCGAAAGCTCCCGATTGACCACCGGCTCGGTTAGCCCAACCTCGCCGGCGTTTTCGCTTCGCGATTGATCGCTAGTCTCGCTTTCCTCGTTTGACCCCTCTTCCAGCGCAGGATTCTCCTGTAGCTCTTTTGTGACCATGTCTTCCAGTTCGACGCGTGACAGCTGCAGCAGCTTGATCGCCTGCTGCAGCTGTGGCGTCATAACCAACTGCTGGGCGAGCTTTTGAACTTGTCGAATTTCCAGAGCCATACTAGAACTTAAACCCCTCCCCCAAGTAAAATTTTCTCGCCTTCGGACTCTCCGAAATGTCTTCGGGCGTCCCTTGTTCGAGGATCGAGCCCTCATTCAAGATGTAGGCGCGATCGCAAATCCCCAGCGTCTCCCTGACATTGTGATCGGTGATCAAGATGCCGATGCCGCTTGTAATTAACTCGCGGATGATCTTTTGGATCTCCGCCACTGCGATGGGATCGACGCCGGTAAAAGGCTCATCGAGCAAGACGAACTGGGGCGACAGCACCAGCGCCCGGGCGATTTCGACTCTGCGGCGCTCGCCCCCGGAAAGAGTGAACGCTTTGTTTTTAGCCAAATGAGCTACGCCGAGCATGGTCAGCAATGTTTCACAGCGCTCTTGACGCTCGACGCTGTTGAGATCGAGGGTTTGAAGAATCGCCTGCAAATTATCTTCAACGGTCAAACGCCGAAACACCGAAGACTCCTGCGGCAGATAGCTAATGCCGGCCCGCGCTCTCTGGTATATCGGCGCGGCGGTCAAATCTTTATCGTTCAACAGCACTTTTCCCTGGTCCGGATGAACTAAGCCCACCATCATGTGAAAGGTCGTGGTTTTACCCGCTCCGTTCGGGCCGAGCAGGCCCACCACCTCACCGCCATGAACCTCTAAATTGACTCCATTGACGACGCGGCGACCACTATAGCTTTTCGCCACCGCCTCCGCCCTCAAAACACTCATTTTGCCGTGCTCGAGCCGGCCTCAGACTTAGCATCATCCTTCTTTTGCAATTCCTCCGGAAATATCGTCACCTGCACTCTGACTGAGTCCTTGCCTTCGGCCACAGCACGGTCTTGATCGATATAGTAGATAATACGCGAACCCGTGATTTGGCTGTTGCCTTGTCGCATCACTGGATTTCCGGTTAATGTGACGGTCTTGGCCTGGTCGTCGAATATTGCTTTATCTCCGGTTGCCATCCGATTGCCCTGCACCGCGTTTACTTTTCCGTCCGCGATGATCTGTTTGATTTGTTTCATCTCGGGATCAAACACGGCGGTCAACGTTTCGCTACGCATGGTCATTTCCGACTGGATTGTCACTACCCGGCCTTTGTAAGTGATGGTATTCTTCTTTTGATCAACTTCCATCCAATCCGAAGTGATATAGATCGGCTCCTTTTTGTTAAAATCAAAAGCGCTCTCATCACTTTTGCTTTTGCCGTCATCCCTGGATGCGCCGCGTACGGGAGCGACGATAAACCCGGCCAGCAAGATTACTGCAAGCCTAAAAGTTAAGTTCGGAGACTTCATGATCCTCGCAGCTAGCTGTCGCCGGACTTAGCTTTTTGCTTAGCCAGCTTCTCGGGTTCCAATTTGGTCTTTACGTCACGAAGCAAGCGCACTTTGCTGTCTCCCAAATCAACCTCCATGCTGGAGCCTTGCAAGTCCAAGCCTTCACCACGCAACGTGGTCCGCTGCGGCATGACAATCTGTTCCTTTGCCGGCAGGTAAATCGCTTCTTGTGACTTCAGTAGATAGCCGCTGTAAGAAATCTCGATGCCGCCCTCGAGTTGCATCTTCTCTAGCTCTTTATCGTTGAGATAGACGTGAGCGATCTCAGCCGATGCTTCGGCTACCTCTCCTTTTTTATCGTAATATAGAAACCGAGGTTTCTGGATGACCGCTTGTCGCTGATCTTTATCGTAATTTGCTTCCTCGCCGCGCAGTTCCCATACCGTTCGGCCATTTTCAACTTTGGCTCGGCGAAAATCTTTGATACTGAGTGCCGACTCGGGTAACTGATCCAATAGTTGAATAGGATTTTCTCTGATGTCGCGCAGCTTATTCGCCCAAATCTCTGCCGTGACCTTATAGCCAACCCCTCCGAGCGACGCCAAAATTGCCGCTAACAATAAGAATCGTCTTTTACGCATTGGACAACCGAGTTACGAACGTACCACTCTTTGCTAATTCTGTAAAGCAATAGGCATGAAAATTGCTCAGCAATTTACAATTTCAGCAAGTTAGCGATATCATGAGCTATTTAACCGGCGAAATTCCACTTATTCTGCGCCTTTAGCAATAATTCCGCGACCTCGCGAACGGCGCCTCTACCGCCCGGTCTTTCGGTCACGTAATCGACGGATCGGAATAATTCCTCCCACCCATCCTTTACCGTTACCGCCAAACCAACGCGGCGGAGGATCTCTGCATCACCGATATCATCGCCGATGTAAGCAATCTGAGTCTCCGCCAAACCTGATTGGCGCCGGATCTCTCCATACGTAGTGGCTTTATTTTGAACTCCCTGGCGCATGATCCGAAGGCCCAGTTCTTTGGCTCGATACCGCACGGCTTTGGAATTTCGCGCGGTGATAAGACCGACCTCAATACTTGCCCGCATGAGCAAAACGATGCCTTGCCCATCGCGCACGTCGAAGTGCTTTGTTTCCACTCCTCGGTCGTCGAGGATGATGCGGCCATCGGTCAACACCCCATCGACATCGAGCAGAAGCAATTTTATAGCTCTGGCCTTGTTTCGGACCGCTGTAGAAATGCGCTTCACGGATGGGAGTTAAAGGCCAGCTTTTAGGAGATCGTGGAGATGAATCACACCCGAGGGTTTGCCATCCTCATCGAGAACAAACAGGCTGGTGATGCTGTGTTGCTCCATCAGTGCGACCGCTTCCGCGGCGAGAGAATCAGCCGCTATGTTCTTGGCATTCCGGGTCATCAGCTGTTTGGCATTGTATCTGAAGATATCACCTTTGGATTCCAAGCCACGTCGCAAGTCGCCGTCGGTGATGACTCCCGTCAGTTTCCCCGCTGCATCGACAACCCCGGTGATCCCGAGCCGCTTCGAAGTGATCTCGAAAAGAGCGTCCTTGATGGGCGTGTCTTCGCGAATCAGAGGAAGTTTATCGCCACGATGCATGAGATCTTCGACGCGCAAGAAAAGCCGTCTGCCTAAAATTCCTCCGGGGTGCCGCATCGCGAAATCTTCTTGATTGAATCCTTTCGTCTCGAGAAGTACCACCGCTAACGCGTCGCCCATGGCCAGAGTTGCCGTGGTGCTCGCAGTGGGGGCCAAACCTAGCGGGCACGCTTCTTCTCTCACGCTGACATCGAGAACCACGTCCGCTGCCTTTGCCAGGGTTGACTCTGGATTCCCGGTCATGACGATCATCTTCAGAGCGTGCCGCTTGAAGTGGGGGATGATCTTGAGGATTTCTTCAGTTTCTCCGCTATTGGAAACGGCAAGAATGACGTCGCCCTTCATGACCATGCCTAAATCACCGTGAAGCGCATCGCTTGAATGGAGAAAAAAGGAAGGCGTACCCGTGCTCGCCAAGGTTGCCGCAATCTTGCGACAAATCAGACCCGATTTACCCATCCCGGTGACAACCACCTTGCCGTTGCATTCGCCGAGCAACTTGATGGTCTTGCAAAAATTTTCATCAAGACGATCCAGCAGAGATCGAAGTCCCTCAATCTCGATGTTCAACACCTCTCTGGCACGGGCCAAAATGGCTTTTTGGTTCACGAAACCGAACTACCTTTCACCATCTCGTCGATCTGTTTCACGGCTCCGATTAATTTTTCAAAATCCTTCAATTGCAAAGAGTTCGGGCCGTCACTCAAGGCCTGATCCGGGTTTTCATGAACCTCCATGAATAATGCGTCGACCCCGACAGCCACCGCCGCGCGTGCCAATGCTGGGATATACTTGCGCTCGCCGCCGGACGCGTGACCGAGTCCGCCAGGTAGCTGCAAGCTGTGAGTGGCGTCAAAGATCACTGGATATCCGAGCTCGCGCATCCACACCAGCGAGCGCATGTCAGAAACAAGATTGTTATACCCGAACGAAACTCCGCGCTCTGTCAACAACACCCGATCGTTCCCGGTTGAAAGTATCTTATCGACAACATTGGCGATATCCCAAGGCGCAAGAAATTGGCCTTTTTTGACGTTAACGACTTTGCCGGAATTGGCCACAGCGACGACGAAGTCGGTCTGCCGACAAAGAAACGCCGGAATCTGCAAAACGTCGGCGATCTCCTGAACCGCGGCTACCTGCGCCGATTCATGAACATCGGTTAAGACCGGCACACCGATTTTGCGTTTAACCTCAGCGAGAATCTCCAATCCACGCTCCAGTCCCGGTCCACGAAATGAACTCGCCGAAGATCGGTTCGCCTTGTCATAAGAAGACTTAAAAATGTAAGGAACACCTGCGCGATCGGCCGCTTCTTTCAGCAACGAGGCGTGCCGTAACGCGGATTCCTGGCTTTCGATGACACAGGGCCCCGCGATGACCGCCAGTGGTCGACCGGCGCCGATTTTAAAATTGCCTATCTCAACCAGTTTCATAGTTTCGATTCAAAATGGCACAGAGATCGTTATGTGCGGACGACTTTCATGCGCGGGATTTCGGAAATTGCCTGCCGCTTTTCGACGGCCGCCCCGATGAAACCTCTAAACAGCGGATGGCAATCCATCGGGCGCGACTTAAATTCCGGATGAAACTGACAACCGAGAAACCACGGTTGGTTCTTTAGCTCAATGATTTCAACCAGGTTACTATCCGGGGACAAGCCGCTCAACACCATGCCTTTAGCGCCGAACTCGGCACGGTAAGTATTGTTGAACTCGTAGCGGTGACGGTGCCGTTCTGAAATTTTCTCCCGGCCGTACAACCTTGCCGCCAAGGTGCCATTTTGGAGCACGCATGGATAGTTGCCCAGGCGCATCGTGCCGCCTTTAGTGTCGATGCTTTTCTGTTCTTCCATGAGATGGATCACCGGATGCGCAGTCTGCAGATCGAATTCACTGGAGTTGGCTGCGTCGAGACCGCAAACGTTTCGCGCGAACTCAACTACCGCCATCTGCATACCCAGACAGATCCCAAAGAAGGGAATCTGGTTCTCCCGCGCATAACGGATAGCGGCGATTTTACCTTCGCTGCCGCGATCACCGAACCCGCCGGGGATCAGTAGTCCATCGACCTGATCGAGAACGGCATCGACGCCTTCCTGCTCGATTTTTTCCGCTTCAATGCAATCAAGATTGACCTGAACTTCATTGGCGATGCCGCCGTGGACAAGCGCCTCCAGCAGACTCTTGTAAGACTCTTTGAGGCTCATGTATTTGCCGACCACCGCGATGCGCACCGACTCCCTAGGATTCTTCAAAACGTGAGCGACGTGTTCCCACTTTTTCAGATTGGGGGCTCCGGTCCAAATGTTGAGCTTCTCGACAATGCGCTCGTCCAGACCTTCTTCGTGAAAGACCAGCGGCACTTCGTAGATCGATTCCACATCCTTCGCGGTAATCACCGAATTCTCGGCAACGTTACAAAACCGCGCGATCTTCGATTTGATCTTGGGATCGAGAAAACGATCGGTCCGGCAGAGCAGGATATCCGGCTGGATGCCGAGACCGGTTAGCTCCTTGACGCTGTGTTGCGTCGGTTTGGTCTTCAGTTCGCCGCCGCCGGTAATGAACGGCACCAAGGTTAAATGAATATAAAGAACATTCTCACGACCCCAATCCCAGGCAAATTGTCGCACCGCTTCCAAAAATGGTAGTCCTTCGATATCGCCGACGGTACCGCCGATCTCGCCGATGGCGATATCGAATCCTTCGGCTGCGGCTAAGATCCGCCGTTTGATTTCATCAGTAATGTGAGGAATGACTTGGACGGTGCCGCCTAGGTAATCGCCGCGGCGTTCTTTGGCAATAACGGTCTCGTAGATCTGGCCAGTTGTACAGTTGTTCTTGCGCCCCATCAGGGTTGAGACATAACGCTCATAGTGGCCAAGATCGAGGTCTGCCTCGGCGCCGTCATCCGTGACAAAAACCTCTCCATGTTGAAATGGACTCATGGTGCCCGGGTCCACATTGATGTATGGGTCCATCTTCAACATCGTCACTTTGAGGCCGCGGCTTTCTAACAGCGCGCCGATCGAAGCAGAGGCCAATCCTTTGCCCAATGATGACACCACGCCGCCAGTGACGAAAATGAATTTGGTTTTTACAGTCGCCATGGGTTCCTTTCAGTTGGCACAATCTCTAGATAATGCTCCGCTCTTCAATCTTCAGAAATCGACTCCTACGGCCTCTACGGCCTCTCGCCAGCTCGGCAACATGAAGATGAACTTCAATTCTACAGGTGCCGATGTTCCTTTCACTTGGTACGGCCTCTTAGGTAACGCTCCGCTTTCTGCAAATCTTCAGGAGTATCCACTTCTACCGATCTCTCGTCGACCTCCGCGACATGAATCCGGTAACCATATGCCAACGCCCGCAGTTGTTCCAAACTTTCGATCTGCTCCAGTGCGGTCGGACGCAAGCGGGCAAACTTCAGTAGAAACTCACGCTGGTAGACGTACAAGCCCAGGTGGCGGTTGCCCCATAATCGCCTTTTTACACTAGGCCGAACTTTGCCGCCGTTCAGATCGATTCCATCGTTGCGCGAGTAAGGAATCGGTGCCCGGGAAAAATACAGAGCGAATCCTTTGCGGTCGATTACGACTTTGACAATATTCGGGTTGAGCCACTCGTCCTGATCGAAGATTGCGGTGCAAACGGTGCCCATCGGAATTGATCGGTCACGCTTCATCGGCCGAACCGCGCGGGTGATCGTTTCTGCCTGAATAAACGGCAAATCACCCTGAACATTGACCAGGATATCCGCCCTGACTTTGCGCGCCACCTCCGCGAGCCGATCCGTTCCACTCGGATGGTCCCTGGCAGTCATAACGACTTCGCCGCCGAAATTTCTTACGGTTTCTTCGATGCGCAGATCATCGGTGGCTACCACAACTCGGTCCAATTCTTTAGCGCGTGAGGTGCTTTCGTAAACATGCTGGATCATCGGCTTGCCGCCGATCGAGGCTAACGGCTTTCCCGGAAGACGGGTGGAACCATAGCGCGCCGGGATAATCGCCACTACTGACATAAACGTGCGCTTCAGAAGTGTGATGACTGCGTGAGAAAGGTCAAAGTTGCGTTCTCGTCGTCGAAATAAAAAACCGCAATGGCTTTCAGCGAAAGCACATCACGGAATTCAATAATACGCCCAGGCTAAAAGGGTGTCAATGTGATTTGCTGTAGCCGAACCATCCTACCTCGCGTCCGGCATCGAGTCGCACCAGTGGCGATCATGGTAAGCGCGGCAATCCAACTTGACTAATCAATGTCCTCCTATGATAGGAGTGATCGGGAAGTAGGAGGACGAGCGGGATGGCGGACTTTATAAAAATCGATGCGGGATTTGCGACCATCGGACAGGGCGCCGGCCCCATGATGGTGACCTGGAAGGCCGGATTATTTAAAAAGCACGGCCTCGATGTTGACAAACCCCGTATCATGGGCGGCGCCAAAGGAGTTGTCCGCGGCCTAACCATCGGGGAAATTCAGTTCGGCAATTTGGCAGCGCCGGCGCCGTTGAGATCTAATGTCAAAGGCGAAACTGATTTGATCTTTTTGACCGGCGGCATAAATCAACAATTCGTCATGGCCCGCCCGGGAATAACTGGCCGCGAACAGCTCACCGGCAAAAAGATAGGCTTCGTCGGCGATGGCGGTCTGAATGACGCGCTGGTGAGTTTCATTATCGAAAAATTGGCAGCCGCGGGCATAAAAGGCATAGAGAAAGAACCTGTTCCCGCCGGCGGCGATCAGCAAATCGCATCGCTCATCAGCCAAAAATGCGATGCCATAGTCATCACTCCGCCAGAATCGATTGACGCCCAGCGAAAAGGCTGTAAGTACCTAGTCGATTTCGCCGAGCATGGCCTTAATTATGCGCTTGGCGGGATTGCCGCGCGCCGCGATTATGTCGAGAAAAATCCCGAGATCACAAGAAAGTTTATCAAAGCATATGTTGAGGGGATGCACCGCTACCGGACAGACCGCGATTTTACGGTGAACGTCCAGGCTGAATATAGCGGCATTGCGGATCGCACGATAGCGGAAGAAACCTACGATCTCACCCGCCCGGGTATGCCGCCGGTTCCTTATCCGGTTGTTGCTTCGCTGCAAGTTTTGCTTGATTTTATGTCCAAGGAAGTTCCTGAGGCGAAGAATGTCGATGCGCGGCGCTTTGTCGACGATCATTTCATTCGAGAGCTTGAGGAAAACGGATTTATTGCTGCGCTTGCCGGTTCCAAGAAGTGAATCTTCGGCGGCGTGCTGAGAAATTGCTCCCTTCTATGTCGCTGACCATAGGTTCGTTTAGGAGAAAGCCATGCGCATGATGTTTCTGAACCACTCTTTTAAACGTCACTCCGCCGAGCTTGAGACTCATATCCAGCGACTTCTGAAAAGCTACGCCTCGCCCGAGACCACCTTTGAGCTCGCCTATCCCGAAGATCTTGGCGGCGGTGAAGTACTGAGCCTACTGGAACAGGGAAAGGCACTATCAGGGCTGCACCACATTCTGGAAACACCCGCTTTGGTCAAAAAAGCCATCGAAGCCGAGCAACTACGATTCGATGCGGTCATCCAGAGCAACACTTTCGATCCCGGTGTCGAAGCCAGCCGGCTTGCGGTGCGCATACCGGTCATTGGGCTGCTGCGCGCGTCGTTACATTTTGCAGCGACGATTTGCGACCGGTTCGGCCTGATCGTGCCGCTGCCGTCGCATATGCCTCATACCATGAGATTAGTGCAATCCTACGGCATGACTCGATTCGTAAGCGGTATCAAAACCGTGAACCTTTACGACACCGGTGACTTGTCCGGATATCACGATCTCGTCGTTGAACGGACCCTCGCCGTAGGACAAGAGCTTGTTGAACAAGGAGCCCAAGCGATTATTCCACTCGGGGGCAAGATTTACCCATACGTTGTAACGCCAGAAGAGCTAGGGCCCAAACTCGGTGTGCCGATCATCAATACCAAAGCCGTCGGCGTGAGCTATGCCGAACTGATGGTCAGATGTCGAATCACACACAGCCAACGTGCCTATCCATGGTCGGCCGGGCTAAATCCCGAGAACGTGTCTATGCGCCAGCAATAGCTCCTTGGTATGATCAACAGGCCAATGATTGATTGTTGCATTGCACAGTTAACAGTTCAAAAGGAAGGAAGACACCTCTGTTGAAATCACGACACCCCAGGCCTGCGAAAACCATCGCATCATTTCACATGGCAGTGTCGCCGGCGGAGGATAGATTATGATTATCGACGCTGATGGGCATTTCTTCGAGACCGAAGAGATTTTCGAAAGATACATGGAGCCCGACCTGCGAAACTATCGGCCTCGCCTTCTGAGCGACGAAGACGGCCACAATTTCTGGGTGGTCGACGGGCAGACATCTTACAAGCGACCATCGATCAAGGGAGCTGGCGCTCCGGGCACCGCAGCGCCTCCCGGAAAAAAAATCCAGTCGGCGCGCCGCGCTTCCGCCGGCAGCCAGACGTTAACTAACATAAAGGAGCGGCTCGATGACTTGGACAAAGAGGGTATCGACATCCAATACCTCTACCCGAGTTTTTTGCTCCACATCAATGCATTGGCCGACGGCATACTAGCGATGGGGGTGTGCCGTGCCTACAACACTTGGCTGGCGCAGGCTTGCCGGAAGGCGCCGGATCGGCTGAAAGGGATCGGCGTGGTTTCTCTACAGAATGCTCATGGCGCGGCAAAAGAATTATCGCGCATCAAAGATCTGGGCATGACCGCCGTGATGATTAACGGCACTGCCGGCAGCAAACGGCTGGACCATCCGGATCACGATCCATTCTTTGCCGAAGCGAACCGCCTGAACCTACCCATCGCCGTTCACTTCAGCCTTCAATTTCCAGTGGTCGACAAGCTCTTTGAGCATCATTTTCCCAACCGTGTACTGGCGGGTATTTTCCCAATCATGGCGGGCCTTACCAGCGTGTTTTGTTCGGGTTTGCTGGACCGCTTCAAAAAAATCAAGTTCGCGTTTCTTGAAGGCGGCATCAGCTGGGTGCCTGCCCATGTCGAGCGCATGGATGATCACTTTGAAAACCCGCGCTATGGCGCGCGGGACCTGATTAGCCATCCACCGAGCGAATACTTAAAATCGGGACGGATATTCTTTGGCTGTGAGGGTAACGAGCCCTTTCTGCCCCGGGTTATAGACGATCTTGGCGAAGACTTACTTATGTTTTCTTCCGATTATCCCCACGCCGACCGCACCGAAGGGACCGCAGGTTATCTAAAAAACCGCAATGATATTTCTAAAGTCGCGCGGCAAAAGCTGCTGGCCGATAATGCCCAGCGTTTTTACGGTATATGAGATTCGTGGCGTGTTTAGATCGGGCTTCAACCATTCAGCTGCGATCGGAGATATGGTCGTGCAATGCAAATATCTAAATTTGACTGAAGCGAATATCAACCGGCACGTCTAATCATATATAAGGAGGAGAAAAATATGAAAAAACAGATATTTAAATTGGTTGTAGTCGCTGTCACTGCCTTATTCTTTGGTGGTATCGCCAGCGCGCAGGACACGAAATCCGGAAAAACCGGCAAATCGTCGGCGGACTCTCAAACGATGGAGAAATCGACCAAGGCGAAATCGGGGACAGCAACCGGCGAGGTCACCTCTGTGGATGCCAAGTCGGGGCAGCTGACTGTCAAGGCCAAAGGTAAGGACCTCGATTTGATGGCCGAGTCCAAGTCTGCCAAGAACGCGCTGGGTAAGGTAAAGATAGGCGATACTGTCCAAGTTACCTACACCGACAAGGACGGCAAGATGGTTGTCAGCTCGGTGAAAGCCGAGTCCAAGGGCATGAGTAAATCGGAAGAGAAAACGTCCGGCACAAAGGCTGAAAAGAAACAACCTTAGCTTGGTTTGTCGGCAGTTCTTAAGGGGGTAGCCGACGGATCGGCTACCCCTTTTTTGTTCGTTTTCAAACCTTTATAGGACCAGCGGACGAGGCTCATACCTGCCGAGGAGCTTATTGCTTTCAAGGTTCTTGTCTACTAGACTTTTGACTATAAGGCAGTAGCTGTTTGTGTCTCAAAAGGAGGAGTGGAGATGGACCTGCCGAAATGCCAAAAGTGTAACAACGGGATTTTGATTCCGTTATCCGACTATGGGCAGGATGGTGCTTCGGTGATGTTTAAAGCCTGGGCCTGTACCAATCCGGATTGCGGGTTCTCTTTGCGAGTAGATAAAGGTGAAGTGACTTACGGCAAGAGAATTGAGCCGAAGCATTAAACCACCTCCCCAATCCTCGATCAGCATATCTCTAGACGCTGCTATCTCATGCCGGCAAGCTTTGATTGAAACTTTGAATCGCCTTACCAAACAGTTCGCAGCCTCTCTTTAAAGCTTCTAAACATTTCTTTTGAGTTTTGTCGTCTGTGGCATAACGTCTGAGGATTTCAGGGGCAATCCACTCATGCCCCGCTTCGTCGGCAAGTAAGGTATCGCGGTAAACCGATGCGGTCTGCGGGTCGATGGATTCAACCCGTGCGATAAACGATTGTGAGGTTCTCGGGAAAAATTCCTCGTGACCGAATTGAACACTGGCGATCAACTCACAAAGCGACTCTAACGAAGCATGATAATCCCACAGTTCCTTTAGTTCTTTCAGTGGCTGATTCCAAAGCGCGTCGGGATCGCCATTCAATTCAGCAATTCTTTTGCGCAGGATGGACGTGTGTTTCAATTCATTGACCACATACTCGGACATGGGCTGTTGCAGATCCAGATCGGGAATTTGTCCAACCCAGCGGGCAGTGACTTCGGCGGCCTTGCGCTCCATGACCACGCCGAACTGCAGGCGCCGCAACACAATCGCCGGGCTGAGCGGCTTTTCCGCGCCGTAACTCTTCCGTTCGGCATTCATCTTCTCCCAGAACGCCTCCCGGCAACTGATTAACTCGGCAAGAAACTCTTCCGCTTTCAGAGCTTCCATTGGTTAGTTCCTCCGCAAATCGAGCGCATGCTAATTGACAGCAGGCGCGTTTTGGGTTTTAACTTACAGGAAATTCCGCCGCTGTAAAGGCTTCTTGTCCCAGGAAAATCTTGGTCGGCTGACAATCGAATGTAAACTGTATGGAATCCCAAGAAGCTAAAATTTACGTCGACAACTTGTATAAGGACCTGTACGAGCACTGGGATCGCAAGATCAATCAAGGTCCATTCATGAGCCGACTGCGCGATGGCACTTTGCCATTGGCGTGCTTGCGGCGGTTTTTCAAAGATTGGGGGCTCTTCTCAATCGAAGTGGTGGCTTTGAACGCGGTATCTTATTACGTCCACTTACCTTTTTTCGTGCGCAATTATGATTTGTTGCCGGCCTTTACAGATAAGATCGCCGAAGAGTTGGTTTCTCCCAAACCCCCGGGCCACACATTGATTCTGCTTGAAACAGCCAACGCGCTAGGGCTGTCCAAAGAAGAGCTCTTTGAGCAACCAGCGTCGGCCCCCGGGCGCGCAATCAGCGATTATTCACGGCGCGTATTTCAGGATGGCTCGATAATCGAGCTGTGGGGCGCCCATGTTTATGAAGAAACGCTCGGACACTGGGCCAAGCAATGGGGCGAGGCCTTGGTATCGCATTACGGCCTGAGCCAACGGCAGGCGATTTATTTTACCGCGCACGCTGAAGCCGATCTGGTGCAGCATGAAGAGCACATGGGCCATGGGCCGCTAAACCGGATGATCCTGCAGCGCATCCTGGAACAAGGATTGACTGCAACTAAGCTCGGCTATGATCCAAAATACTGCGGTTTTACCATGGTCGATTTGCACGCTCTGATGGAATGGCACGCTTTGGAGAATCCGTATCAATCGGCCAATCCCGCCTAAAGTTTTATCATCTGTGCTATGCCCTATCCGCAACATTTCACGTCGCGCCAAATTACTATCGCAATTGGTATTTAGAAAGCTGGTTGCGTGATCCGCGTCAGAGCGGTAGCGGTTGGGTTGCTTTTATCGTCGTGTTTTTTTTGTTTCCTTGCCGGCGCAGAGCCGCCCGGCAACTGGCAAATTCGCGCGCCATTACCTTCATCTCGCACCGAAGTCGCCGCCGCCGAAATCGGCGGGAAAATTTACGTGATCGGCGGCTACGGCAAGAGTGGCAATTTGGTTGAAGCATACGATCCACAAAAAGATCGCTGGCATCGGCGCGCTTCGCTGCCCAAACGGCTACACCATACCGGCGCCGCGGCGGTGAACGGAAAGCTCTATATCATCGGCGGCTATATCTCCGGCACGGGTCCGGTCGACACAGTTTACGAGTACGACCCGGCCGTCGATCGCTGGACGGCAAAAAAGCCGATGCCTGCGGCCCGAGGCGCGCTTGCGGTCGGCGTAATCGCAGGAAAGATTTTTGCGGTGGGAGGCGTAGGCCCGGACGGAAAGAACACTGCTGCCAATCAGGCCTATGATCCGCTTAGAGATCACTGGACCCATCACGCACCGATGCCAACTCCCCGAGACCATCACGCCATCGCTGTTATCAATGGAAAACTTCATGCAATAGCAGGTCGCATCAACGGAGATCACGATCGCAGCATCGGGGTTCATGGAGAATACGATCCGGCAACCGATGGTTGGAGTATTCGCCCGGCGATCCCGAGCATCAGAAGCGGGATTGCGGCGGCGACTCTCAACGGCAGAATTTTTATTTTCGGCGGCGAGTATGGCCGCAAGACACAGAACCGGGTCGAGTCCTTCGACCCGCTGAACAACCAATGGCAGAGCTGGGCGGACATGCCGACCGCGCGGCACGGACTTGGCGCCGTAGCCTGGGGAGAATCAATCTACGTCATCTCTGGCGGACCTAAGCCAGGAACAAGTTTTTCCTCGGCCAATGAAGTTTTTACCCCGTGAATTAAGCTATGCAGCCGACGAGAGACGCAGCCACTACTCTCCGGTGTTGAAGAAACTGAAAATCCGATAGGGTAGCCAATTGAGATCGCCGGGAAATCTTCCGGATACGAATCCAACATGACCGCCGGAATCTGGATATTCCAGAATGACACATGGGGAAACTTCTCCGGACTCCGGCAATACAGCAGCCGGAAGAAACGGATCGTTGCGCGCATTGAGTAGCAGAGTCGGAACGCGGATATGCGCCAGACGCCGTTTGCTGCTCGACTTGTCCCAGTAATCTTCGGCGCTATCGAAGCCGTGCACCGGAGCGGTAAAAAGATCGTCGAGCTGACGAAATGTTGATGCCGCGCGCACCCGTCGCAGATCAATTTTCAACTCGTGCCTAGCAACCTTGTACAGTGACTTCTGCTTGAGCGTTCTGAGAAAATAGCGCGTGTAGATCAGTTTACGACAACCGCGATCCAACACACCGGCAGCGGCTGCCAGATCTATCGGAGCTGAAACAGCCGCCGCTTTCTCGATAATCTCAAGCGCCCGGTCGCCCTGCTCGCCGAGCCACTTGAGCAGCACATTGCCGCCGAGCGAGACACCGATTGCGTGTATTTTCGCTCTCGGATTGTTCTTTTTAAGCCGCCGGAGAATCCAGTCGATCTCGCTCGAATCGCCTGAATGATAGGCGCGCACCAGGCGGTTGTGCTCGCCACTGCAGCCGCGAAAATGCGGTATCACGCCGCGCCAACTTCGGCGCCCTGCATAATTCATCAAGCTTTGAGCGTAGTGACTGCTGGAACAGCCTTCCAGCCCATGAAAAAGCACTAGCAGATTCGCGCTGCCGTCGCTGGAATCGAGCCAATCGAGATCGATAAAATCGTTATCGGGAGTTTCCCAACGTTCGCGCCGCAGGCAGAGATGCGTCTCGCGCTTGAGAAAGTAAGCATAGAGGGTCTGCAGATGACCGCCCGGCAACCACCACGGCGCCCGGTATTCTCTGAGCCTATTCTCTCCGAACGAAAATTTTGCGGAGTCACGCCAGTCAGTTTCCATATTGGAAAAATTCGAAATCCGAAGCTCGAAATCCGAAACAAACCAAGCCAATCAACTCGCGTCACAATTTTGAAGCCGAAACCGCTAAATTTGGAGGATTCGAATTTTGAACATTCGAATTTGTTCGAGTTTCGGATTTCGAATTTTTATTTTTTCCGGCCAGCTTGTTGCTTTCGCGCGATCATTTTCCCGACTTCGGCAACGTCGCTGGCGGCACGAAACCATGGCGCAGCGTGTTCTCGGAGATGGTTCTGGGCTCGAGAAACTGCAGTAGATAATCCGGCCCGCCTGCTTTCGATCCGATGCCGGACAGCTTGAGTCCGCCGAACGGTTGGCGCTCCACCACTGCGCCGGTGATGCCGCGATTGACGTATAAATTGCCCACCCGGAATTCCTTGCGCGCCAGTTCAATATGCGCCGGGGAGCGGGAAAATACCCCACCGGTCAGGGCGAAAGAGGAGCGGTTGGCAATCTCGAGCGCGTCCTCGAAGTTCCGTGCTCTGATGATCGAGAGCACCGGACCAAAAATCTCTTCCTGAGCTAACCGGCTCTGCGGCGCGACTTCGCTAAAAATTGCCGGGCCGACAAAGAAGCCTCCTTCCGGCGCGGCCATGTGGAGCGCGCATTGCGCCTCCTTGATACCGACGTCAATGTAATTCTCAATGCGTTCTTTGGCCTCAGCATCGATCACCGGTCCGATAAAATTGCGCGGGTCTGCCGGTGGGCCGATCTTGAGGCTTTTCACCGCTTCGATGATCCGCGACAGCAAGCGATCGTGCACCTCGTTGAGCAGAATAATCCGCGATGCGGCCGAGCATTTCTGGCCCTGATAGCCGAACGCCGAGTCGATAATGTGAACAACGGCCTCATCGAGATCGGCGTCGTTATCAACGATCACGGCGTTCTTGCCGCCCATCTCGCATACCACTCGCTTGACATGAGTTTGGCCCGGCTTGAGTCGTATAGGCCTGCTTTAATATTTCCAGCCCCACTTCCCGCGAGCCGGTAAAAGCAATGGCGTGAATACTCTGCTGGCGCACGAGATGCGCTCCCAGAGGGCCGCCGCCTTGAAGCAAGTGACACGCCGGCCGGGGCAATCCCGCTTCACGTAAAATATCGAGCAGATGAGCGGCCATTAGTGGTGATTGCTCGGCTGGCTTCATGATCGCGCAGTTCCCGGTCACCAGCGCAGCGGCGGTCATGCCAGTGAGAATGGCCAAAGGAAAATTCCAAGGCGCAATGATCGCGGCGATGCCCCTGGGCTCGTATAGATAGACATTGCTCTCGCCGGCGAGATGTTGCGTGATCCGCGGTTGGGCCAGCCGGAGCATCTCGCGGGCATAATATTCGAGATAATCGATCGCTTCGATGACATCGCCATCTGCTTCACGCCAGCCCTTACCGACCTCCAAGACTTCCGACGACGCGAGCTCCAAACGTTTGCGCCGCATGATTTCCGCCGCACGCAGAAGAACCTCGGCGCGTTTTTTGGCAGGCGTGGCGCGCCACTTCGGGAAAAAGCCGGTTGCCGCATCGATAGCCTCGTCGGCCTCTTCTGTGCTGGCTATCTTTACTCGGCCAACAACTTCCTTAGGATTGGCCGGGTTTAGCGACTCTAACCATTCGCCACTGCGTGCCGCTTTCGTCTGTCGTTCGATTCGCTCGCTGGTGGCCTGCAGCGCACTGTAAAATTGAGCCCGGTTCTCCGGACGCGCAAAATCGATGGCCGGCTCATTGCGAAAGGGCGAAGTTTCGCCCGGATGAGCCGATTGCGGATGACTCGGAGCGGTTCGAGCCGTCGCATTAGGCGCAGCGATCAGAGTCTCGATGTCCTTCTTATCGGCATAGGTCTGCCGTAGGAAAGAAGTATTCGAAGTGTTCTCCATCAGGCGGCGGATCAGATAGGACATTCCCGGAAGCAGCTCGCCGACTGGAAGATAGACACGAACCCTCTGGCCATTTTCGATGATCGCCCGGCGAAACGGTTCGGCCATGCCGTAGAGCATTTGAATTTCATAGCCGTTGGGCGGCACACCCAGATGATTGGCTGTGACAATCGCATGGGCGAGACTACGCAGGTTGTGGCTGCCGAAAGCGGCATCGACGACGTCATGGCTTTCCAGCAACAAGCGGCTAAGCCGTTCGTAATTGGCATCAGTTTCCGTCTTAGCTAAGAATACCGGAACGGGCCAATTTTTCTGCTGCGCCCATGCTACCTCGCTGTCCCAATAGGCTCCTTTAACCAGTCGAACGCCGATGCGCCGGCCGCGCTGTTTGGCCCAGCCAATCAAATCGGCCAAATCGCTCCCGGTGTCGCGCAAATAAGCTTGAACCGCCAGCCCCACTCGGGGCGACTCTGCAAACTCTTCCTCTTCAAGGAGCGCCCGGAATATTTGAAACGTAAGCGGCTTAAACGCGTACTGTTCCATATCGATGGTTATGGCGGCATCGAGCCGCGCTGCTTCGCGCAGGATCGAACGTAACCGCTGCCGCACGATGACTTCAGTCTCGGGATCGAGCGGATCGAAGCGTGCGCACAATGAAGAAAGCTTGACCGAAAGGTTGACCCGGGGAATCGCTCCAGACGGCGACTCATCGATTTGCGGCCGTGTCGGCCATGCCGCCGCTGCTGCCGACAGACTGCGGAGCAAATTCAGATAACGGTTCTGCATCGCAACAGCTTCGCCATCGCTGACTGTGGCCTCGCCGACCACGTCCAGGGTAAAGGCGGCCGGTTCTGCTCTGAGCCCGGAAAGAATCGGGATCAGTTCGTCAGCCTGCTCTTCAGCGATGAAGCGTCGGGCAAAACTCACAACATTGCGGCGCACCACCGGAGCAACCCATCTACCGGCCTGGAGCGCTTGGGCGACATAGACCAGCCCGCCTAATGCGTGGTCCACCCGGGCGAAGTATTCTTCCAAGTGCCGGCCGATTTCCGTCGAAGATTGCAGGCTCGGCAATACGTCGACAAAGCGGAACAAAGCAGTGCGTAGCGAATCATCTTCCAGCGACCAATCGATCATTCGACCCAACAGATCGCGGGCTTCGAAGATGGACGGCTTGTGTTCTGCGGCCTTCCGGTAAAGTGATCGGGCCAGTGTCTGAACCGCTTGCTCGGTGGTGTTCGGTCGGGTTGTCATCTCATTTGTAAATGATAGCTGAATCGCGGGCGATCAAGTGACCGCCGCTGTTTGTGTTTCTGTAGAACATCATAATACGATCGCGGCCAGCGGTGAAAGTCAGCTCGCCGATCGCGTGTTTTTTCTGCGCCAACGAAGTAAGAACGTATGTCGTGAGAGCACCGTAGAATAGATCAACGAATGAAACATTCTATGAACGAGCCTGTCCAACCACCGTCTTCAACCATCACCGGCGCCGAAGCCGTGGTTGAGATGCTGCGAGCCCACGAAGTCGAAGTGATCTTCGGCCTATGCGGCGATACCAGTTTACCGTTTTACGACGCGCTCGCGCGCCTGCCGCATGGCATGCGTCACATCCTCGCACGTGACGAGCGCTCCGCCGCCTACATGGCGGACGGCTACGCGCGCATATCGGGCAAAGTCGGCGTATGCGAGGGCCCGAGCGGCGGCGGCGTGACGTACATCGTTCCGGGGCTAGCCGAAGCCAACGAATCTTCCGTGGCGCTGCTCTGCATCAACTCGGATATTTCCGTTGTCGCGCGCGGTCGCTACACCTTGACGGCACTTGACCAAGGCGCGCTCATGCGCCCGGTGACGAAGTGGAACAAAGTTCTCGATCGCGCCGGAGACATACCTGCGGTTTTTCGACAGGCGTTCCGGGAAATCACCACCGGCCGCCCCGGTGCGGCGCATATCGCTCTCCCCTTCGACGTACAAAATGGTTTCGTGAATCGCACCGAGGTTTGGGGCGAGGCAAAGTTCGGCAGCTATCCGGCCCAACGCACTGCACCCGACATGGATTCGGTCGAGCACGCCGCTCAGCTGCTGCGCGCGGCGGCCCGGCCGGTTTTTATTTGCGGCGGCGGTGTCGTCGTCTCCGCAGCGGAATCGGAACTGCTTGCGCTCGCCGAGCGGATCTCGGCTCCGGTAGCTACGACCATCAGCGGCAAGGGATCCATCGACGAACATCATCCCCTTGCCGCCGGCGTAGTCGGCTCCAACGGCGGGACGCCCGAAACCCGTTCCATCGTCGATCAAGCCGACCTAATCGTTTTCGTCGGCTGCCGCGCCGGCTCGGTGACGACTGAACGCTGGCGCCATCCCGTGCCGGGCAAAGTGAAAATCGTTCATCTCGATGTCGACGCTGCGGTGCCCGGAACGAATTATCCAACCGCCGCCGCCGTTATCGGCGACGCCAAACTGGCACTGAGAATGTTGGATGAAGCTCTGGGAGACGTGCGGCGGCCACTCGATTCTGCGCTCGTGCAAAACGCCAAAGAGCAGAAATTCGCCAAGTTCCAGTCGCTCGCGGAATCGGCAGAAAAACCGATCAAGCCTGAGCGCGTGGTCGCCGCGCTCGCTGGCGCGATCGACCGCGATGCCATCATTGTCGCCGATGCCGGCACACCGTGTCCGTACTTGTCCGCCTACTATGAACTGCGCGGTGCGGGCCGGCGGTTTTTCTCCAACCGCGCTCACGGGGCTCTCGGTTACTCGCTGTCCGCCGCGATCGGCGCTCACCTCGCCAAGACCGCAGTAAAATGCATTTCAGTGATGGGCGATGGCAGCTTTGGATTTAGCTGCGGCGAGCTCGAGACCGCCGCGCGCTATTGCCTGCCGATTACTTTTGTGGTGATTGCAAACGCCAGCTACGGCTGGATCAAAGCCGGTCAGAAGTCCGGCTACGGCAAACGTTACTTCTCGGTGGATTTCGCTGCCACCGATCACGCCGCCGTCGCCAGCGCCTTCGGCGTCAAAAGCTGGCGTGTGACCGAACCCGTAAATGTTGCGACGACGCTGAAAGAAGCACTGGCGTACGGCGGTCCCAGCTTAGTCGATATCGTCTGCCAGCCGCTCGAGGAAGCCAACGCTCCGGTCTCGGAGTGGATTGCATGAGAAGGCGCTAGGCATCAGGCAAAAGTTTTCTTTCTTTCCATTAGCCGTTGCCTAATGCCTCAGTTCTTCAGTCGCACCTTCGAGCCGAATTGGGCGCAGTCTTCGTCGGTTTTGAGTCCAGCGGCGCGGATGCCGTGGGCGGCGAGTTCCTCGTCGCGCTCCTGAGTATCGCCGGTGACGCCGACGGCGCCGAGCAGCTCGCCATCGGCGTCGCGAATCAGCATGCCGCCGCCCTCGGGGAAAATCTGGTCGTCGGAAGCGCGGATCAGATACTGCATGAACAGCGGCCGCTCTTCGGTGCGCATGCGCACCAATGATGACGAGCGGCCGAGTGCGAGCGCGGCGTAGGCCTTACCGAAAGCCATCTCGAACCGCAGCATCGCGGAATCGTCCTCTTTCTGGAATGCTTTGATCTTGGCGCCGGGCTCGACGACGATCACGCTCATAGGCCGGCAGCTCTGCTCACGAGCGCGGGCAAAGATGGCCGCGATGATCCGATTGGCTTGCTCCAGAGAAATCATGCCGACCTCCTCGCTTGCCCAGGCATCGATTCAATCATCCGCGAAGATTGACCACATCTAACTTTGGCCCTGCCAAGCCGAAGGCCGGTATGCCGTTCGCTAGAACTTTAGCTGAACAGCACGGTTGCCAGCTCTGAGCGGTACTTGTCTGTCAGCGGATGGTCGGGCCCCAGCACTTCGAAGATCTGCACCATCGCTTTGCGCGCGCCGTCGTCCCGGAACTCGCGATCGCTTTTCACGATGTCAAGAAACTCACTCAGAGCCTCTTCGAATTTTTCATTAGCGGCCAACGCCTGAGCAAGTTCGAAGCGGGCCTCTAAGCTGTCCGGCTGAGCGGCCAGCTTCTGTCTCAAAGTCGCTTCGTCGACACTCTGATCGCCCTGCAGTTGCAAGCGCGCAATTAGACGATCGGCGATCTTTCGTTCTTCGGCGGCTGGCGAGATTCTTTCCAGAGTCTCCAGTGCGCCATCCCGATCGCCCGCATTCATCAGCACGCGGCCCAAGCCAAGTAACGATTTTGCGTGCGTCGGTTCTGCATCGAGAATGGACTGATAAATCGTCTGGGCGTCGGCTGATTTTCCCTGCTCTTCCAGGTCGGCTGCCTCATCGGCCTGCTCATCGTACTCGGAAGGCAAATATCTCGACAGCATCTCGCGCACCGCCGGCTCCGGTAACGCGCCGGTGAACTCGCCGGCAATCTCTCCATCCTTTATCAACTTGACTGCCGGAATACCCTGGACGCCGAACGCGCCCGCAATTGACGGGCTCTCATCGACGTTAATCTTGGCGAGCACGAACTTGCCGGAGTATTCGTCCGCCAACTTCTCGAGCACGGGGCCTAGTACCCGACACGGACCGCACCAGGGCGCCCAGAAATCAACCAGAACCGGAACCTCGTGAGAACGCTCCAGCACGTCAGCCTCAAAGTTATCCTCACCAGCTTCAATGGTCCAATCGTTCATATGCTCAAGGTAATCGATTCGTGCAACAAGATCTACTTGGCGATAATCTCCTTGGCGAAATTGCGGACCTTCGCCGCCACCGGACGCATGCAGTAAACAATCGTTTCCTGTATCTCGTCTTCGCTGGCGCCATTCTCGCGTGCCTTGTCCAGGTGAAGCTTGGCGCCGTGTTCGTGCCCAATGGCGAAGTTCACCGCCATCAAGATCAGCTGAGCGGTTTTCGCATCAAGAGATCCTTCTCGATACTTTAAATTAAAGAACTCGGCTTCTTTTGGCATGACATACCTCCTAATGTTTTATTGGGCTCATTTACCATAGGAATTCGGCTCGAAGCGTGCGCCGTTGAGAGTGTACTCGCTTTTTACGTCTGTCGGATTGCGAATCGTTTGAATCACGTAGCATCCCGCTTCAGCATTGCGGAGGACTTTGGCGATTTTTTCGGCGGGCTCTGTGGATGTGACTTCGCAACGCGTCTCAACGCCCAAACCCTCCGCCCGAACTGTTTCCAGTAATACCGAACCTTCGTTCTTAAAGCGCGCGGTCACCAAGACCCTCGCTTTATCGATGTGCGTTTTGAGCATTTCCCCGTACCGGGAAATCTGGGTGAGCAGTCAAAATCCAACTGCAAGCCCGAAGTACGCTAGTGGCGGAGGCGCCGAGTTGTCGCCGCCGATCCGCTCGGCTTCGTCGCAGTAGACGGTAAAACCTCGCGCATGGCCTTCTTTGCGCATCCGCTCCATGGTCTCGGCATCCGCCTCCAAGACGATTTCCCGTTTCACTTGCATGTCATCAGTCATAAATTTTTTCCTCATGAAAGTTTGCGATGACCTGCAACATACGTGGATTTGAGCTGTCATTGCAACTTACTCGCAAGGCCAACGGAATTGTTCAGTCAACGCATCCGACTTGATTAAAGCCGAAGGCGGAGAGGGACGACATAGGACCGCAAAGCTTTGATGACGGCGGGGCCTGGCGGCCGGCCTTTTGCCGCTAGATTGCCAACTCCAGAGCTATTCCTTTGATCGTTGCTCGTCAGCCAAAGATGCAGGGTAGGTCAACCGCTGTCTCTCCCCTTCTATATATTCTTCGGAGTAAAGATCCAGCAAAGCCCGTAGCAGAGCAAACACAACCGGGCCTAAGACAATTCCCAGCGCGCCGAACAGCGCAATGCCGCCCAATATGCCAAAGAAAAGAAGCAAAACTGGAAGACCCAGGCGATTACCGATTAGTAGCGGCTTTAAGACATTGTCGACGGTTCCAACAACCCCCAGACACCAGCCCATGAGTAAAAAACCCCGCAGCATTTCGCCCTGAAAAAGGAGATAAAGACAGACCGGAATCGAAACCAAGGTCGAGCCGCCAACCGGCAGCAGCGCAAAAAAGGCCGTGACTACTCCCCATAAAGCGGCAAAAGGAACACCCGCCACCCAATAAGCCAATCCCGCTAGTAGTCCCTGGATGACGGCAACTACAAACGAGCCATGGATTACCGCAAGAACCGCGTCGACAATGTTTTTGAACAACCGCTCTTGATGCTCACGGTCCATCGGTAATAGCCGCTGGATACGGCGGAAGAAATCTTTGCCATCACGGAGCAGAAAAAAAAGTGTGAACAGCGCAATGATGAAATTGGCAATCACCAGCAAGATGTTCTGGGCGACGCCTTTTACCTGGGAAACGATGAAACCCGAAGATACCTGCGCGCCTTGGGCCAAGATCTCTTTCCAATTGATTTTGAAGTCGATCAGGCGAAACGAGATCACATCCCACCAGATAAGAATGCTCTGCACCCATGGCGTCTCTGCCCACCGGGCAAGACCGTCATCGGTCATCAGAGAACGCACCGTCTGCACCAGTGTGATCGCCTCGTCGGTCAAAAACCAGCCGAGCTCGATTCCCGGAATGATGACGAGCATCGTAATCGCAACGATCACGATCAGGGCGGCCGGCGTGGCCTGCCAGCGCAACAATTTGAGCAGCCAGGCATAGACGGGATAGACCAGGATCGCCAGTATCACGGCCCAGGCAATCGCCTTTAAAAAAGGCGTAAGAATTAGAAAGGCGAAATATAGAATGAGCAGAAGCAGCGCGAAGAAAAACGCCGTGCCCAACCATTGACGATTCACACAAACCCCCTACCGCTAGATTCGGCTAGCCAACTCTACGCACAAGGTTCATTGGCTGCAAGCTATGTTGCGGGTTGTTCAGCCAGTTGCCACAGAGCAAGTTTGCTACTGCGCTGTAGCAAATCAACTACTCCTCGGAGACTGCGAGCGGCGCAGCGGATATTGTTCCGAATTAATTCAGCAACTTGGTTTTGACCTGCATCATCGTTCGGCTGGTACAACCCTTGCGCTAAAGGGTTTTGGTGAAAGCACGACCATACATCGGCTACCGACCGCAGCTCAGAATTCAGGATCTTCGATCCGATCAGCACAAAGCCAAAGCTCGTCCATACGAGACGCTCCGGGCAGGCTCCGAGCCAAGCCGAAGATCGATTCATCCAAAATGGACCGCAATTTTCGTTGTGGTTGTCACGCTGGCCGCCCTTGCGATTGTAGCCGAGGCGCAGCAGCCAAAAAAAGTCTGGCGGATCGGATTTTTATCCTCGATGGCTCCCGGCCCTTATGCGCATTTGTATAATGCCTTTCAGCAAGGGCTAGGCGATCTAGGCTATATCGATGGGCAAAACGTCATGATCAAAGCAAGATGGGCCGAGGGTAATACCGAACTCCTGCCGGGGTTAGCCGCGGATTTGGTAGAACAAAAAGTCGATCTCATCGTTTCAACCGGGGGGACTCTCACCGCAATGGCGGCAAAAGCGGCGACGACCAACACCCCGGTTGTTTTCACCGCCGGCGGCGATCTTGTCAGAGTCGGACTGATTTCCAGCCTGGCGCGGCCAGGCGGTAATCTCACCGGACTGAATTTGCTGACCACCGAGCTCGGCATCAAACGTCTCGAGCTGTTGAAAGAAGCCTTCCCAAAAATTCGCCGCGTCGGCATTCTGGGAAATCCCACAAATCCAAACCACACGACTCAAGTAAACGAAACGCAAGCCGCGGCAAAGGAGCTGGGCCTGCAGGTCCAGGTACTGGAGGCGCGTAATCTGAACGAGGTGGAGGCCGTGTTTTCAAATCTATCTGAAAAGAGCGTCTCGGCGCTGCTCATGCTGCCGGATGCGATGCTCAATGCGCACCGGGAACGAAGCGCGGAGCTGGCAACCAAAAGCCGCGTTCCGGCGATCTTCGAATTCAAGGAGTTCGTCGAAGCCGGCGGTCTCATGAGCTACGGGACTAATATCGTAGCCGTGTACCGGCGCGTCGCGGTCTATGTCGACAAGATTGTGAAAGGTGCCAAGCCGTCGGACCTGCCAGTGGAACAACCGACGAATTTCGAATTCGTGATCAACCTAAAGAGCGCTAAGCAGCTGGGATTGACCATTCCACCCAATGTCCTGGCTAGAGCAGATCGAGTCATACGATGACCTGTTTGAAACCCGAAATTCGAAATCCGAAGCTCGAAACAAATCGAAACGACAAAGGGGGGAAAACTCTGAACGGTGCTCGGGAACTCAAATTCCGCTTTCGCGTGCGTTTGTTTCGGATTTCGATATTCGGATTTCGGATTTTCTTTAGATGGATTCCCCCAACGTGCTGTCACGAGCCGATAAGGTGATCAGATAAGTCCGATCCCGACGAGTTTGATGCGAGCAACGTCATAGGAGCCCTGGCCGGTTTTCATCACCGCTCGGCTGGTTTAGCAGCAAGCTTTGATTCAGAGATTAATGAGACAAAAAGCCGACAATAGACTATGGTTGGGCCTCGCTTCCGCCGCAATCGGGAATAGCCAAGTCAAAGTATCGACGATCTGAGATCGGTGTGAAGTTTTGCAGTCTCCTCTCGCTCGCAAGCCATGCGGGCATGGCGGAAGCGTAGCAGCGGAATTTGCAACATCGACTTAGGTTTTCGACTACGTTGCAGTACGCCTTTTCTATCCTTGGCATCGGCCTACAACGAGCAAAGCAGATCAATCCAGCACCACTCCATTGGATGCGTCACCGCTAATGGAGCGGCCAATCAAATCGGTGACGATCCCGCGTCACCTCCTGGCGCAGCGATTAAAATGATTTGATAGCGCATTCGCCTTTCGACTTGCCGGGACACCTTCCAGTGCACTGACAAAAACTATCATGCGAAAATTTTCTTTCACGGTCCTCATTGGCGTGCTGTTAGCATTGTGCGTTCCGGCACATGCGCAGCAAGCGGCGAAAGTTTTCCGCATCGGCTTCATGGCAGGTGTGAGTCCGCCTCCCGCCGAACCTTCGCGCTCCAACATAGAAGCTTTCCGCCACGGCTTACGAGAATTCGGTTACATCGAAGGAAAGAACGTCGTCATCGAGTCCCGATGGGCCGACGGTAAACTCGATCGACTTCCGAACCTCGCGGCGGAGCTCATTGGCCTTCAGGTCGAAGTTATCGTAACAGGCGGAACACCGGCGGTCATCGCCGCCAAGCAAACCACCAGCACAATTCCGATTGTTGCGGCAAGCGCAGATAACCTGGTAGAGGCGGGCGTGGTTGCAAGTCTCGCCCGGCCGGGTGGAAACGTTACCGGGTCGACGAGGGTCGATGCGGACTTCAGCGCAAAGCGCTTGGAGCTTCTGAAAGAAACCTTTCCCAAGCTTACTCGTCTAGCTGTGCTTTCTCATGGCGCCTTAGGAGGTGATAAGGAGGAGCTGGAAGAAACTCAGGCAGCAGCCGCCTCTTCAGGCGTTCAGATTGAATCCTTCCAGGTACAGGACTCGAGCCGGTTTATCAGCGTTTATGCCGAGATGAAAAAAAAGCGCGCCGATGCCCTGATCATTTTTACCAGTAGCTTCACTTCATTTCACCGGAGAAAACTCCTGGAACTCGCCACCGAAAGCCGTCTGCCAACCATGTGTGCCCAGGCGGCGTGGATCGATGCTGGTTGTTCCATGTCCTATGGACCGAATCTTACCGAATTTTACCGGCACGCAGCTTACTTCGTCGATAGAATCTTTAAAGGCGTCAAGCCAGCAGATCTTCCAGTGGAGCGTCCGAGAAAATACGAGCTGATCATCAATCTAAAAACAACAAACCAGATTGGGCTGACGATCCCGCCGAATATTCTGGCGCGAGCGGATCGGGTCATTCGATGAGGCCTAAGCCCAAATCAGCAAGCGCAAAAGAAACCCCGATGAAAGCTAAGCTTGCGGGGTTCCTTTTAAGCGCCACGGTCCTTGTGCTTTGTGTTCCTGCCGATGCACAGCGACCAACGGGTAAAATTACGATTGGCTGGTTGTCTGCTGTTGGCGAGGGAAGCACCGGTCAACAGGAAATTATTCGAATTCTTCGTGAGTTCGGCTATGTCGAGGGCAAAAATATTCACTTCGAATTTCGTTATGCGCAAAACAAGCTCGATCGCCTCCCGGCTTTGGCTGAGGAGTTGGTCAGTCATAAAGTCGATGTACTCATTACACCGGGCACACCGAGCGCCTTGGCTCTACGTAATGCTACTAAGACGATCCCGATAATTTTTGTCGATGTAACCGATCCAGTTGGGGCCGGGTTGGTCAAAAGCCTGGCCCGGCCTGGAAGCAACCTTACTGGTTTCAGCAGTATCGAGTCGGTACTGGTGGGAAAACGGCTGGAGTTGCTCAAGGAAACACTCGGTGATCTTTCGCGAGTAGCCGTGCTCTGGGATCCGCAGAATTCCGGCGCCCGACACGAATGGGAAGAGAGCCAACGCGCGGCGCGCGATCTGGGGTTGCGGCTTCACTCGATGGAAGTTAGTAGCGCCGATCAATATGAGCGGGTATTCGATCAAACATTCAAGACGCGCGGCACCGGGTTGGCGGTACTGTCGAATGCATTAGCGGCTTCTAGTCAGCAAACAATCGTTGATTTGGCGGCGAAACACCGGCTCGCGGCAATCTATTTTCGCAGGGAGTTTGTGGCTCTAGGTGGTTTGATGTCGTACGGACCGGATCAGACTGAGCGCTTCAGGCGCGCAGCCGCACTGATCGACAAAATCCTCAAGGGCGCAAAGCCCGCCGATCTCCCAATCGAGCAGCCGACCAAATTCGAATTAGTGATCAATCTAAAAACAGCCAAGCAGATCGGCGTAACGATTCCGCCAAACGTGCTGGCGCGAGCGGACAGAGTGATTCGATAACGTGACGTGACGCAACGAGCAACAGTATGCAAGCTTTGATTGCTGCCATTGCGGTGTGCGCGACATTGTCCGCGCCTGGCTCTCACGCCTCGGCGCAAACTGCGCGTGGAGTTTACCGTCTCGGCTTTCTCTCCCCGTCTGGTACCCTCGAGCCTTCCATCCCGGGCACCGCAAACCTTGTCCCCAAGCTGCTGCGGGATTCCGGCTATGTCGAAGGCCGAAACTTGGAAGTACAGCGCCGCTTCGCTGACGGCAGAATCGACCGTCTGCCACAATTGGCGAAGGAACTGGTCGATTTGCGCATGGATGTAATTGTCGCCGTCAGCCCGACTGCCATCAAGCCTGCACTCGATGCGACCAAAACAATTCCCATCGTCATGGGATTCGGTAAGGATCCTGTCAGAGACGGATTCATCACCAGCCTTGCCAAACCCGGCGGAAACATAACGGGTGTCGTCGTTGCGCCCGAAGACGTGCTTGCAGGTAAGCGGTTGGAATTGATCAAGGAGGCCGTCCCGCAGGCGGAGACCATCGCCCTTCTGGGGACAGGTGAGCCGAGCTCGCGATTGCAGGTTGAAGAGGCACAGAAAGTTGCGCCGGCGCTAAATGCGAAACTTCGAGTAGTTGAACTGCAGGACGGCGACTACGAGAAAGCCTTCCGGTTCATCGTGCAGGAGAAAGCCGGCGCCATGTTCGTGCTCGCAAGCCCAATCCTCAACGCAGGGCGCGATCGCATCATCGAACTCGCCGTGAAGCACCGTGTTCCGGCAATTTATGAGTGGCCGGAGCAAGCAGAGATCGGTGGTATGATGGCTTACGGCAGCAGTCTTGCAGCGTTATCACGGCGGGTGGCCTGGTACGTCGAGCGAATTCTGAAAGGGGCGAAACCCGGAGATCTCCCTGTGGAGCAACCGACGAAGTTCCAGTTGGTGATCAATCTCAAAACCGCCAACCAAATCGGTCTGACGATTCCACCGCACATTCTGGCGCGAGCGGATAGGGTGATCAAATGAGGCTGAGAGTCATTCAGGTCGTTATAGCTGTTCTGCTCTTTGCGCTTAGCTTTCCAGCCCAGGCGCAGCAGCTCAAGAGCGCCCTCGGATAGAATTCCTAACTATCTAGTCTCTTCTGTTTTTCCCAAGGGGCGCATTGTGCTTTTCGCAGCCGGCTATGCGAGCTTGAGTAGCTAGAGGGAAAGAACATTGCCATTGACATGGTGATATTCACAGACAAAACGGGATCGCTCCATTGTCAATCGCAAGACGGGCCAAGTAGTTGCTGTTCGTCGGACAGATCGAATTTCTGGAATGGACGCCGGACGATCACCTGAGACATCCACGATTTCCAACCTACGCAGCGATAAAGACCCGCACGTGATTATCCATGAGTAGCCGAATCAAGTCTGATCTCCCCTGTTATCGAATTGCAACGCCTGAATGGCCTTTGGACGAAAAAAACCAGGTTTTCACGGGTTCCCTTTATAGCATACCCGTTGCCGTGGGACAGTGATTGGTGAAGAAACAGCTCTCCTGGCTCGCCACGCCTCTACTGCTCGTCTGCCTTTCTTCCGTTGAGGCGCAGCAGCTCAAAAAAGCTCCTCGGCTCGGTTTTGTCGCCCTGAGTTCTTCAGTAGCCGGGGGAGGAAATCTCGAAGCGTTCCGCCAAGGACTTCGCGATTTGGGCTATTTCGAGGGCGATAATTTTTCGCTCGAGCCGCGTTGGGCTGATGGATGGGCAGAACGACTGCCCGGCATTCTCAACGATCTGATCCAGCAAAGAGTGGACATCATCGTGATTAGTAGTGCCGCCGGCGCGCTCGCGGCGAAAAAAGCGACCACGACGATTCCCGTCGTCTTTGCCGCAGTCACCGATCCTTTCGAGAATGGCCTTATCGCCAACCTGGCTCATCCGGGAGGCAACCTGACAGGAACCTCGTTAGCGGTTGGTGAGGGGTTTAGCGGTAAATGGGTAGAGTTTCTGAGAGAGGCTGTTCCGAAAGCTACCAGCTTTTCGGTGCTATGGAACCCGGGTCATCCCGTGGCGGCTGTGTTCGCCAGAGAGGCCGAATTGGCCGCTCGAGCTTTAGGTATCCGTCTGCGCTTTTTTGAAGCCCGTGATCCCAAGCATCTTGATACGGCACTTGCAAATATCGAAAGAGACCGCTCAGCGGCGCTCCTGGTAATCGCCGATCCCATTTTCTTCACTCAACGAAAGCTAATTGCGGACTTCGCAATCCGTCAGCGCTTACCGTCAACTTTCCTATTCAGAGAATTTGCCGAGGCGGGCGGCCTGATGTCTTACGGCCCGAGTATTACAGACTCTCACCGGCGTGCTGCCATATATGTGGACAAGATCCTGAAAGGCGCAAAGCCGAGCGATCTACCGGTGGAGCAGCCCACGAAGTATGAGCTGGTCATAAACCTGAAAACAGCCACGCAGATCGGCGTAACGATTCCGCCCAACGTGCTGGCGCGAGCGGACAAAGTGATCAAATGATTTCCGCCGGGAGAATCATTCGCTTTTTGCGCTAGGCGTTATGTTGTTGGTTATTAGCTTTTCAGCGCAGGCGCTGCAGCCTGAAGAGGCGTCCTAGGAATGTGCGCATCTGGGGCGGCATCCAATTCAGAAATTCACTGGAAGTGGGCTATGACATGGGTCAGAAGATCGCCGCTTATCTGATCGATAACTCTCTCAAGCCGGTGCGTTGAAGAGGTTGCAACGGCTACGCCGCTGCGCCAGTACGTGATCTGCATCGCCGCGGGATCAGGATGAATAGCTAGACGTACTGAACTCGAGCTATATGGAGTCCGCCATTTCGAGCCATAGGCAGAGCGCATACTCACCCACTCCTTAAGTATGCTAATCAATGCTGCCCGGCCGTGTTTCCGCCCAACGTTCTGACTTTCGCAGATAAAGTTTTGCGCTAGCCGAACGATCTAAAATCAAAATCAAAAATCTAAATCGCTAGGGTCGCGCCGAATGCGCTGGCGCGCACGAACAAGGTGCTCAGGTAAAACCGATGAATGGAAAGCTCGCTTGGCTGATCGTTTTATGCCTCCTCGCATCTATCCAATTGGCGCAGGCACAGCCACGGATCTATTCGGTAGGACTCCTTTCACTCGGAACCACTGTCACTGCGGAGGTTCAAGGCTTGCGCGACGGTCTGAGGGCAGCCGGATACGTTGAGGGAAAGAATCTGATTTTTGATGTAGGAGTAGCGAAAACTTATGAGGAACTACGTCCGGTTGCGCAGTCTTTCGTAGAGAAGAATTTCGACGTCATTGTCAGTACCGGTGCATCCGCACCGCTCATTGCCAAACAATCGACACAAATCATTCCGATCGTGTTTCTCGGTGGTGCCGACCCTGTTCAAGTAGGACTCGTTAAATCACTGGGACATCCCGGAGGGAACATCACTGGAATCGCTCGCTACAGGGACACTGAAATCTACGGAAAACGGCTTGAGGTTTTCAAGGAAGCTGTGCCGAATTTGCGAAGAGTCACTGTGCTTTACAATGCCCGCGGTGAAAATCCGACGCATTTCGCAAGCCTTAAATTGCTCCAAAAAATCGCACCGAGGCTGGGCGTCACGCTCATCGAAAAGCCGATCAAAACAGTCAGTGAAATGGAAAACGTTATTTCGGATATCTCCAGAGATATCATGGATGGTTTGTTCCCGATATGCGCCACGATGTTCAGGGATTTGACTAAGTATATGGCTGAGACGGCAAGTCAAAGAAAGGTTGCGTTGTTCGGTTGCAGCCCTCTTGTAGTGACGGATTTCGGGGCTCTGTTGTACTACGGTGCGGACAATTACCGAATGGGACAACGAGGTGCCTGGTACATTGACCGCCTTCTCAAAGGCGCCAAGCCGCAAGATCTGCCAGTAGAAATTCCGAGTTATTTCGAAATGATCGTAAATCTAAAAACTGCCAAGCAGCTCGGCCTAACGATTCCGCCCAACGTGCTGGCGCGAGCGGATCGAGTTATTAGATGAAAGTAGTCGTGAGTGGTCAGCAGTCAGTCTCAAAAACGCATTTTGTTTAACGCTCAGCGCTTTGCTCGTTTCGCTTTCATAGCGGCGGCGGCGACGTAAGAATTCCCACGGGTCGGCATCGCCACAGGCGATCGAGAAGAACGCCGAAGCAGCACGCATCGAGTTCCATCCGGCAGGCCTGCGCGAGATGGGGTATATCGAAGGAAAAAATATCTTGAGTGAATACCGATTTTATGGCGAACAATTTGAACGTATTCCCACAGTCGTAAACGAGCTCGTACAGAGCAAGGTAGACGTCCTCGTACTTGAGAAACTTCCGGGCTATTCGGGCAGCCAAAGAAGCGACCAAGACTGTCCCTATCGTTATGGTCACGACACAAAATCCCGTCGAGGCTAAGATCGTCGACAGTTTGGCACGGCCGGGAGGCAATATTACCGGGGCTAACGAGACTTACACCGAGATTTAAGCGGGAAGCGTCTTGGAGTTACTGAAGGAGGTGCTCCGGCGCGGCACTCGCGGGAATGGTCTCGGGACGTCAAGGCCCGATGCTGAGACATCAGGATCCGCCATCGCTTATCGTGAATATGAGGCCGCCGCCGGCCCTCTGAAGCGTTCAAGCTGCAATCTCTCGAGGTACGCGGACCCGAAACCTGACTTCAACCGTGTTCTCCAGGCGGCGAAGGGACGTGTCGATGCGCTGATGATTATACATAACGCCTTCATAGTGAATTACCGTATGGAAATTGCCGACCTGGCGATTAAACATCGCTTGCCCAGTATAAATGAAGGTAGCGCATACGTCGAAGCTGGGGGCCTGATGTCGTATGCCACCAGCGACGTCGAACTTTACAGGCGCTCTGCGTGTGTACATCGATAAAATCCTAAAAGGCGCCAAGCCCGCGGAATTGCCGGTAGAGCAGCCGACAAAGTTCGAACTACTGATCAATCTGAAAACAGCCAAGCAGATCGGCCTAACCATTCCGCCAAACGTGTCTGGCAAGGGCGGACAAGATAATTAAGTGAAAACGAGTACGAGGATCATTCAGCTTGTGTTCAGCACTATGCTCTTGGCCCTCGGCTTTGCCGCCCATGCCCAGCAGGCGGGTAAGATTAGCCGAATAGTTTACGTTTCGACGGCAGGCGATCCCAAGAATCCTAGATCTGAGAGAGAGGCATTCCAAGAAGGGTTACGGGATTTCGGCTATGTCGACGCGCCACGACCGCGCTCAAAAGTGTTCAGCCAACGGGAAACGTCGCGTTCACCATTGATCTCGATATTGTCAGGCAGATTGGCTTGACGACTCCGCCGAATGTCTTGGCGCGGGCGGATCGGGTATTCAAATGAAAAAGCAAAAGTAAAAATTAAAAATGAACAAATAGCCATGGGGACATGAAGAAAAAAATCTCGGTCATTACTCTTATCGCCATGCTCCTTGGGCTTTGTTCAATCGCCAATGCGCAGCAGCAAGAAAAAATTCCACGGATAGGTTTTCTTTCCGTCGCTTCTATTGCGTCTCTGTCGCCCCGGCTCGATGCCTTCCGGGAAGGACTGCAGAAGTTCGGTTATGTCGAAGGCAAAAACATCGCGTTTGAATACCGATCCGCCGAAGGAAAAACCGCTCGGTTGCCGGAGCTGGCGTCCGAGTTGGTTCGTCTCAAAGTCGATTGTATCGTGACGGCCGGGACGGTGCCGACTCGCGCTGCCAAGCAAGCCACCAATACAATCCCGATCGTGATGACAAGTCCCGGCAATCCTGTTCAGTCAGGGCTTGTTGTTAGTCTTGCACGCCCAGGCGGAAACCTAACGGGGGTGAGTTCGTTTTCCTCGGACTTGGCCGGCAAGCGGCTCGAGTTGCTCAAAGAAACTATTCCAAATCTTTCTCGGGTTGCTACTTTCTGGAACCTGAGCAGTACGGACCTCTTCCGCAAAGAGACCGAGCAGGCGGCGGAGTTGCTAAAAGTGCAGCTCGTAGCAATAGAAATTCGCAGTCTTGACGGTTTACAAGACGCTTTCGGATCCCTTGCTAGGGAGCGTGCAAACGCTGCCATCATAGGCGGCGGCGGGTTTTTCGTCACTCACCAAACGAGAATGATCGAGTTGGCGACAAAGCACCGGATGCCGGCGATGTATCCGGAGCTGGAATTCGTGCTGGCCGGAGGCCTGATGACCTACGGAACTAGCGTTCCCGATCTGTACCGGCGTGCGGCGACGTACGTCGATAAGATCCTCAAAGGTGCAAAGCCCGCCGATCTGCCCGTTGAGCAACCAACGAAGTTCAAATTGATCATCAATTTATCAGCCGCCAAGCAGATCGATCTCGCGATTCCGCAGAAGGTGCTGGCGCGGGCGGATAGGGTGATTCGATGAACACGTGGAGTAATGGAGTGGTGGAGTCATGGAGTGGTGGGTCAATCCGGATGAAAGCAGTACTCCAATACTCCAACATTTCAATTCTCCGATTGAGATTGTGTCTTACCCTTTGCGCCATGCTCTTTGCACTTTGCGCGTCCGCCGAGGCGCAGCAGGCAAAGAAGATCCCGCGCATCGGATTCCTAGGTGCTGCCTCCGCTTCCGCCAACTCGGCGCGGCTCGAGGCATTCCGGCAAGGGTTGCGCGAGCTTGGCTATGCCGAGGGAAACAACATCATCATTGAATATCGATATGCAGACGGCAGACCCGAAGGTCCTCCCGACACTTGCAGCGGAACTGGTCGGTCTCAATGTTAATGCCATCATTTCAGGTGGTGCAGCAGCAACCCGCCCCGCGAAGCAAGCAACCGCTACGATTCCCATTATAATGACAGGAGATAACGACCCTGTTGGGTCTGGGTTCGTAGCTAACCTTGCGCGACCTGGAGGAAACGTTACTGGGTTGTCCACTCTTACGAATGAACTCAATGGAAAACGGCTGGAGCTTCTCAAGGAGATGATTCCTAGGCTCTCGCGCGTGGCCGTTCTGGGCGTTCCAAACACCCCGCGTAATGACAAAGCGTTAAACGAGACGGAACTTGCCGCAGGCGCGCTCAGAATCCAGGTTCAATACCTCAACGTACTAAGCCGCGAAGATATTGAGAGTGCATTTCGAGAGGCAGGCAGTGGGCGCGCCGACGCAGTCCTCTTGCTGGGCGGCTCGGTGTTTGTTCTTGAGCGAAGGCAGATTGCGGCGCTTGCGGTGAAGAGCCGACTCCCGACGATACATTACAGGCAGGAGTTTGTGGAAGACGGTGGGCTTATGAGCTATGCGACAAGCCTTGCCGACTTATCTCGGCGTGCTGCAATTTATGTAGACAAGATCCTGAAAGGCGCAAAACCCGCCGAGTTGCCCGTCGAGCAACCGACCAAGTTCGAGCTAGTGATCAATTTGCACGCGGCCAAGCAGATCGGCCTTAGGATTCCGCTGAACGTACTGGCGCGGGCGGACAGGGTGATCAAATGACATTTTGGATTTTCGATTTTAGATTTTGGATTGAAAGCCGGAAAAGAACTGATGAACGCATTTTCTTCTAAGTCTCTTTCTGACAATCCAAAACCTGTCCTGAGCCGTGTCGAAGGGTCGGCAATCCCAAATCGAAAATGGCTGGAGCTTTGGGTATTCATTTTGGTGCTCCTGCTGACCGGGGCTGTGGTTCAAGCGCAGCAGCCGGCAAAGATCCTTCGCATTGGGTTCCTGGATTCAAGTACTGCTTCTGGTAGCACGGTCCTCGTGGAGGCGTTCCGACAAGAGCTTAGCAACCTTGGTTGGATCGAGGGAAAGAATATCAGCGTCGAGTACCGATTTGCAGAGGGAAAACCTGGGCGGCTGCCTGACCTTGCCGCGGACCTAGTTCGTCTTAAGGTTGATCTAATTGTGGTTTCGGGGGGGCCGACGCCGTTCGCGGCGAAGAAAGCAACTAGCACTATCCCCATCGTAATGGCGACCTCTACGGATCCAGTGGCTGCAGGTGTGGTTGCCAGTCTGGCTCGGCCGGGAGGAAATGTCACCGGTCTTTCGGGTTTATCGCCCGAACTCGGCACCAAAAGGCTGGAGATACTCAAGGACGCAATTCCACAGCTGGTCCGAGTTGCGCTTCTGCGGCCGCCGGGAAATGACATAACTTCTATCATCACCATCAGACATCCAAGTGAAGGAGCTCAGGTCTGCGGCGCCCGCACTAAAGCTAAAAATCGAGGAGATCGGGGCACAAGCTGACGCCAAAGGGTTAGAAAGCGGATTTCAAACCGCAAAGCAGAAGCAGGTAGGGGCGATTATGACAACAAGTGGTCGCACTTTTTTCGCCGAAAGAAAGCGGATCGTCGAGCTTGCCGGCAAATACCGGTTGCCGGCTATTTACCCGCAGAAGGAGTATGTTGACGCCGGCGGTCTCATGTCCTACGGGGCGGACATCGCTGACTCTATTTCGGCGCGCGGCTGGTTACGTGGACAAGATCTTGAAAGGCGCCAAGCCGGCTGATCTGCCGGTGCAGCAGGCGACAAAGTTTGAATTCGTCATCAACCTTAAAGCGGCAAAACAAATCGGTCTGACGATTCCGAACCGTGTGCTGGAGCGGGCGAATCAAGTGATTCGGTGAGGCGTGAGCCGTGAGGCGTCAGGCGTCGGAGCAAGATGGTCTTTAATCTAAAATCCAAAACCTGTACTGAGCGACGTCGAAGTATCCAAAATCTAAAATGGGTGGGGATTTTTGCAATCGTTCTCACGCTTGCGGCGTGGGGGACCAGGGCAGAGGCGCAGCAGCCAACAAAAATTCCGAGGGTAGGATATCTAACCCTCTCGCATCTTTCCGCAATCACCAACCGCACCGACGCATTTCGCCGAGGTCTGCGTGACCTTGGGTATGTCGAAGGGAAAAATATTGTCATCGAGTGGCGACCCGCAGAAGGAAAATTCGATCGTCTCGCCGCGCTCGCCGCCGAGCTTGTGCGGCTCAAGGTGGACGTTATCGTCACAGGTGGCGAGGCAGCAACCCGTCCCGCTAAGGAAGCCACCGCATTGATTCCCATCATCATGACGCAGGACGACGATCCCGTTGGAGCTGGTTTTGTCGCGAGTCTCTCAAAACCGGGCGGGAATATTACTGGATTGTCCACGCTCGCGCCGGAGAGAAGCGCAAAGCGACTGGAGCTTTTGAAGGAAATCGTTCCCGGGCTCTCGCGTGTAGCTATCTTCGGTACTTCGACAGAACCGAACAATGCGCGAGAGTTAAAAGAGATCGAAGTCGCCGCAGAGGCATTGGGAATTAAGCTTCAATACCGAGACGTACTAAGTCTCAAGGATGTTGAGATTGCGTTCAGAGCTGCGGTCAAGGACAGGGCTGGGGCAGTTCTAAAGAACGTGTCCGGCCCCATCACTAATGCTCACCGGAAAGAGATCGCAGAGCTCGCTATTAAGAGCAGGGTCCCAGTGATATATGGCCGGCGAGAACCCGTCGAAGCCGGGGGGCTCATGTCATATGGCGTGAGCGTTGATGACTTGGACCGACGTGCTGCGATCTACGTGGACAAAATTCTCAAAGGCGCGAAGCCGGCCGATCTTCCCGTCGAGCAGCCGACAAAGTTCGAGCTGGTGATCAATCTGAAAGCTGCGAAGCAGATCGACCTAATGATTCCGCCCAACGTGCTGGCGCGGGCGGATAAGGTGATCAGATGAACGTGTTGCGCAAACTCGTTTACTTCGCATCAGCCACTATGCTCTTAGGCTTCCGCACAGCGGAACCACAACAACCGACAAAAATACCGCGCATTGGTTACGTCTCCGGCACAGGCAACTCTACGGACCAGGGACCCTATGTCGAAGCACTGCGACAGGGGCTGCGAGATCTCGGTCATGTTGAAGGACGAAGCTTCGCAATCGAGTTTCGCGGCGCGGAGGGAAAGCTGGACCGTATTCACGGCATCATAAATGATCTCGTGAAACTTAAGGTCGATGTGCTCGTCGTCCCAATTCGAGCGGCAATTTTTTCTGCAAGGGAGGCGACCAATACCATTCCTATCGTCATGATAGCTGGTACAGATCCAGTTGCGGATGGGCTGGTCAATAGCTTGGCACGTCCAGGCGGGAATATCACCGGGCTTAGCACGCTTACCCGGGACTTAGGCGGAAAGCGGTTTGAATTGCTTGCAGAAGTGCTTCCGCAACTGTCGCGAGTCGGAGTACTCAACAAATCAGACGAACCATCCGCAGCTGCTGGTGTTTTCGAGCAGTATCGGACTGCGGCGAACGCTCTGAAAATACAGATCCAATCTCTGGAAGTGCGCGGTCAGAATCCCGATTTGGAGGACGCATTCCGAACTGCGGTCAAGGGGCGCGTGAATGCGATGATCACAATCACGAGTGCCCCGCTTTTTCTACAGCGAAAGCGAATCGCCGATTTGGCAATAACGCACCGCCTACCGACGCTCTATCAAGGAAGTGCCTGGGTGGAAGCAGGTGGACTCATGTCCTATTCAATAAACGAGATCGAGGCTTTTCGTTATGCCGCGACCTATGTGGACAAAATATTGAAAGGTGCCAACCCCGCTGATTTACCGATCGAGCAGCCGACGAAGTTCGAATTCGTCATCAATCTGAAAGCCGCCAAACAGATCGGCCTCACGATTCCGCCAACGTGCTGGCGCGGGCGGATCAAAGTCATCAGATGACAGAGATCAGAGGTCAGATGTCAGAGATCAGAAAGATCGACGCGACAGCAGATAACTAAAAAAATCATTCTTCTTTGCTCTATGCTCGCTGCTCCTTGCTTTGTGCTCTGCAGTCGATGCGCAGCAGCCAACAAAGATCCCACGGATAGGATACCTAAGTACAGTCTCCCCTGCCGTTAATGCCACTCGGATCGAAGCATTACGTCAGGGGCTGCGCGAGCTTGGATACGTTGAGGGAAAGAACATTCTCATTGAGTGGCGATATGCAGAGGGGAAAGTAGATCGCCTACCATCGCTTGCCGCGCAACTAGTGCATCTTAAAGTCGACCTCATCGTCACGGCTGCTTCGCCACCAACCCGTGCAGCCAAAGAATTAACTAGCACGATTCCCATCGTCATGGCATTCGACGATGATCCTGTTGGCTCGGGATTTGTCGCCAGCCTGGCCCGACCTGGAGGAAATATTACGGGTCTATCCAGTCTTGCGCTGGAGATAGGTGGAAAACAACTCGAGCTTTTGAAGGAGATCATTCCCCGACTCTCGCGCGTGGCCATTCTCGGAACTTCGACCGTCCCTCAGTATGCAAATCTGGTAAAAGAGATTGACCTTGCGGCAAAAGCGGTGGGCGTGAAGGTTCAACATCTAGACGTGCTAAACGCCAGTGATATTGAGAACGCGTTTGGAGCCGCAAGCAAGGCGCTGGCGGGCGCAGTGCTGGTGATTGGGAGTCCCATTCTCAATTCTCACCGAACGCAGATTGTAGTACTCGCAGCAAAGAGTCGGTTTCCGGCCATATACAGCAGGCCAGAATACGTACAAGACGGCGGGCTTCTGTATTACGGCACCAGCTTCCCAGACTTATTCCACCGCGCCGCCACTTACGTGGACAAAATCTTGAAAGGCGCCAAACCCGGTGATCTCCCAGTTGAGCAGCCCACGAAATTCGAGCTGGTCATCAATTTGAAAAACGCGAAGCAAATCGGCCTCACAATTCCGCCGCAGGTGCTGGCGCGGGCTGATCGAGTGATTCGATGAAAGTAGTCGGTCAGTGTCAGTAGTCTCTAAAAACGTACTTTGTTTAACGCTCAGCGCTTTGCTCATTGGGCTTTGCACGTCCGTGGGAGCGCACCAGGCGAAGAAAGTTCCGAGGCTTGGTTATATATCGGCAACCGATCGCGCTACCGATGTCAGCCGCGCCCAAGCAATTCGCACGGGACTCCGCGATCTTGGTTATATAGAAGGACAGAACATTACGATCGAGTACCGCTATGCCGAGGGAAAGCGCAATCGATATTCTGACCTTTTAGCCGACCTAGTTCATCTAAAGTTAGACGTCATTATAGTAGCCGGCGGAGACCCGCTGATTCGCGCGGCCATGAAGGTAACCACCACCATTCCCATCGTTATGACGGGTGGCGGCGCTGACCCGGTCGAGGCTGGGTTGGTTGAAAGCCTTGCTCATCCTGGCGGTAACGCCACCGGCATTACAAACGTCTCCACTGAATTAGGTGGGAAGCGGCTGGAACTGCTCAAAGAAATCGTGCCCAAACTCTCTCGTGTCGCGGTTCTTTATGATCCTGCACTTCCGGCCGGCGTAATCGACATGAAAGAGAATCTCCCAGCCGCGGCCCGGCAACTGAAACTAACTCTTCTCGCTTGGCAAATAGGAAGTGAGGAGGATTTCGAAAGAGCATTCGCTGGCGTGAACAAGGACCGTCCGGATGGACTCTACGTCCTCGGCGGCGCGCTTATTCGTGCTAAACGAAATCTTATTGCCCGCTTTGCGTTAAACAGCCGGTTGCCATCGACGTATTTCCAAAAAGAACCGGTAGATGCGGGCGGGCTCATGCACTACGGGGTGGACATGGAAGCTAGCTACCGGCGCGTCGCTTATTTCGTAGATAGGATTCTCAAAGGCGCTAAGCCAGCCGAATTACCGGTCGAACAGCCGACAAAGTTCGAGTTAATGATCAATCTGAAAACCGCCAAGCAGATCGGCCTGACGATTCCCCAGAACGTGCTGGCGCGGGCGGACAAAGTCATAAAGTGAAGGTCCTAAGGAGCAAGCGGTCATTCGTCAGCCGAAGCGTGATCGGGCCGGCTCTTGCCGTCCTACTCTTTGCGATGTGCTCCTCGATTGAGGCGCAGGAGCCAACAAAAATCCCTCGCATAGGATTTCTCATTGCCACGACACCCTCCGCCATTTCGGCGCGCCTGGACGCATTCCGACACGGTCTGCGTGAGCTTGGCTATGTCGAGGGAAAAGGAATCGCAATCGAGTACCGATGGGCGGAGGGGAAAGTCAATCGGATGCCGGAGCTTGCGGCCGAACTAACGCGACTCAAGGTCGACCTCATCTTCTCAACCGGTCCGCGATCGACCCATGCCGCAAAGAAAGCAACTTCTACAATTCCCATCGTCATGGGGTTTGACAATGACCCGGTTGGCAATGGATTCATCGCCAGCCTGGCGCGGCCTGGTGGTAACATCACTGGTTTGTCGATCCTTGCCCCTGAAATTAGTGGAAAGCAATTGGAGCTTTTGAAGGAAATCCTTCCGGGACTTTCTCGCGTGGTGGTTTTAGGGACTTCAACGCAGCCCGGCAACACGCAAGCATTAAAGGAGGTGGAAGTCGCCGCAGGCACGCTCGGAGTGAAGCTTCGCTTCATCGACATATTAGATCCAAAGGATATTGGAACCGCATTGGCAACGGCGGGCAAGGAGCGCGCTAACGCAGTCCTCGTGCTCAACAGCCCGGTCTTTAATTCTCAACGAACATACATTGCAGACCTCGCAGTAAAGAACCGGCTACCGACGACATACTGGGCGACAGAATTTGCCGAGGCCGGCGGTCTCATGACCTACAGCGTGAGCTTTACCGATTTATTCCGGCGCTCCGCAACGTACGTTGACAAAATTCTCAAAGGCGCGAAGCCCGCCGACTTGCCAGTCGAACAACCAACCAAATTTGAGCTGATCATCAATTTGAAAACTGCCAAGCAGATCGGATTAACAATACCTCCGAACGTGTTGGCGAGAGCGGATCGAGTCATTCGATGACCGAACAATCCGAAATCCAAAATCTCAAATCTAAAATCGTACGGCGATCCCGCAGAAGTGCTGGCGCGAGCGGATAGAGTGATCAGGTGACAGCAAGCACTGCAGCGATGGAGATAAGAAGAAAGCAACTGCGGGGTCTCGTTATATTTTTGCTCTTGCTCCCGGGTTGCAGCCAGGCTGCCGGGCCGGCAACATTGTTTCCTTACCGCGCTCGACGGTTGGAACAAAATACCGTCCATTGTTGTCTTAGGGCAGGAAGGAGACTCGAGAAATCAGTTGGTGAGCTGACGCGGTCGATTTCTGGAATCAACAGCTCACCGAGATCGGCAGTGGATTTAGATTGGGGCCGGTTAAGTTTGTAAGCGAAATCCTGCCAGCCACCGAACTTGCGGCGTTGAGTCAGGCTATGCTCGATGGGCAAAGGGCACTGGTCGGTCCGCCATCAGGTTTTATGCAGATGAAGGGAGATTTGATCATAGCGTTGTCTGACGGGGCTTTTGTTTCCTTCGCAATGTCTTTCCAAAACACCGACAAACGTCTCATCGCTATCCGTAGCTTTCATACCGCGCCGTTCCGGTTCACCAATGTCGGTCGCAACCTCATGGCCCACGAGTTGGGCCATGCGATAGGACTCGGGCACAACGACGACCGGAGTAAGCTCATGTGCGGTAGACCCGCGCCTTGTCGGCCGGACGCCTTTCGTTCCGACGCGGAGCGGTTTTTTCCTCTGATGGAAGAAGAAAAACAATCTCTACTAAAGCTTTATCCGCCGACGTGGAAGGACGTGCACACAGATTAGAGTGGCAACGAAGAACAGACTGCCGCAGAGATTTTGTTGTCAGCGGTGGTTTGATGTTCTACGGTGCCGATCGTTTGAACCGTTGAGGCGGGTCGCCGCTTGGTAGACAAAATGTTGAAGGGCTGTCCCGTGCGACAACTACAAGCGTGTTGCATATTACGTCGACAAGATCGTCAAAGGCGCCAAATCGTCTGAACTGCCCGTGGAACAGCCGACGAAATTCGAGCTGGTGATCAATCTCAAGACGGCGAAGCAACGGGCTCACGATTCCGCCGAATGTGCTGGCGCGGGCGACAGAGTGATGCGAAGTAACATTTTGAATTTTCGAATTGCGGATTTTGGATTAAGCCGGGATGAAGAAACCGATGAACGCTTTGCGGGATCGGAAGTGTCTTTCCGACAATCGGAAATCGGCAATCCAAAATCTAAAATTGCTGGAGTTTCTTACAATCCTTGCATTGCTTGTCGGGTGGGCAGGAACGGCTCAAGCGCAGCAGCCGGGAAAAGCCCCGCGCATAGGATTTCTCATTACTTCCTCACCTGCAGCAATTGCGCCACGCATGGATGCATTCCTGCAGGGTCTGCGTGAACTCGGCTACGTGGAGGGGAAAAACATTGTCATTGAGCGGCGACATGCAGAGGGAAAATTTGATCGGCTACCCGCGCTCGCGGCTGAACTAGTGCATCTTAAGGTAGACGTCATCGTCAGCAGCTGGTCCAACAGCAACGCGTCCGGCTAAAGAGAGCAACTTCTACAATTCCGATTGTCATGACGTTCGATGATGACCCGGTCGGTAGCGGCTTCGTCGCCAGTCTGGCGCGACCCGGAGGGAACATCACCGGATTGTCGACCCTTTCCCCGGAGATAAGCGGAAAACAATTGGAGCTTCTGAAAGAGATTGTTCCAGGCTCAGCCGAGTGGCTGTCATCGGGACTTCAACCAGACAGGGCACCGCACAAGCTTTAAAGGAAATGGAAGTCGCCGCAGGCGGCGTTCGGAGTGAAGCTTCAATACCTGGATATACAGATCCCAAGGATATTGAGAGCTGTATTCCGAGCGGCGAGCAAGGAGCGCGCTGACGCAGTCCTCGTGCTGCAGAGTCCCGGTTTTTAATTCTCAGCGAGCACAGATTGCAGACCTCGCGGTAAAGAACCGGCTCCGGCGATATACCCGAGGCGACAGAATTTGTCGAGGACGGCGGACTAATGAGCTACGGCGTGAACTTCAGCGACTTGGACCGGCGCGCCGCTACGTATGTGGATAAAATTCTGAAAGGCGCGAAGCCCGCCGATCTGCCAGTCGAGCAGCCGACGAAGTTCGAGCTGGTGATCAATCTGAAAACGCCAAGCAGATCGGATTAACGATTCCGCCGAACGTGTTGGCTAGAGCAGATCGAGTCATTCGCTGACCGAACAATCCGAAATCCAAAATCGCAAATCCAAAATGGATGAGATTCCGCCGCACGTGCTAGCGGGAGCGGACAGGGTGATTCGGTAGAGAAATGATAAGGGGCAACAAAATACTCAAGTTTCTTCCCTTTGTTCTGCTTGTCGCGCTTTCCTCGTATGCGGACGCTCAGCAGTCAACGAAAACATCGCGACGGATAGGTTACCTAGGCGGTGGATCGGTCGAACTCGAAAAAGTCTGGCTAGATGCTTTTTTACAAGGACTGCAGGAATTAGGGTATTTCGAAGGCAAGAACATCATCGTCGAGCGACGCTACGCGGATGGACGGTACGAACAACTGCCGGCCCTCGCGGCGGAACTCATCCGTCTTAAAATAGACGTCATCCTTGCCGCAAGCACGCCGGTAGCGGATAGCGTCAAGAAGACGACTAACTCAATTCCCATCGTAATGGTCGTCGCAGATCCGATCGGTACGGGGCTCGTTGCCAGTCTAGCGCGGCCGGGAGGGAATATAACCGGCCTCTCGGATTTTCACGCGAATTTAGTGACGAAGCGTTTGGAATTGCTCAAAGAGGTTGTCACGTCATTGTCTCGCGTCGCTGTTCTCTCGAATCCGGCGAGCCCCACATGCTCGACACAATTGAAAGACCTCAACACAGCCGGACCGGCGCTGGGCCTTACGCTCGTTGCCATAGAGGCGACAAATCCGGAAGATCTCCCTAACAGTTTTTCTAGAATAAAAAAGGAACGGGTCGGAGCGGTCTTTGTTTGTGGCGACCGGATGTTCAACACTCACCGAAGGCAAATTTTCGAGCTCGTGAACAAAAATCAGTTGCCGGCAATTTATTCAACTAAGGAATATGCGGATAGCGGCGGCCTGATGTCTTATGGTGCGAACTTTCCTGAGTTGTATCGCCGTGCCGCGACATACGTGGACAAGATTCTAAAAGGCGCCAAGCCCGCCGAGCTTCCCGTGGAGCAACCGACGAAGTTCGAGTTGGTGATCAATCTTAATACGGCCAAGCAGATCGGGTTAACAATACCTCCCAACGTGCTGGCCCGGGCGGATAAAGTAATCAAATAGCATTTTCGATTTTAGATTTTGGATTGAATGCCGGAGACAAACCCATGAAAGCACTTCCTTCGAAGTCCTCTTCGCAAATTTCAAAATCCAAAATCGAAAATCCAAAATGCCGGGTGCTTTCGCTCAGTGCTTTGGCGCTCGTGGCGGTTAGCACTTTGGTCTCGGCGCAGCAGCCGAAAAAGATGCCGCGGGTCGGCTACCTGAGCGCGTCCTCGGCTTCCGAAGCATTGGTGCGCACAAACGCCTTCCGTCAGGGGCTCCGCGACCTCGGCTATGTTGAAGGAAAGAACCTTATTGTCGAGTTGCGCTACGCCGACGGAAAATTCGACCGGCTTCCCACGCTTGCTGCCGAGCTCGTGCGGCTCCCGGTAGACGTCATCGTCAGCGCGGGTCCTTCCGTGACCAGCCCTGCCAAGAAAGCGACTACCGATATCCCGATCGTCATGACGAACGACAGCGATCCCGTCGGCAGCGGGTTCGTTACCAGCCTCGCGCGCCCCGGCCGAAACGTAACCGGCCTCTCCAACCTCGCTCGGGAGTTAAGCGGTAAGCGAGTCGAGATTTTAAAAGAGCTCCTTCCCCAGCTAACTCGCGTAGCTATTCTCGGGGCCATCGCCATTCCCGGAAACACACAAGCAACCAAGGAGACCGAAGAAGCCGCAGCAGGTTTGCAGCTGCAGACAGAGTATTTTGACCTACGCGACTCAAAGGATATCGACCTTGCATTCCGCGCAGCGAGCAAATGGCGCGCCGACGCAGCCGTGGTGCTGAACGGTCCACCCCATATTCAACGACTCATTCCCGCCGCTGCAGCGAAGATTCGGCTGCCCGCCATCTATTCCAATTTGTCCATGATGGAAGACTCCGGCCTGATGAGCTACGGCACGAACCTCACCGACCTCGACCGCCGCGCCGCCGCATACGTCGACAAAATCCTCAAAGGCGCCAAGCCCGGCGATCTGCCAGTCGAACAACCAACCAAGTTCGAGCTGGTGATCAATCTCAAAGCAGCGAAGCAAATCGGTCTCACCATTCCGCCGCACGTGCTGGCCCGGGCCGATAGGGTGATCAAGTGAGAATGGCGGAACCAGTCATCCGAGTGGGTGTCGCTATGCTGCTCCTAGCTACCATTGCGATTAGCGAGGCGCAGCAGAGATCTGGAAAGATCGCTCATATCGGTTTTCTCGGGATCGATCGGTCTGCGTCCACCGTGACCCGAGAGAAAGCCTTCCTTCAAGGACTTCGCGAACTCGGTTGGATCGAAGGGCAGAACCTTATAATCGAGCGCAAGTATTGGGAGAATCGATCCGAGCGACTACCGGCCCTCGCTGATGAATTAGTTCGTCAAAAATTAAATATAATAGTGACGACTAGCGGAACGGCGGCGTGGGCCGTGAAGAAGGTCACAAATATCATCCCTATCGTTATGGTTACGTCAGCGGACGCGGTAACTCAGGGGCTGGTCGCCAGCCTAGCGCGGCCGGGCGGGAACGTCACCGGGTTAACCAATATCTCTACGGATGTGATCGGGAAGCAACTCGAAGTCCTCAAAGAAGCTTTCCCGAAAGTCTCACGGGTGGCTGTTCTGTACTGTCCTGCATCAGGAGGACTGATAGCCGAAAACCGATGGAGTGAAATAGAAGCCGCAGCCCGAACCCTAAAACTTCGCCTCCAGCCCATAGAGGTAAGCGGCCCCGGAGAGATCGATCCTGCACTTCGAGCGGCGACTTCCGAAGGTGCTGATGCTATTTTCGTACACGACTGCTCGGTGATCCCAACGAAGGCTGTAGACCTAATAGCCAAGACCAGACTACCGGCAATATATCCTACCAGCCGATTTGCGGAAGCAGGTGCTCTGATGGTCTACGGACCCAGTGGGACGGAATTAGCACGGAGAGCTGCGTACTTTGTGGATAAAATTCTCAAAGGCGCCAAACCTGCCGAGCTTCCGGTGGAGCAGCCGACGAAGTTCGAGTTGGTCATTAATCTGAAAACGGCCAAGCAAATCGGTGTGACGATCCCACCGAATGTATTGGCGCGAGCGGATAAGGTGATTAGATAACTCTGAGCACGAGCTAACAACTACAGAATCCTCTTACCTCGTGCATTGACTTAGTTCACTTGCTAGTTTAAAAAAGAACTATGATCAAGCTCAACGTTCATGAAGCCAAAACTCATCTCTCACGTTATTTAGAAAGACTCGCGCGGGGAGAAACGATTCTCCTATGCAAGCGCAACATACCGATTGCGGAAATTCGCCCGCTGCCGCGACAGCGCAATACCAAACGTCCGATCGGCCTGGCGAAAGGGAAGTTCAAGGTTCCACGTAAGTTTTTTGAACCTCTGCCCGCGGAACTGGTGGACGCATTTGACGGCAAAAAGCCGTGAGGATTCTACTAGACACCGTCACATTCTTGTGGGCCGTGACGGATGCTCCTGAGCTCTCCAACGACGCGCGGGAGTTGTTCGAAGATCCCGACAATGAGATCTATCTGAGTTCGGTTTCTACTTGGGAGATCGCCGTTAAGTATTCTCTCGGCAAGCTGCCGCTTCCCGAGACGCCGGCAAAATTTGTCCCAATACAGCGAAAGCAGCACGACATCGATTCCCTTCCACTGGATGAAGAAGCGACTCTGTATCTGACACGGCTTCCGCTTCTTCATAGAGATCCGTTTGACCGGATGATCGTGTGCCAGGCAGTTGTGCAGCATCTCGTGATACTGACTCCCGATGAGCTGATCAGCCAGTATTCGGTGCGGACGATCTGGTAAGAGTGATCACCGCCGCGCAGCGTACTTCGTTGACCCCTTTGAGAATCTTATCCACGAACACCGCTGATCGACGGCACGTATCTACGATGTTCGCGGCATAAGAAAGCACCCCACCAGACTGCGCAAACTGCTGTCCACCAGCGATAGTCGGCGGACTTACGCCCCTAACAATGCGGGCCAAAGCGGGGGAGCTTCCGATTCAACTGGCCGACGAAATTTGATTTCGTCGGCAATCTCAAACTGCTAAGCAGATCGCTCGACTATACCGCCGCACGAGCCGACAGGGTGATCAAGTGAGATTGAATCAGAGAATCATTCAGTTCGGTCTAGCTGCTATGTTTTGGTCGCTTAGCTTTTCCGCCGAGGCGCAGCAGCCGAAGAAAGTCCCGCGGATAGGTTATATGTCATTAAGCTCTGGCTTTGGGGCCAGCGATGAAGCGTTTCGAGAGGGCTTACGACAGCTCGGTTACATTGAGGGACACAACATAGTGGTTGATGGCGCTTTGTAGACGGCAAATCTGAACAATATGATTTTTTCGCCGCTGAGTTCGTTCGCCTTAAAGTTGATGGCATTGTAACGGCCAGTGGGTGATGAACCGATCATTGCTGCCATGAACGCTACCAAAACAATCCCGATTATCATTCCGACTGGCTCTGATCCACTTGTTCGCGGCTTCGTCGCTAGTCTCACGCATCCCAATGGCAACGTCACGGGCGTCAGCTATATGCTCCATGAATTAAAAAGGAAGCGCCTGGAACTGCTCAAAGAAATAGTACCCAGGCTCTCGCGCGTGGCCGTCCTCGGCAATTCAACTAACGTAGGCAACGCGCAGCAGTTAAAAGAGACGGAACGAGCCGCAGGAGTATTCGGGATGCAGCTTCAATCGTTGGACGCAGTAGACGCTAGGGGATGTTGAATCTGCGTTCGCAGCTGCGCGCAAGCTGCGGGCTGACGCACTGGTTGTACTTCGGGGTCCTCTGCTTAATGTTGAGCGAACAAAGATAATTGAACTCGCAGGAAAGAGTCGGCTGCCGGCTACATACCCTCAGAGCAGATATGTGGAAGAGGGCGGGCTTATGAGCTACGGGGTGAGCGTTGCCGCATTAGAGCGGCGCGCGGCCACGTATGTAGACAAGATCTTAAAAGGCGCAAAGCCGGCGGATCTCCCTGTGGAGCAGCCGACCACCTTTGAGCTTTTCATCAACTTGAAGACAGCGAAGCAGATCGGAGTCGCGATACCGGCGAGCGTGCTGGCGAGGGCTGATCGGGTGATCAAGTGACAACGGCGAGTAAACAGCGAGGAATCAGCAGAACGACTCGACACGGGGTCAGCAAAATCCTGCTGATTATCTTCTTTCTGATACCGCCTGCTCTCTTAGCAACTGTGACACAGGCGCAGCAACCCTTACATATGCCACGTATTGGTGCGTTACATTTAGGCACAACCAAAGCGGCCGCCGCGCCATTTGAAGCCTTCCAACGCGGAATGAGGGAGCTGGGCTATGTAGAGGGTAAGAATATTACGATCGAGTACCGATATGGTGACGGTAACGAGGAGAAGTACGCGTTTGTGGCAAGCGAGCTTGTTGCTCTTAAACCGGCGGTGATCGTCACATGGGGAACCGATGTGGCGGCGGTCGTAAAGAAAACGACCAGGACCATTCCGATAGTTTTCGCGTTGGCGGATCGGCCCGATATCTTAGGGCTCGTGGATAACCTTGCCCGTCCTTCGGGTAATCTGACCGGACTCACGACGCTGAACTTTGAGCTCAGCACGAAACGATTGGAGTTGCTGAAAGAAACGATTCCGTCACTTAGTCGGGTCAGCGTATTGGCGATGTCCCATCCGTTGGTCGCGATTACGTTTAAGGAAATTCAGGCAATGGCTCGTTCTTTGGGAATCCAGATTCAGCTAGATGAGATCAAAGGTGCGCCCGACATGGCCCGTATTTTCAAGCAACTTACCAACGATTCAGCAGGTGCGGTTTTGTTGTTGCCAGGCCGCGAAGTTGTCTTTGGTCCTTCGGCCGTAACAGTTGCCATTCAACACCGCCTACCTACTATGGCTAGTCAGACTGTAATCGCTGATGCCGGTGGGCTCATGAGTTATGGGGCTCGCGTTAGCGACATGTCTAAACGTGCCGCAACTTATGTCGATAAGATTCTTAAAGGAGCCAAGCCGGCTGATCTGCCGATCGAGCAGCCAACGAATTTTGATTTCGTCATCAATCTGAAAGCCGCCAAGCAGATCGGTTTGACCATTCCCCCGAACGTCTTAGCCCGAGCGAACAGAGTGATCCGATGAGCGTGCGCAATCCAATCCAAAATCGAGAATCCAAATCGAATGATTCCGCCAAACGTGCTAGCGCGAGCGGACAAGGTCATCCGCTAAAAATTCCGAGTTACACGTTTCTGATTTCGAGGTATGAATCCAAAATATCTCTTGATGGGTGCTTTGCTCTTTGCGCTTTATTCAACGGCCCAAGCGCAGCAGTCGGCGAAAACTCCCCGGATAGGATTTCTAAGTACTGGCTCGCCATCCAACGTACCGGCCCGCCTTCAGGCGTTCCGGTACGGTCTACGTGAACTCGGCTATGTTCACGGCAAGAATATTGTGATCGAGGAACGCTATGCAGACGGCGAAGTAGATCGGCTTACCGCACTTGCGCAAGAGCTTGTACATCTAGAAGTGGACGTGATTGTTACCTCTGGTCCATCGCCCACCCGTGCTGTCAAGAAAACAACCGCCGCAATTCCCATTGTTATGACATGGGACTATGACCCTGTTGACAATGGCTTGGTCGCCAGCCTTGCCCGGCCCGGCGGCAACGTTACGGGTATCCACACTGGCACCGGAGATTAGTGGAAAGCAACTGGAGCTCTTGAAAGAAATCATCCCCAAGCTCTCGCGCATGGCCGTACTCGGGACCGCAAACGTTCCGGGCAATGCAGAAGCGTTGACAGCGACCGAGGTGGCCGCAGAAGCGCTCAAGGTGCAGCTGCAATACTTAGAGACACAAAAGGCAACGATATCGCGACTGTATTCCAATCCGCGCGTAAGGGCGTGCCGACGCAATGCTCACGCTGGCGAGCCGCGTTCTTTTTTTTCACCGCACTCAGGTGGCAGATCTCGCCGTAAAGAACCGGCTCCCAGCGATATACGGCGAAAGCGAACATGTCGAAGCTGGCGGGCTTATGACGTATCGCGTGAGCATCGTCGACTTGTTCCGGTGGTATCGAGAGCCGCCTCGTCTTTCGTATAAAAGACGGCTCGATTCACGACGAGAGGGTATTCTTCACGCATTGGCAAGGTATTTACACTGCAGAACTACCGTCTGGGAGTTAAGATTCCCGCTCCTTTTCCGTGTCACTTCGTGGAGTAGTGCAGCACTCGGCGCCGACACGCGCAGCACCCATCAGCAATGAAACTGTTTTAAAAACTACTTTTTCTACAGGCTCGTTAGGCCGCTCTCCAAAAAAGAAGGGGCCGGCAAACCGACCCCTTCTTTAATCGACCGAGTTTCAGGCCTCGATGCGCTACTTCGCGAAGCAGGCCGAGTCATCAATCTCGCCCGGCCAATCAACCGGTACCAACGTGGTGCAGTGATAGAAGCGTAGCTGGAGTAGCTTCAGTCCCTTGTTGTCATAGCTCCAGAAGTAGTCCTGCAGGACGTCCGAGAACAACGGGATACGCTTGTAGAAGGCGCCATCGATCGTGACGTTGTAGAGATACAACAGGTTTGCCGTCACGTTCTCGAACTTCGCCGGGCGGCCGCTGGCATCGAGTGTCAGCTTGTTGGTGGTGCCGCACACTTCTGTAATGCCATCGTCGGCCAAGCCGCAAAGCATCATGACTGCCGTACCGCGCGGGTTACCCAGCGCGCGGACGAAGACGGAGTACACGCTGGTGCCGCTGCCGCAGACGTAGTAGTCGCCTAGGTCAGGAATGCCATCGGGATCGACCGTCCCATCGGCGTTGTACAGTGTGCATTCGTCATTTACACCGGGCTGGTCATTGATCACGCCACTGTCGGCTGGGGGAAGCTGGAAGCTTGCTGAGCCATCCGTGCCGTTCCGGTCGAGCACTCCGAAATCCAAACCCTCGATCAGGTTGATCTTGGTCGTGCTCTCACAAGGAACGAAGATCGTGTGGCCCTGCGTGCCGGTCATGTCGGCCTTCTTGCCCTTGGGCACGCAGATGATGTTCAAATTGTAGTGCGGCCCATTGGGAGCACCATTACCGGTTTGTCCGTACGTAGCGCTCGTGCCCAACCCAAGGGCGAGAACCAGCCCCATGCAAAAGATAGATCGGTTCATTTTTTCTCCTCTTTGTTTTGGATTCCGATCACCCTGCTGAATTTAGTTCGTTGGCTGACATAAAGCGCACTCATTTGTAATTGTGAGTCACAAACCTCCTTTCTGTTGAGTACGCCCAAGAGCTCAAGGAAGGCAAAAGTCCACTGGCTGATCGTGAGCTACTTGGCGAGCAAAGCAAGTGCCTTTATTTATTTTGCGCTAGAATCTCCGCATTGATGTACATTTACCTCTAAGTCCCACATGGACGACTTTTAAGGTGAGCAGAAAAATACTATTGTTGTGCTCGAACGTACAAAATCGGATCGGGGCGACCACTTTCACTTATTATAATCGTCATCGGGCGGCGATTTACGTGGAAGAATCCTGAATTTTCGATGCAGGACGAAGAGATAAATAGAAGATGTTGCATGCCGGTGGAGCAACCGACCAAATTTAAGTTAGTGATCAATCTTAAAACCGCAAAACAGATCGTCTTTGACGATCCCGTCGAATATATGGGCCCGTGCGGACAAGGTCATAAAGTGATTTTGGATTTTAGATTGCCGATTTTCGATTATGTGGGAAGACGCGTGAAAGTAATTTCTTTGGAGCGAGTTTCCGCTTCTTGTTCCGGAAATCGAAAATCGAAAGCCTGTACTGAGCTAAGTCGAAGTATCCAAAATTCGAAAATGGTTGGGGCTATCGGTAATCGCTTTCTCGCTCGTGGTGTTGGATGTGTGGCCGCGGCGCAGCAGCCAATGAAAATCCCGCGGATAGGATACCTAAGTGCTGCTTCACTTTCCGCTATTTCGGAGCGTGTGGAGGCGTTCCGGCAAGGGCTGCGTGAGCTTGGGTACGTCGAAGGAAAGAATATTGTGATTGAATGGCAATCCGCAGAGGGAAACCTAGATCGCCTCCCTGCACTCGCCGCCGAACTCGTGCGTCTCAAAGTAGACGTCATCGTTACCAGTGCTTCGACGCAAACTCCTGTTGCCAAGGCAGCAACTTCAACGATTCCCATTTTTATGGCGCAGGACGGTGATCCCGTTGCCGCCGGGTTCGTCGCCAGCCTGGCGCGGCCTGGCGGAAACATCACCGGGTTGTCAACCCTTTCTCCGGAGGTAAGCGGAAAACGACTTGAGCTTTTGAAGGAGATTATTCCTAAGCTTTCCCGCGTGGCTGTTTTCGGAAGTTCAAATAACCCGGGCAATACCCAATCGCTCAAGGAGATTGAAGTAGCTGCAGGAGCTTTCGAGCTGCAGCTTCAATTTCTAGACGTACTAGGTCCTGAGAATATTGAGACTGTATTCCAGGCGGCCAGCCATGGGCGTGCTGATGCGGTTCTCGTCCTAGCGGGTCCTGTGTTCTTTTCTCACCGAAGACGGGTCGTAGACGTCACGGTAAAGAGCCGGCTTCCGGCGACCTATCCCAGGCAAGAATTTGTGGAGGCCGGTGGACTTGTGACTTACAGCGTGAACATTACCGATTTGCACCGCCGCGCAGCAATTTATATCGACAGGATCCTGAAAGGCGCCAAGCCAGCGGATCTTCCCGTCGAGCAACCGAGCAAATTTGAGCTGATCATCAATTTGAAGGGCGCCAAGCAGATCGGCCTGACAATTCCGCCGCACGTGATAGCGCGGGCCGACAGAGTGATCAAATGATTTTTGGATTTGCGATTTTGGATTTTGGATTGCGGAGAAAAGCAGTCAGGGAAATAATCCGGTCCGAATCTCTTTCCGTGAACAATCTAAAATCTAAAATCCAAAAACTAAAATGGCTGGGGATCGTCGCGATCGCTTTCACATCCGCCTTTGATGCGGCTGAAGCCTCGGCGCCGCAGCCAGGAAAAATCTTCCGCGTAGGTTTCCTCGAACCAAGCACTGCTTCTGGTATCGCGGTCCTCTTGGATGCGTTTCGGCAAGAGCTTAGCAAGCTTGGCTGGATTGAAGGAAAAAACATCATCATCGAGTATCGGTTTGCCGAGCAAAAATCTGAGCGCCTACCTGAGCTTGCGGCGGAGCTGGTTCGTCTAAAGGTTGATTTGATCGTGACCTCAGGCGGACTGACACCGTTAGCGGCGAAGAAAGCAACTAGTACCATCCCCATCGTGATGACGAACTCTGTGGACCCCGTGGGTGCAGGTTTGGTTGCCAGTCTGGCGCGGCCGGGCGGCAATATCACCGGGAACTCGGGTTTATCGCCCGAGCTAATTACCAAAATGCTAGAGATACTCAAGGACGTGATCCCCAAGCTCAACCGAGTTGGACTTCTGCGGTCGGCGGTCGGCGTAGCAACAGACCTCCAACTGAAAGAGCTCAGGCCTGCGGCTGTGGCACTGAAGCTAGAATTGGAGGAGATCGAGGCTCAACCCGACGCCAAAGGCTTAGAGAGCGCGTTTAAAACCGCAAAGCAGAAGCAGGTCGGCGCGATCATGGTGAACCCCGGTCGCCGCTTTGCCGCCGAAAGAAAACGGATCGTCGAGCTTGCCAGCGAATATCGGTTGCCGGGTATTTACTTTTCTAAGGAGTATGTCGATGAGGGCGGTCTCATGTCCTACGGAGTGGATTTCGATGACCTGTTCCGGCGCGCGGCTGTTTACGTGGACAAGATCCTGAAAGGCGTCAAACCGGCTGATTTGCCGGTGCAGCAGGCGACCAAATTTGAATTCGTGATCAATTTAGAGGCCGCAAAACAGATTGGTTTGACGATTCCAAACAACCTGCTCGAACGTGCGAATAAAGTTATCAAATAGACAGTCGGCGATCCCGCGAGAATCAGAGATCCCGCCGCACGTGCTGACGCGAGCAGACAAGGTGATCAGATGAAAATCAGGAGTAATGGAGCGTTGGATTCCTGGAGTGTCGGGTCACTCCGGTTAAGAGCATCACTCCAGTATTCCAAACCTCACTTCACTCGATACCGATTGAGATCGTGCGTTACCGTTTGCGCTCTGCTAGTTGTGCTTGGCTCGTCGCCTGATGCACAGCCGGGTACGACGAAAACTCTTCGTCTCGGTATTCTTGAGCCGGGCGGGTCCACGAACGTGTGCAACGACGGCCTTCGACAAGGGCTGCGCGGGCTGGGGTACGTAGAAAAGGAGAATCTAGCGATAGAAGCGCGTTATGCTGAGTGGAAGCCGGACCGACTGAAGCGCTTTGCTAGCGAGTTGGCTCAACTCAAGCCTGACGCGATCTGGACTCATGGACCGATCTCCGTTCGTGCGCTCAAACCGGTTACCGCGACAATTCCGATCATTCTCGGTGTTTCCCGCAATCTGGTGGAACTGGGAATTGTTGCCAGTCTCGCGCGGCCAGGCGGCAACGTTACCGGGATGGACTTGCGTGATGACGAGATACTAGGGAAACGGCTGGAACTATTTAAAGAAGCTCTGCCGAAGAGTTCCCGTGTGGCCGTTCTGGCGGATCCTAATGATACCGGTCACGCATCCATTCCAAAGAACATAGAACAGGAGGCTCATGCTCTTAGGGTTCAGCTGCAACGTGTTGAGACGAGCGGGCCGGAAGATTTCGACCGAGCGTTCGTCACCATGCTGCGTGAGCAAGCTGACAGCCTGATCCTTCCAGAAAGCCCACTCTTTTCCCAAAACCGACACCGCATATTCAAGATTGCAATCGGCAAGCGACTTCCCACAGCCGCGGGAGGATCACATTTCGCCGAAGCAGGTAGTCTGATCTCGTATGGAGCGAACGTCTTCGATGTATGTCAACGTTCTGCTTTTTTTGTGGACAAAATCTTCAAAGGCGCGAAACCGGTAGATCTTCCGATCGAACGGCCCACCAAGTTCAACCTTGTCATCAACCTCAAGACCGCAAAGCAGATCGGTGTTACGATCCCGCCCAACGTGCTGGCGCGGGCGGACAGGGTGATCAAGTGACCCTTCTTCGATCGTGTTCGCAACGGTGAATGCGTCATGCTTAAAGGCCCGATTTGGCTATTCGTACTTATCATTCTCGGCTGCGCTAGTGTTATCGAAGCGCAGGAACAGAAAAAGATAGGGATTTTGTCCGGCGGCTTTGCTGAATCAGCATCCGCTAGTACGGAAGCTCGCCAACCGAGAACCAACGTCCCCAACCTTCGCCAACACCTGCAAGAGCTTGGATGGACCGAACGCCGAAACGTACGATTTGAGGAAAGGTACGCAAAAGGTCAACTGCGGCAGCTTCCCGAATTTGCGCGCCAGCTTGTTAACAACAAAATGGATGTAATTGTCGCCCATGCTCCGGCTGCTGTTCGTGCCGCAAAAGACGCAACGACATCCATTCCCATCGTCATGGCTCATGGCGGCGACCCCATCGCTCAGGGCTTTGTTGCCAGTCTTGCGCGACCCGGAGGCAATGTGACAGGAGTCGCCAATCTTTCTGCTGAGCTGAGTGGCAAACGACTCGAACTCCTCAAAGACGTGTTGCCTAAGCTCTCCCGTGTCGCTGTGCTATGGAATCCGGACGCGCCTGGACCAACCCTTGGGTTTAGGGAGTTGGAATCCGCAGCCAAGCTTGTCGATGTGCCTCTCGAATCTTTGCGCGTGCACGGTCCGAAAGAGTTCGAGACAGCTTTCAAAATAGCCAAAGAACGGGCGAGCGGCTTGATCGTGATTCAAGATGTTATGACGGTTAGCCATATCAAAGATATTGTGAAATTAGCGGCTCACCATCGGATAGCGGCCATTTACACGGAAAGCGAATGGACCGAAGCTGGCGGGCTGATGTCCTATGGGCCAAGCTTTTTTGACTTGGAGCGGCGCGCCGCAGTCTATGTGGATAAAATCCTCAAAGGCGCAAAGCCCGGCGATCTTCCTGTCGAGCAGCCAACAAAATTCGAGCTGGCGATCAATTTAAAGACCGCGACACAGATCGGCCTGACCATTCCGCCGAACGTCTTAGCCCGAGCGAACAGAGTGATCCGATGAGCGTGCGCAATCCAATCCAAAATCGAGAATCCAAATCGAATGATTCCGCCAAATGTGCTGGCGCGGGCAGACAAAAGTAATGAAGTGAAAGCGTGGCAGAAGGTGAGAGAGTTCGCTTCTGTGGGGGAAATTGCAATGATGAACCCGATTTCGACACTGTTTTCGGCTGCCCTGATTCTTATCTCACTGCACGTGGCGGAAGCGCAGACACAAGCAACGACTTCACGGATCGGTGTTTTATATCTCGGTGCGCCCAACGTAAATGTCGATGTATTCATTCACGGGCTGTGGGAATTGGGTCATATTGAAGGGAAGAACATTACTATCGAGTACCGCTTCGCGCAGGGAAAGGAAGATCGTCTTCCTGACCTTGCGACAGAACTAGTCGGACTGAAAGTGGACGCGATCTTCACCGCAGGGACACCGGCAATTTTCGCCCTCAAGCGAGCGACTAAGACAATCCCCATTATTTTCTTCGGCACTAGCGATCCGGTTGGCACCGGTGCTGTCGCGAGTCTGGCCCACCCCGGTGGCAACATCACGGGCATAACTACGCAAGCCTCCGACCTATGGCCCAAGCGGTTAGAGCTGCTTAAGGAAATCTTTCCTAAGCTCTCAAGGGTCGCCATGCTTTGGAACAAGGGCAATGCCGGTATGGCGCTCGAAGCAAAAGCGACTCAAGAAGTGGCAGAACCGTTGGCTCTTACGGTACAAGATCGCGGCGTGAAAGACCCTAACGAGCTCGATACAGTATTTGCGGTGATGACGAAGGATCGACCAGATGGATTTCTAGCGTTAATGGATCCTGTCCTTAATTCTTACCGGAAGCGGATTATAGATTTTCTCGCACAAAATCGACTGCCGGCGATGTTCGAAAACAGTGATTGGGTCGAAGCTGGCGGGCTTATATCGTACGGCCCCAGTTTTCCTGCGGCTTTCCGTCGCGCCGCCGTTCTAATGGACAAAGTCCTCAAGGGAACGACACCAACTAAAATACCGGTGGAACAGGCGAGGAATTTTGAGCTAGTGATCAATCTGAAAACCGCCAAGCAGATCGGTCTAACGATTCCACCCCATGTGCTGGCGCGGGCGGACCGGGTGATTCGGTAAAGAAACTGTGAGCCGCGACTCGATAATAGGCCGTCGGAAACTCTCGGCGTGTAGGTTCGTTGTTTGCGCCCTACTCCTTGCGCTTTCCGTTCCCGTCGAAGCACAGCAGCCAAAGAGAATCGGAATTTTGACCCTTGCAGCCGATGATCCCATGCTGACGATGCTTCGCCATGGGCTACGCGAACTCGGTTATATCCACGGGCAGAATATTATTGTCGATCACCGATTCGCTGCAAACAAGTTGGAACGTCTTCCTGATCTTGCCGCGGAACTGGTCCAGAGGAATGTGGACGTGATCGTGGCGAGGGCTACGCCAGCGGTTGAAGCAGCCAAAAACGCTACGAGTACAATCCCTATCGTCATACACTCGGCGGACCCGATCACTTCCGGATTTGTCACCAACCTTGCGCGGCCAGGCGGAAATATTACAGGTCTGTCCACCATGGCACCAGAGCTTGCAGGCAAGCGGTTGGAACTGCTCCGAGAAATCGTTCCAAAGCTTTCGCGCGTAGCTTTTTTGGCCCATCGTAGTGATCCAGCGCACCGGCAGTTTATCAAGGAAGCACATGAAGCCGCCGAGAGATTCGGCATTATGTTTCAGCCGCTCGTTACAGACGGACCCCAAGACTTTGAAGCGGTCTTCTCGACGATCGCAAGAGAGCGCGCAGGGGCCGTGATTGTCCAGCCCCTCTTTACGGCAGTACTCGGACAAGGTGAACGGATCGCCCAACTATCTATGAAGCACCGTCTACTGTCGATCTCAGACCCCCGGAGATTTGCCGAGGCAGGAGGCTTAATATCCTACGGACCAGATTTTGACATTTTGTATCGTCGCCTCGCCACCTACATCGACAAGATTCTGAGAGGCACGAAGCCCTCCGACTTACCAATCGAGCAGCCGACGAAGTTCGAGCTGGTCATCAATTTAAAAACCGCCAAAGAGATCGGCCTAGCCATTCCGCCCAACGTGCTGGCGCGAGCGGATAGGGTGATTAAATAAGGCAAAAGTGAAAAAGCAAAAGTGAAGAAAGAAAACACGTGAAGCGAGATGCCGCTGTCGGGCTGTTCGCATTACTAATTCTTGCGGTTGCCGTCGCGCTGCTTGCTGTCGCTGTGGTCGTTGAGGCGCAACAGGAAAAAATTCCGAAAGTGGGGATACTCCGAGTACGGCTTGCCGCATCCGGTACGTTAGTGGATGGGCTACTGCACGAGCTTCGAGCGACCGGCTATACCGAGGGCAAAAACATTTTGTTCGAAACTCGCTTGGCGGAAAATAGGCCGGAACGCCTTGGAGCTTTGGTCGATGAACTCGTTCAGCTCAAAGTTGACGTGATCGTCACACTTGCGAGGGCTGAAACGTTAGTCGCTAAAAGCGCTACAAGGTCGATTCCTATTGTTGGTCTCAACCTGGGCAATGATCCGATCGAATCGGGTATCGTCGAGAGCCTTGCCCGGCCTGGCGGCAACGTCACGGGATTTAGCCCCCGCACAGCGGATTTAGTAGGCAAGCGCTTGGAGCTACTCAAAGAAACACTCCCGAAGCTGTCCCGTGTAGCCGTTCTGTGGAACCCGAATGAACCAGGCACTCCATCAATATGGAAGGAAAGCGAACTGGTTGCACCCAACCTGGGTCTCCAGCTTCATTCTATGCAGGTCCGCAGTCCCGACAAGCTGGCCAGCGCGTTTGAAGCCGCGACAAAAGCACGTAGTACTGCACTCTCCGTAGCAACTGGTCCGTTTATCAGTTCACACCGAAAACAAATCACTGAACTGGCCCTCAAGTATAAGCTCCCGGCCATCTATGCAAGAGAAGACTACGTCGACAACGGCGGTTTGATGTCTTACAGCGCTGACCAGAATGAGGCCTATAAGCGTGTCGCTGTCATGATCGACAAAGTTCTCAAAGGAGTAAAGCCCAGCGACATTCCTGTTGAGCGCGCGACAAAATTTGAGCTCGCGATCAATCTAAAAACAGCCAACCAGATTGGCCTGACCATTCCGCGGAACGTGCTAGCGAGGGCGGATAAGGTGATTAGGTAGCAATTGCTGAGCAAAGTCATGAGCAAAACAAAACTCTCGCTTATCGTTGGCGGTCTGCTCTTAGCATTCGGAATGTGTGCCGAGGCGCAGCAGATAACGAAGATAGCGCGAATTGGCATTTTACCCGGCGGCTCTCCTTCATCCATGGCAACGCTAGTTGAAGCGTTCCAGCAGGGCCTACATCAACTAGGGTATGTCGAGGGAAAGAACATTTTGCTTGAGTACCGTTATGCGGAGGGCAAGCATGAAAAGTATCGTGATCTCGCTGACGATTTGGTCCGCCTGAAACCCGACATCATCGTTGTATCGAGTACGGGGTTCACCGTTGCAGCAAAGGAGGCGACTAAGACGATCCGATCGTTGTGGCGGGAGCTGGGGACCTTGTTGGAACCGGCATTGTTGCCAGTCTTGCTCGACCTGGTGGAAATGTCACAGGGTCAACGGCCATGGCTACCGATTTGAGTGGAAACGGCTGGAATTGCTAAAAGAAGTTGTGCCGAAGGCAAAACGAGCGGCTGTATTTTGGCATACGTTTCCAGGCTCTCAGGACGAAGACGAGGTGAAACAAACGCAGGTTGATGGGCCGCCTCTTGGACTCAAGATTCACGCTGTTTCAGTCCGAGGTACTGATGATTTCGAGAGTGCATTCACTCAGATGAAGAGAGATGCCGGTGCGCTTATAATCATTCAGGGTAGCTTCACGAATGTTTACCGGAGACGGCTCGCAGAGCTTTCGATCAAAAACCGCTTGCCCACAATGTGCGAGCAGCCTACTTGGACAGAGGAAGGTTGCCCTGGTGAGTTATGGGAGGGACCCACGCGACGGATGGCGACATGCTGCTGTTTTTGTCGATAAGATCCTCAAAGGAGCTAAAGCTGCAGACTTACCAGTCGAACAGCCAAGTAAGTTCATATTATCGATTAATCTCAAAACCGCCAAACAGATCGGTCTTACGATTCCGCCCAACGTGCTGGCGCGCGAAGATAAGGTCATAAAGTGATTTTAGATTTTCGATTCCGACTTTAGATTGAGGAAAAGAGCATGATTGAACGACCTTCGATGCGATTGCTTGATTCTGTGTCCGACAATCGGAAATCTAAAATCCAAAATCGAAAATTGGTGGAGATTGTTGCCTTCGTTCTTACTTTTGTAATGTGTGGCGTTGTGGCCCAGGCGCAGCAGCCCACGAAAATTCCCCGCGTAGGAGTTCTTTTCATCGGCTCTCGGAACCAACCCCATTTAGACGCATTCAAACAGGGCCTACGAGAACGTGGATATGTGGAACAGAAGAACATCGTCCTTGAGTACCGCTATGCTGAAGGCAATAACGATCGACTGCCCCAACTCGCTGCCGAACTAGTACGCGACAAAGTCGATATCATAGTCACGACCGCATCGGTTAGCGCCCTCGCGGCGCGGGCAGTGACGAAGACGATACCGATTGTAATGACCAGTGGTAATCCTTTGGAAAGTGGCCTGGCCACCAGTTTGGCCAAGCCAGGCGGAAACGTCACGGGTCTTACGGTACTCTCGGTCGATTTGAGCGGCAAGCGGGTGGAACTCCTCACCGAAACATTTCCAAAAACTACGCGTATCGCGGCCCTGCAGAGTCCCCAGGACTTTGAAGCTGGCGCCGGCTACAAGGAAACACAAGAGGCGGCAAAAGCATTTTCTCTGCGTTTACATCCCGTAGAAGTCCAATCGGCCAATGATTTTGAGCCTGCATTCGCTCAGATGAACAAGGCTCGTGAAACCGCTCTGCTCGTGATCCTGTCGCCGATGATCACTTTTAACTCGCGCCGGATCGTGGAACTGGCGCTTAAGTATCGGTTGCCGGGCATGTACCCTACCAAACAATTTGCTGAGGAAGGCGGACTCATGTCGTACGGGCCCCTGATCGGTGATTTATACCGTCGCGCCGCCACTTACGTGGATAAAATTCTCAAAGGGGCGAACCCCGGTGAGTTGCCAGTGGAGCAGCCAACCAAGTTCGAGCTGGTCATCAATCTTCAAACAGCAAAGCAGATTGGTGTGACAATTCCGCCGAGTATGCTGGCGCGGGCAGACCGGGTGATCAAGTAAAGTAGGTGTGAGGTGAAGCGAGATGAAGGCGCTACCGTAAAAACATGAAGGAGGCGTTTATGAAGCTCAACAGACTTTTTCTATTTGGCATCCTCGTCACACTTCTTTGCCTGCCCGCAGTTATGGCGCAGGACAATACGGGGGAAAAAATCGGCCAGGTTAACTTTCCGGTCACCTGCAGCGCGGCGGCACAAAAGCAGTTCGATCAGGCTCTCGCCGCCCTACACTCGTTCTGGTACGAGGAAGCGCTCAGAGTGTTTACCGCTGTTGCGGAAACTGACCCCGCTTGCGCCATGGCCTACTGGGGAATCGCCATGAGCATTTACTATCCTCTCTGGGTGCCGCCGAGTCAGCCGACATTGCAGAAAGGGACTAATGCCATCGAAAAGGCGAAGTCGATCGGCGCCAAAACCGATCGTGAAGGCGCCTATATTGCGGCGATAGAAGTCTTCTACAAGGACTCGGACAAGCTCGAACACCGAGCCCGCACTCTCGCGTACGAAAAAGCGATGGAGCAGATCCACCGCCAGTACCCAAACGATAGAGAAGCCGCGATCTTCTACGCGCTGGCGCTCAACGCCACGGCGCCTCCAACTGACAAGACTTACGCGCAGCAGCGAAAGGCCGGCGAGATTCTTGAAAAGGTCTTTGCGGAGCAGCCGGATCACCCGGGCGTGGCTCATTACATCATTCACAGCTATGATAATCCGTCTACGGCGAAACGTGGGCTTCCTGCCGCGCAACGCTACATCAAGATCGCCCCCTCAGTTCCTCACGCGCAGCACATGCCTTCTCACATTTTTACGCGGCTCGGTTTTTGGCAAGAATCGATTCAATCAAATCTCGGAGCCGTGGCAGCATCGAAAGAATATGCGGCTAAGGTTCATCCCGAAGCAGCATACTATGAGCATCTTCATGCCTTGGATTACCTAGTGTATGCCTACCTGCAAGGAGCCCAGGATCGCGAAGCCAAGCGCGTCGTTGACGAACTGCAGGCGATTAAAAAAGTCCAGCCGGAAGCGTTTCAGGCAGCTTACGCCTATGCTGCGATTCCGGCACGTTATGCGCTCGAGAGGCGCCGCTGGTCTGAGGCCGCAGCGTTGAGCGTGCAACCAACCGCCTTTCCCTGGAGCCGTTATCAGTGGGCGGAGGCCGTTACACATTTCGCGCGGGCCATGGGATCTGCACGCAGCGGCAATGTTGTTAGCAGTCGAAAGGACATCGAAAAACTCGAGTCGCTCCAAGATGCCTTAGTCAAGGCTAAGGACAGCTACTGGGCTAAGCAGGTCGACATACAGCGCCGGGTGGCAAGCGCTTGGTACCTACGCGCCGAAAATAAAAATGATGAGGCGCTACAGCTCATGCAGTCCGCGGCGGACCTCGAGGACTCGACCGACAAACACCCGGTCACGCCGGCACCGATCCAGCCTGCGCGCGAACTCCTGGGCGAAATGCTTCTTGAGCTCGGCGACCCTGCTCAAGCACTAAAAGAATTCGAGGTTTCGCACCGAGTGGAACCTAACCGCTTCCGCGGCCTCTACGGCGCCGCGAAGGCGGCTCACGAATCTGGGGACCGCGAAAAAGCGCGCCATTACTACGCAAAGCTAATTTCCCTCTGTGAACACGCCGATGCGGATCGACCCGAACTCAAAGAGGCGAAGGCATTCTTGTCGGATAAATAAGCCGATTTAGTATTTGACGCTCAGGCACGTATACGCATCTTGTACCTCGGGATGGCTTTCTCTCTCTCTTCGACCTGTGATCGGTCCGAAAGTGCGAACCAACTCAATTTTGCGTGTTGAAAAGCGAATAAGGTGATGATGACGTCCAGCCGTGAACAGCTACCACTTATTAGCAAAGCATCGGAATGAAATGGATGGCTGTAATCAATTTTATTAGCTGCCTACTACTCAGTGCATGTCTGCTTGTTGTTTCTAACGTCGATGCCCTGCAGCCGCAGAAAATTTACAAAGTTGGAAGGCTTAGCGCGGGCTCTCCTAAGGATCCGCTTACCAATGCGACCTACGACGCCTTCCGCGGAGGGCTGCGTGACCTAGGTTGGATCGAGGGCAGCACTATCATCTTGGAGAATCGTTGGGCGGGAGAGCCCAGCGCGAACGCGGTTGATCTCGCGGCCGAGCTCGTTCGGCTCAAAGTGGACGTCATCGTCGCCGTAGGCAGCCCATTAATTCAAGCAGCGAAGCAGGCAACCAATGCAATTCCCATCGTCATGTCCGGCACCGGCGCCGACCCGGTTGCAGCGGGCTTCGTCGCCAGTCTTGGACGGCCGGGACGCAACATCACCGGCCTGAGTATGCTTTCTACCGAGCTGAGCGGCAAACGGTTAGAGCTGCTCAAAGAGACGGTTGCTAATCTCGGGCGAGTCGCCGTCCTGCGCAATCCGAAATTTCCCGCCGTAGCAATTCAATCGAAACAGACGGAAGAGGCGGCAAAGTCCTTAGGGCTTCAGCTCCAAGCTTGGGAAGTGCGCACTCCCGAGGAAATTGATAGCGCCTTTTTGTCCATGAGCAAGGCTGGCCTTAGCGGTCTCGTTGTGTTTAGCGATCCGGTGCTGCTCGAGAGAAACCGCGCATCGATCATCACGCTAACGCGCAAGTACCGCATTCCGACTGTTTATCCGTGGAGAAACTATGTCGAGGAGGGCGGCCTGGCGAGCTATTCGGCGAATCTGCTAGACATGCACCGCCGGGCTGCGACTTACGTCGATAAAATATTTAAGGGCGCCAAGCCTGGGGAACTGCCGGTTGAGCAGCCTACGAGGTTTGAGCTGGTGATCAACTTAAAAACAGCCAAACAAATCGGCCTGGCGGTACCGCAGTCGGTGCTGGCAAGAGCGGACAAGGTCATCAGATGACAGAGCTCAAACATTGAGGGACATTGTCATTTCTGATTGCTTTCGAGGAATTCATGAATAAGAAGATACTTTTCGCAGCAATGATCATCTTCACTCTCGGCGCTCTTGGCGTAGTCAACGCGCAGCCGACTGGGAAGATTCCAAGGATCGGTATTCTCGCGGACTTCATCACGCCGCAGCTTGACGCCCTACGGCAGGGCCTGCGCGATTTGGGCTACATCGAAGGTCAAAACCTCTTGATCGAATACCGATATGCGGAGGGGAAGCACGAGCGTGTTCCCGAACTGGTGGCTGAACTGCTTGGTCTCAAAACCGATCTCATACTTACAAGCGGACCCATCACTCCTATCGCCGCAAAAATCATCAAAGGTGTTCCGGTTGTTTTCTCGTTAAGCGGTGATCCGGTTGAAGCAGGACTCATTGCAAGTCTGGCGCGGCCTGGAGGAACCATGACTGGTATGACTTTTTTCTCCTCTGTGTTGGCCGGCAAGCGAGTCGAGTTGCTTAAAGAAGCCGTGCCCGGGACGGCCCGTGTTGGGGTGCTAGCTAATCCAAACCACGCCGGCGAATCACTCGAATTCAGAGAGACTGAAGCCGCCGCCAAGGCCATGAGTGTTAGCGTCCAAAGGCACACGGTGCAGGCGGCCGATGATTTCGCCGGCGCTTTTAATGCAATTGGCAAACAGCGCGCCACTGCCATTATCACGTTCCCCGATGCGCTGATGCTGGCGCATCGAAAGGAGATTGCCGAGTTTGCCGTGAAACTGCGGGTGGCCAGCGTTGGTGGGTGGAGTCAATTTGCCGACGCTGGAGGGTTGATGACCTATGGTCCGAATCTTTTCAACTCGTTTAAGCGTCTTGCTTTCTACATTGACAAGATTCTCAAGGGAACCAAACCGGCGGATCTTCCTATCGAGCAGCCAACAAATTTAGAGCTGGTGGTTAATCTCAACACGGCAAAGCAGATCGGCCTGAGCATTCCGCCCACCGTGCTGGCGCGGGCAGATCGAGTGATCAAGTGATTTGCACTCCAATCGCCTGATTGATCCGAGCAGAGTCTGAGTCATGGGACAGGTGCCCCATTCCGGTTTGATAAGACACTCATGATCCACGGCATCGTGATCTGTGTTCTAGCGATTTTGTTAGTGAGCGCACCCGCGCAGCTTGCTCATGGACAGCAGTCCAAGAGAATTCCGACGGTAGGTCTTTTAACCGCGAGCTCTCCTGACCTGCAACGGCACCTGATCCAGGCATTCAAGCAAGGCTTGCTGGACCTAGGCTATGTCGAGGGACAAAACCTCGCGCTTGAGATTCGTGCAGCCGAGGGGAAGTACGAGAGACTCCCAGCATTGGCGAAGGACCTTGTTAATCTTAAGGCAGACGTCATCTTTGCCGCCAGCGCGCCTGCGATTGGGGCGGCCAAGAAAGCTGCCGGTAATACTCCTATCGTGTTTGAGACATTATCCGATCCGGTCGCTGACGGCTTCGTTGACACACTCGCCCGTCCGGGCGGTAATCTCACTGGTCTCGCTGGCCTAGCACCTGAATTGAGTGGCAAACGACTGGAGCTGCTCAGGGAGATCGTTCCAGGACTCACCCGCGTCGGTGTTCTCCTCAATCCAAAAAACCCGAACGCACAGCGGCTGTTTAAGGAGACGGCACATTACGCCCACGCATTGGCCATGCAGCTCGAAGTTTTCGAAGTGCGACGGGCTGATGAATTGACAAAAGCATTTTCAACGATGATCAAAACTCGGGTTACAGGCCTTTCGGTCGTCCCTGATCCAACGTTGTTCGCTGCGCGACAAGAGATTGCTGACCAAACAATCAGAGCCAAATTACCGGCCGTCTATGGAATCTCGGGTATGGCCGAAGTTGGCGGGCTGCTGGTTTATGGGCCGAGCCTTCCTGACTTGTGGCGCCGTGCTGCGACATATATCGACAAAATCCTCAAAGGCGCCAAACCCTCCGATCTACCCGTCGAGCAGCCAACGAAGTTCGAACTGGTGATTAATCTGAAAACCGCCAAGCAAATCGGCCTGACCATCCCACCCAATGTGCTGGCAAGGGCAGATCGGGTGATTCGGTGAGCCTTGAGCCGTGAGGGGAAGGCGTGAGTCATTCAATGCCTTGGTTCTGCCCCTGCCCGCGAGGATCGTTTGAGAGCCGAGCATCTGAAAGAGAACTTATCACTTTGGTTCGGACGAAAATCAACGGAGACAAGTAATTGGCAGCGGCGTCATTATTGAACTGATGAATATTACTGAGTTCGTAAAAAACCAGGTACGAGCGGATTTTCGAAAAGATCGGGGTAGCGAATGCGAAAACGACTTTTCATTGTAGCGCTCGGCTTTCTAGCGATTTGTCTTCCCGCGCAGGCGCAGCAGATGAAACACATCGGTTACATCGGGGCGGGATCCAAGGTTACCGCTGGCCATCATGCGACAGCGTTCGCGCAAGGACTGCGCGAACTTGGGTACGTGGAGGGACGGAATATAGTAATCGAGCATCGATGGGCTGAAGGAAGTATCGAAAAGCTGCCCCACTTGGTCGCCGATTTGATTCGCCTGAAAGTCGACGTCTTAGTTTCGTCGGCTACGCCGGCGATCCGGCTTGCCAAGGAGCAAACCAGCAGTATTCCAATTGTCATGGCCGGCGTCACCGATCCCGTCGGAGTTGGATTCGTCGCGAGTCTCGCGCGGCCGGGAGGTAATATCACTGGACTGACACATCTTGCTCCGGACCTGACCGGCAAAAGATTGGAGTTACTCAAGGAAGTTGTTCCACGACTTTCGCGACTGGCCGTCATCTGGAATCCCGAGCAGCCCGGTCAGCAGCTGGCTTACAAAGAGAGTCAGGTAGCGGCCCAGACGCTGAAGTTAACAGTGACTTCCATAGAAGTGCGCAATCGGGAAGACATTGAAAAATTACTTCCCGGAGTTGGGAAGGACCGCATCGAAGCGCTCTTGGAGCTTCCCGATCCCGTTCTCTTCGCAAACCGTGTTTTGATCACAGAGTTCGCAACCAAACATCGGCTTCCGGCAATGTACAGCTTCAGTGAGTACGTTGAAGCCGGCGGTCTCATGTCCTACGGCACGAGCTTTCCAGGCCTGTTTCATCGCGCCGCAACGTATGTGGACAAAATCTTCAAAGGTGCCAAACCAGCGGAACTCCCGGTCGAGCAGCCCACCAAGTTTGAATCAGTGATCAATTTGAAAGCGGCAAAAACAATCGGCCTCACTATTCCGCAGCGGGTCCTGGCCCGGGCGGATAGTGTGATCAAGTGACCTCAGGTGATAAGCAGAAACCGGTTAGCAGAGAAAACTCGGAGCCCGATGGGATGATTAGAAGCATTGCTATCTGCCTAGTGATCACTGCTGTGCTGCCAGCTGTTTGCCTCGCCGAGGCGCTGCAGCAGGGGAAACGAGTGTACCGAATCGCGGTTCTGTCACCGGCCACACGGCCGCGGCCGGTCATCGACGCACTTCGACAAAGGTTACGAGAGCTCGGCTATACGGAAAATCAAAACGTCGCGTTTGAAGATCGTTACGCCGAGTTTAAAATGGAACGTCTGCCAGAACTGGCTTCCGAGTTGGTCAAGCTCAGGCCCGATGTCATCTTTACGCATTCGATGACCGGCGCAAGGGCGGCCAAGCAAGCCACTTCAACCATTCCAATAGTCATTGGAGCGGCCGGTGATCTGGTAACGGACGGCATAGTCGCCAGCCTGGCGCGTCCAGGTGGAAACGTCACCGGCGTGACTTTGCTAAGCTCCGAGCTGGAAGGTAAAAGGCTCGAGCTTTTGAAGGAAACATCCCGCAAACTCTCTCGCGTGGCGGTTTTAGTGAATGCGGCAAACTCCGCCTGGGAGAATTACCCGCAGGTTCTCGAGCCCGCTGGTCAGGCGCTCAAGTTGCGTCTCGAGCGCGTTGAAGTCAGGCAATCCGCCGAGTTCGAAGACGCGTTCGCCGCGATGCGTCGCAATGGAGTCGATGGCGTGCTGGTAGTCAGCGATCCCATGTTTCAAACTTATCAGAATCGCATCGCGGAGTTCGCGGCCAGGCAGCAACTGCCGAGCATTTCAGAAGTGCCGGGGTTCGCGGAGGCCGGCGGTCTGATCCAGTATGGGCTCAGCATTCACGAGATGGGGCGACAGGCAGCAGTGTATGTCGACAAGATCCTCAAGGGTGCACAGCCGGCGGATCTGCCGGTCGAGCGGCCGACAAAATTCGAATTCCTCATTAATCTGAAAACAGCTCGACAATTGGGTTTGACCCTGCCCCCGGCTATGCTGGCGCGGGCGGACAAGGTCATAAAGTGATATATCGATACCCACAAGGTGATCAGACGAAATGAAGCTGCGTGATTTGCCCGTGTTGAAAAGCTTTGGCGTGCGTCGCCGGCGCGAACGGCTGCTGCGCGATTATTTCTTGATTTCCGTGCTGCTGATCGGCGGCGGCTTGATCACCAGCGGCCTGGTCGAGATCTATTTTCGATATCAGGAGAGCCAAGAGCAGCTCGCTCTGCTGCAGAAGGAAATTGCCGCCGGCGCCGCCTTCAAGATCGAACAGTTCGTTCAGGAGATTCATAACATCTTGAAAGGAGCCACCAAGAGCCGCGATATCGCGCCGAAAGGTTTGACGCCGGAGTTTCGGTTTGAATTAGAGAAACTCTTGATCATTGCGCCGGCGGTAACTGAGGCGCTTGCGGTCGACGAAAACGGTACTATCCAAGTGCAAGCATCGCGATTGCGCACGGTTTTACCGGACGCCAAGAAAGACCTCTCCACCTCGCCGTCCTTCCGTCAAGCAAGGCAGGGCAAATCCTATTTCGGCCAGGTTTATTTCGTTCGCGGATCAGAACCCTATATGACCATCGCCGTGCCCATCGAGCGGTTTGCCGGCGACGTCATCGGCGTGCTTCAGGCCGAAGTCAATTTGAAATACATCGGCGACGTTGTTTCCAACATCCGCGTGGGCAAAGCCGGCCACGCTTATACGATCAGTCGAGCCGGCGAATTAATCGCCCATCCGGATATCAGCCTCGTGCTGCAGCGCCGCAATGTGCTCCACCTGGAACAGGCCAGAGCCGCGTTTCGACCAAACACGCCCGGTGTCGCGGCGTCCAATGCAATTGTCGCCGCGGATCTGCAAGGCAAAGATGTGCTCAGCTCGTTCGCCTTGATCCCAACTCTCGACTGGGCGGTGGTGCTCGAGCGGCCGGTCGAGGAGGCCTACGAAGCGCTATATGCTTCGATGATTCGAACCTCGACGCTTTTCATGATCGGTCTCGGCATGGCTCTCATCGCCAGCCTGTTCTTAGCGCGTCGTGTTATTCGACCGGTGAGAATCCTGCGCCAAGGTGTCGAACGAATCGGCAGCGGCGATCTGGCATATCGGCTCAATCTTAAAACCGGCGATGAGATGGAAATATTTGCCGACGAGTTCAACAAGATGACATCTCAGCTGCAAGAGTCCTATGCCAATTTGGAGCAAAAAGTCGAAGCGCGCACCAAGGAGCTCACCGAATCGTTGGAGCAACAGACGGCAACGAGCCAGGTTCTGGGCGTTATCAGCAGTTCGCCGAGAGACCTGCAACCGGTATTTGAAACCATGCTCGCCAACGCCACACGTTTGGGCAGTTCCGACTACGGCGCGATTTTTAGATTTGATGGAAAGGTCTTCAGCCTAGTTACGGCTCAATATGTTTCGCCGCATATGACCGTATTGGCTGATCGAACATTTCCGCCGGACCCGACGACCGCAGTCGGCCGCCTTGGGCTGGAGAAGAAGATCGTGCACATTCCTGATGTTACAGCGGATCCTAAATGGAACCCTCCGGAAGAATACCGCAAGGAGGGCATACGGAGCGTTCTCGCGGTGCCCATGCTCAAGGAAAATAATCTGGTCGGCGCGATTGTTGTTTACCGCAGAGAAATTCAACCATTCACGGAAAGTCAAATTGCCCTGCTCAAGACTTTCGCCGATCAGGCCGTCATTGCCATCGAGAATGTTCGTCTCTTTAAAGAGCTCGAAGAAAAGAATGAACAGCTCGAAGCCGCCAACCGGCATAAGTCTCAGTTCCTGGCGAACGTCAGCCATGAGCTGCGCACACCGCTGAACTCGATCATCGGCTTTACCCGGCTCGTGCTGCGAAAGATCGAGGGACAGATCGAAAAGCTGCAGAAAGAAAATCTGCAGAAAGTGCTGGTCAGCGCGGAACACCTGCTCAAATTGATCAACGGTCTTTTGGATTTGGCCAAGATCGAAGCCGGCCGCATGGAAGTGTATGCCGAAACATTCAAGATCGATGACGTAGTCCGGATTGCAACGGCAACGGTCGAGCCGATGCTCAGAAATGGCAACGTGCGCCTCGTTACTGAGATGTCTCCCGAGCTTCCGGCGATCAAAACAGACCGAGATAAACTGAAACAAGTCATTCTCAATCTCTTGAGCAACTCGGCTAAATTCACCGAAGCAGGAGAAATCAAAGTAGCCGCGTGGTCGGAGAACGGTTCGCTGAAGCTGGCTATTTCCGACACCGGAATCGGCATGAACAAAGACGCCTTGCATTATATCTTCGATGAATTCCGCCAAGTGGACATGTCGACGACTAGAAAATACGGCGGAACCGGACTCGGGTTGGCTATCGTCAAACGACTCATTGATTTGCTCGGCGGCGAAATCGGCGTCGAGAGCGAAGTAGGCAAGGGTTCAAAGTTTACCATCACCCTGCCGCTCAGCCAGAACAACTGAACAGCTTCGAGCTTTCGATTGGGAGCCGCAGGGAACAACAACCCCATCGCGAGCTGGTATGGAAGAATTCACCGCAGTCTAAATTCAGCTCTGCCAGCGAGGATCCTATGGGAAAAAAGAAAAAAATACTTGTAGTCGATGACACTGAATTCAATCGCGATTTAGTGGTGCAACTGCTTGAAGACGAGTTTGAATTGATTATCGCCGAGGACGGCGCCCAAGGCCTCAAACAAACGCAATCCGAAAGGCCGGACCTCATCTTGATGGATCTCGGCATGCCGATCATGGATGGCTGGGAAGCGACGCGCAAAATAAAAGCTAACGATGAGCTAAAGCATATTCCGATTATTGCCGTAACATCCCATGCCATGGCGGGCGACGAAGTCGAGGCGCGCAAGGCCGGCTGCGATGATTATCTGCCGAAGCCTATCGATGAAGACGAATTGTTGAAAAAGATCAGAAAATTTCTCGATTGATGCCTGAGTTGAGCCGAGCAGAAGCAACTCCCGATTAAATCGAAAACTGTAGAAGCGATACGCTCATGACCAACAAAATTCTGATCGTCGACGACGAGCCATTCAATCTTGATCTGCTCGAGCAAGAGTTACAGGAGCAAGGTTACGAGATCGAAAGAGCCAGCGACGGCGCTGAGGCGCTCGAAAAACTGCCGGCCTTTGTACCGGATGTCGTGCTCCTCGATTACATGATGCCGAGGATGAACGGGCTGGAGGTTCTGAAGCGGCTTCGAGCCGACGAGAAATGGCGCAGTCTTCCGGTGATACTTCTCACGGCGAAGGCGGCGCAGGAAGATAAGATCACCGGTCTCGACGCCGGCGCCGACGATTACGTCATCAAGCCGTTCGATGCATTCGAGCTGTTGGCCAGAGTCCGTTCGATGCTGCGTATAAAAGAGCTGCACGATTCTTTGGAGGACCTGAACAAGACACTGGCTCAAAAAGTCGAACAACAGGTTGGCGAGATTGAGCGCATGAAGCGCCTGAAGCGATACTTTTCGCCGCAAATCGCCGATACTTTGATCGAGAGCAATGATGAGAGTTTGTTCAAAACCCACCGGCGCGAAATCACGGTGGTGTTCCTTGACCTGCGCGGCTTTACCGCGTTCTCCGATAGCGCCGAACCGGAAGAGGTGATGGAATTGCTGCGAACCTATCACGCCGCAATGGGCAAGCTGGTTTTTAAATACGAAGGCACCCTCGAGCGCTTCGCCGGCGATGGCATCATGATCTTCTTCAATGACCCGATAGTGTGCGACGATCATACCGAGCGGGCGATTCGTATGGCCCTCGAGATGCGTAGCCGAAGCACAGAGCTTCGCAGTGGCTGGATGAAGAAAGGTTACGATCTAGATTTGGGCATCGGCCTGGCCGCCAGCTATGCAACCTTGGGAAACATCGGCTTCGAGGGCCGCATGGATTACGGCGCGGTGGGTAACGTCACCAATCTTGCGGCGCGCCTTTGCGACGAGGCCAAGGGCGGGCAGATCCTGACCAATCAGAGAACCTTGAGCAAAGTCGAAGACCTGGTCGAATTCGAAACTTGCGAAGAGTTGCATCTCAAGGGCTTTAGCCGGGCCGTCGCTGCTTTCAATATAGTTAAGCTCAAATCGTGAACGACCAATACCAATCGAGCTCAGCGTGGAGACTCACTTTAAAAATATCCTTCCGTCCGCTTTCCGTAGCGAGAACTTGACGTTCTTCCCAGCCCGACCCTACAATCCAGCCGTCCGATATCCGCAATGGCACATAGAATTTTACTCGTCGATGACGAGCCCTTTAACTTAGACCTGCTGGAGCAAGAGTTAGCGGATCAGGGCCATTCGATTGCAACCTGCGCCAGTGGCGAGGAGGCTCTGGAGAAGTTGCCCGGATTTCAACCCGATTTGATTCTGCTCGACTACATGATGCCCGGGATGAATGGTCTGGAAGTGCTAAAAGAAATCCGGCGAAAAGGTCTCGACACTCCGGTGGTCATCATCACCGCCCATGGTACCATCGAGCGGGCGGTAGAGACGATGAAGGAGGGCGCCGAAGATTTTCTTACCAAGCCGTTCGATCCTGATCATCTCGCTATCGTAGTCAAGAAAGGCGCTGGAGCGGACCCGGCTTCGTGAAGAAGTAGAAATTCTTTCCGAACAGCTCGACGCTCGCTTTAAGATGGTTCAGGGCAAAAGCCTGTCGATGGCGCGGGCGGTCAGTGAGGCCCAAAAAGCCGCGGTCAGCAAGTCCACGGTTCTGCTGCTCGGCGAGAGCGGCACCGGCAAGGAAATTTTTGCCAGAGCAATCCACAATTGGAGTCAAAGAAAATCAGCGCCGTTTATACCGATCAATTGCGTAGGCCTTTCCAAAGATCTTTTGGAAAGCGAGCTGTTCGGTCATGAGAAAGGCGCATTTACCGGCGCGCACCAGTTAAAGAAAGGAAGAGTCGAGCTAGCCGACGGTGGAACGATTTTTCTTGACGAGGTTGGCGATATCTCCCCGGAGCTTCAAGCCAAGCTTCTGAGGTTTTTACAAGAGCGCGAGTTCGAGCGCGTCGGCGGAACACACCAGATCAGCGTGGATGTGAGAATCGTTGCGGCAACCAACCGCAATATCGACAAAGCGGTGAGCGATGGCACGTTTCGTGAGGATCTCTATCATCGGCTAAACGTCATTCCGATCATCCTCACCCCGCTTCGGGAACGCCGTGAAGACATCTCCGAGCTGGCAGCCCATTTCTTACAGCGATTTTCTATTGAAACCAAGAAGCTATTTTCGGGAATCAACGCCGATGCGGACGCAACTCTCATGGCCTACGGTTGGCCCGGGAATGTGCGCGAGTTAGCTAATGTAATCGAGCGCGCAGTAGTTCTCGGAGACGGTCCCCTTCTGACCATTGACCTGCTGCCGGCGCGCATCGCCGGTCTAAAGCCAACCTATACAACTGCCGAAGCTAAATCCTATCACGATACAATCAATCATCACCGGCGCGATCTGATCCTGAAGGCGCTGTCTGAGGCCGGTGGCAATCGCGCAGCCGCTGCCAAGGCTCTCGGATTGCACAGAACTCATCTACTGAAGCTGATCAAAGCTTTACAGCTCGGCTAGAGCTTTTTCATTGGCTGAACCGTTCAACTGTCTCTCAGTGTAAAGTTTGGCTGTATAGCATTCCTGGCTGTGTGCGAAGATCATCCAAGTGATCCGGGGCCATGGCGATTTCCCTGACATTTGGACTGATCTAAGTTTCTAATTCCGCACAGCGGGTTGGCTGCTCAGTGAGAAAGTGTGCCAAACTTACTGCCTTTTAAAGCGGCAAGTCACATGCGGAGAGCTGAATAAAACATTCTGTTCGTTTCTCAAAAGAAATAATCTAAGGTGTTCAATTGATATTCAGAAGCGATTTTGTTTTGCCGTGAAATTAAAAAATTCAAAAAATGTTTTCTAAAATGGTATTTTTTTCTTGACATACAACTTATAGCGCCTTTATAATCCGGTCAGCTACAAAATATGGGAGGGTTTTTGTTCTACTTCTCTTCGCCTGAGTCACGCTTTAACTCCCCTCGATACAGCCCGCCCGCCGAATCCTAAAAGGAGGTGCCTATGGCAACTAAGAAAAAAGCGGCAAAGAAAAAAGCCAAGAAGAAAAAGAAGTAACTGTTTTTTTGATGTGGGGTTGTGGTGGATAAACCCTCCTAGACTCTCAGGCGGCTAGATAGTCGTTCTGGCTATCTCGAAAACAGGCCCTCCGGTGATCGCCGGGGGGCTTTGTTTTTGTTGTATCTCAACCGAATCTCTCCATTCAGAACCAGCCTAGCTGCACCGCATCGATCACTGATCGCGATCATACACCCTAGATATACGATGGACGCGCCCGATGGCGCATGCGGAGAACCAGGTTAGGCAGGCAACACAATTCCGGACATTGCGTCGATTCAGCCAGTTCGCTACAGTCATGGCTATGAATTATCCGTTTCCTAAGCGATCGCTTTTGTTGCTGCTAATCATACCGGCGCTCCTTTCGACGGCTTCAAGCTATGCTTGGGCGCAGAGCAAGATCAATTACAAGGTCATTCCGAATTTGGAGGCGATGAAGGATCAAGCGCCGACGCCGGATTTCACTTTGCCGAATCTCGATAGCAAGAAAATCTCGTTGAAAGATTTTCGCGGCAAATTGGTTTTTTTGAATTTCTGGGCGACATGGTGCGTCCCATGTCGCGAAGAAATGCCGGCCATGGAAAAGCTTTACCAGGAATTTAAAGAAAAGAACTTCGTGGTTCTGGCAGTCAATGTCAAAGATCGCAAGCAGGACGCAGCAAATTTTGCCAAGGAACTAAAGCTCTCCTATCCTATTGTCATCGATCCGGATGCTCAGGTAGGACTACTCTACGGCGCCTGGGGATTGCCGACGACCTATTTGATTGGGCCCAAAGGCGAAGGAGTGGCGCGCGCATGGGGACCGGCGGAATGGTATAGCCCCGCAGCCCGTAACCTCATCAAAGATCTCCTCGATGGAAAAAGATGAGCGATGTTAACGTTTTTGTCGCCTTTGCCGCTGGTATTTTTTCGTTCCTCTCGCCTTGCGTTCTACCGCTGATTCCGTCGTACCTGTCGTTCATATCCGGCGTATCTCTCGAAGATATGCGCCATGATCAAACACTCAAACGAGTCCGCGCGCGCGTCGTGCTCAATTCCGTCGCTTTCATCGCCGGTTTCTCTTTGGTGTTTATTTCCCTGGGCGTATCCGCCAGTTTTCTTGGCAGCCTGTTTTTCGGCTATCGCAATAGTATTCGAATCGTCGGTGGTCTCTTCATTCTACTGGTCGGACTGTATCTGATCGGTCTTATCAAGATCCCGGCGCTCGAACGGTATCTACAATTCAATTTACGGGATAAGCCGGCCGGTTACTTAGGTTCTGTCTTGGTCGGCATCACCTTCGCGGTGGCGTGGACGCCCTGCGTCGGGCCGATTCTCGGCGCCATTCTCGCTTTAGCCGGAACTTCGGGAGAAGTCGGCCGCGGCACTCTACTGCTCTCGACCTATGCCGCGGGCCTTGGTCTGCCTTTTTTTATGAGCGCGGTGGCCATCAATTCATTTATGCGATTCTCACAATCATTTCGTCGCTATATCCGAGCATTTCATATTGCGGGAGGAATTTTGCTGGTGATTGTCGGCCTGCTCTTGATAACCGACTACATGACGATGCTGAACATTTATGCGTTGCGTTTCACCCCTGACTGGTTGCTCAAAAGACTTTAGCCGCTGCTCCTTAGAGCTTACCAATATTTGACCTGCTTGTGGCTAAATGTTAGCTTTTTGCGATCATCAAATTGCTTTTCAATCGTCAACCTCGCCAAGCGCCTTAAGCCGGAAAACATGGAGACTGACAACAGCATGGAAGAGCAGATTCGATTCATTTTGAAGTCCCTGGGCGAAGATCCGGAGCGTGAAGGGCTGGTCAAAACACCACAGCGCGTTGCTCAAGCGCTAACTTTCCTGACCAGAGGTTACGACATGGATCCGGCAAAGGTCATCAACGATGCCCTCTTCACCGAAGACTACCAAGAGATGATCGTTCAGAAAGATATCGACTTCTTTTCTCTTTGCGAACATCACATGTTGCCGTTTTTCGGCAAAGCACACGTAGCGTACATCCCGCATCACAAGATCGTCGGCATCTCCAAACTGGCGCGTTTGGTCGACGTCTATGCGCGCCGCCTGCAAGTTCAGGAACGAATGACCAATCAGATAGCGACGATCATCATGGAAAAGCTCGATCCATTGGGAGTCGCAGTAGTGATAGAAGCCGAACATCTATGCATGAGAATGCGTGGCGTGGAAAAGCAAAATTCGATGGTGATCACCAGTACGTTGCTTGGCGCTTTTCAAAATCGGCAAGAAACTCGAAACGAGTTTATGACGCTGATTCGGCAACGAGGTTAACCGAAGCTCTATGGAAATTAGATTCAAAGATATCGGGCCGGAAAGTTTGAAGACCGACCTTTTGGTGGTGCCTGTTTCCGAGAAGAGGCTTGAAGAGACAAGCATTCGCGCACTGGACCGCCGACTAAAGGGAAAGCTACAGGAGCGCATCCAGAAAAGTAAGTTTGCCGGGACGGAAGGCGCCAGCCTGCTCTACTCGACGGCCGGAGTGCTCCCTGCCGCAAATCTGCTGCTGATTGGACTCGGTAAGGCCTCGGATGTAGATGCTGAAGTTTGGCGTAGATCCGGAGCGCGGGCCAGACGAGAGGCCACTGCGCTTGGGCTTGAGGATATCGGATTTTTTTTCTCTCCCGAACGAGATCCCGCTGGCGCTGCGGCGGCAATCGTCGAGGGAGCATTGCTGGCTTCTTACCAGTTCACTAAATACCGCTCCAACGCCAAGAACCCTTTAGGGATCAAGACTCTCACGCTCCATAAACCCGGGCTGAGTCGCAGCAGCGGTATGGATCAGGCGGTGCGCATTACTGAACAAACTGTCGGCGCGGTTTTCTTAGCGCGCGATTTGATCAACGAGCCTCCCTCGGTCACTACGGCACGATATTTAGGCGAACAGGCGGAGCGTCACTGTCGTGGCCGCGGCCTGTCTGTGGACGTCTGGGGTAAAAAGAAAATCGAATCCATGAAGTTGGCGGGGCTCTTGGCCGTTAATCGCGGCAGTCAAGAAGAGCCACGTTTTATAACGATTCATTACAAGCCGGCGGGTAAACCTAGGAAGAAAATCGCCCTAATCGGCAAAGGAATCACTTTCGACTCAGGTGGGCTATCGCTCAAGCCGTCCAAGTCTATGGAGACTATGAAACTGGATATGGCGGGTGGCGCGGCGGTCATTGCCGCCATGAGTCGGCTGCCGGTGCTGCGTCCGGCAGTTGAGGTCATTGGCTACATCCCGACGACGGATAATCTGCCCGGCCCCAACGCTCAGAAGCCCGGCGATGTCATTCGTTACCTTAATGGCAAAACCATCGAGGTCTTGAACACCGACGCCGAAGGCCGTTTGATTCTTGCCGATGCTTTGGCGTTAGCCGCTAAGCAAAAGCCGGATTACATGATCAATTTGGCTACCTTGACCGGCGCTTGCATGGTCGCTTTGGGCACGCAGGTGGCCGGTATGTTCAGCAACCACCAAGCTCTCGCCGAGAGAATCATGCGCTGTGCGCAGGAATCGGGCGAGAAGCTGTGGCAACTTCCGCTCGTCAAGGAGTATCGCGAGGACATCAAGAGTAGCGTTGCCGATATCAAGAATATTGGTGGCGGCCACGGCGGCGCGATAACTGCGGCCCTGATACTACAAGAGTTCGTCGAAGAAATTCCCTGGGCTCATCTCGACATCGCGGGGCCCGCATATACCGACCGCGACATTGCCACCTGTCCCAAGGGCGGAACCGGATTTGGCGTGCGCACCCTGCTGAGATTTCTTATGACCGTATAGAAAAGGAGACAACCATCGTGGGAAAAATCACTGAAGTTGGCGACAACAATTTCGACGTTGAAGTGATCCAAAGTAGCGTGCCGGTGCTGGTCGATTTCTGGGCCCCCTGGTGCGGTCCATGCCGGTCGATCGCGCCAATTGTCGAAGAAATCGCCGGAGAGTACGAAGGCAAACTGAAAGTAACTAAACTCAACGTCGATGAGCATCCCGCCACAGCATCGCGCTACGGCATTCGCGGCATCCCAAATCTGCTTATACTCAAGTCCGGCGCGGTAAAAGAACAAATCGTTGGCGCCGTCCCCAAAGCAAAACTGGTCAGCGCAATCGACAAAGCCCTACAGTAAGAAGATACGGGTTGTTTGAAGGGGTTACTTGATTCGAACAAGCATCAGCTTTACCGCAGGCATCCGAACCAGGAGGCTCAGCGTCTCAATGATCGATGCTCGAGTTGCAAAACGGACTGTTCGGACTCGCTCTCCTCAGAAAGTGTACCGGCGCATACTGACGTTTATCATCATGCCGACTGCGAACATCATTGATGCCAGTGCCGACCCGCCATAGCTGAATAGCGGCAATGGGACGCCCACTACCGGCATCAGGCCCGCCACCATGGACACATTGATCACCACATGCCAGAACAGGATTGCCACCATGCCGAAGATTAACAGCGCGCCGAATCGATCTTTGGCTCGTTCAAAGAGCTTAAGACAATAGACCATCATGGCAAAATAACAGGCAAGCAAAACGAAACAGCCGACAAAGCCCCACTCCTCGGAAAACACTGCGAAGATAAAATCAGTATGCTGAGCCGGCAAGAAATCCAGCCGGTTTTGGCTACCGTGCAAGTAGCCTTTGCCGAACATCATTCCTGATCCGATCGCAATCTGTGATTGAATGACGTGGTATCCTGCACCCAGCGGATCACGATCAGGATCAAAAAATGTCAGCACACGCTGCCGCTGGTAAGGCCACAGGAGATTCCATCCAATTGGCAGAAATGCCAGCCCGGCAGCGGCCAAACCGAGAAATGACTTTAATCGCAGCCCGCCGATCAGCATCATACTCATAAAAACCAGGCCGAGAATAATCGCAGTGCCAAGATCAGGTTGAACCAGCGTCAGTAATATTAACGGCGCAACCAATACGAACGGCGCCCAAAGGTCACGTAAATAATAGCCCCGCGACGGCTCGCTATCTTGAAAATATTTCGCCATCACCAAGACAATGGCCAGCTTTGCCGGCTCCGAGGGCTGCAGTCTGAAGAACCCGAGATTAATCCAGCGCTGCGAGCCACCTCCTGAATGTCCGACAAAGAAAACCGATATCAGCAGAAGTAAGATCAACCCGTAAAACGGATATGCCAGCCGATCGACGTAGTGGTAATCAAACGCAATGGTGGTGAACATAACCGCGAGTCCCAGCCCCAGCCAAAGGAGCTGGCGCGAAGGGAGGCCCCCGGCATGCTCCGCCGTGATGTCGTAATTGGCGCTATAGATGGTCACGATCCCCATGCCGACGAAGGCAAGGGTTAGAAGAAACAGAGGCCAATCGAAATGTGAAATGAGGCGGCGATCAATCTGCAACGATCTCTCCTGGCGCCCGGGCTTGTTGTTGATCCTTTGGCTGGTTTTTCATTTCGATGTATTTCTCGAAAACTTTTTTTGCCATGGGAGCAGCGGCTTCACCGCCGTGCCCGCCGTGCTCTACCAACACGACGATGGCGACTTGTGGATTCTCGACCGGCGCATAGGCGACGAACCAGGCATGGTCGCGGTTAAAATAAGAGAGTTGCTCGCTCTTGAGATAAGCTGCCTTCATCTCGACAACCTGCGCTGTGCCGGTCTTGCCGGCGACCGATATCATGTTCGAACGCGCCGCCCCACCGGTGCCGCCTCTGCCTCGCACCACATCAGCTAGAGCCGTCTGAACCCGCTGTAAGGTGGTTGGCTTCAAATTGATGGTGCGAATCCTTTCGGGCCCATACTCGCGCACCATTGTGCCATCCACAGACTCAACTTTGTTGACGATGCGCGGGCGATAAAGAGTCCCTCCGTTGGCCACCGCCGCCATCATATTGGCGAGTTGCAATGGAGTGGTCGTTAAATACCCCTGGCCGATTGCCACCGAGGGTGTTTCGCCCGGATACCAGGGCTGACGGTAACGCTTTCTCTTCCACGCGGTGTCCGGCACCAGTCCGTCTTTTTCATCGTCGAGAAAAGCACCGGTTTTTTCGCCCAACCCGAAGGCGCGGGAATACTTGGCGATCTTGTCTATGCCCAGGCGCTGGCCGAGCTGATAGAAATAGACATCGCAGGATTCGACGATTGCCTTGTGCAGGTCGACCGAGCCATGACCGCCCTTCTTCCAATCACGGAAGCTGCGATTCCCGAACGGGAAAAAACCGGGATCAGAAATCCGCGCATCCGGGTCAATCACGCCTTCTTCAAGTCCGGCGATCGCCATGATGATTTTGAACGTCGATCCCGGAGGATACTGTCCTTGAATCGCGCGATTATTAAGCGGCCGCAGCCTATCTTTTGTCAGGGTGCGCCATTCTTCAGGTTTGATTCCCCGGGCAAAGAGATTGGGGTCGAACGCCGGCGTGCTCACCATCGTCAAAATCGCGCCGGTCTGAATGTCCAGCGCTACAATGGTTCCTTCCTTGCCTTTGAGCGCTTCGTAAGCGGTTTGCTGCAGCTGCCGGTCCAGCGTGAGGTGAACCGTGTAACCGGGAACATCAACCACTTCGTGCAGCACCCTCACACGCCGTCCTAAGGCATCGACTTCAACCTGCTGCCCGCCGTTTTGGCCTTTAAGAAATCCCTCCCATCTCTTTTCTAAGCCATACTGGCCGATCTCATCACCGGATCCGTAGCCCTGCTCTTTAAGAATCTTGAGCTGCTTGGGGCCGATCTCACCAAGATAGCCCAACACATGCGCCGCCATCGGGCCGTCAGCGTAGTTGCGCCGGGGTCGTACCCGCAAGTTGACCCCCGGAAGATCGAGCTGATGTGTTTCGACTGCTACCACCGTGGCCCAATCCACATCCCGCCCTAAGATGATTTCATCGAATGCGGCGCGACTCTTGTTCTCCTCGAAAACTGCAATGAGCTCATGCTCCGGTCGCCCCAAGTACTTCGCCAGTTGCCGCAATGTGCTTTGCGGGTCTCCCGCATCTTCGGGCACAAACAACAGGTCAAATGATGGTCGGCTGTCAACCATCAACTCGCCTTGACGATCCATGATCATGCCACGGGTGCCGGGAACTCTCTTGATTCGCACCCGGTTGTTCTCAGAAAGGAAAGTATAGCGTTCGCCCTGAGCAATCTGGAGAACCGCCAGGCGTGACATGATTCCGAGAAAAGCGATAATTAAAACAAGATAAACAAACCGCGTACGGACGCGGAGTTCCGGGGCGCCATCTTTTCGAGCCACATCGCCGAGAATAGCCATCAATAATACAACCCGGGTATCTGGACCTTTTCGAGATAGGTTTGGCCGCGGCGCAAGAGCGCAAAGACGAACGGAGCCAGCAGTGCAGCGACCAAAGCTTCAAGTAGTATATACCGTAAGGCCCCCATCCAGAAGCCTTCGGTGCTGAGAAAAATCACGGAGACCAACACTAACGCGACTCCCTTGACCAATGAAGCCAAGAGAACAACCACGGCGCTGACCAGGTGATTATGAAGCCAGATTGAACGAGAGCTGAGGTAGACGGCCAGGAATACCAGTGACATTGCGAACGCGTTGATACCCAAGATCGGGCTGGAAACAACATCAACCGAGTAGCCCAATACAAACGAGGCCAGAACAGCGCCGACGGTCGGATGGTGCAGCCCCCAGTAAACGCAAAGAACAAGTATCAAATCAGGAACCAAGGGAAAAAAATGGAGGAAAGTCGTTTGTAGCAGAACCATCAGGAGTCCAATGGCGAATAAGAGCAACGAGAGTTTCATGTCCGACCCACAGAACCGTTATTTCGCGGCTGATCTCCCTTCGGCGCTGACTACCAGCACGATTTCAGTGCGAGCAAGACTGACCGCCGGAATGACCTCGATGACTTGAAACAAACCCAAACTCTCTTTGCGCACCTTGGTGATCGTGCCGACCATCAAGCCTTTGAGAAACACCCCATCGAGACCCGACGTGATAAGCCGATCGCCAACCTGAACATCCTCAGTACGTTTGATGTATTTCAGCACCGTGCCATTTTCCAACGAGCCCGACACAATGCCCCGCGCGCGAGTGCGCTGCACCATGACATCGATTCCACTGTTGGAATCGGTGAGCAACAAAACCTTGGCGCTTCGCGCCGCCACGTCCACGACTCGTCCCACAACTCCCAAAGGCGTAACTACAGACATTCCCTTGCGCACTCCGTCGGCAGTGCCTTTATCGATGGAGCAGCTCTGAAACCAGTTGCTCGCGCTGTTGGCAATAATCGAGGCTGTGATGCCGGCAGCTGGCAAATGCGAGCGGAAATCCAATAAGTGTCGGAGTTGCTGATTGGTTGCTTCCGCTTCCAAAAATCGATTTCGCTCCATCTCAAGCTCTAAGATACGTTCTCTGAGCCGTTCATTTTCAGCCTTGTAGCCGGCTGCCGTGAGATGGCTTTCCTGCAATCCCTTGATCCAGCTCGTGGTTGCATGCGCTGCAATCTGCAATGGCCGGATTAGCCATAGCAGAAGCGGTCCGATGGGATCGTTTTTGAGCTGGCCGCGAGCAGCCGCGGTCATTATATAGAGGGATAAGACAATGCAGAAACAGCAGCTAAGAGGAATTTGGTACTTGCGAAAAAAAGCGAGCATTGAAGGCTCGAACGTGCAGGAGCAGGAGACATTGCGGGTCTCGAAACCTAGTGAACGGCGACCTCCCTAAGTAGTGAGATTTCATCCAAGGCTTTGCCTGCGCCCATCACTACCGCAGTCAAAGGATCGTCTGCCATCATCACCGGCAAGCCAGTCTCTTCGCGCAACAGAATGTCGAGATTCCTGAGCAACGCCCCGCCGCCAGCCAGCACAATACCACGATCGACTATGTCCGATGCCAATTCAGGGGGCGTTCTCTCGAGTGAAAGTCGAACTGCCTCGACAATTTGGTTGATGGGCTCCAATAGTGAGTCTCTAATCTCCTCATCGGTGATAACAACTGTCTTCGGCACGCCAGCCACAAGATCCCGTCCTTTGATCTCCATCGTTTGAATTTCATCGCCTGGGTACGCCGACCCGATGGTTATCTTAATCAGTTCGGCGGTTCGTTCGCCGACCAGCAGATTATATTTGCGTTTGATAAATTGAGCGATGGCTTCATCCATTTTGTCGCCACCGACTCGCACCGAGCGCGAGAAAACAATGCCCGACAGAGAAATGACAGCTACCTCAGTAGTACCGCCGCCGATATCGACAATCATATTTCCTGTCGGTTCAGTGATCGGCAGGCCCGAACCGATAGCAGCAGCCATCGGTTCCTCGATCAGGTAGACTTCACGCGCGCCTGCCGATTCCGCCGACTCCCGCACAGCGCGCTTTTCAACTTCAGTGATGCCGAAAGGGACACCGACAATGATCCGCGGTCGTACCAAAGTTCGCCGGTTATGAACTTTTTGAATGAAGTAGCGCAACATTGCCTCAGTAATCTCGAAATCAGCGATGACGCCGTCTTTCAACGGCCGGATCGCGACGATGCTGCCAGGCGTCCTACCGAGCATGCGTTTCGCTTCCGCGCCTACCGCCAAAACCTTTTTGCCTCCACGCTCATTTCGTTGCTGGACGGCAACAACCGATGGTTCATTGCAAACGATGCCTTGATTCTTGACGTAGATCAGTGTGTTGGCGGTTCCAAGATCGATCGCAAGATCGTTGGAAAACACCCCGAACAGGGCATCGAACATCATCACTCCTTATTAGCGCGAAAAGAAGAAGACTAAAGCAGCGTAAAAATAGCAGATTTGTCACTACCAAGCAAGAAAATGAAATTTTCACCAGGGTAGAAACTGGTGAATTATGCGATGGTTGCATTGCCAATGACCTTTCCCTATCATTAATCTTCTCTCAAATACGCTCTTCCGACCTAACGCTGAAAGGCTTGTCGCGCATGCTCGATTTTCTAAGAAAAAAGAAACGGTCCTGGATCATCACCATACTATTGGGCCTGATTATTGTCGTCTTTATCGCATTTTACGGCGGCTCCCAGCAGCCGACCGGCGTCACCTCTCACGTCGCGGAAGTAAACGGTGAAAGCATCTCGCAGCGAGAATTCATAGTGCACTACCAGCGCGCCGTGGAACGCTACCGCGAAATGTTCAAAGGTTCTTTTACGCCGGAACTGCTGAAAAATTTAAATATCAAGCAGTCGCTGTTGGAAGAGATGATCGAGGCCCGTTTAGTGCTTCAGGAAGCGCGCCGTTTAGGTCTCAGCGCCACCGATGAAGAACTCATGAATGCCATCGCGCAAGTCCCCGAGTTCCATGTCAACGGCCGGTTTAATAAGGAGCGCTATATACAGCTTCTTCGTGCCAATCGGCTGACTCCAGCGCAGTTCGAAGAAGATCAGAGAAAACAGCTCACCATCCAACGCTTACTCGGAGTTCTCGCCGACGCCGCGCATGTGACTGAAGCCGAGGTGCGCGAGCGCTATCGCTTCGAACAGGAAAAGATCAATCTGCAGTTTATCCGGTTTTCAGTCAGCGACAACTTATCTGAGGTAGAGATCAATGACGAAGATGTCCAGAAATTTTATGACCGTAACAAGGAATCCCTCAAGGAGCCGCTCAAAGTTCAAGTAGAATACATCCCCTATTCTTTCGAACAGTTCTCCGGCCCGGTGCACCTCACTGATAAGGAGGTTGAGGAATATTACAGCGCCAACCGCGCAACCAAGTTTACCACGCCCAAACAGGCAAAGGTCCGTTACATAATGATTCGTCTCGATGCCGGAGCAGACGCTAAACAGAAAGAGGCTGCTCAAGTTCGGGCGAATCGGATCGTCGCAGAGGCGCGTGGAGGAAAGAATTTCGCCGAATTAGCCAAAAAGGAATCGCAGGATCCCAGCGCAGAAAAAGGTGGAGAGATCGGCTGGCTCAATCAAGGACAATTGCCGGAAGCTCTGGACAAGCAGATATTCGCGTTGGCTAAAGGAGAAATCAGCGAGCCTATCGAAACGCCGGTGGGTTTCCACATCGTCAAAGTCGAAGATATCAAGGAAGAAAAAACACTGAGCTTGGCCGAGGCGAAACCGGTTATCACGCGCGAGCTCAAACTTGAAAAAGGAAAGTACGAGGCGGCAAAGATCGCCGATCGCGACCGCGAAAAAGCGGCCTCCGGCAATGATCTCGCCAAGATCGCGCAAGACAGCGGCTTGTCGCTAAAGACAACCCGACTGTTCAGCGAGGGAGAAGTATTGCCCGAGATTGGCCCAACGCAAGACTTCTACAAGACAGCGCTAGCACTGAAAGCCAAGGAGGTTAGTTCAGTCATCGAAGGACCGAATGCCTACTATGTTCTCAAAGCGAAAGAACGTACGGAAGCAGTTGTTCCGCCGCTGGACGCGGTCCGCGGTAAAATCGAGAAAGGTCTGAAAGAATCAAAGGCTTATGAAATGTCCGTGCAGCAAGCTAACGATTCGCTCGATCAAGTCAAAAAAGAACCGAACCTTGCAAAATTTGCTCGTGATAAAAAACTGAAGCTGGAGGAAACCGGATGGTTCGCCCGCAACACACAACAGTTGCCCAAAGTGGGCGAGCTGCAAAATCTCACGGCCGGAAGTCTGGCACTCTCCGCGCGCAAACCTATTCCCGATAGGATTTTCACGCAAGCTGACGCAGCCTTCGTGTTTGCCTTCAAAGAGGCGCAACCGGCTGACATGGCTCAGTTTGAGAAGGATAAGAGCCAACTGATGCAACAGGCATTAGCCGAGGCCCGCCAGCGGATCCTGTTAAAGTTCAAAGACGAGCTCAAAGCCAAGGCCAAGATCGAAATTAATTCCGGGCCTCTTGAAGAAATCTGATTCGCCTCTGTATTGATGCAAATCGTCTTGCTTCGCCATGGGGCGACAGATTGGAATCTTCAAGGCCGCTGCCAAGGTTCGAGTGATCGCCGGCTGACCGAAGTGGGCCTGCGCCAAGCCGAGCAGATTTCAACTCAGCTCAGCAACGAAACCATTCATGCTGTTTATTCGAGCAGTCTTGAGCGGGCGCGCCAAACCGCGCAGCTGGTGAGCCGACCGCACAATCTTCCGGTCATGATCGAGGATGACGTACGTGAGCTCGACCATGGCGAATTGGAGGGACTGACTTTTAACGAGATCAAGGAGAAGTATTCCGAATTTCTAACGGGCTGGAGAACCGCGCCCGCGGAACTCCAGGTACCTGGCGGAGAAAGGCTCGCCGATGTTGCCGAGAGAGCCTGGGACGCTTTGACACGCATCGCGCAGCGTCATCAAACAGATCATACCGTGATCGTGGTAAGTCATAACTTTCCTATTCTTGGCGTCGTTTGCCGGGTGACTGGAACCGATCTAAACAATTATCGATCATTTCATCTCGATCCCTGCGGCATCACGCGGATTACTCAGCACCGCGATAATATCTGGAAAGTCACTCACGTTAATAGCAGGCCCTACAGCTTGCCGCGGCCATAGGCGCTTCGAGAGCCGGGCCTTTATTTTTACGAAGAATCCGCGTTAGCGTGCCTCCGTTTACCTGGAGCGAACGAGAAGGCCAGGAATAACAAGGCGAGCAGTATATAACTGGCTGCAAACTCAGGAGCTTCAAGCAAGCCGAAACGCGCGGCTACGCCGGCGGGCGTCAATTCGTAGGCGTGGATAAGGCCGATGGCGGAGAAAGCCGCTGCAGCTAAGGACCAGCCAGCCGCTTTTTTAAATTGTCTTTCGATCAAGGCAACACCAATGGCCGCAAGAATCATCGAGGTAAAAATAAACCCTTGCTGAAGCGAGATCATGCCATGCATCGCGGGGTTTTGGCCAAAAGGCGCAAGTCCGACTGAATGCAACGATTTGCCCGCGACGCGCACACCGGTCTCGACCATTAACAGCCCCCATGCGGCCAATGCCGGCACAATCCCCAGCGCCACTGCCGGGGCATGTTCCTTTGGCGTCTCCTGAAAAGATTGGGCAACAATGATAACGCCGATATAGAGAAGAATACCGATGCCGGACTCCAGCGGAATAAACGCAAGCACGGCTTGAATCGTTCCGGTGAGGCAAATCAACGCAATGAAAAGACCGTTCAAAACCGAGTATCCGGAGCGCGCGCCGAGCCGCTTCCAGCCTGGATGGCCGATGTAAATCGTGGTCGGGAAAACGCTGCCGAGCAAAGCCGCCACCACGGAGCCCACGCCGTTGGCCAGCAGCGACGGAAAGGCTCGATAGCGATCTCCGGCGGCTTCCGCGCTTTCGATATTCTGCAGTGATCCAACAACGTTGAAAATTCCCATTGGAATGATCACTGAAAGATAATTCAAAAATGCCGGATGGCGCAGCGCCTCGAGTAAGGAACCGCCGGTGAAATCGGGCCGTGCTAAAGCGAAATCGATGCTGGGCGGCGGACCTTTTACAGCTCCCAGCCACCATCCCAAAAGTGTTCCCACGGCGACAGCCACCATTCCGCCGGGCAGCCCGAGCGGAAATTTTTGCTGTGAGAAATAGGCGATAAAAATTAGTGCCAATGGAATCAGCGCCACCAAAGGCTGCGCGAAGATCCGGAAGGTAAAATCCATCGAAATGAAAGTGATCGCGATGCCCGCCAAAGCTGAAAGTAACGCCGCCCGCGGCGTTACGCTACGGACGCGATCGGCGACAAAGGCTCCCGCGATTTCGATGACGCCATTAAGAAAACAAGCGACCAAGCCGACTTTCCATGCCCAAACCGGATCCTGCGTCTCCTGATAGATCGGCATCATGATGAAGAAAATAAACGCGAACAGGCTGACCGTATTGATACCGTAAGGCAGCGCGGTGACGTCGTCTCGACCGGTTTCGCGCGCCAGCCGCCGCGCCTGCCATGCGTAAAACAGGTTGCCAACCAATATGGAAAACGCGGCGCCGGGTAGAATTTTGCCGAATATATATTCGTCGGGAAGATGGATCAGCTCGCGGCACAGGCTGACAATCAGGATTAGCTGAATCAGATTATCGATCATCAATCCGAAAAAGCCGTCGAGATCTTTACGGACAAACCATGCTGGATTGAATGGATGTTGAGGCATATGCAACGGGTTTAAAGGATTGGCAGAATCTAGCCGTCACTATATTCCCTGTCAAACGTTATACGTGCCGGTCCACTCCACCTTGAAAGATCGGGCCGCGGTGGATAAGACTAAACCAACCTATGGCACAATTGCTTTACCAAGATCTGGGCCGGTTGGACTTCCTCGCCGCGCTGTCATGGCAAGAACAACTCATCGAGCTAAAACAACGGCAAGGGGTTGCCGATATTCTTCTCTTCGTCGAACATCCGCATGTCTATACGATCGGCCGTAGCGGTGACCTCAATAATGTTCTCGCCGCGCATGACGTGCCGCTGCATCGCGCTAGTCGCGGCGGCGATGTCACCTATCACGGACCTGGTCAACTGGTGGTATATCCGATTATCGGCTTGCGCTCGAAATTGCGTAAAGATGTGCATCGCTATGTCAAAAACCTCGAGATGACGGCGATCGAAACGCTCAAGAACTTCGGCCTCGAAGCCAGGCGCCGACCGCCATATACCGGCATCTGGATCGATAATCGAAAAATTGCCGCCATGGGTATCGCCGTGCGAAAGGGCATCACCTACCACGGTCTAGCGCTGAACGTGAATACGGATCTTTCCTATTTTGATCGAATTATTCCGTGCGGCCTGAGCTGGGCCGATGTAACGTCTATGGCCAAGGAACTGGGCAAAGATCCAAACGTACATAACGTAAGAGAAAATTTTCTTTGCCACTTCGCCGAGCTGTTTGGCTATACGGAAATCGAAAATATTTCTCATTTTTCAGAGTTTCAGACTGGTCAAAAAGGCGGCAGGTACGAGGCGCGCGATAATCGATGAGCGGAGGCGTACGTGTTAGTACGTTGGAGCGAATCGGGCGAGCGCAACGAAGTAGATGGTCCTTTTTCACCAGCCTGCTAAAGTAGTATGCCGCGAAGACATCCCGACTGGATCAAAGTCAAAGCCCCGGGAAGTCCCAACTACCTGCGCCTGAAACATATCCTGCGCGAAAAAAATCTTCATACGGTTTGTGAGGAGGCGCGCTGTCCTAATATCGGTGAGTGCTGGGGCAATAAGACTGCGACGTTTCTCATCCTGGGGGACACCTGCACCCGAGGTTGCCGTTTTTGCGCCATCGATAAAGGTAAACCACTGGCACTCGATCCCGAGGAACCGCGCAATGTGGCGCTGGTCGTCAAAGATCTCGGCTTGGATCACATCGTCGTAACATCTGTTAATCGCGATGATCTTCCGGACGGCGGCGCTGGACATTTTGCCAAGACGGTTTTCTGGATTAAAGCTTTGAATCCGCAAACCCGCGTGGAACTACTGATTCCAGATTTCGACGGCAATCTCCAGGCGCTCAAAACTGTCGTCGAATCCGGAATAGAAATTCTCAATCACAACATCGAAACCGTGCCGCGTCTTTACGGCAAAGTTCGCCCTGGGCACAGCTACGAATGCTCGTTGAATATCTTGAGTGAAGCGAAAAGATATCGCGATGACGTGCTCACGAAGTCCGGTTTAATGCTTGGGGTCGGCGAAACTCATAACGAGGTCATTGCCACGCTGGAGGAGCTGCGCGACAAAAAGGTCGACATCGTCACTCTCGGGCAATATCTGCAGCCGTCGAACCGCCAACTGAAAGTCGACCGATACGTCACGCCCGATGAATTCAACGAATTCAAAATGGCGGGGAAAAAGCTCGGGTTTCGTCATGTCGAATCCGGCCCACTGGTGCGCAGTTCGTATCACGCGTGGAGTCACGTCGGTTAGGCGTTTCGCAATTTGCGCTTTCCCCGCCAGCGAATCGCGCTTGACATCCGTGACGAAGATTAGTTAGCTTTCGCGCATCTTATGTCCGGTCGCCCGTTCCTTCAAATTCCTGGTCCGAGCATTGTGCCGGAGCGTGTGGTTCGGGCTATGTCCCAGCCGCTGATTGACCATCGCGGCCCTCAGTTTGCCGTCCTTCTGAGCGAAGTGCTCGAAGGCCTCAAAAAGCTCTTTCAAACTGCTCAAGGTAAAATCCTCCTCTTCCCCGGCTCCGGTACGGGAGGTTGGGAGTCCTGCATCGTCAATACGCTGTCTCCCGGCGATCAAGTCCTGGGTTGTGTCAACGGCCACTTCAGCGATCTCTATTGCCGCACTGCCACAGCCCACGGAGTCAAGGTTCAGAGGTTGGAAGTCGACTACGGCGCCGGCGTCTCGGCTGGCGCGATTGAGGAATGCCTGCGCCTAGACAAAGAGCACCAAACCAAAGCAGTCCTCTTCGTCCAAACTGAGACATCGACGGGAGTTACGAGCAGCGTTGCAGCTGTTCGCGATGCCCTTGATCGTGTGGGCCACCCCGCCCTGCTGCTGGCCGATGTGGTTAGCTCGCTCGGATGCACGGACTTGCGCTTCGACGAATGGCGACTGGACGTCGCCCTCACTGCGGCGCAAAAAGGGCTTATGCTGCCGCCCGGCATGGCGATTCTCGCCGTCAGCGAGAAAGCGCTTCAGGCGAACCGATCGGCCAAATGTGCGCGCTCGTTTTGGGACTGGCAAGCGGTGCTAGAGAGTAACGCCAACGGCAACTTTCCATACACACCGGCGACCTCCTTACTTCTGGGCCTAAGCGAAAGTCTCAAAATGCTCTTCGAAGAGGGCCTCGAGAATGTTTTCCGCCGCCATGCACGGCTGGCCGAAGCCTGCCGCAGAGCCATTGAAGCGACAGGTCTTAGACTCTTCGCACAGAGCGCCGCGGAATATTCCAATACGTTAACGGCCGTTCGGATGCCCGAGGGGCTCGACTCCGATGCGTTCATCGATCACACGCTGAAACTCGTCGATCTTCCCCTCGGCAAGGGGCTCGGCAAAGTAAAAGGAAAACTTTTTCGCATCGGTCATCTCGGCAGCCTCAATGAGCTTGAACTCTTGGGCATCTTGGCTGGGCTTGAAATGGCGCTGAAGAGCTTCGGTGTCAAAATCGCGCTGGGTGCCGGACTCGCAGCAGCTGAGAGATATCTTCTGGAAGACGCCGTACGGCGATCGCCGTTATGAAGATCGATCCGGACAAGTGCGTTGCCTGCGGGAACTGCCTACCGGTCTGTCCGATGGGGGCCATCTACATCGATCCGATGATAAACCGCGCGCGCATCAACACCGACGAGTGCGTCGAATGTTTTGCTTGCTACCGCGGCATGTCGAAAGAACACTTGAACCCCATGTTTGTGCGAGCGATTCGCAAAACGGCGCAATTCTTCCGCTTTCGCTTCGATCCGGAGCCGGACATCTGCCCAACCGATGCCATCGTTCCGGAAGAGTTGAGCTGGCCGCGGTTAGTCCGGCGGGCTTTTTCCGATCCCCAGGTACCCCACGAATCCACCGGCATTCACGGACGCGGTACGGCCGAAGTTAAGACCAACGACGTCACCGCTCGGGTGAAGGAAGGCGAAGCGGGCTTTGTCGTCGAGTTTGGCCGTCCGGGAATCGGCGCATGCTTTCGCGATATCGAACGGATCACGAAAGTTTTGGCCGAACTCGGGGTTGAATTCGAAACTAGCAATCCCGTGACGTCGCTGATGAGCGATCCCTCTCGCGGGCTCATCCGGCCGGAGATTCTAGACGAGAAGGTTTTATCCGCAATCGTGGAGATCAAGACAAGGTTGGAAGACGTGCCATTGGTCCTAAAAAGAATCAAACAGCTATCCCGCGAGCTGGCCACCGTCGTCAGCCTCGGCGTTTCGACCCGCTGCGGCGCAGCGGGTGAAGAACCGTTGCGGAAAATTTTGGAGCGGGAAGGCTATCCGACCTATCGTGGGAAAACCAATCTAGGCCTCGGCGCACGCACGGCCGCGCAAGCGTAGAGCAAATGACGAACACGCTGCACCGCTACAGCGAACACTATGCATTTGAAAATCCGTCGAACCCGATGCCGGTTCGCGACGATTTCATCGTATTCGCGATGGCGAGCCGAGGTATCAATGATGACAATCTGATCGAAAAATACCGAGCGTTTCTACGCCTTTCATTAAAGCACAATCCCGTGAACCTCGGCGATGCCACTAAGGGCGGCGTCCTGCGCCCGCGCCGGGACCTAAACCCGAACGCGCACTGGAAGCGCGATCACCGACCCAATCCGGATGAAGTGATTGCGGGCATCGAGGGTCACACCACGGTGGCGGCGGTCTTCGACAATTTCGAAAACATGAAGGCCTTCGTTGATGATGTCCGAAACGCGAACCTTGGTATTTCAGTGAACATTAGCGCTCCCATCGAGGAAGCGGAGCGTTGCTGCCGCGAAACCGGAATCACCCGTCACAGTGTCGAGTACTCGTTGGGCTTTTGCGGACGAGTGGACAAGTTGCCGGACGCCACCGTGCTCGAGCTTACGACGATGTGCGGGCACGGCATGATTTCAGCGCATTTTGCGAAAAAAATGATCGACTGGGTGAAGGAGAATCGGCGCAGCCCGGCGGCGGTGGCTTGCACAATGGCGCGCTTTTGCAGCTGCGGAGTATTCAATTTGAGCAGAGCTCAAAGCATTCTGAACGAGGCACGTACCAAGAATCGGTAGGCTTCGTCCTGCCGAAGATGGCGAAAAGGAGAAGTGAGATGAAGCGGACGTTGATCACTATGCTTCTCATGACCTTGCTCAGTATTATGTGGGCTCAAGGGTCCCGGGCGCAGGCACCAACGTTGCGCTTAGGTCACGTCGGCTTTCCGGGCTCGCTCTTCGCCTTGACGGCTGATGAATATGCGACTCGAGTCAACGGTGCGCTCAAGGGTAAATTAGAGGTCAAGGTATTTCACTCGAGCCAGCTCGGCAGCGACGAACAGATGATGCGAGGTATCAAGGTTGGCGCGCCGGAGATGGTAGCGCCCTCAACGGTCATGAGCACCGTAGATGCGAAATTCGGCGTCTTTGAGATGCCCTATCTCATTGTCAGCCGAGCTCACATGAAGAAGGTGGCCGAGAACAAACAGGTGCAGGACCATCTCTTCGCTGGGCTGCCGACAAAGGGAATCCGGGTGCTGGGAGTCTGGGAGAATGGCTTTCGCCATATCACAAATAATGTGCGGCCGATCATAAAGCCAGAGGATCTGAAAGGGATCAAGTTGAGAGTGCCCGGCGGAGTCTGGCGAGTAAAGATGTTTAAAGACTATGGCGCGAATCCGTCACCCATGCCGTTGGCAGAAGTTTATTCGGCACTGCAGTCCGGCGTCATGGATGCGCAGGAAAACCCGTTCCCACAAATCGCCTCCGCTAAATTTTTTGAAGTGCAAAAATTTCTTTCATTGACCGGCCATGTCTACACACCCGCTTACCTGGTGATCGGCGAAGACGTGTGGGCCAAGCTTCCTAAAGATGTCCAGAGCACGCTGTCCAAAATTGCCTGGGACATGGGGGACTTTGCCCGCTCCGAGGGCGAGCGGCTGGATAGAGAGTTAATGGGAAAACTCGCCCCGCCGATGAAAGCTAACGACGTCGACAAAGAAGCGTTCATTAAGCGATCGGCGGCAATCTATGAAGAATTTGGTAAGGAAGTGCCCGGCGGCATCGATCTCATCAAGCTCGTCCAGTCGCTTAGGTAACGCGGCGGCAGTTCGAATGGAATGGAGTTCATCTAAATTTGAAATTCGAGCAGAGCAACTATGAGAATCCTCAACCGCTTTATTGGCCTTCTCGACTGGTGGTCGATGCTCCTGCTGGTCTTGATGGTCGTGCTGGTTTTTCTGGGGGTTTTCTTTCGTTACATCCTCGGCGCGTCTCTTGCTTGGTACGATGAGTTCGCATCCTATCTGCTGGTCTGGCTGACCTTCTACGGAGCGGTCTCGGCTTCTTACCGTGGCCGCCATATCGGATTTGACTTGGTGGTAAATCGGTTCACCCCGAGCCCCGGAAGGGCGGCCAGGGTTGTCGCCGAACTCTTCGTCTTGGGATTCCAAGTTGTGCTTTTGTACTATGGCTGGATCCTCACGCAGAAGATGGGCAACGAGACTGCGGTTTCGCTTCCATGGATCAAAATGGCCTGGGTCTACAGCGTGCTGCCAATTGCCGGTGGGCTCATGCTCCTGATCAGTCTTGAACGCCTCGGTCATCTTCTCTTCGGCAAGGGGAATGGGAAAGGAGCTGAAGCGGCGTGGAGTGGCTCATCCTCGGAGTAATCATTTTCCTTACGGTCATTAACGTCCCGATCGCGTTCGGCCTTTCGATCACCACCATCCTATTTCTTCTCTGGAACGGAACCGCGTCGCTCAGCGTTGTCCCCCTGAATCTTTTTTCCGGGGCGTCCAGTTTCCCGCTACTCGCGATCCCGCTCTTCATCTTGGCCGGGGGTCTGATGGAGACTTCGGGCATCTCGTTGCGGCTGGTAAACCTAGCCAATAGTTTCGTTGGGTTTATCCGCGGCGGACTTGCGATGGTTACTGTGGTGGCGACGATGATACAGAGCGAGATCTCGGGATCATCGGTCGCTGACGCGGCTGCGATCGGAAATGTTGTTATCCCCGCCATGGAGAAGCGGGGTTACCCCAAGGCGCTGAGCGCGGCCATTGTTTCCAACGCGGCCTCGGCGGCCATTCTCATTCCCCCCTCCATCCCTATGATCATCTATGCGTGGATGGCTGAGGTGTCAGTAGCCAAGCTCTTTTTTGCCGGTTTTCTCCCGGGCTTTATCGCTTGCGCAAGCATGATGGGACTCAGCTATTATTATGCGCGCAAACTAAATTTACCGGTGGAGCAGAAGTTCTCTTTGAATGAGGTCGGAAAGTCTACTGTCCGCGCCTTCTGGGCACTCTTCATTCCGATTGTGATCTGGGGCGGGATCTTTCTCGGCATCGCCACTGCCACCGAGGTTGCAGCGCTGGCTGTAATCGCAGCCTTAATCATTGGCGCCTTACTCTACCGCGAGCTCCCGGTGCGCGAGATCATCCGCATCTTACATGATTCAACGGGACAGACGGCCGTGGTCATGTTGATCGTGGCGTCGTCTGCCGTCCTTGGGTGGTTTTTGACCAGTGAACAGATTCCGCAGAAGTTCGCTCGGATGATGCTTGAGACGACGTCAAATAAATACCTGATCCTGTTCTTTTTGAACATCTTTTTCTTCGTTGCCGGGATGTTTCTCCACTCGGCGGCGGCGATTATTCTGATTGTTCCGATCGTGATGCCGCTGATTCGCCAAATCGGCGTCGATCCGATCCATTTCGGTATTATCGTAACGATCAATCTCGGCGTCGGTCAGCAAACCCCGCCCGTTGCCACTGTCCTGTTTACCACAGCGGCGATCGCGCGCTTGCCCTTCTGGGAAGTCTTCAAAGCGGGTTGGCCGTTCACGCTCGTTCTCGCGTTTGTTACTCTGCTCGTCACCTATGTTCCGTGGATCAGCCTCGGCTTAGTCAACCTGGTTGACTGGTAGGCTGCCAGCTTTGGGTTATCGAATTCAATTGCGCCTTTCTCACTTCGGATGAACTTGGCTCCGAGGATTTGGTGCCATCGTAACTAGTCGAGCGAAGTACCCATTCGCAACGCCTTTTTTCCTTGACGCAATAGATTAGTTGCTTAAGACGTGGCAACTTTCGTGGCCAGCCACTGCGCCGTCCGCAGGAGCCGCGCATCGCCGTAGCGCGGACCGACGAGTTGAACAGCAAGAGGGAGACCGTTAGCGCTTTGCAAGAGCGGCAGGCTGATGGCAGGCATGCCGCATAATGTCCACAAGGTACAGAAGGATGGATCGCCGGTGGCCGTGAGTCCTTTCGGAGCCGGGCCCGGGGCGGCTGGTGTCAAAATCGCATCGTAACGCTGCTGGAACAGTTCGAGAAAACTTTCGTGAATGGGAGCGATTCTGGCCAGCGCTCGTTGGTAATCGAATGCCGTCACTTGCTGTCCCTGCTCGATCTGTTTCCGCAGTCTTTCCGAGAGCTGTGGGCTCGCTATCGTGTATTCATGTTCCAAGTTTAGCGACATTTCGGCGCTCATAATGATCTGGTGTAATTCCCACGCCTCGATGGCTGAGGGAAACAGTTCGACCTCTTCCACCTGCCCATCCAAATGCGCGGCCAATTCAGCAAAGCCTTCCTTGGTATCACTGTCGGCGCGCTCCCACATCGGGGTTTTCACCAGCGCGAACATCGGCGCGAGTGGCGGCTCTTGGCGCGTAACCGTCTGGAAAGGAATACTCGCGCGCGGCCGTGTGTCGGGATCGGCTTCGTCGTAGCCGACGAGCTGTTCGCAGAGCAATGCAATGTCGTCGACAGTGCGCGCGAATAGCCCAACGTGATCAAGCGTGCGCGACAAGGGCGATACACGATGGCGCGAAATAAGCCCGTGGGTCGGCTTGAAACCAACGATGCCGCAATACGCAGCCGGGCGAATCGTGGAGCCGTTGGTCTGGCTGCCGAGCGCGAGAGGAACCATGCTTGAGCCCACGGCCGCGGCAGATCCACTGGAAGAACCGCCGGGGGTATGCTCCGGGTTATGCGGGTTGCGCGTCTTTCCGGGCGAGAAGTAAGCGAATTCCGTGGTAACGGTTTTGCCCATGATCACGGCACCGGTTGCACGCAACCGTGATACGGCCGCGGCATCGCGCGACGGTGTGCGTCCGGCGTGAATCACTGAGCCATTTTCAGTCGGCATGTCGGCGGTATCGAAAATATCTTTGATGCCGACAGGAATGCCGTGCAGCGCGCCGATTGCCTGGCCCGATAAACGCAACTGATCCAGAGCACGCGCTTGCGCCAGCGCATAGTCGGGGTCGAGAAAGGTCCAGGCCTCGACTTGCGGGTCCACTTCGCGTATGCGCGCTAGACAAGCCTCGACCAGCTGTTCCGAGCTGATGATGCCATCACGGATTAATCGGGCAGCCTCCGAAGCCGAGAGCAAGTGAAGGTCGGTTAGTTCCATCCTATATTTCTTAGCGATCGTGCAGGTACAAATGACGAGCCAGACAAGGCCCGAGGAAGAAGCCGACCGGAAGCGTACAGGGCTAGTACGCTGAGGATCGGCGACGACCGAGAACGCCGTATGGCGAAGTCAGTTGCACCTGCACTAACCATACAGGAATTCGGGCAGCCACAACGTCATGCCCGGCCAGACGTACATGCATACCAGACACAGAAGGACAATCAGCATGTACGGCATCATGCCGGCAAAGATCTGGTTGAGAGTAACGTGCTTCGGTGCAACCCCCTTCAGATAGAAGGCTGACATCGCCACGGGGGGCGACAAAAAGGCCGCTTGCAAATTAACCGCTACCATGGTGCCGAACAAAATCGGATCGACGTTAAAATGGCCGAGCAGCGGTATGAAAATCGGACAGAAGATAACGATGATCTCAGTCCATTCGAGCGGCCAGCCAAGTAGAAATATGATCAATTGCGCCATGATCAAAAAACCGACGGGAGAGAGGTTCATCCCCAGAACCCAGCGTTCGATGAGCGCCTGTCCGCCATGTAGCGCAAAGACACCGGAGAAAAGCGCCGAGCCAATGAAGAGCCAGCAGACCATAGCCGTGGTCTTCGCGGTGAGGAAAACCGATTCTTTGAGATTTTGCCAGAGCTCCTTGGACCTTCCGAGCCCCCAAAACCAGGGAACTAGCGTTCCCGCGAATACGCCTCCAAGAGACCCTGATACGAGCACAGTCACTACGCCGCCGCGCTGCCAGCTGAGGACCACCCCAATAATCGCTCCGACCAGACTCCAGGACCAGACCTGGCGCGGGTATTTGGCCATCACCGCGAGATAGAGGGCGCCGAGCGCCCCCACTGCAGCCGATTCGGTGGCCGTAGTGATGCCGAACAAAATCACTGCGAGCACCACCACCGTCAGCACACCCAGCGGCACTACCGAGACGACCAGTTCCTTCAATATCTCGAGCTGCTCGCCATCCATACGCCAGTAGTAGATGGCAAGAAGAAGCGTCGAAAAAGCCGCCATTCCCCAGAACACGAGATAGAAGTATTCCGGAGTTTTGCGGATGGCCGATGCGCCTGGCGGTTCGGCCAGTGAGCCCATTTCCTGAGGCGGCCCGTCCGGGAGCAGAGGCGATTCGGAGAACTCCGACGTGGTTGGTGACCCTCCGAGCTCTTGCAATTTCTCCTGCGGCGCTTCCTGCGGCCTCTCCTCCAGAGCAGCTGGCGGCAAGCTCAGCGGCTGTGCAGCCCCGTTCTCCGGAGCGACGGCGGCACTGGGGGCGTTATAGATAACGACATACCACCAGGCGGTAGCAAACATTCCGATCGTAAGTACTGCCGGGACCATCAGCGTCAAGAAGTTTTTGACGATCAGCCCATAGGTTATCCGATGACCGTCGGGTGACGTCGCGCCGTGCAACAATTTCGGTCGAAGCATGGCGCCGAGGACACCGGTAACGATCCGTCGGGCCGGACCACGTTCGAGCCGTCGGAGCCATTCCGGCGTCGCGATCCGATACTGTTCCGGCGGCAACTTAGGCGCGATCTTCGGATTGATGATTGCCCAGCCGAGAATGAAGACGAGATAGAGGAACGTTAGGAAAAACCCCGGCAGCATTGCGGCCGCATAGAGCTTCACGATCGACTCTCCGGCCACAGCCGCATAGACAATAAGCATCACGGAGGGCGGAATCAAAATACCCAGCGTGCCGCCCGCCGTGATTGCACCCGACGCGAGCCGTACGTCGTAACCGGCATTCAGCATCGGACGCATCGCGATCACTCCCATCAGAACCACCACTGCGCCGACGATGCCCGAGGCGATTCCCCAAAAGGCGCACACCAGCAAGGTGGTCACGGCGAGCGACGCGGGCACTCGCCGAAAGGCAAGCTGGACGCTATGAAACATTCGGTCGACCAGCGCGGCGCGCTCCATGATGTAGCCCATGAAGACGAAGAGCGGCACAGACAGCAAAGTATCATTGGTCATCACACCATACGTGCGCTGCACCATGAGATCGAAGACCTGATTGTCGTACCAATGCTGTGAAGGAGTCCAAAAAGCGAGAAACCCAAAGAGCATTCCCAGCCCCATCAAGGTGAAGGCGGTCGGAAAGCCCATCATGATCGCGATCACGATGAGCCCAAGCATGGTCAACCCGAGCGCTGGATCACTCACCGTTGCCTTCCCTTTTTTGATCCACCAGGGTGCGCTGGCGCGCGGCTTCATCCAGCGCGTGTGCCGAGCCGGCCGCAGCGCGGCGCGACTCTTCGTCGACAAACTCGCTGTGAGCGAGCTGTCCGCCGACTACGTCTATCTCCTCGACATCTTCCAGCCGTGCCGGCCAGGTGCCGGTGCGCAAGCACAGGATGCAACGCGCGATCTCTGCGACACCCTGGAGCATCACCAGCGCGCCGGCGATCGGGATCACGGACTTGAAGTGATAAACCGGCGGACCCTCCGCGGTCACAGTCGAGTGCTCTCCGATCTGCCACGACTCGACGGCGTAACCGTACCCGGCATAGATAAGTGCCAGGATGCCCGGGACAAAGAAAAGCATATACAGTGCTAAGTCCAGCGCCGCCTGCATCTTCGGCGACAGCCGGGCATATATGAAGTCGGCGCGCACGTGCCCACTGAGCGACAAGGTGTAAGCGCCGCACATCATGAACAGCGTGCCATAAAGCATGTTGTTGAAGTCGAAGATCCAGGCCGTGGGAGCATTCAGGATGTAGCGCTTGAAGACCTCCACCGAGACAACGAGTGTGAGCGCGACGATCAGCCAGGCAAAAGCCTTGCCCGACCAGTAGCTGAGTTGATCGATGGCTCGGAATAGTCGGTAGGCATTCACGGTGTACAAAACACCAGGGATCAGCCCGAGATTGATGGCTGATGGAGAAGCTGGATCCGATCCACGGAAGATTAGCTCTTTTTGCTTCCTTCCGGTGCGGTTTTGCCGGCCGCTTTGGCGAAATAGTGATTGTAGGCCATGCGGCGACCAACGTTAGTGTCCAAATCCCACTTCACCGCCCGCTCAGCAAAGAGCCGCTGTGACGCAGTAATCTCCTTGAACATTGGATTTTCGGTGGCCTTCTTATCGGCTGCGGCGTCGTATGCCTGGAGTTGCCTCTGCAGCACGGAGTCCGGCGTCCTGTAGAATCTGACTTTGTCTTTGGCCTGCATCTCGACATAATCTTTTGAGTAGCGATCGATCGCTTTCCACGACATATCCTGCGAAGCGGCTTCCACCGTAGATTCGATAAGCGCCTTCATCTTCGCCGGCAGCGCATCGAACTTCGTCTTGTTGAACAGAATTTCAAACTGCTCAGCGTTCTGGTGGAAGCTCTGCAACATGCAAACTTTGGAAACGTCAGGGAAGCCAAGGAGACGGTCCGAGGACGCATTGTTGAACTCGGCGGCATCGAGCAGTCCCCGGTCCATCGCCGGCACGATCTCGCCGCCCGGCAGCGCGTTCACCGCTGCGCCCAACCCCGTGAACACGTCAATCGAGAGGCCGACGGTGCGGAATTTGAGTCCCTTGATGTCGTCGGCCCTGGTGATCGGCTTCTTGAACCAGCCAAGCGGCTGGGTCGGCATCGGGCCGTACAAGAAAGAGACCACGTTGGCGCCGATGGACTTGTAGAGCTTTTCGAGCAAGTCCTTGCCGCCACCGTACTTGTGCCAGGCAAGCATCATGTTGGCATCCATCCCGTAGCTCGGACCCGAGCCCCAAAGCGCCAGAGCCGTCTGCTTGCCATAATGGTACACGACCACGCCATGGCCGCCGTCGAGTGTGCCTTTCGACACCGCATCGAGAAGCTGGAAGGCCGGCACTACAGCGCCCGCAGGCAACACCTCAATCTTCAAATCGCCGCCGGTCGTGTCGTTGACCTTCTTGGCGAAGTCGAGAGCGAACTCGTGGAAAATGTCTTTTTGCGGCCACGTGCTCTGCCAGCGCATTGTGATCGGCCCCGTTTGGCCTCGGGCAATCATCGGGAAGCCGAGCGCCGCAGCGCCACCCGCCGCAAACGCCGCTTTGAGAACGTTTCGGCGTGAAATCTTCTTGGCATCTTGATCTTCTAGCTTCTCTTGATTAGCCATGGTCTCTCCTTTCAGATAAGCACGACAAGCGAACTTCGCGTTCACGGTTTATATTACAGGTTCCGGACTTACGTCAATGGTGCGTCCAACCTGCACAACTCACGGCGATTGAGAAGTGATAATCCTTATGGCTGTCTCACTGAAGTCGTGTCGCTTAGAATATCGATTGCTGATCTCAGCTCATTGCATTGGCCAAGTTCTTTGGTCTCGCTCATTGACACTGTATTCCAGTCTCCGCTACGCTTCCAAGGGATCGCCGGGAGACAGATACAGCCAGATGAATAACAACAATCTCGTCCGCCAGCTATGCGCCATCGTTGGCGAGCGTTATGTGCTGGTCGAAAAGGAAGACGTCATCGTCTACGAACAAGACGGCTCAATCTTCCAGGTCATGCCGGAGATCGTTGTCCTGCCTGCCAATGCCGAACAGGTTGCCGCGGTGGTGAAAACGGCTAAACAAGCCGCTGTGCCGGTCGTACCCCGTGGTTCGGGCACGGGTTTGGCCGGCGGTGCCGTGCCGGCCGAGGGCGGCATCGTGCTATCTCTGGCGCGCTTGGATCGCATATTGAGAATCGATCTCGAGAACGGCCTTGCTGTCGTCGAACCCGGCGTTATCAATCTCGACCTCACTAAAGCAGTCGCCAATGACGGGTTCTTCTATGCGCCCGATCCTAGCAGCCAAGCCGCATGCTCCATCGGCGGTAATGTCGCCAACAATTCCGGAGGGCCGCATACCCTCGCCTACGGGGTGACAACCAATCACGTTCTTGGTCTCGAAATCGTTTTGGACGATGGTCAGGTTGTCTGGCTCGGTGGCGAAGTGCCGGACACGCCCGGCTATGATCTTCGCGGCGTGTTTGTCGGGTCGGAAGGAACCATGGGTGTGGTGACCAAGGTCATTGTAAAACTCATGCACAATCGCGAGTCGGTGCGCACCCTTCTTGCCATCTACGATCGGATGGATGACGCCACTCGAGCGGTGGTTGAAATCACCGGGGCCGGAATCATTCCCGCCGCGTTAGAGATGATGGACCGCACGACCATTGAAGCCGTCGAATCCGGGGCGCCAGTAGGCTTTCCCCGCGATGCCGAAGCGGTGCTGCTGGTTGAAATCGAAGGCTTGCGCGAGCAAACCGAGCGTTCCGTGAAATTGGCGTATGCGATTTGCGAGCAGAGCGGCGCGCGGGAGGTCAGGTTGGCACGGGACGAAACCGAACGGCAACGTCTTTGGAAAGGCAGAAAAGGGGCTTTCGGCGCCATGGGTTCGTTAGCGCCCAATTACTATGTCAACGACGGCGTTGTCCCGCGCAGTCAATTGCCGGAAATCATGAGGCGAGTAGCTGCCATCAGCAAACATTACAATCTACGCATTGCTAATGTATTTCACGCCGGCGACGGCAATCTGCATCCCAATATTCTTTTCGACATGCGTGTGCCGGGAGAGCTCGATCGAGTCATCGAAGCGGGCGCGGCAATATTGAACGCATGCGTAGAGCTCGGCGGCAGTATCACCGGCGAGCATGGTGTGGGCATTGAAAAGAAAGCCTACATCGGTTTGCTATTCAGTGATGCGGATCTCGGGGCGATGACGCGAGTCCGCACGGCGCTGGACCCGGACGGCCGGTTTAATCCCGCAAAGCTATTTCCAACGCCGGCTGGTTGCGGCGAAGTGCGGCGCCAGCCGGCGCAAATCCCGGCGGGGCTTTGGATTTAGGAACAAACGTTTAGAGTTTGTCTTGGAAGACAGTCTGCACAATCCGCGACATGGCGATCAACCCAAGATCGCTACGCTCGATATTCCGGAACTCTATCAATGCGTGCACTGCGGCTTGTGTCTAAACCAGTGCCCGACCTACCGCGCGCTGCGTCTCGAGCCGGAATCGCCACGCGGCAGGATTCACCTGGTAAAAGCGGCTGCGGACGGCCGTATCGAGCTCAACGAGCGCTTCAAGGAGCATCTCTATCTCTGCTTGTTGTGCCGTGCTTGTGAAACCGCCTGTCCGTCCGGAGTTCAATACGGCCATATAGCCGAAACCGCCCGGGCGGTAATCGGCCCGCCGGGATCGAAGCTCGGACGGGTTATCCTGAATCTGGCTTTCACCCAGCTACTTCCTTTTCCCGGACGTCTAAAAATCCTGTTCGGCGTGTTGCGTCTCTATCAACGAACCGGCTTGCAGAGGCTGGTTCAGCCGTTATTGCCGCGCAAGATTCGCGCAGATGGATGCAATGCTGCCGGCCATCCCGCAACGTTTTCAAGCAAACGTTCAGGCTCTTTCTGCGATCGGCCCACGGCGCGCCCGAGTCGCGTTTCTAAACGGCTGCGTGATGCCGTTGCTCTTTGGCGACATCAATGACGCCACCGTGCGCGTGCTGCAACGCAACGGCTGCGAGGTTGTTTTCCCAAAGGGGCAGACCTGCTGTGGCGCTCTCAACACCCACAATGGCGAGACGAGCAGCGCGAAAGCAATGGCCCGGCGCAACATCGACGCATTTTTAACTGCCGGCGTCGACGCCATCATCGTCAATGCCGCCGGCTGCGGCGCCGCGATGAAGGAATATGCCCATTTGCTCGGAGATGATCCTGATTACGCGGATAAGGCACAGAGGTTCAGTTCTTTAGTCAAGGATGCCGCTGAATTCCTTGCGCAGATTGGACTGGCTGGCAAACTCGGCGAATTGCGGATGACCGTTACCTATCAGGATCCCTGCCATCTGGCGCATGGTCAGCGCGTGCGCATTCAGCCCCGGCAATTATTACAGGCGATCCCGGGTTTGAAACTGGTCGAGATGGATGGCTCTGAACGCTGTTGCGGCAGTGCCGGGATTTACAATATTACTCACGCTGAAATGTCACAGCAGCTTCTCCAAGAGAAAATGCCGGCAATCGCTGCCACCGGTTCCGAAGCGGTGGTCGCGCCCAATCCAGGCTGTATGCTGCAGCTTCGTTATGGCGCACAGAAGTATGGGCCGAATGTGAAAGTCTACCATTTGATGGATCTCCTCGATCGCGCTTATACGAGCGGCGAATCTTCGCCAGCCAATGAAGATTGACCCGGACCGGCTCGCCAGCCGGTTAGAAGCCGAACTGGGCGGCGCCGCGGTAAAGAGGCAGCCGGAATTGCTTGCCGCCCGCGCCATCGACGGAGTTTATCCGTGCGTCATATGTTGGCCGGGTAATGCCGAGGAAGTCAGCGCCGCGTTACGGATTTGCAGCGAGACGGATGCAGCCGTAACTCCCTGGGGAGGAGGCACGGCCGTTAACATCGGCAACTTACCCGAGCGCGCCGAAGTCATCATCGACGTGTCCAAGCTTAATCACGTGGTCGAACATGATCACGCAAACTTGACCGCCACCGTGCAGAGCGGCATTACCTTGGCAGCAATGCAACAGATTACTGCAGGAGCTCGGCAGTTCGTGCCATTCGATGTGCCCAACCCACAACGCTCCACAGTCGGCGGCATCGTCGCAGCCGATCTAAACGGAGTGCGCCGCGTCTGCTACGGCAGCGTGCGTGATTTGGTGATTGGTATGAAGGTAGTCCTGCCTACGGGTGAGCATATCAAGGCCGGCGGCAAGGTCGTCAAAAACGTCGCCGGCTACGACATGTGTAAACTTTTCGTTGGATCTTTAGGAACGCTTGGGATTATCACGGAGCTGACACTCAGACTGACGCCGCTTCCGGAAGCGGAAGCGACCTTGGTCGTTTCCGGAAGTTTACTCGAACTTTCCGAGTTCGCCGGCGAGATCCTGGATTCAGTTTTGTTGCCGAGCGCGATTGTGCTGTGGAAAAGTGAAACAAACTCGAGCGGCGAAGCGTCGCAATCGGGCTGGCACTTGGCTGTTCGCGCCGGAGGCTTTGCCGAACACGTCGATCGTCACCTTCGGGATTTCCAATTGACGGCTGAACGATTGGGCCTGAGCATGGCGGTTTATAGTAATACGGCTCATGAAGAACTATGGGCGGGTATTTGCGATTGCCCGCTTCTCGGCCACGAGCTGGTGTTTCGTGTAACGGTGCCACGATCAGCGGTTGCTGATTTGCTGCACGGCGTTCAGGAGTGGGATACGACGGATGATAGTCCGGGGATTGTCGCGGATATGGCCGCAGGCGCGATCTGGATAGGGTCGAACCAAACCAAGTTAGCCGCCGCGCGCTTCGCACAGCTCCGATCCAAGGCGGCCCAACACAACGGGCATGTTGTGCTGGTTGTTGCGCCGGCTGATCTGAAGCGGAATTTGGATATCTGGGGACCGGCTCCGCCGGCGTTTTTGCTAATGCGCAGGATTAAACAGCAATTCGATCCCCAGCGGTTGATGAATCCCGGCCGCTTTGTCGGACGTTTATAAGCGTAGAGTATCACCGGAAGATCCACACCACCCAATTGCTAATCAAATTATCCAGACCGTACGCCCCGCTGCCCCGGACTGCGAAGTATGCCGCCGCGGCTAGCAAAACTAGATTATCGCGGATTCCCACTTCATGAGCATGGAACGCTTGTCGCTCAAACTTTTGGAAGTATCCCAGCGCCTTGTCATCTGTTATGGAGTTCTTAACCGTCGGCGCCATGGTCGGCAACACCTTCAGCCAATAGTAGTGCACACTGAATGTTGGGATTAAAAATACCAACAGCATCGTCGATGAAATGGGCGTCTGAAAGCCGGCCGCAACACCAAGACCGCCGCACACCATTAGCACGGTGGCAATCAACCCGAACAGTTTCGCTTGCTTCGCAAACAGAATGCTTGCGGTATTTACCGGGTTTGGCCAACGGCGGACGTTGCTCCAGCCGCTGATTAAAAAGCGCCAGCCCAAAATCACTCGCAATAACGCTTCAACGAGGCCCACCAGGGTCGAATGTTCCAAGCTTTCCTCCACGAAATGGTGAAATTCGGTCGCACTATATGTAGCGGTCGAGTAGCGGTCAAATCTAGCGCATGGCTTCCGCCGCCTTAAGCAAGGAGAGCTCTAGGTCGAGGGAAGATGCCGAGAATTGACCCATCAAGACTCAAAATGTCTGCCGGCTTCTCGGATAGCAATTGTTTCTTAGCTGGATTTTCTTTATTATGCGTTGGTTAAAGCTCCCACGTCGGTGGCACGTGGGTTGCTCAGTCGGGCTCACTATAAGGAGGGCGGCAATGAAGCAAGCGCAACGATGGTTCCTCTCACTGGTCTTGTCTTGGATAGCGTTCTTGCCGGCTCATGCGAGAGCTCAATCCGTTCCGAGCGAAATCGATAATAATCCGTTTCCACTTCTTGCCGGACTCGAGCAACCCGTCGAGTTCTGGACCAAAATTTTTACCGAGTACAGCATATCCCAACTGGTGTTTTTTGATCCATTGGAGATGTCCAGGATATATGAAGTGTTGGAGGTCGGCGAAGAGAATCGCTCCAACGAATACGTCGACGGTGAAAAAGCGCGGATTGCGGCGGCACACGAAGTCAGCATCGAACGAGTGAAGGCACAGCGGGGAGTCAAAGAGCGAACCGCCGCGGGACTGAAACGTTCTAACCGTTACATCGGGCAAATGCAGCAAATCTTCCGGGAGCGCGGCTTGCCGGTTGAATTGACTTACTTGCCTCTGATCGAATCGTCGTTCAACAGCAGCGCGCGTTCCCATGCAGGCGCTTTGGGCATGTGGCAGTTTATGCCCGCTACCGGCAGACAGTATATGCGGGTCAGTCGTACCATCGATGAACGAAGAGACCCCATTGAATCGACCCGCGCGGCGGCGTCATTTCTCAAGCAAGCCTATGAGTTGCTGGGCAATTGGCCATTGGCCATCACGGCTTACAACTTCGGGCCCGCCGGCATGGCACGGGCAGTGGCTGAAGTCGGCTCGGACAACTTGGTGGATATAATCCAGAAATATAACGGGCCGTATTTTGGTTATCCGCCGAAAAATTTCTACGCCGAGTTTCTTGTCGCCATGGATATCGGCAAAAACCCTGAACGATACTTTCCCGGCCTCGATTTAGATCCGCCGGTTGCCATTCAGGAAGTGGAGTTAAGATCTAACTCATCGCTAGCCGCGGTTATGAGCTCCACCGGCCTTAAACGAGATGAGTTTTTGGAGTGGAACCCGGCCCTGGCAAATGGTCCAAAGATTATTCCCGCAGGTTACCGCGTAAAGTTGCCGGTCCAAAAACAAATGGCAGCTATAGTCGAGACGCATGAGGTGAGCGAGATGCGTGAGAAACCCGCGCGCCAACAAGCACAATCCAGCGTGGTGCGGCATCGCGTAAAACGCGGTGAGACGCTTATGCAGATCGCTCAACGTTACGGCACGTCAGCCGAGCGTATCCTCAGGATCAACGGTCTAAGCAAAGCTAGCCTACTTCGCGCCGGATCGACAGTGCTGGTGCCCAGACTCTAACGCGCCTTCCCTCCGAAAACCGCCCCAAGATCGAAACGATACCCATCGTTTCGATCTTGTCGTTTTTGCTCTGCTTACGATCGGACATTATGCTCTCCGGCATTCTGCAGGCACGTCGCCAGCCATGCTGTTCTCCTTGACTGGGAGAACAGGGAGCGGAGTTTCGACTATGATCAGAGCGCAAACCCAGGAGCTGACAATTTGCTACTACTAGAATGTTGATCTATGAGGATGAATTGTCAGGATTGCTTGTCTGGGCACTTTAGTCGGGACTAGAATTGTCGTACTTCACTGAAACGCTAGAACGCCTTGTTACTGCTCGAGGGCAGAGCCGGTCAGCCAAGAGCGTGGAAGTCTTCGGTTGGTTAATACTTCTTGAAGGCTCGTTGGTCGTGCTGTTCCCGCATTTCGTCGCACGAATATTAAACTTGCCGCCACTGGTTGAACAGGCGGCGAATTATTTCCGCCTCGTCGGCCTATTAGTCAGCGGGGTGGGTATGCTTTACATTGCCAGCGGTCGGTTGAATGCCGCGGGGTTTGTTTTCGCGTCGTTGCTAGACCGGCCGCTTGTGCCGTTCGCCATGCTTATCTTGTGGTATCTCGAAATTATCCCCGGACCCCTAGCACTTATTTTTTCAATCCAGGATCTCGGCAGCTTTCTATGGACATTGTCCACTTGGCAAGGTGAATTTAAGCAACACTGAAGCTCATGTTTTCACTATTGTTGACGACTCGAAATCCAAAACTTTGACTGTGGCGAGATCTATGCGGCAGCGCATATCGGCGCTTTTAGACCCAGACAAAGTTAGACGCTATCTGTTCCGAGGAGCAGATAAGAAAACTATATACGGCATCGTAGTAGGAACGCTTGCGGAGACGGGCGAGCATCAAAAAATTGTCTTTGACAAGGTGGAAAGGGCTCTACGTCTGATTGAATTCTATGAAGTCAGACAATTTCTACAGATACAACGACATATAAACTCGATTTTCATATTTGGCGACCCGACTGCCCGCGGTCGTTGGCACCAGGAACTCCAGATGTGCGAGTTAAACGAAGAGTTCGTACGCGATGAAGGCACGTCGGTCGCACAAATCGCCTCTGTTATTATACATGAGGCAACTCACGCCCGATTAATGCGTTACGGTTTTGGATACGAGGAACCTAAACGACTCCGCATTGAGCATATCTGCTTCAGCGCTCAGCGCGCATTTGCGCGACGGCTGCCTAATGCTGATGAACTTCTGACGGAGATAGAAGAGACGAAGTCATACTACGGCGAAGCATATTTTAGCGATGCCGGGCGGCGCAACGCGAACTTAGAGGGTCTACGTACTTTAGGTGTTCCTAAGCTCGTTTGGCTCCTTGCGAAGCTTACATCCCGGCCATCGCGAACTAACTCAAGAGCGAAAACTAGTTCCATTAATGTAATTGATTTCGAGGGCACGAGTGTCAAAAAAGACGCAGAAGGAGTAGCGCAATGAGTAATCCTATGATTGGTTTTATCGGCCTAGGCATCATGGGCAAGCCCATGGCTCGCAATCTAATTAAGGCAGGCTATCCGCTGATCGTGCACAATCGTAGTCGCGCAGCAGTGGACGAACTGACAAGGGAAGGCGCACAGGCCGCGACAGATGCAAAGGAAGTCGCCGGGCGCACGGAAATTATCATCACCATGCTACCCGATTCAGCCGATGTTGATCTCGTTTGTGCCGGCGAGAACGGGATTTTCTCGGCATTGAAATCGGGAACCCTGCTCATCGATATGTCGACCATCTCACCTGCTGTCGCCCGCAAACTTGCAGGTGAGGCGCAAAGGCGAGGCTGCGATATGCTCGATGCGCCGGTGAGTGGCGGCGAAGCTGGTGCAATCAGCGCGAGCTTATCGATCATGATCGGCGGCGAGGCCTCCGCCGTCGAGCGAGCCATGCCGATATTTGAATCGCTAGGAAAGAACATCGTTCATGTCGGCCGTGCCGGCGCAGGCCAGGTGACCAAGGCAGCTAATCAAATGGTTGTCGGAACGACTATCGCAATCGTCAGCGAAGCTTTGGTACTGGCCGCCAAGGCCGGCGTGGATCCGGCGAAGGTGCGGCAAGCGCTCCTAGGCGGCTTCGCCCAATCGAAAATACTCGAGGCTCACGGTCAGAAAATGCTCCAGCATAATTTCAAGCCGGGCTTTCGCATCCGGCTGCACGAGAAAGACATGAAGATCGCACTGGGAGCGGGATTCGAGTATGGCGTACCGCTGATGGTCACTGGCCAAGTCGCGCAAATGATGAGCGCCATGAAAGCGATGGGCAACGGCGATCTGGATCACTCGGCGCTGGTAAAGCTTGTCGAGCAAATGGCGAATACCGAGTTAGCTCACAACGAATCAGATTCGGCTAGATAGCCGATTATGGAGGGTCTATGTCAGAGTCCGCGAATTTCTTGATGCTGGAGTTTCTTTCCTGGATCTCAAGTCGGCGGCGAACATACGCCGAGGCTATGAATGCATGGCAGACCACCTGTCCACGGCATACGATATGGGAGGATGCTATCATCGGCGGCTTGGTTCAAATGAGCCGCGCCGAGACAGTTGACGAGCCCGAAGTGACGCTCACGCCTCGCGGTAAAGCCTATCTTAACGGAGATACCCCAAGGCAGTGACCCTGCGATCCGGTATCTTTTTTATTCAATGGCACCAGTACCGGTTTAACCGAGTGGTTCAACTGGTTTGCGGCTGCCCTGTATGGAGGAAAGCGTCACGAATGAGCAAAAGACTTGAGTGGATAGGCATCGCGTCTATGAATTCTTTTTTGATAATGGCTACCGCGCTGTAGTAACTAAGTTGTCGACTAATGCGTTACCCGGAGGAAAATAATGGCTATTAAGACGATGCTTCCGATTATTTACCTTCTCTGCATCTGCACTGCCGCGGCCGCTCAGTCTCCCAAAGCAACCGTATTGGTCGACCTTGATCCCAACAGCTCAGCGCAGACGGTAATTGTCGAGAGCGTCGCCGCAGATCCGCAAGGGCTACTCTACGTCTGTGATCGGGTAACCGGGAATGTACTGCGGATCGATCCGAAAAACCCAACCCCAGTCATCGTCGGTCTTGTCGAAATGCGACAGAAGGACGGAAAACCTGTAAGAGCCGACAGTTCCGGACTCGTTTTCAACGAAGCAGGCGATCTTTATCTGACAAGCGGCGGGTTTCGAGAGATCTTGCGGATTAGGAAAACGGACTTGAATCCAGGAAAACCCGGCGTTGCCGAAACCTTCGCCACCGGCACAGAAGGAGCCAACGGTATCGCATTCGACAAGAAGGGCAATCTTTATGTCTCCGGAGGCCGTAACGGCAAGATCTATCGCATAGGTCCCGGCGGAGGAGCGGCTGAGGACTGGGCGCAAATCGAGCTCCATACCCGCACGTTGGCTGACGGCAAGACCCAGCAGGCGATTCCGGCAAATGGACTCGTCTTTGACGGCCAAGGAATGGTTCTCTACGTTGCCGATACCGCGCGCGGAGCGATTTGGAAGGTAGCGGTCAATCCCGACGGCAAAGCCGGCAAGCCCACCCTGATGGCGCAAAGCACGCTATTGGAGGGAGCCGACGGGCCGGCGTTCGATCCCAAGGGGAATCTCTGGGTCGCTGCCAACGAACGTAACGCTATCGTCGAGGTCACACCGGATGGCAAAGTCAGGGACGTGCTGAAAAACGACAGCAAAGGGCCACTCGAATTTCCAACTTCGGTCATCTTCGTCGGCAACATCGCGTATGTCAGTAATTTCGACACGGCGCGTCGTGACAACCTCGCCGCGGACGGCAAAACATCTCTCGATGGAATCGGTGCATCGATTATTCAGATCATGCAGTAGGATTTAGTGCTGATCAATAGCTTCCGGCTCACAAAGCTTGCTCCGCGATCACTCGCATACCAAGCCGGAACTTGCGCAGCGGCCCGAACCATTTCGTCTCAGGCTTCCGCATTTACCAGCGAGCGGAGCACTTGATGCGGCTAGCGAGTTTCTTCGCCGCCTTCATGAAATTTCGATTTTCCTTTAGCACTCCGGAACACACCAGCGGCTGGCTCGGAAACCGTTTCTTGAGCTTTAATAAGATAACGTACGCCGATTGTTTCCTTAGTTTCTGTGGCCATACTGCTCTTATTTTTCTTGTCTTGTCCCTCCACATCTGTTAGTCCGGCTTTCGTCACACACGGAGTCACCTGGAGGTGCCATGAAGAAGATAATCTTCTGGTTCTTGGTGTTTCTCGTCTGGGTTCCCGACGGCAGAGCGCAAGCACCCTACTTTGAGGGCAAAACCATACGAATCGTGGTCGGCTATCCGGCCGGCAGCGCCCATGATCAGTGGGGCAGGCTGATCGCTCCCTACCTGACCAAGTTCATTCCGGGAAATCCGAACGCCATAATACAGAATATGGCCGGAGCCGGTTCAATGGTGGCTGCGAACTATATATACGGCGTCGCCAAGCCCGACGGGTTGAGTCTTGGAATCGTCAACGCGGCACTCTATTTCGACCAGCTGTTGGCCCGCAAAGAGGTCCAGTTCGATTGGCCAAAGTTTGCCTGGATTGGCAGCTCGACGCCGACCAATGCGATGCTTTACATGTGGGCCAGTACTCCTTACAAGACAATTCACGATGTTCGCACGGCCGCCGTGCCGCCTAAGTGCGGCGCCACCGGAACCGGCAACACGGGCTACTACCTGCCCAAACTGCTTGAAGAGGCCATCGGCGCAAAATTTAACATCGTGATGGGTTATCAGGGTGGCGCTGACATTGACTTGGCGGCGGAGAAAGGCGAGGTTCACTGCCGCGCGTTTACGACCACGGTCTTTTTTGCGCGCGAGCCGTTCCATACCTGGAGAAAAAACGGACTGGTTCGCGTCCTGGTTCAAGCCGGCAAAAAGCGCGAGGAACGTCTGCCTGACGTGCCGACGTTCAATGAGTTGATGGATCAGTATCAGACCTCTGAGTCGAACCGCCGTCTAGCCACAGTAATGCTTGGCTCGGGCGGCTTTGGCAGCGCACCGACATTGTCATCTCCTGGTGTCCATGAGGAACAACTTAAGACTCTACGCGCCGCCTACGCTAAGGCGATAAATCATCCGGATCTTATCGGCGAAGCGAGAAAGAAAGGCCTTGAGCCGGAGCTGATCAGCGGCGAGGAGCTGCAGGTTTTAGCCAAAGAAGTGATTGTGCAACCGTCCGAAGTAATCGCCCGGATAAAGAAACTCATCGGCGACTGAAATTTCAGCGAAGAGTGGAGTGTGGCGTCTTGGAATACCTAAAGTCGGATCAGAACATGACTCCATTACTTCACCACGTTAGTGCTCAAACATTCCTTGAGCGATAGGGCCACCAGAAGCAGCTGACCTTTGCGGTGAGTCTGGACGTAGCCTGTTCAAAGGGTTTCAAATACAAGAGGCCGAGGAAAAACCAGGATGAAAGCGAAAATTTCCGTTTTCAGCTTTCAAATTTCATACTTTGTCACAAGATGAGAGGAACTATGAGCCGATTACCAGTTATTGACCGCGAAGCGCTGACGCCGGACGATCAAGCGGTCTGGGACCGCATTGCCGCTGTTCGTACGGGAGTCCGTGGACCCTTTGGAGTATTGATGCACGTCCCAGCACTCGCCGACCGCGTCGCAGCTCTGGAAGACTACTTTCGTTTTAACGCAGCGCTGCCGGCAGTCGATCGTGAGCTCGTGATCATGGCTACGGCGCGCGAAATGAACGCGCGTTACCCGTGGGCGCGGCACGAGGCCAGAGGACGCGAGGTGGGCACAAGAACCGAGGCGATCGAAGCGGTGCGCCTTAACGGCACGTTGGAGCGATTGACAGCGCGCGAGCGTCTACTGGTTGAGATCGTTCGCGCCCTGCTGCGCACGCACGCATTGCCGGAGGCGTTGTATACGCAAGCGCTGACCGAACTCGGGCGGCAACAACTGATCGAAACAATCGCGCTCGCAGGCCATTACAGCCTGATCGGCTTAACGGTGAATGCATTCGATGTCGCGCCCCCGGAGAACAGTTCGACATTCTAAAGCACCGGACTCTTGCGCCGCCGGCAAATCAGAGCAACAACGGGAAGCAAATATGAGCTTCAAAATCATTGGTCAATCGACACCGCGCACAGATAACACCGGCAAAGTAACCGGCGAAGCGCGCTACACTTCGGATGTGCTGTTACCCGGCACGCTCTGGGCCAAGACCTTGCGCAGTCCGTTCTCTCACGCGCGCATCAAGGGCATTGACATTTCACGCGCCCTAAAAGCGCCAGGCGTGCGCGCGGTGCTTACCGGAAGCGATGTGCACGGGATTCTGTATGGGCGGCGGTACCGCGATATTTCCGTTCTCGCCCAAGACCGCGTTCGATTCATGGGTGAGCGCGTCGCGGCGGTGGCCGCGGAAACGCTGGAGCAAGCCGAAAATAGCCTTGGAGTTTATTCAGATCGATTACGAAGAACTGCCTACGGTATTCGATCCGGAGTCGGCGCTTCAAGAAGGGGCGCCGCTCATCCATCCCGATGTTGCCAGTTATAAGGGACTTCCAAAACCGTTAGATCACCCAACCAATCGCTTCGTTCACAACGTGTTCACGCGCGGCGATGTCGAAGCCGGATTCGCGCAAGCTGATTTGATCGTCGACAATACTTTCACCGTTCCCCGCGTGCATCAGTCTTTTCTCGAGCCGCACTGTTGTCTGGTTTGGATTGACGACAAGGATCGGGTGCAGATGTGGTCGCCCAACAAGGTGCCGCACGGCTTGAAAGAAAGCATGTCGCAGGCGTTCGGCATTCCCAGGGAAAAAATCCGCGTGAACCCTGTGGCGATCGGCGGCGACTTCGGCGGCAAGGGGGCGCCCATTGACGAGCCGATCTGTTATTTGCTCGCGCTGCGCAGCGGGCGACCAGTCAAAATGGTGATGGAATACCGCGAAGAGTTTTTTGCCGGCGCGCCGAGGCATGCGGCGATCATGAAATTGAAGACCGGCGTCACGCGCGATGGTACAATCGTCGCTCATCAAATGGATGCCTATCTCGACGCCGGAGCGTACGGCGGATTCAGACCGGGCGCGATCGTCGGCGGCATCGCTCATGCAGGTGGCTGCTACCGCGCCGAGCACGCGCGTATCGCGGTCTCACGCGTTTACACCAACAACCTTCCCGGCGGACAGATGCGCGCGCCCGGAGAGCCGCAAGGTTTCTTCGCCGCCGAATCTCACATGGACTGCGTCGCTCGCAAAGTCGGCATGGACCCGTACGAGTTCCGCATGAAAAATCTTATGGAAGAGGGCGACATCACCTTGACCGGCGGTCACTACCAAGCGATCAAAGCCAAGGAAACGCTTAAGGCGGCGGCGAACGCGGCGGGATATTCGACAGGTAAAGGAAAATACATCGGGCGCGGCGTCGCAATGGGCTATCGCGGGCCGGGCGGCGGTACTACATCACTGAAGGTCGAACTCGGCGCCGATGGTTCGATCACGATTCATACATCTTTTTTCGAACAAGGCACCGGGACGTATACGACACTCAGGCAGACGGTTGCTGAAGAGCTTGGCTGTGATCCCGACGCGGTTCAGATAAAAACGCTCGATACCGATGCCGGCGTCTCTTCCGATACCGGACTCGGCGGCAGCCGCGGCACACGCGTTGCCAGCGGCGCCGCATTCCAAGCCGCGCGTGCCGCTAAAGAACAATTGCTAGGACTTGCCGAGACGATGCTCGGTTGGACCAAGAGTGACACAGTGCTCAGCGGTAAAAAGATCGTCAACAGAAAGACCAAGAAGCAACAATCTTGGGGCGAGCTGTTGGCGCAAGCCGGCCGCTCGATCACGGGAGAATCGGTTAATAAAGACGACGATCATTCTCCCGTGACCGCGTTCGCCGCTCAGGTGGCGGAAGTTGCGGTTGATCCTGAGACCGGCGAAGTCACCTTGCGACGACTGACAACGGCGCACGACACCGGCGTGATCATCAATCCTGTGGGTCATCAGGGACAGATCGACGGCGGCGTCGTTCAGGGGATTGGTTATGGGTTGATCGAATATCTTCCGGTGCAGGACGGACGTGTCGAGGTGGTCAACTTCGGCGAGTATAAAATTCCCACCGTTAAAGACATCCCGGCGCTGAAGACCGTGATCGTTGCCAGCGGCGAAGGCGTCGGCCCATACAAAGTCAAAGGCATCGGCGAAAATCCGATCAGCCCGGCTGCTCCTGCGATCGCCAATGCAATCGAAGACGCGGTGGGTGTGAGGATCAAGGATCTACCGATCACCGCGGAGAAAGTTTACGCGGCGCTGCGGCTCCAAGTTAAGGGTTAGCATAGTTGTCACCTGCGACCCAGTTCGGCCAGCTGAGGCGTATAGAAGCCCGGCGGCATCCATGGCACTTAGGTGTTCGACATCAGCCAACAACTGATCGAGACAGTCGCGCTCGCGGGCCACTGTAGCTTGATTGGATTGGCCGTGAACCCTTTCAATGTCGCGCCGCCGGAAACAGTTCGACATTTCTGATTAGCGCGGTAGGTTTAAGAAGTGCGAGACACTTGCGTTGTCACGCTTCAACTGCCAGGCATGGACGGCTTGGTCATCTAGTTGGTTGACACAATTTCCGATAGTCGAGTACTCTTCCAAAAATGTCTTCTAGCTGTTCAATCGATCTCGGTCAGCTTCTTAGGTCGGCCGCGGCGACTAGCTTACGCGAGAAATCTCGGGTTCTTTCTAGCTGGCAATTGAGCTATGAAAACTGACGATCTTCGCATCGTCAAAACCCGGCCACTGCTCGCGCCAGCCATACTCGCCGAGGAGATCCCTCTTACCGACACCGCGGCAGCACGAGTACACGAAACGCGCCGAGCCATCGAGGCGATTCTCGACGGCAAGGATGCGCGGCTCCTGGTTGTCGTCGGTCCTTGCTCCGTGCACGATACCAAGGCCGCGCTCGAGTATGCAACCAAACTCAAACCGGTTGCCGATGCATTATCCCCTGCGCTTCTCCTTGTCATGCGGGTCTACTTCGAAAAGCCGCGAACGGTTGTTGGCTGGAAGGGACTCATCAATGACCCGGACCTGAACGAATCGTATCATATCAACAAGGGCTTGCGCCTAGCCCGGCAATTGCTCGCCGATATTTTGAATGTAGGAATCCCTGCTGGGACCGAGTTTCTCGATACCACCTTTGGCCAGTTCTATGCCGATCTCATCAGCTGGGGTGCGATCGGAGCGCGCACGGCGGAGAGCCAGATACATCGAGAGCTGGCATCGGGTTTGTCGATGCCTGTGGGAATCAAGAATCGCACAGACGGTAACGTCCAGATTGCCGTGGACGCAATACAAACTGCGCGCAGCCGGCATTTGTTTCCGTCACTTACCAAAGAAGGCGCGCCCGCGATCTTGGAAACTACCGGCAATCCCTACGCCCATCTCGTGCTCCGTGGGGGCAGTGAGACCGGACCCAACTTCAATGCCGCTTCCATCGAGAGCGCTGTCCGAATGCTTCGCGCCGCGGGTCTTCCCGAGGTCGTTATGATCGATTGCAGCCACGGTAACAGCGAAAAGGATGCGGCGCGGCAGATCGATGTGGCGAACGCTATCATGGAGAACCTGAGGGGTTCACCCATTCGAGCGCTGATGATTGAGAGCCATCTCGTCGCCGGTCGTCAAAATGCGCCCGTAACCTACGGTCAGAGTATCACCGATGCATGTCTAGGATTCGAGGAAACGAAAGAGTTATTATACCGTCTTGCAGACGCCGTTTAGCGACCACTATCATGGAGCTCACCCTCCCCTAAGCGGACTTTTCGAACCTCTACTTTCCGGCTCTTTGTCGATCGTTGAAGACCAACTCACTGTTGATACTCGCCTGCATCGCAGCCAGCATTTGGGGATGGCGGCAGGAGCCGGCGTTTGCCGAACAAAATCTTATCTTCAGTTTGCGCAATTTCGAAAACGGCCGAGTCTGGACGCTGGTGGTGGCCTTGTTTGTTCACGCCAACGTCTTTCATCTGGTCGGCAACATGCTTTTCCTATTTGTCTTTGGAAATACCCTGGAAAAGAGCGTCGGCTCAGACAAACTCCTGGCGATATTTTTCACCGGCGGCTTTCTAAGTTTTATCGTATCCCTGGCCTTTTTGCCCCGGGGCACCGGAATGCTGGGGGCCTCGGCCGCAATTTTCGCGTTGGCTGGAAGCGTCATGCTCATAAGACCGCTGAAATTCTCCTGGCTCTTTCTCGCGCCGCAGGGACTGATCGCGATTATCTACTTCATCTACAACGTCGTCCTGGTCTATCAAAAGAGTCGGATCCCCGGATACGACCCGCAAGTCGCTTACGTCGCGCACATCATCGGTTTCATCACCGGAATCCCATTTGGAATCGCTCTGAGCAATCGTTGGAAACAAAATTTCCTGATCACACTGCTGTTGTTAGGATTCTACCTAATCCTTGTGAGCGGCGTCGCGAGATCGTTGTTTCGCTAGACGGACTCGGGTTGCAGACGGATAGACATAAGCACCGCCCCTCGACCTGAAATCTCTTCTCGCCCTAAAAAATTGGCTTTGCTAATGTAGGGGGTAATGATTTTGCTGGTAGTTATGCCCGCTCCAAACTTGCCACTATCACGCTGATCGAATATACCGATAGTCGGTAGGGAAATTATCCCGGCGTGATCTGCTGTCAGCGTTCCCTTACCGGGAAACGTTCGCAGCAATTGAGAGGAGATAATCATTGAACTCCAAAGCAAAATATTTTGATTGCCATTTCCATATCATCGATAAAAACTTTCCCGTCGTGCCCAATCAAGGATTCATGCCCGACGCATTTACCAGCGAAGATTATCTAGAGCGCTCGAAAGCGGTCGATCTTTGCGGCGGCGCGATCGTCTCGGGCTCGTTCCAGGCCTTCGATCAGAGCTATCTATTCCATGCTTTAAAAGTGCTGGGCCCATTTTTTGTCGGAGTCACCCAAGTGCCGCAGACCGTGTCCGATCAGGAATTACAGGAACTCAATGGCGCGGGTGTTCGCGCCGTTCGTTTCAATGTCAAACGCGGCGGTTCGGAAGAAATTCATCATCTGGAAACCATGGCGCGGCGCGTCCATGAGCTGGTCGGCTGGCACACCGAGTTGTATGTCGATTCTACCGAGCTTGCCGATCTTTTTGAGACTCTGGTTTCGTTGCCGGCAGTCAGCATCGACCATCTCGGTCTATCGAAAGCAGGTTTTCCGACGCTGCTAAAGCTTGCTGAAAAAGGTGTGCGGGTAAAGGCCACCGGTTTCGGACGGGTAGACTTCGACGTGCGTTCCGCGCTTAGCGATCTTTATGCGGCCAATCCACGGGTCCTCATGTTCGGCACCGACCTGCCGTCCACCCGCGCGCCCAGACCGTATCAGGATGAAGACTACACTCTGGTTCTGGAAACATTAGGCGAACAACAGGCGGCAGATGTTTTTTACAAGAACGCAATTGAGTTTTATCGACCGAAAAAGGCCCGATAGGAAGGCAGGTCTCGCAACCGCCGTAGGTTTGGCGCTTTTTCGGATGATCGGATTTGAGCTGAGCGGAAAAGGCTCTCCGACCGAACGGCAAGAACACTGTCGAGTCACCCTGAACAGCCCATATGCTCGCGAACTGCCCAACGAAGGATCACGCATACCGTTAGTACTTGGAGTAGTAACATGGCGCAACACATTGATGGACCTCTTTATTACGAGCGGATGGGACGCTCAGGGCCGGTGATTGCTTTTATTCATCCCAATCCAATGGACCAATCTTGCTGGATTTTCCAAATGGCGCATCTCTCGACATGGTACCGGTGTATTGCCATCGACATCCCGGGCTACGGGCGCTCGCCTAAAGCCCAGCCCGGCCTGACGATGAACGACATGGCCCAGGCCTGTTGGGAAGCCGTCGACGATGCGCTACCCGGTGAAAAAGCGGTTCTGGTTGGCTGCTCGGTCGGCTCGTCGCTCGCGCCCCACATGTACCATCTTCGTCCGGACAAAACGGCGGCACTCGTGTTGTCGGGCACCGGTTACAATCCGAGCAAGGAATTCACCAAGGGAAGGATCGCCAACTACACGGCCAATGGAATTGATTATCGCTGGGCCTACACGTTCGAAGATCTAAGCGCGGCCTTTCGTACTACCCCGCTGGCGCATTTCTTCGCGAATCTTTTCACCGAACGCAATCAACACGCCGATGTGCAGACGATCATCTACCAATTCCAAGCACTGGCGCAGCCCTACCCCGAGGAGCATCATGAGCGTATCGCCTGCCCAACGATCATTCTGACCGGCAGCGAAGACAACAGCCATCAACGCGCTTTCGCACTTCAAGCGCGCATACCGAACTGTGAGTTGAGAACATTGCCGGGCGCCGGCCACGCTTGCCAGATAGAGCAACCTTGGCTGTTCGATCGCTTTATGATTGAGTTTCTTGCCAAGCACGGGCTGTTCCCCGGAGGATCCATGCCGGCTAAAACGATCATCTGAGCGGCGCAGTATCATTCCAACGTGATCGTCTGCAAAAAGTCCGGGATGATCACCTTGATGTTGCGATCCACGGACTTGACGTCCTGCTCCAAACGTTGCGCTCTTCTTCTAACAGCTACGGTCATGCCGCTCGACAATGGAACCCGCCAGTCGTCGTAGTGATGAACGACGACCGTTTTCGGACGGAGAATCTTGAGAGCCTCGGTCCAATCATAGTTGCTGTTCTCGGCGAGAATGGCGATGTCGGGCTCTAAGCCTTGGAGATTCTCTTCGATGAAGTTGCCGGTGCTTTGGTGCAGCAGCCGGAGTTTACCGAAGGTGAAGTAGTAAAGATAACTTCCACCCTCGACGAAATGTTTTCCGAGAATGGGACCGGACAGCGGGCGGGTGATTTCCGCGGACTTGGGTTGCCGTTTTTGACCATCCCGGGTGAGTATGCCGTGCTGGCTTTTAATCACTTGCACCAAGAAGTCTTTGAAATCCAATTTCTCGCCGCCGCTAATGGTCGTCAATTGCGCTTTATCGACACCGGCGCTCAACGAGAGATTCACAGTGGTTCTGGAGCCGAGAATCTTGGCCCCGAAGCGCTTAGCGATGAACGGGATGTCACCGATATGATCAGCGTGACTGTGGCCGGCGAAGATGTAGTCGGCGCCGCTGATAACTTTAAGTACCGCCTCTTCATCGGTCTTCCATTCTTCCGAGGCGACCGCCTGCTGGCGCGTGAGGAAGGGATCGATCAGGATTTTGGTCTGACCAATCTGAATTTCCCAACCGGCAGTACCGAGCCACTTCAGGGTCACATGCTGTGTTGGGGAAGCGGAGCCGGTTTGGGATTGTGCAGCTTGGGATCCAAACGCAATCGAAGCCATGATGAGAATGACGATTAAAGCGGCTCGCATAATGATCCTCCTGGTCCGATATTCACGGTGAAAAGCTGCCGCTAATCACTCGTGATTGCACAGCTTCTCCTAAGTACACTAGAGGCCCGACGAGAAACTTCTGCACGAAGCACACGTTTCTAACGGGTCTGGATATTACTACTGATATCGAGAACAATGATAGATACGACCGCTAAACGTCCGAACAAGGAAGTCAGACAATGAACCAGATTGCTAACGATTCTGGCGACCAGCTATTCGCCTTCGACAACACGTATGCCCGCGAACTCGAGGGTTTTTATGTCCCATGGCAAGCGGCGCAAGTGGCGCGGCCTCGGATGATAAAGTTCAACCATCAGCTGGCTGATGAATTGGGACTGGATGCCGATGCTCTCGATTCGGACGCTGGCGCCAGGATCTTTGCTGGCAACGAAACACCCGAGGGAGCCGTGCCCTTGGCGCAAGCCTATGCCGGGCACCAGTTCGGCGGGTTTGTGCCTCAACTCGGCGATGGGCGAGCGCTGCTGATCGGCGAGGTGATCGATCGTTATGGGCGCCGCCGTGACATTCAGCTCAAAGGCTCGGGTCCCACTCCGTTTTCGCGCGCAGGCGACGGTCGGGCAGCACTCGGACCCGTATTGCGCGAATATCTGATCGGCGAAGCCATGCACGCGCTTGGCATCCCGACGACGCGAGCGCTTGCCGCAGTGGTCACAGGCGAGCCTGTTTATCGCGAGCGAGCCCTGCCCGGCGCAGTCTTGACGCGCGTTGCTGCCAGCCACGTCCGTGTCGGCACCTTCCAATTTTTCGCCGTGCGCGGTGAACAGGCCAAGGTGCGGCAACTGGCGGATTATGTGATCGATCGCCATTATCCGGAGCTGAAGGGGCAGGCCAACCCCTTCCTGGGCTTGCTCGAGCGGGTGTGCGACAAACAAGCGGCGCTCGTTGCCGGCTGGATGCACGTGGGCTTCATCCACGGTGTGATGAACACCGACAATATGACGATCTCCGGTGAGACGATCGACTACGGCCCCTGCGCTTTTATGGATCATTACGATCCAGCCACGGTCTTCAGCTCCATCGACACTCAGGGCCGCTACGCATACGCCAATCAGCCAAGGATCGCGCAGTGGAACCTGGCGCGGCTGGCCGAAACGCTTCTGCCCGTGATCGATGAGGATACAAACCGCGCCATCGCGCGCGCCACTGAGGTGGTTAACGCTTTTTCAGGACGATACGAAACCTACTGGGTAAAAGGCATGCGCGCCAAGCTCGGACTATTCACTGAGGAAGAGGCCGATCTTAACCTTGCGACTGAGTTTCTCACGGCGATGGAGGGCAACGGCGTTGACTACACGTTAGCTTTTCGTTACCTCGCCGATGCGGCTCTAGGTGAACATGAACGACTCCGAAGCCTCTTTGCCGATCCGACCGCCTACGAGCGATGGAGTGGACACTGGCGGGCGCGGCTCTCGCGCGAAGCAGTGGCAGAGTCCGACCGTGCTCAGGCGATGCGGCGCGCCAATCCCGCGTTCATTCCCCGCAATTATCGAGTTGAGGAAGCCTTGAGTGCTGCGGTGGAGGAAGGCGATTACGCGCCGTTCGAAACGCTGCTGAAGATCCTAGCGCGGCCTTTCGACGATCAGCCGGAGTTTGCCGCCTATGCCGAACCTCCACCGGAAGGGCAAAGTCATTACCGAACCTTCTGAGGTACCTGAGTAACGCGTCCGGGGGACGCAAAGTTTTCACCCAGTTTCGCCAGTTTAGAATCAGGGAACCGGAGATTGCGCCTGCACAGGCGCTGGCTCGAGAAGTTCGGAGATTGAGAGTGCGAATCATTCGTAAAGGTTTTCATCTTTCCTATTCAAACTTAGCGACTTTGCGCCTTGGCGGGAGGAATTCCGACTCTGACTGCTTTCAGCTCTGCCGCGCTCTGGATTTATGATAACAGTTTCTTCGCATCAGACAGGTAAGAAGATTTTTTGACGCAGGAGCCAAATCGACTCAGCATGGCGCAAAAGTATTACGTCGTATGGTCAGGACGAGAGACCGGTGTATTCATGGATTGGGCGACCACCCAGCGCGCCGTGGAGCGGTATGCCGGCGCGCGCTACAAATCTTTCGCAACCCTGGCGGAAGCGGAGCAAGCGTTCCGTCGTGGCGGTTCCGCAATCACTCCGTCCAAGCCATCTAGCAAGCAAAGATGGAACACTTCAGCCAGGGAACGACGTGCCGCGCACATCGCTCACCGGTTCGATGCCACTATCTATTGTGACGGTGCATGTGATCCCAATCCCGGCAACTCCGGCTCCGGCATTGTAGTATATCGAGCGGGCAAACTCGCCGAATTGTGGTACGGCCTGTATGACCCCATGGGAACCAACAACACGGCCGAACTGAACGCGCTCTATCATGCGTTGCGTATGGCCGAAGCAGAGCTCGAGGCTGGCAACAGCGTCGAGGTGTGCAGCGACTCAGCGTACTCCATCAACTGCATTCGCCTTTGGGCCCCCGGCTGGGAAAAGAGAGGCTGGAAGAAACCTGGCGGTGAGATCAAGAACCTGAAAATCATCCAGGACTGTTACGCAATCTACCGCCGGATAAAAGACAAACTCACGCTCACTCATGTCGCCGGGCATGTCGGCACCGAAGGTAACGAACTCGCCGACCGCATGGCCATGCTCGCCACGCAGCGCAAGGAAAAAGAATTGCGGCTGTATCAGGAAACGATGGATATTCCGACTCTGCTCAAGATGCGGGCGGGGTGATCAACTAAAAGGCAGTATTGGATAGTTTGCGATTGTACTTCGTTTCCTAAAACAGCTAGAGCTCGACGTTTTTAACAGTGAATGTCTCTGGCAAGTCTTCGATTCTGAAAGAGCTTTCTCTCCGAGCACCAGCGATTGTCTCATCGATTGCGCTATGGATGATGATTGCAGTGTTAAATACGCGACGCCAAAGCTCCCTCCGATATCATGTGATTCAGTGCCCTTCGCTTGCACCATGACCCTCGACTGGGTTATGTCCATTTAGGTGAGTCCGTCATTAATTTTTAAATCCGTCTGAGAGCTACGTCGCAACTTAAACCTACAAGGAGCCAAATATCATGGCGATTATTGAACGAACTTATGGAAAAGAGACTAACGCCGTTATCAATGAATTGTTGATTTCATCGGATTCGCACGTGATCGAGCCCGCCGGGCTTTGGCAAAAACAATTGCCAAAAGCTTTTCAGGATCGGGCCCCGGATTGGGGCGGGCAAAGGCCCAACGACGTCCCCGGCGGCGCCCAGGACGGTAATAAGCGCGTCTCCGAGATGGCCGCCGACGGTGTCAGCGCCGAAGTGCTCTATCCGACCCATGGCTTGAAATGCTTGAGCCTCGACGATCACGAGTTAGAGGCCGCCTGCTGCCGGGTCTATAATGACTGGCTGATCGACTATTGCAGCGCCGCGCCCGAACGGCTTATTGGTATCGCTATGCTGTCGATGTACGACATCGATGGCGCCGTGAATGAACTGGAGCGCTGCCGCAAAGCGGGCATGCGCGGCTCGGTAATCTGGCAGGTGCCGCCGCCAGAGCTGCCGTTCTCGTCATCGCATTACGACAAGTTCTGGGCTGCCTCTCAGGATCTCGAGATGCCGGTCAACTTGCACATCTTGAGCGGCCACGGTTACAGCCGCAGCCGTTCCTTCGGCCTCGGCGATACCGCAACCGGCATGACCGCCGAGCACAATAGCGTCAACTCAAAACTGGCCCAGTCGGTCGATAGCCTCTATGATCTGATCTATTCCGGTGTGCTCGAACGGTTCCCGAAGCTGAAGGTTGTGCTCGTCGAAAACGAGCTGGGCTGGATTCCGTTTGTCCTGGAGCAATGGGACTACTACTTCAAACGCTTTGGCGCCAAGCGAGAGGGGTTGCTCATCAAAAAACTTCCCAGCGAATACTTTCACAACCAGATCTACACGACTTTCTTCAATGACGCCGTCGGCGGTCATATTCTCTCGTGGTGGGGTCAAGACAACTGCATGTGGTCCAACGATTTTCCGCACGGCAACACTACCTGGCCCCATTCACGCAAGGTCGTAGCCAGGGATTTAGGCGATCTGCCCTCTGGAGTGCGCGCCAAACTGGTGCGCGAAAACGTCGCGCGGCTCTACAACATTCCTGTTCCAACTGCGATCCAATAACCGGCTATAGCGACAGGAACATTGCACATCAGTTGATCCCGGAGTGCGGTCGCCGTCGTACCGCACTCCGCATCGGATGCTCGGCCATTGTTGTTCCGACGCGCTGCTGAAAATGCCGGCGGATAATTTGGCAAACATTTGCTGCCTCAAGGTTTCCATCTCTTTTGTTAACTGACCAGGTCATCAACACGCCTGCCGCATCTGCTGTGCAGACTCACTGCTTGAAAGGAAAATCGCGCGGATTGTATGTTCCTGTGAAAAAACTTAGACGATTCGCAAGAATCCGGCTCGCGCTCAAGCCTCGGGAAACCCGGCAGTGTGATGAGCCGTGTGCATGTGAATCGTTAGCAGCGATTTTCTTCCACCGAACAACCTGGATCTTTAAGCGAACGACCATGGCATGGAACTGCGCCGGCGATTTGCGTTAATAACATTTTTATTCGCCACCTCTTTGCTACTTCCGTCTTTGCCGGTTCAAGCGCCGGCGGCCGAGAAAATCTGGCGGATAGGGTTTCTATCGCCGGCAATAAGAGATTCCTTTCACGATCCCTTTTTCAAGGGACTCAGAGAACTGGGTTATATCGAAGGCCGGAATTTCATCCTCCAGCCCCGGCTCGCTGCGGCGACTCAGAGGCGGCTTACTGAAGCAGCCATTGATTTGGCAAAACTCCGGGTCGATGTCATCGTCGCGCGCGGAACGCAAGCCACGCTCGCGGCAAAGAAGGCGACGGCGACGATTCCAATCATCATGACCGGGAGCTCGGATCCGGTCGGCACCGGACTGGTGGCGAGTCTTGCTCAACCCGGCGCGAATGTCACTGGCATGAGCATTGTAGCGCCTGATCTGGCAGAGAAACGGCTGGAGTTGCTCAAGCGCGTCGTACCGGGATCCCGTTTCGTCGTTTTGTGGAATCCGACCAACGCGGGAAACATCAATGAGTGGGAGCAGAGCAACGCTGCAGCGAATCGATTGCGGATAACCTTGATTTCGCGCGAGGTGCGCCAGCCCAAAGACATCTATCGAGCATTCAAATCACTGAGACCCCGGACGATCGATGCCGTCGTAACCGTCACCGACGCGCTCTTGAGCACCGGCCGAACCGACATCGTTCACTTTGCGGCAAACAGCCGCCTTCCGGGTATCTTCCATCTCATTGATTTTGTCGAGCAAGGCGGTCTGATGAGCTATGGCCCGGACCTGCACCATTCTTTCTTTCGCGCCGCGTACTACGTCAATCGTGTTCTTAAGGGCGCCAACCCGGGCAATCTCCCTGTAGAACAGCCGACCAAGTTCGAGTTCGCAATAAATCTTCAAACAGCGAAGCAGATCGGTGTCATGATTTCCACTGATGTGCTGGCGCTGGCGGACAGAGTAATCAAGTGAATCAAGCGAGTCGAAGCGCTGGATCTTAAAAACTCGCTGTAGGTCCAAAAACTAGCCAATTCCATCTGACTATAGTCGTAACAGACTGCTGAGCTTTCTTGTCCGTTGAAGAATTTCTCGACCGGTCTCAACGACCAAGAAAGGAATTCGCGAAGACATAGACACATCGGGTAGTTGCGGTTACGTCGTATTTAGCGATAACTCAATACGCAAGCGTGACGGCTACGATCCAAGTTGGAGGTATAGAGAAATGCGACGAAGCACCGATCGAATTCTGACCACGCACGTTGGCAGTCTACCGCGGCCCGCCGATCTGCGCGAAATGTGGTCGAAGCAAACCAGCGCTTCGGCGGAAGACGCGCTGCAGGCGCGCTTGCGATCCGGCGTCGCGGAGGTGGTGCTCGCTCAGGAGACGGTGGGGATCGATATTCCCAACGATGGCGAATTCGGCAAGCCCATGCGCGCGGCATCTGATCGCGGCGCTTGGGGCAATTACATCTTCAACCGTGTCTCTGGCTTCATTCCAACTCCGCCCGAAGCGGTTGCGCCGGATACGGCGGCGCCGGGAGCGCCCATGCGCATCGTCGGCGTGCGCTGGGAACAACGGGAATTTGCCGAGTTCTACGCCGACACGGGACTGGGAGCTCCAAGCACCGCTGCCAGCCGTCCAATGTGCGCGGAACCCATCGCCTATACCGGACATGAAGCGCTGCGCCGGGACCTCGCGAACTTACGAGCGGCGATGGACGAAGCCGGCATCGAAGAGGCATTCGTCGCGTCCATCGCTCCCGGCAGCCTGGAGATGTTCTGTCGTGGTCAGAACAGCTACTACGCCACAGCTGAGGCATTCATTGAAGCGATCGCCGCTGCTATGCGCGAAGAGTATCGCGCGATCATAGAGGCCGGTTTCATCTTGCAACTCGATGACCCCGGGTTGCCTGGCGCTTGGGATATGTTGGACCCACGACCGAGCGTGAGCGAATACAGACGCTATGCGATGTTGCGGGTGGAAGCCCTCAACCGTGCATTGGAAGGCATTCCGGAGGATCGAATTCGCTATCATATTTGCTGGGGTAGCTGGCATGGGCCGCATACGACAGACATCCCCTTGCGCGACATCGCCGATGTGATGCTCAAGGTCAAAGCGCAGGCGTACTTGACCGAAGCCGGCAACGTGCGCCACGAGCACGAGTACAAACTATGGCGGGATATCAAATTGCCGCCCGGGAAGATTCTCATTCCCGGCGTGGTGAGCCACGCAACCCCGGTCGTTGAGCATCCCGAGTTGGTGGCGGATCGTATTCTCGCCTTCGTTAACATCGTCGGCCGCGAGAATGTTATAGCCGGAACCGACTGCGGTCTCGGCGGCCGGGTGCATCCCCAGATCGCCTGGGCAAAGCTGCGCGCGCTATCCGAAGGCGCTGCGCTGGCGAGCAAAAAGCTGTGGGGCGCTTGAGGCAATTTGGAAGGATATATCCTCACTTCATCAATAGGAGCTCTTGCCAGACTGCGGCGACGGGAGTCGTAGATGTCGGCTGGTAAATTCGCAGGAATGAACTGGCGTGCTAAAGCGATCCAAGACAATTGAAAATTCCCGGTCTACGCTGACCACCGATGACGAATTTCATCAAAAGCAAAATCCTATCGCAACTCCGTTGCTCAATGCGTTCGGAGTGAACTCGGGCCGACTGTCATAGGTCGCGCCACCCGTCCGTCTCTTACTTCCATACCGCGAAATCTGAAACAGCCGACCGTCATAGGACAACCTAATGAGGGTCATAAGAAAAAAATATTGGACACCCGCCGGCACCCGAGATACTGAATAGCTTCCACATCACGCTAGACACGAGCGGACGTTTCCTTTGTCGGACTTGCTATCGAATTCTCGATAGCCGGCTCGCACGCGGCTGAGGGAGCGGGTTTCAGTTTCCGCGTCGGGCTCTAAAGCAATTCCTCTCAGCATAACCCGCAAAGGAGGTCGCTATGAGAATTTGGCGATGGGTCTATGTGGGCACTCTCCTGCTCACTCTCATTGTTGGACTCGGGGTCGCAGATCCGTTGCGCGATATGGACGGAAAGGATTCCCGAGTTCTTCAATACGTTGTCGATCCGTTCTGGCCGAAACCGCTGCCCAATGATCCGGATAGCGGTAAACCCTGGGTGACGGGTGAGGTCGCCGGGAGTTGCGTCGACTCACGCGACCACATCTTCACGGTCAATCGTGGTTACAACAACGGTCTGGTCTCGCCAGAGACACTTGTCGCAGTCGCGTCCCCGCCTGTCCTCGAGTATGATCCTCACGGCAACGTGGTGAACGCATGGGGTGAGGCGGCGGTTCTGCCGAACGGCGTCCACGGTTGCTTCGTCGATTATCAGGACAATGTCTGGATTGCCGGCAATGGCGATGGCATCGTTCAGAAGTACTCGCGCAAAGGCGAACTGCTGCTCCAGATCGGCACGAGGGGAGTCTGCGACTCGCCAACTGGTGCATGCGGCGCGCCGGGTTCTAACTCGAGCCCCACGCTCTTGAACCAGCCGGCCGATATGGCCGTGGATCCGACCAACGGCGACATCTACATCGCTGACGGCTATGGCAACCACCGTGTCGCGGTCTTTGATCGCTCCGGCGCGTTCCTCCGACAGTGGGGAAGCTCAGGCACCGGTCCGGGTCAGTTCGGGGCTGGCGGCGGTGGCCATCCGCATTGCATCGTTCTTGGCAACGACGGACTCGTCTACACCTGCGACCGTGGCCAGGATCGCATCCAGGTGTTCGACAAGTCAGGTAACCTAGTAAAGGTCATTCCCGTGATCCCCGGAACCGGCACCCCTGGTATAGGAACAGCCGGGTCGGCTTGGGATGTCGAATTTTCTCCCGACAGAAGGCAGGAGTTGATGTTTAACGCCGATGGCGGCAACGAGGTCGTGTGGACCTTCAACCGCTTGGCTGCTCTGGCAGGCGGCGCTCTCACTGCGACGCCCGGTCAGGGAATCCTCGCCGGCTTCGGACGTCCCGGTCACAATGCGGGAGAGTTCACATTTCTGCATACCATAGCGGCGGACTCGAAAGGCAACCTGTACATCGCCGAGACGGTCGGCGGCCGCAGGATCCAGAAGTTCGTGCCACGGCGCGGCAAAGGAAACGACCTCCATGTCTTCACTCCAGCCGGCAATCCGGACCAGCTGTTGCCTCATTACGATCCGGTGAGGTAATCGGATCGCTTCGCCTGCCGGAAGCGAAGGCCGTTCCGGCAGGCCTCCACCTGGAGGTACGTCGTGATGGCATTTCGCCGCGGGATTCTGTTTAACGCACTTGCGCTAAGCCTTTATGTTGCTGCGGGGCTATGTCCGGTTGGGATTTCGCGGCTGGCGAACGCGCACGAGTTCACGATGGAGAGCCTAATCAATGCGTTCGTCAAGATCGACTCGCGCGAGGCTCATCTAGTCTTACGGTTACCGCTCGAGATCCTCAAGTCGGTCAAGTTCCCGGTGAGTGGTCGCGAAATCGACCTCGCCGCTGCCGACTCCGCAATCCAGCAGGCGCTGACGCAGATCGGCCGCGAGATCACGATCTGGGAAGCGGGCCGGCCGCTGGTGATATCCCGTGCCTTGGGTCGCCTGACCTTGCCATCGGACCGCTCATTCGAGAGCTACCCGGATGCCGTCGCTCACGTTGCTCGGCCGATAACATCCGGCACGAGCATCTTTGTCGACCAGGGATACCTTGACGCCCACTTCGCGTATTCCATCAGCTCGCCGAATTCCCACTTCATGATTCAAACGGCGGTCGCGCCCGAGCTCAAAAACTATCTCAAGTTTGCGATTCGGTATCTGCCGCTCACTGATGAGGGGCGCGCGATGATGATTACGAGCCGTTCGGGTCGAGTCGCGCTCAACCCGACGTGGTATCAGGCTGCCGCCGGATTTGCGACGCTCGGGATTGTGCACATTCTAAGCGGCATTGATCACCTGCTTTTCCTGCTATGTCTTCTCATCCCGGTGCGACGCGTTGGCGAGATCCTGCGCATCGTCACGGCGTTCACAATCGGTCACTCGATCACTTTGCTCGGCTCAGCCTACGACTTGGCTCCGGCGGGCGCGTGGTTCCCACCGTTGGTCGAGACGCTCATCGCGGCATCGATTCTGTACATGGCGATTGAGAATATTCTGAGTGTCAACCTTCGCGGGCGTTGGATGATTGCCGCAATCTTCGGCCTGGTTCATGGCTTCGGCTTCTCCTATGGTTTGAAAGAGAACTTACAATTTGCCGGTAAACATCTTGTGGTCTCGCTTTTCTCGTTCAATGTCGGGATCGAGATTGGACAAATACTCGTCCTCATCCTCACGCTACCTCTTCTTGCGCTTCTTCTGCGGCGCGTGCTCGTCGGACCCACTGGCATGATTATCCTTTCGGCGATCGTGGCTCACACTGCCTGGCACTGGATGATCGAGAGAGGTGATGTGCTGTGGCAAGTCGAGTGGCCAGAGCTGGATCGAGCCGGCATCACCATCCTCGCTCGTTGGTTGGCGGGACTTCTGATTGCGGGGGCCGCAGTCAGGTTTTTGGCAAGACGAATGCGGATCGCACGCCGGCCCACGCTTCCATCCCTCGAAGGGGGCGACTTGCCGGGCTCGCGGGAACGGCGTGGAGTCTCGGCGGGAATGTGATCAGAGCTAATTCCCCAGCAACTTCATCATCTGTTCGACCACGTCCGGCGGCTGGGATACCACTTCTTTGGCGAGCTTGGCCAACTCTTCACCGCTGACCGCATCCACCGACCATCGCCGTTTCTTCAACTCTTCGAGAAGAGCGGGATCCTTTAGCGACTGTTCATACGCGTCGCGCAACATTTTTATACGATCCGGCGGCACGCCCGGTGTCGCCACCATCGGTCGTCCGAAAACCGCGGGTGCGAGCAGCACCGTAGCCACTTTCCGGGTTTCCTCCGGTGTTTTCAGTTGGTCCATCAATTCATAAATGGACGGAACATCAGGAACCAGACGATCTCTTTTTTTTCCCGTCTGTAGTATTGGCCGGACAAAGCCTTTCTTGTGCCAGGTCAGAAACGGCTCGCGCGCGAAGTAGGTGCTGATCGTCAAATTGCGGCATTGGAGCTCGCCGCGCTCGATGCCGAGATCGATCTCGCCGCCGCCGGGATAGCCGCTGACGATGTTGAACTTGATCCCCAGCCCTTCGTCCAGAAATTTCGGCATGTAATAACCCGAGGTGCTGGTACCCGTCGCGCCGCATTTGGGCGGCTGCGCGGCCTTGCGCACATCCTCAATCGATTGATACGGCGTGTCGGTCCTCATGATCAGGATGAATTCCGTTTGCTCCGGCGTGCCGATCCACGAGAATCTCGCCCAATCGAACTGCACTTCGGGACGCTTGGCCAGTTGGTCGAAGTACATCGACGGCCCGAATGTGCCCAGAGTGAGCCCGTCCGGCTTCGCCACGGAGTAAACGTAATTGGCGGCGATGATTCCGCCGGCTCCGGTCATGTTCTGCACGATGAACGTGGGATTTCCCGGAACGTACTTGCCCATGTGCTGAGCGAAGATTCTAGCCCACAGATCGTAGGCATCGCCGGCGAGATTACCGACGATGATGCGGATGGTTTTTCCTTGATAGAAAGGCGCCTGAGCGTGAACGTTAGCTATCGACGCCAGCAGAAATAACAGCGCGCAGACGAAGCGTTTCATCGCACCCTCCGAACTGCCTGATTAGGCGTGAGAACCCATCTCTCTATAAAGCGGAAACGCCGCGGATCATAAGGCGGTCGGAGCGAATGTGTCAAGCGAATGCTCTGCGCATGTTCTAGCAAGGCACCGTTTTCTTTGACTTGGATGAAATCAGGGTGATAGCTTACGTCCAACGAAAGTTTCTCAGTTATCGAGAACACAAAGGCGAACAGGAGGAGGCCGTCGTGAAAAAAACTTTATGCGCAATGCTGGCTACGATTTGCACAGTCGCCGTATCAGCCGGTTTTCCGCCTCACTCTGAAGCGCAGAGCAAGAAAGTCGTGGTTCAATTGGCCTGGGTCGTTGGCGGGCTTCATGCAGGGTTTTTCGTCGCCAAAGAAAAAGGCTTCTACTCCTCCAAAGGCCTGGACGTGAGCATCAACCGCGGCTTCGGCAGCGGCGACACCGCGAAAGTAGTCGCAACCGGAACCGCGCAATTTGGTGAAGTGAATGTGCCCACGGCAATCATCTCGCGTGGTAAAGAACTGCCCTTAACCGTTGTCGGTGTCATCATCGGCAAGGCTCCGGAGAGCATCCTGTCATTTGCAGACAAAGGAATCCGCAAGCCCAAAGATGTTGAGGGCAAGACTTTCGCAGAGGCATCCGGAGCTGCCATCATGGTGACCTGGCCCGCCTTCGCCAAGCTGGCGGGAATCGACATCAGCAAAACGACCCATATTCCGGTGGAGGCTGCTGCCAAGCCCGCAGTGTTTTTCAGCGGCCAGGTCGATTGGGTTCCCGGATTTCGCCCTGGCTTTGATGAACCGTTGATAATTCGCGCCCGGAAAGAAGGGAAAAAGCTCCATTTCATTCGTTGGGAAGACTTTGGCTGGAAGGTTTACGGCAACGGTCTCGTTGCGAATAATGATCTGCTCAAGCGGGAGCCGAAAACGGTCGCTAATTTTGTCAGCGCCACCATGGAAGGCTATGCTCACGCCGTTGCGCACCCCGATGACGCGCTCGATATCACGCTCAAGGCCAATCCTGAACTGGACCGGGAATCCGCCCGCCTTTCGCTCCTTTTCGCTATCGACGCCATGATGACGACAGCTTCGCAGGAAAAAGGCTTGGGTTACATGGAAGAGGACCGGATGGCCTTTCAGATCAAGCTCATGTCCGATCTAATGAAGATCAGTCCGCCCAAGGATGTGTACACTAATCAATTCATTAATAAGAAATCGGTTACGGTGCCTCCCGCGCTTGCAGCAGAACTGAGCAAGTTGCAGTCGAAGTGACAACGACGATAGTTGTCATTCCAGGCATCTGGATTACAGTGCAGCGTAGCGCGACCCTTAATCCGGCAGATAAACTAGCTAACCGCGTCCGCGGATATGTTCGCAAGTATGACAGTCGAGTAAGCTGCTAAATTCAGCGGCCGCCGGCAAAAATCACCGCCAGCTCTTCTGGTGCGACGACTTCGAGCTGGTCATACGTGCAGTCGCCCGGCTTTTTGTCCGTGCGCCACCTGCGAAATTGCGCCGTGTGGCGGAAGCGGTTGCCCTGCATGTGATCGTAAGCGACTTCGACAACCAGTTCGGGACGGAGTGGCTCCCAGGACAAATCCTTCCCTCCGCTCCAGCGACTCTGACCGCCGGGCATGCGACGCTCGGCATCACCGCCGGTCGCTTCCTGCTCGGCCCAACCTTTCCAGGGGTGGGCCACCAGCGCGTTCTGGCGGTATGGCGCGAGAAATTCCACGAGCTCGCGTCGCTTTTTGTCGGTGAAGCTGGCGCAAACGCCGACATGCTGCAGCGTGCCGGTATCGTCGAAGAGTCCGAGCAAGAGTGAGCCGACGGCGGTGCGCTCACCTTTTTTGTGCCAACGAAAGCCGGCAACCACACAATCGCACTCGCGCTCGTGCTTGATCTTGAGCATCAGCCGCTTGTTGGGCTCATAGGTTCCCGAAGCCGGTTTGGCAATGACGCCATCGAGACCAGCGCCCTCGAAGCGACGAAACCAGTCCTGCGCCACCCCTAATTCGCTGGTTACGGGGGTGACGTGTATTGGCGGCGCCGCGGATGAAACCAGCGATTCGAGAATTCGGCGACGATCTCTGAACGCCATGCCGCGCACATCCCGGTCTCCCTCGGCAAGAATGTCGAACAACACGATCGATGCCGGGATCTCCTGTGAAAGAAGCTTTACCCGCGACGCAGCGGGATGAATGCGCAGTTGCAAGGCATCGAAGTCGAGCGCGCCGTTTTGGGTGATGACGATTTCACCGTCAAAAACACAGCGAGCGGGCAACTGCGTTCGGATCGGCTCGAGCAATTCCGGAAAGTAGCGGTTCAGCGATTTTTCGTCACGGCTCTGGAGCAGGATCTCGTCTCCGTCGCGAAACACCAGGGCGCGGAATCCATCCCATTTCGGCTCGAAAATCCAGTTTACGCCTGGCGGTAATTCGCCGACCCGTTTGGCAAGCATCGGTAAGACCGGCGGGTTCACGGGAAGGTGCATACTTAAATTTTATCAACTGGTTCCGGGCGTTCCAAACGTTCCGCAGGTTCCATAAGCGGTTGCGTTCAAATCGTTTAAGCTGTTCAAAGCCATCGGGTTCCAGTCGTTCCATCGCTTCGCTACGTTCCAAATGTTCCAGTCGTTCCAAACCTTCAAAACGTTGCAACCATTTATTCAATCTCCAGCGGCACCGGCTGCTTAGATCGTGCGGGCGGCTATTTCGGCGAGGCGGTCCATTTGATCCAACTCGTCGGCGCAGGGCCGCAGAATGAATTCATCGACCCCCATGTCGGCCTGCCGCTTGATCGACTCTTCCACGGCGGTATCCGAAGCCGGCAAGGTACTCAGGCGCCGCGCCGCAAGGTCGGGATTGTAGCCGTAGTTTGCGTTGATATAGCGGCTCGCATGATCCCGAGCGTTGGGGCCGAGCGCATAATAGGTCGCGCCCACCCAACGCGGTTTTCCGGTGCGGCCCGCTTCTTGCCACGCGTCCTCGATCTGGTGCCATGTCTTGAGCAGGTTTTCCGGCTCGCCACCGCCCGGAGCCATGTAACCGTCGCCCCACTTGGCAATACGCTGCACGATCGCGGGAACATAACCGCCGATCAGCAGTTCGGGACCATCGGCGCGAGCTGGCCGCGGCCCGATGGCTCCGATTTGATCTGACATTGCCGCGCCGGACCACAGCCGGCGGAGGGTTGGCAACTGCTCTTCGGCGCGGCGGCCGCGGCGATGAAAGTCAAACCCTGTGGCAAGATAATCGTTGTCGCGCACGCCAATGCCGATGCCGAGAGTGAGCCGGCCGCCTGAAAGCACATCGATCGTCGCGGCCTGACGGGCAAGCAACGTGGTTTCACGCGTCGGCCCAATCACGACGCTCGTCATCAAACCTATACGTTGGGTCGCTCCGGCGGCCATCGCCAGGACCGTAAGCGGCTCGAGTGACTGGGAAACCACTCGATCGGTGACCACGACACTCGAAAAGGGCCCGCGGTCCGCGCGGGTGATCCATTCGAGCATCACTGCGCCGGAAGCGGAGGATACTCGACTCGGTAACCCTATGGCGATGCGCATAATTTCCTCCGTGATCTGAATATCGCTGGAAGCGGTCCGAACCCGACGCCTACTTTGATCAACTCTCGGCAGCTAACAACGTTCCGAGTTTTTCCAAAACCTCATCTGTCGTTTTTCGCGGCAGTTTGCATATAAACTCCGCTTTTCGAACGCGCCAATCGAGATTTTTCACCTGATCGGCAAGAACCACTCCGGCGAGCTTTGATCCGGAAGGAATCGCCACCTCGAACGGATACCCTTTTGTCTGGCTTGTGATCGGACACAGGATCGCTAGGCCGACCTTACCGTTGTAAGCAGAAGGAGAAAGAACCAGTGCAGGACGGCGCCCCGCTTGCTCGTGCCCCGCCTGTGGATTAAGCGTGATCCAAACCACCTCGCCGCGGGCGGGAACGTATCGTCGAGCCATCACCAAATCTCGCCGCCTGCAGGCCGACCAAAATCAATTTCCCGATGCAGGTTCTTTTTATTCACCTTCGCTAAGAGTTCATTGAGGGAGAATTTTCTTTGTTCGACCGGAGTGGCCACAACCTTTCCACCGGATACCGCTAAATTTAAAACGGTTCCCTCCCTAACCTCGGCATCTTTAGCTAAGGGTTTAGGAATTCTCACAGCTAGGCTATTCCCCCATTTTTGGACTCGGACGTGCATGACAGACCTCCCAATGGTTTCTACAATGAAGATACAATTGTAACCTGCTTGGCGTCAAGTTTGGCTGGCGTTGCCGCTGAGGAACTATCCTTGTGCACGGTTGCGACACAATAAGGATAGTGCTCCATTGCCGTCGAGGCGCTTGGAAAGCACCCGGCAAAATAGCAAGATGGGATGCGCCGAGACTTTTGCAGGAGACACGTAACTTGGTGGAGGCTTTATGATCCCAATGATGAATACGTACGACACGATTCGCACGAGTTTGCACTTCAATAAGTTCGTGGTCGGGGAGCTGCTTTTCGTCGAATACAAGTGCCCGATTGAACAGGAAGCCGCCGGCGTGTGGACGCCGATGGATTATTTTGTTCATGTGCTGAGCGGCAAAAAAACCTGGCGCACTACTGACGGAACTTGGATAGCAGAAAAGGGCCAGACTTTGTTTTTCAAGAAAGGCGCCGCCGTTGTCTACCAGGATTTCAAGGACGATTTCTGCGTTTTGGTGTTTTTCGTTTCGGATAATTTCATCCGGGATGTTGTCAGAGAAGTTTCCGGTCAATTGAGCAGCCGGCGCGACGCCAACGCGCTTCAAAAAGCCGCGATTCTAATCAATGCCGATGTGACTTTGGCCGCCTATTTTCAATCCATGCTGGCCTATTTCACTGGGACGGCAAAGCCGGCCGAAACTTTGTTGACGCTCAAGCTCAAGGAATTGATCGTGAGCATACTTTTGGGGGGCAGGAATCCCGAGCTCGCCGGTTACTTTCAATCGCTGCTCAAAAGCGATGCCCCTGTGCTGTCGCAAATCATGGAGGCGAATTTTTCTTACAATCTGGCGCTGGAAGATTTCGCAAGATTATCCCATCGCAGCCTGTCGACGTTCAAACGCGACTTCCGCAAGTACTACAACCAATCCCCGGGCAAGTGGCTATTGCAAAAGCGACTGGACTATTCAGCCGTGCTGTTAAAAAATCCCGCGCTCAACGTTTCGCAAGTCGCCTTGGATTGCGGCTTCGAAGACCTCTCGCATTTCAGCCGGGCGTTCAAAGAAAAATTCGGCACCTCCCCGGCGCATTACCGTAAAGAAATTCCTGGTCGTGGCGTCTCGCGGCTTAGTGAAACAGACCTCTTGCAGGCTGCTCAAAAAGATCCAGAGGCGAGGCCCGCGAAGATCGATAAGCGGAGGCGTGCTCTTGCACGTTGACGCGCAATCGGTCGAGAGCAACGAAGCCTATGGGCTTTTTCAGCAACCTGCTGGAAAGAGCCGCTCAGTCAAACATCTGGCCTCTCAAACAAAGCATCTTTCTCTGCCCCGCTTTATCTTTGGCAGCAGAATAAATCTTTAAGGAGCCAATTATGAACTATTCGAACGCATCCCAATGGACCGAGGTTGCTCACAGTCTGGGCCGGGAATTCGCCGCCCGCGCTGCGGCCCACGATGAGCAGGACACATTCGTCGGCGCTAACTACGCGGCGCTGAAGGAGCGGCGGGTGTTCTCCGCGGCGATTCCACAAGAATTGGGTGGCGGCGGCGCCTCGCACCGTGGGATCTCAGACATGCTTCGCGTACTTGCCCAATATTGCGGCTCCACCGCGCTGGCACTCTCGATGCACCAGCATCTCATCGCCGCCACAGTTTGGAAATACCGACACGGTCAGGGCGGCGAGCCCTTGCTTAAGAAGGTCGCCGAAAGCCAGCTCGTGCTCGTCAGCACAGGCGCCGGCGATTGGCTGGAGTCCAACGGCTCGATGAACAAAACCGATGGGGGCTATGTCGTCAGCGCCCAAAAACACTTCGCCAGCCAGTCTGCGGTCGGCGACATGCTGGTCACGAGCGCGCCGTTCATGGATGAGGTCCTGCACTTTCCGGTGCCGATGAACGCGCCGGGAGTCACAGTCCTGAACGACTGGCGCGCGCTCGGCATGAGAGGCACCGGTTCTCATACCGTCAAACTGGAGAACGTCTTCGTACCCGAAGCCGCCATCGCTCTGCGACGGCCGCGCGGCGCCTATCACCCGGTTTGGAATGTTGTGCTAACGGTGGCAATGCCGCTGATCATGTCCGTCTATGTGGGCATCGCGCAAAAGGCGGCGGAGTTATCGGTTAGCCATCTCCGACGGAAAAAAACTCGGAAACCGCAGGTGCCCTCTTTGATCGGTGCAATGAACAACGATCTGATGGCCGCTGAGATTCAGCTGAATGACATGCTGCGCATCGCCAACAATTACGAGTTCGAAGCCATCGACAAAAACGGTCATGACATTCTCGCGCGAAAGACCAACGTCGCCAACGCCGCCATAGGCGTTGTCACCAAAGCGATGGAAATCGTTGGCGGTGAGGGTTTGTACCGTGATTTCGGTTTGGAGCGGCTTTTCCGCGATGTTCAAGGCGCGCGCTATCATCCGTTGCCGGAAGCTGAGCAGGTAAAGTTTTCGGGAGAGTATCTCTTACGCGACTGACGCATGTCGCCGGGTGGCAGGCTGCCAGCGGCCTGCGCCGTGGCAGCGGAAGAGACGATAAGTCGCAGCGCGAACTTACTGATTCAATTTGCTTTGCTGGCATCAGAGCGCGGGGCATTTAGGGTCAACTTGAGCTAGCGCCTTCTCCTTCGTATTCGGTGTAAATCGGCCACCGATTCTGGTTGAAAGCGGTCGAGGTCGGAGCGGCACGCAGGAAGCAAGTCTTATAGAATTTAATTGAAAGTTTAACTCGACGTGATTTCTGTTGCGAAAGCAGGACGACATATGCATCGGAGTGGCGTCATGAGTATTTTCTCATTGAAATTTTCGTGTCGAAATTTCAATCGACAACCTAAGCTCAAGGCTTTTTATAAAGTTTCTCCATAAATCCTTCACGAACCATGCGGTCCACGATAGAATTATCGACGATTGTTTCCAACGAAGTACCTTTCTTACCCATAAATTCAAGTATGGTATAGACTGCCTCTTTTTCTAGCCGGGGCACCCGGTCCAGATAAGTAGTGGCGTCCGCATATAAGGTCTCGATTCGCTTCGGGTCATCGAGACGAGAATACTTAGCCAGTATTATCAACGCCTTACCTTTAGATGATGCAGGGCGGCCACACCCTCGACGTATGCCCGGATCATGCCTCCCACGCCTTCTCTATTTTGATTGTAGTAGTCGCGTGAGACCACAATCATATTCATCGAATATGGGATGCCTAAGTCAATCAAGTTCAGCAGCACCTTCGCCGGAATATTTGGATCTACGACCAGATCTGAGGTCACTGTACCTTCGATGACGCGCTGTTGGAAGGCGGCTGCAACCTCACGGGTCCGCCCTCCGAACAGGCGGATTTTCACAGCGTCTTCAAACAAATATTTTCTCAGCAGGATCTTCGTTAGGTTAACCGAGAAGCCCCGAAGCGTGTGAATCCGAACGTCATTCCCGGCAAATCCTCAATTCTGTCAATCGGGGGCGGCACCCAGGGCTGAGATAAGGCCGATTGGCGTTCCGGAGACGCCAATGATTGAAGCTCTATTCACAACGCGTTGATCACAGCATTACAGCGGCTATCCACGCGTGCAGATCACCGCCAACAAAGCGGTGCACAGCACGGGCACGGCCGGTATATATATGAGACTGGCTTGCATCGCATATTTCTCAAATGCGCCGATCTCCTTTGCCATCCACAACGCGGCAGCCATCGGGCCGATGGTGGAATAACGAATGTAATCCTCTTCGGCTCTGCCGGCAAAGCATAAGAACCGAGCAGCAGAAAGACGAGAAAAAAAACACCTACACCAAACGTAAATAGTAGTGTCTGCTTCATGTTCTATTCAGTCATCTAAATCGATGAAGAGTTCTTCAAGCGCGGGCTTTCTACGGATCAGTCCCTGACTGTTAGAATAGTCAAGAAACTTGTTTAGTATACGGGCATTCTTGCCAATTCCATGTGCCCAAGGATCATCTCCCATCATCTCTGCAATTTCCTCAACATATTCATCAAACCAGGGGAAGACAGCATTCCTCCTCACGATTGCCACCTTTTCATAGAAATCTTGCCTTAAACTCTGAAGTAGCCGATGGACTCTGCTCGCTATTTCCCTTCCGTCCCCGGGGAGCCCCTTCTTCAAAACCAGCATGTGCATTATTGGAAAGATCCGGTGTTTCAGATAATATGTTTTCTCGACCTCTTTACAATCTGGAAACAGGCACCGGATAAGAGACCCGCTTTTTTGCGCAAGCTCAGGCTTGTGAACACACATCACTGCATCGAGACGGTCATCCAGCAGCATTTTAAACAAAGTGTCGTTTTGCCCAATAGGTTGAATGCGACCTGCAATCTCCGCGGGAAGTTCGACCCGCTCCACGCGTCCAGGGTGTTCTGCTCCTCCAGTAAACCAATGGATCTCTGCCGGATTCACCCCGAAGTCTTCCCGAAGCATTCCTCTTACCCACACTGCCGCCGTCATGCCATATTCCGGCATACCAACTCTTTTCCCTCTGAACTGCTCGCCGCTGATTGCATCGCTCTCGGCTTTTACGAAAAGTGCAGAGTGACGGAATCGCTTAGAAGGAAAAATGGGAAGCCCGACGTATTTGTCCCAGCCTTGGTCCCTCAGCATTGTGTAAGTCGATAGGGACATCTCAGCGGGATCATATGGAGCTGATTCTATGACCTGGCGAAAGATCAAGTGCGGCGGGGAGACGTAATTCCACGTAAGTTCAATCCCATCGGACGCGTAATGTCCGTCCAGGAGTTTTCCAAAAAATGGATAGTACATACTAGCAAACTTAAGCGTAAGCACCTTAGCCTCCTCGTCTTCGTTCATCCGACTCAACCTCATTCGCGCCGATGCTTCATCCTTTAAAATTGATTTGTTGCTCCGCTTTTTACTGAATCGGAGCAAGTCAATCTAGTGTCTGGATCATCATTTCAGTTTCTACTGGTGCACCGGCGCCTAGAGACGCGACGCCTATAGCTGCCCGTGCATGCTTGCCTCGTTCACCCCACAGTTGAACGAGAAGATCGGATTGACCGTTTATGACTTTAGGGATATCGACAAAACCGGGAGCCACGTTTACATAGCCGGTGACCTTAACGATGCGTTGAACCAGATCAAGATCGCCTAGCGCACCTTTGATGATAGCCAGGTGATTGAGTGCACAGCAACGTGCCAACTCGTAAGCCTGCTCCAAACTTACTTCGGCGCCAACTTTTCCTTTGTACTTGAGCGGCGCGCCGTTGATCCTGCCAATATTGCCACCGATAATCATGAGGCTGCCCACTCGGACGAATCCAATGTAATTCGCAATTGGCTGGGGAAGATTCGGCAATTCCAAGCCGAGGGCATTTAGCTTTCGCTCTATTTCCATAATTTTCTCCTGTTAATTTCTGTCGATATATTGCGCCGGATCTATTGACTCATCGATTTGAAGAACCCATTTCGCTCCAACTCTGAAAAGAAACTCGAATCGATGAAATCTTCGGGCTTGAAGTTTTTTACTTTAGGGTTGGTCTCGGCAAGTTGTCCCATGAGCGTTGCTAAGCCCTTGTAAGGTAGATTGGGGATACGCTCAATAAAGTTCTTTGCATAATCGTAGGCGGAATCGAGGATCTCCGGATCATTGACACGCATATATTTCGAGAAAACAGTCTGGGAAAATGCCTTATCTTTAAAGAGTCTCGCTACCCCCTCAGTGTAAGCCATTAAGATCCCTTTCACCGTCGCGGGGTCTTTGCGAATAAAAGAGCGCGTGGTTACGAGGGAGTTGATCGGAAATTCAACGCCGATCTTACCCATGTCCTGCAAAACGATAAATCCGGCCTTTCGCGCCATGAACTCTGTCGGCGATCCGGTAACGCCGGCTTGAACGGTGTTAGCCTTCATTCCAGCGAGTATCTCTGGCTGGCCGCCCATCTGAAGTATTTTCACCTCCCGGTCCGGTTCATTCCCGACTTCTGCAGTAGGAACCGGATGATAAAGTCCGTTGAAGAACCATAGCGCGTAATACCGACAGCCTTTCCCTTGAGATCGGTTAATTTTTTAATCGATGGATGAGCGGTCAAATAAAAATTGGGCCGATTAACAACTCCTCCGATAATGGCGAAATCGGCACCGCTTACATTCGCCGTTACAATGGAGCCACCCACCAGCCCTGCCAAGAACTCTCCGGAAATCATTGCCTGCGAGACCGTGGTCCCGCTCGCCACATAGACCAAGTCGGCATTGAGGCCGTATTTTTCGAGAAGCCTGGCCTCTTTAGTTACCCAAATGCCGGATTGAACGACAGCTATGGAACTAAATGCAATTGGAACTCTTTTGAGTTGTGCCTGGACTAGAACAGGAGAAACGAGGATAGCTACGGCGATAAAGTTTTTAATAACTTTCTTGCAACACATAACCGAATTCCTAACCGGATTTCTTCATCCGATGACGGTTTAAAAAGTCAAGGTAAATGGCGTTTGCGACTTCAGGCTTCTGCCAGAGATATCCATGATTGCAGCCATCAACAGTTTGGAATTCGGCTACTTGAATTCCTGCCAGCAAGGCTTGGCAGGAAGCTACGTGCGAAAATGTACCTGACATATGGATATCGCCAGCGCCGCAAATGAGCAAAGTCGGGCACTTGATTTTGTCCAGCAGTTTGCTGGTTTCGTGCTCCTGACGTGCCAGCATATGCCTCAGATAGGCGCGCGCAGGCGTTGGATATTTCAGATTGGCGTCCCTAAGACGACCTACAGCCGTGGGATGTTCCTTAACGAATTCCGCAGGAAACATGAATTTGCTCTCATGGAAATCGCGCATGTAGTTGTCAAAGCCCTGTTCCATCATTTGAGCACAGGTTCCAAAGGGAAGGCCTCGTTCGAAGGTGTATCCCTTGACTTCACCTGGACCGGTGCTGGATAGAATCAGACTCGCCACAGCTTCAGGGTGGTCAATCGCCAACCATTGAGCGACTCGTCCTCCCATAGAGTGGCCTAAGATGTGGGCGCGCGCGATGCCCAGTCCTTGCATTAGGTCAAAACAGTCCTCAGAAAACATTCGGGTTGAGTAATGCGCGTCGGGCTTGTCACTTTGCCCGGTGCCCCGGAAATCCCAGGTGACCACCTGAAAGTGATGGCCAAGCTCAGGGAGTTGAAAGTACTTCCAGTGCTCACCGGAATTACCGGTACCGCTCAGAAGCACAAGGGGCTCACGATCCCCATGCAGCTCATAAAAAATATTAATGTCGTTTGCGCGGAGTGTAGGCATTTAAGTTTCTCCTCGTATTTAGTGGCTCAATGGTTTTTGATTGCCAGAATTGAATCATCAAATCAAATATATTAAATCTGATGATTCCATAGATATTCATTTATGCCCTCGATTCCTTCTCTTCACCTTCTCAAGGTCTTCCTGCGGGTCGTCAATGAGCGCGGTATCTCCAAAGCCGCGGCCGCCCTCAACGTAAGGCAGCCTTCGGTTTCCATGCAGATTCGTCAACTCGAAACCACCTTCGGGGTGAAATTGCTCGATCGTCTTGGGCAAGAGATCCATCCAACCCAAGCAGGAATGATGTTACGAGAATACGCGACGAAGATCCTTGACTTGGTTGATCACTTGCACGCCGACATGGCGAATCTGCAGAACTTGAGAACCGGCCGGCTGGTAGTGGGTGGGAGTAAAGTACCAAGTGCTAGAAGATTCCTCTGGCCATTGCAACGTTTCAAAAGTTGTACGGGCAAACAGAGATTTTGATGGAAGTGGCAAGCAGCGATGCTGTGGAACAATGGGTTCTTGAGAACCACGTTGATTTTGCAATCGTCGTAGGCGATCCCGTCGCACCTCAAATCGTGGAAGAACCGTTTTATAAGGAAGATTGGTACTGTTCTACCACCCAAACACCCCATGGAGAAAAGGAGATAGGTATCGGCTTATCAGATCTCAGAAATGCGCTTGTTTCTGCCGCACGATGGACGGGTGAAGACATATATTGAGAACTGCTTTGCAGAAAAAGGAATACCGCTCAATCGGAGGGTATCTCTCGGATCGATGGATTCAGTTAAGACTGCGATTGGTGCCGGATTAGGGGTATGGATCATGGCCAGATCGACAGTCGAAAGAGAAGTAAAAACCGGTTTGCTATTGACAAAAGACTATGCGATCTGGAACTGAAGTATCCGGTAAACATCAACTATCATAAGGATAAGCATTTTTCCCGGCTAGCCACGGAATTTCTTGCTGTTCTTAGAGAGTCTGTCTGAACGAGAATCTCACCCCGATTACCCTACAGCTCGTTGAGAAACAGAGATCGTGAAACGATCGCGATTACTTATACCCGGGATCAGGTTATACCGGGGATCAAGCGAGGGATGAGATATGCGATCTTCACTGGAAAATCGGCCTCGGTGATGATGCCGTTATCGATGAGCAGCTTTTGCCGCGTCGGTTTGCGGCTAAATTTGCAACCAACTCGAGACGGCATGAGCCACGCGGCGAAACGCTATCAGGTTGCTGATCTTATAAACGGAATGGCCTCCGCGCGACCGGCTGTGGTACACCGGCGGAGACAAAACCTTAGGAGGCCAGCGATGGAACATTTTGTTGGTATCGATTTACACAAGTACGTATCACAATTGGCTGTGTTGAGGGAAAGCCGATCTCCTTCACAGTTACGTTTGGCGAATGATGTTGTGACGGTGGAACGGATTTTAAAGAAACTTCCCGAGGGGAGCAAGATAGCGGTAGAGGCGATGGGTTCGTGGTGGTGGATGGTTGAGCTAGTGCAAAAGACTGGCCACGAAGCGTTTTGGTCGCATCCAAGCAGACAAGGCGTTCGGTCAGCGCGATTGAAGTCCGATAAGGTCGATGCTTGGATATTGGCCAAGTTACTTAAGGCCGATCTGCTTCCCGCGGTGTAGATCCCTCCTGAAAACCAACGTCATATTCGCGAGCTTCTGACCCACCGGGCGCGCCTGGTGCGTCAACGAACCGCTGTGATCAACGAACTGCGTGCGGTTTACGCCAAGCGAAACATCGATCCTCAAGCCAAGCTTCAGCGGGCCGAACCCCAAGTCTCGGGAGCCGAGGATCTCAGCGGCTATGCTCCGAGGATTGTGGGAGAAGATGTGGAGCTTTTGGGGTTTGTCAATGGGCAGATTGGAGGACTGGACAAGGAGTTGATGAAGATCGCTCTTGAAGATGGCTCGGCTAAGCGGCTGATGACGATCCCGGGGGTGGGAGCGGTGAGTGCGGTGGCGATGAGCTGCTGGATTGGCGAGATTGCTCGATTTTCTAATGCGAAAAAGTTGGCCAGCTACTTTGGGTAGGCGCCGCGGGTGCGCCAGAGCGCCGACACCGAACGCCATGGACATATCACCAAAGAAGGCGATCGCATGGTGCGCTCTCTGGTGATCCAAGCCGCCCTGGTGTATACGCGAAGGGGTAAAGGCCTGAGCGTAGCATTATTTGGGGTGCTTAAAAGAAGAGGCAAGCCGATTGACCGGGTGGCGGCGGCCAACAAACTGTTGGGCGTGATTTTTCATATGCTCAAAGAATGCATCGACTATCAGGAATCCTCAGGCGTAGCGACGCACAGTGAGGCCGTACTTGTTCATGGTCGTAAGACCGAGTTGCTGATTGGGCAGCTGTGCCTCTCCAGAGGGAGAACCGCCGGATTTAAGATATGCGCTTTTAAAGGGCGCGAAGAGATGAGTGGGTCGCTACCCATACGTTGATCAGCCCGGCGATCAGAGCCGAAAAGGGGAATACCGGGAGTCATATTAAACTGAGATAGTGCGTTATAAGCGAAATACGGAGGTCTTTTTTTGAGAAATCATTGCAAAACAAAATCAAGCTGTAACCCGCTTGACTGAGCCGTTCCGTTTAGAGATGAAAAAGCCTTTGCGGGTTGCTCAAAAACCAAAGACGGGACGCGCTACGAACCGTGATCGTTTCCCGTGAAAATCCACACGAGCATGACACGCTTCAGGATCCGATCTAGTGGGGCGACGCAACGAAGCTAATCGATGTTTTTCAGCGGCCCGTTAGGCGCCTGATCGGAGACTGCCATAAAGGCGCTCGGGGGTAATGAGAACCAGATTTCTCTCTTCCTCACGCATCTGCCTGGCGAATTCCTCGTCCGTTCCTTTGGGGGCGCGGCCCATGGCCGTGTAGAGCTCCTTCAGCCGCTTGATATGCGCTGGCGTGTCTTGCCACGGCTCGATGGAGGTCGGGCCCTCGACGGTGACATAGCGCCGCGTGTCGAGCTTGATCACTGTGATCGTCGCCCGGCCCGTTCTCTGAATGTTCTTGATTTTTACCGTCCATCCGCGCGATGCAAACCCGACCTTACCATCCAATACGGCGGTCGAGACGACGGTCGACTGCGCACGGCCGTTGGGCATGACGCTGATCGCGACGCCGGTGTGATTTTCTTGCAATAAGGGGAGCGCTTCTTTCCATTCCATCTAAATCGTTCCTCCGAACTTTGAAGTGTTGGGGGCCCTCAACCACGATGAACTCGGAACCTATAACGCTGCATGCGACAATCAGTCAAGCCGGATTGCGGCTGATTTTTTGGAAGCGCTCGCTGCGGGGGTGAGACATGATAATCGTAAATTTTTTTTCCGAACCTTACTTAGCGGGAAGTGCAGACTTGTCGAGAGACTCATCTATCCGTCATCACAGACGGTGTTGTAAACTTGTCCGTAAATCGTGAGTGGAATCGATTTGATGAAGTCGTCGTCGAACCGTACAACTAATTTCCATAAAGTTTTTTGATGAAGCCGCTGTCCTCGATTTCTTTCAAGATCGACGGATCGATGAAGTCTCCGGGGTTGAGATTTTTCATCTGCGGCCGGGTTTTGGCGAGTTGATCGATGATGGTCTGAATTCCTTCGCGGTCCGGATAAGGGACCCGGCGAATCAGTCGCTGCGACATCTCGTCGTAAGCCACTTGCACCAGGGATAGATCGTCGAGCCGGGTATATTTTTTCAGCACGTTCAAGGCGACATCTTTGTTGGTTTTGAAGACAAAGATTCCCTCGAGATAGGCCTTCATGAATCGGACGGTGACGTCGCGATTGGCCTGGATGAAGCTTTTTCGTGCGCCAAAACCGTGCATCGAATAAGCCACGCCGAGCTGGCTCAAGTCGGCGACAATGGTCGAGCCCTGCCGCTGGGCCAGTGTCGCGAAAGGCTCGGACAAAACGACGGCGTCCACCGCTTTGTTTTGTAGCGCCAGAAACTCTTCCTGCTCGCCGCCCACCTGAATAATCGCCACGTCTCTGTCGGGAACCAGGCCCCAACGCGTTAGCGCATAGCGGATTGAGAAATCGCTGGCGCCGCCCAACCGGGAAATACCGACTTTTCTTCCCTTTAGCATCTCGGGCTTTTTGATTTCCGGACTGCCGAGAATCTTGAACACGAAAGTATTGAGAGTCGCGGTGAGACCGACGAAGTCGCCGCCGCTGACATTAGCGTTGATGTTGGCGACGCCGGCGCTGGTGATGAACTGAATCTCACCGGCGAGAGCCGCCTGAACCGCGCGCGAGCTCACCGGCACAAAAAGAATTTCAGCGTCGACGCCGTGTTTCCGCGGCAGCTCGAGTTCCTTCATGATGTAAACCGGATCGAATTGGATGCCGATTGAAGTATAGGCAGCGCGGATTTTGGGCAGGCTTTGCCCGAGCGCCTCTGCCGCGAATGCGACAACGAAAGCAAACCCGATCAGCAAGCCTTTCACTTTCAACATGGTTCCCTCCGTAATCCGTCAAACGATCGGGTATCACCGGCGCTCGCATGCGTCAAGACAATCATCTCTTATTGAGGATCGGGCTTCTTGTTAGTTGTTGGCTCTCCTTCGCTAGTCGGAAGATGCAGCGCCCGCAAGCGGCTGATGGATGTGCGAAGCTTTAAGACGATTGAGCGGCGACGCTGACCATCCAGCCGAGGCCGAAGCGGTCGGAGAGCATGCCGAAACGGGGCGACCAAAAGGTCTTGCTTAGCGGCATCTGTACCTGCCCACCTTCAGCGAGAGCGGCGAAGACCCGATCCGCCTCAGCTTCATCCGCCACCGTAAGCGATAGAGAGAACCCTTGAAAAGAGGGTGCGCCTTCACATCGGCCGTCGGAGGCCATCACCATCGTATCGCCGATGCGCAGGCAAGTGTGCATGACTTTATCCTCGGAACCGGGTGGAATCATGCCCGGCTGTGGCGGTTCAGGGCTGTCTTTGAAACGCATGAGCATCATGACCTCGACGCCGAGAGTCTTCTTGTAAAAGTCGATTGCTTCCTCGCACCTGCCAGCGAAAAATAAGTAGACTTGGACTTGCATGGCATCTCCTTTCTTTTTCCTGATTGCGCATTGCAAAACTTTTCAATGTTTGATTCCTATTCTTGTTGTTTGAAACTCTGCCCCCGCCATCAATTCTCAGGCGCAAGCGCGAGGCGGTCTAAGAGCGAAGTCGTACAGTTTAGTATGTTGACAAAAGCCGGAAGCGGCAAAGCTATTAGGTTTTTTCAGCAACTTGTTTGCGGAGGCGCTCCTCTTGCTCCCTAAGCTCGGCGTTAATTCGGCGCCAAAATCCTCCGCTTCGAACACCTGACGAATCTCAACTTCGGTGTCGTCGAATGGGCGCGCTTTAGCCATTCGATCGCTTCGTCCTTCGATTTCACCTGCCAGATCCAAAAGCCGGCTATGAGCTCTTTACTTTCGGCAAACGGCCCGTCGATTAAGATTCTTTTATCGCCTGAGAACTTGATGCGCGTGGCCTTGGAGCTCGGATGCAGCCCCTCACCCGCGAGCAGCACGCCGGCTTTCGCCAGTTCCTCATTGAATTTGCCCATCTCGGTAAGCATCTGTTCGCTCGGTATCATCCCTGCTCCGGATTCATTGCTCGCCTTTACCAAAATCATAAAGCGCATTTTCGTGCCTCCTTTTTTATATCAGGCCCGAACTGTTCAAGGGTATCAACCCGGATTCTATCTACTTGACGAAGGAGAGGTCGCCAAATGGACATCCCGTCCGCGAGGCAAATCAAAAATTAGATACACACGCGCGAGATCTGCCGGACGCCGTGGCCAATTCAAGACGTAATCTCCGACCTAAACGTGAATATCAACGTGCCACGGTCACAGAGTAGGATTGCGCACCCTGCGGCAGCAAAGCGGTCGTCCTCGCTACATCAGCGCGGGAAAAGATCTGGAAATGTTGGCGATCGATAAAGTCATAATCGGCAGCAAGCCGGTAACCTGCGGATTCCATTTCCCGTCGGACCTCTTGTTTTGTCGTTCCATGGCCGAGCAAACCGGAAAAAAACCCTTCGGCGTGAAAATCCAGGATCGCCACTTTGCCGTCAGGCTTGAGGTAGCGTGCCAGTGACTGAAAGTATGCTACGCGATCTTGCATATGATGGTAGGTATCGCAGCTAAACACGAGATCCACAGGCTCAGGGAGGTTGGCGTCATCGGGTTCGGCGCGGATAGGCACGACATTCGTTACTCCTCGGGACTTCATTTCCTTCTCGATGATCGCCAAAGCGGTGTCGTCGATTTCAACCGCATAAACTTTTCCTTGCGGTCCAACCGCTGCAGCCAGATACCAGGTGAAGTAACCGCCGCCCGCGCCCAGATCCGCCACTCGCGCTCCTGGTTGGATATCAAGCCTTTCGACGACCTGTTTAGGTTTTTGCCAAGGATCTCGGGCAGGATCATTCATCTGCCGGTATCCCCACTCGGCACAACCGGAAAGCCATACGCTTACGATCAGTAATGCGCTTAAGGACGTGTTCGAAAAGGCCTTCATCGTCTCTCTTTTTTGTAAGGAGTCCACCAAGATAGACTATATCGTGCGCAAGCGGAGTTAAACTCCGGTGAAAGATTTAACTGCCAGTCTTCCCACCAGAATTAAAATGCGTTGACGCGTGGAAAATGATCAGGGAGTTCCGAACGAGTTTATGGATCGCCGGGATTTAAGATGGAGAAACGAAAATTGGCGCGCTTCAGCGTGGTGCATTCATGCGCCATCAGCAAGCTGCTTTTAAATTCTGAAGTGGTTCATCCACGTTCACAAACCGGCTTTGTTCGATCTTTTGACGTCCCGATGAAAGTAGAGAACCGTGAAAAAGACTGCCGAGAAAAAGAGCGAGTTGGTGATCCCGAATACCACTAGAACTGGATCCGGAGACTGCAAGCTTGACGGCAGCATGGCGATGACAAGCTCCAGACGCCGATCAGCCAAACCATTCTGATATCTCCGGAGGACCGGCGACGGATGATTCGGAGTATCAGGGGAATATTGAAGAGCGGCATGATAATACCGCTGAGCATTCCAATGATTTGAAATTATCCGCATAAGCCTTACGGATTAGAGTTTCTACAGAGCTGATGTTGCCAGCTCCTCAACGGCGAATCACGGACTTACGGCTTCCAAGCCGTTTTGTTCAGCTGCTGCTCGGCCTGCAATGCGAACGTGAAATCGTAAGCTCGATTGCTGGGCACGGGTTGGCTGGCGTTTACCACTTCTCGGATGATATCGAGGTCATTTTTCTGCGCTTCTTCATCTACGGCGCCGTTGCGCGTAAACGTGCCGATCAAGTCTTCATAAACACGGGTCGCTTGTTGTTGTGAAACACCGGCAAATTTCATCATCGCTGCGACAGTCCCTTCCTTGTCCTGGCGCATGTAGCGCAAGGACTTCAGAGCGGCGCGAACAAAGCTGCTGATCATCTTGGGGTTTTCCTTGATGAGCTTGTCGGTGGTGGACAATGTTCCCCAGGAATTTTTCACTTCGTTGCCGAAGAAGAACATCTCCCGCATGCCCTTGTCGAGACCGACGTAGCGCTGCTCGACGCTGAGCACCGCCGCGTCCATGGTGCCCGCCAGTAATGCCGTCAATTGATTTCCCTGGCCTACGTCTAGATAGAGCGGGTCCTTGTTTCCATCAAGCCCGTGTTTGTTGAGAATCTGCTTGAGCATGAAGGTCGCGATCGCCGCCACGCCGGTTGTGGCGATCCGTTTGCCCTTGAGATCTTTCGGATGGGTTAGATCGGGACGGGTCAGGAGCCATTGCAGAACACGATCGTTGGTCGCCAGGACCACCTTGAGAGGCGCATTCGCACGAGCGATGCTCACCAGAGCGCTCGAACCCGCCCCGGTAAATTGAACATCCTCGCTGAGCATGGCTTGGATGCTGGTGGTCGGGGCGATATAAATCACCCGCAGGTCGATGCCCTCCTCTCTCATGTAGCCCTTCTGCTGTGCGATCGGATAGATCACCATTTGAAAACTCTTGGCGGGTATTGCCACATTGACGACCTGGAGCGACTGAGCGCCGGCCGGATCCTGGTCGAAGGACATTATCGAACAGACTACAGCGACAACGAGGCACCGGGCCAAAACCCTCGTCACATTCACCGACTTTTTCATTGAATACTCCCGATTGGCGCCCGCTCTCTCCGATGAGAGAGCGGGTGATAGAAAGGATGACCTACGATTCTGAGACGCGACTCAATTTAGCGGATAGAGCCGCCTTGGGATTATCGAAGAAGATCTTGTCGGTGAGCGCGCGTGGAATATCTTCCCGGGCGCGCATCGCCGCCACCAGCTGGCGCTCCTCGGAAGGATCCTGATGTCCGTAGTCCGAGCCAATCAGGAGATGATCTTCGCCGGTATATTGAGCGATATAGCTTACGTCCTCATCCGCTTCGCAGGCAACGAAGATCCGATACTCGCGAAACATGTCCTGGTCCGAGGAGAATTTCCATTTTTCGCGGAACAATCTTTTGATGATGTGCATCATGAACGGCACCCAGCCGGCGGATGCTTCGATGAAGCCAAATTTCAGGCGCGGAAACTGCTCCGGAATCTTGTTGGCAATCAGGTCACGAAACGCGAATAGCGGCTGCACACGGCTGTGGCCGAACGTATGATTGCGCTCGACATCGAAGAGATTCAAAAACAGCGGGCAGCCCGCGCCGGTATGGATCAATACCGGCAGATCCGTATCGCTCGCCGCCTGATAAATCGGGTTGAAGTAAGGATTGTCGAGGGTCCTGAACCCTTCGATACCGCGGAAGAAAACTCCCACAGCGCCATTATCTTTGCCCCATTTGATTTCCTTCACCGACTCTTCTACCGAATGGAGCGGCGGCACCACCACCCAACTCATGCGCCCGCCGGATTTGGCGCATGCCTGCGCGATAAACCGGTTGTAAGCGCGAGCCATCGCCACGTCCAAGGCTGTGTCATCGGTGACGTAGATCAGAAACAATGTCGGAAATACTACCTGCTTGTCGACGCCGAGCTTGTCCATGTCCTTGAGACGGCCCGGAATATCGGTCATCTCCCGGTAAGCCAAATGGATATCGCCCCGGGATGATTCCAACTTCGACGCCGACGGGGTAATCAAACGGAAACTACCCTTGCCATTGGGCTTGGGAAAGATGTTGCCGTCGATCAGCCAGAAAGCATTACGCGGCCCGTACAATGTATCTTCCGGAGCTTTGAGCAGCACCGGCCGTCGATGGTACATGTCCTTGTCGAGAAAGGTCCACATCGCTTCGGACTCTGAGATATGAGTATCGGCATCGATGATACCTGGCATGAGTGACCTCCTTCTGTAATTGTCTAATATGTAGCTGGTAAAAACTTTTGTTCAACCGCTACGGCCAATGTTAATCCGTTCAACCGCGCCTACGTCGCTATTCAAACGTTCAATGGTTCAACGTCAGACAGCGCGCCTATTTTTTGTCGTTGACCGTTGATTGGGGCGTACTGTGCGCCGGTTGAACTGCTGAACGGCTGTTTATCATATCCGTAGCGCTCCCGGGATAATCCACTCCGAAGCAATCTGCTGCGCGCCGTCTGGAATGTTCGGCGCAATTTGCGCAACCAGTTTTTGTAAATGCTCGAAGTCCACGGTAAGGCGATCATCCATGCAAATTAAATATTCGTCGAGCGTCTTCGCGGCTAATTCCGGCGAGTGCCCGAAGCGGGTTTGTAAAAGGCTCAGGGTATCGTCTCTATGAGTGCGCAAATACCGGATGCCTTCGCGATGTGCCTGGACAAATCGAGAGAAGTCGTCGGCGCGCTCTCGTGATAGTGAAGCCGTCGTTTCCATGGTTATCGGCAGCGGGTCGTCAACGATATCGGACCCTTCGTTAAGCCTTACGAATCCCTCCTCCTCTGCAATCAATGCGTACGGGCGCGGCAGCCAGGCGCCTTGAACTTGGCCTCCTAACAGAAGCCGGAAAGCGTCCTGGTCGCCTTCGGTAAACTGAAGAGTCAGATCCTTACCGAGTGTTAGGCCGGCTCTTTCTTCCAACAATCGTCCAAACGGCACGCCCCGGGCAGGACCTTCCCGGCAGGTGATCGTTTCATTTTTCAGTTCGCTAATCGTCTTGATCCCCTGAGTTGTCATTAGGTAATAGCTACAGCTATTCATGACACAACCCAACAGTTGGGTCTTTTTAGTATCGAGAAAGTGCTGCAGCGACGCGCGGCCTACTACCATTGAAATATGAGCGGCGCCGCTTTCGAGTTGCTGATAGCGCGCCTCCGTGCCTTGCACATGACGCCATGAAACATCCAGTCCATATTTTTCATAGATGTCGGCATCGATGGACAGGTAGCCGGAGGGGTCGCGCGCAAACTTGCCCTCGGTTCCTTCAAGGTGTCCATACATGACATTGAGCTTTGCGAGTTCCATGCGAGCTCTCCTGTGCCGGTGATTTCACCTTTCTATATTACGGATGGGTGCGGCAGACAAATAAATTGCGGGCAAGCTCCATATTGACAGCGCGCTTGGCGCGGGAATAGAGTCGCGGATAAGCAAGTGCAGTTAAACTACCTGCAACTAAAAAGGAGGTCATCATGGAGACGAAGGACGTTTTCGAGTTAGCGAAGGAAAGAAAAAAGGGACAGCGGCGCCTGGATCTTTTTCGCAGGGACAATCTAGAAACATGGATCCTATATTTCCCTCCAGGAGATGTGCAGAGAATGCACAATCATCCATCGGATCGAACTTATTACGTTCTCAGCGGCCGCGGCGTGATGAAGGGCCTCAAAGAAACGCATGAGCTTTCTGCGGGTCAGATCATCAGCATACCCGCCCACGAATACTATGAAGGATCCAACCCGCACGACGAGCCGATGATTCTCTTGGGCAACAGTCACAAAGCAACGCCTGAGGATGTTGCCAAGGCCGGCGGCCAACGCAACGAAATCGATGACAAGACCGGCAAGCGAATTATTTATCAGCACGGCGGCGGCAGAGATGAGGGAGTGCTGGCCGACTGAGCCGATTAGCCGGTTACGCTTGTACAGAAGTCCGGCGGGGTGATTCTCGCCGGACTTTTTTATTTTGTACTGAGCGACGTCTACAAGCGAAGTTTAGATACATATTTCGTATGGGAATTGAGCTGCAAGCATTTCGCGAATAGCGATGACGCTTGTAGAATTACATCTCCCTCCGGGCATTCCGACAACACCATTTAACACGACCTTAACCCCCGCCGAGAACAACTCTGGGTGCCATAGCCCGGATGCTATCCAACGCGAACTTCGAGTTAGGATTTTTTAACAATTATGCTATCATTCTTTCGCTCACCCAAATGAACAGCAAACCCATCGACTTAACCGAGGTTTCGTCGTCCACTTCCTGGTTCTCTACTGTGCTAACCAAGAGACGGCTCAAGGTATGGTTATGGCTCGCGCTTTCATTGCTGTTGCTGGCTGCCGGCATCGTCATCGAGTTCAAGACTTCGATCGTTCAGGCGTGGATTTTTACCCGCACCAACGAACGGCTCTCCTTTGAGCTGGCGCAAGGAGCGGCGTCAAGTATCGCGTTTCCTGCCCCGGCACCCTTCGACGATCGTCGTGGTTACTCGAAGTTGGCCGATTTTCAGAGCCGGCTTCTATCGCAAGGTTTCCAGGTCAGCCAACAGGCAAGACAATCAGAGACCATGGTCAATCTAATCAGCCAAGGCATTTCGCCGCCTTATATCGAGCCGCCGGAGACCGGCATCGACATACGCGGCGCCGCCGGCGTACCGCTCTTTCGCCATGCGCAATCCGAATTCCTGTTCGAGAAAATCGATAACATTCCGCCAGTACTGGTTAAAACACTGCTTTTTCTCGAGGATCGCGATCTCGACAGTCCTAATTTTTCGCGTCAAAACCCCGCAGTCGAATGGGACCGCTTCTTCAAAGCGGCTTTGTTCTATTTGGGTTCAAAACTCTACCTGGATGTTCCAGTCCAAGGTGGCAGCACGTTAGCGGTGCAGTTGGAGAAGTTCCGTCATTCGGCGCACGGCCGCACCGATTCGCCGCTGGACAAATTCCGGCAAATCGTCGGCGCCAGCTTGAAGGCTTACCGCGCCGGCCCCAACACCCGCGCCTGGAGAGACCGAATTATTGTTGATTATTTCAATACCGTTCCGCTCGCCGCGGCACCCGGTTACGGTGAGATCCACGGCTTGGGAGAAGGGCTTTACGCCTGGTTCGGCATGCAGCTCGCGGATGCTGTCCGCGCGCTCCGGACCCCCGGGATCACTATTCCCAAGGTGCGCGTCTATAAGCATGTTTTGACGTTGCTCATATCGGTTCGGGCGCCGTCGGTATTCCTAGTCGAGGAACGGGGATCGCTCGAGCACAAAGTGAATCAGTTTACTCAGTTGCTCGCGCGCGAGGGGATCATTGACGACGACTTTGCCGCTGCCGTTCAAGAGACGCCAATACAGTTCTTGTCCCATGGTCCCGTACCGCCCCAGCCTTCTTCCGGCAGAAACAAGGCGGCCAATGCGATACGGATGACGATGACGGAGCTGTTGGGGGTTACTAATCTATACGATCTGAACCGCTTGCATGTCGAGGTCGAGAGCACCATCGATGTTCCATTGCAGAAAAAAGTTGTTGAGTTTCTGCAATCTCTTACGCTTCCGGAGACGATCAAGGCCTACGGGTTGAACGGTGAACGGCTGTTGGAGAATTCCGACCCGAAGCGGGTCATCTATTCTTTCCTTTTGATCGAACCGACACGCCATGGGAACTTCGTAAGGGTGCAGGCTGATAACCTGGCCGCGCCTTTCGACTTCAACAAAAGCGTCAAACTCGAATTGGGAAGCACGGCCAAGCTGCGAACTTTGACACATTACCTCGAGGTGATAGCCGAACTCCACAAAGAGCTTTCTCCGCTGGATCAAAAAGAGCTGGCCCAGAGAATGCGCCAGGCTCGTGACCCACTCACCAGTTGGGCCATTGAAACGTTAAAGACTCAACCCAGCATTGCTCTACAGCCGTTTCTTGAGCGCGCCATGGAGCGCCGCTATTCCGCCAGCCCCTTTGAAGCATTCTTCACTGGCGGCGGTTTGCACCATTTCGAGAACTTCGACCGTGAGGATAACGGCAAGATTTTGCTGCTGCGCGACGCCTTCAGGAACTCTACCAACTTAGTCTTCATTCGCCTCATGCGGGACGTAGTGAGCTATCACCGGGCGCGCCTTGGATACAATGCCGATGCCGTGCTCAGCGATCCGGATAACAAAGAACGACAAGCCATGCTGGCGAGGATTGCCGAAGAAGAATCCCGCGCTGCTTTGCGCCGAGCCTATCAAAATTTTCGTGGTCAAACTCCGGAACAGATTACCGCCCGATTGCTAGGGAACAAAGGGAATGCCGAACGGCGTCTGGCGATCCTCTTCTTTGCCTGGCGCATCGGCGCAGACGAGCAAGCGCTGGCTTCATGGCTGGCGCAGAACCAACATCAGGCGACCGGCGAAGTGGTCGGCAAGCTGTTCCGGGCTTATCGCAACCCGCGGCTGACGTTGGTCGATTACGCTTACCTGTTATCGTTACATCCGCTGGATCTCTGGTGCGCTAGCGAGTTCCGCAGCAACTCTAATCTTTCCTGGGAAGAGCTCTACAATAAAAGCGCTGAGGCCCGGCGCACAGGATCGGCTTGGCTGCTCACGCCGCGCAACCGCAAGGCGCAGGATCTCCGGCTGAGAATACGTTTTGAGCGCGACGCGTTCGCGCGCATGACTCCTTACTGGCAGCGGCTCGGCTTTCCATTCAAAACGATGGTGCCCTCCTATGCCACGGCCTTAGGCAACTCCTCGGATCGGCCGGTGGCGTTGGCGGAACTGATCGGCATTCTGGTGAACGACGGGCAACGCAAGCGCAGCCTCAGTCTGAACAAGATTCACTTCGCCCGCAGCACCCCTTATGAAACCCTGATGGAACCCGAGCCGCGAATCGGCGTACAGGTGCTGGCCCCGGAGGTAGCTCGTAGCGTCAGGAAGGCGATGGCCGATGTGGTCGAGCACGGCACGGCACGGCGTCTCAATGGAGTTTTCAGGCTGGCCGACGGCCAACTGCTCACGGTCGGCGGTAAAACCGGATCAGGCGACAACAAGTATGAAACCTTCAACCGTTACGGCGGCGTGATTTCTTCGCGGGCAACCAATCGTACCGCTGCTTTTGCCTTTTATATCGGCGACCGCTACTTCGGCGTGATCACCGCTTACGTGCAGGGACGCGAGGCCGCCAACTATCGCTTTACCAGCGCGTTACCAGTCACGTTGATGAAAATTCTTGCGCCGACCCTGACAGCCAATATCAACGCCAGTACAACCCGACGTTCCGACAATCCTGAAAATGGCATCAAAGCAACTCTACGCCGCATAAGATCAGCTTTGATGGTCCCAGCCTGATTCCTGCGCCCTTAAGCGTCGCCCATTAGCACATCTCACAGTTGGCGCGAGCACGATGCTTACGCATGTCAATGAGCATCGTTTAGCGGAGCGCGAGAGCCACCGTTTCTGCTGCCACAGGCCGTATAAAAGCACTTGATCATTCCTCACAGCCTCTAACTCCGGCCAGCCACCATCCAGCCGAGACCCGAGCTAACCTATCCGCATCCATATTCCTTAATCTTCCTTGCAAATCGTGCTGCTGCGAGGATAGAAGTAATCGCAATACGGGAGGAGTGATGAAACACCGGACATTTTGTCTTAGCGTTTGTCGCCTTCGTTCTTTCGCTGATGCTATTGCCGCTTCTGCTGTATGAAGAAAACCGGGCCTTGAGTAAACCTGTGAGCCACACTTAACCAACGGTTAACGAGCGATCGGAATGCACTGCCTTCGTTGCCGGCATGAAAATCCCTCCGGGGTGAAATTCTGCGGCGAATGTGGCGCGCGATTAGAAGGGCTATGTCCTTCCTGTAAAGCTGCAAATCCCCCGACCAACAAATTCTGCGGCCAGTGTGGAGCGACGCTCGGTCAAACCGCCGCATCGAATGTCATCTCCCTTCAGGCGTACACACCTAAGCATCTGGCCGAGAAAATTCTCACTTCCAAAAGCGCTCTCGAAGGCGAGCGCAAACACGTCACGATTCTTTTTGCTGACATCAAGGGTTCTATGGAGCTGCTGGCCGACCGTGATCCTGAGGAAGCGCGGAAGCTTCTCGATCCCGTCCTTGAGCATATGATTGACGCCGTCCATCGTTATGAAGGCACCGTCAATCAAGTCATGGGCGACGGCATCATGGCTCTCTTCGGTGCGCCACTCGCGCATGAAGATCACGCGGTGCGCGCGTGCTATGCGGCGCTCAAGATGCAGGAGTCCGTAAAGCGTTACGCCGAGGGAGTCAGACGGAGCGAGGGAATACCCATTCAGATAAGAGTGGGTTTGAACTCTGGAGAGGTAGTGGTGCGCTCCATCGGAAGCGATCTCAAGATGGATTACACGGCGGTGGGCCAGACGACCCATCTTGCTGCGCGCATGGAGCAGATGGCGATGCCAGGATCGATCCTGATGAGTGCCAATATTCTTCGTCTAGCGGAAGGCTATGTCCAGGTAAAGCCTGTTGGCCCGGTTAACGTGAAGGGAATGAGCGAATCCGTCGACGTCTATGAGGTCACGGGCGCAGGGAGCGCGCGGACGCGGCTCCAGGCCGCGGCTGGTCGAGGTCTTACTCGGTTTATCGGGCGGGATGTCGAGACCGAGCAGCTTCGCAAAGCCTTGGAGCAGGCGCGGAAGGGACATGGTCAAGTTGTCGCCGTAATGGGCGAGCCTGGAGTTGGAAAGTCTCGGCTGTTTTATGAGTTCATGAATTCGCACCGTACTGAGGGATGCTTGATCATTGAATCCGGGTCGGTTTCTTATGGCAAAGCTACTCCGTACCTGCCGGTCATCGACTTGCTCAAAGCTTATTTCAAAATTCACGACCGCGACACTCAGCGCGATGCGCGCGAGAAAGTCACCGGTAAGCTACTGACACTGGACAAGACTCTGGAGCCTGCTATGCCGGCGTTACTGTCGCTCTTAGATGTTGCGGCGGAAAATCAGCAATGGAAAAACCTGGACCCGCTCCAACGCCGCCATCGCACCCTGGAAGCGGTCAAGCGCTTGCTGTTACGTGAGAGCCAAGTTCAACCTTTGCTCGTAGTCTTCGAGGATCTGCATTGGATCGATTCGGAGACCCAATCGTTCTTGGATAGCTTGATCGATAGCCTGCCCACCGCGCCGCTTCTCCTGCTGGTTAATTATCGGCCGGAATACCGCATAGCTGGGGCAGCAAGACTTACTATAGCCAGCTGCGGATCGATCCATTAGCTCTCGAGAGTGCCGAGGAATTGCTTCGAAGCGGTATCTGGGAGACGACGAAAGCTTGCAGCCGCTGAAGCAGGTTTTGATCGAGCGTACCGAGGGCAATCCGTTTTTCTTGGAGGAAAGCGTCCGGACTCTGGTCGAAACAAAAGTTCTGCTGGGCGAGCGCGGCAAGTATCGTCTTACGGGCCCATTGCGACAGCACGCGGTGCCTGCCACTGTACATGCGGTGTTGGCCGCGCGCATCGACCGGCTGTCGTCTGACGAGAAACGACTGCTTCAATCGGCGGCAGTCATCGGCAAGGATGTGCCGTTTGTCCTGCTCCAAGCGATCGCCGAACTGTCGGAAGAAGAACTCGGCGCGAACTCGGTCAGTTTGCAGGCGGCGGAGTTTGTTTACGAGACGCGCTTGTTTCCCGATCTCGAATACACGTTCAAGCATGCGCTGACACACGAGGTCGCTTATGGAAGTATTTTACAAGAACGACGCCGCACGCTGCACGCCAGAATCGTCGAAGCAATCGAACAGCTCTATCCCGATCGGTTGATCGAGCAGGTTGAGTTGCTCGCGCACCATGCTTTCCAAGGCGAGCTGTGGGGAAGGCGGCGACGTACTTACGGCAAGCTGGCGCCAAGGCGGCGGATCGTTCGGCGCACCGTGAAGCGGTCAGTTACTTCGAGCGAGCACTCGAAGCGCTCGAGCATCTGCCCGAAAATCGTCAGACGATCGAACAAGCCATCGATATTCGTATCGACATGCGTAGCTCGCTCCTGCCGCTTGGGGAACAAGCCAAAATTTTAGCACGCATGCGCGAGGCGGAAGTGCTCGCTGAGTCTCTCGATGACCAACATCGGCTCGGGCAAGTATCGGCCTATCTGAGTGGTTACTTTATTCAGGCGGGGGATGAGCCTACTCAGGCGATCGAGAACGGACAACGGGCCCTCGCGATCGCCTCGGCAACTGGCGATTTCGGTCTCCAGGTCCAGGCGAATCACTTCCTGGCGCGCCCATCCATGCAGTCAGGCGACTATGATCGCGCGATTAACCATTTCAGAAGAAATGTTGAGTCCCTGTCCGGCGATCAGATCTACGAGCGTTTCGGCTTGGTGTTTCTTCCTCGGTTGGGATCGCGTTATCAGTTGGTTTTGCTCCTTTCCGACCGCGGCGAGTTTACCGAAGCAGCCACTCATGGGAGCTGAAGCGGTTCGCATTGCGGAACTGGCGAATCATCCGTTCAGCCTTTACACGGCATATTACGGTGTTGGCGTATATGAACGTGAGCGAAGGGCGCCATCGATAAGGCGATCGGTGCGCTTGAGCATAGCCTGGAAGTTTGTCGGTTATGGAACATTCCTCAGAATCTTCACCCGCGTGGCGGCTGCTCTCGGTTATGCATATGCGGTGGCTGGGCGAGTTGGCGAGGCTTTGCCACTTCTGAACTTGGCGAACGAGCGAGCCATCTGGCGCAACCGTCGATAGCGCGTCCAGTTAGCCCAGGGTTATCTTTTAATTGGCAAGCTAGAAGAGGCGGCTTTGATCGCCAGCCAGCCCTTGATATTTTCGCGGCATCACGCGGAACAGGCCGCGAAGCATTGGCACTCTACGTTCTCGGTGAGATTTCGTGCGGGTTGGTGCGCCGACGGATCTTCGAGAAGCGCGAAGAAAATTATCAGCCAAGCGATAGCTTTAGCCGAGAGAGCGCGGTATGCGCCCGCTTCTCGCGCACTGCCACTCGGGCTTGGAAAACTGTATCGAGCGCACCGGCAATAACGACAGCAAGCTAAGGTGCATCTCACCAACGGCGTCGCAATGATGCGGGAGATGGAAATGGGATTGTGGTTGGAAAGGGCGGAAGCGGAGTTGAAGGAATTGAGTTGATGCGTTGCGCGCAGTGTCAGCACGACAATCCAACTGGGGCCAAATTCTGCTTGGAGTGTGGGACTCGTTTTGCTCTCAGCTGCACCAACTGCGGCACGGAGCTTCCCGCCGGTGCCAAGTTCTGTCTTGAGTGTGGGCAAGCAGTGGAGCTCAAGCCGCTGCCATTCAATCGCGCTTTGCGTCACCGGAAGCTTACACGCCAAAGCACCTCGCCGAAAAGATTCTCACTTCCAAGAATGCGCTCGAAGGCGAGCGCAAGCAAGTCACGGTGTTGTTCGCTGACATCAAGGGCTCGATGGAGTTGCTGGCGGATCGTGATCCGGAGGAAGCGCGCAAGCTTCTCGATCCCGATCCTCGAGCATATGATGGACGCCGTGCATCGTTATGAAGGCACCGTCAATCAAGTCATGGGGGACGGCATCATGGCTCTGTTCGGCGCACCGCTGGCCCATGAAGATCATGCTGTGCGCGCTTGTTATGCGGCGCTGAAGATGCAGGAGTCGGTGAAGGATTACGCTGAAAGCGTAAGACGGACCGAGGGCATTCCCATCCAGATTCGAGTTGGTTTGAACTCCGGTGAAGTTGTGGTGCGCTCTATCGGCAGCGATCTCAAAATGGATTACACGGCAGTCGGCCAAACGACCCATCTTGCTGCGCGCATGGAGCAGATGGCGACGCCGGGCACAATCCTGATGACGCCAGATACCCTTCGATTGGCGGAGGGTTACGTGCAGGTGAAGCCTCTCGGTCCTGTAGCCGTGAAGGGCCTCAACGAACCCGTAGAAGTTTACGAGGTTACGGGCGCCGGTCCGGTACGTTCTCGGCTGCAGGCCGCAGCCGCGCGCGGACTCACTCCGCTTTGTCGGACGTGATCCCGAAACCGAGCAGCTTCAAAAAGCGCTGGAACAAGCAAGAGCGGGCCAGGGTCAGGTGGTCGGTGTTGTAGGAGAACCTGGTGTTGGTAAATCACGGCTGTTCTTCGAGTTTATCCATTCGCATCGAACCCAGGGGTGGCTGATCATCGAAAGCGGCTCGGTCTCCTACGGCAAAGCCACCGCTTATTTGCCTGTGATCGACCTGCTCAAGGGCTACTTCGATATCCTGGATCGAGACGATGCGCGGAAAATCCGTGAGAAGGTCACCGGCAAACTGCTCACTTTGGACAAGGCTTTGGAGTCTACTCTGCCCGCCGTTCTCTCGCTCTTAGATTTGCCCGTCGAGGACGCAGCGTGGGAGACATCGGATCCTCCCCAGCGTCGTCAGCGTACGCTGGAAGCCATCAAGCGTTTGCTTCTACGGGAGAGCCAGGCCCAGCCTCTCCTTCTCGTTTTCGAGGATCTCCACTGGATCGACTCCGAGACCCAAAGCTTACTCGACAGCCTGATCGAAACTCTCCCGACGGCGCGGCTTCTGCTTCTCGTTAATTACCGGCCCGAATACCAGCATGCTTGGGGAAACAAAACCTATTACACGCAGCTTCGAGTCGATCCGCTCCCTGCTGAAAATGCCGACGAATTCTTGACAGCTCTGTTGGGAGACCATGCAGCGCTTCAACCGCTAAAGCGGATATTGCTCGACCGAACCGAAGGAAATGCTTTTTTCTATAGAAGAAAGTGTCAGAGCGCTTGTCGAAACAAAATTCTTAGTGGGCGAGCGAGGGAGCTTATCGGCTGGAAAAAACACTGGAAGGCACACAGGTGCCGGCGACGGTGCAAGCGGTGTTGGCTGCTCGGATCGATAGACTTCCGCCGGAAGAGAAGCGGCTTCTCCAGTCCGCCGCCGTTGTTGGAAAGGATATTCCCTTTGTGCTGCTCCAAGGCATCGCGGATCAGTCTGCAGAAGAACTTCGCCGGAGCCTCAGTCGGCTTCAGGCCGCGGAGTTCCTCTACGAGACCAGTCGGTTTCCTGATCTCGAATACACTTTCAAACATGCGCTGACTCACGATGTGGCTTACGGAAGTCTTCTGCAGGAGCGGCGCCGCGACGCTTCACGCGAAGATCGTCGAATCTCTCGAACAACTTTATCCTGATCGCTTGAGTGAGCACGTGGAGCTGCTGGCCCACCACGCTTTACGCGGCGAGCTATGGGAGAAGGCCGTAGAATATTTGCATCAGGCCGGCAAGAAAGCGGCGAGCCGTTCTGCCGCTCACGAAGCAATCGCGTACTTCGAGAAGGCATTGCAGGCTCTCAATCATCTACCGGAGAATCGCCAGAAAATCGGACGAGCTATTCATATCCGGGTCGACCTCGGCCCCTTGTTGATTGTCACCCTAAGCTTTGCGGCAATCGAAGTGGAAGAAAACTATAAGAAGGCCCGCGAACTCTGCGAGCGGATCGGCAACACATCGCAGCTTTTCCCGATCTTGTGGGCACTTGCCAGAATGCATGACACCCGAGGGGAGTTAAGGACGGCGCAGAAGCTGGGAGAGCAACTCCTTCATCTAGCCCAGACAGCAGGGGATTCTTCGTTGTTACTCGAAGCTCACCACGAACTCTGGGCCAACTTGTCTATGCAAGGCGAGTTGGTTTCTGCGCGATTGCACATGGAGCAGGGCTTGGAGCTGTACGATCGCGAAAAACACAGGCACCATGCCTTTCTCTATGGAGGTCATGATCCTGCAGTATGCTGCGCCTTTCATTCAGCTGAAGTGCTGTGGCTGCTTGGTTACCCGGACCAGGCACTGCAAAAAAGTCACGACTCGTTGGAGTTGGCTCGCGAGCTATCTCACTCGGCCACGATGTCTTTTGCTTTGGCCTTTGCCGCCTGGTTCCACCAGTACCGCGGTGAGCGACAGGCAGTTCAAGAGCGAATGGAAGAGGGCATACGGCTGGCAACGGAACAGGGGTTCGCACTTGGGCGGGCAAACGTCAGGTTCCTTGAAGGATGGCTGTTGGCCGAGAACGGTCAATGGCAGGCCGGCATAAAACAGATGTCCAACTTTTTCATCGAGCGAGCGAGAGGAGCTTCCGGACGGTGGATGGCGCATTGTAATGCTTTGTTAGCTGATGCCTATAGAAAATCAGGGCAGCCCGCCGAAGGACTCGAGATTGTCAGCAATGCACTGGTGAGAGTGGACCAGACCGATTGCCGGTATTACGAAGCTGAGCTGCATCGAATCAAAGGCGAATTACTGTTCATGCAGAGCGTGCCCGCCGGAGAACACGCCGAAGCGTGCTTTCAGAACGCCTTGACAATTGCGCGCCGCCAGAGCGCTAAATCATGGGAACTGCGCGCGGCGATGAGCTTGAGTCGCCTGTGGCAGAGACAAGGCAAGCGGGACGAGGCGCGGAAACTTCTTGCGGAAATTTATGGCTGGTTCACTGAAGGCTTTGACACAGCAGATTTGAAAGATGCAAAGGCACTGCTTGATGAACTTACGTGATGCAGGAGTGGACGAGCAATTTTAGATTTTCGATTTTGGATTTTAGATTGGGAGAAACTATGAATCGAAGGCTTATGATCGTTCTGTCGCCCGCTATCGTAAAGACGATTCTTCTATTTACTGTCCCACTCTTTGCCGCGTCCGCGCCGCACAAAGCCATCTTTACGTTCGGCGGTCTAAACGAGCGCAGCGGTGTGCTGTTCGTCGCCCGCGACGCCGGCATATTTCAGAAACATGGGCTCGATGCCACCGTGGTTAACGTTCGCAACGCCGCCGTTGGCATGTCCGCCCTGGCTTCGGGCGAAACACAGTTTCATGTGGGTTCCGCCACCGGCTCTTCGATCGGCGCCATGGCCGGCGGAGTCGATTTGGCGTTCATTGCCGGTCTCATCAATAAACTCGACGGGACGTTTGTCGTCGCACCGAAGATTCGCGCGCCGGAGGATCTCAAAGGCAAAAGAATCGGCGTGCAGAGCATCGGCGGCGGTGTCTGGATGTTTACGATGCTGGCGTTCGAAAAATGGGGTCTCAACCCCGAGCGCGATAACATTCAGTTTAGAGTGCTTGGCGATCAGTCGGTGATTGCCCAGGCGATGACTCAAGGAATCGTCGACGGCGCTTATCTGGGCTACACGTTTGGCACGCAGATGGAACGCCAGGGCTACCGGATATTGGCCGATCTGGCCACAATCGGCGTGCCGTATCAGGGTCTTGGCGTCATGGCCAAGCGTAGTCTCGTCGATCGCACGCCGGAAGTTGCCGAGAAAGCTTTGCGAGCAATGGTGGAGTCCATTGGCTTCATCAACAATCCTGCGAACAGAGCGTTGGTTCTAAAAAGCTTGAGCAAGGAACTGCGCCTGTCGAAACCTGAGGATGCCCAGGCCGGCTACGACGTGCTGCGCACCCTTTATGACCGGCGTATCTATCCCAATGCCGAGGGGCTACGAAATGTAATCCGCTTACTGGGTAACAGCAGCGAACAACTGAGGAAAGTAAAAGTGGAAAATATCGTCGATGATCGGATCGTCCGCAAACTTGAAAAAGAGGGGCTCTTCTAAAACGGAATAATGGAGTGGAGTGATGCGCTTAAACCAACATTCCAATACTCAGTACTCCGACACTCCTTGCCCGAAACTTGACGCTTCGAGGGGCGCGGTGATACAGCTTCAATAGAAACCATCAGAACTGAATACCAATCAGGTAACACACAAGGAGGGACGTTATGGCTGGCTAATGGTGATAATGCGGGATTCGAAGTAATCATCTCTTCCGACTCTCATGTAATGGAGCCGTCTGAGATCTTGGTCGAGAGGGTACCGAAGGGCTTTAAAGACCAAGCGCCGCGTTTTCCCCAGTTGAAACTCGGTGAGAGTTTTCAAACACATCCCGGAGGTTCGGATCCGACGCACCGAATCACCGAGATGGAAACCGACGGCGTCAGCGCTGAAATCTTGTACCCGACGTATCTTCTGCCGCACTTTGCTATGGACGATGCCAAGCTGCAAGCCGCCTGTTTCCGGGCCTATAACGATTGGCTGATCGATTATTGCAGCACATCGCCCAAGCGTTTGCTCGGCATCGCCGCCATTTCGGTTTACGACATTGACGAGGCGGTGAAAGAGCTTGAACGCTGCGCCAAGGCCGGTGTGAAGGGCTCGATCATCTGGCAAGCGCCGCATCCGGACTTGCCGTTTCATTCGGAGCATTACAATAAATTCTGGGAAGCGTCTCAGGCGCTGGATTTGCCGGTTCACCTGCACATACTCACCGGGCACGGCTACCACAAGGAGTCGGTGTTCGGCAACAAAAGAACCGGAGTCGAGGCCTACCGCGGCAGCGTCAATTTGAAACTCAAGGAGATTATCGACGCCTTCTTTGAATTGATCTTCTACGGCGTGCTGGAGCGTTATCCCAAGCTCAAGTTCGTCAGCGTAGAAAATGAGATCGGCTGGATGCCCTTCATGCTGCAGCAGTGGGATTATTATTATAGGAGGTTCCGCGGCGTGAATCCTCTGCCAATCACCAAGGATCCCAGCGAATTTTTTAAGACTCAGATCTTTGGCACTTTCTTCCGCGACACGGCCGCCGGTCACAGTTTTGAATGGTGGGGCCAGGACAACTGCATGTGGTCGAACGACTATCCGCATGGCAATTCAACTTGGCCGGAGTCGCGCAAGTATATCGACCGCGATCTCGGCCACTTGCCGCCGGACGTCCGTAAAAAGCTGGTTTATTCGAACGTCAAAAGTCTCTATGACATCGACATAGCCCACCCGGTGCAGTAGGAGCGCGTTTGCTGATGTGAACGATCGGCGCGCTTGTAGACGAAAAAAGTCTGCCGGCGCGCTTTTTTTTTCGGCGATGATATGCGCAAGTGCGCACGAACAAAAAAAATCGAAGCACGAAATCCGAAATTCGAAACAAATCCAAATAGTAAAATCTGCAAATTCCTAAACAAGCGTCGTTCGATTGGGCGGTTTCTGGATTTCCGGATTGGAAATTTGCTTTATCCGAATTTTTTCGGATTTCGATATTCGGATTTCGAATTTGTTTTCAATCGAAATGAGGAGGTTTTATGCCGGCACGGTATGGTTCCGATCTGGTCGTCGATCTGCTCAAAGTTCTCGGCATCGAATACGTCGCGCTCAATCCAGGCTCGAGCTTTCGCGGTATCCATGATTCTCTGGTGAATTACGAAAGCGGCCGCACGCCGAATCCGGAAATGATTCTCTGCTGCCACGAAGAGATCGCCGTGGCGGTGGCGCACGGCTACGCTAAGGCGACTGGGAAAATTATGCCGGCCATCGTGCACAACGTCGTCGGCCTGCAGCACGCTTCCATGGCAATTTACAATGCCTGGTGCGACCACACCCCGGTGATGGTCATGGGCGGCACCGGGCCGATGAACTCGAGCAAGCGACGGCCTTGGATCGACTGGATTCACACCGCGCACGTGCAAGGCAATCTGGTGCGCGACTTCGTCAAATGGGACGACCAACCGGTGGGAGTCGAGGCTTTTCCGTCGTCGATCATGCGCGGCTATCGCATCGCCATGAGCGATCCCGGCGGTCCGGTCTACCTCTGTTTCGACGTGACCGATCAGGAGGCGGCGATCGATAAGGAAATTCCGCTGCCCGATCCGAAACGATTTCGTCCAGCGGCGCCCCTGCAAGCCGATTACGACGCGATCAAAGAAGCCGCTCAGCTACTCTCGACGGCGCAAAACCCGGTGATCCTTGCCGATTACGTCGGGCGCAATAACGAAGCGGTGATGAGTCTAGTGGCGCTGGCCGACCTGTTGTCGATTCCGGTAATCGATTTCGGCGCGCGCTTGAACTTTCCCAACACTCATTCTTTGAATCTCACCGGCAGAAATCGTGAACTGATCGCCAACGCTGATGTGATCATGGGTTTGGACATGACCGATCTTTACGGCGCGCTGGTGCGCTCCGATCCAAACACGCACGCCAACGTTCCAGCGACCAAACCCGGCTGCAAAGTGATCAATGTCACGCTCAAAGATATCGTAGTTCGCAGCTGGACCAGCGACTTTCAGGAACTGGCGCCGGTGGACGTGCCAATCGTCGCTAATACCAGAGTCTTTCTCCCCGCCCTCGCCGAGGAGATCAAAAAACAAGGAAAGTTTTCCAAGAGCGTGGTCGACGACCGGCGCAAAGCGATGGCGGGCCAGCATGAAGAAGTGCACGCGCGCTGGCAGGCCGACTTGAAGAAGCGTTGGGATGAGCGGCCCATCGCGCCGCCCCGTCTCGCCTACGAAATTTGGGAAGCGCTGAAAAAAGAAGACTGGCTACTGGTCGCCGGAGCCTTTCGCGGCTGGCCAAGCCGGCTATGGACCTGGGACAAGCCCGGACTGTTTCTCGGCGGCTATGGCGGCGGCGGCTTGGGCTATGGGCCGGCTGCATCTGTCGGCGCATCTCTGCCGTACCGCGGCACGGGCAAGATCTGCGTCAACCTGCAGCGCGACGGCGAGATGCTGTACACGCCAAGTGCCCTGTGGACCGCCGCCAACACCGGCGTGCCGCTGCTGACGGTGATGACCAATAACCGTGTTTACTACAATGACGTGGAGCATCAAGAAAAAGTTGCGATTCACCGCGGCCGGCCGGTGGAAAACAAGCTCGTGGGTATGGAGATGGCCAAACCGCCGGTAGATTTTGCCAATCTGGCTCGCACCTTCAGTGTTCATGGCGAGGGACCGATCACCGAACCGGAACAGATTCGGCCGGCGGTGGAACGGGCGATCAAGGTCATCAAGGAAGAGAAGCGGCCGGCCTTGGTCGATGTGTATATGCAGATGGTTTGATTCAAATAGTCCAGTCGTTCCAATTTTTCCAAGTGTTCCAATCGTTTGATTGGAGGTGATTTCATGGTGCGATTCAAATTCAATTTCGCGATAGCGGTGGTGCTTTCGCTGTTAACCCTCGGCGCTTCAGTGTCGGCGCAAAATAAGCCGCTGAAAAAGATTCGCGTCGGCGTGCCTTCCGTCGGTATGGGCAACATCATCATCTTTGTCACCAAGGAGGGTAGGCTGTTCGAGAAGTACGGGCTCGACGCCGAGGTGATTACGGTCATGGGCTCAGGGATCGGCTCGAAAGCACTGATCAGCGGCAATCTGGACATCATTCCCATCGCCACGCCGACGGTCATCGCGGCCAATCTTGCCGGCGCCGACATGGCGATCTTGGCGCACACCATGCCCGCCGTGGTTCACGCCTTGATGGTCCGGCCGGAGATCAAAAAGCCGGAGGATTTAAAAGGCAAAAAGATCGGCGTCTCGAGCTTGGGATCGCTTACGGATTTTTTGGTGCGCTCGATCGCAAAAAAGAAGGGACTTAATCCTGATCGCGACATCACTCTGGTCACGACCGGCGGCAGCGATACCGAGCGGGTCATGGCGCTCAAGGCCGGCGCGGTCGAGGCGACGGCGGTGTCGCATCCCGGCTACGGCTTGGCGCGGAAAATGGGCTACAGCATGCTGTGGGATTCGGCCAAGGAGCTCAACTATCCATGGATGGAAATCACCACGCGCCGGGCGGCCATCAAAAGCGATCGGGAACTGATCACAAACTACATGAAGGCGCACCTGGAAGGCATCGCGTTGTTCAAAACCAATCGCGATTTCGGCATCAAGGTCATCAAAAAGTACCTGAAAACGTCCGACGATGATTTGGTTAACGAATCCTACGACATCTTTTCAAAGATGTTTCTGCCCACTCCGTACCCCAATCATCCCGGGATGAAAATCAGCTATGAGTACGTCGCGATGACGCGCAACGACAACGAGGTTTGGAACCATAAACCTGAGGCGTTCACCGATTCGAGTTTCGTCGCCGAGCTCGACAAGAGCGGCTTCATCAAGAGGCTCTACGAGAAGTAAGTTGGTCCGCAAGATCTGGTTGGGAAGAGGATTAAGAACTTCTCGAGAGTCGTGGGCCAGGCAGTCTGATTTCGATGATAGATGTGGGGGTGCCTCAGGGCGTTAGCTCACATCCAGATAACCGGTTAACCCGGTGGTCCGCCGATTGACGCATGAGCCGATACCAGGAAAAGAATGATCCATCACTCGCGTCGAGCAAGCTTGATCTTTCAAGCAGTCTCTTGCTTTTGTTCAGAAGATTTCCGTCAGAATAATTGCGGCATTTGCAAAGCTGTCGAGCGCTGAAGTAGCATCTAGGGAGAGGAGATAACTCCGTATGGCAAAATTTATCATCCAGCCGCATGGCAGGCTCAACGATTGGGTCGCCGACGAAAAGGGCTATTTCCGTGAAGAAGGTCTCGATTATGAACTCAATGTAGAAGGAAGCCGCAAGAACACGCCCCCGCTCGCCACTGTACATGCAAGCGGATCACTCGCCAATAACTTTTTTGGCGCATTCGAGCGTTATGCCGAAGGACACGGGCGCAAGGGGAAAAACGCAGGCGATGTCAGCTGCGCTTGTCACTGGACTATCAATCAGGCTGCGAAGATTGAAGAAGGCGTGATGTGGGCGAAGGCTTACAGCGTTTGTGAGGCGGCCATCGTGGTGCCGGCCGATTCCGGCGTATCCCAGCCCGTAGATCTGGCACGCAAAGAAATTGCCGTGGGGTATCATTCGGGAAGCCATTTCTCGGCGCTGCAAGCCTTAGAAGTTTTTTTGCCGCGGGAGGATATCGCGCTCAAGTTCGTCGGGACCTCCTGGTCGCGGGTCGATGCAGCTCTGGCTCGGAAAGTACCTGCGGTGAATGCCTGGGGACCGCAGCTGTACCTGTTGGAGCAGCATGGATTTCGGAGAATCGTTTCCACGACGTTCATGATGGCGTTTATGTATCCGCCTGCCGCGGATGAAGAAAACGTCAAGCGCTATATGCGCTCCCTGATCAGGGCACAAACCGATATCGATTTCGAACCGGAGCGGTACAAGCACTACTTCATCAACGAGATTCCCGAACGCTTTCGCGATAAAGTCGACGTTCGGCGCTTCGGCGTCGGCGAGCGCGTAGTCCCGCAGATCTACACCGAGGCAATCTTTGACAAGACCCAGGCTTGGCTGCGTGAGCGTAAACTTTTCGATGTCAGCTCGAATGCCGGCGTTTCAGGCAAAGAAGCGGTGTGACCTTTTAAGGTTTTCACCGCATCACTCAGCTTTGCTCCCCTGGATTTCTTAAGGAATAGATATCGGTGGCAGGATCGATTGATGTGCTGGGAGGCCGCATTCGGCCAGCCTCCCAGGAACACGCTAAAATCTAATACGGGATATTACCAATCCGGACGGTCGTGCGAACCTACACTGCCTTTGACTAAAACACCGACAGCCAAACCTACCAGGCAGGAATAAATCGGATATTTTCGAATAAGGTTGCGCAGGTCTCCGGTGAATTCGTCCAGGTTTGTGTCGTGAATATAAGAACTCGCCGAATGCCGGGTACTTGATAACCGGCCTACGGTTTCACCAGCCTTTTTTGTTAAATTTGCTCCCAATTCACTGGCACCGGCTTTCAGCTTAGCGGCCATGTCACTGCCGCTGATGTGCTCTGCTTGGCGTTCGGCGGCGGCGCGCGTTTGCTGGTATCTTTCCCCAACCAATCCCAATAATTCATCTTTCTTTTGGCGGCCTAATCTTTCCAAGTTGGCGGCGCCGTTAACGCCTTTTCCCAAGAAATAGCCCGCAGCGAGTCCTACTAAGGAGGCATAGATCGGGTATCTCTGAATCGCGCCGATCAGGTCATCTAGCAGTTCGTTTCCGCTTCTGTCATGTAAATAGGCGCGGGCGGAATCCACCCTGCTCGATACGGCGCTGGACGCCTCTCTCGCTTTACTTGATAAGTTCGATCCGAATTCGCTGGCGCCGGTTTTTAGCTTAGCTCCGATTCCTCCGCCGTCGCCGTATTCTCTCAAGCGTTGCTCTACCTCACGTTCCGCCTGTTCGCGCGTTTGTCCGTATTTCTCTTGGACTAGTCCCACCAACCGATCTTTTTGACCGCTGATTCTATCGAGATCATCATCAGTCAGTCTCCCCCACCAAGATTTCAGTGATCCGCGCAACTGCGTCCATTGCCCTGTGAAGACATCATCATTCATGGGAAAATACCTCCATTAGGATTTGCATAGGATGGTTCTAAGGCGTTTTCAGGGCAAACCATATGCCATTGAACTGAGATAAAAATCCTGTGGATTCGGGGTTTTTTCAGAGCACCGTCCGAAATTTGAGACACAGAGCTCCGGCGTGTGCCAAAGGCGCGTCCCAGTGCGCTCCCACTCTCAAGTCGTGCTGTTTTAAATCTACAAAGACGATCAGCCGGTTAGATATGGGCTCACGTTTTCCGCTGGAGTTCACTACCCGCTGATAACGTCATTTGCGGCGTTAGGAAATGATTTGCGGTGTTTGTTGCCGTTAATATTGGATTGTAACCAGCGCACAGCTTACAATTATCACGGTATTTGATTGTCAGCAGTTATGACTGCAGTTTAACTGTCGTTGATATCCGACCGATCGGATAAAGGCGGAAGCCAGACTTCGATCTTGCCCGGCGCGGCATGTTGGAATCTTCTGCCGTCACGCTCAAGCAGCTGCAGCGAGATCGGCAAGCCGCGTTTACGAAGTTCCGCCTCGATGAGAAACTTTACTGTATTAGCTTCTCTTCGATCACCGGGAAAAAAGAACCGAACATCTCCTCCGGTTCTGCCATTGGCAATCCTCGGATCCGGAAGCTCATAGCCCGCCGCTTGCAGCGCTTTAGCAATTTGCGCAATCACGGGCCGGTCTGTGTATTCCGGCGTGTGCACGAAAACTCGGGCACTTCCTCGCACTGTTTCCCTTGTTGGAGGCGCAAAACTCGGAAGAGGATCGAAAGCGCTCGCCATTAACGGGGCTGGCTGCTGATGCTCCTCGACTGATGCGGGAAAACTGGACTCATCAATGTTCGCCTGGCCGATGGCGGATCGGTCGAGCTGTGCGTGATCGCCGACAGATCGGAAGTAAATCAGGGCAGCCACGGTGATAAGAACAAGAGCCAGGAACAACAAGCGCGCACCTTGCGAACGAGAACGCCCCTGCTTCCCTTTCCGAGCTTCGTCAATGGCGAGAGCGGCATCGAATTCTTCTTGCCACGAATCTTCGTTCCCTGATTGCTCGTCACTAAGATAGAATTCTCCGGCTGGGTCGGACGGCAAATCGGCAGCGGGCAGATCGCTTTGTTGGATTTGGATTTTGAGATCTCGAGCAGCTTTATCGATGCGCTCAACTGAAACGGATTGTTCGAAAGCGCGGTAGGTAGCCAGGAGCGCATTATCGCAAACCGAACTGATCAGACGCGGAATCCCTCTGGAATAATAACTGATCCGTTCTACTGCACTCCTATCAAACAGATCTTTCCCCTGGTACCCAGCCTTTTGCAGCATGAACTTTATGTAGCCATCCACCTCTTCCGGCTGCAAAGGCGACAGCTGAAGCCGGAGCGCAATCCGCTGCTGGAGAGCCGAGAAGTTTGCTTCAGAAAGCTTTGTTTCGAGCTCGGACTGTCCGACCAAGACGATCTGCAGGAGCTTTTCCCGGTCAGCTTCAAGATTCGATAGCAGGCGCAATTGCTCGAGCAAATCGTCGCTTAGTGTTTGAGCCTCATCGATTAACAGCACCACGGTTCGTTGCTGTTTCAGCTCACGCTTTAAATGAGTCTCGAGCCGCCGCATCATGCCTTCGCTATCGGATCGTGGCGCATTGATGCCGCATTTGCTGAGGATCAGCCGCAGCATCGTTTTCCAGCTTATGCGAGGATCAAAGATGATTGCTGTTCGGGTATTCGGCGCCGCGCTGGCCACAAGCATCCTAAGCAGAGAGGTTTTTCCTGTGCCGGGTTCACCGATGACTGCAATCAGCCCCTTCCGGCATTGGACGCCGTAATGCAGGTTGGACAGGGCTTCCTGATGAGTCGAGCTCAGGTAAAAATTGCCGGGATCGGCGGCGACACTGAAGGGAAGTTTTGAAAAGCCGAAATGTTTCTCGTACATAGAATGTTTGCTGTCCATCCGAGCAGTCGGAAGGAGTACCTCCTCGCCAACGAATCTGATTACGGCAAAACCAGCGCAGCGCGGGCGGCAGTAACGTGCTGAATGCAGGAAGGTGGGAATTTAATCGCGCTTCGCTGTAAGAACCCGCAGTTCATCGCGGTACCGGTAAAATTTACCAGGAACAGTCGATCAGTCAAGAACAACCAGAGAACAGCGCTGGCTTACTAGGATTTCAGAATAGGCTGAGTTCGTCCGAGGTGAATTGATTGTTGGCCGGAGCCTTGCTCGACCTTCTACTTGGCTCTTTGTGCTTTTTCTTTGCTCAAGCGACGGTAGGCTTCGCCGATCCAATACTGTGATTCTCTGTGAGCGTCCGGATCGTCATAGCCAAGAAAATACTCGTTGCAATCGACTTCATCTGCGCCGATGATTTCAGTCTCGATAACATTATCGACGACGATGAGATGGTCGAACCGCTGCTCCATCCCGCGCACTTCGGTTCGGCCTCCCTCGCTGCCGCCGTGCTGTTCGACCAATGCCCAGCAAACAATCGCCCGCTCAAACATCGCAAGCTGGCCGCTTTCTGATTGCGCGCAATGAACCGCTTTCCAGCCTCTCTGTGCTGAGATAATCTGTTTGATCTTCAATTCTTTGTTCGAATTCATAAATCCTTTCGGAAAGACTCGCGCCGCTCTGCGATCCTGAGATCCTGCCGTAAACTGTCAGTGGTTCAGCGACTGTCGATCATGTCTGGTGAGACCCACGGAAGAATTCTAGCGCGGACATCAAGGTGAAGAGCGGCGCTCAACAAGCTAAAACTGCTGCAGTCCTCTTAACCTGCTATCGATATGGGCTCGGGCAAATTGGCGCATATATTCTTCAGCCTCCAGATGAGTTGTAAAACTGCGCTGGCTAATGAATTTCATTTCATGCCCGTCTTCAAAATCGATATGACCGCTCCATGTCCATGCAAAGGTGTTTGGATCTTTCTTCACTATGCCGACAAACGATTGATTGCGATGAGAATCCTTAATTCTATATCTCTGCCGGTCTTCTGGGCTGGTTTTCATACCACTCCTGTATGGGTTTGGCAGCCATAGCAAACGTCATGTCCGTTTCGCTGTGCCACACTGACAGATCTCATGTCCGTCTACATTTCTCAAGGTGCAAACGACTTTTCTGAAGTTTCGCCTTCCGGAGAGCACAGGCACTGACCGCTCCGATTGTGCTGGATTCCCCCGAAAACTCGCTTCCGGCTAGTACATTTTATCTTCGTGCACCCAACGATCGAGATTGTCGAAGTACTGGCGGCGCAAGATTAGACTCATCGCCACGGCCCGCGCCGCTCTCTCTTGCTTCTCCGGTGTCGTCGCGTATTTGACGAGAATCTCGAAAGGATAGTTGCCGTGTTCTTCTTCATCTTCATGAATTTTTTGGTACGGGCTTGTGACCCACGCCGGAACCGTGCCGACGTTCAGGCTTTTACCGATCAAATAGTCGGCAACACCTTCACCCGCCATGGGAAAAGCGGCGATGCGCTCGACCGTCTCGGTTAATCCCTCGAAGGCATTGAACATAGCCATCTGCGCGGGCAGTGGCTTGTATTCATAGGGCACCACGCCTTTTGATTTGAGCGCTTCCTCGAGGTAACCGGCGTGAATGTATTCTTCGTGCACGGCTTCGGCAAGAGTCTTTTTGACGTCCAGTTCCGGCGTGCTCTTGAGCCATCCGCCAAAAATTTCGCCGGCGCGGATTTCGTTGAACAGACGGCTCTGCATGACTTTGATGCGTGCTTCGTCCGAGTCCAGCGGGATGTAGCTGTACGCAGGCAGCTTGGTGTTCAGAGTTTCGCAGAAATCAGCGACTTGTCTCTCGAGCGTTTTTGCGAATTCACGACTATCCATCAGGTTACCCCTAAACTTCCCGTGCCGGGCACGCAATTTAGTTCTTGTTATCAGGATTGTTGTGAAACGGTCAAGCAACACGCTCATGCGCATCGAGTTCGAGCTCTCGACAAGGCATTCCTGTGGAGTGTCCGGAAATTGGTCAGCGGTAAATTGCGAATGCCCCAAGATTGAGCCAGAGCGATTGTCGAAGTATCGCAAGACGCAGTGACAAGCCTTCCCTTACTAATGGCATAGATGTTGCGCAAAAAGTTGCCTCCTAGCCACAATCGATTATTTCACATCGTATTTAAGTTAACAAAACGAGGAGAAACTTATGCCTAAAAAAAGCTCGTCCAAAGGCACGCGCCAAGGCCCTGCCAACGACCGAAAGAGTGTGCACTACGACGATCAGAATGTAACGATGGGCACCGGCGGAGAAACGCACCAGATTGCCGATGGCGAGAGACCTATACTGACTACCCAGCAAGGAATTCCTGTATCGGATGACCAAAATTCCCTCAAGATCGGAGCGCGCGGGCCGACCGCGCTCGAGGATTTTCACTTCCGCGAGAAGCTCTTCCACTTCGACCATGAGCGTATCCCCGAACGGGTGGTTCATGCCCGTGGTTTCGGAGCGCATGGCTATTTCGAGAACTACGAATCGCTGTCCGATATCACCAAAGCCGACCTGTTTCAGCGAGCAGGAGAGAAAACGCCGCTGTTCGTGCGTTTCTCGACGGTGGCTGGTAACAAAGGCTCGCCCGATCTGGCGCGCGACGTCCGCGGCTTTGCCGTAAAGATCTATAGCAAAGAAGGCAACTGGGACATTGTCGGCAACAACATCCCGGTTTTCTTCATTCAGGACGCCATCAAATTTCCGGATATCATTCATGCGGCGAAGCAAGAGCCGGATCGAGGATTCCCGCAAGCGCAGACAGCGCATGATAACTTCTGGGACTTCATATCCCTGACACCGGAAAGCATGCACATGGTCATGTGGATCATGTCGGATAGGACAATCCCTCGCTCATTTCGCTTTATGGAAGGTTTTGGTGTTCATACCTTCCGCTTTGTCAATGCCGATGGCAAGTCGACCTTTGTGAAATTCCATTGGAAGCCAAAGCTCGGCTTACAGTCGGTGGTTTGGAACGAGGCCGTAAAGATCAACGGCGCCGATCCCGATTTTCATCGACGCGATCTTTGGAACGCAATCCAGATGGGCGACTACCCCGAATGGGAACTAGGGTTGCAGCTCTTCGATGAAGATTTCGCCGACAAGTTCGACTTCGATGTGCTCGATGCTACCAAGATCATTCCCGAGGAGGACGTGCCGGTTCGGCGCGTCGGTCGACTCGTGCTCGACCGTTGTGTCGATAATTTCTTCGCCGAAACCGAGCAGGTCGCGTTTTGCACGCAGAACATCGTACCTGGAATCGATTTTACGAACGATCCGTTGCTCCAGGGTCGGAACTTTTCGTACCTGGATACCCAACTCAAGCGGCTCGGCAGCCCCAACTTTACCCACATTCCAATCAATGCGCCGAAGTGTCCATTTGCTCATTTTCAACAAGACGGGCAGATGGCCCTAGTCAATCCAAAAGGACGGGTAAACTACGAGCCGAATTCGTGGGAGGGCGAGGCGAGCGGTCCCCGTGAATCGCCCGATAAAGGCTTTCGATCTTTCCCTGACGAGGAGGAGGGCCAAAAACTTCGCATCCGGTCAGAGACCTTCGCCGATCACTACAGCCAGGCAAGACAGTTCTATCTGAGCCAGACCGACACCGAACAGAATCACATTGCCAACGCCCTCATCTTCGAGCTCAGCAAAGTCGAACGGCTTGCCATTCGCGCGCGCATGGTCTCGCATCTCCTTAATATCGATTCAGGTTTAGCAAAACAGGTCGCCGACGGTTTGGGTCTTAAAGAAATGCCCAAACCGGCAGATGCCGCCAGGCCGACGCGCGAAGACCTAAAGAAGTCGCCGGCCTTGAGCATCCTGCTCAACGGCCCCAAGAGTTTTAAGGGACGTAAGGTAGGCGCCCTCGTCACTGACGGCGTAGACATCAAGATCTTGGAATCGCTCAAATCCGCTTTGAAGAGCGAAGGCGCGCTGCTTGAAATTGTCGCGCCGAAGGTGGGTGGCGTTAAAGCCAGTGACGGTTCCTGGATCGAAGCTGCGCAGAAGATTGACGGCGGGCCATCCGTGCTTTACGACGCCGTCGCGCTGTTGCCGTCCGAAGACGGCGCAAAAGTGCTTGTGAAAGAACCGGCGGCGCGCGACTTCATCGCCGATGCTTTTGCACACATGAAGTTTGTCGGTTACACAGAAGGCGCCGTCAGTGTAATGATGCACGCCGGAGTGCCTGAAACCCGCGATAAGGGATTTATCGCGATCAAAGGTCAGGATGATTGTTCGACCTTTGTTGCGGCCTGCCGGCAGCTGCGCTTTTGGGACCGCGCCAAGATGTAATCATCCCTTATCCCATGGATGATCTTTGCACATGAAGGTAGGACGATCCTTGCCTCTGCTCACGCTCCGGACTCCCGTTATCGCAGCAACGATAACGGGAGTCCGTTCAAAACGTTGAAATAAACGCGGCGGGTAATCACGACTAAGCTAGTCTGGCGGTCGTGCTGCGGATCTCAGTAGTCAACCGGCTTGCGCGCAAAAAAGTTAACCCCCTGCACGTAAAGATCTTTCGACAATTTGGCTTTGGTTGACGTGCCTTCATAACAATCGAAGCGCTCGACGATCTTGCCATCCATCAACCCGGTGCTTTGACTCAACTCGTAAAGCTCGGCCTCCGGCAGAGCCCCGCCGATTCAGGCAACCCAGAGATTGATATCGCTGCGCGCATTGAGTGAGAGTTCGCGCTGCACGACAACGTCGGCAAGATAGAGGCGGCCGCCCGGCCGCAGGACCCGGTAGATCTCGCTGAATACCCTGCGTTTGTCGCAGGATAAATTCACCATCCCATTGGAAATCACAACATCGATCGTGCCGCTTTGCACCGACAATTCTTCGGCCATACCGCGGCGTATCTCAACATTCTGCCACACGCCGGTTTTGAGCGCGGCGCACTTCGCACGCTCGATCATGGCGGGCGTCATGTCGATGCCGATGGCGCGTCCCATGGCGCCCGTTCGTTTGGCCGCCAGGAGCAAATCCATGCCGGCGCCGCAGCCGACATCGAGAATTGTTTCACCCGGTATGATCGTTCCGATGCGATGAGGATTGCCGACGCCGGAAAAAGACGCGGTACATTCCGCTGGGATTGTTGCCAATTCATCTGGATTGTACCGGAGCATACGAGAAGCGTACTCCGGTCCTCGATGGAAATGAAAATTGCCGCTGGGCTCGCGGGCCAGCCGATCGTAGTTTTGGCTTACCTGTTTACGTAATCGCGCTATATCAAAGCCTCTCGGACAACTAGCTGCCATCGTTTTTCTCGTTGGTCAAAGTTTCGGCACGGTGCTGTCGTTTCCCTAAGGTATCCCGTGCACTACGACCGACTGATCAGAAGTATTGACAATGGTCCGCTGTGAGCGCCTTTTCGTTTAAGAACCAGCCGGGGTCGACGATTCCATCTGCCTCCGGCATGAGGTCCGATGGCTTCACGCCAAAGGTTGAAGCAGCTAGCTCGCAGCCGTAGAGCTTTACGTTGCCGGTCGCTGCAAGCAGCTTCAGATAATCGTAAATCTCTGTCGGCTCACCATCATCGCTCATGCGTTGTCGCAGCCATTCGAATTCGGAAGCATGCCGGCCGTCCATTGTGAGTGAGCGCGCCCCAGTTTCTGTCAGTGCGCGAACTGCCCAGAGCACGAACAACACGTCCACTTTGACACCCTTCTTGGCTTGCACGTAGGCGAAGGTAAGCGGTGTAAGCATCTTGTCGTACCCGTCGTCACGAATTACGATAGCTAGTTTTTTCATAAAGACTCCTTCTTTCACCTGATCACATTCTCATGAGCTTCCTGGAACCTGTTCCGGCGTGGCGTTATCGGCGATCAAACCCCGTACTGGATCGACTCGTAGCCGGGTTGATGTTGGCATCGTATGCCAGCATGCGCGCACTATTTGCGCGACGCATAAACGTCGAAGTTCCACCGGACATGTTAAGGCTATCGCTTCTCTCGCTTGCCATGACTTTTGAAATACCTCGGTGCTTCCCGACTCGCTCGATCCACTGACGAATGTTGCCGTAGATTACCGCAAGCGCAAACAGTAAGAACGCGTCGACGCTCATATTTAGACCCATCGTGCTGATGAAGAATTTTCCTGTAAATCCAATTCCGCGCGGACTAATACGCGTTGCGGCTTTCGCACCATCGGAAAGAGAGGCGGCGATGAGCCGACCTGAATCGTCCCGAGTAACTCAAACCCGTGCCGCTGATAGAGTGGGATATTCTTTGGGTTCGACGATTCCAGGTAAGCGAGCTTGTCGTCGCGATCGCAGCGCGCAAGCGCCTGTTTCAGCAATGCCGAGCCGTAGCCTTTGCCCTGATGGGCAGGATCGACACCGATCATCGGCAAATACCAATGCGGCTCGGTCGGATGATAAGCATCCATCTGTTCGAGCACGCCAAACACGCCTGCCTGGTCAGGTTCAGGAATCGTCTGCTGGAGCAATTCGATCAGCGCCTTCTCTTCTGAATGAATTCCTGGCGGCAACCAAAGCGCGACGCCAGAATAATCTTCCACACACTCGGCGCTGCCCTGCTCAAAGGCGGCCCCGGCAAATGCTCTGACAAACCGCGGGAAGTTGGTCAGGTATTGATGCGGGTTAGTGTAGAGCCATCGCGCTGCAGGATCGGCACTGAACGCCAGCACGATTGCGTGAACGGCGGCATTCTCCTCCGACACCGGTACAGTATTGGGCGTAATCATTGATTTTCTCCTACGATCACCTTTGCGTTTCTACTTCGTGTCCTTTGCGCCCTCGTGATTGTCTAATCCGATCAATTTTCGACCTGCAGCCTGGCGTCAATCCGCACTGGCTGCGAAACGTTGAAATAGTTGGGCGATGTCTTGATGACATTCTCATGAATTTCCTGGAACTGCTCCGGCGTGCCATTGCCGGCAATCCGAACCACGGATTGCAGCGATTCGTAACCGGGCTTAACCTTTGTATCGAGCCCGAGGAAGCCACGAAGATCCAGACTGCCGCTGGTTTCGATTTCCAATTTACTCAACGTTATTCCATTCACCGCCGCGCCCGCCACATAACCGACCGAGATGCAGGCATTGAGCGCCGCCATCAGTAGCTCTTGCGGATTCGGTGAGGTGTTTTCGCCTAGAAGCTCGAGCGGTTCGTCCGCCTTGATCGTGAAGCGGCGTTTGATTTCATTGCCGTTGAGTTTGTAGGAATCCACCACGGTCTCGGAGCGGGTTTGTCCTTTCCAGCCGGTTTTTACCTTGAATTCTACAATGCCTTTTGCAGGGTCTCTTTTGACCTCTTCGATAACTTCGTGCAGGGCATCGACGTCGACACCGTTCACGGTTCCGATATTTCTCGCTTCAAGTGCAGACATGTCTTTCTCCTTTTTTCTTTCGGGTTATTGGCCTTAGCAACTGCCGCGAAAGTTTTACAAGATTTGGTACAGATCAGGGTCTGATGTTTTGATTATTATGAAAAACATTGTCCGGATCGTAGCGTCTTTTGATCTCGACCAGGCGCTCGTAGTTGGAGCCATAAGCCGCCGCGATCCGGTCGCCCTCCTCGGCGGTCATAAAATTTACGTAAGCGCCGGCCGATGCATAAGGCGCACTGGCTTTAAAGAACTCGCGCGCCCACGCGATGCATTTCTGGTCGTCTTTCGCTTCGTCCCAGCGGCCATGCACGTTCAGCACGAACTTCGCGTCCCTAGCGGCATAGGCCATCGAATTGGGGGCGATACGGTTCGGCGCGCCGGCAATCAGGCCGATGAAAATTTCGCACTGCGGCGAGGGCAGACTCCCGGCAAACTCAATAATTGAATTCAACGCTCCGTCGGCAAGCTGTGTGAAGTTATGGGACTTCCAATAGTTCCTTGCACCGGGGGCGAGCAAGGGGTCGAACGCCTTCTGCCAGTCGGCGTAAGACTGAGCCCCGATGTGCTCGCCGAGGACATCGCCGAAGGCGCGCACAGGAGCGATGAGTGTCTCCCCTTCCGCTACGGCACCGCAGTAGAAGATAGGCAACACGACCACTTCTTTGCCGTGCACGTTTTCCGGAAGAAAGGGCAATGGAGGAGCCTGGCGCAGCACGGCCCAGACATTGAGCTCCTCGGGTGCCGAATTTATGAATTGACGATACTCGGTGAGTATCTGTCGGGCCTGGCTGAACGGAAAAACTATCAACCCCGCGAGAATTTTGGGCCCCACCGGAAAGAGTTGGAATTCGAATTGGGTGACCACGCCAAAGTTTCCGCCGCCGCCTCGAAGTGCCCAGAAAAGATCCGGGTTTTCTTTTTCACTCGCGCGTATTTTCTTGCCATCGGCCGTGATCATATCGACGGAGACAAGATTGTCGATGGTCATGCCGTATTTGCGAGTCAGCCAGCCGAAGCCGCCGCCTAGAGTTAGTCCGGCAATGCCGGTGGTGGAATTAATCCCCACCGGGGTGGCCAGACCATGCACCTGGGTCGCCTGATCCAGATCCGCAAGCGTCGCGCCAGGCTCGACATACGCGCGCTTCTTAGCGGCGTCTACCCGGACGTTCTTCATGTTCGAAAAGTCGATCGTCAGGGCGCCGTCAGAGAGGGCGTTTCCGGCGATATTATGCCCGCCACCGCGAATCGAAATTTCCAGTTTGTTCTTCCGCGCAAATGCGATCGCGGGTGACACGTCGTCAGCCTCGGCGCACTGCACGATCAGCGCCGGCCGGCGATCGATCATGGCGTTCCATATCCGGCGAGCTTCCTCGTATCGCGGTTCATCTGGAATTAGCACGGGGCCTTTGACCGTGCCGCTGAGCTGGTCTTTCGCGTTTGATGCCTGCAGGTTCATAATCTTGATCTCCTTGTTAGATTTTCTCGCCTTCAGCAAAAAGCCGGCGCCATTTCTTCAATCTGTTTGCGTGCCCCCGGTTTGATCGCCTCGACTGTGGCGAGGAAGTTCGGATGCGTCATGCCGGTACCGAGATAAGTCCAGCGCATTCCCTTCAGCACAGCATTCTTGACCTGCTCGCGCTCGGTGCTGGACAGATCTCTGCCGGTCGCTTGCACGAAACTCTCGACATCGAACTCGGCCTGCTGCTGAATGCCTCTATCGAGGAATGCTCCGATATCGGCGTATTCGGCAAAAGCCTGGTCAATCTCCTGGGCGGTGGAATTGACGACGACTTCCTCAACCATCAGGGTATCGAGCTTGGTGTGTTGGGATTCTTCCAGCCAATGATGCTTGAGCAGGCTCTTGAACTGAGTGTCAAGTTCCTGGCTGTCGCGCACGCCTTCGATATAGTGCCTGAGGGTAATCCATTCGATGTGGAGGATCGCGATGCCGGTCCCGAGAGGGCTGTGCGACAACACAAAACGCGAGATATCCTCAGCCGGTCCGATGAAGTCGCACTTGCTGCCGAAGCCTGCCTCGAATTCTTGGCGGAAGCGCTTGAACAGGTGAATGTGCTTGGCTTCCTCGCCAGCAAATTGAAGCAGCGCGCGCACGCGGTAGTCATCGCCAGAAAGCTGCGGACGGGCATGATCGACCACGTAAGGAAGAATAAACTCCTCGACCAGACCGAACATCGACAGATACTCATGTCCGCGGATCTGGTTCAGTGTCACTTGCTGCTCTGGCGTGAGGAAGGATAGCTGCTTTACCTGCGCCAAGGATTCGGGCATGAACGGTTTGGTGAAGTCGAGCTTTTTATCGCCGCCGATAAGGTCGTCCACTTTCCACCCTATGCGCTCCGATGCAGCCAGTGCCAATTGATATGTGTAGTTGTGTCCCATTTTTTTCTCCTTTTCAGAGCAGTTATCGATCTCTAGCGCAGCTTGTGTGCCAGATTCTTATGCTTCGAAGTTGTGGAATGATATCGAAGGGATAGCTAGATTAGAACGATTCATGATTCACTGTGAGATCTCGCAAGTTATGAAATCTCACGGTGCTAGTTGTGAGATCTCACACCCGGTATCTCGTTTCACGAACCGGCGGAACGAATCGGCAGTCAGTTTAAAGACGGGTGAAAAGTCAGGTTCTGAAATGGAACGGCGCGGCACTCTGCCGAGTACGCTGAGCCAACAAAGACGAACACTTACCTCGGGCGTTGTATTCCGAGAGCGCGGATGCGGGAATTGAGAGTAGACGGATTGATTCCGAGCATGCTCGCCGCGCCGTCCCTGCCGGCGACACGCCAGCCCGATGAGTCGAGAGCGCGCAAAATGTTCTCTCGCTCCAGTTGCTGAAGCTCGCGAATCGGCAGAATTCGCTGCGCCGGCTGGATCACGCTTTCAATGGCCGGTACCGTTCCAGCAGCGACCTCCGAGGGGATTTCCGGCAGAGCCCGGTCAAGGTTGATAGACCCATCCCGGGAGGTAATCACAGCCCGCTCGATCACATTCTGTAACTCACGCACATTGCCCGGCCAGGAATAAGCCTTCAAACGTTTCTTGATCTCTTGTGAAAGAGACTCGATGCGCTTACCCATACGCTGCGCGAATTTGGCGGCAAACTCCGATGCCAGAATCACGACATCTTCGTTTCTTTCACGCAATGGCGGCATATTGATCGGAAACACGTTCAAACGATAGTATAAATCCTCGCGAAAACGCCCTTCGCGTATCGCCCTTTTGAGGTCGCGGTTGGTTGCCGCGATGACACGCACATTCACTTTGCGCAGATGGGAGCCCCCGACGGGAGTGAATTCGCCTTCCTGCAAAACCCGCAACAGCTTGGCCTGTAAATCGAGCGAAAGCTCGCCCACCTCGTCCAGAAAGATCGTGCCGCCGTCGGCCAAAGCAAAACATCCCTCGCGTCTCTGCGTCGCACCGGTAAAGGCGCCCTTCTCATGCCCGAAAAACTCGCTCTCCATGAGCGCGGCTGGGATCGCGGCGCAATTGATCGTGATCAGGGGTTTGTCGGCGCGACGGCTGGAGCCTTTAATCGCCCTGGCGATCAATTCTTTGCCGGTGCCGGTTTCGCCAAGAATCAGGACCGTGGTGTCGCCGACCGCGACTTGCTCGACATCCTCCAGCACCGTCTTAAGCGCGGCGCTTTGCCCGATAATTTGCTCAAAGCCGCCAAGCTTGTTAAGCGCTTCACGCAGATATTCGGCTTCGGCGGTGAGAGAGTTAATTTTCCGGTCGGCTTCGATTCGCTCATTGATGTTTCTCAAGATCACGGTGTAGAAGGTTTGCCTGCCAATTTCGAAGCACGAGATGGTGGCTTCTGCTGGAAACTCATTACCACCGCTCGCCACTCCGCGTAATCCGCCCGGAACCCATGCAGAGCGGCGTTCCGGGGGACACGGCTTGAACTCATCGATGAGCCTCAAGATCGTTTGATAGCTCTTGCTTGAAACGAACCGACTGAATTCACCGCCAACTGCCTGCCGCGCCGGACACTGAAATGCCTGCTCGGCGGCGGGATTCACTCGGGTCACTTTGAGATTCTGATCAAGCTCGATAATCGCATCCATGGCGCTGTCAAATAGGCGCCGTAACTTCTCCTCGCGCTCTCGGACCTGTTTTTCGACGCTTTGCCGTTGCAACTCGGCCGCGGCTCTGGCGGCGAAGATTCTAAATAGAGCCTGAACCTTGGGTTCTTCTGGAATTGGCCGTCGATCGATCACCGCAAGATGGCCGAGAATTTTGCCATCGACGTCCTTCAGGGGCATTCCCAGATAGCTCACCGCGTTGATCGCGGTTATGTCCGGATCGTCTGGAAAGAGTTTAAAAAGATTATCGGGAAAATGAACTATATCGGCGCTGTCGATCACTTTTTCACAAGGGGTGCCGGCAATATCGGTTTCGTAGTCTTTTATCCATTGCCCATCCATCCAAAAGGCAAGGGCGCGCAGCCGGCGGCGTTCCTGGATGTATTCAGTGACCCAGGCGCCGTGAGTGCTCAGCGCTCGCGCCAGATTTTCAACTAGCGCGGCAAAAAACCGCTCGCCGGTCTCATTTGCGGTGCCTTCCAGTATCGTCCGGAGCGCGAACTCTTCATCCAGCGCGGCGAGGGGGGTTATTCCAGGATCTTCGTTAATCATAAAAACACCTCGGCAACCCTCGGAAGGGTAATACCAGCCTGGGCGCCTAGTCCTCAGAACAGCCGTAATATCCGGGACCCATTTGCTTGTGTCAAGCGCTGGAACTGCCGTCTAACAGCGCTCAATCGGCTGGATCAGAATCTTGAACCGTAATCACCGGCTGGTAATCGTCACGATGCCTGCGAACATGATAAGCGCGCCAAACACGATGCGCCGGTTGACCGTTTCCACCTTGCGCAGGAAAAGAACACTTAACAGCACGGTAAATAGCGGTGTGGTATTCAAGAGCGGAATAATCACCGACAACTCGCCTCTCCCTAATGCGACAAAATTGAGGACTTGAGCTGCCGTTGCCAGCAGCGCCGCCGCGAGAAAAAATGAAAAACCCTGGCGTTCCATGCGCAGCGACTTGGCTCTGCCGGTAATCAGCACAAAAATCAAAAACAGAACCAGCGAAACGGTGGTGACGATCGCTACGGCAACAAACGGATCGGGTAAAATTTTCAGCCCTTGCTTGCGCAAGCTTTGCGAGATAGCAGAAACCAACGCCGCGGTGATCGGGAAAGCGGTATCGAGGAGTCGCCACTTTGCCGCGCCGTCGTGCTGACCAGAGATCAACCAGAGACTTGTCATGATCAGTATCGTGCCCATATAAACCAGCGCGCCGGGCTCTTCGCGCAAAAAACTCACGCCAATAATCGTCGCAAACAACGGCTCTGTGCCGCGCAGCGGACCGGCGCGAGCGACGCCGATTCGGGTAATTCCTTCATAGAACAGGGCTCGCGCCAGCAACGGTTGCACGCAACCGCTGATGACAAAATAGATCATCGCCGGCGAGGACAGGAACTCGAGCGAGGTGGTGGCAATCAGGTAGCTCCACATGCACGCGGTCGAGACCGCGAAGCTCATCAACATCGCTGCGAAGATGTTGGATCGCCGTAAGCCCAGCCGGACCAGAACAGAATCGGACGCCCAGCCCATCGCGGAGAAAATAGCTGTGATTTCAGCAAGTAGAGACATGGGCGCGCCAAGATGTGGGAGATCCAGATAAACCCACGTCCTGATTATTTGCAACCGCCAAAATTCGGCATGAAGCGGCGTGTTTCTTCGATCGTGTATTGCACAATAGCGACGACCTGACCTAGAATCGTGCCCGGTAGCGATGGAACAACCAACAACTAACAGGAGGGGTTATGGAAAACGGCAAACAAACCGAAGCAAAAGTGGTTATGTTGCGAACTCAATTGGTGAAGGAGGGGCACACGCGCAACCTGCTGGCGGAAACAGATTTAATGACATTGCGTATCCATTGCTACGCCCCGGGCATCGGCGAGAACGCGCTCCACTCCCACACCAAAGAGGATCATATTTTCCTGGTTCTTGAAGGAACCGCTGAATTCAACACCGGTCGCGACGGCAAAACCGTTCTCAATGCGAGCAAGCATCAAGCGATCGTTCTTCCAGCGGGTTGCTACTATCAGTTTCGCAATTCCGGAGATACCCCTCTGGTGATGACTCGAATCGGCGCCGGTCCGGATAAACAGGATCAGCGTCTGAACCCGGACGGCACACCGATTCCTGGAAGAACTCACGAGCAAGGCGCGGCAAAGCCGGTGCTGATTGAAGGAGCCTTTTTCGAATAATGTGACGGAATTTACAGAAGGCAATTACCCGCAGAAACCTAGACGTGAACTGCGGCATTGCGGCGATGCCGCAGTTCACTATTCAAGCTATTTTCATGCGCTCGATGGTAACCTGAAGCTCCCTCAGCTCAGTCACCAACCATTCGTCCTTCAGCCGGTGCCGGGCAAGATGCGGCTTCAAAAGTGAACTGGGATAAATCTTGGCGCCACACTCGGCGCACTTTGCCGCATGCAATTTCTTGTTGGCGATTGATATCGCCACCTGGTTGCTCGCCAGTGCTGTTCGCATGTGCAGTCTCCTTAGTTGAAAAATTTGGAACGGTCATTGAGCAATGCTGATGCCAATAGCATCTTGCGAACGAACGCAACTGGTGATGCGGGTTTTTGATTCCATTAACGTTATATCCGGTTCTTCCACTGCTCGATCTGACAGTAATCGTTTGACATCGTGACAACCTGTCACGACTCGATCCTGGCCGCGCTTCAATTGATAAACGCGGATGCAGTTACCGAACGGGAACGGTTGGTGGCTAGATGCGCGGCGGCGCTCAAGAATGAGCAAATAACTTCTTCACTGATTGGACAATTCGCTTCTGGCCAGGGAGAAATTCTTTCTCCAATGCCGGGCTGGCGGGAACCGGAGCGAACGGAGCCGCGACACGCAGAATTGGCGCGTCCAGATAGTAAAGCGCATGTTGTTGAACAGCCGCGGTAATTTCCGCGCCCACCCCGCCCTGTTCCACGGCTTCGTGCGCGACAACCATGCGCCCGGTCTTTCTGACGGATTCGACGATAGTTCTGATATCCAGAGGTGCAACGCTGCGCAGGTCGATCACCTCCGCGGAAATTCCGCTGGCGGCCAATTCATCGGCTGCTGCCAATGCCGCGCCCACCATATTTGCCAGCGCGACAATAGTGACTTGTTGACCGGCATGCAGAACCGCCGCCTGGCCGATCGGCACCAGATGATCGCCGTTCGGCACGTCGCCGCGGGCCCAGTACAAACCACGATGCTCGATAAAGACCACCGGATTGTCGTCACGAATGGCGGCCTTGAGCAGCCCTTTGGCGTCGGCGGGATTTGACGGCATCACAACCTGCAATCCCGGAACGTGCGCCAGCCACGACTCCAGGCTTTGTGAATGATGCGCGCCCATGGCGCCGCTGATGCCGCATTGCACGCGCACAGTTAACGGGATCGCGAGCTGGCCGCCGGACATGTAATAGAGCTTGGCCGCATGATTAACCAGTTGATCGAGAGCGAGCGTGATGAAATCGATGAACATGATCTCAATCACCGGGCGCAATCCTGCCGTAGCGGCGCCAATGGCCAACCCCATGACCGTGCCTTCGCTGATTGGCGTGTTGACCACGCGTTGGCGCCCGAAGTCTTCCGCCAATCCTTTGGTGACGCCGAAGGGTCCGCCGAGTGAAACGTCTTCGCCGAAAACGTAAACCGCCGAGTCGCGGCTCATCTCTTCGTGAAGTCCGGCGCGAATCGCTTCTAAAAACGTCTGCTCTGACATATTCGATTTGGTTCCAAATGTTGAAGAAGAGGTTGCTACTTCCACACGCGTTTCGTCGACGACATTGTCTCGGACCCTGGGAATCAACTAAAAAAAGGCTGGGAGTTAATTGTGGTAACTTGAGTCGCGACTTCCTCGCTGGCTGGCCACGATGATGAGAGGGAAAAGCTGGCGGCTTCTTCAACCCGGGCGCGGGCTTCAGATTCAATCGCTTGAAGTCCCCTATCCGTCATCATCTTCTTGCTTTTCAGCAGGCGCGCGAATCTGGCAATCGGATCTTTCTTCTTCCACTCGGAAAGCTGCGACAACTCTCGATATTTGGCGGGGTCGCCTTCATAATGGCCGCGCAGCCGATGCGTTAAACATTCGATAAATACCGGTCCTTTGCGTGCGCGTGCGATCTCGAGCGCCTTGCTTGTCGCCGAACGCACGGCTAAGAGATCGTTGCCGTCCACCGTGCTGCTGGGGATCCCATAAGTCTTTGCATGCTGCGCCAACCGCTCGATCTTCGTATGCGCCGATAGCGGTGTGAATTCCGCATAACCATTGTTCTCGCACACGAAGATCACCGGTAACTGCCACAAGCTGGCGATGTTCAAAGACTCATGAAACGGACCCGCTTGGCCGGCGCCATCGCCGAAAAAAACCACGGCGACTTGGCCTTGTTTTTTTTCCTTCCCGGCGAATGCTGCGCCGAGCGCCAACGGTATCGTTCCACCGACCACCCCGGTGGCAGTGATGAAGCCCGCATTCAGCGCGACGATGTGCATCGAGCCGCCCTTGCCGCCGCAGTAGCCGGTGGCGCGACCGGCGATTTCCGCCATCAGCCGATTGACTTCCGCTCCTTTGGCCAGGGCATGACCGTGAGAGCGATGCCCGCCGAATACGAAATCGTCCGGGCGCAGCAAACCGCAGACGCCGACCGCAACCGCTTCTTGGCCGATGCCCAGGTGAAGCAGGCCGACAATCTGCCTTTCGGCGTAAAGCGCCGAAACTTTTTCCTCAAAAGCGCGAATCAACCACATGCGCCTCAGGAGATCGACGAGATCTTTTGAGCTTTCTTGTTTGCTGGCCATGGATGATCAGGAGCTGGGTAACGTCAAACGAAGGTCGGAAGGAGATAACTACCGATCACGAAGTGTGTCATCAGTTTACACTGGCCCACACAGAATCAAATGAGTACGTCCTTCAGGCCCTGATTCTCTGAGGAGTCTGTCATTCCCGCATGCTTCTAGCGGGAATCCAGGCGGAATTCGGACTGGACCCCCGATTAAAACATTCGGGGGTGACGGTCTTGGGTAGTCGCATCTCTTCACCTTCGCCGAAATTTTCGAAGGAGTACCACGAAGGTTTCAGATTCATTTGTTTTGACTTCGTACTCTTCATGGTGAATTTGATGTTTCACAGCTCGCAAGTTGCTGCTCAGTTTTCTGCAGGAATAGCAGATCATGCCAACGCTGCGCGGATCGCATCGACGATGCGATCGTCTCGCGGCCCGATGTATTCTTCCAATGGCGGGCTAAAGGGCACCGGCACATCCAGAGTGGAGACACGGCGAATGCGCGTCTTCAACTTATCGAAACCGCTCTCGGCGATGCGCGCGGCGATTTCGGCAGCGACTCCGCAACTCTGATGCGTCTCGTCGACGAGCACCACGCGATGGGTCTTCTCGATTGAGGACAGGATGGTTGCCAGGTCGAACGGCACCAAGGTGCGTGGATCGATGACCTCGACGTCGATGTTCTCCTTGGCCAACTGCTCGGCAACTTTGAGGCAGCGCTGGACGGTATATGAGGTTGCGATCACCGTCACGTCGCCGCCCTTGCGCTTGATGTCTGCAACACCGAATGGAATCGGCTTTTCGTCTTCGGCAACTTCACCGCGCACGTCCAGAAGCTTAACGTGGTCGACAAAGATCGTCGGGTTGTCACTGGAAACGGCTGTCTTGAGCAGGCCTTTGACATCGCGCGGCGTGGATGGAAGCACGATCTCCAAACCAGGCACATTCCACAGCATCGCCTGGGGGCTGCCCGAGTGCTGTGCCGCGCCACCACCGCGGAGTCCGTGAAATAGATGGAAGACCACCGGCACCCGGGTCTGGCCACCGGACATGTAATAAGCGTTGGCCGCTTCATTGGCGACTTGCGGCCACGCCTCATAGATGAAACTACCGGTGCTCAGATCGACGATGGGACGGAGACCGGCCATCGCCGCTCCCGTGGCCAGCCCGCAGAAGCCAAGTTCGGAAATAGGCGGCGAGATCATGCGCTCCCGGTATTTCTGCAGAAGCTTCTGATAGACGTGGCGGTGCGGGCTCAGGCTCAGGAACGTGCCATTGATCAAGTGCACTCGCCCATCGCCGGCCATAATTTCGTCCAATGCCTCGAACTTCATTCGTAATAGTTTAGCTCTCTCATATAAGGTCCTCAGGCTGCTGAAAAACACCCATATGCTTCGTTGGGCTCGAGTTCCTCGCTGAGACATACAAAAAAAGTTGAACTTCGATCGTCGATACTTCGCCCGTCTTGCATCTGGGTCTTTTTGAACGGCCTCTGGACGGTCTTGAAGGTCGATTCGGCGAAGAAGTCGCGCTCTGCTTCTTCGGGTTTCGGATAGGGACTAGCCACTGCAAATACAAAGGCGGAGGCGATTTCGTCTTTGACTTGCTGT
>CAVUZH010000020.1:0-201039 GCA_963745835.1 uncultured delta proteobacterium
ATCAAGAAAGTTAAAGTGACCCTCGCCTGCGCGCGTTTTACCGTCAGACTACGATTCGAGTAATTGGCTTCTTGGTTGCGCTGGACCAGCCAGCTTGCTAGCCGACCTCATCGTGCTTGCGCGCTACCCTATGAACAACCGTGCATCGATGCGCCTGTGGACCCATTTGAAGCGCCATATGATTGATCGTTGGAGAAAGAGAAATCCCCCGCGGAGCTTACAGTCAGGCCCCATCAGGCGCGTTGATATTACGCCCGATGGGGCCAAGAAGATTTTTCCGTCAGTCGGCTATCATGAGAGAACCGCCTCAGTTATTCCCTAGTTGTTAGCCTGGACTGAACTTCGATCTGCTGTTGCTGCAGCGGAAGATTGGCAATCTCGCGCGCTGATCCCGTCAACTCTAGAATGTGCAACCCGGTGTTGGCCCGGTCGACAATGTAGATGAAGCCGCGGTCGTCGACCTCAACATTATTCGTTTGAATGGCAATTTTGCCAGCTCGCGGATCGGTGTTCGCCGTCGTCGCCGGGACGAAATACGCGATCTCTACCGGTTCGAATGGATTGCGAATGTCGACGGCGCGAACGCCTGCGTTGAAGTAAGCAACGAATAGGATCCGCCCATAATAGATTGGCGTAAAGCTCTCGTTCGAGGAGTGCGCGCCGAAGCGCCCACCACGGCGGCAGAAGACGCCGTCGGGATCATGCACGTGGTAGTTGGAAACGACCTGAGGCGTGGACTCAATGGTCACATCGGCGAAGAACACCATCTGATGGGCTTCTCCGTTGCACTCGTTGGCCGTCGACTCATTGACGATCGCTAGGAAGTCGCGGGTGCCGCCCACATTGAAGGGCCCGAGGTCAGGGATTCGCACGCCGAGTATCGGGAATGTGGTGTGCGCGCCCACCAGCGGCGACGTATCGAACTGTGAGATCACGGGAAAACGAAGGTTATCCGGCGTCGGCGCCGGAGGACCGGTCAAGAGCTTCGTGCGGTCGGCGATCTGAACGGTCCCGTTTGAGCTGGTGCCGTGGCCGAAATAAACCCGATGCCCGGCGCTGATCGCGCCATGCAAATCCGTCGGGACGTCGCCCGTAGAACCCGGCTCCTGACCGACCAGGCCGTAGTCACGGATATGAACCGGCGACCTCGGGTTACTCAGGTCAAAAATCTGGGTCATGCGCTCGGTGCGCCAACCCGGCACTCCCGAGACCAGGTAGGCGATGCCGGTATCACACTCCCACCAGTTTTTGTGTGTTCCCTCGAGTCCGGATACCACCGTAGTCCGGAGCACTGGCGCGATCGGATTTCTGACATCATAGATTTGATGCGCTTCATCGCCAAACGCCCTCAGCAGGAACACTCCCTCTATATCCTGAGAGGTGACGCCGGGCAGGTCCGTGCCATTACACACCCGCACCATCTGCGCGCCGCCCGCTTCACCTGCTCCGCTGGGACCCGGGATGTGATGGAGATAAATGGGGTTACGCGGATTGGTGACGTCGACAATCGACACGCCGTTGTTCTCGACGGCGTTGGTCAGCGGATTAAAGGCCGAGCCGCCGTGGTGCCCGATATAGGCAATCCATCGGCTGCCCTGCTGATGGATTATCGGCTGATAGGCCGAACGCGCTTGAAGCGGGTTCTGACCCAGGAGCGCCATATTATTCGAGTCGGATGGATGCTGTGCCTCCACACGCCCGCTGCTCAAGCTCACTGATATGATCATAATCAGTAGCAGAATCAACTTTTCCATCGCTTTCTCCCTTCTCTTCCTGATGAAGGATCCTTATCTCGACTGAACATTTTCTCGATTGATATCCCGCAAAAACATTTCCCTGTCCCACGCGCTTCTCAGGCGTTCACCAGAATTGCGTATGTCCATCTGTAATTGGACCGACAAAGACAGGGGTTTGCTGGCACATGACCGAGAGCATTTGGTACGGCCTCCCGAAACATGCAGTGGTAAGATGAGAGTGTCATGGAATTTAGTTGGCGGGCGTGAGCGTGTCCAATAGTTTCTTCCAATGACTAGGTATTGGTTTTCCTTATGGCGGAAGCATCTTCAGATGAAATGAAGAGAAAAGCGAGATTTGAAAAATGCGCCGGACTTTGGTCTTGCTTCGGCTCCTCCTCCGGAGTTTAAACACTCCCAAACGAACCGCCTCCCGTTTGTCACAAAGAGCGTATCGAGCATCAGCGCAATGCCTGCGGTCTATAAACCTTTCTCCCCAATGGGTCCTCATAAGAGCAAAAGATCCACTCCCGAAGTCTATCGGCCGAAGGAATTTCCCTCAACGAATCAAACGCGGGTGAAATAGTTGAAGCTACACGGACCTCGCTAGACATTCTCTCTCGCTTGGAGTAATCGGGGCTTAAGGTGAATGCGAAACGGGAGCGACGATGAAACAGTGGACCATCATAATTTCTTTCATCGGTATCTTGCTGTCTCGGCCGACCGTAATCTCTTCAGCGGAAACAGCACTGAAGATTGTCAACGTGGCGGTTCCAGCGGTTTCCCTGTTGCAGGCACCGCTATTTACCGCGCTTGATGCCGGCGCATTCAAAAAATATGGCATGGAAGTTCGCTATGTCGTCACTGGCGCGCGGACCATTCAAGCGTTGGTTGGCGGCTCGGTGCAGTTCGCTCAGGGCGTTTCCAGCCGGACCGTTCCCGCCGCTGTTCTGGCAGGAGCGGACACAGTGTTGATTGCGAACTTCAGCGATAAGCTTTTGTTCACCATGCACAGCGCTCCCGAAGTCAAGTCGCTGCAAGATTTGAAGGGAAAAGTTGTCGGGGTCTCCGGGATCGGCGGCTCCACCGACTTCGCCACCCGGTTGGCGCTCCGTGAAGCGGGGCTCGTCCCTGAGAAGGATGTTGCAATCCGCGGCGTAGGTGGAGTACCCGAAACCGTCGCGGCGCTCAAAGCCAAGATCGTTCAAGCCGGTACTCTTTCACCGCCTTCTTCGTTCGTCGCGCAGAAAGCGGGATTCAAGATGCTGTTCGATATGTCGAGCCTAGGCGTCGACTATATTTCGTCGGGCCTCGGCGTGAAAAAGTCCGCGATCGCCTCCAACCGACAAGAGGTCAAACAGTTCCTGATGGCAATGATTGAGGGAGCAAAGATTCTAACGAGCGACGAGGAGTTTGCCTTACGGGTGTTGGGCAAACATACCAGGATTTCAGACCGTGAAATCCTGAAACAGAGCTATAGCTATCTGAGACCCTATTTCCTCAAAGTACCCTATCCATCCGCCAGGGCGATCAAAGATACTCTAGATATCCTGTCAAAAGAAATTCCGAGAGCCAAAGACGCGGATCCCGGAGAATTCATCGACAACTCGGTCGTCAAAGAGATCGAGGCGAGCGGCTATATCGAGAATATTTATGGCAAATGAGATAGCGTATCGGTTCATCTCTGCTGACGATCATATCGACTTGCGTTGGTTGCCGAAGGATTTGTGGACCGAGCGGCTGCCCGGCAAGCTGCGGCAACGCGGTCCGCGTGTTGTGGAAAATGAGAAGGGCTCATACTGGACTTGGGAAGGACAGACCTTTAGCCCGCATGGATATTACACGGCGGCGCAGGGTAGCGGCGCCATGTGGGCGATTGAACGTGCCGGCGTGATGCGCAAGGGCGAGCTGCGACCGACAACGGCCGCTCTTCGCTTGAGCGACATGGACCGTGACGGCGCGGACGCTTCGATCATGTATGGTCCAACCGATCCTATGGCTATCGCCGACCCGGAGCTCAGGCAACGATGCTATGAGGCCTACAACGATTGGTTGATCGACTTCTGCGCAGCCAAGCCGGAGCGCCTGATCGGCGTCCCCCAGCTTTCGATGGAAGACCCCGTTGCCGCGCGCGCTGAGCTGGAACGTCTCGCAAAGCGGGGCGGGCTACGGCATGTCAACATTCTGGCATCGCGTGCGAACCCGCCAGTCTACGACCAGCGATGGGAGCCGTTCTGGGCGCTCGCTAACGAATCCGGCATACCGATCGGGTTTCATCTCGCAGTCCTGGTGAAAAAGACACGGCTCGATGAGGCAGACCGAGGCGCGGCGAATCTCGTGGTCACAGCAGCGTCCCGCTTCGCTAAAGAACCGCCGGGCGTTCAACTTATCGAACCGATCACCGGTCTTATCTTCTCGGGGGTCCTTGACCGTCATCCGCGGCTCAAGATTGTGATGGCCGAGGCGGGCCTTGCCTGGGTGCCCAGCATGATCCAGGGCCTCGATATCTGGTACCAGCGCACGCGTGACGGCCGCAGACTCACCGGCGATAGCCCAGTAAGCCTCCCTAAGCTGCTGCCCAGCGAATACTTCCACCGCCAGATTTGGATCAGCTTCGTCGATGACCCGCTCGGCATCAAAATGGTGGGGAGTGTCCTCGATGCCGACAAGGTAATGTTTGGTTCCGACTATCCCCATCCCGCAAGTACGTGGCCCCACTCGCAAGAGATTATTGAAGAGCAAATCCAGGCGATGTCTCCCGAAATCGCCAAGAAGATCTTCCGCGACAATGCTCGCTTGCTCTTTGCAATCGAGTAAAAGTTTTCCATTTTGACCGTCTACGTTGCCACTATGGTCATCCGCCCATATCATTCACCAGCAAGTGATCGCATAGTTCGGTGTTACCCGAGTTCTGACACACTCGCGTGCTGCAATCATTTGCGGCTAGCTAAATCACAGCAACCCGCCTAAGGGCGTCAACGGTTGAGCGCACCGGCCGTTGGATCCCACGACTGATTTGCGTATCGAAATGGAAAACCCCGCTTGATTAAGCTCTGTGCGCGTGCATTGAATTAAATATAGCTGTGCCGAGTCGGGAATGTTGATCGTGATGAGCAGGCAAAGATTGTTTGGGTAGATGCAAAAAAGGAGGTTGCCATGTCGATTGTCAGACTCATTTACGTAAGCGTAAAGGGTGATCAGGTTAAGGATGCGGTTAATCTTTGGAAAGAGCATTGCGCTCCGCTGATGATTAAACAGCCGGGGTGTCTGTCCGAAAAGCTCTTGGAATGTGTCGATGCACCAAATGAATTTATCTCCTACTCGGAATGGGATAGCCAGGAAAGCATCGACAAATATCGAAATAGCGAAGCACACGCGGAGATTCAAAGACACTCACGAGGATTGCAAGGCGGTCAGGCTACCGTGAAGCGATATGCCGTGAAGTAATCCACCACTCTGAAACTCCGGCACGAAAGGAAAGTTGATAAACGCGATGGGATCTGCAGTAATCGCGCAGGAGGACTTTATGCCAAGATATATTCTTCTTAGCACGCTGACCCCCGAAGGGCGGCAAACAATGCACAAAAACCCCGATCGGCTGGAAGAGGTCAACAAGGAGGTGGATGCATTCGGTTGTAAGATCATAGCCCAATATGCGGTGCTGGGTGGTTTTGATTTCGTCAGCATCGTCGAAGCGCCCGACAACGAGACGGTCGCTCATATGTCGGTGGATTTAGGTTCACGGGGAACGATTAGCATTACTACGCTGCCGGCGATTCCTACTAAGGAGTTTATCGCGAAGCTTAAGGGGCCTAAACAGATGGGACACAAGTAAAGCTGAATCGCGGCGAGCTATACGACAGTAGTTCCGGCCGCTTTCGGCGTTGCCGACTGCCGCAAGTTGACGGCGCGGGATTCTCGCCGGGGTTACCACGCTTGCCGCAAACGGCATTCCTATCGGTTCGCCGAGAGTGAACGGACTATTCGGAGGTTGCACAATGAGTAAGATTACCCGGGTGGATACTCGGCGAGATGGCGAAGCGGTCGGATGGGCAAGGGAATTGCGCGATACCGAGGCTTGGTTTCAAAGCCAACGGTTCCGACAAATCATCCGTCTTCACACGGCCTACGAGGTCGTCGCGCTGCGCGGCACTGTCCGGGAAGACTACACTATCGCGAGGCAGGCCGCCGATAAGATGTACGATTACCTGCAAGGGTTGTTCAAAGCCAAAAAACAGGAAATTACCTACGGACCTTTCTCACCGACCGGAGCGGTGCGCGCGGTCATGGAGGGCATCAAGATTCTCTATCTCGGCGGATGGTCCACCTCGGCCCGCGGTTCCGACTCGGAAGATCCTGGCGCCGACTTGGCGAACTATGCGCTCGACCGGGTTCCCAAGGAGGGAGCCGCATGGGTGCGCGCCTTGATGCACCAGGATGAAGTGCAGAGGTCCAATCGCATGAGAATGACCTCAACGCAGCGTAAAAAGATCACTGCTATCGAGTTCAGTCCGCCGATGATTATTCCCGACGGCGACACCGGACATGGAGGCGAGCATCATGTTCGCAACCTGGTCAAGAAGTTTGTCGAGAACAAGATTGGCGCCATTCACATCGAAGATCAAAGACCGGGTTGCAAGGTTTGCGGCCATCAGGGGCAGAAGGTACTTGTCTCCACGACTGAAATTATTGCGCGGCTCAATACAGCAAGGCTGCAGTTCGACGTCTTGGGCGTTCCCGGCGTGATTGTTGCCCGGACAGATTCTAATGACGCCACCGCAATAGACAGCTTGGAAGACGAGCGCGATCATCCTTTTGTAATGGGCGCGACAAACGCAGAGATTGTTCCCTTTAAGAACGTCAGTCTGGCGGTCATCAAGAAGTTTTACGATGGGGGTTTTAAAGAGATCAACGGACATTTACTGTACAGGATCTCCGACAAGGCCTACCGAGACGCACAGGAATGGCTAAGAAAACAACATCTCGCTTCTCGAGTCGATGAGGCGATAGCGCGCATCGATAAAGAGATCTCGTCGCTTAAAAAACTTCGGCAACAAGCCCGTCGCGAGGGCAAGGGCCGGAGAGATGCGCGTGAGCAGCTCGCGGCGCTTGAAGTGACGGCCAAGAGGGTCGCTGAAGAAACCGTCGACCATGTATTGGCCGTGATCCGCGAGGCGTGGGCGGAGAAGGCAGGCTTAAAGACCTATGGTGAGGCCGTCGCAGAGATCATGGAAGCGCGGCTTGGCAGCCAGGGCAAGCTTCCCATGTCAGTCGAACGCTGGAGAAAGTTTGCCGCCCAGGCGTCCTTCGGCGAAGCTCGTGACCGGGCCAAGTCCATGAGTATCGAAGTCTTCTGGGATTGGGACTTGCCGAGAACGCCGGAAGGTTTCTATCCAATCACGGGCGGACGTGACATGGCAACCGCGAGAGGATTGGCTATGGCGCCATTCTGCGATTTAGTTTGGCGCGAAACGGCCAAGCCGGACTTGGAAGACGACAGGATGTGGGCCGAAGCCATGCACGAGGTATTCCCTGACAAGCTGTTGGCCTACAACTTGTCGCCGTCATGGAACTGGGACGCCTGGGGTTTTACCGACGGCCAGATCCGGAGTTTTGCCGCCGAGCTGGGCAAAATGGGTTACGTTTTTAATTTCATAACCTATGCGGGTCATCAAACCGAAGCCCTGATGAACGGGCGGCTGGCGCGGGCGCTAAAAGAAGAGGGGGTTCTCGGTTTCGTCCGGCTCATCCAGCGCTCGCTCCGGCTCGCCAATGATCCAGCGCAATTCCCGCAGACATTCGTGGGAGGGCCGTGGGCGGATCGATTCCGGCGTGCTGCGCGCGGGCCGTCGCTGACTACATCATCGATGGGTGGCAAGTCGACCGAGGCGCAGCACAGAAAACCGGTCGAGGTGCCCACCAGCGTTCTGGAACGATGGCTGCGTATGTGGACCGAACATTGGAGCAAGCAGGGTCTGTATAAAGGCGGCGAGCTCAGCGTCGAAGTTAAAGAACGCTGGGCTGGCGCCGAGGAAATGATGCTCAACGTTTTCGATGAGGCTCGCGACAAGATTGCTGAGATCATTTATCGCGTCGATAGAGACAGAGCCGGTCGAAAATTTCTCGCGGTGAAGGATCAGAATACCGTGAAGAAGTATCGCGCCCGCCGACTGATGACGTTAATGCATTTTTTTCTGCTTCATCGTTACAAAACAGATCTGGTGCATTACGTGACCCCAACCGACGATAACCGCTTGTCGGTTAGCCGAATGATCCAGAACGGCGTTTTCCGCGCAGCGCGGACCGATGATCCGAACATTATCGCTCTTGGCGTAGATACCGCGCGGGCACAAAAGATATTCGCCAACGATGATTCGCTGAAGCGCTTTATAACCAACGAGTTTAGGGCGTCCAGAGGCCAGGCGCTTATGAGAGCCGTTGGTTAAACCGAGGATGCTCAGGAAGGAGACGTAAGCTGCGCCGATGTCGAAGATCTGGGAAAGCACTTCGACGGCCAGGCTGATTTCGGATGCTGAACCGCTACGATCGAGATCCGCCCGGTGTTTATGACGCAGATAAATTTGCGAGGGGAAAAGCCATGGCAAACTTCGTAACGATCGACGGACTTAAAGTTAACGAAGAATTGCACAGTTTGGTCCGGGATGAGATTGCCCCAGGCACGGGCGTCGATCCGCAAGCGTTCTGGATTAGTTTGGGCCAGATTGTCAAGGATCTGGGGGCGAAAAATCGCCAGCTTCTGGCCAAACGTAAAGAGCTGCAGAAGCAAATCGACGAATGGTGCCGCACAAGACGGGGTCAGCCATTTGATGTTGAGGAATACAGAGCGTTCTTGATCGAGATAGGCTATCTCGTTCCTGAAGGTGAAAATTTTCAGGCGACGACGACCAATGTCGATCGTGAGATCGCGGAAGTTTCGGGTCCTCAGCTGGTCGTGCCTCTCGATAACGCCCGCTATGCGCTCAACGCAGCAAATGCTCGATGGGGCAGTTTGTATGACGCCCTCTACGGCACGGATGTAATTCCGGAAGCGGATGGCGCCGAAAAAGGCGAAGCCTACAATCCGCGGCGCGGCGCCAAGGTGATCGCGCGAACGCAGGCCTTCTTGGATCACGCTATCGGCCTGGAGCGAGGAAAGTTCTCGGATGTCGTTGAATTCTCGATTAAAGAGTTGAAGGGTGAGACCCAGCTGATTGCCAAGCTGAAAGATGGCAGCGAAACAGGACTAGCGGACGGGCGCAAGTTTGCAGGTTTTGTAAAAAAAGGCAGCGATCTAACAAGCGTTCTACTCAAAAATAACCAATTATATGTTGAAATTCAGATCGATCGTAACCATCCCATCGGCAAATCCGATGCTGCCGGGGTTAAGGATGTGATTCTGGAAGCTGCCATTACCACGATACAAGACTGCGAAGATTCTGTTGCCGCGGTCGATGCGGCGGACAAGGCAAGAGTCTACCGTAACTGGAATGGCATTATGAAGGGCACCCTCGAAGAAACCTTCGAAAGAAGCGGCGGCGGGATAATCATGCGGGCCCTGAATCCCGATAAGATTTTTACTGCGCCGAACGGAGAAAGCGCGACATTGCCGGGAAGAAGTCTATTGCTCGTGCGCAATGTCGGACTTCATATGTACACCGATGCCGTAACCACCGTCGACGGCGAGGAAATTCCCGAGGGATTCCTCGATGCCATGATGACGGCGCTGGCTGCCCTGCACGATCTCAAAGGCAACTCGAAGTACATTAACAGCCGGACCGGCAGCGTGTATATCGTCAAGCCCAAATTGCACGGCCCTGAAGAGGTCGCCGCGACTATCGAACTATTCGCAAGGGTAGAGGTTGCGCTCGGCCTCGAGCGCAACACGCTGAAGATCGGCATTATGGACGAGGAACGGCGCACGACGGTGAATTTGAAAGAGGCAATCCGGGGCGCGAGCGAGAGAGTTGTTTTCATCAACACGGGTTTCCTCGATCGCACCGGCGACGAAATTCACACCAGCATGGAATTGGGTCCTATGTTGCCGAAGATGGAAATCAAGAATCAGCCGTGGCTCGGTGCTTACGAAGATCGGAACGTCGATATCGGTATCGAGACCGGGCTTGTGGGAAAGGCGCAGATCGGCAAGGGGATGTGGACCATGCCCGAAGAGATGCGCAAAATGGTCGAGACCAAAATGGCTCATCCCGAAGCTGGAGCAAACACCGCGTGGGTCCCTTCACCGACGGCGGCAACGCTTCACGCGCTCCATTACCATCAAATCGATGTCGCCAAGAAACAGTCCGAGCTCATTCGACGCGGCCGGGCGCGCATTGAGGATATTCTCACTCCCCCGCTTCTCGACCGAACGTTGACACCGGAGGAGATCCAAAGGGAATTGGACAACAACGCACAAGGTATTCTTGGGTACGTGGTCCGCTGGATCGATCAAGGAGTCGGGTGCTCGAAGGTTCCCGATATCGGCAACGTCGGCCTAATGGAAGACCGAGCGACCTTGCGGATATCGAGTCAACATATGGCTAACTGGCTGCACCACGGCATCGTCGACGAACCGCAGGTAAGAAAAACCTTTGAGCGAATGGCGGTGGTGGTGGATCGGCAAAACAGCCAGGATCCGAACTATCGAACAATGGCCCCCGAGTTCGACAAAAGCATTGCCTTTCAGGCGGCGTTGGATCTCGTCTTCAAAGGGAGAGAGGCAGAAAACGGCTACACCGAACCGGTGCTTCACGCACGGCGCCGCCAGGCAAAAACCGCAAGTCTCACCGGTTAAAATGCTTTTCTTTGATTCGATGGCACATAGTCGCGCCGCCCGAGTTCAAGATTTAGAAAACTCCATAGTCGCTCTTACGCTTGACATGGGGACTGCCGTATATCCTTAGCCTGAGTAGTTCCGTTTTAGCCTTAACCGGTTCAACACGCTCAAAGCATTCGGTCCTGGAGCTTGTTCAGTCGATTTTAGAAGTGGGCATGCGAGCGAATGGGAAATCAATGGATCAGCGGGTATCAGTTTCGGTCCGGCGCAGGGCCATAAGAAAACTTCGAACCATCCTATGCGGGGTCATCCTTGCGGCTTGCATGGCCGGGATTGGGTGCGACGAGCAGCCGACCTCCGCAACGACTTCTCTACGCGAACCGGACGTGCGCTACGAACCCACATCACCGGATGTGGTGCAGGTGATGTTTCGTCTTGCCAACGTCAATACGGGTGAGGTGGTCTACGATCTAGGGTGCGGTGATGGCCGGATCGTCATCACCGCAGTTCGAGAGTCCGGCGCGCGCGGCGTCTGTGTCGATATCGATCCGCAGCGCATCGCTGAAAGCAGGGAAAACGCCCGCGCGGCCGGCGTTACTGAAAACATCCGTTTTCTCAATCAGGACCTTTTTGAGACAGACGTGAGCGACGCGTCGGTGATCATGCTCTTCCTATCGCCCGAGCTCAATCTAAAACTGCGGCCAAAACTGCTGCGCGAGCTCAACCCGGGCGCCCGCATCGTCTCGCATTGGCATGACATGGGCGACTGGAAGCCGCAAAAAGTCGTGCGCGTTCGAAGCGGCGGCCGCGAGCGTTCCATTTACCTTTGGACCATCCCGCCACGCTAAAAACATCGCGCGCTCAAGTGGCCAGCGCGGCGCACGCGCAAAAACCACTTTCAAGCGGACAGCGTTGTCGAAATAAGGATCGGTCAGGATCTCGGAGGGAGAACACTCGGAGATCGCGGACTACCCGCTCACGGCGCATTGCTCGGATCCCAGCAGGTTCGCAGGTTTTCATTAAAATTATCCAGCAGCCCCATGTCATCTCGGGAAATCTCGAAATCGAAAACATCGGCGTTTTCGAGAATACGTCGGCGATTGGATGATTTAGGAATCACCACTAAGCCGTGCTGCAAGGCCCAACGGATGAGAATTTGTGCGGTCGATTTGGTTTCATATCTTTTGGCGATTGCGACAAGCTTGGGATCTTTCAGCCGCTCTCCATGAGTCAACGGGCTATAAGCTTCGACGACAATCCCTTTGGCCCGGCAGAAAGCGAATAAATCTTGCTGATACAAATAGGGGTGAAACTCCACCTGATTGACTGCAGGGACGGTTTCGCTCTCGGCGAGCAGCTCGCTCAAGTGCGCGATGGTGAAATTGCTGACGCCGATGGAACGCGTCTTCCCCTTTTTCCGCAGCGCTTCGAGAGCGCGCCAACTTTGCCGCCGCTGCCGCACCGGAAAATGAATCAGGTACAGGTCTACATAATCCATTTTGAGCTTGCGCAGGCTGGTGTCGAGCGCCCGTTCCGGATTACCGTGATCGCTGTTCCACAGTTTGGTGGTGAGGAATATGCTTTCCCGGGGAATGCCGCTCATCCTGATGGCAGCGCCCACGCTCTCTTCATTGCCGTAGGCTGACGCGGTATCGATATGCCGATACTTCGCTTCCAGCGCCGCCAGCACCGCATCGGACGTCCTGGCCGGGCTAATCTGCCATACGCCCAATCCGAGCTGAGGGATCAGATTATCGTCATTGAGTTTTAACTTCGTTTCGATAGTAAGTTCCATAGAACTGACGATCCAAAGAAACTTTGCACGGCTAGCTGAGGTGATTTAAGAAACCAGCTATTTTGCGCGCAATCAGGTTACGGATTTGGACGCCCCTTTTGGGTATGAATCATTTCCTTGGACCTAATTTCTAACCTCGCTCACCCCCCATTCTTTGTTAATCACCAAAAGATCATTTTGTATAACAATACGAATTGCTCCTAACGAGAACAGCGCTATGGCTTGAACCCGACCACGAGGTGGGCCCGATGGGACTCCGGAAAGGGCTCTCCTTCGCACTTGACGGTGACGATGTACGTGCCCGCCGTTGGGATTGATTCGGGTGAGATAATCGCCTTGAGCTCGTCTTTGGACACGAAGCTCGTCGGTAGTGCCTCGCCGTTGAGCATGACTTGCTGGAATGGCCACATCCCGCCCGCACCACGCACCTTCAATACCGTCGGACCGGATCTCTCGGTGAGAAAAAGCGGCGCGATCTCGAGATCCAGCGGCAAACTCTGAAACGAATAGAATGACGGAATCGGATTCTTGTATCTCTTAAATCCGATATCGATCACCTTTCCATCCATGATTACCATCTTCACGTTCTGCGTCATCCAGATATCTTGCAGCGGATCCCCCTCGACAATGGACAGGTCGGCGACCTTGCCGGCCTCGACGCTGCCGTAGTCCTTGTCCTTGCCGAAAGTTCTCGCGACGTTAAGGCTGGCAGCTTGGATCGCTGTCATCGGCGGCACACCCGCTTCGACGTCCATCACCAGGGCCTGATGCATCAATAAAGCTGCCATGCCACGAGGTGGGTCCGAGCCTTCTTTCAGAATACCGCCCGCTTGGACGAAACGGCGGATGAACTCATTGGCTTTGTCATAACCGATCCTGGCGCGCTCGCGCTGCTCGGGCGTATAACGCTTGAGCAGCTTGTCATAGGAGTTATCGGTCACCGCTCGGACTGCGGCGGGAAGATCGGCTTCGGGGTCGTTCAAGATTTGATTTTCTCTTTCCCTGAAACGATGCGCGCTCGGCGACAGCGGTCGCAGCCATTTGGCAATCGTCGGAGTCCACGCGACCTGATGCTGCACCATCGCGCCGATCACCTCGTCGAAATTCTCGGTTTGGTAATAAGCGCCGGCAAGTTCCTGATCGATGACGCCGCCGAGCCGATCCTCGGCCAGCTTGCGCCTGGCCGGCACATAAGGGATAGAGCTGTAACCCACGGACCAGATGTGCTCGATGGCGTCAACCCCCGCATCGCAGTAGCCGACCACATCCCAACTATGGGCGGCAACCGCCATGCCCAGCCGGTGAGCCTCCTCAACAGCGACTTTCACCAGGTCGAGAGAAAGAAATTCATTGACCTTGAGGATATCGCACCCTATTTCTTTTTTGCGCTGGACCGCGCGGCGCACTTCATCCGCCGTTGTGACGATGATGTTGTCACGAAAGGTTCTCGACCCGAAGGCATCGTGCCCGGTGCCAACGCCACCGATTGCCCGGCCTGACATCCAGATTCGCGGCCCGCGAATTTTACCTAGATCGGTGCCCTGCTTTTGAGCGAGAGTCCATGGCCCATCCTGGTAAAGCTCGATATTGGCGCACGTGGTAATCCCGAGATGGAGGTATAGCTCTCCGTGGAAATCCTCCAGATGGCCGTGACCATCGATGAAGCCCGGCAGAACGGTTTTACCGTTGACGTCGATCACCTGGGCACCCACTGGAACAGCGAGTTCGCCGCTCCTGCCTACCGCCGTGAATTTTCTTCCCTGAATAATGATCATCGAGTTGTCGATGGGCGGCCGACCGGTGCCATCGATCAATTTTCCGCCCCGCACAGCGAGTATTTCCTCTGCCATCTCTTTTCCTCCAAAATCCTGCTTAACAGGCCTTTACAACCGGTTCTTTGCTGACGAACTCGCAGCTCAATACACATTCTTCCATTCGTGCGTGAACTGAATCTCTAAGGACAACTATTGATGAACCGCTTTACTGTCAATGCAAATCTGTAAAGATTTGCGGCCGGAATGTAACGAGCAAATTAGCGCTGATCAATTTAATCCGCAGCGGACAAGTCGAAACGGCGCGCACAAGCGTCAAAGAAACAACCATCGATTGCACGGAACCGAACCGTTGCAGGTTCGACATCCAATTCCGAGTCGTACCGACCGCTTGCGCGCTGCTGCAATCCGCATTAAAACAGCGCACGGCGACGGCCGGCGTCTCAGCGCTGGATGTATCAAGCCAGACTTGAGGGAGGTTACGTACGATGAAGCTCTACGTCCGATTTTACGCGATTGCGCTGCTGTTGTTTCGACCAATTGCCGTATTCGCAATCGACGAAAACCCCGCCGTGAAAGTTACCCAGCTTTTCAAGACAACCAGCAGCTGGGACGGCAAATCAATCGTTTATCCGGAAGGAGAGGCGGAGGTGACGGCGCTGCTCGTCGAGATTGCACCGGGAGAAAGCACCGGTTGGCACCAGCATCCTGTGCCATCATTCGCCTTCCTGCTCGAAGGAACGCTGGAAATTACTCTCACTGATGGGCGGGCAAAACGCATGGAGCCCGGAGACGCTTTGTCTGAAGTGACCGGAACGATGCACATTGGCCGAGCACTGAGCAAAACTCCTGTGAAAATCGTCGTCTTTTATGCCGGTTCAGTTGGCAAGGCATTGACAGTCAATCAGCCAAGCGAAAACACGCCACAATGATCCCCATGAGCAGCGCTTCTTAATTCAGCTCGGCAGCTTCAAGATCATATCGCCGGATGTAGCTGCTGCTCGAAATGATTGTGCAGCGGCCTTCCCGGAAGAAAATTTGAAAAAAAATCCGTGATTGAATCGAGAAATTATCCACAGCTGTGGATAATTTTGGTTTTCCAGTGGCAACCTATCGTTAAGAGGAACATCCACAGAAATATGAACAGATGCAGTTCGCGCCGCAGCGAAAATTTTCGTTAATCGCGCGAATTTCTTGCTTGACAACTTCGCGTCTAAAAATTTACAGTCGCGCCTCAATCGCGCCACTATCAGCCATCGAGTTCTTTTAATTGCCAAGACTTTCTTGTTCGTCTTTCCGTTCCGACGAACGGAGAAAACGAAAGTTGTTGAACACAGACCGCCCTCATAAGGAGAGTACTTAAATGAGTGAACTTCCCGGGCCACCAGAACACAAAGCAATGCTCCACAGCCATTTTGGTTTTCGCGAAATGCCGTTCGGAGTAACGCCCGATCCGCGATTTTTTTATGGCCACCCGCACTACCTTGAAGGCTTGGCCGCGCTGGTTCATGGAATCGAAGCTAAAAAAGGTTTCATGCTCGTCACCGGAGAAGTGGGAACGGGAAAAACGATTCTGCTGCGCAAGCTAATGCGCCATCTCGACGGCCGCGTCCAGTTCGTTTTTGTCTCCAACAGCCACTTGACGTCCTATGGGCTGACTGAGTTGATTGTGCAGAATCTGGCGATCAGCAACAAAGAAAAAAGCCGCTTGGAGATGCTTCAGGATCTAAATGACTATCTTATTCAGCAGCTGAGATCCGGTCGCACGATCGCTTTGCTGGTTGATGAAGCGCAAAAGCTTAGTGATGAAGCGCTCGAAGGGTTGTGCGATCTATCGAATCTGGAAACAGATGAGGAGAAATTGCTGCAGATCGTGCTCGTCGGACAACCGGAAGTCACGATTAAATTGAACAAGCCATCGCTGCGCCGCATCAAACAGAGAATCACCTTGCACCACCGTCTCTATTCGTTGCAGACGCCCGCAGAAGTGGATAATTACATTCGCCATCGCCTCGAGATCGTCGGCTATTCGGGTCCTGAGATCTTCACCAGGGAAGCGGTTGAGGCGATCTGGCAATATTCCGGCGGAACGCCCCGATTGATCAACATCCTTTGCGATAACACACTCGCAATCGCTTGTTTGGCGGCTAGGAAAAAAGTCTCTGCTTACATGATCATGAAGGCCGCGGGTGGGCTGCTGTTGGAACCTGGTTTGGAAGCGTCAAGAGTTTCCGCCGATAGCGGATTTCTCAGGATGAAGACCGCGGCGGCCCGGAACAGCCCACGCCACTCTGAAGCAAACGGCAGCGAGATCACCGTCAAAAATAGAGCTCCAGCGCCGCCGATCCCGCTGCGTGAGTCGGACCGCGTTAAACTTTCCCGAATCGCCACTAAAGGACCGGCCGTTTCGCTGCAGTTTTTTGACCGCATGACCCGCGCAGCGACGGAAGCGATGGGGCCGATGGCAAATCGCATCGTCGTGGATCAGATTTCCGCGCTCGGCGAATCCCGCCAAGCATTTCCCCAGGGAAAGCTCGCCGAGCTCATATTGCGCGTCAGCGTAGAGATTCTGAACGAGAGCATGCGAGACAACTTCCAGAGGACCATGGTGCGGGAAATCGCCAGTCTCCAAACCATGTGAAATTTATTTCGAAGTAACGGATGCATGGTCATCGCATCGCAGCGCGCGACATCGCGCCGTCGGGGTGCCAACTTACATTGATTAATTTTTGCGGAAGGAAAAATTTAATGTCAGAGAATCCTAAAAAGTCAGAAGAGCCGTTCGATCATCTGGTGCGCGCGCTACAGGAAGGCGAAGCGTGGAGGATCAGTCAATGCATTCAAGATATCGATCACAGGCTTCTCGATTGTCGAAAGTCGCTGGAAGAATATAGCCGTCTCCGCTCAACTCTCCGCACTATCAACAATAAGCTTTCGCGGCTAGGCGCCGAGCCGTTGAAGGTTGCTGACGAGTTAGCGACCCAGGATTTAAGCGAGATCATCAAAAGCCGGCTCGACCATTTCAAATCCAGCGGTAAGATCTAGACCGCCGGAAAAATTACCGACGCTTTAACGGTCGCTGGATCAAAGCCTATACGGGTTGCCGACCGTTACGCGCCTCGGATGCGGCGGTTGAAGCGGATGGAATCGAGAAAGGCGGCGATGATGAATCCTGCTCCGACCAGTCCCGTGACAGCTTCAGAAATATGTTCCACCGCGCTGATAAACATCATCACTGCCAAGGCGATGATGGCATAGAATGCGCCGTGCTCCAGATAACGGTAAGATGTGAGCGTCCCGCGCTCCACTAACATGATCGTCAGGCTGCGGACGAACATCGCGCCGATGCCCAAGCCGATGGCAATGATAAAAAGATTGTTCGACAGCGCGAAGGCGCCGATCACGCCGTCAAAGCTGAAACTGGCATCGAGCACTTCGAGGTAAAGGAACGACGCTGCGCCAGACTGCACCACTTCTCCAGTCAGTGTCGATTCAACCTTCAACAACGCCGAGATACCATCTACTGCAATGTAGGTGACCAGCCCGAAGATCCCCGCGGCCAGAAACTGGAACTGCTCGGAGCCGACGAGCTGGGTGGAAACGAAGTACATAAGGAGCAAAACAAGCCCTAGTTCCACCGCCTCGATGCGCCCGAGCCGCGTTAGAGGTCGCTCAATGACAGAGATCCAGTGCACGCTTTTTTCCCGGTTGGAAAAGTGTCGGAGTCCGACCATCGCCAGGAACGCGCCGCCAAAAGCCGAAACCGAGACATTCGCGCTGGTTAGCACCCGCGAATAGTTGTCCGGATCGGTGGCCGCGAGCACCAGCGCCGAAACCGGACCGATTCGCGCGATGATTGCAACAATAACCAATGGAAAAACGATGCGCATGCCAAAGACAGCGATGGCAATGCCCCAGGTGATGAAACGGCGCCGCCAGAGTGGCGACATTTTCGTTAAGACGGCGGCATTAACGACCGCGTTGTCGAACGACAGCGATACTTCGAGAGTGGCGAGCACGGCAACGATGAACATCGTCGACAGCGCACCGGTCCAGCTGTGATTGGTTCGCCAGCCAAGGTATGCCCCGAGGGCAAGTCCCCCGAGTGTGACCAAGAACGATTTGCGAAAGTAAATCAAGGTCGCTGTGCAATAGCGCAAACCGCGGAAACTTTCCAGTCCTTTTGGTACTTGGGAAGTTAGTGACCCAAGATTTGAACGAGATCATCAGGAGCCGCATGGATCATTTCACATCCACCGGTAAGATTAGCCTACTGTCACGGCAGTTAGAATCCTGGGAGTTTTCGATCCTCGGTCAAACAGGGCGAAAGGAATAGCATTGAATTCTAACGGACCAGACGCCGCACTATTAGATAATCCGCGCCACTCGTTTTCCCTGCATGATTTCGGTGTCGTGATTGGGAAAAGCCAGATCAGGCCGGGCCGCCGTGCTCAGGGCCCGTTCAAGCGCAACCACCGTATCAGCCAGATTGTGATACCAGCCGACCGGAACGTGATCGCGAATATTTTTTAACGTATAAGCGATATCGCCACAGAGCACGGCCTTACCGGCTGCTGTGTCGAGCGCTACCATCTGCGATCCTGGCGTGTGGCCACCGGCTTTGAGCAGCTCCAATCCAGGATAAAGCTCCACATCGCCTTCGATCAGTTCGATGCGACCTTCCTGTTGTAGCCTCTCCAGCGCGGGACGCACTTTTGGGCGAATCTGCTTGGCAAAAATTTCGTGACGCATGAGCGGCCCCGTCCAAAATTCCAACTCGGCACGCTGGATGACGAATTTAGCATCGGGAAAATAATCCAAACCGGTGAAATGGTCTTGGTGAAAATGGGTCACGACAACAGTCTCTATCTCGTCGGCTTTTATCCCAAGCTGCGCCAGCAACGCCGGCGGTTCAATAAAATTTTTTCCTTGAGCCCATTCTGGCGCGACATAATCAGGATGATATCCGGTATCTACGGCCACGGGGCCTTGAGGACCCTCGACCAACCAGAAAATATAAGCAACCGGTTTATCCCGTTCGAGATCACTGCGCACGCACGGCATAATCCCTGCACGCCACCAGTTTTCACTCATCCCGACCATCAACGCGTGAATTGAATGATTCGATGTCATAAGAAGTACTTGATCTCTGGCAAAGTCAGTTGGCCAACATTACCTAGGCCTCAAGCAACTTCAGAAGCAGCCCCGGCTCGAGCAGACGGTTTTTAAACACCAGATTGTCTCCTAGCGCTTTTTGATATTGGTTGATTGAACTTCTAGCGCGGCGCTTGGGTAATCCTCCAACTAAAATCTTCGATCTGCAACCGAGCAATAACTTCCGGGGGAATACATGCCGAACTTAGCTCCCGGATTCTGCGGATAACGCAAAGTTGCAGGAAGGCTGATTGGCTTGATCAGGAATTCGCGTTCCGTCGAAGTAATGTGAAAGACTAGTGCGGACTACCTTGCATGCTACTTGCTCGGCCGGACTGTCCGGCTGATCGGCGGCCTGCGGTGATTGACACAGGCCGCGCAAATGAGTATTAAACCCCGAAGGAATGGCGAGCTGAGGGTCATATGGCCAGTCAATTCCGGAAGCGCGACACTTTAACGGGGGCTGAGTTCGATTGTTTCGAAGAAGCGCAGCGGATTACTTCATGCGAAAATTGTTTCTGGTCTTTCTTGTATTCGGCGCCCTTTTACTGCGCGCTAACGGGATTTGGGCCCAAACGTCGGCTCCGGCAACCCCAGCCGGTGCGGTATCGTTTGAAGAGAATATCGCCGCCTTCGCGGCGGCGGACCGGGAACAAGCCCCGCCGACAGGGGGAATTCTATTCGTCGGCAGTTCGTCGATCAGGCTGTGGAACGATCTCGAAAAGCAATTTGGGCCGTCCATCGTCAAGCGCGCTGTGGGCGGCTCCAAGATGTCCGATTGCACGCGGTACCTAGATCGATTGGTATTCCCTTACAAGCCGCGCCAGGTAGTGGTTTACGCCGGCGATAACGATTTGGCCGAAGGGATCCCACCGGAGGACATCCTGATCAGCTTCAAGAAGTTTGTCGACGGGGTACAGAGAGAGCTCCCAACCACAAAGATATCCTATATTTCAATCAAGCCAAGTCCGGCCCGAGCCCGGCTCATTCCCAAGATCCGGGAGACCAACCATTTGATCCAAAAATACACCTCCGAGAATCAGAAGCTCGACTTCATCGAGGTGTTCACGGCGATGCTCGATGCCGATGGACGTCCGCGCGCCGATCTCTTTCGCGCCGATGCGCTGCACCTGAACGAAGCCGGTTACACCCTATGGAGAACGATCATCGCGCAGCATGTGCGGTGAGCCTGACGGATTCATCCTTTTCCACGCTCTCGTCGCTCTCGGATTGAAACTCGCGTAAAGGTCTGTCACAGCGAACGATCCCGAGCCATCAGACACGAGTTCTCTTTCACGCTCGGACCGCGTTAGCGCCGCTGGGTGTGAGATGCAGGCAGCTCTGGAGTTCTTCGCTCGTCAGCGGTTCCTTGAACATTTCATTGCGCATGTACACTCGTTGAAGGCTCACTGCACGCACGGCTTCTTTCATCCGCACGAGATCCTGTTTGCTCTGGACAGCCCGTGTCGCTTGGCTTGCCGCCTCCTTGTAATGGTTCTTTTCGTCCTGATAAATCACTTCCATCGCACTGGCGATCATTCTTTCGAGCCGGCCGCCCTTGAGCTTTTTCCCCTCGCGAAACATCCGGGCGCCGCCCCCTTCGGTAACGAGCACCGCGGCTTTATCCACAGGGGAGCCCGAAGTTACGAAACCTCTGCGTATATCACCGAGCCTTTTTTCCTGGGGCAGCTGAAAAGTATCTGCCGCTGAAACCGGATGGCCCAGCAGATATTCGAGAACGTCGGCCAAGAGCACGTAGTGATTGAACTCTTGCGTGAGCTGTTCGAGAAGCGAATGGTATCGGTGCCGATCGATGGTTTTGTCGATGTCGGGAAACCTTGCCGCCAAATCGTTCAGCTCCTTCTGCAGCCCGGTGAAATAACCGTCCACCGGATGCAGCTCCTTCCAGAGCTGCGCCTTGAGCCAGAAAATGTGATCCTCGCGCGTCGGCCGCTTCTTGAAAAATCGCCGGACGATCGTAGCCTCAGCTTCCCAGTAGGGTAGCGCCGTCGCGATCAGATCTTGTGCGATATCTTTCATGTCTCGCTCTCTTGGCACGTGGTCGATGGGCGCCTCACGTATTTCAGTCATGGAAATTTGGCGGTTCTATCCAAGCTCAAACTTCGAACTTTGAATATCGACGACCCCGAGATCGACCGGGCTGCCAATCAGATAGCCGCCGCTCTGCGGAAGCTTGCTCTCCCGGCCGGCAACCTGATCACTGCCACCATAGTCTGTCGATCCCGCTCAGCTGGAAAACTCGCAGAGCCCAGAACCGGTCGCGGAGCATCGGATCAACGAGTACTTTTTCCAATGGCATTGATGAAGCTGTAGTCAATCATCTCGTTCGCAGAGATCTTCGCCTTCAGTCTGCCGGTCTCAATCTCCTGTTCGACGGTGGCCAGGATACCTGCGTCGAGAATGTGGCCGTCGAGCGGAAACGAATCGCGGTACTCATCGTATCCAGCGCCAGCCTCGGCAGCATCCAGCCCGACATACTTTCTGAGCGCTCGAATCCCGTCGTCGCGGTTCTCGCGCGTATGCTTCACGCCGCGTTGATAAGCGCGTAAAAACTTGGCGGTCTGCTCTTTTTCTTTGGCAAGCCAGCCCTCTCGCGCGATGAAACCGACGTTGGTCCAGTTGGGATAGAGATCCTTGAGGTCGAAGAGCTTATTCATGCCGACCGACTTGGCGCGTTCGGTGACCGGGAACCATAGTATGGTTGCATCGACGATGCCGGTGGCCAATGTGGTGAAGCGCGCCGGGGTGGCGCCGATCTGCAACATCGTGACATCTTTGGGGTCGACGCCCGCCTGGCGCAGCGCCGAACGGGTGAGAAATTCAGAGAGGGAGCCGAAACGGCTGATCGCGAACTTTTTCCCTTTGCTGTCCTTCAGCGATTTCATCTTGGGACTGCCATAGATTTGAAACGGCATCACATTGGAGATCGCCCAGAAATTCTTGATGTCCAGTCCGCCGGCTCGGGCGAGCACGGTCTCCGGCACGCCTCCCGCCATGATCTGCACGTCGCCGCCAATGACTGCCTGGAGATTAGTAGCGCCGGCATTAAACATCACCACCAGAACATCCAGGCCTTCGTCCTTAAAGAAGCCTTTGTCCTGAGTGATGTAGATCGGCAGGAACGCAACGTTCACCGTCGAAACTCCGACAACGATGCGGCCATCGGCTTGTGGAAGCTTGACGCTGCCCAGCACAACCAGAAACGATAAAGCAAACCATATTACTCGCCAGATCATTAGCTTTCCCTCCGCCTGCGCACCGTAGGTTAGTCATGGAGACCCGTCAAGAGCCACCGGCGAGGTCCCAGGGGGAACTTCGGTCAGCAAATCTCTTAATGGATGCGCGTAGACGTCTGGTAAAGCGGCCTTAATGCTTGATGCGATTTTCCGCTTACCTCTTCAACGGCACCAGGAGCAAGACTGCGCCAATCACTACTGCTCCCACGCCAGCCCAAGCTGGAATCTTGACCGTCTCCTTATCTTTCACCTGAAGCTCGAGCGGGCCAATCTTGGCTTCATGAGTTTCTTTTGTGAAACTGAAACTGCCATAGGCCAGCCCGAGAACACCGGCCACGATCAAAACCACTCCAATCATTTTGACTGCGTTCATCTCATCCCCTCCTAAAACGACCTCGTGTATCGTTGTTAGCGATGCGTGCGATTCTCTCTATTCGAATCTGCGGAGATTTGTCAACATCACCGATTACCAGTCTCGATGGCCGGCTGGCCCACGGCTGCCAACTTTTCAAAACGCCAGTACCTCTTCCCATACCCTACGGAAGCGGTTCCCGAGTTCCCTCTCTACTACAGAACCGAGAGATAATTTGACGGCCGGGCAAATGCTGGACATGACCGACATCAGATTATAGGCTGCCGACATGGTCGAATGCATAATTAGAGCGCGATTTAACGTACCGGGATGATTTAATGAGCCGGATTTTCATGCGAGATCTTTTTTGCATCTGCGCGATTCTTGTCTGTCTTCTACCGCAATCAGTCAACGCGCAGGCAACACTGCTCCGCGCTGTCATCTCCAGGACGGACACGCCACAGCTTTGGGATGACGCCATCGCTGACTTCGAGCAGCAAAATCCCGGGGTTAAAGTCGTCAAGGAGATTGCGCCAAATTCTTCGACCCAGTTCCATGATCTGCTCACCCAGAAATTGAAAAATCGCGATACTCGCCTGGACGTATTCTTCATGGATGTCATCTGGCCCAGCGAGTTCGCATCGGCTGGCTGGACGTTACCGCTGGATCGTTTCTTCTCGACCACGGAGCAGGGAAAATTCCTTGAGGCGCCGATAGCGGCCAATCGCTATCGCGGAGAGATCTTCGGCGTGCCGCTTTTCATTGATGCCGGATTGCTCTATTACCGCAAAGATCTCCTCGAGAAGCATCGGATGGCGCCGCCGCGTCACTGGCCCGAACTTGTGGAGCAAGCTAAAACCGTCCTTGCTGCCGAGCGAGATCCGCACCTGGTCGGGTATTCGGGCCAGTTCAAACAATACGAAGGGCTAGTCTGCAACATGATGGAATTCATCCTCGGCAACGGCGGCGCTTTATGGGATGAACAGCGGTTGGTGAGCGCGGTGCAACAAGAACGCGCCAAGCAGGCGGTCCGGTTCGTGCGCGATCATATCATAAGCGAAATCTCGTCACGCGGCGTGTTGGCCTACGAAGAGCCGGAATCGGTTGCGCTATTTGCCCAGGGACGGGCAATTTTTCACCGCAATTGGCCCTATGCGTGGCGGGTCGCCAACGATCCTGAACAATCGAGAGTGATAGGTAAAGTCGGTATGATGCCATTACCGGCTTTTCCCGGTGGCAAGGGTGCTTCGACCCTCGGTGGCTGGCAAATAGGTATCAGCCGCTTTTCTAAAATACCCGAAGTTGCTTGGCGCTTTGTTGCGTTCATGACCAGTCACCAGATGCAAAAGCGGATCGCCTTTTCCACCGGCCGCGCGCCTACCCGAAAAGCGCTCTACACGGACCCCGAGCTGCTGGCCCAGGTTCCATGGCTCGAATCTATGCTGGAAACCTTCAAGCAAGCCGTGCCGCGGCCGAGGACGCCGGTCTACGCGCCGCTTTCGAACATTATGCAACGTTACTTTAGCGCTGCCTTAGCCTTGCCCGGCAGCAAGATCGACCAACGGTCGGCATTGGCGGCGCGCGACATGGATCGCGTGCTCGATCTATTGCGCGAAGGTGCGGCTCCATGAAAAGCTCGCACCGGTTGGCCCTGCTGTTTATCGTCCCCAGTCTGGTCTTCGTCTCTGTCTTTACTCTTTATCCGATTATTGAATCCTTTCGCCTGAGTTTTTATCGGATGATCTTGACCCTGCCCTGGCTGGGCCAAAAAATGGTCGGCTGGGAAAACTACCTCGATCTCTGGACCGACCCGGTCGCATGGCAAGCGTTGCGAACGACGCTCCTATTCGTCGCGGTCACAGTTCCATCGGAGTTGTTGCTCGGGCTCGGCATGGCGCTGGTGATGAACGAGGCGTTTCGCGGTCGCGGAGTGTTGCGCGCCGTCGTGCTCGTTCCCTGGGCTATTCCCACCGTGGTCTCCTCACAAATGTGGCGCTTCATTTTCAATGACCGGTACGGTCTGTTTAACTTCGTTCTGTTCGGCGGCGATACGGCGCGATATTTTGCGCCGCTGGCGGATCCTCGATTCGCGATGCTGGCAATCATGGCGGCGGAGATCTGGAAAACCGCTCCGTTTGCGGCATTGATTATTCTGGCCGGGCTACAAACTATTTCCGACGAAGTTTACGAAGCCGCGAGCATCGACGGCGCCACTTCCTGGCAGAAATTTTATCACGTTACTTTGCCGCTGCTCTGGCCGGCGCTGTTGTTGGCCTTGCTTTTCCGCACCATCGACGCCCTGCGCGTCTTCGATCTGGTCTTCGTCATGACTCAGGGCGGCCCCGCCGATGCCACCAACGTACTGCAGTTCTACGGCTATAAGAAAACTTTTGCCGAAGGCATGATCGGTTACGGTTCGACCATCGCGGTGACGGTTTTTATGATCTCGCTGATTTTGGCCCTGGCCTATTTGCGCGCGCTCAAATCGGAGCGGCTCCAGGGAGCGGCGCGATGAAGCGATCTTCGGCATTGGCGGTGTTTGCTCTGGCCATCGCGCTGTACTGTTTGCTTCCGTTTCTGTGGTTTGTGCTCACGTCGTTCAAGACACCGGCCGAATTGGCGGCGATCCCGCCCAAGCTCGTGCCATCCCTTCACTGGGGTTTTTATCACTCGGCACTGTTCGATCACGGCTTGGCTCGGTACGTCGGCAACAGTCTGATCGTTGCCGGCGCTGCCACCCTGATCAGCATTACCGTAGGGTCCATGGCCGCCTATGCCATCAGCCGTTTTCAACTGGCATGGACGAGATTCTACCTGCTGGCGCTGCTGGCGATCTCGATGTTTCCGCAGATCGCCATTGCCGGTCCGGTCTGGAACATTCTTAACCATTTGGACTGGCTGAATACTTACCATGGTCTGGTAACCGCCTATATCGCGCTTTCTCTGCCCCTGGCGATCTGGATTCTCACGACATTTTTTCGTGAAGTCCCGGTCGAAATCGAGGAAGCAGCCCTGATCGATGGTTGCAGCCGTCTGCAGGTTCTGCGCAAAGTAGTTTTGCCTCTGGCCGCGCCCGGAATTCTGACAGCGGCGTTGTTAGTCTTTATTCATACCTGGAATGAGTTTTTCTTTGCTCTGATCATCATGACTGATCCGGACATCCAGACACTGCCGGTGGGCATCGCGCTCTTTCCCGGCGAATACACCATGCCTTGGGGTGAAATCGCCGCGGCTTCGACATTAGCGACTCTGCCGCTAATATTTCTGACGCTGTTTTTTCAGCGCGGGATCGTCAGAGGCTTGTCGGCGGGCGCCGTAAAAGGTTGAAAGCAAGCATGTATCTTGATCCGACAAAACCTGCGGCTGACTTAGCGGGCGAAGGCGGTGAGACCGGAAGCCGTGGGCACCTGGGCGTACAGGTTGATGTCAGGCCCAACATAGGTAACCTCGCCCTGAGGGGGATTGCGGGGTGGCCCTTGAGGCAGCGCCCTATTGCCGACGGCTGGAGGGCTCATCACATTCGCGCTGGCGGAGTTCCACAACCGGAGGAATCCCTATCGCAGCTCTAACCGTGCATCGGCTCTCGAAGCAGTTCGGCGCCAATGAAATCCTGAAGGACATATCCTTTGAGGTCGGCGACGGCGAGTTTTGCATCCTTCTCGGACCTTCGGGCTGCGGTAAATCTACCCTCCTGCGGCTGATCGCCGGGTTGGAAAAGCCCAGCTCCGGAAAGATTCTTTTCGACAGCCAGCGTATCGAGCATCTGCCGCCGCGCGAGCGCAACATCGCCTTCGTCTTCCAGAGCTATGCGCTCTATCCGCACATGACCGTTTTCGACAATCTGGCTTTTTCTCTGAAGCTCCGCGGCGAGCCTGGCGCGGAGATCGCCGCCAAGGTACGAGATGCGGCGCGCCTGCTCGAGATCGAAAACTTAATCGAGCGCCGGCCCCATAGCTTGAGCGGCGGGCAGCGGCAAAGAGTAGCACTCGGGCGCGCGATCGTGCGCCAGCCGCAAATTTTCCTCTTTGATGAGCCGCTGTCGAATCTCGATGCTGCGCTACGCGCCACCATGCGGGTGGAGCTGGCGCGATTGCACCGACGCCTTGGCACCACGATTGTCTATGTCACACACGACCAGGCCGAGGCGCTGACGTTGGGCGAAAAAATTATCGTTCTGCACCAAGGAAGCATCCAGCAGATCGGCTCACCCTCAGACATTTATCAACGACCGGCGAATACCCAAGTCGCATCATTCGTCGGCAGTCCGCAAATGAATCTGTTACGCGGCACTGTGGATGAAGGCGGATCGGTTTTTCACTGCGGCAGCCTGGACCTGAACCTCGCAGCCATTTTCGCAAGACCGCTGCCGCAACTCGCCGGCAACGCTGCTGCGATTGGCATTCGCCCGGAGAATTTGCAGCTGGCCGAGGCGGCCGGACAGAGCTGGATCAATGGTGATGTCGAGATTATCGAGGATCTGGGTTCGGACCGGTTCCTGCACGTGAAATGCGCCGAGGTCGAACTGATCGCTCGGACCGGCAGAGAGTCGAATGTTAAACAAGGAGACATGGTCGGCTTCAGCGTCACCCCGGAGCAGGTACATGTCTTTAAGAATGACCGGCGAATCGCTCCATGACCCTTTGGATTCAGGTATGCACTCCTGAGTAAACAAACAAGAAGTATTCAGCGATGAAGCACGCCGGCGTCAAACCAGCAATTGGCTCGCTCCTGTTGCTCTTGGCCTGGGTCATTTTTCCACGGCCTAACCCCGCTGCCGAATTGAAGATCGCGGCCAGAGGGGCTGTGCTGATGAATGCGCAAACGGGGAAGATTATCCGGGCCCACAATCAAGATCTGGCGCTGCCGCCGGCAAGCACCGCCAAAGTCCTCACGGCATTGGTCGTGCTCGATCAGAACCGCACCAGTGACGTCGTCACTATTCCGCCCGAGGCGCTGCGCGTTTCGGGCGCGGGCACACAACTCACAGCCGGAGAAAAGCTATCGGTGGGCGATTTGCTTCATGCCATGCTGTTGGGCTCCGGCAACGATGCCGCCATTGCGCTGGCCCTTCATACTGATGGTTCCACCGATAGTTTCGTTCAACGAATGAATTATAAGGCGCATACGCTGGGCGCGGTTCGTTCCCGCTTTTTTAATCCTACCGGCATGCCTCACCCGCAACAGCTGACCACCGCGCGGGATCTGGCGCTAATCACCAAAGCCGCTCTTGAGAATTCGGAGTTCCGCAGGATCGTCGGGGAGAAAACATACCGGTGGAGGAGCAGCGGGTGGCAAGGCACAATCAAAAATTCCAATAAATTGCTATTCAGTTACGACGGCGCCATCGGCGTAAAGACCGGCAACACCCTAGAAGCCGGCTATTGCCTTGTGGCAGCCGCCCAACGAGCCGGGCAAATCTATATTGCGGTGGTTTTGAAGAGCGGCGAAAAATCCGTTTGGCAGGATGCCAGGAAGCTTCTCGATTATGGGTTCAAAAACATGACTTCATTTTAACCGACAGAACCGGTCCTTCAGAAAGCCCCGACATACTGTGTCAATCGAGGGATGCGCTTGGCTCGGCCCTCGATTAACGTCACGATGAATAAAACCGCTCCTAGCACGGTGCTATATTCGTCACGAGATCTCGAAGTGAATGACAACTGCCAGCCAATCGTGATACCAGAGACGAATGAAAACTGCTCAAGGAGAAGCGCGCCGATGAAGATACTCTGCCGTGATTTAGACGCCGATAAAGATGGTATCCCCGGATATATTGCCCATCCTGAACGCAAAGAACCCGGCCCCGGAATATTGATCGTGCATCATCACTACGGCGTCACCGGCCACCTCAAGTCGGTGACCTGCGATTTTGCCAAGCAGGGGTATACCACAGTCGCTCTCGGCATTTATAAGCTTCTCGGTGAAGCAGACGGAGTCCACGAGGCGCAGAAAAAAACCACTGACGGACAATTCGTTGAAGTGATTCAGCGAGGCTGGCGCTATCTCACTAAGAGAAACGATGTCGCCCCCAAACGCTGCGCTGTGGTCGGCTACTGCATGGGCGGTCGCATCGGCATCCACTTCGTCGCGGCAACTCCGGACGTGCGCAGCTTCGTAGGTTATTACCCTTCCGTGCGCGATGAAGGGCCCAGCCAGTTACGCCCGCGTCATCCTAACGACGCGGTCAAGGATTTTAAATGCCCGTCGCTCATCTTCTTTGGCGGCAACGATCATGTGGCCAGCGTCGCCGTGCAAGATCGTCTGAAAACCAGCCTTCATGCTAATGGCCAACCCCTTGATTGGCATTTCTTCCAGCACGCGGGTCACGGCTTCGCTCTCGGCGATGGCGACTGCTACGATCCGCGACTGGCCGGGCTTGCCTGGACGATTACGTCGGACTTTCTCGAGCGGGAACTGGGAACCGAGTAGCCTGCTGAAAAGCCTTATGGTTCGTTACGCTCGCCCGATTCGCTTCAATGTACTGAAGCGTACGCCTCAGCTCATCGAACTTCGGGTGCCTCGCCTCCGAGTCTTTTTGAGCAGCCTATGATTCGATAGTTTTCAGTAAACCGGCAGAAGATACCCAATTATGTGAAGAGCAAATCCGCAGTGCCTAAAGTTCCTTGTAGGCAAAAACTCGGAATGGTTGATAGCCGAGTCGCTGCCATGAAATCGCGGCCAATTCGTTCTTGACCATATACGAAAGCTCAATGACACCGACTTCCTTCTGCCGAAACCAATCTTCCGCGGCACTGACCAGCTTAGCCGCGATGCCGCTGCGCCGGTTTGCTGGCTCGACCCAACACACCGCAATATGACCCGACCTACCGAGACGTGACGCCGAGAACGACGAACTGCCGATGCTGGCCAGCAAGCAAGCTACAGGCGAACCTTCGACTTCCTCCAATAACGTGAGCGCGTCTTCGCGGCCTACATAACGCTTGACGTGAGTGCGGATGGTTTCGTCGGCCGTTTCCGGCAGCCGCGCGATATAGAAATCCTGCTCGCCGGCTTTCATATGATAGGCAATCTTCACATAGCACTCGGCGAGAAAGTCCAAATCGTTTTCGGTCGCTTGGCGCATGGAGCTATTTGAGCGGCATCGGCGCGACTGGATGATTGGGATCAGTCCATTGGACCAGTTCCGGCTTCTCAGCGGCAGCTATATCCAGATTGATGACGATGGGTTCTTGATCGCTTCGAACCAGCACGCAAAACAAAGGCTCGGCCGTGCTGGCATTGATCTCCTGATGCGGCACGAAGGGCGGCACAAAGATAAAATCGCCGGGCCCCGCCTCGGCGACATACTCCAGTGATTCGCCCCAGCGCATCCGGGCGTTGCCGCTGACCACATAGATGACGCTTTCCAATTCACCATGATGGTGCGGTCCGGTTTTGGCATCGGGATGGATCGTCACGGTGCCGGCCCAGAGTTTGGTTGCGCCGGTGCGCGCGTGGGTGATCGCGGCGGCGCGCGTCATTCCCGGAGTTTGCGCAGTATTGAGATCAAGCTGCGCGCTCGCAATGATTTTGACTCCATGGTCTCGCCAATTCCGTTCGGATGATGAAACCATATCTTCCTCCGTTCGTTCGTTGACCTTACTGTTCGGGTTCCGGCAGAAACCCGTCTCTCACTCGACGATCTTAATGTCATTCCGACTGAATGTGAGGGTCTAAGATTTCTCGCTGCGCTCGAAATGACAACAGAGACATCATGGGTACCGACTGTTCCGAGATGGGTTTCGTAGACTTCATACTTCCGTTCGGACTAGACTTTGTGCCTTCCGGTCCCAACGCCAGAGATTTGCCGTTGTTAGATGAACACCACCGAGCCATTTGTCAATGCCGTTAATTTCGATCCAGTCGAGCTCGTTCGCAAGCACCCTCTCGCCGGCCTGTGTGATGACAATCTGTTGTTCATTGAATTCAGACCAGGATGCGCAAAGGCTTGGCAGCACAAACCCGCCATGAACAGCGCGCAGTAATGGGCGCTTGCTCTCGGTCATTCTCGCCAAATAGAGCCAGAACAAACTGTCTCCCATGAAGCGGCTTTCTTCGCATGCTTGGGCGGCGGCGAAAATCTTTCCCGGTTTACTGTTTCCGTCCTGCACGGCTTTGAGAATCGCTTCCTCCGTTCGATTCACTCCATTCTTTAATGACGGGTACTGTTCGAGGTGCCGAAGTACCGATGCGCCGAGAAAAGGTAAAGCCGCTAAATCCATCGTCAACAAATTTTCCCAGCACGTAGGATTAGGAGAACAGAACGCCGACCAAGCTTTCACGCCAAGCTCCAGATGTTCCGGCAGCACGGTTCGACGCAGTGGATAAAGCGCGGCAAGGGATTCCGGCTGCATCGTGCCTAGGTAGTCGCCAGCACAAATCATGCTGAGAGAAGTGTCGTTGAAATCTTGACCGGCAAACCAGTCGAGTATCTGTAACAGCTGGAGCTGATCGTAAAGGTCGTGCTCGAACCACAGGATGACTTCTTGATATTCTCGAAAAGAAGCGAGCTTGGTATCTCTGGCTCGAAAGTCAGCCCGTGCTTTCTCACGCGTCTGCCAGCCACAATCGGCGATGAATTGGGCGCGGACCTCCGACATCTGCGCAAGGGACAGCCCGGCGGGTACCGACCCTTCGTGCAATACATCACGCCACGGCAAGACCTCCCCGCCGAGGCCGGCTTTTTCCATGACAGTTAGGGTGGCGTCGCCGTTGGTAATGTGCAAGGTCATCGGTAGTTATACCAGCGAGCACGCCGGAAACGGCAACCCAAGAGAAGTTAATTTATGTACTGTCCGTGACAACAGCGTCGCGACCTACGGTTGGCTCGACACTATCGGCGCCGGCATTCTGAAATCAATCGGATGAATGACTTTGGTATACGGGTAGGGCTCCGTTTCGACGTGCCAATTCGCCCAGATTCTTCCTGAATCATCGGGTTCTAAGCTGAGCCAGTTCCTCGCGCCGACATAATGATGATGGGTGCCGGGAAACTCCAGCATCTCGCTGTAAAGGTCGCGGTCCAGTTCCATTTTCTTGCCGGTTACAGTTTCCAAGAAAAAAAGGACGACGCCGGCCGGCGGTGGATGCACGATGCCGGACGAGGTCAACTGATTGATCACTTGGGTGCTGGGATCATCTGCAGTCGAGCGGGTCGACGCGACGATACCAAGAGCGCCGACGTGCACATCGCCGGAAAGCACCGTGACCCGGCATTTCTTGGCGTCAGCAAAGGCCAACAAACGGTGAATCAGCCGCAACCGTTCTTGGCGGTGAGGCACGCTCAGCCACTGATCTCTGAGATCGTCTTCCAGCTCTTGCCGTCCAGGGAAAATCCCTAAAAGCTTCTCGAGCAGCGCAAACTCAGGATGGACTACTGGAATACTGGACATCAGCAACAGGTGTCGAGCCGACGGGGTTTGGCTTCTTCTGCGCGGGGACGTTGCATCCAACCAGTCATAGATAGCCTTCCAAGATTCCGCACTGATGACCTGGCTCTTGGTTCTTTCGCTTCGCATGTCCAAGGCCAGCAGTGTCAGGCCGGCTATTTCAGCGCCGAGGCTAAAAGCCTGCTGCGCTTTGATCGATAGCGGGTGAGTTTCGTCGCGGCCAAGTTGCAACTGGTAGAGCGCAAAATATTCTCTCGCGATGGCAAATATTCCCTTGTAAACATCACACTGCTGAAGTTCCGCTTCATACGATCCCCAACCGTCGAAGATATCGTGATCGTCCCACATCATGATGCTCGGCACTTGAGCGAGAACGCGCGCGGGCTCGGCTTGCGACCATCGCTCCACGTAGACGTCCGCGTAGAACTGATCCACCAGCGAGCGCATTTCATCGGTAAACGGCTGCTTGATCCGTTGTTCAAGCGGCAGTCTCGCCCATTCCTGGAGCGGCATAAGCTTGTCCCACATCGAATCGCAATAAAGCTGATCTCCACCCATCATCAACAGATGATATGGCCTCGCCTCATGCTTTTCAGCAACCTGCCGCCATAACCGGTTGGCGTCTTTGGTGTCGTTCAGCAACTTCATACTGGAAAATCCATTGCAGGATGCATAAAGCATGTTGGGAATGGCGTCGCGCGGCGGCACGACAAACAAATTTTCCACAGCGCCTATGGTGTAACTGACTGGCTGGGCGCGGGCAGTCTGTTTAACGGCAAAATCGAAGCGCCAGACCTGAAAAGTCGGATTGGACTCGGGAAACGCCTTTAGAAGTTTTGCCGCCCGCTTGATAGCTTTCCTGTTGCCGCTCTGAAGAATCAATTCCGGCGGGTTGCTTAAGATGTCGGTCACGATCAGCGCGCTTAAACTCCAACCAATCGTTGTCACTCCACGAAAACTAAGAATCGGCCCAAGAGAAATTTTCATCGTCGCTCTCCTATCTCTGACGTTGAACGTTTGAACGTTGAACCATTGAACAGCTGTTCAGACTGCCTGTCCCGCGGCATTGCCGGATGCCCAAGCCCACTGAAAATTGAATCCGCCGAGATGGCCGGTCACATCAACCACCTCGCCGATTATATAAAGCCCGGGTATCATTTTGGACTCCATGGTTGTCGAGGAAAGCTCATCGGTGTTGACGCCTCCTGCGGTCACCTCGGCGGTACGATACCCTTCCGTGCCGACCGGATGAAACGCCCATCCCTGTAGTTGGGCGGCAACTTGCCGCAGTTCGGCGGCGCGATACTGTCGCAGCGGCCGGCTGTCAAATTTGATCTCGGATAATCTCTGGGCGAGGCGCTTGGGAAATCTTTCGCCAAGCACATTTTTGAGTTCTGCCGCCGGCCGGGTCTGCTGCCGCTCCAGCAACCACTCGGCCCCATCGATGCTCGGCAAAAAATTCACGCGCAGCTCTTGGCCGTGTCTCCAGTAAGAAGATATCTGCAACATCGCCGGCCCGCTGATGCCGCGATGGGTAAACAGCATCGGGGCGGCAAAACTTTGACCGTTTGAAGTTGCTTCGACCGGTAATCCAATGCCGGCTAAATCCTGATAGCGTGTCAGATCCTCTGCGCTGAACGTAAACGGCACCAGCGCCGGATAGGTCGGCACGATGCTATGTCCAAACCGTTTGGCGAGCTCATAACCGAAATTCGTGGCGCCCATCTTCGGGATCGACAGGCCGCCTGAAGCGATGACTAACGATGCCGAGTGAATCGGACCGCCGCCGGTCTCGATTATAAAACCCTCGCCCGCTCGCTCTACGGACGTCACCACGCCGTTTACTTCGATGCGGGCGCCGGCCTGCCGACATTCATTCGCCAGCATCGTCACGATCGGCTTGGCCGAGTGATCGCAAAACAACTGGCCGCGCTCTTTTTCGTGATAGGCAATGCCATGGCGCTCCACCATGGCAATGAAGTCTGAAGGTGTATAGCGCGCCAGTGCTGATTTGCAGAAATGCCGATTGGCCGATAAAAAATTTTCCGGCGTAACATGGAGGTTGGTGAAGTTACAGCGGCCGCCGCCGGAGATGAGGATTTTTTTGCCGATCTGACCGCTGCGCTCGATGACCAGAACCCGCCGGCCGCGTTTGCCCGCCTCGATCGCGCACATCAAACCGGCAGCGCCACCGCCGATGACGACTACATCATAACGGCGCATCTATGAGATGAGGGGCGCGACCGATAAAATCATATTAAAGCCTTCAGATGAGGCTCGGCATTTGAAGATGGTATGCGATTGCTGCCGTTGGTTAGATCACGCCCTTGTCTTTGAGTTCCGCGATCTTCTTGCCGTCATATCCCAACGCCGTTAAGAATTCCGCGTTGTGCTCGCCGAGCTCGGGCGGCGGCCCGGGATGAGGTGATTTGGTCTCGCTGTACTCGTTGGGGAATTTAACCGTGCGAATGTCCGGCCTGTCTTTGCGGTCGATCTTTATTTCCAGACCCATGTGCCTTATCTGCGGGTCTTCGAACAGTTCGAGCATGTTGTAAACCGGCGTGTGCGGCACATCGTTGAGTTCGAGCTGCTCGAGCCAGAAGGAGCGCGGTTTCTCTTTGAAAAATTCGGTAAACACCGCGTTCAACTCCGAATAATTCTTGCGGCGGTTGGGCCGGGTGTTGAAGCGTGGATCATCGATCATCTCAGGGTGGCCGGCGGATTTGCACAAACCTTCCCAGAATTTCTGCGGCGACGAGAGATGGATGGCGAAGGGCAAGCCATCGGAGCCGCTGAACGCGTAAGTTTGCGACTGCATCGGTCGGGTGTAGGGTCCGGGGATTTTTCCAGTGGCGAGCGCATCGGTGGCCGGAGCATTCAAAAAAGCCAGAACCGAGCCCGCCATCGTGGTATCGACCTGCTGGCCTTTGCCCGTTTTCGATCGCGCCACCAACGCGCTTAGAACACCGACGGTTGCGAATACCCCGCTCAAGCTATCGGCATAGTTGGGCCCGATCGGGCGTGGATCTTTCGCCTCCATCAGCAAACTCAGCATACCGCCAAGTCCCTGGCCCACCGTGTCGTAGGCCGGCCGCTTAGCATAGGGACCGGTCGGGCCGGTGCCGGTGATCGAACAGTAAATGAGTTGCTGGTTGAGCTTGCTCAGGCTCTCGTAATCGATGCCCAATCGCTTTGTCACTCCCGGCCGGTAGTTTTCCACAATCACATCGGCATCTTTGACCAAGCCAAGAAAGATCTCCTTGCCCTCCGGGGTTTGCAAATTCAACGTCACGCTTTTCTTGCCGCGGTTGTAAGCCCAGAAATTGGGTTGATCGCCGCCCAGATCCCAACCGCGAAAGGGATCGCCGCCTTGAGGATTTTCAATCTTGATGACTTCCGCGCCCAGATCCGCAAGCAACATCGCGCCATAAGGACCGGAAATAAAATTACCGAGCTCCAAAACCCTGATGCCTTCTAAACAACCATTCATATACTCTCTCCTACTGGAAATTCTCTCTCATCGTTTTGTGATTCGGAGCAGACTCACCACGGAGATGCGGAAGATGCAGAGAAATGATCATAAACACTCAGCGAACTCTGTCTGCGCGGTGAATATCGCTTTTAAATAACGCCCTTCTGTTTGAGCTCGGCGATCCTTGTTTCGTCATAACCCAAGGACTTCAAGAATTCATTGTTATGTTCGCCAAGCTCCGGCGGCGGGGCGGGATGAGGCGATGGGGTTTCGCTGTGAGTCAAAGGGAACTTCACGGTTCGAATCGTTGGCTTATTTTTTCGCTCAATCGCGATTTCCATGCCCATGTGTTTAACCTGCGGATCTCCGAACACCTCCTTCAAGTTATACACGGGCGTATGCGGCACGTCGTTGGCTTCGAGCGCCTCGATCCATGCCGACCGGGGCCGTTGTTTGAAAAACGCCGCGAAAGTCTGGCTGAGCGCGTCATAGTTGGAACGCCGCTCCGGCCGTGTTCTAAACCGGGGATCTTCGATCAATTCCGGATGGCCGACCGTTTTGCATAAACCTTCCCAGAATTTTTGCGGCGACGACAAGTGAATCGCCAGCAGTGCGCCGTCCGCGCAGGCGAAGGCATAAGTCTGCGATTGGCGCGGCCGGGTGTACGGACCTGGGATTCTTCCATCTGCGAGAGTTTCGGTTGCCGGCGCGTTCAAAAAAGCCAGAATCGAACCGACCATGGTGGCATCGATTTGTTGTCCCTTGCCGGTACGCATGCGCGCCGTCAGCGCTCCCAAAATGCCCAGCGCCGAGAACATGCCACTCAAGCAGTCCGCGTAGGCCGGGCCGACCGGCTTAGGATTCTGCGGGTCCATGAGAACACTCATCATGCCGCCCATTCCTTGACCCACCGTGTCATAGGCCGGCCGTTTGACGTAGGGCCCGGTCGGTCCGGTACCTGTGATCGAGCAGCATATAATTTTTTCATTGACCTTCTGCAGCGATTCGAAATCGATACCCAGCTTCTTAGTTACGCCTGGACGGTAATTGTCCATGACTACGTCGGCCTGCTTCACGAGGCCATAAAAAATTTCCTTGCCTTCGGCTGTTTGCAAATTCAAGGTGACACTTTTTTTGCCGCGGTTATAGGCCCAGAAATTGGGCTGGTCGCCGCCAAAATCCCAGCCGCGAAAAGGATCGCCGCCCTTGGGATTCTCAACCTTGATAACTTCGGCGCCCATATCCGCGAGCAACATCGCGCCATAAGGACCGGAAATAAAATTTCCAAGCTCCAAAACTCTGATGCCGTCCAAACAACCCTTCATGCGTTTACCTCTTTAATTTTTACTCACGCCTGTCGCCGGCAGCGACGTCCGATAGACAGGAGTGGGCGATTTCGATATTGGACTTTCATACCTTCCAATTCACAGGAGAACAAGATGGCAACGCCACCGCCCGTCACCGAGACCTTAGCTCGTTTCGTCGCCGAGACCGACTATTCGGCCATCTCCGATAGTGCCTTGAGCAACGCCAAAATGCACCTGCTCGATACCATTGGCGCTGGCTTAGCGGCAGTGAGCACGACCGTGGCGGCCATTGCGGTCAATTATTGCAAACGAATGGGACATTCGCAGGAAGCCTCGATCTGGGGAACGACTGAGAAAGCTTCGGCTCCGATGGCGGCCTTTACCAACGGTTTATTAGCCCACACTTTGGATTTCGATGACTGGGATGCCTACCTGCGCGCGGGTCATCCGAGCAGCGTGATCACTGCCGCCGCGCTTGCGCTGGGCGAGAATATCGGCGCCTCCGGAAAAGATTTTTTGAAAGCCTATGTTTTTGGGATTGAAGTGCTCACGCAAATGGCCGCCGGTACCCCCGAGCTGCATAAACGCGGCTTTCACAGCACGCCGGTGTGGGGCAGCATCGGCGGGGTCATCGCATCGGCCAGTTTGCTCAAATTGGATCCGGAAAAAATCAAAGCCGCTCTTGGCGTGGCCGCCTCGGGCGCGGCGGGGATCCAACGTCAACAGGGCTCGATGGTCAAACCGTTTCATGCCGGCAATGCCGCCCGCAACGGCGTCGAAGCCGCGCTTCTGGCGCAGCAAGGTTTTACCGCCGATCAGAATATCATCGAGGCGCCGCGCGGCTTTTGCGACACATTCTTCGGCTCGGGAACTTGCGATTACGAAAAGATGTTAAGAGGCATCGGTCAGCCCTATTTCCTGGAATCACCCGCACTCGGGCTGAAAATGCATCCGTGCAGCGCGCCACAATTTCTCGCGGCCGATGCGGCGCTGCAGCTCAAGCGCGAGCATGCAATCGATTTTGCCGATGTCGCCAAGATCGAGGTCAGTATTCCGCCGATGCGCTACCAACGGCATTTCCACGCCGAAGTGAAAACCGGCCTGCGCGGAAAATTTGCGATCAATTATGTCGTTGCGCTCGGCGTACTCGACGGCAAGCTGGACAATGATACTTTCACCGATGCAAAAGCCAACGATCCGCTGGTTCAGCAAGCCCTGCGCAGAGTTGACGTGATAATCGACGATTCGATTCCCGAACCCGGCACCTACTGCCCGGTGACCATTGAATTGAAGAACGGCAGGCGGCTGAGTCACACGGCACGAATTGCCAAAGGCCATCCAGAAAATCCCATGAGCGAAAGCGAGATCTTGGCCAAGTTCAAGAACAACGTCAAGGGAGTCATCTCGACAGAACGTTCGGAACAGTTGATCGCCGCATTGAAGAATCTGGAAGAGATTGGCGATCTGCGACAGGTGACGGGTTTCTTGCGGCCGGCGTGAGCCGGATAGGACGATAGTTTAACTCTGCGCCGGATGTTGACTGGCCAATCGCGGCACCTTGTGGCGATTGTAACTCCACAAGTATTGCTCGGGGCAGCGCCGCACCAGGTTTTCAACCAAGCGGTTGAGTGTGCTCTCATCGAAATTCTCGCTTGCCACCGGATCGAACTCAAGTTCGAAGCCGGTGCCGCAAGGCAGCCGTTTGCTAAAGACACTGATGAGCGAGGCGCCCGTGCTCTGCTGCAATTTTCGCACTAGAGGCATGGTATAGGCCGGACGGCCAAAGAAATCGGCCCATACTCCGGCGGCGGACTTGGGCGCTTGATCCGGCAGTAAGGCAATCGCTTGACCGCTATGCAGAGTTTTCAAAAGCAATTGAACGCCTCCTCGATTGGTCGGCGCCAAGCGTAGTTGTTCGCGGCTGCGGCCGGCGATGATCAGGGACTTAACCCATTTTTGCCGCGGCGGCCGGTAGAGAACGGTCAGCGGCATTCGCTTGGCAACGTACTGAGCGGCAATTTCGAAGCAACCCAGATGTGGGGTAATGAATATTATTCCTTTGCCTAGCTTTCGCGCTGCTTCCACATGGGCCCAACCTTGGCATTCGATAACCAGCTTGTTGATTTCACGATCTCGTCCGAACCAAACTTTCGCCAGCTCCACCGCTGCTTTACCCGATTCACGAACGGTTTCATGAAGCAACGCGCGATATTCGGTCTCACTGGCGCAAATCGCGCTGGCGCGCAGATTCTCTCTCAGACGCCGCGCATGGGTCGGCCAAATCCAGTATGTGACCCAGCCGACGATCACGCCGATGCGATGCAACCAACGAAGCGGCAGTCGAGCGATTATTCTTAATAAGGCAGGCAACAAAATGAATACGAGGTAACTGGGCGCGGCTTTTCGATCTTAGAGGATGAGTTCCCATTAGGATACCTTCTAGGAGCTAATCCGGCAACTCTAAAACCCATCAGCCAAGATAATTAACGCTAATTTAGCTGGCGCGCTGCTGCCTTGCGCTGTGCTTGGACATCTATCCTCGGCTACGGTATGGGAACTCCATCCCGATTATTACCAATTTCTAAAAAACTCTAGGTGCAGGCTGCTCAAAAACTCAGAGGCTGTGCGCGCCGGTTCGACGTGCGTGCAGCGATGCGTGGGTACGTTGCAGCGAGGCAAATCGCGCGGACATGCGCGGGTTCAGCGGCTGGATGTCGGGAAACAAACAGCTATCCGGCCACTTACCGTTCATCGAACCGACACCAAGGCAACGAAGCATATGAATTTTTTTTGGAGCCTGCTAGAACAGAGATCACGGAGGATACCTTGGCCAACAACAGTCCTTTGGCTCCGCTGTTTGAGGCGGATCGTCTGGCCATCATCGGCGCCAGCGATCGCAATCACTACGCCGTCAATATAATCAAGAACCTGCAGAACATGGGCTTCGACTCTTCACGGATCGTGCCGATCAATCCGGGCCGGCCGGAAGTCTTCGGCTTGAAAGCATATCCGAGTGTTCTCGAAGTGCCCGGGGAAATTCCCCTTGCAGTGATCGCAGTCAATACCAACACGGTTGTCGGCGTGGTCGAGGAGTTAGGTATAAAAGCAGTGAAAGCCGGCGTCATTTTTGCCGACGGCTTCGCCGAAGGAGGAGAACAAGGGAACAAGCTCCAACAACGCCTGACCGATGCCGCCAAAGCCAGCGGGTTGAAGCTACTTGGTCCCAACTGCATGGGTTTTGTTTCGGTGCCCGCCAAGCTGGGTATTTGGGGCGGCGAACTGCCAAAAAATCTTCGCGCCGGCAACATCGGCTGCATCTTCCAAAGCAGCGGCATGATGAACTTGATCATGATCCTCGGCACTAAGCGCGGTTTCGGGTTTCATCTCTGCGCCAGCGGCGGCAATGAAATAATCTTAAATTCCGCCGACTATCTGGAATACCAAGCCGACTGTCCGGAGATTGATGTAATCGCCGCGTACTTGGAGGCGGCGCCGAAAGAACCAGAAAGGTTTGCTGCCGCGCTCGACCGCGCCATCGCCAACGGCAAAAGCGTGCTGATACTGCGCGCCGGCCGAACCGACCGAGCCAAACGCAACGTCATCGCGCACACCGGCCAACTGGCCGGCTCGGCCGCCACATGGGACGCATTTTTCGAGCAACACGGCGCTATTCTGGTGAACGATCTCGATGATTTGATCGACACCATCGCGCTCTTTGCCGGTGCCAAGGTCCGGCCGGATAGACACGAGCGCGGCGTTGGTCTGATAACCATATCCGGCGGCGATTGCACCTTGCTGTGCGATATCGCCGATCAGGAGAGTGTCACGCTTGCCGAACTCAGCCTGGAAACCCAAAATATTTTGACCGAAAGTCTCGACAAACCAACATTGCTGGGAAATCCCCTGGACGTCGAGGACCTGCAACGAATGAAGCCCGCAGCTTTTGATCTGTGTTTGCAGACATTCTTCCAAGAACCCAATATCGATATGTTGGGAATTCGCCTGAATCTTCCGGAAACGATCACGCCGGCATCTGAAGAGCTCTACGGCAAAATTGCCGATCTCAGTAAAGCCACCGACAAGCGTGTCTTCGTGCTCACACGCGCTACGGAACCGCCCGCGGAAGTCTGGCACGAGCGGCTCAACGACTTAGGTTTGACCTTCACCGGCGATTACCGCAAATCACTGCGTGCTCTTGGCCGTTTGCGCCGCAACGAAGTTGATCGCGCCAACGGCCGCTTCACTCCAGCGATACGCTCAGACGCCGCGCCGACGCGGCCAAATTTGGGCCATGGCCTGCTGTCGTATCGCGCAGCCGAAACACTGTTGCAAGCCTACGATATAACGATGACTCAGACGATCCTGGCGCAATCAATGGATGAAGCGGTTACGGCCGCGGAGCAAGTCGGCTACCCATGCGTTCTTAAAGTAGCGTCGGTGGATCTGCCGCACAAAACCGAATTCGGCGCGCTGCGCTTGGGTTTAGAAAATCGTGATAGTGTTCGGCGCGCACACGACGAAATGCTATCGCGAGTGCGCGCGCTCAAGCCTGAGGCTAACATCGAAGGCGTTCTGGTGCAGAAACAAATCAAAGGCATCGAGTGTTTGCTGGGCGTCTCCCGTGACGAGCAACTTGGGCCCACGTTGGTCATGGGTCTCGGCGGCGTTTTCGTCGAGGTTCTCGCCGACGTGGCGCTGCGCATTCCGTCGATCAGCGCCGCCGAAGCGCGCCGTGCGCTGGAAGACTTGAAAGGCGCAAAAGTTTTCCACGGGATCCGTGGCGCACCGCCCGCCGACATCGACGCTCTGGCCCAAATCGCTGCGCGGCTTTCCTGGCTCGCCTACGATCTGCGCGACGAGATTGCCGAGTTGGATTTAAATCCCGTGATCGTCCTGCCTAAGGATCAGGGTGCGTTCGCTGTAGACGCGTTGGTGGTAATGCGCTGAGCCCTTGCCGCCTTGGCAAAATTGCGAGCCGTGACGCTTAGCCGTTCGTCACGACAATTCGCGGTTAACCATTACCACAGTAATCAAAGGCCGATCATGCTGGCAGAGAAATTAATCCAGATTGCGGGGGTGATCGACGCCGCTGAGGCGCAAATGCTTCAGCAATGCGGCATTCGTTATTTGGGATTTCCGCTGCGGCTCCCGGTTCACCGCGAGGATCTCACCGAAGAGGAGGCCGCGGCCATCATCAAGAGCTTGGCGCCGCCGGTATTCGGAGTGCTGATTACGTATCTCCACGAGGCAAGCGAGATCGCCGCTTTCTGTCATGCGCTGGGCGCCCGGATTGTGCAGCTCCATGGCGACATCGAACGCGATGAGTTGAAGCATCTAAAAACTCTCGATCCAAATTTAACCGTGATCAAAAGTCTGGTTATCGGAATGCACGAGGAGAAAACTTTGGAAGCATTGGTCAGTAAGTTATCACCGTTCGTCGATGCGTTCATCACCGACACATTCGATCCAAAAACCGGCGCGTCGGGCGCCACCGGCAAGACCCACGACTGGCGGATTAGCCAGCGTCTGATAGAACTTGCCGATAAACCGGTTATTCTCGCCGGCGGACTAACGCCAGAGAACGTCAAGAGAGCGATTCTGGAAGTACGGCCGGCCGGAGTCGATTCTCACACCGGCGTCGAAGACTCCAACGGCCGCAAGAGCCGTGAAAAAGTGCGCAAGTTCGTGTCGGAAGCCCAGGAAGCTTTTGAGCTCGTTAAAGCAAAGTAGCAATCATCAACCGCTTGGCTCAAACATAGGCGGATACCTCAGGGTGAGCCCAGTCCCCCGGCCGCTTACGAATTTAAAGGAGCCCGATCATCTTACCGTAACTCTTCGCAAGTGATTCCACTTTCTCCGACTGCTCCTTGCGCATGTAGATCATTTCTTTACCCTTGGCTTTCTGATAATACGCCGTTCCGGGAATTAGTGCGGAACTTACGCCGACGGTTCTTTCCCACACCTGCTGTGACTCTGGCATCGTCATAAATAGCGCGAAGAGATGCGCCGCATTGGGATGCTGTGCGCCCTTGAGCACGCCTACGTGATAGGAAGGAGCAATAACCGGTTGCACATCACTGGCCTCGGCGATTGGAGCCCCCGTCTGTTTGGCAAGGTGGATATAACTATCGGTCAAGCTAAGCGCGACAAGGATCTCGCCCACTTGGAGCCGGGTATAGGTCGGTCCCAACTCGCCCACGACAGGATTCTGCTGCGCCAGAGCTTTTACATATGCAGTGGTCTTCTCTTCTCCCCATGGTCCGACGGCCAAACGCCCCAAATGGTGAGTCGCTGTGGTCAGGCCCACCTTACCTTTCCACTTTGGTTGGAGGAGATCTTCCCAGCTCTTCGGCGCATCTTTCGAGGAAACCATGCTGCTGTTATAAGCGGGGACGATGTATTGGTGGACAAAGGAGATCGAGCCGCCGTCGTGATCGATCAATTTCTCGTCCACGCCCAAAGACTTGTAGTCGAACGGTTTTTGCAGCTTACGCAGCCACAAGCTCGCATGGTGCGCGTCTGTGGCAACCATGACATCCCATTCGGGGGGCGCGCCTGTGGCGGCTTGAGTCGCAACCTTGCCCACGTCCCGGGTCATGGATCCCGAGGGAATGAATTTGACATCGATGTTGGTGCCGTATCTTTTGTTTAAGGCTTGAGCAAGAACCTGGGCGCCCTCGGGCTTCAAAGTGGATGGGCCATAAAAGTTGAGGGTGCCTTCTTTTCTTGCGGCGGCGATCAAATCGTCCAGCGGCGCGGCCGGAGCAACAGAGACCCACTGAAGCACAGCGAACGCGGCGGTTAAGCCCAAGTTAAGGAGACGCAACGATCGCATTGTCCACCTCCTGCTACGTGTCACTGGATCTTCTCGGGCGCCGAGCCATACCTGCGAGTCCATTGTGCCCGAGCTCTTACCTGCACGGCGTCTATCGCTCGTGCTGAGAATTGTCAAGGCGGTTGAGATCGTCTTCTCAGATAATCACCCGGAAACCAGAATTGACAAACTCCGCGGAAAACAACTCGTGCGTGATCTGTTGTCCGACTCTTCTTGGGATGCCTGACCACCGCCGAGCAGAAGCCACGCTCTGAGCTCAACCAATTTTTCGGCCGCCGGGCTTGGCGACATCCTGCCGATCACGTCATTGGCACGCGTCCTGGTAATGCTAGAACAGTTCGCCGGCGTCCCCCTACATCGCGGTAGTAGTCTCGGGTTTAATCGGGTTGACAATCGTGCACCGGGATCGCAGGGACCTACCTTGAGCACCCGCGGTCATGGATGGTTGAGCCGTAGGTCGGACCACCGCTACATCTCCGGAGTTTCAGGCAGTTAAAACACTTTGTGGCACGCCAACACCTGGCCAAGCTATTCTCAATCCGATTCTGAACGAGAACTCCGTCCACCTGGTCAACAGCGTCCCTGATCCTCTCTCGCTCCCGCCCAGTCGGTGCTCACCGATAATAGCTCTGAGTTCATGAAGCACTTCGATGAGGAAATTAGAGGTCTGCACAAGAACCATTGGCATACCTATCCCAGAACACCCAATATTGAATGCCCATGGGAAATTTTAATCCACGATTAAAGAAGAATTTATTGACTACCATGACGAACTGCTGATCACTCCCGATGAGTTCAACCGTCAACTGATCGCATGGCTCATCTGGTACAACGCTGAATGACCTAATTGGGCACCTGAACTTAAGTCTCCAGTCGAATTTCCTGTTGAAAGAAAATCCCGCTCTGTGCAAATCATGGTGGGCCAATACATTTCATTGAGTTTGCCCATGACGCATGATACGGTCGCGCGGAATCGTCGGTGCTCGAAATCCCGACAGGGCAAGGTAGCGGGCGAAGGTTTCAGATCGAATTGCATAGTCGTCATACTTTCTCCCATAGAATCCAAACGCAGCCTCGATAAAATTTGGAGGCAGCAATGTCAACTCCTTTATTCTCCACAGAGACGTCCGTACCGGCGGAGGTGTTGGGCCGACGCATCCAGCAGAGCCTGCAGGTAATCCTCGCCGGACTCCACGAGCGCAACGCCCTCTCCGCAGCGGACACGGAGGGGCTGCGGCGCGAGCTGCGCATGTTGCTCCAGCTCGAACTCATCCAGATCGCGACCTCGGAAGTCGACAAAGCCGAGCAGGTCCTGGAGTACATGCTGCGCCCGGGCATCGAAGAGTGCCTGAAGTTGTGGTTCGGCAAGTCCGAGCAGACCGACCAGGAGATTTGGAACCAGTTCGGCGCGGACGTTGCCCTGGCGTCAAGGGGGCACTACGACCACTGGGCCTTGGATCTCGAGCACCCGCGCCTGCTAGTGGCGCTGGTGATCATGCTCGACCAGTTCCCCCGCAACATGTACCGCGGCACGCCACAGATGTATGCGTGTGACGCGCGCTGCCTGGCCTTGGTCAAACGCGGGCTGCGCGTCGGCATGAGCGGACGACTGCGCCCAATCGAACGGGTCTTCCTCTGCTTGGTCCTGACCCACTCCGAGTCGCTGGACGACCAGTATCTGTGCATGGAGGAGTGGGGCCGGGCGATGGCGGATCTGGCGTCGGATGACCCTCTGAACGCCTTTCATGAAATCTTCCACCGGCATGTCGCGGTGATCAAGCGCTTCGGCCGGTTTCCCCACCGGAACGAGATCCTGCAGCGAGCCAACACTATGGCGGAGGAGGATTTCCTGCAGAACAGTTCGTTCCGCTTCGACCTGCCACTGACCCGGCGCTCGGACGACGTCATCGTGTTCGCCGGCACAGTCAAAAAGCGCACCGTGAAACTGCTCGACTACGAGTACCAGACCCTACTACCAGACATCGACGAGCCGCACGGGACGTTCGAGTTTGAGTATGTGGGACCGGATAACGTCTTCGCCAAGACGCAAGAACAGCTCGAGAACCAGGGGTACATCCGCATCGGTGACACCGTCCCCGACTTCACCGCCGAGACCAGCATGGGCCCGATCAACTTCCACGAGTTCATCCACGACTCCTGGTGCGTGCTCTTCTCGCATCCTGCGGACTTCACGCCGGTGTGCACTACCGAGTTCGGGGCCACGGCAAAGCTCCACGCCGAGTGGAGCAAGCGCGGCACCAAGGTCATCGGTCTGAGCGTCGACAGTGCCGAGGACCACGAGCGTTGGATCGCGGACATCAACGAGACACAGCACACGCAGGTGAACTTCCCGATCATCGCGGACAAGGACCGAGCGGTGTCGATGCTCTTTGGCATGCTTGACCCTACCACCTTCCGCCACGGGCCAACCCTAGGTCAGACGATGACCGTGCGCAGCGTGTTCATCATCTCGCCTTTGAAGCGGGTCGAGCTGATCATCTCATACCCGGCCCACATCGGCCGCAACTTCAACGAGATTCTGCGCATCCTGGACGCCCTGCAGCTCTCCGCGAAATATCGGGTGGCAACGCCGGTGAACTGGCAGCCCGGAGATGACACGGTGGTGCTGCCTTTCATCTCGGATGAGGAGGCGGAGAGCATATTTGCCGACCAAGGTGGTTTCCGCAAAGTGCGCTCATACCTGCGCTACGTGCGGGATCCGTCGCTGCGTTGTTTATGAGCTTCCTAACCTCATTCCAGGGCCGAAATCGGATTTAAGCTTGGAGGCCTTGGCTGTCCTGCTGTTTCTACGCCCAGGATTTCAGAAAGGCTTCTTAAACGTTCGGTCTCGATCCGTTGCAGCAGACATCCCGCCGGCCATCACCACGCCCGATTTCATCGAGACGCGCCTCGGCACGCTTAAATTTCGACGGGTTTCCGGAGGACGCCACGGTCCAAAAGATCTATGGCCAACCTCGATTTTTCATCGCGGTGTCATTGAATCCAGTATTGGGGCAGATCGAACTGTTTTCTGCTTCAGTTAAAAATCCTAACAAGAGATATCGACTTTCTTCCTTTTCTAAAACGGCCATAGATATCAACGGCTGACAATCCATGTCTTTGGCCGGTCTTGCTTTTCTCGTTGATGCTGAAGAGGATTATAGGATCGCACAAAATGTGAATTCGTCGACGAGAGGGCTCCATGAAACGCGCCCTCATGAAACGCATCCTCTGTTCGCTGCTTGCCACCCTGCCGTTCGGCAGCGTCCTCGGTAGAAAACGAATCCACTCACGTCTGATACATCGAATCCCGTCAATCTACGCGCCAAAACAGCTAGCTACTGACCACACCGCCTCCGGCCTGGAGATTTTGTCCTGTTACCCACCGCGCCGCGTCGCTGGCGAGAAAGGACGCCACGTCGGCAATATCCTCCGGCGTGCCAACACGCTTGAAAGGCGACTGACTGGCAGCGTAGTCGTGGTACTGTTCGGGCATCATGTCCGTATCAGTGAATCCTGGCGATAGAATGTTCACCGTAATATTGCGCGGGCCAAGTTCGGCCGCCAGGCATCGGGCAAACTGTTCGATGGCTCCCTTGCTCCCGAGGTAAACCGAGTTGTTGGGGAAAATCATCTTCGTGCCGCCCGTCGAAATGACGACAATGCGGCCACCATCGCGCACGCGGCGGGCCGCTTCCTGCAGCGTGAAGAACACGCCCTTGGTGTTGATGCCGAAAACATAGTCGTAATCCGCTTCTGTGCTCTCAATGAACGGTTTCATAATATAGACACCGGCATTGGCAACCACGATATCGAGTTGTCCCATCGCTTTTTCGGCTTCGCTGAACAAGCGCGTGACGTCGGCAGCTTTGGAAATATCGGCCTGAATCGCTATTGCCTTGCCACCCTTACCAACAATCCTATTCACCACCGCTCGTGCCGGTTGTTCGTTGCGAGTGTAATTGATGACAATCGCCGCGCCATCGGCGGCAAGCTGCTCAGCGATGGCCTGTCCAATACCACGCGAGCTCCCAGTTACGAGTGCGGTTCTTCCGTTAAGTGAAACAGACATAAAATTCTCCTTGAAAGCTTGTCTAATCGTTCGCAGGGCACTTGATCTTCTATACCACCAACGAGGAGTCTGTTGGAGAACCGTGAAGTGATCGAGCAAGCGGGCACGGACTATTACGCGCTAATTCACAGGCAAAACTGGATCTATGCGCTATGCGACCGATTCGTTGACCTCCTGAAACATTGGAACTATTGAACGATTGGAACAGTCTATTTGAGTGTTCCGACGTTGAACGCTTGAACGATTGAACGACCGCCAAGGAGGCTGCGCGTGTTCGCCTCGGATTTTCGTACGAAATCGCGATGGAAGACGCATTGCATGAGACTCAATAAAATTCTCGAATGAAAAGACATCGACGATGATCACAAAGCCATGATACTCGGAGAAAACGCCAAGAGATTCTACCACCTCTAGCGTGAGATTCTCCCTGTTGCAGTGAACATGCGAGCGGAGTGATTAAGAAACCGTTGCCAGGCAGTCAAAGAATTCTGCTGTCGCAACGCAAAGACCTGACCCTGTGGCTTGCGCACGCTTGCTGATCGATTGGGCCCTGGCGGCCGACGGCGGAATGAAATATTTCGCCGAAAAATTCGGCCGCACGCCGACGCGAACCGGACTTGAAGAGCGCTTTCCCCTGCTTCGGGTGAACAACTATCTGGTGGTCAAGCCCGAGATCGTCGGCCCGAACTTCAAAGAATTTACCAACCTGTACAACGAGATCTTCGCGATCGGAAAGTAAAACAGCGCGGTCTAGGCTAAGTACTAAGTCAAGATTTGACCCTCAAAGTTGTTCGAGCGTCAGGCCGTCCGGACGAGCGATTCGATAGATGTAGTTCGCGGCCTTTCGGTCACCGCCGCCAGTCATGTATTCCGTCACAATATTCGGCTGTCCAGGAATATGCTTTTTCAAATACGGTAACATCGACTTCAGCCGCAAATCTCCCAACCCTCCGGGCTCCTGGCCAGCGATCACCGTGATGGTCTTGCCTTGATAAAAGAGCGCCTGCGGCAGTACCGGGTGCGGCTGGGATAAAAGGAAGAACGCCGATACGCACATGACTGCGCCGGCATTGATACCAACTTTGCGTTTCCCTGCATTCACGACTGGGTCTCTTTGGCCAGGTCAAACGAGTGCACGCAGAAGACCGTGAGCCTCACAGAAACAATAGATTTCCGCGTGGCTATTGGTGACAAAGCCATGCCACATGGCTTTTGCTTAGATAGCTCAGCTGCAAGATATATTAAACGGCGGTCTGTGGCGGGTCCGCAAGTATCGACTTGTTCAAAAATGCCGCGATGTTTTCCTCTTAAGCTGGATGGTAATGGAACCTCATAACTTTGCCGTTCTTATTAGAAGGCATTGTACTCGGTGCGCCGCGCTTCGGCGCTCACCGCGTTGTGTTACTCAAACTTCTCAAATGGCAGGCCGACATAATTTTCAGCAAACATAGTCTGCCCGGCATCCGATGCGGTCAAGTAATCAAGCTCGGAAATTTGTAAACGCCTGCTCATGGGATCATCGTCGAACCTATGCAGCAGGGATGTATACCACCAGGAAAAGCGGACCGCCTTCCAAACGCGGCGCAGCGCTGTGTCGGAATAGCGATCGAGCAAGTCAGTTCGTTTTTCTTTGTAATAGGCGAGCAGGGCGCGCGCGAGATAATAAACATCCGAAGCCGCAAGGTTAAGTCCTTTTGCGCCTGTGGGCGGGACGATGTGCGCCGCATCGCCTGCCAGGAAGAGCCGACCAAAGCGCATGGGTTCAGCGACAAAACTATGCAGGGGCGTGATGCTCATTTCGAGACGGGCACCTGTTGTAACGGAATCAGCCGCATCAGAAGGAAGGCGGCGGCGCAGTTCATCCCAAAAAGCATCGTCGCTCCAATTATTGACGTTATCGTCGGTATTGCATTGCACATAGTAGCGACTGCGGGTGTGCGAGCGCATACTGCACAACGCAAAGCCGCGTGCATGGTTGGCATAAAGCAGTTCATCCATGACCGGCGGCACATCAGAGAGAATTCCCAGCCAGCTGAACGGATACGTTTTTTCAAAAGTTTTGATTTTGTCCGCCGGAAGGCTTCGACGTGCAACGCCATGATAGCCGTCACATCCTGCGACAAAATCGCAGACGAGTTCCCAGCGTCGGCCGTTTTGCTCGTAGAGGATTCGTGGGGAATCCGTATCGCTTCCTTCCACCTTGATGGCCGGCGCGTCGAAGTGGACAATTCCCCCCGCCTCATCGATGTGCGCTTTCATCAAGTCGTGAGTGATTTCGGTCTGGCCGTAGACCATCACAACTTTTCCATTCGTATGTTCGGGAAAATCAAGGCGTTCGAGCCGGCCGTCAAATGCGACATTGATACCCTCGTGGATCAAACCCTCGCGATCCATGCGTTCGCCCGCTTTGGCTTCCCGCAGCAAATCCGCCATACCTTGTTCAATCACACCAGCGCGAATGCGACCTAGTATATAGTCGCGGCTGCGATTCTCGACGATCACCGTGTCAATTCCTTGCAGATGCAGCAATCTTGCAAGCAGCAGACCCGCTGGTCCTGAACCGATGATTCCGACTTGGGTTCTCATCCTTGTTCCTGTCGGCTATTCATTGCGAAGCGCAGGAATTTTCAAATTCCAATTCCTTCGATCGCTACTCTGACGAAATCGCCGTTTTGGAGAGCATTGCGCGGTCGATCTATTCAGGCGTTGCGATATTTTCCAAAGAGCACCGGACCCTTAAGTTAACTGGCTGGTTGCATGGGTCGAGGCTAAGACCTGCTCGACGATCGCCTCGGCGAACTGCGGATCGTTGATGTGGCAGTCGAACTCGGTCACCGGCACGGACGCCGGCAGGGCCTTCTTCAGCGCTTCCGAGAACACCGGGCACAGCGACGGGTCGTGCAAATGCCCTTCGGGGCTGTCGTGGTGCGAGAAGCCCTTCAGCGGCACGAAGAACGAGACCGGCCCCTTGGCGCTGTTGATCAGGCCGCCCATGTGCTTCGCCAACTTCTGCAGTTCGCCAGCCTCGGTGCGTACCGCGGTAATTGCCTGGTTGTGGATGTGATAACGTTTTCCCGGGAATTGTGTCTTCGCCATGTCGATGGGTCCGGACAGCATGAAGTCCGCGTTGCCCGGCGCGAAGATTACCGGCACGCCCTTCTCGAGCGCCGCTTTGGCGCGGTCCGGGCCGGCGCTGAACATGCCGTTGTTCAGATAATCGTTGATCTCGACCAGCGACACGTCGACGACCGCGCTGACGTCGCGCTCCCGCACGATCTGGTCCATCGCCATGCCGCCGGTACCGAGCGTGTGGAACACCATCACCTCGTAGCCTTTGCTCTCCAGCGACTTGCGCACGCGCACGGTGCAGCGATCGGTGGTGCCGAGCGTCGTCATCGCGATCAGCGGCTTCGTTTCCGCGCGCACGGGCGAGTAGCTCTTCGCCATCGCGGCGGTGGCGATCGCCGCGTTGCGGAACGCGTCGCGGGTGATGCTGTTGAGCCCGGCGATGTCACATACCGGGTTCACCATGATGATGTCCTTCGCGCCGACGAACGGCCGGGTGAAGCCCGATGCCATCGTCGACACCATCACCTTCGGCAGGCCGTACGGGAACGCCTGCATCACTATGCTGCCGAGCGTGGTGCCCATCGATCCTCCCACACCGATGATGCCGGCAATGCCATGCTTTGACTGGGCCTCCAGCGCGCACTTGACGGCTCCTTCGATCATCACTGCCTGGCACTTGCCTTCATGACGAAGGTCGCGAACCTCCTGGATCGTCTTGCCTGCCGCCGCGGCGACGGCCTCCGGCGCGATCTCGACGTTCGGATCGGTCGAATCGCGGATGCTGGCGTCGAGGTGAACGACGTCCACTCCTTCGGCCTCCAGTGTCTGCCGGACGAATTGCGCTTCCACTGCCTTGGTGTCGAGGGTCACGATCATCAGAACCTTGGGTTTGCTGCTCATGGCCTGTCTCCTGTCGAATGAAAGAGCACTTCAAATCGCCGGCGCCGACGGTAATCGGCACCGAGCACCGTCTCGGCGCCCTTCAGATGATAGAAATCCGCTTTTGGGAGGCTCGGCGACGGTACATCTGCATAGATTACACAGTGCGACCCATGTCGAAGACGATCTCCCGTGAGATCTTCCCGTCGCGCATCTCAAAGATGTGAACCAGCCGCATTTCAATCTTGCTGCCGATTGGAAAATGCCAGTATCCATCTTTCGCCACCTCGAACGTGACGATGCTGTCATCCACCACACGCTCTTCGGTAGCGAAGCGCTGAAGAAACTGGAACTTTACATTACGCATGGACGCAAAGAGTTCCCGGTAATTCTTGGTAGTAGCTTCCTTCCCGGAAAAAGATCGATTAAGGCCATTCGGGGCAGGTGCTTCCCAAACGATGTCGTCAGTGAAAGTCTCGAGCGCCGTTTCGACCTCATTCAGCGCTTCGCTGTGGAAGTGGCTCTCCACAGCCGCCAGATTTTGGGTTATGCGATCCCTATCCATCTCGTTCCCTCCATCTCTTGCTTTACTTCGTGTTGCCGCCAAACGCCCAGAGCGCTTTGTTTCAAGTCACACAATTATTGCATCTGCTTTAAGTCGACACCCACCACGTGTTACCTCCCGGATCGATAAAGCTCGCTTGGCGCTCGTCGTACGGTATGTCTTCTGGCGGGACATGGTCGTGGCTCCAAGTCGAATGGCTCGGCCGTACACCGCATCTACGTCGTCAACGTAGACGTGGATCGACCCGACCCAGGGTGAAACATGAAATGATGGGAATTTGCTTTTCGGATCTCGACGCGAGTAATTGAACCCCGGCTCCATCAGCCGCTTGCGAGCCAGCTGTCAACAGCTCGACAGCGAGTCGGACCAAAAGAGCAGCCTCCATTCGTACGATTTGGGCGTACCGTATCCGATAAAGGTGGTCTCATACAACTATAATCGGCTTGAGTGGGCAGGAAACAACCTTTGGCTCAATCATCGTAGCTGATCCAAGGATATGTCGCTGCGAAAAATACCTTCTCTCAGAGGACAACGGGTTTTTTGACGAGGCTTTCGCTAACGAAAGGGAAATTGTCCGCGAGCCAGGCGTCGATTCCGCCTTCGAGTGGGCGAACCCTGGTGATTCCTTTGGCTCGCAGCAGCAGCGCTACACGGGCGCTGGTCGCTTCGTTGGGTCACGAACAGTAGAGAACGACGTCGCGATCCCGGGGAATCTCCGTAGCGCTCTTCGATCTCTTCCATGGTTAACTCGCAGCCATGGGCTGGCGAAGTCGACAATTGAAAGTTCTTTGGCCGTAAGATCAGAAACCAGCGATGTAGACTTGCCTGACTCGACTAAGTCTTCTCCAAACGATTGGCTGATCTTCGAGGATCGGAACCAAGAAACTTGCCACCCTGGGAAGAGAGATAACCCTGTTCAAACACCGCCTCGCGGATGTCCGATTGCAGGATGCGTGCTGTCGGGCAGCGATCGACCTCCAATAAAAAGTGGAAGTGATTCGAGATCAAGACATAGGTGTCGAGAGAGATAGCGCTAGAGCACGGTCGGAAGCGCTTCGATGAAGGCCCAATAGTCACTTTGCCTGATAAAAATCTTTGGCCTTCATGCACCAGGGCGTCACGTGATGACAACCTTTAACATAACTCGCGGGTGACGCGGCATCCCCAGCCTATAGGATTAGTCGCCTAGGCAAGTCTGACGCCGAGTTTCTTGCGTAAGCTAACTCATTTAGCAGTCTCGAATGGATTAAGTCAATCAATTGGCACAACTGAGTCGAACACATCGTCATTGATTTGCGCCACCCAATCGCCGATTTCACAATCCATGCCGCGAAGGGGCAACAATGGACCACGGCGCTAAATCAGCTTAATTCGTTGGCGCCGGAAAAACGACGATGAATACATCCGCATGATAACGTCGCTTCATACGGCGAATTCTCGGTAAGAAAGCAAAAGTAAAGACGCGACCCTACGCCGGCGCTCACGTCTGCGTCAGAACGCGTTTCTTTACTTCAGTAACGAATCATTCGGGATTACCCAGGCAGAATGCCTGACGTTAAAAGAGATCGAATGGCGTTGACTACTTAAAACGAGGAAGTACCCCAACACCAGGCGCTCGTCGTGCGAGTTATTGAATCGATACAGCGGGCTTAAGCAACGGATGATCGGTGAGCGGTTCGGCGGGTAGGATGAGGGGTTGGCGCGGTCGCAGACGAGACGGGAAAGGATCGAGCCGGAACCGAAGATCCGAAAGTGGTTTCAGGATCTCTCGCGCTTAAGTACTTAAGTCAAGATTTGACCCCAACCGACCCACAACGCCATGAGAGAAATGACGTCGCGTTATCAAACTCAAAAAAGCGACGGCGGACATTTTAATCTGCATCAAGTCAGGTGAGTGCTCTCTCATTCCCCGCCCTCCAACGGCGCTCTCAAACTCTCCGACCCTTTCAGCTTCCAACAGCCGGTCTCCTTGACGAACGTGCGGAACTTCGCATAGCGTAAAGCTCGCAGCCGACAAAACTTTTCTGTGTAGCGGCCGCGCGATTGATCACAAATACAGGGGAGGACACCACATGGCTGATAGTAACAATGGGTTAGACAAGATCTCCGCGCTCAATCCCGTTGGATATGCGCCAAAAGTGACCCCGAAGCCGATGGCGCCGCGGCTCGACGGCCTCGACGGCAAGACCATTTACTTGGTCGATCCGCGCTTCGATGACTCCGGCCTTTTTCTGCGCCAGGTGCAAGACTGGTTCGGCGAGCACATGCCTTCGGTCAAAACTAAGCTCGTCGAAATGTCGAGCGTCTACACCAAGGACGATCCGAAAACGTGGGAGATGATCAAGGCCAACGGCGACGGCGCGATTATCGGTGTCGGCCATTGAAGCACCTGCGCGCCGGCGGTCGCCGTGCATGCAATCGCGCTTGATAGTAAATACGGTGTTCCCACCGTTGCTATCCATACCAACGTCTTCGAGAAAGCCGTGCAGTCGGTGACACGCATGCACGGCATGCCCGAAGCGCGCCACACGTTCGTTCCCCAGCCGGTGATGGGCAAGACCGCGGCGCAGCTGCGCGCCTACGTCGACGGCAAAAGTCCGATCAGCGGCCGGCCGGTGATGCAGGAAGTCATCGAAGGTCTCACCCGTCCGGCCGAGGGAGATCGGATCAGAGAAACCAAATTCGAGCGTACTACGCCGCGGCTCGTGGACGCCGACTCTGACGAGAACCTGCAGCGATTGTTCCTCGACAATAATTGGACCGACAAACTGCCGATTGTTTTGCCCACGGAAAAGCGCGTAGTGGAAATGCTCTCTCACACGAGCCACAAGCCGGGCGAAATCGCCGGACATATTCGCTCGAACCAGTTTCGCCAGCACTGGGAATTTACTGTCGAGCAAGTCGCGGTCAACGCGGTGATGGCGGGCGCCCGCCCGGAATATTTTCCGGTCATTCTCGCTCTCGCAGCCAGCGGCGTGAGCGCGCGCGGCAGCACGACCAGCTCCATGGCGGCAATGGTCGTCGTCAACGGCCCGATCCGAAACGAGATCGCCATGAACTCCGGCACCGGCGCCATGGCGCCGTACAATCATGCCAATGCGACCATCGGGCGCGCCTACGGCTTGCTGTCGCAAAATCTCCAGGGCGGCTCGATTCCAGGGGACAGCTACATGGGCTCCCAGGGCAACGGCTATGCCTACGGCACGGTCACATTCGCTGAGAATGAGGAACGCAGCCCGTGGACACCGTTCCACACGCAGCACGGATTCAAGCCGACCGACAGCACGGTGAGCATATTCACCGGCTGCCGCTCGACCGCGTTTACCCTCGGCGTGCGCGAGAAGTACTGGCGCGAGCACGTGCGCAACATGCTACGCGGCATGGACGCACACAGCGCGCCGACGTTTTTGCTCGATCCCATCGCCGCGCGTCAGTACATCGACCGCGGCGGGTTTGACACCAAGGAAAAGCTCATCCAGTGGATTTATGAAAACGCATTGATGCCGGCCGGCGAATACTGGGATTATCAGTTGATTCAGAATTACATCTACCCACGCGCGACCTTCGGCGAGGAACCCTACGCCTCCAAGCTGAAAGCCGCCCCCGACGAGATGGTCAAGATGTTCAAGCCCGACGAAATTCACGTCGTGGTCGTCGGCGGCGAAACCAATGGCTACTGGCGCATCATGGGATGCAGTTATCAGAAAACTGTTTCGGTGGATGAGTGGAGATAGATTTACTGGCTCGTTCAAAACGTTCAAGCCGTTCAACCGCTACGCTCCGTTCAAACCCCCACCTCTCGTCCTCCCCCGCGACGCGGGGGAGGATGAAGGAGGGGGCTTCAACGATTTGAACTTTTTGAACGGCTTGAACCAAAGAATCTAAATATGTCTGAGTATGATGTAATCGTCGTCGGTTCCGGCCTCGCCGGGTTAACCGCCGGCTTGTTTTCCGCGCGGCACGGCCTTTCCACTCTGATTTTGGAATCGAATATTCCCGGCGGGCATCTCATCAGCATCGAGAAGATCGAGGATTTCCCCGGTTTTCCGGATGGCATCGCCGGTTATGACCTTTGCCCGACAGTTCAGCGCCAGGCGGCGGACCACGGAGCCGAGTTTGAACGCGCCGAAGTCGTCAAGCTGGAAGCCAAAGATCGTTTCTGGTCGGTTGCAATCGACGAACAATCGCATCTCACCAAAGCCGTCATCGTCGCCACGGGTTCGGCGCTCAAAGAACTCGGCGTGCCTGGCGAAGAGAAACTGATGGGTCGAGGCGTAAGCCACTGCGCAAGCTGCGATGGCCCGCTCTACGACGGCCAGGTCGTCGGCGTGGTCGGCGGCGGTGACTCCGCGCTCCAGGAAGCGCTGACACTTGCCAATTTCGCGCAGTCGGTTTTAGTTTTTCAGCGCGAAGCAAGTTTTACCGGCCATCGTTGGTATCTCGACCGAGTATTGAACGAGTCGAAGATCGCGCCACGCTATCGAACCACCGTCGAAGAGGTTTTGGGCGATGATAAACTCAGCGGCGTGCGGGTGCGCAACGTGGGTACAAGCGAGACATCTGAAATCGAGCTGGCAGGCTTATTCGTTTATGTCGGCTTGAAGCCGAATACTGCGTTGTTGAAAAATGTTCTAACGCTCAGCGACACCGGCCACGTGCCAACGGACGGCTGGATGAAAACCGAGCGGAACGGCCTGTACGCCGTAGGCGACATTCGCCAGGACTCGGCGGCGCAGGCGATTACGTCGGCGGGCGACGGCGCGACCGCGGCGATTGCGGCGTATCGATACATAAAGAGCCAGTTTCATGGAAGCTGAGGTCGGCAGAAACCAACTGGGATTTTCCGATTTCGCGCACGCGCGTCGTTCCCGTGAAAACGGGAACCCAGGTTTGCATAGTCTGGACTCTCGCCTCCGCGGCAGTGACGAACGCGAGGAGAAAGCATGAGAAGGTCTGCAATCCGGGTTAGCGTTATCGCCTCACTCATGTTTGCCGCTTGCATTCTATTTCTTACCCGGCCTCTCCACGCCCAACCCAACTTCTTCCAGGGAACATCGGTGAGAATCATCCGCGGCGGCCAGCCGGGCGATCTCTATGACCTATGGACGCGCCACATTGCAACTTATTTGGGAAAACACATTCCGGGAAATCCAAGCGTCACAGTGCAAAACATGCCGGGCGCGGGTTCGGTGATTGCGGCCAACTATGTGTACAACGTCGCCAAGCCGGACGGCCTCACTCTGGGCTCGCTCAATTCGGCCATCTACATGGATCAACTGATCGGCCGCAAGGAAGTCCAGTTCGATTGGGCGAAGTTCAATTGGATCGGTACACCGGAACCGACCGAGCTGCTGTTCATTATGCGCGGCGACAGTCCGTATAAATCCATCGACGATATGCGCAAGGGCGGCGAGTCGCCAAAATGCGGCTCCACGGGCACCGCTTCGATCACCTATCACATTCCCAAGCTCCTCGACGACGTGCTCGGCGCCAAGTCCACCATCATTGCCGGCTATCAAGGCGCCGGCGATATCGACGTCGCCCTCGAACGCGGCGAGTTGCAGTGCCGGCTGATCACCATCGCGGCGTTTTTTGGCCGCGAGCCGCATATCTCCTGGTATAAAAAGGGGTTCACTCGTCCACTCGTGCAAACCGGCCGCAAGCGGGATCGCTTGTTACCGGATACGCCTACTTTTCATGAGCTATTGGATCGCTACAAGGCGAGCGACGCCGATCGCCGCTTGGTCACGTTGATTACCGCGTCCAATGAGTTTGGGCGGCCGTGGACCGCGCCGCCGAACATGCCCGCCGATCGAATCAAGATCCTTCGCGACGCTTGGGATAAGACGCTCAAAGATCCCGATCTCCTGGCCGATGCAAAGAAGCGCGGCTGGCCCGTCGACCCCATCAGTGGTGAACAGCTCTCCGAATTGGCTAAAGAAGTAATTGCGCAGCCGCCCGAGGTGGTGGCGAGATTGAAGAAACTCTTGGCAGAGTAAGATTAGTTTAAATTTTCGCAATGTTTTACAGGCCGATCAAAAAGGCCCAGATGCGAGGCGCGCGATTTATCGACGAGCGTAGGCGTACGTTAATGGTTACGTTGGAGCGAGGCGGTTGAGCGCAACAAAGCAGGTGGACCTTTTTCATCGGCCTGATAGGAGGTTTTATGCCGGCTAAATATCGCGCCGACCACATCGGCAGCCTGCTTCGACCCGCTGAGCTGCTGCAAGCACGGAACGCAAGTTCTGACACCGTGCAGCTGCGCGCGCTCGAGGACAAACACATCCTGCGGGTCATCGCGCGTCAGAAGGATCTCGGCTTCAAGATCTTTACCGACGGGGAGCTGCGCCGCAACAACTTCATGAGCGATTTCAACGACGCCGTGGAAGGCATCGATGAAGGCGTGGCCGTGGCGCGCACTTGGCAAACCGGCACGGGCCCATCGTCCCGCCCTTCCATGGTGCCAGGCACGATCGTGGCCAAAATCAAACAGAAACGGCGTCTCACCGGTCATGAATTCGCTTTCATCAAGCAGCACAGCCCCGGCGACATCAAGGTCACCTTGCCCACCGCCAATCAGTTTCCAGCGATCTATTATAAGAAAGGCATCAGCGACAAAGTCTATCCGAACTACTCCGATTTCTTGTGGGATATCGTGCCAATCTTCAAGGCGGAGATTCAGGCGTTGGTCGATGAAGGAGCGCAGTACGTGCAAATCGACGCGCCTCGCTACAGCTATTACATCGATCCGAAATGGCGCAGCTACGTGAAAAATGAAATGGGGCTCGATCCCGACCAGGCGCTCGACGAAGCGATTAACATTGACAACGCTTGTCTGGAAGGCGCGAAACGGGCGGGCGCAGTTCTGGCGATTCACCTTTGCCGCGGGAACAACCGCAGCCAGTGGTACGCCGAAGGCGGCTACGACGCGATCGCGGAAAAATTATTCGGCCGGCTCAAGGTCGATGCTTTTCTCCTCGAGTACGAGTCCGAGCGCGCCGGCACCTTCGAACCTCTGCGCTTCGTGCCGCGCGGTAAGACGGTGGTCCTGGGCCTCGTCAGCAGCAAGCTGGCTGATATGGAATCGCCGGATCATCTCGCAAGAAGAATCGACGAAGCGAGCAAGTACGTACCGCTCGAGAATCTCGCTCTCAGCCCCCAATGCGGCTTTGCTTCGACCATGGAAGGCAACCTGCTCACGGAAGACCAACAGTGGCAAAAACTTGGCTTGGTCGTCGAGACAGCGCGCAAGGTATGGAGCACAGTTTAACTTTGACGCCTTAGATCGTTGGTGGTATCTATCGTCGCGCTCAAGAACACCCAAGGAGGCAACATGAGACGGCTGATTTGCGCTGCATTCTTTATTGTGCTCGCACTGTTCGCTTCAAGCTCCGAAGGCGAGAGTCAGACGATCAAAGTCGGTGCGGTCGTGCCACTCACCGGCCGTTACGCGGCGCTCGGCGGCCAGGTCAAAACCGGTTATGAGCTTGCCGTCCAGCACATCAACGCGGCCGGCGGTGTGTCGGTCGGCGGCAAAAAAATGCAGATCGAGCTGACGATGCTCGACGACGAGTCCGACCCGACCAAAACCGTCGCGCGCCTGGAAACACTCGCCACCCAGGGCGTGGTTGCCTACCTGGGCGGAGCGGGCTCCGATCTCCATGGCGCGGCGGCTTCCATCGCCGATAAGAACAAAATTCCCTACCTCGGCGTCGCTTTCGCCTTCTATGGAATCCACCAGCAGGGGCTGCGCTATCTCTTCTCGCCCTTTCCCAAATCTCCCGACCTGACCAGAGAAACTTTTGTTTTTCTCGATGCGATGATTCCCGCCGCACAGCGGCCGCGTAAAGTTGCGCTGTTTCTCGAACGGACGGACTGGGGAAAGGAGATGGGCTCTGGTTGGCAAGGTCTCGCCAAGAAACATGGTTACGAAGTGGTCGCCAGCGGCGAATACGCGCCCGGCTCAAAGGATTTTTCGGATCTGATCCTGAAAGCCAAAACAGCGGACGCCGAAGCGGTGTTTGCGCTGCCGTCGCCGCCCGACGGCATGACGATCGTCAAACAGATGAAAGAATTGGATTTCAACACCAAGGTGAATCTCTTCATCCGCGCCGCCGATCCACCCGTATGGTCGCAGAACTTGAGCAAAGACGGCGATTACGTGCTGCTTTCGCCCGGCTGGCACTTCGCCGCGAAGTATCCCAGAGTGAGCGAGATCAACGACGCGCATCAAAAATTATTCAACCGGCCGGCCGATCCTCTGGTCGGTCCGTCCTACGCTTGCTTGCAGATCCTTGCCGATGCGGTCACGCGGGCCAAGACGATTGACCGCGATAAGCTACGCGATGCCGTCGCCGCGACGAAAATGACGACGGTCGTCGGCCCCGTGCGCTTTCGCTCCGACGGGACCGGCGAAGTCAAAGTGTTTTTCCAGCAATGGCTCAAAGGCAAGCAGGAACTCGTCTGGCCCAAGGAGTTCGCCACTGCGTCGTTCGGCTATCCCGCGCCACCGTTCGACAAGCGATAACCTTTTTGACGCATACGTAAACAGCGACAAGAACGGAGAATAAAAAGCACGAAATCCGAAGCACGAAGCTCTAAACAAATTCGAATGATCCAAGCATGGCAAATTCCAAACGAGCCCAAATCGGATTCGAGGTTTTGGATTTTCTGGTTTTGGATTTATTTTGGCTCCGGTTTGTTTCGAATTTCGATATTCGGATTTCGGATTTACCCTTGTGGGGTTTGTTTCGGTCTGCGGGCCTCTTTCGTGCTTCGAATTTCGGATTTGGATTCCTTGGGATCTTGGCGCGACAAATCTGCAATCTAGTGTCCCTCCTAACACTCGCATCCGTTTCTAAGTCTTTTGGCGGTGTCACCGCCGTAAAAAATGTCAGTTTAACTGTCGAACCCGGCGAGATCCTGGGCGTCATGGGCCCCAACGGCTCGGGAAAAACGACGCTGTTCAACCTCGTGAGCGGTGCGCTGGCGCCGGACAGCGGGGAAATCCGTATCGACGGCGAGTGCACCAACGGCTTACGCCCTCATCAACTCTGCCGGCGCGGAGTTGCGCGCACGTTCCAATTGGTTCGGCCGTTTCTCGCGTTGACGGTATCGGAGAACGTCCTAGTGGGCCTCGGCTACGGGCGGGAGAAACTCAGCGGCGCGCCGGCACGTCAAAGGGTGGCGGAACTTCTAGACTCCGCAGGTCTGTTTGGACGATCGGATCGCCTCGCAAGCACACTCACGGTCATGGATCGCAAGCGCCTGGAGCTGGCGCGCGCGCTCGCGACGTCGCCCAAGCTTTTGCTGCTCGATGAGTTCATGGCGGGTTTGACACCCACTGAAACCGCGGCGGCGCTTCGCCTCATCAGGGAACTGCAGCGCCAAGGTCTAACAATCGTGCTGGTCGAGCATATCGTCTGGGCTTTGCTTGACGTTTCCCATCGCATCGTGGTGCTGAGCGCCGGGGAAAAAATCGCCGACGGCGCGCCGGCCAAGATCGCCAACGATCCGCAGGTGATCGAAGTCTATCTCGGCGGAAACACGTGAAGAGTTCAAATCGTTTAAGCCGTTCAAACCGCCAGAAAAAATACAAAAACAACGGTCTTAGAAAACGAGTTGAACTTTTTGAACGGCTTGAACGATTGTTATTGAGATATGCTCCAAGTAACTAATCTCCACGTCGCCTACGGGGAATTACCCGCGCTCCAGGGCGTCAGCCTAAAGATTCAGCCGGGCGAGTTGGTGGCGCTCGTCGGTCCCAACGGCGCCGGCAAGACAACGCTGCTGAAAACCATTTCCGGCTTGTTGCCGGCGCGGGCCGGCACGGTTCGTTGGCAAGACGAGGCGATCAACGAGGCCTCACCGCAGCGCATCGTAGAGCGAGGCATCGCCCTTGTTCCCGAAGGACGAAAGCTGTTCGCCGCGATGACAGTCAGGGAAAACCTCGAGCTTGGCGCCTTCATTTTGCGGGCGCAGAAAGAGAAATTTAGTCAGCTCGAAAAAATTTTCGCTCTTTTCCCGCGCCTCGCCGAACGCCAGCGTCAACGCGCAGGATCGCTCTCGGGCGGCGAGCAGCAGATGCTCGCTCTCGGACGCGCGCTCATGGGGTTGCCGCGGCTCCTTTTGCTCGATGAACCCTCGCTCGGCTTGGCGCCGCGCGTGGTCGAGTCGATGATGTCGATCTTGTCCGATCTCCACCGCGGCGGCATGAGCGTGCTGATCGTGGAGCAAAACGTGCACGCCGTTCTCGCGCTCGCAGAGCGCGCTTATATTCTCGAAGGCGGGCGCATCGTCGGCGAGGGCGAAGGCCGAAAACTCCTCGAAGATGATCATGTACGTGCGGCCTACCTCGGTCCCCTGGCGCGAGTTGGTGAGTCGTGATCATCGCCGAACGTGGGCTCACCACAACGAGCGCAAGCCACTTCAGCGTCATTCCCGTGAAAACGGGAATCCAGGCTAATTATGCCTAAAGAGCCAGCAGTCTACATTCTTTCAAGCAAGCGCAATGGAACGCTTTACGTCGGCGTAAGCTGCACCCCGATATGATTTCGGCAATAACCAGAGAGAAACAGATCAAGAAATGGAACCGCGCATGGAAGCTTGAGCTAATCGAAGGGCACAATCCCGAATGGAAGGACTTGTGGGACGAAATCATTTAAAAACGGACGGACATAGATTCTCGCTTTCGCTGGAATGACTTTACGCAACTGTTGGAGCTTCACTGCAGCGCTGAAAATTCTCGTCGGCTTTGTAAAATGATTCTCACCCAACAGCTCATACTCGGAGTTCTCGTCGGCGGGCTTTACGGGCTCGCCGCCGCCGGGCTGTCTCTTACGTTCGGTGTCCTTCGGGTGTTGAACGTCGCGCACGGCGAGCTGCTCATGCTCGGCGGCTACGGCACGTTCTGGCTGTTCACTCTTTGGAAGATCGATCCGTTCGCCTCGCTTCTCGCCGTCGCTCCGGCCATGTTCCTTTCGGGAGCGTTGCTTTACGTCGCGTTGTTTCAATTTGTCGTAAAAGCGCACGAGGAAGCGCGCATCAAGAACTCGCTGCTCATCGGCTTCGGTCTGACCCTCGTTCTTCACGCCCTCGCGATACAACTTTGGACCGCCGACGAGCGCAGCGTCACAACAGCGTACTCCGGAGCCGTGCTGCGCCTCGGTCCCTTTGCGGTGCCGTGGCTGCGTCTAAGCAGCCTGCTGTTCGCCTTCGCGATCCTCGCCGCGCTGCACATGTTTCTTTCGGAAACGCGCTGGGGCCGGGCGATCCGCGCCACGGCGGAGGATTGGGAGGCCGCCGCGCTCATGGGCATCCCGGTGGGCAAAACCTACCTGCTGGCATTCGCTCTCGGCACCGCGCTGGCGGGTGTTGCCGGCGGGTTGGTCAGTATCTCTTATTCGATCAGTCCTTCGATCGGCATCGAGTGGACCTTAAAGGCTTTGATCGTCATCGTGCTCGCCGGCATGGGCTCGCTTTTCGGCAGCTTCGCCGGCGGCATTCTACTCGGCCTCGCTGAGGCGATGAGCGTGGTGTTTGTCGGCGGCCCGTACCGCGAGGTCATCGGCTTGATTCTCTTTCTTGTCGTTTTGATTCTGCGCCCTCAAGGATTGTTCGGAGCGCGCTCATGAAACTAGCCGGCGCCGGAATATTACTCGCGGCCGGCTTCGCCGCAATGCCGCTTTTCACCGCGCGCAACGATCTCCTGAATCTCGGCGTACAAATTTTTCTTGCCGTCGCCCTGGCGCAAAGCTGGAACTTGATCGGCGGCTACGCCGGACAAATTAATCTCGGCCATGCTGCATTTTTTGGCTTGGGCGCGTTGGTGACGCGCATGCTGTGGGTGAGCGGGATGCCGCTGCTTTTGTCGATCGCTGCCGGCGCCGTGGTCGCTACAGCGTTTGGATGCTTGATCGGAGTCCCAGCCTTTCGGTTGCGCGGCGCATACTTTGCCATCGGCACTCTCGGCTTGGCGGAAATTCTTCGCATCACGATCGGCAATGTTCTCCCCGAGATCTCCACGATCCGCGCCGCCGAGCTCGCTTCCTACAACATGCTGCCGCGCTACTATTTGACTCTCGGATTGGCTGTTCTGTGCGTCGCCGTCGTCGCCTGGATGGTTCCCTCGCGCGTGGGACTAGGCATTCGCGCCGTGCGCGAGGATGAAATTGCCGCCGAAGCTACAGGCGTAAGCGCAGTGCGCCATAAACTTCTCGCTCTCGCCGTCTCCACGGCGATGGCCGGCCTCGCCGGCGGCGCCTTCGCCTACTACCACGTGAGCTATTACCCGCAGCATACTTTTTCGCCGGTCTGGACTTTCGATGCCGTGCTGATGTCTTTCATCGGTGGCGTTGGCACCGTTCATGGTCCGGTGTTGGGCGCCCTCTTTTATGTGATCCTCAAGGAAGTGCTCGCGCTCCGCTGGGTCGAGTTCCACCTGATCATTTTCGGCGTGTTATTCATCCTGGTCGTGCTGTTCCTGCCCGGTGGCTTGGTCGAAGCGTGGAACCGCGCCCGCCGGCTGATTGCCCGGCCACGCTGAGCTTGGTACTGGATGCAACCTCGGTCGGCCAATGAATTTTACCGCCGGAAATTCACCGGCGCCGATCCTCGACAAATCGATTCTCTGGACAATTTCATAAGCTGCCGTTAACCACCAAAGACGAGCTGGTTGAGGATCAACGAAAACATCCGCCGGTCGGCACCGACTTGACCTTTCCGGCAGATCGTTACGGTCCGCATCCACCAAACTTCGCGGGCGATTAGGGACGCTGTTGACTAACTGGACAAACTAGAATAGAGAGTGGAGAGAATCGATAAGGGCTACAGCGTATGCCGAGGCAGGCTAGACTGGATAGTCCCGGGACACTGCACCATGTAATGATCCGAGGGATTGAAAAGAAGCGGATCGTCCTTGACGAGCAAGACCGAAAAGACTTTGTGCGCCGATTGGGTTTATTGGCCGTGGAAACGAAGACGGCGATCTATGCATGGGCGTTAATGAGCAACCATGCTCATTTGCTGGTTTGCAGCGGGACTGAGGGATTAGCCAAGTTTATGCGGCGATTTTTGACCGGTTACGCGGTGAGTTATAACCTGCGCCATCGCCGGCATGGTCATCTTTTTCAGAACCGTTACAAATCGATGGTGTGCGACGGCGGCAGCTATTTCACCGAGCTGGTGCGCTACATCCACCTAAACCCGTTAAGAGTGGAGTTGGTAAAGGATTTGAGGCAACTGGAGAGATATCCCTATTGTGGACATGGAACAATCTTGGGAGCGCAATCAAACGCCTGGCAAGACCGCGACAGCGTGTTGGCCCAGTTTAGCCAACGCGAAGCGGAAGCGAAGGAGGCATACCGGCGCTATATTGCCGAAGGAGTCGTGCTGGGGCGGCGGCCGGAGCTGGTTGGGGGGAGTGGATCGGTTGGCGAATGGTTTGCGGTGAAATCCCAGCGGCGACGCAGGATTGAAGAGTCAACTGATGAGCGGATTTTGGGCAGCGGAGCATTTGTAAAGCGTGTTCTAAAAGAAGCAGATGCGCGGACACTCCGGCAAAACGCCTTCAAGAAAACCAAACGCTATGCGGAGCGTGTCGTTGCCGCGGCCTGCAAGAAAGACGGCATATCGCTAACAGAACTCCGAAGCGGGAGCCGCCGTGGGAAACTGCCCGCCGTGAGAGTGAAGATCGTTCAGGGGCTTAGTGGAGGATTATGGCGTGCCCATCGCCGAGGTCGCTCGCCAAGTGGGTATCTCGACATCTGGAGTTTCAAAGATTCTGACACGAAGTTTGTCCAGCTAGTCAACAGCGTCCCTAGCTGCCGTACTCTTACCCGCTAAATTCACAGGCAAAAACTGGATCTATGCGCTATGCTTTGGGTCATGGCAGTCATGCGCGAGAGATCCGGCCACCACGAATCAGAACGCTTTTGAACATGGTCTAGCGGGAATCGCGCAACCCCGAGTAAACGGCGCACTGCCGAACGATTCGTTGCTCCTGAAATGTGAAATTATTGAATCGATTGGAACTGTCCTTTTGAGTGTTCCGACATTGAACCGTTGAACGCTTGAACGGTTTGAACCGATCGACGCGTGTTTGCGTCGGATTTTCCGCACGAAATCGCGATCGAAGACGCACTGCATGAGGTCAATGAAATTCTCGAACGGAAAAATAGAAACCTAAGCACAAAACCATGATATATCTGACCTACCGTTATGATCGAGAAGCCTCTATGAGCATAGGCCATGGGTTGAAACAATTTTTGCTGGCACTCCAGCAGAACAAATTACGCAAAACGAGACACGCGCCGACGGTTGAAAACAACGGCCAAGGTTGAGCTGGTTGCCAGTTAGGCGACAAGGAAGGCGATAGTAATGCTTGATGGTTACCAAATATTCGATGCCGATGCGCACACGATGATGAGCCCTAGGATGTGGGCCGACTTGCCTGAAGATTTCGCCGCTCGTCGACCCCGCGCGGTGCGGATTTCCGACGAAAGCGGACTCGGGTATTGGAACACGGGTTGGTATGTGGATGGTCGATTGGAGCCGCATCCGTTTGGACCAGGAGCCCAGTCTGCCAATACGCCTGCCATGGTACTGGATGAATTCAAACCGGAACCGGGGAAACCTCGCGCAATGATCGGCTCCACTGATTTCGCGGTACCCGCGGCGAGCCTCGATCTATCGGACCCGGAAGCACGGTTGCAAAATCTTGAGCGCATGGCGGTGGACATTCAGATGCTTTTCCCATCCACTCTCTATGCTCATATGACTTCCGATCCCCGCCTCGATGCGGCTCTCTGTCGTTCGTACAATCGCTATGTCGGCGGTCAATGTCGGTCGGCGCCCAAACGGCTCAAATGGGCCGGGCTCCTGCCGATGCGCGATCAAGGCGAGGCCATCAAGGCTCTGGACGAGATGCAACATCTAGGGGCGAGCGCCGCGGTGGTATTCGGAACGGTCGGAGAACGGCTCCTCTCCGACCCGACTTTTACACCCATATGGGACGAATTCGCGCGCAGAACGCTGCCACTTTGCATACACATGGGTATGAGCTATCCGCCGTTTCAGGACCTCTGCCATTCAATTCAGGACGCCAATATGATCGCCAAGGCACTGCCCGCGCAGCTCGCCTTTGTCGCCGTTGTCGGTAATAAGATGCTCGACCGCTATCCGAGTCTCCGCGTCGCCTTTCTTGAATTCGGCGCCGAATGGATCTTTTACATGTTCGGCCGGATGGAGCATTACCTAAAGGTGAATCGCCGGCGTATGCCCAGCGCCGCGGCGCTGCCGCAAAAAGATGTCGAGGATTATGCCAAGTGCGGGAGAATTTTCATCGCTCCTGAGTCCGACGACGCCATGCTCGCTCAGGAGATCGCGCTGCTCGGCGCCAATCAGATTCTTTTCTCTTCGGACTTTCCGCACGGCGAAGGACGGGAAAACGCCGCCCGCGGTATCCTCGATCGCACCGATCTCACCGCGGAACAGAAGCGCAAGATTCTTTACGACAATCCGGTCAATTTATTTGGATCGCCATAATCTCGATGAAAACGGCCAAGGAGTCTTCCATGAAGTGGTTTCGTCGATTTGCCTACTCTGCGGTCGTAACCTTCACGCTTCTTAGCGCGGGGCACACCGCATGGGCACGCACGGTCAAGGTCGGCATTCCTGGTCACAACGTTACGCAAGCAGCTTTCTATGTCGCCAAGGAGCGGGGCTGGTATCGGGATGAAGGTTTGGATGTCCAGCTGATCATGATGCCCGCGCCGGTGAGCAATTTGGCGTTGATCGCAGGCAACGTAGATTTCACTTCCGTTCCCACCGCAGCGATTACGGCTGCGTTGCGCGGCGCTCCGCTCCGGGTGCTCTTCACAAGCTTCGATAAACCACTTTTCTGGCTCTACGCCAGGCCGGAGATCCGCGAGCTCAAGGAGCTGAAAGGCAGAAAGATCGGGACCAGCGGACTCGGCGCGGCGGAAACGCTGTTGCGTGAATTCCTTCAAAAGCACGGTTTTGACGTCAGCCGAGATATCACTTTATTGAACACGGGAGCGGATTCAGTTCGTTATGTTTCTGTTGTGGCGGGCTCGACCGATGCAACTGTGATTACGTTGCCGTGGAATTTTTCCGCCGAGGATGCAGGCCTGCGCAGTCTGGTTTCCTTTACGAAAGAGGACATGGTGCAGCTCACGGGAAGCGTGGTCGCCCGTGAAGGCATTCTGCGATCCGAACCCAGCGTGGTGGAAAAATTCATCGCCGCTACCATGCGCGGGCACTTGGCCCTGCGTGAAGATCGTACCGAAGCGATCGCCACGCTGACTCGCAACGTAAAAATTTCCGATGCTCTCGCCGCTAGAAGCTACGATGTGATTCGCCCGGCTTTGACGCTCGACGGTGGACTCAATGAAGAGTCTCAGCGGAAGGCTCTCGATCTAATTTTACAAGCGCAAAGCATCAAAGATGCGCCCCCGGCAGAGCGCTTCTTCGATTTTGCGATTCAAAGACGCGTGAGCGCCGATCTTAAGAAAAAAGGCTGGAAACCGTGAAGATACCAACGGTGCAATCGACCGGCTCGCGATGGAAGACGCACTGCATGAGATCAATGAAATTCTCGAACGGAAAGATATTCAATGGTAAGCGCAAAGCCATGATACTCGGTGAAAACGCTAAGGGATTCTACAAACTCTAATGTGAGATTCCCGTTGCTCTGAAGATGCGAGCAGGGTGATTAAGAAAGCGCTATCACGGCCAAATAATTCTGTTGGTGCAACACAAGACCCGACGCCATGGCTGTTTCCTCTCACTTTTGACCGTGAAAAGTTAGTAGAGTTGGGCAAGTCTGACACGGGGGCGTTCTCCTTCTCGAGGAGTCTGTTGGAGAACCGTGAATTGATCTAGCGAGCGGGCACGGCATTCACCGATTGACCGAGGGCGAATGCTGCTGTACAGTTAGATGTACAGCAAAAGGAGGTGGGTTTGAAGCAATTATCGCTAACCGAAGCGCGCGCCAAATTGAGTAGCCTGGTGGCGGAAGTCGACAAGGGAAATGGGCCCATCGCGATTGCGCAGCGGTCGAAGGTCAAGGCACTGCTCGTCGATCCCGAATGGCATGGCCGGGTAGAGGAAGAACTCGCCCACTACCGAACTCGCTCGAGGCAATCGCCGTTAAAACTGCGGGGCAGCATGACATTGACGGGAGACCTGGACGAAGCTCTCCAGGATCTCAAGAAAGAAAGAGAGCAGTCCCTCCAGGGCGTCATTGCCGCGCTCAAGTGATTTACGTTACCGATATGCACCCGCTGGTTTTCTGGTCATCAAATCGTAGACGGCGGTTGGGAAACCGCGCACGGCGTATCTTGCAAGAGACGGAGCAGGGCAAACACTCCATCATCGTGCCGATTGTCGTTCTGGAAGAAATCAACCGGCTGGTGGAAAGAAAAATCGTTCGCTTGGAGGTTCCGTTTCGTCGCTGGGCCGAAGAGCTTGAACGCTCGCCCAACTTTCAAGTCCAGGCTTATACGTTGGAAGTTTTGCTGCAATCGGTCTCGCTCGCGGCAATCCGCGACCCGGCGGATAGAGCCATCGTCGCAACAGCCCGCCAGCTCCGCTGCCCGCTCATCACCGCCGATGACCTTATTCGAGACGGTGAGTGGGTCGATACGGTTTGGGACTGACCGCCGCGAGATTATTCTCTTGCATCGATAGAACGGTCCGGAGAGGTCCGTGTTTGGGTCCGAGTTCCCGCACGAAACGCGATGGAGACGCATTGCATGAGATCAATGAAATTCTCGAACGAAAAAATGTCAAGGATAGGCACAAAGCCATGATACTCAGAGACAACGCCAAGAGATTCTACAACCTCTAGTGTGAGATCCTCCCTGTTGCACTGAATATGCGAGCGGAGCGAGTAAGAAACTATTGGGAGGCGTCAAAAGTTCTGTTGTCGTAATGCAAGACCTCACCCTGCGGCTTGCCCGGCCGCGTGCTGGTAATGCTGCAACAGTTCGCCGGCGTCGCCTATCGCGGTAGTAGTCTCGCGTCTAATCGGGTTCACAATCGTGCATCGGGATCCCAAGGACCGAGCTTGAGCACCCGGGTCATGCACGGGGCTGAGAGAACCCTTAGTCTTTTTCCATCGACCGTTTCCTTGGTAGAAGGATCGTGGCTCAAGCCCTACGCGCAGTCAGTTAGACTGTCGAGCTTCACGTCGAGCACTTTGCTCCGGACGCTAAAGACGAAGTTTGGCTGACTGAAGTCGGGAGCCGTGGTTGCAGATCGTATCCGCTACAGAGTCACTGAACGAACGGCGCTCGCATCCGGGAGAGTCAGGGCTTTTGTGCTGACTTCAAGCCAACTGCTAGGGGCCGAAATGGCTACTGGCTTTGTAAAAGCACTTCCACGGATGAAGCGGCTTATCGCCAACCACACTCCTCCATTCATTGGCCGGGTTTCAAGAAATGGGAAAGTCTCACTGTTGTGAGCCGTCGCCGAAATCGTCAAGAGGAATACGCTCGTATAAGCACCCGCTGGGACATAAGCGAGAATTTCATACTGCGAGATTGACTTGCCATCGGTAAGTTTCTCCCCTCTTCGTGCGAATGCCTTGACCATAGCCGGCCGGTACAGTACTTTAAGTAGACCAGAATTTTGGTCTACTTGGAGGATGCGAGCATGTCCAAAACAATGCCCATTTCAGAGGTTAAGACACGGTTGCCTGAGCTCGTCTCCGGCGTCGAGGAGCGGGAAGAAGAGATCGTCGTCACGCGTAACGGTAAGCCTGCGGCTGTATTGGTGAATTACAACGAGTACGAGCGCTTGAAAGCCACGCTGGATGTTTTGAGCGATCCGGTATCAATGAGGCAGATCGCTCAGAGTAAGAGCTTCTACGCTAAAGGGCGAGAAGGAGAATCCTTCGAAGCTGTGTTTGGCGATTCTCTGGTTACGCGTAAACGTCTAAAGAAATAATGGCCGTCTACCGGCCCGATATCCCACCGCACGTGGCGGAAATCATCCGCCACTTACCTCCGGAATTAAAGCAGCGCATCAAGCGAGCAATCCGATCTTTAAGCGCCGATCCGTCCGCGGGTGAGCCTCTTATCGCAGAACTATCTGGACTCTGGAGCTTCAAAGTCAGACGATTTCGCATCATTTACGAATTGCATCGTAAAGCGCGGGTTCTCAGGATCTTCGCCATCGGCCATCGGCGGGAGGTTTATGAGCAACTGGCGGACCGATTGCGCCAGGTCGAGAGAGCGGAAATAGTGTGTTTGCAACGAAGAGATAAATTCTTGCGTGTGTGAGAGCGCCCGTGCTTGCCGGGCGCATTTGGATCAACAAAGGCAACTTTTCAACCCAACTCGAGCGAGCCCGCGACCACTTGGACTTCGATTCTTTCTCATCGATGTCTTTTAGAATTCATCAACTCCAATTTGACGCTAAGCCCTCCTCACACACCTGGCCAGGCTGGACTGATTTGACTCGAGAGGCGGTAATCTAGCGCGAGGACTGCAAAGCCTCTGTCCGCCAGCCAGGGTCCCCAACTCTGCTTTTGTGAACCACGCAGCCAAGCGCCACCGTGTAAACAAAGCAGTGCCGGATGCATACCGCCACTCGCAGGCAGATAGACGTCGGCGCAAAGATCTCCCTGCGGCCCGCCACCGTAAGGCACATCGACGCGGATTTGAACGCTGGTATTGTTGTTCATATCACCGATATCTCAGGCGACTTTGTATTCCTTAATCGCATCCTCGTTTAACTCTAGACCGAGTCCAGGCTTTTCGGTGAGAGTGATCCAACCGTTCACCGGTTCCGGCACCTCCTTGTAGACGACGTTCCAGGTAAGCCAATTGGTGATGTGAACTTCGGCGCGCCAGCCATTGGGCACCGCGGCGTGCAAATGGACGTCGAAATGGTGACCGTTGCCGATGGGCAGGTTGAAGGCATGGGCCAGGGCGGCGGCTTTCATGCCCATGGTGAAACCGCCCACCACGAGCACATGGAAATTCAGGAAGTCTACCGAATCTTGCTTCACCAACTCGGCAAGCTTTGAAAGATTATCGTATTGACCGGCGGCAATCGGAATACTCGTCTGCTTGCGCAGCTGGGCCAGCAGATGTGGATCGTTATACACAATCGGCTCTTCGAACCACATCAGGTTATAGGGCTCGAGGCGCTTGCACCAGCGCACGGCGGCTTCGAGTTTCATTAGACAGTTGGCGTCTACCATCAACTCCGCCTTGTCGCCGACAGCCTCGCGCACCGCTCTAACTCTTGCTTCGTCTTCCGCTGGGTCGTCTTCGCGATGCTCGCCGCTGGCACCGGAGGGATCAGTGGCGCCGCGGATGTTCGATCGGCCGACCTGGATTTTGAGGCGTGTTTCGCCGCGGCCTGCCCAATATCTTGCCGCTTCCACCAATTCCTCGCGGCTGTAGGCGCGCAAACCGAAAGTAATGTAAGCCGGAACTGATTTCTGTGCGCCGCCGAGAAGACGCCAGACCGGCACTTTGTAAAACTTTCCCTTGATGTCCCAGAGCGCCACGTCGATGGCACTTACCGCGAAGTTCCAGACCCCGGCATGGGCGCGATTGTTGAATTTCCACAGCATCTGATGCATCAAGCGCTCGTGTTCCAGAGGCGTCTGGCCTTTCAAGAAGGGGACAAGGTCTTTGAGAATGAAAGCCGCGGTGGCGGAATACATGGGGCCGGCGATCTGCGATAGGCCAATGATACCGTCATCAGTCGTGATTTTTAGTATGCGCGCTCCGGTTCGCACGGGCTGTTTGAAGAGCGGCGGTGTAACTTGGATATTTTGCAGCTCGATAATTTCGATTTCGGCAATCTTCAAGATTAGTCTCCTTCGGTCTTTGGGGGCTACCATCGGAATTAACAGGTAGCGCGACGAGTAAGCAACAGGTATAAACGATCTTGATTAAAAGAGGAAAGCAGAGGATCAGGTATTAGAGATTTGACCCCATCACCGCATTGCCATCACGCCTTCACGCGTTTCTTCCTGGAAATGTGCATCGACCAGGTGAGATTTATGGGAGGGCTCGTGCAACCGGATCGTTTGGGTATCCGCATCCGCATTTGGGCCGAGGAAGAGATTCGACTCGGCCATCTTCCTGCGAAATCAGGAAATATTCTCGAAGCCGTGCTCTATCGCGGTGAGCTGCCGCGCGGTGAAATGGCGGCAATAGTCGGCACGGGAGACCGCCAAGCGCGCCGGATCATCTCAGCTCTGGTTGACAAGGGTGTATTGCAATCCGAAAGCGCGCGCGCGCCGCTGCGCCTCGCATTTCCAGCTGCGCTCGCGTCGCGCTGGATGCCGGGACTTTTCCCTGAAAGAATCGAATAAGACTGGATAACGCCTTCCCTCGGTTTGCCGCTGCTGCGCACGAAATCGCGATGGAAGACGCATTGATTGAGATCGATAAAATTCTCGAACGAAAAGATTTCAACGATAAGCACGAAGCCATGATACTCGGGTAAAAGCGAAGAGATTCTACAAAGAAGCCAGCGGAGTGATTAAGAAAGCGTTGTCAGGAGGTCAAATAATTCTGATGTCGCAACGCGTCACCTGACCCCATGTCTGCCTCGTCGACAGCGCAGGGCATTTATTTGCTCGGCTCCGGTGCATGGGGCGTCAAAGATATCCTTGCGGCGGAAAACGATCTGGGTGTTCCCGTGGTTAATCCGGTTGCCGCCCGGGTTTGGTGCGTGCAAAAGCTTTTGAGAGTCAGGAATTTGTTAAAGGGAGCGAGCCGATTACTGGAGGAATTACCTTAGAGAGCCTTGCAGTACCCGACCGAGCAGGAAACCGTGATCAGTCCGGTGAACAAACGACATGGCTGGTCAGTCAATAGAGCACAACAGCCGCATTCAACTCTTAGGGGCCTCACCATAACGGATACTGCTTGTTAGCCGAATGTTGCAGTACAAGACCTGGCCCCGCGTGACCTCTCCTAACCCCCGCTTTCACTGACACCCGACGCCTCTTTGGAACTGAGCGCCAATTCTATCGCAAAGCGGCGCTGCGCGAGGCGGTCACTGCAAAAAGCGTTTCACACACATGCTAAGTCATAGTACAAAGTATCCATATTATACTATTATTACTACACTGGGGAGGATAAACGATGCTACGTCTATACGGCGCCGCGAGATCTCGTGCCGTGCGCACCTTGTGGATGCTCGGTGAGCTAGGACTGAACTACGACCACAAGGATTACCTGCCCCGCGCACCGGAGACGCGGACTCCGGAGTTTCGCGCGTTGAATCCCAATGGCCGCGTACCGGTGATAGACGACGACGGCTTCGTGCTGTCGGAATCGATGGCGATCAATTTGTATCTCTCGAAGAAGTACGAGAGCCCGCTGTATCCGTCGGATCCCAGAAACGAGGCGCTTGCCTGGCAGTGGAGCCTATGGGAGACCGACCGGCTCGACCGTCAGATCGTGAACTACGTCAGGCATACCACGGAGTTTCCGGAGGCCGAGCGCAAAAAGGAGATCGCCGAGGCCGCATGGCAGCAAGTGACGGAATCGTTCGATGTGCTGGAGGCTGCGCTCGCGAAAGCGGAGTGGCTTGCCGGCCCTGCATTTTCAGTCGGCGATCTCAACGTCGCCGCAGCGCTTTACCGTGCGTTGGCGATCGATACCAAGAAATGGCCACGCACGCAGGCCTGGCTCCACCGCTGCTGGGAGCGCCCGGCAGCGAAGCGGGCGCGCGCCATGCGCGAAGGCAAATAGAACTGGGGTAAGAGGCTTTTATATCAGCCCGGAGAGGGAGGTGCGGGTCGGACCAAGGCAAGTTCTTGATTTAGCGATGTAAGATAGCATAAAAGGCATCGGCTAAGCGCTTAGAAGGCCATTTTTGTGGCCGAAAGATAGCGCCTAAAGGGAACTTCCGATGCCCCGAGCAAACCGCCACTTTCTTCCCGGTCATGTCTGGCATATAACCCACCGCTGTCATCAAAAGCAGTTCCTATTAAAGTTTCCCCGCGATCGTCGTTGTTATGTGTATTGGGTCTTTGAAGCCAAGAAGCGATTTGGTCTTTGCGTACTGAATTACATCGTGACTTCTAACCACGTTCATCTTTTAGTGAAAGACACAGGTGGAAACGTTATCGCAGCCGAGCATGCAGTTCATCGCCGGTCGAACCGCGCAGGAGTACAATCAGCGAAAGGACGCCACGGTGCATTCTGGGAAGACCATTATCATGCCACAGCCATCCAAGCTGACGAGCACCTGCATCGCTGTCTGGTCTAATCGACCTGAATATGGTTCGCGCAGGGGTAGTGAGCCATCCATGAAATGGGTGCACAGCGGTTACCGAGAGATTCAGAGACCTCCCAAGCGATACGCGATCATCGACCTCCGGGAATTAACGGGATTGTGCGGCTTTGCCGATTCGGGAGATTTTCAATTAGCGCATCGCCAGTGGGTGGAACAGACGCTTGAGCGCGGGCGCACAGTGCGTGAGGACCGCTGGTCGGAGGCCATTGCGGTCGGCAGTTTGGCATTTGTTGAGAGCGTCAAAAGTGAGCTAGCGGCAGAGCGATACATCGCGCAGTTGAGGAGAAAGACGGAGCCTATGCGTTGCGTGAACGGAGTGAGGCTTACAACGGAGATTTCGGCGGTGAAAGTGAGCCGCTAACGCTAGAAAACACGGTCTTATGGAACGAAAACGCTGCAGCGGCAGAGACATAATTTTTCTCATCGCTGCGTCGCTAGGTACCCTTACCTACCCTTAATTAAATCCTCGCCACATGGCATGAGCTGCTTGGTATCTCCGAATCGCACGATTGTTGGGAGAATAGCCTATAGTTATCGTCGTGCGAACGATCCTCGCTGAAGAGTATGACAACCCGCGAAGATTGACCCAGGTTGAATAACCTGCTCCACAAGACATGTAGAAGCCGTCGCTTACGCTTTGTCCACTAACGCCGGGTGGCCATGATATAGAAGCCCCAACGACGAAAAAATCGACTTTGACATGCAGGCATCCATTTCTGCGCAGCTGAACCCATGAATTGGTGGTATAACTCCGCTCTTATGGTATCAATACGCCAACGCTGATCGCCCTGGTACAATTGACCCGTCCCTGCGCCCAAACATTTCCCCATCAGAGGATACAAAATTAAACGCGTCTTGTTCTTGGTATCGGTAATTCTGAGCTAAAAGCTGCTCGCTGTTCAGCATCACCCCTACTAACACCAGCACTCGCAGTAAAATCATTTGTTGCCTCCACACTTTCTGTCTCAGCGCCCGTAAGGTTTAGGTGGAGCGTTAGGTGGAGGAGTAGGTTGAGGACGGGCGTTCGTGTTTTGATCGCGGTGCGTTCCTTTGTCACCATGCGGGGTGCCGTCATATCTACCGCAGTCCTGGCCACGCTGAGGTTGACAGTCGGGCGTTATGAACGCGCCTCCGCTACTAGGTGGTATGCCAGGAACGCCTTTATAACCCGGTAGGTTCGGATTCCCGCCTTCGACGCCAGGCAAGCCCGGCATGTTAAAGACCGCTCCCCCCCCCTGCTGCCCCTGCTGCTGATTCGCGGCTTGCATTTCCGCAAGAAGTTGCTTCCCTTGGGGGTGAGTAGCCATCGGGTGCCACCCTTGTTGGGTCAAAATATATAGGACTCCGCCGCGGTCGGCCACCCAGAAGCCGGTTTTCTGATCTTGCATAGCCTGCCAAGGCACGTGGTAGTACCAGCTCCGTCCACTGCCGGTGCTGTAGCAGCCGACAAGCTGGTTTGTGCCTTGTTGATATATGCACTCGCCTTTCCTGTATTGCTGTGGCGTCCGTTGCTGTGGTTGGGCATCAGCACTCTCAGTCAGCGCGATGGCGAAAACAATCGCGAGACAGGCGACAACTACCCGGACTAATTTTTTCATCTACTTTCTCCTTCAAGGTTAAACGCGGTGCTCAACGCTAGTCACATTCTCGAACAGATATCAAGAGACTGCCATCATCGGCCAGAGACTGCCATCATCGGCGAGAGACTGCCATCATCGGCCAGAGACTGCCAGCAGTTGCCAGTCTTTCATCCCAATGAGAAAGCGCCCGAGGGGGTCAAATCTTTACGTTTGTAATCCCGCCGTTTCGGTGTATAGGAAGCACCATGGCTCGGCCATTACGGATCGCCTATGCTCACGCCTTCTATCACGTAGGTTGCCGTGGTAACGATCGGAGAGAGATCTATAAGGACGATATCGATCGGACTGTCTTTTTGGAAAAGCTTCAGAGCTCGTTAGAAATCTATGGAGTTAAGCTTCACGCCTACGTGCTCATGAGCAATCATTTTCATCTCATCATCGAGACGCCCAAGGCGAACCTGTCTGAATTCATGAGGCATTTCAATATTGCATACACCGGCGCCTATAACCGCCGGCATAAGCGAGTAGGGCATCTCTATCAGGGACGCTATAAAGCTATACTCGTGGACAAAGACAGCTATTTGTCGGAGCTGAGCCGTTATGTGCACGTCAATCCTGTGAGGGTGGGCACGCAGAAGAGCAAAAGCCCTGATCAACAGCTTCGGCTATTGGAGAAATATCGCTGGAGTAGTTTGGCGGGATACCTAGCATCCCATCAGAAACAAGCATGGGTTATTTACTACGCGGTGCTGGGCCAGTTTGGTGGTTCCAGGAGCAAGTACAGAGAGTTTGTCGCTGAGGCGATCCAGCAGGGATACGCCACGCCGTGGAAGGATCTCAAAGCGCAGGTTGTACTGGGCAGTGCTGAGTTTTTTACCAAAGTGAAAGCACGAGTCAGTCATACCGGGTCGCGCCGTGAACAGCCGGCTATGAGGGCCTTTGAAGCAATCGATGCCGACGATGTGGTGAACCGGGTAAGCCGCTATTTGAAGGTCAAGGCGCAGGAATTAACAAAGAAACGGACACCTTACCGAGACTCCCGGTCGATTGCCATGGAGTTGATGTATCGTTATAGCAAGATCAGTCAGGAAGAGATCGGCAAGCGATTCGGTGGTCTCGATTACAGCGCGGTGAGTCGGGAGAGAAAGAGGCTAAGAGAGCGAATGCAAGTAGATCGAAACTTACGTGAGTCGGCGCAAGCAATCGATGCGATGCTTATCACAAAGGTAAAGATTTGACCCGGCGACGATGTTCGCATGGAAGATCATTGAAGTTCACGAGTGTAGTCTCTTTGCGAGCACGGGGATGATTTTCTCGATGACGCGCTTTTGGCCTTTTGGCGTTAGGGCAATGTCACCAGTACCAGTGGATCTAATTTCATTTGTCGCAAGAAGGCGCGATAGGCCAGTTGCAAGACTGTTGGGAGTGTTATTCTTGGCGTGTTTTGAGCAATTCATCTTTGGGCAGCCGATGGCCCTCCGCATGGTTGAGAAGTAATAGCATTTCCTCCGGCGCGCTTATCTTCTGATCGAGCACCAACGGAACGCCATCCATTTCGTGAATCAGCGAGTATTCGAGTTGAACGATCTGGGCGATTGTGTCGGCTATTATTGCTTTGTCTTTATTCCATGCGAGTCGCAGGAATTCTGCAAAAATCCATTTTGCGGCGTGCACCATGAACATCGAGTCCATGTAGTCGGCAGTATAGAACGTAGAGATGTGTACCGAGCCGCGATCCGAGCGGAATTTATATAAGAGTCTAATTGCGCGGCAGATGTGATAACGATCCTGTAGGTTTAGAGCATGCTGTTTCTGCGGGTTGGCATCCTCCATTTTGCCGCACAATTCGGCAGGTAGTTGGCTGTGCGTTACGATGCCGGTATCGAGTTGATAGCAGCCGCGAGCGATGGCCTCGCAGAGCCGTCCACTGTCTAGCTCGGTAGGTTGCCAGTCGCCAGCCAGGAACCGCTGCTGCATTTGGACGTAACTATCAACAGCGGCCTTCGCCATATCGGGATCAACAACCTTCCCCAGTTCAGCTGTTAATTGTGCAGAACTCAGCGGCATTATTACTTAGTCCCCGTTTTTCGCTTTCGGGTGGTCTTCTTATCGGGATTCCATTGATCAGGTATCTCTGAATTTAATGCATCATTCAGGTATTTGATAGCCGCCTCGCGCCCTGGCTGCGTAAGTTTCAGGTTGTCGTCTTCGTCTTGGTTGAAGCCTTTCTTCCTCGCCAACCATCTTCTTGCATTGCCGGAGTTATCCAGAATCTTTGCGGCGTCGAGCATTTTGATCAGATCCGCTTTCGGCGTGTTTGTTCTGCCGTGGCATTCATGTGCGTAAAGAAACAAATAAGTAAGCCGCCGTAGGAAGTCCGCGCCGGTCTCTGCCTTTAGTCGATTGTCCTTCAACTCTAGGGCTGTTCCATTGGCATGAAATAAACGCATGATTCTGGTCTTGTCGACAACGTCAGTATGAACGGCGGCCGCGTCTCCCGTCTGCGGCGTTTCCGACGCTGGATCAGGTGGTGGAGGTATTGGGAGCGATCCTTGTGCGTCCACTAGGGAATTGGTTGATATAGATCGGGCCAATGACGGCGGTCGGGTGGCGCCACGCTGGAGGAACACGTCCCCAAGTACGCCGCCTAGACCCTGTATGGCGTTGTCGGTCAGTGATGCTTCGAAACTGCGGCTGTTGCGATCCTCACGATAGGTGAGAGTATTTCGTTGAAGTGTTGGAGCCAGCGAAGGAGAAGTGGGACCCGGATCGGCATTGGGCCGTTCGCCGACCTTTGCGCCGCATTCCACGCATGCAAGGGCCTCAGATTCGAGAATCTCATGGCAGTTGAGGCATCGAGCTTGCGTTCCGCAAAATTTACAAAAAGAGCCTCGTTCCGACAGCGCCTGAGCGCAGGTTGGACAATTCATGCTGGTTCTCCTGAGACTGTCTCTGGAAACTGAATGGGACGCTCGAGGCCACCACACTGACATCAAGTATTGCTTGCGCGTGCGGCGCGGCTTCTGGTTCTATTACTATTACGGGGGGCCACCCTCCCGTTCCCCATGTCGAGTTATATAATCACAGGCGTTCGAAACCACCGGCCGCGTACTTGATAATCTCCGGTTTTATTCGTTTTTCAGTGCCGTAATCTAGCTTGAAGCATAGTCGGCGAGTTGACGAAGAGCAGCAACGGGCACAAGCGCAGAAGCAACATCCGGAATTCGTTAGGGACCGTAGCGGCGAGTCGGCCATCGGGAGAGCTAAAAGGGCAAATTTAATCGATAGCGATGCATTTGAGCGTTCACTACTTTTGACATCGCCGCAAGGGGAAATTCACGGCTCGAAGTTGTCGTTTCCTTCATCCGCATAGGCAGTCAGAGAACAAAACTTGTTCTTTTGCTTCACCGCGACGGCAACGGATCGGCGCCGGTGAGCTTTTTAACAGCTCGATCACCTCGGCGTCGCGCGGCATTTCCCTGATCACTTTCTCCATCTCTTCCGGCATGATCGGGCGGAGTTCTAGTCCTAAATGTCGAGGCAGGAGACCTGACGGTCTAATCGATACAGCCTAGAATCCAACCCTCTTCGCTGCGGATGATATTATCGTCCCTGATCCGCTGATGATGCCCGGCGGGATGGCGAACTCGTGGATAAGCGAGTCCTTTGCGTCGAGGTCGCGCGCCCAGTGCCACATGGCGCACACTTGGCCGCGGTCTTTGATGGTGTCGGTGAGCGGCGCGCGGACGCTGGGATAGATCTCGGCATGCATAATTCGCATGGCCGGGTCGAGCCATGTTCCATCTTTGGGCGCCCATCCGGTCTCGAAAGGCCAGACGGCGGAGCATTCGGCAAACGATGCATCGAAGCGGATAGCGTTGAGACGCGGGATGCCGGTGAGTATCTGGCTGCCGACGCTGCCATTACCGAAGAGACGGAACGGAGTATTACTCTTGGCCTTCGTATCCGTGATACGAAGCGGAGCAACCGGTCCGCAAGCACAGGAAAAAGGCTGCGAGGGCTGTTCCTGTGGAATGCAAGTGTAGACATCCGCTTTGAACTGACACCAGAATGGACCCGCGGAAGCGGGACCCGATACTATGGAGTTGATGGCGCTTGCGACCTCGAAGCGATTGCTGCGATTGGTCGGTCGGTGGCCCGGTTTCGTCCCGAGGTCATCCTGCAAGTGCCGGCTCAAATACTGCCAGACGGTGCGCCATGGCGGCAGCGGACCGCAATCCACGCCCGGCAGCAGCGACGCGAAGCCGGCCGGATAGCCATACCCGAAGTCGGCGCAGAGCAGCACGCGGCCTTTGTACGCCGAGACAATCGACTGAAGCTGCGCGCGGATGATCTGGTCCGCTTCCGTCCTTGACGGTGGGCTTTCGGTAACCGGTTTGCCGGCTGTGACCGGACCATGCGCAATCCAAATGCAATCGACTGTTCCCGCGCGACGCCGATTGGTCGCAGACCAATCGACCATCACATATTCGTCGAAAAGCGGCATTTTGTTTCACCCGGCGAGTGCCACGAAGGTTAGGTCGTTACCTTTGCAACCGCCATCAACTTGTCGAGTTGCATCGGGCCGGACCAAAACCTCGATGAAGCTACCGAGAGAAAATCGCAAGAATCTTACTCATGCTGTTACGCGCAGCCATACTGGCCCTTGCCGTTATCGCGCGGGAAGCGGGCCGTCGCCGGAAATTTTCTTAGCAGATCGATCACCTCGTGTCACGCGGCATTTCCCTGAACGCTTTCCCCATCTCTTCGGGCACGAGCGGATCGGGATCTCCCCGGTGAGTCATCTGCCATGGACCACGCTCACTGCGGCGAGTTTTTGAATCAGCTTTTTTCTGAGTGCTTCTCTGCCGCCATCAGGCTCAGGTCTGTGGCGGGGCAGATTTCTCTCGCGTTGATGAAACCAACTTTCTTGAAGGTCGACAAATGCTCTTCGACCGTCATGAAATGGGCGGCTCGATGACCGGAAGGCGACGAAGATTGACGTCCAGCCAGTTCCAGGGTCAGGTCTATCATCGCTGCACAAACACATGCGCCGGTTAACCATGCTCGCTTCCGAATCCCAATCTCAAACTCGATGATGCCGCGACCGCTGGTAATGCTGGCGCAGCAGATCTCTGCCGTAATCGTTGCCGTTGGGCGTCCGCACGATGACGTGAATATGATCTTTGTAATGCTCTTTGTATTGGGGAAAGGCCTGGCCGGCTTGATGATCGAACTCGACCAACAACACCGGGCTATGGATGCGGTAATAGAAAACGCTGTCTTCTTCCACGCCGCCGACCTTGCTTATGGTTCGAAGCGGTCTGTCGGCCGCCGCGTCAGGCGAAAAATTTAATGTCCTGGACTTTACCGTGCTGTCTGAGAGAAAGTGCGAAAGTAAAGCCGAGGAGGGTAGATCGATGAGATTCGTCTTTCGCCCAATGACGATCCTGACGGCGGTGGTGCTGTTGGGGACAGTGTCCAGTGATCTGTTTTCCCAGACGAAGGCATTGAAGGAACTCAATACCTCGTACCCTCTCGGCGGCTCGAGCAGTTTTTTTTGGGTTGCCTATCGTTCAGGTTCCTTCGAAAGACAGGGTTTGAGACTTAAACCGATCTTCATCCCGGGAGGTGTCACCGCGCTCCAGTCTCTGCTGGCGAAGGAAGTATCGATTCAGTTGACCGCCGGTCCCGCCGCCATTCGCGCCTGGGCTAGAGGCGCCAGAGAGGTCACCTTTATTGGAGCAGTCGGTAACCGGCTCGATTACATTATCGTTGCCCATCCCTCGGTGCGTAACGTCAATGATTTGAAAGGTAAGCGAATCGGCGTGAGTCAACTCGGCGCCAGCCCCGATTTCATCGCCCGGATGGGACTGCGGCGCTTGGGGCTGAATCCGGAAAAGGACGTTACCATCGTGCCGATTGGCTCGCCCGGAGAACGGTGGTCGGCACTGACAGCCGGTCATGTCCAGGCCTCGCTCTTCCAGGCGCCGTTCACCCTGCGGGCCCGCAAAGCCGGGTATGTGTCCCTGCTAGATTTTGCCACGCAAGATTTTGAGTACATCCTCTCCGGCGTTCTGACCACGCGCTCCTTCATTAACTCGGACAGAGACACGGTAATGAATTTCATGCGTGGGTTGGCGGACGGGATGGACTTTTATCGCGACGAGAGAAATCGCGAGAAGACAATGAGCTATCTTCGTGAATATTATCGATCCAACGCCAACGAAGAGCTGGAAGAGACGATCAACATGTACAGCCGGGTCACTCCCGGCCTTCCGGCGGTGACAGCGAAGTCCATCGAAAACGTCATCGTCAGCGACGGCGATCTTTCCGGCATGGGCCTCAAAGCGGCCGATATGCTCGATCTGTCATTCTTGCAGAAGCTTGCGGAAGAAAGAAAAGCCAAAGGCAAAGAGTCCTAAAGTAGCCAGGCCGCTGAAGCCGTCCATTCGAGAAGAGACATCGGTGGCCTCGACCCGTGAGCCGCTCACTGGGCTTTCTTCAGTCGATCGAACTGGGACTTGAACTTTTCACAAGGGTCTTCGTCGTCGATCCGTGGCGTGAACCAAACGTAATCAAAAGGCAATCGGCCATCGGAGTACGGCAGCGCGTAACTCTGCGGCGTGGTCTTCTGTTTATCGACTTCGACGAAAGATATGCTGATCACCCGCTTGTCCGGCGCCTTTGCTCTGATGTAAACGGGTATGCCGTAATCGTCGCGGACATGACCGGCTCCGGCTACCAGGATCGCACCGCCGGGATCTCCCGCTGCAATCAAGCTCTGCGCCATCTGAGCGTCCCTGGCCCGCTGTACATCAACCATCGGTTTCAGGCTTTTCTCCGGTGCATAGCCGCAATGAGCGTCGCGTATATCAGCCGCCATGCTAGCGAACACAGGTTCGGGCGGCGGCCTGTCGAGACCCAATTCGCGCATCACCCGCGGATCGAGAGCGGCCAAGCCATCCCTGCTCATCTTCCTCGCAGTCGCAAGCGGCAAATTCGTCGCGACGATTCTTAACTTTGCTTGAAGCGCGGCCTCGGCGATCGGCTGATACATCGCCCAATCCGGCCATCCACGTTGGTTCCAATTCACTGCCCTGCCAAGCCCGGCAGCATCGTTCGGAGCGGCGGCGAGATGTCCGGCGATAATGCTGGCGTCGTCAAGGCCGAGCATTTCAAATGCCACTGCGGGATGTCGTCCAACGGCGATCAGGCTCCGAAGCACTTCGGCCTGCAGCATGTGATGGTCGGGGTTGTCATGCCGCTCGCCGAGAAGGACGAAATCAGCGCGAGCCAAACGCTCGACCAGAGTCTCGCGATCGATGAATCGGTCGGAGGAGACGTCCCAAATACGTCCGGCGAGAGGATGATTTCGACCTAGTGGTGATTTCCACGAGGTGGCCGAGCATCCTGCCAGGACACACGCTACGTAGCCCACGAGCAGTGCAAGTAAAGTCGTCGCGTGATGTCTTACTTGAAACCCAGCGGGCGATATCCCTCGTGCATCTGCAAGTGAAAAGTCGATTCCTTCACGGAATAACCGCGCCGTCTGTTGATTTTCAGCAGCAGTAAAATTTCCAGGGTCAGGTCTATCATCGCAGCGCAAACACATGCGCCGGTTAACCATGCTCGCTTCCGAATCCCAATCTCAAACTCGATGATGCCGCGACCGCTGGTAATGCTGGCGCAGCAGATCTCTGCCGTAATCGTTGCCGTTGGGCGTCCGCACGATGACGTGAATATGATCTTTGTAATGCTCTTTGTATTGGGGAAAGGCCTGGCCGGCTTGATGATCGAACTCGACCAACAACACCGGGCTATGGATGCGGTAATAGAAAACGCTGTCTTCTTCCACGCCGCCGATCCAGGCAAAATAAGTGTCTTTGAAGTGCGAATGGGTTTCGGCCAATTTGATCGCCGCGTGACCGGGCCGCAGTTTGCCGACGTGAATCTCGACCAGCTGCGCCAGCAAATCATGCTGGGCGCCGTTTAACTGGTCATAGCGGATGCCTTGATACCCGAGTTCCAGGTTATCGCGGAAAGCCGTGGTGAATAGGTCCTTGGGCAGGCTCGCGCCGATCACCGCTTTGCCGCGCTGTTCGCCGGTCAGGCTGCGCATTAGCGCGAGGCCGCGCGCTTCTTCGGCCTGAAAGACCCGTGTGCCGGCGTATTTGCCGCTCAAGGCATGCACGGGCTCGGAGCCGAGAAATGCCGGCGTCATGGTTACCTGATCGCCGAGCACAAAAAAGTTGACGTTCAAATGATGACCGTCGATCTGCCAGCCCCAGGGCTCTTTTTCGGAGGGTGTGCCCATGATGCTGAGCCAATACAGATCCTCGCCGAACTCGTCGAGCTTGCCGGTCATTTCCATGACGGTCTCGTTAAGTCGCATGATGTCCCGCGCAGTTTGAAATCCTTGGGCGCTGAGGCTTTCTTGGAGCAGAGCCAACGCGTGATCGATCTGGCGGTCGGTCATGGCAAACAACGGCATACCATGGCGCATGATCGTGCGGTGGATATTGCTCCACAAGCGCCATTCGGGCGCGTCGACGGGGAAGAGCGTGTGGCGGCGCTGCTCGGCATCGAGCGAGGCGAGAAACGCTTCAGCGGCTTCGCGGATGGGCTCCGTCGAAACTCCGGTCTTCTGAATGGGAAATAGTCCCTGAAGCGGCGCGCCGTCGGTAGTAACGCCTTTCCAGTTTTCGCCGAGCGCCTTGGCGGCGTTGTCGGCATAGTTCGGCGGACCGCCGCCGATGCGCAACGGCCGGCCGTTGCGCCGCGCCGCGGCGATGGCCGCAGGTTGATTGGTCGGTTTGGCTTCGCTGATGCTCATCACGGTTCTCCTGATCTGATAACAGTAAAATTACGCGCTCGCCTTTACCCATGTCAAACCGCGCCGGCGGATTTTCGCATTGACTGGTTTCGGCTCCGGTGTTACCTAAGCTTGACCGCGCGGGCCACGGCGGTCCGAACGGCTGTTCGGTCTGGCGGATTTTCGGCTATGCGATTGATCATGAAATCACTGCGAATCATTTTTATTGGGTTGGCATGTTTGCTGACTCCGACTTCAAAGCTTTGGAGTGCGCAGGTCGTGCGCGTGGGCTATCCTTCGCTCGCCACAGGGTTTGCCGCCTCATGGGTGACGGTGGACAAGGGCATATGGAAAAAACACGGCCTCGATGTCGAGTTGATTTTCCTGCGCGGCGGCTCGCGCACGGTTTCCGCCTTGATCAGCGGCAGTGTCGATTTCATTCTCGGTTCGGATTTGGGGATCACGACGGCGATCATCCAGGGGGCAAGTTTGACCCGGGTCGGCGTGACGACCAACACGTTGGGCTATTCCATGGTCACGCAGCCGGGGATCAAAACCGTGCGCGATCTCAAGGGTAAGGTCATCGGCATTACACCCGGCCGTGACGCCGCCTATGCGCGCGTGGTCAAGCTGTTGCGCGACAACGGCATGGACTCGGCGAAGGATGTAACCTTTCTTTCGGTCGGCGACGGCGGCCCGGCGGCGCGCGTAGCGGCGCTGTCGAGCGGCGTGATTCAGGCGACCATGTTCACGCCGCCATCGGACAAGATCTCCGAGAAGGCGGGCATGAGCATTCTTACCCGGCTGGATGTCGCCAACGTCGGCGGCGGCATCAATACGACGCCGGCATTTATCCAGAAAAACCGGCCCCAAGCGCTGGCCTTTCTGCGCGGTTATGTGGAGGGGATCCACTACTTGAAGGCGAACAAAGACGAGAGCCTGAAAATTTTTTCCAAGTATGTGCGCAACCCCGACCTCGGTATCATGGCCTATCTCTATGAAGAGATTTCCACGCGGGCGGAAAAAGATCTGCGGCCGCAAGGCGAAGCTGTCCGCGCGCTGCTTGATCTCGCCGCCCTGGATTTTCCCCAGGCGAAGAAATTATCTGAGAAAGACAATTGGGATCTGAGCCTCCTCGACGAAATTCAGCGCTCGGGCTTTGTCGATCAGCTGTATCGGAAGTAAACGGGAAGCTGTCAGGAGTGAAGGGTAAATAGTAAGGACTCAACCCGGGTCAAATTTGTGTCCGTCTCCTGGACCTAATTCCGTTCACTCGTCACATTTTGCTCCTGACTCTTCACTGTTCCGATGGGTTCGCAGCAGATCCCATCGAAGTTTATCCTCAAGCACTCCGGCTTGAATCCCGACAAAGACGTGATCGATCGCGTCCATCGATACCATAATCGCAGCGGTGCAGTCTCGGGCTACATTGACAGCTCCCGGATATATTAAGTGAGGCGTTTTGGTGGATGTCACCTTTGCTCCAATAAGCGCCTAACGAGCATTGCGGTAGAAATTAAACGTGCAACACCGCTGGGCTCGTTTCTTTTGACACCGATCCAGAGACGGCGAAATCTCCGATGCGACAGCATCGCTACTAAGTCGTTTGCCAGTCTCGTTCCGTCCATATATGAGCTAGAGATCATTTCGTTGACAAAAGCGAGGAGTCCCCATGGAATCCAACAAGACCGTAACTCTACCCGTCGAGACCGTCGGCCAGGCTTATTTAGAAGTCCTGCGCGCGCGGGGGATAAAATATTTTTTCGGCAACAGCGGAACTGACTTCGGCCCGATCATCGATGCGTTGGCCAAGCTGGCGGCGGATAAGAAAGAATTTCCAAGGCCGATCACGGTTGCCCACGAGTTCGTCGCGGTGAGCATGGCGCAGGGCTATGCAATGATCACCGGTGAGCCGCAGGTCGTCATGGTTCACGTGATCGTCGGCACGGGAAACGCTTCGGCGGCGGTGATGAATGCGTCGCGGCTGAATGTGCCGATGATTTTTTCCGCGGGACGGACACCGCTCACCGAAGAGGGGCTGACCGGCAGCCGGAGCAATTTCATCCACTGGGGCCAGGAATCCTTCGATCAGGGCAGTTTGCTGCGCGAGTTCACCCGCTGGGATTACGAGCTGCGCAACGGTCAGCAAGTGGAGACAGTGGTCGATCGCGCGCTAGAAATGACGCTGGGCACGCCGCAAGGGCCGGTGTACTTGACCTTGCCCCGCGAAGTCCTGGCGCAGAAGATGGACTCGATTACAATCCATCCGTATCGGAAAAACAGAGAAGAGCCTTTGCAGCCGAGTGCGGAATCGATCAGGCGTACCGCGGAAATCCTCCGCAGGGCGACCAATCCGTTGATCATCACCGGCCGGCTGGGTTCAGATCCGACGGCGGTCAGCGCAATGGTTTCCTTTGCGGAAGCGTTGGTTGCGCCCGTGGTCGCGCCGGCAAGTCCGTTCGTGAGCATGCCCAACACGCACGACTATCACCTTGGCGTGAGCTCAGCCCCTTACATCAAAGATGCGGATGTCGTGGTGGTCGTCGAAAGCGATGTGCCCTGGTATCCAGCTCAGGGAAAGCCGCCGGAAACTGCCAAGGTCATTCAGATCGCGCGCGATCCGAACTACAGCGGCGTGCCGATCCGCAGCTTTCCGAAAGATATTTCCATCGGCGGCGATCCCAAGCTCTCGCTCCAATTGCTGGCTGAAGAATTACGAAAAGGACCACGCGATGAGAAGGCTCTTTCGGAGCGCGCCGAGCACATCCGCGCTAGGCATAAGAAATATCGTGAGGACGTGAAGCAAAAAGCGGAGAAGGCGAGCGGCTACCGGCCGATCAGTCACGCTTGGCTGGCGTGTTGCGTCGATCAGGTGCGCGATCGCGACACGGTTGTGTTGAGCGATCATGGCATCGGCAACGAAGTGCTCAACTTGAGCGAACCGGAAACTTATTTCGGCGGCTCGCCCGCGGGAGGATTGGGTTGGGGCATCGGCGGCGGTTTGGGCATGAAGCTCGCGCGTCCGGAAAAAACTTTCATCGTCACCGTCGGTGACGGGACCTACATGTTCAACAATCCGACCGCCTGCCATCTGGTGTCGCAATCTTACGGTCTGCCGATGCTGACGATCATCTGTAACAACGCGATCTGGCATGCCAGCAAAGCGGCGACACAGCAGGTGATGCCGGACGGGTGGGCGGTCAGCACGGGCAATTTCCCGTTGTGCGATCTCACACCGTCACCGCGCTACGAAAAGATCGTCGAAGCGCACGACGGTTACGGCGAAATGGTCGAAGATCCTCAGCAACTGCTATCGGCGCTGCAGCGGGCGCTCAAAGTTGTCAAAGAGGAAAAACGCCAGGCGGTGCTGAACGTGATTTGCGGCAGTCACTGAGGCGGCGGGTTTCTTCCTGGGTCGCCCGTTGAAAGGATCCGGCGCTACGCGTCAAGGTTGCGCCAGTGCGGAGATCGATGTCCTTACCCCGCAGCACCGATCATTCGCTCCTGGCGAACGGATCTTTGATCGACGCCCCGCTTGTCGCGGTGTGCCCGTGCCGGCGCTCCGATAATCAGCGAGCTAACGACGTACTTGGCTTGCCTCTTTGCAGCACCGACCCGACGATTGCCCCGCCGACCGCCGCGCTCAGGATTGTCCTCCATGGCCGGGGACGTTGCACGAGTTCGAACTCGACGCTTCGAATATGATCATCCTTCTTGAGCATGACAGACGCGCTCTGTGGCTCGATGCTGCGAGAGCCAATTAATACAACCGCAACCGGATTGGCCCGGCTCCATATGCCTCTTAGAGTCGGCGTGATTCGATACTGCCCGTCGGGAAAAGCATTCAGATGGATGCCTTGCCCCCAGATTTGAAAACTAAGCTGGTGGTAATCGCCTTCATCCGGTAAGTCCCAACAAGAAACAGAATCAACCACATCTTTCCAGATGCCGGTGCCGGGAATCGGCTCGTACTTTCCACCGCCGACAGCGCGGAACTGAGTTGCCGTATGCTCTTCCACGCGAATGTTGAAACCGCTGCACAGATCGCCCAGAGGTCTACCGATGTATTTCTTCCAACGGATGGTGCCAAAGATCGTCGGTGGTAATGCCACGAGATCGTCGATCGAAACTGTGTCAAACGCTTGCATCATCTTCTCTCCCCATGCGGACTAGAATATTCACGTCTTCTTCAAACAGTGGCAGTAGTAGGGTCGATCTCTATCTTTGACATTGCTCCAGGTGTTTGACTCAGACTTTGACTTCTCGGCGCGGGTCAGGATTTCAAAATACCTGTTCCTTGTCCCGTCGTAAGTCGCTTACCTATAAATTTGCTCGATGAAACCACTCTTTTCCAGTTCCCGGACGACGCTGTCATCAATCAGGTCGTCAATCTTGAGTGTGGCGCCCGGTCTGCGACTCAGCGCTTCATTGATCTGAACTTGGGTCCCTTCGCGGGTTACCAATGGAACCCGATCATGCAACTTGACCATGGCGTTGTAGGAGGCTTCTAAGAACTGTGGATTGTACTGCCGGGCGTACTTGCCGATTAATTTCTTGCTTTCTTCCTTTCGAGTTTTGAGAAAATGTGTCGTCTCAATCAGCGCCATGGTAATTCGTTTAACCGTATCTCGACGGGTCAGCAGAAAGTTCTTGGTCATTACGGAACAAATGAACGGGAAATCGTAGCGCTTTTTAAAATCCGCTGTGCTGATGAGTATGCGATGCGGCATCCCCTGAGCAAGATGAATAATGCCCGGAGGCGATGGGAACCCTGCGATTCTTCCGGTTCGAAATGCGCTGGCGCGTTCAGAGCTGCCCCCGACTTGAAGAATCGGCACGTCTTTCACTGGTTCAAGACCCAGCCCGCGAACCAAAACCCGGGCGGCCACATCTGAGGAGCTGCCGAGCCGGCTGATACCGATGTTTTTTCCGCGTAGGTCTTCAGCCGACTTGATCGATTCGTTAACTACGAGTTCGTAGGGTAAGGTGTTGATGTAGCAAGCCGTCAGCACTAGGTTTGCCCCGCCGACCGCCGCGCTTGCCACCACGCCTCCGGAGGTGTTTGCAACCTGAATGTCGCCCGCTACCACGCTCAGAACAGTGGTCGTTGAGCTGGGGATGAAAATCAACTCGACATCGAGCCCGTATTTTTTATAGATGCCGGTGTCGAGGGCGGAATACCAGATTACGTTGGTGGAGTTGTCGGCGCTATAGGCAATCTTTATTCGCTCCTGAGCCGCACTTTGCTCGGCCATCGCAAACTGGCCACAAGCCGACAATGCCATAGCGACAATAATTAATTGGCTTCTCACTTTTAGCTTCATGTGTATCTGCTAACTGAGATTGTCATCGTACTAACGATGGAGATATCAGGATTACAGACGAATGTTCAACAGTTTTTAGGTGTTGGAGAAAATGAGTAGAATCATTCTTACATAAAAAATTCTGTTGGCAGAATTTCGAATTGACTATTGTCTGGCCGTGCTTCCAAGCTCGGATCGCAGTTTACAGTCTGATGAGCAATGCTAGTCCACTTAGTCATCCATGTCCGTTATTTTTCCTTATTGGCTGACATGTTCATTCGCCCTACCCAGATGAAGGCAACGGCGAAAAGCAGATGAATGACAGCGAACAGCTTGGTCAACGGCCGCGCCCCACTGAACAATCCCCATAAGTCCAAGGCCGCTATGGCAGCAAATCCGATAAGATTGCCGAGTATGATAGCGTTCCGTGCCCTGGACGGCTCAGCGTTTCGCGCCATCCAGTTAAGGACCGCAATTCCCAGTAAAGGGCTGCCGAAAAACCGCAGATAGGCAATTAGCGCGGCGGAGGCGTCGTTGGGAACAGCGTCAACGCCGAAGCGCTGCGGGGCAAAGATTAATCCGAGGCCGACAAAAGCCAGGTAGATAGAGGCGACGCTGAGCAGGATCCTGAGTTTCATGGGAAAAGCTTCCTTTCGGTAATTGAGTTGTCTGAATTACCCCTAGGCACAGGAGGGCTTTCCGGTAAGTGATGGATGAAGAGATGGGGGATATAGTTTGACTAGCTGGATAAACTCCACTGCTTGCAAGGTCGAAATTTACAGTCTCGCTATTCGTTCTATTAACAGCGTTATCATTTAAAAGTCGCGAGAGCGTCTGGTGGGCTCTGACCGCAAATCACCTGAAGGACGTTCGGAGCGTTTTTGCCTGACAGAGATAGTGGCGAATTCACCGGTCAAAGTCTTCCGCTCTTAATTGGATCGGTTTTCCATGCGGCGTTCGGCGCGTCGCGCGCTCCCACGCTTGGTAATGTTGCGCCAGAGCTTGGGCCGAGGTCGCGCTTTTTTCGGCGACCATGCGCTCGAGGGTTGCGAGCCAATGAAGATAATAAGTTTCGCCTGTGTCGGGGTCGCCGGCAGCCTGCGCCTTTTTGATCTCCTCGCCAAGCATCGCCGACCACTCGCTCCAGGCGAACAGACCTTTTTGATAGAGCGCCAGCGCCATGGCAAACGCGTGGGCTTCCCAGGGCGCGCTAAAGACCGGGCCGTTATCATCGCGCGGCATGCCTGGAACAGCTTCGGCGACGCGCCGGGCGGCTTCCGGTTCGATGGATGACGATTCAGACACGTTCGAGATAAGGTTCAAAGGCTTCGATGGAGACTTTCAATTTCGGGTCGGTGTCCGGGCCCCAAAGCTCTTGGGCGTCGAAGCGAACGGTGTAAAGCCACTGCGGATCCTCGCCCTTGCCGGAAGCTACGGAGTCCGGAAAGATGTGCGAGCCATGCAATCGCTCCACCACGCCGACACGGCCTCGCGCGTAGCGCGGCAGACGCGTGTGCGTCGTTGGATGAATGTTTTTCGTGCGCACCCGGTCGCCGACTTTGAATTGCGCGGGCGCCGGCGCGGGACGGCTGTACGATCCACGTTTCGTGACCTTTTCCACATCGGCCAGCGTGAATGGGCCTCGGGTTAAATTTTTAGCCGGACGCAGCGCCCGCCCGGCGGCGACTTCGTCGGCGTCGATGAGGCCGCGCTCGATGAGCAGATTTTGATTGCGCAGAAACCATTTCTCGTAGTAGGAGCGGGTCAAATAGAACGAGGGCGCCATCAATTCAATGGCATAACGGCTGGTGTCGATGGTCCAGGCGCGGAATACGCCGATGGCACGGCTCATCGCCAGCACGCGTCCTTCCCAACGATGATGAAATACCGGCTCGTTGGGCTCGGGCTCGACTTTGCCAAACCCGTCCATTCCGCCCATATCGTGAACGCCGTCCATCAGGCCACCTCGCTTGGTTTCTTCGCCAGGCCGGCGCCGATCATGCTGTCGCGCGTGACCAATGCGGCGAGCTGAGCTTCGCTCCAGCCCTCGGTTCCCGCCGGCCGCATCGGCACGACCAGGTAGCGTGTCTCGGCGGTGGAGTCCCAAACTCGTATCTCGGTTTCGACCGGCAGCGCAACGCCGAAATCCGCCAGTACCGCGCGCGGCTCCTTGACGGCGCGCGAGCGATACGCAAACGACTTGTACCAGGCCGGCGGCAGGCCGAGCACGTCCGTCGGATAACAGGAGCACAAGGTGCACACGACCATATTGTGCAGCTGCGGCGTATTCTCGACAGCGATAAGATGCTCGCCGACGTTTCCTACTTGGTGCGCAAGCGTAGCAACTGCCTTGCTTGCGTCCTCGAGCAGCGCTTTGCGAAACCCGGGATCGCTCCACGCTTTGGCGACCACCTGGGCGCCGATATGCGGCCCGATCTTGGTTTCATAGAGCTCGACGATGCGATCGAGCGCAGCGCTTTCGATATAGCCCTTCTCGACGAGAATCGTCTCGAGGGCGCGCACCCGCAGCTCCATCTCTGAAAGATTGGAGCCTCCGCTTTGATCGTGATCATGTTTGGCCATAGGCGAAATATAGCCAAGAAAGCTGACGTTGTGCAATCCGAATTGAAAGGCTACCCGCTATAATACTATCAGCGCAATCTGGCAGGTAGCAGAAGCCCGCCGCGCGTGTGCCGTAGGCATTGACGCTCTCGCCTAAATGGCCGCGCGGTTTTTCTGGCTGGCCTACGATCTGCGCGACAACATCGCCGAGCTGGATCTAAATCCCGTGATGGTTCTGTCACAAGGCCAAGGCGCATTCGCCGTCGATGCGTTGGTGGTAATGCGCTAAGCCGTCGGCGTAGTACAAAAGTGAACCCAGATTGCACCCGGGTTCGCTTTGATAAAGCAAATCTCAAGCTATCAATTCTTGGGAACCATAACTTCCTTCAATCTGGTAAGCAGCGTAGGAGGAATTTTTGCAAAGCTCGAAATGATGGCGGTAGCTTCGTCGGTGCTAACTGGATCAATTTCCACTCGCGACTTTTGCGCTTCAGCAAGAAAGTCCGGATCTTTCATGGTTTCAGAAAACGCTTTCCTCAATACTGCAACGTTCTGTTTCGGTGTTCCGGGTGGAGCGGTAAAAATGGTGCTCACGGCGGCGGGATCCTGAATTCCGACCTCCAAGAGCTGTCGGGCCTCGTTTGTCTTCGCAATATTTACCGCCAAAGGGACACTAGATAGATCCTTATGTGGCTTCGCAACTACCTGCAGAAGGACGTTCATGTTGGGCAACAATTTCTGCCACGTGGCTTTTGCGACTTCCCAGGGGACCCCACACATACCGTCCGCCTCGCCCGACTCGATTGCGAGCCTCGCCTCCGGACCTCCTTTGTAACCATCGATTAGCTGAAGCGGCAAGCCGGTTGCTGCGGAAAGAACCCTTGGCACATCGCTCGCCGGCGAGCCCGGTGCTAACCCGGTTAACTTTACCGGCCGCTTAGAGTTCATCCACGCGTCGAGAGTGGTGACGCCGGTTGATTTGTTTACAACACATACTTGAGTATTCCCTACGGGTACGCCGATGACCTCGAACTTTGTCGGATCAAACTGTGTTCCTCCTGATCCCAGATATTGCTGAAGAGCAAGCCCGCCTTGCCAGCTGCCGATAGTCAGACCGTCGGGCTTAGCCTGGTGGTATAAATAAGTCACCCCGACCAGCCCGCCGGCGCCTGGCTTGTTCTCCACCAACGTACCCGGATTGCCGCTGATGTGCTTGCCAATATGCCTGGCCACAATACGTGTATAGGTATCCCAACCTCCACCTGGTGAAGAGGCAACTACAAAGCGAAGCGTTTGTCCTTCATAGAATCGTTCCGCCGCGCGGGCATATGGCATCTGTTGAAAGAAGAGCAACAGACTCACCACCAAGAGCAAAACTTTTTTCATGGTTGTCTCCTGTAACGCAGGTTGGCAATTACTGCCTGCATAGCTCACTCCACCAATTTGCCACTTCGGAACAAGTTGCCGGCCACACGCCCGGTTGATTCAAAGCGCGCCTCAAGAAATTCTCGAGTTCCGCAAGCGGCGCAGGCCTCCCAACGAGGAACGGATGACAAGCTAAGGTTATCAACTTGGGCTGCGCGAGTGATTCTTCATAGAGTACATCGAATTCGTCAGTCCAAACTTCAAACAACTCTCGAGCCGATCCTCGTGGGCTGGGAAGGTAGTACATATGTTTGTCGTAGGTCCACATGGACGCCGGTATTTCGACGATTTTGCGGCCTGCGACGTCAAGAATGTACGGCACCTCGCTATTGAGAAGATCGCTGTCCCAAGCAAAGCCGCGTTCCGCCAGCAGGCGAAGGGTATTATCGCTTATTTTAAAATCCGGACAGCGCCAGCCTGTGGGCCGTTTTCCGGTAGCCTTTTCGATAGCAGCGATTGACCGGTCGATGACATCAGCTTCTTGCTCGGCAGAAAGTGCCCAGAGGTTCTCATAGCTATAGGTAAAACCAGCTATGTCGTGACCGCGATCGCCAATCTCCTTGATTGTCTGACCGTACTTTTCGGCCGTCACACCACAGACAAAAAAAGTCGCGCGGATGTGAGTCCGATCCAAGACATCAAGTAAGTTCCACACGCCGCGCCGGGCGCCGTATTGGTGTGTCGTCATGTAGAGGTAATTTGGGTTTCCGCCAGGATTGACAGGGGCCGCCTCGCCGGACTCGAAGTTAAAGGTCAGGCACAATGCAAGCCTCTCCTTCTGAGGCCAACGCGGCGACCCGGCGAGGATTTCAGATATTTCCGAATCCATTATTTGCATGGGAACTCTCCTAATAGCTGGGCAGAGCGTCGGTCTGCAGGCAGAAGTCATCTGACATTCGGGTCGAATCCGCACAAAGCGTCTTCCACCAGGCAGCCAACTCGCTGTAAGTAGCGAACCACACTCGATCGTCCTGTTGCGCGTATTCGAGAAAGTCGTCGAAGGCTTTGGCGTTCGCGGGATGTCCGGTCAGGTAATCATGCATGCAAAAGGTCATCATTCGCGGTTTTCCGGAGGGATGATTCAGACAAGCATCAAGCTCGGCCTTCCAGGAGTCCAGCGCGTTCTTCGGTGATCTGAACTTACCCAAGATGTAAGAAGGAGCGGTGATTCCGCCCCCGATAAAATTGACATCGTTGTTGATACTGAAAGGAATTTCTACCAGAGTTTTACCGTTGTCGAAGCTTAGCAAATAAGGATAATCGTCGTTCCACATACTGCTGTCCCACTCCAAGCCCATTTTGGCGGCAATATGAAGGGTGCGACGACTGGCCGCGCAGCTTCGCGAGCCACGCGGGCGTGTGCCCGATGATCTTTCCAAGGTCCCAAGTGTTTTTTGGAATACTTCTTCTTCGCCTTCGTCGCTCAGCGTCCATAACACTTCATGAAAAAAACCATGGCCCGCAATGTCGTGCCCGCCGTCCACGATCGCTTTAGACGCCTCCGGGTATCTCTCGCCCGAGTTGCCGCAGACAAAGAACGTGGCTTTAATGCGCCGCTTCTCCAATATTTTCAGCAGCCGCCATATCCCTATCTTGGCTCCGTACTGACGGTTGCTCTGATCTTGCGAATCCTTGGTCCCGTCGGAATTCTTATAACAGATCGCATCGCCTTCTTGGTGAATCGTCGGCAGAAGAGCAACCATCTTGTTTCCGGGCCAGGTGATCGGTCTATCCGGCAATATTTCTCTGATCATAGGTTTCCTCCAATTCGCTGCTAGATGTTCTCAACTTGTGCGAATAAATGTATCGTGGCCAGTTCTGATATTTTTACTGGCGCTTTCGCTTGCCGCGCGTGCCACCGAAAGATTTCGGATCGCGTTTCGCCACAGAGGTTTCAATACGCCGCTCGTCCTGTGACAATTTAATGATGATGTCTGTGGCGGACGCTATATGCCGCCTGGCTAGCCGCTCCGCTGCGTTCGGATCGTGAGACCGAATGGCATGGAAAATTTCGTCATGCTCTTGAAAAGCCTTTTTGAGCCTGTCTTGTGTGCTCAGCAATAACGGGTGAAATCTCTGAATCGAAAGCCGGATATTTGCCATCAATCCGATGAGTCGGCTGTTTCGACTTGCCTTGAAGATCTCCTCGTGAAATGCACCGTGATGAACCAACCAGCCATCAGCATCGTGCTGCCGCACGCATTTCTCCATTTTGTTGATCAAAGCAGCCAGGACTTCCAAGACATCATTCGCCGCTCGCTCTGCCGCAAGCCGTGCGGCTAGTCCGTCTAACATTTCGCGCAGTCATAGAGCTCGATGGCCTGTTCTAACTTGAGATCGACGACCCTGAATCCGCGGCGCGGCAGCACCGCGATTAGGCCCTCCTGTTCGAGTTTCATTAAGGAACTGCACGCGAATTGCGAAGACCTTCCGTTGCACGCACATACATGAATGCACCCATCTCTTCTATGTTGCTAAAGCAGCATCTGGAGAATGACAGGCGAGTAGGGTTGGGTGGGCTCGCTATCCGATGGACCTATCCCAAACCTGCACACCTGTTCTGTTCCATATCAGGGGTGGTGCCAATGAACAACGGCTGGCGTAGGCATCAGCACTGCCGGTGTTAAGATCCATTCATCAGTCTTGTTCTACGATTTTCTGTTGTCGCGAATATGCATGGATATCATGAGGGCGCGACACAGCATTCTCCTCCGGCCCGATGTCACCGTTCCCTATTGAAGTCATACAAGCTGCTGCCGTTAGATGCGCAGACAGTTAAAACTTTAATCGTTACGTCGCGCAGTTCCGCGAGCTTCTCAGGCCGCGCTCGTGAATCGCTGGAAAGAAATTTATTGATAAGGCTTGTAACTATCGGCCGATGAACTTCGCATCACTTTCGCGCCCTCGCTGAACTGATCGCCAGCGTATTCTCCCATCTCTCCACTTCCACGAACTGAATTCGCTATGCTGTTTCTACTGTTAGACTGACCGTCAACCCCTTACCACAGCGACTTCATCGGAGAGAATGATGAGGCGGGCTACAAGCTTTAGAGTTTGCTGGTCGCAAGCACTTCCTCGGCGGCGCGCAGGCCGCTCTCGACCGCGCCGTTCATGTAGCCCTGCCAGGTCGTGCTCGTGTGCTCGCCGGCAAAGAACACGCGTTTCCATGGGAGCGCGAGCAAGCGGCGAGCCGACGGTGGAAATGAGGAGTCGAAGAACGCGTAAGCGCCGCGCGCCCACGGATCGTCTTCCCAGCTAATGCTATGTGAAGCGATGAGCCGGGCGCGACCGATGCCGAAGAATCCCTGTTGTCTTGCAATTCCTTCGGCGCCTTCGGCTGCCAGCAGCGCTTTGGTCGCATTGCTGGCGCTGCCGCCGGCGAGCAGGGTCAGAATGCCGCGTGGTCCGCGCTGGTCTTCGCTGCTGTCCCACACCGCGCCGATATCAAGGTCGGTCGCGCACGCGCGCGGCCGTCCGGACCCGCGCCATGCATGACGATCGAACTGAAGCAGGGTTTTTGTGGCACGCCCGTAGCGAAGCCTGGTGAAGGCGTTCAGTTGCGCAGCCGGCAGAGCCGGCGCGTATTCAATCTCGGCCGCAAGCGGCGCGGGGACCGCGACGATAGCATAGTCACCGGTGATCTCCGTTCGCCGCCCGCGCATGTTCTCGACCGTGACACGAACCGAGCTTTTGTTCTGGACGATGCGCCGGGCGGCCTGCTGAAGGCGCACCGGGGCGTGCAGCGCGCGCGCCATGCGCTCCGGCAGACGATCGTTGCCGCCGCGGAGCCGGTACATGGTGCGTTTGGCGGGATCATCCCCCGCGGCGAACTGCTCGACGTATACCAGCAACGACAGCTCGTCCGGGTCGGCGAGAAAAAACCCGCGCATCGTAGTCGCGGTGGCGCGCAGATCGGCCATCGCGGCAGTCATTGCCTTTCGATCGCCTCCTGCGAAACTCTTATCAGCGGCCTGATCCAGCCAATCTGTGATCGATTGCTTTGCGATCGCACCCGCGATCGGCCCGCTCCATTCTTCTCCGTTAAGCTTGTAAGCGCGCGCCAGCGGTTCGAGCGCCCGTGCCGTCCGGCGCCAGCCGCTGGAAGACGAGCGCATGCGCCGGCGGCCGTCACTGCCGAGGCGATAATGTGAGAAGCCGCTCCGGAGAATCCGCGTCTCTTGGATACCCAGCTCGGCTGCGAGCTTGCGGATCTCCTCCTGGTCGTCGTCGATCAGATCGCCGCCCGCTTCCGCGTGCATGCCGCCGAAGCCATCACGCAACGTCCACACGCGGCCGCCGACACGGTCGCGCGCCTCGACGACAATGACGCCGCAGCCGCGCCGCTCGAGCTCGCGCGCCGCGGCCAGCCCCGCGAGCCCGGCGCCGACGATCAGAACGAATGGTCTTGCCACAGTGTCACTTCCTGCGGTGTGGTTGCGGGCACGCGTTTACCGATTTGGTGCCGGGCGCTCGTGTTGACTTGGTTGGATGCGCTGCAATCGATTCACAGATCCTTGATTAGTATCCCTCTGTAACAATGAGCCATCACTTTCCAAGTTGGATCTTGATTTTACCGGCCAATTCTTCCGGCAATTGGTCGCGGTTCTTTCGCGTCACCTCGATAATCTCGAGATCGCTTCTACGCTTGATCTGCTCTATAAGCCCATTGCCTTTTTTGCTGATCGTTGCAAGGAGATTTGTCGGTTGAGCGAGGAGTTCGATGATCCTGATTCTGAATTGACTAGATAAAAGCTCCATCTTGCCGATCTCGTCGATTACATAAAGATCAACCAGCGTGGTAACCGGGTCAAGATAGCGCAAGACAAGCTTCTCGAATTCTTCAACGTGGATCGAATATTTTCCGACTGTGGGCTGTTGTTTCCCTGAGGACGCCAGGGTTGCCGTGTGGCCGTCCAGAGTAGCAATTCGAAAGCCTGTTCTTTGTCCGCTTTGCCTTATTTCCTCGGTATAAAAACCAGCGGACGTGATTCCTTCCAGCCGCTCTACAACCGCGCGAATCAGCGTGGTCTTTCCCACGCCCGGATTTCCGGTCAGGAACAATCTCATCCCTCGCTCCGCTTGGTGTGCACGCACGCATGATGCTTGAAGACGGACGTACAGGTTTACAGCTATTTTATGCCGGCGATCAAGCTTAGCTCCGGTGGACAACTTTTTTTGATTGCGATAAATCAGTTGGTATCGATTGGTCATTCCGGCGATAGTCGGACGAGCCGGACTCCGGGAGTCTTTGTAGGGCGTATAGCATCCGTTCTGCTGATTGCCGGTCCCGCGCGGAATGACGAGAATAGCCTTGCAGCTAGGTCGATAATGCTCTAACGGCAGCTGCTCATACCCATAATGATTTCTGGAGCGCTCGAAGATTTTGTTTGCATCGACGTTAGCGGACACGTCGCGGGGCCTTATGCGGGAAGCCTCTTGGGCGATCTCGGCTGTGATGTGATCAAAGTCGAACTGCCTGGCGGCGGCGATACCCACCGCGGGCGCAATCCAAAATACGAAGGTTATGGGCCGAGCTTTCGCGCGCTTAATCGCAATAAGAAAAGCGTCACACTGGATTTGCGACAGAGAAGAGGACGCGAGATTCTGTCACAACTGCTAACCACGGCCGACATCTTTCTGGAAAACTTCCGCCCGCCGACAAGGAACAAACTAGGGCTCGACTATGAAGAGCTGGCGAAGATAAATCCCAAGATGGTTCACTGTTCGATTTCCGGCTATGGCCAGAGCGGGCCTTATCGCGACAAGCCCGGGTTCGACACAATCGGTCAGGCGCTCAGCGGCATGATGAGCCTGGTCACCGATCTCGATGATCCGAAAGTCGCCGGCATCTCGTTCGTGGATCACTGCGCCGGGATCTTCGCCGCTCACGGGATTATGGCCGCTCTCTTGGCGCGCGTGAAAACCGGAATTGGCCAGTTCATCGACGTTTCGCTTCTGCAGGTCGCGACCGCTTTCATTGAATCTCACGTGGCGGATTATTTAAACGGCGGGGAGGCGGTCTCACGCGAGAATTTCCCCAAGGGTCGGATCTATAGTCTGCTCGGCTCCGACAAGAAGCCCTTCATGGTTCACCTGTCGGGGCACAACCAGGCTTGGGAAGGATTGCTCCAGGCGGCGGAACTGGATTCTTTGATCGGCGATTCGCGCTTTGCTTCCCGCAAGCAGCGCACGGACAGGCACGAGGAGATCGTCAGGATTCTCCGCCAGCAGTTTGCCGGGAAACCGCGCGACTACTGGTTGCGCCGATTGGACGCCAACAGTATTCCCAATGCGCCGATCAACACGATCGCCGAAGTGTTCGAGAATCCGCAGATCAAGCACCTGGGAATTCCACGACAGATCGCGCATCCGCAAATGGGCCTGACCAATCTGGTCGGCAGCCCGATTAACTTATCCGGTACGCCGGCGCAGTTTTATCGACCGGCGCCGCTGCTCGGCGAACACACCGAAGAAGTGCTGGGACAATTGGGATATGACAGCGCAGCTCTCAAAGAGCTGCGTGATGAAGGCATAATATAGTTGAGATATTTGTGCAGACCGTTCAAAGAGACCCAGATACGAGGCGCGCGAAGCTCGATGAGCTGAGACGTACGTTTGAGTACGTTGAAGCGAGTCGAGCAAGCGCAACGAAGTAGATGAAGCTTTTTTTCAACGGTCTGAAAGGAGAAACAAATGGATTTTAATGTGTCAGGAGACCCGCCCCACGTAGTCGAATTCAGAAAGGAAGTCGCGGCCTGGATGGCCGAACAGTTTGCCGGTCACGAGCACCTGCGCTGGTCGGCCTCATGGTCGACCCGCGAGGACCAAGACGAATATAAGTTTCGCCGCGGGCTGGCCGAGAAGCTCGGCGCCAAAGGCTGGCTGTTTCCGATCTATCCTAAAAAGTACGGCGGCGCAGACTTGACCATCGACCATCAGATGGTGCTCGAGACCGAGCTGTTCAAGTACGGGCTCAATCTTTCACACGTATTCTACACCCTGGCTCGTATCGTGGCGCCGGTGCTAATTCGCTGGGGAACCGAAGAACAGAAAAGCGAATTTCTCGAGCCGATTACGCGAGCGCAGATCTGCGTCTGGCAGGTGCTCACCGAGCCGCACGGCGGCAGCGACATCGCCAATTGTCAGACCAAGGCGATCCGCGACGGCGATGATTATGTCGTCAATGGGCAGAAAGTCATGGTCGGCCATCATCTGCCGCCGGATTATCTCTGGACACTGGTCTGCACCACGCCCGGCGGCAAGCGCCATGAGAACCTTGCCTGGCTGCACGTCCCGGCAAATCTTCCGGGTATTACGATCCAGCACATGCATATGATGATGGGCATCAAGAACTCCGTCTTTTTCGACAATGTCCGCGTGCCGGCAAAATACTTGATCGGTGGCGAGAACAACGGTTGGAAAGTCGCCAGCACCCACATGGAGCTCGAACATGGGGGCGACGGCCGTATCGCGGCGGATCCTCTGATTGAAAGAGTGGTCGAATACTGCCGCAATACGCATATCGACGGCAAACCGATCATGGAAGATCCGCGAGTGCGCGATCTGATCGCCGAAATGACGATCGAGTTGAATACGCTGAGGCGCTTCAACCAGCTCATCTACTGGCGGCGTTTCGCGAAGAAGCCGCATCCCTACGGCGGGCCGCAGCAGCGCTACTATCAGCGCATGCTGCGCCTGCGTAACGGCGAACGCTTGCAAGCGATCATGGGCGCCGATGCTCTCGAGCAGAATTTGTCGGTGCATGAAGTCGTCGATTTCGAATACGCCGTGCGCACGGGTCCCGGACAGCTGCACGGCGGCGGCACATTGGATACCGATCGATTGATCTTCGCCCGCCGTCTCGGCCTGGGCCGGCCGACGACGGAGAAGGCGCCGGAGACGGATTAGACGACATGCAAAACTGTTCGTCCTCACGTGTGAAACTTTTGAGACGACTGGAACGGCTGGAACAAACAGCAACTTTTCGTTCCAAAAGTTCCAATCGTTCCAGTTGTTCCAATACTAGGAGAAGCTGATGGACTTATCATTGACCGAAGATCAAGAGATGTTGAAAAAGGTCGCGGCGGATTTTGTCAAAGCCGAAGTGCCGGCGCACCAGATGACCCAATGGTACAAGAACAAACAAACTTTTCAGCCGCAGCTGATAAAAAAAGCCGCGGAGATGGGCTGGCTGGGCATGATGCTGCCGGAAGAGCATGGCGGCGCCGGCTTGTCGGTGATGGACTGCGCTGTGGTTTTCGAAGAGCTTGGACGCGGCCCTGTGCCGGGCCCGCTTTTCACATCCGGTATTCTCAGCGCGCAGATGATTTTCGAGGCGTGCACCGAAGAACAAAGAAAATCTTTATTGCCGCCGCTTTGTAAAGGCGAAGCGATCGTCGTGCCGGCGATCACGGATAAAGCGGCTTACTGGGGACCGGAAGCGGTGGAAACCCGCCTTACTAAGCTTTCCGACCGCTACATCATGAGCGGGACCAAACGCTTTGTCTTCGATGCCGAAGCCGCAACGTCATTTCTTTGCGCCGCCCGAACTGAGGAAGGAAAAGTCGTTTTCCTGCTGGTCGACGCCAAGAGCCCCGGAATCACGATCACACCTCACGTAGGCTTTTTCATTTCGGTCGCCGAAGTGCGTTTCGATAGAGTCATCGTATCGCCGAGCCATCTGCTGGGATCGAGCGGCGCGAGTTGGGTTACCTTGGAAGCCGCTCTGGAAAAATCGTTGCCGGTCCTATCCGCCTATCAAGTGGGCGCGACACAAGAAGTTTTCGACATGACCTGCGAGTATACCCGCACCCGGGTCGTTTTCGGTCAACCGATCGGACGCTTCCAGCGGGTGCAGGACCACTGCGTCGATATTTCAATTCATCTCGATCAGGCGCGCTGGGCGACCTACGAAGCGATTTGGCGCATCGATAGCGGCATGGCGGCCCGAGGCGCGGTTCACGAAGCAAAAGCAGTGGCCAGCGATGGCTATTATCACGGCACCAACTACGCGCACATGGTGTGGGCCGGCCCGGGAACCGATTACGGTCACCCGATGATGGCGCACAGCGTGCTTGCCCACACGTTGTACCAATATCTTGGCACTCCCGGGCACCACAAACGATTGATGATGGATGCGCTATATCCAAGGGGCTAAAGCCGCCTACGGTTGTGTGCGAGCGACCCTGGAGGGCAGGAATTAATCGAGGCGTACGACTTTCAGAAGCAGGCAAATAATGGTCGCCGATCCATCACTGCGCCGGAACTGCGCCGCACAAAAGAGATAGACAATCCAAAGGCAGTTGAGGTAGTAATGCGGCCAAGAAAGATCAAGAGATAGCCGCGGCGTTACCAGTACCACGCAGCTATAGAGCCGATAGCATTGTTTGTGAACCTTTTCATGAGAGGTCTTTCGATCAACTCATCAATGAAAGGAATCATAATGAGTACGAGTAAATTGCGACCCATGTCGTGGCTAATCGGTTGCTCTCTTTTGATTGCGGGATGGACGCAAGGATTGGCGGCTGAGAAGGCGCCCTATTACCAGGGAAAGACTTTAACCATCGTCATCAACTTTGCCGCCGGCGGTCCCACCGATATCGAAGGACGAGTCTTCGGTAAGCATCTCGGCAAACATATCCCGGGGCAGCCTTCTGTAGTGGTTCAGAACATGGGCGGTGGCGGAGGCATCACAGGAGTGAACTATATCGGCGAAGTCGCCAAGCCGGATGGGCTCACCGCCGGCTACTTCACTGGCAGCCTATTTCACCATCAAACCAAAGACCCGGGACTGCGTGTGGATCTCGGGAAATTCGGGTTTATCACCGGTGTGCACGGCGTCACAATTTCGTATATCCGATCGGACACACCGCCGGGCATCAAGAAAGCGGCAGACTTCGTGAAGGCGGAACGGTTTAGGGCCGCAGGGTTAAGCGCGAGCAGTTCCAAAGACGTGCGCTTCCGGCTCTCGTTCGATTTGCTCGGCCTGAAATATGACTATGTGACCGGTTACAGCTCCAGCTCCACCGCTCGATTGGCAGTTCAGCGCAACGAGGCTCAATATCACGACGAAACTCTCCCCGCTTACCGGGCCGCCGTCGAACCGCAGATGGTAAAAACCGGTGAAGTGACCGCGCTCTACTATACCGATTTGGTTTCACCCGATGGAGAAATTATTGTCAGCCCGGACGTGCCGGAGTTGTTGCCGTTCACACATTATTACAGGCAGGTGTTTGGCAAGATGCCCTCGGGTATAAAGTATGAAGCGCTCAAGGCAGCCAACATGTCGAGCACCAACATGACGCGGCTGATCATGCTGCCGCCAAACTCGCCCGCCGAAGCCATCGCAACGCTCCGGCAGGCTATTGTCTCCCTATCGAAAGATTCCGACTTCAATGCCGAGGCGATGAAGGCGATGCGTTTTCAACCTCGCTTCGAAGTCGGCGAACAGGGCGAACAGTTGTTTCAGAAAGTTTCACAAACGCCACCTGAGATCGTAACTTTCATACGACAGTACATCGACCAGGTGAACAAGTAATCTTCATTCCTCGCCACCAGGCGCAATTTCGGCCGATGCCCGGTGAAGCCCAATTCTTCGTCGAGCATCGGTTAGTGAGCGACGCCCTTGCGACGATTTCCTCGGCTTTGTCGACCAGTCTTGATTCACCGTTCACGGCCGCAGATGGGCTCGGGAAGACCGCGCAGCTTCTTTGGCGCGGTTGGAACCACGCTGCTCGTTTAGGGAGTTAGACGCAACATAGCGAGGTTACTGACGATTTCACTAGACGCAGCGGATAACGCTTGTCAGTTGATTGAGTCAGAGGTAAGAACCCTAAGGAGGCAAGTAGATTTGATGATAATACTTGGTGTTTTGCTGTTAGCTTTTTCGCTATGGCCCGCGCACCTGCAGGCACAGGCCCGCAAAGCGGCGACGATCTCGGAGCTGGTGACTTACAACGGCGCGGATCGTGAACAGGTTCTGTACGCCGGCGCTAAAAACGAAGGCAAGCTAACTTGGTATACCTCACTGGCGGGTGACTCTTATAAAGCGATGGTCAAAGCATTCGAAACCAAGTACCCCGGCGTGAAAATCGAAGCCTATCGAGTCTCGGGCTCAGACATCACTACAAGAATGTTCGAAGAATCCAAGGCGAAAAGATATATAGCCGACACGGTGGAAACCACCGAAGGCAACCTGATGTTCATGCGCGATGCTTTTCTCCTGCGTCCCTATCATTCCCCCCATTTTTCCTCCTATCCGGAGGAAGCCAAAGAGAAAGGCGAGAGGGGCCTGTATTTTTGGGCGATCGCGCGTGAATCCTATATCGGCTTTGCTTACAACAAGAATCTGCTCTCCAAGGGCGCAGTGCCAAAAAATTTCGAAGGGCTGCTTCATCCCGAGCTCAAGGGGCGCATGGGTGTATCGCTCAGCGATCCAATCTACAAAGTGATCGGCGCCATGTTGAAGACCAAGGGCCCGGAGTTTGTCAAGAAACTCAAGGTCCAGGAGATCGCGCTTCATACAATCATTCCGCCCGCTTTGCTCGACCTGATCGCCTCGGGTGAAGTGCTGGCCTCGCCCGGAATCTTTCGTAATCACGTACTGGTTGCCGTCGACAAAGGTGCGCCGGTGGAGTGGTTGCCATTGGATCTCGTGCCGACCAATGTGGGCGGCGCCGCAATTGCCGCGCAACCGCCGCATCCTCATGCCGCGCTATTAATGGCGGATTACCTCCTGGGACCCGAAGGACAAGCGCTTCTGGCAAATTACCAGTATGGCAGCGCCACCAAGGATCTCGGTTTCAAACGCTGGCGACCGGACCATGGAATCAGCACCGATAAGTACGAAAAGGACCTGGAACGTTGGGAGAAACTACTCAAAGAAATCAGCCGCAGGTGATGCAGCGAATCGACACAGCTTTCTACGAGACGCAAGGAGTTGCCTTTTGACCAAGTTGTTTCTTCTCAACCATTGTCATAGGAACAAGAAAATTCTAAAGCCTAAGAGGGCCTGCCTATGTATGCCATGATGATGCGCAATCCAGCCCAGTGGTTGTTTCTTTTAACCAGTGTGACCTTGGCCTACCTGGTGCTGCCGCCGTTCTTTTTCATTCTGCACACCAGCCTGGTGACGGACCGCGGTCTGCAAGCCGGTAGTTTCACCATCCAACATTTTGCCAACATCATCGAATCCTTAGGGGACGTCAAAACTCTCTTGAGCAATTCCATGATCTTCTCGATCGGCAGCGCCGGAATCGCTTTGGTTTATGGAACATTATTGGCTTGGCTGGCGGAGCGCAGCAATGCGCCGTTTCGCAAACTCGCCTACGTTTCCGCTTACGTATCGTTCGCTATTCCGGGCATCATCAAAGTGGTCGGCTGGATCATGCTCCTGGGCCCCAAGGCGGGAATTCTCAATGCTCCGGCAGTTGCTTGGACCGGCCAACCCTTTTTCAACATATTCTCCATGAGTGGAATGATCCTGGTGGAAAGCTTTCTGTGGATTCCGATCGTATTCCTGCTCATGTCGACGCCGTTTCGTTCTATGGATCCGTCGCTGGAAGAAGCCGCAACCACCGCGGGTAGCAGCGGCTGGCAAGTTTTCCGCCGGGTGACTTTTCCGCTGGCCTTGCCCAGCGTGTTGGCAGTTTTGATACTGACTTTCATCCGCTCGCTCGAAGCTTTCGAGATCCCGGCGCTGATCGGCATCCCCGCCGGGGTCGAAGTGCTCACCACCAAAATCTATTTGCAAATAAAAGGCGGGCTAATTCCCAAGTATGGCGAAGCTAGTGCCTATTCCATCATTCTGATCATTCTAGTCGGCCTGGGACTGATCCCGTACTATCGCATCACCAGCAAGACCTATAAATTCACCACTATCAGCGGCAAAAACTTTCGCCCCAACCGGATCGAACTCGGCAAGTGGCGCTGGTTCGGCGGCTTCTTGATGCTCGCGTTACCCTTGCTCCAGTTCGTGCCCATCGCGGCCATCGCATGGTCCTCGTTCCTACCGTTCGCTCAAGTGCCGTCGCGCAAAGCCCTGTCGATGTTGACCTTCAACAATTACGCCACCGCGTTCGCCGACAGCAGCATCATTCGCTCCGTGCTGAACAGCTTGACCGTGAGCATCAGCTCGGCAACGGTTGCCGTACTCATTACCTTCTTTGCCGCCTGGTTGATCGTTCGAGCATCGATCAAATCGCGTTGGCTGCTCGATCAAATGGCGATGCTGCCTCTGGTTTTTCCGGGCATTGTCATGGGCATAGCGATTCTTAAGATGTATCTGATTCTGCCGGTGCCGGTTTATGGCACGATCTGGATCCTGGTGCTGGCATTCATCGCGCGCTATCTACCCTATGGTATTCGCTTCAGCCATTCGGCGCTTTTAAGCCTGCATAAAGAACTCGAGGAGGGCGCCACCACCAGCGGCGCCAGCTGGTTCCAGATGGTCCGTCATGTGGTCGTGCCGCTGATTATGCCCGCGCTGCTCGCCGGTTGGATTTATATCTTTCTAATTACCTTTAAGGAATTATCCATTGCTCTTTTGCTCTACTCGCCGGGATCGCAAGTGGTCGCGGTCACGATCTGGGAGCTATGGGACAACGGCCATGTCGGCGAGTTGGCGGCCTTCAGCCTGATCATCACCATCGGCACTGTGATCGTCGGTTCGATCTTTCTCAACATCGCGCATCGCTATGGGCTACAGGATTAAAAGATAGGGCGGTTCAAGAGTTCAATAGTTCAACGGTTCAATGTCAGAGAGTTCAAGCTGCCTTAAAGCTCGTCCCAACGTTTTGAACGGCTTGAACAGCCGTTATTTTTGGAGGTTAATTCGTGGAATTTACTGTCATCGACGCGGATGCGCATCACCTCGATGGGCCCGCTTATAAGAACTATTTGCCGGAACGTTTTCGCAAAAGAAGCGGGCCGTACTTTCCTGCGTTCGGCTGGGACATCTTTCTGAACGACACGACTGGCAGGAAGCCGGCCACCCCTCAGGAGTACTGCAAGGATCTTGACGTCGAAAACATCGGCGATGCCGTAGCCTATCCTAGTAACGCGCTTTCCATCGGCCTGGTACGCGAGCTCGATCTCGTCGTTGAGCTGGCCAAGGCATACAACAACTGGGCTTGCGACTTCTGCAAGAGCAGCGGCAATCGAGTTAAATACGCCGCGGTGATCGCGCCGCAAGTGGTGCCTGAAGCGGTGAAGGAGATCCGCCGCAGCATCCAAGAACTCGGCGCGGTGGCCGTGATGGTGCCGACTTATGTGCAGTCCGGCATGGACCTGGGCCAACCGGAATTCGATCCTATCTATGCGGAAGCTCAGGAGCTCGGCGTGCCGATCGGATTTCACGCCACCGCGCAGGTCTCGCAAGGCAACTGGCGCTTTCACAAATATCTTGGCGTGCACATGACGTCCCATCCATTCGAGCAGATGCTGACCATCGTGGCGATTATTTCCAATGGCGTGCTCGACCGCTTTCCGAAACTGAAAGTCGCCTTCCTCGAAGCCGGGGTCGGCTGGCTGCCCTACTGGATGGAGCGCTTCGATGAAAAATATCTCAGACGCAAATCCGAGATGGAGCCACTGAAGATGCTGCCCAGCGAATATGTAAAGAGTAATCGGTGCTACTTCACCTGCGAAGGCGAGGAGTCGGCGTTGCCGTTGGTGATCGAGCAATTCGGCGATCAGTGCATGATGTATGCCTCGGACTACCCGCACTGGGACATGGAATGGCCGCACAGCGTCAGCCAGGTGGTGCGGCGTAAAGACATCTCGGACCAAACCAAACAAAGAATTCTTGCCGACAACGCTAAGAATTTCTACCGTTTCGCATGACCAGCTCGAGTCATCTACAGTGGACCAGCCAAAGTTGTGATCCCTGTAACCGCTTGAATCCGCTGACGTCGAACCTTGAACTTTTGAACCGTTGAACCATAGGAGAAGAACATGTCCGACAACAAACTGATTATCGCCGACATCAACGAATCCGATGGCATCGCCTGGTTGACGCTTAACCGGCCGGAGAAAAAGAACGCTCTTAGCCTTGTGCTACTGAGCGAACTGGCCGGCATTCTTCGCTCTCTCGCCGACAACGACAAGATACGCTGCATCGTCACCAGCGGCGCCGGTGGTACGTACTCTTCGGGTCGCGATCTTTACGATATGAGAGGCCAGGAAAACCGTCGCCGTACCCGCGGCATCGGTGGCGTCGCGGAAATTGTCGACATCATGCGCAAGTTGCCTCAAGTGACGATTGCGAAAGTGAGCGGCTGGTGTCTCGGCGGCGGTCTGGCGATGATCAACGGCCACGATATCGTTATCGCCACCGACACCGCCATGTTCGGTATGCCGGAAGTCATCCGCGGCAGCTATGGCGCCACTGCCACCCCAACATTATTTCACGCTGGCATTCCATTTAAGAAAGCCTTTTTCATTTCTCTCACCGGGCGAAATCTAAGCGGAGTCGAAGCCGAACGGGTTGGCTTGATATCTCAGGTCGTGCCGGAGAAAGAACTCGAAGGATATGTCGAGACTCTCGCAAAGGAAATCGGTAGCCGCAATGGCGCAACTTTAGAAAACGCCAAGATCGCCGCTTACATGCAAAAAGATCTTTCTTTTGAAATGGCTTTGAAAGCGGATGATTTGGTGTCACACCGCATGCGCTACTACACCAATCCATTGAGCGATGTCGAAGGCTATCTGCATTCGCAAAAAGGCGGCGGTACCGTGAAATACGTCAAGCCGGAAGAACGAAAATAAGTCGCGGAGATTTCAACTCGTCGCTCAGCTCACCTGATGTTAGCCGGCGTGGACGTCTTATGTTTAGACGTCAGAAACGTCACAAGTATCATTCATGGATACTCCAAGCCGCTAACCGTTTTTAGCGTGAGCGGCGCGGCTTTGCGCGTCCGGCTGTACGCTTTGGTTGGGCCGTAAGTTTCTCCCCACAATTCTCGCGGAGAAAGAATCGCCATCTTCTCAGCTTGCCGTGTACCAAGGATTTCCTTATCACCTGTTACAAACACATCGGCCTTAGCAGATATCGCGGCGGACAGGATAGGCAAATCGGATTCATCTTTGATTTCGACCGTGGGAACCGCGCCGGGCTTGGCAAGTACTATGTCTTGGCTGAGTAGCGAGATGAAGTCAGCGATTAAGTCCTGAGGGATGCCGAACTTGCTGCGAAAGACACGCTCGAGTTCGTTCAGCACTTGTGCAGAAGTCAGTAGCTCGTGTGAAGTGAGAACCTCACGCAGGACGTCTGCGCATAATCCGCGAGTTGCCGCTGCGCTGGCCAAGACATTGGTATCGAGGAAAACCCTCACGAGACATCTGCGAACACATCTTCGTCCGTGTGGTAGCCGCGCGCCTCCGCAAAAGGCATAATCTTGCGGCGCAAAGCTTCAAACTGGCTGATACGAAGCTGGCGGCGCAGCGCCTCCCGGGCGACTTCGCTCCGGTTCTTTCCTGAACGACGGCTCGCCTTCGTCAGTAGTTCGTTGAGATCTTTGTCGAGTCTGATGGTGAGGGTGCTTGTCTTCATGTCCAACAATGTAAGACACGTAGGTTCCACCGTCAAATCTGAGCTTTCGGGCCAACGTACCAGGCCGAAGGGACGAGACAGCGAGCGAAGCGACCGGGGTTCGAGGATACGTTTCGAGCCGCTTGTCGAACCGAGACACAAAGTTACTAACAATCAACAATGCCCGGCGCATCCGTTACACATTCGCCGACCGATTTTACTCCTGGAAAGGTACGAATTTTGGGGCACCCGCTCACGGCGCAACTCTGATGCGCTCCAGAAACTCTCGTAGTGATTCAAGATCACTGACCGATTCAGTAGCGATCTGTTCTGCTCCAAGGAACCGAAGTCGATACATAGTCGATCAACGGACGAAGACGCTCGAAGTCTGTGATCATACTAAAATCAATAACGTATTCGGCTGCCGATGCCATGCGGACCATCAGCATCCACGAAACACAAACAACAGAAGTTTCTTCATGAGCAAGTGTTCTCATTAGCGTCGGCTACATACGTAGCGTCATTGACCGACTGGCGCGCTAAACTGGACGCCTTACCCAAGGAGTGATAAGCCTGCGGCTTGTGGGAGACCCGATTACCAGGAGGTCGCGGCCCTATGATGGATAGTCGCTTGAAGATTCTTGTTGCTGCCAGCTTGGCTTTACTCATTGCGTTTGGCTTGACCTTCAGTTCAGCTATCGCCGCCGATCGCCTGCGCATCGGCTTGAGCTCGTTTACTCCAATCAACGCTGCGGTGTGGATCGCCGAGGACAAAGGTCTATTCAAGAAGTACGGCATTGACCCGGAGGTGATTGTGGTTGGCGGGGCTTCCGCCGGCGGGGTCAGCTCATTACTCGCCGGCGACATTCAATTTCTGACCGGTGGCGGTGGCGCTGTGATCAATGCCGCGCTCAGTGGAGCCGATGTCGTGATGGTGGCATCGATCGTTAATAAAGGCGTCCAGAGAGTGATGGCTCGAGCTGACCTCAAGCGCCCTGAAGATCTCAAGGGCAAACGGATCGGCGTCACCCGCTTAGGCGCATCGTCACATATGGTCCTGCTGCTGATGCTGCGCGCCTGGAAGATGAATCCCACTGATGTGCAAGCCATTCAGGTTGGCTCCTCGCCGGCGATGATGGCGGCTCTGGAGAAGGGCGGCATCGATGCTGCTGTTCTGACAGAGCCGACGTTTTTTATCGCCGAAGACCTTGGCTATCGAGTGCTCGCCGACCTGGCCGATATGGATATCTATTACCTGCACAGCATGATCGACACGACCCGCTCCTACTTGCGTTCACACCGGGATCTCGCCACTCGCTTCATCAAAGCGTATGTCGAGGGGATTGCCTACTTCAAGAAGAATCGGGCCGAATCGGTGGAGGTCATGAAGAAAAAACTTCGCACTGCGCCGGCACAGACAAAATATCTGGAGCGGTCGCACACACTTTATGCTTCCGGGTACTTCGAGAATGCGCCGTACCCCTCGCTTAAAGGCGCCAGTAGCGTGCTCGAATTTCTATCCAGGGACAATCCGCGCGCCCGAACCGCCGATCCGAAATCAGTCATCGACGCCAGCATCGTCAAGGAACTGGACGATACCGGATTTATCAAGAAGCTCTACGAATAGGAGGTCGAAATGGCACTGTCTCTCGAAGAGCGCGCCGATCCAAGTCACGGCATGCTGATTGTCGTCGATATGCAGAATGACTTCTGTCATCGGCAAGGCGCCGCCTGCAAACGGGGCCGCGACATGGATTTCGTACAAAAAATGATTCCCAGGCTGATTCGACTGTTGGAGCAAGCCCGCGAGCACAACTTCCCGATTTGTTTCGTGCGCACATCCGGCAATCAATGGACCAACTCACCGGTATGGACAGAATTTAAAAATCCCGAGTTGCTCGCCTGCGCCGACGGTAGCTGGGGGGCCGAATTTCACGCCGGTTTAGAACCGCGACGGGGTGAGATGATCGTGACTAAACATCGATACAGCGCCTTTATCGGCACTGATCTGGACATGCTACTGCGCGCTCGCGGTGTCAAAAGTTTGTTGGTGACCGGAGTTGGCACCGGCATGTGCGTCTTTCATACTTTGACGGTTGGCTTCATGCTGGATTATTACATCACCCTGGTTGAAGACTGCGCCGCCACGACGTACGGACCCGCGGCGCACAATGAGGCGGTCGCGCTGGTGCGGAAGCACTATGGGCGTGTCGCTTCATCCGACGAGATCATCGCGCATTGGAACGGTTCATCGCGAAGCCTCGAGAGCCGTCGGATAGGTTGATCACAGTGTCTCTTCATGCCTTCTTTACGGGTGAAGACCCGCTGTGATAAATCAGCCGCGCACAAACCGCGCGGTGAGCTTTCACGCAGCACACATAAAATCTCTTGCGTCAGCGCCTCTGCTTAAGTATAGCAAGCAGGGATCGTCCTATGTATCGATGTTGGCTTTTTCGGATCCTTGTCCTGATAGCATTCCATCAGCAACTCGCTTTGATCGCACCGGTCTCGGCGCAAGAACTGCGGCGCATGCGCGTCGCAGTCACTTCGCCGGGGATGACCAATCTAAGTCTGTATATCGCGGATCGGCGCGGCTTTTTCAAAGAACAACATATTTTCAACGAGATTATCGTCATGCGTTCGGCGGCGCGGCAGATTCAAGCTTTGGTCGCCGGTTCTATCGAACTGAGCGCGCAGGCTCCTGATCCGCTGATTCGCGCAGTCGAGCGCGGCGCTGATTTGACAATGCTGTCCGGCTTAGCCAATTCGGCAGCGTACGATCTGGTTGCCGATAAGAAATTTCTCTCGATCGAAGAGCTGCGCGGCACGACCTTGGGCGTATCCGGAATTAATTCATCGAGCACACTCCTGCTGCAGAAGATGCTCAGCGCACATAGCCTGAGTTATCCGCGCGACTACACACTCGTAGAAGTCGGCGGCACGAGCGATCGCCTGGCAGCCATTAAAACAGGAGCAACGTCCGCAGGAGTACTGAACCCGCCGATTAGTTATGTGGCGGCCGAGCAGGGCTTTAAAATCCTGGGTGAGCTGAGAAACTATATCCCAGCCGTGCAGTTCACCGCACTGTCGGTTCGACGCGCGTGGGCTTATCAAAATCCGAAACTCACCGAGGACTACTTGGTTGCTCTGCTGCGCGCCAATCGTTATGTGTACGAAAACCGCTCCGGAACGTTGGCGATTATCCGCGATTTTTTTAAAGTTCAGTCTGATCATGCAGAACGGGTTTATGAGTATTGGGTGCGTGATAAAGTGATTCCGCCGGATGGCGCAATGACTGTTCCTGGGACCGAAGTAGTGCTCGACATCCTCGAACAGTTAGGTGATTTCAAAGGCAAGACCAGGCCCAAAGCCGAGAAATACATCGATGCCGAGCTACTCAACCGAGCACGCAAGCGGATGCAGTAGGAGGAAGATATGAAACGAGAAGTGGCGGCTGAAATCGTCGATTCTCTAAAAGAAGCCGGCATCGATTTCGTCGCAACCTTAACCGAAGCAAATTTGCATGACCTGGTAATGGCTTTGGGCGAAGATACCGATATCCACCATGTGCCGGTCACTCGCGAGGAGGAAGGGATCGGTATCTGCGCCGGCGCTTATCTGGGCGGCAAAAACCCGGCGATGGTGATGATGAACGCCGGGTTCCTGTTGTCCGCCAATGCCTTGGCGACCGTCTGTATTCATCCGGGCATCCCGGTACTGATGCTGATCGGTCACAGCGGCGGGGTCGGCGAGGAAAACGCCGGTCACGCGACTGTCGGTAGTTTGACCGAGCCAGTGTTACAAGCAATGCATATCGTCTACGAAAAAGTCGGCCGCTTTGGCGATATCCGTCCGACCATTCGCGATAGTCAGATACTGGCGCGCTCCTCACGGCGGCCCACGGCCATTGTGCTCAACAAACAAGCTCTGAGGTAGTCTGATGAAACGATACGATTGTCTTCGCGCCATCGCGCCGCAATTCGGCGAAGAACTGGTGGTCACCAATATCGGCGCTGTGCGCCACGAATGGCAAGCGCTGAGGCCCCATCCGGGCAACTATCATCTACAAAACCTCGGACTCACCTCCTCGATGGCACTCGGTCTGGCTTTGGCGCTGCCGCACCGCAAGGTCATCGCCTTCGATGGTGACGGCTCTTTGCTGCTAAACCTTGGCGGCCTGGCAACCATAGCAAATCAGCATCCGAAGAATTTGATTCACGTGGTCTTCGACAATGAATGTTACGAGTCTTCCCGTGGCGCGCCGACCGCAACAGCCGGGCAGGCCGACCTGGCGGCAATTGCGCGCGGGGCGGGCTTTGCCAACGTGATCACCACAAAAACCATCGCCGAATTTGAACAAGGATTCTCTCGTGCCTTGAAGAGCAACGATCTTTACTTCGTCCTGGCAAAAGTCGAAGCGGGCGCAGGCGACGTCCCGGCGGCGGCTTTGGATTCGCAGGAAAATAAATACATTTTCGTGCGCTACATCGAGAAGAGCGAGAACCTAAAAATTCTCACTTCCACACTGTCGCGTGCCAGTGACCCGGTCCCGAAGTCAAAATAATTTGCCGATACTGAGCTTTCCGCCGTCGCGAGTTTTCAACCTGCCGGACGACATGACTACACCCGGATCGCTGCGTGCTCAGTACCTTTCCGGGGCACTCGCTTGGTGTCTTCCGGTGCGCAAAAAACTCGCTTGACTCCCATACCCCCAATCAAATAGCCTTGCGGCGGTTAAAGGCAGGGTAGGAATTTTGAATCCTGAGGCTGCGCACCTTGAAAAGTTACCGGGGAGAAAGGAAACCGTTGGAGGAAACTCTATGAAATACCATAAGGCATTGAGAGCTCTCGCTTGTTTGACTTGGTTAGTGGTCTGCGTCGCGCCCGCATGGGGTCAAGCCAACTTCTACGAGGGAAAAACAGTTAATGTTGTGATTGGCGCCAAGAGCGGCAGTCTTGCCATCGCCGCCCAGATCGTCGCACACCACCTGGGCAAGCATCTTCCCGGCAATCCGGCCGTGATTGTTCAACAGATGCCCGGCGCGGCGCACCTGCTGGCCACCAACAGCGTCTTCAACAGCGCCAAGCCCGACGGATTGACGATCCTTGCCGCCAATCCCAACGTGGCGATCGCCCAACTGTCGAAAGTGGAACAGGTTCGCTTTGATGTGCGAAAGTTTCAATGGCTCGGTTCTTCCGGGGCGGACGGGGTCGCGCTATCGATCCGGTCGGATCTCCCTTACAAGACTTTTGATGAGTTGAAAAAGGCTGACCGAGAATTAGTTGCCGGCACCACCGGACCCGGATCCAACGCTCACGATTTTCCCCTGCTGCTCAAAGAGTTCGCCGGCCTCAAGCTGAAACTCGTCTCCGGCTATCCGGCGAACAGCGATGTTTTATTAGCCATTGAACGCAAGGAAGTCGACTCATGGTCGGCGTTGGCGACAACTATCAAACTTGCCGCCGATCGCGGCGCTGTGCGGCCGCTGGTGCGCGGCCGGGTAGCGGTTAAGGGTTTTGAGAATCTGCCCGTGGACGAAGATTTGGCTACCAACCCGCTGGGGAAATCCTTAATGGCGATCAAATCGATACCCCAGTCCATCGGTCGCGCCTTTGCCGCAGCTCCCGGTACTCCGGCCGATCGGGTGGCGATGTTGCGCAGCGCTTTGGAGAAGGCAATCAAAGATCCGGAACTTATCGCTGAAGCGCAGAAGGCCAAGATCGACGTCAACTTCATATCGCACGAGCAAGTGATGAAAGATTTCACCGCGCTACTCAACCAAACGCCTGAAACCTTGAAAGAAATGGGCAAGTATATCAAGGCGGAGAGTTGAGGATACAGTCGACCTGGCCATTCCGAGCCGATTATTGAACGGCTTGAACTTTTTGAACGCAAACTTTCTTATGTGCTCTCAGCGTTCGCGAGTTCAGGCCGTTCAGGCAAGCTATGAGCACTCAATCTTGTTTTGTGATGAAACGCTGCACCGGCATGTTGCCCAGCTCGAAGCGTGGATCGTAGGGCATGCCTTCGCGGATGCGTTCTAGATAATTGTCGCGGTTGACCCCGAAAAGCTGATAGCGATACAGATGATTGAGGAGAAAAGTATGAACCCCCATCTGGTAAAGTTTCCCCACCGCGCCTGAAGTCAACGCATCGCGCTCCTCCGAGGTCAATCGGAACTCGCCCAGCACGGCTTCGGGATGCGCTAACATGCGTTTGCGAAACTCCGGATCGTTGTCGGTCAGATATAAAAGTTTGTTGACTTGATAGACGCTCATCGAAATTCTCTTTCTTAAGTCTGGGACTCTGCTGCTGGCTTCGTCTGACACCGCTGTTCGGGCGCGTAGGTTAACATGACAAGTGTATCTTTACCCACAGCTCATCCTCCCGCTGCCGCGCGAGAAATCGAGTGCTCGAGAAGTTCGAAGTCATCGGCGGCGAAATTAACAAATCATCAACATCACTCGAACTTCCACACCGCGTAACCGTTGCCCTCGTCGCCTTCCAAGAATAGCGGCCGGGTCTTGCCGACCGCGCCGCTTACGGTGATCCAGTTCAGCAACTCGCCGCTGTTGTTGCCGGCGGCGTTAATTCGATCTTCGGTGGCGCGTCGGGCCAATGTCCGGTAACGTCCTTTGACCAACAGCGATGAGATCGTTTCGGCCCACTCTGTATCGGTCCAGCCGCGCAGCGGTCCGCCAACGTCCATAGCGAAACAGCCGCTGGCGATGAGCGCGATCCGCTCTTTGCCTTCCCACGCTTCGATAAACTTCCGCAGCATGCGGCCCAGAGCCAAGCATCGACTCGCCAGCGGCAAGGGCGATGCAAAGCCGTTGGTATAGATCGGCACCACTGGGAGCTCCATTCCAGGATTGAGAAAGTGCAGCGGCACCACCAACGAGTGATCCAAACGCAGCTCATGGGCGGCGGCAAGATCGAATCTGTTATGGACGCCGTACCTGAACAGTGCCTTGGCCAGAGGCACGTTGCCACGCACCGTATAACGAGGCATTGGGCACCAAGTCTCCTGCGGGCCTTCGGCTTCCTCGGCCATGCCGACGCAAAACGATGGTAGGTTGTTATAGAAAAAGTTCACGAAATGATCGCTGTCAACCTCGATGATCAAATCGGGCTCGGCCTTTTCCACCTGTTCGCGAACCTGCTTCATGAGCGCTTCTCCGCGCGTTTTTCCCGGCGCTTGCGCCATCTCGTAGACTAGCCTGGGCGGATGTGGAACTCCCGCTGCTAAAACCAGTTTTGCCATGGTGTGCTCCTCGCTAGGTTCGCCTCGCCGATTTCTTCCGAGTCTTAACATTCGTGCCAGATTCGCGTCAATAATTTCGAGATAACTCCGGGTCTGATTTTGGCTGACACGTATATCGATTGTACCCTGAGCGACTTCGCCTGCTTGAACCGTTCAAACTTAGGTTTTGTTTGACGTGTCGTTGGTCATTCACTATAGTCGCGCCGGTCCGACGCAAGTTAGGGTAGTGAGTGCGCTCTGGTAAGAGAATTGGAGTAGCTGAAACTATGTTCGAGGCTCTCATCGACGGTCTGTCCCTCGTGCTGCAGTGGAAAGCTTTCAGCTTGATGCTCCTCGGTATGGGCCTGGGATTTTGCGTCGGCCTGCTGCCGGGTATTGGCGGTGCGGCGACTCTGGCTTTGATGATTCCGTTCGTGTTTAAAATGAGCCCGGCCGAGGCGTTCGCATTTTTGCTTGGCATGCATTCTGTCGCTGCCACGACCGGCGATATCACCTCGATTCTTTTCGGCGTGCCCGGTGAAGGACTGTCGGCGGCCACTGTAGTCGATGGTTACCCGATGGCCAAGAACGGCGAGGCCGGCCGCGCGCTGGGCGCCGCGCTGATGAGCTCTCTGGTGGGCGCGCTGATCGGCGCCGTTGCTCTGGCCTTAGCCATCCCGGTCGTTCGCCCGCTGGTTCTGACATTTGGTTCTCCGGAGCTGTTTTTCCTTTCGATGATCGGCATCGCCTGCATCACATCGCTTAGCGGCTTGGGTTTGCGCGGTCAGATTCGCGGTTTCGCAATGGGGCTCTTCGGTCTTTTGCTTTCCACCATAGGTCAGGAGCGACAGTCGGGTTCGCTCCGTTTTGATATGGGATTGATGTATCTGTGGGAAGGTCTCGATCTGGTGCCGGTCCTAGTCGGAATTTTTGCGATTCCGGAGCTCGTGGATTTGGCCGTGCGCGGCACTTCTATCGCCGGAGATCGGCCTGCGGAAAACCTGGGCCGTGGGGTCATGGAAGGCATCAAAGATACCTTCCGCCATTTTTGGCTGGTCGTTCGTTGTTCCGCGGTGGGAGTTTTCGTCGGTGTCATGCCCGGAGCGGGCGGCGGTGTGGCGCAGTGGATGGCCTACGCTCACGCAGTGCAGAGCGCGAAAGATTCCAAGGATCGGGAACGCTTCGGCAAAGGCGATGTGCGCGGGGTGCTCGGGCCGGGAGCGGCGAACAACTCGAAGGAAGGCGGCGATCTAGTGCCGACCATCGCCTTCGGCGTGCCGGGAAGCGGAGCTATGGCAATCCTTCTCGGGGCATTTATGATCATGGGTCTAGTGCCCGGGCCTGATATGTTGAGCAAGCATTTAGCGGTGACTTACTCGATGGTCTGGACATTAGTCATCGCCAATATTATCACCGTGGCGCTCTCGCTTGCTGGTTCTCAACCAGCTCGCCAAGGTAACTTACATACGAGGCGGTGTCATCATTCCGTTTGTGTTGTTACTGGTGTTCGTTGGCAGCTACACCGCCAACGGACAGCTTTCGGATCTGATCGTGACTTTCTGCTTCGGCGTGCTCGGCTATCTGATGGTCATCTGGGGCTGGCCGCGCCCGCCACTGGTGTTGGGGCTTGTTCTCGGCAAGCTTGTTGAAACTTATCTATTCATTTCCGTAGCGCGCTATGGCTTTGCCTGGCTGACGCATCCGCTTGTGATAGTTTTGATGGCGCTCATGGTGCTCGTGATCGTTTATCCATTTCTACGCGAGAAGCCTGCGTGGGCCGGCGGCGGCGACTGATGAAATCCAAAGGTCATCTTTATTTTGGCACTTTCCTTATTGTGATCTCGGGCTACGCCATCTTTGCCGGATCTCAGTGGTCGTTTAAGACTGGTTTCTTCCCCTTAGCCGTAGCCATCCCCCTCCTCGGCTTAACCCTCCTTCATTTCTATTTGGAACTGTTTGGCGCTCCTGAAAAGCGCAAAGGCCCCACTGTGGAGGCCGAGTTTTCTAATCAAGTCCCGCCCGAAGTTGCGCGCCGGCGGGTCATCACGATGTTCTCGTGGATGGCCGCGTTTATCCTGGCGGTCTATCTAGTGGGATTCCCGGTAACTGTTCCATTATTCGTTTTTCTCTTCTTAAAAATCCAAAGCCAGGTGAGCTGGACGAAATCGATCGCCCTGACGGCAATCGCCTGGCTTTTCTTTTACGGTCTGTTTCAAAGACTAGTGCGAATACAGTTTGAAACCGGCGCACTTCAGAGCTGGCTCGGAATGTGATGCATTACTGCGGCGCAAATGCCGGTGACAAGATGAGCCAGATCCATGTTTGGGCAGGACATTCGGCAACGATCTGGCCCGCCGGCGAGCTTTTGCTAATCTGTGATCAGCGGAATCGTTGATCGATCCGTGCGGGCGAGTTTCAATGAACTGACGCGGCAGAGTAGCACACCAGATAATCTTCGGGAGGATCAGGGATGCGATTTGGGACATTTAGTTACAATCAGGCACGGCCATGGGTTTCAGAGAAACAAGCCTTTGAAGAACTGCTCGAACAAATTCTCTTGACCGAACGGCTTGGCTTTGACGAGGCATGGTTTGCCGAACACCATCACTCGGACTACGGCCTGATTGCGTCACCCAACCTGATGATCGCCTCTTTGGCGCATCGGACCAAACGCCTGCGGCTCGGCAATCTGGTCAATGTCCTGCCGCTGTACGATCCAATGCGCCTTGCCGAAGAGTGCGGCATGTTGGATATCCTCACCGGCGGAAGGTTGAATGTCGGATTGGGACGCGGCGTCCCGCGCGACGATTTAAAGCATGGGCTCGACCGTGACACGGCACAGGCGCGCTTCGAAGAAGGGATCGAGATCATGATGCGCTCCTGGACCGAAGAGACTTTCAGTTACAACGGTAAAGCTTGGAATTATGTTGATATCGTTTGCCGCCCCCGCCCTCTGCAGCGTCCGCACCCGCCGATCTATTACGGCGCTACTTCGCCCGACAGCCCTGCCATGGTGGCGCGACGCGGTTGGAACCTAGCGCTCTCGCGCCAACCACTCGCAAACTGCGCCCAGGCGATCCGATCCTATCGGGACGAGCGGGCCAAACACAAAAACTTAGCCGGCAATGGCGATGCCATCATGGTCCGCGATATCTACGTCGCAGAAACCGACGAACAGGCGTGGAAAGAAGCGGTGCCGCAACTCGTTCGTTTTTGGCAGCTGGCCACCGATAATGTCTGGCGCGGTGATTCGGTTTCAGCGGACGACTTACCGAAGTTTACCGAACGGTTTGCGTATTTTCCCGGCGGGCTGACGGTCAAGCGTCTCGATGAATGGGGCACTTCACTGATCGGCAGTCCGGAAACGGTGATAGCCAAGGCCCGGCCGATGATCGAAACGGCAAAGCCCGACAGCTTAGTGGGCATGTTCAGTTTCGGCGGCTTAAGCCATGACCAGGTGACACGCTCCATCGAGCTGTTCGCGACCAAGGTGAGACCAGCGTTGGGATTGTAACGCGAAACCGCGAGTTGCTGGATCAGGTAAACGCTCGCTCCAACTGGCGCAAAATGCCATCGGGTTCCCGCAAAGCAAACTCTCGGATTTCTTCGGCCCGTGCTTGGGAATCGCTGTTGGCGTAGAGCCGGAGCTGTGGCGCGTTCCCGGATGGTCGCACGTGCGCAACATCGCCGTTGCGGAAGTAGATGCGCACGCCATCAAGCACATTAATTCGAGCGATGTCATCGAAACCCTGAGCAGGCCTGAAGACACTCTTCAAGCTACTTTTAACTTGCTGCCAATCTCTTGCCATGGACCGGGCAAGCGGTGCAGCCGTGTTGCCGGCAACACTGCGATCGAAGACGTCTCCCGCGAGATCGAACTCCACTTCAATCAGTCCGCCCGGCGGGATCAGTTTAGCGAGAATCGCCTGGCTCGCCGTCACGGGAAAATTGTCGAGCAAACCGGCGCAGCCGAACCGAGCCGGCAGCAGGTTCCACAATTCGGCGAGGCTGATGTTTCGCTCGGCTGCGGCGAATAAATTTGCCAGGATCGGTAGTGTCGAATCGCGCGTCGGCAGCGCGCTTAGTGTGCCCGCGGCTAATCTAATATCGCTGCCGGTTAAAAACCCGCCATTGGCTTCCCATCCGACAACTCGTTCCCATCTTCCTGCTACTCGTATCTCGTCAAGGGCGGCAACGACGTAGGGTGAGCCGATCTTTGTCTTACGCAGCAGAATACCGCGCTCGTGCATTCTTCGCTCGACCGCATCGTTGGCGCTAACCGGCACCGCTGCCGCATTGGCGCCGAGGTACTCGGCAGTGATGATGCCTAGAAGATCGCCGGGCAAAAACCGCACGCGCCGGGCGCCCGGATGAACTTGGGCGGCAGGCAGAACGGCGACCACCAACGGCCGGTCCGAATCACCGTCAGTGGATAAAATAGCATCAAACGACTGGCCATCGGCTTCGGCGCCCGAGATCATTTTTTCCAGATCATCCAACTGTGCGCCGGTGATATTCTCAGTATCTATGGGTATGAACCGATCGCTGCGTCCGGCGGCGATCACGGCGGCGCCCAGGTCAGTGAGAATACGAGCCAAAATGTCACGGCCGACGGCAGAGTGCTGATAGATGAGAACGCGCAAGCCTCGGAGGCCATTGTTGGTAAAGCTCTCGGTGTAACGCTGAACGTAGGCTTCTTCGGCGCGGTGATCGAGCGGTGGTAAATTTGGCGCTTGCTTGAGCATCCCGGCCGCATTGAATGCTGATATGGCCCCGGTCCGGCTATACTCTTCATCCCGGACGCGCTTTACCTCGCGGAGAATGCCGGGCTCGTCCGCCTTGAGTATTTCACCGATGCTCTTATTGATTTTGATACCGTTACGATCGAAAGGAATATGGCTGCCGCTAACCATCACCCCCGCTCCGCCGGTTGCCATCGCGCGTGCGATCAAGGCCGGCGTCGGAATCTTGCCGGCATTCTCCACGGAACAACCGCATTCGAGTATCGCCTGCATGCACGCTCTCATTATCCGTTGGGTGCTCGGCCGCAGATCACCGGCAAGAACGACTTTGCTCGACGCCGCTATGTCGCCGATGCTCAGCAGATATCGCAGCGCGCCTTTGACATTGATGTAAGCCTCGAGATCGGTAATGTCCTTGACCAGACCCCGCAAACCACTCGTGCCAAAGGCCAGCGGCACCGGCGTATAATTGAGAAACTTAACTGCGGAAGTTTGCTCTACCGACATAAGAAATACATCTCGCTTACCCGGCATATCCGTTCAACACGTCGGTTTTTGGAATGATGCGTCAAGTATATAGATAAACCTTTTTATAGATAAGGTGAATCGAGCGGGACCGGCCATCCAAGTTCTTTGGATGGCCAGTCCCTATCCGCCTACATCAGTGGAAACAGAATATCTTCAGCGGAACGAAAGATGGATTAAGAGCAGGATTCAGAGTGGAGCGAGACTGGATGCTTTCTTCTTGCCTCGGCTGGATAATGTCATGATCTGCCTGGCTAAGCCCGAGGGATGGTCAAGCGCGTTTCTTTCCAATCAAGGCGAAAAACCGCCGTGTCCGTTCGCCACCGGTGCTGTTTGGCTGTTTGGATTTGGGCGGATACGAGATTGTGAGATAGATGACAACCAGCGCAAGAAGTAAAAATTCGTTCATAAGTCACAACCTTTTTTCGTTCGTCTCGGGATCGTGCAGTTGCATTGACAATCGCTTGCCAAAGCAACGCATGTGCCAGCGCCTGCAGGAAACACGGCTGCGAATTAGCCGCATGAAATTTAGGATTTATGATTGTGGCGTCCCACCAGAACGGAACGAAAGGTGCCGTTTGTAGAAAAAGTTTACGACGACTGCACAAAAAGGTTCACGGAAATCCGCACTGTGTCGGTTCATCCCGCGGGAGCGTCGCTCATATTGTCGGTGGGTTCGAATCAAGAATCAGCAGTATGCTGAAGCTCCCCGACGTATGCGTCGTAACTTCCTGCGAGCTTTGCTACTATCGCGGTCAATGAAAACTCAAATCTACAAAGCTTTAACTATCGCCGGCTCCGACTCGGGAGCGGGAGCCGGAATCCAAGCTGATTTGAAGACGTTTGCCGCGCTGGGGGTTTATGGAACTTCGGCGATTACCGCTATCACGGCGCAAAATACCCTCGGAGTGACCGGCATTGTTGAGCTCAGCCCGAAAATTGTCGGGGCGCAAATCGACGCGGTAATCGATGACATCGGCGCACAGGCGGTAAAGACCGGGATGCTAGCCAACGCGGCGATTATCGAAATCGTCGCGGAAAAACTTCGCGCGCATAAGCTAGCAAACGTAGTTGTCGATCCGGTGATGGTGGCGACTTCGGGAGACCTGCTGCTTGAGAAAAATGCCGTCAGCGCGCTTCGTTCGCAACTGCTCCCGCTGGCGGCGGTGGTGACGCCCAATATTCTTGAGGCAAACCAACTGGCCGGCTTGACGATTGCCAATGCGAGAGACATGCGCCGTGCGGCCCAACGAATTGTCGATTTGGGAGCCCAGAGTGTGGTGGTTAAGGGCGGCCACCGGCGCGGGCCGGCGACGGATCTTTTCTTCGATGGCAAAAGGTTTCGCCAGCTTCGCACTCCGCGCATCCACACGATTCATACGCATGGCACCGGCTGCACACTATCCGCGGCTATTGCAGCCTATTTAGCCAGGGGTGAGAAGCTAGAGAGCGCAATCATGCATGCCAAAACCTACATTACCGCCGCGATCCGAAAAGGTTTCCCGGTCGGAAGCGGCCATGGCCCGGTGCATCACTTCTTTCGTTATTGGGGTAAATAGCGTCCGTGTAATTCGATCCGCAGACACGAACCAGGGAAGCGATTCGGATCAACTGACGCCGACAGGTTCCTTACTGGAGGATCTCATTTCAGCGACGATAGAGCGGGCGGCAGCAACCGGATCTTTGGCCTCGAGAATGGGACGTCCAACAACAATAAAGTCGACGCTGGCCTTGACGGCTGCCCCGGGGGTCATGATGCGTTGCTGATCATTGCGGTTACTGTCCACCGGACGGATGCCGGGGGTCACGATGATAAAGCGTCGGCCGCAACACTCCCGAATAGCTCGGACCTCATGAGGCGACGCAACCACGCCATCCATTCCCGCTTCGTAAGTCAGCAGCGCCAAGCGCACCACTTGCGCAGCCACCCGCCCGTCGATGCCGACCCGTTTGAGATCGTCTTGATTCAAACTGGTCAGCACGGTGACAGCCAGCATGATCGGCCTGCGCCGTTTTTCTTGCCGGCATACGCGCCGCACTTCTTTGACAGTCATACGCATCATTTCAAGACTGCCAGAAGCATGAACGTTGAACATTTTGACCCCCATGCGAGTAGCCTCGACCGCCGCTTTGGCTACCGTATTGGGAATGTCATGAAATTTAAGATCGAGAAAAACCTCGCCGCCGAGTTCTTGAATCAGGCGCACCGCCTGCGGCCCAGCGTGAGTGAACAACTGCTTGCCGATCTTGAACATGCCCACTTCGTTGGCAAGCGCCTGCACCAAGTCTTTGGCCTGATTGAGATCGTCGACATCGAGAGCGACAATCAGACGCTCGCGGGTAGGGCGCCGCGCCCGGAGCAGTTCCAGCTTGGAGGTCATGTCTTTGGTTAGGCTGACTTGCTGAAATGGCTGTAAATCGTTTGCGCGGCTCCAGTAATTGGTATGTCTATCGATTTGCTTTCACGACGCCAGCGCAACTCGAGACTGCCCTTCTGCAATCCTTTGGCGCCGATGGTGATGCGCAAAGGAATTCCGATCAGATCGCCGTCTTTGAATTTGACTCCGGGCCGTTCATCCCGGTCGTCTAGAAGCACTTCGAGGCCACGCTGGCGCAATTCCCCATACAAGAGGTCGGCCGCTTCTCTGGTCGCCTGGTCGGTATAGTTAATCGGCAACAGCAGTACTTGGAATGGCGCAATCGATGACGGCCAAATAATGCCGTTGTCGTCATGATTTTGCTCAACCGCGGCGGCGACCAAACGGCTAATGCCAATGCCATAGCAACCCATCTCGATGGGGCGCTCGCGCCCTTCTGCATCTAGATAGGTAGCACCCATCAATTCGCTATATTTTCTTCCAAGATAAAACACCTGTCCCACTTCGATGCCGCGGTGGGCTTCGAGCCGACCTTGATCGCAACGTGGGCAGTGGTCTCCGGCCAACACCAGCCTGATGTCGGCAAAGGCCGTCGGGGTAAAATCACGCTCTTGATCGACTTCGATATAGTGGGCGTTCGCTTCGTTGGCTCCCGTGACCGCGCCGCGCATCGACTGAACGGAAAGATCGGCAATGGTTCGCAGTTTCAAACCGATCGGTCCTAGATAGCCCGGCGCGACCCCGGTAGCAGCGACAACGGCCGCTTCATTGGCAAGCGTAATTTCACGGCAGCCTAGGGCCGTTTGTAATTTGACCTCGTTGATCTCATGGTCACCGCGCACCAGAGCAGCTACCAGCTCATCACCGTTGACTTGGTAGACCATTGTCTTGATAAACTTCTCTGGCGCAAGCTTGAGAAATCCGGCGACCTCGGCAACACTCTTTTTTCCGGGGGTGAAGACCTTCTCAAAACCGGGTGCCTCTGCAGTAAGATCGCGCGCTGCCGGTTGGTAGGCCTTGACTGCCGCCTTCTCGAGATTAGCTGCGTAGTCGCAGCTGTTACAGCTGACGATGGCATCTTCCCCTGATTCTGCCAGAACTTGGAATTCATGCGACAAGCTGCCGCCGATAGCGCCGGTATCGGCTTCCACGCGCCGGTACTTTAGGCCGCAGCGATCGAAAATGCACCGATAAGTCGAGACCATGTTATCGTATTCGCGCTTGCAGTCATCGACGTCAGTGTGAAAGCTGTAAGCATCCTTCATGATGAACTCTCGCCCGCGCATGAGGCCGAAGCGCGGCCGCACTTCGTCACGAAATTTGGTTTGGATCTGATAAAGATTAAACGGCAACTCCCGATACGATCGCACGGCTCGGCGCACCAGGTCGGTAACAATCTCCTCGTGGGTTGGGCCGAGGCAAAAGTCTCTGTCATTACGATCCTTGAAACGAATCAATTCCTTGCCGTAAACCTCCCAGCGGCCACTCTCTTGCCAGAGTTCGGCGGGCGAAGCTATCGGCATCAGCAGTTCCTGCGCGCCAGCGCGGTCCATTTCTTCTCTGACGATGTTTTCTATTTTGCGAATGACTTTTAGAGCAAGCGGAAAATAATCGTAAATGCCGCGGCTGACCTGGCGGATAAAGCCGCCGCGCACGAGCAGTTTGTGACTGACCACTTCGGCGTCGGACGGATCTTCCTTGAGTGTCGGGATGAGTATTTGACTCCAGCGCATATTATCCTTGGGACGAAAGTGAGGCTGTTGGAGAACGGCTAATCGTTAGCCACGGCAGGCTGCTCGGCCTTTTTCTCATCGGCGAGCTTCTGCACTTCTTCCATGAGGGCATCGACAATGCGAGCTTCAGGCACCTTGCGAATCACCTGGCCCCTCTTGAACAGTAGGCCGATACCCTTGCCGCCGGCAACACCCAAATCAGCAGCGCGAGCTTCACCCGGGCCGTTGACCTCGCAGCCCATCACCGCGACGTGGATATTCAGGTTGCTGTAAGGAATCATCCGTTCTTCCACTGCCTTGGCGAGGCTCACGAGATCGACATCTGCCCGACCACAGGAAGGACAAGCGACGAAGGTCAAACCTTCTTTTTTTATACCCAGCGATTTTAGAATCTCGGCGCCCACCCGCACTTCTTCGACCGGATCGGCCGCCAAGGAAACACGTATCGTGTCACCGATGCCCTCAGCGAGTAGAGTTCCCAGGCCCACCGCAGATTTGATCGTGCCAACTGTCGGCGTGCCCGCTTCAGTGACGCCCAAATGAAACGGGTAATCGACTTTATCGGCGAGCATGCGGTAGGCTTCGATCATCATCAGGGGATCGGAGGCTTTAAGCGAAATCTTAATTTCGGAAAAATTCAAATCCTCTAAAATGCGGATGTGGCGCAACCCGCTCTCGACCATGCCTTCGGCTGTCGGACCACCGGCCTTTTCCAATAAATCTTTTTCCAGAGAGCCAGCATTGACGCCGATACGAATGGGAGTCTGGCGCTCGGCAGCCAGTTTGACGACCTCTTCGACATAACGGCGCGCGCCGATATTGCCGGGGTTGAGGCGTAAACCGTCTACACCCTGCTCCAATGCGATCAGCGCTAGTTTATAGTTGAAATGAATATCGGCCACCAGAGGAATGCGAATTTTCTTTTTGATCTCGGCGAGCTGTTCCGCCGCCGCACGCACCGGCACGGCAACCCGGACGATGTCGCAGCCGGCCGCCTCCAATGACCATATCTGATGAACGGTGGCGCGCACATCGCAGGTATCGGTCTTGGTCATCGACTGAACGGTAATAGGCGCATCTCCGCCTACCTTGACCTTACCAAGCTGAATCTGTCTTGTTGTGCGTCGTTTGATCACCGGTTTACTATAGGAAACTGCCATGGAGCGGTCAATCAAAGATTGAACGTTGCCGGCAGAGCAGGTTCAAGTTGAGTCAGCGGTTCTCTTAAGAGGTTCGGGCAGGGCGCGGCCTGTCGATATTACCCTGAGATCTCGAATCTTGTTTGTCGATTGGCTTGGATTCTTCTTTCCTCTTACGATCCCCTTCAGGAATTATGAGTAACCGTCTATAGGATCCTTGGCCAAGGCTTTTGGTTGTGATCCAAGGATCGTCCTGTAGCGCGGCGTGAACAATGCGCCGATCAGCCGCGCTCAGAGCATCTACGGTTACCGTCTTTCGTTGTCGTTTGGCTTTTTCACCGAGGCGCAACGCCATGTCTTCGAGCGATTTTTTCCGCCGTTGACGATAATTCTCGATATCGACCAGGATGTGCGGCCCCTCGCTTCCTTGTCGGTCCCCGGCGATGCGCGTCACGAGGTACTGCAAAGCTTCCAGGGTTTGACCTTTGCGCCCGATCAGCAGGCCGCTATCATCACAGATGACTTCCAAAACGATCTCGTCGGCTTTGTCGCCGGTCTTAGCCTGCACAGATGCTTCGATTCCCATTCTTTTCAGGATTTCATTCAGCACGCCTTTGGCCTTTTCGCCAATAGCGGCGGTTTCCGCCTCGGTTAAGGGCTTGGCAGCTGCGCTTGCAACCACCCCGGGATCCGGTGCCGGCTCGAGATGGTTCGCTTCGACGGGAGGTCTTCTTAGGGACGCCCGCACCCGCGCTTTTTGAGTGCCAAAACCAAGGATGCCGCGTTTTCCTTCGGACAGTATTTCTATGCTAATTTTGTCACGCTCAACGCCGAGACGTACCAGGGCGTTCTCGATGGCTTGATCGATGGTGTCCCCTTCGGTTTCCACGTAATCCATACAAGATATACCTCGCTAACAGCCTACTTCACGCTGCGATTAATCCACCACTGTTGGGCGATCGAAAGAACATTATTGATCAGCCAGTAGATAGTTAGCCCTGCCGGAAAGGTTACGAACATAAAGGTAAATATCAGCGGCATCATCAGCATTAGCTTTCGCTGATTGGGGTCTCCCGCAGTCGGGGTCATCCATTGCTGAATGAACATACTAGCCCCCATCAGTATCGTAAGCACGGGAACGCCCAGATGCCAACCGGCAAATTCGAACGGCAGCGATTGCCAATCGGGCTTGGAAAGGTCGTTAATCCACAGAAATGGTGCATGGCGTAGCTCGATTGGTATGTAGAGCGCATTATAAAGGCCGATAAAAACCGGAAACTGCACGACCATCGGCAGACAACCGCCGAGCGGGTTGACCCCGTTGCGCCGGTACATTTCCATGATCTCTTTGTTCAGTTTCTCCCGATCGTCCTTAAATTTTTCTTTCAACCGTTCCATTTGTGGCTGAAGCTTTTGCATCTGCTTCATGGAAGCATAGCTCTTGTGCGTCAGCGGCGCCGTTAATATCTTGAGTAGCACGGTCAGAAGGATGATGTCGATTCCATAGCTGCGGGTGAACTGGTGAAAGAAATGCAGAATGTATAGAAACGGAATTGAGATAAATCCGAAGTAGCCAAAGTCGATGGCCTTCTCCATTCCCTTGCCAATGGATTCCAGGACGTTCAACTCTTTCGGCCCGACAAACAAGGTATAACGGCTGGGCTCGGGCTTGCCGGTTGGTTCAGCGACGGTGAGGATCAGGGCCGGTCCGGACTGTTGCACGCCCGCTCTGTAGCCGACACCATTCTCTGGCACCAGCGCCATGATAAAATAAGTAAATCCGAATCCCGCCCACGAAAGCTCGCCGGGGAATTCTTTGCCCTTCCTGAGCTCATCGCTGACTGGTTCACGCTTGACCTTGTCATCGACCACTGTGAGAAAGCCTTCGAACGGCGCGTCCGCATTGGGATCCTCATACTGGTTGGGAGCGGTGAGCAAAGCCGCGATGGTTAAAGCGCTGCCATCTGAAGCTCGGGCGTCAAGCTCGAGCCCGATCGGGTACTGCGCTCCGGCAAAGTTCAGTTTTTTGGTGATCGTCATTCCATCTGGAGCGGTTCCCTGGAAGGTTAAAGTTCCCTCGGCCTCACCACTGAGTTTAAGGTCGCCGCCATCGACTCGATAAATGATCGACGCATCATCGGTTGGCATCGCGCTGTTCCACTTCACTCCTAGAGGATAAGGTACTCCCGGCACCGTCGCGATCATTTCAAATGGCGGACTGTTGGGATCTGCGGTAGCCTGATAGTGCTTGAACTTAAAACTTTTAAGTCGCGCCCCCTGGTTGGTAAAGAGAGCAATGTAATTATCGGTTTCAACGCGAATGTCTTGGATCTGTTTTCCAGCCGGTGTTGGCGCTGGCTTAATCTCGGCGGGTGCCGATGGAGCTACCGAGTCAGCAGTTGGTGCTTTCGCTGCTTCTGTTTTCTGCTCTGCCGGAGGTTGCGGCGGAGGTGTCGGGTACTGGCGGCTGATCCATTCCTGGTAGAGCACCAGGACCAATAAAGAAAGAGCGATCGCTAGAAAGGCACGTTTTTCCATTATTATTTTATTGAATCAACCGGATCATAGCCGCCGGGGTGCCACGGATGGCAGCGGCTAAGCCGCCTTACGCCAAGCGATGCTCCCTTGAGCAAACCATATTTGTAAATCGCTTCGGAAGCGTAGACAGAACAACTCGGGAAAAAACGACATGCTTCTGGCAAGAATGGCGAGATAAGTCGATGATAAACACCCAAGATGCCGGTGATGACGTGTCGAAAGAATCCTACCATTAATGCTTGCACGGCCGGCTCTCGGTAACGCATCGACGGATTTCGCTAGCCACAGCTGAGAACGAGAGTTTGGCTGCTCCTGGTCTAGCTATGACGAGTATATCCCGCGGCGGCACAATTTGATGATTCCACTGTCGAAAGGACTCCCTGAGCAATCGCTTTACTCGATTGCGAACGACCGCATTACCCACCTTCGAACTAACGGTAATTCCCAAGCGGGCTTCAGATCGATCGGTTTCTCTCGTAATGACTACGAAATTAGCGGTGTGCTGCTTTTTGCCGGAGCGCGAGAGCTGGATAAATTCCGGTCGTTTCCTAAGGCGGGCTTGTTTGGGAAAACCCGCGCCGACCGCACTTGGCATATCTAGGTTCTAGCCCGTTTCGGTGGCACGACGACCGTTAGTTTCTTCCTTCCTTTGGCGCGACGGCGCCTTAGAACGTTACGACCACCCGGGGTCTCCATTCGAGTCAAAAACCCATGTGTCCGTTTTCGCTTGATATTGCTTGGTTGATAAGTTCTTTTCATGATGACTTTGCTCCGTCGTCTACATCAGATATTCAACTGGCTTGCCGCGCAAGAAATCCGCTCGCGAAAGTTCAATCAGCGGAAATGTACGGAAACATGAGCAATACGCGATTGGGCACTACCAACAAAAGTGGGCTTTTCGCGGCTAAGCTATTTGAATCATACAGAGTTGGCATTGTCAATTTAGGCTTGTTCAGCCTTAAGGGAACGCTGCATCAGATCCCGAACCCCCTCTGAAGGCTTCTTGCCTTCATGAATGATCCGGTACATTTGCTCGACAATGGGCATTTCAACGCCTAGCTTTTGTGCCAAAAAATAAACCGAACGAGCGTTGCGAATGCCTTCCGCCACCATCCGCGAGCCGTGGCTTATTTCTTCAAGGCTCTTGCCGGCGCCGATTTGCAACCCGACTTGCCGATTTCGGCTCAACGCGCCAGTGCAGGTGAGGAGCAGATCGCCAACTCCCGGCAAACCAGCCAGGGTCAACGGCTCTGCTCCCATTCTGACCGCCAACCGCGTCATTTCAGCCAGGCCCCGGGTAATCAACGCTGCGCGCGCATTATGCCCCAACCCCAAGCCGTCGCTGATGCCTGCAGCTATGGCGATAACGTTCTTGATCACGCCTCCCATCTGCACGCCGATCACATCTTTCGAGGTATAGGCGCGAAGGCTTGCGGTACTAAGAAGTGTTTGGATTTCGGCGGCGATCTTTTCGGAGTACGCGGCTACGGTCAACGCCGCGGGTAACCCCTGAGCAACCTCGATTGCGAAGGTTGGCCCGGAGATGAATGCTAGTCTTTGGGCGGCGCGGCTACCGAAGATTTCTAGTAAAACCTCGCCCATGGTTTTCGAAGTCTCCTCTTCCAATCCCTTGGTGCCACAGATGATGATCGCGTGCGAATTGACATGAGAGAATGCCTCGCTCATGACTTGCCGTACGGCGTGAGATGGCACAGCGCAGCACACAACTTCTTTGCCCGTCACTGCCTCATCCAGGGAGCGGGTCACGTTTACGTTATCGGGGATCGTAATCCCGGTTAAGTAACTGCGGTTCTGTTTCGTTTCCGCTAATTCACGATAGGTTTGTGCGCCATGACACCAGAGGGATACTGCGAGCCCCTTCTGTCCCAAGACGGTGGCCAACGCGGTGCCCCAACCACCAGCGCCGATGATACTAATCAGCTTTGCCATGACTCGTTGATGACCCGCTCGACAGATTTAAATAGTGACCGGATTCATCCCACTTTCAGATGAATCGGACATCGAAGATGTCCGGGGAAGGCTATTCCGTCTCTTCCTCGTCTTCTTCTTTTTCGGCCAACCGCGCCAACGAGACCACTCGCTCCCCCTCCTCGACATCGATAAGACGCACTCCTTGTGTGTTGCGTCCGATTACCCGAATGTCTCTCATGCGCAGGCGAATGATCTTACCGTTATTGGTCACAAGCATTAGCTGATCGTCGTCGGTAACTTGTTGTCCGCCAACTATACGCCCGGTCTTTTCGGTGGCCTTCATCGTAATGATGCCCTTGCCGCCACGCGATTGGAGACGATACTCTTCCATCTCCGTGCGCTTGCCATAGCCCTTCTCCGAGACAGTCAAAATACTGGCACCGCGATTGAGCATCTCCATACTGACCACAGCGTCGCCTGAATCAAGACGGATTCCGAGCACGCCATAAGTTCCGCGCCCGGTCGGTCGGACCTGATCCTCCTTGAAGCGGATGGACTGGCCATCCAGGGTCGATAGAATCAGCTCCTGCTGCCCATCGGTAAGCCGCACACCGATTACCTCATCACCGTCTTCGAGGCCAATGGCGCGTATTCCGGACGCCCGCGGATTGGAATACAACATTAGATCGGTTTTTTTGACCGCGCCCTTCTTTGTTGCAAAAACAATAAACCGGCCCTCGACGAACTCCCGAACCGAAAGGAAAGCCGAGACCCTTTCACCCGGTTCTAAATTCAGCAGGTTGACGATGGGCTTTCCTTTCGCAGCGCGGCTGGCCTGTGGCAGTTCATGAAGCTTCACCCGGTAAACCTTGCCGGTAGTGGTGAAAAACAGAATATAAGAGTGCATCGAGGCGATGATTAAGTATTCGACGAAATCCTCCTCTTTGGTCGTCGTGCCGATCTTTCCTTTACCGCCGCGCCGCTGCGCGCGGTATAAAGTCACCGGGTTGCGCTTGATGTAACCCTCGTGCGAGATGGTTACGGCCATCTCTTCATCGACGATCATGTCCTCGATGGAAATTTCTTCGGAGCGGGCAACGATTTGCGTCCGCCGCTCGTCGCCGAATTTTTCCTTGATATCTTTGAGCTCCGTGACGATGATTTTATAAATTTCTTTTTCATCGGCCAAAATCGCCAGCAGCTTGGTTATCAGTTCGACCGTTTCCTTATGTTCTTGAAGAATTTTGTCGCGCTCGAGGCCGGTCAATCTCTGTAGGCGCATATCGAGAATCGCCTGCGCCTGAAGTTCCGATAACCCGAAACTGGCCACCAGGCCCTCTTTAGCCGCCTTGGGATCGTTAGCGTTGCGGATAAGGGTGATCACCGCATCGAGATTATCCAGCGCAATCCTTAGACCTTCTAAAATATGCAGGCGTTCTTCGGCTTTACGTAGATCGAAAGCGGTGCGCCGGGTAACGACCTCTTTGCGATGATCCAAAAACGCCCGGAGCGCATCGCGAAGGTTGAGAAGCTTTGGCCGTCCGTCGACGATCGCCAGCATGTTGATACCGAAGGACTCTTGCAGCGAAGTATGCTTATAGAGCTGATTTATGATTATTTCTGACACCGCGTCGCGCTTTAGCTCAATGACGATGCGCATGCCCTCACGATCCGATTCGTCACGCAGATCGGAGATTCCTTCGATTTTTTTCTCCTGCACCAAGGCGGCAATTTGCTCGATGAGCCGCACTTTGTTGACCATGAAAGGAATTTCACTGATGATAATCTGTTCTTTTCCGGTGCGTTTGAGCGTTTCGGTGAACGCTTTACCACGCATCTGAACGATGCCTTTGCCCTCGCTGTAGGCTTGAACAATGGGTTCTTTGCCGTGAATGAAACCGGCAGTTGGAAAATCCGGCCCGGGAATATATTTCATCAACTCTTTGATTGTCGTCCCAGGGTTATCGACCAAGGCGACAAGCCCATCGACGATTTCGCCGATATTGTGCGGCGGAATGTTAGTCGCCATTCCAACTGCGATTCCAGATGCGCCGTTGACCAGGAGATTAGGAATGCGCGACGGTAGAACCGCCGGTTCTTTTAAGGAATCATCATAGTTGGGAATGAAATCGACGGTATCCTTCTCGATGTCGGCGAGGATCTCTTCGGCGAGACGAGCCATTCGGATTTCGGTGTAACGCATGGCCGCCGGGGAGTCGCCATCGACCGAACCGAAATTGCCTTGGCCATCGATAAACGGGTAACGCATGACGAAGTCCTGCGCCATCCGGACAATCGTGTCATAAACCGCGGTGTCACCGTGGGGGTGATACTTACCGATGATATCTCCCACCAGACGGGCGGATTTCTTGTACGGCTTGTCCCAGGTATTGCCCATGTCGTACATGGCGTAGAGCACTCGCCGGTGGACCGGCTTGAGCCCGTCACGGACGTCGGGCAACGCCCGGCCGACAATGACGCTCATGGCATAGTCCATGTAGGACTGACGCATCTCGTCTTCGATATAGACCGGTACTTTTTGCGACTTTAATGATGCTTCCATAAATTTAAACGGGATTTATAACTAATGTCGTTCGTTCGGCAGTCTGAACTGTGGCTGCGGCTGCTCAAAAGATTCACTGACGAGGAGTGGGAAAATCGCCCAGCGGAAGCGTACTTTAAGCAGTACGTGTAGCGAGGCGATCGCGTGCGACGAAGCCTATGAGTCTTTTCCAGCAGCCTGCTAGATGTCGAGGTTTTTCACCGTGAGTGCGTGATCTTCGATAAATTTGCGCCGAGGTTCGACTTCATCGCCCATCAAAGTCGAAAAGATGTCGTTGGCTTCTACCGCATCCTCGATCCTAACCTGCAAGAGAATCCGGGTTTCCGGATTCATCGTGGTTTCCCAAAGTTGATCCGGATTCATCTCGCCAAGTCCTTTGTAACGCTGGATATACTGCCCCTTTTTGCCGCCCTCCATAATGTACTTAAGAACTTCGGTGAGGGAGCGAAGCTGAGCTTGTTGGTCGCCGTTTTCCACCGCGTAAGGCGGCACGCCGATACTCGTCAGTTCGTTGAACAATCTTTTGATTTCTTTATATTCAGCGCTGATCAGGAACTCGCGATCGATGATAGTTTGTGACCTCGAGCCATTTGTTCGGGTGGCGCAAACAAGTTTAAAGCAATTGTGCTCCGGGTCTTCTTCCAGCGCGCACGAGACCGGCGCTTGGTCCGTAGCCGTGAGGTTTATGTAAGACACGAGTCGGCTTTCGAGACCGCGCAGCGCTTTCTCGTCTTTTAAGGTTTCCTCGCTGAACTGCTCTTCCAATAGGAGCCCTTCGATGACAACCCGATTTTTTCTTTTTCGCATAATCAGAGCCATCAGCTTTTCCCAACGGGCAACTTTCTTTACAAAACCCTGCAGCGCCTGACCGGTTAACCCATTGCCGTCATTGGTGGCGCGCACGCGGATATTTTCGGTGCCGAGCTCGATCAAATGATCTTCCAGGGTTGCTTCATCTTTGAGATACCGCTCCTGCTTGCCGCGCTTGACTTTGTAAAGCGGCGGCTGAGCGATAAACAGATGGCCTTTCTCGACCAGATCGGGCATCTGGCGATAAAAAAACGTCAGCAGCAACGTGCGAATATGCGAGCCGTCGACGTCCGCGTCCGTCATGATAATGATCGAGTGGTAGCGAAGCTTTGCGGAGTCGTAGTCTTCTTTGACGCCGGTCCCAAGCGCCGTGATCATCAGCCGAATTTCCTGCGATGACAGCATCTTATCGAACCGCGCCTTCTCGACGTTAAGGATCTTCCCTTTGAGAGGAAGAATCGCTTGATTGCGCCGGTCCCGTCCCTGCTTCGCGGAACCGCCGGCGGAATCGCCCTCAACGAGATAAATCTCGCTCAATGCCGGATCTCTCTCCTGACAATCGGCGAGCTTTCCGGGCAATGATCCCGAATCCAGGGCACCCTTTCGCCGCGCCAAGTCTTTGGCCTTGCGGGTCGCCTCCCGCACCCGAGCAGCTTCAACACCTTTGGCGATAATCTTTTTGGCGTCAGCCGGGTGTTCGCTAAGATAGCTGGAGAACTTTTCATTAACGAGCGCCTCAACGATGCCTTTGACCTCGCTATTGCCCAGTTTTGTTTTAGTTTGCCCTTCGAACTGCGGTTCAGGTACTTTGACGCTCACCACCGCGGTGAGCCCCTCGCGGACGTCTTCGCCCTGCAGATTTGCATCGTCCTTTTTCAACTGGCCAATTTCGATGGCGTAACTGTTCACAGTGCGCGTCAATGCGGACTTAAAGCCGATCAGATGGGTTCCACCCTCGGCGGTATTGATGTTGTTGGCAAATGAAAAAACATTCTCTGAATAGCCATCGTTCCACTGCATGGCGATCTCCACCTCAACGCCTTCCTTTTCGCCAGCGAAGTGGACGACCTTTGGGTGAATAGCGGTTTTGGCGCGGTTCAGATGCTCGACAAAAGAAAGAAGACCTCCTTTGTAGAAAAACTCGTGCTTCTTTTGGCTGCGCTCGTCATCAATAGTTATCTTTACGCCGCTATTTAAGAACGCGAGCTCACGTAGCCTTTGTGAAAGAATGTCGAAGCTAAAATCAACGGTTTCAAAGATCTCAGTGTCTGGCGTGAACGTAACCTTGGTACCACGCTCCTTTGATTTTCCGACCTCTGTAAGCCTGTCCTGCGGGACGCCGCGTCGATAGCTCTGTTGATAGACCCTGCCGTCGCGCTTGATTTCTATTTCGAGGGTTTCCGACAACGCATTGACAACTGAAATGCCGACGCCGTGAAGACCGCCCGAAACCTTATACGAAGATTTATCGAACTTTCCGCCTGCGTGGAGCTTGGTAAGCACAACTTCGGCAGCCGAAACTCCTTCGATCGAATGTATATCCACGGGAATACCGCGACCGTTATCAACCACAGTCACACTATTATCGATATGGATGGTTACTTCGATGTTATCGCAGTGGCCGGCCAAAGCTTCGTCGATAGAATTGTCCACCACCTCATAGACTAAGTGATGCAGCCCGCGCTCACTTGTGTCGCCGACGTACATTCCAGGGCGTTTTCTCACCGCTTCAAGACCTTCAAGCACCTTAATGTTATCGGCTTTGTAGTCGTCTGGCTGAGGTGGTTTTGATTGAGCCATTTTCACCTGTTGTCAACTGAAATATTGCCTGGAAAGTTCTGAGGTTAGACCCAAATTGAGACTGTAGACATAGTACCTCAAACGCGCCCGAAAGTAAAGTCAAAAGTGTCCTCTAAACTAGTGATTTATTTGGAGAATATATTAATCTGCAGTCCCTCTACTGAAACCGCGCCGGAAGATGTGGAATTGCGCTGCCGTTGACAGCCCCGCGTCTCTAAGAGAAAAGGAAACCGCATGAAGAGCATTGTCGCTGCGTTCAAATTTCTTACGTTTTTAGGCCGGTTTATACGCTTCCCGCCGAGCGCTCCGATGGTGGGTCAAGCGGCGGCGCTTTTCCCTATCGTTGGTTTAGTGCTCGGCTTGAGTTTAGCGCTGCTCGCGCGCGCACTTCAAAACTATGTGGATGTCGAAATTCTCAGCACGACGTTAGTGGCTTTTCTGGTACTAGCCACCGGCGCTCTTCACCTAGAAGGCTTGAAGAAAACCTTCGATGCGCCAGGGGTAAGGCCAAGCGCAGGGAGCGAGTCATCGAGCAGCGCTGTTGGGATTGTTGCGATCCTTGTCGTGATCCTTTTCAAAATTAAGGCCATCGATATTCTAGAAGAAAAGCTCACACTCGCATTACTCCTCACGCCTGTAATGGCGCGTTGGGCGATGGTCGTTTTCATCTACGGCTCATACCGCCACAGCGAAGGGGAGGCCAGTATTATCGCGGCAAACGTCAGATTCTGGCACGTTGCGTTTGTAACGATTGCGACACTCGCGCCGGCAAGTTACTTACTCGGCCGCAACGCCCTTTGGATCGGGCTTTCTCTTTCGATTCTGAGCCTGCTTTGTCGAGCTCTGTTCCACAAGCAAACCGGCGCGCTGACCCGTGACAACTACGGCGCCGTGGTCGAAGGGAGCGAAGCCTTGAGCCTGGTTCTGATGGCATCCCTCTGAGTTTCAGAATGTCCGACATGGAACTCTTCACTCCGCTTTACCCGGTTGTTCCAGTATTTGTGCTAATCACCATTGGCTTTTGCTTCGCCCATTGGAAGAAAATCACTCTGCTTCCGATCACGGAGCTGATTGTTTACTTGGGGACGCCTTCTCTGGTGTTTACCTCTTTGGCTAGTAAACCGATCTTGATAAACGATATCCTTGTCTTAGCAGGCGGCGTTCTTTTAATCTTTATCGGTGTAGGATTTCTGATCCGGCTCTACTTCTCTTTGTTTCGATTCAGCTCCCGCGGTTTTGCTTTACCCGTGTTGTTCATGAACGCGGGCAATATGGGCATTCCACTGGCACTGTTCGCCTTCGGCGAGCCCGGCATGCAACGTGCCACGTTGATGTTTGTGATCATTACGTTTCTGCAATACTCGCTGGGCATTTACCTGTTGAGCGGGCGCGGCAACTGGAGCGAGATTTTTCGTTTGCCGTTGATCTACGCAACCATTGCCGGTTTAGGCTTGAACCTTAGCCGGATGACGATTCCGGAACTGCTCTTCCAACCAATATCGATGCTCGGTCAAGCAACCATTCCAATAATGCTTGTCAGCCTGGGATACCGCCTGCATGAATTTCAGTCGTTTAAATGGCGCCACGCCTTTGGCGGCGCTCTTGTTCGGATATTCGGTGGGTTTATGACGGCGGCTATCGTGGTTCAATTGATCGCTGCCGAAGGCGTCAATCGCCAGGTATTGCTGCTTTACGGCGCTCTCCCGGCAGCAGTGATCAATTTCGTGCTCACCGAAAAGTATGGCAAGGATCCGGAGCTCGCTGCCTCCATAGTCGTTTTGAGCACTTTCATTTCAGTGGTCACGATCCCGATTGTATTTTGGTTGATCCTTTGACCATTCCTATGCGCCCGGCTCATCACTCCAGCCATTCAATGATCAACTATTGTTGACAATTTCCAGCTCACCAGGTAGTTTCCGCGACATCAGTCCGGTGCTCTAAGGTCAAAGGGAAGGCCGGTGCGAATCCGGCGCGGTCCCGCCACTGTAATCGGGTAAGGTCTTTCGCTCAAGCCACTGTCCTGTGCGTTATCGCAGGATGGGAAGGCGTGAAAGGCAGGAGGAAAGCCTCTCCATACTCGTAAGCCAGGAGACCTCCTTCGAGCCATAAACCGGCCTCTCCGGAAGAGAGAGAAAGGTTTTCATGTATTTTCCCGAATCCCTCAATGCCGCTGAGCAGTGATGATCAGATCGGCCTCATTTTTTATTCTGTCTCTCGCTTTACACGCCACCGCATTGGTTTATCCCGTTTCTTTTCGTGGTAAAGGCCAGGTCGAGACCATTCAGGTAAAGATTCTGCCGATGGAGCAAGAAGCCGGCCGCGCTCAGGGCATTAGCGGAAATCAAGCGCCAAGGACCGATCGGAAATCGCGCCGCAACAGACCGTCTGCGGTTGGGCCAAAAGTCGAATCAAAGGTAAGCGCCGGTCCAGACTCACATGATCGACAGATTGAAGCGCCAACAAAGTTGGGCGACAGCAGCTCTACGTCACTTGCGGCAATCGAAAACTCTCCAGAGGCTGACGATATTAGGATGTCAGAATCGGCCGGCAATCACTTGCACAGCTACAGCACAGGTGGAATCAGAGATGGCATCGGAATCGGCAACGGCGGTGAAGCTTCGGCATCCTCCGGCACGGGCTCCGGACGCGGAAATGGTAGCGGATCAGGGTCATCGGGTAATATCAGCACAGTAAGTCAAGCGCGCTATCACGATACGCCCAAACCGAATTATCCGGAAATCGCCCGCCGAGAGGGCCGGCAGGGCCGCGTGCTACTGCGCGTCCTTGTCGACGAACAAGGCCGAACCAAGACATTGGAGGTAACCAGCAGTTCCGGCAACGAAGCGTTGGACCGCGCCGCCGCCGAGGCAGTCAGACGATGGCATTTTCATCCGGCGCGCTACGACGATAAGGCCGTCGAGAGCTGGCTGCGGATTCCCATCGAGTTTCGGCTCGCGGATGCGAAATCTTGGTAACTGTTTTTAGGAGGTTCATAGACAAGTTTAGTAACCGCAGACGGATGTAAGGGAAAGAGGTGACCTGAAGAATGAAGGGCGAAAGATTTCCGCTTTCAGCTTTCATACTTCATCTTCTTAGGAAGTCCTCTGCTGCCCCGCAACTGTAAGGGCCACGAAAGCCGCACGCACTAGCCACTGTCCTTAAAGGATGGGAAGGCGCGGTGATTAGGGTAAAGCCCGAGCCAGGAGACCTATCCGACTGTCTGACATTCCCCTTTCGCGGGAGAAGGAGGGTTCCATGAAAGTCTGTTTACTTTTCTTGTTTCTCGTTTTGTTTTGCTTCTCTACATTGCCTGCCGCCGAACCGCCTGAGCCAGTCTTACCTCCAGTGTTTGTAACTTCAACGCGCACGGAAATTCCGTTGGAGCAAGTCACAACATCGGCGTCTGTAATCACCGCCAAGGATATTCAGGCTCAACAGGCAGAGACGGTCTTAGAGATACTGCGCAGTGTCCCTGGCTTAGACGTGGTGCAGACAGGTTCGCGGGGCACCACTGCCAGCGTCTTCATTCGCGGATCCGAGTCCGATCATGTTTTGGTTCTGATCGATGGTGTCGAGGTTAACAGCACGACTCTCGGCGCTTTCAACTTTGCTCACCTGACGACGGAAAATGTCGAAAGGATAGAAATTCTTCGAGGCGCCGGTGGAACGCTCTATGGCTCGCAAGCCATCGGTGGAGTCATCAACATCATCACAAAAAGAGGAAGTGGACCGGTCGAAGCGGGCATCTCGCTTGAAGGTGGTAACGGATGGACAAACCGCCAAGTTCTGACCCTGCAAGGTGAGGCCGGAAAACTTGGTTACTCCTTCAGCGCTGCGCACATCGATAGTGATGGTTTTCGCAAGGTCAATGACGACTATCGAAACCTGTCCACCTCGGCCCGTCTTGATTATAGATTGACTGAGGATATGGGTCTCAAAGGAATCTTCCGCTTTGCCAAGACCGACGTCGGGTTGTTCAACAATAACAACTTCGCCTCGCAGCCGGATCCAAACGCTCGCGAGGCCACTACGCAATACCTCGGCAAGTTGGAATGGGAGCAGAACATTTTTAAGAACTGGGATTATCGAATCTCCGGATCGCTGTTCAAAGAAAACATAAAAGACACCGACGACATCGACGACTGCACTTTCCTTGAATTTCCTTGCGATCCCCAACGAACCGTCGATCGCTTCCGTCCACGGACCGATAGCGGAGAATTTCAGACGAATTATCGCTTCGACGATTGGAGCACGACGACTTTCGGCGTGGAATATAAACGCAGGTCCGCAGATACCAGCGACGGCATAGACGAAGGGATCAGAAATATGGGGTACTACTTGCAGGAACAACTGCAATTTCTCGACAAGCGCCTGATCATGATTCCCGGCATCCGGCTGGACGACAATGAGAGCTTCGGCACCGAGTGGACGCCATCTGTTTCGGCGGCGTACCTTTTTCGCGAGATCGGCACCAAATTAAAGGCTGGCTACGCCAAAGGGTTTAAGGCGCCGACTTTGAACGAGTTGTTCTTCCCTCCGGCTTTCGGCTGCCCGGCATTCGGCAATCCAAATCTCGATCCGGAAAAAAGCTGGGAATTGAACGCGGGAGTCGAGCAAGACGTTTTGGCTGACCGCATCAAGATGGGAGCAACGTATTTTCACCGTGAAGTAAAGGATTTGATCGAGGGGCGGCCGATTCCCGATGATCCCTCCGGTTGTTTCCGTGCCGTCAACGTCGGCAGCGCGCGCTTTGACGGTGTGGAGACGATGTTGCGAATCCAGATCTTTGCGCCTCTTTCCTTGGACACCCAATATACGTTTCTAAACTGGAACACCGCCGGTGGCATACTGCCGCGCCGGCCGAAACATCGCGGCAGCGTCAGCTTGAACTATTTGCAGGATGGTTTGAACGTGAATATTGCGGCCAAGATCGTCGGGCGGCGCGACGACTTCCGCGCTGCGTCTCCCTTCGGCAACACGACATCGCCGGGTTATGCGCGCGTAGACCTCGCCTCTTCTTATGCGCTCCCCTGGCGCACGGCTTGGGTCAAGCAAACCAGCGTGTTTGGCAAAATTGAGAATCTGTTTAACAAGAAATACGAAGAAGTGGATGGGTTTCGCGTCCGCCCGTTTAATTTCTTACTTGGCATGCGTGCGACTTTCGGCAGTTAAATCCGTGAAGCTGATTCAACGGAAAGCCGGTCGGACCCGTTACGTGGCAAGATCAATATCTGAATCTTAGCCGAATGATCGCCGTTACCGTGACCATCGATTTTGGTTCGGCGCCGCGTCAACCGTTGGAAGCGACGGTTACCTTGACTCACCGCAGCACGGTATTGGATGCGTTACAGATGGCAGCTCCAGTGGTCACTTCGTACAAGTTTGGCATGGATCATTTCGTCGAGGAGATCGATGGAATTAAAAATGACTTTGCTCGCGATCTCGGCTGGCATTTCGAGGTCAACGGCTATCGTTCCAATATTCCTGCGGAGCGATACCTGATCAAAGACCGCGACTGGATCAAGTGGATCTACCTATCGGAAGTTTGACGCTGGGGAAGCACGCGTGAGAAAAAATGCTTTGATGATGCTTGGAACCTCCTCGCATGTGGGAAAATCGATTCTCACGGCTGGCTTAGGTCGGGTCTTCGCGTATGACGGTTACCGCGTGGCGCCCTTTAAGGCCCAGAATATGTCGCTCAATTCTGCAGCAACGCCGGACGGCGGTGAGATCGGCAGGGCCCAAGCGCTACAAGCCGAAGCCTGCCGGGCCATAGCATGCGTGGAGATGAACCCCGTTTTGCTCAAGCCGTCGACCGATACCGGCGCGCAGGTAATCTTCATGGGCAAGATCTGGGGACAAGTCAGCGCATCGGATTACCACACGCGACGCGTCGAGCAGCTCTTTCCCGAGGTGCTCGACGCGTATAAGCGTTTATCCGCAAGTTACGATCTCATGCTGCTCGAAGGAGCCGGCTCGCCCGCGGAAATAAATCTGCAAGAACATGACATCGTCAATATGCGCATGGCGCATGCGGCTGATGCGGCATGTTTGCTGATCGGGGACATCGATCGCGGTGGCGTATTCGCTGCGATATTGGGCACACTGGAATTGCTCGCGCCTGAAGATCGCGCCCGCATCGGCGGATTCATCATCAACAAATTTCGCGGCGATGAGTCGCTTTTACGTCCGGGCGTGACAGCGATAGAAGAACGCCTGGGACTGCCATGCGTGGGCGTGGTGCCGTATCTTGCCGATCTCGGTCTCGATGAGGAGGACGGCGTTGCCTTGGAAGAGCGTCCTTCAGCCGCGCGCCGCTGGACGTCTCTCGAGTCGGCATCAGCACGACCGCTGCGCATCGGCGTCATCGCACTGCCGCACATGGCGAATTTCACGGACTTCGATCCTCTGGCGCTTGAGCCTTCTGTCTCGCTTGCCTTTCTCGAACATGCCGATGAAGCAAAAGCAGCCGACTTGCTGATATTGCCCGGTAGCAAACAAACTATTGACGATCTTCAGTGGCTCGAGCGGCGCGGGTTCGCTCACGCAATTCGACAGCTGCATGAAAGCGCCGTGCCCATTATCGGAATATGCGGCGGCTTTCAGATGCTCGGTAGTTCTATCGAGGATCCGCAAGGCGTGGAGAGTCATGGGAATTCGGTTTATCAAAAGGGACTCGACCTTCTGCCGGTGCGAACCGTCCTCCGGGCGGAAAAAACCGTCCGGCGTGTTCGAGGCTGTCTTCGGTTCGATCTTTTCGGCCATCGGCTCTCTTACCAACCCCGCTTCGAAGGCTACGAGATCCACGTTGGAGAGACGCTTTATGAGGGCGGAGCGCAGCCTCTCGCCGAGATCACGTGCGAAGGGCTCTTCGCGGCGATCGACGACGGCGCCGTGGATGCGTCTGGCCGCGTTATAGGCACTTACGTACACGGCTTTTTCGACAATGACGATTTTCGCCATTCCCTGATTCAGGCCGCACGCGCTGCACTCGGTCTCAATCCGGCGCTGACATGGGTTTATGCCGCTGCTCAGCGCGAAGCACGAATCGAACGTTTGGCCAATCAACTAAGGGAATCCCTAAACATAAATCTGATCAAAAGCTGGCTTGTCACTCCTTGCAAGCCGAAGGCGTCGCTATGAACCGAGGCTTTATGGTTCGGGTGGAACAAGACGTCTTCATAGTTAGTTTTCTAACACCCGTGCGGGTATTAAGTTGGGCAGTTCTCAACGGCGGGTTTTGTTACGCCGATCACATTATCAATCACCGAGTGCGCGGCAGCGATGGAGCTTTCTGCACCCAACCACGCTCATGGCTGCGGCGCGCTGCTGTAGATCTGGGACTTCACGGCAAGATCGTGGCGATGGCGACTGCAGTAGAGATGGAGAACCTAAGCCAAGCTTCAATGTCCGGCGGCGGCGCCGAGGTGACATGTTTTGCGACTGTGGGTTGCGGCAATGGACTGTCCGCAGGCGATCGGGCTTCGGTGGCGATGGAAGATCCGGCCCAAGCGTCTCTTCACACCATCAATATGATATTGACGGTTCAACCGGGTCTGTCGGACGAAGCGATGGTCGAGGCTATTCAGGTCGCCACCGAGGGCCGCGTGCGCGCGCTCTACGAAGCCGGAATTCAGAGCTCGGCATCGAATCTCCTCGCCACTGGCACCGGCACTGACTGCATTGTCATTATTTCTCTCAATGCGGCGCGCAAAATCTATTGCGGCAAGCACACGAAGCTCGGCGAGCTCATCGGCCTGGCAGCATACTCCGCGGTGAAAAGGGGATTGACGCGAGGGGCTACCTGCAAAGGGTCAGCGCTGAAAACGAATGGCAAGCCTAAAATCGGAGAATGAGCAGTGTAGGCACATGGATCATAGGGTCAGAATAAAGCATTGATGGACTGGCAACCTGTCTTAAGCTCCACGGCGGCGATGATCATCGGCGCCTTCCTTTTGGATCTCGCTACCGGCGATCCGCACTGGCTGCCCCATCCGGTGGTCCTGATGGGCAAGCTTATTGCCCACGCGGAATCGGCGGTGCGCACGGGAACAGCGCGGCATGATTTTCTCGCCGGTATGGCTCTCTCACTCTCAGTGATCGCCCTCTCCTTCCTCGGAGCTTGGTCTCTGGTCGTTCTTTTTCGCATGCTGCCTTTCTGGTTTTATTTTATTTTTATCGCCGCACTCGCCTCGACCACCTTGGCAACGCGCGGGCTGCTCGACGCTGCTAAACGAATTGAAGCCTCTCTCGTCGCTGGCAATGTTGCCACGGCCCGGCGTAAACTTTCTCACATCGTCGGCAGGGAAACGTCCAATCTGAATCAGGACAGGGTGATGCGTGCTACTCTGGAATCTTTGGCTGAGAGCACCTGCGATGGCATCATAGCGCCGCTCTTTTATCTTTTTCTCGGCGGCGTTCCGCTGGCGATGGCCTACAAAGCGGTCAGCACCCTTGATTCGATGATCGGCTATCGGACAGAGCGCTATTTCTACTTCGGTAAATTTGCCGCGCGGCTGGACGACGCCGTCAATTTCGTCCCCGCCCGTCTAACCGCTTTCTTCATGATCGTCGCGGCGCCGGCGGCGCGTCTCAATGCAGTACGAGCCCTGCATGCGGTATGGCGCGATCATGCCAACCATTTAAGCCCCAACGCGGGCTATCCCGAGGCGGCCCTGGCAGGGGCATTCGGCATCCGGCTCGGGGGTCCGAGTATTTATTTCGGCAAGGAAGTCCACAAGCCCTATATCGGCGATGACTTAACACCGGTTCGAATCAAAATGCTAAGGGAGGGACGTATCTTATGCCTGCTCACGGCGATTCTCTCGCTCGCGAGTTTCGCGCTACTGTCAACGATGCGCGAATAAAACCACGGCTTGACCGCACGCACGGCGGCGACATTGATGCTGCGGCACGAAGCGTCGGCACCGAACCTAAAGAAATCATCGATTTCAGCGCCAGCATCAATCCGCTAGGGCCGCCGCCGTCAGCGCGCAAGGCATTTATCAATAGCTATGGCGAAATCTCGCGTTATCCTGATCCCTACGGAGAAAAGCTCAGAGAAGCTCTGGCCAAGCGCCATGGAATGAAAACCGCTGAAGTGCTGGTCGGCAACGGATCGACGCAACTCCTCTATGTGTTGTGCGCGGCTCTACGGCCGCGTACGGCATTGGTCATTGGCCCGGCATTTTCCGAATACGCCAATGCTCTGGCGCTCGCAGGGTCGAACATTCGCTCGCTTTCTCTTAGCGTGGGCGACGGTTTCCAATTCTCGACGGAAAGACTGATGGCGGCATGGGAAAAGAACTGCGACCTGCTCGTTCTCACAACGCCCAACAGTCTGACCGGTCGGTTAATTCCAAAAAAAGAAATAGAAAACATCGCTCGGCTCGCTTTGGTCAGAAAGAGTTTTGTAGTCGTGGATGAAGCATTTATCGACTTCGTCGAAGATGAATCGGTCAAGATGCTGGTGCAGCACAATCCGTTTGTGATCGTGCTGCGATCGCTGACGAAATATTACGCGCTGCCCGGCCTTCGCCTCGGCTATCTCATCGGCCAAGCCCGCAGAGTGGCACAGCTGGCCGCCTTTCGGGAACCCTGGTCAGTCAATGGCCCGGCGATGAGCGTGGCGCTGGCCTGTCTGGCGGATGCAGGGTTTACGGCAAAGACGGAGGGCTGGTTAGAACAGGAGAGAACTTTTTTGTTCCAGGGTCTTATGAAGCTCTATGGATTCCATCCTTTCTCATCGAGAACCAATTTCTTGCTGGTCAAGATCGAGAAGCATGGTGTCGATGCGCTGGAGCTCCGTTCCTTTCTCTTGCGCAGGAAAATTCTCATTCGCGCATGCAACGGTTTTGCAGAACTGAGCGGCGGTTTCTTTCGTGTTGCAGTTCGACGCAGAAAAGACAATCGCCGGCTGCTCGGGGCACTGAGCGAATGGACGCATCTGTAATAAAGTGTTCCCATGGCAACAAACATTGTCTTAATCACCGGCGGCGCGCGCTCGGGAAAAAGCCGTTATGCCGAGCAGCGCGCACGAGAATTGGGACCAAGATTGCTCTATATCGCCACCGCAGAAGTCCGGGACAAAGAAATGTGTCAGCGCATCGCGGAACATAAAAGACGACGCGGCAATGACTGGGTGACCATCGAAGAACCGCTGGAATTGACCGCAACGCTTTTAGCGCAGCGCACCCGAATGGATTGCGCTCTGGTGGATTGTTTAACCCTTTGGCTCAGCAATCTTCTGCTTGCCTACGAGATGAAATATGCGCGGGAAAAAGTCGAACGACTTGTCGAGACCACGAGGCAGTTGGACTTCCATCTTATGTTGGTGACCAATGAGGTCGGCTGGGGCATCGTGCCAGATAATTCGCTGGCGCGCCAATTTCGCGATCTATCAGGCTGGGCCAACCAACGGATGGCTACAGTAGCAAACGAAGTCGTTCTTATGGTTGCCGGCATTCCCATGATCGTCAAGAAAACAACCCTATGACCTTGGCCGAGACGCTCAAAGAAATCCGCCCGCTTGATCGTTCGATTGAAAGCGTCGCGCAGGAGCGCCTCGACTCTCTGACCAAGCCACAGGGAAGTCTGGGAGAATTAGAAGTGCTAGCGCGCCGGATCGCGGTTATTCAGGGCAGAGTTCCGCCGAGGCTAGGGCGCAAAATGCTTTTTGTTTTTGCCGCAGACCACGGCATCACACACGAAGGCGTGAGCGCTTATCCCAGAGAAGTCACGGCGCAAATGACGTACAACTTCCTTCGCGGTGGCGCCGCAATCAACGTTTTGGCGCGCCATCACGGCGTCGAGACCGAGATCGTGGATGTCGGCGTCGATCATGACTTCACCGGATCCCTGGGCTTACGCCACCATAAAATTCGGCGCGGTACGGCCAACTTCGCCCGCGGACCCGCGATGACTCACGGCGAGGCGGAACGGGCACTGGAGTTAGGTATTCATCTCGCCGGCGAAGTCGCCCGGGAAAATGTCTTTGTTCTGAGCGCCGGCGATATGGGAATCGGCAATACCAGCAGCGCCGCAGCCATTCTTTGCGCAATCACCGGCGCTGCCCCGGCCAATGTGGTCGGCAGGGGCACGGGAATCGACGATACAACTCTAGAAAGAAAAATTGCCGCCATCGAGAGAGGTTTGGAAACAAATAGGCCCGACGTCCATGATGCCCTTGATGTTCTCGCCAAAATCGGCGGCTTAGAAATCAGCGCCATGACGGGAATGATTTTAGGCGCAGCGGCGTTGCGCATACCTACGGTCTTGGATGGTTTTGTAGCGGGAGCCGCTGCGCTTCTCGCGCAAAGATTTTCTCCGCATGTGCCAGATATCCTCATCGCATCCCACCTTTCAGCCGAAAAAGGCCATCGGCAGATGCTCGAACAGCTCGAGCTGAAACCTATCTTCGATCTGAAGCTGCGCCTTGGCGAGGGTACCGGCGCCTGTATCCTTATGGGTTTGATTGAAGCCGCGGTAAAGATCATGGGCGAGATGGCTACCTTCAAGTCTGCCGGCGTGGAAGAAAGCTTCGCGTGAGTTCGTTTTTCGCCGCGCTGCAATTTTTGACTCTCTTCCCATGGCCCAAGCGCATCGAGCGCTGCGCCGATGAGATCGGACAATCCGCTATTTTCTTTCCCGTTGTCGGTTTCTTGTTGGGCTCAATTTTGGTGGTGGCGAACTTCCTGCTCGAGCCGTTTGCAAGCGCGATCCTCGTCAGCGTGGTTCTGGTGACCCTCATGGCGCTGCTGACACGGGGACTTCATCTGGACGGCCTCGGCGACACTTTTGACGGCTTGGGTGGCGGCGGCGATCGCGAACGCATGCTCAGGATCATGGACGACAGTCACACCGGCGCTTTCGGACTCATCGCCATCGTGTTGGTTCTATTTTTTAAGATCCATGCCATCGAAAGCCTCGAAGTCGAACGATGGCGCGCACTGCTCGCGACACCGGTTCTGGGCCGCTGGGCAATGATCCTCCTGGGCTATCGTTCTGACGCGGCAAAACAGGGACTGGGCGCGACATTGATCGATCACCTATCGGCCAAGCAATTTCTTTGGGCTACTTTGATAAGCGTGCTTTTAGTTGCCGCGATCTTGCACGGCGTCGGAATAGCGATGATGGCCTGGGTTGCGCTCTTTACGATAGCAAGCAAAATCTATTTTCACCGCCGGCTGGGCGGCGTGAGCGGCGATACGTTTGGCGCCGTTGGAGAATTGAGCGAGACGTCTGTCCTATTCTTTCTAGCTCTGGGATTGAGATGAATTGTTGTCCACGAATACTGGCTGTCTCTTTTTTTTGCGCGTTCTTACTAATCTGGTGCGGGCTCGTTCCATTAGCTGGGGCAGCGGAGCGCCAACCGCAAAAAATCGTTTCCCTCGCACCAAGCGTTACCGAAACGCTCTTTGCGCTCGGCTTCGGCCCTCAAGTCGTTGGCGTTACGACCTATTGCGATTATCCCGTCGAAGCGCGGAAAGTTCCCAAAATCGGCGGTTTCATGAGCCCCAGTATTGAAGCCATCATTTCGAAGCGTCCGGATTTCGTGATCGGCGTCAGCAGCGCTACGGACCCGACTAAGGCTAGAGAGCTGGAACGCTTGGGTTTTAAAGTTACGCTGATTTCGCTGGCGAGTTTGAACGATATCCTGACTTCGATCAAGGACATAGCTCGGGTGTTGGGACGTGCGGAGGCGGGGGCGAAGCTCGTAAATGAAATCACCCGTCAAATTGATGAAACCAAGAGTCGAGTTGCACCCGCGCCGCGTCGCTCCACACTTTTGGCAGTAGGGCTCCAGCCGCTGGTCGCAGTCGGAGGTAAAAACTATATCGACGAGCTGATTACTTTGGCCGGCGGTGAAAATATCGCTGGCAATGCGGCGCAACCCTGGCTCAATTTACCCGACGAATATGTAGTAGGCAAAGCGCCGCAGGTTATTATCCAAGCCGGTATGGGATCGGAGCGGGGGGCATCGATCAAGAACTGGCGAGATCTGAAATCCATTCCCGCAGTGAGAGATGGGCGCGTCTACTCCTATCAATCCGATAAAATTCTCCGCCCCGGCCCGCGCGTCGGCGAGGGATTGCGAGAAATCGCCCGCCTGGTGCATCCGGAATGTTTCGCGAAATCCGAGCGCGGCCCAAATAGTGAGAGCAGATGTGAAAGTTCTCGACCGTAGAAAAATGATTTGGGTTAACGGCGTGCTGCTGGCTCTGCTGGCACTCTCCGTCGTTGGCTGCACGTTATTTGGCCCGGTTCGCGTAAACCTAGCGAACGTTTGGAGTAACCTGTTTTCGGCCAATCCGGATGCTCAGATAGTTTTTCGCGCACGGCTTCCACGCGTTCTTCTGGGAGTCGCCATCGGCGGCGGCATGGCGGCCTGCGGCGTCGTCCTTCAAGCGCTGCTCGGCAATCCGCTAGCGTGTCCGCAGATGCTCGGAGTTTCCGGCGGCGCTTCTTTGGGCGGCATCTTGGGTTTGATCTTTTTTCCTTACTGGCTCGTGCCTATCGGCGGAGGTCTTTTTGGTGAAATCTCTTGGGTGCCACTGGCGGCGTTTCTCGGCGCGCTCATGAGCATGGTATTGGTTTATCGTTTCTCACTATTCCACGGCCGTCTTCATCCGTATCACTTGCTGCTCTCCGGGGTGATTTTCAACTCGTTCATCGCAGCCGTCATTATGTTCCTGAACTCCATAGTCGATTTTTATCAGGCCCAAGGGCTTCTCTTCTGGCTGATGGGTAGCCTGTCGACACGCACATATATGACCGTCGCTTTCATCTGGGCCTACATCATTTGTGGTTTTCTCTGGCTATGGGCAAAAGGCGTTTCACTCAACCTCATCACTCTCGGAGAAGTGACAGCAATGCAATTGGGCGTAGAAACCAAATCTCTCCAGCGGCAGATTTTTGTTGCTTCATCGTTGATGATCGGCGCCATGGTTTCGGTAAGCGGCATGATCGGCTTTGTCGGGCTGATGATCCCGCACGTGATGCGCCTGATGGTCGGCAGCGATCACCGCCTGCTTTTGCCGGCCTCGTTTCTCGCCGGCGGAATCTTCCTGTGTTGGGCGGACACTGTCGCGCGCGTGCTGCTCGCGCCGGCGGAGTTGCCAGTGGGAATCATAACCGCGTTCTTTGGTGGTCCATTCTTTTTGTTTTTGCTCTACCGGGAGGGCAGAAGAAAGCTGGCTTTATGACGCTGGCGATTGAGTGCCGTAAGCTCTCGTTCGCTTACAAAGATCGGTCAGTGCTTTTTAGCATCTCATTGTCGGTTGCGAGAGGCGAAATCGTCGGCATTCTTGGTCCCAACGGCTCGGGGAAAACGACTCTCCTGAAGATTTTTTCCGGGATTCTGAGCGGGCGAGGAGAGATTAAGTTAACTGGCAAAGATATTGCCCGTTACGGCAGGCGATCGTTGAGCAAGATTTTTGCCATTGTGCCGCAAGAAAACCGAGTCAATTTTCCGTACACGGTAGCGGAAATCGTCTTAATGGGACGAGCCAGCTATCACCGCGCGTTTGCGCTCGAGGGCAAAGAAGACCTCGACGTCGCCCGTGCAAGCATGGAGCTCACGGATTCGCTCTTCCTCTCCGATCGCTATTTCCACGAACTGAGCGGTGGCGAAAAACAACGGGTGATGATCGCGCGCGCGCTTGCGCAACAGCCGGAAATATTACTCCTGGATGAGCCCTCTGCATTTCTCGACCTGAAGCATCAAATCCAGATCTTCGAGCTTCTGCGGCGACTCAATTCAGAGCGCGGGCTGACCATCGTTGCCGCGCTGCATGATCTCAATCTCGCGGCGCTGTTCTTTCCCCGCCTGATCATTCTCGACAAAGGAAAAATTCACTGCGACGGATCGCCAGCGGAAGTTTTGACGGAACGAACGATCGAAGAAGTTTATGATATTCGAGTTCGAATCGAACGCGATCTTTCCGGCAAAAAACCTCGTCTGTTCATTTCCCCTTGGTTAAAGGAGTAATCTGGCTTATCGGTTGGCAGTTCTATATCCCAACGCGTCTTGAGCGATGATCATCTTCTGCACGTTCGAGGAGCCTTCGACGATTTGATAGGACTTGGCATCTCTATAGTAACGCTCAACCGGGAATTCGGTGGAATAGCCGTAAGCGCCTAGGATCTTCATAGCCGCATCGACGGCAAATGCCGCAGCTTCTGCCGCGGTGTATTTTCCAATCGAAGTTTCGAGATTGTTGGGCTTTTTTTGGTCGGCAAGCCACGCCGCGCGGTACACGAGCAGGCGCGCCGCGTCTTCATGCACCACCATCTGTGCGATCAGGTCCTGGTTCATTTGAAACTCGCCGATCTTTTGGCCGAACTGAGTGCGCTCTTTTGCATAATTAATCGCGGCTTCTTTGGCGGCGCGGGCGAGACCCAACGCGCCGGCAGCGCAGTTGAGCCGGGTCTGATTTAATTGCCACATGCAGATCTTAAAGCCGTCTCCTTCATCACCGAGACGATTGTTTACAGGCAGGCGAAAATTTTCGAAGGTAAGCTCCCCCAGGGGTGAACAATGGGCGCCCATGGTTTCGAGCGGTTTTCGAGTCACGCCCGGCAGGCGCAGATCGGCATAGAAGGCAGTCATGCCGCGATGTTTTTTTGAACGGTCGGTATACGTGTAGAGCAGACCGCCATCGGCCACCGGCCCGTTGGAGATCCACAGTTTGGTGCCGTTGATCGCATAGTGATCGCCGTCCCGTGTCGCCGTCGTGCGCATCGCCGCCACATCCGATCCGGCGTCAGGTTCGGTGATGGCAAAGCAACCGATGCTGTCCCCTTGCACCAGGGGCGGTATCCACTGCTGCTTCTGCTCTTCGCTAGCGAACTGTAGCAACGCGAGCGCCGGACCGATTTGCATATTGATGGCAACTCTCATGGCGCTATGAACGCGGGCAATCTCTTCTGTAATGAGCACCATCGCAAGAAACCCCATGCCATTGCCACCGTATTTTTCCGGGATCACGCTACCGTAAAATCCGAGTTCGCCCATCTTCTTTACCAGGTCACCTCTAAAAGCATGCTCTCGATCGTCCTTGGCCGCTGTCGGCGCCACTTCCTTTTCAGCGAACTCCCGCGCCAGATCGCGTACCGCAACTAAGTCATCCGTTAACTCAAAATCCATTTTTCCTCCGTTGCGAAGGCTGATAGCCGTTGGCTGTTGCCGGTTGCCTCCTTATTTCATCAATTCCTTAGGGCAAACACGGCAAAACCGGAGCACCAATTTCTTCGGCTGCCGCTCCTTAACTTTTAGTGTAACGCGAATTGATCGCAAGTCGCGCCGGTGACCGGAACGGTTTGATCAGTCCGAGCAATCACGGTGGGCTGACCCCATCAACAAAGCGTTTAGGTTTCGGTCGTTAGCGAAGGATCGTGCCGAACTCCGGCTGCGTTGATCTGCCGCTGCCGCTCGGCAAAGTGCGTCAGCTTTTGTTCAACCAACGCGTTGATCGATCCCGCTGGAAACTTACCTGCGGTATTGCGTGTCCCGGCGACAACATCGGTCAGCACCTCGATGCCCTGGTCGATGGATTGCACCGCGTAGATGTGAAACTTTTCCTCTGCCACTGCTTGGACGACATCGGCGCGCAACATCAGATTACGCAAGTTCGATATCGGCACGAGCACGCCTTGGTCTCCGGTCAAGCCTTTTACCCGGCAGAGATCGTAAAAACCCTCGATCTTACGATTGATGCCGCCGATCGCTTGAATTTCTCCGTTTTGATTAACTGAGCCGGTGACGGCGATATTCTGTTTCAACGGGACGCCCGAGAGACTCGAGAGAATTGCATAAAGCTCGGTGGAAGAAGCGCTGTCGCCGTCAACGCCATCGTAAGACTGTTCAAAGCAGATACTCGCCGAAAGCGACAGGGGTTTTTCCTGAGCATACTTGCCGCCGAGATAGCCGCTCAGGATCAGAACTCCCTTATCGTGGCTTTTGCCGCTGAGCTTAGCTTCGCGTTCGATATTGACCAGCCCGCCCCGGCCCATGTAAGTCTTCGCGGTAATGCGGGACGGCTTGCCAAAACTGAAATCACCCATCTGGTAGACCGCCAAGCCATTGATTTGTCCGACCTCCGATCCCTGGACCTCTACCAGAATCGTTCCGTCGGTGATCAATTCCTGCAGGCGTTTCTCCAAAAGGTTTAAGCGGAAGGTCTTCTCGAGAATAGCTTGCTCGACGTGCTTGGCTGATACCAGTTCCGCTTTCTCTCTGCCGGCCCAGTATTCCGATTCAATCAACAGGTCAACGGTATCGCTAAAACGGGTCGAGAGTTTTTCCTGATCTTCGACCATCCTGACGCAGTGCTCGATCACTCGCGCCACTCCGCTGGTATCGAAATGGCGTAAGCCTTCGCGGCTGCAGTAATCGCTGATAAAACAAGCGAACGCGGTGATGTTTTGTTGCGAACGGTCCACTTGAAAGTCAAAGTCCGCTTTGACTTTGAACGTCTCGCGGAAATCTGGATCGGTGCTTGCCAAAGCGCGATACAGGTGAGGATCGCCGATAATGATGACTTTGGTATCGGTGGGGATCGGTTCCGGCCTTAGTCCCTGGGGCGGCGCCCAACCGAAAAACGCTGCCGGCTCTTCGATCCGCAGCTCGCGATTCTTGATCACCCGCAATAGTGCTTCCCAAACACCCGCGTTGGCCAGGACATCACGATCGTAAAGAACAATATAGCCGCCGTTCGCTTTGCTCATAGAGCCGGCTTTAATGAGCGTAAAGTCAGTTATGTAACCGCCTACCACCGGCTTTTTCTCAACGACACCAAAAAGATTGTGATAGCTGGGATTGGTCTCGACAATGATCGGCGGACCTTGAACGTCGCTGTTATCGACGATGACATTTACCCGATAGGGAAGAAATGGGTCGGTTACGGGTTCCGCCATCTGCACCGGCAGCAACTGTGCCGCGGCGGCATCAGGCTCGGCAGCCTTGAAGCGATGTAGACTGTTCAAGATGTGATCGCGCACACCATCGAAATAGCGTAACAGCTTTAGATTATCGCTATATTTTTCTCTCAACTCCGCTAGCGGGATGGCGACCAGGTATTCGCCAGCTTTTTTTTCCAGCTCTTCAAGTCTTTGGTTGATTTCGTGCTCTACTTTCTTCCCTTCGCGCAAAGTCTCTTCCACCCTTTTGCCTATTTCAGAGCGCTTATCCTCCAGCGCTTTCTTCTGTTCAGGTGGCAACGCGAGGTAATCAGCCTCTTGCATCGGTTTGCCTTCTTTCGTTGGCAGCAGCGCAACTCCGGATGGAGTCATCCGCAACGTGAAGCCGTTTTTGTCGGCCTCGGCCATCAACGGCTCCATCAGGCCTTGTTGCTTTCTCTGCAGCTCTTCCACGAGTGACTGGCGATCACGTGCGAATTCGTCCCCTTCAAACACTCTTCTGCCTTCCCGTTGCAGATATTGAATCAGCTGTTCCATGTCGGATTTCAGGACCTTTCCCCAGCCTCGACGCATCTTGATAAACTGCGGGCGATCCGGATCGGTAAAATTGTAAACATAGCACCAGTCCGCAGGCGATTCGGCATCAGCCTGAACCGGAGCGCGTTCGGCGGTTGCTTTCTTGAGAAAGGCTTTGACGATGCTGGTTTTTCCGGTTCCGGTTAGCCCGGTAACAAAAATATTGAAGCCGGGTTTATTGACGCCGAGGCCGAATTGGATCGCGCGAATCGCCCGATCCTGACCGATAAAGTCCTCCAGCGGCGTCATCTCCGCCGTGCACGTGAAGGGTAGATAGGATAAATCGCAACGCCAGGACAGCTTGTCTGGCGGAACTTCAAATTTACGCGCCATGAAAATACCTCGAGTTGGTCGAGTCAGAATATGGGGTCCATGAGAAAGCGTCAACCTGCTCAGCGTTTGCTGGAGCAACGCGGTTGAACCGTCTCCGGCGCCTCACTATAATCTTCGAGTGATTCAAACCTGCAGGTCCGGTGGATGCCAGAAGCTATGGTCCTGGCTGTTGGTGACTTGCCTCCTCATTACAGGTTGCGCTTCTTACCGGTCACCGCTTCCGAGTGTCAGCCCGCCCGGTGAAGACGAGGAAACACGGATCAGCCGCGAGTTTCGCCGCGAGGCAAAAAAGCACTTTACCTACGTAAACAATCCGGAGATCGAACGGTATATCGAACGCATCGGTCAACGGATTCTGTCAGCGATGGGTCCGCAACCATTCGAGTATCGGTTCTTTGTCATCGCAGACCCGCAGCTAAATGCGTTTGCAGTGCCCGGCGGTTCGGTCTTCTTTTACTCTGGCCTTATCGAACGGGCGAAAAGCACTTCTGAAATCGCCGGAGTCATGGGACATGAAATAGTTCACATCAAAGGACGTCATATGGCGCGCCAGTCCGGTCCGGACGCGATTTCGCTTTTGAGTTTGGTGGGAATGCTTCTGTTGGCTCGTAGCGGCGCTGGTGCGCAAGCAGCGGGCGTCGTTGGCCAAGCGGTTTCTGCTACTCGTCAAATCGCCTATAGTCGCCAGTTGGAGATGGAAGCCGATACCCTAGGAGTACGTTACATGACAGCGGCAGGCTATGATCCTGCCGGTTCGCTTGGATTTCTCAAGACGCTGGATCAGGAGCGATCTTTAAACCCGATAGACGTGCCGGCCTATATGATGACTCATCCGATAACCCAGGAGCGGGTCGCCAACGTTCAACTGGTCATTCGCTCCCTCGGCGATGTTCAAAGCAAATCCGAAGGTTTTGATCAGCTTAAAAAGATTCAGGTGCTTATTCGCTTGGCGCGGCAGGAGACCGATAAGGTAATCGACGAATTTCAAAAACTGGTCGCGCAAACGCCTGGCGACAGCGCCGCGTTTCATCTTTTAGCGCTGGCACAGCATCATAAAGGCCAGATGTCACAAGCAAAAGCGAACTATGAGAAGGCGCTGAAACTTAACCAGGAAGATGCAGGTTTGTACCGCGACCTCGGCCGGCTATACACCGACTCGGGCGACTTCGGCGCAGCCCGCGCTATGCTGGATAAGGCCTCCAGCATGGAACCCAAGGAACCGCTGAATTACTTCTATCTCGGAGAATTACTGGAAAAAGAGAACGACTTACGCGCCGCGGCCGGCGCGTATCTCAATGCTCAGCAGCTTTCGCCACTCTGGGATAAACCGCCTGCCCGGCTTGGCACCATCTATGGAAATCTCGACCGGCTTGGAGATGCCTACTACTATAGGGCTCGGTCCTTATTGTTGCAGGACGAAGACGAGCGGGCGATGGCCGATCTTGAAAAGGCGATCAAAATCCTCGGCGAGAACTCTGCACGTGGGCAGACTGCCAAAGACGAACTGAATAATCTACGAGCTCGTCGGCGCTGAGCCTCTACCGGCTCTGTTAGCGACGGGAAAAGAATAGATCTTGCCACGTACAGGACTTGCGTATCTGCCTTCTTTCTTGATTAGCACCTTGCGAAGGTAGTCGGGATCAAATCCTAAAAGATCGCAGATGTTGTTAAACGAAAACAGCCACTCGGTGCCTTCATCCTCGACCCATTCCAAGGCATTCTGATACTGACTATTTCCTAAATTACTTCGCGCGCCGCGATACTTATTTAGACACTCCACCGCGTCTTTCAAAATAGCGATCATCAAACGTTTCTCACCGTCAAGCTGACGCGACAGCCCGCCGGTACCGTAGAACTGAGACGGCAGAAAAACATCGGGCTCAAGGATTCGTGCTAGAAAATCATCGTACATGTGCGGAAACACTCCTGGGTGAAATTGAATCGCAAGCTATATCACGGGAGTTTCTTTCACGCAAGAAATATCGTCAATCAACGCGGGATGGGCCGCAACGCGGCACCGCGCATGAGTGGCAAGAGCAGATCCTACGGCGCCCAAACGGTCCCAATTGAACGATTCCCGTTAAAGCACTGGGGCAATTGAATAGAGCTTTCGGCCTCCGCCGCGCCGGTATTCACCATCCTCTAAGCGCTTCGAACGGCGATTGTGCTGTGGTTTAGATCCCTTTCATCAAACCGGCGAGTTCTGTCTTAGCAGCATTGTGATCCCAGATCTTCTGAACCACCGAGTCTTTGCGGCGCTGTTTCATGACCCTTTGTGTCTCGTCCTCGTTGTAAATTATGACAGGTCCCAGCAATGAAGCTTTATAGAACCGCGACGCCGCTTCTTCCAAGTCCACACATCCGGCGAATACCCATTCGATCGAATGAGCGACGACCATCGACCCATGACCGCGCAGCATCACGGCATCCGCGGCGCCAAGCGCTTTTGCCACTGCGTCGCCCTGCTCTATCGTATGAATCAGTGCTGGGTCCATGTAAACAGGTAATGGTCCCGGGCCAAAAAAAGCGCCAGGATTGGAAGAAGCTGGATAGAACGGTTTGTCAACCATGCTCAGGATGGCAACCATATGATTGTGCAGATGAGCGACACTTTGGATATCGCTACGGGCTCTATAGGCCCGCGCGTGCATATTAACCTCTGACGGCGCTTTGTATTTGCCTTCGATCAATTTCCCATCGAAATCGGTGATCACCATATCGTCCGGTTTTACCGTAGCGCGACTTACCGGGTGTGGCAGGATAACAAGGTGATCAGACCCGGGAATACGCGCGCTAATATGACCGCTGTAATCGACTAATCCGGCGTTGAACAACATGCGGGACGACATAGCGAGCTTTTTTTTGATCTCTGATAATTCCGACACGATTTACTCCTCTCAGTTGAACTGGTTGTCTGTGCTATATCTTTCCTCGAATAAGAGTTCAACCGAAATGGGCTAACGTTTGAAGCCGCAAGACTCGTTAAATGCCGAACCGCAACTTTGATGACGTGAAACCGCGAGCATGCATCGACTTACCACGACGCCGATTCCGGCGGTCCGGATGGGAGATAGCGGGTTCGGTCGCTAACCGCGGCACGTAAATGTCCGGCCGAGTGGTCTACCTTAGGAAACCAGCTTTTGCCGAATGGACGAGAGGCAAGTTCTAGTCTACGTCTTCTAACCAGCCTCTAGGATTATTTCATTTTAAAGCTCGGCGGCACCACTTCATCGATGCTCTTTCCGGTCCAATGCCATTTCGGAACACTGTCCCAGACTTGTTCCCCTTTTTTCTGAACTTTGTCGAGTAGCTCTTGCTCATCCAGGCGAAGGTATTTGTAATCGTCCACCAGTCTTTCGCCGTCGACGATGACGGTTCGCACATCGCGGCTGACGGCGTTTTCCATCAACGATCGAATGGGGTCGCGGACCGCGCCAAAGGTGAGGTCGCGGAGATTGACGATCGCAATATCGGCTTTGGCCCCTCTTTCTAATCTTCCGATATCGTTGCGCCCGAGCATCTTGGCGCCGCCTAAGGTCGCCGCGTTGAACACGTCTCGCGGGTGGCCGGACATGAAGCTCTTGTCGGCGACGCGCGACGCGAGCGCAGCGTAACGCATATCCGACAGAATATCTTTGGGGAAAGTGTCGGTTCCAATGCCCATGTTGATTCCAGCTTTGAGATAACGGTCGAAGGACTCCATAGTGATACCTAGCTTCAGGTATTTGAGCGGGCTGTAGGCAACCGAAGCGCCCGAATCGGCGATAATCTTAAGATCATCGCCATATGGATACGCAAGCCAGCTATGGCCGCTGATGAAAATGCAATGAGAAAGAGAAACCTGCGGATCCAAGAAGCCGATCTTTTGCAGCAACTCGATAGGCGTGCAGCGTTCACGCTGCATCACGGTATGGAATTCGAACAAATTGATCGTCGCATGGATCTGAATTCGAATGCCGGCATCGTTTGCCGCTTTTTTCGTTTGTTTAAGCAAATCAGGTGTGCAGGAATCGACGTGTCCGGGAAACAACATAGCACTCATGCGCCCGTTGCAAGCCCCATCAAATTGCTTTGCGAACTGGACCGCGTTTTTCAAGCCTTCGCTGCCGCGAGCCTCATCCCAGTCGTACTCTAAGCGGCCCTCGGGGTCGTGAAAAAAACTGACGTTCTTGTAGCTCGGGCCGGTGGCCGTTCGGATGCCGACCTCGTCGACCATGTCGACGAATCGCTCCGGCTCTGCGCCCGGACCGCCGATCTCAAAAGTAGTCGTTACCCCACTCTTTATTAGATGGATCAAGGAAAACCTCTGGCCAACATCGACATCTTTTAAGTGAGCGGAATGAGAGCCTTCACGAGTCGGCCCGCCGTGAGCTAGATAATTGGCCGCGAAGAAATCCAATTTCGTGGAATCATTCAGAATGTAATCGCTGGCATTGATTCCCGAATGGAAATGAGTGTCGATGAAGCCGGGTGAAACCAAGCAGCCCTTGGCATCGATCTTTCTGTCTACAGCTTGAGAGTAGTCTTTGCCGACGAATTCGATTCGATTGCCATCGTAGACGACCAGGCCGTCCTTGATGATCTCATGTTGTGTCCCGTCAAATCCGACTACGAATCCGCCTTGAATTAAAGTTTTCATGCCTAGCCTTTCAGTCATTTTTTAGGACACGGGCAGGACTAACAAAAGAATTTGGCCAAGACAAGCTATGCCTTTAACCTCGGACGAGAATCTTTGGGGGCATTTGACCGGAGGTGTTTAGGATAACGAGCTTCTCTGATTGTAAGATAAACTACTTATAGAGGAACGTCGCTCCGGTTGGCGATCTTTTTGATGCTGAGATGGTCCGAGGCGACTCATAAATCGGTGGCGGGCGGGGGATAGTGATCAAGATCCTGGCTAAACGGCGAAGCGGAAGTGAACGATGTCACCGTCCTTCACGACGTAATCTTTACCTTCGAGACGCAGCTTACCGGCCTCCTTGCATTTGGACTCGCTGCCAAGCGCCATGAAGTCGTCATAAGCGACGACTTCGGCTCGAATAAAGCCACGCTCAATATCGCTGTGAATCTTGCCCGCGGCTTTGCGCGCTACGGTTCCGTGAGTAATGGTCCAGGCTCGGACTTCATCCTCTCCGGATGTAAAAAAACTGATCAGATCGAGCAAGCGATAAGAGGCGCGAATGAACCGGTCTCGCGCAGGTTCCTCTATGCCGATCTCTTTAAGAAAAGCGACGCGATCAGCTTCGTCCAATTGCGCGATCTCCATCTCGGCCTTGGCCGCCAGCGCCAGACCCTCCAAGCCGCGCCGTTTCAATTCTTCCAAATAATTAGAATCCAGCGGCTGCCCAGCCTGCTCTTCCGACTGGTTCAGCAGCACAAGCAGAGGCTTACGGCTCAAAAACCCGAAACCGGCAAGCAAACTCTCTTCATCGGGAGTGAACGTCAAGTTTCGGAGGCTTTCTTCGTTTTCCAGAGCGGTAACCGCGCGCTCCAACAAATTCTCTTCAAGCGGGCGCGCCTTTTCTTTCTTGAGACGGGAGCGGCGATTTTCGATGATCCCGAGGTCGGCCAGAATCATCTCCGTGAGAAGATTGTTAAGCTCCCTAATAGGTTTGGCATCGGCCTCAAAGTTACCCAAGACCAGAGCCATGGCATCGACCTCGCGCATCTGTGCTACTCGCATTGTTGGCTTTGAGATTGTCCTCCCCCTGACTTGGCGGAAAGTCAGTGAAGCGAATCTCGGCATAGGTTGTTTTTCTAGGCTTGAAGATTTGGGAAAGCTTATCGATTCGGGGATCAGGAACCTTTATGACACCCAGATGGACTTCTTCCTTGCCGGCGAAGCCGCCGATCTGGGCATTTAGCCCCGTCAGCATATTAAAAATAGTCGTCTTACCGGCACCACGGGGGCCGATCAATCCTACTTTCATATGGCTTGGTTCCTCAACGACAGACGATTTGATGCGGCTAGCAGTTTAGAAGATGAGTAAGCCCGACAATGATTTGCGCCTGGACGCTATTCGCGGTTTCTCGCGCCGGTTTTTTTCCGCGAATGTTCTTAGCCGATCGCCGCCTGGCGACTCACACCCCGAATCACCGATCTCCAAGCAAACCGCTGATCCTGACGTTTGCTAGCCGGCAGCGCGCGTTACAGGCTGGCGGCTTTGTCTTTCCGCCGCCTTTTCCTTCCAGCGCAATAACCCCTGCCGCAAGTAGCTGACATCGAAGCCGAGCGCCTCGCAAATGTTCTCGAACGAGAAAAGGTAGGATTTGTCCTCTGCGTCAAACCATTCCTCGGCCTCTTGATAAAGCGCCCGCTTTCTCTTGCACGTTGCTGCAATATTCTCCTGAAAGCAAGTAACAGCGTCCTGCAAAACCGCCAGCATCAGCACCTTCTCAGGATCCAACCGGAAGGTTCTTTGATAAGTCGCAAGAAACTGCTCAGGAATGAGAATGTCAGATTGAAAAACAGCAAATGCTTTTTCTTCAGACGCGGCATTGGAATGTCCAGGGCTCTTGGCCCAAAAAGGCGACCGACCTTGGCTATGATTATTCGAAACATTATTCGAAACCTGTGCCTCGAATCGTTTTTTCGCAATCACGGAAAACCTCCATTCTGCAATAGAAACAGTGTTCGTGGCGATCACGCCTGCGTCTGACGGCAGACGGATACTGCAAGAACTTCAACGCCACTGAATAGCACCGCCGGAGCGGGGCTAAATCGAGCGAAGCCGACAGTTAACGAGAAAAATCAAATCAACAGCACTGACTGGAGAATCTGAAGGGAAACCTTGGGCACGTGGTTCTCTAAGAAAAAGGCCAGTTTAACTGGATCGACAACCCGGACGTAATTGATCCTATAAGTTTGAAAGTTCGGCTGTGCAGATCGCGGAACATCACCGCTCAGACAGATGACTGCCAGTCTCTCGGGAAATGTGTCGGATCCTAATAAACCGTCGCCGGAGGCGTGATCGGACGAGGCCGTGGTGTATAACGGCCCTTCCGAAGCAGGCTCGTACGCGAGGCTCATGGTAAAGGCGCCGAACGTGAAAAATATCAGAATCGCCGAAACCATGAGGCTTTTTTTCATGTGATAGGTGGATTTCAATCTATTTACCATCTTTACGCTAACATTCATCGAATGAAAGTCAACAGTGCCTTAATGCGTTTTTCGGTATAACAGATTCGCATTATTGCTAAGGTGCACATTCAACCGCTTTAGCCAAAGAATTGCTCTTACCATCAGACGAACACCGAGAGTCGCGGTAGCAGGAGGACTGTTTGACCAAGCCAGGCAAGATGCTAAAGTCAGTCACTATGCCTCTGGCTACTATTGAAGAAGCGATTAATGACATTCGCCGTGGGAAGATGGTCATCCTTATGGATGACAAAGATCGCGAGAATGAAGGGGACTTGTGCATGGCGGCGGAAAAAGTCACTCCCCAGGCAATAAATTTCATGGCAACTCACGGCCGAGGCCTGATTTGTCTCACCCTAACTGAGGAAAGGGTGAGATTGTTGAATCTTTCTATGATGGTGTCGGAAAATACCTCTCCGTTCGGCACCGCGTTTACGGTCTCGATCGACTCCGTGCTCGGTATCACCACCGGAATATCGGCGGCTGACCGGGCCAAGACGATCCTTGACGCCATCGAAGACGATGCCAAGCCTCAAGATCTAGTTACGCCGGGACATATTTTTCCATTGCGCGCGCGCAATGGTGGCGTTTTGGTACGAGCAGGTCAGACTGAGGGCTCGGTTGATTTGGCGCGTTTAGCCGGTCTGAAGCCCGCTGGAGTCATCTGCGAAATTATGAAAGATGACGGTACGATGGCGCGCCAACCGGATCTGATGAGGTTCGCGCGCAAGCACAAGTTGAAAGTAGTGACAATTGCCGACCTGATCCAATATCGACTTAACTACGATTCCTTGGTTTATCAGGCGGCGAGTGCGCCACTGCCGACGCGCATGGGCGGGCAGTTTCAGGCGATCGTTTATAATACTCACGTCGATCAAAGTGAGCACCTTGCATTGATTAAAGGTCATATTTCTCCAAAAGAAGAAACTCTAGTGCGAGTTCACACGAAATACGTCCCAGGCGATGTTTTCGGCTTCGAGCTGCTCAACACAGGCAGGGTCATTCAGAGTTCAATGGAAATCATCGCCAGAGAAGGCAAAGGCGTGATCCTCTATTTGCAACCTGAGCACAAAGGCTTAAGTCCGGCAATGGTTACCTACCCCACAGTTCAGGGTAAGCAACAAAAGAATATCAATCTTTCATTTATCTATCGCGCGGACTTCAAAGAATACGGGATTGGCGCGCAGATACTGCGCGACTTGGGCGTGCGTAAGATGCGGCTACTTACCAATAATAAGAAGCACCTGGTCGGGCTCCGCGGATACGGGCTCGAAGTGACATCGCTCATGCCAATTCCGCGCGACAACCCGCTGCGTGAAGCCGCCAAGCAAAGACGAACCAAAAGTAGAAACGCTTAAAGTTCGGGCTCTTGAACGCTTCGCTCAATTATCGGGAAAAAGGAATTGCCTGTCGAACTGCCGGCCGGCGGCTAATGGCGAAAGAGTTTCAGAATCCCAGCATACAGCTTTTCTGACGGCGCTAGTCTATTCAGATTTCTTGAGGTAGTTGGGCAATTCGGCGCGAATTCTCTTGAGCGCCTCGCCAACATTTGAGAAAACTCGCTCTCGGACCAATTGTCCATCGACCCAATAATCCAGTGCCGGCGCATCGGTGAAATTGATATCCACATAACGCTCGCCAACGGGTTCGCCGGTGATGACAACCCGCACAGAATAACCGGCGTCAACGATCAGCCCCCGGGCCCCAGGAGGTAACGGCAAGCCGGTTTTGATTTTGGCCAACTTCTCCGGCGGATAGGTTCCGACGTCCATCGAAAAGTAGCCCCATTCTCCAGGCCGGACCGTCAGTTCCTTGAGCAGTCGCGCGTTGATATCGACGAGGTTCTTCGCCGCCTGATCCTGATTGTAACCCCTGAGCAGTTCGTAGGCCCACTTCTCGATAATTCCGGGTACGGGAGCTAGCGGCTTTTCGCGTTCCTTAACCGGGCCGCGATCGATCCACCATTTGCTTTCTTCAAGCGTCTCGTTCTTTTCGTCGGCCATATAGTCGTCGCCGTTGTTCTGCGGCTCGCTAAATTTTAAATTCCTCCAGAGTACTTTTGGCAAAAAGCGTATCAACATCCACAGGCTTGCTGATCAGTCCTTGCTCGTGAGTGTACTGCACAAGCGTCTCTAGAATATGGCGATTCGCTTCCAGGCCGTACGCCCAGGGATCATCGCCGAGAACCTCGCGCTCTTTTTCCATCTCATCGATGGACCACGCCAGCATATATTTGAGCGCGGAGAATTCGTACATGCTTTCCTGGCATAACTTCTTGGACTCGTTGAAAGCCTTGAATAGGCTCTGCGCGATCCAAGGATTGTTTTCGTAAACTTCCTCGCGAATCACCACGGTGTGCATGATAGGAAAGATCTTGGTGCGACGGAAGTAGTCTTGCTCGACCTCGCGAAAATTTGGTATCAGCCGCTGCACTTTGGGATGACGTCTAACAAACGGCGATGGCATATGCGCTGAGATCATCGCATCGATCTCGCCCGTTGCCAACATGCCTGAAAGTGTATTCCCCGCCGGAATCGGTCGGATATCGATATTGGTCGGCAAGTTATGGCTCACCTTATCCTCTCGACCCGGGTGCTCTTCACCCCCGGTAAACCATTTCATCTTTTCCGGAGGAACTCCGTATTCATGCTGCAGGATGCCCCGCGCCCAGGTAGCCATGGTGATCTGATATTCGGGTACCCCGACTTTTTTTCCTGCCATATCGGCTGGTTTTCTGATGCCGGAATCAGTGTTGATATAGATACAGGAGTGCCGGAATGTCTTGGACGGAAAGACCGGGATCGCAATCAACTTGGGCGCGCCTTTGTCCCGCGACATAAGGTAAGAACCAGTCGACATCTCCGCTGCATCGAACTCCCCGTAGCGCAGCATTCGCCAGAAGGTCTCTTCCACTCGCAACGGCAAATAAGTCAAATCAACGCCTTCGACTTCGACTCTGCCGTCTTGTAGCGCGCGGGTGCGATCGTAGTCCCAACAGGCCAGTGTCAAACGGATTTTTCCCATGCTGTTCTCCTATTCACTAGATAAATGATTGACTTTGCGCGCCGAATTACTTTATTCCGGCAAAGAACTGATTTGCGCCGACCACGAACTGGTCTTTGTCGCCCTGCAGCACGACGGCCGCTTCCCCCGAAGCAAGCGTCGTCCGCCGCTGAATAGTATAGGTGTTTCCTCGAAAGATGACTTGCTGCCCGGGGCGATACTGCTCTAGTTTCAAATGATCGTGCTGCGGATCAATCTTTTCCATGGCAGATTTTCATAACACATTCACAATTAAAGCGTAAATCGCGGCGCTTTATGACGGGTGTGAAATTGACATCGGCTAGAGCCGAGAATACAGTCGAACATCGCCAGGGACAAACATGCGAATTGCGGTGATGGGCACAGGAGCGGTGGGCGGATACTTCGGCGCGAAACTTGCCGCTGCCGGCGATGATGTCGTATTCATTGCCCGACAAAGACATCTGCCAGGGTTGCGCCGCAGCGGATTGCGCATCGAAAGCTTCAATGGCGATCTGCGCGTGCGCAATGGGTTGTTTACCGACTCGCCTGCCGATGCCGGCGTGATGGATTTGGTGCTCTTCTGCGTCAAGTCTTACGATACAACTGAAGCGGCAGCGGCGCTGGCCCCAATGATCAGCAAACAAACGGCCATTCTTTCGCTTCAAAATGGCATCGATAATCCCGACAAGATAGCCGGATTTTGGGGCACGGAAAGAACTTTGGCCGGCGTGGTTTATATCGGCGCACAGGTGTCGGCCCCGGGTGTGATCCAGCATTCGTCCGGGGGGAAGATCGTTCTCGGACCGATTAGCGGTCATCCGGGCGACACCGCTCACAGAGTCGAGCAAAGGCTGTCGCGCGCGGCGATCCCATGCGCGATCAGCGCCGCCATCGAGCAAGTTCAGTGGGCAAAGCTGCTGTGGAATGCGCCCTTCTGCGCCATTTCGTGCTTAACCCGCTCCACGGTTCGTGAGATCGTCGAGTCGGAAGCTCTCACCAATCTTGCCTTGGACTGCATGAAAGAAGTCCAAGCCGCGGCGCGCATTCGCGGCATCGACCTGAAGACCGAACTATTTGATCAAACACTGGCTTTTTCCAAGGGCTTGGGCGATTTCAAAACGTCGATGCTGCAGGATCTGGAAGCACGTAAGCCGCTCGAATACGACGCCCTCAACGGATTTGTCATGCGCTTACTGGAGCGAGCCGGAGAGCAAGCGACCATCAACAGGGTGTTTCACGGTACGTTGAGTTTTCTGGATAACAAAGTTCGCGAGGAGGCCTCAGGCTAACACATGCGACAAGTACTACGGATGCGGAGGATGACGCGAGTTCTATTACTCACAGTCGGCGGGTTTTTTATGGCAGCAGCGACGGTCAATGCTCAGGCCAATAAGGATCTCGTTGCCCAAGGCCAGTACCTCTTCGCCATCGCAGGCGGTTGCGCCTGTCATACTGTGCCAAAAGAAACTTACCATACCGGCGGCCGTGCGTTTCCGATTCCCTTGGGCACCGTGTTCAGCACAAACATCACTCAAGACAAAGAAACCGGATTGGGAGATTGGAGCGATCAGCAAATTCATGACGCTATGAACGCCGGGATCAGGCGCGACGGCAGCCGGTTGTTGCCCGTAATGCCGTACGAAGCCTATTCCGGCATGGCTCAGCAAGATCTTAAATCGTTGCTCGCTTACATGAGGACTTTGAAACCGGTGAAAAAAACGACGCCTGATCTGAAGACGTGGGTGCCCTTGGTGCGCAGCGTGGCAGTGCCTGTTTATCTCAAAGTCTTTGGCGGTTCATCGAATTCGCCCGCGCAAGCGCCAAAGAGCGGGGTCGAACGCGGGCGTTACCTGGTTAATCACGTGTCGATTTGCGGCGATTGCCACACGTCAAGAAACTCGATTGGCGTTCCAAACCGTTCGCAATACCTTGCCGGCACCATCGCTAAAAATGGCCCGCTCGGAGAAGAGGTGCCGAACATTACATCTGACAAAGAAACCGGTATCGGCGATTGGAAACGCGAAGATATTGCCGAGCTACTAATTACGGGGACAAAACCAGACTTCGATAATGTGCAGGGTCTCATGTCCGAGGTCATCCAGGGAACCCCGCACGGCTATAAAGACATGCGGCGGGAAGACGCCCTGGCTATCGCCGACTATCTAAAGTCGATCCCGCCGATCAAGAACAAGATCAAATAGCGCCGCGGCGCTTGTTAGCAGGCACGTAAAATCAACTTCGTTTAACGAAGTGGTAAGGTGAGTAAGCCTCGACGCTAATTTCGCCGCACCTGCTTCATGACCTCAGCCATGATTTGATCTGCGGTAACATTCTCCGCTTCGGCTTGGAAATTTAAAATGATTCGGTGCCGCAGCGCCGGGTAGAGTACATTCTCCACATCTTCGTAGCTGACGTGAACTCGACCGTCAGCCAGAGCGTGACCTTTTGCTCCCAGAATAACCGACTGCGCGCCGCGCGGGCTCGAGCCGAAGCGCAAGTATTGCCGCACCGGCGAGTTTGGCGAGTTTTGCGGCTGGGGCTGGGTGGCATGCACCAGTCGCACGACATAGTCTTCGATCGGCGGAGCGATTAATACCTGCCGCAGCAACTGCTTCATTTCATTGATCAGCTTGCCGCCATCTTCGGGCAAAACTTCTTGCATATCCACCGTTTCGATCCCGGTAGTGCGCTTCAATATCTCTCTCAATTCGGCTGGAGTCGGCGGTACAACCAGGAGTTTAAAAAAAAATCGATCGAGCTGAGCCTCCGGTAAGGGATAGGTACCTTCCAGCTCGATGGGATTTTGCGTGGCCAAAACCATAAACGGCGATTCGAGAATGTGGGATTCGCCGAAGACGGTCACTTGCTTTTCTTCCATGGCTTCCAAAACCGCCGATTGCGTCTTAGGCGTGGCGCGGTTGATCTCGTCGGCGAGCACCACATGCGCGAAGATCGGTCCTTGTTTAAACTGGAACTCCCTGCGGCCGTTAATTTCCGCCAACACCTGCGTCCCGACGATGTCTGACGGCATCAGATCCGGCGTGAATTGAATGCGCTTGAAAGAAACGCCCAAAGCGTGGCTCAGGGTTTTCACGAGTAACGTCTTCCCCAAACCCGGCACGCCTTCCAATAAGACGTGCCCGCCGGCAAAAAACGCGATTAGCACTTTGCGAATCGTATCGTCATGACCGACGATGACCTTTCGCACCTCCGCTTCCAAACCTTTGAACGACTCCTGAAATTTTTCTGGCTCCATCGAACTGCCTTTCTGATCTAGCGGATAAGGTCGCGGTACTCGAGTGGCATTCGCTGTTTCTCCGCCGGAGCCTCAGGCACGTGAGCGGGTAATGGCACATTGCTAACCGGTAGTTTTGGTCGATTTCTATTTTCTGTGCCGTCTTTGCTCGATGTCGTCATGCCGCTGCTATCAGCGGCAATTTCCTCCGGCAACTGCACGGTCACATACTTAGCCCCTTTGATGCCATCCGGGCCTTGCTCGCCCGGTTGACGGTAACGCTCGGCCGGTGGTCCGTCCTTGGGCATCTCTTCAGATCTGTTCTTACCTGACCTCCCTTCCGAGTTTTGTTTCATTTTACCTGCGGATTCATCAGTCGTCTTCTCGGGATTGTTCGGGTCCGATTGACTAGCCTTCTGCTCTTTTTGATCGCCTAAATTTTTTTCTTGTCCTTTCCCCTGGGGATCTCCCTGCGCCGATTTTCCGTCTTTCATCTCCGGATTTAACTGCGCGGACAGTTCGCCCTTGGAGTCGCCACCGCCGCCTTGGCTCGTCTTTCCTTCGCCTTGGCCCTCCTGTGAAGCATTGCTCTGCACACCGCCACTGTCCTTTTTTTGTTCCTGCTGGCCTCCGCCGGCGGTCTCTTGTTCAAGACTCTTCAACGTACTGCTGGCGTCACTTAGGAGATTTTGATTATCCTGCTCCTGTTCTCTGTCTTGCTGTCGTTCGATCTGCTCCTGCATCTCGTCAATCAACGATTGCTTTTCCTGTGACGCAACTTGTAAATTATCAAGCTTATCGGCCAGCGATTGCAGGCCGCGAGCAATTTCCGCCAGCGGCGGGCGGTGTATCATTTGCTCTGCTAAGTCACGAATCCGCTGCTGCGGCGACACGCCAGATTTCGTGAAGCTGCTGTTTACAAGCAAATGGAACAGGAGGATTAGTGCGAGCGAACCGATTGTCGACCAGTAGAAGGGCCGCTTGAGCTGATAAGGGAAGTCGCGTCTTATCTCAACGCGACTCAACATTCCCATCGCTTCACGCCGCAGACGAGCCAGCATAGCCTCGGATGAGGGCGATAATTCTATCGTGGCCAATGTTACGAAACGATCTTTCGCGTCTGCCTTATCATCGACCAGGCGCGCTGCCGCCGGCATTGACAGCACTCGCGGACGAATTCGAAGAATAACCGCGAGCAGTCCGATTACAATCACTGCTAAAGCCAGCAAAAGCAGCGGAAGCGCCGGAATCCATGCCCCCCGATACACGACAGCAAGCAAATAGAGGAGGGCCAAAACGGGCGGAGAAAAAGTAAGCAGGGAATCCCAAACGACGTGATTGCGCAAATGTCGAACTAGACGATGAACGAAATCCTCCGGCGATCCATATTCCTGTTTGCCGACATAGCCATGCATAACGCTGGACTATAACATTTCAACGGGATGGCATAAATGCGCGCGCCTAACGGAGGCCAGACGTTTTGCGAGGCGCTGATGTGACCTCGCGAACGGGTTGATGGGTCCGCACCGCCTGATTATGCGACTCCAAGTCTTGTGAAAATATATGCGTGCCGTCGTTCTTTGAAACAAAGAACAGGTAGGGCACATCAGCCGGTCGCAAAGCCGCTTTGATGGACGCGAGGCTCGGATTGCAGATCGGCCCGGGCGGCAATGCCGGAATCCGGTAGGTGTTGTAAGGATTTTGATCTTTAAGATCTTTGCGGGTTAAATTGCCATCGAATTCTTTCAAACCATAAATCACCGTTGGATCGCTTTGCAAAGCCATATTCCGTTTGAGCCGATTGTGAAAAACCGCCGAAATCCACGGCCGTTCAGCTTCGACGCCGGTTTCTTTCTCTATGATCGAAGCTAGAGTGATGATCTCGTGGCGGTTTAAATTGTGACCGCTACTGAGTTGCGCCCAAATGGGTTCAGATGCTTTACGGAACTGCTCCGCCATGGTTAGGATAATCTCCCTTTCAGAAGTCATCGGCGTAAATTGATACGTGTTTGGAAATAAGTAACCCTCCAGCCCTTTGTCCTGTAAGCCAAGAGTTGCCAATAACTCCGGATCCGCAGCGGCTGCAAGAAACTTCTCGCGATCAGCGATCCGCATTTTTGCGAGTAGCTCGGCGATTTCCTTGATCGTCAATCCTTCTGGAATGGTCACCATTAAAAACACCCGCTTGCCGGTAACCAAGCGCTGTAGAACCTCTTGCGGCGCCAAGGAAGGATCGAAACGATAAACACCCCACTGAATCTTTTTATCCGAGCCGGTTAACCGCGCCCATAATGAGAATAGCTTTTCGTTTGGGATCACTCGCTGAGCGCGCAGTTTGCGGACCACAGCCGCAAAGGGCTCTCCCTGCTCAACTCGCAGTTCGACTGGCTGAGAATTCTCCGAGGTGGCGCGAAAGATATGAGCTACCAGGAACCCGCCAAACAGCAAGCCAGTAGCGATCAGAGCAAGTACCGTTAGAAAAAACCGCTTCACGATTCGATTAAAAAGCTGGCAGGCGGGTCAGGATAGCTGGCGTCACAATCAATTTTCAGTGAGGTTGACCTTCATCCAACCATCCACTTGCCGCAGAAAACCAGCGAAAGGATCCTCTCCCGGTTGGGCGGCAAAATAGGCCTTGCGCGTGTAATCCAGCGCGCCAGAATAATATTCAAATTTGGTTGAAAGTTCTTGGAACAGAATGAAACCCGTGCGGTAGAGCGATACGTCCAACTCCGAAACAGTCCAATAGGAGCGACTACCTTCTTTGATGTAATAATTGAGGAAACCGCGGCCTTCCACATATGTACGAAATATTCCGCTCATGAAAAGAGCGTAATCGCCGACGTATTTCCGGGTTTCTCGCTCGCGTAGAAGTTGGTTTTCGTTGGCCGGCGCCTCGGGTTCATGCGCCAGCATCTCAACAACACTTTCAATCTTCCGGCCCGCCCGCGAACGGAGGCGATAAAGACTATCGGTACGGGCAAAATCGGTCAACACGTCAGCGACGTAGCCGGCGACCGTTGCATCATAGATGCCGAGTTGCCAGAAACTCTGGCGAACCGCATTCAAAAAGAACTCCCGGAGTTTGTTGTCCGAGCTTTGCTTTTCCATTCTAAGCATTGATGATACCAAACTTACCCAAGCTTGAAAAGAATATCCCAGCGGCCATGAGCCGGCTTTCACTTACGGCGACACGCCTACTAACCGATAGCGGGTACACTGAGCCCGCTTCGGCGAATGGGCAGAAATGGACGAATGGTAAAATTTGCGGTTTGTGTTTAACTAGATGCGCATTATGCCATTTTCGAAGGAGGAATTAGCGATGGCGCGGGATTTAAAAGAGGCCTTTTTTCGTCTTGACGGCGCTTGGGCGTCATTCGAGCTCGGATCGATTCGGCGCCGTGACGATTACCTCAAACCTTTTCGAGTACTCCGCTGTAAAATCGACGATCAGGTCGACTTCCAAAGCCCGGGAGCACCCCAGAGTGCAACCGAGGCTTCCGTTTTGATCGAAGTCTTCGGCGAACAGGAGCTGGTGGCCGCGAGCGGGCGCGGCCCTGTTCATGCAGTCGACAATGCCATGCGCAAAATCCTTGAAAAACATTTCCCGCAACTCGCCGAAGTCAAGCTCGAGGAGTTCGATGTGCGGCTGCTGCCATACGAGCCGCGCGATGACGATGATAATGGCGCCGGCGCGCTCGTTCGTGTGCTGGGCATCTTTTCCGATGGAGAGGATCGTTGGGGAACCGTCGGTGTCGCAGTCGATATCCTCCAGGCAAGCCTTGAGTGCATCATCGACGGCCTGGAATGGAAGCTCAGAGGCGAGCAGAAGCATTGAAACTGTGCTAGTGCCGCCGATTGCCTGGCCGTGGGTATTCATGTCGTCGTTGCCACTGAATCTTCTGTTTTGGACAGTGCTCTCAACAACATTGGTCGGCGGTTGCAGGATCGAGGACAGATTTATTTTTCATCCTGATCATGTTACGGACCGGGATCCAAGTCATATCGGACTCACATTCGAAAACGTTTTCTTTACAACGCAAGATGGCATCCGGTTACACGGCTGGTTTATCCCGCATGAAGACGCCCGCGCCACTCTTGTCTGGTTTCACGGCAACGCCGGAAATATTAGTGATCGCCTGCTCAATATCAAGCTGCTCCACGACAGGATCAACACTAATATCTTTATTTTTGACTATCGCGGCTACGGTCAAAGCGAAGGGAGCGTCTCGGAGAAAGGCACGTACCTTGATGGCGAGGCGGCAATTGCATATTTGCTGGGGCGCGATGACGCCGCCGCGCGCAAGCTAATCCTGTTCGGCCGATCGCTTGGCGCGGCGGTCGCCGCAGAGATGGCCACCCGATTCACTACCCTCGGCCTGATCCTGGAAAGCCCGTTCGTTTCAATCCGGGAAATGGCACTTGAGATTTTTCCTTCATTACCGATTGGTTGGCTGCTCCGGACCCGGTACGACACCCTGGAAAAAGTTCGCCTGGTTAAAACCCCGATATTGGTTTTGCACGGCGACCGTGACGCCACCGTTCCGTTCGCACACGGAAAAAGAATTTTCGAGGTTGCCTCGCAACCTAAAAGATTTCACCGGATCATCGGCGCCTCGCACAACGACACTTTCGTTGTTGGCGGCGAAAAGTACTACGAAATTTTGCGAGAGTTTATCGAAAGCACGTTTGCAGCAAATGAAAAGATTGAGCTGTCGCCTTAGCGGCGCAAGGTATTCAGGAGTCGAGGCGGGCGAGGTGAATCACTATGCGCATTCAATAGCGGCTCATGAACAGCCGGAGAACGACATTTAGAGTAATGATGCTTGGGCCTTGGTCCAAGCCGGCAGGTAAGCATTTCTGAGATACTGAAACATCATTCGTTGCGTGTTGAAAAACGAACCATTGAAGGCGACTGCCGAGCGCATGACATGAGCAAATTTATCAGGAGCGTTGTAATAAAGAGGTAGAATTACTTCTCCCAATTTGTAGTAAAGAGAATCTACCTCAGTCTTGGTGTCGCCATCGCCGGAGCCCAATCCGCCGATTGACCACCCGGTCACTCCCTCTATGTGGCCCTCAATCCACCAGCCATCTAAAACACTCAAGCTGGGCACGCCATTCAAGGCAGCTTTCATGCCGCTGGTACCAGAGGCTTCCTGAGGCCGCAGCGGAGTATTCAGCCAAACATCGACACCAGCACAAATCATTTTGCCGAGGGCCATATCGTAGTTTTCGAGATAAACGACCCGGACATCATTGGCCAGAGCTGCCGCTGCTTCAAAGATTCGACGAATGATCGCTTTTCCGCCATCATCACGGGGGTGGGCTTTACCGGCATAGATCAGCTGAAGCGGTCCCACCTGTCGCGCAATATTCTTCAACCGATCTAAATCGGTGAAGAGCAGATCACCGCGCTTGTACGCCGTTGCGCGACGCGCAAAACCTAGAGTAAAAACGGCCTCGTCGAGTTGGCTGCCGGTCAGCCAGCGCACCTGCTGCAATAGTTCCCTCTTGGCTTCGGCGTGAGCTTCGCGAACTTGCTGCAAAGGAAACCCGATCGCATGGCGAAGATAACAATTGTCGCGGCGCCAATCGGGTATGTGCCGGTCAAACAAGGTGGCGATCGGTTTCGCTATCCAGGCTTCGGCGTGAACGCCGTTGGTGATCGCTTCGACACGTTGGCCGGGGAACATCTCGCGGGAGACCTCGCCATGCCGCATCGATACGGCATTAACATAACCAGACAAACGCAGCGCCAGCTGGGTCATATTGAGCGAACCGTCCATGACTCCCACCTGACGCAGGAGCGCCCCGCGAGCTTCACCCAACACCTGATACACGAGGTCTGCGGGAAAGCGATCGTGCCCGGCCGGAACCGGCGTGTGAGTCGTAAAAACACACTGCCGCCGCACCGTTTCGATCTCGGTCTCAGAGAAGCGATGATTGGCGGATAGCTGCTCCAATAACGCTATGGTCGCTAGCGCGGAATGTCCTTCGTTCATGTGGTAGATCTTGAAGCCGGGGTAGTTTAGTGCGCGAAGCATCTGCACACCACCCAGTCCTAGTACCGCCTCCTGACAAAGACGGTAACGATCATCGCCGCCATAGAGATGATCGGTCAGAACTCGATCGCGTGAATCGTTCTCATCTAGGTCCGTATCTAGCAACAATAACGGGACGGTGTGGCCCATGATACCATGGAAGCGATACTGCCAGGCCCGTATTTTTACCTCCCTGCCTTCAATCATCACCGAAACGCGCGGCGGCAACGCTTCGAGAAACTTTTCTGGAGACCACTGCGATGGACTCTCTAATTGATTGCCAACGGCATCAAGCCGCTGATCAAAATAACCTTTTCGATGCAGGAGCGTGAAGGCGACCATCGGAACGCCCAAATCAGCTGCCGAGCGCAACGTATCACCGGACAAGATACCGAGGCCGCCGCTGTAGGTTGGAATATCCGAATCAATAGCCACGTCCATTGAAAAGTACGCGATTGTCGCCGGAACAGAAAAAGCAGTTGGTTCAGTCATCATCCGTAAAATCTTGCGTTTGTCGCGTTAAATACAGGTTCGATGGTCTGGAGGGGAAATCAATCGTTTGCTCAATTTTTACCCCAAAATGATACCACGGGCGGCAAATCACGGCAATTCTTTGCTGCTAATTATGGGAACAGTTATGGATCGAGTCGATAAGTAGATATGAAATTTTTCCAGGATCCCAGTTCCGCAAGAGATCGCAGAGCGATCAGTGTCGGAGGCATCATCGGCAGACCTCCCGACCCGGATAATTTTAAAGCTTCTTGCGGGGTGAGCCAAACGCTCTCGGCGACTTCCTCGGAACAATCGAGAGGTGTTTGTCCTTCCGGCAGGGAACCCACATAAAACCGGGTGTCGAAACGCACCGGGTGATGATTCGGAGTAATCCGATGGAACAGGTAAGTCAGCCGACCAACGTCGCAAAAGAGTTGCTCGGATTCCAACAAATCGGCCAACGCCAGCCTCCTGCGCCATAGTGCCTCACGACTTTGCGCCAGACGCTCCCGAAGGGCATCCAAGTTTGGTTCAAGAGAGTCCCTTTGTTTGACGAAAAAGTGAATTCCAGTTTCTTCAAACAGCTCTCGTATTGCTGCCACCCAATGGCCCATCGCTTGTTCCGGAGTCATGGCTGCGGCTAAGATCTGCTTAGCCTCGGGCGGAGACAAACCGCGGCAGCGCGCCAACATTCTATCGGACCAGTCGTCTTCTTCCACGGCTCCGCCTGGAAACACCAGAAATCCAGCCAGAACCTTGAGATGCGGGGAACGACGGGTCATGAGAACTTCAAAACACCCGCCTCCTCCTGGTTTTGCCAGTATAACTGTTGAAGCTTTTCCGGGAACAACAAGTTCGCTCATGAAACTCCTGATGGATGGCCCAGTAGTTTTGATTCGATTACTTCAGCGGCTATGCCGGACGTCCAAGAACTCTCACCGCCTCATGACAGTTCGAAGCGATGGCGACGGTCTGCCGATATGAATGTGCGCCCCGGTCGATGAGCCGGGAATAACATTTCTAAACGCGATAAATGGGATCCGACTTTGACGTAGATGGGCGATTAAGGAGCGGCCTTCTTGGCTGTCAGGATGAAGCGCGACATCCATCGCATCTCTATGATCGAACTGTAGTCGATCATGAATCGCCGTTTGACCATGAGCACTGACGGGCAAGCTACGGCCGAAGGTCTCAAAAAAGAAATTGTGAATCTTCGGCGCGTCACCGATAAACCAGACTCGATCGCCGTTGAAGCGAATAAGAGAACCGGTATCACTGTAGCCATTCGCCGCTAAGCTGGGCGATTGCAACTGCTCGCCCACCAACGAAGCTTCAGTAATCGCGATATCTTGCTCGTTGAGCCAGCGTTTATCGCCTTCCAAACGCGCTATCGCCTCGCCAAGAGAGCGCTGGCTTTGCTCTAGCTCCGCTTTTGAAATTAACCCTTGACCATAAAATTGGCGCCGCTTTTCATATTCCACGGTAAGCTTTTTAACTTCTGCCTCACGCAATGCAATTAGCTTTTCGGCTCCGGCGCGTGAGTCCCTCATCTTTTGTAGGACATCGGCGCGCAGTTGCGCCAATGTGGCATCGGCCGCCGCCGCGCGGGAGATACTCGAAGTCGGTCTGGTCTTATTAGCTTGCCCGAGGACGCTGCCGACCGACGCCGGTAATACCAGGAAAGTGAGGAGGATTAGCGGCGCTGTACGGTTTGAGAACGACATGCTGTACTAAGTTCAGCTCTTTTCACAGAGCGAAGATGTTATACTCCTTAGCACCGTGTTAAGCGTGAGCTTCCGCCCAATTCGGGCCCACATGGATATCGACGTCAAGGCCGCAGCGAAGATCCGCAGCTTGAGTCATCGCTTCCTCGATCAAAGCCCGAGCCTGCTCAAGGTGCTCGACAGGAATCTCGAAGACGAGTTCGTCGTGCACAGTCAACAGCATCTTTGCAAGCGGTTCTCTACGCAACGCTTCACCCACATTGATCATAGCCTTCTTTATGATATCTGCGGCGCTTCCCTGTATCGGGGTATTGAGCGCCATACGCTCGCCGAGCGCTCTTAGCCGGAAATTTGACGAGCCCAATTCCGGCAAATAGCGACGGCGGCCAAACATCGTGGTCGTAAACCCGTCGATCTTGGCTTGGTTCACCTGCGCGGCTAGAAACTCTTTCACTTTCGGAAATTGCGCATAATAGGCTTCTACAAAACTCGCTGCCACGTCCATTTCTACGCCGAGCCGTTGCGATACTCCGAAAGTGGACATGCCATAGGCGATGCCATAAGAAAACTGTTTTACCTGGTTGCGCATCTGCGAGGTCACTTCAGCCAAAGCGATACCGTAGACTTTCGCCGCGATGGTGGCGTGAAAATCATGCCCCTGCGCAAAGGCTTGCAAAAAAGTTTCGTCTTGCGACAGATGCGCGAGAACACGCAGCTCAATCTGAGAGTAATCCGCTGATAACAGCACATGCCCCGGCGGCGCAATAAAGGCGCGGCGAATCTGACGTCCCAGCTCACCACGTATCGGTATGTTTTGCAGGTTGGGTGCGGTTGACGACAAGCGTCCAGTGGCAGCCGTCGTCTGCTCGTAAGTGGTATGGATTCGATTGCTTTTGCTATCAATCAGCTCCAACAGCATCTCCGTAAAGCCGGTCTTTAGTTTCGATACCTCTCGATATTCGAGCAGGACTGGAATGATTCGATGCACCTCGGCCAGCTTCTCCAATTCGGCAGCGTCGGTGGAAAAACCCGTCTTGATTTTCCTGGTCTTGGGTAGACCGAGCTTTTCGAAGAGAATCCGCTGGAGCTGTGGCTGCGAGTTCACCTTGAAGTCTTCGCCGGCGAGATCTTTGATTGCCCGTTCAAGCGCGGTTATTTTGTTTCCTAAATCGGCATCGAACTTTTCAAGATAATCGCGGTCGATGAGGATGCCATTATGTTCCATTCTGGCTAGTACGCCAATTAGTGGGAATTCCAAGGTGGTGGCAAGTTCCCAGATGCCTTGCTCGCTGAGCTGCTCTTGCAGTATGGGAACCATGCCGCGGATAGCCATAGCTTCACGAGCGATGCGCTCTTTTTCTGGGGCGCCGAAGGCAAGAGTACTTTGTTCGCCGATCGCCAGTTCGGGTGCGTTGCCGTTGAGCAAAACCCCCAGATAACGTTTCGCCGCGTCAGCCAGCGTGTATCCAGAGGCTGATCCCGGCTCCAGTAAATAGGCGGCAATCTTGGTGTCACAGTAGAATGATCGAAATTCGATACCGACCGTCAAAGCTAAACGATAGATGGATTTGGCGTCATGAGCCACTTTCAACCGCACAGGATCTTGAAAAAATTCCCCGAGCCGGTCCATTGCTGCGCCCATGCCCAGCGTGTGCACCTCGCCAGGCCCATCACAAACAGCCAGCCAATTCTCGCTCCAAGCCAATGCGACGGCGCCATCTTGTTTGATTTCGTCAGCCGATCTCAATTCCGAGATTGATTTTGGTTCGAGAGCCGCGCCGAGAGGCACCGAAACGTGCATATTCAGCGCTCTCAAACGTTCGTGTAAACTACGGAACTCAAGTGAGGTAAAGAGCTTTAGAACTTCTTCATCATCCCAGCGCTCGAGGCACAGTTTGGTTGAATCGAGTTCGAGTACAACATCATTGAGTAACCGTCCCAGCTCTTTATTGATCCGTACCTGCTCGGCGTGCGCTTTGATCGAATCGCGAAGTTTGGGTGTGAGCTCATCCGCATGCGCGATGATGCCTTCAATATCGCTATACTTCTTGACCAGCTGAGCCGCGGTTTTGTCGCCAACCCCGGGAATACCAGGAAGATTATCGGAGGGCTCGCCCTTGAGCGCCACGAAATCGAGCCACTGATCCGGGAAACGCCGTAGCGCTCGATAACCGTAGGCGCGTCATATCGGATGACATCGGAGATTCCGCGGCGAGTCATGATCACCGATACCCCTTCGCCTACAAGCTGGAGAATGTCTCGGTCACCGGTGACGACGATTACTTCGCAGCCTTCACCACGGCAATTCTTGGTCAGCGTCGCTAACAAGTCATCGGCTTCATAGCCCTCGAGCTCGACAATCGGAATTCGCAGAGCTCGAAGCACCTCTCGAATCAATGGCAGCTGCTGCCTGAAAAGATCCGGAGTCTCCGCGCGACCCGCTTTATAGGCAGCATAACGATCGAGGCGAAACTGCGGCGCGCCTTTATCGAAGCAAACTATGACAGCTTGCGGCCGCTCGTCGGCCAAAAGCTTTATGAGCATGGAGGTGAAGCCGAAAACGGCATTGGTCACCTGTCCGGAAGATGTGATCAGCGTGTCGGGCAATGCAAAAAAAGCGCGGAACGCGAGAGAGTGACCATCGATCAAGATGATCTTGCGCAGGTTATTTCTAGACCGGGCACTATCGGTTGATCCAGCCGATTTTTTGCTTGATTGATTTTTGTTTTTAGCGCTCACCTTCGTAGTCTACCCGTTGAAGTTAACCGGAGCAAACAAGCCGAATTAGCGCTGCAGCGCATCTGGTACTAGTTCAAGGTGCACAACCTTGCTAAGTGCAAACTCGGCCCTACTCCGAGATGGTGGGCTTATTTACGCCAAACTAAAACGCTCGGACTCGCTCCTCCGTCCGACAGCAATGTCTCGCTGTGGCGAATGACTTTTCCCGAAGAGGTACGCGGTAGCGACTCACGGATGACAATCTTTTGCGGCACTTTGAAATTTGCCAGATTAGCGCGCAGAAAACTTATCAACTCCTTTGTTGCGATCGCATGGTCTGGCCGGGGCACTACCGCAGCACCGATCACCTCACCCCGCTTCGGATCAGGGATGGCAAAGACAATGGTCTCTTGCACGTTCGGAAAGCTGTAGATCAGGTTTTCCACCTCGGCGGGGTACACGTTAAGACCGCTGGTGATGATCATATCGTCAAGTCGACCGAGATGGATGAAGTAACCGTCCGAGTCCCGTTTGCCGACATCGCCGGTGTAAAACCAGCCGTTACGAATGCGCGCTGATGTGGCCTCTGCTTTGCGAAAATACCCTTTCATCACATGGGGACCACTCGTAATGATTTCTCCCGGTTCATCGACGGGCAGTTCCCTACCGGACTCATCGACGATTCTTACTTCGACTCCCGGTACTGCGCGGCCAATACTTCCCAACTTGGCTTCGGCGTGCTCCGGTTCAACCAGGGTGATCATCGGCGAAGTCTCGGTCAAGCCATAACCCTGGATAAGTGCGATGTGCGGCTGAGCTGAATGAAATGCGCGCAGGAGCGGCAACGGAACCGTAGTCCCCATCATGGCGGCGATCTTCACGCTGCTGGTGTCATATTTCGAAAGATCGCGCACCCCTAGGAGAAGTTGAAAAACAATCGGCACGCTTTCAAAGACACTAATGCGATATTTCTGAATGCCGTCCAACAAGGTAACGGGGTTAATTTGGTCGAAAATGACTAGAGTGAATCCTTTTTCGGCCACTTCATTGCAGACCAACGGGCCAACGATGTGCGACATCGGCAGGATGCAGCCCCGGATCGTGCTCGAATCGGTGATGCCCATAGCGGTCATGACACGCGGGTACTGCGCCAGATTGCGGTAACTGAGGACCACGCCTTTGGGTTCGCCTGTGGTCCCTGAAGTATAAAGAATCAGTGCCTCGTCGTCAGCCTGCCGTCGCGGCGCGAGCGCTGATCGAGGCGGTGCCGCGTAGCGACTTTCAAAGGACTGTTCGCCCTCGCCTTGGACAATCCATATTGATACTGGGGTGAGCTCTTCGAGGACATTGGCCACTTCGGAGATCAGCTGCTTATGGACAACCAGGAGCTTGAGATCCGCATCGCACAAGACGTCCTGTAACTCCTTGCCCCTCAATCGGGCATCAAGGAGCACGCTCACTGCGCCGAGTTTTTGACTAGCAAAATAAATCAGCGGAATTGCCGCGCAATTTGGTAACAGCACTCCCACTCGATCGCTTTGTTTGATCCCTTCGCTGTGCAAGTGACCGGCTAGAGCATGCACCCGCGCGTTAAGAACCGAAAAGCTCAGTTCTTCTTGCTTGTCAATGATCGCGGTTTTGTTTGGATGCTTTCGTGCTGCTTGGTCGAGCAACTCCGCGGCGAAAAATCCTACTGAATCGATATGGTTTGCCACAGCAAAAAGGCCCTCTCGAATGGTTTGTACCAGCGCGCGAGCTGCGCCAGCTCGCCGCGCTTAAGTTTTAAGTTGCCCTGCTGAGTTGCAAGAAAAGGATCGACGCGGGCTCGAAACACTGCGCTCCACCACTCTTCTGAGCCGCTGATCATAAACTCACCGCTATCACCCCGTTCAAGCTGCGTGATCTGGCCAGAGTCAAAACGCACGGTCCAGGCTGCGTCCTTTTCTTCAAGAAAAAGCGTCAGGGATGTAGAGAGGCCGGTCTCTTCCCCGTGAGAACGAAATTGAGAATCATGGTTCGCGCGCTCCACCAAAGCGGACATGTGCTCTTTCGAGAACAACACATAAGATTCACGCGTCTGTGGATCGGCGAGGCCCTTTTGTTGTGTTATCCGATCCGCAATCGAAGCGTTCGATTCACTTCGAAGCTCCATGAAAAACCGGCAACGCACAGCTTCTTCCAGTAAATCGGTAAGCAAAAAGGTCTCTTGAAGATTCCTGCCGATAGCCACCGTGCCATGACCCTTGATGATGGCGACCGGACGGTACTTTAATTCTTCTGCTAACCTCTCGGGCTTTGTTACCGTCGGCGTATCCTGAGCGACTATCGGAACTTCGCCAATTGTATACTTCTCCTCAAAACTCACCGGAACGAAATGATCATGGGTCAATGAAAATGCCAGAGTCATGGGTGGATGAACATGAACGATGGCTTGTGTCCCGCTGGCTGCATACAGAGCCAAATGCAGAGGCGTCTCGCTCGATGCAAGCTGGTCTCGGTTAAGCGGCCTGCCGGCGCCATCAATCCGCACCAAATCTGCCGCTGTTAAAAAACCAAGGGGTGCATGCCGCCCCGTGATCAAAAACTCGTTCTCTCTAACCCGACAACTGAGATTTCCGCCCCAGCCGCTGATTAGATGACGGTCAAACAGCAGCTTGCCCCATTTGATCATCTCTCCTTGGAGCTTCTTCATCATTCTAGTCTCAAAATTCGTTAAACAACTCCCAGCGGTATGACTTCGCTTTCGAGGGGAAAGATTGAGGCTCCGCTGGGACAAATATTTTTTCCCATGAACGTCGAGACATCGTTATCAATACTCAATCTCTCAACTGAATCAGACGCGCAGCAGTTCAACGGGTACGCCATGGGCGCGCGCCAATTCAAGTGCCAACAATGAGCCACAGATAACACTGGCTCCCTGCGGGTCGAGCCGGCTATAGTAGAGGTAGAGCTTACTGATTTCGGCCCGGGCGAAAAAAAATCCTATCATGTTGTCAGAGATCAGAGTCGTCGGCAGATCGTGCTCAAGCAGCGCCGGCGCCACGGCATGAACGCCCCACATATGCGGCCGCATTTCCGGAATCAAGAAACGGCTGGCTCGCTCAGCTTTCAGCGCACCGACTAAGTGATCGCACTGATCTGAAGGCGGGATACCATAAAGGAGCAGGTACTTGCTTCCATCCTTTATCGGGCCAGGTTCTGGGGCTCTCTGCTGCTGGTACTTTCGGCGGAAACTTTCAGGTGTGTAGACACCGTCAAAACCAATAAGATGCGTAATTAACGGCCCGGGCGTAACATCAAAAGCAGGATAGCGGACCGCAACTCTAGCGTCGGCTATCAGCTGCCGTCCTTGGAAGCTTAGCAGCTCTGCGCCCGGCCTTTCTTCGATCGGCACATCGCTCCCTTGCACCAACGAACGCGGGTCTTGAACCAGCACGTGAAAAGGAACTCCGTATCGCTTTGCCATTACCGCCAGCGGATAGGTGCCGACTTTGTTGATGATATCGCCATTCTGTGCCGCACGATCCGAACCGACGACGACTGCATTGACTTCGCGTCGAGCCATCACCTGGGCAATGGCGCAATCGGGAATCAGTGATACGCGAACGCCTCCTCGTGCGAGCTCCCACGCGGTTAGTCTCGCGCCTTGCAGGTACGGTCGGGTCTCCGTGGCGATGACGGCGAAGTCTTTGCTCATCGTCGCGCAATGCTGCGCTATCGCCAACAGTTCTCCACTCATGTTGCAGTGGGTCAAAAGCCGCGCCGGGTCCGGCAAAAGCTCGGCAGCGCGCTTTGCTCTTGCACCCCGGGCACGGACTATCTGCGCGGCGAAATCACAAGCCCGCTCGCTAATCCACTCACCGGCACTCACGTTTCCCGGCAGCTTTTCAAACCACTCGTCGAAATATTGACTCAGTCCGCGGAAATCGAATGTCGGTCGCGCTCGGCAGAACTCGTGGGTCAGTTGATCGATCGATTTTCGCAGCGGGGGGATTTCCTTCGCGTGATAGTTTTGCGCCAGGAGCGCACCGCTATAGAGGAACGTAAGGACTTGACCAAAGGCACGCGTTTTCATCTCACGCACAGCATCGATGGCCTGCGAAGCATCTTTGACGCTGATATATTGGATCTGCTCGGGAAGCGAAATCTCATTGAGAATTCGAAAACCGCCACCTTCCCATAGAACCGGCTCAAAAAGCGGACTTTGTACCGAATTCATAAACGATCTGCAGTTGCACCAGGCTAAAAGTACTTGAGAGCTTGGCGGGCAACCGCAATGATTTTCTCTTCGGCTGCGAAAAACAAAGGGTCACGAAACCCGAATTTGGCGTGCAAACACTCATCCGACACGGCAAGAATGGCACCGGCCTTTTTCTTTCGAACTTGAGCGATCGTCAAAAAAGCCGAGGTCACCATGTCGATGCTCGAAACATTTTGTTCTGTGAGTTGCGCGATCAATTCCGGCGTTTCCTGGAATAGCGCGTCAGTGGTAAAAATCCAGCCCAGATGGAAGCGCACCTGCAGGCTTTCCGCGGCTCGCTTCAATGCATCGACTATCTCGGGGTGAGCCACGGTGGAAAAATTATTCGCCACGTAATAGGGCGATGTGCCTTCACCGCGCAGGGCTCCGGTTACGATGATCAGATCGCCAATCTTCACATGCTCCTGCAACGAGCCGCAACTTCCGACGCGGATCAGCGCTCGGGCGCCGGCGCCGCAAAGAATTTCGGTGGTAATCGCCGTGTCCGGAGCGTAGCGCCCGCCATTGCCGACGGTTACTCTCTTTCCGTCCAGAGTTCCGGTGTGCATCTCGTAATCCAGGAACGTGAAGTTTTTTTGCGGTTGATCCAACATACTCAAAAGCAATTGGCTGCGATCCTTCGGGCCGGGAATCAAGGCATAAGGACCGAGAGAATCGGCCTTCAGCCCGAGCATCGAGAGCATTCTTTGCGGTGTAAAGTGAGCTTCTTTGAGCATTGATCAAACAGCTTGGCCGACAAACTCAATCAGATCTTGGGTCGGCAGAGCAGGCTGTTCAAGCGCATTGAATGAGCGCTGGCATAACGCGCTTGAAGTCAAAATCAATTCGGCGCCGGTCTCCTTCGCCTCACGCATACGATCGGTTGCGCTCCATTGAGCGAGGCTCGGATCGGCTTCAGGAACACCGCCACCGCCGCCGCAGCACCATGCCCAACGTTGGTTCCGTGTCATTTCCACGACCTCGACTCCAGGAATGGCGCGCAAAATGGTGCGCGGCGCTTCGTATATGCCGCAACCTCGCCCCAAATGGCAGGAATCGTGGTAAGTAACTTTTTTTCGAATCGGTCTGGTCATTTTCAACTGACCCGCCCGTAAGGCGGCTTCGAGATATTCCACGCCATGCAAGACTTCCAAATCGGCGGCACCAACTTTGGCATTCTCTCGCCAAATGCGCCGGCAACTGCCGCAAGCAACCACCAGCCTTCGCACTCCACCTTGCGTAATTACGGCCAGGTTTTCCTGTTGCAGACGCTCGTACTCGCGCCGAAATCCGAGATCGTACGCATGCAACCCGCAGCATTTTTCCTGATCACCGAGGATAACAAAGTCCTCGCCTGCCTTTTGCATCAGCTTGGCTAAGGCCACGACACCGGCGCGGCCGCTTGACTGATCGGCGGAGCAACCGGCGAACAACAGCGTCGGGGCATGTCGCTCAGCAATTTTAGCCAGCCCCAATCCGTCGGCCCAAAAGCCGCGTTCTGCCCTCGTTTGTGACCAGGGGTTATCGTGTTGCTGCAAGCCCTGGTATAGCTGGCGATGAGCGGCAATCGGACCCTCTTCCTCAGTGATCTGCTCGCGCATGGCAACCGTAATATCCCATGGGCCGTAACCGTCAGCCCGGACGCCGCAAAGCTCCTGGCACATCAGGCAGGTTGTACAACTATAGACGATTTCCTTGAGTTCGGGCGTGATCGGGTCAAGCCCGTGAAAGACACGCTGCGCCATCAGCCAACGCGACTTTGGCGTGTGGCGTTGGAACCGATAAAATTCATACGGAGGGCACTTCTCTTTAGGCCCGGGAACGTCTTCCATCGGATTGGCCGGGCCGTGCCCATAACAGGAGCCGCATAAAACACAGCCACTGCTGCGCGCATTTAGATCTTTGGCATAAAGCCATTTTTTGACCCGCTCTAGGCCGAGGTTCTTTTTGGATTCGTCTTGCACAGTATGAAGCGTGTAAGATCCGCAGCTGTTTGAAGAAATGAAATCTTAAGACATTAATTGTATAGCCCCAGACAAACTGGCGTGTCAACAAACTAGCTTAGATGGACGAGCTCGGCGTGATTCAGCAGCTTTCGTAGCAAGGCGGAGAGTTCTTTCTGATGCGAAAGATCGAGCGAAGAAAAAATTGCAGATACACTTCTCTCAAAGAGAGGAATTGTGGTCTTGTATAAGTTGGCTCCTTTATCTGTCAATGTTACGTGAACAACACGGCGGTCGGTTGAGTCGCGCTTTCTTACGACCAGTTTTTTTTGCTCAAGCCGGTCAACGATACCGGTTAGATTGCTGACCGTCACCATCATCTTAGCGCCGATCTCGCCAAATGGGAGGCTGCCTGCGTAACCGATGGTTGCGAGTACGTAGAACTGTGGCGGTGTTAAACCGACTTTGCCAAGATCAGATTCCAACTTTTTATGCGATGAGAGATTAAACCTTAAAAACCGCACCCAGAGACTCGTGCTGTAGGAAGCAAAAAAGAGACGTTTTTCGACTCGCACGTGGCCAATTTAGTCGGCGTCAAATCAAAAAGCAATAAATAGCTCGTTGTTTGCCAATTGAGGGTTGATTCGTGTAAGCGGTTCGGCGGCTTGACTCCTAAAGCCCAGCGGCTTAACTGGAATTACAATCGAAGTAAAAATGAGACTCCATATACTGGGCTGCGGTGATGCATTCGGCAGTGGTGGGCGTAATCAAAGTGCATACTTAATCGAGGCTCCGGACCGCCTGTTCTTGCTGGACTGCGGCGCGACTTCTTTGCTCGCGCTGAAGAAGCTCGGATTTAATTCGGGCCAACTCGATGTCATCTTCGTGAGCCACCTACATGGCGATCACTTTGGCGGCTTGCCTTTTTTATTTAGCGAATTTTTGTATGAGAAGAGCCGCGAAAAACCGCTGCATGTGGCTGGACCCGTGGGAACAGAAGAAAAAGCTCGTGCCGTCTTCGACCTCATGTACGGAAAGGGCACCAAGGCCGTGGATCTTGCCAGTACCCGCTTCCATGTTTTAGAGCCTGAGAAAACTTCAACGATTCAGGGAATTGAGGTATTTCCATTCCGCGTGCCGCATCAGGTGAACGAAATATCGCTTGCGTTGAAGGTTAGTTATAACGGCAAGCACGTTTTGTTTTCGGGAGATTCGGCCTGGACAGATGCTTTTCTAAAGCATGCCCGGGGGGTCGACCTTTTCGTCTGCGAGTGTACCTACTACGACCGGGAGACTTCGAACCACATGAGCTACCTACAGTTGAGAGAACAACTGCCACGTTTGAGCTGCTCTCGAATCATACTGACTCACATGGGCTACGACATGCTCGCTCGTAGCGCCGAAATTTCCTGCGCGATGGCAGAAGATGGAATGGTCGTGGAGATTTGAAACTACAAGGGCGGCTCTATCTGGCTTCCAACACTCTCGTTTTCGGGAATGATGGAATACGGCAGGACAATGGCCCGATGGCCGCTTTCTTTTAACACGTCCTGGAGTATATCCTGCGCCTCCGAAAGCTCGGCATAAGGACCCAAGCGGACACGATAAGAAGTCTCGCCTTTGTCGCTTAGCGTTGTTTTTTCGACAAAAGCATCAAAGCCTTTTTCCGAGAATGCCTTCACCAGAGCTTCTGCTCTGTGCTGCTCGCGAAATGAACCAACTTGCAGAATGTAACCGTCGCTCGAAGATTTGAGCGCGGCGTCTTCCTGCGGCATTACTGCTAATGCGGATAATTTTGCCGAGTCCGGATTGGCTCGCTGTGCACTCAGGGACTTCGCAGCTGGTGTCAACGTATTAAGGACGTGGTAATTATCGAATCCGTATTCTAGAAGGCGTTTCGTATCACCCCAAAGATCGCGCGAGCCGAGTAGCGACACTATCAGGGTTACGCCATTTCGCTCGACCGCACCGACATAGCATTTTTGAGCGGCAAAGGTATAGCCTGTTTTGCCGCCGATTGCGCCATCGTAGTTCCACAAGAGCCGGTTGTGATTACGCACTGAGATCAGCCGCGTCCGCGTGCTTTTCTTTCCGGGCGACAGCGATCTCACCGAACTCATTTTCGTACGCATAATTTCTCGGAACGTTGGATTTTTCATCGCATATCTGAAAATTAACGCCAAATCACGAGCCGTCGAGTAATGATCCACCGCCGTCAATCCATGCGGATTACTAAAATGTGTATTGATTGCCCCAAGATCATGTGCCTTTTTCGTCATGATCTCGGCGAATCTTTCCACGGAACCCCCGATGCCCTCGGCCAATACGACACTGGCATCGTTAGCGGAGCCTAGCAGCACCCCATAAAGCAGATCTTCAATACTGACCGTTTGTCCCGGCTTGAGGTAAAGCTTGGAGGCAGGCACCCGGGTTGCAGCTTTGGAAACGGTTAGTCGTTCGTTGGATCCTTTCTGACTCTCAAGGGTCAGAATTGCAGTAAGTACTTTAGTCGTGCTGGCTGGTGGAAGCGGGGTGTCAGCATTTTTTTGATAAAGGATCTTGCCGGTTTTCGCATCCATCAGAAGTAGTGCGCGGGCGGATAAGTCGTCGTCTGGAGAAACTGCCCAGAGCAAAGAATTAGGCAGAAGCGCGGAGATAAACAGGAATCCCGCTATAATCAATCGTAAGTTCAATGTTTTCAGCTTCTTGGCCTCTCTTTCGGGGCTTCTTCACTGAATGCGCTGGTCGCTCGGAAGCATCAAAATAGAACCAGTTTATATCATATCTCCCGATCTCAGGATAGCTTTTTGTCCTCGAACCGTGTTCGCATCACGACTAGCTGCAATCGATTTGTCAGTCCGAGCCCAGGATCACACTTGGAGGCCAATAAGCAATCTCCTTTGCGCCGGAATCTCGTCGAAGATACTGATACTGCGTGGATCTAACTGAGATCTACTTCAAAATCTTAATCTGGGAGGGATTTTCCAAGACCATTTCCAACCCATATTGCGGATGATCCTTTATCTCTCCACGTAGCTCCACGTCCCTGCCATCAAACGCTTTTGGCGGCAGCTTCTGTTGCTCGAAAAGATCCACGGCCGACGCAAAGATGACCGCCGTCAGCGCGGACCGGGAAGGTCCGAAATTGAGAAAGTAAGTGTTGCTTTTGGCCGAATGGCCGACACGAAAAATTCGGCCGCGAATCCGCGCAGGCTTTCCGGCCAAAGCACGAATCTTTTCGACCTCGAGCGCCTGCAAAACAGCGGGTTCGACCGCTTGTTCATCAACCGGCAAATGCGTGAACTTGACGGCAAAGCTTGGAAGAGCCGGGGACGGGTGAAGCCGCACCACATCCAACGTCGTGGATTCGTCGACTTGCGCGATCGGAGGATTCCAACGTTGATAAAGAACTAGGGTGAAGACTCCCGCAAAAAACGCGACTATAAGTGAGATCGCGTGTGTCGGCGCGAAGTCTTTCAAGATTTTCTCTCCCACAAACGCTCAAAAATTCGTCGGTATTCCTCTGCTAGCGGCCCGGCATCACGAAAAAGTAAAAGATTTTCATCATTGGAGCTGTCGGCGGCTTGGGTCCAATTATAGGAGCCGGTAAACACGACGCGCCGGTCGATGACGGCGAATTTCTGGTGCATGAGCCCAGCCTCTCGTGCCGCATTGGGCGGCTTGCTGCCTGAAAGACGCCGTACCGGAATTCTTTGCACCTCTAAAAATTTACCTTTAGACTTGTCATTGCGCGAGTCAAACTCCCGATCAATGATGACCTGAACCATAAGACCCCGCTTCTTGGCTTGCACCAAAGCGCCGGCTAGTTCGTCGCTTGTGAACGCGTAGACGGCAACCAGAAGTTCTCTTCTAGCATTCTCAATTTCTCGTACAATATGGGTAGAGCACTTACCTTGGGGACTAAAACAAGCTTCCACAGCCATATCGGCCCTGGCGAAGGCAATGAGCGTAAAGAAAATTGCGCCTGCAATCAGGAATGGCAATGGCTTCATATTGCCGCGATCCGGTCGCCGTAGCTTGGGACCGTCCGCCCTCCCAAGCACATCTGCAAAATAAGCCGCTCCATGACTAATTGCGGGTTCGCCCCGCTTGACTTTAAGAGCAGATCCGCATCGTGAATACCGCGCATGTGTGAAAGCAACTCGGGTAACGAGAATGTTTCAGCTCGCTGAAAACAAAGATAATCCGCGTACGGGTTGCGCGTCAGTAATGTCGTCCTATGGTCGATGATCGCTTGCTCAAATTGCTTGTAGGTCATACCGCGCTTCCACCGGCCGCGCAAATCACTTTCGAGTATTTGCCGCGCAGATATAAGCTTCCGCACTTCAGCCGCGATGACGCTCAGTAATCTCAGTGGGTGATCACCTCCCGCGATCAGACGAACTAGCTGGCAGAGAGCCGCTGTAGCGTCACGCGCGGCAATAAACCGGGTGAGATCGAAAATCCAACCTTCGATTTGGTCCGTGAAAATCGTCTCAACATCATCAGCGCGGATCACCGCGTGTTCACCGACGTAGAGCACCAACTTATTCAGCTCTTGTTGAAGCGTGCGTAGATCATCCCCGGCGCGGAACAAGATCAATTCGCGGGCTTTCGGGTCAACCCCCTTATTAGAGAGACTCAACTGCCGGTCAATAAATTCCCGCAGCTTGTCTCGGCTGATCTTGCCAAACCGATCACGCTCGAGACCAAGAAAAAATATCGCGCCGTTTTCTTCGAATTGCTTGTAGAGTCGAGTTCGCCGGTCCACTTGCGCTGCACTGAGGAGCAGAAAATCCCAGGACGGCAAACCTCCGTTCAATAGTTTCCGAATTGCGTTTTCTTCGGATTCACGGCCTTCTTTAAGCTCAAGTCCTCTGCTCTTACAGTATGCGACCAGCGCGTCGGCCGCTTCCCTACCGTCATGATCTTGTGCCTGTAACAACTCAAATACTGCTGCATCCCGGGACGGTTCGAGCTGTTCCCATTGTTTTTGGCTCCAACCCTCGACCGCTAGTAAATTGAATAAAAGCTTACCTGCATCATCTTTTTTGTCCTCACTCCATAGCTGCAATATTTTCTGCCCGAGTTCGCTTTTATTCTCACGCGAAAGAAAGTAGGGCGCATTTTCGACCCAGACAAGCTTTTTTCCGGGCAAGAACGGGGGAGTCAAAAGCGACAATTCAATCTGATCCCATGTCGCTGAGCGGCCGTCGAACCGCTCAAGATTAAATTCTCTCTGGTCAGGGGGTACGACCATATCGATCAGCGCCTTGCAGCCCGATTGTACCTGCAGATCATCGCCGAATAGAAGCACCAAGGCCGGTCCACTACCATTTCCAACATCATTTAGAAAATTTTCAAAATTTCGTTTCATGCTGTAGCTAGGGTTTGCTGAAAAGGGTTGAGCTCTTTTGCTTGGCGCTACTCGAGATGATAATTATGACCTCACCAAACCACGTACCTCCCAGCATTCCGGTCAATGTTTGGGAACCCACATCTGGTTTTTCTCACTCCAGGCATAATCTGACTTCCAAACTTTGAGTCCCATGGTGTATTTACCGCCAGATTTTGAAACGAAAATCCTCTCGTTCGAATGAGGAATCTCAACCCGGGCGATAATGAGAACCTTCTTTGAGATTCCCTTGTTGATCAAAATGCGGTCACCGACGCGCATCGTTGGCCGATTATCTTTGCGAGCTTTCATGAGCGAAAAATATCATTGCCGGAGTGCTCAGGCAAATTTCTCTGGCCTGAATGCACCTATGATGATCTAGAGCAGAGAGCCGGTCAAACTATGCAGCTGATGTTCAGGAGCGCCTACGTATGACGTTAAAATCTGTAAGGCTCTCAAAGCTAGAGTCTTATTAGGAGCGACCCTTGCCTTGACAATCTCCAGCCCCTCTCCTATAGCTGGTTCGATTTAGTTTCGCCATGGAATTTAGGACGAGCCATAGCAATTCTCAATATTCCAATAGGTCACGGCGGAAATCTGTAGCGCACAGTCCCATGCTGGCGCAGAGCGGAGGTTCTGCCTGTACTTGGGTGTCTCGACTTGGCTGTCACGTACAGTCTAGGTGAATAAAAACTAGGTGAATAAAAATTGCCAGAGTTCTTGGGCGAATGCGTCAAATTGTTTGGATTTACCATCACCTAAAGTGGCATGCCCTAGCATATTCAATCAGCAACTTTGGCTCTGAGCATAACCTGATGAAGAGCGAGTTCTCATGCGCTATGCGCCGCGCCTGTAGAATCCGTGCAGAAACGAAGATCGAATTCGCCGAGAATGGAACCGGCGGAATCCTTGCAAGCTTCTCAGCCTAACAACTAAAGACGTTCCACATCGATTTCTTCGGAGGCAATTATGCGCTTTGTAACTTTTACGCGAAAGAATGAACAACGCCTCGGACTGATGGGGCCACAAGATCAAATCATCGATCTGGCGGAGATCAATCGCCGCTTTTTGAAAAACGGCAATGCCTCCTACCTTGCGAGCATGCAAGCCTTCATCGAAGGCGGTTCTAAAGCAATTCAGGTTGCACGTCAGGCCGACAAATTTGTCGCCGCTAAAAACATCGCGGACCAAAAGAAACTCGCTGCTGTGGGGGCGTTAGTACGGCCCAATCAGGGTAAAATTATTGCACCCGTTCCAGTGCCAAAGAAGAATGTAGTCATGCTCGGCATCAATTACCGGGAACATGTTGACGAAGGCGCCAGAGCGCGCTCGCTTGACATTAAATATCCGGATTACCCGGTATTTTTCACTAAGCCATCGACTAGTGTCATCGGACAGTTCGGCAAAGTCATCAATCATAAAGTCACTGAAAAACTAGATTGGGAGGTCGAATTGGCCGTGGTTATCGGCAGGCGAGGCCGTGATATTCCTAAAGAGAAAGCTTACGACTACGTTTTCGGTTACACTGTATGTCTGGATATGACCGCGCGTGAACTACAACGTCAGCATGGGCAGTGGTTCAAGGGAAAATCGTTGGATACTTTTTGCCCTATGGGACCTTGGATCGTTCACAAGAGCGCCCTTAAAGACCCGCAGCAAGTGCAGCTTATCTGTCGTGTCAACGGTGAAGTGATGCAAGACGGCAACACACGAGACATGATCTTTGATATAGCCACGACCATAGAATCACTATCGCAGGGGTTAACCCTTGAGCCGGGAGACATGATCAGCACGGGGACGCCTTCGGGTGTCGGATTTGCCCGGGTTCCGCCGGTGTACTTAAAGCCGGGAGATAAGGTGGAGGGGGAGGTGGAAGGGATCGGAGTTCTACAAGTCGAGATCGTTGCGCCTTAATAGCGCCCACCGGCTTGTTTACGTGGAGGATAACAGCTCCGTCGCCTTTCATTGAGTAGTCACGGACGAGCGGTGAAGGGCTTAAAACGTAATTATACGAACCTCCGATTTTCTGGAACGGAGTTGACTAGGTTTTCATGCTCTGTTAATTGTGCAATCAAGCTAGGGGTGTCTGCTTAAGTCGGACTGAGAGCCTGCCACCCGCAGGTAACCCTTCGAACCTGATCCGGTTTGCGCCGGCGTAGGGAAGCGTGAAAGTCATGGCCCCGTTTTGATTCTGTTAGGCAAGCGGGACAAGCTTGAGACCGTATTCCCAACCACCGTTCCGGTGGTCAAAGTGAATACGGTTTTTTTTATGAAGATCCATATTAACGGAGAAGAGAAAAAAATCGCCGAGGGGCTCAACATAGCGGGACTACTGGACCAATTAGAAATTCGGCCGGGTCGGGTTGTGGTAGAGCTTAATCGCGCAATCATTTCGCGTGAGACGCAGGAATCGACCTCGTTGAAAGAGGGAGATGTCCTCGAGATTGTCCACTTTGTGGGTGGAGGCTAAAGCTATGCAAGATGTATTTAAGTTGGGCGAAAAATTCTATCAGTCACGGTTGATCGTCGGAACGGGGAAATACAAGAACTTTGAAGAGACCAGGAACGCAATCGAAGTCTCTGGAGCTGAAATTGTCACGGTTGCAGTACGACGGGTAAACATCACGGATCCTCACAAGGAAAATCTGCTCGACTATCTCAATCCAAACAAATACACGATTCTCCCGAACACCGCTGGCTGTTACACTGCTGACGACGCCGTTCGTACGTGCCGATTAGCGCGAGAAGCAGGTGTTGGCAATATGGTAAAATTGGAAGTAATCGGTGATGATAGAACCCTCTTTCCAGACGTGCCTGCTACTCTGGAAGCCGCCAAGGTTCTGGTAAAAGAAGGATTCATCGTGCTTCCGTATATAACCGACGATCCAATCACCGCTCAGAAACTTCAAGACATAGGTTGTGCCGCAGTCATGCCGCTGGCTGCGCCCATTGGCTCCGGATTAGGCATCCGCAACCCTTACAATATTCGGATCATTCTCGAACAAGCGACCGTTCCAGTTATCGTTGACGCAGGCGTCGGAACTGCTTCGGACGCGGCGATCGCCATGGAATTGGGATGTCATGGAGTCTTGATGAACACAGCCATTGCTAGCGCCCGAGATCCGATCCTTATGGCAGAGGCGATGCGCCTCGGTGTCGAGGCCGGTCGCAAAGCTTTTCTGGCTGGCCGTATCGGCAAAAAACTCTACGCCACCGCTTCCAGCCCTCTCGAGGGCATTTTGGCTTGAGGCACCGCAAGTGCCAAAGCCCGATTTCAAGTTGTATCTGATCACCGATCGAACTCAGACCAAAGGACGGGACTTACTCTGGCTATTAGAGCAAGCTCTCGATGCCGGCGTTAAAGCGATCCAGCTAAGGGAAAAAGATCTCGCTGGCCGGGATCTGTTCTTATTGGCCGAGAAAGCCAGCAAACTTTGTCAAAATTACGGTTCCTCATTGTTTGTCAATGAACGTATCGACATTGCCTTGGCCGTGAACGCCGCGGGAGTACAGTTAGGAAAAGCCTCAGTGCCCATCGCCCTCGCGCGACAACTGTTCGGAGCGCAAAAAATGATTGGAGCGTCGACGCATTCTCTTGATGAAGCGTTAGAAGCGCAACAGCAAGGCGCGGACTTCCTATTATTTGGACCGGTTTATTTTACCCCGTCCAAAGCCACCTATGGCGCGCCGCAAGGTGTAAACAAACTAAAAGAAATCGTGGAGAAAATCTCACTGCCGGTTTATGCTATCGGTGGTATCAAGATGGAAAATATTCTCGATCTCAGATCGATCGGTGTTTCTGGGGTAGCGCTCATTTCTGCAATCATGAGTTCCGATGCTCCCAAAAAAGCAACAAGCGACCTTTTGCGAATGATTGGGAGCGCGTGAAAGAGACTGCGCAGCAAGTCTTGGATTATCTCGCAGGATCGCTGCTGGTTACCTTGGCCGTGGCATTCGTCGCCGGCTGGGCTGCCAGCAAGACGGTCGCAAGCGAGTGGCGTTCAGGGGTTATCGTATGGCTGTTCGTAGGTGTGGCCGGTTTATTCCTCAGCCAGTTCATATTGCTTTTTTCTGGTCTGCAGGATTATATTGAGGGCATCTCTGAATTCCGACTCTTGTTTGATCTAATCGCCGCTTACGTTGCATCATTTTTTATCGCGGCTTTGATTCACTTCGTAAGACCCCTCTAGGCCACCCTAGCTCAGTTGGTAGAGCAACTGATTCGTAATCAGTAGGTCGCCGGTTCGACTCCGGCGGGTGGCTCCAATACCCAAGTCGGCCGCGGAAATCCCGGCGCCTTGATTAGCACTGGAGCTTTCCGCGGCTTTTCTCACCTTCTATGATGCACGTGTGGGCGGCCGCGGATTTCGGCCGCTATTGACGAAAAGTCGGTGGAGCAATAAAACAAATCGACCTTGATGGAGTACTGCTCTGTCTATGAAGAGTCACGACAACCTGCTCGGGTCTCCTGCAGCCGAGAGTGACAGCATCATCCTCTGCTCCACCAGCCAAGGTTACAACGTCAGAGCCACCCCGCTTCGAATAACACGCGATGTGGTGGTTTTCGAAGTGTACAATCCCTACAGCATTCTTCAGCTCTCCGAGGTTTTAACAGCGTTTAAAATAATCGTTAACGATCAGTCGATTTATTCCGGTCGTGCAACGGTGAGTAATCTGGTTAACACAGGGATTATGCTCGTCTGTGAAGCCAGCCTCGAAGATGGCTGGTCGGACATCGACCTTCTCAGCCTGGTATCTCAGCCAACCAAATTGCGCGCGGATTTCAGAAGCTTTCTCCGACAATGCGAGAGGATTCATAGCATTCAACCCCAATACAAAGTGGTTGTCGCAGATATGCAGAACTATTTCACAGAGCTCAAGCGTTGGCTCGAGCACGTTGAATTAGGTATCCGCTCCTTGCCGTCCGGCGACCGTTCGAAAACGGAATCTTCGGTGATTGATGAATTAGCTCCTAACCTTTTGCCATCCATCGACTCACTATTCGGGCGTTTTGAAGAAACAGCCGCCGACGTGCCGGTACAACTTCTACCAAGCCATAGAAACTATGCTAAGCGGCAGCTTCACCCCCATCTACTATGCTCCCCCTTCGCCTACCGAACCTACCACAAGCCGTTAGGCTATGCGGGTGATTATGAGATGGTGAACATGATCCTGAGAGATCCGAATGAGGGAAGCACTCTGTTTTCCAAGATCATAAACGCCTGGTTCCTGAGCCAAAGTCCGGCGGGAGCACACCGGAATCGCATCAGTTATCTAACGCGGCTTTTGGTAGGTGAAACTTCGCGGGTGCGACGTAACAATAAGGTGGCGAAAATCTTCAACCTTGGATGTGGGCCAGCTAGCGAGATCCAGAATTTCCTCATTCAGGATGAAGTATGCAATGACGCCGCGTTCGTCTTACTGGATTTTAATGAAGAAACCGTTCAACACACGGGCAGGGTTCTTGAAAATCTTAAGACTAAATACAACCGTAAAACCAGCATTGAGGTTATAAAAAAATCCGTTCACCACGTTCTCAAGCAAGTGCATCGTCCGACGCCGGGCTATGACATGGTGTATTGCGCTGGAATCTTTGACTATCTCTCGGATCGGATATGCAAGCAGCTAATGAACATTTTTTACGAGCTGCTTGAACCTGGAGGACTGCTCGTTGCCACCAATGTGGAATCTTCTAATCCGTCACGAAACGGCATGGAGTATTTACTGGAATGGCATCTGATCTATCGCACTCCGCTTCAACTCCAAGGCTTAATCCCGGATCGGCTCCTCCCCGAAGTTTCACTCTTAAAACCGATGACACTGGTATCAATGTATTCCTCAAGGTAAGAAAGCCCGATGACGCCTGACGTTCCGAGCCAGCACGAAGAGGAATTTGAGCAAGCGTTTATCTCGCGCGAACGTCAAGATCGCATTCGCAGCGGAAAAGTCGCTTGCGCTTTGGTGATGTTCCTTATGCCCGCGGGAGTCATCCTAGACCTCTGGGTTTATCCGGAACGAGTCCGCGAATTTTTTCAGCTGCGCTTAATCTGCTCGGTAGTGGCAGCGAGCTGGTGGACTCTTCACCAAACGTCTTTTGGCCTGCGGCATTACCGCTTGCTCGGTGTTCCGATAGCTATTCTTCCGGGATTATTTATCGCTTGGATGATCTCAGTCACCGAAGGTCCAGCCTCACCTTATTACGCCGGACTGATTCTCGTGTATTTTGCGGTCAATGCGATCGTGCACTGGAGTACGGTCGAATCTTTGTTGGCTCTGGCGGCTCTTTATCTTTTTTACCTGGTGGCTTGCGCCCGCTGGCCCATCGCGGAAGAGCAGGGAATATTTTTTAACAATATCTATTTCTTGGTGCTTACAGGAATTATCGTGGTGATCGGCAATTATCTCTACAATCAGCTCCAGCTCCGCGAGTTCGTGTTGCGCTTCGAGTTGAGCCAAAACCGACGAACACTTGAAGAAGCCAATCAGAAGCTAATTGAATTGGACCGCGTCAAGAGCCAATTCTTCGCCAATGTGAGCCATGAGCTGCGAACGCCGCTGACTTTGTTGTTGACCCCGCTGCAAAGCCTAATCCAGGAGCATAAATCGGGAGCTAGCGTCGCCCACCCGGGACTTGCTGCTGATCATGCAGAGCAACGGCATGCGACTTTTGAAGCTAATCAACGATTTGTTGGACCTCGTACGGCTAGAATCCGGCAAAATGGAGGTTAATTCAGAGCCGGTGGACATCGAACGCCTCGTTCACGGAGTTGCCAACGCAGTAAAAAACACCGCTCAAGATCGCGCCATCGACGTTGAGGTAATGATCGACCACAATGTTGGCACAGTGGTCGCCGATAGCGATAAACTCGAAAGGATTTTGCTGAATCTGCTGTTTAATGCGATCAAGTTTACGCCTGCGGGC
>CAVUZH010000021.1:0-25167 GCA_963745835.1 uncultured delta proteobacterium
TTCATGATGACCGGACTTATACGGTAGGCACGACGGAAATCTGTAGGAATGTGTGGTCCGATTTACCATTTTGACATGATCGCTTCGTAGTAGGCGATCCCGATTCCCATAATCATTCTGAGCACGCTTGCACACCTAGCTGCGTTGAAGGAGCGGTCGCAGTCGGCGGATGTCCGTTACTTTTTCGATCTCATAGATCGAATTGATCAGCCGCTCCGATTTCTCGCGTCCCAGGAGCGGAGCGATGAGATCGCGCGCTTTGTCGATCACTTCGGCTCGTGACATCGGATTGCGCGGGGTGCCACGCACGGCTGTGACGCGCTCCGAGCGAAGGGTTCCGTCGGTCAGCTCGATCTCGACGACGGCCACACGCACCGGCAGAAACTCGACGAGCTGTTCGTCGTGTACCAGGTTCACTTTCGCACGTGCGCGCAGGGCGGCAGCGTCCTGCATGCGCGACTTGTCGTGCGCAGCATGGAAAGAGACTGTTTTGTCGAGCAGCATGACGGCGACCAGATGCTGCAGGCATATGTCGGGCATCTCACGGTCATCGACGACCCTGGCGACCGAAGGAGCCAGGCGCACGGTCACGCGCCGTACCTGCTCGGCCTCGAAGGGCTGCTTCCGGAGAATCGCGTCGATGGCGTCGAGCGGCCCCTGGATTGGCGAGCCGACGGTCCATTTTTTTATGTCGCTTTCCGCAATCTCGAAGCGCTCGCCGAGTCTGTCGATGAGTCGCGCGGGCTGTGCCTTCGGCGCGTAGGCCTGGAAGTAGTTGTCCGCGCCTGAAAAAATGTCGTCGACACCGGTCCAGCCCGATCGCACGACCAATGCCGAGGTTACGCCGTTTCGCGCGGGCATCCCGCCGAAGACGAACGCCTTCTCGATGTGGTGGGTGTCGCGCCGCCATGCGATGATGCCCGAGGATTGCTGCGCGCTGTAATCGAGCACCCAACGCATCTGGCGCGCATCCAGACCCGCGATACATGCCGCGGCGGCGCCGGCGCCGAACGTGCCGGCCATGCTGTGGGTAGACAAACTGCTCTCGTAGCTCAACTCGAAGCCGCCCATGGCCATCAGCACGCGTGTGCCGACGTCGTAGCCGAGCGTCACGGCACGCAGGAAGCGAGCCCCGTCGACGCCGAATTCCTCGCCGGCGGCAAGGGCCGCAGGCACGACTGCACAGCCGGGATGGGAACGCGACGCGTTGTGCGAGTCGTCGGTCTCGTCCGCATGAGCCATGACGCCGTTGGCAAGCGCGGCATCGATCGGTGCAGCCGTGAGCCGCGTGCCCACAATCGTCGCCGCGCCTTTCCCGGCGTGCGAGCCGATGTAGCGCAGCGCGGCTTGGCCGGGCAGCAACTCGGACCCCGAGATCATCGATGCCAGAGAATCGAGCAGGTGATGCTTGGCGTGTTCCGCGGCTTCAGCCGGGAGCACGCCCGCCCCGGCAGCGCTCATGTATGCGCTGAGCACGCTCATCTCCCCGCCTGGGTTCGCCGCTGTCGCAGAGCTTGGGTCGAGGACGTTGCTTTGATTCAAGTTTGCCTCCGATGGCCGAACTACGCTGGCTGCGGTGGACGCGTGCATACGTCGAAGCACACGATCTCATTGATGCACGCGATGAGACGTGAGGGTTAGACTTGTTTTGACACCTTCTCTCGCGTTCGCTTCGATGCTCGACCACCATCATAACTTTAAGCTCTTCAGCCATGAGTCTAGAATTATAGGGCCAGGCCTGAGTTATTGACTTATTAACCTCACCACTTATGAGCTCTCTGCTAGAGTCGAAGAGTCCGCCGACCACAAATGTTGACTGTGAACTCTGTGAACACGGCGGCTCTGTGGTGCAAATGCTGATGCTACTTTCGTGATTGTCTGACTTTCGCGGCTTGCTTGCCGAGAGCTTGACGGGTTTTCTTCGGGAGGTGTTTCAGGGTTTGCTTGCGCTTGGCGGCTTTGATCGCCTTTTTGATGTTTTTCTTGGCTGCTCTGCGTTGTTTTTGAGAGGCCATAACTGATTTCCTCCTTGAGATCCGGACTGCACAGACGAACAGGCCCTGCAAGGCGAGTTCGAGTTGGACCGCGCTATGATATTAGGTTTACAAGATTTCGCTCCGATACAGACAAGTTGAGCGGGTCACGCGTCGCGCGGGCTCAGGTCTTGTAGTGCAACATTCCGATGACAAGCAGTGTCCGTTAGGCGATACCTTAGAGTTGAATTTGCCGTTGCGCTCTATTGACTGACCAGACATGTCGTTTGCTCACTGACCTGATTACGGTTTCCCTAGATCGGGTACTGTAAGGTCCTAAGGTAATTCCTCCAGTAATCGGCTCGCTCCCTTCAACGGATTTTTGACTCTCAAAAGCTTTTGCACGTACCAAACCCGGGCGGCAACCGGATGAACCACGGGAACGCCCAGATCGTTTTCCGCCGCAATGATATCTTTGACACTCCAAGCGCCGGAGCCGAGCAAATAGATGCCCTGCGCCGTCGGAAATTTGTTGAATGACGCTTTGAGATGCTGATAGATCGTCTCGGTAGAAATTTTGTCCGCCTCGTCCGGTGACGTGTCCATGCCCTCCATGCCCAGAACCTCGAATCCAGCGTCAGTAAAATAGCGGGTAAAGATATCGTTCATCTTCTGATCGCGGTAGTAGGTGCAACCGACAAATTTCTTGATACCCAAGGCACGTAGTGCCTGGGCCTGTGACATGCCGGAGGTGAAGATCGGCACTTTATATTGGGCCTCCCATCCGCCGACGATCTCTTGCTCCGCCTTATGGCCGCGCACCATGAACGGCGGGCCCCCTTCGGGATGCATCAAATCGACGCCGATCTCCGCCAGCTCGGCCATCTTAGCGTGGTAGGTTTCCATCGCACTTAGATAACCGCGTTCCGAATGTTCCTTGATGCCGGCGTACATCGGGATGCAGCCGACGCCTTCCGGAAGAAGTCGGATAAACTCCACTAACGATCCTGAACTATAAGTGGGCTTTATCACCCCAACGATTCCGCGCCATGTGCCGGAAGCCATATGCACCTCCTCTAACAGGCTGCTGAAAAGGATCCATATATGCGTCGTTGCGCTCAATCGTCTCGCTGCAACGTACTGTAAGTACGCCTCCTCGTCGATTTTTGCGCGTCTCGGCTCTAGATCCTTTGAGCAGCCTGCAACCAAGTTTTCAGGAACCTGCTAGGTCGGATTCTCAGCCGGTTGCGATACTATTCGAACCCGCGAAGCAAACGCAAGTACGAGAAAACGAGAAGGGTCACTGATCGTTGGCCCGTTGCCTTGTCTTTGTAGGTCCGGACCCAAATGAATTCGTTCTGCGGCCGATTCACCCGGCGTCGACAATGCAGTGCTTTAAAAAATATCGATCTCAATTCGTGTAAATAGAAATCGGCGATATCGTGTTCTACTAAATTATTTCATCAGCCCCGCGGCGCGCAGATATTGGAGGTCGACGAATCGTTCTACGGCGGGCATCGGTGGTTTCACCTCGCCGGCTTCCGCCATTACTTGAATCACCTGATTGAAGCCTTCCATATCGATTTCCGCCTGTTTGGGCACGACGCCACGGTCCGGGTCGAAGTAGAGGGACAATGTCTGGCGCGCAATCGCTTCGCTCGATCCCGTGGTGTCGACGACCATTTTGATGACTTCCTCGCGGTTGGCCGAATCCCGCATGAAGCGAAACGAGGCGCCGAGGCCGCGCACATAGCGAACGAGCGCGTCCTTATTCTTTTCCGCCCAGGACTTTCTTGCCGCGCTGACGATGAACTGAAAATTGGGCATGGCATCGGTCGAAACACCCAAACGCCGATAGCCCTGTCCCATCAGCAGCAGATCTTCGGGCTGACCTAGCGGTACGGCATCGCATTCGCCTTTGCGCAGGCATTCCGACCGCGCCGGCGTGCCGACGAGTTCTTTAAGTTTGAAGTCGGACTCGATAACGCCGTTCATCGCCATGAGCTTGCGCGTCGAAATGGAGATCGTATCGACCGCCAGTGAAAGGCCCACGGTTTTTCCCTTCAACTCGGCAAATGATTTGATCTCCGGCTTGACGATCAGACTGTAGATCGGCGTCGCCGTCTCGCCGGCGATGGCGACACCATCGGAACCTTTGAGCACGGACTGAATAAGATAGGGTGTGGCGGTGCGGGTGATGTCGACTTTGCCGTCGTTGAGCGCGACCATCATGTTGTCGGCGCCGCCTTGGATTGGCATGAGATTGAGTTGGATGCCTTCGCGCTCGAACAAACCTTTGCGTTGGCCGATTACGAACTGGACAGCGGATACGGTCTTGATCGATGAGGGAATTTGGCCGTAACGGACCGTGACGCTCTGTGCGAAGAGCGATGATTTGATGTACATGGGCAAGACTAAAATGCCGAGTACCGTAAATATCTTGCCGGTCATATTAGATCCTCCTGCCAACTGATGTGATTTGCCCAACGACTGCCACGAGCGAGAGGCGTGACGATTCCTGACACAGGTAGACTGTTACTAAGAGATATCAGCCGTCACCCACGACGCTCGGGCGTGCACGGCATACAGTCATCTACCTCCGTGCATGCTCATTAGGCAAACGGAAATAAGCAGTCCAATTTTATCTTCTCTGTCCAGATCCGCGCATGACACGCACCACCCAGAGACATCACGGTAATTTTGCGCGGCTACCATGGCAGCAGATCTCGCTATGTCTACATTGAATAAGCATCTAGGCGATTGTTGGTTTGACCGTCGGGCAACATTCTACCCTAGAACATAAGTAATCACCTTCCAGCGGCTTAACCGCGGGCATTAGATAATCGTGTAGTGTTGCTTCTCAAGCGCCGGATCTTTCCATGTTCCGGCGATTACGTGATTGACGGTGGCGTCTCGTTTCGATCTACGAAAACTTTGCGGGTCTTCTATTCCGAGCCGTGTTGATTAGAGGCTCAAAAGTAAAGAGCGGTCGGTAGCAAATTTTTTCATTGACTGCGATCCAGTTTCAATGCATTGACTTGGCGGCCTGGCGAAACCATTGACATCGCTCTCGCCTCGATGGAAAGATCCCCACGAAGGGAGCTATCAAAATGAAGACCCTGCTCATCGCGCTATTTTTTATTGCTTCGTTTTGCAACAATTCTGCCCGCGCGCAGCTCAAAATGACCGTCGGCCAGGCGGGCATCAATCCCGGCACCAGCCTTTATTTCATCGCCCAAAAAGAAAAACTCTTCGCCAAGCATGGGGTCGAAGTAAACATCGTTGCGACCACCACTACTGCGGCGGTGCAAGGCATGCTCGGTGGCAGCCTGCATTTGACCCTCGGCGCCGGCCCGGCGTTTATAGCGGCAACATTGGAAGGGTCGCCGCCGTTTGCAGTGATCTCTTCTTGGGTGAACGTTTTTCCCTATTACATCGTGGCGCGCAAGGAAATCGCTGAGATCGGCGATCTCAAGGGCAAGACCGGCCAAGTGGGCGCCACCTTCGGATCGGCGCCCGACGTGGCCCTGCGCTTCGGCTTGAGCAAGCTCGGTTTGAATCCGGAAAAAGATGTTAAGCTCATTCAGATGCCGAGACCCGATTGGATCAACGTCATCGGACAACTCGAGCAAGGCGACGTGCAGTTTTCTGTGCTTCCGCCTCCCTACGACCGCATGGGCGCGTCAAAAGGCATCCACGCGCTTTACGCGCTGCCGGACCTCGGCATTCAATGGCAACAAAACGGCGAATGGGTCTTGAAATCCTATGCGGCGAAAAACCGGGAGGTCTTGCTGCGCTTTGAACGCGCTTTGGGCGATGCCATGAATGTGTATTTCAATCAGAAAGAAAAAACCCTCGGCTACCTCATCGAATTTCTCGGCAGCAAGCGCGATGACACCGAATATGCCTACGCGGCTTACGCCAAATGGGCCGACCGAAATCCCAGGCCGACAACGGAATCGATCAAGAATACGCTAACAGCCATCGCCGCCACGACGCCGGCCGCGGCCAAGGCCGATCCGACGGCATTTATCGACACCAGCTTCGTCGATCAGTTGCTGAAAGAAGGATATTTCAAATAAGAATCTGGCCAGGAAAAACCCGGCACAGAGCTCTGCCAATCCGGTTAAGTTGGAGAAGATTTGGATTGGAGTCAACACTCCGCGTACCCGGACGACTCGAAAAAAGTTTCGCTGAAATAGAAAAATTCCCTGCTTCCTCAGAGCCTAAGCAAACGATCGGCTTACGAAATCCAAAAAATCCGCATAAAAGGAAATCGTTCATTTCACTCCACTACTCCATCACACCAGCCTTTCCTTTCTTCACCGTATCGTCCGCGCCTTGGGATCGAAAATAAAGAGCGCCACCATGCAGAGCGTGCCGACGATGCTCATCGCCGCTGCGGCCCAGGGGGCTCCGATCGCCGACGACAAGGCGCCGATGAGCATGCCACCAAGAAGCAATAGCACCTGATTCATGTGAAAGATCGCAATCGCCCGGCCGCGAAACTCAGGCGGGGAGTAACTTTGAATGACGGTTTGCACCAGCGCGTGGGAGCTCACGTGGCAAAGCCCGATGGCGGCCATCAAAACCATCGACAGCGAGAACCAGGGTGACGCGGAGAAGACCACTACGAGCACGCCGTAAAGCATGACGCCCACCAGCATCATGATGCCGCGCGGCATACGGTCACCGAAGGTGGCGACGATCAGCGCGCTGCCGAACGCACCGACGCCCATTGAAGTTAAAAGCAACCCCTGCCCTTGCGCTCCCACCTGGAGAAGGTCCGCGCGAAGATCGGTAACAGCGTCGAAAAAGGCACCATGAAAAGGGAGGCGACGATCACGATCAACAGGCTGCTGCGAACCTCATCCTTGCTCCAGGAAAATTTCCACCCCGACACGATGCTGCGCGCGAAGGATTCGCCCGGGCCGCCATGACCGTGTCGCGCCGCGGCAGCGCGCCGCCCCGATACCATTTGCGTCGTCCAGATGGTCGCGAGAATAAAAAACAGACCTTGGACCCCGTAGGCCACGCCGGTATTGAAAACAGCGATCAACAGGCCCGCCAAGGCCGGTCCGACGCTGCGCGCCATGTTGAAAACGACGGCGTTGAGTCCGATGGCGTTCGTCAGATTCTCCGGCGGCACGGTGTCGGAGATCATCGCGGCGCGGGAAGGCTGAAGAAACACTTGGACACAGGCCATGAGAACCGCGGTCAAATAGACGTGCCACGGCTGAATAAGACCGAAAAGAATCAGCGCTGCCGTGGCGGTGAAAATAAATCCGTTTGCGAACTGCGCCGTCACCACCAGGAACTTGCGGGAATAGCGGTCGGCGACGCTGCCGGCGATGGGCGATAAGAACAAAAACGGGATCGCCTGAATGCCGCGCACCAGACCCAGTTGCAGCGCGGAGTCGGTCAATTGATAGATCAACCAGCCGCGCGTCACCTGATCCATCCAGACGGCGAGAGACGCGAATACCTGGCTGTACCACAGCAAACGGTACTCGCGATGGCGCAGCGCCTCGAATGCGCGCAGCCGGACGAGTAAGCGGATTAGATAACTGAGCGGCTTTTCAGTCTCGGGACGGGTGCTTTGGCCGGACGGAACATCGGCCGGTTCTCGGTGACTCAATGGCGATGGCAACTCCAAACTGGCAGAAGGAGACGAGAAGGCTCGATGACCCTAACGCCGGGCATAAAGTGATTTTATTCGTATAACACGCGGCGGCAAAGCAGGTCCAGTTGCGGGCAATCGACTTACGAAGTGACGTGGGGACGTAGCTACAACATCAAAAATAAGCCAATGCAGCATTCAGCGCAGCGTCCAAATAAAATGACCGCTTCACTTGCTCCCTATTCGTGACCCTCTTCTACTCGTTCTCACTTGTCCTACCTTAGAGATCTCTTCTTAGAAATCCTTCTACGGCCACTTGAACGTATCCGACTAATCTTGCCGTTTGACTGGATCAGTTCCGAGACCGACGAGACGGACTGCAGCTTGCGCAGAAACTCCAAAAAAGTAAGCGCCAGTCGGGAGAGATGCTTGTCCTTGTGATAGATAATGTAAACGGGGTATTGAAGATCAATGCCATCAATCTTCTTTGTCGTCAGGATTCCGGCATTGGATTCTAGCTCGACGGCCGATCTCGGCATGATCGTTAGTCCAAATCCGGCGGCCAATGCCGCTTTAATGGCCTCGCGCGACCCCAAGGTAACATAATCCGTAATGACGACCCCCTTTCGCTGAAGAGCGTCATCGACAAATTTCGCGACGCGACCCGTGTAAGGCAGCAGAAAAGGCTCGGAGAGAATTTCTTCAGGAAGCAATTTGTCTTTTCTCGCCAGACGATGCTCGGGCGTCAGCACGACCAGCAATTCTTCCTCATAATAATGTTCTCGCACGATAAATTTCGAGCTGACATCTCCTCCTACAATCGCAAGGTCGACCTCATTGTCTAACACCCACTGTTCAACCTGACGGCTAAGAGCGGTCTTAACCACAATATTGGTTTCCGGATACTGCTTCTTGAAGAGCGCAAAAGCGAGAGGAAAGGTAGTTGAACTGGGAACTCTGCTCGCGCCAACTACCAGGTTTCCAATCTTGATTCCGCGCAGGTCTTCGAGATCGCTTTGAAGACTGGCAATCCAGCCCAGCATTTGCTTGGCATACGTCAAGACAAGCTGACCCTCCGTCGTGATGTGGGTACTTCGCCGCAACCTATCGAACAGCCTGACACCGAGATCGCGCTCGAGTTTTTTGATTTGGATCGAGATCGACGGCTGCGTCATGCCAAGCACGGCCGCTGCTTTGGAAAAGTTTTTCTGCTCGGCAACCAACAGAAAAACTTTCAACTGATGAAGATTGATCTCGACGGCCATAAACGTTTCTTTATGCAAAGGATAAAATTAATATATTTGACGATATATGCAAGCAATAGTAGAAGAGCATGAATAAAATTGGACAAGGAGGCTCCCATGAATCAGGCTGATGCCGGACTGCCGCAGATTTCCGTGAATGAGCGTGATCGACGCTATGCTTTGATCCGACAGGAACTGAGAAATGCGAATGTCGATTGTGCCATCGCGACCGGTACCAATCTTTTTTACGTTACTAACGGGATTCTCGGTGAAATGTTCGGTTTGTTGCCTGCGACAGATGATCCGCCCACAGTGGTTATCAATTTTCGCCAACTGGCCGATATTTCCGTCGATGTGCTGCTAGACATGCAAGAGTGGATTCGAGATATCAGGGGCGGTGTGGATGGCTCACAAATCATCGCAAGAATTAAGGAGCTCAAGCTCGAGAAAGCAACTTTGGGGCTAGCCGGATATGCCAATATTAATCAGGCGTTCTATGGGCAACTTCAAAAAGCCTTCCCGGAAGCGAAGTTTGCGGACGTATCCAGCATTTTTACCAATGCAAGAACTATCAAAAGCGAAGAGGAAATCGCCATGATCGAGATGGCGAACCGGATTTTCGACCAGGCGGTGGAGAGAGTTTGCGAAGTCGCCAGGCCTGGCATGCTGGGCCGGCGGGTGCTGCAGGAAGGTATCAACGCGATGTGGGCAGCGGGCGGGGATATGCATTCAAGTTTCAACCTGCATTTCGGTTCTGTTCCGAAGCAGAATCCGGTGCTCATGCAGATTTGTCTCGATCGAGCCATACAAAAGGGAGACATCGGAACTCTGACGGCCCACGCCGAATATCGTCACTATGCCGGACACAGCGATCACCAGTTGTCGATCGGCGAGCCGAAGCCGCTTCATCGGGATTTGTTCAAAGCAGTATTGAACGTCAGAGAGAAAGTTCTTGGCACGGTCAGAGAGGGCGTGACGCATTTGGACCTGGTGGAAACATACCGCAAAGCCGTGGCGGAGACCGGATTTCGATCCTCGCCACACTCGCAGACTCATCAATACGGCATCGATGTTCCCGAATTTCCGGGACCGGTGTTTAACGTTCCGGATCCTTCAAAGGAACAACTCAGTAAGACTCTCGGTTTAGGATTTAGAGGAAGCAATTTCACGTTAAAAGCAGGCATGGTTTACAGCATCTCGCCGACTTTGCTCGCCGATTCCGGCGACGACACCATGCTGGCAGGCACCACGGTAGTTGTTACTAAAGACGGCTATCGTGAACTCGGTGATCGCAAACTGGAATTGTCTGTTTGTAGGTGACGAGTTTCCTCGTGCCGAGTGATTGGTGCTGCAGGTAGTCGGCACCAAAAGATCAGATGACGGCCGCCGGCAATCAGTCCAAGCCGCGAAGTAGAGCTTTCCTTTGCTGGCAGCATGATATGAGCGACCAGCGTTCTCGAGAGAGCCACCACTACGATCTGCTTTGTGGCGGGCGAGGCAGGGATGGCTCTCTGCATTTTCGAATCAAAGCTTTTGTCTGCAGGTGAGCGATGGGAGAGAAGATCTACAACACATCGGTTTTGATAATCGGCGCTGGTCCGGTTGGACTGGCGCTAGCTCTGGAGCTGGGTTTACGTGGGATTCCATGCCTGATCGTTGACCAGCGTGACGGGAAAGTCACGCTGCCCAAGATGAATACGGTAAATACCCGAACGATGGAATTCTGCCGACGCTGGGGCGTTGCCACGAAAATCAAGCAAGCGGGCATCGGCGAAGACTATCCCCTGGACATCCGGTTCATCACCAGTATGGCCGGCTACGAGCTGCTGCGCTTTCGTTACCCAACGTATCGCGAGCGCGGCAAGCTCGATTACACGCCGGAAGGCAACTGTGTCTGCTCACAGCTCTGGTTCGATCCGATACTGCTCGAGCGTGTCCGGTCGTTTCCCAACATCGAGGTGCGCCTGCGCACCCGCTTGGAATCGTTCTCGCAATCCGAGCAAAACGTGACTGCGGAGCTGCTCGATGCTGAATCAAATCAGCGGAAAACCGTGCGCGCGTCGTACCTGATCGGCTGCGACGGCGCCGACAGTTCGGTGAGAGAAATTTCGGGCATCACATTGCACGGCGATCCGCGTCTCAATTCGAACTTGAACGTGTTTTTTAGCTGCCCTGAATTCGTTTCCATGCAACACGGCAGACCGGCGCAAATGCATCGCATTGTCGGTGCCGAAGGCATGTGGGGCAACATGCATGCATTAGACGGCAAGGGTCTATGGCGCATGACTGTGCAACTGAAAGGCGACTCTCAACCACCGATCGAGTCCATTATACGGCGAGTGGCCGGTTGCGACGTGCAGTTTCAGGTGCTGGCGGTCTATAAATGGGATCGCCGGAAGATGATCGCCGAGCATTATAGAACGGGCCGCGTGTTTTTGGCTGGGGATGCCGCGCACCAGATGTCGACCACCGGCGGCTTTGGCATGAACACCGGCATCGGTGATGCGGTCGATCTTGCATGGAAGCTTCAGGCGGCGCTGCAAGGTTGGGCTGGGCCGGCGCTGCTGGATAGCTACGAAACTGAGCGAAAACCCGTCGCGCTCTACAACCTGGACGAGGCGACGGACATGTTTTGGAAAACCAAAGCGCTGCTGCCAGGGGATGAAACGCTCTCGGAGAATTCGCCGAAAGGCGAGCGCTTGCGCGAGCTATTCGCCAAAACGCTCATCGAGAGTAATGTGCAGCGGCAATTCGATGTCGAGGGCGTGGCGCTGGGGTACCGTTACGATCCTTCGCCGATCATTGTGCCGGACGGCACCCCACCGCCGCCCGCCGACGTACAGGTCTATACGCCAACGGCACGTCCCGGATCGCGCGCGCCGCACGCGTGGCTGGAGGACGGCCGATCGACGTTGGATCTTTTCGGCAATGGCTTTACCCTGTTGCGATTTGGCGGCGATTCTCCCGATCTGTCCGATGTGGTTGCGGCCGCGCACGCCGCCGGCCTGCCGTTAACCGTTTACGATATCGATGAAGCGTCGGTCGCAGCTCTCTACGAGCGTAAGTTGGTACTCGTGCGCTCCGACGGGCACGTCGCTTGGCGTTCCGATTATCCGCCTGAGAATGCGCGGAGCTTGATCGACCAGGTGCGCGGCGCGCTGGGATGAAGGCGGCTTTGCACATGTTTCGTCTTGACGAAAGAGGAGTGGAGCCTTGCGCGAACTGATCAAAAAGTTGGATGCCGAATACGGCTTTAATCTAAGCGAGTCGGAGATCGACCTCATCGTCCGGCAGGCTCAAAAAGCGGACGAGCTCCTGCGTTCCTTGCACACGCTCGATCTTCCAGAAATCGCTCCGCTGATGAAGATTGACCGGCAGGAAACCCATGAATGAAAGCGATCTTCTCAATTTGACGATCACGGCGGCCGCGTCTCGGATTCGCAGTCGCGAATTGTCTCCCGTGGAATTGACGCGCTCGTATTTAGCGCGAATTCAGAAATTCAATCCGGTCCTCAATGCCTATCAAACACTGACGGCCGAAGCGGCCCTGGCCGATGCCGAAGCCGCGGAAAAAGAAATTGTCGCAGGGAAATATCGCGGCCGGCTGCACGGTATCCCAGTTTCCATCAAAGATAATCTGGCGACCCGCGGCATCAAAACTACCGCAGGGTCGAAGATGCTCGCCGATTGGATTCCAGAATTTGACGCCACCGTAGTGGCTCGCCTCAAGAACGCCGGCGCGGTGGTTCTCGGCAAAACCAATATGCATGAGTGGGCAGCCGGTGGTACCACGATCAATCCGTACTTCGGAACCACGTTCAATCCATGGGATTTGTCGAGGATTCCCGGCGGTTCGAGCGGCGGCTCAGCGGCGGCGGTCGCGGCTGATTTGTGTCTGGCCTCGATCGGCACCGACAATGCCGGTTCGGTCAGAAATCCCGCGGCGATGTGCGGCGTCGTCGGCCTGAAGCCGACCTACGGACGGGTCAGTGTTTTCGGCGGAGTGGCGGGGACCGGGGGATATTCCACCAACCACTTCGGTGTTTTCAGCAAGACCGCGCAGGACAGCGCTTTGGTTCTGCAGGTCATCGCAGGCAAGGATGACAAGGATCCGTTAAGCTCGGCTGCTTCGGTCGCAGACTATTCGACAGCGTTAAAGACGGGTGTGAGGGGCAAGAAGTTCGGTCTCATCATGGATTATTTCGACGACCTCGTGACCGGTGAATCTGAGAAGCTCTTCTCGCAAGCGATTCAATCGCTGGAATTCCTCGGTATGAGGCCCGAGAAGATCTCGATTCCGCACGCATCGCTAATCCCCGCAGTGCAGCTGGCCACCAGCCGGGTGGAGAATGCCGCGGCGCACGATCACTATCTGAGAACCCAACCGCGCAATTACAGCCCGGATATTCTTTATCGCCACATTCATGCGCTGACGATTCCGGCGACCACCTATGTCGCCGCTCAAAAGGTCCGACGAATTTTATGCGATGAGTTCGCAACGTCATTCAAGTCGGTAAGCGTAATCGTCACTCCGGTATCGATTCCGGCGCCGACGGTCGAAGAGTGCCGGCAAGGCTTCGCGATTATTGACGGCAAGAAAGTAAACTTCCAAGATAGTCGCGGCAGCTATTGGGGACTGAGCACGATTCCATTCAACGTGACGGGACTGCCGGCGATTTGCGTCTGTTGCGGGTTCTCGTCATCAGGTCTGCCTCTCGCGATTCAAATCGCCGGTTCGCCGTTCGAAGAAAGCGCGGTACTCCAAACGGCCCACGCCTACGAGCAGGACGCACAATGGTACAAAAGAAGACCGAGCCTGTCTTGAATATTCAATTTTCTTTAGCGGATCGACGCAGGGCTCAGTATGGTTTTAGGAGAAGTCCATGGCCTATCGAGATCTGAGAGCATTTCTGGCGCGTTTGGAAGAAGTGGATGAACTGGTTCGTATCGCTGTCGAAGTCGATCCCGTTCATGAAGTCGCCGCTGTTTGCAGAAAACTCTTAAACGACGGCGGACCCGCCGTATGCTTCGATCGTCTGAAGGGGCAGCGCATGCCGCTCGTATCGAATATCGTCGCTACTCGCGCGCGCTTTGCGATGGCTCTGGAGACATCGCCGGAAGATCTGGCTTCCGAGTTGGCGACGCGCATGGCTAAGAAAATTGATCCGGTGGTGGTCAAGAATGCGGCATGCAAGGAGAACGTCATCTCGAGCAAAGATGTGAACCTATACGATTTACCAATTCCAGTATGGAGCGAACTGGACGGCGGGCCGTTTCTCACGCTTCCTTGTGATATCAGCAAGGATCCCCAGACTGGAATAAGAAACGCCGCGATCTACCGCTCTCAAGTCTTTGACCGAAATACTATAGGAATTCATGGGTCGGCGTATCGTCATCTTTTCCGGCATCGGGCCAAGGCCGGGCAAGATAAAGGGTTTCCGCTCGCCATCGCAATGGGTTGCGATCCGACCATTCATATCGCTTCGGCAACGCCGATGCCGGTAGACTACGACGAGCTGGCGTTGGCGGGAGCGCTTCGCGGCGAACCCGTGGAGCTTGTGCCGTGCGAAACGATACCGCTGGAAGTTCCCGCCACCTCCGAGATCGTGCTGGAAGGCTATATCAAGCCAAACAGTGAAACCCGGCGCGAGGGCCCCTTCGGCGACTGGCTGGGATACTATGACGAACAAAGCCAGTGCCCAACTATGGAGGTAACAACAATTACGCATCGTCATCAACCGATCATGTTGGCATCTTTTGAGGGACGGCCACCACACGACAGCGCGGTTATCAACAGCGTGATGTTCGAGCAAGAATTGATGCGCGCGGTGTCGCTGCCGGGGATAAAAAAAATTCACGTCCACGACGCGGGCGGCCTCACCGCCGTTGCCGCCTTGGAAAATAAGAGCGAAGGATATGCACGACAAATGGCGTTGGCGCTGTTGGGCACTTGGCCGGGTCGCCATATTAAAGTACTGATTCTGATCGACGCGGATCTTGATCCCGGCAATGCTACCGACGTGAACTGGGCGTTGTCGACTCGCTTCCAACCCGACCGCGACATCCAGGTTCTCCACAACTTGGTGGGAAGCCGGCTCGATCCTTCAACCCATCATCACTCGACTTCCAAAATCATTATCGACGCCACAAAAATTGAGACACAGGATCAGCCGACGGAATGCTGGCCCCACAAGGACGTTTGGCAACGAGTTCTTGCCGACTGGGCGCGCTACGGCGTTTCTAACAGGATCCGCCGCTCGCACGGATGATCGCGCACGAAGGTTCGAGGCTGCAGGAACGAGGAGTCAGAACGTGGAAATGATCTGTTTCGCATCCAGGTTGGTTAAAGGAAGCGGTTTTCCAGGAAAAACTCGACAAGCTCTTTTCGGAATCATTTTGGCGCTCTCCATAGTTGTATCTCCCCTCCCGGTTGTCGAGGCTCAGCCACTAAAAAAAGTCTATCTGGGCATCCCGTCTTCCGTAGTTCTCATGGGCAGCTTCTTTGTTGCCAAAGAGCAAGGATATTACAAGCAAGAAGGATTGGACGTGGATTTTGTCGTGATCACGGGCGCCGGTGTGGTGCAAGCTCTCATCGGCGGCGATCTTCATTTTGCGATCTCTGCGGGCGCCGCTCTGGTGCCTATCCTCCGAGGCATTCCTCTCCGGTTCATATTCACATCTTTCAATCGGCCGATATTTTGGATCTACAGCAGGCCGGAAATACAATCGGTCGAAGGACTTAAGGGAAAACGGTTGGGTATTTCCAGTTTCGGAAGCGGCCCTGATGTCCTTCTTCACAGTTTCTTCAAGAAATATGGTCTTGATCGAGGCCGGGACGTTACGATGATGGCCATAGGGTCAACCCCTTCCCGGGTGACTGCTCTTAAAACCGGCGTAATCGAAGCGGCGGTACTCCCCATCGAAGGCGCATTCGCAGCTCGGGATGCCGGCTTTCGCGAACTCGCGTCGTTTATAAAAGAGGATGATCTCGTCGATGTCTTGGGCAGCATCGTTACGAATCAGAAGCTGCTCGAAACCGATCCGAACTTGGTCGAGAAGTTTATCAGGGCGAGTCTCAAAGGATTTCTCTATTATCGTGGTAATCGCCCAGGTTCGATTCGAATTCTCGCGAAAATACTAAAAACGAGCACCGACGAAGCGGCGCGAATCTACGATACGGTGATCCCGGCAACAACGAAGGATGGAACAGTCGATGCCGCGTTGCAAAGGAAAGCATTGGAATATGTCCTAGATCGGTTAGGAACGAAAGAACCTCCCCCATTGGATCGAATCTACAATTATTCGATCACCAAGAATGCTTTCGCTGATCTACAAGCCAACGGGTGGGTGCCGCAATGAACTAATGAATCAAAAGGCACAACTGCTTATTTTAAAGTGGCGGAGCGGCTGTAGGACTACAGCGACAGCTCCGAGTTTTTGTCGGCTTGCCGGAATTGATCGTTTCGAAAACACAGGTATCAATCATGATAACAAGATCCTTGCAATATGTCGTAATTTGCTTGGGAGCAATGTTGACGCTCGTGTCGTCAATCGAAGCTCGAACCATCAATGTGGCCATACCCTGTTACTGTTTCCAGTACGTACCTTTCTTTGTCGCCAAGGACAGAGGATATTATCGAGAAGAAGATTTAGATGTGCAATTGGTTGTGATGGGTGGTGGTATCGGACTGCGAGCCCTTATCGGCGGAAACGTAGAATTCGCGGCAACCGGCGAGCCTGCGGTGCTCTCTGCCCACCTCAGTGGAGCGCGCCTCCAGATTCTTTTCAGCAGCTATTACAGGCCGTTGCTCTGGCTGTACTCTGATCCGAAAATCAGGTCTATTACAGACCTGAAGGGAAAGAAAATTGGAGTTTCGGGTATCGGTGCCGCGACAGATACATTAATGCGCGACATCCTGAAGAAGCATGGCATTGAGGGAGGCCGCGAAGTGGTAATGCTCGCGCTAGGATCTCCCGACGCGCGCTTTATTGCTCTAAAGACGGGAAATGTCGACGCCGCTGTTCTTCCTGAAGGGTTGAAATTTGTTGCCGACGAAGCGGGATTACACGAGTTGGTTTCCTTCCTTAATGAAGATGTCTATTTATTGTCGGGAAGCGTCGGCGCTCGAGAAAATTTAATCACGAGCGATCGAAGTCTAGTAGAAAAATTCCTTCGAGGAACTGTAAAAGGATTGCTCTATACTCAATCCAATCGATCGGCCGCTCTGCCGTATGTAGTGCGGACCCTGAAGGTAAAAGAAAGCCATGCAGAAAAAATTTTCGATTTGTCCTTACCGGGGTTTACCCGCGGTGGATTTGTCGATGAAAAACTTCAAAAGGAAGCGTATCGCCAAGCCGTTGATCGTCTAGCAATAAAAGAACCTCCTCCGGTAGACAGAGTCTTCAATTACAGCATAACAAGAAACATTTTGGCTGATCTTGAATCGAAAAGGTGGAAACCATGATAAACGCGGTCGCAGACGAAGACATCGTATCCTTGAGGCGAAAATAAAAATCGTACATCGACGAAAAGTCGGAGTCGAATGAGCGGAACAAAATACGTCGAGTGCGACAAGTTGATTCAGCCACTGTTTGTCGGACGAAACACGTCAATTGCTTATGCGCTCACCGCCTGCTCACTACAAAACAGATCCAAAGATCCGATTGCTCCTGACTCTGTCACAAAAGATCCGGCTTCCACTTTGAGATGGTTCTCCAAGCGGCCTGCGAGATGCTAAGCAGCAAAGAATGCAGGGTGACCGTCTGGTTGCCCCTAAGCTGGAAATTCAGGGACCGGCTGATTTGCGCGACGCAATTTGCCCGATTAAATCCAAGCTCTAGCGATAACATCAAGCTTGCTTTGCGATCGTCCAGAGAGTTTCCATTCGAGTGACAAAATCTTCGGCCGTTTCCCCTGACGGCAAAAACTGCGCGTAAATCGTGATCTCCGCGGCGCCGAGTTTCCTCGCCGCCGCGAAATCCTCGCCGATCTGCTCGGGCGTCCCAGTAAACTCGACTCGTTCTTTTTCAATGGGCGTTTTGTGAAGCTCTACGCCCGCCGTAATAATGAGCTCGAGCGCAGAGGCATTGCGACCGGCCTCTTTTGCCATGTTCTTGATGCCATCGAACATCGCTCCGACGCCGCTCAGCGGAATACCAACTGGAAGCCAGGCGTCGGCGTGAGTGGCGACACGCTTCAAGGCGGAAGGCGTAAATGCCGCCATATAGATCGGCGGATGAGGTTTCTGCACGGGCTTTGGCCCGATGAACGATTTTGCAATCCGATAATAGTTGCCGTGAAACTCCACCGGATCCGTCGTCCAGATTTTCTTGAGTACCTCGATCGACTCATCGGCGCGTTTGCCGCGAGCTTGCCAGGCCGCGCCGGCCGCTTCGTATTCATCCGGCGACCATCCGATACCGAATCCCACCCGCAACCGTCCCCGCGACAAAACATCGAGAGTGGTCAGGCGCCGCGCCAACAAAACCGGATTGTACCAGGGAAGGTTGAGGACACCGGTTGCCAGAGCGATGCGGCTGGTATGCGCAGCGGCAAACGTCAGTGTCTCCACGGGATCGAGCACGTTCTTATACTGAACCGGTAAAGAACCGTCGCCGATCGGATATGGCGCCTGTGGATTCACCGGCCAGAGTATGCGATCGAGAACCCAAAGGCTGTCAAAACCCAAATCTTCGGCGCGCTTGGCAACCATGACCAACGCTTCCGGTCCGGCTATCGAACCTACCTGTGGAAGTGCAAATCCGAAACGCATGATAAACCTCCTAAACAAGATAATACGGCGATCACCGCCGCGCCATGTTATTCGTTCACAACCTTAACATGCATTGACGGTGTTCGCAGTGGGCTCTATCGACACTGGGCGCCTCATCTACCTCGGTTTTGCGGTTGCGCTTTGCTAAATCCATCTATCCATAAGCGGTGAAGCGCCGGGCGAGCGAGGAGGCCCGATAAAAAGAAAACCCGAAATTTAAAAATTATGCGGAGGAAAAAACCAGAACTCGCGCGTCGCTAGGGCTTGAGAAGACTCGCCCTTTTCGGCTCCTATGCCCGCGCGGATCAGCGCGACGACAGCGAAGTGGATATTTTGGTGAAATCGAACCCGAGATCGGTCTCCGTTTCGTTGAGCTCGCGAAACGAATTGAGAACACCCTCGTATTCGCCCCGAGGTCGTCTCGCGCCGGGCGATCAAGCCACGTTATTGGGAGATCATCCAAGAGGAATTGATCAATGTCCCGTATGATCGGTGAGATTTCGCCTGTTTTCACATCAGTAAATTGCATGGCCACTATTTCATCGACTGGCGACTGATCGCCCTTGAGAATTCAAATTGGTTCAGAAGTTCAAACCACTTACAAGTTAACTGGTTCGAGTCGTTCCAGACGTTCAAATGTCCGACTCGTTTTTGGCCGGGCACCTGAAGAGCCTTTAGCCGCTCTTCGCTAACTTTTTCTCGACAATTCGAGCAAACACGCTCGCGCCGAGCGCCAGCGCCGCGTCATTGAAATCGTAGGCGGGGTTATGCACTTCGCAGGCGCCCTCGCCCGCGCCGTTGCCGATGTTGAAGTAAGCGCCCGGGACCTTTTCCAGCATGAACGAAAAATCCTCCGAAGCCACGATCAGCGAAGGATTGCGGTTAACGTTGTCTTCTCCGACTACCTCGGCACAAACCCCCGCCACGAAATCCGCCTGTGTCGGATCGTTGATCGTGGGCGCGAAGATCACGCGGAAATCGACCTCCGCCGTGGCGCCGAACGCCTCCGCGGTTCCCATCACCACCCGGCGCATGCCGGTTTCGATCAGCGACATGACCTCGCGCGTGAACGCGCGTACGGTTCCGGAGAGCTGTGCTGTCTGCGGAATGACGTTGTAGGCGTCGCCCGCATTGATCTTGGTCACCGAAACCACCGCCGCATCGATCGGCCGGACGTTGCGCGAGACGATGCTCTGCAGCGCGATGACGATGTGCGCGGCCACCAGCACCGGATCGACCCCGCTCTCAGGCCGCGCGCCATGGGAGCCCTTGCCCGTAATACGGATGTCGAAGAACCCGCCACCCGCCATCATCGGTCCGGCGCGCACCGCGAATTTACCGAGTGTTAGCCCGGGCCGGTTGTGCATGCCGAACACCACGTCGCAGGGGAATTTCTCGAACAGTCCGTCTGCAATCATCGCGCGCGCCCCGCCGATGCCTTCCTCGGCTGGCTGGAAGATGAAGTTCACCACGCCGTCGAAGTTGCGCGTGTCGGCGAGATATTTTGCCGCGCCGAGCAGCATGGTGGTATGGCCGTCATGACCGCACGCGTGCATGCGCCCATCGTTCGTCGAGCGGTGCGCGAAAGTATTCGCCTCGTGAATCGGCAGCGCGTCCATATCGGCGCGCAGACCGACCGAACGCCCCGCGCTTCCCGTGCGCAGCACGCCCACCACGCCAGTCTTGCCGATTCCGTGGTGTACCTCCAGCCCGAAACCGCGCAGCTTTTCCGCGACAAGTTTAGAGGTGCGGTTTTCCTCGAAACCGAGCTCGGGGTGCGCGTGGATGTCGCGGCGCCAGAGCGTCATCTCCTCCTGCACGCGAACAATCGCTTCGATCACGGCCATATTCCTATCATTCCTCGAATGCTCATCCGTGGACGCTGTGGTCAGCGGATCCCCGACGCCTCGAGATCCGCCTTATCTTTGTAGGTCCGGACCCTAGATTCGTTCTGATGCCGATTCACTCACGTCCGAAGGGCACGCCGATCATTTTGTGCAATACATAATGTCTTCTTTGAAGTGCTTCAGAATTATCCATCTCACTTTTGTTGACCGCGTAATTTCCTCCCGTGTGATTTCGGATTGGCTCGCCTTTGACAGTAGCCAAGGCCCTCGCCTGCCGTCAAACAAATACTCGCGCCGTTGACGAGTTGAGAGGTAAACTTGTTGAAGGGGTTACGCGACCGGCTGCTTTTCTGCACGAGGGACCACCACAATCTTGCTTCCCTAATCCGGAATTTCGGGCTCGACTAATTTGGCCAGGAGATTGAGCGATTCCTGCCAGCCGACATAGCAAGCCTCAGCGGGAATGATATCGGGCACTCCCTCCTGCACGATGTTCAACTCGGTTCCACAAGACACTTTCTTCAAAGTGACGGTCGTCTGCATTTCTCCGGGCAGGTTCAGGTCGTCAAATCTATCCGTGTAACGGATGCGTTCTTGTGGCACCAGTTCAAGATACTCGCCGCCGAACGAATGACTCTTGCCGGTGCTGAAGTTTGTGAACGACATCTTGTAGGTGCCGCCAACCTTGGCATCCATGTGGTGAACCTTGCCGGTGAATCCGTTCGGCGGGAGCCATTTGGTCATCGCGTCGGCATCAAGAAACGCCCGGTAGACTCTTTCGGGCGTTGCGCGGATGACCCGGTGAAGCCGGATAGTGTTTGCTGACATGATTTCTTCTCCTTTTGTGGGTTGTTCCGTTTTGGTCTTTCATCTCTATGACGAATGGACTCGAACTCTTAGGACACAGCTCTGATAATTTTTCCTGCCGTCACCTCGTCCCCTCGTGCCTGAGCCTATAGGGTATCGGGAGGTGACCCGATCCTCCACTCACCCGAATTTGACGAGAGCGTTGCGCTTCATGCGATGATTGGTTTTGGCAGTGTGAGTTCCGCTCGGACCACGCTAAGAATTTATCATTCCAGCGTTAATCTTCGATGGAAGTACGTTTCTCGGTCTGAGAGCCCCATTTTGCCGGCGAATTGTTATCGTAAGGGGAGAGGCCGCAGGTCAGATTTGATCTTTCGACTAAGCATCCTGCTCCGCTGCCATGTTTCCGGCCAGTCGTGGAAAGCGCCGGCGTTTCGCTGCCGATCATCAAATGGCTCGACCGTTCGAGAAGCCTCACGGCAGGCTTCCTCGCCGGCCTTCAGTTCCGAGCCCGTCAGGAATCACCATGAGCGGTTCGGCCTGCGATCATCCTGAGTCGGTCAAAAGATGCGTAGGTACACGGATCAACGCTTGTAAAGCTGTTTAAGATAACCCGACGACTCAAGTTCCTGCACAAAACTCATATCGACATATTGTCGTGGATCCGCAGCTTTGGCTTTCGGATTGCGCGGGGCCATATCATCCAACAAAGTCTTCACTCCTTCCGGTGTCGGCATTGTATTTACCGGAAAAATTGCGGCATAAGCTTTAGCCGCTCGTTCGAGTCCCTCAGGGTCATTGAGTTTTAGAAATTTGCTGAAGATCGCCTTTGTGCCTTCTCTATCGGTTTTGATGAAATGAATGGCGTCGGCGTTGGCGCGCACCACCTTGGCGATGAGGCTACGCTTGCTTTTTATAATGCTCTCGCGAGTAAGAACCGCGTTCCAATGAAAAGGCAGAGCCAAAGATCCGGTATCCAACAAATCGCGAAAACCCAGCTTCTCCGCCTCGCGTATCCACGGCTCTGGCATGATCGTAAACTGAATCAAGCCGCGCGACAAAGCGACGAGCCGCTCCGGATTGCCGCCGGCGGTAATGATCTTGGTATCCGAGTCCGGATTGATGCCGAGACGCCGCAGCGCTAGACGCAAGCCTAGATCCGAGGTGGATCCCACTCGATTCACTCCGCCGGTCTTGCCCTTGAGATGCTGGAGTTCAGTGATCGACGACACGCTCACGATATGATCGACAAAGGTCGGCACCAAGGTTTGGATCATGATCGTGTCGGCGCCGGCCAGTCGGGTGCCCACCAAGGTAGTCACCGATGTGACAATGACATCCACGTCGCCGGCGAGCAGCGCTTGCATGGCGATGGGACTGGAGTTGATACCGATGATTTCCGCGTCGACCCCGTGTTTTCTTAAGCAGTCCCTTCTCCTGGACGACCCACATCGGACTTGCCGCGGGATTGAGCGCGGCCCAAGCGATTCTGGTCTTTTCCTGCGCTTCCGCGGAGAATAATGGAAACACCAAGATACTCGCGCAAACGAGCGCCGCGATGTGTTTCATTCCGTCACGCATGATTGTTACCTCTCGATGGCAGCAGCTTGATTCTATAGTCTCGCGCCTCCCGCCTTGCAACCGAGATCGCCGCTTTGCTAAGAAGAAGTACTCGCTAATCCATTCGACACACAGAGGAAGTTGATTATGCCTTTAGAAAAAATATCCACCGGAATCGATCTTTACTATGAGTCGCAGGGCCGCGGTGAAGCGGTCGTGTTTATTCCCGGCACCGGCTTTTCCGGCAACGTCTGGATGGAAACGCAAGTGGAGCCGCTGTCGCGCTCTTTGCAAGTCATCGTGCATGACCCGAGAGGCTGCGGGCGCTCCACTCACTTCAAGAGTGTCTGTACCATCGATCAGATGGCCAATGACGTTGCCGCGCTTCTCGAGCATCTGAATGTGCGCTCGGCGCATATCATCGGGCATTCCATGGGCGGCCGTATCGGACTGTCGCTCGCTCTAAATTTTCCGGGCAAAGTCAAAAGCTTGATCCTTGCCGCGGCCGGTTCCGGTCCCGCCGCCCGCGAGGGGGCCGAGACTATTCCCGGCCTGCCGTATCGCCTGGCCTTCGATCTCATAGAGATGGGGTTTGAAAAATATTTGAAGCACGAGATCTGCGATACGGATACTTATTTCACGCCGGCCTATCGAAAAGAACAGCGGGAGAAGGTGCAGGCTTTTTATGAAATGGTATGGACCTATCACGCCAAACTCCCCGAGTATCTTCAGCTTTGCATCGCGCGGCACAACTGGGAGGCGACCCACCGTCTGGGCGATGTCACGGTGCCGACGTTGGTCGTGGTCGGTGACAATGACGTGGTGGGAAGCAATCACGTCGCGCAAGCGCAAGTACTCGCCAAACGCATTCCCAACGCCGAGTACAAAGTCCTTAAAGGACAATCGCACGGTTTCTTCTGGCAGTCGCCCGAAGAAACCAACGAATGGATTTTACAGTGGATACGCAATCACGCGTGAGCGGGCTTGACGTCGAGTATCCCTAGTTCCATCTTGCGCCTAACATGAAATTTCTCGCACGAACGTTGCTATGCCTCTTTGTTCTTCTATGCGGTCGCGGGGAAAGTTCCGCGGCCTCGGCTCCCTCCAAGATCGTCTTGGCCTATGCCTCGATGGTGGCTCGGACATCTTTCATTTGGATCGCCAGGGAGCAGGGCTTCTTCGAAAAGTACGGCATTGATCCCGAGCTCATTCTCATAAGCCGCGGTCCGGTGCTGATAGCCGGCTTGACTTCGGGTTACGTGCATGTCGGCAACACCGGAGGAACCGCCGCTCTAAACGCTGCCGTCGGTGGTATAGAGCTGAAGCTCGTTGCGACCTTCAATAGCAGGTGGGTGAATAACGTGGTTGCGAGGTCCGGCATTCAATCTCCCAAAGATCTAGCCAAAAAACGTTTCGGAGTGAGCAGTTTCGGCGGGACCCAATGGATGGGAACCATGCTCTGGCTCGAACATCTGGGATTAGACGCACAGAAAGACGATATTCGTTTTCTGGTTATTGGCGACCAAACGCTGCTTGCCCAAGGGTTGGAGACCGGAACCATCGACGCCGCGAATCTGGATAGCAGCTTCAGCCGTAAGCTCAAGCAAAAAGGATTTTCAGTTCTAACTGACTCGACCAAAGTCAATCTTCCGATCGTGAGCCAGGGAATTGTCGTGACCGCAGAATATTTACACAAACAACCACGCGTGGTGGAGGGAGTTCTCCAGGCATTGATCGAAGGGCTGGCCTTTACCGTCGCGCCGGCTAATAAAGCGCTGGTGCTAAAGACCTTGGTGAGAAAACTAGGTGTAATGGATGCCTCAGCCTTGGAAGAAGGATATCAGGAAATCCTCACCGGTCTGGACCGCAAGCCTTATCCATCTCTGGAAGGCATGAAAAACATCCAGCGGCTCGCAAAGTTAAGAGAACCGCGCCTTGGAAACGTCAATGTCGAGAGCATTGTCGACGATAGTTTGATGCGAAAACTTGACTCGAGTGGTTTTATCGATCGAGTTTATCGCGGTTACGGAATCAAGTGAGACGCAGGTACTATTGGCGCTCTGATTTCAAAGGTGGAAAAGAGGAAATTATGATTGCCCGGTCGACGTTAGCATTCATCTTCGCCGCGTTCGCGGTATTCACGCCTCCGGCGACAAGCGTCGCGACGGAATCTTCCGCCCCGCCATGCTCAACCACAAATTCTCGAATCTAATGGATGAGCCGGTCTCGCTCTGCCAGTTCAGCGGCAAGGTGCTGCTGATCGTTAACACAGCGAGCGAGTGCGGCTATACGCCGCAGTATGATGGATTCGAAAAGCTGTATCGTCGCTATCGCGAGAAAGGT
>CAVUZH010000022.1:0-483440 GCA_963745835.1 uncultured delta proteobacterium
GGCCGCATCGCGGCAATCGCCGCGATCGTATCCGGCTACCTTCCGCGGGCCATTTCCATGTGTATTGTTGTGCGAAACCGATCTAGCACGTTGAGGCCGCGCACAACCCTGGATGAGGGCGCTTTCGCCTCGGGGAAATCCGGTTCGATGGTCGTGATCACCCCGGACATCATTAACCGGAGGTTCTCTTGGTAACCCATCCAGAGCGCCAGTTCGTTCCCCGGTTCAAAAAGCGCGGCAAAATCGGCTTCAGGCGTTTTCGCTTGCGGCTTATCCGGCATACCGAGATACTTCACTTGCTTCTTGTCGGCATCCCAGTTGTTAACCGTTAGCGTGAAAGAATCGACCTTTTCGATGCTGTCCTCATAGCTGACTTCGATCACGTCACGGACAACGTTTCGCGGCATAGGATTGCCGACGCACCTGGATCTCGAAGTATGGCGCGAAAAAGTTTTCTTTTTCCTTGTAGGAATAGGCTCCGTCGTCATGGCTCAGACCTTCCGAGGCAGCTCGAGCACGGCTCCGATTTCCAGCACCAGCGGTTCCGTAATATTGTTGTGGTCGGCGACAACGCGCCAATCTTCCGGATCACCGTAAGCCTGCCAGGCAATGGCGGGAAGCGTATCGCCGCGTCGGACAATGCGGGTTTTCGTGTGGTCGGCAGACTGTAGTTTCAACTCGGCAATTTGATCGCTGAGCGTCTTATACTCTTTCAGCGACACCGAAAGTGTTGCCCGCAAGGGCACGCCTTTGGGGCTAAAGAACGTAAACCGCTGCTTGACGCTCTCCACGACGCATTTAAAACCGTGCCGCCCCTGCCCACCAAGGGTGAGGTAGTTTCGATGGCCTGGAAAGTCTCATCCCCCCAACTAAACAAGAGCACGGCGGGAGCATGGGTACCGCTTTCAATTTTGATCAACTGATAGAACTCGTCGGTTTGCTTGGTGACGGATTCAGCCGATATCGTCAGTGCCTTTTCAGTCGAGTCGAAGAAAAGTTCCAGGGCCAGCGTTTCGCTCTGCCCGCGGACGAATTGCACGATCGGCGAATCCAGGCCGGGAATCGGCACTTCCGCAAAAAGCGATGCTTTGGTCAGGGTGTATTCGCCGGGGTTGTACTGCACTCTGAGAGGCTTTCCTACGGGAGTGCCCTCGGCGTTCAATCGTTGAAACTGCGCATGCCGTATCGTTAGCATCTCTAATCGGCTCCCAGAATGCTTTGCTTGTAGTCACGGTCGAGACTAGCCTGGGTTTCCAATGCATGGGCACCTTCAATCGCGCGATAACCGCGACAATGATTTGTTCCAGAACGCGGGGATCAAGAAAGGTTTTGCTATCGACGACGTTTACGACGCTTTCCATTTCGCCGATTTCAACATCCATAAGCGTTTCCCCTAACTGAAAAGGCTTTTTAGAGCGTCCACCACTTCCCGAGTGCCCGGTGATTGCATACGGAACCCTTCGTGAGAAATCTCCAGTTCCTCGACTGCGATTTGACCGGTCAATGCATTCATGGCCGGACCCGTCCAACGCACAGGCAGGCCGCGAGTAAAGCGCCAGATCCGTACCGGTTTGCCGTCATCGCTGAGTAGGCTGATCGTTCCGTCCCGCCGTTTGCCTCGCCCTTCGACGAACCCGAAATGCCATAGCCAAAGGTCTTGATTGAACGTGATGCCGCGGCGGAGCTTGATATTGCCGTGGGTCACTCGAGCGGGAAATTTGAGCACGCCACCGTTGCGGCCGCCTTCGCGGTATTCTTCGGCGGGCATCGTCATTTCGAGGCCACTGCACTCGAGAAATCCGGCGGCAGGAGCCAGCCCGGTCGTCAGTGCAATGGAGGTTGTTGCCGCCTTTGAATCCAGCAGCGAAACCTGGAAATTGTATCCTCGAACCGGATCTTCCCGCTTACCTACCATACGGCCGCGCGTCCCTTTCCTCGATCTCGAAACTGTCTTCGATTCGGCCGATGCGAATGACCACGAACTCAGCGGGCCGGACCGGCGCCACCCCGATCTCGATAAGCAGCTTTCCCAGATCCATCTCGGCGGGTGGGTTGTTTTCTTCGTCGCACCGGACATAAAAGGCTTCTTCTGCTGTCCGGCCAACTAACGCTCCGGCTTCCCACAAGCCTTCGAGGAACACGGTCACCGACGCCGTAATATCGCTGCGCAATTGCCGGTTATTCGGTTGAAACACTGCCCAGGCGAGCGAGTCTTCGAGCCCCTCCTCGATGAGTGACATCAGCCTGCGGACGTTTACATATCTCCACTCTGAATCGCTGGAGATCGTACGAGCCCCCCATACTCTAAAGCCTCGACCGGGCAACTCGCGAAGGCAATTGATGCCCAGCGGATTCAGAATTTCCTGCTGCGCTTCGGAAACCTCCTCAACCGCACCGAGCGCGAATCGGATCAACCGATTTGCCGGCGCGTGATGAACACCAAGTTCGAGATCGACCCCGGCGTAAATGCCGGCGACGGCACCGCTCGCCGGTACGCGGCGCACCGGGCGGTTTTCCACCCGAAGCGGATCCGGAACGAGAATCCAGGGGTGGTACAGCGCGCCGAATTTACTGTCGAATCGGTGTCGCCAACTCTGAACTTGAGAGAAAGAATTGGTCCGCGGCGGCGGGCGCATCCAAAACTGCGAAGCGATCCATTTTTTTTTCGCACTGCAAAAGCATTGCTTGCTGTACGCGCTCAATTTCATCGAGCGCTAAGGTGGGAGCTTGTTCGGCAAGCACCGATTGTGGCGGCGGCGCTGGTGGTAATAGCGGAGGATCGAGGCGGCACGGGTCTGGAACGGGCTCGGGCCGGGAGGCTGAGAGCACAGGGGGCCGGGACTCGATCATGAGATCCGGTGCCGCAAGAATTGCGATTTCGTCTACGTCGCGTTCAACGGCGAGCGCATCGAGGAATTGTCGGGCGCGAATGGCGGCAATGCCGTCGCGACCGCCGGCCAAACGAGCGGTTGCGCCAGTGAGATTGGCCGCCTCCACATCCGGCAGGCGCTGTTCGGGAGTGCCGGGATTGGGCAGGACGTCCACTTCAATCAGACGGCTCGCTCGCGCCACGGCCGCCGTCACGTAGTGGTCCAGGTCCTCAGCAATCAAAGTCAGGTCATCATGGATTTCGCGCAGCGTGCCATCGAGAGCAACACTTAACGTGAACTCCAGACTCTCAACCGTGATCGGCCGACTGCCATTGGCAGCGTCCGCCAGAACAAAAGCAATCGGCAAAGGCGCGGTCCAACTTATAGACTGTCGTGCCGGTTGACGTTATCCAGAAGCCGGAACGCCGGGGCTATCACACCGGGTTGGAAAATTCTGACGAGTTGATGGGCCCGAAATCCAGTGACGCTACCGACAACTAAACTCGTAGCACTAGCCGGCTGGGTTTTCGCGAGAGTGCGGGTTGCGAATCGCGAGGACCGGCCAACGCGTACGGTGAGTCTATTTCCCCAACTGCCTTCCTCAATAGCTCGCAGCCGCAAAGTGGCTTTGGATGTGCCATCATATAGTTGGACCTGGGCTTTCGACGCGCCAGTTGCAATATCGACGGGCGCCAGAAGATCATATTCGGCCGCAATCGGGCTTTCCCATGAAACGGTGGTGCCTGCAACACTCGATACGCGCTGCGCTGTTCGATGTACCACCAGGAGCGTGATCGGTGCAGCGAGATTGAACCCGGCATCGATAGCTTTGTCCCATGTGAGCGTGTTTACGCTCACATCGCGCGCCTTCACATGACGGAAGCTTCGCAGCGCCGCCTGACGGAACTCTACCAGAGCGCGAGGCGGAAACGCTGATGCGTCGAGAACTACGGACGACATGCGGTCCGCGGGTTGTGGCCCGGTGCTCTGCGTCTGGCGGATCTGCGTCAACGTCGCAACTGCGCCGCGCACCAGTCCTTCGGCCAAAGCAACGTTGGAAGACAAACGATCGGCGGGTTGTGGTCCGGTGATCTGCGTTGCTCGTTCCGGCGCCGCAATGCGCACGATCCAGCAGATCGCGCCGCCGTTTTCAAAGAAGGCCTTGACCGAATAGGCGAGAAACGATGTGCTCTGGAAATCCCCGTAACGGGCCCGAAAATGTTCCCATCCGGTAACCCGAACAGGGTTGCCAACCGGACCACGCTCCGCCATTCCGGGGAAGAACGCAATGTCGGTTCGGAGCGGAGCAATGGCTGGAGCCGCTGCCGCCTCCTGGAAATAGAGTCCGGGCGCGAGAAATTCAGCCATCAGACCATCACCACCCGCTCGACGGCGAGCTCTATCGTTTCGATGGCGACGTCATTGGCAGTCGCATTAAATGTCGGCCCTTCCCACTTGGTGATCCATGCGGCTTCAAAGTTCCAGCGCTGGACCGGATTCTGTTCTTCATCCGTAAGAATCACCGCTCCATTCCTTCTGTCGTTCGGGTCGCCGTCCAGCGTCTGCTTGTACCAGTTGAACAACTCCTTGTTATTCGTGATTCCCTTTCTGCAAACGATGTTCGCGAACTTCCGGATTCCGTGAAGCTTGCGCGGATGGAGTTGCTTGTCCGTACCTTCCCGGTACTCCACCACGTCGGTGGTAAAGCTGAGCCCGCTCACCTCCCGAAAACCGGCCACGCTTATGCCGCTGAATTCAACCCGGAAGTTGAATCCACGAGTGGGATCTACTCTGTCTCCAGTCGCCATTTTTCATCTCCTCAATTCTGGCAGTCGCTGATCGGTCCTTTAGAGTTCCGTTACTTCACTCCCGCCGTGCCATTGGCCGATGCGAATGATCACAAACTCCGCCGGCTTGACCGGCGCAACCCCGATGATCATGATGAGCCGGCCATTATCGATGTCGTCCTGGGTCATCGTGGTTCGATCCACTCTCACAAAGTAAGCTAGTTCCGGTTTCGCCCCCTGCAAAGCTCCGTCGCGCCAGAGCCGGCTGAGGAAGTTTTCCACGCTCTGCTCCACCCGCGCCCAAAGCGGTTCGTCGTTGGGGGGAAGAAAAACAACCCATTGGGTCCCCTTCCTCCAAGGACTCTTCCATAAAGATGAATAACCGCCGGACTGGAACGTACTTCCATTCCGTATCCGAGGTGAGACAGCGCGCGCCCCAAACACGAATGCCGCGCCCATCCGAACGAAAATCCCGGATTACGTCTACATTTTTGGGATTTAAAATGTCGTGGTTCTCTTTGTTGACGATCAGTTCGAGGTCCAAGATGCCGCGCACCACTTGATTTGCAGGCGCAAAGTGAACGCCGAGTTCAATATCGGTCCTTGCATAGATGCCTGCCATGTGGCCGCTGGGGGAATCGCCACGGTGGCATTTCCCAGCGGGTCATTTGGATCAGTGACGACGAGCCGCGGGTAATAAAGAGCGGCGTATTTTGTGTCGTAAAGAGCACGCTGGCTCAAAACGTTATTAGGCTGTGGGGCTGGATTGCCGGCCAGCGGCAGCCGGATCGAGAATTGCGAAGCGGTCCTTAAGCCGTTCACATTGCTCGATGAGTGCGTTCTGTACCAACTGGTCGGTCGCGCCGGGCGGCAATGATACTGATCTGGTCGATGTCCTCCAATGCCTTGATGCCTGTGTGAAGTCCTGTGGTCGTAGTCGTTCCACGATAGTCTGCAGCCGCCGGCGCATTTCCGTCGCTGCCGCCGGTCCCAAGCACGATCCGCAGACCATCCGCGCCGGACGGAATAAGAAAAGGATGCCGCAGGCCGGCAGCTGGGGCCGCAGGCCAGCTTACCGCGATTAAATCCGATCCATTGTTGATCACGTCGACGAAGTATTTTCCGGTCACTTGTTCCAGCGTTAACCCGCTGAGTTGCTCGACGACGCCTTCGTAGCTCACCGAAACACGAAACTCGCACACGCTAACGACGGTTCCCGGCGGAATGTCCGCTAGAACAATCGATTGACCCCAAACGGTAATTGCATTTCCATTGATGCGCGGATGCGGCGGAAGCGTTTGCCTCCGGGATCGCCAGCTCCACCCATGCATCAACGTAAAAGCCCGCCGTAGACTTCAATCGAAATGTAGATGTGTCGTTGCCATCCGCGAGGTGCGCATCGACTTCACTGCGTCCGCCCTCCTCGTGCGTAATTTGCACGACAATATCTCTTCCCCAACTGCCTGGGTCGCTTGCCAATATAGTGAATGTTCCTGCGCGAGCATTCGTAATCGCCGCCAACGAGGTAACGGTGCCGGGATTGGCGCCGCCCGTGTTGATTCCATCGATGTTGGTCAGCACAGTCGTCCTCGAAGCTTCGAAAGAGACCGGAGCAGTTGGGCCACCTGGCGTAATCGTAAGCGCCGGAACGGTCACCTCGCCGGTTGCAGTATTCACGGCGCTCACGGTTACGTCATTGCTCGTGTAGGTGACACCGTCTTTCGTCATGATCAGGCGTATCACCGTATTGTTTTGGATTCCCGAAGGGTCAGCGGGAAAATGCTTGTTCCCCGACGACCGCGTCCTGGCCGGCGCGGAGTCTGGTGATCAGTCCCCCCGTGGCTGCTGCAGATGCCGCGGTGGGAGCGCCGGCGCCGGATGCAACTACTCGCGATACGTACAACCGTTTTCCGCCGTTGGTGAAAAAGCCGTCCACCGCAAATGGCATGTATCGGTGATTTAAAAACGAAGGACCAAAATCGAAGTAGCCGCCGAACAACCGCTGGAATTCAGGAAAACTCGTAACCAGGGTTGAGGACCTTCCGCCGGACCGCGGCGTGTCACGCCGGCGAATCCAGTAGTTGAGGTGCTTACCCCCTCAATGGTTTTTATTCCCTCTTGTTCCTCAACGTATACGCCGGGCGCCAAATACTCAGGCATCGTCTCTCTCCTTTTCGCGTCTTGGCTTCAAATCAACCGGAAATCCATTGCATTGATTGCTTGGTTATAATTCACAACCCATGGCTCGGGTCTGTTGGGTGGGTATGCAAATCCTGTTGCTTCGACACCCACATGCACTGTGCTAACATCGCCGATCGCATCCAGCGCATAGTAACCGTCTGCGTCGGTCAGCGCGCCCGAACCATGAAACTCATCCAACAAACCAACTTCGCTGACACGGATTACATCCCCCGCCGGGTAATTCGCCATCAACAAGATCCCATTGCCCGAATCTGCACGCTGCATTACCGCTTGCGAGGCACCTATACTGGCTCCAGCCACGAACAGGGATATGGGCGTCTTCGCCGGAAAGCTTCGACCCATCGCCGTTTCCAACGTGACTTCGCCGGGAAGCGCAAGGTTCGCCGGCACGGGAGAAACCGAAAGAATCCGCGCGTATTCGCCGGATCGACTGTCGCGAAACTGAACGATCTGGGTCGCCGCTAATCCGATACGGCTGTTTACGATGATGACCGCCGCGCCCCGCACAGCTTCTTGCTCTAGCATTCGCGCTGGCGGCGCGAGAATGACAGGCGTCAATGCGACGCCCTGCACGGATGCGGCTGCCGTGTGGGTCTGTTTCAGGTACGAACGCAGTGGAAACGGACGCGGAGCGGGCGGCGGACCGACAACAGGATCCATCGCAATCACCTTTCCGTCCGCGACGGGTAATGCCGTCGTCTTGGCTGTCACTCGTCCTTGCAACCGAACGGGAACTGGCCGCAAGGGCTGGATTCCCGCAACAATCGGCCATACCGGATTTGCAGGATCGTCACGCTCACCGTTTCGCTGCGATACCCCGCAATGCTCAAAGCGACAATAAACGTATTTGCCACACTCAAGTCTTCGAAGGTTCGACCAGGATTACCGGCTACACACCAGAAGCCGTCTTCGAACACGCGCACGGTGATATTTTTCAAATCAGCGACATCTACTATTGGCCGGCCAGGAGCATTGCCGGTCAGTGCGTCGGCGACTCGGCCCCACGCCAGCACGCGAAACAACAAATGTGTATCTGTGATCACTTTGTAGCGCCGCCCTTCGGCAATCACTTCGTGCGGTATTCCCATATCAGCCTACGATTTGGACAACTTCAGCATCGGCCAGCATTACCGGCGGCGATTGCCTCGGCTGCTTCATGGATTCGATTTCTACAAATTGGAGGTGATAGCTCACCGAAAGCTGGTGATGCCCGCCGATCGCGTTCCAGATGCGCGTGAGTTCCTCGATAGATAGAGCCTCGAAATGAAGTCGAAGTTCGGATGGCAACACAGCCTCTAGACCAACAGGAATGTCCGCGCCGCGCAGGATCGAATGGTCATGAAATACCTGCATCACGCGCCCCATCAGTGCTTGCTCATCAGCGGGGCTTGTTGCGATGGGAGTCACGAGGTAATGCAGTTCGACGGGAAAGGGACGGCGCCTGACTTTGTCTGGAGGAATTCGCGTTTCCGGCTGATTTAACAGATCTGCGGACCTTGCCACTTGATATAGCCATAAAGACACCGCTGTTCTCACGGTTGCGTCTCGTAATTCCTGCGGAGTTCTAAGATCGATTGGCACACCCGACAAAGGCGCAATTGTTTCGTTCGTGATGAAACGCTCGAGCAACGCCCTCAGCGCGATGCTTGCCGCTGAAAAAGCAGTGAAATCACCCAAGATCAATCCTCACTCAAAATTCCACGTATAGGTTCCGATCGTAGACGGCTGCCTAACTACATTTTCGAACGCCAGCTCCGTACTCTAGGAGACAGTTTTTAGCGGATGTTGCTTGGTTCTTTTGAGGTTTTTGAACTAGCGTCGGCCAACTGGATACTTCTCGGTCGTCGATTTGATTTTCGTGCACTATTCATTGCGGCCATAATCTTTTTCGTACTCGTCGAGAGAATCACTCAAAATTTTTAATAAAGCCTTCCCATACGCCGGGCTCGTGATGATCCTGGTGTGTAGTTGTGGCTCTTCGTTCTCGGCATAACATTGGCCACAATCGATGATTAACTCGAATGCGTTATGACCAATCTTGAAATAGTTGGCATAGCGACCTTCTGGTGGATTCATCCGTTTGGCCGCTTCTCCGTTCAGAATCCATGCACTCCTCAAATAAACTTCCGTCATATCAGACACCGCGTGAATCTATTTACGCTGCGTCGTGGCGAGATGCTTAGCGCAAGCGAGGGCCAAAACGGATTTTATAGATTCAACTTCTAAACGGCTGAATGAAGAACGGATTTACGCAGTCGCTGAGATTGGGTAAACGACTCGAGTGTAACAGCTCGATGATACATCGATGCATCCGATGCACCAACGAACACTCAATCGAACCGTGATTGGATCATACGTGAGAACGACGACGAGAGTCAATAATACTCGTAACGCTTTAAGAGGTTTCGAAGTGAAAGGTGAGTTTCGGCAGATCGTTAGATACGTTGAAGGTAACTACTGAACGATCAGTGTAACGATGATTGTTACACCTTTGTCACACGAGCGGCTAAGTTGTTACGGCCATTGTTTAAAGCGAGAGCAGCCTGTGGGTTTTCGACTGTGCTCTCTTTGATGTGATACTTTGCCATCTTGCGGTAAAGCGTCATGCGCGACCAATGCAGTCGTTCTGCGGCCTGGCTCTTGTTCCAATTGGTTTGAGACAAGGTGTACAGCAAGAGCTCACGCTCTTCGGGGTGCGGCGTCCTGGCGAGATAGGGCCGAGCAGCGCATGGACTCCGGCAGATCCGATGACGTCGATCTTTCCGCGGGGGGATCAATAAAAATGCGCTCGATGAGATTCATCAGTTCACGAATATTGCCCGGCCAATCGTAGTGTTTTAACACCTCCATCGCTTCGTCGGTAAAGCCCTAATCTTTCCCCGCCAAAATGTGCGCTAAGTTTCTGCTGCGAAATGATCGATGAGCAGCGGAATATCTTCTTTGCGTTCGCGCAAAGGAGGCAGCTTGATCCTCGCCACATTGAGCCGAAAATAAAGGTCTTGGCGAAACCCTTTGCTTGCCATTTCCTGATCCAGGTCCCGATTCGTCGCAGCGATGATTCTGATATTCACAGGAACACTGCGCCGGCCTCCGAGCGGATAGACTTCCTTGCTCTCGATAACCCGAAGAATCTTGGCTTGGGCGTAGGGGCTCATCTCCCCGATTTCGTCGAACAGCACTGTCCCGCCATCGGCGAGCTTCAACTTTCCCGCGTAAGATGAAACGCGCACCGGTGAACGCGCCCCTCTCGTAGCCAAACAACTCGCTTTCTAGCAGACCGTCGGGAAGAGCCGCACAGTTTATCGTGACCAGTGGTTTTGTGCTGCGTGCACTGTGCTGGTGAATATACTGAGCGGCAAGCTCCTTACCGGTTCCTGTCTCTCCTGTAATGAGCACGTGGCTGTCGGTCATCGCCACTTTTCGCAGGTATGTTTTGAGCTTCCAAATAGGCAGGCTGTTGCCGATCATCGATGATGCAGTGGAGCGTTGCGTCATGGCATTAGCCGCCTTAAGGCTCAGATTATTTCTTTTCGAATAGATTTAAATGGCGTCGAAATCTGGAGACTTTCTCTCGTTCCAGACTCTGATTGAGGACTTGGCGCGGGAATTAAATGCTTGTCTGAATTTGTTGGCTGATTCACCGGGGCCTCGTCATCTTACGTCGTATTTCATATTGCCCGACGCTGTAATCAAAGATGAGCGTGCCGGTTGTTTAGGCTTGCGGGTTAGCAGTTCCTTAACCGCTAAACAATTTTTCACTTAGTACAGTCTTTATCACTGGGTCAAGCAGTTTTTGTCAATCATTAATAACTTTACGTGATCTTAACGTGCATTAACGCAAGTGCGAGACCGAATTCGTAGAGTCGAGGGCGGGTCCGTTCAAAGCGTCGGAAAGTTCGGAATATTTCTACCGAGGATCCATTGTTCAAAAATTTTCAAAAAAGCGACAACTTGTAGACACACTGCCGTGTAACGAAAAGTATACAGAGGGAGGAGCACGCCCCATCTGATGGAGATTATGAGATCCCGAATCGGAGCGTGAAGCAGGTGTGGTTAGCGGCTGATCAAAAAGGTCGCAGCTGCAAGGCGCGCACAGATCGTCGCAAGCTCAGGGCAAGCGGTACAGACTTCTCTTAACGACTATATCCGCTCGTGTTGAGCTGGTCGAACCAGAAGCGGGCAAGCGCATCTTCGACGATGCTCAGGAATCCGGTCAGTAGATGTGCCTTTTTCATCAGTCGGTCACATGCCGAAAATCTTCTGAAACTCGGTCATGTGTTGCTTCAACTGATTGCCGAACTCGGGGCCGACGACATAATCGGGCTCGCCCTGGAACTCTTTATATTTTGCCGGTATGCCTTTCATCGCCACCCCTTTACCCAAATCCACAGCGAGAACCTTTTGCCCTTCCTCCGACAATGACCAATCCGTAAAGAGCAGAGCGGCGTGCGGGTGCGGCGCATTCTTGGCGACGAAAAATCCGTTTGGTTTGATGATCCTCGGCGGCAGCACGCTGAAGCCAAGCGGCGCGCCTTTGTCGCGCATCTCCGCGGTGGTTTCGGCGTTTACCGCGATCGCAATGGGGTGCTCACCGGCGGCGATCAATTGCGAAGTTAAAGTGGTGCCGCGCCTGAATATCAAATCCTGCTTTGCTAACCTGGCCAGATAGTCGCGGGCTTTTTCTTTTCCCCAGACTTCTTCCATCGCCGCCATGATGAAAGCCGCCTCGGGGTCAAACATCATTCTCCCTTTCCATTTGGGATCGAGAAGATCCTGATAGGTCTTCGGCGCTTCGCCGGGCTTGACCAGGTTGCGGTTGTAGACCAGGGCGGTGGTCAGCATGTACATCGTGTACCAGTGCCCCTTCGGATCATAGGAGCCGCGCACGTAACGCTGCACATCAGGGGTGGTATACGGATGCGAAACGCCTTCCTTGATCAGGATCGTGCCGTAGCTGACATCGGTCATGACCACGTCAGTGATATTAGCTTTGCCGCGGTATTCGCTAACGGTTTTGTTGAGAATTCCCTGGCGCGGCGAATAGTAATGTTTCAAATCGACGAATGGATAGCGCGCGCTGAAGGCTTTCTTTAACACCGCCACCTGATTGACCGGCGTGGTGGCGTAAAACATGATCTCTTTTTCTTCCTTGGCGCCTTTGATGAGCAGCGCTTCACGCTCGGCGCGACTCAGCTTCTCCACCCGGGTGGTCAGCTCCGGCAGAGTGATCGCCGGAGCGGCGTTGAGCGCGCTAAACAGAAATACGAAAACAGTAACGATGAACAAGCTTGATCTGATACGAGCCATCATCCCTCCGCTGGCGTGATTGTTGATGCATCGCAGGCCGGAGCAACTCTGTGCAGGCTGCGCAAAGACCTCAGATGCAACGCCGGGTCATGTTCAATGAACTTAATCATTGGTCGAGCTATATCGATGATATATGAATATCGAGCAATGCTTTGGCAGTTCATATCACTTATTTGCAACTTACATAGACCACTAATCCGCTTGAAGCAAGTTATGCCTCGACACCGATAAACAGTTACTTGAGCCAAATTGTGGGAATGCGCCGCTAGGTTGCGACAAGCAGAAGAATTACAGGCGACTCATCCTGCTGCACTAATGATCTAAATTGTTCCTAATGAAACCTTCGGAGGTTCCTTGACCATCTTTTCTTGCTTGCGGCCAAGCCACCAACCGTTTACCAGCCAGGCGCACGAGATCGGGACCGCCACCAGAGCTATGCCGGTCATGCCGAATCCCAGCAGTCCCAAACCGGCGTAGGACCAGGCGCCCGACCTGGTCGCCAAGCCGATACACCACGGTATCGATGAAACTTTTCGCTTTGTACTTATCTTCGCGGGGAACCACGGTGAACAGCACTTCCCGGGTGGGACGCGCAAACGCGAAGTTTCCGGCTCGGCGCAGCACCTGATAGCCGACCAGCACCGCGATCGTCGGCATTGACGCCAGAGTGCCGAAGCCGAAAATGCTTAACGCCGGCAGGATCGCCAACGTAACCGCAACCCCTACGCCGGCGCAAAAGGCGATGGGTCAAAAATAATTGCGCTCCCAGTGTCAAAATGTTTACCCATAAGTCGATGCTGGCGAAAAAGGCTGTGCGCGCTCCTCGATCAGCGAAACTTTGGCGCGCGATTTCCGCTTGCTGGAAGTAAAGAAACGTCGAAGTGACGGTAAACAGCAGGATGTAAACACTCACGTTGATCAAGTACGGCGACTTGAGCGCGTGAGTAACGCCGGAAAAGACCGAGCCGCCGATGAGCGCTTGATCGGAACGCATTACCGGTTGCCGATGCAACGCCTGGGAGAGCCTTGATAAGCGCCGCACTCCGAATACCGCGACTTCGATCAGCGCGGCTGAAATGAGCAGCAGATAAACGGGTGATACTTGTTTGGCCAACAAAGCGGTTATGCTCGAGCCGACAATGCCTCCGAGAGTTGCGCCGGCGGCGATGAAACCGAAGAGCCGTTTGCTCTGCTCGGAATCGTATACGTCGACCATCAAAGCCCAGAAAACCGAGACGACGAACAGATTGAAAATCGATGTCCATATAAAGAAAAGCCGGCCCAACCAAATGTTTTGCTCGGCGCTGGCGGCATTGAGCAGAATCGCGAAGATCAACAAATTGCTGATGAAGAATCTGTAGGCGATGGCAATGAAGCGAACCCGCGGCAACCGAGCCACCAGCGCCGCAAACGGCGGATTGACCGCGATCATGCCTGCCAGAGTTCCGGTAAAAAGCCACGGCAGGTTTTCAATACCGCCGGCAACCCCCATCTCGTCGCGCACTGGCCGAAGAATATAATAAGAGGAGAGTAGCGAAAATATATACAACCATGACCAGGCCAGAGCCCGGATTTCAGCAGGGCGGACATCGAGAAACCGCCTGAGAAGCCGGTAAATCGGACCGCCGCTATCCCGCGGATTGACATCCGTCGAGGAATCACGCATCACCGCCTCCCCACCGAGCTATCACTATCATCAATTGACCGGCTGGCGATTAAGCCGCATCGATAAAGTTTTCCATACGCCGGCGCATTGCCGCATCGGGCAAACGACCGCGCGCGGCGCCCAAGTTGTCGCTGACGTACTCGGGCTTAGCCATGCCGGGGACCGCGCAAGTCACGGCGGGATGTGAAACGATGTATTTGAGAAAAAATTGCGCCCATGTGCTGCAATCAATTTCCGCTGCCCATTCCGGTAATTTCTTGCCTTGCACCGCATTAAACAGCCGGCCGCGGCCGAATGGCAGATTGATCATGACCGCCATGCCGCGGTCGCCGGCTAACGGTATAATCCTTTCGCCGGCGTTGCGGTTATCGAGGGCATAGTCGACCTGAATAAAGTCGAGGGTTTCTTTTTTTATCGTCTGCTCGAACTCCGGGTACTGGTTTTCGAAAGAAGTAGTGATTCCGACATAACGAACCCGCCCCGCTTGTTTCATCTCACGGATCGTACGCAGCTGGGTTTCGGTATCACGTAGATTATGCACCGCAATCAAGTCGATCTTGTCGGTGCGCAGGCGCTTGAAGGATTGCTCGATCTGTTTGATGCCGGCCGCCTGTCCGCTGTCGCGCAAGCTTACCTTGGTAGCCAAGAACAAGGAGTCCCGGGCCTTGATCTGGTCGACGAGTTCACCCACGACCGCTTCAGCCGTGCCATAGCTAGGCGAGCTGTCGATCACCTTGCCGCCCAACTCGTTGAAGCGCTGAATCGTCTCCCTGAGAGGCGCTTTTTCGGCAGCCGTCTGAATCTCCTCGTAACGGCGGGCGGTGCCGATGCCGACGACGGGAATGCTCTCGCCGCTGGACGGAATTTTCTTCTGCAACAGGGCGGTAGATTGGCCAAATAGGCCGTTTGCCGGCAGCGCCAGCGCTGCTCCCGCAGCGATCCCGGCCTTGAAAAAATCACGACGGCTAATTTGCATCAAACAATCTCCTGATCTGTCTTTGGCAGCCTGCAACCAGACTTTTCAGCAACCTGTTAGTTCGCCTGGTGGCAACCTGCCATCGATTGCTGCGCGAGTTGCAAGCGAGTTTATAACTATTTAACGAGAGGGCAACACGCGGCCCGGCGACCTTACTTGTTGAACCGTTCGATTCTGATCCTCGAAGCTATCTAAAGGTCTGGCGACGCCGCCGGTTAGTCGATTCGCCATCGACGCTCCAGATTCCGGCGCCCTGGGTTGCCATGTACAGAAAAACAAAGCAGAAGAGCACGGCCGGTTCACCTCCATTCTCTAAGGGCCAAAAACTTTTGGGATAATGGCCCATGAAATAAGCGACCGCCATTTCGCCGCTGGCGATGAATGCCGCATAGCTGGTCAGAAATCCTATGGTAATTAGAAAGCCGAGCATGAGCTCGATGATTCCTGCCACTCCAAACAGCGACGTCAGCGGCGCCGTCTGTCCGCCCATACCGCCGAACCAGCCAAAAACTTTTTGTGCGCCATGACAAAAGAACAACAATCCGACGATGATGCGCATAATGGCGTAGGCATAGGGCGCAAATGAGCCAAGAACTCTTTCCATGACCAAGACCTCCTCTGAGTAACGAGCTTGAATCCTTTAGGCGACAAAGTGTTCAACAAGCGCTAGTCTTCAAAAGCCGACGCCAATGCCAAGCGAGGTGCCCGAGCCGCGGCCATCTCGGTCGTGACGCTCGAACTGGCGGCGTTCATCGCGTCGCACATTGTCAATCTCCTCCTCCATTCTCTTGCCGATCCATTCGCCACTGGCAATTAACTGATCCCACACGATATCTTTGCCGGCGATTATTGCGAGATTTTTCTCCAGCTCGGAACGAATCTCACGCAGCGGGTCCCAATAGGCTGTAAAGGGTCGGCTACGTTCCATGTATTCCAGCCAATCGTGCAGTCCTTGCATGCCGGCCTGGATCTCTTTCACTGCCGCCGACCGATCGACGGTGCGCGCCAAGGTCAAGCCCAGATAGATCCTGGCGAGGTTGTCGTCCCGATAAACCGAAAGCGCCCGCTCAAACGATGCGCGAGCCGGAGCCAGCATTCCAAGAGAGTATTGACTCCGGCCCAGGTAGGTCCAAATAGACTCTCGGAAAAGCACCGCCTCATAAATATAATTCGGGTTCTTGTTCGCCACCTCTTGGAAATAAGGTAGAGCCCGTTCCATGTTGCCCGCGAGCAGCGCCTGTCTTCCCGATTGCATCTGCCCCGCAAGTCGAAGCGATGAACAGCCGGACCACAACAAGAGGCCCATCAACAGGACAATTCTTTTATGGGCCATCATCGGGCTAACCTTCTTCATCAAAGCCAAAAGACGAAACAGAACAGTTTCAGAGCCGCAGCAATAATCAATCGGAAGACAAAGCCGCCGGAGGCAACACACTTAAAAACCTTCTCACATCTAACCCCTCAACAAAGAAGGAGTCAATTAACAATTCATACGGCGGGCTCGGACGAGCGGGAGGTTGACAAACCTGAAGCTCACCTAATTGCTATCACCCCAGGAAGATATATCGTTAGAATCAGAGGAGACCAATGGATAAAAGGAGGACAGCTAATGCCGGAAGTAAAAGCCATTCCTGATGAATACCGGGGCGCGACCCCGTATCTGAGCGTCACCGGCGCAGCCGAGGCCATCGAATTCTACAAAAAGGCCTTCGGCGCCCGTGAGACGATGCGCATGCCCGCGCCCGCAGGAAAGATTGGCCACGCCGAGATCAGAATCGGCGACGCGACTATCATGCTTGCCGATGAGTATCCGGAAATGAACTTTCGCAGCCCGCAGTCGCTGGGCGGCAGCCCGGTAAACATCCTCATCTATGTCAACGATGTCGACGCGTTCGTGAATCAGGCGGTTATGGCGGGCGCAAAGTTGTTACGAACGGTAGCCGATCAATTCTACGGCGACCGCATGGGCGTCTTGCAGGATCCCTTCGGACACACATGGTCTTTTGCCACACACATCGAGGACCTGTCTCCAGAGGAACTGCAGAAACGCGCCGCACAGCACGGCGCCGAACAATAACAGCGAAGATTTTCGATGGCACTTGCCCATCGGCCAATGCGGGCGTTATCTCGAGGCGGACAAATTTTCTCAATGCGCGAAATGAATCAAATTAGCTAGGCACCACGGGAAAGATTGGCCAGAGGCATAACCGAAACCATCAAGAGGAAAGCCCGGTTTGTCGCCCGGGCTTTCCTCTTTCGCTAATGCAGTTGAACGATGTTATGCGCCGAGACCGAAGGTCTTAGTCGGATTGTCCCAGAGGATTTTGCGCCGCGACTCGGCGGAGATTCTTTCGTTGCTGCTGATTGCGCCCACGGTCTTGTCCGGAAATTTATCGATGGCGTCGCTATGCGGATAGTCGGTGGCGATCATCAAGTAATCGTCGCCGACATGTTCGATGAACGCGGGGGCGAGCTCTTCGCCGGCCTCGCAGCTCACCCAGCACTGCCGTTTGAAGTAGTAGCTCGGTTTTTCCTTGGTCAGCTTGGCTGAGCCGTGCGATTCGTGCTCCCAGTGTTCATCCATGCGCTCGAGCCAGAACGGCACCCAGCCGCAGCCGGATTCGAGGTGGGCAACTTTGAGCTTGGGAAATCTTTCCAGCACGCCATCGGCGCAGAAGTTGAGACATGCAAGCATCTGCTCCAGCGGATGGCAGGCGATATGGCGGCCGAACTCGCTGTAACGATCGTCGCCGGCCTGCGGCAACACCGTGCGCGCGCCTTCATGCACGCACACTGTCACGCCGAGATCGGCCGCCGTCTCGTAGACCGGATCGTATTCCGGGCTGGCCAAGGTGCGCCCGCAGAATTTGTTGGGCCGCCAGAAGATTCCGACCAGTCCCAACTTTTCGCGCGCATATTTTAACTCCTCGACCGCTCGCGCCGGATCCTGGAGTGGAATCAACATGACGCCATGCAGGCGTTTACGATCATAGTCGCAGTACTCGGCCAACCAGGTGTTATAAGCGCGGCAGATCGCGGCGCTTAGTTCCGGATCGATATCGTCGCGCCACATGATGTAGAGCCCGATGGTCGGAAACAGGACGCTGACATCGATGCCTTCCCGGTCCATATCGCGCACGTTGGATGCCGGGTCGAATTTATTGGCATAGGCATCGGCGAAACATTCGCGCCATCGTTTTGACGACGAGAAAATATAGCCGAAATCCTCCATCACCCGACCAGGCCGTTGTGCTGAGTCGGACACCGGCTTGCCGTCAACTAAGCGGACCGTCTGATTGGGCCCTTCGAGGCGCACCCGGTTCTTGAATTTCTCCGGCAAATATTTTTGATACAGATCCGACGGTTCAAGAATGTGCCGGTCGGCATCGATGACTTTAAAACCATCCTTCATAATTGTCTCCTTCCCTGCGCTGCTTGGGTATCTTTATTTCTATCGAGTCAGTACTGCCTTTCATAAATCAATCCTGTTCCGGCAGCAAGTGCCCAGCCGATTCGTCAGGTCGCTGAAGACGACGGCAGTTTAAGACTGTCTCAGACGGCGCAACCTTAACAAGATTTCATCGGTAATTTGCGGAATCAATGTCTGGAGGTTCTCGTCCACTTTGGCGCGCACCGATTCTTCGCACTTCTCACGCGCTTCAGCCAGCAGTCGTTGAAACCGGGACTGCCACAAGGCTGTCCGCACGACCGCGGCGGGAAGCAGAATGTGCTCAACCGTTTCGGTGATTTTATCCTTGCCAAACCACCATGCTCCAGCAGCCACCATCGCGCCCGCTACCAGCCCGATCAAAAATCCGATAGGGCCGGTGGTGCCCAAAACCGTAGCGATGATAGCGATACCCAATTGTTCTCCGATGCCGCCGCCAACCGCAGCGATGGCGAGCGCGATCGATGTGCCTACCGAAAAGGCGAGCGCGCGGCTAAATTCATTGGAAATCTTCAGTTCAGTTCTACCGGCCGGAAAGATCGACAACTCCTCAAAAGCTATCTGCGGATCTTTGACATCAATAAAGCTTGTACCGATGCTCTTTAACACCTCACCAAGTCGTTGTGACAATGCCAGCTGCAATTCGGGTAGCGCAGTATCTGTAATGAAGGATTGTATTTTTGGCAAGAATGCGACGGTAGTACTGGTCAACTCCGACTTTAAATCGGCAATTTTCCCGCCTCGTTCACGAAATAAAATTAGCTTGGGGACGATCTGCTCATCGTAAAGCTTCGATGCGACAAAACCGGCGACCTTAACGGAGAATGTTTGCGCTTGCGCCCCGACCTCTTTCTCGATCAACAATCGAATCGGTCCCTCGATGACTTCACCATAGTAGTGGTCAAGAGGAAGCGCGATGTTATCGGACAATCGAGCAAGCCGGCTCGACTGCCAAGCCGCCAACGCAAGTCTCGGTAGGACCACGGCAACGAAAACCGAGATCGCGAACAGATGAATCCAGCCATCCGCCTCATCCCCTCCGGGAGTTAGAAGCCGACTGACGCTAATTTCATTTGCCAGCCCAAGGCCAAATAAATTAGAAATCCACAGGCTCGGGCCGAACAGCACGCGGATGAACGTGGCGACAGATTCCTGGTCGACGATGAAAGTACTGTCCCACACCACCCGATAACCCTGAAACAGACCGCGAAAATACATGCCTGCGACGGCTCCGGTGGCGATAAACACAGACCCGAGATGAAGCAAGCGCCGCCATCTCGACACCACGAGCGCTCCGGCGACGGAAAGCCAATGATGGCTGAAACGTCTCATTATCTGGGCCAGATTCTTCTGCTCATGAACTGCAAAGATCATTCGGTGAAAAAAATGCCACACCCCCGGCAACAAGTACTTAACCACCCAGGGGGCTTTATATTGATGGTTCCGTAAGCTACTGCGGAGGCTCTCAACTGTGTTGGCGGCCGGCACAACGTTCATAACTTGCTGTGTTTTAATTTTCCGCCGCAAGAACAGCACGAAGAGCGCCAGAAATACCAGCAGATTCCAGGCGATCAAAATAAATATTGGATTGCGAATGACGTGGATTTGTTGCGCCGGACCTAGCAGGTTGGTCGCCAGGCCTAAGAGGAAAGCGGCAAAGCATACCGGAAAAGTCCAGGGAGCCGGGATTTTCGCCAGCTGCAGGATTGACTGATACCAAGGCGAGAGATGTTCGAACAACCGCGCCGCATATCGTTCGATGGAACTTAATCCGGGCTCGGCATCCTGTGCCGCGACAAATGCTTGAGCCCGAAGTTCCTCTGAAAACGCGCGCGGGTCACACTCTTCGATTGAACGGATCAGTACGATCTTGGCGGCGGCGTCTTCCGTTAAAGCCATGGCTGACTAGCAGGGTGCTGAAAAAAGCCTCTTGCAGGCTGCTCAAAAAGATCCAGATGCAAGGCGCGCGAAAAATCGACGAGCGGAGGCGTACTTACAGTACGTTGCAGCGAGGCGATTGAGCGGTAACGAAGCATATGAGTCTTTTTCAGCAGCCTGCTAGGGTCGAGTCATAAGCATCGCAACAGCCCGAACCTTTGCGCCGGCTCGCAAGGAGCGCAGAATCTCAATATTCGAACGAGCATGCGGCATTGACGCCTGATTAACTTAAGCGGTGATGCTGCCAACGCTCGCGGCAGACAACCGCGATGCGCAGCCGCTCGAGATGCTGCTCCAGTTGCTTTGCCCCTTGCTTTACCGGATGCCGCGCGAAGAAATCTCTGACGTCGCTTTCAAGATCCGGCAGTGCCAAACCAATAATGCCTTCGCACATGCGCGGGATCGAGTTGTCCGGATATTGACGCAACATTTCGTCCCATTGCTCTTTCATAAAGCTCCAGGCTCTCACCCGCGCGTCGGGGTTTAGCAAAATGTTACGCATCAAGTACGGGGAATTTTGCGTCCGCACCTCGCCGTTGATGGTCAGCCGACATGTGCGCTCGATCAAATCCGGCTGCCGGAAGCCGGCCAGCGCAAACAGGTAACGCTGCTCTTCCTGGGGCGTCTGGGCGTTTTTGAACTTGCCGTAAAACCTCTCATAATCCGCCGGCGTTCCGGTGTGGGCGACAATCGAGATCAGCGCCGGCACCAGGTTGCGATCCACCGCATTGGCGTTCCGTTCATATTGCGAGTAGAGATCTCGCGCCCGCGCCTGGCAGGCTTTGTCTTCCGCCACCGTGCCGAGAGCGGCGATCAAATCGCCACGCAGCTGACTTTCCAACTCGCTTTCCCCTTCGCGTACCGACCAGCCGATGCGTTGCACGGCCGGCGCAAACACCGACCGCAAGCGTTGTTGCAACCCGGCACGCTGCGCGTCATCAAGGATTCGGTTCAGATGATGAGCGGAGCCGATTACGGTGGTCCAGACATTGATATCGGACTCATCCCGAAGCAGATCGAGCAAGTTAAGATACTCGGAAAGCGGCGTTAAACCCGCGACTGTCGCGGCCCAGGTGTCGTTGACCAATCCGAACCGCTCGACCGAAGACAAAATGTTATGCAGCGCTTGTTTCAAGCCGCCCATCAATTCGTCACTGTAGCGCACACGATAAAAGCCGTGTCCACCGGCATTCACCACAACCCAATCGGGTTCATCCGGCAGCTCGAGAAGAAGTTCCTCATCGGCGAGCAGAACTGTCTTGGTGACAACACCGCGTTTTGTGCCGGCGCGCAGAAAAATCGGCACCAGCCATCTTCGTTCCGATCCTGCAGCATCGTCCAGATAGCGGAAGAGCCGCTGCGATAGAGCGATGCCGCCGGAACGTTGCGCCACGCTAATTACCGGATAGCCCGGCTGAAATATCCAAGTGTCCATCAACGCGCGCACCGGCTGATGGGTGGAATCTTCGATGGCATCCCATAGATCCGTTGTCTCGGCATTGGCATACTGATGCCGCCTTAAGTAGAGGCGAATGCCGTCGCGAAACGGCTCGGCGCCCAAGTACTGTTCGAGCATGCGTAAAACCGACGCGCCCTTCTCATAGGTGAGCACATCGAACATGCCGGCAGCTTCCTCCGGTTTTTCCACCTTGAATTCGATGGGCCGCGTGCTCTTGAGTCCATCGATCTGCATGGCGGCGGCGCGCGAGACCGTAAAACTATCCCAGCGCCGCCATTCGGGTTTCCAGGCATCCACCGCTAGCATTTCCATGAAGGTGGCGAATGCCTCATTTAACCAAAGGCCATTCCACCACTTCATGGTCACCAGATCGCCAAACCACATGTGGGCATTCTCGTGCGATACCACGTCCGCCACTCGCTCGAGCTCGCCGCGAGTTGCCTTTTCCGAATCGACCAGCAATGCAGTTTCACGAAACGTGATGGCGCCGAGATTTTCCATTGCTCCCGATGCAAAATCCGGAATCGCGATTAAATCGAGCTTATCGCCGGGGTACGGAATAGCGTAATATTCCGCGAAGTGGGTCAATGAAAAGCTGCCGATCTGCTCGGCGTATTTTGCCAAATGCTTCTTGCCTGGGACCGCCCACACTCTAAGCGGCGCATGGCCTAAAGTGACCGGATCGGTGCTTTCGAATTCGCCGACGATGAACGCCACCAGGTACGTGGACATCCGGATGCTATCGGCAAAGACAACTTCCTTCTTTGCAGTTCCAGGCACAGGTGTTTCACGCACTATGCGCGTATTGGAGATGGCAGTTAACCCCTGATCGACCACCAGTGTCGGTTGAAATACCGCCTTGAACGCCGGCTCGTCCCAACAGGGAAACGCGCGCCGGGCATCGGTAGATTCGAATTGCGTCGAAGCCAGCGGCTTTTCTTGACCGTCGTTGTCTTTGTAGGTGCTGCGGTAAAAGCCATGAAGTTTGTCGTTCAACACACCGGAAAAGCTGATCCGCAACTCCCAGCATCCCGGCGCCAGAGTCTGCTGGAAGTCCAATGCGGCCTGCTCGTTGTCGCCATCGAGAGTCACATCCGCCGGCAAGCACCACACCGCCCGGTTGCTGCATTGAAACCTCTTCAAACACCAGCTCCGCAGCGTTGAGCCGAATTTGTCGCACCGGTTCGTGCACCTGAACGACGATTTTTTCTTCGCCGTCAAAGCGCGCGGCAGAGAGATCGGGAGTCAATCGAATTTCATAACGTTCCGGCGTAACGGTCGGCGGCAAGCGATGTGATTTTTGATCTGCCATCGAAACTCCTAATGATTGATTCAGACGAGTTGCGCACCCGGCTATTTTTATACTACCACAATGTCCTAACTCAATCGTGTCGCAAGCCAACAACAGCGCTATGTATCCGGGTTTAGTGAATATTGGGAAATATCAGAGCTAGCAGGTTGATGAAAATGCGGATTGCAGCTGCTCAAAAAGAGTTAGAGCCGAGGCGCGCGAAAAATCGGCGAGCGGAGGCGTACTTAGCAAGTACGTTGTAGAGAGACGATCAAGCGTAACGAAGGATATGACTCTTTTTCAGCAGCCTGCTAGTATTTGCGGCAGCCATGCCCTCTTGCTAGCATTCGACCATGAGCCAAAACGGTGCATCAGCTTCACTAATCAGTCGCCGCCAGGCGCTGATTCTGCTCGGGGTCGGTGGAGCAACAATGGTTGCCGGGCGCTCCCATGTTTATTCCGCCTCGCCCGGGTCAAATGACAGCAAGCCGCCTGCCTGCGTGCTTACTCCAAAGCAAACCGAAGGTCCGTTCTTTCGTCGACGAGCGCCTGAAGCGCTCGGATATACGCGTGGACCCGTCAGATGGTAGTGTCAAGTCAGGCGTGCCGTTGCACTTGACATTGCGCGTTTCTGCAGTCGGGACCGCTGATTGCAATCCTCTGTCCGGCGCGATCGTCGATATCTGGCAGTGTGACGCTGTCGGAGTTTACTCCGCAGTCAACGAGCCCGGATCGCAACGCACCGCGGCGAAAAGTTTTTTGCGCGGGTATCAAATTACCGAGACCGATGGCAGCACACAGTTCACGACGATCTACCCGGGATGGTATCCGGGCAGAACAGTACATATCCATTTCAAAGTTCGTGCTGGCGGCAAATCGGGAAGAGGACAGGAATTAACATCGCAGCTTTATTTCGATGATGCGTTTACGGATCGGATCCATGCGCAATCCCCATATGCCGGCAAAGGGCCACGCACGGTCAGAAACCAACGCGATGGCCTGTTCCGCAACGGCGGCGGCCAATTACTGCTCTCACCGGTGCAAAGCGGTCAAGGTTACGCAGCCACTTTTGACATCGGCCTCCAGAATGGCATAAGCGCTGCGCTGGCTTCATTTAATTCAAGAGCCCGCGTCAGATCACCAGAACTTACCGATGCTTGCGCGATACCGTGGCTTCGATGCGACGTGCATGTCTGAAGATAATTCGTTCCGATGTGACTGCGTGGCCGCCATTTAGTTCCAACAATTCTCTTGGCGTCGAAGGCCGTCCTCATCTAAACCGCGAGTTGCGCTCCGTTGTCTTGACAGCTCAAACCATGACGGATTAGTCTCCGCCAATAAGAATAATCAGGAGGTGATCGCGATGGCTGAGTCATTGGAGAGTTTCAAAAGCTATATCGGTAAACGTGAGACTGCCACAGATGTGGTGACCGCTTCGGCGATGTTGAAGTTCGCCGCCACTTTGGGTCAGGAGAATCCGCCTCTGGAAAAAGGCGCGCCGATTCCGCCGGGATGGTACGGAGCCTTCTTTCCCGCTTCTCATCGTCCTTCACAGATGCGCACCGACGGACAAGCCTCGGGCGGCGGCATCGTTCCGCCGATCCCCTTGCCGCGCCGGCGCATTGGCGGCACACGGGTCTCCTTTCAAGAACCGTTACGGATCGGTGACGAAATTACCCGAGTCACTGAAATCGCCGACATCCGCATCGATGATGGGCCGAATGGCGCGATGGTTACTGTGATTGAACGCAACAGTATCTCCAACAACCGCGGCCTCGCCGTTGTCGAAGAGCGTGATATGGTGATGCTCAGCGAGACCAGAGCAGAAGCCGCGCCTTCGGCTGTTCCTACAGTACCTACGCAAGCGACTTGGCTGGAGATGATCGAGCCAAATCCACCTTTGCTGTTTCGCTTTTCGGCGATTCGGTTCAATTGTCATCGCATCCACTATGACCGCGATTATGTCACCAAGGTTGAAAAGCTTCCCGGCCTGGTGGTGCAAAGCTCTCTGGTCTCACAGCTGCTGATGGAGATGTGTCGCAAGGAGTTACCGGGGCGACAACTCAAATCCTTCGACTTCAAGAGCGCGCGACAGATTTACGATACCGGAAAGTTTACCATTGCCGGGACTCCGGCAAAGGATGGGCGTGAGGCGGAATTGTGGGCGTTAGACTCGGACGGTCGAGTCGCTATGACCGCCACTGCAAAGTTCGCATAGTATCAAGCTGCAGCGCAAAGATCGCGCCGCGCTAGACTATGCGCGGCAGAGCTTAATCAGTGATGAGGATTAATCATCCAAGAGCGCGATAAAGCAATCGTCGCAAACTGGTGAATCCACTACCCCTGAGACGTTGATTTATCATCATTGATGACGTCGATCATTTGCCGTAAGCGCGCGTAGTCTTCGCGATTGAAACGCATCAGGAGCCGGTGCAAGTGAAGCGTATTGGCGTCATTGGTTTCGGCCGAGAGAGGCTCGGTCTGCCGGACTTCGCCGATGACGATATCCTTGAAATCGCGGTTGAGCCGATCGATCAGGTTGGCTGAAGGCGGGTGATTCACGCGAATCACCAGCTCGTGCTTAACGAAGCGATAAGAATGAAAGTTGCGGTAGAATTTGGTGATTTCGTCAACCGCCGCCGCAGCGCTGGTGTGAATTCGGAAGAAGGTCATCTCTCGCTCGTTGATATATCCGCGGCTCATCACGTCATCACGCAGAAAGTCAACCCAACGCGACCAGTAGGTGCCATCGGGTAAATCCATCAAGATGATCGGCACGAGCTGAGTTTTGCCGGTTTGTGCCAGGGTGATCGATTCCAAAAGCTCGTCATGCGTGCCAAAGCCACCGGGAAAGATCACAACGGCGTCGGCTTCTTTAACGAACATGAGCTTGCGCGTGAAGAAAAAATGAAAATTCATAAGCTTTGGATCATTGCGGATGAAGGGGTTGGCATCTTGAACCGAAGGTAGCCGGATATTGACGCCAAAGCTCTTTTCTCGGCCGGCTCCCTGGTGGCCGGCTTGCATGATGCCCGGGCCGGCGCCGGTGATCACCATGAAATCCGCTAGCGCCAGCTCTTCACCGATTTGACGCGCCAGATCATAATAGGGGTCGCTTTCCTGCACCCGTGTCGAACCAAAAATGCTGACCTTACGCATGTGCCGGTAAGGCGCGAAAATTCTAAAGGCGTGACGCAGCTCCTGCAGTGTTCGGTTTAAGATCTTCAGATCTCCGCGTTCGGCGTCGTCCTGCGCAAGTTTCAGCAAGGTGCGCAGTATCCCTGCGAACTGATCTGCGTTGACATAGTCGCTGTGGCTGCGCAGCCACTCGTCCAACTGCCACCCGAGATCCGCGATCGGTTTATTTTTTTGCTCCAATTGTGCCACCTTCAAATCGTTCACGTTGTTCTTCTCCATGCTTCGGCCAGACCTACGCAGAGCCTCCAGCGCCTGCATAAAGACATTATAAACAACAGAGTGCGTATCGGATAGTGAAAGGAAGTTCTACGCAACGCAGTATCCTACCGCGACAGCCTCATTGCGATCCTGAGAAGGATCATTCTTGCAGGAGTGCGGGAACCCGTTGCTAGCGTTCACAAAGTAAGAGAGCCGCAACGCTCGCTCCGGGAGTCCGAGATCCGATGGGAATGAGCTTCGACTATTGGAACCATTGGAACGGTTGGAACGTTTGGAACCAAATCGAAACGCCGATGTGTAACCCAACCGCGCAAGACACTTCCAATTCGTGAAACATTGATCGCGGCAAAGCAGGTGAAATCACATTCCCTCGACAACGATCCAGGCGAATTCGTTAGAAACCGAAAAAGACGTTGACAAGACCGCTATTTTCCCGATATTCAGCCGGACCTGGAGGACTACGTTATGCACGTCAGGCTTTGGCAATGTTTAACCGCGATGCTTCTCTTCCTTCCTGGCTCGCTTTGGGCCGATGACTTTTATAAAGGCAAGTCCATTCGTGTCATCGTCGGCGGTAGCGCCGGCGGCGGCTTCGATATTTACACCCGGGCGATGGCGCGGCACATGGGTAAACACATTCCCGGCAATCCTTCATTGGTCGTTGAGAACATGACCGGCGCGGGAACCTTCATCGCCGCCAAATATATTCACAGCAGCGCCAAGCCTGACGGGCTCACTTTCGGCATTTTCAACGGCGCCTTGATCTTGGGACGCGTCCTGGGGATGAAGGGCGTCGATATCGACATGAGAGAACTCGAATATCTCGGTGTGCCGGTGCAGGACAGCACGGTTTGCGCGTTGCGTAAGGAGAGCGGAATTACCAATGTCGATCAATGGTTTGCCTCAAAGACCCCGATGAAGCTAGGCGGCTTAAGTCCGGGCAACAGCACCAGCGACGTGGCGCGCATGATCGGCGGGACTCTGGGGCTGCCGATACAATTGGTCGAGGGCTACAAAGGAACCAACGAAATTCGTTTGGCGGCAGACGCCGGCGAGTTGCACGGCGCTTGTTGGGCCTGGGAAACACTGAAGGTCGCCTGGCAAAACGCAATTCCAGCGGGAGACGTCAACATTGTCCTCCAGGTCACCGCGAAAAAACTGCCGGATCTGCCAAATGTTCCCATGGCGCTCGATTTGGCAAAGACCGATGAAGCACGGCTGTTGCTCAAAGCCGGCGCCATCGATCCAGCGGCGATCGTCCGTGTCTACGTCACCACACCGCGGATCCCGAAAGACCGTCTGGAGATACTTCGCAAAGCTTTCGCGGCCACACTGACAGATCCGGAATTCGTCGCCGAAGCTAAAAAAGGCAATCTCGACATCAACCCGCTCAGTGGCGAAGAGGTGAAGAAGACGGTTGACGGCTTGTTCAAGCTTAATCCCACCATAGTTTCCAAGCTTGCTAATATTCTTGCCGTCAAATGACCGAGAAAAAAATGTTGTGAACGGAGAGCCGAGAGAATGGTGAAAATTCGACGATCGATATCGCTAGGGTTCATGCTGCTGATGTCGCTGTTATTCGCAGGCCAAATCGTTTACAGCGCGCAAAGTTCCGACCTGAAACCCGAAAAGAATCCGCTTGAAGTAGCCATCGCCGCCACCGGGCCGCTCTATCTGCCGGTTCTACTGGCCAACGAGGCGGGTTACTTCAGCAAACGCGGCTTGACGGTCAACATCAGCACGTTGAGCGCCACTGCATCGGCGCAGGCACTCCTCTCCGGCCAGGTCGATATATACCAAGGCGGCACCGCCACGATCCACGCCAACGTCGGCGGCGCGGACTTGATCTACATTGCCGCATCGGTCGATCGCAGCACGCTCATGTTGTTCGGCCAGAAGGGTCTGACGTCGTTTGAAAATCTCCGCGGCAAATCGGTGGCGACCACTTCGGTCGGAGCTTTCGGCGAGATTGCCATGCGCAAGACCGCCAAAGAGCACGGCATGGAAATCGGCAAAGACATAAAGCTTCTCTACCACAAGGGACCGCCGGACGCGCTCTCGACTTTTCTCCTGGGCAACGCCGAGGGCGTCATCATCACCCCGCCGCAAACCGAGATGGCTCGCGGCAAAGGCTTTCCGGTGATCATCGATTTCTATGAAAAGGGTCTTAAGATCATCGGTCCCGGCACCGGAGTAGCGCGAGCTTTTGTAAAAAAACATCCAAACACTTTAAAAATTTTTTTGATGGGATATTTGGATGGCATCAAGCGGAGCCTCGATGATCCGGGGTACGCGCAGAAAATTCTCAGCCAAACCAGCAAAATCACCGACCCCAAACTTCTCGAGGACAGCTATAAGGAAGGCGTCAAGGTGTGGAACAAGGATATGACCGTCGATCCACAGGCGATCAAGCTCGTGCTCGAACAATCGACCCTGCCGAAAGTCGCCGAGCTCGATCCCAACCGCTTCTTCGACAACACTCTGATCCGCGAGGTCAACCGCGACTACGCTTCCAAGCTATTTCCCGGCGAAGTGAAGTGATGACGTTCTTGTCCCGGACACTGCGGCTTCTAGCGCCTGCGTTGCTCCAACTCGCGACCGAGACGGGAACAGAGAGGTCGATCATTACCAAACTCATTGTCGTTGCTCTAACAGCTGCTTCAGGAAAGCGCGGAAGCGAATTGTTAAGCGCGCGCAAGCATGCGTGAACGGTTGACAGGGTCGCCCTTATATGTGTCAGTAAAATTCGATCTCCGCATCAGCGGCCAGTCTCCGTAACGTCAGGAACCGTACTTGTCACCGATGAAGTTACGCAAGTGCCGGCCCCCACGCATGTTCTGAAAGTTAAAGATAGCGTTTTTGACAGGCTTCAGTTTGATACGCTTCCCGGACCTTTTTAAGCCTCGAGCACGATCCTCCGGATGATGCGCAGTATCTCTTAAGGAAGTCAGCGATGGCAGTGCGTCACGTAAAATTTTTTGCTGGTGGCGCACAGTATCTGGAAACGATGGATTTTTGGACATTACCGCCAGCACCTTCCCGATGGTATCCAGGGCATAAAGGAAGCTTTGCGCATGGAGGAAGGGCAAGTGTTGTTCGAGGTAAGCCGGCATTCTTTGCGCACCACACGTAGAACAGGCTCCCCTTGTGCCACCCTCAGTCCGCCGATGAGCGACTGCCAATCTTCCCCGAGCGGACTGGTAGAGATTACGGGATGCAACCGCGTCTAAGAACGCGTGCTCGATCAACGTCATAAGTGGCTGCGCCTCTCGAGATGCGGCTTTGTCGGTCAGGTTTAAGAAATGACCAGGAAAGCTAAGGCAGAGAAAATTCATCGCCTACATTCCTACGCTTTTCAGACATGTGTCAATCAAAAACATTTATCACGTCACGAGCCGCATAAAACCTTTGTTGTCTTTCCTTCGAGCCAGGCACCTCATTTCGTGTACCGGCGTTTTACAACCCTATAATTAGTTTGATCTTGACTTCTCTTGAGAAGGCGCGCGCTTTTCTGTAGGGATGACGCTGAAGATTCAGCTTTCACGTCAGAAGGAGTAGAGGTCTCATGCGCATCATCGACGCGGACGGGCACGTGCTTGAGAGAGATATTCCATGGGCGGATTTGCTCGAAGAACCTTATCGCTCCCGCGCGCCGAGGGCGGTGAAAGACAATCGTGGTTTCAACTTCGTCATGATCGACGGCAAGCTCACGCCCAAACCGGTGGGCAAGGCGTGCAGTTTTGTCGGCGCGCCGCGCAGTCATCATCCACAGCCTACAACCGGGATGGTCGATCCCAAACAGCGCCTTACAGATATGAATCTGGAAGGCATCGATACCGCCGTGCTGTTCGGCACTTCTCCTTTTTTGAGCCTCCCTTTCGTCGAGGACAAGGATCTGGCTTGCGCCGTGGCGCGGGTTTACAACAACTGGCTGGCTAATTATTGCAAGGCCGATCCGCGGCGCCTAAAGGGGGTCGCTCTAACGGCAATCCAAGATCCGGTCGAAGCCGTAAAAGAATTACGGCGCGCCGTGGAGGAACTGAAATTCGTAGCTGTGGCGACACCGCCGATCTCAGCGTCGGGAAAAAATTTGGACCATCCCGATCTGTATCCTTTCTTTGCCGAAGCGCAGCGGCTCGAAGTGCCGGTGTGTATTCATGTCGGCGCTGGAGACGGCGTGCCCGCCGGCACCGAACGATTCGATCATCCGCTGTACACTCACGCTTTGGCGCACCCGTTCGAACAGATGATTGCCGCGCTCTGCGTCGTCGCCGGCGGGTTGCTGGAAAAGTTTCCGAAACTGAAGTTTGCCTTTATGGAAGCGGGTTGCGGTTGGGTGCCGTATTGGATGGAGCGCCTCGATGAGCACTACGAGATCTTGCAGCCGACGGTGCCTTGGCTCACCAAACCGCCTAGCGAATACATGCGCAGCGGCCAAATGTTCTATGCCTTCGAGATGGACGAGAAGATGCTGCCCTATGTCGCGGAATTCGTCGGCGCCGATCGGCTAGTCTTTGCTACCGACTATAATCATAGCGATTCCAAGTTTCCGCACACGGTAGAAGAAGTCATGGAGCGCACGGATATATCGGAAAGCTTGAAGGCAAAAATTATGGGTGAAAACGCCGCCAAACTCTACAACTTGTAAGCCGTCTAAGACTCCAACTTTCTCAATGAAGGATCTGTTTGAAGAAATCGTTGCCCTTGTCGTCGACCAGGATAAAAGCCGGGAAGTCTTCGACTTCGATCTTCCAAACCGCTTCCATTCCCAGCTCCGGATATTCAAGCACTTCGACTTTCTTGATGTTTTCCTTGGCGAGAATCGCCGCCGGCCCGCCGATGGAGCCGAGATAAAAGCCGCCATACTTTTTGCAGGCATCGGTAACCTGCTGGCTGCGGTTGCCCTTGGCAAGCATGATCATCGATCCGCCGTGCGACTGAAATAGGTCGACATAGGAATCCATGCGACCCGCTGTGGTCGGACCGAAAGAGCCCGACGGCATCCCTTCGGGAGTCTTGGCCGGTCCCGCGTAATAAACCGGATGATCTTTTAAATATTGCGGCAACCCTTCGCCTCTGTCCAGCCTTTCTTTGATTTTAGCGTGAGCGATATCCCGGGCAACGATCATTGTGCCGGTAAGTGCAAGCTGGGTCGTTACGTTATGCTTCGAGAGCTGCGCCAAGATTTCCTTCATCGGGCGGTTGAGATCGACTCGCACCACATTGCTGACAACCTTGCCGCGATACTCTTCCGGAATGAGCCGGCCCGGGTCGCGCTCCAATTCTTCAAGCCAGATCCCGTCGCGGTTGATCTTCGCCTTAACATTGCGGTCGGCGGAACACGAAACGCCCATACCCACCGGACAGGACGCGCCATGGCGAGGCAACCGGATAATCCGCACGTCCAGTGCGAAATACTTGCCGCCGAACTGCGCGCCATAACCTGATTTATACGCGGCCTGCAACAGCTTCTCCTCGGTCTCGACATCGCGGAATGCGCGTCCGTGAGCATTCCCGGTGGTCGGCAGATGATCGAGATACCCGGTGGTGGCAAGTTTAACGGTTTTGAGACATGCTTCGGCCGAGGTTCCGCCGATGACGAACGCCAGGTGATATGGCGGGCACCCGGCGGTCCCCAGCGTTACCATTTTTTCCGTCAGAAATTTTTCCAAGCTCCCCGGATTTAGTAGAGCCTTGGTTTCCTGGTACAGCGAAGTTTTGTTCGCCGATCCGCCGCCCTTGGTGACGAATAGGAACTGATACTCCATGCCGTCAGTGGCCATAAGATCGATTTGCGCCGGCAAATTGGTGCCGGTATCGACCTCGTCGTACATGTTTAACGGCGCGGTTTGGGAGTAACGCAGATTTTCTTCGGTGTAAGTTTTGTGGATTCCTTTGGCCAGGTATTCTTCGTCCTTAACACCGGTCCAAACCTGCTGGCCTTTTTTACCGACGATCGTGGCCGTGCCGGTGTCCTGGCAAAACGGCAGAATCCCCTTTGCCGCCGTGTCGGCGTTGCGCAGCATCGCCAACGCTACATAGCGATCGTTGTCGGAGGCTGCTGGGTCCTTAAGGATAGCCGCAACCTTTTCAAGATGAGCGGTTCGCAACAAGAAAGACACATCGCGAATGGCGATGTTCGAGAGATAAGTCAGCGCTTCGGGTGCAACCTTTAGAATCTCTTTGCCCTCGAACTGAGTGATAGAAACGTGTTCCTTGGTTAGCAAGCGATATTTGGTCGTGTCTTTCTGTATCGGGAGCGGATCTTGGTAGACAAATTCAGGAGCAGCCATATTCGTACCTCATTGTGAAATATTAGCGAAAAAGTACCTGCTTGTCGACGTACCGCGATCGAGCGATTTCGGCTGTTTAGCAGTGATGGTTGCGTAAAATTCGCGCGCGAATTCGCAGTATTTACGCCGGCGACAAACAAGTTCTTCTCGAGTCGAAGTGACAGCAAAAAACATTCGCGTTGCTTCGGTCATAGACCGTTGACATATCAACGCCTGCTCGACTACTTTCTTTGATAATGGAGGGCGCATGAGAAGAGGATTCCTATCGCTTCTTTTTACTACGTTCTGTGTTGCGATCACGCAGCCTGCCTTGGCGCAAACGTATGAGCAGCTCATTGCCGGCGCTAAAAAGGAAGGCAGACTTATCCTCTATGCTTCGGCCACCGCGCCGCAGCTACAGATGTATTTTGCCGCATTCAATAAAAAGTATCCCTTTATCAAGACGGAATTCTTTCGCACCGGCAAACAAGCGCTGTTGAGTAAGGTCCTCCTCGAAGAGCAAGCCAAACAACGAATAGCCGACGTCATCCACACCAGCGTCATCGAAACCAGTATCATGAAAAAGCGCGGGGCACTGAGCAAGTATGTTCCGCTCGAGGCCGCCGCTTACCCGGCGCAGTACAAGGATCCGGAAGGCCTTTGGACATCTGCCTACGCCAGCGGTACCCTTCTCGGATTTAATTCCCGCCAAGTTAAACGGCCCGAGGCGCCCAAGAACTACGAAGATCTACTGAATCCGCGCTGGAAAGGCGCCATCGCCATCGATTCCAACAAGATCGAGTGGTTCGCCATGCTGTTAAAGCTCAAAGGCCAAGCCTTCATGGAGAAACTTGCCGCCCAGCAGCCCACCGTCCGCTCCGGCAACACCTTGGTCTTGCAGCTATTGGCTGCGGGCGAGTTTCCAATTTCTGCCGGCGTGTACGAATATTCGGTGGAGGACCTGAAGACCAGAGGAGCGCCGGTGGATTGGATCGGCTTGGAACCGGTCATCACTTATACGGTTGCCGTCTCGCTTCCGTCGCAACCTCCTCATCCGCATTCCGCGAAACTTTTTACCGAATGGCTGTTGTCAAAGGAAGGCCAAGAGGTCGTCAACCAGTATGGCCGGGTGCCGATTCGCGATGACGTGGACTCTAAGTACGGCAAGATTCTCAAACAACACAAACTGCTGATGACCGACGTCGATCTAGGCCAGAAAGAAGCCGAAGTCAACGCCACATTTCGAAAACTATTCCAGTGAGAACCGATTGAATTAACCTAATCCGACAATCTTTGACCTTGTCAGCAGCGAGCGAGGATGGCGAGACCGGAGCCGTGGGCAGTCGAGTACGCAGTTGGCTCTAAGGCCCCGACGTACCAAACATCACCTTTAGGGGAATGCGGGGTGGCCTTTAAGGCACTGTCCGATTGCCCACGGCTATAGGGCTCGCTGGCCTCGCGGGATTCGAATAATGTCGGATTAGGGTTAACTCTCAGTCGATAAACTTTCGCCGATTCAAAAAAGAAACTTTTTATCGCTACTCAACATTTACACACCTACTGCTCGATGTGCACTTCGCGTTGCGGCGTTGTCGCAACTGTCGAGGATGGGGTGTTGACGCAAGTCAATGCCGACCCTGAGCACCCCAATGGTTGTATCTGCGTCAAGGGCGCGGCCGCACCGGAAATCGTTTACTCGCCGGACCGGCTACGTTATCCAATGGTACGAACCAGACCCAAGGGCGATCCTGATCCCGGTTGGACTCGCATCACCTGGGACCAGGCGCTCAATCTCGCCGCGCTGCGACTCAATGATATAAAAGATAATTTCGGCGCCGAAGCCGTCGTCTTTTCCCGCGCGACTACCGCCGGCAGCGCTTCCATTGACTTCGACGGCTGGCTGCAAAGGCTGGCCAATGCATTTGGCAGTCCCAACCTGCTCACTTCCAATCATATCTGCACTTGGAACCGACGGGTCGGATCGAAGTACACTTTTGGCGTAGGCATGCCGCTGCCGGACCTTGACCATACGGAATGCATGTTGATCTGGGGCATCAATCCGCCCGCCACTTCACCGGCGCAAGCGCTGCGCATCAACCGGGCGCGCCGGCGGGGCGCGAAACTGATCGTCATCGATCCGCGCAAGACTACGATGGCTGCAAAAGCCGATTGTTGGTTGCGGGTTCATCCTGGAACTGACGGCGAGCTCGCGATGGCGATGATCCACGTTCTCCTTGAAGAAAAACTTTTTGACGAGGAGTTTACCCGTCGTTGGACCAACGGATCATTGCTGGTTCGCTGCGATAATAATCAACTTCTCACGCAACGTGATCTGCAGATTACTGGAGATTCGAACACCTACATGGTTTGGAACGAACAAGAAAACGCGCCCAGAGCAATGGGAGACAATACTGCCGCGGCGCTTTTTGGCAGTTTCACTGTGGATCTCAGCGATGGAACAGCCCTCAAGTGTCAAACCGCGCTGCAAATGCTCGCAAACAAAGCCGCCGCACACGCACCCGAACAATCGGCAAGCATTACGACAGTTCCTCCTAGCCACGTCAGAAGGGCGGTGCGCCTGTTCGCGACGGAAAAACCGTCCAGCTACTGCACATGGGTCGGGCTCGAACAAGACTGCGACGCCATGCAAACCAACCGCGCTGTCTGCTCTTTTTACGCGCTAACCGGCCAATTCGACGAGCGCGGCAGCAACGTTCTCTTCGCCACCACACCGACCAATCCGATCAACGGCCGCGAGCTATTGCCGAAAGCGCAAGCGGATCGCCGGCTAGGAATCGCACAGCATCCGCTCGGTCCGCCCGCCGACCCGGGACTCGTCCAGGCTGCGGCAGTCTACCGGAGCATTCTCACTGAGCACCCGTATCCGATCAAGGCCCTGGTGTTATTCGGCAGCGATCCGCTGCTCGGACACGGCGATCCGCTCCACGGCAAGGCCGCACTGGAAGCGGTTGATTTCTACATCCACGTGGACATTACGCTTAATCCCAGCGCGGCATTCGCAGATTTGTTGCTGCCCGCGACAACGTGTTGGGAGAACGAAGCCTTGATGCCGTCTTTCGAAATCGCCGAAGACACGCTCAATTGGGCGCAGCTCCGGCCGGCGGCGGCAAAACCCGTGGGCGAGTCACGCTCGGATATGGAAATTATTTTCGATCTAGCCCAGAGGCTCGGTTTGGCGCACCAGTTCTTCAACGGCGAGATCGAAGCAGCTCTCAAGCATCAACTGGCTCCGGCGGAAATTTCCACGCCGGAACTGCGACAAAATCGAATTGGAGTTCGAGCCAACGTCAGCACCAGGCACCGCAAGTATGCTGAGACTGATCCACGCACCGGCGAAGCAAGAGGTTTCGAAACCGCCACGCGAAAGCTTGAAATTTATTCGACTGCGTTCGCCAAAGCCGGCTACCCGCCGCTACCGGTGTTCGAAACCCGAGTTGACGACACAGATTGGCGCTATCCGCTCACTTTGACGTTTTACCGGCTCGTGCAATTCTGCGACGAGCAACACCGCAACATTCCGCGCCTGCGGCGAGCGTTTCCCGAGCCGTTCGTCGAGCTTCATCCGAACACGGCTAAAACTGAAGGCATCGAAGACGGTGAATGGATTTTGCTGGAAACCGCGAACGGGAAGGTAAAGCTAAAGGCGAAATTCAACGAGTCGTTGCATCCGGCGGTCGTGACCACCGTGTACGGGTGGTGGCAAGCCTGCCAACTATCCAAGCTCAGCGGTTATGACCCTTTCAGTCAAAAGGGCGCTAACGCCAACCTGCTTATTGCCAACTCGGATGTGGATCCGATCAGCGCATCGGTTGCGCATCGCTCGCAGAGATGTCGCATCGGAAAAGTATCTGATTAGCGGCTGTTTCAAACTGGAAGAATACAAAGTAAAGAGTGCGGTACTCCTTTAACTCAGGTCAGTCTTAACCATTCGTCAATTCAGCGGCATAAACAGTTCGTCCAACCTCATTTTCTTTGTCATCAATCCTTGATCGAGCGAATAGCCAACGAAGCGTTCCAGGTTGGCGCGGTTCTTTTCGAGACCGTAGGGCCAGGGATCGTCTCCCAAAAGTTTTTGTTCTTCTTCAAATGCCTGACGTCCCCAGGCCAGCCAGGACCAGTTAGGGTCGGCGTAGAATTCACGGCAGATCCTCTTTGCTTGTTCGAATGTATCGAAAACGCTGCGCGCCGCTTCAGGATGATTTTTCAACACCTCGTCCTTGAACGCCACCACATGCATGATCGGGAAAAATCCGTTTTTGCCAAAATATCTGAGATCCTCGGCTTTCGGATCGGCAAACAGGCGGCGGATCTTTTTCGAGCCGCGCAGCACCGGCTTGGGCGGATGCGGTGTCATCATCGCGCTGATCTCGCCTGATTCGAGCATGGCGCCGATATCGGCGCTATCCGGCAATCGATCGATCTTAACGCCCTTTTCCGGCTCAAACTCTATGTTGTCCTTCTTGCTGAGCACCCAGTGAATTTCCCGCCATGGAACATTGAATTCGCTTTGCAAGTCGCCTTTGGAAAGTGTCGCCAGAGTATTCTGGAAGCTATGCAAGCCAACTCGCTTGCCGATCAGATCATGCGGCGACTGAACCGCGGCATCCACGTTTACCCACATTTGTGAAAGACTGAACAACCGGCGCGGGAACACGGGAATCGCGGTAAACGGCATACCGCGGCTCTTGGCCATTAGATAAGAGGATAGCGATAGCTCTGCCACATCGAACTCAGAATGCTGCAACATCCGTTCATGGCGATCTTCGCCGTCCCGCTGTCGATCGGATTGACCCACGATAAAGATGTTGAGATCGATCTCGTCAGGCTGCGCCGTGCCGTCGAAGAACGGCACATGCCGGTCGTAATGGGATAGCGCGATGGATAATCTAGGCTTTGCCATGAGCTTCTCCTTGAGACGCGTTCATTCGCTGAGCATCTAAACAGTCAAAAGTTGCCGCAGATAAATGAATGCCGAACAATCAAACATCAGTCGACAGTTAGCAGCCGGGCCAATTCACGCGCGCTGCCGAAAGATTCCAAGCGACGGCTTGCTTCAATGATCTGATCCGACTTCTCCTTGCCCAGTACGGGCTCCAGCAACCAGGCGGCTTTCCTCTCCACCTCTTCAGGATTCATCGGATTTTCCGGGCGACCACGGCAATTGCTCACGTGCTCGCGGAGGGTCTGTCCATTCTTTAGACTAACCTCGACCAAGCCCTGGAAGCGGGCGCCCGTTCGCTCCAGCTCCTGGTCCGGAATCAATTCTACCCTCTGTTTCATCTCTTGGACCCGGGGATCGTGAAAACGATTGTAATCATGCGCTGATTCGAAAGTGAGTTTACCGTCTATCAAGATGGTCGAAACCATGTACTGCACATTCACGTCAGGCATATTTCGGTTGTTGACCGTGCGCGCGCCGCTCGCAGGTATGCGCACGACAACTCTCTCCACGTCTTGCGGTTGAACTGGCTGCTTGGCGAGCATTGCCAACGTCGCATCGACGGTTTCCATCATCGGTGAACCCACCGGATATTTTTTGACCAGGCAGCTGGTGATCGTGAATCTTTGCCCGAGTTCACTCAATAGTTTACTCGGGTCACATGGCGCATATGTCTTGATGATGTTCTGGTCTCCTTCAAGGACGTCACGATTGCCGGTGAACCCTGACTGGACGAGCAGCGCAGCGGTTACGCCGTTGCGCGCCGGCATGCCCGCATAGTCGAATGCCTTCTCGATGTGATCGTCATCGCCAACCCAAGCGCGGGAACCCGAAGCTTGCTGGGCGGCGTATGAAACCAAGTAACAAAGTTGCAAGTGATCGAGTTCGGCCAGGGCTCCGGCCGCGGCGGAGGCGCCGAACGTCGCGCCGAAACTGGTGGAGCGAGGCTCGAATGCCTGATGAAAGCGGAACCCGATATCGTATCCCAAAATGACGGCGCGCAGGAAAGCATCGCCGTTACGCTGCTGCGACTCGGCGATGGCGAATGCGGCGGGCACGATGGCGCAGCCCGGGTGGAGCTGGCTGTTCGAATCGTCCGTTTCATCCGCATGTCCCGACATTCCGTTGGAAAACGCGGCAACGATCGGCGTGGTTTTAAAATTGGACCCTATAACGCTGCAAGTTTCTTTGCCTCCTTGTTGCCGCGCGTGCTGTAGGCCTAGCTGTCCGGGCTTCAGGCGCGAGCCCGAGACGACAGCGGCAAACGAATCGAGAATATGGCTTTTGCCTTTTTGGATGACCTCCGCTGGCAGCGGCACCTGTCGCGCAGCCAACATATACTCGACGAGTGAGTCTATAATTTTTTTCGATGGCATGCCCCCTCCGTTAATCCCTAATCATTGTCCGTTGCATCTTCTTCTTCTGGTTTGGTGTGAAGAAAAGTCTCCCACAGAGGCACCGAGGTGCAGAGTTCGGAGTAAGCTTATCATACCCTTTCTCCGCACCCGCCGCGCCCTCTGCGGTGCCATATCCACCCCTAATTCACAAGGAAGCGTGAAGAACCAGTTACTTTGTCACTCTCAAACAGGTTTGAGTCGATCGTATGGTTACTCGTAAACGGCTGTCAAGAACAAGTTGACACTATTTGATCAGATGCGTTATAGCCGTGATTTAGTTTCCTCTATCCGCTCGGCAGATCTTTTAACTGAAGGCGTTGCGCCTCAACAAAGGAGATTTCTGTGAGCATGAAAAATAAAACTTGGAGCCGGAGGGAATTCATCCAAAAGTCGGCCGCCGCCGGGGCAGTCCTCTCCTTCTCACGCTTTCATGCCGTATCACCCAGAGTCGAAGCCCAGTCCCTGAACAAGAACCGAGTCACCGTCGCTCACGGGGTCGGCGTCTATTCCATGAACCCGTACGCGGTAACCACCTCACCTATTCAGGGAGTTTGGGGATCCGTGATGGAAACGCTGATTGACTTCGATTATGACAAACGTGAATACCGGGGCATCCTGGCTGAATCCTGGACCGTCAAAGGCAACAAGCTGCATTTCACCGTCCGCAAAGGCGTTCGTTTTCACGACGGAACTCCATTCAGCGGCAAGGACGTCATCGCTTCGTTAAAGCGAATGATCACCGACAAGCAGAGCCTGGTGGCGCCAAGCTTACAGAACATTAAGGAAATGGAGTTACCGGATGATTTCAATTTTGTCCTGACACTCAAGAAAGCCGACGCCACGGCTCTGGAAGATCTGAACAACCGCGTGATTATGAAGCAGCAGGTGGCTGAGAAGATGGGAGAGGCAGACAGTCCGCCAATCGGGACCGGCCCATTTAAATTTGTCAGTTGGGAGCGTTCCGGCAATTTCGTCATGCGCCGCCATGAAAATTACTGGGGACCGCCTGCAAGAATCGAGGAGATTCTTTATAAAGTTATTAAAGAAGATGCGGCCCGCATTGCAGCACTGGAATCCGGCCAAGCGGATCTGGTCAGCAATATACCGCCTCATGAGGTAGCCCGGCTCAAGTCTAATCCTCGCCTCCAGGTGCAACCGGTGCAGGGCCTGCGTCCTATCTTCCTGGTATTGAGTCCGGCTTACAAACCGCTGGATAACCCGAAGGTCCGTCGCGCGATCACACAGGCGATCGACCGAGAGGGATTGATCAAACACATCTTGGAGGGAAACGCTTATCCGTTGAGCGGCCTGCTCAGTCCGCAGGTATTTGGCTATGATCCCGGAGCGAAAGCTTATCCATACGATCCCGAGAAGGCAAAGCAACTTTTGAAAGAAGCCGGCTTTGGCAGTGGGTTCGAGCTCGAGTACTACAGTCCTACGGGAAGATATCCCAAGGACTTGGAGATCGCGCAAGTGATTGTCGAGCAGCTTTCTAGAGTCGGCATCAAAGCGATTCTCAAAACACCGGAATGGAGCATCTTCAACACCGATTATAAAAACGGCAAATATCCCATGTACCTGACCGGCCGCGGCAGTCTCACCGATGCCAATGCGCTATTTCATCAGTATTTCAGGACCGGTGTGACCAAGCGTGTGCTGGGATACAGCAACCCCAAACTGGACGAGATTCTCGATACGGAGCAACAAACCTTTGATGTGAAGAAGCGAGAAAGGCTGCTCGGGGATGCTCATCGGATCATTCTAGAAGACGCCTCGGCAATCCCGCTGTGGAATAGCATGGATATCTATGCTCACCGCGCCGATCTCGTTTGGACCCCGCCTCCAGATGAGAAGGTCCAACTAAAGGACGCATCATACAAATCGAAATAGATCGTCGCGCCGAGGATACACCGTAGAGCGCAGTGAAGATGAAAGGATATGAAAATTCGGTGAGAGAAAACCAGGGGGTGTCCCGGCCCGGCACCCCTTGGTTCGTGATGACTTAGAACTTACCAGCGATTCCGACCGCCGCCGCCACCGCGTCGCTCGCCACCCCCACCACCACCGCCGCCACCACCGAAGCCACCGCCGGATCGTCTTTCCTGGGGACGCGCTTCGTTGACCGTCAGAGTCCGGCCACCAAGATCGCTGCCGTTAAGCGCTTGGATCGCCTTCTGAGCTTCTTCTGAGGAACTCATCTCGACAAATCCGAACCCGCGCGAACGGCCGCTGAACTTGTCGGTGATCACGCGAGCCGATTCAACAGCTCCATGGGCGGAAAAGATTTCCTGCAACTGATCGTCGGTCGTAGAGTATGGCAATCCACCGACATAGATCTTACTGCTCATGTTCTCCTCCTCTGGAAAACGTTGTTGCTGTCTTTGACCCTGAGAACCTGATCAACGCAGGAATCAGAACATGAAAAGAAAAACACGCTCTGGCCGGATTGTCCGCGAGGTAAGAATCGCAAGGAAAGACTGACCAAGCCTTCAACTCTCTGCTATATGTCACTACAGAAGGCTCCATACTGAAGTGTATATTTAGCCTACTGGGTTTCCAAATCCAAAACAAGAGGATTTTTTTACCGGTTAAGTTGCGCCAAAGATACTTTTTGTATTAAGTGGACGGCTGGGCAATTCTCAAGAATATCCGACTTAAAGGAGGACACTATGTACCGAACAGATCAATATGAAGGCATGATCGCCGAGACCATGAGCATGCAGGGGCACAAAGGCGAAGCGATCAACGCTTACGTCGCCCGTCCGTTAGGCGCGGGTCCTTTTCCAGGCATGGTGCTGATCCACCACGCGCCCGGATGGGATGAGTGGTATCGCGAGTGCACTCGCAAGTTTGCTCATCATGGCTACGTCTCGATCTCACCCAATCTCTATTTCCGCGAAGGCCATGGCGGCCCCGAAGACGTCGGCGCGAAAGTACGCGCGGCCGGCGGAGTGCCCGACGAGCAGGTCCTGGGAGATTTAGATGGCGCTAAAAATCTGCTTCGTTCACTTCCGTACGTGGGCAAGGTAGGCGTTTTTGGCACCTGTTCGGGCGGCCGGCATGGTTTTCTCGCCGCGTGCAAGCTTAAAGGTTTCGATGCGCTGGTGGAATGCTGGGGCGGAGGCGTGGTTATGAAACAGGAAGAACTCACCACCAAACGTCCGGTAGCGCCCATCGATTTTACCAAGGACCTTTCCTGCAATATGATCGGCATCTTCGGAAACGACGACAAATCACCGTCTCCTGAACAGGTCAACCAACATGAGGCGGAACTGAAGAAGCATGGCAAGAATTACGAATTTCACCGCTACGATGGCGCCGGGCATGGTTTTTTCTATTATGACCGTCCGGCGTATCGCCAGGAGCAAGCGGTTGATGGTTGGAAAAAAGTTCTCGCTTTTCTTGAGAAAAATCTAAAAGGCTGATTGAAGATTCGATAAAGCTTCACAGCGCTGCGTACATCCTCAGGTCTACTGGTTAGGATCTACGCAGCCGGGTGCGGCGAAGTGAATTGAAAGGAATGGAAAATGTGCACGATGATTGTTCATCAGGCGAAGATCGAAGGCCGCGGTAAGAACGGCGGCGATTGGTTCGAGCTCAGCGAGGCCAACATCTCCTACGATCATCCCTACGACATGCCGCTGGAACACGCGCTCAACATCGATTTCGTGAACGAGGCCAAGGGCCCGGCGGCGCGTGTGGCGGTGGAGTTGACCATTGAGGGAGCGCGCAATTTGATCAAAACCATCGAAGCGGTGCTGGCGCAAGCAGAAGAGCGCGGCGTATTGGAAGACATACGGGTAGCGGCATCTTCCAAATAAACTAGCGGATAGGGCGAGCTTTTCTAGCAGGTTGATAAAAACCCGGACGCAGGCTGCTCAAAAATATCTCGGAGCCCGAGGCGCGCGAGGTTCAATGAGCTGGGGCGTGCGTCGGTAGTACATCGAAGCGAGGCGAACGAGCGCGACAAAAGCTATGAGTCTTTATCAACAGCCTGATAGAGCGTCCTATCCGCCCTATCAACACCAGCAAACCACCTCACTTTATCCTCTGCGCCGTTCATCCGGTTTCTGAACCGATTGGCTGATTCACCCGAAATAGAGTTGCCATCTCCGCCGAGCAACATTCGCCCCTGGTCGTCCCTGCTGATTCGGGATTACCGCTTGGTATGGTCGGCTAGCGTCTTTAATGCCGTCGCGGTTCAGGTACGAAATGTCGCCGGTCTCTATCAGGTGTACGAAATTTCCGGCTCTCCCTTTCAATTGGGGCTCACTGGTTTTTTCCAAGCTTTTCCTTTCGTCATTTTCGGCCTGTTTGCCGGCGCGGTTGCCGACGCTTTCGACCGTAAAAAGCTCCTCATTGCAACGGTTTCGATCCAATTCATTCCTAGCCTGCTTTTAGGGGTTCTTACCGTCACCGGCAACGTGCAGGCTTGGCATGTCTATACGCTAGGATTTCTCGGCGCGCTGGTGGAGGTTTTTAATTGGCCGGCGCGCTCGGCGTTGATTCCCCGGTTGGTGCCGCGCCCATTGCTAATGAATGCAGTGACCCTCAACACGATTATCATCCAAATGAGCTTTTTACTCGGACCGGCAATCGGCGGGGTCTTGATTGATCAGGTCGGCTTATCAACGACCTATTTCATCGCCGCCGCCGTGCTGATTCCAGCGGCCACAGCGATTGGCGCGATGCGCACTTCGGGAGTGCCCGAAGGGGTGCGCCGGAGGGTCAACCTGCGGAGTATCTTTGAAGGCATCGAGTTCATCTGGGTGCAGCGCATCATACTGTCGCTTTTTCTTCTCGATTTTGGCGTCACCCTGGTGGGTTTTTACCGGCCGATTCTGCCGATCTTTGCCGCCGATGTTTTTCACACCGGCGCCTCGGGGTTAGGGCTGCTCTACGGCGCTCCATCCCTGGGCGCAATCGTCGGCTCTTTAGCCTTGCTCATGCTGGGCGATATCAGACGCAAAGGCGTTTTGGTAGTCAGCGCGGCGCTGATCTTTGCCGGCAGCCTGGCGCTGTTGGGAGTCGCCCATTGGTTTTGGATGGCGGTCGGCGCCACTTTGATTTTAGGATTCACCGACTCGGTCAGCGTGGCGATCCGCCGCACGGTGGTTCAACTTCAGGCTCCCGATGGCATGCTCGGACGGGCCTCGAGTCTGATCTCGGTCTTCGCCCAGGCGACCAACGGGCTGGGAGCAATTCTAGCGGGCGTTGCGGCGCATTATGTCGGAGCACCGAACGCGCTGCTCCTGGGCAGCCTTCTCTGCTTCATCATGATATCGGCGATTTGCATCGCTATCCCTCAATTGTGGCGATATAAATCGTAAGCGCCCGATATCTGCGAGCTTGCCAACAGCTATGACCGTGCATTGCCTGGCTCTGGAGGGCTCGCCGGTTTGCTCGCGTTAAACTTGGAAGTGTGAGGCCCGGGTCAGTAGAGGCTGCGGAAAAATCCGCTCTCCTCGAATCGTTTGCAGTAGCTCAAATCGGCGATTTCTTCCGGCTTAATCTGCGATGCCTTGGCATTTAGCCCGTGCTGCGCCATGAGCTTGAGCATTGCGTTGATTCCCTCCACCGACGGGCAGGGTGGACGCGGAAGATTTGCCAGCAAGCCTTGATAAGCTTTTTCGACCCGGTCGGGTTTATCGAGGCGCAAATTTCGGCCCAGGCTCCTTAAGACAATCTCCTTATTGGCGGGCTTATGAAGAAAAGCCGCGCCTTCGACCGTGGCTTTGGCGATATTTTCGACTAACTGCGGATTGGTTTTGATCAAGCTGCGCGGCACGACCAGCCCGGACGATTGGAACGGAACACCCTCTTTTCCGAGATCGATCAAAATCCGATAGCCTTCGCTGACCACCACTTGACCGATTTCCGGAGACAAGCTGGTCGCTTCCACACTACCCGACCGGAGCGCGCCCATTCGTTCGGGCACACCGCCGATACCCAACAACGTGATTTGGTCGCGCCGCGGCACGAGTCCGAGATGGTCGAGTGACACGTAGGTTGCCAAAGATGCGGAGCCGGCCGGCGTGCCGATCGCCACTTTTTTGCCCTTTAAATCCTCGGCGCCTTTGATCGTCGGCTTGGCTACGAAAATGTAATCGAGTTTATTCTCCAGCCCGAGGATCATTGTGAAATCCCCGCCGCCAGTGTTGGCGTTGGTCACATGGGTCCCGCCAACCAGGCCCACCGGCACCTGTCCCGCCAGCATCGCCTGCATCGCTCGCCCGGCAATGATAAATACCAGGTCCGCATCTATGCCGTACTTGCGAAAAATGCCCTGCTCCTTGGCAATCCACAACGGCGCAACGTTGTTGCTGATGGCGCCATGCGCGATCAGGAGCTTCGAAGGTTCGGCGCCAACGCTCGGAGAGGCAAGCATCACGAGAACGTAAAATAGAAAAATGATCGAAGAACTTGTCAGCTTGGTCCACCGATCTCGCGTACTCGAAAGTCTCCGGCTCAAAGTAAGGATAGCCAAAATAAACCTCGCTAGTTTTTACGCTTTCCAGCCGTGCACGGAGACATCCACGGGAGTCCCCACCGGGTCCTGCACGCCCATTTCGGCGAATCTACCATCCCGCGGTTTTTTGTACGAATCGCTTTTCGCGCCCGTGGACGCCGCCGTTTTTAGCGTGCCTTCCAGATCTTCGACCTGGAAACCGAAGTGATCGATTCCCTCACGTCCGCCGCGCGCCGGCAAGATCGCCATGTTGATATAACCGTCGGTCAGATAGATCGCGCGGTGGCCGTCTTCTCGCACCGGACCACGCCAGGCTTCGGTCATGCCGAAGGTTTCTTTATAAAATGTTGCAGTCCGTTCTTGATCTTCCGCTTTGATGGCGAGATGTCTGATTTTAGCCATACGTCTGTCCCCCGTTTATTTGTTTAACCTTTCTACAAATCCGCTTTTTTTAATCTCGTCCAAGAAACTCTTGTTCACATACGGCGCCACAGACTGCGAGCGCGGCACGTTGATCAGATCAAGCTCCGCGCGCAACCCGTTATCATCCGGGTAAGGCAGCGACACCAGTCCTTCGCGATAATCATCGTACCAGAGCGCGACATGCTCTTCGCTCAAGCCTGCCATATATTTCTGGAGGATTTTTATCGTCCCGGCTCGATTGGTTTTAAAATAGTGAATTGCCTCGACATAAGCTTGCACGAACCTGAGCACTGAACCTCGATCCGCTTTGATCTTGCGCTCGGTAGTTCCGAGCGGGGCGTCCAGCGCATGAAAGCCAAACTCTTTCGAACTCGCGCCTTTGAGAAATCGCGCCTTTCCGCGGAAGACAAGAAGCGCGCCCGACTCCCCGAGAACGCCGACCTCGATCCTGCCCGCTTCTAGCGCCTGCGACACTCCCGGCGTCCCGCCCATCTGCAGGATGGTGACTTCCGATTCCTTAATTCCGGATTTTTTGAGTGCGCCGCGGATAAAGGAATCGCCCGCAGAACCATACTGCGTGACGCCAACGGTCTTCCCTCGTATGTCGTTAAACGTCTGCACGGTTGAATCGGGTTTGAGCAGAACCCTTTGCGAAGAATATCCCGACAGAGATGAAAGGATCACGACATCGGCGCCTTGGGTGCGGGCTCGCACATATGCGGGCGCGCCGGCAACGGCATAGTCGAGATCTCCGGCGATCAGAGCCTGGACGGTTCGAGGACTGCCGGGAATCAGCACGACCTCGGCGCTAAAACCGTGCTTGGCAAGCAAACCCGAATCTTTGGCGATCCAGAACATACCTTGTCCGGGATGGATCGCCACGTGCGCCAAAGTCAGTTTCTGTGCCAGGGTGCTTTGAGAAAATCCGACGAGAAAAAGCACGCTAATCGAAAGAAACAAAGTTTTCATGGAAGTCTTCATAGTAGTTTCGGTGTCCCGGTTTACTGCGGTATTTTTTCCATGTCAACGGCTGTACCGCCGTCAGATCACTCCATTTAGTTCTTCCTTCGGTAACGCTGCGCTCTCTGTTTTCATATATCCGAGGTGCGCGATAAGACGCCCGTCGGCAGATCGTTCGGGTCAATCTGATGCGCTAGTTTCTCACATACCGCGGCTAACGCATCGCGCCAATGGCGCATCGGCACCAGGCCAAGCTCTTCCGAGAGCAGGCAGCGCATCGGCGTGTAGCGAGGACGCGGTGCGATCCTTTGCATGTCGCGCTCGTGGACAACTTCTATAAGAGACCCGAGCTGCTGTTTTTCGAGCCCCGCCAGGCGTCCCGCTTCGAGAGCGAAATCGTAGTAGGAACAAACGCCCTCGTTGACGATCTGGTAGGTACCGTAATGGCGAAACCTGAGAATCTCCGAGCAACGAGCGATGAGATCTTCGACATAGGTGGTGCTCGACCAGACATCGTCGATGGCGCGAACGCGCCTGCCGGAGCCGAGATCGTTGTGCACAGTGCAGAGAAAGCTGTCCTTGCCGCTACCGTAAACCCATGAAGTGCGGATGACATAACTTTGCGCGCACGCAGCGCGCACGGCTTCTTCACCGGCAAGCTTGGTCTTGCCGTAGATGTTTACTGGTCGAGGCTGGTCTTTGATCGTGTACGGCGCCCGTCCGATGAGTTCGCCGTCAAAGGCATATTGGGTGCTAAATTGAATGATCTCCGCGCCACACCGAGCCGCCGCCTCGGCCAGAAACCCGGCTCCTTCCACGTTCACGGCCGCAGCTTTGGCGGCATCCCGCTCAGCTTCGTCGACCTGAACCACCGCGCAATTGACAATCAGAGATGGCCGTTCTGCGGCAACACGACTTCTGACCGCTGCCGGATCGGTGATATCGAGATCCTTTCGTTTCAACGCCAGCACATCATGATCGGTTGCAAATCGCTGCGCTAGATGGTGGCCGATTAGGCCGGCTGCGCCGGTGACGAGTACCTTCACGAAATCGAATGTAGAACGATGGCGCAGGGCCATCAAGAGTGCAAGGAACCGAAGATCTCGAGGAGAGCGCGCAGCAATGCGCGGCTCGAGGCTAGCAGATTTTTACGGAGTGGGACCTGCGAGAAAAAGCCACATCAAGATCAAACCCAAAGCGGCACCGAGCATCATGTAGACACCTACAATGAAGTTGAGCAGAAGATAGTCCCATTGTTGCGCGAAGGTCTTCCACATAACGCCGGTGCCGCTCCACTGATGTTCGAGCCTAGTAGTACTCGTTGCCACGCTGGCGAATTTGTTCGAGCTGCTCGCGCTGGCGGTTAATTTCCTGCTGATTGCGGTAGATCTGCTGATCCTGTTCGTAGGCCTGATTTTCGCGGCCCTGCAACTGATCGCCGACAACCGCTCCGGCGCCCAGACCAAGTGCCGCTCCGATAGCTGCGCCCGCGCCGGGATGACGGACCGCGGAACCGATAAGGCCACCGGCGGCTGCGCCGCCCAAAGCGCCAATGCCGGCGCCTTTCTCACGGGTCGTGAGCCCCCCACCCGCGCACCCGGCTAACAAAGTTCCGCTTACGATGGCTACAGCGGCGATGCCGTTTAGTTTTTTTATCGCTTTTGTATGTATGCTCATGGCCTACTCTCTCCTTTTGCCATTTAGACGAATGAAGCAGAGCTTCGTTTACATTGATCGACTGCACCCTGAAACATCCTAACCCTTGTTAATGGTTGGCTTTTGGCGCGGCTGTTAGCGTCTAGCGCATTTTCTTGAGCGCCGAAATTCTGTCAATCAATGCGGGGTGGGTCGAGAGAAAACCGCCAGCTTGCTGATCGCCCGAGGAACGCTGGATCCAGCCGAGGGTGTCGATCATAACCTCTGGCGGATAACCGATGCGGCGGAGCAGCACAATTGCGTGTCGGTCGGCGGCATATTCCTCTGTCCGGCTGTGGCCCCGGGTGATCAGTGTTCCAGCTAATGGCGCAATCGCGCCTGAGCCCGGAAGAATGTGTTCGAGGAGAGCTGCACCGATACTCAAACCGGCGCCGAGCATTTGCGCTTTAACGGCATGCCCCAAATCTTGATGCGCAATCTCATGCGCCATCACTCCCAACAAATGATCATCGTTGGCGCGTTGCAGCAAGCCGCTCGTCACGAAGAATTGGCAACCGCCGGCATTGGCAGCATTGATTGTCGGCTCGTTCATGATCTGCACGCGCAGTTCATCAGGTTGACACGGCCGGTCCATGGCTCCCAACAGCGGAAGTATCGTTCGCCGAAGACGATCTTCGATCCGCGCATCGCCTCCCCGGCTCGACTCCGAATATGCCATGGCCGAACCGGCGCGATGCCGCGGCACGGGCGAGTACCTGAACCCGGAAAACACTGCGCTGAGAATTCCGAGGGAAAGCACAAACAAGGCGAATCGAAGTTTTAAATTTTTTATCGCCGCTTTCACTTCATTGCCTCACATGATCGCCATATCCAGGAGCGTCAACTCGACGGACCCGGTGAATCCACGGTAGTGGCCGACTGCACGCCGGTCTTATCCTGAACCAACTCCATATAAACGTTGCCGGCAAACATTCTGCTCCAAAGCTTAACCGGGATGCGCCGCTCATCGGCAGAGACCCAGATAGCAGCTTCATTCACGCGCCCCGCATAACCTTTTTTAGTCAGGTTGGTTAATTTTGGCACAAGTTTAAACGCCTGAATCACAGCGCGGGATTCCAGCTCCACCGGCTCCTTCTTTTCCACGTTCAACTCGAGCAAATACTGATGACGACCGCCAAAAACGTGGAAAAACAATTTTTCACCGACATTGAAGTCAATGCTGCGCGCAAGGTAGACTGCGGTGATCGGGTCCAAGGTATTGTTCGAGTCAAAATCGTAAACTCTGGGCTTCCTTCCTTCTTGCCAACGATTGACCGCCCATTTTTTGGCCTTCTGGTCGAACGTGGCCTCGGTATCGATCACGCGAGAATTTTCCCGCTGGCTGAAAACGAACCGCGACGGCGCCAGCGATTTCGCGTCGAACACTGAAGTGATGGTGTCGCGCATTTTCCAAATCAGGTCCAAACCTTTGGACGTTTTGGCATCAATCCGAACTCGGAAAGACTTTTTCCCTTCGAAGATGATCGGTGTCGTTTCGATTTCCGCAGTGGCGACTGGAACGCCGTTCCAACTCGCTCGGTACCATGCTTTCTCGCCGCTCTCGTAGGGATAGAATTTCGGCTGGTACAGCGGCACGCTTGTGGGAGCCTTTGCCGGTTCCTGAGCGTGCGCCGCTGTCAGGAAAAGCGTTGCTAAAGCCAACGCCTTAATAGTAGAAGGGAGTTTAAGCAAGCGCCGCATCATTTTACGGTTTAGACGACTCATAGATAAAATAGTTACACATTTCGCCACAAAGAAAAGCAGCGTTGCAATCTCGCCAATAGCGCTTGGAGCGATGAGTAATGACGGCGTTTTATTGCGGCCTGATCATCTTGTGGTTAAAATTGCAGCAATCGCGCACCAAGAAGGAGAATTCTCATTGTGTCATTACTTGCATTAAAGCTGGCAAGGACGTTGTTTTGGCTGGCAATCTTTTCCACAGCTCAACTTACTTCGAGCTTTGCGCAGGTTGAGCCGCAATCCTCAACGTCATCTGAGTTACCTTCCATCGAGGCGCTGAAATTTTGCCTTACCGGAGCCGAGAGCGCTGTTTGCCTGGACAAGATTTTCCGCGAAGTCCTAAAAACCGAGTCGACGAAAGCTGCTTTACAGCTCATCCAGCGCTTTGAACTCCAGGATCCTGAGCTGCGCCGCGATTGCCACCCCATCGTCCACGCCGTCGGTCGCGAAACCTTCCGAATTAAGGGTAACATCCACGACTCCTTCTCGGCGTGCGATCAAACCTGCCACTCCGGCTGCTACCACGGTTCCGTGGAGCGTTTTTTACGCGGCGAGGACATTTATTCTCAAGTCGAGCGCCATCCAAGCCAGGCGGAGCTTAAAGAGAAAGCCGCGGCCGCCTGCGACTCCGACGTGCCGGTAAGATTGCGTTTTCAATGCCTACACGGTCTCGGCCATGCTCTGATGTTCTTTTCACGCTACAAGCTCGCTCCGTCGCTCGAAGCATGTGACGGGTTAATCGAAGAATGGAGCCGCCAGTCGTGCTATGGCGGTGTGTTCATGGAAAATGTTTCTAGTTCCACACCGGAACTGCGCGATCTCAGCCCCACCGACTACCATTATCCCTGCAATAAGGTCGATACTCGCTACCGAGGCGAATGCTATGTGATGCAGACCTCCAGGATGACTGAAATGGGGCTGTCGGCGTCCAGAATTTTTGAGGAGTGTCAAAAGAGCGGTGAATACGATTTGCCGTGCACACTTTCCATCGGCCGCGATCTTTCCAACGATGTTCGAATCGGCCAGTCGCGGCCCACCGCGCAGAAATGCGAATCGGTGGCAGGCGCGCGCCGGCTGGCGTGCATGCGCGGCGTGATCTATGCTTTAATCGACAACACCTGGGATGGCCGTTATGTGCTGCCCTTCTGCGTTGCCTTCGCGGAGGAAAGCGACCAACAGAGTTGTATAAGAGAAAGCATCGGCTATCTGAAAACGACCTTTCAAAAATCAGTCGAAGAGATCACCAACGACTGCGCACAGTATCTGGGCCAACCGAAGCGCTGCCTGGATTTGGCATCGCGTTAGACGAAGATCTACTAGCTGCCACCGTAAACATTATGGCTCGTTCGAGCAATTCCGCGCACGCCTCGGATGATAGCGAAATTCAAGATCAGGAGGGTTTATCTGAAAACGATTAACGCACGGTTGTGGTTCTCTAACCGATGACTTCACCGCTTTTGTTGATTGTTGACGATGAATTTGGAGTGCGTGAATCTCTCAAGATGGTTTTTTACAAAGATTTTCGTCTGATGGAAGCGGATTCAGTAGGGACGGCAATACCGATAGTGCTGGATTCCAAACCGAACGTAGTCCTGCTCGACGTGCTGATGCCGAAAACCGATGGCATTGAAGCTCTGCGCCGCATCAAGAAAATCGAGCCTGCCTGTGAAGTCATCATGCTGACCGGGGTGAACTCGCAGCAACTTTCCAACGAAGCTTTGAACTCCGGAGCCTTCGATTTCGTCGCTAAACCATTCGACGTTGTCGATCTGCGCCAAAAAGTCGCGCGAGCCCTGCAGAAGATCCAGCAGCAAGCAAGTAAAAGCTAACTGGATGGACGTCGGAAAAGCGGGTTCCATTCACTCCATTCGGGCACGCCTCACAATCGGCTATCCTCCACTTCGGCACAGATTGGACTGAGAAGAGAATTTGAGATCGCGCGGGTTATTTGTTATTTCGGCTGACTGCCTTTTGAAGGATCGGTAAGACCGGATTCGTTCGAAGACTCCGACGGCTCCACTAATTGGAACGAGTTGAAGACTGCTCTCAGCAGGGCGTTTTCCTTTTCAGCGCCCGGATCGAAAAAGGCGGTCATCACAAAGCTGATCGAATATGGTTTCGAAAAGGGGTACGAATGTATACCCGCGACAATAATTGGTTCCCCTGCTTTCATCTTGTTAAGACTCGAGACATAGAATTTGATGGCGGCATCGTTTGAAAGATCGGTCTTCTCGCCGAATTTTGTCTCCACAGCGCCGAGATTGCGGGCAACAATCCGGTAGATTTCCTGGGTAGTCTCGTCGATCAGCTTATCGACCCGGGCGCTGCGCTTGGGATCGGACTGAAACTCCGCCTTGGTGGGATTTTGACCGCGCTTCTCGACGATCACCATGAAGGAGTCGCCGCTAGGTGTTTGCAGCGAGACTCGAATGTCGTCATTAGCCGCTCCTTCCGGCAACTTTTTTAGCTTCCAGTGGCCTGGGTACTGGAAACTATAGGCATACTCGGAATCGCGGTACTCTGCGACCGCCGGTTGTTCCTGAGCGCCAAGGAAGCTCGCCAACTGCGCCGTCAAAAATAACCCGAAAAGCAAGACCGCTGATCCTTTGATCAAAATTTCTGCTCCCATCGATGTTTTATCAGCCTGAGACTAGCACACGAGACCGATGATGAAAGCCCAAGCAGGAAAGAGCCTATCGCTGTGGCGCAATCGATCGCTGGCGAGCAAAAACATTGTCCATCGTCGCTTGCCGATATTATCTAAAATAGGTAATTTACGTCGATTGGAGTTTGCTTGACCACACAATACATTCTCAAAAATTCTACTCAACCGATCCGCAACAGCTCAGCACTCGACTACCGGAAAGAGTTAAACGAGGCGCAATATCAGGCGGCAAGCACGGTCGAGGGTCCGCTGCTGATCATTGCCGGCGCCGGCACGGGAAAGACTCGCACCCTGGTATATCGCGTCGCTCACTTGATCGACAGCGGGGTCGATCCCCGTTCGATTTTACTGCTGACCTTTACCCGCCGCGCCGCGGAAGAAATGATTCGCCGAGCGGGGCTGCTGATCGACAGCCGTTGCCATCAGGTGGCCGGCGGAACCTTTCATTCGTTTGCCAATCTCGTTCTGCGTGAATATGGCCGGCGCATCGATTTAGCGCCTTCTTTTACCATCATGGATCGAACCGACAGCGAAGCCGTGATCCAAGAGATCCGAGCGGAAATGGGTTTAAACGTCAAAGACCGGCGTTTTCCACGCAAACAGACCTGCGCCGAGATCTTCAGCATGGCGCTCAACAAACAGACGCCGTTGGGCGAGCTCATCGAACTGGAATACCCTCATCTTATCGAATCCAACGAAGAACTGATCGATTTGAATCGACGTTACATCGACTACAAGCAAACCAAGTCGCTGGTCGACTATGACGATCTCTTGACTAAACTAAAGGATTTGTTGGACAGCCATGAACAGGTGCGCAACCGTCTGTCGGAACGGTTCCGCTTCATCATGGTCGATGAATATCAAGACACCAATCACCTGCAATCAAAGATTGTCCGGCTGCTAGCGGCAACCCACAACAACGTTGCCGTGGTCGGCGACGACGCTCAGAGCATCTATTCGTTTCGCGGCGCCGACTTTCGCAATATCATGGATTTCCCGAAGCAATTCCCCGGCGCGCGGATCATCAAGCTCGAGGAAAACTACCGCAGCACCCAGCCGATCTTGAATCTTACCAACGAAATCATTCAACGCGCCGCCGAAGGCTACGAAAAGCGTTTGTTCACTCGCAAAAGCGTCGGTCCACGGCCGCGTCTGGTGCAGGCCGGCAGCGAACAAACACAATCACAGTTTGTTTGCCAGAAGATATTGGAGCTGCGCGAACAAGGTGTGCCGCTATGGGACGTGGCGGTGCTATTCCGCTCCAGCTTCCATTCCTTCGATCTCGAAATCGAACTCGCGCGGCAAAACATTCCCTTCGTCAAGCGCGGCGGTTTCCAGTTTATGGAAGCGTCCCACGTCAAGGATCTGCTGGCGCATTTGCGGATTTTGGCTAATCCGCAGGATGCGATTTCCTGGAGCCGCGTGCTGCTGCTGCTTGAAGGCATCGGACCGGGGGCAAATCAAAAAATTATCAAATGGCTGCTGGACGGCGGTAATCCAATTGAGCGGTTGCGCACCTATCCGGCCAGGGGCAAGATCGCTCAGGGTTTGAAAACATTGGCGCAAGTCCTTGAAGTAACCTCCGAGGCCGAGCTGCCCGTTGAGCAGGCGCAATATCTGATGCAATATTACACGCCGATCCTCAAGCAGAACTATCCCGACGACCATCCAAAACGCTTACGCGACCTGGAACACTTCCAGGGCATGACCGAACGTTATCGCAATCTCGAACGTCTGCTCAGCGACATGGCGCTGGAGCCTCCGAATGACAGCATCGCCGGGGTGCTCGCGGTTAATCCGGATGAAGGTCCGCTCATTCTCTCGACCATTCATTCCGCCAAAGGGCTCGAGTGGAACTCGGTTTTTATCATTTGGGCCTTGGAAGGAAGATTCCCGTCCATCTACAACACCAATACGACCGAAGAACTGGAGGAAGAAAGACGTTTGCTGTACGTCGCGGCAACCCGCGCTAAGCAGAATCTTTTTATTTCCTACCCGACCAGGGTTTTTGACAAGAGCTTGCGCATGGTGTTATCTCGCCCCTCGCAGTTCGTGGACGGCATCTCGCATCGGCTGCTCGAACCGGTCTCGCTGGTGCCCGAGGGAAGTCTTTGGAGTTGGGAGAGTTAAATTCATGGTGCAATTGTTGCTCGGCTTTGTGGTATTCGTTAGCGGTGCGGTTTTGATGTCGCTGGAGATCGCCGGCAGCCGCATCCTCGCTCCTCATTTCGGCAGTTCGATCTTTGTCTGGGGCAGCCTGATCTCAGTGGTAATGGCCTCCCTGAGCGTCGGTTATTACTGGGGCGGCTGGCTTTCAGCCCGGGACCCCTCTTACGGCCGGCTGCTGATCCTCCTTCTGATTCCGGGAATCGTGATCTTCTTTCTTCCATTCGTTTATCCCTCGGCGAACGAATGGGTGGCGCGCAACGATTTCGGCATGCGCCTGAATCCGCTGATCGCTTGTACCATGCTTTTTTTATTGCCCGGGGTGTTTCTCGGAACCATTTCGCCTTATGCGATTCGGCTCGCTGCAACGACACTTTCCACCGTCGGCAGCACCGCCGGCACTCTCTACGCCGTGTCGACCTGCGGCAGTATTTTCGGCACCCTGTTGACCGCCTTTTATCTGATTCCTGCGGCTGGTGTCCGCAATATTATTCACGGACTCGGGATTACTCTGGTTTGTCTGTCGCTATTTGTAGTACCTTTGGTCCGCCTGCGGGGCATTACCCTTGCCCGGGCGGTTACCGCGGTCACTGTCATACTCGGATCCTTCATGATGCCTTGGACACCCGGCGCTCTGGCACGGATAAAAACACTCGTTGAGAAGGAAACTTTCTATCACCGCATTCGCGTCGAAGAAGACGATGAAGCCCGCTACATGTACTTCGACCGAACCCTGCAAAGCGCCATGAATCTAAAGGATCCCACCGCGCTCAGACTGATCTACTCGCGCTATACGTCCTTGGGACTTGCATTTCGGCCCGACGCCAAAAAAATGGCCCTGATCGGGCTCGGCGGCGGCTCGATACCGAAGAAGCTGCTCAAGGAATTTTCCTCTTTGGAAATCGACGCGGTGGAGCTCGACCCCGAAGTTATCCAAATCGCCAAAACCCACTTCAACGTGCGCGAGAGCAACAACTTGAGATTGCACGCTCAGGATGGACGCATGTTTCTGTCGCGGACGCAGCATCAATACGACATCATCCTGCTCGACGCATACTTTACCGATGCCATGCCCTTCCATCTGGCGACTAAGGAATTCTTCGAATTGGCGCAGAAGAAACTCACTCCTAACGGCATCATCGTCGCAAACCTGATCAGCGCCGTCACCGGTCCCTCGGGCAAAATCGCGCGTTCGTTCGTGAAAACTCAGCGGCAAGTTTTCCCCCAGACTTACGTCTTCGCCGCACGGCGCCCGGACAACGTCAGCGTCGAGACCATTCAGAACGTCATTGTGATCGCGACCCGCGACAAGCAGCGACTCGATATCAAAGAGATCGTGAAGCGGGCAACGTCCATCGACAAGGGTCTTTTTCCTAATCCGATTCAGGACATCGCCGTTGCTTATTTCGATCGGCCGCTGCCTGATCACGATGTCCCCGTGCTGACCGATGATTACGCGCCGACCGATAACTTACTGCATCCTTAGCGCGCTGCTGCTTGCCTCGTGTTCTGCAATTACTTCTCCGGCGCCGGAACGGGTCGTCCAGGTCAAGGTGTTGGGCGATGTAAGCCTCAGGGCAAGAAATACCCGCTGGAATGAGGAAGTCCGAGGTCTGATTGAAGCCGCGTCAGACTACTACGAAAGAGAGTTCAACGTTCGTTTGGTCACCCAAAGCGTTTCAGCGTGGCCGCTCAAGGAGCGCATTCGTGGCACCCCCGAATTGCTGGCCAGGCTCGAACAAGATTTTCCACAGACAAAGAACCACGATCATGATCTGGTAATCGCTTTTACTGCCGAAGGAATGAGCCGGTATACCAGAGCCGGCCGGCCACGGGTCGATCGAATCGGCAACTGTCAGCAAGGGTTGGGCGGGTATGCGGTTGTGCCGGTCAGTAGAGTCGTTCACTACACCGGATGGCGTGGCAACCCGGAACCTGAAGTCATCGCTCTAATCCACGAAATCGGCCATATCTTCGGCGCCCAACACGTCACTGACACGGCTTCAATCATGCACGAAGACTTCGACTACCGCAGCGAGTTTGACGCCACCAACCGCGCCGTGATTGAAAGAAACAAGCTCTGCCGGTTTGCCAAATAAGAAACGGAAGGTTCCAATCGTTCCAGTGGTTCCAACAGTTCCAATGGTTTCAATAGTTCGAAATGTTCCAGTTGGCCGAATCACAATCTCCAATGTCTGAACGTCTCCAATCGTCGCACCTTGGAACTCCGTCTTCCGGATAAACGGTTGGAACGGCTTAGTTTCTGAGTTTGCTGGACCGACTTAATTTTATATGTCCTTAGACAACATCCGAATAGTGATGGTTCGCCCGCGCGGCTCGGGCAATATCGGCTCAGTGGCACGCGCTATGAAGAATACAGGACTGCGTGAATTGGCCGTGGCCGGCAAATCGCGCACCCAGAGTTTTTGGGCCCGGGCCATGGCGGTGCATGGACGGGATATTTTAAATAACACGCGCTCTTATCAAACGCTCCGAGAAGCTGTTGCCGAATGCACGCTCGTGGTCGGAACGACTTGCCGGCAAGGTCTGTATCGCGCTCACAGCCGAAGCCCGCGGGACGTTGCCGTCGAGATCGTTGCCGCGGCAGCAACTGGCAAAGTGGCTTTGATCTTTGGTCCCGAGGACCACGGCCTCAGTAACGAAGATTTGAAGCACTGTCAATTACTCATCAACATTCCCGCCGATCCGCAATACCAGTCCCTGAACGTGGCGCAAGCCGCAATGATCTGTCTTTATGAGATCTATCTGGCATCGCTCGGCGAACCGATGAAAGAAAGTTTACCGCTGGCGCGTGCCGAGGATGTCGAGCGTCTTTATGACCGCATGCGCTCATCGCTATTAAAAATCGGCTTTCTTGACTCGCAAAATCCTGAGCACATGCTGTTTGCATTCAGACGCATTCTGGGACGCACCCGGCTGGAAGACAGAGACGTGCGAATCCTCACCGGCCTGTTTCGGCAGATCGAATGGTATGCGGAGCGGGGATGGAAAGTGATACAAGAGAAAGAAAAGCAAGGGATCAAAATTCGTTAGGAGGCTTAAGTGAACGTCAACCATTTCGAACCGGAGAAAACCGGGCTGCTATTCTTCGACATCTTGAATGGCTATGTTCCTGCGCCCGAACCGGGCAAGCAGCGGGTTCTAAAACCATGGATTCAAAATGCCGTGAGACTTAGCAAAGCCGGCCGGGCCGCCGGTCTGCCGGTATTTTTTGCCAAGGGCAATCACCGGCCGGACAATGCCACCACCGCGCTACTTCTCACCGACACTAACAATTCGTTAACCCCGTGGCCCAACGGCGAGGTGAGCAAACCTAAAATGCATGTTATCGCCGGCGATAAAAGCTCCGATCCCCTTGCCGAACTGGACCCGAGCCCGGACGATTACTACATCGTGAAATATCGCTGGAGCGCATTTCATCAAACCTATCTCGATCTAGCTTTACGAGCGCGCGGCATAGATACCCTAATTATTTCCGGCGGCTCCACTGATGTCGGCGTCGCTTCGACTTTGTATTCGGGAAGGGACATGGACTATAACATGATCGTCGCCAGTGATGCTTGCGGCACATCTCATGACCAGCGCGTCCACGACATGCTCATAGAGCTGATTTTCCCGCGCATGGCGCGTGTGCGAACCACCGAGCAAATTATTCAGATGATTGAAAAGGCGCGAAGCAAATAGCATTAGACTGATAAGCAGCTTGTTTTAGGTTTAATTTGCGAGACGCGCGACATTCGACAAGCTCAGACGTACGCGGCAGTACGTTGAAGCGAGCAACGAAGCAAAATAAGCCCTTTTTTAAACGGCCTGACCAAAGGAGACAAAGCAATGACGAGCAATGGAAAACCGCCGGTGGGCATCAGCAAGAACATCAAACAAATCGGTCGAATGGATATTCCAGGCGGAGGTTCGGTAGTTGTTGAAAATGGCTACGCCTATGTCGGTCACATGGACCCGCCGCATGGCACGTCGATCATTGACGCGCGCGACCCGAAGAATCTTAAGGTCGTAGCGCACCTGGAAATTTCTGAGGGACTCCACTCTCACAAGGTGCGCGTGAGCGGCGACATCATGCTGATCAACTATGAACGTTATAAAGCGAGGCAGGAGCTCGACTCCGGCTTGAAAATTTTCGATATCTCGAATAGGTCCAAGCCGCGTGAAATTGCGTTCTTCAAAACGCATGGCAAAGGCGTGCACCGTTTTACGTTTGATGGCCGCTACGCCTACATTTCGCCGACCCTGGAAGGGTACCAAGGAAACATTGCCATGGTTCTGGATTTGAAGAATCCGGAAAAGCCCGAAGAGGTCTGCCGCTGGTGGATGCCGGGTCAGTGGACTGCCGGCGGTGAAACGCCGACCTGGCGCGGCACCGACACGCGCTGTCATCACCCGATCCGCAGGGACAACCGGCTTTACATCAGTTACTGGCACGGCGGCTTTGCGATCGTCGATATCTCGGACATGAGCAAACCGAAGACCATCAGCAGCCTGGATTGGAGCCCGCCTTATCCTTGCCCGACCCACACGACCTTGCCGATGCTCAACAAAATCATGGAGCGGGACTGGTTGATTGTCACCGACGAGGAGGTCGGCGAGAAACTCAATGAAACTCACAACGCATTCCTCTGGGTAGTCGATATTACCAAAGAAGAACTGCCGCTGCCGGTGGCGACATTTATCGTGCCTTTCGAAGGTAAATCGACACATCTGAACCGATTCGGCGCGCACCAGCCGGCCGAACAGGTTTACGGCAATACATTATACGTAACCTGGTTCGCAGGTGGTCTCCGGGCGGTGGATTTTTCCAATCCCTACATTCCGAAGGAAGTCGGCTATTACGTGCCGATGCCCGGCAAGGGTCAGTCGGCGGTGATGAGCAACGATGTTTTTCACGATAAAGACGGCAAGCTCTATCTGATGGACCGCTACGAAGGCCTGGAAGTACTCGAGCCGCAGATATAGCTCGCTCAAGCGAGTTCAAAACGTTCAAGCTGTTCAAGTTCAAATCGTTTGAAGTTGTCGAATGACCGGCTCCGAAGGAGCTCGCATTACTAAATTTGAGGAGTGCCAAATGGTAATTACAAATGCTCAGTCAGGGACCAACATTCACGAGATCGCAGATCGGATTTATCGCATCAACACACCCGTTATCATCGAAGGTGGACCGGGAGGCTTCTCATTCAATCAGTATCTCATCGTTGACGATCAGCCACTACTCTTTCACACCGGACCGCGAAAAATGTTCCCATTGGTTCGTGAGGCGGTGGCGAGCGTCATTCCGGTTGAGCGGCTGCGTTACGTTGCATTCTCGCATGTCGAGGCCGATGAATGCGGCTCGCTTAACCAATGGCTTACGGCAGCGCCTCGGTCTTTGCCGCTCTGCGGCAGCATCGCTGCGCTAGTGTCGATTGAAGACCTTGCTGATCGTTCGCCGCGCGCGCTGGCTGACGGGGAGCTGCTCTCGCTTGGTGAACATTCCGTGAGATGGTTCGATACGCCGCACCTTCCGCATGCCTGGGAATGCGGCTTCCTGATGGAAGAAGCGACGAAAACACTGCTCTGCGGTGATCTCTTCACTCAAGGTGGCGCCGATCATCCGCCGATCACCGAGTCGGACATTCTGGGCCCAAGCGAGGCCTTCCGTAAGTCACTCGATTACTACTCGCACACCAAAAATGCTCGCCCGATGCTCGAGAGACTTGCGGCCGCGCAACCGACGACAATGGCGTGTATGCACGGCAGCGCCTGGCAAGGCGATGGCGCCGCACTCCTGCGCGCCTTAGCTGACTCACTATCAGCTTAGTGCAAGCTACTCAGTACGCGCTTTTCTCCCCTCCTCCATCTCTTCCAACGTTTTAGGCCAGTCGGCTTTGAGCAAGCGCGACAGCGAACGATCGGCGAGCAAGCGCCCGCCGGTTTGGCACTTCGCGCAGTAGTTGGTTTCGTTTTCGGCATAGGCGATTCGCTGCACCGGTGAACCGCAGACCGGGCATGGTTTGCGATACTTGCCGTGAACCGCCATGTCATCACGGAAGGCGGTGACCCGTTCGGGAAAATTCTTGCCTGTGTCTTTGCGCAATCGCTGGATCCACTCGCGTAAAACTTCTTTGGTTGCTCGATAGAGTCTTTCGATTTCTACCTCGCTGAGATGTTGGGTCTGCTTGATCGGCGATAATCCGGCGCGATGGAGAATTTCGTCGGAGTAAGCGTTGCCAATGCCGCTGAAAACGTGAGGATCGGTCATCGTTCTCTTAAGCGTGTGATTCTCGTCGATCAGCGCGGCGCGGAACGCATTCAGATCGGCGCCGAAGATTTCCAATCCTCCAGGATCGTGTTCGGCCAACCGTTCCCTGCCGCGGATCAGATGAAGGGACGCTCGCTTTTTTGTGCCCATCTCGGTCAATAGTAAAGTACCGGCAGGGAAATCGAGCGCAGCATGACCGAATTTCCGCGGCACCGGCGCGCCGCGCTTTTTCCAGTGGAACCGGCCAGCGATCATAAGGTGAAAGATCATAAAGAGCTCGTCTTCCAATTCGAACACGATGCGCTTACCTATACGGTCAAACGCAACGACCTTTTTTCCTTCCGCAGTTTGGATCGGCGGATCGAACGAGCGCAATATGAAAGGGCTGGCTATGCGTATTTTCTGCAGCGGCTGGTTCAGCAATCGATTTTGAAGCGCTTCGATGTAAACGGTGATATCGGGAAGTTCCGGCATGGTTAGATTTTCTGACTAACACGCGCGGCGATTAATTGACAAGCGGACGGCAAGTCGGAACTCCGGCTTGAATTCTGCATGGACTCTGCCTTGCTTTTCGCGGCGCTTTCTCCTACATACCAGACTCATGAAGATCATGAGAATTTACACCGGAGCAGACAACGAATCGCACTTCGAAGAAAAAGAAATCAATCTCAAGTTCAATGGCGATATGGAAGCCTCCGAGCTGGAGCCTGCCACGGGAGTTTTTTTTCGCCAAGCTCCGGTTAATCACCTGAACGACTTCCATCCAGCGCCGCGGCGCCAGTACATCATCACTTTGTCAGGCGAGGTGGAGATCGAGATTGGCGACGGCACCATCAAACGTTTCGGCAAAGGCGATATCATGCTCGCCGACGACACCACCGGCCGCGGTCATATCACCCGCGTGCTCGGCAACCAACCGCGGATCTACGTGACCATTCCTCTAAAGTAAAGGTATCCCATCAGCAATCTGATTTCAGACGAAGCGCCACAGCGTGGTCGCTTGACGCTCTGCATCGTCCCCTGCTCTAACTTCATGCCATCGATGATGGTGGCAACATTGGGGATCGCCTTGCCTGAAATCAGGCAGTCGTTCTCGCTCTCTGAGGTCGAGGCGGCAAGCCTGTTCTCGGTTCTCATGATCGTCGCGGCCGTCACCAGCACTGTTGCGGGTCGTTTTGCTGACAGGTACGGCCGCAAGACGATATTAATCTCAGGCTTGAGCCTTTTGGCCGCCGGTTTTGCCTTGGCCGGTATTACTTCTAGTCGCCTCTTGTTTTTCTTGTCTCTCGGAATCACCGGATTGGGCTACGGCTTTACGCCGCCGGCGCTCTATGCCGTGATGTCGGATCTGCTACCCAACAAACGCGGTCTCGGCGCTAGCCTGGTTTCGGTTGCATACGGCATCGGCGGCGCCATCGGCGCCGTCTTGGCCAGCCGGATCATCGCCGTCTCGGGGTGGCGCGCAGCCTTTGTCACCGTTGGAGTCATTGCCGCAGTGATCATGTTGCTGCAGCTATATTGGATCCGCAATATCCGCTCGATTAAATCCGCCGTCCGCGGCGGATCTTTCAGAGGCTCTCTCTCGCTGCCGCTGTTGATTCTCGCCTTGGCCGAGTTCATTGGCGGATCGGTTTTCTGGAGCTCGGCGGCCTGGAGCCCAACCTTGCTGCGAAGCGATAAAGCGCTCACACTAAAAGAAACCGGTTGGGTCATGGGCGTGCTGAGCCTGGCAAACATGCTGGGCTCGTTCTGCTTAGGCGCTTTATCCGACAGGTTGGGCCGGCGCCGGGTAATCGTGCTGAGCTCGTTTCCGGCGGCGGTGGCGGCGTTCGTAGTTTACTTTTGGTTGCAATCGCTCCTTGGACTCGCCCTCGGTATGCTTGTGTTTGGTATGCTCAAGGCTTCGGTGCCTGCCTTGGTGGTTGCCTTGGCGCAAGAAGCCTCGCCGCCGGCAAGCGCCGGTACTGCCAGCGGCATTATCATGGCGCTCCACTACACCGCAGGAGTGATAGCGCCGCTAATTGCGGCGAAATTGATCTCCGGCACCGGAGATATTGTCTTGGCGATGATCCTTTGCACTTCAGTCCCCTTGCTGCTCTATGGCACTCTCATCGCAACGGTGCGGGGGCGCGGCAATAGTTAGGCATCGTAGTATTAAAAATTTGCTCCTATCCAAAGTTGAGGCCTCATTTCGAAGGATTTTTCCAGGATATCCGCAACCCCCTCAGCGAAGCCACGAGAGAGTCAGCACAAGCAACATGCCAGCGAGCATGCCGCTGACTGCGCTTCTGGTGATATAGGCAACGGCAATCGTCAGAGCCAATGACAGGGCTCGCGCCGGAGCAAGGTGCAATTCGAACTTGCCACCCGTCATAAAGAGCGTCACGGCGATGATGCTGCAAATAAAAGCGTAGGATAAATAGCGCAACAGCCGGTCCAAGTATTCGGGAAATCTCCGGCCGACAAAAATCAGCTGCGGCAGGGCGCGCACGGCGAAGGCCATGAATCCCATGATCAAGATAATGCCGATGCGCGACATTTCCACTGTTCCGCCCCCCAGACCAAAATTGCCACAAGGCTCGCCGTGACCAACCAACCCCAGCCGGGGCTCGCGAGAGCACCGGGCACCGCCAAGAATAACGCAGCAAGGCAGACGACCGGCATGGCCCAGCCGCGCATTTCCACCACCAACAGCCCTGCGAAATAGCCCGGCAGAATAAACTTTAGCGCTTCTTCAAATCCTGTCGGAAAGCCGAGCGCAACGGCATATCCGAATGCGCTGCCGATAACCCAAACCAAAAAGCTGCTGGCGCCGACGCCTAGAAAGAAGGCCAAATTTTCATAGCCGACTGTGGACTCAGTAAACCCCGAATCGCCGGCGTCCTGTCGTTCCTTTTGAAACTGCAGATAAGGCACGATGAAACTGCTGGCGCTAACGACATGAGACGAAAGCAGCAAGTTGAGGCGGTTGACGCCGTGAAAGTATGGCGCCAGAGCCGCGCTCATGGGCAGAAAACGCAAGTTCATGAGAAAGCCTGCCACCAGCACCTGGACTGACGATTTGCCTTCCGCCAGCGGTCCTAAAACGGCGAATTGCGCCGGACCGGAGTAGACCCAGGCGGACATCAGGACAATTTCCGCGAATCTCATTCCGTGCGCTTGCGCGGCAATGCCCCAGGCGAGAGAGGATGGCACGAAGGCGATCCAGATCGGAATCGCCGCTTTCATTCCTTGACGAAAACGGAACGCGAAGCGCATTGAAACCGCTTAGCTGACGGCGGTTCAAAGATCAACCAAAGGCAGACGCTATCGCTTTCCACTCTCATTCAAGGACTTTCGCCGGTGTGAAATCTCAGTCACCATGCGCGTCAGTAGCAGGTTGCCAACGAACTGCGTGCGGTTTACGCCAAGCGAAACATCGATCCCCAAGCCAAGCTTCAGCGGGCCCAACCCCAAGTCTCGGGAGCCGAGGATCTCAGCGGCTATGCTCCGAGGATTGTGGGAGAAGATGTGGAGCTTTTGGGGTTTGTCAATCGGCAGATTGGAGGACTGGACAAGGAGTTGATGAAGATCGCTCTTGAAGATGGCTCGGCTAAGCGGCTGATGACGATCCCGGGGGTGGGAGCGGTCAGTGCGGTGGCGATGAGCTGCTGGATTGGCGAGATTGCTCGATTTTCTAATGCGAAAAAGTTGGCCAGCTACTTTGGGTTGGCGCCGCGGGTGCGCCAGAGCGCCGAGACCGAACGCCATGGACATATCACCAAAGAAGGTAATCGCATGGTGCGCTCTCTGGTGATCCAAGCCGCCCTGGTGCATACGCGAAGGGGTAAAGGCCCGAGCCGTAAGCATTATTTCGGGGTGCTTAAAAGAAGAGGCAAGCCGATGTGAAAAACTCTGGTTGCAGGCTGCTTAAAAAGATCCAGAGGCAAGACGCGCGAAAAACGACGAGCTAAGGCGTACTTCCAGTACGTTGCAGCGAGACGTTTTGAGCCGCAACGAAGCATATGGGGTCTTTTTCAGCAGGCTGTCAGTCATATTGAATTCAACCATGGCTTATGCGAACTTGAATTCCCTCATGACCGAACAAGCGACGCACCTGCTCCGCGAGCTGCCGTCAGTGGACCGGCTCCTGAAGCATCCCCGTTGCGAAGCGCTGCTGGCCCGATACAACCGCGATTATCTCATTCAGAAATGCCGGGACGCGCTCGATCAAGCCAGGATTGAAATCAGGCAAGGTAAAAGCTCCGCCGGAGGCGCAGTTAAAGACGACGCGATCGCAGCGCGAGTTGAGGCGCAAATCGCAACGGAGAGCCAACCGGGTCTTGTTCGAGTGGTGAACGCCACGGGCACGATCCTGCATACCAATCTCGGCCGGGCGCTCTTGTCCCAGGCTGCAATAGACGCGGTTCTCGGCGTGGCCGGTTGTCCGGTGAATCTGGAATACGATCTTACCGCGGGAAAGCGCGGCCGGCGCGAAGAAACCGTTGAAAAGTTACTGATTGAGCTGACTGGAGCCGAAGCAGCGACGGTGGTCAATAACAATGCCGCTGCTGTGCTGCTCGCTTTGAACAGTCTCGCCGAAGACCGGGAAGTCATCGTTTCGCGCGGCGAGCTGATCGAAATCGGCGGCGCGTTTCGGATCCCGGAGATCATGGCTAAAAGCAACGCGATCTTAAAAGAAGTCGGCAGCACCAATCGCACGCACCCGGAAGACTACGAGCGAGCCATTAACGACAAGACGGCTCTGCTGCTAAAAGTGCATACCAGCAACTATAAGGTCGTGGGATTTACCGCCGAAGTCGATTTGGCGCAGCTCGTCGCCATTGGTAAGGAACACAACGTCCCGGTGATGGAAGATCTGGGCAGCGGCGCGCTCATCGATCTCAGCCGCTACGGGTTGCCGAAAGAGCCGCTCGTTGCCGAGCGCATCGATGCCGGTGCCGATGTGGTCACTTTCAGCGGCGATAAGATTCTCGGCGGCCCCCAGGCAGGGCTGTTGGTCGGGAAAAAAAGTCTCATCGGCAGGATGAACAAAAATCATCTGCAGCGCGCGCTGCGCTGCGGCAAATTGACCTTGGCGGCTTTGGAAGGAACGCTTCGGCGCTACCAGCAATCGCCTGATATCACCCGGGAGATTCCGACCTTAAGAAGCTTCACCCGCGGTGTCGATGAAATCGGCGAACTGGGCAAACAGCTGTTGCCGAGACTTCAACGCGCGCTCGGCGACGATTACCGCTTAACTCTGGAAGAATCGACTTCGCAGATCGGCAGCGGCGCGCTACCCACTGAAGAGCTACCAACCGTAGTGATCGCGATTGTCCATGAGACGCTCAACGCCAACCGAATCGCCGAAAGCTTTCGCCGCGCCAATCCGCCGATTATCGGCAGGATTCAAGACGAACGTTTTCTGCTCGACTTGAGAACGATCTTCGATGCCGAGGATTTGGTTCCAAAATTTGACTGAGACATCGCGCAAAGACGCAAAGAGATAAGGCGGTTCAAGAAGGTTCAAATGCGAGGCGCGCGAAGAGCGATGAGCGGAACCGTACTCATGTACGTTGACGCGAAATCGGTCGAGCGCAACGAAGCAGATGAGCCTTTTTCAACAGCCTAAGAAAAGTTGGAAAAAATGCCCTACATCATCGGCACCGCTACGAGATAACTACGAAGTCGAATTTTAAAATGCCAACAGTTCCATAGAAGCAGCAGTCCAAATGTCATTCAGGCTGTTCAAAAAGGTTCAAATGCGAGGCGCACGAAGGGCGATGAGCGGAAACGTACTCGTGTACGTTGATGCGAAATCGATCAAGCGCAACGAAGCAGATGAGCCTTTTTCAACAGCCTAAGAAAAGTTGACAAAAAATGCCTTACATCATCGGCACCGCCGGACACATCGACCACGGTAAAACCAGCCTGATCAAAGCTTTGACCGGCGAGGACACCGACCGGCTCAAGGAAGAAAAGGAGCGCGGCATTTCCATCGATTTGGGTTTTGCCCAACTCGATCTCGGCGACGGCAATCTCGCCGGAGTTGTCGACGTTCCCGGCCATGAGCGCTTCATCAAGAACATGCTGGCGGGCGCGCACGGCATCGATCTGGTGCTCTTTACCGTTGCCGCCGACGACGGCGTCATGCCGCAGACCGAAGAACACCTCGACATCGTTCACTTGCTCGGCATCAAGGTAGCCGTCTTCGTGATCACCAAAGCGGACCTGGTTTCGCAGCCGCGCATTGCCGAAGTGGAAGAGGAAATCAACATCTTGACTCTCGGAACCGTTCTGGAAGATTCGCCGATCATCGCGGTTTCCTCAGCCACCGGCCAGGGGCTCAGTGAGCTCAAGCAGCTTGTTTCTCAATCATTGAAGTCTATCGATAAACCGGCGCCGAGCGGCTACTTCCGCCTCCCGGTGGACCGCGCTTTCGTGTTGCAGGGCCATGGCGTAGTGGTGACCGGCACGGCGCGCAGCGGCGAGATCAGGACCGGCGATCGGGTGCGTTGCCTGCCCGGAGAGCAAATTTTTCGCGTGCGCAGCCTGCAGGTGCACGGAGAATCTGTCGAGCTTGCCGGCTGGGGCCAACGGGTGGCGCTGAATCTCACCGGACCCGATACCGCCGAAGTCGCGCGCGGCCACGTCATCTGTCACGAGAAGATCTCGCTGACTTCAAATCGCTTCGACGCCTACTTGGAAGTCCGTCCGGCGGCGCGCAAGGGCATCAAGAACCATCAGAACGTGAGGGTCCATTTGGGGACCGCCGAACGGCTTGGCAAAGTCATCATCCTCGGCGAAAGGGACCATATCGAGCCGAAGCAATCGGCGTACTGCCAGATCACGCTGGCCGAGCCGATCCTGGCTTTGCGCGGCGATCATTTCATTCTCCGCGATGAAACCGCGCAACGGACACTCGCCGGCGGCATGGTGATCAACCCATGGGCCAGAAGACATAAGCGCTCCGACGATCTGCGCGACAAACTCGAAGCGCTACACCGCGGCGACATCACCCAACTGACGGAAGCGTTCCTGGAAGAAAGCGAAGCGTTTGCCTTGCCGCTGGAATCCATTTACCAGTTCCTCGATTGCCGAGAGGAACTGATTCGCAGCTCCATCGACAAAATGAAAAATGTCCGCGCGGTCAGCGCGGAGGGCGAGAAAGTCTACACCACCGAGCCCAAATGGCAGCGTCTCAAAGAGCAGATTTCCAAGATCCTCAAGGATTTCCACGCAACCCATCCGCTGGTTCCGGGCATGGATATGGAAGAGCTGCGCGGCAAGCTCGCCTACGAGCTTTCGCCCAAAGTCTTCCGGCTGGTGATCGACGGACTGATCGGTGAACGGCTGATCGCCAAGGAAGAAAACCTGCTGCGGTTAGCCCAGCATAAACTTCAGCTTGGCGGTCAAGACAAGTTGCTGATGGAGCGAATAAAGAAAATCCTTGCCGAACACGAGATGGCGCCGCCGGAGCTGAAACAGATCGAAAAAGACGCGGCGGTGCCGCGCGCGAAATTGGCCGAGGTGCTGCGCCTGCTCGAAAGAGAGCGGTCGGTGGTCAAAGTAGCTACCGATCTGTATTTCCTATCTAGTTGTGTCGACAAGGTTAAGAATCTGCTTTGCACGCACCTCGCCGAGCAGGGTGAAATATCGGCTGCCACATTTCGTGACCTGCTGGGATCAAGCCGAAAATATACCATTGCGCTATTGGAACATTTCGATCGAGAAGGCGTGACTCTGAGGGTCGGCGACGTTCGGCGCCTGAAAGCCGCTTCGGTAACTGAAAAGCGTGGCTCAGCGCATTGAATTGAGTTTGCGATCGAACTACACTCACAGGTCTATGATGCTCGGAAATAAAAAAGCCGTTCGGCTGACGCAGTCAGTCAAAGCCGCGGGTTGAGCCGCTAAGCTCGGCCCTGCCGACCTCGTGCAAGTTTTGCACGATCTGCCAAAGTTCAACCACCCGGACATGTTGGTCGGGACGGAGACCTCCGACGACGCCGGAGTCTTCCGCTTGCGGCCGGATCTCGCAATCGTCAACACGGTCGATTTCTTCACGCCGATTGTCGATGACCCGTATACCTTCGGACAGATCTCGGCGACCAATTCGCTCAGCGACGTCTACGCCATGGGCGGTGAGCCCAAGACATGCCTGAACCTCGTCTGTTTTCCAAAAGGCAAGATGGATATCGAAATCCTGGGAGAGATCCTCAAAGGCGGCGCTGATAAGGTCAAGGAAAGCGGCGCGGTGATCATCGGCGGTCACAGCATCATCGACGAAGAAATCAAATACGGTCTGGCCGTGACCGGGACCATCCATCCCGATAAGATCTACCGCAATGTCGGCGTGCAGGAAGGCGACGCGCTGATTCTAACCAAACCTCTCGGCACCGGCATCATCACCACGGCTCTCAAGAAAGGTAAAGCTGCCGAACAAAGCGTCGATCAAGCCGTTCGGTCGATGACCACGCTCAACGCCACGGCGTCTAACGTGATGCGCAAATTTGCCGTGCACGCCTGCTCGGATATAACCGGCTTTGGCATCCTTGGTCATGGTTTGGGAATGGCCAGCGGCAGCGGTGTGACTCTGGTGATCGAATCGGCCAAGCTGCCGCTTCTGCAAGATGCCACCCATTTAGCCGAGAAAGGCTACATCACCGGCGGCTGCAAACGTAATCGCGAGTTTTTGCAGGATAAAATATTCATCGAAAACTCGATCCGTGAGGGGCTTATCGAAGTAGCCTTGGACCCGCAAACCTCGGGCGGACTGCTGATAGCCGTCGCCAACCGACATGCATCACAGCTTCTTGAAGAGCTTAAGAGCGCAGGTATCGACGCGGCAACGCAAGTCGGCTATGCCACCTCGCTGCAGAAATCCTGGATACGGCTCGTCTGAACCATCCGTTAGCAGGTTGCTGATCTTATAAACGGAATGGCCTCCGCGCGACCGGCTATGGTACACCGGCGGAGACAAAACCTTAGGAGGCCAGCGATGGAACATTTTGTTGGTATCGATTTACACAAGTACGTATCACAATTGGCGGTGTTGAGGGAAAGCCGATCTCCTTCACAGTTGCGTTTGGCGAATGACGTTGTGGCGGTGGAACGGGTTTTAAAGAAACTTCCCAAGGGGAGCAAGATAGCGCTAGAGGCGATGGGTTCATGGTGGTGGATGGTGGAGCTAGCGCAAAAGACCGGCCACGAAGTGTTTTTGTCCCACCCCAAGCAGACCAAGGCGATCGCGTCAGCGCGGTTGAAGTCCGATAAGGTCGATGCTTTGATGTTGGCCAAGTTACTTAAGGCCGATCTGCTTCCCACGGTGTGGATCCCTCCTGAAAACCAACGTCATATTCGCGAGCTTCTGACCCACCGGGCGCGCCTGGTGCGTCAACGAACCGCTGTGATCAACGAACTGCGTGCGGTTTACGCCAAGCGAAACATCGATCCCCAAGCCAAGCTTCAGCGGGCCCAACCCCAAGTCTCGGGAGCCGAGGATCTCAGCGGCTATGCTCCGAGGATTGTGGGAGAAGATGTGGAGCTTTTGGGGTTTGTCAATCGGCAGATTGGAGGACTGGACAAGGAGTTGATGAAGATCGCTCTTGAAGATGGCTCGGCTAAGCGGCTGATGACGATCCCGGGGGTGGGAGCGGTCAGTGCGGTGGCGATGAGCTGCTGGATTGGCGAGATTGCTCGATTTTCTAATGCGAAAAAGTTGGCCAGCTACTTTGGGTTGGCGCCGCGGGTGCGCCAGAGCGCCGAGACCGAACGCCATGGACATATCACCAAAGAAGGTAATCGCATGGTGCGCTCTCTGGTGATCCAAGCCGCCCTGGTGCATACGCGAAGGGGTAAAGGCCCCAGCCGTAAGCATTATTTCGGGGTGCTTAAAAGAAGAGGCAAGCCGATTGCCCGGGTGGCGGCGGCCAACAAACTGTTGGGCGTGATTTTTCATATGCTCAAAGAACGCATCGACTATCATGAATTCCTCAGGCGTAGCGACGCACAGTGAGTCCGTACTTTTTCATGGTCGCAAGACCGAGTTGCTGATTGGGCAGCTGTGCCTCTCCAGAGGGAGAACCGCCGGATTTAAGATCATGCGCTTTTAAAGGGCGCGAAGAGATGAGTGGGTCGCTACCCATACGTTGATCAGCCCGGCGATCAGAGCCGAAAAGGGGAATACCAGGAGTCATATTAAACCGAGATCGTGCGTTATAAGCGAAATACGGAGGTCTTTTTTTTAGAAATCATTGCAAAACAAAATCAGGCTGTAACCCACTTGACTGAGCCGTTCCGTTTAGAGATGAAAAAGCCCATAGGCTTCGTTGCTCTCGACCGATTGCGCGTCAACGTGCAGGAGCACGCCTCCGCTTATCGATCTTCGCGCGCATGGATCTTTTTGAGCAGCCCGCCACCGAACTCAGCAACCTGCTAAACTTCTACACTTCCCGAAAATTCCTGGTTCGGCTGAGCACCAAATTAGATTTCATTTGCCACTTGCCAGCACCGATTTGATAAAGCCACTCTGGTCCAACTCGCGTACTAATTGGCTATCCGCGAAATCCTCGGGTTTCGCTCCTCTGGCTTTTGGAAACTGTTTCTCCAATTCTTGTAACAAGCTGGCGATCCCCGCCGGATATGGAGGGACACTGAAACCATTTTTGATGCTCATCTCGTATGTCTCTTCCAGCACTTCGCGGTCGTCGCTGCGAAAATACTTTCCCATGGTTTTCATGGCAAAGGCCTTGTCCTTCTGCCCGCGAACCGCGCCTTCAATATAAGCTCGGAGAAAACGGCGCACGACATCCTCGTTGCCTTTGAGATACCTGCGGGTAGTCACCAGACCATTGACGTGATACTCGACATCGAGTTTTGACAGGTCCATCAAGTCCTTGAGCTTAACTCTTTTCGCTTGCAGTGTGGCCGGCGGGGAGATCGCCGCCGCATGAACTTTGCCGGTCATCATGGCAGTCACCGTTTCCGCCGGCCCGCCGGTTTGAACCATGGTGACGTCGCGCTCCGGATCGAGGCCATGAAGGCGCAACGCGATGCGTGAGGCTAGATCCGATTGAGTACCGAACCGGGTCGTGCCAAATACTTTGCCTTTTAAATCTTCCATACGGCTAATGTTAGGCTGGCTGAAGATCCACCAGTTAAATTTCTTCGCGATCGTCGCGATCACGACCGTATCCGTGCCCGACAGGGCAGCTTGGATCGGACCCGCGCCGCCAGCTTGAATGATCGGCAGCTCTCCCGACAACATCGCCTGCAGCGCCAGCGAGCTTCCGGGAATACTGATGAGTTCGACATTGAGCCCGTTTTTTTCGTAGTAGTTTCCTTCTTTGGCAAACCAGATGGACATCTGCGCCGCCGATGCCGAGCCGCCGCCGCTTCGTAAATTTTCGAGCTTCTTCTCCTGAGCAAGCAAGCCCGATGACCCAGAGATTGCAGACAAAATCACAGTGCACATTATCAGTCGATGGATGATCATACCTTCTCTCCTCATCATAAAATGCCCATCACGGCCCTATATAACACAGCTTTCGCCGCTCTTGTCGAGAAAGCGCCTCAGTGACACAGTCACTTCCGTGCGTATCATTTTTTACTGGGCACAGCTTAGTATGGATTCGTAACAGGACTTTCGCATCTCAATTACTTTTCGCGCGCTATACTTTTCCTTTGCTGAAATTTTATATACTAGCTTCATTGCAGCTTAGAAACGCAAGCTTGACAAGTTGGGCAGATTTCCTTGCCGGCTGCTCAACAAGATCTATAGACGAGGCGCGCGGAAATCGACGTGCGAAGGCGTACGTGCTGCACGTTGCAGCGAGGTGATCGAGCGCAACAAAGTACATGGGGCTTTTTTCAAGCAACCGGCTAGGACACGGAGACTACCGTGAAGAGAACAAGCACGCTTTGGAGTGATCATCATTGCATTATTTTTAACCGCGTCTTGTGACCAGATTTTTGATCGGGAAGGTGGAATTTTTAACTGGCCAGGATCGGCTCGGGATCTGGAGGGCAGCTGGTACGTTAACGGCGACCGGGATCGCCGCGCCGAAATAGTCTCGGCACCCGGTGGACTCGAGGCGCGCAACGAGCGTGGCCAGAGCAGCCGGTTGGATATTATCAGCGGTGGCAACGTCCGTGCTTTAGACTGGGAAAGTGGTCTGCGAGGCACTGTCCGGCGTGACCAGATCGATTGGGAGAATGGCACGACCTGGACCAGGGAAGCCCGCCGATAGCGACGGATAACGCGGAGTTCTGAGTTGTTTCGTCAATCACGGATGCGGTACAGGAGAGTTCGCGGTTTGCGTCGTCAATTATCCTGAAGCCGCGTATTAGCTGCGGCACCAGCAGCCAGCGCGGGTTGCTCATCCGGCAATGCCGGCCACTCGCGCATAAGCCGGCCGTAGCCACTGATCGGATAGGCAAGCCCAAGTTGCGAAAGCACGTACCATAGCATCGCCGGGTTGCTGGCAATCACCATCATTCCAAGCTCGCGCTCGATTTTCTCGAGAATTTTGATCGGATCGAGCACCGCGCCTTGAAAATAGATCGCATCCACAGGATCAGTCGCCCTGAGATTCTTCTTTGTCAGTTCGAAGACATCATCCGGGTCCATGCGTTTAGGTACAGCGAGATCTTCAAAAGGATGCGGCGCCACCGCATCCACTCCTAGCTGCTCCAAATGCCCGCAAATCAGCTGATTCAAACGCTGATCGAACGGCGTCAACAAAAGAACCCGCTGGGCGCGGTAAACCCGAAGCGCTGTAACACAAGCGTGCAAAGCCGTCGTGAAAGGAATGGCAAGCGCCGCTTTGAGCGCACCGAAGAGTCCCGGATTAAGCACTTCGGTAGGCGCGGCGGTGAGAATAACCCCGTCCCAGTGTCGCTGTGCAATCAGTTCTTGGATCCGCTCCACGATGATCTGTTTTTTATCCGCAATTTGATACAGCGATTCGCCGTAGAGCTGCAAACCGACAAAATCGAATTTAACCGCTTCGGGAAGCATCGGAAGAAAGCTACTGTAGTGCGGCATGGAGCCGGCCCCGCCGCTGACGAAGCCGATTGTAGCTTTGATTATTTCAGCCATTTGGCAACTCTTCCGTAACCGTGTGCAGGTTCACATTGGAACGCTGATCAATGTAGCTCCTCTCTCCCGATCTCCTAGTCTGCCGCATCTTTTTTCGCTATTTCTTCGCCTTGTGGTTATCGATAGCCTGTTTAAGATCATCGTACTCTTCGCATCTGCCAAGCATCGGGCAGGCCTTTTTCAGCGCGGCAAGTTGTTTTTCGGCATTGGCCATTTGATTCAGATCAAGATAAAGCTCGCCCAGATATTCATGGGCGCTGCGATGGTTGGCATCGATCTTTAGGGCGCGCTGATAGTGCTCCATCGATTTATCGAAATTACCCGTTTTTCTATAGCTATAGCCGAGCATGTTATGGGCATCGGCATCATTGGGCAGCTCCTGCACCGCCTTCGTGAGATACCCCACCGCGGCCTTGTAATCCTTCGCGTCGATGGCCTTCCGTCCGGCTTCCATATTGGGATTCTGCGGTCCGGCCTTGGGCTCCGGCAAGTCGGCGAACGCGCGCGTCTGCGTCAGGACCAGCGTAATCAACGTAATAGCGGCTAATAGCGATTTCATACAGACCTCCTTGTGATGAATGCCGAACTTACCAATGGTGATAGCTGAAAGGCAAGACTTGTTTTTTTAGTCGTCTTAGTTGAACCCATTCTGTCTCCCCTTCTCCCTGTCTCCTGTCTCTCTGTCGTCCAGTCTCTTCTCTTTCTGTCTCCTGTCTCCCGTTGTCTGCCACTAGTTTTTTCGCAGTTCCGCTCTAGCCTCGCGGAGCATCGAAAGATCGACCAGACGGTCCACGGGAATCTCAGCGGCAATGCCGGACTCCTGTCTGATTTTGTTGAGGATCGACTTCAAAACCGGCTCTTCGATATCACCGTCGGCATTTAACACTTGCTTGATCTGCCGGTAACTGTCCGCCGCCACGTTCTGCTCCAGACCAAATTCCTTCTGTATAAAGGGAATAACCTCGACATCATTCTTGAGAATCATCTCGTTGCTGCGCAACACGGCGCGCAACACAGCCTTGATCTGCTCGCGATGATTCTGGATGTGGCTCATTCTTCCCACCAACCCTCCTTGTACATCGCGCACGTCGAAGGTATCGCCGAGATCGACGTAGCCGGCCAGGGTTGCCATGGAGGTATATGGCGCCGTGAGAATCACCGCATCCGCCGCTTTGCCGGTCAGTGCCGCATAGCTATTTGCCGTGGTATTGGTGGCTATGTAGTTGATCTTGTCACCGGGACCATCGCGGCCGAGCCGTTTCAACACCGTTTGCGCGCCATAATGCGCCAGCGAGCCGATGCCACTGACCGCAACATTTCTAATCTTCGCCGGCGTCATTCCCGGTTGGCCGATCAGACTGAAACTCAATCGGGTTTGGATGAATATCAATGCCCTGACCGGCAGTCCTTTCATCGCCGCACGCAGCGACACTCCGGTCGAGCCGGTGTAATCAACTTCACCCGCAGCCAAGGCAGTCACTCCGATGGGCGGCCTCATGATGATAATTTCCAGATCGAGCCCTTCTTTTTCAAAGAGCCCTTTTGACTTGCCGAAATAATATGGCAGATAGGTCAATGCCTTGGCGGCCACTGTGAGCCTGACTTTGTCGAAGGGCTTCTTGGTTTGTTGCTGGGCGCGCGCTGAATCCGGAATTGCAAGAATAACGGCAAGCAGTAGGATGCTCACCACGGTCATCGTTGGTTTCATGAACTCTTCTCCGAGAATAAAAAGTTTTTCATTTCTTAACCGCCAAACTGGCGCCGAACTTCTCGAGCATCTTCTTCTTCAATTCCGGACTGGCGCCCGAGACTTTCGGGAACTCATTGATCCACTCATACGGACGACAAGCATCGATAATGCCGCGGGATTGAAAGCCGCGCTCCTCCGGCGGAATGATCGGATCGATCGGATTGCTCCAGCAACGGCGCATGATATCGATATCTTTGATCGGATCGGTTCTGGTGCATAGCGCCCAAAGCAGTTCGTTGCTGTCCCAAATGTCGATGTCATCATCGACCACGACAACGTAACGGGTGAGCAGCGCCGCCGCCCGGCATTGCGCCGCGATCAGCGCCGCTTGCTTGGCATGGCCCGGATAGCGCTGCTTGATGGCCACCACAACCAGCATGCGGGTTTGATAGTAGGCCACTCCCCTGATATCCGGCACCCCGGCTTTGTCGAGGTAGTTCCAGATGTAAGCCGCACGGATCAGATTGCTCTCGGCTCCGGGCGCGGGACGAAACGGCGGCGCTCCTGTGATAATAGGATCATCGCGATACATCAATCGCTTCACCTTGAGCATCGGCTCGGAACGGAGGCCGCCCGCATAATAGCCGGTGAATTCGCCGAACGGCCCCTCCGGTATTTTGGTGCCAGGGATGACTTCGCCTTCGATGGCGACTTCCGAATAGGCCGGGATCGGTAGCTGCGTGTTCTTGCCGAGAATTACTTCGAATGCCTCGCCACGCACACCGCCGGCATAATCGTACTCCGACTCTCCCGGCGGAACGTCCATCTGACCGAAGAACCATAGCAACGGATCCGGTCCGAAACTAATCGCCACCGGAAACGGCTGCCCGCGGTCGAAGAATTTTTGCCGGTGAATGTTGCCGTGGTGCCCCGGCGACATGTAAAGCGCCAGCGTATTCTTGTCGTGCACCATAACACGGTAGCAACCCAAGTTGATCCAGCCTTCGTCGAGATCGCGGCTGATCGTGACATCCAACGTGCCCAGATAGCGGCCGCCGTCGCCTTCATGCCAGAAGGGCGCGGGCAATGAGAACAGATCGATATCGCTGCCTTCGAAAACATTTTCCATGAGCGGTCCCGAATCCACAACCCGCGGGGGAATCAAACTCGGCTGGTCGAGCCGCTCTTTCCACGCGGCAATAAATTGATCGCGCGTGTAGTCGAGCGGCAGGTGATTAGTCAGGCACTGCCGCTTCAAGGTCGGATTGTGAATCCCCGTGAGCACGCGGCGTCCGGCGGGATAGCCGATGATTTTATCAAAAAGAACCGCCGGCGGCGTTTCTGAACGGGCCGCCACTTCGGTCACCGCGCCGATTTCTTGATTCCAGTCTGCGCCTTCCACCACCCGAAGCTCGCCGAATGAGTCCACGCCCTCTAACCAGCCCCGCAAATCGCGATAATGCATTTAGCCCTCCTGTGAAGTTGGCGAAGATCTTAGAACGGACCGGACGCCGCTACAACCGAGCACTGAATTCTATTTGCCGCATGGATTCCCACGTCCAACCAAAGAAGGTCATCCCACTTCACAGCAAAGCGCGGATTGTCTATCTTCTAATGAGCAGCGGTCGCAGTAGCCAACCGTTAAGTGCTGCACGAAAGGAGAATCCCATGCCGCTTAAAAACCTATTTCTCATAAGCCTTGCGTCGATATCGATGTTGATCCTTTCATGTTCGAGCGAAACTCGCTCCCAATTCTCCAGCAGTCACTACGCGCCCGGCACCGGACCGGCGGACAAGCTGCAGTTGCCGGCCCCGTTTGCAAGTCCTTCCGTTCGCAATACCTCGAAAGTAATCGGCTGGCCTGCTGGCAAAATGCCGGCTGCCGCGCCTGGTTTTACTGTCAGCCTTTTTGCCGAGGGGCTTAATAACCCGCGCGAGGCTTATGTGCTGCCCAACAAAGACATTCTCGTCGTCGAAGCGGTTCGCGTATTCCCCGATCGCCCGGCCAAGTCGGCAAACCAAATCACACTTTTCCGCGACACGAATGGTGACGGCAAGCCGGAAGTTCGTGAAGTTTTCTTGACCGGCTTGAATATGCCGCACGGCATGCTGCTGCTGGGTGAGTGGTTCTACGTCGGCAATACCGATGGAGTGGTGCGCTACCCATACCGCGCCGGCCAGACCAAGATCGACAGTAAAGGCGAGAAGATTCTCGATCTGCCCTCCGGTGGACACTACACGCGCCACTTAATCGCCGATCCCGCCGGCAAAAAGATTTACGTCGCGGTGGGCTCCGGCTCCAACGTCGATGAAGACGGCAGAGATGCCAAGGATCCACGGCGAGCGGCGATCTTGGAGATGAATCCCAGTGGTAGCGGCATGCACGTTTACGCCAGCGGCCTGCGCAATCCGGTGGGAATGGATTGGGAGCCGAAAACCAAAACACTGTGGACCGTGGTCAACGAGCGCGATCTCTTAGGCGACGATCTGGTTCCCGACTATCTCACCAGCGTCCAGCCCGGCGCTTTTTACGGCTGGCCCTATTCTTACTTTGGCCAACACGAAGACCCGCGCAAGAAAGGTGAGCGACCCGACCTGGTTGCCAAAGCGGTGAAACCCGACTACGCCTTGGGCTCCCACGTTGCCGCCCTCGGATTAGCTTTCTATGACGGCAAGTCTTTCCCCGCGCGCTATCACGGCGGCGCATTCATCGGCATGCGCGGCTCATGGAACCGCTCGAAGATGGTCGGGTACAAAGTCGCGTTTGTCCCGTTCGAAAATGGCAAACCCGCCGGCCCGATGGAAGATATCCTCACGGGCTTCATTGCCGATGAAAGTAAATTCGAAGCTTACGGTCGCCCGGTCGGCGTGACGGTCGCCCCCGACGGATCACTGTTGGTGGCCGACGATGCCGGCGGAAAGGTGTGGCGGGTTAGCGCGAAGAGGTAAACCGGAGCGTAACATCGGAAACTGATCCGCAACAGCGTTAGTTTGTCAGAGCGTCTGGAGCGCGGCTATGACTCCGCCACTATAGAAGTATGGAAAAGCCACCGATAAGAACGGACTTCATCGAACATGACTGCGGCTGTCGGCGTTGGTACGAATCCGTAGTAGCAGGGTGCTGAAAAAAGCCTCTTACGGGCTGCTCAAAAAGATCCAGGTGCGAGGCGCGCGAAAAATCGACGAGCGGAGGCGTACATCCGCAGTACGTTGACGCGAGGCGATTGAGCGGCAACGAAGCATATGGGTCTTTTTCAGCAGCCTGCCAGGGCGCCCAGTAGAAGAGTTAAAGGAAGTAGTCGAATACTGCGCTATTCACGAGATCGAAAGCGACAGCTCGTGACACAATCGGCTCGTAAACGGAGAGAAGGATGAGCACCAAGTGCCGGGCGGCGATTCTGGTAGAGCCCAACCAGCCACTGGTCATCGATGAAGTCGAGTTTCCGGATCTCGCGCCGGACCAGGTGCTGGTCAAGCTTTTTGCCAGCGGCGTTTGTCATTCACAACTTCACACGATGCGCCGGCCGGCTCGATCGGCTGATCGCTTACCGGCGCTCTTGGGGCACGAATCTACTGGAGTTGTCGCTGCGCGCGGCCGCGACGTGCGCCACGTAAAAGAAGGCGATCACGTGATCACGACGTGGGTGGATCGCGATAATTCCACGACCAATCAGCCGCTGGTGGCGCACGCACTAAACGATCGCGCTCAGTCGATTGCTTCTTGGAAAGGCAAACAGGTATCGCATTCTGCCGCGACATGGGCGGAATACGCCGTGGCGCAAGAACGCATGGTGGTGAAATTGCCCCAAGATGTGCCCACCGACGTCACCGCCGTGATCGGCTGCGCCGTCATGACCGGCGCCGGAGCAATCGTCAACAACTTGTGCGTCAGACCCGGTCAATCGGTGGCCGTTTTTGGCGCTGGAGGCATTGGTCTTTGTGCTATCGCAGCGGCGGCTGCGGTCGATGCGCATCCTATCATTGCCGTCGACGTGACCGAGGAAAAGCTCGCCTTTGCGCAACGCTTCGGCGCTACCTACCTAGTCAATGGCAAAGAGTCCGATCCGGTTGACGCAATTCGGGAGCTCACCAACGGCGGCGTCGATTACGCCATCGATGCCATCGGTTTGCCGCAAACCCAGGAACAAATCCTGCGCGCAGCAAGAATGGGATATTCCGGTCTCAGTCGGGGAGGCACCGCTTTGCTCATCGGCATCACGCCGCCTGGTGCCCAAGCGACCCTGGATACAAGCCTATTCATCGGCAGCCGGAGCTTCACCCGCACGAGCGGCGGAGACTGCCGACCGGATCGCGACTTCCCGTTGTTCGTGCGCTGGTATCGCGAAGGTAAGCTGAAACTAGATGAGCTGGTGACCCGGCGATACGCGCTCGAGCAGATCAATGAAGCGGTTGATGATTTGGAACACGGCCGAATCCTCGGTCGCGCGATCATCACGTATACATAAACAGGATCGCACGAGTCGAAACCCATGTCTTCATTCATACGATAGCGCAGTGCAACACCCGACCCCACAATGACTCCACTCGCGAGCGGTGAGAAGAAGCTTTGATGATACAGGTTGATTTCGCTCCGATGAAGCTGCAACATCAAGCTTCTTGGAGGATCGCTTCGGCGTCGATGGTGATCTCAACCATGTTGCCGACGACGACCCCGCCCTTGTCTAATGCGCTGTTCCAGCTCACGCCGAAGTCGTGACGATTGATCGTGGTGGTGGCGGCAAAGCCCGCTCTGCTCTTCGGTCCCTTATCCACCCCATCTTCCCACCATGGGGTTTGCCACTGACCTAGATAATGGACGCGCAGCGGCACCGTGCGGGTGATACCCCGAATCGTCAACTCGCCCGTGAGGATCGCTTCGTCCGCGCCGGCCAGTTCGACCTGCTTCCCCGCGAAAGTAAGCTTCGGATGTTTCTCTACGTCGAGAAAGTCCTCGCTCTTAAGATGAGCGTCGCGCGCCGCTTCGCCTGTCCAGATTCCAGCAGCTTCGATCGTAACCTCGACGGAAGTCGCGCCCGGGTCCGCCGGGTCGAAAACAAGTATGCCGTGGATATCTTTGAAATGGCCCCGGACAAAAGTCACCATCATGTGACGCACAGAAAACCCCGCCGCCGTATGCCCCGGTTCAAAAAACCATTTGGCCATAGTCCGCTCCTTCTATCTGGGATCATTTAGTCGCACTCCGTTCAACAGTTCAACGGGTTCAACCGTTCAACGACTCTTTTCGTCGACGGAGGGTGAGCCTTTCTCAACAGCCTGCTCAGAACAGTCGCACCTTGTTCAGATGGCACAGTCGTGTAATAGTCCGGCCATCACGCTCCGGAGGAGCCGAGCCATGGAGAGCACAGCCGGAATTGCGCATCATCAACGACCCCGCTTCGCTTACCTGCACCACATCAGTCTACCGTGCCGCGACGTGGAAGAGTCAAAGCAATTTTATACCCAGGTATTGGGTGGGGAACTCCTCCATGACGTTCCCGGATTCGCCGAGGTATGCATCGCCGACATGATTTTCGGCATGTCTCAGCAGTCCGGCGGTTGGACGGGGCCAACGGTGGAGTACCCGCATTACGGACTGAATGTCGACGGAAAAAACTTTGCGCTGGCGCGTCGCTGGCTTGAAGCATGCCAGGTGCCTCAGCACGGCTGGACGCGAAACTACAAAACTGCGCTACTCTATTTTCGCGATCCTTCGGGTAATCTACTCGAGATTTACTGCGACAGCGGCTACGAAGACATTCGCGCCCTGGCGCTGGGACCGCGCCAGGGCGGGAGACCGCTGCCGTTGGAAGCGCTCCAGTATCAGTGGAACGGTGCCATGGGAAATGCCGCCGAGCGGCCGCGCATCCACTCCTTCGGTCACCTCAGCATGCCGGTGCGCGACATCGAACAGTCCAAGCGCTTCTTCATCGAGGTGATGGGTGGCGAACCGATGGCAACGAGCGATCCAGAGACGTTCACTGAGGTTCGGCTCGCCGGCGCCGTCATCGGCTTATCGACGCGCGGGGGCGTGCCGACCGGGCGCGATGTCGAATATCCGCATTACGCGTTTTACGCGGACGCCGAGAATTTCCTGCAGATGATCGAGTGGCTCAAATCCCACGGCGTGGTAACACCAGGTCCGTGGACGCGCGACGGCAAGAAAGGTTTGATGTACTTTCGCGATCCCTCTGGAAACCTGCTCGAAATTTATTGTAGCGGCGATTTTCCGGCAGCGTCAACTTTTCCGCGCGGCATAAAGCAAGGCGGTAGTTACACTACAGATTACGCCAGTTTGTACTATAACTGGCGCGGCTAGATTCGTCGACATGGCTTTAAATTCCGGCTGCTCACTCACCCCTGGCAGTGGGAGTGAAGTCCAGTTTGGCGCGCTAACGAAACGATCAGTCGTTCAGAAGGTTTTTTTCCGGTCGTGCCGGTACGTTGAACGTTGAACAACCTAAGAGCCGATCGCCGAATCGAGAAGTTGCGCAGGTCCTATCAAAATCGGCTGATCTGCTGAGACAAGTAGCGATAACGTCCGTTCCTGGCCTAAGGTTTGACATGATCGGTGTTTTCCTACATGGAGGAGGGCAGAGAACCGTTCGCGCCGGCGGCAACCAGGAGAGTTTCCCGGATATTGATCCAGAATCGTAGAACGAAGATCAGGGAGAAGTGAAATGAATCAAAAGAACAATTTATCGAGGTCGATCGGATCCGCAATCTTTATGTCGACGATCGCCTTGGCTCTCATTATCTGCGGTGCTTCTGCCGGTAAGCTCTTCGCGGCTGCTGCGGCGGATTCCCTCGATCAACTTTATGAGAAAGCAAAAAAGGAAGGAAAGATTACCCTTTATGCGCCGCTATCCCCTAACGCGATGTCGGTGATTCCGCCTGCGTTCATGAAGCGCTTTCCCGGCGTGACCGTCGATCATATCGACGCCACGAGCGATAAGCTGATCGCACGAGTGCTCGCCGAGCAGAAGGGAGGACGCGTCATTGCCGACGTCATAAGCGGAGCGCTGACCTATTTACCACAAATCCTCGACCTTAAAATTGTCGAGCAGGTCGTCATACCCGAGGCGGCGGCGTATCCGGCGCAGCTAAAGGGAGACCTTTGGGTCGCCACCGATATGCAATTCTACATTGCCGGATGGAACACCAATCTGGTCAAAAAAGGCGAAGAGCCAAAAAGCTACGAGGATCTCGCAAACCCTAAATGGAAAGATAGCATCATGGGCGAGCCGCGCGATTACCAAATGCTGGTCGGATTTGCCAAACGAAAATACAATAACGATGAAAAGGCGATCGATTTGTTTAAGAAAATCGCCGCCAATCAAGTGGAGTTTCATCGAGGGCATTCGCAGTTAACCGAGTTCCTCTTGGCCGGTCAGCGCGCTATCTGTTTTACTTGCTACTCACACCATTTTCCGGTGCGCATAAAAAAAGGCGCACCGATTCAACCGCTACTGACGGAAGGCGTGGGTGAAGTCGGTGGCTCAGTGATGGTAATGAAGGGAGCCCCGCATCCCAACGCCGCACTACTCTGGGTTCGCTGGGCCGTCAGTGAAGAAGGACAAAAGGTTTATGCTCAAGCGGGCGAAACTCCTGCTCATCCCAAAGTGGAACCTCTGGAAAAAATCCGGCCTACAACGCCTCACATGCTGACCATCGACGACGTCAGAGAGTTTCCGAGGTACGAGAAAACGTGGAAGGAAATTTTTCAGATTCGTTGAAATTCGGGAGCGGTCTTCCAGCTGACCAGCCGCGGCAACGTAAGGCAACCACTACAATGAAAACTACCGCCCACTTGCGCCAGATACTACCCGACCCCTGGAGATGGGCATGCTGCGCTTGACCTTGGCCGCGGGCCACTATGATCGGACAGAGGCGCTCCGCGACGGTCGGGTCAAGGCAGAGGGCATCGACTTGACCTACATCATGCTGCGCGTAGAGGAAATTTTCTGGCGCATGGCTCAGCACCGGGAGTTCGACGCCTCGGAGTTCTCCCTGGGCGGGTATGTAGTGCGCCGCGGGCGGGGAGTAGACGACCTGGTCGCGATCCCGGTTTTTCCGTCGCGCTTCTTCCGGCAGTCGTGCATCTTCATCCACGAGGGCTCGGCAATCCGCGGCCCGGAGGACCTTCGTGGCAAGCGGATCGGCGTACCCGAGTACCAGATGACCGCCGCGGTGTGGGCGCGCGGCATCCTGGCAGACGACTACGGGGTGCGCGCGGCCGATGTTGAATGGGTCCAGGGCGGGCTCGAGGAGCCCGGTCGTATTCCCTTTGAGCCCGCCGAGCCGGCGGGAGTCACGGTGGGCTTCGCGCCCGCGGACCGCTCGCTGGCGCAAATGCTCGAGAGCGGAGAGATCGACGCGCTGGTCACGGCCAGGACGCCCTCGACGTATCGCCGTGATGGTACGGCGGTGCGTCGGCTCTTCGAGCACCCGTTCGAGGTCGAGCGCGCCTATTTCCGCCGGACCGGGATTTTTCCCATCATGCACACCCTGGTGGTCAAGAAAGAGATCCTCGATGCCAATCCCTGGGTGGCATTTACCTTGTTCAAGGCGTTCTCGGAGGCCAAGGATCTGGCGATGGCCGACCTGACCCAGACAAGCGCTCTGCCACTCAGTCTACCGTTCCTGGTCGAGCACGCCTACCAGACCATGGACCTTATGACCGAAGATTTCTGGCCCTACGGGCTTAAGAGCAATCGGCGCACGCTCGAGACGTTCGTGCGCTACATGCACGAGCAAGGACTCATTCCTGAGCCGATGCCGGTCGAAACCCTTTTCCCCGACAGCACGCAGCGGACTTTCAGGGTATGACAGAAGCGGGAAGCCAATTGAGGTCTGACTTTGGAGTCTCCGTTTTTCTTTTGCGACGGTGAGACGACGCCCTCAAACGGATGGAGGAGTGAAGCGGTGAGAAAGTGTGATTGCAGAACCAATTCAGAGCCGACTTGCTGTTCCTCATCACTTCCGCTCACTGATTTCGAATCCCACGCTGCGTAGCAACGTGACTGTCTCTTCTTCGGTCAGGGTGCGCCCAACCTTCTCGTGCTCCCTGATCAGATGCGGCATCATGTCGGGCTTGAGCTCCATCCAATCCGGCACCTTGGCAATTGTGACACCCTCTTCCATTGTCGCCCCTCCGATTTCGGCCCAACCGATAAACTGTCTATTTGTCGCACGGCTAGGCGTTTAACTCAGCGCTAAGATTGCTTCTGCTTTCCTATCGAACGGCTCTCCCGAACTTCTAAGCCCTTGTATGGTGTCCGTCAAATCCCGGCTATGTCAATCTGACGCCGAGACCGTGACCGAGGTCTCAGTCCGTGGAGGCACCGCTTTGCTCATCGGCATCACGCCGCCTGGCGCCCAAGCGATCCTGGATACCAGCCTGTTCATCGGCAGCCGGAGCTTCACCCGCACGAGCGGCGGATACTGCCGACCGGATCGCGACTTCCCGTTGTTCGTCCGCTGGTATCGCGACGGCAAGCTGAAGTTAGATGAGTGTGACCCGGCGATACGCCTTGGATCAGATCAATGAAGCGGTTGACGATTTGGAACACGGCCGAATCCTCGGCCGCGCGATTATCACGTACGCATAGACCGCATCGCACGAATCGAACGCCACATCGTGATTCAACGATGTTGCAATGCAAGACGGACCCCGCATCCGACCCCTTCGCGCCCTTTAGTTCACCTCTACGCCTAGTTCATCCAAGTCTTGCGTTCTGATTTCCTCACCCCTTCCTCTCGCGACTCATTACGTAACAGTGAGTCCGTAAAAACGCGCTGTGTTATCGACGAGCAGCTTTCGCTTGCTCGCCTCGCTGATATCTTCTCGCTTGAGAAAGACATCGACCGCGCCGTAGAGCCGATCGCCGTGCGGGATGTCGGAGCCGTACACCCAGCACTCGTCGCCGAACTCTTCGATGGCGAAGGGCAGGAGTTTTTCGTCAACCTCGAAGCCAAAGTAAATCTGGCCGCGCTCGATGTATTCTTTGGGGAGATGCTTACCAGTATAGCCGCGGTGAAAATCGACTCCGGCACGCGCGCCGGGAAAGCCGCTGTATTCTTCGATACGCTCCGCTAGCGCCGGGACCCAGGAGCAACCCGCTTCGAGAAAGGCAATCCGCAAATTCGGATAGCGATCGGCGATCCCTTTCGAGATCACGCGGTGAAAGGCGAACTGCACGGTCAGCCAAAAGGATATTGCCGTCTTGTCGTGATGCGTGTCGTTCACCTCGCCCAGCGCGCGAAAGCTGTGTCCAGTATGCACCGCCACCGGAAGCCCGCTGTCGTTGGCAGCGGCCCAGATCGGCTCCATGGGCGGATCGTCGATGCGCACATCGCCCGTAACGCCGAGCAGCATCACGGCCACCGCTCCCAGTTGCTTGCCGCGCTCGATTTCGCGAACCGATGCCTGCGGATCGACCGGATCGATAATCGTGACCCACTTTAAACGGTCGGGACATTGGCTGGCGAGATCGGCGACCCAGCTGTTGTAGGCGCGCATCATGGCCACGGCCAACTGCCGATCGTACGTGATTGGATAGGAGAGAAACATCGTGGGATAGATCACCTGAATTTCGGTATTCTCCCGATCCAATTGTTCAAGACGAGCTTTGACCGAGCGCATCTCGGCGCTTTCGACCGGGTCATGAGGACTGATCCCCGGAGTGACTTTCGCCGCGAGGCCATTCTTGCTCAATGGAAAGCCGGCTTGCTGATAGGGCCCGCTTCGCACGGGAAAGGAGCGGGTATCGACCATCCAGTAGAGCGGGCCCTCCGAGCCAGTCTCGATGATGGTTGGTCTTCGGTCCTTCAGTTTAGGATCCCAGTATTTGTCGGAAAACGTAACTTCCGATTCCGATACATGTCCATCCGCGTCCCACGCCTTAATCATGTGTGCGCCTCTTCATCCAAATTGGTCCTGCAAAAACATTTCTATGCTAGCTGTACAACGCGCGCTCGTGTGTCTCAAGCTTCGGAAAGTGACACGATTCGCGATTATCTCACTATATCTGGTTGCTTTATCTGGTTGCTTTCGCTCGCCGCCCCAGAAGCTGCTTCCAATAGCAAGGCTATGCGTACAATCGCGAGCGGAATGTGCGATCCTGGAACTATTCACCTAGTGCCCCGGAGTGTCCTCCGGAGTCGACATTGGCCGATCCTTTTTTGTGTAGAAAACGATGGTTCGGTTTCAAGGGGGCAAAATCAAAAGCGGCATCAAAAAACTCTTGAAGGAAGGCAAGCCTGTAAGGGCAGCAATACTGCGCGATATCCAGCGGTAAAAAACACATTGCCAGCGCGTTGCTGCGCTGGTCAGATGATAAATCGCACTAGCAATTCAAGTCGGAGCGGTCTCGTCATAACGGAGTTCCTTTCATCAGGACTGATGTGGCACTACAAGACCTGGCCCCAGAGTCCCCTTGGTTTGCGGGCGATCTTTTTCAGCGCTCAAGGAAATTTAGTTTATAAACTTCTGTTAAGCCTGTTGTCGTAGTCGTGAAGACCGACATTGCTTCACCATCCTATTGGTTTAGTTAAATAAAATTAATGTAAGAATAAAAACTGTGTACGGCATTGTGCAAGAGAATTTAAGTTGGTCAAAATTTAATATTACTAATATAAATTTCTCCTTCAGGTTCCCTTCAGGTTTAAAAGCAACGCTTGAGTATAACTTAAGGAGTCTGCGTTGCTTAAGCTGAAGCTAAACGAGAACGATCTTTATACGGCAAATCTTTACCTGCGGCCTGATTCGGTGGCGCGGATTAGCAAGCTGATGCCTACCGCCATCGATATCACCGCGCGGTGTCAGCCTGAGCGGGGACGGGTGGAGGCATTTATACGGGCAGTTTATGTCCGAGCCTACAAGGCCGATATTGCCGTATCCTACCCCATATTGATGAGCGTTCGGGATGCCGGCGGTACAATTCTGGCGGCGGCCGGGTTTCGTTACGCCAAAGAAGAGCCGCTGTTTCTTGAAAACTACACCGGCGCGCCAATTGAACAAGTTCTGCGTACCCCGCGGGAGCGGATTGCCGAGATCGGCAATCTTGCTTCCGCCGGTGGCGGGGCGTCGATCTTCCTGTTCGCAGCGCTGGCCTCGTATCTCAATTTCAATGGCATCGACTATGCCACCGTAACCGGCACGGATTACCTGCACCGAACGTTTAAAAAGCTTGGCCTCAACCCGCAAAAAATCTGCGACGCCTCGCTCGAAGCCGTTCAAAGCGACGGCCAGAACTGGGGAAGTTATTACGACACCAGGCCGCGCGTGTTGGCCGGGTCGGTCCCGCACAGCGTTTCGCGGCTGAAGAAAGCGCTGGGGGCGGAGTACCAGGATTGCCGCCCGCGCCTGTTCCCGCGCCTGCATTACAGGACATAGGATATGAGCATTATACTTGAAGCCATAAGCAGGCATAAGCCTGATAAAATCGCGCTGATCGGTGATGACCAGACGCTTACCTATAAAGAGCTGGCGGCGGCGGTTGACGATATTGCCCTTGGACTTGATTCCGTGAAGGTCTTGGGGCTGGCGCTTGAGAACGGTATCGAATGGGTTTTGTGGGATCTCGCTGCCATAAGAGCGGGAATTGTTTGCGTACCGCTGCCGCCCTTTTTCTCGGCGGAGCAGCGCGATTACGTTATTAAGGCTGCCGGGATCAGCCATATCGTAACAGCGGAAGGCATCAGCAACACCGATGCCGCTTATACAAATTCAATTCCTTCCGGCACGGCAAAAATCACCTTTACTTCCGGTACGACGGGCACACCCAAGGGAGTCTGCCTGTCGAAGGCGGCAATGGACCGGGTGGCGCTGAGTCTGGTCAATACGCTGGGTGCCGAGATTGCCGCGCGACATTTGTCGGTGCTGCCGCTTTCGGTTCTGCTTGAAAATATTGCGGGGGTTCATGCGACCTTGCTGGCAGCAGGCACTGCCCATGTTTGCAGTCCCGGTCATATCGGCATGGGCGATCCGTTTAAGCCCGATTTCGTCCAGCTCGCCCACGCCATAAGCACAGATAAAATTACCGCAGCGATCTTGGTGCCGGAACTGCTGCGCGGCCTGATGCAGGCGGTTGCCGGAACGAAGCTTTCTTTGCCCTGCCTTAAATTCCTCGCGGTCGGCGGTTCACGGGTTGCGCCTGAGCTTGTAACGCAGGCGCGGGCGCTGGGCCTGCCGGTTTATGAAGGCTACGGGCTTTCGGAATGTGCCTCGGTGGTGGCGCTGAATACGCCGGGGCAGGACAGGCCGGGCACAGTCGGCAGGGTTTTGTCGCATATTGATCTTGCCGTGAAAGACGGTGAAGTCGTCGTTCGCAATCCGGCATTTCTCGGCTATCTCGGCAGTCCGCATAAAGGTGAATTTAAAACCGGCGATCTTGGTCACATCGATGAAAATGGCTTTTTGCATATCGAAGGCCGCTGCAAAAATGTTCTGATTACTTCTTACGGTCGCAATATCGCGCCGGAGTGGATCGAGAGCCATTTGCTCGCAAGGCCGGAAATCCAGCAGGCCGTCGTTTATGGCGACGCCCGGCCTTATCTGAGCGCCCTGATCGTATCTGCAACCGAAACAGCCGATATCACGCAGGCCGTGGAAACGGCTAGCAAGGTCCTGCCGGAATACGCGCAGGTCAAAGACTTTCATCTGGTGCCACCCTTTACGATGCACGACGGCACACTGACCGGCACGGGAAGACCGCGCCGCAAGGCTATTTTCGCCAAGTACCAATCACTTATTGCCAAGGAGAGTAACGATGAGCTTCTACGAACGGCTGGTTAAAGAAACCGAAGCGCAGCGACAGGTGCTCTACAACGTCTCGCAGCTTCAGGACGGGCTGCGCGGCGAGATCGATGTCGACAGCTATATTGCTTACCTGACGCAGGCCTATCATCACGTCAAACACACAGTGCCTTACCTGATGGCGATGGGCGCACGGCTGCCCGAAAGCAAGAAATGGCTGCAAGGAGCGATCATCGAATATCTGGAAGAAGAAGTCGGGCATGAGGAGTGGATTCTCAATGACATTGAGGCCGCAGGCGGCAGCAAGGAAGAGGCGCGCAACGCGACCCCGCATTTGGCCACGCAGGTGATGGTTGCCTACAACTATGATTACATTGTCCGCAAAAACCCGGTCGGGTTCCTAGGTATGGTTTTCATGCTGGAGAGCACCAGCACCCAGATCGCGACGCATGGCGCAGATGCCGTGAAAAACGGACTGGGCCTGCCCGACAGTGCCTTTTCCTACCTTTACTCGCACGGGGCGCTCGATCAAAAGCATATGAAATTCTTTGAAAGCCTGATGGCAAAAATCGACGACCCGGCGGACCAGGCAGCGATTATCGAAGTTGCGCAAAATACGTTTTTGCTTTTTGCCGACGTGTTTCGGTCTATCCCGCACAAGGGCGAGGAAGAGCGTGATGCGGCTTAAAGGCAGGACAGTATATATAACCGGCGGGACCGGCGGGCTGGGCCGGCCGGTTGTCAGGTTGCTGGAAAAAGAGGGCGCCATCGTCCATCTGCACGACCGTAGCAAGGATGGCGATCTTGCCGAAAACATCGATGCGCTCTGCAAACGGCTTGCGGCAAATCCGCCGGACATTCTCGTCAACATGGCCGGTATCAACGTGCTCGACTGGTGCGAAAACCAGAACGCCGAGCAGATTATCGGCATCAATTTGCTAGCGCCGGTTCGTCTCATTCAGGCCGTACTGCCTGGCATGAAAAAACGCGGCAGCGGCCATATCGTCAATGTCGGCTCGATGACCGGCCTTATTCCGCTTCCCTACTATTCCTGCTACGTGGCGACTAAGGCGGGGCTAAAAGGGTTTAACGACGCCCTGCGCCGCGAGCTTTACGATAGTGGCATCGTGTTGACGCATATCGCGCCCCGCGCCGTCCAGACAAACATGAACGAAGGTGCAATCGCCGATTTCAACCGGCAAACCCACGTTTATGTCGACAAGGCGGACAAAATCGCCGCGCGCATCCTGCGGGCGATTCTAACACAGGAAAAAGACGTGCGGATCGGCTGGCCCGAACGGCTTTATGCGTTCGTCAGCTTTTTGCTGCCCGGCGTAATCGACAAGGGGCTTGAAGCCCATCGCGTTGCCGGGAGTGAGGTAATTACCGAATATAAAAACAAGGAGAAGAAAGATGAAGAAAACACGGCTGCTTAGTATGACTCTGGTCCTGAACCTTACCGTTCCCGTCTTTGCGCAGGACTACGGTTATACGCAACAGGCAACGGCGCCTTCACAGCAACAGCTCGATCCGGTCGCGGAACAAATTGCTTTCCTCCAGCAGGACTGGGCGCGGATCAAATACCAGGTAGCCGGTGAGGATGCCAAGGTTGACGCCATTCACAAGCTTAAGGACCATGCCGCCAAGGTTAGCGCGGCCTACCCGAACCGGCCGGAAGTCCTGATCTGGGAAGGCATTATCCTCTCGACCGATGCCGGGATTGTCAAAGGCATCTCCGCTCTTGGCAAAGTTAAAAAAGCCAAGGGCCTGTTTGAAACGGCATTGCGAATAGATCCGACAGCACTGGACGGCTCTGCATATACTTCCCTGGGTTCTCTTTATTACCAGGTGCCCGGCTGGCCGATTGGGTTTGGGGACAACGATAAGGCGGAAAAGAACCTCAAGCAGGCGCTTTCTTTGAATCCCAACGGGATTGACCCAAATTTCTTTTATGGTGATTTTCTGCTTCAGGACGGTCGTTATGATGAGGCGAAGGCCTATCTGGAACGGGCGCTGCAAGCGCCAGCCCGTCCGGGCCGTGAACTTGCGGATGCCGGGCGCAGGCAGGAAATCAAGGCCGCGCTTGCGCAGGTGAGGAAAAGATGAAAGATGGCGGCAGGAAGAGTTATAACCAGTAGACCGGATGAATGCGCATACTCCTTGTCGAAGATGATGCCATGCTTGGCAAAGCCACAGCAGAAGGCCTGAAAACGGCCTATGCCGTGGACTGGTGCCAGACGGCAGAGGATGCGCAGGCGGCATTGAAAGCCACGCCTTACGACCTTGTTATCCTCGATATCGGCCTGCCCGAAAAATCTGGCCTCGATCTGCTGAAAGAGTTGCGGGCGGTTAACGACGACCGCCCGGTCCTTTTCCTGACCGCGAGGGATGCTGTCCGGCACCGCGTTGAAGGCCTGAATGCCGGAGCTGACGACTATCTTGTTAAGCCGTTTGATCTCGACGAGTTAATCGCCCGCGCCGGGGCGCTGATCCGCCGTTCGCAGGGGCGCGCCAGTCCGGAAATCAAATGGCGGAATGTTGTCTTTGATCCGGCGGCGAAGCGAGTCTGCAAAGGCCAGGATTTCGTGAAACTCTCGGGCCGCGAACTCGCGATCTTGCAGGTTCTAATGGAAAATACTGGCCGGGTGCTCAGCAAGGCACAGATCGAAGACCATATCTACGACTGGGATAGCGGCGAGTTTGAAAGCAATACAGTTGAGGTGCATATCTCGGCACTGCGCCGTAAACTTGGCAAAGACCTGATCCGGACGATCAGGGGGATCGGCTATATGGTGCCACCGGAAACGGAGGCCTGATGGATCAGGTCCGGCAATATTCGCTTCGGCTTCACCTGCTAAGCCTTATCAGTATCCCGATTATTCTCGCCGGGTGTCTGGTCGGCGCCTTTGCCCTGTGGTCGGCCTATCATGAAATTTCAGAAGTTTACGACGCCCAGCTTTCTCATGCTGCCAAGGTGTTGTTACAACTTACTGAGCACGAAGTGCGCGAACATGAAAGTTACGAGATCGAACTGGGCGCGGAGCGGCCCGACATCTACCACCGCTACGAAAAAAATATTTCCTTTCGTATCTGGAAGGGAGATCACCTTGTTACCGAGTCGCAAAATGCTGTCGAATTTGCCGATGTGAACGCACCGCTGGGTTTTTCTGACCAGAAGATTGGCGATGTATGGTGGCGCTTTTTCGTCTTTGTCGATGATCCTGCCGGCATTACCGTTGAGGTTGCCGAGCGTTATAAAATCAGGGCCGAGCTGATCTTGCAAATTCTGTTCAGTTTCTTTGCGCCGGCGCTAGTATTTATTCCTTTATTGCTCCTGCTGGTGTGGTGGGGCACAACCCGCAGCCTGCAGCCTTTGCTCGCCGTGTCCGAGGCGGTTGACAAGCGCGATGCCGGCGATCTGCGCCCGATTGACGCCGCACGTATTCCGAAAGAAATCGTGCCGCTGATGCGAGCCCTGAACCGCCTGCTGCAAAGGCTCGAAGTGAGCCTGCAGCGCGAGCGGGAATTTACCGACAATGCCGCCCACGAACTGCGTACACCGCTCGCCGTCATGAAGATGCAAACCCAGGTTCTCTTGAAAAAAGCGGGCGATGTGCCAGCCTGCCGGGAAGGGCTCGACAATCTCGAAGCGGCCATTGATCGCGCCTCGCATCTGGTCACTCAGCTTTTGTCCTTTGCCAGAATGCAAAGTAGTGATCTTGAATTCCGAGACCTCGACTTCTCCCAACTGGTTGAGAATATCGTTGGGGAATATTCCGCTATCGCTGCTGAGAAGAAGCAGCAATATGATATAAACATTGCTTCTGGTGTCAGAGTACACGGAAACGAAGACGCTTTAGCGATCATGGTCCGGAACCTTGTCGACAATGCGGTAAAGTTCACGCCCGGAGAAGGCCGTATCAACATCTGCCTGAAAGAAGACGGGGCATTGTTGGTCGCGGATAGCGGCCCCGGCATTCCTGATAACGAAAAAAAGAAAGTGCTTGAGCGTTTCACGCGTGGCAGCAAAACGCAGGAAATGGGAAGCGGGCTTGGTCTGGCCATGGTTAAATGGACCTGTGATCTGCATAAAGCTGAGTTGTCGTTATCCGATAACGAGCCGCACGGGCTCGTCGTCACTGTAAAAATGGAAACTTTGCCTTCCTCCTCAAAAATGGCAGCCATGGACGCTTTCGCATGTCGAGGTTCCCGAGGTTTACCAGAATTACGCACAGCCAAAATACGAGAAAAAAGCTGTCCAGAAGAAAGTTGAGTTTGCATTGCCCGGGCCGTACTTTACCGCCATTGCGATATACTGCAGCATCACGAGGGCGGCCAGCGAATAGCAGAGATACTCGGTGAGTTCAAGTTGTCGCTTCGGCCGCTCCGGGTTAGCTTGGAAAGGTTCAGGGTGGAATTGATAAAGACACCGTACTGCCGGATGCAATAAGTCGATATTAGAAGACCGAGAATGCTCCAGCCTCTGTCGACTGAGAAGTCAAGGATCCCATGGAGGACGCATGCTGCTCCAAAGGCGAGAAGAAAATACTGAAGCGGCTTCTTCTGGGCGCGGTACCTGCTATAGAAGAGTCCGTACATAATTAATGAAGTGAATGTCATGTGCAGGACAACAGCCCCCCAATGCGCGGGAGGAGATTGCTCCGAGTCTCCATTCATAGCCGGGGAGCAGGTTTTCCATGAAGGCGAAACCGAGCGCCGATATAGAGCCGTAGATGATGTAGTCCAAAGGCTCATCGATCGCACGGGTCAGCCACATGACCAGGAGCACGGGAATGATCTTTAACGCTTCCTCAATGAGCCCGACGACTAATACGTAATAAAGGAGATCCTTTTGGTCCGTGCCGTTGGCGCGGGATCCGAAGGCAAAGGCATCGTAGAGCGGCACTACAAAGCAACAAAAAATCATCCCTCCGGCCAGGACTATTACGGTGTAGCCAAGGCGTTTCGGCTCGAACCCTTCGATCTGCTGCAGATAGACAAACCAGGTGCCAAGTATCAGCACGACGCCGAGGAGACCGTAGGCAGTCACGCGGCGGAAAACCGAAGCTTCCCATACGTAGTCTGCATACCTTCCCTCTCGCAGCGCCAGAAATCGTCGGATACGCGGTGGAAAAGAGTTTTTTGCTTCTGCACGGGCAGCAATTTGCTTGAGATCACTGTACTGCTTTGTGGCGTAAAATATCTGAGCAAGGCCCGAATAAGCTCCCGCTACATTACCTCCAACCTGGATCTCTCGATGGAAGTATTGCTTCGCCAGATCGAGACGACCCGTCCTGCGATGCCACATTGTTCAATTCGTTTGCTCGATCTGTTTGAGTCTGCGGCTCACCGTTGCATAGTGAACGGCCAATACGCGGCAATCTCATGAAGCCGGTACCCATGATCGTATGCCTCGGCTATCGCCTTGCATCTGCTTTTTGCAAATAGCCGATCCAGCGACGGCTTGGCCGCTCTTAACTGTACCCGCGGAATTTCTTAAAGATCCTTGTTAGGACCTGCGTGCTTCTCGATAACGATTCGCTCCCTAAATAGATCTGCCCTCTTAGCTCTTCACAGGGCCGACTCGCCACTCCGTCCCTAACCAACTCCTAATCCCGCTTCTGCGCTTGTGCCCGTTCTTGCCGATTGCGCCAGGTCCAATCGGTGCTCAGAACCTCCGACACCCCAGCCAGTCCAGCGGTCGCCGCGTAGTTGCTCCATCTCCAACTCTGAGCTCGATCCTCCATTCTCCTAACTGAACATTTCCCTGAACTTCTTGCTCCAGCTCTCCAGCTCTTCTTTACTCGGCAGCCACATTACGACGATTTGGTCGTCTTTTACATCTTTTTTGAACTTGTGGTCGGCCTCGGGGTGGAACACGTACTCGCCGTAATTACCGAAGATGGTTTGCGCTTCAGGGCCAACAAAAAAATCCGTGAACAGGCGCGCCGCATTCGGGTGCGGCGCCTGACGGTTGATCGCCACGAAACTCAGCGAGGACAGGTATTTGTTCATGCGGACGTACTCGATCGGTCCCGGATACTGGTATTTATCTTTGATGTAGCCGAGCGCAACCTGAACCTCTCCGGAAGTCAGCGGCTGGATCGTATCCGCAAGGCTCCGTCCGACCCGCGGATCGTTTTTCGCCCAGCCTTCGACGACCTTGAGCCATTTCGGGCCGATGAGCTTGTCGAGGTTGAGAACGAACTGCAGTGTGGTCACGTGGATCCCAGGATTGGCCATGCCGAACTTGCCCTTCCACTTGGGATCTACCAGTTCTTCCCAGGTCTTCGGCGCCTCCGACGCTTTCAAGAGCTGATGGTTGAAGTTGATGCCGTATGGGAGCACCCGCCAGGGCGTCATTTTTTTGTCCGCATCGAGAAACTGCTTGGGATAGCCTTTTGCCGCTGGTGGCTCGAATACAGCAAAGAGATTTTTCTCATCGAGGCTGGCCATGACGACTTCATTGCCGAGGGTCACGTCAAATCCTGGCTTGCCCGCCCGCGCCTCGGCTAGCGAACGATTGATCAGCTCAGTCGCATCGCCGCGCCAGTGGCGCAATTTGATGCCGTATTTCTTCTCGAAGGCATCGCCGATGGCTTTCGATGAACTGACGGTGATGGCGCCGTAGAACATCACCTCGCCTTCCTTCTTCGCCGCTTCGATCAGCTCCGGCGTGATCTGCGCCAGAACCGTGATGGGTAACGTAAAAACAAGCACGGCGATCGTCAGCGCCGCCCGCAAAACACGTTGCAACATTCTCTCCTCCTCGAAGGTCTGAATCTCTTGTATCCCCGACGGTTTAGCGAATCAACGTCGGCCTCTCGAAGGAGCCTGCTAGATGATGATTATCGGACCACGGCAACTTCTTGATTTAACAACATGCCGCGAGCAAACCGTCATTTTCTCACTGGTTGTGTTTTGGCATATCGCTCATCAATGCAGAGAAGACAGTTGCAATCGTTCCAAATGTTCCATCGCAATCGCTGCGCTCGTTTCAAGCTGTTGAAGACAATGGGTTGGGAGGAGAATCGCGTTTGATCTCACCAAGGCGTTTGCCTGAGAGAGAAGTTTAACCGGCTGGGATGGGATAGTGAGCCTCGATGCGGTTGACTTAGAACATATGGTCCGATTGGCGGCTATCCCGTCCCTGATCACATAGACAACTCGGCGTTGCTGTGATTCGATGGGTACGCCACGCCGTGAGCCACAATTGGGTTGGCCCCCGAACAGGGAGTGCCATAGGATCTGTGATCCTATAACCGTTGGACGCGGCGTGGTACCGATCGTTTTCTGGGGCTTTCGAGGTAGATATGAAAGCCATTAGATTGGCTTTATACGGCAGCCAACCAAGAAGACAAATGGTCTTGTGCAGTCCTTCAGACGACTGACTTCTTGCAGGTTGTCTCGTATCGGTGTCAGTATGGTACGCTCATAGGGTTACCACATGATTGCAACTGAGATTAAAAATATGTCGGGAGGAGTCGAATTCGGAGTCCTCCTCCACACACGGCATTTGATTCGCGACGACGGGATGGAGCCTGGATTTGAGACCATGTGGGAAGAGGCCGCGCTTGCTGAAAAGCTCGGCATGGATCACGTGTGGATTGGCGATAGCGTGACGGTATTAGACAGGGCGAGGGGTGATTGTCTAGCCTTGATGGCTTCCCTTGCAATGAAAACAAACCGCATCAAAGTGGGCACGGTGCCTCTTCTTCCCGCCTTGCGCTCCCCGGTATTGCTAGCCCACACTCTGGCGACGCTTGACGTGATCTCACAGGGTCGTGTCCTAATTGGCGCCAGTGTCGCGCCCTCCTTACCCTATATACAGCATCAGTTCGAAGCATGCAGCGTTCCGTATTCCGAAAAGGCCGGTCGACTTAGCGAGTCGATCCAAATCATGAAGCGGTTGTGGACAGAAAAAACGGTAAGCTTCGAAGGCAAATATCACAAGCTCCAGGATGTCGGCATACTACCTCATCCCATTCAAAAGCCGAGCATCCCAGTATGGATAACCGCAGACCGTAGCGAAAACGCTTTCAAGCGCGTCGCGCGCTTGGCCGACGGTTGGTTCACGTCGGGCTCTCGCCCAGTAGAGAAATTCGCGATAAACCGGAATAAAATTCAGGCTTACGCGGAAACCTATGGCAGACGAAATTGGGATTTGCCATCGGCTATCTATGCCACGTTCAATCTGAATACAAACCGGGAAAAGGCGATGGAAGAGGGGTGGAAGTGGGTGGTGGATTTTTTTCGTCAGCCGAAGGCGAATTTGAATCATCTCTTTACTATCTTTGGAACACCAGACGACTGCGTCGAACTTCTCCGAACGTATGTAGATGCGGGGCTAACAGTAATCGTTGCCCGTTTGGCTTCTTCTGATGTTGAAAGACAAATGCGACTGTTGCTTGAGGAAGTGAAGCCTCGGCTGAAATCCGGAGTTGTATAGTTCGGCGCTCGTCACGAAAGAACGCAGAGCGTTGATTAGAAGCTTTCTATGGGAAAACGCGGTCTCTAGGTAGTCTACGCCCATTGACCGGTTTGAAAGAATGAGATTGTCACGGATGCAATTTCTTTAGAATAAAAAGGAGTGAGCTATGAGTAAATCAACCCCTAGCGTTGTCCGAATCGATCACGGAGTTATTCCGACCAACGATTTGGGAAAGTCACTGTCTTTTTTTACCGATGTCCTGGGCGCGCGGTTTAATGCTCTCGTAAATGTCAACCTGCGTGGGCTTAATCGTGAAGTTCCGGAGATGGCATTCTTTACGTTAGCAAACCACCGAGGATTCGGTCTGTCGCTCGAAGATCAACCGATTCCGCCGACGATTCGTCCTTTAGAAGGACCTGTATGGGGATTCGAGGTCGATGACCGCGGTTTGGCAGGTGTAATCGCTGCTTTAAACCAGCGAAAGATCGCTTATGAGGGACCCATAGAATATGCGCAGCCTAGTCCGATTGCCGCGTCCCTCTTCATACGAGATATCCATGATTTCAACTACGAGTTTTCGGTACGGCGTGACGGACAAAAGAGCACTGACGCCGGTCAGGGAGACTTGGGACTTCGTCGCATCAACCATGTCCGACTCGAGGTGACGGATTTACCGCTTGCGGAGAGTTGGTACCTGGATACGCTCGGTTTGAGTCGAACCGACCCGGTACCAGGGGATCGCCAAGCATCACTGGTGGTAGCGGAGACGGGGCAGATGTTTATCCTTCATGAAGTGTCGCAGATGACGCAACGAAGCCACTACTGCCGTGGCCCTCACGTGGATGTCAAGGTTCCTATTGGGTCATTTGAGGCGTTCGTCTCGAAATTAACCAACGTTGAGAAATACTGGGGTCCGTTCGGCAATCGCATCCCGTGGCATGAACCAAATACGCAGACGGTTTATTTCTACGATCCATTCGGCAATCGTCTGCAGGTGAGTGAAAATAGACCACATCATTGAAACTGCGCGATCATTGCTGCTATGCCGCAGGCTGTTGGAGCACGCTTATCATCGGGATAATGGCTGAAGCCGTCGCTTTTACAACGGGTCTAATTCTTTAATTTTCCAGTTCAGCACCAAGAACGATTAGCTCGTTCTCGTGCTGGTAGATTCAGGTGCTTAGCTGTTCCCTACCATTGTGTGGCAACATGGCGCTTTTGCGGGAAGACTAAAAAGGAGAAGAACTATGATTAGCAGTCCGATTTCCGACATGATGCTCGGAGTCAAAAACATGATTGAGGCGGCGGATATCCGGACCGGAGACCAAGTGTTACTTTTGGCAGACCGTCGAAGCGACCCCGTGAGTATCGAAGCTCTCACTGCAGGGCTCAAGATGCACGGTGCCATCCCGATGTCGTTAATTACTGAACCGATTTCCCGCTACGGGCATGTTCCCGACGCGGTGCTACAAGCCATGCATGCCTCGGACGTCGCTATATGGGTTTGGCCAGTTTTCATCACCTTCACCCCAAAGCATCGAGCGATGGGTCGGCAGCGCGAAGAAAGCGGCACCCAGCTCAAGGAGCGAAGGCTAAAACCGTACTTCGTTTACTTCGAGGGCACTCCCGGTCTCTTGGCGCGCGATTATGCGAAATTTCCTAACAAGGTTATGTGGAAGTTGGCTGAAAAAGTACGGGAGGTGGTTGCCTCTGGCCGCGTGGTTAGAGTCGAAGACGATCTGGGTACTAAATTGACTGCTACCTACGACGGCAAACGCCTTTATGGCATGCAGTTTCGCGCCGGCGATCCACCGGGCCGCTGCCATTTTCCGTGGGGTCGTTGCGGCGTTTTCAATGGCGACGGAAACGCAGATGGAGAACTCTATTTAAGTTGCGTCCAGGGTGTGGCCGGCATGCTATCCGAGCCAATGCGCTGGAAGGTCAAGAACAGCTGGGTGGTGGAAGTTGACGGTGGAGGAGAGATCGGAGAGGAATGCCGCAGACTCTTTGAAGAGGTTCCGGGATCAAATCGTTTGATCGAAATTATGTTCGGCTATCACCCTAAGGCTTCGATTGCCCACGGGATCGACGATCCGATGCACTGGGAACTCATTAGCAAGATGCCTTGGGCTGGTCTAGGTACCGACCGCAAACACCCGAACTTTCGACATGTGGACGGCTCGGTCATGAACGCTCGCCTTTACATCGACAATCGGCTCGTTGTTGACAAGTACGGGATGCTCGATCGGTCGCTGCTGCATCATCCGGAAGTAATCGAAGCGGCTAGTCAATATGGAGATCCCTATCAAGTGCTCGCACCGGTTTCACATGAAGCACACGGATCGAATACATTATGGTGATGGCAGGTTTTTCGGGTGTGCGATTAGGAAAAAAATGTAACGGAAAATGCCTGGACAGATGTTGTCACGACCGCTGGTGATAAGATCGATGTTTAAAACTGCAGCAAGATAATCTTACGTGATCGATCCCTCGCCAATCCATTCCTGAAAAAGCTCAGAATGAGAAAGTGAGTGACAGGTGCTGAACATTCGAACTGACGTCGCGCGCCGAGTTGTTGCCGCATCGCTGATCTTCGCATGGCTCGGCTCCACTCATGCCGAAGAAGTCAGCGTGTCTTATGCTACGTTCACTGCGTCCTACATGGACCATTTGGTTGCGTTCGAAAGAGGTTATTTCACCGAAGAGGGATTGACTCTGAATAGGATTATAGTGGGTGGCGGAATTGCAACCCAAACTCTTGTCGCCAACAAATTGGATTTCAGCTCCTCTGGCAGTTCGGCCATAAGCGCGGCCATCCGCGGCGGACCTGTCAAGGTTATTTATACCAACCTTTCACGACCCGGGTATAAACTGGTGACGAACAAACTTGAAATTCGGACAATGCAAGACCTGATCGGTAGAAAGATTGCGATTAACACCCACGGAGATACGGGTCACCTCGCAACGCTTTTGCTGCTAAAAAAACATCACATCAATCCTAAATCCGTTTTGTTCATCGCCGTGCGCAGTAATGATGCAAAGCTTCCTGCGTTTCTCGCAGGTGCGGTCGATGCCGCGCCACTGACTGCCGGGGAAATTACCAAGATAGGCCCGGACAAAGGGCGAATTTTTGCTGATTTTCGCACGGAAATACAGATGGTGTACACCGGTGTGGCGGTTTCCAACCGGTTTCTAGCGGAAAGACCGATGACTGTGGAACGCTTTATGCGCGGGCTGGCAAAAGGGCGCGAACATGCGAGACGTTTCAAGGAGCAGACGGTCGCCATTGTCTCTAAACATAATCCGCTGCCGGTGGAAGCCTTGTCGCTCGATTATGACATCGCGCTGGGCAGCATGACCGAGGAGGGATGGATTAGTGATGAGACGCTTAACGAAGAAGTAAAGACCCGTGCTGAGTTGGTTAATGCTACCCAAGTTCCGGATGTGAGAACTATTTTCGACTATACTCCGATCAAAAAGGCATATGCAGACTTGAAGAAAGAGGGATGGAAGCCGATGCGATGACCCATAAGCAATTCCGTCCAATGCTCGCCGCGTCAGCAACGTTCTTTTCGCAATCGGTGCCTCTTCCTCGTTCTTAGCCTATGACAAAACAAATTTTTGTTCGCTAGTTGCGCGAATCGTAAAAACCCGCACACAAGGAGATTGCTCTTGCAGCGCAATCGATGATGCCGTGTGACCGTAAGTATGACTTCTCCTATCACACAGACGCCTTTCTATTTCATAGCCGATTCATAATACCTGGTGTCGACTATCCTCTCGCGGTGGCAAAACGCCTTGAAAGGAATCCTTCCCTGAGCAACCATTCTGCGGCTATCTGGAGCACCGCTGTATTAAGCTTGGCAAGTTATAAATCTTTTGCTGGATCGAGCCTCCAAGGCCCATCGCATCGTCTTGTCGTCAAATTTCGTGATGAGGCCCAATATCCGGACCGCATCTTCACAATTGGCTCTGTCGTAAAGCGCACTGGGTCGCGCGGTGAACGGCTCTCACGTACTTCACGATGATCTCTCTATTAACGGCGGCCCAGTTTCTCCTGATGACAACACACGTCCATGGGAATGTCTCCCAATCGGCAGGAGACGCGACTATTTTCATCCCCGCTTCTTGGGCCTAAAAGCATAGGCCGTCGACAATACAGTCGCGCTGATTTGTCCGGTTTGAAGCGCCGCAAAAGCGATCACGAGACCCGCCAATCTTACGAAACTTGATGGTGTGGGCGTCCATCCCGTTTTTGGCAAGAAATTGTTTGGTCAAGAATTGGTCGGTCGACGGAATTTTCCAAACACCTATCGTTTTTCTTTGAGCTCGCCACAGTCTCGACACCGGGCGCAAGAATCATAAACTGGGAGGGCCGTCGGCTGAGATCATAAACAGTGTGACAAGGTCATGGTGTCAGGTTTTCGTATTGCGTATTGTGATAATTCAACGACCGTTTCCTCCACCAATGTCAAACAGGTGGTGGCGCCGCGAAGTTTCCCCGGAGCCGCAACTTAGCGACAGACTTCCACTATATTCGATTGTAGAAGGCAACCGCATTGCCTAGGTTACGGGAGGGGAATCGTGGCTCGTCAGAGTGTAAAGATAGAAACCCGCATGCTGGAGCATCAGGTGAAAACAGAGGCAAAGTGCCTGGGATTTACTTTGCCGGCATTAATTTAGTATGGACTTCATAAACTGAGCCCTCATCATGAATGACCAGACGATTTCCTTCTTGCGCCAGCGCATTCTTGTGCGCTATCACCCATCTGCATTCCTGCTCGGGGCACAGTTCTTGAGCCTGCTGCTTTACGCCGCATTCGATGGGGTGCACAGCGGGCGTGCATTGCTCGGCGCGTTCTCCGTCATCGTACTGGCGCTGGCAGTCTGGGTCGTAAGTCGCAGTCCTGCGATCAACTGGATCGCGTGGGTGATTGCGATTCCAGCGTTCCTTTTGTCACTTCTCTCCGCATTGTACGTCGATCCGCACTTGCTAATTTGGTCGTCGCTACTGGAGGCGGCGCTGTATTTCTACACCGCGGGCAGTCTGATCGCCTACATGATGGGGGATCACCGGGTGACGAGGGACGAATTGTTCGCCGCCGGCGCCACCTTCACGCTGCTCGCCTGGGGATTCGCGTACGTTTATCTGGTCTGTCAGACGTGGTACCCGGCCAGCTTCGCCGGCGCGACCCGTCCCGGAGAGCCTCGGACCTTTCTAGAACTCCTCTTTCTGAGCGTCACCAATCTTTCAGCAGCCGGCCTCGGCGATGTTCTGCCGATAACCTCGCTAGCACGCGTCCTGGTGATGCTCGAACAATTCGCCGGCGTCGGTTATCTAGCAGTAGTTGTCTCCCGCCTGATCGGCCTAACTATCGTACGCCAACGTCGCAAAGATAATTTCTGAACAGCCATTGGTTCGAAGCTCTGGATCAGACTCAAGTCTTGCCTTTTGACGTTGTGCTTTGTGCTTTAGGAATCAGCGTTTCATAGTCACCTACTCGCGTCGCCCCACGGAACTTCTTGATTTAACAACGTGAGATGACATGCAAGGCACCGTCTACGCTGTTAAGGTCCGACTTTTTAGGCTGAAAAGCGTTGGTTAAGGGAAAACGATGCACCCGAGCAAAACCGTCATTTTCTCCATGGTTGTGCTTGGCATATCACTCATCAATGCAGAGAAGACAGTTGCAATCGTTCCAAATGTTTCAATCGTTCCAGTCATTCCAACTCACTGCGCTAGATACCGGAGGACAACCTGTTCGACAGTTCAAACGGTCGGATCCAGAAGCGCTTGAGACCGCGCGCACGGTGCAGGGACATGAAGCAGAGTATTGACAGCGGGGCAAGCGAAAGTTTAGAAAGTTTGCCAACTGGCGTGCCACTTGTCAGGGTGTCGGCCAATTCCACTCGCGAAGATTGATCGGCTCATTCACCATCACTTTGACCGTGCTCGCATGAGGATCACTAATCCTTGTAGCATTATGATTCTATTAGAATGCCTTGACTACAGCGCCGGCTCGCCAGGTTGTGGCATTAACGGCCGCGGAAAATCCGTAAAAAATCAGGGACGAACGTCGCAGAAGAAACTAATAAGGAGTAAAGCTTTATGACATCAAAGCGTATTGGCGTCCTCACTTCCTTGTCGCTGTTACTGATCATCGCGGGTTGCTCCAATGTCGGCGGCAACGTTTTCGCTGGTCGTAATGCACTACAAACCGGTCGGCCCAAGGATGCAATTGACTACTTGGTGCGGGCAGCCGACACCGATCCGAATTACAAGCTTCCCTACCGGATTCGCCCGGGCGTACTGGTATACCTCGGCCGGGCATACCTCGAAACGGGCCAAGACACAGAAGCTCGACAAACGTTGGAAAGAGCAGTCAAGCTCGATAAAGACGATCCGCTTGTGCATCTGTACCTTGGGATCGCGCTGTCAAAGACCGGCGAGCGCGAACGCGGTCGTAAAGAAATCGAAGATGGGCTTCGAGCCATCCACGACACGCTCGCATATATCGCAGAGGATCGCGTCTACGGGTTCTTCTGGGATCCCGCAATGGAAATTCGCAATGATATTCGAGCATCGTTAGCCGCCACACTCGATGACACACAGCTCATTATGGCGGGCGAGCGCATCGGTCGTAAGTTCGACGAGGAGATCGACCAAGCCCGACGCGATGAAGGACGAATACGCGGAGGCTCCGACAGCAGTGGCGGTGGCAATTGATCACCGAGTGGCTCCCGGTGTTGGGCTTTCGTATTACGTATTGTGATAATCCAACGACCGTTTCCCTCCACTAATGTCAATCAGGTGGCGGGGCCGCGGAGTTTCCCCGGAGCCGCAGCTTAACGACAGAGTAAAGGGGATCTTTCCGGATTCACTCGGCGACGTCATACTCCGCGCTGAAGAAACCGCAGGAGCACAGGCGCTATGGTGGTATTTGGCTCTTCGTTTACGCGCCGGCGCGCTGGATTGTCATCCGCCAAGGTAAACCAGTGATGACCGGCTCCGGGAATCAACATATCTTCGACTGAAGCGTCTTTAACGCGCAGCGCGGCAACAAACCGCTCGGATTGGTTGTGATGCACTATCGCGTCCTGGTCGCCGTGTATGATGAGGTACCTGACCGCCGGCTTACCCGCGAACTTCTGCAGCCGATGAATCGGGGAGAAATCCTCGTAGTCCTCTTTCGCCTCCGGGTAAGATCTTCCCATAAGCTTGACGACGGGATCGTCGGTGCGTTTGGGCGGCTGCGTTACGCGCCACCAATCCGGCAGATCGTAGATGCCGTAGACTCCAACCATAGCGCGAATGTGTTTCGCTGTCGTTTCATGCAGCGACAGCATCGCTGCCATGTGGCCGCCAACGGAATCGCCAACGGTGCCGATGCGCGCCGGATCGATATGCAGCGATGCGGCGTTGGCAATCAGCCAATCCAATGCCCGGCAGACATCTTCCCACACACCCGGCCAAGCTGGACTAACCTGACTCGAAAGGCGGTAATCCACTGCGATCGCGGCATAGCCTCGCTCCGCCAGCCAGGGTGCCCAACTCTTGTACTGCCGTTGGGAGCCGCGCAGCCATGCGCCGCCGTGTAAACACAGCAGAGCCGGATGGGGCCCGGCAGTCGTGGGCAGGTAAATGTCGACGCAAAGATTACGCTGCGGCCCACCGCCGTAAGGCAAATCCAGGCGAACTTGAACGTTGCTCTTATTGCTGTCGCTCATATGAAGTGTTACCTCGGGCGTGAAGCAGCTTCGGTTGAATATCAGCTTTAATACTTAGCTTTACAAGATCGCGTTTAGTTCGCGTACAGAACACTCCGGTTGCCTTCGATCCTCTTTCTCATCCTAACCGGCATCGCCTTCTCGGCGCTGCGCAGGTCATGGGCATTTGCAGAGTATCCAGATTTCCGTCGACGTTGTGAAAGACCCCGCGCTAGAAAGCCCTCATTGAGAATTTCACCCGGCGGAACCAGTCGCATGCGATTCTTTTTATCTTGTCGTGCATTGAGATCGTGCAGGCGACGGCGTTTCTTTTCGCACCACGAATAAGGCGGCTGGAACCAGAAATGTTTTACGCTCCCAGAGCGATCGCGGTAATGCAAGGCAAGCCGTCGATCAGCGTCCGCGCGCGGCCGGATGGCTCGATCTCGACAACCTCGCCGTCGGCTGTGACGACCAACACTCCCTTCCCGCTGGGCGCGGCGCACATATCCATCACTCCTCCCTGCATGTTTTCACTCAGCAGCTCCCAGTCGGCACCGTCGCGCGATTTGAATATCGCGGTTTTGGCCCGGCCGGCGCGGGTCCATGTGCGCGGGCGGTCCTGGGTGATTCCCAAATAGATGTTGCCGTCTTCATCTTCAGCCAGCGCATTGCCGTAGGTGCGGCCGCCCGGCGGCGTGACTTTTTTCCAACGCGAGCCCCGATCGGTGCTGCGCGATACGCCTTCACCGCAGGCGGCGACAACGAGGCCGAGATTTTTTTTCGAAGGCAGAATCTGGTGCAGGTCCGGATCGGTCAGCCCTTCGTTCGCAGGCGACCAGCTCTCGCCTTCATCGTCGCTGACCAGAATGCCTCCGACTTCGATCCCCGCAAAGAGCCTGCCGCCAAGCTTGTCCTCTCGGCTGAGAACGCGCGTGCGTGCGGGAAAATCGGGATTGGGCGGAAACGTTCCGCCTACCGCGCCTGTCCGTACGCCTTTCACTTCTTGCCAGCGCGTATCCCCTTTCACGTAAAGCGCGGCGGGTGTGGTGCCGACAAGAAGCCGACCCGGCAATGCGAGCATCGAGGACATCGCCAAACACGGCACGTTGGGGTTGGCGCGCATCCATTCTTTGCCGCCATCATCCGAAACGAACATGCCGGAGCGCTCGGTGCCGATATACACGCGCTCGGGATTTTCCGGGTCCACCTGGATGCAGCTCATCTGCCAGAACGTGAGCGCGCGATCCGTCGGATGCCAGTCCTCGCCCGATCGGTCATAGCGATACCAACCTGAATGAGTGGCCAGATGCAAAGTTTCGGGGTTTGTTGCCATAAGCACCTCCGGATAAATCTCACAATAGGCCGGGGCAGCTTTTTCCGTCAAGCTCTTTGGGGCGTTCTGAACGCAGCGCAGCGATCAAACCTCTGGTTTGGCATGCATGGTCGGGCTGTGCAATTCCTTGATTCAGCATGGCGTGCCGCTTTTCTTGACACATTTTTTCGCTTAGAACTAGGAAGAGAGCGCACCTTCCCCAAAACTATTCTAAACATCGCGGAGCAAAAGTATCACCAGCCTGGGGTGAATTCTTGCCGTACCACATTGTTTCACCTCGGTTGCACGATCTGTTTGAGCGTGCTGCTCACCGTGCCATAGTGAACGTCCAAATGCGCTGCAATCTCACGGAGCCGGTATCCATGATCGTATGCCTCGGCTAACGCTCTCTTCCCGCTTTTTGCAAAGATCCGCCCCCGCGACGGCTTGGCGGCTCTTAACTGCACCAGCGGAATTTCTTTAAGATCCTTTATTAGGAGCTGTGTGCTTCTCGATAAATGCGTAGCTCCTAAATAGATCTGCCCTTTTGGCTCTTCTCAGGAGCACTGTTTACTTTAAGCCGACGCGATCGACGGCTAACGTCTTTGATGGGTAACGCGAACGACTTTGCCATCATCGCGTAATTTTTTCTCTGCCAACTTGCCGAACCGACACGTTTATTACCTCCGACTCCACGAAAATGCCTTCCTTTATTCTGGTATAGGCGTTGCGCACATATCGCACTCGACGTTGATGCTATGAACTGATTACCCCGTGGTCACCATGGGTGTCAGGGAGCAAATGGTGAAACCGGCAACAGTCGCGGTCGCTTACTTTGCCTCCCTAAACCCTTGGTCGTTCACGGGGAATGATCCATCTGCACAACAAGCATCAACGGCATAAAGCCGAGCGGAACTCGGTTTATAAGACGGCTGACGTAGCAGGCGAATATAATTCAGGTGGTTAACATGCAGCAAACCTCAACGAGAGCGTTTTTATTGGTTGCACTTAGTTTGGTCCATCTGAATGGCTGCGCTGCTCCTTTGGCGCTGACTCTTCTCGGCGTGGGTGCCGGCGTAACAACCGGTACAGCAGTTTCATACACTATGGACGGGATTGCTTACCGAACTTTTACAGCACCCCTTCCACAGGTCGAGCGGGCCACGCTAACGGCGCTAAATGATATGGGAATGGCTATCGAGGGCACAGAGAAGACTGACGAAGGGAAAGCGATAAAAGCCAAGGGACTTGAGCGTCAGATCGAGATTGAACTACAGGCCATAAGCTCCAAGACGACCCGAATCCGCACGGTTGCCAAGGACGGAATATTTTTTAAAGACCGAGCGACCGCTACGGAGATCATTTTACAGACCGAAAGAATTCTTGGAAAAGCGTAAATACACGTAAATACAAAGGAGGTTATCTATGAAAAAAGTCACCCACTTTTTTGCGATCGCCGTTTCGTTAGTGATCGTGGCAGCGGCTCCGGCACCGAACTTTGCTCAGACATCTTCTGGGAGTAGCACGCCGGCGACCAACATCAGCAATGACTACAGCTACTTCCTTAAGAACGTTGATTCGAAGCAGGTCGTAAACGACCTTAGAAACGGGCAGTGGACCACCACTACTACAGACCCTCGACGAATATGTCGACGACCACCACCGAGGCTCTTCCAACCGGGAAGATGGGATTCGGAAATGTGAAGATTTCCTTGGCTCTAGCCCAGGAGAGCCTAAGGCAGCAAAACATCATGCAACCGACATCTGAGCAGCTTCACACCTCTTTGGTTGGCGGGCAGATGGTTCCGGGCGACTCCACGACCACGACCAATGGCATTCTCCAGATGCGCGCCGAAGGAATGGGTTGGGGACAAATTGCACAAAAGTATGATGTCAAACTTGGTCAGCTCATGAGCGGCAAGCAGCCTGCGTCGACGACAACTACCAGTACGACGAGTACGACTACGACCAGCAGTGGAAAGTCGTCGACTACCGTGACAGGTAAAGGCAATGGCAAGGGCATTTCCGGAAGCAATTCTCAGGAAAACGGAATTGTCAGCGCCTCGGGCCGGACCTCCGGCACTTCCTCTAGTTCCACGAATCAGGGTGGCCGCGGCATTGTGAGCGGGTCCGGTCGATCCGTCGGCCATACCAGCGGGATTGTTACTGGGGCCGGCAATGGGCATCAACATGGCGCATCGGGAGGTGGTCAAGGTAACAGCGGAGGACATGGCAAGGGCCCGAAATAGCGGTCAAGCGTCTAATTAGAGGAGAAAAAAACCATGAATGCTACTTTTATAAAATTATCAGCTGTGGCAATTGCGTTCAGCATGAGCGTGGCGATTCCGGCCGCTTACTCAGAAGGAAAAGGGAAAGGTAAAGAAAAGGGAAAGCAGAACGTCGATGCAAAAGAGAAACACGGCCGTGAGGCGGGCGAACTTCCGCATGGTCTTGAACAGTTCTCCGAAAAAAAGGGAACCCTCCCGTCAGGATTGCAGAAAAAGAAGGACGAGAATGAATCACTAACTCGGGGCCTTGAGCAGGGCGGCAAGAAACTAACCTCGACCAGCAAAGGAAAGAGGAGTTCAAAATAAGCTGCGCGCCTAGCTCCCGCTGCGGTGCTCTAACAGCTCGTGGAGGGAGTGACTGGAATAGCCCCTCACAAAGGTCCAAACTCCCACCTGCTGCTGGCTGGGTCAGGTCTTGCCGTACCACATCCTTTAATTCCTTCACTCGAGCTGTTTGAGTCTGCGGCTCACCGTTGCATCGTGAACGCGCGAATGGCGCGGCAATCTTATGAAGCCGATATCCATGATCGAGTGCCTCGACTATCGCCCTCTTCCCGCTTTTTGCAAATATCCGGCCCAGCGACGGCTTGGCAGCTTCTAACTGTACCTGCGGAATTTCTTCAAATCGCTTCTTCGGAGCTGGGTACTTCTCAAATAAATGCCTCGCTACCTAAATAGATCTGCGCTTTTAGCTTTTCCCATGGCCGCCTCGCCACTCCAGCCCTGACGAATGTTCGGTACTCTTTCTGCGCTTGTGCCCTTCTCTTGCCGAATTCGGCGATACCCAGTCGGTGCTCAGAAATTCGTGCATCGGCCCCTGCGGCAAAACAGGTGCGGAAGACTCATTCGACTGTTACTCGCCATTCTCACGTAGTACATTCAGGGTGGCCGATTGAACTTTGCAAGAGGATAAACCAATGAAATCCCTTCCACAGACAGATTCCGAAGTCGAGCGAGCGTCGTCTCCTCTGCTGGATGTGTTAATTCGCGCCAGCTTGATCGGCCTATTGGCGGTGCTGTGCTACCAAATCTTTTCGCCATTTCTGACGCTGATGGTCTGGTCCATCATCTTGGCGGTCACGTTGTATCCGTTGCATCAATGGCTTGCCGGAAAGGTCAGCAGGAAGCAATGGCTCGCCTCGATTATTCTGGTGATCGTCGGGCTTGTGTTGATCATCACTCCGATGGCATTGCTGATGAATTCGTTTGCCGACTCGGTTCGTCATTTTATCGGCGCCGTGCAACAAAACACGCTGACAATACCCGCTCCGCGAGAGGGCGTTGAAAAATGGCCGCTGGTCGGCAAGCAGGTCCATGATGTGTGGTCGAGAGCTCATGCCGACCTGCCCGAATTCGTGCGGAGCATGCAGCCGAAGATCGGCGAATTGGCCCAGCGAGCAGTTGCCATTGTCGCAAGCATTGGCAGCGGCCTGTTGCTGTTTATAGTCTCATTCGTGATCGCCAGCATCCTGATGGCATACGGTGAATCGGGCGCGCACGGCAGTCGGGCGATTTTCGTTCGTGTTGCTGGCGCCTCGGCAGGCGAGGGCCTCACCAAACTCTCCACGGCAACCATCCGCGCCGTCGCGCTAGGCGTCGTCGGCGTCGCCTTCATCCAGGCAACCCTCATCGGGTTGGCACTGCTGCTCGCCGGCGTACCGGCGGCGGGCGTGTTGTCAGCGATCGCGCTCGTATTGGGCATTGCCCAAGTGCCGGCTCTAATCGTCACGGTTCCAGTCATCATTTACATTTGGTCGAGTGGTGATTACGGAACCGCTGCGGCGATCACACATACCATCATCCTGCTGCTGACCGGCATGGCGGATAACATTTTGAAACCGCTGATGCTGGGTCGCGGCGTCGACGCACCCATGCCGGTGGTCCTGCTCGGCGCGTTGGGCGGTATGGCGACCGGCGGAATTTTAGGAATGTTTGTCGGCGCGACGTTGTTGGCGCTTGGCTATCAGATCTTCATGGGTTGGATCGCCACCAGTCCGAACTCGGATCCGGCAGTGTCACAAAAGGAAGAGACTGGACTGGGCAATATCGGGCCAAAAACTTAAAGCGGTGCCCGATGTCGGACAATTCGCTTGGCTTAACAACTCATTCAGGCAAACCCCGCAATAGCTCGCTCTTTTCATGATTGCTCTTTGCCATGAAACCTGGATCCTGTTCGCGCCGGCTCGGTTTATTGGGGCGTTCGGAGTAGCTGGAGTCAGGGTTGCCTGCCACATTGTTCAATTCGTTTGCTCGATCTATTTGGAGTCTGCGGCTTACGGCTTACCTGTCATAGTGAACGCCCAAATGCGCGGCAAATTTTATGAAACGTTTATGAAACGCCGCGCTGCACGTGTTAAAATTCACAGGCAGCGATAGAACTCACTCGGGCTTTAGACGGCTGCTTAATTCCCCGTTGCTACAATGCCGAAAAGGCACGTCGGTTGCCAAGCCGAATTCTATCCAGCTCAAAGGAGAACTCGGGCCTGAAACTAGCGCCCGAGTCGTTCCAGCTGCTCAAGGTGATCTGTTTCCGATGCCAGCATATCCTCCAACCGTATCACGAGGCCTTTGTCACCGAACTCCGCTGCCTGATCAATGCGCTTGGCATAGTTGCTTATGATCTTTCGTTCGCCGGCGATATTTTCCTGCAACAAGTCGCGGGAAGCAGCCAGCTCTGCAGGCACTGCGGGGCGAATACGCACCGCACCGCCGAGCGCGACGATTTTATCGGCGATAAACATTGCATGATCCAGCTCGCTCGGCAGCTCCTTCTTCAATAATTCACGAAGCTCGTGTCCGAGCATACCGCGACCGGCCGCAGCGTGATACACGCCTCTGAGAAGCGTTTCGAGCTCCAGATTTAAATCTTCATTCAAGCCGGCAATGAGTTCCTCGCGCGTCATAGTCACGGAGTGACCCACCACATGAATCACAGGCAATTTAAAGCGACGCTCTATGCGCCGGGGCTGGTCGAGCGCTACCCAACGGGATCTTTGTAGTGGCAAGGTAGAGATGACGATCCCATCGTATTTTTGTTCATGACGTTGCAGCTCATCTTCGATAGCTTTGACGGGCGACGGGTCGCCCACTTCCGTCCGAATAACATTCGCGCCCACTCCTTCCAAATGCTCTTTGGCGATTTGAGCCGTGCGTTTCGCTACCGCTTCATTATCGCCGTCCTGCCAATCCAGCAAATCTTCCACCGGCGTGGCGGGAACCAGCAAGACAAACTCCGTAGCGGCGTCTTTCTTGATGATCTCTCGAACGGCATTGGTCAGCTCCGGGCTCGAGGCTGTCTGATTGGCCAAAATAAGGATCCGCGGCATATCTCACCTCCGGAAAAGTTTGTAGCTAATGGTAAATTAGGACGAATCAGATGTCGGTACAAGATTTATTAGATTCGTCTGTTCGGGCTGCTGTTATCCGATGCGATCCAAGCGGCTCGAAGAATCACTGGCCGGGCTCATTGGATTGCCGTCGATGCTCTAGCGTAGTGTCTCTTAACTTCACGTGATTTTGAAAACGTCATTCGGGCCAATGCGGAGAGACAGTTACAATTGTTCCAATCGTTCCAGTCGTTTGATCGCTGCGCTCCGTTCAAGACGTTTTACCGAGACAGCAATCTAGCCTGCAGCTGAATCGGATCCGCGATCATCGCCGGTATTTGCATCGGGTATTCGAAGCAAAGAAGCCGTTCGGTTTATCGGTGCGGCCTTCATGGTCCAAGCTCGAATCATCTAAAAATTTCTCTGAAAAGGAGATCTCAATGAAACGGAAAAACACTTTCGCGACGGCTCTCGTGCTGACGGGGAGCATCGGCTTTGGATTCTATACGCGACTGATAATCTAGGCTCAGTTACCGTTCGTTGACCCGTTAACGTTCTTCAGGCCCTAACACTGCACTTCTCGATTATGCAGCTCTCGAAATCTGATTTGAGTCAACTCAGGAGTGGTTTTGAGCTCTTGGTCGCTGTGTCGTGTTGCATGAGAGCTTGTCGTCGGCTATTTAAAAGCCTGCTTATTAGCTTCTTCTAGAGAGGAGATACTCATGAAAGATATGAATCGAGCAAAAGAATATTTACCGGGGAGTGAAAGGCAAAGAAGCCGAGGATATTCACCGGCCGTTATAACAAGTGGAGGGAGAACTGTTTACCTGGCAGGCCATGGTGGTTACAGCGATGAATCCGGCAAGACGTATCCAGGAGATTTTGACGCTCAGGTGCGAATTTGTTTCGAGCGCATCGGCGCAGTTCTCGCCAAAGTGGGCGGCACGCTGGACGACATTGTCTCGATGACTGTATTTATCGTTGATATGAAAAATGGCGACCGTTTTACAGAGCTGCGCAGAAGCATTTTCTCCGAGGGCTATTATCCGGGAAGCGCTCTGATTGGGATCAAGGAGCTTGCACACCCTGAGATGATGCTCGAGATACAAGCGATTGCCGTGATCCAATGATGCGGGACGCTGATTTACGTTTTCAGCTCCGGCCGTAAAGCTTATCGAGGTAGCCGCTTTTCTTGAGCTCGTCGAGAAAGCGGAAGTCGACGAAGTCCTCCGGTCTGGCCTTCGCCGCCTTGGGATCGATCGTCGCCTGAATCTCGAGGATATTTTTGATTCCTTCCAGCGTAGGATACGTGTCTTCGACGAGAAGTTTGTTGAAGGAATCGTATCCCCCTTCCAGAGCAGGCCTGCTCATTCCTCGCGTATATTTCGCCATGATCTTGAGCACATCTTCCTTCCGAGTTCGATAAAAGTGCAGAGCATCCACCATTGCTCGAACCATGCCCCGAACTTCGGCGGGGTTTTCACGGATCATTTTTCCGGTCGCGATTGTACAAGTGAATTGAAATGGCAAATTCATTTTCGCCATGTCGACGATGACCTTCAGCCCGGCTTTTTCTCCCTCGACTTTTCCGGACCCCGTGACCACGGTGAAATCTAATTGGCCGGTCTTAACGGCGGCGATCCGGGGTGAAGAGCCTCCAACCATGACGGTCTTCACATCCTTGATATTGAGACCGGCAGTTTTGAGTCCAAGGCGAAATGCGAAATCGGCCGCGGTTCCCGGAAGATGCACTGCCGCAGACCTCCCTCGCATGTCCTCCGGGGTTTTAATTTCGGGTTTTCCGATTATGTAATAAGGAAGGGTGTTGCCAAGGCTATTGATAATGGCAATGTCTCCACCCGCCAACTTTCCGTTGACCGCGGCGGTGCCTCCTGCAGAGGTAAATTGAATATCTCCAGCCATAAGGCTTTGTGTGGCCATCACACTGCTGCTGACGAATACCAACTCTATGTCCAGGCCATGTTTCTTAAAGAAGCCGGCATCTTGAGCTACCCAATACGGCGCTGAAGTATCGGCTGACTGGGAGATATAGGCCAGGTAAGACTTGGCTAATGCGTTCTGATGAGTCAGAACCACTGACACAAATGAGGCAATGATAACTACAGCAAAACCGATTTTCTTCATTGAGTCTCCGGATCTCCGATTCAGTCAGATTATACTTGGCAAGATGGCATCTTCAGAATGAAACGTAGTGAAAGGAAATTAGCATTAGTTCTAAAACAATCCCTTTCATGGCAGAGGGCAAAATTCTTGTCAACGATTTGCATCGAGAAAGTTGTAGCAGAGACGACCGGGAACGCTGATGATAAAGTATACCCGACACGCGAGCCTGTAATTTTGGACTGGCCTTCTTTTGCCGATGTCGTCTGATAGGTTATTTATTATCCGCAGCGCGAGCGGCATCCCATTTTAAACTATGCCGGAAGGAAAGGAGCGGAAATGAACTCTTCTGCCATGGAACTCGGGCCCATCGGAATCTGGACGGCGCAGTTTGACTATCAGCCTGCCGCCAAAGTCCGAGACGCTGCCGCGGAGCTCGAACAGCACGGGTTCGGAGCGATCTGGTTTCCCGAAAGTGTCGGCCGTGAATCGCTCACGAATGCAGCCATACTTCTGAGCGCGACCAGCCGACTAGTCGTGGCCACCGGCATTGCCAATATTTACGCTCGCGATCCGGTAACCACCGCTGCCGGACAGAATACTCTGGCTGAAGCTTACCCGGGACGGTTTCTGCTTGGTCTGGGTGTCAGCCACATTCCGCTTGTCGAACAGCTAAGAGGCCATACTTACGGCAAGCCTATCGCTTCTATGCGGGCATATCTGGAGGGAATGGATCGCGCTCCCTACCGCGCCGTTGCTCCCAGTATCAAACCCATTAGAGTGTTGGCAGCACTGGGCCCTCAAATGCTACGGCTGGCGGCCGAGCGAGCCGACGGTGCTCATTCGTATTTCGTCCCTCCCGAACACACCGCGCGCGCCCGTGAGATTCTGGGCAGCGATCGGCTTTTGGCTGTAGAACAGGCCGTCGTACTTGAAACCGATGCAATCAAAGCGCGAGAGATCGCGCGAGCGCATACCTCCAGGTATCTCGCCTTACCTAATTACGTGAATAATTTGCGCAGCCTCGGATTTGCCGACGCGGACCTGACCGACAGCGGCAACGACCGATTGGTTGACGCCATCGTCGCCTGGGGTGATTTAGCTACTGTTACCGATCGGATTCGCGCGCATCAGTCCGCGGGCGCTAGCCACGTTTGCGTTCAGGTGCTTCCCGCGGATCCCCAGGCGCTGCCACTTCGGGAGTGGCGTGAACTCGCAGCGGCACTGCTGACCAAAAGGTGAAATGGTTCGGCTGGTTTGAGCCGGGGAAAGCAGTAGGCCGAGATACGGGTTGAGAGTAAAGCCTGACTTCTCCCTTTTTCTCTTTCCTCGTACCCTTACCTCGACACCACACACTAGATTCAAAGAATACGCAAAAAAAATCTGACCGCCTACGGCGCTCTTAGCTGTCTACGTTTGTGGTTATCAAAACTGGACATTAGATTTGGGTTGGAGTAATGACTGGGTGATTCCAACTCCGGTGTTCATGTTCTCTACGCTTGCTAAAAAGCACAAGAGGGGCGCCGAACCATGGCGAACGACCAAGCGATACGACGCTATCCCGTACCGGGCACGATCGTTAGAGAATGGATCATCCCTGCTAAAGAGTACTCTGCTTTTACGATGAGCCGCGGGCAGATTCTGCGGTTCGTGGATATCGAAGGCAAACAGGTGCCGGATCTGGTTTGCTTCAACAAATCGGATCTGACGGAAGACATCAACCTGGGCAACACTCTGCTACTGAACAAGCGGCGCGAGCTGCGCCAGGGAGACGTACTCTATTCGGTCATCTGCAGTCCGATGATGACCATCTGTGGCTACTCCAACGAAGAAAGCTACGCCTACGGCCCCATGTGCAGCGAAGAGCTGAACCGCATCCGCTACGGCGTGCCCGGAACGCGCAACTGCCGTGACAACTTCGCCATGGCGCTCGCTCCCCACAAGTTCGACCGGCGACAAATTCCCAACGCCTTCGTCCCGTTCATGCGGGTGGAGGTCGAGGCTAACGGATCGATGGAAATCAAAGAGCCGACCAGCCGCGCGGGCGACTTCTACGATCTCAGAGCAGAAATGGACCTGCTGGTGGCAGTGTCTAACTGCCCGCAGGAGCGCAACCCCTGCAACGGTTTCAATCCCACACCGACGGGCATCATCATCTATGAAGCCGGTTAGAGGCAAAGTACCGCATATCCCGTGTTAGGAGACAATGATGAAACTCATTGGGGCGCAGCTAAAGACAGCCTCTTTACTGGCTTTGCTTAGTGCCATTGGCGGCCTGAGTTTCTCCCCGGTCTATCTGAGTGCCGCTGAGAAAGCCAAAGAGACTCCGGTTACCATCCGGCTCGATTTTATCGTCGGAGGAAACCATGCGCCGTGGTTCGTTGCCTGGGAGAAAGGCTTTTACGCCAAGCGCGGCCTGAATGTCACCATTCAGCCCGGAACAGGTTCAGCGGATACGATCCGCACTATAGCTGCGGGCGGGGCTGACGTTGGGTTCGCCAATGTTTCAACTGCCATAGTCGGCCGATCCCGAGGCGCGCCTATTGTCTCCGTTGCCCAGCTCGGCTACATAGCCGTCACGGTTCTCTGGCGCGACGAAACCGACATTAAGTTTCTCAAAGATCTGGAGAGAAAATCTTGGGCCATTAGCCCTGGACAGGCGCAATGGTTTCTGCTGCCGGCGCTTGCCAGGATCAACAACTTAGATTTCAAGTCGATCAAGATCGAGGAGACCGCACCGCCTCTTCAGCCGGCGGCTTTGCTTGCCAAGAAAGCGGACTTCATCACGATGTTCCGCGCCTCGAACGATGAAGTGGCCGAGATGACTGCGGCTAAACAAGGGATTCGACTAAAACGAATCCACATGCGCGATGCCGGCCTCGATATCTACGGTAGCGCTCTCGTAGTCAAGGAAGAGGATATCAAACGCCGGCCCGAAATGATTCGCGCCTATGTCGAGGGAACCATGGAGGGTCTAAGATACACTCGCGATCACCAGGAAGAGGCGCTGAGAATCCTATTGAAGCTCAAACCAGAGCTGGATAAGGAGCTGACAAGACTACAAATCAAAAACGGGGTGGAGGAAGTATTCATTCCGGCGGAATCGCTGGCGTCGGGATACGGTTATATGAAGCCTGATGTGATGGAAAAGACTGTCAAGATCACCAACGAGTTTTTTGACGTCGCCGGAAAGGTCTCAACCGGCGGTGTTTACAGTAATCAGTTTATCGGAAAGTAAGACGTGCGGGCATGCCAGCATTGCGCTCAACTCGCTTCCGCGACGCCGGCTGCGCGCCGGTAATGAGATAGATCGATGTATTTCTCCACCGGCGGGAAAGGCGGCTGCAGATAGCCCATCTCAGCCCGTAACGTCAGAACAGCGGCCAGCCCGGGAATATTGAGTTTAGCATCGGGGTAGAGACCTCGGTCAGGCTCTAAAAGCGTTCCTAATGTATTTTCCGCCCGCTTCTCGTCGAGGCCGCTATGTTTTTTGAGCAGATCCAAACAAGCGCGCCGATTCGACGGATTGAAACACCAGCGTGTCGCTGCCAGATAAGCTCTGATGTATCGCACTAAGACCTCGTTGTGATCTCTCGCCCAGGCCTTTCGCGCGGCGCCGCAGGTCGCTTGATAGACAGGTAGAATCTGGTCGCCGCGGGCCAAGAGATGACAGCCGGATGCCAAAGCATCCGCCACAAAAGGCGAGGTCAGCAAAGTCGCTGCGATTTGCTTATCCAGCAGAGCGCGGTAGCGGAACTCCCAACCACCGATCTCGACCAGGCTGTAATCCGCGAGTCCGAATCCCTTAGACCGAAGAAACTTTTCCAACAAGAAGACGAAACCCGTGCGTCTGGAATCCACGCCAAGTAATTTGCCCCGAAGAGACTCGACGTCAGGATATTCCGGCGCGGTAATCAGGCTTAAGAGACCGCTATGGAGTCCCATAAAGAGAAATAGATCGATTTCGCTATCGTGCTTATGAGGTTCGCTTTCAACCGCCGCCACAAGATCATCGGCTGCGGGGTGGGCTATTTCGCATTTGCCGGTCTGGAGCGATTCGATGAGGTAATCGGAACCAGGAGTGTAGGCGATCTCAACTTCAAGATCATGCGTGGCAAAGATGCCGTGCTCTACCGCCGCGTGAACCGGCAGATTATAGCCGGCGCGAAACTGAAGCAGTCGCAGATGGTCCAATCCTGCCATTGAATCCTCCGTCCTCAGTCGTATCACAGGTTGCTGAAAAAGATCACAACTATGCTTAGAACAGTTAACCTAACCTAAAGCCTAACGCGATTACTGATGCTCATTCGAAATCGATTGTGACTGCCGCTTGGCTGACTCGTGACGATAATTCGGCGCGGCCTCATCGCGCTGGATCTTTTTGAGCAACCTGCAAATAGGGCGACGGTTTCAATTCGCACCCCATTTGCTTCATGCTTCCAGGAAAAACAAAGATAGAGTGTTGCCCCAGGAGTGCGCCTCGGATGGGAGCGGGCACATGAACGTAAAGCTGCGCCGAGGTGGAATCGACTTGGCAAGAAGTTTAATCGGGGTTCTCAACTCCTACTCGTACACGTAACACACTTAGGTTTGAAGGCCATCCTCAAAGTACAAAGGGCCAATGCTCGCGACTGGAGAGGATCGCTCCTCGGGCGCTCTTTGTGAAAAACTCACCCTTGCCGCAATCCGCTTTATCCTTGACACAATTAGTACCTTTCGATAATCAAAACCCCAGCGTAGGTCCGTATCGGTGCGAGACCGTTCGTCGGCCGGGCGCACAGCAAAAAGCAAACGGTTGTAACGATATTCCGCCGGCTCCTGAAGTCGTTTAGCGGTAAAAATGGAGAACCGTCCGTCTAACGGTACGCCTTCCATCAAATGGTCGGCGCTATTTTTCCTCTCTATTCTAGTTCTCTGGCAGTTAACTCTCCCGCTGCTGAACATCCCGTCGTATCTACTTCCAACGCCATTGGAAATCTTCGCCGAATTTCAAAAGCGCGGCGGTTTTATTTTCGCGCACTTTCTACCAACTTTTTACGAGACCATGCTAGGTTTTTTGATTGGCGCATTGGTCGGAGTCGTCTCCGCCCTGGGGATAGTCTACTCGAGAATACTCTGGATCACGATCTATCCATCGCTGGTCGTTATTGGGTCCGTGCCGCGAATTGCCATCGCTCCGCTCATTTTGATTTGGCTCGGCATCGACTCCATTTGGTCCAAGGTCACCATTGCCTTTCTCGTGGCCTTTTTCCCCATGGTGGTCAATTCCGTCGTGGGATTTTCACAGATTGAAGGCGATATGTTGGACCTGGCCAAGACCATGGGAATGAAACCTTGGACTGAGTTCAGAAAGATTCGTCTGCCAAACTCGATTCCTTATCTATTTGCCGGCTTCAAAGCCTCCATTGCTCTAGCGGTGATCGGCGCCGTGGTCGCCGAGTTCGTCTCAGGCCAACAAGGTCTCGGCTATGTGATCATCATCGGCAACAACAACCTCAATGCCGCGCTCATATTCGCGGCGATCACGCTCCTTTCGATCATGTCGCTGGGCCTCTTCGGAATCATCGTCGGTCTGGAAAAGGTGCTCATGCCCTGGCGCCGCGGCATCTATCCGACAGAACTTTGAGCGGCTCTCAATCGAAGTAGAACCTGAACACGGAGGACAATCATGAAAACAAAAATGATAACCCTGGCAGCGGTGTTTCTGCTCAGCGGGAGCATTGTTTTCGGCAATGGTTCCACGGCCATGGCGGCGGACGCGATAAAGGTTCAGTTGGATTGGATCATCGAAGGAAAGCACGTGCCTTTCTACGTGGCGCGTGACAGGGGTTTTTTTAAAAAGAATAATCTCGAGGCGACCCTGCTCGAGGGCAAAGGCTCGGCCAACTCTGCGACCTTTGTCGACGTGGGTCAGGCCGATTACAGTTACGGCGACCTTCTCACCGCGGTCCAAGTCATGTCCAAGGGCGCGAAGAATCGCGCCATCGGCATCGGCATGGCGTTCAACGGAGGCGGGCTGATTTTCTTGGAAAGCTCGAAAATCAAAACCGCCAAAGATCTCGAAGGCAAAAGTTTCGGCACTAACCCGAGCGATTTCGCCTATGTCCTGCTGCCCGCCGTTGCCGGCGCCGCGAAATTTGATGCTGGCAAAGTCGTCATCAAGACCATGGAACCCGCTGTACGCACGCCCGCCTTATTCGAAGGAAAAATAGATTTCATGTCGGGGACCAATGGTTCGAGTATTCAAAGGATGGCGATTCTGGGAAAGAAGCAGGGAAAACAAATCAAGTACCTGTTCTTTAAAGACATGGGGCTGGAGACTTACGGCCATGTGCTGCAGGTCCGTGAGGATCGCATCAAAAACAATCCGGATCAGGTCAAAAGGTTTGTCTCGGCGGTTTTCGACGCCTGGGCATGGTCGCTTAAAAATCCCAAGGAAGCCTTTGAGATCTTCATGAAGGCCAATCCGCAAAATGATCGCGATATAAGCTTGGCCCAAATGGAAGCCGGACTCGATGACGTCGTCGACCCGGAGACCAAAGAGCGCGGGCTTGGCTTCATGACAGACGCGATGATGAAAAAGTCGGTCGATATCGCAAACAAATACTTTGAGTTGTCGCCGGCGGTTGACTACAAATCGACGTACACGAATCAATTCATTGGGAAAAATCCCGGCATGTAGGAACCGGATTGGCCAGCCTCATCGAATACGAGCGAGTCCGCAAGATTTACAACTCAGGCAACGATGAGGTGATCGCGCTTGAAGAAGTTTCCTTTGGCGTGGAGCCGGAAGAATTCGTTACGGTGGTTGGGCGCAGCGGGTGTGGTAAAAGCACACTGCTTAAGATCACCGCAGGACTTTTGCCCGCAACCGGCGGAGAGGTTCGCGTCGCCGGCATTGCCGTCAAAAGTCCGCTGACCAACATCGGCGTCGTCTTCCAATCGCCGGTTCTGTTGGCGTGGCGCAAAGCCCTCGATAACGTGCTGCTGCAAATTGAAGCGCGGGGCTTGGACGTTGATGCCTACAGAGAAAGAGCGCTCGAGCTTTTGGAACTTACCGGATTGCGCGGTTTCGAGAACAAGTATCCCAATGAGCTTTCAGGCGGCATGCAGCAGCGGGTCTCGATCAGCCGCGCTCTCATCCACGAGCCGCCGTTGCTGCTGATGGACGAGCCGTTCGGCGCGCTCGATGCCATTACTCGTGACGAGATGAATCTGGAACTGCTGAGGATCTGGAGCGAGTCAAAGAAGACCGTGCTTTTTATCACGCACAGCATTCCCGAAGCCGTCTTTCTGGGGGATCGCGTAGTAGTGATGACGCCGCGCCCGGGCAAAGTCGCTGACATTATGACTATCGACTTGCCGCGCCCCCGCACCACGGCTTTGCGCGACGATCAAAAATTCATCGGTTATGTGAGAAAAATCCGCGAGCGTCTCGGCGTGCAATGATTCGAAAGGAGCGACGGCCGCCTGCAGAGTTCAATTCGTTCAAGTAGTTTAAATCGTTCAACACGTTTTGAATCGGATTCCGCAATAGAGATTGACATCGTCTGCTCATCAAGGGGTGAGCCTGGAGGAGCGCAGGCACAGAAGCGAACACTTTCAATTTATTTCTGGTGTTTGGCTGATCGCCGCTATTTTTTTTGAGGCGGCCACTGCAAAATGGAGACTGCGGATGAGCCACAGACTCATTGCCTCCGTTCCGGAACGCTCATCCCTTGATGCTGCGTCGCTTTGAACTGAGGAAATCCGACTTGATTCGTACAAGTCGTGCAAAATGTTTTTGAACGCGGATTGCGCAAGGTGGAGCGAAGAGGCAACCCTTCCGGCCGCAGGTGATGGGCCTCTGACTCCAAGGCCGCCCGCACCCCCACAAGGGTGCTCATTCCAACTGTCAGGACCTGGCATCACCGCACGATCTCACGCCTGCGGCCTCCAGGCTCGCCCCTTCGCTCATCGAAGCTCACCCGTGGAGCAGTCCCCGTGTCATGGCTTCTACTCGGAGCATCAGTAAAGCGGGTCGGTTAGCGGGATCGGCCAGCGATCCAGGCGCGAATGCGGTCAGGGGTGAGAGGGAGAGCTTTCACCTGAACTCCAAAATCACTGAGAGCGTGAGAAAGCGCGTTGGCGAGCGCTGCGCCGGTGCCGACGATTCCGCCCTCGCCGGCGCCTTTGACGCCGAGCGGGTTGAGCGGCGAGGGCGCCTCTTCGAGTATCACGCTGCCAATGTCGGGGACATCCGTGCTCGTGGGCAGTAGATAATCCATCAGACTACCGGTCAAGAGCTGGCCATTGTCATCGTAAATCAGTTCTTCCAACATCGTGCCGCCGATGCCCTGGACCGCCGAGCCGATGGTTTGGCCGTGAACCAATAGCGGATTGATGCAGCGCCCGACATCCTCAACGACGAGATACTTGAGAATTTCCATCAAGCCGGTCTCGGCATCCACCGCCACATGGGCCAGATGAACCCCATAGGAGTAGGTCATCTGGCTCGAATGGAAATAGGCGGTCTCTTCCAATTCGGGAAGTCCCTGATTGAGGGTTCCGGAGTGGCGTACTTGGGCGGCAATCTCGTTCAGATCTACTGGCGGCGCTTCGGTGCTCGTCCGGTAGATTTTTCCATCGCGCAATTCCAGTGTGCTCGCTTCGTCGCCGAGTTGTTCCGCCGCAACTCCGAGAAGCTTCTGCTTGAGCTTCTGCCCCGCGAGATGAACCGCGCTGCCGCACATGACAGTTCCCCGGCTGGCGAAGGTGCCCCAACCGAAGGGACTCGTGTCCGTATCGCCGTGATAAACAGTGATCCAGTCCATCGGCACACCCAACGCATCGGCGCAGATCTGTGCCATGCCAGTTTCGTGACCCTGGCCCAAAACCGAGATGCTGAGATAGACGGCGACATCGTTGCGGTCGCCGATGACGATGCGCGCGCCCTCATAAGGTTCCAGGCCGCCGGTGTTCTTGACGAAGCAGGCAATGCCGGTGCCGTGATATCTGCCATTTTCAAGACGACCTTGAAGCGGCTGCAATTTTTCATAGCCGAATTCAGCGAGGCCGCGCTTGAGCGCGCTCGGATAATCGCCGCTATCAAGAACCGTGGGACCGGACCCCGGCCGGGTAACCCCTACTTCGTAAGGTATCTCCTCTGGCCGGATGAGGTTCTTGAAGCGTAGCTCCACCGGATCGATTCCCAAATCTTTTGCCATCAAATCGAGCATGCGTTCCCGGTAGAAACACGATTCGTAGCGGCCCGGAGCGCGAAAGGTTCCGAGGCCGGTCTTGTTGGTAACCACTAAATGGATCTTGGCGTGATAATTTGGTATTCGATAAGGTCCGGTTAATAATGCCGCCGTCGAACAGGGCACCAATCCGCCATGGGTCCGCACATAGGCGCCCATGTCGCCGTAAACGATCGCGCGAAAGCCGAGGATCGTGCCGTCCTCGCGCGCGGCGACCTCGAGCTTGCAACGATTTTCCCGCGAATGATTCGCCGCCATCAGATGCTCGCGTCGATCTTCAATCCATTTGACCGGCTGTCCCAGTTTTACAGCGGCAAACGGAATCAAAAAATCTTCCGGATAAAGCTCTCCGCGGATGCCGAAGCCGCCGCCGACATCGTTTTCAATGAAGTGCAGTTTACGTTCGGGAAGTTTAAGAAACGCGGCGATGGTCTGCCGGTTGAGATGCGGCAACTTGGTGACGCCCCAAACGGTCAGCTCCCCCTTGCCTCGGTCGAAAGCGGCAACGAACCCCCTGGTTTCCATCGGATTGCCGGTGAAGCGATGAACGCGAAACTCCTCCCGGCGGGTGTATGGAGCCTCCCGGAACGCACGCTCCACATCGCCAATGGTAAATTCATGGACAGCGGCGAGATTGGTTCGGGCTTCGTCGTTAACTAGAACTTCATCTTTAAGCGCTTCGTAAACATCAACTACCGCGGGCAAATCTTCGTACTCAACTTCGATGGCATCGAGGGCATCCTCGGCAAGGTATCGGCTCTCCGCGATCGCCAGGGCCAGCGGCTCGCCGACATAGCGGACCTTATCGTGCGCGAGAAGAGGCTGCAGGTGGCGTTCCAGTCCGGCGAGCTGATACATCCGAATAGGCACGGGGACCGCCAAATTTCCGAGATCTTGGAACGTGAACACTTTAATCACACCGGGAAGCTGCAAAGCTTTCGACGTGTCCATGGAACAGATTCTTGCGTGGGCTCGCGGACTGCGCAGGATGGCCGCGTGGAGCATGTTGGGAAGCTTGATATCGTCGACGTAGGTCGCCGCCCCGGTAATGAAGCGAACGTCTTCGCGCCGTTTGATCGGCATACCCACGTAACCTTGAGCGGTCTTACTGATGGGTTCCATCTATAACGGTGGCTCGTTCGATTTTCTTTGCAATTCAGAGGACGCCTCCAGGATTGCATCGATTATCGGTTGATAGCCGGTGCAGCGGCAGATGTTGCCTGAAATGGCGTCGCGCACATCTTCCCGGGTCGGCATCGGATTGTCTTTCAAAAAGGCCGATGCCGTCATCAGAAAACCGGGTGTGCAGAAGCCGCACTGAAGCGCGTGCCGATTCTGGAAGGCTCGTTGTAAAGGATGCAGCTCATCACCTTGGGCGAGGCTCTCGACAGTGCGCAACTCGGCGCCGCCGGCTTGCACCGCGAGTATGAGGCAGGAACGCACTGCTTCACCGTTCATGAGGATCGTGCAGGCGCCGCATACGCCATGCTCGCAGCCGAGATGAGTGCCGGTGAGATCCAGCTCCTGTCGGATGAAATCCGCCAACGTCATCCTTACTTCGACCAGACGTTCATAGGTTCGTCCGTTGGCCGTAACTTTGATGAGTTGCTTTGCGCTCAATCGCTCACCGTATCTTTTGCCTTGGACCATGCCGATTGCAGTGCCCGGCGCACCAACACGCCACCGACTTCCTTGCGGTAAGCAGCCGAAGCGTGAACATCCGAATCGGGGTCAAGTTCTTCGGCGACGACTCTGCTCAGCTCGCCTAAAAGCGCCTCGTCGATGCGGCGTTCGTTCAAGAGCGCTTCAGCGCGTTCCATCCTTTGGGGTTTGCCGCCCACGCCGAACATAACGATGCGAGCATTTTGTAAAATATCTGCGCCGTCCAATGCAGCCCGCAAGGCGACTCCGGCGAGGGCGAAATCACCTTTTCGCCGCGCGATCTCGAGGACGGCCCAGGCTTCGTCTGGGCGCCATTTGGGCAAACGAATTTCCGTGAGCAACTCCCCTGGCCGGCAGGCGGTGGCCAAGTACCCGAGAAAAAAATCCGCCGCCGCAACCAGACGCGCGCCCGACTTGCTTCTCAACAAGAACTCGCCGCCGAGGAGCAGGCTCACCGCCGGCAGCTCGGCCGCTGGATCCGCATGAACCAAACTACCGCCAATGGTTCCCCGGTTGCGAATCTGAAAGTGGCCAATAAGCGGCATCGCCGCGGCGAGCATCGGATTTTGCTCCTGAATAATCGTGGAGCGCTCCAGGGTCCGCTGGCGCGCCAGCGCGCCGATCGTCAGGCCGCCGTCCGGCGCAGTTGAGATCGCATCGAGATTGCGCAAACGGTTAATATCGATAATCACGCGTGGCCGCGCCAAGCGTAGGTTGATTAGCGGCATGAGACTCTGCCCGCCGGCAAGGATCTTCGCCTCATCGCCATAGCGCTCGAGCAGATCCAAGGCTTCTGGCAACTCCAACGGCGCATAGTATTCAAAAGGGGCCGGTTTCATTGGCTGTCATCGACCAGATATCAAACTCGGCGCTAACGGCAAATAAGGTTTTTTTTTTGTTTTGTTTTGTGTTTTTTTTTTTTTTGTGTTTATTGTTGAGTTTGTTTTTTTATTTGTTTTGTATTTAGTATGGTTGTTTTTTAGTGTTTTGTTTTTTTTTTTTTTGGAGTTTGGTAGGAGTTTAGGTTTTTTTTTTTGATTGTTTTTTATTTTATGTATTTTGTTTATTGGTTTTATTAGTAGGTTAGGTGTTGGTAGTATTGTTAGATTTATTAATGTTTTAAAGATTATATGATGTTGTTGTTGGATTGGTATATAGTTAATTTGGAGTTTTGTGATAATTTTTGGTATGTTGTTGGTAATGTTGTTGAGTGTGGAGTGTGGAAAGGTGGTATGAGAGTTGGGATTGTTGTATTTGTGAGTTATTGTATCTATTATCTTTATGATAGTTTTGAAGGATTTTTTGTTGTTGAGAATTAGGATGTTATATAAGGTGTGAGGTAGTGGTGAAGGATTGGTAAGGGAGATTGAAGGTGGTGGAGGAGTAGGTAAGTGAGGTAATGTAGCTAGAAGGTGTGGAGAGTGTTGTTGTTGTAAAAGGTTGGTTTAGTGAAATTTTGTTTAATTAAGATTATGGGATGATTGATATTTTTAGTTTGGAAGGTGATTTATATGAGAGTGTGATGGAATTTTTGATAAATTTTTGGTAACAAGTTGTAGTTGGAGAGATTATTATAATAGAAGATTATTATAAATGGAAAGAATGTAAAAGAGATGTAAATGATTTTTTTTAGTAAAATTAGTTGAAAGAAATGATTTAATAATTAAGAGAGATATATGTGTATATTGTTAAAGAAGAATATATAAAATAGTTTTTAGTAAGTTTTGTTAAGTGATGATATGTTTTTATAATTAAATTTTAAATTTTGAAATGAAATTATTGAATTGATATGTGATTTTATGATATATTAAATTTATAATTAAAATAATTAGTGATAAATTAGATATAGAAATATAAAGAGTATTTTTTGTCCGGTTTCATTGGCTGTCATCGACCAGATATCAAACTCGGCGCTAACCGGCAAATAAGCGCTTCAACCGCAACACTCTAATGAATTCTCCTGAGAACCCTCGGCTCATTCTTCGAGAAACTCAGCAGGAGCATCAATACATCCTGCTTGAAAGATGGCGCCGCCTCGTCCTATGCTCACGGGCATGGCGGAGAAAAAAACAACTTTCGGACTCACCTTGTCGAACCGAGCACTGGTTACCAGAGGAACACAACCCAAGGACATGATCGACATGGCGGTGCAGGCCGAGAACAGCGGCGCGATCGATGCTATCTGGGTCGGCGACAGCATTCTTAGCAAGCCTCGTTTGGAATGCATTCCACTGCTAGGCGCGATAGCCGCGCGGACTTCAACTGTTAAACTTGGCGTAGCGTGCATGGCCACCATCGCGCAGCGTAATCCCGTGCTGCTTGCGTTGCAGTGGGCGAGCCTGGATGTCTTATCGGGCGGGCGCACATGGCTCGCCGCCTGCATGGGATACCCGGCGAGTCAGCACCCGATGGCGGCCAAGGAACTTGAGGTAATGGGCGTCGAGAGCAAGGAGCGGCCGGCGCGATTGGAAGAAATGATCCAAGCCCTGCGAGTGCTCTGGTCGGACGAACATGCCAGCTTCAAGGGTAAGTACTATTCGTTCCAAGATGTAAATCTCCTGCCCAAACCGGCGCAACAGCCTTGCCCGATCTACATCGCCGGCACACCGCGATCCAATCAGATCGGCGATAGTGGACGTGGAGCGTTCGTTGCGGAGAATCGCCCGATTCGCCGACGGCTGGATGACCAATCAGATCGAGCTCGAAAGGTTTAGAGATTACGTCGGGCGATTGCGTAGTATGTTGTTGGAAGAGGGACGCGACCCGAATGGCTTCAAGACCGTTTTATATTACGGCATCTCGGTCAATGCCGACTGCGATCAGGCGTTTCGCGAAGCAAAAACTTTTCTCGATGCCTATTATCAAAAAGACTTTTCGCGCCAGGGCGTTGAAATTTGGAACGCCTGCGGGCCTGTGAGACCACTGCGTTAAATGTGTAGAGTGGATTTATCGAGGCAGGAGTCGACCACGTCACCATTCGCCCGATCGGTAACGATTTAAGTGAGCAGCTTCGTATCTACTTGGAAGAGGTTCTTCCGGCCTTACATTCGTAAGCTTGCCAACAATCAAATACCAATTTTGCCGGCAAAGAATTCCTGGAGCTACAAATTCCTTGGTAGTGAAGAATCAATTGGAGGGCTCCGTCTTAGCGTCACCCCATTCAAAATCCCGACCGGCAACACGATGGTGAACGTTGTGCCTTTGCCGATTTCGCTCCGGTATGTGATCGTTCCCTTATGATCGCTAATGATCTGCTGCACAATCGGAAGCCCCAAACCCGTGCCCTCGGGTTTGGTGGTTCTAAATAACTGGAAGACATCAACGCCATGGGCTATTCCCTCACCCGTGTCCGTCACTTCCAGAATAACCCCTCCCTCTGAAGCAGTGGCCTTGACGATTAACCTTCCGCCGTTGGGCATCGCTTCGACGGCGTTCTTGCAGAGGTTCAAAATCACCTGCTTTATTTTTTCGCGATCGACAACCATGCCTGGAACGTTTTCCAACTGAGTTTGGAGGGCGATTTTTGTCGCCCTATACATAGGCAATTGGGCGCTCAGCACCTCCTCGATAATCTGCGTCAAATCAGCCGGGCGCAGGTTGAGCCTCTGAGGTCGCGCAAACGTTCGATAGTCGGAAAGCAAGGTTGCCAAGCGCTGGACTTCTTGAAATGCGATCTCCAGCGTTTCCTGCAAAGCCGGATCGATCTTGTGAGCCGTTTCGAGAATCGATTTGACGATTTGTAAGGAAGTGGAAATGCCATTGAGCGGATTACCGATCTCATGGGCAAATACCGCGGCGGTTGTGCCCAACGTGGCGAGTCGCTCTTTCTCCTGAAGCAATCTCTCCGCCTGCTTGCGTTCCGTGATGTCGCGAATTGCCGCGCTCATCAAAACTTCCCGCCCCGTTGCAATCGGGCTTAAGCTGATTTCAACCGGGAACTCGCTGCCGTCGCGGCGAACGGCAAATAACTCCATGCCCGTTCCCATCGGCCGAACGTGCGGATTTTTTGCAAACAAGCCGCGGTGATCCTGATGTCGCTCACGGAATCGTGCGGGAACAAGCCGTTCCACAGGCTTTCCCAGAAGTTGTTTTCGATCATAACCGAACAGTCTTTCTGTTTGTGAATTTATCAAGGTAATCATTCCTTGCGCATCGACGATCACCATAGCGTCAGGCGCCGACTCGAGTAAGGAACGGAAAAGCGTCTCGGTTTCTCTTAATTTCTGCGCGGCAAGTTCGCGCTCGGCGATTTGTTGTTGCAGTTCCTGATTGACCATTTCGAGCGAGCGCGGGCTAGGAAGCGCCAGCGCCTGCGGAATCAAAGGCCAAAGGGTCGCGGCAGTTGCCACCGAAAGACCGGCGGTGATCGCCTTGATACTTCCGTCCAACCAATAAACCGGTTCCCAGAGCTTCCATATTCCCATCAGGTGTGTGGTGCCGCATGCAAAGATGAACGCGCTGAACATCAGAAACATCCAGTTAAACGCAAGATCTCGTCGCTTACGCACGAAGATAACCAGAGCGACAGGTATTAGGTAGTAAGAAATTGCGATCAAAGAATCCGACGCTATATACAACCAGAGGAGCGGTCTCTGCCAGAGAAAACAGTGGCCGTGCGGCTCGAAGCCCTCGGATGTAAAAAAGTTGCTCAAAGTTTCGAACATAGTGATTTCCCTGCACGCCGCCAGCCGCGCGAACTGACACGGCTATCAACGGAGTGTCGCGTTAGTGCGTAAACTGAATTGTATCAAGCAGATCGCGCAAAGAGATCGGCTTTTCGAAGTAAAGCGCGCCTACCGCTGCGGCTTCTGCTTGAGCTTGCTCGGAGCCGAACGCAGTAATGAGAATGAGACGTTTTCCCGAACCCCTACAACTTTGATACTTTAGGACGTCTAGGCCGTTCACCTTTCCCGGCAGACGAAAGTCAGAGATGACGATCTCAAAATCGACCCGAGAAATAAGCTCTAACGCAGCCTCGCCATTGTCGGTCTGGTGAACCGTGAATTCGGCTTGCTGAAGAAACATTGCCAAGTTCCGGCGGGACAAAGGGTTGTCTTCAACCAGAAGCAGATTACACGACATGCCGGGACAAATTAAACCAAGATTGTATTTTAAGCAACAAAAACTTCAGCTTAAGGCGGCAAATTGCGCTTTAGAAACAGCTTCTGTGAAGCTCTTTAGCGCTGCCAAACAGCGCCGCCGTAGCAAATTGATACAAAATATTTCGATCGATGAAGCTGCTGCATGTAAGCGAGCAGCTTAGGCAGTTTTTCTAGTTTCGCGGAGGCACTATAAAGCTATTGAGACCGCGTTTGCATGCTTTTTGTTACTTAGCAGACAAGTCCCTCTTGACCGTTGAGCCCCGATATTTGAGCTCAGAGATCTCTGCCCAGCCGGTTACGGCGTCGCACGCACCGCGGGCCGCTCGAGCAAACGCTCCATCCAAGCTTTGACGTGCGGCAAGTCATCACCAATGCTCACCTGATAACGCTCGCGTCTGACGAAGAAAGGAATGTAAGTGATATCCGCGAGAGAGTATCCATCGGCTATGTACTCTCGCCCTTGCATTTGTCGATTGAGATTCTCGAGATACGTTCGAAGCTCCGTTCCGGACTCTTCGACTTTGTAGTTGTGGGCGATATAACCGGCGGCGCGCTGCACGCGGGTGTTGCAGTAGTCGATCCAAATTCTTATGCGCGCCCGGGCCAGTGGGTCTTTGGGCATCAACGGCGCTTCCGGATACTGTTCTTCCAGGTACTCGTCGATAATCGCGGACTCGTAAACAACCGCATCACCATCGACCAGAACCGGAACTTTGCCGTAAGGATTTAACTCGAGAAGATCTTTGGGCTTGTTGCCGAGGTCGCATTCGATCAGATCATAGGGAATCTTTTTTTCCGCCAGGACAAGCCTTGTCCTGTGAGCGTAGGGTCAGGGGCCGTAAGAAAAGAGCTTCATGACGTCACCTCCATCTGATGGCCTTGTACCACCTGAGAGCCGCGGCGGCAACAATGCTGATTGATCGAAAGAATTTTTTTACTCCTCAACGTAGAGCGACTTCTTCTCTCAAATTAATTTTAGCGCCGCATCTTAGCAATTGATGCGCGGGCAGATGGTTGACACCCGCCTACGCTATGCGATAAGCGGCCATATAAACCTTTACTGGAATAACGTTTTCACTCTGCATGACGCCGGCAGTTAGCTGGAGGAGGCCGCATGATTATCGATACGCACTTTCATGCCTTTCCAAAGAAATTTCTCGAGCTCGTGCCCGAGCAATCACAAAGCGACGTTCGCGGCGTGGGATTCCACGGCTTTGACCATCAGGAATACCTCGATGTGATGGATCAACACGGCATCGATGTCGGCGTGCTCTCCAATACCGGCGGGCGAATCGAACAGGGCGGCGACCGGCGCAAGGCGCTGGAGCTGTGCACCATCATCAACGACACATTTGCCGAAGCCCACGCAAAGCACCCGCGCCGCTTCAAAGCGTTCGCCCGTTTGCCGATGGTCAACCTTGATGATTGTGTCCGGGAGCTCGAGCGGTGTTACCGTGATCTCAACATGCATGGCGTGATCCTGTCGACCAATCTGGCCGGAAGATACCTCGACGAGCCGGAATTCAAACCCTTCTGGGACGCGCTCGAGTCAGGTGGAAAACCGCTGTTTCTTCATCCGGCCAATGCGCCATGCCAAGCCAATTGGAACAAATATTCGCTGCACCAGAAGCTCCTCTGGCCCACCGACAGCTCTCTGGCGATATCGCGCATCGTTTATAGCGGCGTATTCGATCACTATCCGGCCATCAAACTCATTGCCTCGCATCTCGGCGGCATGCTTCTGCTTTACCTCGACCGGCTCAACTGGCACGAGGGAAATGTAGAGTGCCGGCGAGAGCCGGAGGAATACTTTAAAAAGATGTACTACGATACCGCCGGTCCGATCCGCGCCGAATTCATCAAGCTCGTCTACGACACCGTCGGTCCCGATCAGATCCTGTTCGGCGCCGATTATCCGCACGGCAGAGGCGGCCGCGACGATCAGTTCTATCCGATGACTTTAGCGGCGATGTCGAAGCTCGATATTCCAGACAGTGATAAACAGAAGGTTTATTATCTAAACGCGCAGAAACTCGGATTCTGACGGGCCGCTGAAAAAGACCCATATGCTTCGTTGCACTCGGTCGGCTCCGCTCCAACGTACTACAACGTACGTCTTCGCTCGTCGATCTTCGTACGCCTCGCATCTGGATCTTTTTGAGCAGCCTGTAGGAGATATTTCCACCAGTCGCTGAATTAAGGAGGAATCTATGAGCAATCGATTGGAGCACGTTGCCATCTATTGCAAAGATATCAATGAATCGATCGAGTTTTATCGAGCCCACTTCGGCGGTCAGCCCACCGCTATCAGAAAAGGCGCCGCGGGCTACTCGTTCTGTTTTGTGACTATCGATGGCACGCCGTCGATACAGCTAATGGAATCGTCCGACAAAACCGGCGTACACCACTACGGTTTCATCAGCGATGATATCGAGCAGGCGGCAAAAGAATTCAAAGCAAAGAACGCGCGAATCCTGCGCGAAAATCGTGATCAGTCAGGCAAACTCACAACTATCTTTGTACAGGATCCGCACGGGCTAGAGATGGAGATCCGCTCGGCCCGTTAGCCAGGGGGGGATCCAGAGAGTCTTTTTGGAAACTCTCCGATTGCTTTCATGTCGGAACCCAGAGCTACTCAGTTGACATCGTCTGACCTGGGTACGTAGCTTCTCGCAAGGCCGTTCCACCAGCCCTTGAGGAGGAACAATGTTTACCGCTCGTTACCAACGCAGCGCCGGCATCATCTTCTTTGCTGTGATCTGGGTGGCGATTGCCGCTGAAGCCGCGCGAGGCCAGGCAAAACAGGACGACATCGCCATCGGCTATGCATCCCCGAGCGGCGTCATGACGCCGCTGTACGTCGCGCAGGAACAGGGCTTGTTCAAAAAACACGGCCTGGGAGTAAAGGAGTTGCTTCTGCTCCGTGGTACCGGGCCAGCCGCGGCGCAGATGCTGGTCGCGGGTACGGCGCCGATCGCCGCCCTCGGCGGCGCTCTCGTGGAAGGCGCGATTCGCGGCGCCGGCATCGCCTACATCGCCAGCACATCCAATCACCTGATCTTTTCGATCTATTCACGTTCGGAAATCGCCCGTCCGGAAGATCTCAAAGGAAAAACCGTCGCAGTCGATGCCAAGGGCGGCTCCATCGAACTGGCCACGATCATCGCCCTGAAACAGTTCGGTCTGACTCTCGGCAAAGACGTGAGCTCGGTTTATCTCGGCGGACCCGTGCCGCAACTAGGCGCTCTGGAAAAAGGCATCGTCGATGCGACGACGTTGTCGGCGCCGACAACCTTGCGCGCCAGAAAGATGGGCTATAAAGAGTTGATCAACATCGGCGCGCTCAAGCTCAGCTATGTTCACACCGCTATCGGGGTAAACCGCGCCTTCGCCAAGAATAATCCAGAAAGTGTCGAGGCCTTTCTCAAAGCTTATATCGAAGCGATGAAAATGACCCGAGAACAACCGGATGTCGGAATGAAGGCGATCGCCAAGTACACTCAGATCGCCGACCCCGAGGCGCTCAAGGCCACTTACGAGACCTTTCTACCCGCATTTCAACAACGCGTGCCTTATGTTTCGCGCGACTCGGTTCAGGGCGTGCTGAACTTCTCTAGTTCAGCGGAGGCTAACGCTCAACGCGCCGACGATTTTATCGACCATTCTTTGTTAAAGAAGATCGAAGCATCATCTTTTGTTAACAAACTTTATGGCGACGGCAACCCGTAATGAATTCAGGTGCAGCCGCTAACGACCGCTCCAATGAGATAGAATCCGAGAAGCTGGCGGCTACAGAACCCGCTCTCAGTCTGAGATTTCGAAGGCAGCGAGGATAACCAATGCCGAGAGATATGCGCAGTTGGATTATGCAGTTGGAAGAAGCGGGCGAGCTCATCCGTATCGCCAAGCCTGTGCATCCGCACACGCAAATGGGCGCGCTGTTATATCAGTCGCGTGAAAGAGGGTTGCTGTTCGAAAACGTCGACGGCTTTCCGGGATGGCGCAGCCTGGGCATGGCCCCCGCCAACTTGCGCCACGCGGCGATTGCCTTCGATACCAGCATTGAAAAATTAATTCCCACCGCCGCCGAAAGAACTCTCAAACGACGCCCCGTCGAGCTGGTCTCAACCGGTCCTGTCAAGGAAGTCATCCTGAAGGGCGATCAAGTCGATCTGACGAAGTTGCCGGCGCATGTAGCAGGCAGTGAAGAGACTCCCTACATCGCATCCGGATTGATGGTTGCGCGGGATCCGGACAGCGGCATCCGCAACGTCGCGTTCCACCGGTTGCAGATCAAAGGGCCGAGAAAAACCGGAGCTTTGATCGTACCGCGGCACACCCGCGAGATTCTCAACAAGCACGAGGCGCGCAATCAGCCGATGCCCGTTTCTATTTTTATCGGCCATCATCCGCTTTACTACATGGCGGCGGCGAGCACCGGCGCGTTCGAAATGGATGAGCTGGAATTGGCCGGCGGCTTGATCGGCGAATCCGCCAGGGTGGTGAAATGCGAGACCAACGATCTCGAAGTGCCGTTCGACGCGGAGATCGTTCTTGAAGGACGCATTTTGCCAAACGTGCGCGAAGACGAGGGGCCTTTCTCCGAATTCCATGATTATTACGTCGCCGGCATGGGCAAAAATCCGGTGATCGAAATCGATTGCATCACCAGACGCCACGATGCAATCTTCAAAGCGATCCAGAATGGCTCGGAGGTCGAAGGCTGCATCTTTCACAAAGTTCCTTTCGGCGTCGCGGTCTACAATCACATCAAAAACATCGGCGGCTATGTCAATTTGCACAATCTTCTGGTGCTACCCGGCTTGTTCGGCATCGTCGTGCAAATGACGCCGCGCTTCTACGGCGAGGCGAAGCAAATTTTAATGGGGGTTCTGTCGAGTCCAATCCTGCACCCGAAGGTGGCCATCGCGGTCGATGAAGACGTCAATATTTTCAATTACTGGGAAGTTCTCTGGGCGGTCAATACGCGCTGCAACCCGCAAGACGACATCATCGTCATTCCCGGAACTCGCATTCACCCGATGGATCCGACCGGTGTCGAGCCCGTGCCGCCGGGAGGACCTTACTGGCACCGGGTCGGCGGCAAAGTAATCATCGACGCCACCAAGCCGCCGCTTTGCGCCGGCGAACAGGCGCGCCAACCTTTTCAGCGGCTAAAACCCATGGGATGGGAAACAGTTCGTCTGGAAGATTTCTTGCCCGGATAGATACTATGCGGCGATTGTATGCGCGATTGGGCTACGTTCTGTCAGCTTCCGAACCTTTTGCGAAACGCGTTGTGTTGATCACCGCCCGGCCGTGCGTGCCATCGCCGATCTTGACGTTTTGATCGTTGGTCGCCGATACCGTATAACGCAGCTTGTTGCCTTTAACTTCGCGAAGCTCGGCAGTGACCGTAACGCTCTGGCCGATATTCGTCGGTGCTAGATGCCTGACATCGACGTGAATTCCGACTGTCTGTTCATTTTCTTCCAGGTAAGGCTCGGTCAATTCAACGCAAGTTCTTTCCATGAGGCCGATCATCGCCGGGGTTGAGAAAACGTCGCGAGGGAGTTGTCGCGCCCGCATCTCCAGCGTTGTTAAGTAGATTGCTGTACGGGATAGACCCGGGCTCAGTTGGCTTTTCATTCCAGCAATATAACATGCGAGCGGCTCACGGGTAGCCATCGGGCACGTCAAGTCTCTAACCAAGGGGCGCAGGTGTTTGCGCTCCAATTTTTCGGCTCGAGTTTTGCGGCCCTGAGAAAATATTGATAATAACGGGTTATGGGTCCGGCGGAAAAGATCACTGTCGTCCTACGCAACGGCAGCTCGACTCTAACCACCAACGAGTTTGAAGTATTTGATAACGTTTGTAATCAGACTCTCGGAACATTCACCTTGAAAGGTGGCGAGTCCAGATCCATTGACATCTCTCAGGATGATACCGGCAAGGGCCACTTCAAGATCCGGAACCTGGATCTCGGCCCGAACGATTGGCTGGAGGTTCCTTCCGTCAGTCGCGGAGATATCGTCACAGCTTAGCCGCGATCATCACCTGCCGCAGATACCGGCATCCAATATTCTCTACTTGCGTTCCGTAAGGTTGAAACCCCGACTTCCTTGCTTGGTCATAGCCAAGCAGCGCATAGTACGATACCAGCCGCGAGAATCGTTGAGCTGCAATGCTGTTAAGTGAATTCTTTACTTGTCCCATTCCATACTCGATCAGTCTTCTCTACACTCTTTTCGTATGCGTTCTCGTGCCGGCGTATTGGCGGCAATACGGTCCGGCAAATTTTCTTTGGTTTTCCGACCTTGCTCTGTTTATCGGGTTGGCGGCTCTATGGCTAGAAAGTTCGTTGCTGGCGAGCATGCAAGCAGTCTCGGTGCTCCTGCTGGAGCTAGTATGGAATATCGATTTCTTTGCCCGCCTGATTACCGGCAAACAGATTCTCGGGCTTGCCGAGTATATGTTCAAATCCGATAAGCAGCTCTGGCTGCGCGGGTTGTCGTTGTTTCATGTTCCTCTGCCAATAATTTTGCTTTGGCAGGTTTGCTGTTTCGGATACGACACCCGGGCCTGGATCGCCCAAACGAGTCTGTTCTGGCTGGTGATGCCAATATGTTTTTTCTTCACTCGACCGGAAGAAAATATCAATTGGGTGTTCGGACCAGGAAATCTGCCGCAAAGAAAAATGCCCGCCGGAGTCTACTTGATATTGCTGCTAATTGGCGCCCCGCTGTTCATTTATCTGCCGACGCACCTTCTTCTGAGCGCGTTAATGCCCAGATAATAAGTTGCCGCTCAATGCTGATAATCCGCCGATAGTTGGCGCGGCGATTCTACAGTTAACGCGGCGATTCTACAGGTAAATTGTTAGAGCTGTTCCTTGAGCGGAATCGTGAAGAGTTCGAGGAATTTCTCGCGCCACGGACGAGCCTTCCAGGCTTCGTAGGTCAATTTTTTTGAATACTTTAAATCATCGGCAAACGCCTTCTCGAGCTCGCCGGCAACAACGTGATCGTACGCGATTAGATTGATTTCCTCGTTCAGAGCAAATGAACGGTTGTCGAGGTTGGTGGTGCCGACATGCGCCCAGACCCCGTCGACCACCATGGTTTTGGCGTGCATCAACGCCGCCTGATATTCGTAGATTTGAATACCACCGAGCAGCAGAGGCTCGAATCCCCTGCGACTAGCCCAATACACCAGCTTATGGTCGATTTTCCCCGGCGTTAGCACGACCACCGACACTCCCCTCTTCACTGCGTCCAAAAGCGCTTCTTGCATGCGCTCGTCGGGTAAAAAATACGGGTTCGACAGATGAATGCTTTTGCGCGCCGACGAGATCGAGAGCAGCAACAGCATGTACGATTCGTAGGTGCCGCCGAGAGGCGAGCTTTTAACGATCTGCGCGTTGACCTTGCCCACCGGTTTCAGCGCCGGGAAATAAAGATCACCGCCGAGGATATGGCCGGTCGTATCGCGCCAACTCTCCACGAACGCGGCCTGCAGTTGTTGGACAATCGGCCCTTCGACCCGGACATCGGTATCGCGCCATTTTTCGTCCGTGCGCCCGTCCCCGGTCCATTCTTCGGCCACGCCGTGACCACCGGTAAAACCCAGGATGCCGTCGATCACCAGAATGCGCCGGTGATTGCGATAATTGTAATTCAACAGCTCCCATGGGGTGATGAATTGAAATAATCTGACACGTCGAAACCATTCGAGTTGACAGCCGGCATCGGTCAAAAGCTGGGGAATGTCTTTGGGGATCTTGCCGCCACCATGTGAATCGAGCAGAAGTTTCACGGTCAGGCCGGCGCGGCAACGCTCGGCAAATGCCGCGGCAAGCTCATACGCAATGGCGCCGTCTTGATAAAGATACTGGGCATAGGTGATCGACTTGCGCGCGCCGCGGATCGCTTTGAGCATGGCTGGGAAAGTTTGCTCGCCGTTGAGCAGGACGTCGATCTTATTGCCGCCGATGATGGGCGCGTCGGTATGCGCGGCGATGGTTGGGAAGAAAGTTGCTTCGCCAACGATCATCGGGTCGATTTTGGTGACCGGAGTAGGTCCCGCACAACCCAGAAGCAACATCAAAGTCAGGAACAGAATACGGATCATCTACATTAAAGGTAACAATTTCTGTAAAGAGCAACAAGTAGCTCCGGCGAGTGTCATCCATAGGCATCTCCGTTTTGTAGCTGCGATTTTCAAGCCTTTGATACAAAATGTAGCGTTGTACCAGTTGTATCGGCATCACGGCTGGACAACCCGCAAGCCCCAGCTCAAATAGAAGTAGCCGGAGATTAGATGGCCGGTTGGTTGCATTTCAGCCGAACGCCTACTCTGCCAAGCACAATTCGGCTTCCAGAGAATACAGAAGCAAACATTTGCTTGTAGCCTTGTCAGGGTCAAGTTTTTTACCGCTAATAACGCGATACTGTCAGCCAGGCACACGGGGTGGCGCTCGGAAGCGAAAAATCAACTTATCGGAGCGGTGAGACCGGAGATAGCCGCGATCTGATCTGCCACTCGCTGCTTGTAAGCGCAGCTGGCAAGAATCAGCACGTGCTCTCGCCAACTCTCTGGGAAGTCCAGGCAAGTCCCGCTGCAAATATAACCATCGCCTTTCTTGACATTGGTTGCCGCCATTCCTACTGTTGATAGAGTAGCTGCGTTGCGAGTGGTGTGACAATGACAAGGGGCGTTGCACGCCGAATCGGACTCACCGACGGATGAGCCTTCACTTCGCTACTAGGGTGCCCCTTAGTTGTTGGAGGCAGCGATTAAAATGGCTGAACGTGATGATTGGGATTTATTCATATGGTCTCGAGCGAACGATCTGCTCCACCGAGCAGAGCGGATCCAGCGCAACTTCATACAGATTGCCGCGGCGACCCAATATCGGTCATCTCAGAGTCGCGCTCCGAGCTGGGAGCCTCCAGTCAACGTTATCGAAACCGATGAAAGCCTCTGGGTGATCTCTGCCATTCCCGGAGTATCGTCGGACCAGGTACAAGTGCGAATCGAGGCCAACGAACTGGTGGTCACCGGTCATCGGCCTCTGCCCAAGTGTTGCAACGACGGGGATCTAAAAATATGGGAAATTCCGCTCGGTCATTTCGAGCGGCGTCTCAGGGTAATAGCAGGCGAAACCCCGTTCATTCTCGGCGAGATCACATTGAAGGAAGGCCTGCTGATTATTCAGCTAAGGAAACATTCATGAAAGCTGAACCGGCGGAAACTCCTAAGTCCAAGCCTCGGATAAACATCCCGGAAGGGGCAATGGTCATTTTGCCGCTGCGCAACGCCGTACTCTTTCCGTCGACGATCATGCCGCTCGTGGTCGGTCGCCCGGCCAGTCTGCAAGCTATTGAAGAGACGGTGCGACAACAGCTGCCGGTCGGTTTTGTCGGTCAACGAGACCCGGCAGTGGAAAACCCGACGCCTCAAGACCTGTACAACATCGGCACGGCAGCAGAAATACTCAGAATGTTCAGCCTGCCGGATGGGCAGCGGCAAATCATTGCCCAAGGCCGGCGCCGCTTCGAAATAGCCGAGTTTCTCCAAGTCGATCCGTTGCTGATCGCGCGGATCACAATGGTAGAAGAGACGATCCCACAGACCAAACAGTTCGAGGCCAGAATCGTTAATCTGCGTCAAGAAGCGTCGAGAGCGCTGTCTTTGCTGCCCGAACCGATGAACGAGTTGAGAACGACCATTGAGAGGATCGAAGATCCTTTGATGTTGATCGATATGATCGCCTCGACACTCGACATACCAACGGCTGAGAAGCAGGAGCTACTCGCAACTCTCGACCCGGTAACCCGCGCTCAAAGAGTTTCAGAAAAATTGGCGCGCCAAATCGAAGTCCTGGAACTGAGCAAGAAAATCAGCGAAGAGACCAAGGACTCGATGACCAAGGCGCAGCGCCAGTACTTTCTCCGTGAGCAGCTAAAGGCGATTCAAAAAGAGCTTGGTGAAGAGGACGGTAAAGGCGTCGAGGCGGAGGATCTGCGCCAGAAAATTTTTGATGCGAAGATGCCTCCGGAAGTGGAAAAGGAAGCGCTTAATGAACTGAATCGATTGCAGCGCATGCCGGAGGGCGGCCCCGAGTACGGTTCGCTGCGCACCTACTTCGACTGGTTGGTCGAACTACCCTGGAGTGTTCTCACCAAGGAAGAGATCGATCTGCCCAAGGCGCGTGAGATTCTCGATGCCGATCATTATGACCTCGAGAAGGTAAAAAAACGGATCGTCGAATTTCTTGCGGTCCGCAAGCTCATGCCCGAGGGAAAAAGTCCGATCCTGTGTTTAGTCGGACCTCCGGGAGTTGGAAAAACATCTCTCGGACAAAGTATCGCGCGAGCGATGAATCGCAAATTCGTGCGCCAAAGCTTGGGCGGCGTGCATGACGAGGCGGATATCCGGGGCCATCGCCGCACCTACATCGGTTCACTGCCGGGCAACATCATCCAAGGCATTAGAAAAGCGGGCAGCAGAAATCCGGTCTTTATGCTGGACGAAATCGATAAGCTCAGCGCCAGCTTCCACGGCGATCCTTCGGCGGCACTGCTGGAAGTTCTGGATCCATCGCAAAACAACAGCTTTCAGGATCACTATCTCGGCGTGCCCTTCGATCTGAGCCAGGTCCTATTCATAGCCACGGCAAACGTCCTCGATACCATTCCCGGCCCGCTCCGCGATCGCATGGAAATCCTCGAAGTGCCCGGTTACATCGAGGACGACAAATTAGCCATTGCCAAGGGCTTTCTCATCCCAAGACAGACGGTGGAGAACGGACTTAAGCCAGAACAGATTCTTTTCACTGATGAGGCGATCCGGGAAATTATCAGGTCGTACACTCGAGAGGCCGGCGTCCGCCAACTCGAGCGCGAGTTGGGCGCTGTGTGCAGGAGCGTGGCGACCCGCGTTGCCGAAGGTCATACCGAGCCGATCACCATTGATGCCGAATCGATCGTCAATTATCTCGGCCAGAAGAAATTCTTTAACGAGATCGCGCTGCGCACCAGCTTACCGGGAGTGGCGACCGGTTTGGCCTGGACACCTGTAGGCGGTGATATCTTGTTTGTCGAAGCGACCAAAATGCCGGGAGAGGGTCGGTTGATTTTGACCGGCCAGCTGGGGGAGGTGATGAAGGAAAGCGCGCAGGCCGCGTTGAGTCTGGTCAAATCACGCGCCGAAGCGCTGGGCATCGACCCGGAGGTGTTTCGAAAGAACGATCTGCATATCCACCTTCCCGCTGGCGCAATCCCCAAAGACGGTCCCAGCGCCGGTACTACGCTCTTTGTCGCTCTGGTTTCACTGTTGACCGGACGCCGAGTTAGCAAAGACGTTGCCATGACCGGCGAGATCAGCCTGCGCGGTCTCGTCCTGCCGGTCGGAGGAATCAGGGAAAAGATGCTGGCCGCCAAACGCGCCGGGATCACACACGCCTTGCTGCCCGAGCTGAACCAGAGGGATATCGAAGAGATTCCGGCGGCAGCACGCGCCGGGATGCGCTTTGAATTTCTAAAAACCGTCGACGACGCCTTGTTGCTTGCGTTGGAATCCAACGGCGCGAGCAGCGGCTTCGATGCCCCTGATAGGCCCGCCGCCGACGCTATATCCTGACGGCGCTCGACTCCTGTCGAGTTGACCGAACGCAAGGCCCAATTTGGATTGCTGAAGTGTCAGAGCTTCGCTGGGGATTTCACCCGCTACAAGGAGTTTAGGTAATCCCTTCCACGGTCGAATATCTATTCGGCAGGCTACTGCCGGCGGCTCAATCCTGAACTGCGTATCATCAGCCGCATCACGCTCGAGAAAAATATCGAAGCTTTCTATCGCGCCGAGGACGAATCCACCGCCTCGAGATGAAATTCGAAAGAGCCGGACCAACGGAATTGGCAGCGAAAGTTCAAGGTCGCGAGTCCAAGGCAAGTTCTTGCGCGACTCACCTACCCTGGTAAAAAACTTACGGATTACTGAACTGAAAGATATTCGCAACCGACGCTAGATCGTCAATCATTTGTAACCACCAGGACCCAACACTTTAGCAACACCAAGGAGGAATCGATGCACAAAAAACTACGTCTGTTACTAGCACTGTTGACTGCTGCGTTGACCGCTGCGCCGACTTATGCGCAGGAGCCAAATCTCGTCCAAGCCGGAAAAAAAGAAGGTAAAGTTACAGTATACGGATCGCTGGAGACCGACAGCGCGGAGGCTGTTTTCAAGGTCTTCAGGCAAAAGACCGGCATCGAGCTCGAGTACTGGAGAGCGTCATCGACCAAAGTGATGGATCGGGCTCTGACCGAGTATCGCGCCGGCAAACCGGGCTTCGATGTGATTCTGACCAACGACAATCCGATGCAGATCATGTCGAGAGAAGGAATCTTTGCAAATTACGAATCGCCTTCGGCCAAAGAATTTACCAAGGAATCGATCGATCCCAAACTGGGCCCTCGCTACCGCAACGTCATGATCGGGATTCTTTACAACAAGAGCATTATCAAACCTGGCGACGCGCCAAAGTCACTCGAAGATCTACTTAAGCCGCAATACAGGGGCAAGCTGGTAATGGCCGATCCGACCCAGCACACGACCACGACTCAGTGGGTCGCGAGCCTGGAAAAATTGCTGGGCAAGGAGAAGGCCGAGAAATTCACCCGCGACTTGGCCGCAACCAAACCGATCATGGTCGAGTCCCTGTTGCCGGCAGCGGAGCGCGTGGCCAGCGGCGAGACACCGGTCGGCATCACCTATGTTAAATACGTTCATACCTTCGGCGAGAGAGGCGCGCCGATCGATTACGTGAGGCTCGGCAAGATGATGGGCGACGGCCACTATCTAACGCTTGGCAATAAGGCGCCGCACCCGAACGCAGGCAAGGCTTTTATCGACAGCTTCCTCGGCGCGGAAAGCATGACGATCCTCGCCAAGCAAGGCGAATTCGTTAATCGCAAGGGGATTTATCCGCCGATTGCCGATGCGGAAAAAATTCAGTTCGTCGAAATGCACGATCTCGACTCGAAGGCGTTTGCCCAGAAGAAAAAAGAGTATCAAGAAATTTTTCTACGCAAGTGATCTGACCCGGCACCCAGGCTGTCGGTTAGTAGAGCGGCGGAATTCGGCAACAGCATCCAAGCATCGTTAGCTGATTATAAACGAGGCGGTCACTCCAGTGACCGCCTCGTTTAGCTTCTGCCTCTGTCATCGCAAGCGAACTCTAAGCAGCCGCCTCCATCTGTTTATTATAGCTGCCGCTGCGAGCCGCGCTGTTGCATTTTGCCCGGTGGTAGAAAATTTTCTGCGCCGCGCCGATATTGCCTGGATCGCCTTTCCACGCTTTCAAAGCCGGGTCCTGGAGGGCCCGCGCATAAGAGAACGTAACCTCCCAAGGAAGCGGTCCCATGGCGTTCATGGCATTGAGATGTTCGGTAGCGCTCTCCGCGCTCTGTCCGCCTGACAAAAAAGCGATGCCCGGAACCGCTGCCGGGACGGTGCGCTTCAGGCAACGAATCGTGCGCTCGGCAACTTCTTCAACACTGGCTTTCTTAGGAGAGTCCTTTCCTGGAACCACCATGCTCGGCTTGAGAATCATTCCTTCGAGGTAAACCCGCTGCAGAAAAAGCTGCGTGAAAGTGACCTTTAACGTATGCTCCGTCACCTCCTGAGCCCGTTCGATGGTGTGGGAGCCGTCGAGCAACACTTCCGGTTCGACAATCGGAACAATGCCGGCTTCCTGGCACAGCGCCGCATACCGGGCTAGCGCCTCGGCGTTGAGCTCCAGGCAGGTATAAGTCGGTATCGCGTCGCCGATCGAGATCACCGCGCGCCATTTGGCGAATTTGGCGCCGAGTTCCTTGTACTCCTTCAGCCGCGCGCGTAGTCCGTCCAATCCTTCGGTGACAACTTCCCCGGGAAAATTAGGAATGTCCACCGGACCTTTATCGACTTTGATGCCGGGCATGATGCCTTTCTTGGACAGCAATTGCGCGAACGGCGTCCCATCGCTGGCCTTCGTGCGCAGTGTTTCATCGAAGAGAATCACGCCGCTAATCGCTTCCTCGATGCCTTTGGTGGTAAACAACATCTCGCGATAGGCGCGGCGGTTATCTTCGTTGGATTCAATTTTGATGCTGTCAAAGCGGCGCTTGATGGTTCCCATACTTTCATCGGCAGCCAATATCCCCTTGCCTTTTGCCACCATACCTCGAGCAACGGTTTCCAGTTCCTGTGTGTTGACCATGATCGACGTGCCTCCTTTGACTAGAGCTTAGAAGTTCGTGTGACTCTTAAATGAACCATTATCAATTTGCACTCCATTTTACATTGTGAACGGGGCATGGCAAGCGGCGTAATATTCGTGTTCGTGATTGTGGGATCGTATTCGTGGTAGAGGCCAACGACGAAAGTGGAGCTACGTAAAACCCGAGACGCAGAACTTAATTTTGCTAACACAAAGTAATCACGTTTCTTCTCCCAACACGAGCACGGTAGTTCTCCGATCACGAACACGTCTTCAATCACGTTGCTTCATCGCTTCACGCCAATAGCTTGCATCGAAAAATCTTTCCGGTGGATCGTAGGGTGGTTTGTACACACCCATTTCCTTTCTTAGCTCGATAACCGTGTTTATCGCCGCCGGATTGATCCTAGCTTGCGGCACGACCTTGCGATAAGCCTGCTCTGCGGAATCTCGGTTGAGCCCTTCTTTGGCCATGATCAGTTCCAGAGTTTCCGCCCGATTTTGCGGCGTCAGCAACCAGTCCGTTGCCGCCGCCCAGGCGCGAATAAAGCGCACCGTCAGATCGCGATGCTCGAGCAGCCAGCGGCGCAATGTCCAGCCGCATGTCAGCGGCCAACCGGGGACATAGTCTTCGGCGTTGGCGAGCAGCACCCCGCCCGCGGCTAAAGCCTTGTCGGAAGCTGGCGGCGTCAACATTGCAGCAGCGACTCTGCCGTTCAGAAAAGCCTCCAGCCGTTTGGGCGAGCTGCCGATGATTTCAATTTCATATTGGTCATCGTCCATGCCATGATGACGAAGGATCTTCTTGCGAATGAGATCGAGGTTCGAATCGCCGGGATCACCGGCAAGCAGTTCCCCGCGTAGCTGCGCGATCGACGCAATCTCCGGCTGGCCAATCAGGTACGCGCTCAATCCCTCTTCGGCTTGCATGAAAAGAAGATAATCAACTCCATCGGTAGTTGTGCGGGCAATCATCGTATCCGCGCTGCTGAGCGTTAAATCCCAACGTCCCTCGGCCATACCCCGGTTATGATCCGGAGCATAGGTCGTTTCGTGAAAGCGAATTTCGAGCCCTTCACTAGCGAAAAAGCCCTTATACTCGGCGACCAAATGAGGCGGCCTGCGTTGGTATCCGGTCGTACTGAGCACATCCATTGCGTTTCCCTCCCAGTTCTTCTCTCTTCTATCGCCAGATGCGGCAACGCTCAAGCAGTCGAACAGCGGGCTTGATCTGGCCATTACTCGCCGATTACGCCGATCATCCAACTGTCGCCTGTTAGCTGTCCCATCAAACTGCGCAATCAAAGTCATCTTGCTTTGGCAAACCAATTCAGTAGACATAAGACTAATTATATCTAATCAGGGACACCTCAATGAAGCTAAAAGACAAAGTCGCGCTGGTCACCGGCGGAGCAAGAGGAATCGGTAAAGCCGTCGCCCTGGCTTACGCGCGCGAGGGCGCCAGGTTGGCGATTTGCGCGCGCACGACATCGGAGATCGATGAGACGGTTCAAGAGATTCAAAAGTTGAAAGCAGAGGCCAAAGGTTGGTCCTGCGATGTCTCCGTCGAAGATTCGGTTAAAGACTTTGTCGGCGATGTTATAAAAGACTTCGGACGTATCGACGTGTTGGTGAATAACGCGGGAGTGATGACCCGGCCGGTTCCAATCACTCAGCTCGAAGTGAAGAAGTGGGATTATACGATTGCGGTAAATTTGCGCGGACCATTTCTCATAACTCAGTCGGTGTTGCCCGTCATGATCAAGCAAAAAAGCGGCTCGATCATCAACGTTTCATCGACGGTGGGACGCGGCGCCTACGCCAACTTTATCGCCTATGCCACTTCAAAATGGGGACTGGAAGGATTTACTCAGACCCTGGCCGCTGAAGTCCGCGCGTCAAACATTCGTGTCAACTCCGTAGAACCAGGTTACGTGGCAACCAAATTGACAGGCTATAGCGGCAGTCGCCCGGAATCTGTGACCGATGTTTTTCTTTATTTAGCATCGGATGAAGCGAACGGGATCACCGGCAAAATGCTGAGCTCCTCAGGATGGAAGTCTCAAATAAAATAAACGCCCCGGGGCGAAGTTCCGATTCAGCTCTAGTTCCATCATCATCCCCTCGTCGGCACCCCGTCTGGATAGATCTGTTTGAGCAAGCCGTCGTCGATGAGCTGCTTCATAAAGCGGTTGTCGACAAATTCAGCGATGAAAGCCTCGGCCTGCTGGCCCGATACTCCTAGATGTTCGAGAATGCTTCTCACCCCTTCGGCAGTCGGGGTGGGCACGGGCTCCATGTATTGGACTTCAGAATCATAGGTGTGTTGCAGGATCGCACTATCAGAAACCCGGGTATACTTTTGTAAAATGCTCCTGGCTTCACTCGGGCGCCTTCTGATATAGGCGACTGCCTCGGTGATGCCGGCGACAAAGCTGCGCATGCGCGCCGGCTGTTTGGCGGTATAAGAACGCAGCACCGTAGTGCAATTTCCGGCATAGGGAATGTTCAGATCGCCTAGCTCCAGCAACGGCTTGAAGCCTGCCGCCGCAGCCTGGATATCGTTGGGCGGTGACGCAAAGATGCCGTGCACTCTGCCATTGGCCAGCGCGGCAAAGGCAGCGCTGGTGGAGCCGCTATAGATGATCGAAACATCCTGCCCGGGCCTCATTCGCTCGCGTGCCATAAATAGTTTAGCGGCAAAATCGCTGGCGGAACCTGGATTGGCGACCGCGACAACTTTCCCCCGCAGATCGGCAATCTTCTGGATTGCCGGGTGCACCATTATCTTGGACGTGAGCTTGTGAACCACACAGGAGGTAACCGCAACGTCTCCCCCGCTCAAGCGCATCTGCACCACAGGGGGCCCGGCGGAAAAATACACCTGTATGTCGCCGCTCACCAGGGCCGGCCTGCCTGCGGCGCGCGGCAGATAAATTGGCCTGACCTGCAGACCATGCTTTTCAAACAGCTTTGCATCGGTCCCGACCCAGAGAGGCAGGATCGATCCAGAGAGGGTTCCGTGTCCGGCGAGAATGGTCGGCCGTTCTTGAGCATGCGATGCTCTCGACGACAAAACGATGATCGCCAATGCAATCAGTTGTTGCCGTAAAAGGCGACGGTTCAGTCTCATATCAACCTCACTGTAGGAACGATATTTCAGGCGCGCACGGGCGAAGCTGTGATTACGAATTAGCGCGCCAAAATAGAATGCACGTAGACATTTCAGTGCCTGGCTTGGCGCCAGTTTGCAAGCTGTTCAGGGGTCTGGACCGGCAGTTTTGTTTGTCGTGAAGTCAACCGAGGCGGGCAGCTTGATATAAATCCGAAGATCAACAGGCAGTTCGAGCCAAGTGTTCGCCGTGGGTTCTTGAGCAGAACGCTTCGTGAGTAATCAAGAATGATTATCGTCGCAGTTTTGTGTGATTAGCTCGCCAATCTTTCGCTTCAATTCTATCATTGTGAAGGGCTTGACGATGTAACTGTTGCAACCCGCTTCCAGGCAAGCATTGAGATCGGCACGGCGACACATCGCCGTAGCCGCGAGAATCGGGATGTCCTTGGTCTCGGGATTGTCGCGCACGGCCCGGCTCGCCTGCCAGCCATCCATCTCCGGCATCATGATGTCCATCAGGATTAAGTCCGGCTGCTCTGCAATCGCTTTTGCAATTCCTGTATAACCATTCTCGGCCGAGATCACCAAATAACCTAGCATTTCGAGTTGACATCGAAGTACTTCGCGTACGTCCGGGTTGTCGTCGACAATCAAAATTTTCGCCATGCTAAGTGCTCCGGCGGTGCTCTCGGAACATGCCGGGGTACTATTATCGCCTAAGATTGTTGCCGGGCGCAAATGATTCAAATACTTACATGCAGGATATCGGCTGATATCTGAGGGGATCATGGGGGCTTGGCCGCGACCCCCAGATGGACTAACGCAGGAGGGTCAATGCGACGGCGGCGAGCGCCGCGATCAATGCAGTGCCGGCCAGCCCTAAAGCCACGACAACGGCGGTACGCCATCGCGCCGCAACGCTTCGCCACTCGCTCACCGAATCGGATGCCGTGACACCGCCTTCAAAAAGCGACTGCTGCATTACTGATTTCGCCGAAAGCACGTCTTCGGCGGCCCTTTCAAAATGCTCCTGCCCTATTTGCTTGCCTAGGTCGGGACCGGATTCGGCGGCAGCAGCGGCCGCTGCCTTGATAACCGCATTTTTGATGTCGCCGCCGCTCATCTGGTAGCGCTCGGCGAGCCGGCGGAAATCTACATCCGCCCCGAGCGGTGTCTTTTTCGGGTGAATTTGCAGCTCCCAAATACGGACGCGCTCCTCCACTCCCGGCATTTCAAACAACACATGGGTTCGAATGCGCCGCTCAAATGCCGGGTCAAAATTCGCCGCTAGGTTGGTCGCAAAGATCACGATGCCGTTGAAAGCTTCCAGCTCGCGGAGAAGAACGTTGATGGTCAGGTTGCTCTCGCGGTCGTGCGGCAAAATGCTCCCCGCCGAGCGGCGCGTTGCAATGGCATCAGCTTCATCAAAAAACAGCACCGCGCTTTGCTCGGCGGCGGCGCGAAATGCCGCGACTATGTTTTTAGGCGTTTCCCCGAACCACATGGACTCTGCTTGAGCATAGTCGACAACGAGAAGCTTCAGGCCGAGTTCATGCGCAATAGCCTCGGCGCAGATGGTCTTTCCCGTCCCCGGCGCCCCGGCAAAATTAAAAGCTAAACCCCGTCCGGCAGTGTGCCGCTCACCTAAACCCCAACGGCCAAAGATCAGTTCATGATTTCGCACTTGAGCCAGCGCGTGCTCCAATGTCCGCCGGGTTTGAGGAGGGAGGACGACATCCGCCAACGTGCGCCCCGGGGTGACGGTTTCCACGACTCGTCGCGAGCGATTGGTAAAGAACGAAAACAGAGGAGTAGTCATAATTGATTCTAATCAAAGACGCGGCTGGGTTTGTCTTCGACTTTTCCACGCCGGTCATAAAACCAAACTCTATTTACCGTGGTGTGTCTTGCCACCGAGTCGTTATGTGTCGGGGCTTATCGCCTCAACATCCTGTAAATTCTGCCTGCCAACTAATTTGAGATCGCGATGATTATAGCAGTCATGACAGCCACGATGCTGCAAATCATCGCAACGATAGCGATAACATTTGCCCGACGTGAGTTAGCTGCGGCCAATTGGCTGAGGGTCATCGCCTCACGAGAACGAGATATAGCCTCCGCGGCCGCCGCAGCGGCCGTGCGCGCCGTGGAAAAAGCCTCTTCGGAATTCGCTAAGCCTTTTGTCTCCCGTGCAGCGCGGCGTTCGGATTCTTTGGAATTCAACCATGCTTTAACGGCTGTCGATTTGGAGCTCCCAACCATTCCAAATTCCCCGCGTGCCAATCGCGTACGCACTTCCGCTTCGCCGATTCTCTCCAGCTCGCTCACTAGATCGTTTCCCCAGGACGTCATTAGCTTATCCGTTTCAAACAGTTTAACTTACTACCAAAAAGGCCGTCCAGCCACACAGGCGATGCCTGGGGGTGGTTCTTTCGAAAAGATCTCTCACTTCGTTCGAGATGACAGCTCCATACTCTGATGTGATTCCAAAATCCCCCGGTGAGACTCAGGATAAGCCCCCAGAGCGTTCTTTCCCTCGGGAACGATCAAAGCAACCTCGAACTGAACCACTACCAATTCCCGTTCGGCTGCTAATCCGTCCAAGCTCCCGGCTCTTCAGCGATTTTCTTCCGATACGCAAGAAACCTGTGCCGATTATTCACAATATGGAAACACTTTCGGTGATAGGCTGGCCGAACATAGATCTGAGCTCGACAATCAGGCAAGGAAATCATCCGCATACAGCCGCACTTCGTTACGACAGCACCTCGCTTAAAAAGGCGCACATATTGCCGTACTGTTATATTATAAATGAGAAAAAGCTCTCTGCATTCGAAGATTCTCTGGCACAGGAAACAGAACTGTTGTATGTCGTGACAGTGGTGATCTTTATCTTGGTCTGCGATCTGATCATGGCCTGGATCGGCTCCCCGCGGAACGGCAATTCTCCCAAGTAGCTAGGAACGGCACCACTCTGATCATGTCCTTTTGAGCGAGAAAGAAGCGCATGAGACATTCGAATCCGAGAAACGTATGGGCATCTTCCCGCGATCGACCACTTTGCTTACGAAGCCGATTACCTTGTAAGAAATGGCGGGCCTGGTCCCGCATAACACGGCTCAAACCCCCTGAAATCCAGTCTCCGCGCCCGCCATCTGCTGATCTGCCTGATGAATATGTGCCCGGCGTCATTAAAGGAAGTGAAATGACACGTGATAAGACAAGCTCGAAATTAGATCGCAAGTCTCGCGCACCGCATACCTAAGGATCGAATCGAGACGTATCACGATCAAGGAGAAGGCCATGTTTACCAAACTACTTGTACCGCTGGATGGATCAAAGACGGCTGAAAAGGCGCTGCCGTACGCCCGATATTTGGCACAGGACAAGAATGTTGTGGTTGAACTGTTGGCGGTAGTCGATGTCGCGAATATGGCGAGTTCTATGACTGCCGAACGGGCGCTGCACCTTGATACGATGGTGGACGACGCGGGTCGCGCCAGTGAGAAATACTTACAAGCGGTCGCCGGTACTTTAACTGCAGCTAAGATCAAAACGGTGGTGGACAGCGGCAGGCCTGAAGAGGTGATTATTGAAAAAGCCGCGGCGGACCAAGATACGTTGATCACGATGGCGACCCATGGTCGTTCCGGCATGAACCGCTGGCTGCTCGGCAGCGTCGCCGAAAAAGTTCTCCGGGGGGCCAGCAATCCGGTGTTATTGATTCGTGCAACAGAAAATACCAGAAGCGAAGACGGGCCGACGCTTAAGTCGCTGATAGTACCGCTGGACGGATCCGACTTGGCGGAAAGAGTATTGCCGACGGCGATTGAGCTGGCCAAGCAGAAGAATCTGGATATCGTGTTGATCCGCACCTATAACATTCCGAGCACTGCATATGCCGGAGTCGAGGGGTATGCATTGCCGATAGACGATTTGCTGAACGAGATGAGAGAGGAAGCCTGTGAGTATCTCGAGAACAAGGTCGCCGATGTGAAGAAGCTCGGAATCGCCAGGGTATCCTTCACCGCCAAGGAAGGCTTACCCGCCGATGAAATCATATCCTTCGCCAAAAACCTTCCCGGCGGGCTGGTTACCATGTCGACTCACGGTCGTTCAGGGGTAAGGCGCTGGGTGCTGGGCAGCGTCACAGAAACGGTGGTGCGGCATTCGGAAAATCCAGTGCTGGTGATTCGAGCTTCAACGTAGAAGCCGACGATGCCGGCGACTTGCGGTGCTGCTCAATGGATCAATGAGACGTTGTGCGTCTGATCGCATAGCGCTATCGGCTGGTGGGTCATTCTTCGTTGGATGGCTTGCGCGGGTCACCAACTATTCATAACTCGGCGCGGCCGCCAGTGATGGGCCTTATGCTCAGCCACATAATCCGAGCGCGCAAACAGTTTCACGAGCACAACTCCGGCTACGAATCCACCGACGTGAGCCCAGAAAGCGACGCCGCCTGCCTCTCCACCGAAAGACACCCAGCCGCTAACGAACTGAATCAGAAACCAGTAACCGAGCATCACCCATGCCGGCAATGCCATTGAGGTAATGAAGAAACCAAGGACCAGCAATGTATAGACGCGCACTGTTGGATAAAGCAGCAGGTAGCCACCCATGACTCCGCTGATCGCTCCGGACGCGCCAACCATTGGAATCGCCGAGTCGGGGCTGGTGATGATCTGGGCGGTTGCGGCCGTCAAACCGCACAAAAGATAGAACACGACGAACCGCAATCGTCCCATGGAATCTTCGACATTATTGCCGAATAGCCACAAGAACCACATGTTACCCAACATATGCATCCACGAGCCATGCAAGAACATGTGCGTCAAGATATGGGAGAGCTGACGGCCGGGATCAGTAGCGCAGGCAATCCCCTCCCCTATGGGAAACTGCGTACCGGGCGCGATCGACCCCGTCAGTTCTCCGGGTATCAGCCCAAGCTCGCATACCGAGCGCGCCAGCGCCAACGTGCTACCGGCCCCTTGAACGAACAGCCAGGCAAACACATTTAGCGCAATCAGCGTCAGCGTCACGATCGCTGTACGTTGAGTCTCGTTTTCATCGCGATAAGGAAACATGCGCGCTCCTCTCTTAATCTAATCTTAATCTAACTCCCAAGGGAGAGTAGAGTTTAGTTAGACAGCTGGCATTCCCGATGATTGCGAGCGTTCTCACTCAACATATCCGGCGGAATATAGTTGCGCTAGTGTTGCGTACGTTGAGGTAGTCATACCCCGTTAAAACCGAAATGTGCATATGACGAAGTGAAGGAAAGTCACCGCAAAATGCCGTCTTATTTACAGATTCTCTGTCGGTTATATTCCGGCAAACATGCTGGCCCGGAAAATTGCTCCCGAACCCATAATTCTCCGTGCTTCCGCAAAAACTTTGTGGGTTTCATGCGTAAACGCTACATGATCATAAGACGTCCACAGACGCTTAAACCCGTTGCCCTTTTCTCGATTTCGGTTGTCCGAACCAATCGCGACGTTAACCGCCTCTAGTCTTGTAGTTAATTTTCAGAGTTATACAATTTCACCAGCGACATTGCGCGTTTTAGCTTCAGCAAATTCGTGCTTGGCCTATTAAGACACCTGAAGGAAAACCGATGGCCACGATCTTCTACATCAAAGCCGGTATGATACGCCGCGCGCAGACGCACCTACCCTTCTGCGCCTTTAGTTCTGTGATCTTTTCAGCGGCATTCCTATTTTTCGGTTGCAGCATCTTGCCTTTGAACTCGGAGCGCACGGCTATGCCGGCATTGGAGCCTTTTCGAAGGCGGAACTCAGCTTGCGCACGGCTGCGGAAGCCCGGGCTGACGAACTCGCTCCGATGGATTTGCAAAGAGCTAAGGAAAAATTGGAAAACGCCAGAAGAGCGATGGCGGCGGGGAGGAATACCGAAGCTCGCCGCCTCGCCGAAGCCGCTGATGTAGAAGCGGAGCTCGCCCAAGCAAAGGCTGAAGCCGAGATTATGCGTGTGGCTGCGGATCAACTTCGACTGCGCGGCGACGCTCTGCGACAGGAAATGGAAGGCGCCGCAAGGCGGCGATCGGCGACGGAAGCACCAAAAGGCCAATGATGACTTCGAAAAGTATTTTGCAGAAGTGGAAAGGGAGGGCAACGGTGCTGTCGTTGCTGGCCTTGCTTTCGGCCTCATGCGTCGCCGAGGTGCGTAATCCCGCCTTGGAGCGTGGACGAAACGCCTACGAAAGAGTTCGGCGCGACCCGGCAGTTGTCGGGCGCGCCGCGGTTGCTTTGGAAAAAACCCGTTCGACTCTAGAAGAAGCCGAACGCGTCTGGGCCGAGGAAAAGGATGCTAACGAAGTCGAGCATCTGGTTTACCTCACCGAGAAAAGAGCCGAGATCGCCCTTGCTATCTCAAGACGCAGGATAGCGGCCGACGAAATCCAACAGCTCAGACCACAGCGTTAAAGCATGCGCCGGCGCGCACAATGGCCTCAGGAGCCGATTATCACATCACCGCTGGCGTCGCCTTTGCAATCTCCGCCCCTGCGGCAAATTCGAGCACCAATAAACCCACCAGTCGGGCGCAAAAACTTGAACTTGCCTGGCACCATCAAGGTCGCTACTTGAGATGCTAGGGCGGCCACAAACAACAAGGGGGCGAGCCGATTATTCGACTTGCCCCCTTGATTCGGATTGGAAACGTTCTAGCTCTTACTTCTTGCCGTTGGTGCTGAACAGTTCTGCGCCCCACTTTTTAGCCGTCGCATCCAGCACTTCCTTACTCGACTCCGCAACCGGAGGAAAATCTTTCATCCACTCATACGGCCGGGTGGCATCGATGATTGCGCGAGAGTTAAAGCCTTTCTTGGTCGGGTGAATCACCGGATCGAGCGGGCCGCTCCAACAGCGCCGCAGAATATCGATGTCTTGCTCGGGTTCGCAACGAGTCGACATCGCCCAAATCATGTCGTCGGTGTTTGATGGATCAATATCATCATCAACAACGACGACGAAGCGGCCGAGATACGCTCCCGCGTGACACTGCGAGGCAATAACCGCGGCCTGCTTGGCATGGCCCGGATAGCGTTGCTTGATGGAAACACACATCATCAATCGGCTACCGCCGGAAACTGTAAGCCACACGCCCTTCACATCCGGCACACCAGCTTTTTCCATTTCATCCCAGATAAGAGCCGATCGGAGGTACGAACGGTACCATCCCAACTCTGCGGGCGGTCGCCCCGGAGGCGAACCGAGAATGATCGGGTCGTTGCGGTGATAAAGCCGCTTTACCTCGACCCACGGTTCGGCGCGTTCTGCGCTGGCATAGTAGCCGGTCCACTCGCCGAACGGCCCTTCTACCGTCGGATTATCGAAATGAACGTCACCCTCGACCACGATCTCGGCATTGGCCGGAATCGGCAGTCCGGAATACTCGCCTTCGATCATTTCGAAGGGTTCGCCGCGCAACCCGCCAATAAACTCATATTCAGGCACACCGTATGGCACTTCGATGCTGCCTGCGAGAAAAGTTAGGGGATCATGCCCGAACGACATGGCAATCTTGAAAGGCTTGCCGTTGGCGGCGTACTTTTCCCGCTGAATGCGGCCGTGCTTGCCGGGCGAGATGTAAAATCCCAACTTGTTCTTGTCGTGGATCATCACCCGGTAAGTACCGTAATTGACCCAGCCCTCATCGGGATCGCGGGTAATATCGACGCTGCCGGTGCCTATATAACGACCGCCGTCTTTGTCGTGCCAAAATGGCGTCGGAAATTTAAACATGTCGATATCGCCGTCCTTGTAAACGTTATCGAACAGCGCGCTTTTCTTGACGAACTTTGCCGGTACCGGCTTGATGCTTTTGTAATTGTCTTTCCAGATTTTGACGAAATCCATCTTGGTCTCGCCCGAGGGAAGCCCTAATGTGAGCGCCAGCCGCTTGCGTGACGAAAGCGAGTTGGAAAGTACGCGGTAGCCCTTGGGGTAACCTTTGATGTCTTCGAAAAGCACCGCCGGGCCGTCTTCTTTGTGGGCCACGAGCTCGGTGATGGCGCCGATCTCGAGGTTCCAGTCGCAACCCTTGAGGGTCTTGAGTTCGCCCATTTCATCCGCGATTTGGATCCAATCTCTAAGATCCTGATATTCCATTGATACCTCCTAAGTTTTCTCGGTAGACGAAGCTATGAAGACGCTCGGCTTGTAACTCAGACCTTAACGAAATTTCCCAGAACGGTCAAGAAGTCGATAACGTCGGAATCACGAGTAGTTATAATTGAAAACAACGGCTGATCATGCTACCCCTTGTGTGTGTCGGGGAAGCTCAAAAGCCTTGAGGAGATCAAGGCAATCGTCGTCGACGCGCGCACCAACGGCAAGAAAGTAGCTTTCACCAATGGGTGCTTCGATTTGCTTCACCGAGGACATGTGCATGTTCTAAGGGCAGCAAGAGCTTGCGCAGATCTGCTGATCGTCGGCATTAACAGCGATCAATCCGTCAAACAGATCAAGGGTCCCACGCGTCCGGTGCTGCCGGAATCGGACCGCTGCGAGTTATTGGGCGCGATGGAAATGGTCGACTTCGTTATCCTATTTAACGAGCCGGACCCTCATAATCTGATCTCGGCCATACGGCCCGATGTGCTGGTTAAAGGCGGGGATTGGAACACCGAGAAGATCATCGGCGCGGACAATGTAGAGGAAGCAGGCGGTAGAGTAGTGGTCGTTCCCTATATAAAGGGTTTTTCAACAACAGAAATAATCGAGAGGATAAAGAACTCAGATGGCTAGAATTTGCTCCCTATGCGGCAAAGGTCGCTCGGTCGGAAACAGTGTCAGCCACGCCAACAACAAAACTAAGCGCACCTGGCGTCCGAACTTGCAGCGCGTTAAGGGCAACTTTGACGGTCAAGTTAAACGCGCATTGGTATGCACTGATTGCATCCATTCAGGCCGGGTTCAAAAAGTCGCCTGACGTTTAAACATAGGAGCCTTACTGAACTTCTGCTTTCGCTGCCTGATCTCTTTCCGGCGTACCGCCGGTGCGACCGCGCGCGCGAACCGCTTTATAGACTCCATTCACTTTCAAGATGTTCTGCAGCACCTCTTTTAGGTGCTCGGAGTTCTTGATCATGACCTCGAAGGTGTTCACTGCTTTTTGTCCCGTGAACGTTCGAATCTGAGCGCGCGCAATATTGGCTTTGGCGCTGGTGATCGCGGCGCTAATTGCGGCTAATAGGCCGGGCTGATCCACGCAACTCACTTCGATCTTCACCGGACGAGGCGCCTGAACATTTTCTTCCCAGGTAACCTCAATTTTGCGGTGGGGATCGCTCTCAAGAATGGTCGGGCAGCCGACGGTATGAACGGTGACGCCCCTGCCGCGGGTTATAAAGCCGACGATGTGTTCTCCGGGTAGCGGATGGCAGCACAAAGCGAACCGAACCAGCACGTCGTCGATCCCTTTGACGCGAATCCCGAGATGCTTGATTTTTCCTGATGCCAGGCGGAAGAGCCGTTCGAGTGAACTTTCAGGCTGTTTGTGCCCGGGCTCGAGTTTTTCCGGTGGAACAAGCTTTACTAAAATCTGGCGCGCGGTGATCCGGCCGTAGCCCAGCGCCGCCAATAATGCCTCCTCATCCTTCAGGCCAAGCTCCTTGGGCAAAACCTGCAGCTTGCCCTGGGTTCTCAAGACTCCGTAATCCATGCCATGCCGATGCAGATCGCTCTCCAAAATTTCCCGCCCTAGAGCGACGCTGCGCTCGCGCTGCTGCGCCTTAAGCCAATTTCTTATCTTGGATTTGGCCCTTGGTGTCTTGACCAATTTCAACCAGTCCCGGCTCGGGACCTGCTGAGGCGTCGTGATGATTTCGACAGTGTCGCCGCTACGTAAAATGTACTTTAACGAAACCAGTTGGCCGTTAACCCTGGCTCCGGAGCAGTGCAGCCCTATGTCGGAGTGAATGCGGTAAGCGAAATCGATAACCGTCGAGCCCTTAGGGAAGTTGAGCAAATCACCTTTAGGCGTAAAAACATAAAGCCCTTCGGAAAAAAGGTCATCTTTCAAGCTATGCAGAAACTCCTGCGGATCTTGCAGATTCTGTTGCCATTCTAGCAGCTGACGCAGCCAGGTGTATCGTTGTATGTCGCTGACGTGGAAATCTTCTCCTTCTTTATAGCGCCAGTGCGCTGCGATGCCTTCTTCCGCCACTCGATGCATTTCGTGGGTTCGGATTTGAATTTCCATTCTTTCACCGTACGGACCGATAACACTGGTGTGCAGCGATTGATACATATTCGGTTTAGGCACCGCGATATAGTCTTTAAACCGCCCTGAAACGGGACGCCAATGCGAATGGATGATACCCAATGCTTCGTAAGCTTCTCTCGGAGTGTCCACTAGAACCCGAAACCCGACCAGATCGTAGATTTGATCGTAGAGCAAATTCTGACTCTCCATCTTCTGGTAAATACTGAAGAAGTGTTTGGGCCTGCCGGTCACATCGGCCTCGATCCCTTCGGACTCGAGTTTGCGCGCAATGACTGAAATCACTTCTTCGATATATTTTTCTCGGTCGGTTTTCTTCCTGGCGACATTGCGCTTAAGCTGATGATAGATCTCGGGATGCAAGTACTTGAGCGACAAGTCCTCCAGTTCGGTTTTGATCCAGGCGATGCCCAGTCGATGCGCCATCGGCGCATAAATATCCAGACTTTCTTGCGCCGTCAGGATCTGCTTGTCGGGCGGCATGTGATCGAGCGTCCGCATGTTGTGAACACGATCGGCGAGCTTGATGAGAATGACCCGAACATCCTTCCCCATGGCACCGAGCATCTTGCGAAAGTTCTCTGCTTGTTTCTCTTCGCGGCTGCTAAAGTTGGTCCGGCTCAGTTTGGTGACGCCATCAACTAGAGCCGTAATTTCCTTGCCGAAGATGCTTTTGAGCTCATCGAGGCTCGTCAAGGTATCCTCGACCGTGTCATGCAGCAAACCACCGACGATGCTGGGCTCATCGAGCTTCAAGTCGCTGATGATGCTGGCTACGGCCAGAGGGTGAATTAGATAAGGCTCACCTGAGGCTCTTTTCTGCCCCTGATGAACTTTGGCGGAGAATTCGTAGGCCTTGCGGATGACCTCCACGTCAGCGGCGGGATGATACGACCGGACCTTCTCAATCACGTCGCCAATCTTGATGTCCTTACTCATACGTTACGAACTTTTGCTTGCCTTCTTAAAGGAGCGATTCCCCAAGCTGTAACCCTTGAAATCTTTTGCCTTTCGGCCAAAATAATCGCTTCCAAGGTTCCCACAGCTTCTTCGATATCGCTATTAACTATATAGTAATCGTACTGAATTACATCCCGGATTTCACGCCGGGCATTGGCCAAGCGCCGGCGGATGATCGCACGATCATCCGTGGCACGGCCGCCCAATCGCCGCTTCAATTCGCTCCACGACGGCGGCAGCAAGAAAATCGATACCGCTTCAGGATATTTTCTTTTGATCTGCCGGGCGCCCTGCACGTCGATGTCCAGGAACAGATCCCTGCCGCTGGTCATTGCGCGATTCAAGGTCCGCACCGGGGTGCCATAAAAGAAATCATGAACGCTGGCCGATTCGGCGAATTCGCCTTTGGCGGTCATCGCCACAAATCTGGCGTGGCTGATAAAATGATAATCGCGTCCATGTGCTTCTCCCGCGCGGGGCGCTCGCGTGGTGTAGGAGACGGAGAGGGAAATATCCGGGAATCGTTCCAACACTTCGCTGATCACGGTAGTTTTACCCGTTCCTGAAGGCGCCGACAGAATGAAGACGACGCCTTTGCGTTTGTTGATGACCCGGTTCGTTTTCATTCGACGTTCTGCGTCTGTTCGCGGATTTTTTCGACGCGTTCCTTTCCCTGCAGCACCAACTGAACCACGTCAAGGACAGGGACTTTCGCGCTGATGGTATTGAGCTCCCGCTGAATCTCCTGGAGAATGAAATCGATCTTTTTTCCTACGGCTTCGGGCGCCCGGAGAATCGTGCCTAACGCAGCTATATGTGTTTTAAGCCGCACCACCTCCTCGTTGATGTCGCCTTTGAACACTGCACTACTGGTGTCCACGACTTCATTGCCGAGCTTGGTTGTTGCTTCGTCGCTCTTTCCTGCCGCCGAGCTTTTAGTCATCGATGGAGCAAACTGATTGGCATGCTTTTCCAAGTCGCTGGCAGCGCTCTTCAAGCGCCGCAGCTGCGACTGCATATCGATCCTCAAGTGACGTCCTTCACGGATGCGGGAATCTTCGAGCTTTTGAAGCGCCGATCGGACCGCGGTAAACAGCGCTTGTTTTTCCATTCGCAGATTGACTTCGGTATCGCGCACACGTAGCAGATCGGGAACGCTGGAGAAAATCGAAACTCCGATTTCACCTTCCAGGTGGAACTTGTTCTTGGCGCGCTGGATCGCCTTCAGATACTTGCCGAGCAGCTCTTCGTCCAGCTCAACCTCTCGCGCATGACCCGGCGTGGACGTTCTGTTGATGAAAAGCTCGATCCGGCCGCGGCTGACGGTTTCCCGCAAGCTCTTGCGGATCTCCTCTTCGAAACCGAGATATTCGCGGGGCACTCTTAGCTGAAGATCGAGATGTCTATGATTCAAACTTCTCACCTGGACGGTGATCTTAGCATGCTTGTCCTGATGCGAAGCTTCGCCATAGCCCGTCATGCTCTTCATGGCCGGTCCTTTATGATCCGAGTGAGTCTGGCCAACGGCACTGCGACTGTGCCGACTTCATCACCGACCAAGCTAGCGGCGTGATTAGCCAGAACCGCCGCCTCTTCGTAACGGGCGCCGGCAGCCAGCGCCAGCGCGCAAACTGCCACTACTGTGTCTCCGGCTCCGGTGACGTCGAAAACCTCACGCGGTTGAGTTGGAAAATGTTGCGCAGGTTGGCGCGGCCTAAAGAGACTCATTCCTTCCGGGCCCCGGGTGATTAGAACTGCTTTTGCGCGCCACAGCTGTAGCAAGCGCTGTCCAGCCATCGTCAAGGTCTGGTCATCACGAATGGTTACTCCCGACGCAGCGCTAGCTTCGTCTTTGTTGGGCGTTATCAAAGACGCGCGTTGATAGCGCTCATAGTTTTCCCTCTTCGGGTCGATAACCAACCGAATTTTTTTATTTGCGGCGAGACTGGCGAGACAATTCAACAACTCTGGGTGAATGACTCCCTTACCGTAATCCGACACCAGGATTCCATCGAAGCGGCTCGCTTTCCTCATGATGAACCGGCAGATTTTCTCGAGAGTCGCATCTCTGATTGCGGCGTGATTTTCACGGTCCAAACGAACGATTTGCTGATGACTTGGACGAGCGATGATTCGCGTTTTTTGAATGCTGTTAACCTCTCGATCGGCAAATACCCCGCTAGTGGATGCGCCAATGCGCTGGAGATCAGCGACTAACGTTTTACCCGCCCCGTCCGCGCCCACCACCCCACACGCGGACACCTGTGCCCCCAAACTTCTGACGTTGTGGACCACATTGGCAGCGCCACCCAGGCGCGAACTTTCTGAACATACCCGCAGTACCGGCACCGGCGCTTCGGGAGAAAGCCTCTCAACCTCGCCCCAAATGAAGCGATCGAGCATGAGATCGCCGACCACAAGTAAATGTACTTTGCGAAAATTGTTTAAGATCTCCGCTAATCGCTTGCTGTCAAACATGGAGGGTCTCTCTCCGACACCTTTATGCCGTGCCGTCGAGCAATGCGTAGTAAAAGGCTTCGTTCTGGCTTGCCATCTGCTCGATGGTGAAATGACTCAAAACCCGCGCTGCCCCTTTCCGTCCCATTGCTCGGGCCATGGAGGGATCGGCAACCAGTCTTTCGATAGCATCCGCAAGCGCAACGCCATCTCGGGGCGGCACTAAGAATCCGGTCTCGCCATCGACAATCGATTCGGCCAGGCCGCCGACCCGAGTTGCTATCACCGGCTTTCCCGCAGCCATTGCTTCAAGCGCCGCCACGCCTAAGCCTTCATACAATGAAGGCAGCACCAGAAGGTCGATTGAAGACAAAAATTTCGGAACATCTTTAACGAAGCCAACAAAAGATACTTCCTCTCGCAATCCTAATGTCTGCACCATCCTTTGAAGCTGACTTTTTTGAGAGCCGTCTCCGGCGAATACATATCGAATTCTTCGACCGCGATCTTTAAGCACTCGCGCCGCATCCAACAAGAACCGATGTCCTTTTCGCTCTTCCAAAACCGCAAGCACTGCAATGACTGCTGAACCGTTGGCGCGCTGCTCGTCACTTGGCAGTTCTCTGAACGGCTGTGGATCGATGCCGCTGTAGATCAAACGAATGGAGCGACCACTGACACCGGCCTCCGACAAACAATCCAGAACCGAACGAGAAATGGCGACAACACCATCTACCCGGCGATTATAAAGGTACCGAGTGTAGTGATTTTTGGGCTCGGGATAATCCATGCGTCGCGTCACAATGTACTTCGGCCTGCGCTCGCCTCGAGGCAGCCACAAAGAGAGCGCATGCGCTCTCTTTGTGTGGAAATGGACGATGTCGTATCTTTCCTGCCGAATGAGACGCCGGAGCGCGGGAACTGCTCTTATATCCAGATCGTTGCGGACGGTAAGAGGAATTTTTCGGACGCCCGTGATAGAGCGCCGAAATAACTCACCATCAGCAGGCGTCGCAAGATCATTGCGGTGGCCCCACTGCGAAAGATTTTGCAGAAGACCGACCACCTGCGCCTCCCCACCTCCCCAATTTTTTTCAGGATCGATGTGCAGAATTTTTAGCAAGCGGCTATGACCGCTTCCGCCCAACTTCCTTTTTCTCCTTCAGCTCAAGTTCCCAGAGCTTAGCATACTTCAAAAAGACGTACATGGCGGCAGTGACGGCCACATGAAAGCCGGCAAAGCCTTCCATGAAACCTCGCTTTAAGAAGTAAGAACGAAAGAATCTGAATGCCGGCCGTAGCAAGGCATCGCTCAACCGCCATCGTTGATCTTGCTTGCGGAGTTCCTCGGATGAAATGGATGTGTATCGATTGATCCGTTGGATATGGTCATCGATATCCCGGTAGGAAAAATGATGCAGTGGGTTTTGCAGGCGGCGCACCGGCCCGTCGACGATTATTTTTTCATGGGGATCGGTCCCGCCCCACGTGGCGAAGTCCCTGCGAAACAATCGCACATCATAATCCGGATACCAACCGCCGCGCCGCCACCAGCGGTCTAGGTAAAACACCAGCCGGGGCACAAGATAACCCGCGTATTTCGCGCCGTCGGTCCTCAATGCTTCACGAATCTCCGTTTGTAGCGCAGCCGTAACCTCTTCATCGGAATCTACCATCAAGACCCAGTCTTTACTCGTTTGAGAGTGCGCAAATTGCTTCTGATCACGATAACCAGTCCACTTTCGTTGGATAACGATGTCAGTAAACTGGCGACAAATCTCGAGGGTTCGATCAGTACTGAAAGAATCGACGACAACAATTTCATCGCACCACTTAATGCTTTCCAGACACCGACCAATATTCTCTTCCTCATTGAAGGAGACCACGATTGCTGACACTGGCAATTTCACGGGGAGAAGCTTTCTTAACGAACCGGAGCGAAACTGCGACCTATTTTCAGGGTTCACTCGTCATAACTACAGTGAATGGAGCGAGCCCGCGCATAAACGCGAGCTGGTCCTCCGGGCCACTTATGATTCTGCTCCGTTCCATTTTAGCCGTCGGTCATTTCCATTGAAACTTGTAGAACCAGTACTTCACGGAAAGTGGATATAGGGACACAGCTTTTTCAATCGCCTGGAAGGCGTTCCGATAGAGACCGCGCTTCCTACGTTCCTTTGCCAGTCGGTAATATCGATAGGCGATACGGCGGGCGACCTTTTGGCCTCCCAGCAATTTTCTTGCATCAGGATAATTCTTTAACAGCTTTTCAATCACGCGAATATTTTCGGTCAACCGAAGATCTTCGTTCCTTCCGTCATTGCCGTCGTGCTTACGATAGTCGAACACTGTTTCGTCTATGTAACCAACCGGGAAAGTCATCAGAAGCCGGAAAGATAAATCGAGATCCATGCAGATTCTAAGCGACTCGTCATGCCCGCCGATTTCTTCATAAGCAGATTTCGAAATCAGGGATGCTTGCAGTCGAACGATGCTTTTCTCAAACAAGTCTTGGAGGTTGACTCCGTCGCGGCCGAGACGTCGGGATTTTCGGACCGGAATGGTCGTGTCACGCCCATGGTTCGGCCGGCCCAAGTAGGCGCCGTTCGCAAAAACCATCCGGCAATCGGGCTGCGCCGCAACATAAGCGAACAGAACCTCTAAATGATTCGGCGGAATCTTGAATAGCTATCCATTCTCCGCGCGCGTGACGGACTCCCAAATTTCGAGCAGCCGAAGGCCCGCGGTTTTCCTGACAGTAAAAGCGCAACCGATCACCATACCGGCGCAAGAGCTCTCGCGTATTATCAGTGGAACCATCATCGACGACGATCAACTCGAAGTCTCGAAATTTTGTGAGAGAACGCTGTCGATGGTTTCGGCGACATAGTGGGCTCTGTTATAGGTGGCAATGATAACCGAAACAGTTGGCTGGTGGAACATTGGATTTCGTTAGGAAATACCAATTTTTTTCTGAGAGTGTCGAAACTTACCTGCCAAAAAACCCCAACACTTCATTATCCGTCCTTCAGTTTTGTAGGCTTGTTGTTGCCGTCCCATAGCCTTGTAAGCCAAATAGCGAAAGGAACTGCCGATTAGGTCCGGTAGAATCCGCAGCATCAGCGACTCCTTCCGATAGATACTTCGACTTAATCCTTTGCGATACTGAACCTGTCTATTGTAGGAACTGCCGTATCGTTCCGGGTTTAGCTCGTGATAAGTGATCGCCTTTGGCGCATACCCTATTTTGAACCCGTTTTCGCGAACGCGCCTAGAGTACTCAGTGTCCTCGCTAAACCCGGATGCGCCAGGGCCCAGCCGAGTGTCAAACAATCCGGCCTTTTCAAATACCTCACGCTTGAGTGAAATATTGGTCCCGGTAAATCCGCGAACCTCACACGATGCGTCACCATGATCGACTAGTGGAATGTTATACTCTCTCAGTCGCGTCATATCGGCCGGTTGTCCTTTGGGGTCAAGGCCAGCTAAAACCTTCCCTTGAACCGCGTCAAAAAACCCATCCTTATAAGCAGCAACATGCTCGGCGACGCAAAATCTATCGACTGAAACGTCGTCGTCAAGTAGCAAGACCAAGCTTCCGGTTACACGTCCTAAACCGAGGTTCAATGCCCAAGATTTACCGTGTTTAAACTCGTCCAATACTAAGATTGGAAATCTTCTATCCTCGGCCAATACTTCCATGAGAAGCTGCGACGTGGCATCCGTCGAATGATTGTTGACTACGATAATCTCTAACGGAGTTTCCTCGAGACCCGCCGATGCTTCCAAACTATCCAAGAGACGCTTCAAACTGCCTGCGCGATTATGCGTAGGAATTAAAATAGTGACTTTAGCGGACAAGATCACCTCGGCGGTTCAAAGCTGGCGCCTGCTTGCTTTCACAACCAAGTAATCGTCGTCCAACTGCTGGATAGAAGATGAACTGACATCAAACCGTCATTCCAAGGCCATAGGAATTGTTGGTGATCAGTAGAGCCAGCGTCATTCCAGGAGACAAAGCCCGGCCGAACATGATCTTAGACTGGTTCTCTCGCGACCCGTCGTGACTTCAGATCGCGCCGCCTGCTTTGCTCAAGCACTGCGGTAACCCAGCGCCGCTTGATTGGCTTACTAGCAAAACCAGAGTCGAGATAAACTTTAAGGAAATGCATTTTCTCGGTACGACGGAGAAGACGGCCCAGAGTCTGGTTCAGCTGGACGATGTTTTTGATCTTGCGCCTGAGATTGAGCTCGGCATATCGCCGCGTCCCTTCGAGATCGAGAAGGTAAAACAGCTCAGCATTCTTTTCGGCAACCACCATGATATTGGCGTCCTTCAGATCATTGTGGTAAACACCCTGCCGATGAAGCGCCTGGAAAGTCAGAGCCAAGCCGCTTATAAACCGCCGCCGATGCCGAAATCTGTGAGGTTGAGCGGTCGTTAGATCTTCACGCCAATAGGCGTCGGCGGTTTTTCCACCGGCTATTTCCTCGCTGAGATAGAAGCTTTTGGTTACCACTCCCCAGCGGCGTGATTCCAGCGCCGCAATCGGCTTCGCCGTTGCAAAACCGGCGCTATGTAAAATGGCCGCGCCTCGCAAGGATCGGAAGGCGCCGGATCGGGTGAAAATCGAAAGTAACCGAGCGCGCCAGGAAAACGCGTTGTAGCGTTTGATAAATATCCGGTAAAGCTCTCCAGAGATTTCGACTGCTACGCGCCCAACCTTGATTTTCTTCTGATCTTTAACAACGACGCATCCTTTATCGGAAAAAAACCGATCAGGATCCCAGATTAGCTCTATAATTCCCGGCTTATTGAACTTTGCATCAATCCAAACCGATGTGGCTCGATGCCGGAGCAAAACGAAGTCAGCAACATTTGCGCGGTGGCCACACCTGGAAGAGCCAACTTTGAACAAAAGATCTTCTAGTTCCCTGAAGTGATTCTGCCAGGAGAATCGGGCCGCTACCGTTGTCGCTTCTTTGATAAGCTCCGGGTCGCCCGCATGCTCCAGGATTGCGACCAATTGGGCTTCTAATTTTACTGGATCCTCGGGATTGTCGACAATGCCTTGGAGCAGAGCACCGCTCAGGACTTCGGCTGCTCCGACTTCGCGGCTCACCAGGACCGGCAAGCCCGACGAAAGCGCCTCGAGGACTACATTGCCGAACGCTTCCTGCGCAGCGGGCAATGCCAGCAGATCCGCCGCAGCATAATAACTTTCAACGTCAGCTTGTCGTCCCGTAAATATGATTCGTCCCTGTCCCGCCATCTCTGCCAGTTTCCTATAGCGCGCGATGCCAGCGTCATCGCCGACCACCAACAACCAGGTCTTCTGTAATCGCTGGGATTCCCAAATTGCAAGCAAACGATCCAGCCCCTTCCGCTGGAAGCCGCTGCCGATAAACAAGACCACCGTAGCGGTGCGCGGGATTCCCCACTGATCTCGGATTACCACACGCGCCTTCTCTCGGCGACTCGGCGTGAAACGAGCTGGGTCGACCCCGTTATAAATCACTCTGATCCTATGCTCCGGAATCGAGTAGGTGCGCATCAAATCGTTTTTCACCGTGCCGGACACCGCGATGATTTCTTTGAATCCATCGACGCGGTACTGCCGGCGTTCAATTGCCAGAACGCTTTGGTGATAAATACTCAATTTTTGCCAGGCGCGGCGACGCCAACCGCCTTCGGCGCCAAGTTGTTTTAGAAAATATCGATGGGAGCCGCCGCCGCAGCGGAGGACGTCCTGCTTGAGAATACGTCCAAAGCCAACGATGACATCACAATGTTCTGCCGCAGCGAGCCTCGATCCGCCCAGGGCAAAACTCCACAGGCGAGCGGTTCTTCCAAAAGGCACCACCGGAACACGATGCGCGCCCACATCGGCGGGGGCTTCTACCGCAAATTCGCTGCAGAATAGATGGACCTCGTGGCCGAGATCGCGCAGCCCTTCAGCCGTTAAATAAAGGTCCCTTTCGGTTCCGCCGTTTAGATCGAGCCGTTTATGGACTAAGGCGATTTTCAAGATTGGCAGGGTCCGGTTGGATTCCGCATCAATTACCAGCTGATGCGATCACTACAATCCCAGTGAACAGTTCTCAGACCCGCTATGCCTCTCCTTCGAAGACATGGCCGATCGGAAATAGATATATTCATCCACGCGATCGAGGCGCCGATCGCGCCGACTCCTCGTAAGTCAGGTCCCGTGGCCGCGAACCAGAACAAGCCGGGCATTGCCGTCGGGACCGGTCCCACGACTGCGCTCTATGACCGTGATTTGTGAACCGTCGGCGATATGAGTATTCAAAAAATCCTCCTCGACGATGAAGTAATCTTTGGAGTGCATCATCCTCTTCTGCAGCACTGCGACATCATCGGGAAGGATCTCAACCTTGCTTTTGCTATAGAAGATGATCGACGAGGGATCGATATCATGCGGAAATAGAATGAGGGTGTGACCGCCGGCAGCTGCCGCCGTTGCCGATTGCATAAAGTCTTTGTAACTTTCCATCCTCGCGAAATTCGGCAGAATCAAGCTGCGCGCGAAAGCAACCGCCAGCACCGAGACCAAAACCATCTGGGTCAGTGCGCTGTCGATACGGCATTGGTAAAGACTCCGGGCAATTGAAAACCAAAACGCGATCGCAGCCGCAAATGACACGGGAACAAGCCAGCCGACATCGCGCAACGCGCTCGATACGTTTGCGATTTCGAAGGCGCGCTTCTCTTGCATCGCAACCCCGAGCGATAGAAGCACCGCCACAACGTCCAACCCCATTAAGTAAATCGCCAGACCCGCGCCAAGAACGACTCCGATCAGAGATGCGAATACCGCCACGAACTTGAAATAGCTGGTTTTCCAAAAACCGGCGACCGTCTGATCGCGAAGCCACACCGCGACGAGCAACGCTAGCGGCGGGTAGAGAGGCAGTATGTAGGGTGGTCTCTTCCCTGCCGAAAGAGAAAAGAACACGAAAACTGTGGCAGCCCACAAACCGAGAAACAGTAAGTCCTCTCGCAGGCGAAACTGATCCGAGAAATAAGACCAGGTCATTCCCGGCAAAAACAAAGTCCAAGGCATTCCCAATGTGAAAAGGTACGGAACGAAATAGTAGAAGGGTTTTTGGTGTCCGGTTCCACCTTCACCACGGACAAAATATCGCGCGAAGTTTTCCTTGACGAACTGCAGATCGAAAAATTCGTCTCCTCCTAAGTAAAGCGCCGCCGCGTACCAAGCAACGCAGAGTACCATACCGAGGAGCAGTCCCGGATGACAAAACATGATCCGAAAGATATCCCATCTCTTTCGCAGCACCAAAAAAAGAGCAATGACTAAACCGCAAAGAACAATGCTTACCGGCCCTTTGGCGGTGACACTAGCGCCGGCCGTCATAAAAAACACATACCACCAGATTTCATGTTGGAGAAAGCCGCGATAGATCGAGAAAAACAGAATCAGGGTAAGGGTGACAAAAAAGACCAGGGTCATGTCGACCCGGGCTTCGATGCCGGTGGCGTAGTACGACCAGGTTGTGGCAAGAATCAAACCGGCCCAAAGCCCTGTCTTTGGATCATATAAACGTCTGCCAAAAAAATAACAGAGAAAAACGCCAAGCGTCGCGAAAAGAGCTGAGGGAAAGCGGATGCTTGCTTCGGTCATTTCGCCGCGGAGGGCCGAAGTTCCAGCCGCAAACCAATGGAACAGCGGCGGCTTTGAAGCCATCTGGCCGGCCCTGAGAGGAAGCAACCAACGTCCTTCGAGCACGATGTCGCGAACCACGAGTGCCTCGCGCGGCTCTCCCTTATCGTGAAACGGAGTCTTGTCGAGGAAGAGCAAGAATACCAACGCGCAAACGGTGGCCAAAAGGATCAAGTGAACGAGGGTATTGTGAGTAATCGCCTTTTTCATGGCCTTGTAGTGGCTAACTGCTTTCTGTTGGCGAGCGCATTAACCGCCGAAAGCTTATCGTCGCATCCACCGAATCGCATTCCCTGCGGCGCTCGCGTGTCTTTTGTTCCAGCCACTTCAGTAATGGGCGATTGAGATCGGCTGCGCGCTCCGCTGCTGAGTATTCTTGGAAGAATCTGATTCGATCTTGTAAGGATATGGATGAGAGAGGCAATCGGTTGAGCTGCACTAAATTGCGCTTCCATAGAGACTGCGGCAGCCATTTAGGATATCGCCGGGTGCGGTCATTATCCATCAAGACAAACAGTAAATTCCCTGCCGCATTCCGGCAGACAAAGATGTTTGAAGCCACCAAGTCACCGTGGATAAATCCGAGATCGTGAAAGTGTCGGATGTGTCGAGCCAAAGCTTGCAACGCCGCTCTCTTTTCGATGACGGAAAGCGCCGCGTTTGTGCGGCCGGTATTCTCCTTTAGAAAGGTCGTCAAAGGCGCTCCATCGATAGCCGCTGTGAGCACGAATGCCGCTTTCAATATGCCGAAATGACGTTTCTCGCCCGCCGCAACTGCCGGTGGAACGAGAAACCCGGCGTCGGAAAGCGCCGCACCTTGTTTTAAAAAACGCAGCGCCTTCGAAGCCCGAAACCAATCTTTCACCGCGCTCCACCCTGATGCCGAATGATAGACTTTTAGAAAGTAACTCTGCTGTCGGCTTTCAGGCAGGTTCAACTTCAAGGTTTGCGGATGCCGGCTAGGCACCTGTTTGTGGATATCTGCCAAGATAACCCGCCAGAGCGCCCGGGACCAGCTATCTGAATCAACCGTGAGGCGCCAGCCATCCTCCCTTAGCTCGCGATATCTCAGCCGATAAAACAATGCCGCACCTTCACTGCGTGCGCGTTTGAACCACCAATATTTGCTTGAATCTCATTGGCGCAAATCGAACATACAGCACGATCGGTATGCTCCTCCGAGCTACGCTGATTCTCTATCCGCCCCGTGATACCAGGTCACTAACTTCTCCCAATCCGCCGCGGGCAGATATTGTCGTCGTGGATCGAGCTTCGATACTGAACGTAAAAGGCGCCGCAAATTTTTTTTCGCAAGCGGGTCCGGCAGGCCTCCAACGAACAATACCGCCTTGTCAAAATCAATAATATAAGCTTTCACCCCGGCGGGCTCTTGCTTTACTAGTATATTCTTAAGATTCAAATCACTGTGGTAAATACCCTCGCGATGCAACGAGCGCAGGCTGCTAGCCACCGCTCGAAGGACCTTCTCAGGGGTCCCTTTATGAACAAAGCCGTTTTGCAACGCTGTCCACAAATCATAGGAGCCCTTCAACTCTCGGGTGATGAGCCAGCCGCGGTAGAAGGGCCCGATAATACCCTCCACGCCCGCGCCGTATACCTCGACTGTCGGGACACCCCGGCGACGCAACTCCTCAGTGATCGCTAATTCTCGGAACGGGCGAGGTGGCCAGGAGAAAAATTTCTTGCCGGTGATCCAGCGAAAAACCCCGCCATGGCGGTAGGCGCGAATGAGAGCGTTTTCGCCGTTTTTTAAGGTGACACTTCTTAGTGTCTCCCTTCCTGCAAACCGGCTCAATTGACCTGGATGATTGTCTCCCCGGAACATATCAATCTGAAGTTGATCCGCCACGTCGGCGCGCAGCAGGAAGCGGCGGCGCGGCTCAGCAATTATTCTAGTGAACCCCTCGGCGCCGGCGCCCCAAATTCGTTCGTCGCTAAACAACTTGAACCTAAGCCAGCTCTGGTCTTGAGCCAGGGAGGATGAGCAAGGCTTTACAAATTGAGATATTGAGGCTCGTGAATGCTGGAACCTGGCGGCAGCCGGTCGTTAGGATGCAGGATTTGCATGGCTGCTTGAAAGACATCTTCAGACCGAATGAGTTTGATGCAATCTTCCGTTCCCAACGGACAGCGTCTCCCTCCGTGAGAGCTACAGGGGCGGCAGTGGAGGTCCTTTTGTACGATCACGGCTTTTGAACTGTATGGGTAAAAGCCGAGAGAGGGTGTTGTAGCACAGAATATCGCAACCACCGGAACACCGCAGGCAACGGCAATATGCATCGGCCCGCTATCGTTCGTGATAAACAGATCACATGCGCTGATCGCCGCGGGCAGATCTTGGAGAGCAGTTTTACCGCACAAGTTTGCGACGTCGGTTCCACACAGCGCTTGAATTTGTGCGATTGTCTGGTGATCCTCGGGAGCGCCGAAAAGAACAATTTCGCAATCTACACCCTGCTTCAGTTTTCGGATTAATTGGGCGAACAGATCGGGTGACCAACGTTTTGTAGGCCAAACAGAACCGGCATTGATCCCTATGATTTTTTTGTTTAGATCAACGCCGGCGGATTCAAACAACCGTCTACTCTGCTTTCTGCTGGCTTCGGGCACGGGGAGATTGATGGCCGGCTGGCACGTCTCCGTAGTGATTCCCAAAGCCTCCAGGATGGAAAGATTTCTTTCGACATCATGACGCAGAGGGTCCCGATTGGCCAAAGCGTGGAACAAGAATGCTCCCTTACTCTGCCGGAAACCCACACGCCGGGGAATTCTGGCTAGGAACAACAACAAGGCGCTACGCAATGACTTGTGCGGAGAAATGGCAAGCGTGAATTTTTTTTGTTCGAGAGCTCTGGCTTTACGCCATAACCCCAAGATACCGGCGTCCTGGCGTCGTTTATCATCGACCATGACTTCATCGATGGCCTCGTGCGATCTCAACAACTCCGCTGCAGCGGGTGCACAAAGCAAAGTCAGCTTTCCGGCGGGATAGCGCCGCTTGATTTCCGACAGCAACGGCAAAGTTAGAACCGTATCGCCGAGAAAGCTGGTTTGAACAACCAGAACGTTTTCCCAATCGGCGGGAATCATTCAAATATGCTCGGCTTCGTCAATGAGCATGATGGGAATATCATCCTTTATCGGATACATGAGACGACACGCGTCGCAGATAAGCCCATCGCCGCGATCATTTAGATGAATATCGCCCTTGCACTTCGGACACGCCAAAATATCGAGCAGCTCTTTGCTGATCGGCATAATTCCCCCTAGCTGGCTATTTTTCTAATGAACGTCAAACACGTGCAAACCCCGTCTAAGCTCCATCGATCATGGGCGAAACGGTATCAGGGCATCCCGGCCTCGGCGATAATTGCGCTGGCTCTGTGCCGGGTCGCGATTGACGAAATGGCGGCTGAACATAGGATGATGCAGGCTTCGAACCTCATGCTCCAGAAGAAACACAGTCCGGCCGCTATCGGCTTCGATAATCGATTGGAACCTAAACTGGTGATTGCGCACATCTTCCGATATCAACTGATGGCTTTTGAGAAAATTATACGCCCGTGAAAAGTTTGCCACGTAGATCGCAATATGGTGGCCATCGTAAGGAGGGATCGATTCTTTCGACTCCCGGAAACGCAGCGATTGATTACGCCCAATATTCACATGCGCCACATGATGGTCCGAATCAGTTTGGACGGTAGCGGGCGCGGCGAGTACGTTCTGGTAGAAATTCGCGATTGCCGTTGCAGTTCCTTCGGGCACGTTGAAATCGACGGCGGCAAGTCCCTGCGCCATATCACCAAAGGCCGGGCCGCTCTCGTAACAGCGAAACCGGTTGCCCCAAGGACAGGTGACGGCAACGTAATCCTGGTTGCTCGACCATGAAAATTGCGTATCTTTGAGCGCTGCTTCAACTGACGAAAGCCGTTCTCCGAGCGCTTCGAGATCCGGCATGACGAGATCGATATAACCCGAGATTTTTTGCGCAGATCTGGTCGGCAAATGGAACTGCTGTTCGCCTACGTTAGCCCACATATTGCCGAGGCCAACGTTCAGATAAGGATCACGGGTCAATCCAAGGCCGACAATATAGAAAAGCATCGCCATAGGTTGGTCCGGCACCTGGAGATTGACGTGCTCCAGCAATACGATATTGCCGACATCTTCCTCAGAGTAATCAAGCATACTGCTCTCCTGTTGATTATGCTTCATAACGCGACTTGGTGGACACGGGGACCATCCTATCAACCGTCAAGCCTCTGAATCCAGTGCCATTGCTGGCTTAATCCTTCTTCCAAACTAATTTGGGGACGATAGCGTAACTTCTCAGCGGCCGCATCAAGCCGCGCTCGGGTGTGCCGTACATCCCCTTTTTGCCGTTCAAAGGTCTTTAGCTTTGCCTTGCGGCCGGATATTTTTTCGACAATATGGATCGCGTTGAGAACGGAGCTCTCAGTACCGCCGCCAAGATTGAACACTTCGCCCGCGCCCGGATAAACCGCCGCTCCTAAAAGTCCATCAACGATGTCGGCGCAATAAGTAAAATCCCGGGTTTGCTCGCCGTCGTCATAAAGGGGAACTTCCTCATTCTTGCGCAGACGATCCATGAAAATGTGAAAGAACATGTCCGGCCTTTGCCTCGGCCCATACACGGTAAAGAATCGCAGAGATACTGTTGGGAGGCCGTAAGCTTTCCAGTAGAGATAGCAAAGGTGTTCCGCCGCCAACTTGCTGACGCCGTAGGGCGATACCGGCCGGGTATTACCTTCTTCGCGCATGGGCAGGTCGTTAGTATCGCCGTAAACCGAGGAAGAAGAGGCGTAAACAATCTTTTTGACGCCAGATTCTTTACCGGCTTCTAGAAGTAGCTGAGTCGCCATAATGTTGTTCTGACTATACTGGATGAATTCATCACCCCAACTGGAGCGAACTCCGGGTTGCGCCGCTAAATGAAAGACATAGGAGGCATCCTTCAAAAGCCCCCTCAGATTTACCTGTAGCAGATCTTCCTCGAGAAATTTGAACTTCGGGTTTTTCAAAAGTGCCCCAATGTTCTTCTGTTTGAATCGACGGGGGTAGTTATCCAAAAACTTGTCGACTCCGACAACGTCATATTTTTCGCTGAGGAGTTTCTCCGCCAAATGGGAACCGACAAAGCCGGCAACACCTGTGACTAGCACTTTCATGTTAAGCCTCCTGCTATCTGAATGACTCGATGCTCGCGGCAGCTCGCCCGTCCGTTCGGCAGTGCCTGGTCGATCAAGCATTACACCGACAGCGCTGGACTGCGATTACGTTCGTCTTCGTTCTGAAGGCCGTGGTTACGGATAGTGCCGATGACGAGATCGAGTAAATCTTCTTCCTGCGCCACCGCCATCGATACACGCAGCGCCAACAACTTACCCCGCGCAAAAGGGAAGCGCATCAACTTCAGAATATCCTTTTCGGTGGTCACGATAAGATCGACATCGCGCGCGATCCGATTGATCTGTTGCCAGTCCGCAGCCGAGTAGTCGTGATGGTCCGGGTATTCTAATGTGTCGACGATGTCGCCATCATACTCGTGTATCGTTTGATAGAAGTTTGCCGGCTTTGCGATTCCGGCGACCGCCAGAATTTTACTGCGGTAGAGCAGCGTAAGGGGGTATTCTTTACGCTGTTCGGATTCGAAGCCGATCAGCGCCTGCGGCTGAAGCATCGCTTGGAAAGACGGACGCCCTCCGTTCGCCTGAATCCATCTCTGCCAGCGTTCAGCAGCCCCGGTAACCAAAAAACAGTCGGCCCGTCTCAGAGAGCGGCTCGGTTCACGGAACGGACCGCAAGGCAACAGCCATCCCGGGACATCCTCCCCTAGCAGCACCAGATCGAAATCGCGCTTTAATTTCCGGTGCTGAAACCCGTCATCCAGGATAATCACATCCATGTTTTTTTTCGCCAATAGCTCCAGGCCGGCCTGGTATCGATTCTTGGCCACGCTTACAGTTAACCCATAAATGCGCGCCATCATGACCGGCTCATCGCCGGCAGCGACCGCTTCAGAGCCATCGATGGTGGTCGATGACATGCTATCATCCCCCGATAAAATGACCGATCCTGAGCCCTTCCGCTTATAGCCGCGGCTGAGAATACCCACTTTATATCCGCGTTCCATCAAGCGTCGCGCCAACCACAACGTCGCCGGAGTTTTTCCGGTCCCGCCAACCGATAGGTTGCCGATGCTGATTATTGGACAGTCCAGTGCGTGAACTCGAGCGCACTTCCATTGATATAAAAAATTGCGGAATGCTACGGCGAACCGATAGGCCCACGAGGCGGGCAAAAGCAAGAGCCACAGAAGTTTGCCCGATGCTCCTCTTCGTTGCCAAACGCGCTGAATGCCAACGCTTCTCATCAAGACTCTAAACGTGTATGGCGACGGCCGACCAACTAGGTAGCGGCGGACGCGGGGAGATAGCTGGCGACAATGTTCAAGCTTTGATCGATCACGGTGTCATCTATGACAGCGACTTCATACGCCTTATCACCAGCTAGCCGGCGTTTTTGCGGATCCGACAGCAGTCCGGTTATTTCACGCACTAAATCTTCGGCGTCTCGTACTTCAAAGCCGCCGCCATTTTGTTTCAGCTTCCGCGCCAGCAACCCCACATTCGAAGTATAGGGACCGAAGAGAACGGGTTTGCGCAAGCGAGCCGGTTCCAAAAGATTATGCCCCCCTGCAGCTACCAGGCTGCCGCCGACAAATGCCAAATCGGCGTCGGCATAAAAACGTTCCAAGTCGCCGATGGTGTCCAAAAACAGGACATCGTGTTGGAACTCGCGCTTAGTTCCGATGCTACTTTTCTTTTCAAATGAGACTCCGCTGGTAGCCAACAGTTTTTCCACTTCGGCGAAACGTTGCGGATGACGTGGCGCTAGAATCATGCGCAGCCGCGGGAATTGCCGCTTCAGGGTTTTGAACGCCGCACAGACAATCTCTTCCTCCCCTCGATGCGAACTACCTACGACCCAAATCCAGCTGCTGGCAGGCCTTTGCTCGCAGATATCGTCCCGCGCAGTTCCGTCATTCACCACAGCGGCATCCTTTAGGTTGCCAGTGATCGAGACCCGGCTGGGCGCTGCTCCCAACCTGATGATCCGCTGCCGATCGATTTCCGACTGCATGCCACAGGCTCTTAACAATCGAAACACTTTTTTGAAGAACCACCCGAACCGGCAGTAATTATTATATCCCTTCTCGGAAACGCGCCCACTCAGAAGAATGGTCGGTAACCCTTTGCGATGAGCTTGACGCAACAAATTGGGCCAGATTTCAGTCTCGATAAAAATCAACACAGCTGGGTCGAAAACAGCCAGTGCTCGTCGCACCGTCCACCAAAGGTCTAAGGGCAAATAAATAACTCGATCAATCGCTGGATTTTGACGCGCGGTCAGGTTTCCCGTATGCGTCAAAGTGGATAGGATGATAGCACGATCAGGAAAGCGCCGCCTAAGTTGTTCGCTCAACGCGCGCACGGACCTGACCTCCCCGACCGAAGCCGCGTGTATCCAGAGCGGTCGCTGAGCCTTGGACAAAACTGCACTGTCGATCGAATACCACCCTAGTCTCTGCCCGAACCCAGCCCGGAAGCGTTCTCCTCCCAACACCAGCAGTGGAAGAACTGGCAAGGCGACCAAGAAAGACAGTGTAATAAACACATTGTAAATTATATAGCCCATCGCTCGACGATAGTTCAGTGCATGATCTTTGCTTCGACCGGTTGGACATCTTCGAGCAACTGCATACTGTAGAGGCGGCTGTATTCCTGCTTGCGCGCCATCAGTTCCTCGTGACGACCTTGTTCAGCGATTTTTCCGCCAACCAAAACCACGATCCGGTCCGCGCGACGAATCGTCGACAGCCGGTGAGCCACCACTACTGTGGTCCGTCGGTTCATAAGGTTATCGAGAGCATTTTGCACCGATCGTTCTGATTGGGCGTCGAGAGCCGAAGTCGCCTCGTCGAGAATGAGAATAGGCGCGTCTTTCAAGAGTGCCCTCGCAATCGCGAGCCGCTGCCTTTGACCGCCGGAAAGTTGCAGCCCCATTTCGCCGATGTCGGTATCATAGCCCCTGGGCAACGACATGATGAAATCATGGGCATAGGCCGCCTTGGCAGCGGCCATGATATCATCCATGCTGCGCTCCGGATCGCCATAACTGATGTTGTTGCGTATCGTGTCGTTAAACAGAAAGGTATGCTGACTTACCAGACCGATTTGCTGCCGCAACGTTCGCAACGTGAGATCTCGGACATCGATGTTGTCCATAGTAATGGCGCCGGCCGTAACATCGTAAAAGCGCGGAATCAGGTCGGCCATAGTGCTTTTGCCAACACCGCTAACCCCGACGAGCGCGACCATTTCACCGGCGCAAATACGCAGGTTGATATCCTTTAAGACCAGCTTTTCACCGTAACCGAAACTCACATCATGAAATTCGATGGATTCCGTGAACCTCTGAGCCGCTCGGGCGCCGGGACGTTCCTGCACATCGGAATGCGTATCCAAGATTTCGAAGACTCTTTCCGCCCCGGCAATCCCTTGCTGAACCGCCGCGTAGGTTCTGGCAAGAGATTTAAACGGCTGGTACATGAGCATCATTGCGGCCATGAAGGCCATGAACTCGCCTTGCGTTCGACCACCGCCGATGACGCTCGAACCCCCGTACCAGACAACTCCGGCAATCCCGAAGGAAGCCAAAAATTCCATCGTTGGAGTGACCACCGCCTTGATTCGGCTTGCCCGAACCGATTGCTTGAAAAGACGAAAGTTCTCCACCGTAAAACGTTTGATTTCATACTCTTCCATGCCAAACGCCTTAACGATGCGATTGCCTTGGACGCTTTCCTGCAAGAGCGCGGTTAGATTACCCGTGCTGATCTGTCCGCGTTTGGTAAACCGCTTGATTTTCCTGCTCATGCGCATCACCGGCAGAACCGAGGCGGGAAATACAAAAAACGCGATCGAGGCTAAAACCCAATCCTGATAAAAAGCAACGCCGATCAGCACGATCACTGAGAGACTGTCTCGCACCAGCGAGGCCAGTGCATCCGTAAGCACGGCACGCAAGAGAGTGACGTCATTGCCCACCCGCGAGAGAAGTGTTCCCGTTGGGTGCCGGTAAAAAAAAGCCAATGACAGATACTGCAGATGGCAATTGAGCCGGTTGCGCACGTCATTGATAATGCGCAGTCCAACATAATCACTGAAATAATGCTGGCCAAAGTTGAGCAGACCGCGCGCGCTAAAGACGACAATAATGGCTAAAGGAACATAGCGCAGCATGTTCGGATCTTTTTTTTGGAAAAGATCATCGAACACACTCCGCACCAGGAATGGGATTACGCCGTCCGTGGCGCTATAGCCAAGCATGCAAACAATGCCCAATGCGAAGTAGGGCCAAATATACGGCTTCAAAAAGGGCAGTAAGCGTCGATAGGTTTTCACGCGAGTCTTAATCTAATTACGGTTTAACGGGCGCCATCAATGAGACGGCCAGTTCGGCGACGCGATTGGCGGCGCCCGGGGCACCGAGTTGCTCTCTGAGCATACGGAGGTTTGCGATCATCGTCCGGCGGGCATCGTGATCATTGAGTATCGCCTGACTCTCCTGCACGAGCCGTTTGGACGACAGATCCGATTGAACCAATTCTGGAACGATCGGCCTTCCAGCAATAATGTTGGCGATGCCGATATATTCGATCTTGACCAACAAGCGTGCAAGCCAATACGTGACCCAGGAAACCCGATAAACCACGATCATCGGTTTCTCGAGCAGCGCTGTTTCCAAGGTGGCGGTGCCGGAAGCCGCCCAGACAAGATCCGCGGCATTCACGGCGTTGTAGCGTCCGCCTTCTACTATAGGTATCACGAAGCCCGCGCGATCCAGCTCTTTCTGCAACTCCGCTCGATCTAAGGTACTGGCTCTGACACAAAAAAACTGCGCCTGCTCAACGCGCTTCAACTCGGTGGCCGCAGCAACCATTACCGGCAAATGGTAAGCAATTTCTTTTCGCCTGCTGCCCGGAAGCAACGCGATGACCGGCCTTTCTTTGTCCAACCCGAGTTCGCTCAAGATCGACTCACGTTTTTGACTCACCCGCACGACATCCAGCAATGGATGGCCGACAAATTCGACTGGCACGTGGTGTCGCTCATAGAACTCGACTTCAAACGGGAACACCACTGCCATCTTGTCAACTACCTGGGCGATTTCCCGGATTCGGCCGCGACGCCACGCCCATACCTGGGGACTAACGTAATAGAGCACCGGGACAGCGAGCTTTTTAGCGAGCCTGGCCAGTCGCAAATTGAATTCCGGGAAGTCGATGAGAATGAGAAGGCTCGGTCTGCGTGTCCGCAACGTCCGGCGCAAAAGACGATATGCCGCGATAATATTTTTGATGTTGCCTGCCAATTCGAGGAGCCCCATTCCGGTCAGTTTCGACACGGTGAAAAGGGTCTCGAAACTTGTTCGTTGCAGCTGGTCGCCGGCGACGCCGAAGAACGTGAGATTCGGATCTCGCTTCAATAACGCTTTGACCAGGCTGGCCGCATGCATATCGCCGGAGGCTTCGCCGACGACCAGCATGATCTCTCTGCCACCATTCATAGGCAAAATGTCGACACTTCGGGCAGATCAAAGCTGAGCTCGGATCAACGACGCTATTTCCAATGCGTTAAGGCCGTCAACGCCGCTGACCAGGGGGGCCGTTCGCGCGCGCACACAATCGAGAAATGAGTCGATCTCATCGGCGAGAGCATCTCCTTCCTTGAATTCGATGTTTTCACTGCGCACGTCTAGCCATCCCGCGCCCGGCGCCGGCTTGTAGATTATCTGGGCACGGCGTTGATCGTAGTCGATTGAGATATAAGCGTCAGGTTGAAAGAATCGAACCTTTCGTTCCCGCTTGATCGAGACTCGGCTGGCGGTGACGTTGGCGATGCAGCCGTTGGCAAAGATCAGGCGGGCGTTGGCAATGTCCGGTGTTTCGGTCAGAACCGGCACGCCAACTGCCTCCACACGAATCACCGGAGAACGAACCAAGCTGGCAATAACATCGATGTCGTGAATCATCAGATCAAGCACGACGTCAACATCCGTGCCTCTTTCGACGAACGGTGCCAACCGATGGCATTCGACAAACTTCGGTTCTTTGATGACTCCTTCGAGGCGCCGGATTGCCGGGTTAAAGCGCTCCAGATGCCCCACCTGCAGAATACAATTCCGAGACTCGGCCAGGCTTACCAAATCCTTCGCCTCGTCCAGGTTTGCGGCGAGCGGTTTCTCAACCAGCACATCGATGCCGGCGGTTATAAAGTCTTTGGCGACTTGATGGTGGACCCGGGTTGGAACGGCAATGCTGACACACTGTACTCGGCCGAATAGCTCGCGGTAATCGGTCAATCCCACGGCTCCCACGCCGCCGCCAATTTCAGCGGCACGGGCACTATCTTCATCGACCACAGCGACGAGATCAGCCTTTTCCGAGGCGGCATACTTCTCCGCATGAAATTTGCCTAAGTATCCGACCCCGATGACCGCAGCTGGGATTTTCTCGCGTGGATGCATGTTTACTTGCTGCTCAAGCGGCGACGCCGACAACAGCGATTCCGCCAGCATCGGCCTCCGCGAGCAGCGCGTCTTTCTCCAACAATAATGTTTTCCCCGCTTCTAGAGCTAAAGCAACCGCGCCGGCTTGGCGAAGTATTTTGATAGTTTCCACGCCGACGGCGGGAACGTCGAAGCGCAGATCTTGTTTGGGCTTGCTGACCTTGATGACCACACAACCGGAACGCGCCAAACTACCGCCCCGCTTAATCGCCTCATCGGTGCCTTCCACCGCCTCGACGGCGATCACCATGCCGTTTTTTACTACAACGGTTTGGCCAATGCCCACACGGCCGATTTCTTTGGCAACATGAATCCCGAAACGGATGTCCTCCCAATGCCGATCTGACGGCGCATGGCGGGTAAGAACGCCGGCAGTGGTAATAATTTGCGGCACGCACAGAGTTGATTCCAAGACTGTAATCCCGTCCTTCTCGAGCTCGTCGGCAATGCCACGGAGCAAGGCATCGTCGTCCCGACTCTTCAGACGGGCCAGAAAGCTGGCGCCACGCAAGTCAGGACGAAAATTGCCGAACAGCCTCACTTTGCGAATTCCACCCGCCATGACCGCCTGGGTGACCCGCGCGCGATGAAAGGTGCGGATGATTTTTCCCAACTGTCCAACATAAACCCAGGTCAATTCGTCGACAACGTTCTCAATCTCTGCCAGTGTCTCGTCGCGATGAGCAACTGCCACAACAGAGTATCCCTCTCGTTTGGCTTCCTGAGCGAAAATATAGGGGAACCGGCCGTTGCCGGCGATTAAACCTATTCGCTTGTCGTAAAGAGAGTTCACGCTGGCGAGCGCTGGATTGAAGGTGTGACCTTAGCTATCGGCAAATGCCGCGTTGCGATTGGGCGATGAAAGCTAACAAAATATCGATTTCGGCCGTGGGTGATAACTCGCGGCGGACCTTTTCTAGCGCGTCTTTGGTTTTGAGCTTCGATTGAAAGATAATCCGGTAAGCTTTCTTCAAAGCGTCGATCGCAGTGGTAGTAAAACCCCGGCGCTTTAATCCTTCGAGGTTGAGCCCGCGAAGACGGGCCCGATCACCAGTGGCATTGCAAAAAGGCGGAACATCTTTGGAAACCATCGATCCCGCTCCCAAAATCGATCCCGAGCCGATACGGGCAAACTGATGAATGCCAACCAAGCCGCCGACGATCACATAGTCTTGGATCATGACATGCCCGCCCAGTGTGGCGCCATTGGCAATGATATTGTGGCTGCCGATTAGACAGTCGTGAGCGATATGGCAATGCATCATCAACAAATTATGATCACCCACACGGGTGACCATTCCGCCGCCGGCGGTTCCCGGATTAAGCGAAACGTATTCTCGGATGGTGTTGTGGTTGCCGATGATCAATTCGCTGGCCTCTCCCCTGTACTTGAGATCCTGCGGCCTGGATCCAATGGTGGCAAATTGATAGATCGTGTTTCCTTTGCCGACTGAAGTGCGGCCTTCAATCACCACATGAGACGCCACCCTGGTTTGTTGGCCGATTCTTACCCCGGCGCCAATAACACTGTAAGGCCCGATCTCAACCTCAGAATCTATTTCCGCTTGGCGATCGATCAAAGCTGTCTGGTGGATCCTGCTCATGGTGAATCCTAGGGCATGTCGATTTCCATGGCGGAAATCTCAGCTTGAGCCACCAGCTTGCCGTCGACCAACGCGCTCCCGTGCATTTTCCAGAAACTGCCGCGGCGCTTCAAACAGGTCAATTCCATTCGTAATTGGTCTCCGGGTTCCACCGGCCGTTTGAACTTCACATTATCCAGACCGGTAAGAACGAACACCTTGTTATCTTCCATGCCGCCGCGGGCGTTATGGGCGAAGATCGCGCCGACCTGAGCCATAGCTTCACAGATCAATACTCCCGGCATCACCGGGCGGTTGGGAAAGTGGCCTTGGAAGAAATTCTCGTTGAACGAGACATTCTTGATAGCGATGATCTTCTCTTCTCCATCGATTTGCAAAACTTTATCGACCAACAGAAACGGATATCGATGGGGAAGATATTTTAGGATGTCTTTGACCTCGACCATGACCCTACTTTTCCTTTGGTTGCCGATTCGCAAGTTGTGCCACTTGCTTCTCGAGGCGCCGCACCAGTGTCCACAGCTTAGGTAACTGCGGCAAAAGAGTCATCACCTTCAGCCACTCGTGATGCGGCGCTACGCCAATACCGCCCGACAGCAACGCTCCCGCTGGCACAGACTGAGGCACTCCAGACTGCGGTCCGATGATCGCTCCGTCGCCGATCTCGATATGATTGACTACCCCCACTTGTCCAGCCAAAGTCACATTCTTCCCCAATCTCGTACTGCCGGCGATCCCGGCTTGCGCCGCGATCGCCGAGTTTGCTCCCACGGTAACATTATGCGCAATTTGTACGAGATTATCGATCTTAGCGCCTCGTCCAATGAGTGTGCGGCCAAGAGTTGCGCGATCAATCGTTGTATTGGCGCCGATCTCGACATCGTCTTCGACCTCGACGATGCCCACCTGAGGGATCTTGATCCTATGTTCGCCGCTCCCGGCATAGCCGAAGCCATCGCTGCCAATAACCACACCCGCATGAAGAATGACCCTGTTGCCGAGCCGGCATCCATCGCGAACGACCACATTGGGATGCAGCACGCAGTCGCTACCGATCTCCGCTCGATCACCCAAAAACACCCCGGGAAGCAAAACGCTGCGATCTCCGATCAGGACGGATTTCCCTATGTAGACATTGGGGTAGGCTGCGACATCGTGACCAAGCTTTGCGGTTGGATCGATATGCGCGGAAGGAGCAATTTCCCGGCGATACTCGGCACCCGGAGCAAACAGCTGAAGAATTTTAGCGAACGCCACATAGGGCTGCGCCACCTCTAAGAAACCTTGATCGATTTTCGCTCGTTCGGGGGCGACCAGTTGGGGCGTGACGATAATCGCGCTGGCCTTGGAAGCCGAAATGAATCTGGCATAGCGAGGGTTAGCGAGAAAGGTAATATCGCCCGTACCGGCTTCTTCGATCGGCGAAACTCTAGAGATCTTGACGGAGCCGTCGCCGATAACTCGGCCGCCAACGTACTCGGCCAAATCGCGAAGTATTCTTTCTCGAGGCGGCACTTCTATTTATTGCGGCTGTTGAAAACTTCGATCACTTTGTTTGTGACGTCGATTCCTTGGTCGCTGTAAAGAATTTGGTTTCGTTCCAAGATCAAAGTAAATTTGTCGGATTTTCCGATCTCGTTGACAATCTTTTCGAGCTCTTTGAGGATGTCTCCGGTTAATGCCCCCTCTTTTTGCCGAAGCTCCTGTTGCTGGTCAGTCATTGTTCGTTGATAATTGACGAATCGTCTCTGCAGATCAGCCTCCGAGTTGCGCCGCTCTTCCTCCTTCATTAGAGGTCCCTTCTTATCCAGATCCGCCTTGAGCCGTTCGAGCTCGGTCTTTTCTTTAAGAAGCTCAGCTTCCGCCTTTTTCACCTGCGCCTGAAATCGTTCCTTGGCCCGTTTACCGGCATTGGAATCCGAGATCGCTCGCTGTATGTCGATAAAGCCGATTTTGACCCGCTCTTGCGCTCCAACTGCTGGAACACATAGAAGAGTCAAAAACAAAACCAACCAATATTTCACTTACGCCTCCAGAAAATCAGAGATTAGTGGACAGGGAAAAAGAATGCCAGCTAGGGCTGGGTGCCAATGGTGAAGCCGATGACCGAAGTTTCATCCTCGGATTGCTTGTTCAGCGGGAAGCCAAGCTCGACACGCAAAGGACCGAACGGAGACATCCATCGAGCGCCGAAGCCGATCGATTGCCTAAGCTCACTGAAACTGAATTTGTCAGATTCACTGAACGAATTTCCGATATCGAAGAAAGCCACGCCTCGAAGCCCGAATTGCTCCATGATCGGAAACATCAGCTCGGCGCTCAGAACGATGGCCCGGTCGCCACCGACTACTTCGGTGTCGTCGCAGATCCCATCAGCATTGCAATTGGCGGGTTCGCGCGGACCCAGGCTACGTTCGGCAAAGCCGCGAACGGAGTTGATCCCTCCAAGAAAGTAGCGCTCGAACAGCGGCAAATCCTTTTTGCCATTGTCTCGTTCGGCTAATCCGACGCCATACCCCAGGGATCCCCCCAAGGCCAGCACATAGGCGCCGCCCCAGTTCGGGTCTTTCAAAAGAGGATAATGCCAGCGGCCGCTCAAATCCGATTTGATGAAGCGATTATCGCCGCCCAATCCCGCAAACTTTACCGAGAAAGCTGATTTAGTTCCCTCGGTCGGGTTAAAAAAATGATCCCGGCTGTCGTAGCTGATGCTTGGGCTCATCGCGCTGGTTAACGATGTGCCCTTTTCGTCCTGAATCGTCGTCGGAGCTGTGGCTTCGACGTCGTTGATGGTTTCCCGAGTAAGCTCGTAATTCATCCCGCCGCGCATGTAGTCCCAAATCGTCGGCGGCGGGTTATTCGCCAGTTGATCCGATCCAAGCGCAGGCTGCTTCCTCAGCCGGCCGAAAAACGGCACGCTGACATTCTTCAAAGGATAGCTAGTATTGATTCCGAAACCCAACTTTCTTTCATTGAAATCGTTGTATTCCCGCTCTGTGTTGAAGGCATTGATCCCTAAAGCCATCTGAGTGTCGTTGAAGTACGGCTCAGTGAACCCGACTATAAAGTCTTGACGGCTAGAGCCGATTGCGAAACTGCCGTTAAGTCCTTGCCCGCGGCCAAACAAATTCTTTTCAGCGATATTGGTGTTGAAAATAAACCCGTCACCGCTGCTGTATCCGGCGCCTATCGTGAATGTGCCCGTGGGCCCTTCCTTGACGTCGACCAGAACATCCACTGTATCGGGTTGGTCGGTTTTTTTCGTGGTCAGCTGGACGTCCTCAAAATACCCCGTCCGTTGAAGCGCGTTTCGGCTCTGAGTGATTTTCGCGCTGGAATAAAGCTCTTGTTCTGAAGTCAGTAACTCCCTGCGCACGACCTTATCCCTGGTTTTGGTGTTCCCCGCGACTAGAACTCGATTGAAGTACACCGGTGGACCCTTATCGATCACCAATGCGATATCGACCTTCTTTTCACTTGCATTGACTTTGGTGACCGGTTCGATTTGCGCGAAAGCGAACCCTCTATTGGAGTAGAGATCGGTTAAGGTGGAAATATCGTCACGCAAACGGCTGCCTCTAAAGATCTGCCCTTCGGTGATTTTCACCTGCTTGAGCATCTCTTCGCCGCCCTGAATCAAATCGCCGCCGATCTCGACCTTGCCGACACGGTATTGCGGCCCTTCGTGGACTCTGATCACCAGTTCCAGCCCATCGCGGCCGCGTAACACCACCGGCTCATCGATCTTATGATCGATGTAGCCGTGATCGATGTAATGATTACCTAAAATCGCAACATCATTGGTTAGGATGTCGCGATCCAGAATGCCGCGGTTTGTTATAAACGAAAAGAGCCACTCTTCCTTAGTGGCCATCAATCCTTTGAGTTCGCTTTCGTTAAACGTACGATTACCTTCAAAGCTGATCTTTTTAATCAACAGCCGATTTCCCTCGTTTATATCAAGGACCAAAACGGCCTGATTGTTAGATTCAACCGTTACGGCATAATCCACCCGAGCATTCCCGTACCCCTGCTCGCCGTACAGCCTTCTGACCTTCTCGACCCCCTCGGCAACTCTGCTACGGTCGAGAACCGTTCGCGGTGTCACGCCGAGAGCGCCTTCAATCTTGTCACGCCCCACTTGTGAGGCGCCTTGTATTCTTACCTCGCGCACGTAGGGTTTCTCTTTGACTGAATAGATCAACACGTTCTCAGGGGAGAGCTGGGCTTCGACGTCATCGAAGAATCCCATCCTAAAAATCGCTTTGACATCTTGTTCGACGAGAGCGGGATCGAAATCGGCACCGGCCCGGCTTTTGATGTGAAGTCGAATACCGTCTTCTTCGACTCTCACATTGCCGGTTATCCTGACGTCTTTAAGGCTAACCTTTTCCTGTGCCCACAAGGCTGAAGTCAACGTAAGTGAAAGGACAAAAACACAACAAAGCACTGTCTGGAGAAATTCAACGATAGTGAATTGCGGTTTCATTCTGCCCGGGGCAAGACCTCTTTGGAGGGATGATACTGCTAAATTTTGTAGCAAATTTGCCTGATCTTGTAAAGCTAAATCACGGGCAGTGAGTGATCGGGAACAACTGGCCATCACGCAACTCCAACTGCCGGCCGATCTTTTCAGCGAAGTCACGGTTGTGCGTCGCGATAACCAGCGCGACCCCGCGCTGTTCATTGAGCTGAAAGAGCAGGTCATGCACTTCCTGGCCGATGCGAAAGTCCAATGACCCCGTCGGCTCGTCGGCGAGAATCAGTTTGGGCTGAAGAATCACCGATCGCGCCACCGATACCCGCTGCTGCTCGCCTCCGGATAATTTACCAGGGCGATGGCTCATTCGCTCCTTGAGTCCGACGGATTCGAGGAGATCCTCCGCCTGCTCCCGGGCCTGCGCCGGCGAGATCCCTTGGATCAGCGCCGGCAGCATGACGTTCTCGAGAGCTGAAAAATCTGGCAACAAGTAATGGAACTGAAAAACAAAACCAATTTCTCGATTGCGGAAAGCTGAGACCGCGGTCTCGTCGTCCAATGGTAACTCCTTGCCCGAGTAAATGATTCGTCCGCTGGTCGGCCGGTCCAGCGTGCCGAGTATATGCAAAAGCGTGCTTTTACCGACACCGGATTCTCCGACAATCGCCAACCGCTCGGAGGTTTGCAACTCCAAGCTCAATTGACGCAGCACGACGATTTCCCTTCCTCCTTCGCTGTAGGATTTATCGATATCGCGCGCTGACAGGAGACTACTCATAACGGATGATCTCGACCGGATCCAGTTTCGCGGCTTGCCGAGCCGGATAAATGCTGGCGAGCAAACAGACAATGAATGATGCCACGGTCACGATCATAAAATTACTGAAATAAATCCGCACCGGAACTGTGGAGATCAAGAACACATCTTTGGGCAGCTCAAACCGGTACTGGGCGATCAATGTGCAGACCAGAAGGCCAAGAAGTAGGCCCAACGTCGTCCCAACAATGCCAATGATAAATCCCTTGAGCAAAAAGATCTTTCGGATGCTGGCTCGGGTGGCACCCATCGACATCAAGATCGCAATATCCTTCCGTTTTTCCATCACCACCATGACTAGGGTCGAAATGATGTTAAAAGCGCCGATCAGAACCATCAACAGCAACACCAAAAAATAGACGGTCTTTTCCAGCTGCAGCGCGGAAAATAGGTTCGGCCATAGCCGGGTCCAATCTTCCGTAAGATAGGGAAATCCCAACTGTAACTGAATCCGATCGGCAATCTCACGCGATTGGTTGACGTCATTGACCCGGATTTCTATGTTGCTGACCGCATCGCCAAGCTCGAAAAATTTTTGCGCGTCGGCAAGGCCCATAAACACCAAGGTCGAGTCAATTTCACTCATTCCGGTATTCAAGAGTCCCGTAATGACAAACCGGCGCACCTTTGGAATGACGCCGATGGCTGTTGGACTTCCAAGCGGAGAGACCACCTGAATCGGACTACCGACAAAGACCCCGAGCTGAGCCGCCAGCCGCTCGCCCATGATCACGCCAGGGAGCATGATGGTGCGATCTTGCACCTGAACCGGATTCTGCTGCTTGAGGCCGGCGATGCTTCCTTGTTTCATGTAGCGTTGCAAATCGACAACGGCATTGACACGGTCCGGATCGACACCACGAACAACCACTCCCGAAACCCGTGAGCCTGAGGTCAACATCACTTGGCCGTAAATCGCCGGCGAGGCGGCGACTACGCCCTCCTGCTTGACCACTTGTTGAACTAGCTCTTCGTACTCCGAAAGCTGATCGCCGGACTTCAGCAGAGCGATATGCGCGTTGATCCCGAGCAAGCGATCGCGCAGTGTTTCCTCGAACCCCGTCATGACCGCCATGACCACGTTCAAAGTCATCACGCCGATCATAACGCCAAGCACGGAAATGACCGTGATCAGCGAGATGAAGGTTTCTTGTCGGCGAGCTCTCAGATATCTGAGACCAATGAAAAGCTCGTAATTCATGCTGGAGAAATTGGCTCGGGCGGGCTAGCGCTGCGGACGGAGCAATGGAAATAAGATAACGTCACGGATAGAGGCCGAATTGGTGAAAAACATCACCAGCCGGTCGATGCCGATGCCTTCACCCGCCGCCGGCGGCATCCCATACTCAAGCGCGCGCAGATAATCTTCGTCAATTGGATTAGCGGTATCATCTCCCGCGGCGCGCGCCTTCATCTGTTCGACAAACCGCTGCCGCTGGTCCGCCGGATCGTTCAACTCGGAGAAGGCATTGGCCAGCTCGCGTCCGGCGATAAATAGCTCAAATCGATCCACTAACGCAGGCTTGTTGTCGTTCTTGCGGGCCAGCGGAGAGACTTCAATGGGATATCCGGAAATAAATGTCGGCTGGATTATTTTCGCCTCCGCCACCTCTTCGAAAACTTCAACTAACAAAGTACCATAAGGAGCATTGACATCTACCTGCAAGCCCTGACTCTTTGCGAAGCTTTGCAACCCGCCGATAGTGGCAATTTCTCTTGTCTCAACGCTACCATAAAGCGCGATGGCATCGGCAATGGTCATTCTGCGCCAGGGCGGCTTCAGATCGATGAGGTGCTCTCCGTAAGGAATCTGAAGGCTGCCGGCCACCTCATTGGCAAGCGAGACAAATAATTCTTCCGTTAGGCGCATGAGATCTTCGAACGTTGCGTAAGCCTGATAAAATTCCAGCATGGTAAATTCAGGATTATGGCGCACCGAAATTCCTTCATTGCGAAAATTGCGGTTGAGCTCAAAAACTCTTTCGATACCGCCCACCAGCAGGCGCTTTAAAAACAGCTCGGGGGCAATCCGCAGGGATAGTTCAAGATCGAGGGCGTTATGATGAGTGGTAAACGGCCGGGCGGCGGCTCCCCCAGGAATTGCCTGCATCATTGGAGTTTCCACTTCGAGAAAATCTCGCTCCTCAAAAAACTTCCGCACTAAACGGAGGATCCGAGAGCGCGTCTCGAAGACATCCCGCACTTCGGGATTGACCATTAGATCGACATAGCGCTGTCGGTACCTCGCCTCAACATCGGCTAAACCATGCCATTTCTCCGGCAAAGGCCGGAGACATTTCGCCAGCAGTCGGACGCTTTCAGCTTCGAGGGTCAATTCCTTTGTTTTGGTGCGAAAGAGATGGCCCGATACGCCGACTATGTCGCCGACGTCAAACGACTGGAACAAAGCATATCCTTCGTCGCCGAGACGATCTTTGCGCGCGTAGACTTGCAACCTGCCTCTACGATCCTGAAGGTGAAAGAACGAAGCCTTGCCGAACTTACGTATGCCCATGATGCGCCCGGCCAAGATGATATCCGTTGCCACGCTCGGGAGATCTTCCTCGCTGCACTCGTTGAACTTGGATATGATTTCCGCTGTGGTGTGATTGGGTCGAAAGTCATTGGGGTAGATTTTGTGACCGGCTTCCCTGAGTTTTGCGAGTTTCTGCCGGCGCACTTCAATTTGCTCGCCGGTCTCTTCTACAAGTTCTTTTTCGGACGTCGACATCGGTGTCTGTGAAACGTACTATCGGCAAACGTTGAATTCAACGAGGCAGTCAGCAGAGAGCTCTAGATTCCGAGATTACCGCAGATCGCGCTGACTGAATGCGATTTATTCAAGGAGTAGAAATGCAGGCCTGTAACGCCGAACTGGATCAACGCCTCGCATTGACGTGTCGCATATTCGATTCCTAGTTGAATTGCCGCATTATCGTCGTTTTCAACTTTGCTCAACGCTTGCTCTAACTGCGGTGGAATTCGCGCGCAACATAAAGCCGTAAAGCGGCGGATCTGGGGAGCGGAAACGATCGGCAAAACGCCCGGAATGATCGGCACTTGGATCCCTAGTTTCCTGACATCTTCGAAATAGCGGTAATATTGATCGTTATCGAAAAATAATTGGGTGATGATCGCTTGAGCCCCAGCATCAATTTTTTCCTTCAGATAACCCAGATCGGAGGCCCTACTTTTAGCTCGCGGATGAATCTCGGGAAAGCCTGCCACGGCAACCGAGAAGTAGCCGAAAGAAATTGCCTCTCGAACCAGTTCCACGGCATGCTGGAAACCATCGGGATGCGGCTGCCAATTCGGCATCCCCGCCGGAGGATCCCCACCCAAAGCCAGGACATTTTCCAAACCTTTTTCCTGCAGGCGCTTGAGGACTCCGCGAGCATCATCCTTGGACTGGCCAACCACGGTCAAATGGCACATGGTTTCGAGACCGCATTCGCGATGAATTCGATCCACAAGATCGACGGTTTTTTCGCGCGTGCTTCCGCCAGCCCCGTATGTAACAGAACAAAAAGCGGGTCTCAGCGATTTGATTAATTCGATCTCGCCGAAGAGGGCTTCCTCGCCTTTGTCTGTTTTTGGAGGAAAAAATTCAACTGAGAGTGTTAACCCGGGCTGGGCATAAAGGTCAGCTAATTTCACTAAGGAATATTCCTGATGAATACCGTAGCCGGATTAACTACTAATAACACAAGGTTATAAGAGATCACAACCGGGATGGCGAGACGGAGGGAGAGTTTCAGGAGCCGGTTGCCTTGCGGCGCGCGTCGATGGGATCGCACCCGGAACCGCCCTGACCTGTAATTAGAGGCCGAAGATCTTCTGTATGTTTTAACCACGCCTCTTTGATGTTCTCGGCAACCTCATACAACTCCAGGGTCTCTTTTAAAATCTGCTTGCGCCGAGCGAAGTGACCTCCCATGATTGGGTGCCGGGCATGCGCCCGGTCCAACGGCCGTCCCTGGTATTCTACACTGGCTCCTAGGAAACCGGCCGCAAGTTGGTATTCCATCTCCTTAATGCGGTCTTTGTCGGCTTTGCGAAAGAAAAACCCGATCATCCGGTCGGCAAAAACCCGGTCGATGAATGTGTCAATAATTTTTCTGAGTTTGAGCTCGCCGCCAAGCTGGTCGAAGAGATTCTCCATAGATCGATTTTGATTATACAGCCGCGGCTGCCGGGCGCCTACATCATCCCAAGCTGAAGCCGTGCCGCCTCAGACATTTTGCTCGGATCCCACGGCGGATCCCAGACCAAGTCAATTTTGACGTCACTCACCCCAGAAACAGCCTTGACCTTCTCTTCAATTTCGGCTGGCATAGATTGGGCGGCCGGACAGTGAGGCGAAGTCAGAGTCATGGTGATTGTTACCGCGCCACCCTCTTCAACGTTGACGTTGTAAATTAGCCCCAACTCATAAATATTAACAGGAATCTCGGGGTCGAAACAGGTTCTTAGTGCCTCCAAGACTTGGGCTTCAATAACCAGTTCGTTGATACTTTCCATAGTTCACTCCAAAATATGCTACGACAGCTACTTATTCCATTCCCAATTGCAGCTTCGCGGCTGCAGAGATACGGCTTTGGCTCCAGGGCGGATCCCAGACTAACTCGACGTCGGCTTCCCGTACGCCTGGAACGGCGAGCAACTTGGCCGCGATATCTCGCTTCAAAACCTCTCCCATCCCACATCCGCGAGCAGTCAGCGTAAATTTAACGCTGGCCCGATAAGCGTTTTCTATGGGGGTCACCGAGCAGTCATAGATCAGCCCTAGCTCGACGATATTGACGGGGATCTCGGGGTCAAAGCAAGATCTTAACTGTTCCCAGACGCGGCTCTCGACTGCTTCGATATCATTCGCCAAATAGTCCTGGCCAGATTCTCCATCCAGTACCGACTCCAGGCCGATAGCATCGGCGTCTTTTCCCTCGAGACGAACCGTATAACCCCGGTCGGTCATTACCGTATAACTGCCGCCTAAAGACTGAGTCAGCCATACGGTGCTACCGGAGACCAACTTCAACTTTTCTCCGCTTGGAACCATCAGCACATCACAATCGCGCTTGACGGTAATGGGTTTTTCAGGTTGCATGCCATCTCCCTCCTGCGCCGTGCAGCATCACTCTGTTGAAGCAACCTTGTCGCTTCCCTTCAATGCCGCATTCATAGTATGCCAAGCCAAACTGGCGCATTTCACTCGCGCCGGGAATTTGCATACTCCCGACAATATCTTTAGTTTACCAAGGCGTTCGAGATCGCTTTCCTCCGCACCCGCCTCACCCGTAAGCATCTTGTGGACAGTGTCAAACACTCTTTCCGCTTCAGCCTCCGACTTGCCCTTCAGCTCGGTAGTCATCATTGAAGCGGATGCCTTGGAGATGGCGCACCCGGATCCCTTGAAGCTGATGTCCCGAATCACTCCGTCTGCCAAGTTAACAAAGACCGTCACGTGGTCGCCGCACAGAGGGTTGTAGCCTTCGGATCGGCGATTGGCATCCACTATCTCACGGAAGTTACGTGGACTTTTGTTGTGATCCAAGATCACTTCTTGGTAAAGCTCATCCAATTCTGACATTAACTAAATACCTTCAACACTCGATGAATTCCTCGCACCAGCGCGTCCACGTCGTCACGATTGTTGTAGAAAGCAAAGGATGCGCGTGCCGTTGCCGGCACGCCGAATCGCTGCATCACCGGCATGGCGCAATGATGTCCAGCTCGTATGGCGACTCCTTCTTGGTCGAGAATGGTGCCGACGTCATGGGCGTGGATATGATCGGAAACAAATGACAGAACGCCGGCTTTGTCCTTGGCTGAACCGATTATCCTGATTGATTCGATCTCCGACAGCGCATTCGTTGCGTATGCGAGCAGGTCGCTTTCGTGCGCGCAAACCTCATCCCAGTTAAGGCCATTCAAATAGTCGATCGCCGCTCCCAATCCTATACCGCCTGCGATGTTGGGCGTCCCGGCTTCAAACTTATAGGGTAGCACATTGTAGTGAGTCTTCTCGAAAGTCACCAAGCTGATCATATCCCCGCCACCCTGATAAGGCGGCATAGCGTCTAACAGCTCGGCCTTTCCATAAAGCACTCCGACGCCGGTAGGTCCGAAAAGCTTATGGCCCGAAAAAGCGTAAAAATCGCAGCCGATATCCTGAACATCCACTTTGAAATGTGGCACCGCTTGCGCGCCATCCAATAACACTGGGACGGCTCGCTCATGCGCCAGCCGAACGGCTTCTTTCACAGGCACGATGCTCCCCAGAGCATTCGATACATGTGTGAGCGAGACCAGTTTAGTGTTCTCGTTTAATAGACGGCGATATTCATCGAGAACAAACTCGCCATCATGATTGATCGGGACGACACGTAGGCGCGCACCGATTTGGCCGCATAGGATTTGCCAGGGAACGATATTGGAATGATGCTCCATGGCTGAGATGACGATTTCATCGCCAGCTTTTAGAAAGCTTCTTCCGTAGCTTTGCGCCACCAGATTGATCGCTTCCGTGGTCCCTCGCACGAAAATAATCTCGTTCCCGCCTTCAGCGTTGATAAACTGACGGATCTTTTCTCGCGCCGCCTCATAATTTGCGGTTGCGCGCTCGCTAAGATAATGCACGCCACGATGAATGTTGGAGTTTTCCGACTTGTAGTAACGATTCAGGGCGTCGATGACGACCTGCGGCTTCTGACTGGTAGCGCCGTTATCGAGATAAACCAACGGCTTGCCATGAACCCGCTCTTTGAGGATCGGAAAATCTCGTCGAATCTTATCGACGTTGAAACTCTCAGTGCCCGACTGCGGCGATCGTTTTTCCCGAGCAGCTTTCATGTTCTTAGCTTTGGCTCCGTTTAAACTTTGTAAGCATGTAATCATCCAGCCGTGCCCGAAGCGGTGCGATGCGCACTCGCCCGACGAGATCACTGGCAAACGCGTAGCTCAGAAGACTCTGGGCCTCGGCTCTATCCAAGCCGCGGGACCTGAGATAAAAAAGCGCATCTTTGTCGAGTTGTCCAATTGTAGAGCCGTGGCTGCACTTCACATCATCGGCGTGGATTTCCAACTGCGGCTTGGTGTTTACTACCGCATGTTCAGAGAGTAGCAAGTTCTTATTGGTCTGCCGAGCGTCCGTTTTCTGAGCGTCTTTATGCACGAGAATCTTGCCGTTGAACACCGCGTGGGCGGCACCGCTGAGAATCCCTTTATATAGTTCCTGGCTAGTTGCACGCGGCTTGGCATGTTCAATTTCGGTGTGATTGTCGACATGCTGATTGTCAGCGGGCAGGTAAAGACCGTTCAACACACATTCAGATCCTTCCCCGTCAAGCAGCACATGGATATCGTTGCGGATGAGTGCACCGTTGAGAGTCACGGAATGGGCCGTAAAGCTGCAATCGCGGCCGACATTCGCCTCCAGAGCGGCGATGAGATAACCGGAGCTCGATTCATTCTGCAGACGGTAATGATCGATGACCGACCCGGCTCCACCAACAACCTCCGTGACGACATTAGTTAGAGTCGGCTGCTCGCCCAGACCGATGTAGGCTTCGACGATACGCGCTTGGCTTCCCGCTTCGAAAACAATCAAATTCCGCGGGTGCGACATGACCGGATTGCTGCTTCCGAACGAACAGAAAACCAGATAGATCGGTTCGTTCAGCGCAAGGTCTTTTGGAATCGATATGACCGCGCCCTCTGCGGCAAACGCCGTATTCAAAGCAACGAAAGGCTGCTCGCGAGACACCGAGTTTTCGGTTAAATGAGGCCTGAGAGTTGAATCATTGGCTGACAATATTGCCGCAAGATTTTTTACCTGCACCCCTGTCGGCAGCTCGCGGATGGATGAAAATTGCGGGCAAAAGACCCCATTTACGAAGACAATTCGATTGTACGCCGGGTCGGTGAAGGACGGGCCATAGAGATCTTCCGTCCGCAACAGTTTGGCTTCTCCGTTAGCTGCCGCGAAATTAGTCGAGACGATGGGCTCGACGCTGGTATAGCGCCAGTCTTCATGACGTGTGGTCGGAAGTCCCAATTGAACGAAGCTGTCAATCGCTGTTCGTCGTAAGTCCTTCAACCATTCGGGCGTTGTCGCGGATTTCTGTTGAAACCGCTCGAAAGCAGAAAGGAATTGCTGGGTGCGGGAATTGACCATTACTTGACTTCTCGAACCGTTTATTGCGCAGCCGCCGCTTCGGCCTTGATCCAGTCGTAGCCTTTAACTTCAAGCTCAAGCGCTAGTTCCTTAGTGCCGGATTTAACGATTCTTCCGTCATGGAGAACGTGAATATAATCTGGCACGATGTAGTTCAACAAACGTTGATAATGCGTGATCACGATCATCGCACGGTCCTTTTTTCGCAACGCATTGACCCCACCGGCGACGATCCTCAGCGCGTCGATGTCGAGTCCGGAATCGGTTTCATCGAGAATTGCCAGCTTTGGGTCCAGTACGGCCATTTGCACAATCTCATTGCGCTTTTTCTCACCGCCGGAGAATCCTTCATTCAGAGGCCGATTAAGCAGAGCTTGATCCATCTCGACCAATTTCATTTTTTCTTTGATTAACGAAAGAAACTCCATGGCATCCAATTCATCTAGCCCTTGATGCTTGCGTACGGCATTCAAAGCAGCTTTAAGAAAATAAGTGGTGCTGACTCCAGGAATCTCTACGGGGTATTGAAAGGCCAGAAAAATTCCCTCGCGCGCTCTCTCCTCTGGGCTCATCTCCAACAGATTTTTGCCGTTGTAAAGAATCTCACCATCCGTGACTTGATAGTTTTCCCGCCCCGACAGCACGTGAGCCAGCGTGCTCTTGCCTGAGCCATTCGGTCCCATAATTCCGTGCACTTCCCCGGCGCCGACGGTCAGATTGATTCCGCGGAGAATTTCCTGCTCGCCAACCGTGGCCCTGAGATTCTTAATTTCCAACATTGAATTCCTTCCAAGCCCAAATCAGCCAACTCTCTGGATGGCTGCTTTTTCCAAGCGCTCCTTGAGGCCGTGCCTATCGGCGATCTCGCGAATCGAAACTCCGCCAAGAAACTTAGCCAGTATCGCCTGGGCTTCTTGCCAAATTGATTTTTGCGAGCACACCGAACAATACGAGCAGTAATCAGCCCCCTTTTCCAAGCATTCCATCAGCACTAAGGGTCGCTCAACGACTTCGTAGACATTTTTGATGCTGATTGTGTTCGGCGCTTTCGCCAGCGTGAAGCCGCCCTTGGATCCGATGTGCGAAGAGACCAGTCCCCCAGCGACGAGATCCTTCATGATCTTTGAAAGATAGAACGACGGAATATCCTGGCTCTTTTCGATATCTGCCCGGCTGACGATCTTGCCGGAAGGCTGCCCCGCTAGATAGGCGAGGGCGCGAACCGCGTAATCCACGCGTCGTCCGACGTTCATCAACGAACTGCGTTCGCTCCTCGCCCTGGGTTTCTTCATGTGCTATCTGAATATAGACTCCTTAGGTCTTTTATGTCAAGGTAGCGCACTCGTTGATTTATACAGTGAGTGACACGCTTCCGCGCGCCCCACCTCTATGCTATGAGATTTCAATTAGGAACCTATGTCGATCCTTAAAGTTGCGCGCCTCGGCCATCCGGTTTTGCGTAAAGTAGCCGAACCGCTTTCGGAAAAAGAACTCCGGTCCGATGTCACTCGTCAGTTTATCAGTGATATGATCGAAACCATGAAGGAATACGACGGCGTCGGTCTGGCCGCCGATCAGGTTCATGTCTCGAAACAGATCGCCGTCCTTGAAGTCGCCGACAACCCGCGTTACCCCGGAAAACCTCTGGTGCCGTTGACCGTCCTGATCAATCCCATCATCACACCGCTCACGGAAGAGTTTGAAGACGATTGGGAAGGTTGTCTCAGCATTCCCGATATGCGAGGTAAAGTGCCGCGCTACAAATCCATCAGAGTCCAAGCCTTGGACCCTAACGGCGCGCCCTTGGATTTTGTCGCCAGCGGGTTTCATGCCCGCGTGGTTCAGCATGAGTGGGATCACCTGAACGGTAAAGTTTACCTCGACCGCATGCCGGACTTGTCGACCCTCAGTTTTATCACCGAGTTTGCCCGCTACTGGCTTGGTAAATAGCTACGGCTGGAACTCGATTGATTGTCTTTGAAAAAGTGAAAGGATAGAGTCGCGCCATGAATTTTCCACACCTACAGGAGTCTCTTGATCGGGTCATGTCGATGGTCAACCCGCTCATTGGAGACATACTCGATCGCGCGCTCTCCGGCGCGGACATTTCTGCCGAAGAAGCAACTCGGCTGTTTGAGGCGGACGGCGCCGACCTTCCGGCTATGATCTTGGCAGCCAATCATCTGCGCGCTGAAACAGTCGGCGATGTCGTCACCTATGTGATTAATCGCAATATCAACTTCACTAACGTGTGCGTCAAAGCATGCGGTTTCTGCGCCTTTAGCCGCGGTCATTTAGCCGAAGAGGGCTATTTCCTGCCGGTCGAAGAAATCATTCGACGCGGCCAGGAAGCGAGAGAATTGGGCGCTACGGAAATCTGTGTGCAGGCTGGTTTAGCGCCCGGAATCGATGGCTGGCACTATATAAAGCTGTGTCGCGCGCTAAAAGAGGCTTTGCCCGATATCCATATTCACGGGTTTTCTCCGGAAGAGGTGTTGTACGGATCGACTCTTTCGGGTCTCTCCATTCGCGACTATTTGACGGCCTTGAAAGATGCGGGAGTGGGAAGCCTGCCCGGCACCTCCGCGGAAATTTTGGTTGACGAAGTTCGCCAGCAAATATCTCCCGGGCGAATCACGACTGCGCAATGGGTTGAGCTCATTCAGGCCGCTCACGAACTGGGAATCCCAACTACCTCGACGATCATGTATGGGCATTTGGAAACAGCCCAACATAAGGCCGCGCACCTCGTCATCCTCCGCGATATCCAAAAACAAACCGGGGGGATTACCGAATTCGTGCCGCTGAGCTTTGTTTATGAGGAGGCGCCGATCTCTCGCCGGAACAAGATCGCCGGCCTTCGTACTGGCGCCACTGGCTCCGAAGTCATGAAAATGTACGCGGTATCTCGATTGATGCTGAATAAGTGGATACCCAACCTACAAGTCTCTTGGGTCAAAGAAGGCCCAAAGCTATCGCAGATTGCTTTGCTGGCAGGGGCTAATGATTTCGGCGGCACCCTGATCAACGAAAGCATTTCTACCGCCGCCGGCGCGAGCTACGGGCAACTGATGAAGCCCTCACAGTTCCGGGATTTGATCCGCCAAATGGGGCGCATACCCGCTGAACGGTCGACGACCTATAAGGACATCAGGGTATTTGAGACAGAGAATGGTTCTGTCGATCTGCTCGATCAAGTGAACGACCCGTCAGAACGGTTCGGCTCCTATCGAAACCTGATTGCTTTAAAACACTTTCGCTTCAAAGAGTTCTATAGCGAACAAAAAAACAAGCATTGAACATTTGATCGCAAATCCAACATTTTCTAAAAGCCGCCGCTGGTATGCAAGGTAACCCTGCGAGTTTCGACGCAATCGGAAACCGTCTAGGTTTCAGCATCGCTGAAAGCAATAGTCAACGTTTGCAACTAATCTGGCGCGGCCCAAGATTTCCCGCTTATCTCTGTTTGAGTCTTGCCATCCTCTTGTTGTTCATTTCCGTGCCGATCGTTGGGGCCATTCGCCTGCGTGGTTTCGTCGGTCCGGCAGCGTCGCTGTGGTATTTCCCGGTCATGAACATGATTCTTTTCGGCATCGCTTGCTACTTGCTGACATTGAAGAGAACCATCTTGTTCGATCATCACGGGCAGAAAATAATTCTGACGAACCAGAGCCTGTTCAATCGATCATTGCTGTCGGCCAGCTATTCCGAAATTGAACGAATTAATCTCGGCGTCGATCAGGTGTACAACGGCTTCGCCGTAGCTGGATCCTCAGCGGCGCAACGGTTCCCCGTTCCGTCGCTGCGCTTGTTCCTGGTTAACGGTGACAGCGTACTGTTGGACCGTGGCAGCCGCGCAAGATTGAGAGAACTCGGGATGCAAATCGGCGAGCGATTGGAGAAGCCTTTGCAGATCGATGCACGATTAGAACTCGAGAAAACCGGGGCAGTGAAATCTCACGAGGAAGCCGAACGCGCAAGAATCTGATGTAATTGCCCGACCGCTTTTTTTACGCCATCCATCATAAGCTGCTCTGCGCTCAACCATCGAAAACCGCGCTGGCTGATATCACCCAAGCCAAAGATGTTTTCGCTTAGAGGCTTCTGGGTTTCATCGAATTGCGCCGACCAGATCACGTCGCCGCGCTGAACGTCGATAAGATCCAGGACGAAGGCTACCGACGCGGGGCTCTTAACTCCCCAATCATCGCCGACACGCTCCCGAAATCGTTGTACCCTTCCGACCATAACGGCATCGGCAAAAACCATCTCGCCGATTTGTCGAAGACGCGCTGCATCCGTAGTTGACGGCTTCATTTGCTCGACCTGCTTAACCTCGCTTTCAGCGACAATCTGCCAGTTGGGCAAGGAGGCCATTGCCGAGTAGAGCTGTTTGGCGAGCATTTCAGGAGGATTGTTCTGTTGCGATTGCGCCTGTTCCGGCGCACCGGACGTTTCAGGTGGAAGCACAGCGATACGTCTGATCCGACGCGATTCTAAATCGAGGGAGCGCTTACTTTGCAGGTTTCCAGATCCGAAACTGCAGCCGGAGAGAAGTGTAAGAGCAATTGCAATAATCTTGAGCATGGTGATTCGTTACCTTCGATGTCAATATTGAACAATCATTTGGATCGGCATTATTCCGCCGTCTTGGTTCGAATACCCAGTTCGCGAAGTTGCCTGGCGTCAACTGTAGAAGGCGCTTCCGTCAGCAAACAGACTGCCCGTTGACTCTTCGGGAAGGCAATGACATCCCGAAGAGATTGCGCGCCGCTTAGAAGCATTGCTAAACGGTCGATTCCAAATGCGATGCCGCCGTGAGGCGGGGCGCCGAAGCTCAAGGCTTCCAGGAAGAATCCGAATTTGGCTTGAGCCTCTTCCTCACCAATTCCCATTAGGCCAAGTACTTTTCTTTGCAACTCCAGCTGATGGATACGAATGCTGCCGCCTCCGATCTCAGTGCCGTTCAACGCAAGATCATAGGCTTTTGAGCGTACTTTAGCGGGTTCATTATCGAGCAGATGGAGATCTTCATCGAGCGGCGCAGTAAACGGATGATGCAAGGCAACGTAACGCTGTTCATCGGCGTCATATTCCATTAACGGGAAGTCCAGTACCCAGACCAGCGCGTATTCGTTTTGCCCAATCAGGCCAAACTTTTCACCTAGGTGTAAGCGCAGATTGCCGAGGGCATCGCAGACGGTTCGTGCCGTGTCGGCGGAAAACAAAATAATATCACCCACCTGAGCCTCGGCAATTCTCTCGATCTCTTTTTGTTCTGTTTCCGTTAGAAACTTGGCAATCGGAGATTGCCAGCCTTCATCAGTGATTCTCGTCCATGCGATGCCCTTTGCGCCGAACGTCGCGACAAAAGGCGTCATGTCATCCAGGTCTTTGCGCGACAGCTCTACGCCCTTCGGAATTCGAATTCCTTTGACAACACCGCCTTTGGCAATCGCCGCGGCAAACACTTTGAATTGCGAACCGCGGAGCACATCAGTAAAGTCTCGCAGCTCAAGACCAAAGCGCATATCCGGTTTGTCGGAGCCGAAGCGGCTCATCGCTTCGTCCCATGTGAGACGCTGAAAGGGTCGCATGATGTCGATGCCTTTCAATTCTCGGAAAAGCAAAACGATCATCCCCTCCACGATGCCAATCACGTCATCGGCCTGGGTAAAAGACATTTCCATGTCAAGCTGAGTAAACTCAGGCTGCCGGTCAGCCCGGAGATCTTCGTCCCGGAAACACTTGACGATTTGAAAATAGCGATCGAGTCCGCCGACCATCAGGATCTGCTTGAATAGCTGCGGCGATTGGGGCAGCGCGTAAAACTTACCTTTGTAGATACGGCTTGGCACCAGATAGTCCCGCGCTCCTTCCGGAGTGCTCTTGGTTAACACTGGAGTCTCGACATCAATGAAACCGTGCACATCCAGATAGTCACGTATCAACTTGGTCATACGGTAGCGTAGCAGCAGGTGAGCTAAACTGCGTGGCCGTCGTAAGTCGAGATACCGGTACTTCAACCGGGTATTCTCGTTGGCATCGGTTTCGTCATCGATCAAAAAAGGCGGCACCTGTGAGGCGTTGAGCAGCCGCAATTCTTTGCCGGCCAGCTCGACTTCACCGGTCGCCAGATCAGGATTAAGAGTCTCCGCCGGGCGCCTCGAGAGCACACCGCGCACGGCAATCACGTCTTCGGAGCGCAGCTGTTTGGCTTTTTCATGGGCAATGGCATCGACTTCCGGGTTGAAAACGATCTGTGTGATACCGCTTCGATCCCGTAAATCGACGAAGATTAGCCCGCCGTGATCCCGTCGTGTGTGCACCCAGCCGGTCAGGATCAAGTCGCGTCCAACGTTTTCCGCGCGCGGCTCACCGCAATAGCAGCTGCGCTTCCAATCGCCAAGCTGATCGCCAAAAACTCTCTCAATTGCCATTTAGCTAGCCTTCCTCGACAGCAACGCTCCCTCAACATCATTCAAACTTATCTCACTTTGCTCCCTGCTGGCCATATCGCGGAGCAAAGCTACTCCTCTATCAAGCTCATTGTCGCCGACGATGAGAACCGCCGACGCGTTGAGCTTATCCGCCCGTCGCATTTGACTCTTGAGGCTTCTAACCTCACCCTCAATTTCGATGGATAATCCTTTCTGGCGCAGCCGGTGCACCACAGGAAAAGCCCAATCGCGAGCATTCTCGCCTACCCAGACTGTGTAAACTACCGGACCGACGGGAGCCGAACTTCTTTTCGAATGCAGTAACATGGTCAAACGCTCGATCCCCATTGCAAAGCCAACCCCCGGAATCGCCGGACCGCCGAGTTCCTGGACCAACCCATCGTAGCGGCCTCCGGCTGCAATGGCGCTCTGCGAGCCCAATTGATTGCTTGTCCACTCGAAAGTAGTCCGGCAATAATAATCCAGGCCGCGCACCATGCGCGGGTTCAAATCGTAATGCACAGCAGACTGCCGCAGCAGCCGCTGAACGATCTCGAAATGTTGACGGCAGGGATCGCACAACGATTCAAGAATTGAGGGAGCATTCTTGGTCTGCTCAATACAGCCGGGCTCCTTGCAGTCCAATACCCGAAGCGGATTGCGCTCCATCCGGCGCCGGCAGTTGGCGCAGAGCGCTTGCTCATGCTCCCTCAGAAACGCCAACAGCAGCTGTCGGTATTTCGGACGGCAATCGGAGCAGCCCAGCGAATTGAGCTGCAACGCGGCGCTTTCAATGCCTGTGGCGGAGAAGAAGTCGTTCAGAAGCAATAGTACTTCGGCATCAATAAAAGGATCGCCTCGACCCAATACTTCCGCGCCGACCTGATGGAATTGACGCATTCGACCTTTTTGCGGTCGCTCGCGGCGAAACATCGGTCCGAGATAATAAAGTTTCTGCACCGGCTCCGTCTTGAACAACTCCGATTCCACATAGGCTCGCACCACGCCTGCTGTGCCCTCCGGGCGTAATGTCAAAAGCGAACTTTTTGCGTCTTGATCGGGGAACGTATACATCTCTTTTTCCACGATATCGGTCGTTTCGCCGAGTGACCGACTAAACAGTTCGGTTTTTTCCACAATCGGAATTCGGATTTCGGCAAAGTTATACGCCGCAAAGATTTTGCGAGCGGCGCTTTCGACCCGCTGCCAGATTTCAACTTCACCTGGCAGAATATCGGAGAAACCTTTGATTGCCGTGACTTTCATTGAGCTTGCTTAATCCTTTTCAATATCGAGCACCTGATCGGCGCAAGAAAGATTCCAGAGTCCACGGCTCGCAAAGTTAGCGCGCAGAGCTGCAGACGATGCACTGTGCCGGTTTCAGCAATGTAAGAGCAATGTGGATGGATGCCAAAACGCGGTTACTAAAAAATTATCCAGGACAAGCAAAACTAACCGTGAGACCCGACCTGTTGCCATCCCAGCCTGCATTATCCCTGCGCCTTGTACCGATAAGCACGACTACGGCGCGTGCTGCCGTGAAGTTCGGCAAATAAAAACCCTCGAAAGATCATGAAATAACTGAGACATAGACCCATGCCGACTGCGATGATAAAAATTTGCACCACGTGGGGTAGTTCCGTCGTGATAGCGCTCAAGATGTTAAGGATCAAATATCCGGTTATGGTCAGAACGATGTTGGGCAAAAGCCACTCTAGCCAATTTTCGACGATGAAGTTATAACTATCGCTAATGAGCCCAAGTCCGGAAGAACGGGTCTGATAAATAAGCTCAGGAGCCGGGTTCAATAAAATATAGACGGCAAATTGAATCAAGGCGAAGATCAGGCCGCCATTCGGCGTCGGTGCCAGAGCCATCGCCAAAACTCGCATTGGAATCCATAATATAAAGACGATTCCAAGTAATACCCACAGATAAACCGTAAAGCCGTTGACGAAGTCCTTGAGATCGGTGCGACGGTTCTCGACGATGTTCTTGATCAAATATAGCCCCGAGCTAATACACGCCTGAGTCGCCAACCCCAGAATCAAACCGGAGATGATGCCTAATGGTGCAACCACTAACGCTACGATCGACAGCAATACCGCGTAAACCCACGGGGCAAAACTCACAACCCAGTTCTTGAGCAGACTTTCCCAGGAGCGGCGCAAGGCCGTCGCGTAAAGCCATAGAGTCGCTTGAACCGTACTCATTGACATTCTTATAACAGAAAAAAGTTCTGCCGTGCAGCAAACTGCTTTATCGAGATCACCCGCATGTTGATTTACCCCAGTTGGTTTATTTCTAAGCCGGCGCTAAACAAGGCGCGTCTTCTGAGCGAGAAGCTAGAGAGTGAATAGATTATACTACTTCAGCTTACCTGTAGTCATTTCCTAGCAACCAGAGCAGCCTGTTCCTACAGCCGTACAGAATTGAGCTCTTACGATAGCTGCCAAACCCACAATATTCCCGTTTTCTGATCCGACAATCAATATACCCATGCGTCGTAATGCAATATTTTCAACTCTTTAGCCAATAGTCGGCAGATCTGATCAACGATGGCTAATTTTTTGCACGCGAGCTTCCATCACTGCCCGCAGGCGTTTCATTGAGCTTGATAACTGCTGAGAAGGAGAACTCCGGATGTATTGGATGAAACCTAGAAGGTATTCTTCAAGGCAGGTCTCAATCTTTCTTCAGGTGCCGGCGAAATCTGCGGTATGACGAAATTTCTCGACCTGAAATCTGTTCAATAGTTCGAAGATCGGTTCGCTACAGCTAAATGATTTACATAGTCACTTACCACGAAACGCGATATCACAGCCAAATGGCCAAGCGGCTGATCTTAGTCGAATCGAATCCGGGTTTGGAACTCGAACGTGTCACCCGCCTGGTTAAAATACTAACGGATGGCAACTTCGCGGCGGCGAGTGTGGAAATCGCCGGACAGAGAGAGTTGGACACGAAACATGCGAGGCATCCCGCCATCCGTTTTTACAAGTTGGATTAGCTTTCAGCATCGCCGACTAGGCGATCCTAGATCCAATTAGAAATGTTTTACTGGTTCTTTGCTGGACCACCTTCCCCCAGATACGACAGCACGAACCTAAGAGAACGTTCAAAAATTCATTCATCATAATCTAAGCTCTCCGGCCGTCCTATCCGTTTCTCTTATCTACGGAGTCAATCGACTCCACCGTTGGAACGAGCTCTCTTTTTTCGCACGCTGACCTCCACCCTGCGGTGTATTCATTGGTGAAATTTAATGCTAGTTTATTGGCACACGAAAACATGAGCGCTAATGGCATACAACCACGGCCACAGGTGGTTTGCCTTTCGGAATGCCGATGCTAGTTCTATCCTCAAAAGGGCGCGGCGGAGTTCGCCAATGTTCCCGCTGTTATCCCGATCTTTGCGTAACTATAATTTAGCTTCAATATAGCTTCCTCTGCGGTAATAAAACTGGAAGGCGATCAGCACACATGCTTACAAGGATTAAACTAACATTTTTTGTTTCATTACTTGCGCTGCTGTTTTGTGGAGCTCTGCCAGTACAGGCTGGAGCCCCCACTGAAGAGATACGTACAGCTATCGACAAAGGCGTTCAGATCCTGAAATCCGCCAAACTCGACAGTAGTAAGGATCGAGCTAAAGTCATCAACCAATTGCGCGAGATCGTTTACCCCCGATTTGATTTCGAGGAGATGGCCAAGCGATCTCTAGGTTCTCACTGGCGGCGACTTAGCCCTCAACAGCAAAAAGAATTCGTGACTGCATTCACGGACCTTTTGGAGACGACCTATGCGGACAAGATCGACTTGTACGAGGGGCAACAGGTCGAGTATGTCGGTGAGACCATCGACAAGAACTATGCGGAGGTGAACACAAGAGTAATCGGCAAGAACCGGGAGAACTATTCGGTGGATTACCGACTCCACGAAATGGGCGGCAAGTGGAGGATATATGATGTTGTCGCGGAGAACATCAGCCTGGTAAACAATTATCGGTCTCAATTTAATCGCGTTGTGGTCAACTCATCGGTTGAAGAGCTCATAAAAAGGATCAAGCAAAAATCCAATTAGCCAAATCCAGCTCACGGCCTTAGTTTCATCTACTATGTGCCGCTGTTTTTCGTGCTGAGTTCAGAACGGTCAGCTTTGACGCTTCCATATCATGATTATTGTTTCTGGTCCCTGCTATCGCGAATCGAGTATTTGACTTCGTTCGCAACGAACTTTGAGCTAGCCTTAGATCTAAGTTCTAAAACCTCTGTTTCTATTATTCAGGAGAATGAAGGGCCCGAACTCTTCTGAGCCGGGCCGTTTGTTTTTGCCTTTTCAATTCGGGAAGTCTTTTGGCGACCCTGTCACGATCCCATTCCCGGCGGTCGCAGTCGCGACGGTCCGAGTCACGATCGCGCTCACGCCTGTCGGAATCGCGATCACGTTCAACCCATCGTCTCGGTCGGGGCCGCTATCACGATCATTGATGGGATCGCTGCGGCTGTTTGCCGCTATGTCGTCCATTCACGCGCGAGGCTGAATACATAAAGCGACCAAAGCACTAGCGGACGATGGTCCGATCGAGGATGGCAAGAACCCGGGAAACGGTGCATACAAGCCTAACCGCGATTTTTAGATACTTTGAATCTGCGCGAGTGAAACATCCGAATAGCTTTGCCATCTCTGTTCGCTGTGCAGTACGGGCAGGCCTAACGAGCCATGTGGATAACTGTCAATGGCTAGCTTAGGGAGGTATTGTCCAATCATGCCAAAGATTGCCAAAGATGGTAGAAATGGCGTTTGCGTGCGCACTCCTCAATGATCTACTGCGATCGTAAGCTACTGAAATGGTAGCGTTTTTGATGCCCACTACAGAGGCAATTCGCTCGGCAGCGGTCCTGAACGACGTGTCCCTGCGGGGGACCCTCAGTTATCAACAAAGTTATCCACTGCTTCTGTGAACATCGGATTGTTACCACTCGTCCTATCCGGCACTCTGTTTGACTATGCCGCCACACAACCGGTACCGGCCCTTCGATTGGGAGTTTCGCTAGTACAAACAGGCTACTCGTTGTGAGACCAGGCGGACGGGTCGAGCCTCACGCAGAGTGATCATACAGTCAGAGTCCAGAGCGGCCTGCGTCGGATCGAATGGCAATTTTCCACGCGCGCGCCAAAAAGCTTCAACGCTATGGATTTAATCCTAAGCGGATGAAGTAGCTACCCGAGTTGTCAGATTGCTCCAGACAGGCTAGGCCTGAAGTGGTCATCTGACTAGTTCAAAGCGTTCACCCGTGCTCTTCAAATATTTACCTATGAGTCTTTGGCGACTTCGGAGCCTCATCTGGATCGTGCTACCACTGCTCTTAAGCTGCGCGGCGTCGACGCCCATTGCGGCATGGCGGAATATGATGCACTCAGGTGAAGCTCGATTAAAGACAGTTTTCCGAACGGCACGCCTGAACTCGATTGGTTGCCGTATCCAATTTCAATCAGGACAATTTGCGAGGCACGATCGATGACACATCACCCGAAGGCGAGCCTGGGGTCGGTGTGTTGGATAACAAAAATGCTGGCGGCTTCGCTGCACTCTCTTACGCCTCGACAAACTCGTTATCGACTTCTATCTAGAAACGTGGATTTACGCTCAGGTCACTCGTGGCGAGAAGGGTCCACTCAATGGCATCGCTTTTCATATCGATACCGTCTCTGGTAACTTCTATCGCCTGGCTACTCAGTTTATGGGAGCGGAACCGGCGCTGTCACTAGCTTACGTGGGCAAGGAAACCAATCACTTTCCAGAGTATCTTAAGCGCTGGAGAGGAGAAGAGATCCCCGGCGGAGCACCGCAAAGCAGCGGATGGCAAAAAATCGCTATCGCAGTATACGACAGCAAAGCTGAACTCTATTGGAATGGAACGAACCTGCCCGGCGGGCCTTTTCCCATAGATCGGGTGCAATCGGGTTACACCGGCGTCTATGCGAATTTCGTTGGCACTCTCGGTCACGCCGAACAAAAATAGATGGCCTGCGTGTGTGGCCGCGGAACTAACTAGTTCGCAGAATCGTTCTGTTACTTTCGGTTAGCAATTCGGCATCTTCGATTCGCGCCACACGCATAAACCATACCGGTTTGCTTTTTCCGTTTCCTGTATCGATCAGCAGAATTTAAACCTGTGTCCGCTTCCTGTTTACCGAAGAAAAATTTTCTGAAACTCCTTCTTCTTTTCGGCGTAAGCCTTGGTGTCGAACTTATCCATCGGGATGAACTGAATTTTGTCGGCGTCGGGTAGCGGTGGATAGATGCCTTTACGGTTAACGAACTCGCCCAGCTTGGCCATGATTTTCATGCTTTCGTCATCCAAAAAATAGTCGATGAACAATTTTCCCGCGTTGGGACGAGGCGCCTTGTTATTGAGCGCAATGTAATTGCCGTCGCCGAGCATTTTCGGCAGTCTTACATAGTCTAAGGGGGCGCCGGTCTGGCCAAAGACATAGGTGTAATGGACCAGAGTAATGGCGATCGGAATCTCGCCGGTGGCGGCACGCTCGACCGGGGGCAACAGAGATTCCACAAGAGTGGGTTTGGTCGCCGCCAGATCGCGAATATACTTTTCGGCTTTCTCTTTGCCCATGAGCTTGTGCAGGCTCGCCAGCCACTGCGTCGTGGTTGTGTGTTGCGTGGGATCAGGCATGACCAATTTACCTTTATATTGGGGCTTGACGAGATCCTCTAAAGAAGCTGGAGCGTCTCCGGGTCTGATCACGTTCTTGTTGTAGACGATGCCGATAAGTAGATTGCGATAGCTCGGACCCAAATTGGGATCGATCAACTCTTTGGGATAAGCGGCCGCCGCCGGCGAGTCATACTTGGCAAAGACGCCCTCGCGCTGCATGATCAGCATCGGATCGGCAATGGTGACAACTACGTCGGCTAATGGCCTCCCGGCGCGGTGCTCGTTGAGCGCTCGATCCATGACTTTCGTCGAAGACGCGCGCCAAAATTCCATTTCGATACCGGTCTTGTTCTTAAAAGCGTTCCCCACACTCTCGGCGATACTCGTCTCCATTGAGCTGTAGACCACGACCTTACCGCCCTCTTTTTTTGCCTCCGCAATGAGCTTGGAATCCTGAGCGAAAGCCGATTGTCCCGAGATCAACCAAATAGAGATGAAGATGGCGCCACCAAATCTCTTTCTCATTTTCTCCTCCTAAATGGCGACAAAGCTGCGAGAAGCTAGAACTAATTTATATGTTATAAAATCGCGCCGCATTTTCGCCTAAGATGGCGCTCTTCTCCTCGGCGCTTATGATTTCCAACGCTTTGGTACTGGGAACACGTTCCCACTCGGTATCGCTGTGCGGATAGTCACTGGCATACATGAAAGTTTTGGCGCCTAGCCGATCAATCAGGTATCTCAAGTCTTCATGCTCATCGTAGCCAGTGAGAAAGCGGCCCGACTTGATGTATTCCATCGGATCTCTCGTGGTTTCCGGAAGAAGATAGGGTGATTCGCCCCAGCCCTTCTCCAGGTGATGTCCGGCGCTAACTCGTTTTGCGTCGGAGACGTGCTTGTTCACCCATCTTGCCCAGTAGTGCAGCCAGGTGCCGTCAATCTCCAAGAAGGCGCAGCGAAGTTTGGGAAACTCAGCCATGATTCCCATCTGCGTCAAGGACATGAGAGCCACCATCATCGAGAACGGCATACATGTGATATGGGTCGAAAAGAAATCGGTGAAACAATCCGCCCACGGCGTATAGTGCATCCCAGTCACCGCGTGAAATCCAATGGGACAATCCAGATCGTTTGCGGCCTTGAAGAACGGATGGAACTCCGGCGAATGAAGCGGGCGGTCGCCAACCATGCCGGGAATGGTCGCGGCCACCAAACCTAGATCTTTCACCGCTCGACGCATCTCCTCGACGGCGGCGGGCGGATCTTGTATCGGCACCAGCGCAATGCCCTTGAGCTTATCGGGCGCTTGCCTGCACCGCTCGGCGACATAGTTGTTATGCGCGCGGCAAATCGCCGCGGCCAAACCCTTGTCCTCCACGTCCGAGACAAAGGCGAAAGCCGTGGGATAAACTACCTGAATATCGACACCCAAGAGCCCTAGGTCTTTGACACGACCGGCGACATCGTCGAGCGAACTGTCCTTCATATGCATCTGTTTGTGCCGGGGCGACAAGTACAAGAAGCCGCCGGCGCCGACGCCTTTGGACAGGGGTATTCGCGGCACGAACTTTCCCTCCACGGCCCAACGTCCCTCTTCCATAGAATGACCTTGGATTTTGACTACGCGCGGCCGCTTTCCCCAATATTCCTTCTCGATGTATTCTTCGAATAAGTAGTGCGGCTCATGGAAATGCCCATCCGAATCGATGACGCGCATAAGAGTTCTCCCGTTCTGCAAAAATTATCTCGTTAATCGACAGATTCTATAATCCAAACCCTCTACTGCGGCGGCCGAATTTAAAAAAGAATGGTCTTCAGCTTTGCTAAGATGCCGACGTCCAACTTGAAGATCCCGTCCACCGTGGTTTTCATCTCCTCGGCTGTCACGGGCGCCAATCCGAGCTTCGCCTTCTCTGCTTCGGCGATGAATTCTTTATCCTTAACAGTCTCCTGCAAGGCTTTTTGCAGAATCTGCGCGCGGTCGCCAGGCGTGCCCGGAGGCAGGGCGAGAGTTTTGGTGATCTTGCTCGGATAATGGATGCCCACTTCAATCAGCTGTTTCGCTTCCGGCGTCTTCGCCAGATCGATGGCCAACGGCACGCGCGGCAGATCCGGAAATGGTTTGGGTACGGTCTGCAGCACGATCAGCACCGTGCCTGACTCGATCGCGTTCTGCCACGCCCCACGCATGGTGTCCCAGCCCCAGGTCGTGCCGTCGATCTCACCGCTCTCGGCAGCGAGCCGCATCTCCGCTGTGCCCTTGAATCCGGAGATAATTTGGATCGGCAGATTCAGCGCGGCCTTGATGACTTTGATTACGTTGTCGGTGCCGAACGCGCCCGGCCCGGTGGTGCCCATCTTCACCGGCGTCTTGGCCGCGATCCATTGTTCCATATTGTTGATGCCGCTTGCTTTGGTTAAGGCGATAGCGCTCTCGTCTCGCGCCACCGCGCCGACAAAAACAAACTTGCGGGCGTCGAACTCGATACCAGGTTGACCCATGACTTGATTGAAGGCGAAGCCGCCGCTGAAGTGACCGAACGTCAAACCATCCGGCTTGGCAACTTTAAAAATATGATTGGCGGCGAGCAGGCTTCCAGCGCCGGTCATGTTCTCCACGACAATGGTCGGATTGCCGGGGATATACTTGGGCATGTGCCGTGAAAGCATCCGCGCCAGAGCATCGTAACCGCCGCCGGGCGAGAACCCGACGATGATGCGGATGGTTTTCCCCTCATAGAAGTTATTCTGGGCCGATGCAGCCCCGGTAAAAAAGAATATGCAGACAATCAATGCTGTGCTGGTTATCAGCTTTTTCATTAACCGGCCCTCCCGCCAATCTTGACGTGCAAAGCTAATGGAGATGCCGGTAAAACGTCAAGCGGAAAACTTCGAATGAATCCTAAAGTTGACGACTGCTCCGGCAACAGCTACATTGCCACCACATTCCATCACTCGTCTTCCATTCCCGGTGACAATAGACTCAGAAACAAACGGCGCCAACGACCCCGCGGCGCCCATCCGACCCTGGTCGTCTCTCCTGATTCGGGACTATCGTCTGATTTTCATCACAATCCTGTGTACCAACACTTCGATGCACATGCGCAACGTGGCGAGCCTGTACCAGGTCTATCAATTGTCAGGATCCTCGGTGCAGCTTGGTTTGGCGGGATTTTTTCAGGCCGTTCCGTTTATTTTCTTCGGGCTATTCGGCGGCGTGCTTGCCGACACTTACAATCGCAAGAAACTGATCCTATTCACCGCCGCAATCAACTTGCTGCCGGGTTTGGCCCTCGGGCTGTTGACCATCAGCGGCGTGGTCCAGGTTTGGCACATCAATGCTCTTAATGTCGTCACCTCATCGCTACAGGTGCTCGGCGGTCCGTCGCGCCAGGCGATCATCCCTAGCCTGGTGCCGCAATCCTATCTTCTAAACGCAGTGACTTTGTCGACCCTGATGATGCAGGGAACGCAGCTCACCGCGCCGGTGTTTGCCGGGTTCCTGATCGATTTCTTCGGCTTGGATGCTTCCTATATCGCTGATGCTTTGTTGCTGGTGCCGGCGATTTGTTGTGTTTTGCTGGTACGCAGTTCAGGGCAACCACAAGGCGCGCGGCGACAAGTAAGCTGGCGCAGCCTGATTGAGGGTTTTGAGTTCCTCTACCATACACGCATCATCCTGTCGCTGTTTCTCTTGGACTTCTTCGCCGTGCTGTTCGGTTTTTATCGTCCGATACTGCCGATATTCGCCGATGATGTCTTTCAAGTCGGCGCGCGAGGACTCGGCGCCCTCTATGCCGCGCCCGCAATCGGAGCTCTTATCGGCTCCGGCATGTTGCTGGCTATCGGGGACATAAAGCGTAAAGGAGCGCTGTCGATTGCCGCGACATTGCTCTTCGCCTTGAGCTTGGGTTTTTTGGGATTGTCGAGATGGTTTTGGCTAGGTTTGATAGCGGTCGGTGTTTTGGGATTGGCTGACGCCATCAGCGTGACCATGCGCCGCACGGTCGTGCAGATACTCGCGCCTGACGATATGCGCGGCCGCGCCACCAGTTTTCTGACAGTCTTTGCCCAAACCACCAACGCCCTTGGAGCGGTCATTGCCGGCGCCGGAGCGGCGCTGCTTGGCGCGCCCAACGCCGCGCTGGTGGGCTGCATACTTTGCACGCTAACCGTTCTGGCTGTTTGCTGGGCGATTCCGCAACTGTGGTGGTATCGCTCGGACGCGCCTTGAGGAGGATGGTTCAAACGTTCAAATGTTCAAGGTTGAACTTGATCAGTTTTGAACAAAATACGTTTCTCTTCAGCCGGTAGAAACTCAGATATTTAGTTCGCCCCGACTATTTCCTCATAAGTCGGCGCCGGCATGCCATGCTTCCAAGTCGGATCACACAGCTCCAACATATTGCCGCTCGGATCGAGGAAGTATAATTCGCGACCGGTGAAATGACCTTTCTCCCGGTACACGATCGGCTCAGCGATCTTCACGCCATTTTCGTGAAACACCCGGCATCCTCTTTCCCACATTTCCGGACTTACCATAAATGCGTGATGAAGCCGATTGTCTTGTTGCGGAGTTCGGACGGTTGCGTCGTTGCGGACGCAGAGAAGAATGTTGTGATCGCCGGCTTTAAAGCAGGACATCCCCGAGCCGCCCAAACGTCCCTTGGGTTCCAACCCAAGAAGCTCGCCATAAAATTTCTCGGCCTCCTCCAGATTGTTTACCGGAATCGACCAGTGGACCACACCGTCAACTTTCAATTCAGCCATAAGCACCTCCCGACAATCAATTGAGCAATAGAATCACAACGAACTGAGATTTTGCAAGTACGGTTAACTTTTCTCGAGCAGCACGACTGTTTCCACTTGCTCGGTTTGCGGGAACATATCAAAGGGCTGGAGCCGCCGTATGCGATAATGTTGACCCACCAATTTGTGGAGGTCGCGCGCCAGGCTGTTCGGGTTGCATGATACGTAGATTAACTTAGGAGCATTCACGGCCATGGTCGCTTCCATCGCCGCCGGCTGAACACCCTTGCGCGGCGGGTTGAGCACGACCAGATCGATTTCATCAAGAGTTTTTTTTGCTTCGGCCAGTTTTTCTGCCACATCACCCTCAAAAAAACGGCAATTCGATATGCCATTTCTGCGCGCATTCTGTTTGGCCGTGTCGATCGCCAGCGCGTTGTCATCGATTCCCCAAACCAGACGGGCATCGCCGGCCAAATAGAGCGAGATCGGTCCGACGCCGCAATAGAGATCGAGCACTGTCTCGATGCTCTTTAACTCTGCCATTTCGACTACCATGTCGTAGAGTCGTTTCGCCGTGGATGGATTGGCTTGTGAAAATACTCCGGCGGGAAATCCAAGAGTCAATGGGCCAACCTGCTCGAGCAAGGTGTCGCGACCGGAGATGGTCCGGTAGTGATCTCCCCAGATCACGTTACCGCGCTCTTGGTTAACGTTCTGGATCACGCCATTGATGAAAGAAAATTTACGACTCAACGACCGAGACAGTGCGCCTCCTTGAGGAAAATCGCGGTGGCGCGTCACCAAGGTAACGCTCAACTCGCGCTGGCCAAAGCTGTAGCGGAAGTCGAGATAGCGCAATTGTCCGCTGTCGTCTCTTTCGTCATAAGGCTCGATGCCCAGCTCCAGAATCTTCTTCTTTAGATATTGAAGTACCTGATTGACGGGCCGGGGATGTACCGGGCACGATGAGATATCAATCACCCGATGGCTACCCGGCACATAAAGCCCCGTCGCGATTTCGCCACGGCTGCTGCGCACGACTAGTTTTATGCGCGCCCGATAACCCAGCCGGTGCGGCGCCGCCATCACCGATGACACTTCGGTATGAGCAAGCGACGGGTAGTTCGCCAGCGCGCCGGTCACGATATCGCGTTTCCTAAGCAGCTGCTCCGGATAAGGAACATGACTAAAAGGACAGCCGATGCAGTTTGGATAATGCGGGCACGAAGACTCGTACGGCCGATCCGCCGGCGCCAGCCGCTCGCGCGACTGCACCGGTTTGAATCGGGAATCGCGCTGTCTCTTGAATGATTCCCTATGGCTCTCTGATCGCCGGTTCCTTAGCGATGAGTCGCTGTTGAATTTATTTTTCACTGATCAACGATACCGGCCAGCCTGATCCAAATCAATTGCGAAATCTCTTCTTTACCAGGCTGCTGAAAAGGCCTCATATGCTTCGTTGCGCTTCGCCCGCCTCGCTTCAACGTACTGAAGCGTACGCCTCAGCTCGTCGAATTTTCGCGCCTCGCATCTGAGGCCTTTTGAGCAACCTGCAAACAAGGTTTTCAGACAGCCTGCGAGGTGATAGATTTGCCTGGCATCGTCGTCTCCGCTGCGACAATCATCTCGCTAGGAAAATATGGTAGAACCAGTTCCAGATTTGTTCCGTGTAACCTTGCTCGGGACCGGAGCGCCGCCGCCGCTCTTAGGCCGCTTCGGGCCGAGCACCTTGATCGAAGCCGGAGATCAAAAATTTATCTTCGATGCCGGGCGCGGCGCCATGCAGCGGCTGCACCAACTCGGCATCCCGTTTGCCGATATCACCGGTTTGTTGCTCACACACCATCATTCCGATCACGTGGTAGGTTTTGTCGATCTCTGGCTGACCGGCTGGATCGGCCGGCCCTGGGGAAACCGACAAACCCCTCTTCGGGTTTGGGGTCCTCGAGGGACAAACCAGATGATGGAACATTTACCGTTGGCCTTCGCGGTAGATCTGCGCGTGCGCAGCAGAAGCTATCCCATGGCCGGCGCCAAACTCGAATCAGAGGAGATCGAAGAAGGAGTTGTTTATTCGCAGAACGGCATCACCATAAGTGCATTCGAAGTCGATCATGGCGGCGAAGAGTTGCCCGCCTTCGGATACCGGATCGATTATCGAGGATGTTCCGCCGTGCTGTCGGGAGACACGACTTTCAATGAAAATCTAATCGACCATGCGCAGGGCGCCGATCTGGTGGTTCACGAAGTCACTGCCGTTAGCGGCACTGCCGCCGAGAGTGCCGCGCAACTAAAACGGATCGGCAGCAATCATACCACCCCGGAGCAAGCCGGTGAGGTTTTCGCTCGGATCAAACCGAAGCTCGCGGTCTACAACCATCTCTTGCTCTTCGGCGGCGCCACGGCCGACGATTTGATCCCGGCCACCCGCAAGCAGTATTCCGGCCCGCTGCTCGTGGGAGAAGACTTGATGCGATTCGATGTCGGCGAAAATATCGAACCGCGGCAGTTTCGCAATTGAGAAGTATCGTCCCCTACTCGCCGATAATTTTCACCAGCACCCGTTTGCGACGTTTGCCGTCGAACTCGCCATAGAAGATCTGCTCCCACGGACCGAAATCCAAACGGCCGTCGGTGATGGCGACGACCACCTCCCGGCCCATCACCTGCCGCTTGATGTGCGCGTCGGCATTGTCCTCGCCGGTATCGTTATGACGGTACTGTTTGAGCGGTTCGTGTGGCGCCAATTTTTCCAGCCAAACACCATAGTCCTGGTGCAGGCCTGATTCGTCATCGTTGATGAACACCGAAGCGGTGATATGCATGGCGTTCACCAGGACCAAGCCGTCGTCGACACCGCTTTCTCGAATGCATTCCTGCACCTGCCCCGTGATATTAACGAACGCGACCCGGGTCGGCGTATTAAACCACAGTTCCTTACGGTAGCTCCTCATGTGCTCACTCCTAAAACAGTCATTTGATCTATCCTGTAAGAATCTATACAAACTATAAGAGTATGCGTACACCCACCGGCAACTGCGTGGTTGTCGTTGAACGTTTGAACCGTTGAACTGTTGAACCATTTCACCGGAGGTTAGAGGTTAGATGAGCGAGATTCGATTTATCGACACAACCGTGCGTGACGGCAACCAAAGTCTCTGGGCCCTCAACATGCGAGTTGGCGCGATGCTACCGATCGCCGAGCAGATGGACCAGGCCGGCTTCGAATCGATGGAGTTCTTCTTGAGCGTCATGTTCAAGAAGTATGTGCGCGAGCTCAAGGAGAACCCATGGGAGTGGGTTCGCGAAGGCACCAAGCGCATCAAGAAAACTCGCTTGCGCTATCACGGAGGGATGCACAGCGCTTTCGAGAAAACCCCTCACTGCATTCTCAAGCTGCTGATTGAACGGCTAGTCTCCTATGGCCTTACCGTAACTCGAACGTCGAACTCCTGGAACGACTTCGCCGACTTCAAAGAAGAAATAGCCGATTTGAAAAAAACCGGCATGGATACTGTCGCCAATCTCATCTACTCGGTCTCGCCTCGTCACACCGACGAATACTACGCCCGGAAAGCCAAAGAAGCGGCAGCAAGCAATCCATGGCGAATCTGCTTCAAGGACGTCGGCGGCTTACTCACGCCAGAGCGAGCGCGGACTCTGATTCCCGTCGTGCTTAAGAGCGCGGGAAAGATCCCGGTGGAATTCCACGCCCATTGCAACAGCGGCCAGGCGCCGTTGTGCTATCTCGAAGGGGTCAAACTCGGCATGAGAATTCTTCATACCGCCGTGCCGCCGTTGGCCAACGGTTCGTCGCAGCCATCGATCTTCAACATCGCGCACAACCTGCGCGCTCTCGGCTATACTCCGATGGTGGATTTGAAACCGCTTGAAGCTGTTGAAAAACATTTCACCGCCGTGGCCAGAAAATCCGGCTTGCCGATCGGCAAACCGGTCGAGTACGACCAGTCACAATATCTGCATCAAGTCCCCGGAGGCATGATCTCCAACATGCGCCACCAGCTCAAGATCGTCGGCATGGAGCACAAGATGGAGGCCGCGCTCGACGAAGCCGCTCACGTTCGAAAAGATTTCGGCTATCCGATCATGGTGACGCCGCTGTCGCAGTACGTCGGCACGCAAGCCGCGATCAACGTGCTTCTCGGAGAGCGTTACAAAGAGGTGCCTGATCAGGTGATTCAGTATGCGCTGGGCTTTTGGGGCAAAGAAGCGGTCGAGGTCATGGACCCCGATGTTAGAGATAAAATTTTAAGCCGCCCACGCGCCAAAGAATGGACCCATTGGGAACAACCCGAACCGACCCTGAATGAAGTCAGGCAGAAGCTAGGCGTTCATCTCTCCGATGAAGAGTTGATCTTGCGCTTTTTCGCCGGCGACGACTACGTCAATGCGCTGCCGGACGGCGGCAAGCCGCGTCGAGTATCTGAACGGAGATCTGCCTTTGGTAAAGCTGATCGAACAGCTCAGCCAGCGCGAGGGTTCGAATCAAATCTTTATCAAGCGACCCGGCTTCTCGGTCAGGATGGAGAAAAGAAGCGCGGTCTGAATTTTCGTGTTCGTGCTCGCGTGTTCGTGTTCGTTCGGAGTTCTCGATCACTTTTGCCACCGACAGAATCACGCAAATCCCCGCCTCGCGTCTGAGATCCTGTGAACAGGCTGCAATCAAAATTCAGCAACTTGCTAGATCTTTCGATGATGGCTCGGCATGCTGGTCAAAACGTTCAGATGCAAGGCGCGCGACGTCCGACGAGCGCAGGCGTACTCGAGTTGTACGCCGGAGCGGAGTCGGACGAGCGGAACGCAGCAGCTGGACGTTTTCACCAGCATGCCTAAGGATCGTCGCCGTCCACAGTCCCCACTTCGCAAAGATGGCTGGTATCTCCCCATGTCTGCAGGAACCAGTCGCCCTCTCGGTAACTGAACACGTTCAATCCCGCATTGGTGAATTCAAACCGGCGCGGCGCATCGAACGGAATTGAAAAGGTGTGGCGGAAGAGGCCGCTCAGCACCCCTCCATGGGTGACAACCACAACTGTCTCACCCGGATGCTTCCGGCCAAGTTCTGTGAGGTAAGCCACATTGCGCGCGACCTGCTGCCGCACGCTTTCACCGCCGGGAATCACATAATCCGGACCCACGGAACGGTGCAGCCGATGTTCTTCCGGATACCTCGCTCTGATCTCGTCGCCGTTAAGTCCCTGGAAGATTCCCAGGTTCCGCTCGCGTAGGCGAGCATCGGTCACAATCTCATGACCGGTCAAAGCGGCGATTATTTGCGCGGTGCGCAGAGCGCGTCCCAGATCACTGCTGTAAAGTCGCGTAAAATGTTCGCGCCCCAATCGAATAGCCAAAGCATTCGCCTGAGCAATGCCTCTTTCCGTCAGATCGCTGTCGAGATGGCCCTGCCGTACGCCGCGATAGTTCCACTGCGTCTGTCCGTGCCGCACAACGATAAATTGAGTTCGCGTCATGGATTGTAAACCTCGCCGACAATGCTTACTCGCACAGCGCCGGTGCAGATGTCAAATCTTAGCTCCGGAGTTTTTGCGTGGCCAACGAGCACATCAGACAACGATTGCATTTGCCAAGTCACTGTCGTAATTGGACTGCAGACACTCGGGAAGGAAATCCGTTCATGCCTCTCATCAAACGCCACGAGGTTGAAATCTATTTCGAGACTCATGGTCAGGGCGCGCCGATGATGTTTTTTAGCGAAACCGCCTGCGCCGGCGATGTTTGGAATATTTTCCAGGTGCCGGAGTTTTGCCGCGATCACAAGGTGATCACTCACGATTATCGGGGCACAGGCCGCTCGACTAAACCAACCGTCCAATATTCCACGGAAGACTTCGTCGAGGACGCCGTGGCGATTCTCGACCACCTGGACGCGGGACCGGCAATCGTTTGCGGCCATTCGATGGGCGGAAGAATTATTCAACTATTGGCACTAAAATACCCTGCCAGGGTCAAGAACATGATCATCGCGTCGAGCGGCGCCGGTCATCCGGGAATGGCCAAGGGAATCCCTTTCCAGTTATGCAAGGAAATGGTCGAGCTCGGCTATGAACGTTATGTGCGAGATCATACTCTCGAAGTCGGCTGGACCCCGGCCTACCTCAAACAGAATCGCGATAAGGTCGACCGCTTTCTTAAGGTTCGTCTGGCTAATCTTCCACCGCTGGAAAGTTATTTACGCCACGTCATCGCAAGGCAGGAACATGACACCACCGATCGTCTCAAAGACATTAAACCACCAACCCTGGTCATGGTCGGTTCCGATGACCATGTGTCGTCAACCGGAAGATCGCATCGCAAGGATGCGGATATTCTGGCGCGCGGCATTCCCAATGCCACGTTCGTAGAAATTCCGGGTGAAGCGCACAACTATTTTTTCACCAATCCGGATGCGGCTCACAGAGCAATTCGGAGCTTTTTGGCGGCAAGTTGAGCAATCCAGTTTGACAACAAAAATGTGGAACTAACGTTTCGAATTCAGGATGATTGACAAACACCTTCCGCTAACTTAGATGGACGATAGTATCGCAAGGAGGTCCAGTATGTTCGCAAAAATCCGCCATCTAGCGATGTACACTCACGATCACGCCGCGGTGACCCATTTCTACCAAACGATTTTTGGCATGAAACGGATGACCAGCGGCACTGTCGATGAAACAGGCAAGCAAAATACCAACCGCGGTCACATCAGCGACGGCGTCATCGGCATGGCCATTCTGCCGCGATACGCCGGGATACAGTCGGGCATGGACCATTATGGATTCGAAGTCACCGATATCAAGGATTTCGTTCGCCGGATGGAACAATACTATCCGGACGTAAAGATCGCCAAAGGATTGGAATATGTGCCGTTTGCCGGATTGCGCAGCTACGATCCCGCCGGCACCCAGTTCGACATTGCCCAAGCGCATATAGGCAATGTCCGAGAAGGCTACAACGAAAGCGGCTGGGATCAATCGCGCTGGATCAATCACATATCGATTCGCGCTGATAATCCGATGGCAGTGGCGGAGTTCTATGAAAAGGTCTTTGAACTAAGAGAAGCAGAGACTTATCGCGACGACGGGTCTATCTGCATGACCGACGGAAAAGTTAAACTCTTGCTTCGACCTCGCGACAACGGCCTTTACCGCGGCCTGCGGGAAGGTCTCGACCATGTCGGATTCAAAGTGGAAAGTCTCAAAGCTGCGGCCGATGATCTCGATGCGCTGACCGCTTCTTCGCCGGAGGCAGCGCCACGAAAACTCACTGTAGGCCTGCATGGCCAACTGATCGAAAATGATTTCCGCAAATGTTGCCTCGGCCAACACTTCATATCGGATCCCGATGGTGTGCTGATCGATATGTCAGAGAATTGAGATGCTCTGCGACTCAGCACCGCAGGCTGCTCAAAAGATCTCATAGGCAAGGCGCGCGAAGATCGACGCGCGGAGGCGTACTCCCAGTACGTCGGAGCGAGAAGACTGAGCGCAACGCAGCATATGAATCTTTTCAGCAGCCTGCGATCAGTTCAAGGTGCGAGGTGTTATATCCGAATCCGGATCCGCTTGGCCGCCGCCGAGTCGAAGCAGATTGATCAGCGTATTTTCCCTATCCTTCAGAGTTTGCGCTTCCAGTAACGCTTGTTTCTCCGACGGATGAAACGGCAACGACACTGACAAAAGATTCACCAGTTCCAGATCCGAGAAGCGCTGCGCCTGCTCCGGTTTGACCTGCATGCCGTGAGCTTGCCCGTATAACGTCAGCGCCTGCAGTATCGCGTCGCGCTCGCACTTCCAACCCTCCGGCAGGGTGGCATCGGGAAATTCGCTATAGATGGCTTTGACACGCCGATACCCGCGTCGCAGTTCGAGCTCCTCTTCAAATCTAAAGCGGTTGACACCCTTGAGTTGAATAAAGAAGCGGCCGTCAGCAGATTTCTCGTATTTCTCGATATAGCCGGCGCAACCGATCTTGTATAGATCCGGTGATTCCTTTTCGGCGTCCGGCCGCGGCTGATTATCCGGTTGCGGCACGAACGGTTGAATCATGCCGAACACCTTGTCTCCATCCAGAGCATCTTCCACCATGTTGCGGTAACGCGGCTCAAAGATGTGCAACGGCAACACCGTTCCGGGCAAAACCAAAACTCCCGTCAATGGAAAGATCGGCAGTATTTCCGGCACCGGAATATTTGGAATTTTCATTGCCACAGAATCTGTCTCAACACCTGTCTGTTTATAGGTTATGGCGCGAGAACGGTCAAGGCGGATGACAACTGGCAGCGCCATTGACAATCCGGGAAGAATCGGCCCTTGCAATACAGTGCTCGGCTATTCTAGCTTGTCAAAAGTTTACCTGCAGCCTATAGGAATACCATGGTTGAATTTGCGCCGATGGATATCTCGACCGCGACAGACTTTTTGGCCCGGCATCATTGGGGCGTGTTGACGACCCGAAGAAAGGAAGGCTCGTTGCAGATGTCGCCGGTTACCGTTGGCATCGATCCTGCCGGATGCGCCATCATCAGCAGCCGGGAAACCGCATACAAGGTCAACAATCTGCGGCGTGATCCACGCGCCGCGGTGTGTGTCTTCACCAACGAGTTCCACGGCGAAGGCTGGGTGCAAATCAACGGCAACGCTGAAATCTTATCACTGCCGCAAGCGATGGAGACATTGGTGTACTTAGAACGCCAAGCCAAAGGCGAAAACCGGGACTGGCCGTCGTTCCACCAACGGATGGCGCGCGAGAAACGGGTCATCATTCGCATCCGCATCGACGACGTGGGACCGAAGCGGCGCGGATAGATAGGCCCGGTGTTTCCATTGAAACAATCGAGAATCGAGAAATCATTGCCGTCACATTTATGGACCCTGCTCTGCTGCATGCCTGCTCTTGATCGTTGCGCTGGTCAGCCGGCGCACGGCGTCGCGGCGCAGCAGGAGAGCGACTTTCGCCGGCCAGTTATTAGTGGCCACGCCGGAGATGAAAGATCCACGGTTTGTCCGAATCGGTTATTTACATCGTGAACATGATCATGAAGGCACAATGGGTCTTGTCATTAATCGGCCGTTGGCGCAGGCGCCTGTCGAAGAAGTGATTGCAGGTTCCGGCATCCACGAAAAAGGCGGTACGAGAGAAATCACCATTCACTATGGCGGGCCTGTGAGCCCGCGCCAAGGTTTCGTGCTTGCATAGCGACGACTTCGTGCTTGAAAACTCGAAAAAAGTTAAAGATGGCATCGCAATGACTTCGGACGCGAGAATCGATTAGCGAGATATTTCATCGGCAAAGGGCCCGCGCCAGTTCTTATTGATCGATCGGCTATGCCGGCTGGGCATCCGGCCAGCTAGAGGAAGAGCATCAGGATAAAGCCTGGTTTTTTATTCCCGCCGACAAGGAGATTATTTTCTCAAGCAAGCGGAGAAAAAGTGGCAACGCGCGATGGACAAGCGGCAAGTGCCGCTTTGAATTAACCCATTCAGTAGATTCGAAATTGCGTAGAACCGGAGATGTCATGAAACTTGACCTGACCAACGCATCAGTTATCGTCGATGCCGCGCTAGAGAATGCGCGGAAGTCCAAGATTAGACCGCTCTGCGTTGCGGTTCTCGACGACGGCGGCAACTTAAAAGCTCTCAAGCGTGATGACGGCGCCAGCATTTTGCGACCGCAGATCGCGATCAGCAAAGCCTGGGGCGCTATCGGCATGGGAGAATCGAGCCGTCACCTGGGCAATCGGCTGAAAGAGCTTCCGGCTTTTCTCAACGCGCTATCAGCGATGACTGGCGGCAAGGTCGTTCCGGTTGCGGGCGGCGTATTGATCATGGACGGTGAAGTGATTCTCGGCGCCGCCGGCGCCAGCGGCGCGACCGCCGATGAAGACGAGGCTTGTGTCATTACCGGCATTCAAGCAGCCGGCCTTCAATTCAAAGTTTGAGGCGCAGCTAATTTATTTTACAGGAGCACATAATGAAGATCGTCAGGCTGTATACGGGTAACGATCAGAAGTCGCATTTCGAAGAAATCGAGCTCAACTTTGGCGGCAATCAACCGATGCTGACGACCGAATCTCGAGCCGCAACCAGCGCGATCTTTCGCTCCGCGCCCGCCGGGCTTTTTCTCGATCGCCACCCGGCGCCGCGGCGCCAATTCCTGGTGACACTATCCGGCTCATGGGAGATCGAAGCCAGCAATGGCGTCAAGCGGGTCTTCAAGACCGGTGATGTCATGCTCGCCGATGACACCACCGGCGAGGGGCATACGTCCCGCGTGCTCGGCTCCGAGCCGCATGTTTTTATGACTGTGCCACTGGCGGACTAAACGGCGCACCAACTATAATCATTGACTGACGTTGAACGTTGAACAAGAAACTTGGGTCCAACGGTTCAACCGTTCGAGGTTCAACGTTAGATCTCAATGGAGTAGAATTTCTTCGAGGTAAATCATGATCCGAATCGCCGTACCTGATTTAGTATCGAACTCTTATTTCCCGGCCATTGCCGCTGTCGAGTTGGGCTTTTTCAAATCTGAAGGTCTCGATGCCAGCATCGATTTGTTGTTCCCGGTGCCGAAAACTTTCGCAGCATTGCGTGACGGGCAGCTCGATTTTGTCGTCGGCTCGGCGCATGCCACGCTACTGGCCTTTCCAGATTGGAACGGCGCGAAATTACTGGCCGCGATCGCCCAGCATACCTACTGGTTTCTGGTGATTCGCAAGGATCTCAATCCGCGGCGCGGTGATTTGAGTATCGTCAAAGGGCTGCGCATCGGCGCCGCGCCGGGCGTCGACTTGAGTTTGCAACGAATGCTGGTTGAAGCCGGCATCGATCCAGCAAAAAACAATGTGCAAATCATGCCGATTCCGGGCGCCGCCGGACCCAACGTTTCTTTCGGCCTCTCGGCGGCAAAGGCCCTTGAAGACGGCAAGCTCGACGGATTCTGGGCCAACGGCATGGGATGCGAAGTCGCCTTACGGCGCGGTGTCGGAACGATGGTTATCGATGTGCGTCGCGGTGACGGCCCTCCTCCGGCGCGTCACTATACGTTTCCGGCATTGGTGACCACCGAAAAAAGAATCCAACAGGAACCCGAAACCGCGACCGCGGCGATCCGCGCCATCATCAAGGCGCACAAAGCGCTCAAACAAGACATCAGTTTGGCTACTGAGGTCGGCAAAAAACGCTTCCCTCCTGCGGAAGCCGAACTCATCGCCGAGTTGATCCGGCGCGATCTTCCCTACTACGATCCGGCCATCACGGAAGAAAAAATAGCCAGCATGAATCGCTTCGCTACCGACATCGGACTGCTGTCAGCTCCGGTGACTTACGACAAAGTGGTCGCGATCGAGTTCAGCCATCTGTGGAAAGAAGCGGTTTAATCAGGCAAGTGCCACATCGATACTACAGCCAGCGCACCAATCCCCCGAGATGCGTTTCTCACTGAACCCAGGGTACGGCTTTCTGATCGGACGAATTCCTTCAGCTCGATGTTCAGCTTTCATCCTCTGATGCCGCCGCCATGATACTCGACCGAGCTTTTCTATTTATTACGAAGCACGCTAACGACACGGAATTCGGATAAACGAGTCACGAAGGCAAGCGGATTAAACATATTTTGTCTTCCTTCATCCGGTTCGTGGCGAGATCGTCCGCATACACAAAAAGCCCTATGTATTCGCCAATCTATGCGACGGGAACTTTTTCCTAAACCGACCGTCTAATAAACAACAGGTCCATGCTCGCTGAGGAAATAGGTGACGCGGAATGCGTCAAGCGCGTTCAACGGGGCGACACTCAATCCTTCGAGATTTTGGTGCGGCGACACCAAAACACGACTTTCAACCTGATTTATCGGTTTTTAGGAGACTATGATGAAGCGACCGAGACGGCCCAAGAAGTATTCCTCTCGGCGTACAAATCGATTCAGCAGTTTCGCGGCGACGCCAACTTTGCCACTTGGCTCTATCGGATCGCTTTTAACCATGCCAGCAGCCGCCGCAAAAGCTTGAACAGCAAACTACAGCGACAGGTTGCGCTGGGGGACGACCTGGTGCTGGTCGACTGCGGCGCAGATCCTGAGACCAGTGCGGAACGGAAGGAAATCCAGCAATGCGTGCAACAAGCGCTGAACAGTCTGGATGGTGACGACGCGCAAATCATTCTGCTCCGGGATCTACAAGACGTTTCCTATGAGGACATCGCCGAGACGCTTGATGTTCCCGTCGGCACTGTAAAATCGCGACTGCACCGCGCGCGACAAGCGTTGAGAACCAGACTTGCGCCCTACTTTACTCGCGATCGGAAAGTATCATGAACTGCGTAGAGGCACAGAAACACTTTGCGGATTTGTTGGATCACAGCCGCGATGAACGGCTGCGCAAAGTAAACGATCATCTTGCCGCCTGTGCTCGGTGCAGGCAAGAGTTGGCCGCAGTTGCTGCATGCCAACAACTCGTTTCGGCTTTGCCGCCGGTCGAGCCGCCGGCAGGCTTCACAACCCGGGTCATGGCAGAAGTTCGTGACACGGCCCATCGGCCCAACCTATGGCAGCGTTTATTTTCAACACTGCAAGTTAAGCTTCCGCTGCAGGCCACGGCTGTGGTTCTGATCGGTGTCCTGGCGGTTTTCATTTATCACAAAGAGTCCGGCCAGCGGCAATCGACAAATACCGATCCGCCTACGAGTAGTCTTCAAAAACAGGCGGAAGCAGACAAATTGCCGCCGACCGTCGGCCGAGCGCGTGCGCTTAAACCCGATGCGGAAAACCCGGAGGAGGCAGGAGCGCAGAAGCAGAAGGTGAAACGTTTACCGCGAACAGAACAGCCTCGATCGCCTGCCGAACCAGCAGAACGGAGCATCAGTGGCGGCATCCAGCCTGGCGCTCCGGCGGCTGGTCTTGCCGATGGGCCGGGCCGCTCTCCCGCTCCTCCCAAGTTAGAAAAACAATCTTCAGCAGCAGGCAATGCTGCATCCTCTCGCCGAGAACAGCTTTCGCCTTCCGACGCGCATGCGCCACCGTCGGCGACAGCAGTTCCGCAGCTCGACAAGGATACCGACTATAAGGACACTGCCGCCGCCGGAGAGCCCTCATCGTCTGCCGCGCCGGCGGAGAAGCGAGCTTCCAGTTCCTTAGATGCTCTTAAATCCGGCAGAACCGTGTTAGCGTTCCCGGCCGGCCATGAATTGACGCTCCGTCTGAAAGGGCCGGCCCGGGGTGACGAAACCGCAGCAGCGCCATTGGAATTGGAACGTCCTCAGACACAGCCGCGACCTTCGCCGGTAGAGGGAGAATTCAAAGAACTCGATCAGGCGCAGCAGCGCGCCATCGCAACCGATCAGCCACAAACTATCTGGGTTACTATCCGGGCCAGCCAATATGAGGGATTCAAGAAAGAACTTGCAGGTTTGGGTAATATCGAGAGCGAATTGCCGGCGCCGGCTCACAATAACGAGGTAAAGCCGGCGGATCAACTTCGCATCAAGCTGACAATTCTCCCGCCGAACTATTCAGCGCAGCCTCCTTCAACCCGCTAGAAATCTCCCGCAGTTTGCTGCGAAAGTTTGATTACAGGCTGCTCAAAAAGACTCAAAGGCAAGGCGCGCGAAGTTCGATGAGCTGAGGCGTACGCTTCAGTACGTTGAAGCGAGTCGGGCGAGCACAACGAAGCATATGAGGCTTTTTCAGCAGCCTGCTCGGAACATTTTCTTCCGTGCGAAGTCTAATCGAAGAAATTGCAACTCGGAAAACACCGCCTCAGGAGGAAACAATGAGATTACGCCGCAGAAGCGCTTTAGAGTTTTTGGCGCTCGCTTTGATTATGATTCTTGCGCCGGGAGCGGAGTGGCGCACATTTGCCTATGCAGCCGATCCTGCCGGCGCTGCGGTCGCGACCAGCCTCGCCGATCAGGAAGCACTTTCGATTACCATCTACAATAGCAATCTCGGTTTGGTAAAAGACACCAGACGTCTAACCTTGCCAAGCGGCGTCACGCAGCTAAAGTTCGGTGAAGTAGCGGCGAAAATCATGCCGCAGACCGTGCATATCAAGTCGCTGAGCGATCCCAGGCAATTGCAGATTCTCGAACAGAACTACGAGTATGATCTGCTGACTCCGCAGAAGCTGCTCGAGAAATTCGTCGGCAAAGAGATCACGATTCTCAAAGACAACGTGGAAGTTCCCATCACGATTCTCAGCGTGAATCAGGGTATCGTTTACAAATTGGGCGGACGCATTTTTACGGGGCAGCCGCACAATCTGATCTTCCCCAACATTCCCAACAACCTCATCTCTCATCCAACCCTGGTTTGGTTATTGGAAAACCGCGGGACAGCGCCGCATGAGCTGGAGGCAACCTATCTCACTCAAGGCATCAGTTGGCGGGCCGATTACGTCGCCGTTCTCGACAGTAAGGATAAGCTCCTGGACCTTTCCGGTTGGGTGACTTTGGACAATCAAAGCGGCGCGAACTATCAAAACGCCCGCCTCAAACTCGTCGCCGGCGACGTCAATCGGGTCATCGAACGGCGCGGCGCTGCAGACGCCGTACGAGCATTGTCGGAACTATCGGCAAAGCCCGCCGTCGCTCCGTTTAGCGAGGAGTCGTTCTTTGAATATCACCTTTATAGCCTGCAGAGAGCCACGACCATCAAGGAGAACCAGACAAAACAGGTGAGCCTCTTATCAGCGGATCGCGTACCAATCACCAAACAGTATGTGTATCGCGGCTCACAGCAATATTTTCGGTCCAGATTTGGCACGCCGGTCTCGGACCAAAAGATTGGGGTTTATGTCGATATCGGCAACAAGAAAGAAAACAATTTAGGCATGCCCCTGCCCAGAGGGATCGTGCGGGTTTACAAAGCCGACAGCGATGGCAGCCTGCAATTCATCGGCGAAGACCGCATCGATCACACGCCAAAGGACGAAACGATCAAGATCAAGATGGGCGACGCCTTCGACGTCGTCGGCCAGCGCAAGCAGACCGACTGGCGCAAGCTCGCCGACAATCTTTATGAAGCCGCATTCGAGATCAGCGTGCGTAATCACAAGGAGGAAGCCGTTACCGTGAACGTCATCGAACCGATGCTGGCGGATTGGGAAATTCTGAGCAACTCTCATGCTCACAAAAAAACTGACGCTCACACGGCTCAGTTCGATCTGCCCGTGGCGAAAAACGGTGAGACCAAACTGCAGTATCGAGTCCGATATAAGTTTTAGCAGGCTACTGAAAATGCTCCATCTACTTCCTGCTACTTTGTCCGCTCGCTCAACGTACTCACAACGACGAGCGTACGTTCTTCGCCCGCGTTTGTATCGCCATTTTTTTGAGCAGCCTGCAGGAAGAGGGTTTTCAGCAGAGTGTCAGTGTGCTGTCTGAGTTCGCTACTTAGTAAGCCTTCTGCCGGCAAGCTGGTGATAGATAACAGGAGCCGGAATCCCCTTGTAGTGGGCCGGTTTGAACCGGCCTTACGGATGCGTCCTTTCCGAGCGCATCACGGCGCGAAGCACATCACCGACCCGACGGCTGAAGAATTGTGATTGACAGTTGTTCTAGGACGGTGCGATAAGGCGATAGCGACACGATTGGCCTGACGCTCCTCGGGCCGGCAAGATTCTAGACATACTCAGGTCCGATCGGTTCTATACATTTTCACCGTCATCTCCAAAATGCCGGGTCCTCTGAGCGGTGCTTGCGATGCACCCCTCCCCTAGGTGACAAAAGAAAGCGAATCAAATTTGCTCTCCTCAGTAGTCAAAAAGATACATCGAGTCTGCCTCTCGACATACGAACATTGCGCGAACCATGAGATTTCTCCGGCAGTTCAGATGCCGACCGTCTTTAATGACGGTCGTGAGCGCTGGCCTCGCGATTGCTGAAGGAATCTCTAGGTTAAGTATTCCGTATGTGATTCGCTCAACACCAAACCGTCAACAAATTCATTGTGAGGTGACTTATTAGCGGCCGACAAGCTTGATCGAGGTGCTCTCGCAGGCCGCAACTAACAAGAAGCAAAACATTCCGGCTGACGCTGTTCAGGCTGCAACTCTTAACTCTCCCATTTCCATTTGGGCCCGATTGGTTTCTAACCGGTCGGGCCTTTTAATTGAGCTCTATTGGACGTCTGTTGAGACGAGCAGAAAAACAAATTTAATGATCGGCTGAATCAGGCGCACAAGATGATCACGAAAATAATCAGTCGCCAGTGGTCAGCAGTCAGTTTTGCTGTTGGCGTTTTGCTGTTTCCGCTTTGCGTATCCGCTCAAAGCCAGCAAACAACGAAGCTCTACCGTATAGGATATCTAACTGGTGGCTCCCTTTCTTTTGAGGGGGCGCTCGGCCAGGGGCTGCGCGATCTTGGATACGTCGAAGGAAAAAACATCATCATTGAGCGACGCTCTGCAGACGGAAAGCTCGATCGACTAGCTACTCTCGCGGAGGAGTTAGTGCGTCTGAAGGTAGACGTCATCGTCACAGCTGGCTTGGGGACAACCGGTCCCGCACATGCAGCAACGAAGACGATTCCTATTGTCATGACGCAGGATCAGGACCCGGTTAGTAACGGGTTTGTCGCTAGTTTGGCGCGGCCAGGCGGAAACATCACGGGGTTGTCCACTCTTGCCCCCGAGATAAGCGGAAAACGACTTGAGCTTCTGAAAGAAGTCCTCCCTAAGCTCTCGCGGGTTACCGTCCTGGGGACATCAACGAGCCCGAGCACGGCACAAGCTTTAAAGGAAACCGAACTCGCCGCAGCCGCATTTGCAGTCAATCTTCACTACCTCGATGTACGGACTTCGAAGGATGTCGGAATGGCCTTTGGAGCCGCAGCGAAAGAGCGTGCTGACGCAGTCCTAGTACTTGGGGGTCCAGTGCTCGCTTCTCAGCGATCACAGTTTCCCGATCTCGCAGTAAACAGCCGGCTCCCGGCAATATACTGGAGGTCGGATATTGTGGAAGACGGCGGACTTATGAGCTACGGCGTGAACTTGCCCGACTTAAACCGCCGCGCCGCGACGTATGTTCACAAGATTCTCACAGGGGCGAAGCCAGGCGATTTGCCCGTGGAGCGGCCGAATAAATTCGAGCTAGTCATCAATCTGAAAGCGGCGAAGCAGATTGGTCTGGCGATTCCGCCCAACGTGCTGGCGCGAGCGGACAGGGTGATCCGGTGACAGCGGTCAGAGATCAGAAGTCAGACAACAGAGATCGGAAAACCCAGGACGAACAGCAATGACTGAAAAAATCATTCTTCTTGCTCTATGCTCCCTTCTCCTTGCTCCATGCGCTGCCGTCGATGCGCAGCGGCCGACGAAAGTCCCGCGGATAGGGTACCTATCGAATAGCGATCCAGCTCAGGAGTCCGCCCGTTCCGAGGCCATTCGGCTGGCTCTGCGCGAGGTTGGCTACATAGAAGGACAGAACATCGCCACTGAATACCGATATGCGGAGGGAAAACCCGATCGATATCCTGAGCTTGCGGCCGAGCTGGTGGCCCTCAAGGTTGATATCATCGTGGTACCCGGAGGGGACATACAGATCAGGGCGGCCAAGGATGTGACCAAAACGATTCCCATTGTTATGGTGGGGCAAGGGCTCGATCCTGTTGAGGCAGGCCTCGTTGAAAGCCTCGCCCGTCCCGGCGGCAACGTTACCGGTGTTACAAACCTTGGCACAGATCTAGGCGGGAAGCGCCTGGAGTTGCTCAAAGAAGCCGTTCCCAAACTTTCCCGCGTCGCGGCTATTTACGCTCGCACCATTCCCCGCAGTGTACTCGAAGCGAGAGAGGTTCTCCCAGTCGCAGCGCGTGCGCTGTGGTTGACTGTTCGGTCTTGGGAAGTACGAGCTGTGGACGATTTCGACAGGGTATTCGCTGAGATCAGTAAGTGGCGTCCCGACGGACTCTACGTGCTTGGCGGCGGCGCGCTAATGCGTGCTAACGAAAAAAGGATGATCGGCTTTGCATTAAAGAGCCGGTTACCGTCTGTGTACACGACGCCAGCCGTAAATGCCGGTGGACTCATGTACTACGGGGCGGACTTCGCGGACAGCTACCGGCGCGTAGCCACCTACGTGGATAGAATCATCAAGGGCGCAAAGCCCGCGGATCTTCCCATCGAGCAGCCGACGAAGTTTGAGTTGGTGATCAATCTGAACACGGCAAAGCAGATCGGCCTGACAATTCCGCCGAACGTGCTGGCGCGAGCGGACAAGGTGATCCGGTGAAGCGATTTTGGATTTGTCAGATTTTGGATTTTGGATTGGACGACTCCAGGAGTCAGAAAATTTTCGTCTTACTCTTGCGCGCATTGCTCTTTGCGCTTTGCTCGTCCGCCGAGGCGCAGCAGCAGGCAAAGATACCTAAGATTGGCTGGCTCGGAGTCCGTCCCGCTGCGTCAGACCCGGGCGCGAGTTATTCGGTCGAGAGTTCCGTGAACTCGGCTATGTTGAAGGCAAGAACATAATATTCGAGTATCGATCCGCTGACGATAAGCTCGAACGGCTCCCCGCCCTGGCTGATGAATTGGTCCGTCTCAAAGTTGACGTGCTCCTCGCGTCCGTGGACGCCTGCTGCCGCTAGCCGCCAAGAACGCTACCACGTACGATCCCCATCGTTTTTTAACGGCGGCTGATCCTGTTGCGCTGGGCTGGTTGATAGCCTGGCGCGGCCTGGGGGGAACATCACAGGGTTCACCAGCATTGCGCCGGTGTTAGCTGGCAAACGACTTGAGTTACTCAAGGAAACCATTCCCAAACTCTCCCGCGTTGCGGTGCTGTGGGATCCGCAGAATCCAGGCTCTGCGCAACAATGGAAAGAAAGCCAACTGCCGGCACGAGAACTGGGTTTGCAACTTCATTCCATGGAGGTAAGCAGCGCCGACGAATTCGAGAGCGCGTTCAAAGAGGCGATTAAGGCGCGTAGCGCCGCTCTCGCCGTGATGGCGAGCCCGTTTGTCTATTCTAATCAAAAACAGATCATGGACCTGGCGACAAAAATCGATTGCCGGCGATATACCCTCGGGAAGATTTTGTCGACAGCGGCGGCTTGATGTCCTACGGAGCCGACCGGAGCCGAATCCTTCAGGCGCGCCGCGTTGATGGTCGACAAGATTTTGAAAGGTGCCAAGCCCGCCGATCTTCCCGTGGAGCAGCCGACGAAGTTCGAGTTCGTCATCAATCTGAAAGCGGCGAAGCAGATCGGTCTGACGATTCCGCCGAACGTGCTGGCGCGGGCGGATAGGGTGATCAAGTGAAGCTTAGGGTCACGATTTCAGACAAGGAAGCCAGACAAGTGATCGAAATATTTGGATCCGTTCTTCGCCTCTCAATCGACAATCTGAAATTTAAAATCGAAAATCTAAAATGGCTGTTTTCGGAATTGCTTTTATGATCGTGGCGTATGTGGGCCTAGCTCAGGCGCAGCAGCCAGCGAAAGTCCCGCCGGATAGGATACCTATCTAATACCTCCCCTTCCGTTGCTGCAGCTCCGCGTCGAGGCTTTCCGTCAGGGTCTGCGCGAGCTTGGATACGTAGAGGGGAAAAACATTGTCATTGAGTGTCGATACTGCGGAGGGAAAACTCGATCGCCTGCCCGCGCTCGTGGCTGAGCTGGTGCGTCTCAAGGTAGACGTCATCGTCACCGGTGGTCCGACAGCAACCCGTGCTGCCAAGGAAGCGACGACAACGATTCCCATTGTCATGGCGCAGGATGGCGATCCTGTTGCAGCGGATTCGTCGCCAGCCTGGCGCGGCCTGGCGGGAACATTACTGGGCTGTCAACTCTTGCCCCGGAGATAAGCGGAAAACGACTGGAGCTTTTGAAGGAGATCGTTCCCAGGCTCTCCCGCGTGGCCGTCCTCGGGACTTCGACCGATCCGGGCAACGCACAAATTTTAAAAGAGATGAACTGGCCGCAGGCGCGTTGCGAGTGCAGCTTCAATACCTGGACGTGCTAAGTTCCAAGGATATTGAGACTGCCTTCCGAGCCGCAAGCAAGGCGCGTGCTGACGCAGTCCTCGTGCTGGCGGGTCCTGTGCTCAATTCTCAGCGAACACAGGTTGTAGAGCTCGCGGTAAAGAGCCGGCTTCCGGCGATATACAGCTAGCCAGAATTTGTGGAAGCTGGCGGGCTTATGACCTACGGCGTGAACATGAGCGACTTGGCGCGGCGCGCCGCCACCTATGTGGATAAGATTCTGAAAGGCGCCAAGCCCGCCGATCTTCCGGTGGAGCAGCCGACGAAGTTCGAGCTAGTGATCAATCTCAAAGCAGCCAAGCAGATCGGCTTGACGATTCCGCCGAATGTGCTGGCGCGGGCGGATAGGGTGATCAAGTGACAGAGGTCAGAGAGTCAGAGGTCAGAGATCGAGAAAGCACGACGTATAGCAATGACCAAGAAAATCGATTACTCCTAGGTCTATGCTCCCTGTTCTCTTGCTCCATGCACGGCAGCCGACGCACAGCAGACAGGCAAAGTCTTCCGCATAGGTTTCCTGGATCGAAGCAATGCTTCGGGCAGCGCGCTCGTCATCGATGCGTTCCGGCAAGAGATAAGCAAGCTTGGCTGGATTGAGGGAAAGAATGTCACCATCGAGTACCGGTTTGCCGAAGGAAAAACTGACCGGCTACCTGAACTTGCGGCGGAGCTGGTTCGCTTGAAGGTGGATCTAATTGTGGTCTCAGGGAGGGCCCGGGATTGGCGGCTAAGAAAGCTACCACTAACATTCCAATTGTGATGATGAGCTTTCCGGACCCGTAGCTGCGGGTATGGTTGCCAGTCTGGCGCGGCCGGGAGGCAATGTCACCGGGCTCTCAAGTTTAAGTCCCGAGCTAAACACTAAAAGATTAGAGATACTTAGGGATGCAGTCCCCAAGCTTTCCCGAGTTGGACTTCTGCGGCAAGTGGGAAGCCCCGAATCAGCAGACCTCCCATTGAAAGAGCTCAGGGCTGCGGTTCCGATACTGAACCTGAAATTAGAGGAGATCGAAACTGAACCTAATGCCAAAGGATTAGATAGCGCCTTTCAAACCGCAAAGCAGAAGCAAGTCAATGCGATTATGCAGGGCGGTGGTCGAGGCTTTTTCGGCGAAAGAAAGCGAATCGTCGAGTTTGCCGGCAAATACCGGTTCCCGGCTATTTACAATCAGAAGGAGTTTGTCGATGCGGGCGGTCTCATGTCCTATGGGGAGGACTACAATCACCTCTACCGAATCGCGGCCGTTTACGTCGACAAGATCTTGAAAGGTGCCAAACCCGCTGATTTGCCGGTGCAGCAGGCAACGAAGTTCGAATTCATCATAAATCTCAAGGCAGCAAAACAGATTGGTCTGACGATTCCGAACCGTGTGCTGGAGCGGGCGAATCAAGTGATTCAATAAGCGCGAGGTGGTGAGGCTTAAGGCGTGAGATGAGAAAAGTGAATCGGGAAATCTTGACGGTAACGCTTCTCGCCATATTCTTTGGGCTTTCCTTACCCGCCTCTGCGCAGCCAAAAAAAGTTCCGCGGATTGGTTATCTATCATCGATTGATTCAACTAGTGAGTCCACCCGTTCCGAGACGATTCGGGGGGCGCTCAATGAGCTTGGCTATGTCGAAGGACAGAACATCGCGATCGAGTACCGATATTCGGAGGGGAATACCGATCGGGCTTCCGAGCTTGCGGCCGAGCTAGTGCGTCTCAAGACCGATATCATCATCGTAGCGGGAGGAATCATATGGATCAGGGCCGCCAAGAATGCCACCAACACGATTCCTATCGTCATGGTGGGCGCTGGAAACGACCCTGTCGAGGCAGGCTTAATTGAAAGCCTCGCCCGTCCAGGTGGCAACATTACCGGCCTGACAAATCTTTCCGGCAGATTAGGCGGCAAGCGGCTTGAGCTGCTAAAAGAAGCCGTTCCCAAAGTTGCCCGTGTCGCGATTCTCTATGATCCAGCCACCCCAGCCAATAGAGGCGAGTTGAAAGAAGTTCAGACCGTTGCGCCGGCGCTCAAGTTGACTGTTCAGCCTTGGGAGCTAGGAGACGTGGACGGCTTTGACAAGGTATTCGCTGGACTAAACAAGGAGCGCCCCGATGGACTCCACGTGCTTGGGAGCCCGTTACTTAACAATAACCAAAAACGAATCGCGGACTTTGCGTTGAAGAACCGATTACCCTCGATGTACCAGAACAGAGAAGCTGTAGATGCCGGCGGGCTCATGTCGTACAGCGCGGACCTTGCGGACAGCAACCGGCGCGTCGCCACCTACGTGGACAGAATCCTGAAGGGATGCCAAGCCCGCCGATTTACCCGTCGAACAGCCGACAAAGTTCGAGCTGGTGATCAATTTAAAAACGGCAAATCAGATCAGCGTCACCATTCCCCAGAAAGTCCTGGCGCGAGCGGACAGGGTGATCAAGTAAAACAGTGACCAGCAGTAAGAGCAGAAAAAATTGATGAATAGAAAAATCGTTTGCCTTGCACAATTTGCTTTGCTCTTTGCGCTGTGCTCGGCAGAGGCGCAGCAGCAGGCAAGAGTTCCTAAGATTGGGCTTCTCAGAGCCCGTCTCGCCGCTTCAGGCACCTCGCTTGACGGATTGCTGCGAGAGCTTCGCGTATTAGGTTACATAGGAGGCAAGAACGTAATTATCGAGTCCCGATCAGCCGAGGGTAAGCTTGACTAGCTCCGCGCCCTAGCCGATGAGCTGGTCCGTCTCAGAGTAGACGTTCTTGTGACAGCCTCTTCAGTGGAAGCCGTGGCCGCCAAGAACGCTACCACGATCATTCCCATCGTCTGTTTAAACCTGGGTGATGCTGTTGGATATCGGCTAGTTGATAGCCTAGCGCGTCCCGGCGGGAACATCACGGGATTCACTGGCATTTCGGGGGAATTATCGGGCAAACGGCTGGAGTTGCTGAAGGAGACCGTGCCCAAACTCTTCCGTGTTGCGGTGCTGTGGAACCCGCTAAACCTAGGCTCTACTCAAGAATGGAAAGAAGGCCAATTGCTGGCTCGAGACCTGAGTTTGCAGCTGAGTTCAATGGAAGTAAGCAGCGCAGACAAATTCGAGGCGAGTTTCAAAGAAGCGACGAAGGCCGGTAGTGGCGCTATCGTCGTGACGCGGAGCACGCTCAACAATTCTTATCAAAAATTGATTGCGGACCTCGCGAGGAAAAATCGACTCCCAACGACAACGAGTCGTAATGATTTTATCGAGAGCGGCGGTTTGATGTCCTACGGCGCCGACCAAGCCGAGCCCTACAGGCGCACCGCAGCGATGGTCGACAAAATCCTGAAAGGCGCGAAGCCTGCAGATCTGCCTGTCGAGCAGCCAACGAAATTTGAGCTTGTGATCAATCTGAAGACGGCGAAGCAGATTGGACTGACGATTCCGCCAAGCGTGCTGGCCCGAGCGAACAAAGTGATTCAATGACAGTGAAATAAGAATGATCTTTGACAGCACAACGCAGGTGAAATTCGTATGAAGAAAATTCTTTCTTTCGCTCTAAGCACGATGCTCATCGGTGTTAGTCTTCCTGCCTATGCGCAGCAGCAGGAGAAACTTTATCGTATAGGATTTTTGTCAGGAGGTTTTTCCGGGCCTTCGTCTAATGTAGAAGCATTTCGACAAGGGCTCCGCGATCTGAATTACGTTGAGGGTAACAACATTGTCATCGACTATCGATATGCCGAAGGGCAGACCGGCAGTCGATATCCTGCGCTTCTTGCAGACCTCATCCGACTCAGAGCCGACATCATCGTTGCCGATGGCAGCGGCCCGGCTCGGGCTGCCAAAAAAGCAACAAGCACGATTCCCGTTGTTATGACGACTAGCACCGATCCTGTTGGGCAGGGCCTCGTTGACAGTCTTGCGCGACCCGGCGGAAACGTTACGGGCCTAACAAGCGTGAGCGAGGAGTTGGGCGGAAAACTTCTGGAGTTGACTAAGGAGATTGTCCCGAAGCTGACTCGCGTCGCGATCGTATTCCCAGACGGTCTAGCGGGTCAACTCTTCGTTAAACAGACAGAGGGACCAGCACGCACGCTGGGAATACGCCTAATACCCTTAACTGTTCGCCAACCTGACGATTACGAGAACGTTTTTCGAGCCGCGGCGAAGGAACGCGTTGAGGCGATTATCAGCCGGCTCGGTCCCTCTCCTTTGTCTGCTCACCGCGGACAGTTTATGGCATTAGCCACGAAGAGGCGTCTACCAGTGGTTTCTCAAGGAACGGACGATGCAGAGGCCGGCGCTCTTTTATCCTACGGACGGGATGTCTTTGCCCAGTACCGTCGCGTCGCCATATTTGTGGACAAGATTTTGAAAGGCGCAAAGCCCGCTGAGTTGCCTGTTGAAGCTCCGACGAAGTTCGAGCTGGTTATCAATTTGAAAGCGGCCAAGCAGATCGGCCTGATTATTCCACCCCACGTGCTGGCGCGCGCTGATAAGGTAATCAAGTGAGAAGGCCATCAGGCATGAGGGCTGTTCTTCTGCTGGTCAGCTTTATCTTCCCGAGTATCCATTTTGCCCAAGCCCAGCAGCCCGCGAAAGTCCCCCGAATAGGATTCCTAACCGGCGCCGCCCTTTCCACTCAGCTGGCTCGTGTGGAAGCATTCCGGGAGGGTCTACGCGAGCTTGGGTATGTGGAGGACAAAAACATTGTCATTGACTGGCGATCGTATGAGGGAGAACGCGATCGTCAGGGAGCGCTCCTGAGGGAGCTGGTGGATCTCAAAGTAGACGTCATCGTTGCCGTCGGTGTAGGCGATATACGCGCCGCCAAGGAGGCAACGACCACAATTCCTATTGTGATGTTAGTCGGTGGTGATCCTGTTGCAAGCGGGTTAGTTTCCAGCCTTGCGCGACCAGGTGGAAATATAACCGGATTGGCAACCCTTCGCCCGGAGTTAACCGGCAAACGACTCGAGCTTATGAAAGAAATCGTGCCTAAGCTCTCGCGTGTTGCAATCTTTGCCAGTTCAGAGAGCCAGGACTACTCCCATGTTCTAAAAGAACTCGATCTCAGCGCAGAGGCGTTCGCCGTAAAGCTTCAAGTTGTTAATGTCCGCAGTGCCAAAGATATCGAGCCAGCATTCCGAAACGCAGTCAAAGGGCGAGCTGACGGCATCATTTTCCGAGTGCCGGGACCGCAGGCCAGTTTTCAGCGACCGCAGATTGCAGCACTCGCCGTTAAAAGTGGATTGCCAGTGATATACGAAGGCGCAGAATTTGTCGAAGCCGGGGGACTCATGAGCTACGGCGTGAGCATTAACGACCTAGCTCGTCGGGCAGCCACGTACGTTGACAAGATTCTCAAGGGCGCCAAGCCCGCCGATCTCCCGATCCAGCAGCCAACAAAGTTCGAGCTGGTGATCAATCTTAAGACGGCCAAGCAGATCGGATTGACGATCCCGCCGAACGTGCTGGCACGAGCGGACAAGGTAATCAAATGATTTCGAATTTCGGAATGAGGACACGAACGATAAAAGGAATTTTGACCGGGTCGCGCTCCCGCATCAATCTAAAATCCGCATTCCGCAATCGTAAATGCGCGATCATACTATGCTCCCTGCTTGGTGCTCCGTGCTCTGCAGCCGATGCACAGCAGCAGGCAAAGCTACCTAAGATCGGCTGGCTCGGAGCGGGTCCTGCTTCGGTGCCAGGCGGCGCAAGCGAGTTATTCCTGCAACAGCTGCGTGGACTCGGCTATGTCGACGGCAAGAATGTAGCTATCGAGTATCGGTACGCTACTAACAAGCTTGACCGGCTCCCCGACCTGGCGGATGAACTGGTTCGTGTGAAAGTCGATCTACTCGTCGCAGGCGGGGCGAACGCCGCCCTAGCCGCCAAAAACGCAACCAAAACGATCCCTATTGTTTTCTATAATGTGGCTTCTGATCCCGTTACGCTGGGGCTGGTTGGCGGTCTGGCACGACCGGGAGCAAACATCACCGGGTTCACTACTATCTCTGGAGTGTTGGTCGGTAAACGGTTGGAGATACTCACGCAAACGGTTCCCAACCTCGACCGCGTTGCAGTCCTGTGGGATGCACAGAATTCAGGTTCTGCGCAACAATGGAAAGAAAGCCAACTCGCTGCGCGGGAATTAGGTCTGCGGCTTCATTCTATGAAAATCAGCAGCGCCGATAAACTCGAGAGCGCGTTCCAAGCGGCGGCGAGTGCAAGCAGCGATGCGCTCACGGTCACGCAAACTCCATTGATCACTTCACGACGAAAACACGTCGTGGACCTGGCGGCAAAAAGTCGACTGCCGGCAATGTATCATCAGGGCGATTTTGTGGAGAGCGGTGGTTTGATGTCATATGGGACTGATCAGACAGAACCGTACAGACGTGCCGCGTTGATGGTCGACAAAATCCTCAAAGGCGCCAAGCCCGCTGATCTCCCGGTGGAGCAACCCACGAAGTTCGAGCTGATCATCAATCTGAAAACCGCGAAGCAAATCGGCGTGACCATTCCGCCGAATGTGCTGGCGCGAGCGGACCGGGTAATTAAATGAATTTTGGATTTTCGAGTTGCGGATTTCCGATTGAGGACGAAGACAATGAGAACATCATTGGGTGCGATGGCTTAAATTTTTCTCCCGACAATCCAAAAATCCAAAATCGAAAATCTACAATGGCTGGGGCTTTCTGTCATCGCTTTCGTGCTTGCACTGTGTGGGGCTGTGGCTCATGCCCAGCAGCCGCTAAAGATACCGAAGATTGGTTTTCTTGGATCCGGTCCCAGTTCCCGACCGTGGCACGAATCGTTCAAGCGAGAGTTCCGGAAACTTGGTTATGTCGACGGCAAGAACGTAACCTTTATCAATCGATTCGCCGATACCAAGTACGACCGGCTCCCCGTCCTGGCTGATGAGCTGGTGCGTCTCAAGGTCGACGTGATCATCACGCCCGGGTCCAATGACACCGGCGCCGCCAAGAACGCCACGAAAACAATCCCCATCGTTTTTCTCGGGGCAGGCTCCGATCCTGTTGTGCTTGGGCTGGTTGACAGCCTAGCGCGACCTGGAGGCAACCTTACAGGGGTCAGCAGTATAGCCTCTGAGTTGGCTGGCAAAAGACTGGAGTTGCTCAAGGAAACCGTTCCCAAGGTTAATCGGGTCGCGGTGCTGTGGAATCCGCAGAATGCGGGCTCTACGCAAGTATGGAAAGAAAGCCAACCCGCGGCAAAGGAGCTGGATCTGCAACTTCATTCCATCGCGGTAAACAGCGCCGATCAATTAGATAGCGAGTTCAAAGGGGCAGTTAAAGCGCGTAGCGGCGCTCTCGTCGTGACCGCAGGTGCGTTGCTCACTACTAATCAAGTACAAATCATCAACCTTGCCACAAAATATCGGTTGCCGGCTATCGGCGCTGGAAGAGAATTCGTAGCCAACGGCGGGTTGATGTCCTACGGATCTGACGGTATCGAACGATACCAGCGCGCGGCGCTGATGGTCGAAAAGATTTTGAAAGGCGCTAAGCCCGCCGATCTTCCGGTGGAGCAGCCCACGAAGTTCGAGCTCGTGATCAATTTAAAGACCGCCAAGACTCTTGGCCTGATGATTCCGCAAAACGTGTTGGCACGGACGGATAGGGTCATCAAATAATTTCGATTTCAGTTTGGCGATTTTCGATTAGGAGAGACAAATGAGCAAAGCATGCGGGTTCTGATTTTGGAATCCGACAATCTAAAATCCAAAATCGAAAATCCAAAATGGCTGGGGCTTTGGGTGTTCATTTTGGTGCTTGTGGTGAGTGGGGCTGTGGCCCAGGCGCAGCAGTCAAAGAAAATCCCTCGGATAGGGTATCTATCGACGCTCGATCAAGCTCGTGACTCCGGACGTTTCCAAGCAATTCGACTGGGTCTCCGCGAGCTTGGCTACATAGAAGGACAGAACATCACCATCGAGTATCGATATGCGGAGGGGAAGCAAGATCGGCTTCCAGAGCTCGTGAACGAGCTGGTGCGTCTCAAGGTTGATATCGTCGTGGTAGCAGGAGGAATCATGGGGATCAGGGCGGCCAAGAATGCGACCAAGACAATTCCTATCGTTATGGGAGGCAGTGGGATCGACCCTGTCGCGGGAGGCCTAGTTGAAAGCCTTGCCCGTCCCGGCGGCAACGTTACCGGCATTACGAACCTTACCAGAGAACTAGGCGGTAAGCGGCTGGAGTTGCTCAAAGAAGCCGTTCCCACAGTTGTTCGTATCGCGGTTCTCCACGAGTCGGCCAATCCGGGCAGTTTACGCGAGCTGAAAGACGTTCTCCCGGTAGCGGCGCGGGCGCTGGGGTTGACGGTTCGGTCTTGGGAGATACAAGGCAGTGACGGTTTCGAGAAGATATTCGCTGCGCTCAGTAAGGATCGCCCGGATGGACTCTACGTGACCACGAGCCCGCTAATGACGGCTAACCTGAAACGGACCGTCGGCTTTGCGTTAAAGAGCCGGTTACCATCCGTAGGCAGCAATATACAGTATGTAGAGGCCGGTGGGCTCATGTCGTACGACGCGGACCCCGCGGACAGCTACCGGCGCGTGGCCTGGTACCTGGACAAAATCCTCAAGGGCGCCAAGCCCGCCGACCTCCCGGTCGAACAGCCGTCGAAGTTCGAGCTTGTCATGAATCTCAAGACGGCCAAGCAGATCGGTCTGGCAATCCCGCCGAATGTGCTGGCGCGGGCGGATAAGGTCATTAAATAGCTCGGAGCAAGGAGCAGGGAGCTACAAAGACATGTGTGGAAACTCATGAGAGGAAACTTCTACGGTCTTGCGCTTTGCGCCATGCTCTTTGCGTTTGGCCCTGGCGCGGAAGCGCAGCAGCCAACGAAAGTCCCGCGGATAGGATATCTATTGCCGGGCAACCCCGCTAGTGAGTCCACTGTTTTCGAGGCAACTCGACTGGCTCTACGCGAGCTTGGCTACATAGAAGGACAGAACATTGCCACGGAGTACCGATATGCGGAGGGGAAGCGCGATCGATTTCCTGAGCTTGCGGCCGAGCTAGTGCGTCTCAAGGTTGATGTCCTCGTGGTGGCAGGAGGGAACACACCGGTCCGGGCGGTCAAGAATGCGACCAAAACGATTCCGATCGTTATGGCGGGCGGATCCGATCCCGTCGAGGCAGGGCTGGTCGAAAGCCTCGCCCGTCCCGGCGCCAACGTCACCGGCCTTACAAACCTTGCGAGAGAACTGGGGGGGAAGCGGTTGGAGCTGCTCAAAGAAGCCGTTCCCAAACTTGCCCGTGTCGCGGTTCTCTACGATGCGGTCAATCCTTCCCATGTACGCGAGGTGAAAGAGGTTCTCCCAATGACAGCGGGTGCGCTGAAGTTGACTATTCAGCCTTGGGAGGTGCCAGACGTAGACGGTTTCGAGCGAGCATTCGCTACGTTTAAAAAGGAGCGCCCCGACGGACTGTACGTGCTCTCAGGCACACGAGTGTGGGCTATCTATAAACGGATTGCGGGCTTCGCGTTAAAGAGTCGGTTACCATCGATATACAACAACACAGAAGCTGTAGATGCTGGCGGGCTCATGTTTTATGGGGCGGACGTCGTGGACAGCTACCGTCGGGTCGCTCTCTACGTTGATAGAATTCTCAAGGGCGCTAAGCCGGCCGACCTGCCCGTGGAGCAACCGACGAAGTTCGAGCTGATCATCAATCTGAAAACCGCGAAGCAAATCGGTTTGATAATTCCGCAGTCCGTGCTCGCGCGAGCGGACAAGGTCATTAAATAGCTCGGAGCAAGGAGCAGCGAGCTACAAAGACATGTGTGGAAACTCATGAGAAGAATCTTCTACGGTCTTGCGCTTTGCGCCATGCTCTGTGCGCTTAGCTTTCCAGTTGAGGCGCAGCAGCCGAAGAAAGTGCCGCGGATCGGATTTGTCTCCGCTGGCAATCTAGATCGACCCGGAACTCGGGTCGAGGCATTCCGTCAGGCGCTTAATGAGATTGGTTATACGGAGGGGAAAAACATTCTGGTTGAGTATCGCCACATTAGCGGCCGAACCGATCAAATCCCACGGCTCGTTACCGAACTTGTGCAACAGAAAGTTGATGTGCTTGTCGTTAGAGCCCAACCATCGATCCGCGCGGCCAAGCAGGCCACCAAGACGATCCCCATTGTTATGGTGACAACTCAGGATCCAGTGGCGGCCGGATTCATCAACAGCTTGGCTAAGCCCGGTGGAAATATTACGGGGGTAACCACGCTCCAGCGAGAGCTAAGTGGAAAACGGCTGGAATTGTTAAAGGAGGTGCTCCCGGGAATATCGCGTGTCGCTGCTCTTATGAATGCGACCTCTATCAATGACTTCAAAATGTATGAGGCGCCTGCGCGCCATCTAAAGATACAGCTTCAATCGGTCGGGGTGCGTGGCCCTAATCCGGATCTAGAGGACGCATTCCAAGCTGCAGGAAGAGCGCGCGCTGGCGCGATCATCACGATTAGCAATGCTGTGCTTAATCCCCAGGCGGAGAAGATTGCCGAGCTTGCCATAAAGAACCGGCTGCCTTCCGTAAGTGAGCAAAGCGATTACGTCGAAGCCGGTGGTCTGATGTCGTATTCAGCGGACGAAGCTGCGAGTTACAAACGCGCTGCCATCTATGTGGACAAGATCCTGAAGGGAGCCAAGCCAGCCGATCTACCCGTTGAGCAGGCGACCGAGTTTGAGTTGGTAATCAATCTGAATACGGCAAAGCAGATTGGTCTGACGATTCCGCCCAACGTGCTGGCACGGGCGGACCGGGTGATCAAATAGAAGGGAGCAAGGAGCAGGGAGCGGCAAGCACACGTGAAGAAACATGATAACAAAATTCTTTTGTCTTACCCTTAGCACTTTGCTCTTTGCACTTAGCTGTCCGGTCGAGGCGCAGCAGTCGAAGAAAATCCCTCGGATAGGTTATCTATCGCCGCTCGATCAAAGTCGCGAGTCCACCCGTGCCGGGGTAATTCGCCACGCGCTGCGCGAGCTTGGCTACATAGAAGGACAGAACATCGCCATCGAGTACCGATATGCAGAGGGGAAGCGTGATCGGTTCCCTGAACTCGCGGCCGAGTTGGTGCGTCTTAAAGTTGATGTCATCGTGGCAGCAGGAGGAGAGCCGTTGATCCGGTCTGCCAAGAATGCGACCAAGACGATTCCCATTGTGATGACGGGCTCCGGGCCAGATCCTGTCGAGGCGGGCCTTATTGAAAACCTTGCCCGTCCAGGCGGCAACGTCACTGGGCTTACCTATCTTTCCACTGAATTAGGCGGTAAGCGGCTGGAGCTGCTCAAAGAAGCGTTAGCCAAATTGACTCATGTCGCGGTTCTCTACGATCCGGCCACTCCGGGCACTGCACGCGAGGTCAAAGAAGACCTCCCAGTTGCAGCGCGCGCGCTGGGTTTGACGGTTCGCTCTTGGGAGGTACGAGACGCGGTCGGTTTGGAGAAAGTATTTGCTGCGCTAACCAAGGAGCGTCCGGATGGACTCTATGTGCCGCTCACGGGAGCACTAATGCGTGCTAACGGAAAACGGATTGCGGGATTTGCGTTAAAGAGCCGGTTACCGTCCCTGTACGGCGACAAAGAAGGTGTGAACGCCGGTGGGCTCATGTACTATGGCGCGGACCTCGCGGACAGCTACCGGCGCGTCGCCACCTACGTGGACAAAATTTTAAAGGGCGCAAAGCCTGCCGATCTGCCGGTGGAGCAGCCCACAAAGTTCGAGTTGGTGATCAATCTCAAAACGGCGAAGCAGATCGGCCTGACGATTCCGCCGAGCGTGCTGGCGAGAGCGGACAAGGTGATTAGATGAAAGGCGAGTCGAATAGCTTGATGGCTTCAGCTTCAAAGAAAGTCGGAAAGGACCAGAACTTGAACCGCGTCGAGCCTTTTCACTCGCTTATCGTTGGTCAAAAACAATGTGGCTTCCTCCTGAATAGCAGCGGCGAGTTGCAGAGCGTCGGGCAGGCGGATCGTGTAGCGTGCCCGAATGAGCGCCGCCGTTTCCGCCAGCTTCTCGTCAATCGGCGCCATGGAAAGCGAAGAGAAAGACTTGAGCGTGAATTTGATTTCGTCGGCGAGAGCAAAGTTTTTGTCGGCGAAGGGTTTTGTCAGAATCTCGGCCAATGTCACCGACGAGGTAACGGCGCGCAGAGCATTATTTTCCAGCAAGGTAAATACCGGATCGAGGAGATCGGCGTAGGGAGCAATATCCTCGATATAATAAATGAACGGCGCGGTATCGAGGCCGATGATCTTGTGCTTTTCGACGGCGCGGCGAAGCTTAAGCGCGTTGCCATTCATCGCGCAGCTTCTCGATATAGGCGTCGATCTTGGCTCGACTGCCCCAGGTCCCTTTGCCGAGACCGCGCAGGCGAGCCGTCGGGCTCTTGGGTTTAGGCCGGAGGACGATTTTGTCGCCTTCGACGACAGCGGCCAACCAATCACCGGGCTTTAGTCCCAAGCTCTTACGGATCGCTTTGGAGATAACGATTTGTGACTTTTGATTGAGTTTTAGTACCGATTCCATCATGGTACTCCAAAAACCATACTTAGGGTAAATTTAACAGGCTTGGGTTACACCGTCAATCGAGCATTGTGATCAGATGACAGCAGTCAGCGGTCAGCTATCAGCGGTCAGCAGGTTACCGGAGACAAAACCCGTAACGAAATCTATTCTTGTCTGGCTCCTGGCAACTATCTTTCTGCCGACTGCTCTTGTCGTCGAGGCGCAGCAGCCGAAGAAGGTCTTCCGGATAGGGTATCTATCGTCGTTCGATCCAGCTAGTCGACTCCCATGGCACCGAGGCAATTCGGTTGGCTCTGCGCGAGCGTGGCTACATCGAAGGACAGAACATCGTCTTCGAATACCGATATGCGGAGGGGAAGCTCGATCGGTTCCCTGAACTTGTGGCCGAGTTGGTGCGCCTCAAGGTTGATATCATCGTGATAGCAGGAGGCAACGGGACGGTGCGGGCCGCCAAGAACGCGACCCAGACGATTCCCATCGTTATGGCGGGGATTCCAGCCGATCCTGTCGAGGCAGGTCTTGTTGAAAGCCTTGGCCGTCCCGGGGGAAACGTCACCGGGCCTACCTATCTTTCTACTGAATTAGGCGGTAAGCGGCTAGAACTGCTCAAAGAAGCGTTAGCCAAATTAACTCATGTCGCGGTTCTCTACGATCCCGCCACTCCGGGCACTGCACGCGAGGTCAAAGAAGACCTCCCAGTTGCAGCGCGCGCGTTGGGTTTGACGGTTCGGTCTTGGGAGGTACGAGACGCGGTCGGTTTGGAGAAGGTATTCGCTGCGCTAAGCAAGGAGCGTCCCGACGGAATCTATGTGCCTCTCACGGGCGCGCTGATGCGCGCCAACGGAAAACGGATCGCCGATTTTGCATTAAAGAGCCGGCTGCCGTCCCTCTACGGCGATAAAGAGGGTGTGAATGCCGGTGGGCTCATCTACTATGGGGCCGACCTCGTGGACAGCTACCGGCGCATGGCCACCTACGTAGACAGAATTTTGAAGGGAGCTAAGGCCGCCGATCTGCCCGTCGAGCAGCCGACGAAGTTCGAGTTGGTGATCAATTTCAAGACGGCGAAGCAGCTCGGCCTCACTATTCCCCCTCAGTTACTGGCGCGCGCGGACAAGGTCCTTAAATGATTTTCATTTTAAATTGCCGATTTTCGATTGAGGAAATAAAGCGCATGAGCAAAAGCTTTTCGCTTTTCGTTCTGCAATCTTGCTCTGACAATTTAAAACCGAAAATCCCAAATTTAAAATGCTATGGGATCGTTGTCATGGTTGTCACTTTCGTAATGTGTGGACCTGTGGCTCAGGCGCAGCAGCGCGGAAAAATGTCGCGGATCGGGATCCTGTTTTATGGCTCTCGGGATCAACCGCACCTACAATCCTTTCAGCAAGGACTATTTGATCTTGGGTATATCGAACGGAAAAACATTGCTTTTGAATACCGCTATGCGGAGGGAAACCCTGATCGTCTTGCCGCTCTCGCAGACGATTTGGTCCGGATCCCAGTCGATGTCATCGTAACCACAACCGACCAGGGTGCCCGGGCGGCGGCCCAAGCAACGCGGACTATCCCCATCGTGTTGACAACGGGCGATCCGCTGGGCTCAGGCCTGGCTGCGACCTTGGCCAAACCCGGCGGCAATGTCACGGGGCTGACTGTGCTGTTAGCGGATTTGAGCGGGAAGCGGTTGGAGCTGCTCAAAGAGACTATTCCTGGCATTACTCGTATAGCCGTGCTGTGGAGCGCTGACAGCGCTGGTATTAGTGCTTTCAAGGAGACACAAGCGGCGGCATTGGGGTTTTCATTGCAGCTTAACGCCTTTGAGGTCGATAGAGTCGGACAAATTGACAGGGTATTTTCAGAGATGCCGAAGGCGCGCACGCAAGCGCTGGTCGTGGTATTGAGTCCTTTAATGACCCTCAATTCAAAGAGGATCGTAGATCTCGCGGTAAAAAATCGATTGCCTGCCATGTATGCCACCCGGCAATTTGTCGAGGAAGGTGGACTTATGGCGTACGGACCGAGTATTGGCGACTTGTATCGGCGCGCCGCTACTTATGTGGATAAAGTCTTAAAAGGTGCTGACCCGGCGGAACTCCCAGTAGAGCAGCCGAGGAAGTTTGAGTTCTTCATCAATATAAAGGCGTCAAAGCAGATCGGGCTGACGATTCCGCCCAATGTGCTGGCGCGAGCAGACAGGGTCATCAAGTAACCATCACAGAACCTAAAGCTTGCCGGCTTGCGACCCTGAGCAGCATGAACGCAGTCTCCTTGAACCTGAGGCCCGACTACCGGCTGAGGAACAGCTAAGACTGAAGCTGCGGCGACTCATCCAATCAAAAGACATCGTAGAGTTGGCGGGGCCAGCATTGACATTGTTGACAACATGGTTACGTTCAGACCTCCCCGAGAGTTACGACAACCATCTTTCGCTGATTGAGTCCATTTTCCACATCAGGTGCGAGGCACCAGCGACGAAATCATCGAGTTAGGCTCACCGATAGATCTTACCATTCAGACGACGCATGCCCGGTGTTTGCGTTTAGTGCTTTATCTCTTATCGGCCACTAGGTAACGCGATTTTTACAGGAATAAGAGGAGTCCGGTCTTAGACGCTATTGGAGGAACAAGAAGGTTCTATGAAAAAGCTACTTATTCTGGCGGCTCTGCTCGTTTTGTTGCCGATTATCAGCGATGCGGCTGAGGTTCGCGGAGATAACCGAAAGGACGTAGCGCCTAGCCCAATCGTTGAACCCAAAGAGCGGAGAAATACAAGCATAACCTACGAGTCGATTCAACCAGACGCTATCCCTAACAATATTGGACTACTCGGCCCGTCAAGGCAGGAAATTCACGATTTCCTTTATCCGACGCTCAACGATGGGAAAGTTGTAATACCAACCAACTAGAATGGCGCGCAGGCCCGGGGAATCGCCACTAGGCCCAAATGACAAGACGCCAGTTTCAGATGAGGGCATGTACTTACGTTACCAAAAAAAAGGTAGCCGAAAATATAACCCGTGGGTTCTACGTACTGAATGTTTTCTTATCAGGTAAAAAGGTTGTTGTTTAGTTCAGTATTGGACAGCAATCCCTCTACGGGAGATGCAAGGGTGAGCAAATCGACCCAAACGTCATACGGAAGTAGCGCTTTTCGACGTACGTTAGAGACAAAAAAGGGTCGCCCTTGAGGGCCTTCGTACCGCCAGGAGAGGTGGTTTTAAAGACCCCACCAAGGGAGGGAGGCCCCAACAGCCTAAGCGGCCACCCGAAGAATTTTGCGGTGGAAAAAACATCATGATGATTGTGCTAGGTTACTTCCTTATTGCAGCAGGAGCCGTCATCGCAGCATCAGCGATCATCGGGTTTTTTCTTACTAACTTGCTGATTCTGTTGCTTCAGACGATTGATCGTTCTATCAGACTTTGCAGAGGTGCGGTCCCTGCGTTTTCTGCGCCCCATCGGCTTCTGAGAAAACTCCGTAGTTTAGAAAATCTGGCGTAAGCGCTGCTTTAACAATCATGCCCAATTCGAGCAGCTAAGGGTGTCGCGAATAGCGGCCGGACTCTTCTCGGCGGCCGAATTAGGTGCGGTCTGACAATTCCGCCCAACGTTCTGGCGCGAGCGGACAGAGTGATCAAGTGAGAAGAGCCAATACTAGAAAGCCGAATTTAGGCCTCGCGCACCAAGTGAAACCATTTTCGTTTTAGTTTCGCTTTTCGATTCAAGGCTCCTGGCTGGTCAATGCATCGAGATTCTCAAAGGAAACACATGCGTAAAAATATCATCCTGACGCTGCTGCCCATTTTGATCCTTGCCTCAGTGCAATTCAGCCACGCTCAGCAAACAAAGAAAGCAACGATAGGAATTCTGACTCTCGCGTCCGACGACCCGTTAGTGAAGGTGCTTCGCGAAGGGCTGCGGGACCTCGGCTATGTCGAGGGACAGAACATCGTCTTCGAGCATCGCTATGTAGACGGGAAGGTCGAGCGCCTTTCCGATCTTGCCGCGGAGCTGGTGCGCATGAAGGTCGATGTGATCGTGGCGAGGTCCACGCCGGTCGTCCAGGCGGTCAAGAAGACGACGACCACGATCCCGGTCGTCATATCGGTTCCGGACTCGGTCGGCTCCGGATTCGTCGCCAGCCTGGCCCGACCCGGAGGAAATATTACTGGGACGTCCTCCATCATGCCGGAGCTGGCAGGCAAGCGGTTGGAGCTGCTCAGAGAAATTTTTCCAAAGCTTTCCCGGGTTGCCTTCCTGGCGCATGGAGGTGATTCGTCGCATCCCCAGTTTATCAAGGAGCTCCAGGACGCGGCCGAGAGCGCCCGGCTTCAGGTTCAGCCCGTCGTGGTCAAGGGTCCCGAGGAGTTCCAAAGCGCTTTCGATTCCATGGAGCGAGAGCGGGCTGGCGCTGTGATCGTTCAGCCGCTTTTTGCCGGCGTTCTTGGAGTAGCGGGGCCGATCGCGGAGCTTGCGATGAAGAATCGTTTGCCGACAATCTCGGACGGACTTCGCTTTGCGGACGCGGGAGGCCTGATCTATTACGGGCCGGATCAGCTCGCATTGTGGCGGCGCATCCCTATCTATGTCGACAAGATTTTGAAAGGCGCGAAGCCGGAGGAACTGCCGGTCGTGCAGCCGTCCAAGTTCGAGCTGATGATCAATTTGAAAACGGCCAAGCAGATCGGTGTTACCATTCCGCCGAATGTGTTGGCGCGTGCGGACAAAGTGATCAAGTGACAGGGCACTGCGCATTAAAGCTGTTCTTCTCTAAATTAATTTTATTAGGCGATCTCCTTTTTGGCGTTTCGCAGCAGTCGGCGAAGTATCACGAGTGGCTGGCTCTCACGCACGTATACTACTTCAGCCAGTGTCGGTTTTCATTTCTGCATAGAAGAATACTTACTATCGGACGCTGAATCTATTATTTCAGCAAACAAACGGCGGTCTACCATGCAGGCTCAAGAAAAACCGTCACTATACGATCGACTTGGAGGTGTCTATAACATTGCTACCGTGGTGGATGATTTAATCGACAGAGTCATCGTTGGTGGGAGATTAAATGCTAATCCTCGGGTCGATGAAGCGCACCATCGAGTTTCACCGGCGGGCTTCAAGTACTTTGTGATCGAAATGGTTTGCTGGGCAGCTGGCGGTCCGCAAATATTCCGGCCGTTCCATGGGTGATTCACATCGCCATCTCATGATCACCGAAGAAGAGTGGGAAGCCTTCATGGACGACTTTCAGCAGACATTGAATAAATTTGAAGTGCCGCAGCAGGAACAAGAAGACTTGAAAGCGATGTCGAAAGTACAAAGGAAGCCATCGTGGTACGACCGTTTCAGGAAGGAGCAGCGGCAAAAAATGATCAGTAACATAGATCCGGAGCAAACGCTTCAGCAGAACATGTATTCCTGTTTCATAGTTGTTGCTCTACCCGCTTTGCTCCGTTGATGGCGACGATCGGCCGAAGCGTGATCATCCCGCTAACTTTGGATTTCTTCGTTGACGCTATCAACCACCTGAAGTAAAACTCATCTCAGCCGGGGGGGACCTATTTTCCGCAGCGCACCCCGATTCTATCATCCATGTAGCTTCTTCTCCCCAATCGATATTGCCGTTTGATTTTTACTTATGCCAACCACGACTAAAAAGGGCTCTAAGAGCACTAAGGAGAAACCGCGACGTGTTGTAGTAAAAGCCTCGCCGAATAAACAAGCCCAGGCGGTCACCGAACTACGCCAGGAACTCGCCGAATCTTTGCAGCGGGAGAACGCCACCGCAAGCGAGAATGTACGGCTGGTCAAAGAATTACAAGAACGCAGCCGTGACCTCACCGAAGCTCTGGAGCAGCAAACCGCAACCGGCGAGGTGCTACGGGTCATCGCTACCTCACCTACCGAGCTTCAACCGGTCCTAGACACGCTGATCGCGAACGCGGTGAAGCTATCCGGCGCGACCAAGGGTCACATTCGACAGTACGAAGGGGACTCTCTCGTAGTGGTCGCGCATTTTGGCGAGAGCGCCGAAGAGATTGAGCGATATCACAGCATGCCTGTTCCGGTAGTCCCCGGAGGACGGGCCGCCGCGCGATGGTGGAGAAGAAACCAGTCCATGTTCTTGACGTTCAAACCGAGGCAAATGTTTCTCAGGTGGCTCGTCAGACCGGGGAGCGGACCAGGTTAGTTGTGCCGCTGCTGCGCGAAGACGCGGCGATCGGAGTTATCACGATTTGGCGCGATCTTGTTGAGCCCTTTACCGAACGACAAATCGAGCTGGTAAAGACCTTTGCCGACCAGGCGGTGATCGCCATAGAGAATGTCCGTCTGTTTCAAGAACTTTCTGAATCGTTGGAGCGGCAAACAGCGACGAGTGAAATCCTCGGTGTGATCGCCAGCTCGCCGACGGATATTCAGCCTGTGCTAAATGCCGTGGCGGAAAATGCTGCCAAACTCTGTGATGCGACCGACGCAATTATTTGGCGTGTGAATGGGTCTGAACTCAGACGAGCGGCCAAACACGGCGCGTTCTCTTCAGGAGCAATTGGAGAAGCATGGCCGTTGAGTCGAGGTCGCGGCTGGGTTCCTGCGCGAGCCGTGCTCGATCGCGAGACCATTCATATCCATGATCTCCTTGCAGAGGTTGAGACTGAATTCCCCGAATCCAAGAGAACACAAGAAAGCACCGGTGCACGAACCGTACTTGTTACACCCTTGCTTAGAGAAGGTGTATCGATAGGCGCTATTTTCATCCGCCGATCTGAAGTTCGTCCATTCTCGGAGAAGCAAGTCGCGCTTCTGAAAACCTTCGCCGATCAGGCCGTCATCGCAATCGAGAATGTACGCTTGTTCAAGGAGACTCGGGAGCGCAACGCGGAACTGCGAGAGGCTCTGGAGCATCAGACCGCAACGGCCGAGGTGCTCGGCATCATCAGCCGCTCGCCTACAGACGTGCAGCCGGTGCTCGACGCGATCGTCGAGAGCGCAGCACGGGTTTGTGGGATCGATGATGTGCTGCTGCGACTCAGCGAGGGCGACACTATGGTTTCGCGGGCTCATTTTGGTTCCATACCGATTAGCCGCGTCGAGATCAGTATAGATGAGCCACAGAATCGCTGGATGCGAGAGCATGGTACGCTCCACATTCCCGACGCTCCACGCGCAGAACGATTTTCCAATGTTGGGTATCGTCGGCAGTTTCGCGCACCTTCTTGTCAGTTCCCCTTCGACAGCAGGGGGAACTCATTGGAATACTGAACGCGCGTCGTACGGAGGTGCGCCCGTTCACCCGGCACAGATCTAAACTCCTTGAGACCTTTGCTGATCAGGCCGTGATCGCGATCGAGAACGTGCGGCTATTCCAAGAACTCAAGGAAGCATTGGAACAGCAGACGGCGACGAGCGAAATCCTGGGCGTGATCGCTAGCTCGCCGACGATATTCAACTCGAAGCCCGCAATCGCGACCTCACCGAAGCCTTAGAGCAGCAGACCGCAACGAGCGAGGTATTGCGAGTGATTGCCGGTTCCCCGGCGGAACTACAGTCGGTGCTCGACGCCGTCACCGAGAGCGCAGTACGGCTCGCGAGCGCCACGCGAGGTCACATACGTCAATACGATGGTGAGTTTCTTCGCCTGGTGGCTTCCTACGGGGAGTCACCCGAACAACTGGCTGTATTCCAGGCTCCCGTCCGCCCTCGTGCCGAGAGCAGGTCTGGTCGTGCGTTCCTCGAGCGAAGGCCGATCCATGATCTGGATGCCCAAGTTGAACGTCACCCGATGGCGGCTCAGACCGGGGCTCGAACGACCCTGGCGGTGCCGCTCTTGCGCGAAGATACCCCGATCGGAGTCTTTACGATTTGGCGCGACCTTGTTCAGCCGTTTACTGACCGGCAAATCGAACTGGTGAAGACTTTCGCCGATCAAGCAGTCGTCGCCATCGAAAATGTGCGGCTGTTCCAAGAATTGCAGCAGCGCAATCGCGACCTCACCGAGGCTCTGGAGCAACAAACAGCAACGAGCGAAATTCTGGCCGTGATTGCTAGTTCGCCGACCGACATCCAGCCGGTGCTTGATACCGTGATTGCAAATGCGGTGACACTTGCAGGTGCGAAGCATGGTCACATCCGTCAGCTCGACGGCGAGTTCCTGCGTTTGGTCGCCCACTATAACGAGAGCCCGGAGTACATAGCCCACTTACAAGCCAATCCTGTGCGTGTTGCACAGAGTCTGGCAGGCCGTGCTTTTCTTGAGGGAAAACCAGTCCAGCACCTTGCGGGCACGGAGGAACCAGGTCCCAGCTAGCGCGTGGTCGGGGCTGGGAGATCGAACCCTGCTGGCCGTACCACTGCTGAAAAAGGGAACCCCCATCGGAAACATCCTGATTTGGCGCGATGTTGTTGAGCCATTCACTGAACGGCAGATCGAGTTGGTTAAGACCTTCGCCGACCAAGCGGTCATTGCGATCGAAAACGTGCGGCTGTTCCAAGAGCTCGAGGAGCGCAACGCCGAATTGCGCGAAGCCCTGGAGCATCAGACGGCAACGGCCGAGGTGCTCGGCATCATCAGCCGCTCGCCTACGGACGTCCAGCCGGTCCTCGACGCTATCGTCGAGAGTGCCGCGCGGGTTTGTGGGATCGATGACGTGGTGCTGCGACTCCAGGAGCATAACAATTTGGTTTCGCGGGCCCATTTTGGTTCCATACCCCTACACGCACCGCGTCGAAATCAGTATTGATGAGCCACATTATCGCTGGGTGCGCGAGCATGGCACGCTCCATGTTCCCGACGTTCGCGCGCGCAGAATGATTTTCCAACGTTCGGTGCCGTCGGAGGCTTCCGTACCTTCTTGGCCGCTCCCCTTCGTCAGCAGGGGCAACTCATTGGAACGCTGAACGCACGTCGCATCGAGGTGCGCCCCTTCACCCCGGCGCAGATCAAACTTCTCGAAACCTTCGCCGATCAGGCGGTCATCGCAATCGAGAACGTACGGCTGTTCCAAGAACTAAAGGAGTCGCTGGAGCAGCAAACGGCTACCAGTGAAATCTTGAGCGTCATCGCCAGCTCACCGACTGACATCCAACCAGTCTTCGATACGATCCTGGCGGCCGCGGCACGACTTTGCGGAGTGCCCGACGGCGCGATTTCACTCATCGAAGATGATCTCTATCGGACCGTCGCTAGTTGTGGTTCCGGGCCGACGCGCTGGTCGGTGGGCCAAACCCATCCCATCAATCGAGGCTCCGTGACTGGTCGTGCCATCGTTGACCGTCAGTCGATACATATCCATGACATTCAAGAAGTCTCTGACGATTTCTGGCAAGCTCAAAATGCGGTACGCGCTGGTCTACGGACTATGCTCGCCATCCCGTTATTGCGCGAGGGCATTCCCATTGGCGTGATTGGTATTCGCCGCAGCGAAGTTCAGCTCTTTACTGACAAGCAAATCGCTCTGCTCAAAACCTTCGCCGATCAAGCCGTCATCGCCATCGAGAACGTCCGACTGTTCCAAGAACTGACGGAAGCGCTCGAGCAGCAGACGGCAACGAGTGAAATCTTGGGGGTTATTGCCAGCTCGCCAACTGACATTCAGCCGGTACTGGACACGATTGCCAAAAGTGCTGCTCAAGTGTGTAGTGCCGATGATGCAGTAATTCGGCTTGTTCAGGATGACGGACTGCAACTGGCGGCACATTACGGCTCAATCTGTGTTGAAGTCCCGATACGACCAATCGACCGCAATTCGGCTGTTGGGCGTGCAGTCTCCGACCGCGCCGTAATTCACATTGAGGATTTGCTTGCCGTCATCGAAAAAGAGTTTCCTGCTACTGTCGCGACCTCAGATGGCCTTGGCCTCCGCACTCTGCTCGCCGTTCCCCTAATGCGCGAGAACCAGCCGATCGGTGTCATCGTCATTCGTCGCACAGTAGTCCAACCGTTCTCGGAAAAACAGATTTCGCTTCTTAAAACCTTCGCCGACCAAGCCGTGATCGCCATCGAAAACGTACGCCTGTTTCAAGGAGATCCAGGAGCGCAACGCAGAATTGCGCGAGGCCCTGGAACATCAGACCGCGACGGCCGAGGTGCTCGGTATCATCAGCCGCTCGCCCACTGATGTGCAGCCGGTTCTTGATGCCATCGTCGAGAGCGCGGCCCGCGTTTGTGGGATTGATGATTTAGTGCTGCACCTTCACGAGGAAAACAGTCTGGTCTCGCGGGCTCATTTTGGTTCCATTCCCGTACCCATCGGCCGCGCCGAGATCAGTATGGATGATTTGCAATATCGCTGGATGCGCGAGCACGGCACGCTTCACATTCCCGACGCCAGCAAGTGGAACCATTTCCAGGTCAGTAAATATCAGCGGCTGGCGCAGCTTCTTGGCCGTTCCTCTACGTCAGCAAGGTGAACTCATTGGTGGAATGACTGCGCGTCGCATCGAAGCACGCCCCTTCACCCCGGCTCAAATAAAGTTACTTGAAACTTTCGCTGACCAGGCCGTGATCGCCATCGAGAACGTCCGGTTGTTTCAAGAATTGAAAGAATCCTTGGAGCAGCAAACTGCGACCAGCGAAATCTTGGGAGTCATTGCTAGGTCACCAACGGATATCCAGCCAGTGTTGGATACCATTGCCGAAAATGCGGCTCGGCTCTGCGGTGCAACGATGCAGTAATCCGCCTTATTGAGGCGAACGTGCTTCGATTGGCAGCGCATTAGGTCCGGTGGGACATGAGCTACGGAACGACCATTGACCGTCATTCGCCGGGTGGCCGGGCGGTGTTAGACCGGAAACTTGTCCATATAGAGGATATGGAGCTCTGACCTAGAGAAGGAATTTCCTGAGGTTTACGAGACCAATTTACGTGTTGGTGCTCGACGTATGTTAGCCATGCCACTGATGCGCGAAGGTGTTGCCATAGGCGCGATTCATATCCGCCGCACGGAGCTCGCGACCGTTCACAGACAGACAGATCAAACTGCTTGAGACTTTCGCTGACCAAGCGGTCATCGCCATCGAGAACGTGCGTCTGTTCCAAGAACTGGAGGAACGAACCGACGAGTTGGCGCGATCGGTAGGGGAATTGAAAGCTTTAGGCGAAGTCGGCCAAGCGGTGAGCTCTACTCTGGATCTCGAGACCGTGCTCCGCACGATCGTTCGCCACGCGGTCCAGCTTTCGCGGAACCGATTGCGGAGTCATTTACGAATACGATGAGCCGAGGCAAGAGTTTCACCTGAGGCCAGCCACCGAATGGAAGAAGGAGCTGGTCGATGCGCTTCGCGCAACGCCGCTCCGTTTGGGCGAGGGCGCTACTGGGCGAGCGGCAGCAAACGCGAGACCGGTCCAAGTCACCGATCATCCTCGAAGAGCAGGAACTATGCTACCGCGCGATGCGCCCCATGCTTGACCCGGCTTGGCTATCGTTCGCTCCTTGCGGTGCCGCTGCTCCGCGAGCAGACAAATTATGGGGGCCTTGACGTTTATCGGCGCGCAGACCGGGAACTTTCACACCGGAAGTCGTCAAGCTTCTTGCAGACCTTCGCAACCCAATCAGTGTTGGCGATACAAAACGCTCGGCTGTTCCGTGAGATCGAGGACAAGAGCCGGCAAATCGAAGCCGCCAACCGGCACAAGTCCGAATTCTTGGCCAACATGTCGCATGAGCTGCGCACGCCGCTCAATGCCATCATCGGCTTCTCTGAAGTCCTGGGCGAGAAGCTATTCGGCGAGCTCAATGAAAAACAAGCGGAGTACACAGAAGACATCCTTTCCTCTGGCCGCCATCTTTTGTCTCTCATCAATGAGATTCTCGATCTCTCCAAGGTCGAAGCCGGCCGGATGGAGCTGGAGCTGGCCACGTTCGATCTCCCCTTAGCGATAGACAACGCACGCACCTTTGTGCGCGAGCGCGCCACGAAGCACGGCATTCACCTCGACGTTGCAGTGGATGAGCGACTGGGCGACTTCCTCGGTGATGAGCGCAAGATCAAGCAGATTCTGCTCAATCTTCTGTCCAATGCAGTGAAGTTCACCCCGGAGGGAGGACGGATCGGAATCAACGCTATACAGAGTAACGGAGCTGTGGAAATCTCAGTCACCGACACCGGCATCGGCATCGCACCCGAGGACCAGCCCAGGATATTCGAGGAATTTCGCCAGGTAGGAGGCGACTATGTTCACAAAAAGGAAGGAACTGGACTTGGGTTAACCTTGGCGAAGAAATTTGTCGAGCTGCATGGCGGGAAGATTTGGGTGGAGAGTGAAGCGGGGAAAGGGTCGACGTTTATTTTTACGCTACCGATTACCGCGATCGCGTAGGTTCACGAATACAGGGGCTCAGGTTCCGATTGTCATCTCTCTGGCGCCACATTATTTCACCAGTGGGATTGAACTGAATTCTCCTTCAACGCAACCTCGCGTGGCATCGCATTGAGGCGTCGTTCAGTTCAACCGTGTATTGCCTCCGAAGAAGCGCAAGCTTATTGGGCTTTGTTCTCGGCATTTCTCGCAAATAGTCTATTGACGACGAACCGAATTGCTAATAGTGCTAATATAAACTTGACTTGATTTAGGAGGCAATTATGAGCAGGCTTGCTTTGGCAGGAATGGTCGTAGTTTTGTTACTTGGTTCATCCGTCATAACAAGTTGTACGCTGTTTAGAAAGGATACCGACGTCACCATCGCTCAGGTGCCGCCCCCGGTTAGAAAAGCGATTGAAAAAGAAACGGCGGGTGGCACCATCAAATCAATAGAGAAAATAGAATCTGGCGGCAAAGTTACTTATGAAGTTGAGTATATGAGGGACGGCAGAGAGATTGAAGTCTACTTCACAGAAGACGGCCGACCGGTAAAGGGTGTGCAATAGATAACGAGCTGGGAGCAGGAAAACGAGGCAGCCATGCCAGGGTTGAACTGATTTCTCCATCAATCCAATCTTCCCAGCAATCGAATTGAAGCGTCGTCAGTTCAATCACAGGTCAGTTTCAAGCTTAACTCATGCCTATCGACGAATTCGGCGCGTGGGACTCAGCTAAACGTTTGCGTAAGCGGACGATATTGCGCCGGTGAACTGAGACAGCCTTGCTTCACCTTCGGTTTTCGAGCTGTCGCTGACACCGGACCTCCCGAACAACACAGAGGCTCACAAAGAGATGAGGCTCCCGAATGGGAGAACGATCCTTCAGCCGACGAACAGCGTATACTGCGCGCCATTTAAATTGGCGAGGGGCTTGGGAAACAGCAAGCGACGATCGGGCGCCAGCACTCGTTGGGCGATCTCCCAGTTGACCGGCGGCAACGGATTCAAGCCGCGAATCTGCTCCAAGGTGAAATAGCCGGCGTGATCGACTTCGTGGTTGTCGGCGGTGGGTTCGCCGCTCACCGGCCGCAGCAAGAGGATGATGTATACGCCGTTTCCAGAGTCCGGATCATAGCGGCTCCGCAAGCCCAATACGGCTTCGACTTCGGCCTCAACTCCCGCCTCTTCCTGCACCTCCCGAACAACCGCCTGTTCGATGGTTTCATCGGGTTCGATGAAGCCGCCGGGCAATTGCCAGTTGCCGCGGCCATGACGCGAAGCGCGTCGCACCAGCAACAGCTCGCCGTCACGCACCACCGCGCCGCCGACACCGATGTTGTAGCCCAGATTATAGCGTTCAGGGATGGGCATCACGACTCCAGATGAAACAAACGGACGGCGTTTTTCCACCGTATCAGTTCTTTTTCTTCTTCTGAGATGTCCGGATGTGTTCTAAGCAGTTCGACGTCTTGGAATTTCATCCTTCCGCCGGGATCGTCGTGGGGATAATCAGTGGCGAACAGGAATCGTTCAGCGCCAAGGAATTGAATGGCTTCGGCAAGCTCCGGCTCTTCCGTCTCAATGGTGAAGGAAAAGTTATTTTTAAAATAATGGCTCGCCGGCTGTTTATTTTTTTCAAGGAACTCGCTTGCAGGCAGAATGGCGCGCGCCCGACGCAGCTTCTCGCCTGTCTTGGACAAATTGCCGTTGCCCAGCGGCGCTTCTTCCTGATCGTCATAATCCACCGGCGGCGCCTCTAGAATTTTATCGAGACGCTGGACCAGTGGTTTGATAAACGCGGTGCCCGCTTCGGTGTAAATAAACTGCAGCTTGGGGCAAGCGTCCAATAAACCACTGGTGAACAATGAAACCAAGCTCATGTGCCCTTCTTGCGGCGCGAAGACGTAAAGCCCGTCTCTCTGGAACGGCAGCAAGTTACTGAGGCGATGGCCATGCTGAACGTTGTGCAGGTAGAGCGGCATGTCCAGCTCCTCGGCTTTTCGGAAGAACGGCCAGAGCTCGCGCCGGCTGCCGAGAGGCTCGCCGTAAGGATGATCTTTGACGGGAAAAATCTTATCGACCACAGCGCTCGCAAAGCCGCGTTCCTTGGCCCATTCCAGCTCGCGAATCGATCCGGCAACGTCCTGCAGCGCCACCAGCGCGACACCGAGAATCCTGCCGGGATACTTCTCCATGATCCGCAGCATCGACTCGTTGTGCGAACGGGCCATCCGCCCGGCCAGTTCGGGTTCTATCACGTAGGACCACCAGCCGGAAAATTGCGGCAGTACGAAGTGCCTTTCGATCCCGAGACGCTCATCGTAATCGCTCATGCGCGCTTCCACATCCCACAAGCTTCTGAACATGGCGCCGGAACCGGGTGCGCCGAGCGGGCTGGTCCCGGGCACTTGAGGCGCATTGCCGGGAAACTCGACATCGGCGTACAGGCCGTTGTCGGCGAATTTTAATATCGGCTTGCGCGAGCCGAAGCGGCCGCCAACACTGTCAAAAGCGTCCTTGGGCATCAGATGACTATCGCAATCGATTATCACTCTCACTCCTCATTACTAGAGAATTAGTTTCTTATAGGGCCCGCAGGATAATGAAGTCAAGGAAGGCGCAATGAAGGGCAAATTACCAACAGCTGCGAACAGCATCAAACAGATTGCTGAATGAAAGGAGTAAAACCGAAAATGCTGATCAGGGTCATGATCGACGAACCTGAGAAAGAGACCGAGACTCTCATGCTATTTCCGACCGGCATTTGTCGCGCCGGTCGTTTAGTTGGATCTGTATAAGAGCATTCCTTGCGTATTGCAAAGCAAATCAATAAGTTTACGATCCGATTACTTAGAACCCGTGATCAAAACACCATTGGAGGAAAACTCATGAAGTGTCGCAGTGTGGTGATTATAACCTTTGTTCTCGCCTCTCTGTTACTGCTCACCGGACCGCAGTCGGGTTCGGCGCAGGAGCCGTATTACAAAGGCAAACAAATACGCATTATCGTCGGACTGAGCAGCGGCGGCGGGTACGACCGCGCGGCGCGCATGCTCGCTCGCTTCATCGGCAAGTACATACCGGGCAACCCGGAGGTGCTGGTGCAAAACATGCCGGGCGCAAGCTCCGTCACCGCCTCGAATTATGTCTGGGGCGTGGCCAAGCCGGACGGCCTGACATTGCTGGCGCCGCACAATAACGTTTACTTGAGCCAGCTCTCGGGACAGAAAGAGGTTCAGTTCGATCTGGCGAAATTCCAATGGATCGGCTCTCTCGAAAACGACGACATGATGCTGTTCGCGCGCGCCGACGCGTCCTATAAATCGATAGCCGACATCATCAAAGCCAAAGAACAACCGAAGTGCGGCTCAACCGGTGTGGGCAGCTCGGACTATGTGATGTCCAAGGTGCTGGAGGACACCATCGGCGCCAAGGTAACTCATGTTACCGGCTACCCCGGCAGCAGCGAAATTGCGATAGCCCTGGAAAGAGGCGAAGTTTCCTGTATGGGATTGACCATCGCTACCTATTTCGGCCGCGAGCCATTTGGCACCTGGTACAAGGACAAGTATGTCAGATTCCTTGCCCAGAGCGGTCGTAAACGCGACAGCCGAATTGCCGATGCGCCGACTGTCTACGAGCTGATGGATGAATACAAAACCCCGGCAACCAAGCGCCGAGTGGCCGAGGCGATGCTCCAGGGAGGCGAATGGGCGCGACCGTTGATGGCTCCTCCAGCAACGCCCGCGGACCGTGTCGCCATTTTGCGCGCCGCTCATGAAAAGGCCGCCAAAGATCCGGACCTGCTCGCCGAGGCGAAAAAACTGCGCATCGAAATCACGCATTTGCGCGGCGAACACCTGCAATCAACAGCGAAAGAAGTCATGACCCAGCCGCCCGAGGTGGTCGAACAAATAAAGAAGCTCTTCGTGCAGTAAAGAGCGAGCGACGCGCTCGCCTTTGTGCTCGATCCATTAAGCAACATTTCAGGAGTCATCGCCGACACATGCAACAGGTCGCGCCCGCAGAATCTAATCATCCCCAAGGATTTCTCTCTTTGGCAAAGAACGTCGGCATTAAAGACGATACGCTGGATCTCACTGTGATCTATTCCACCGTCCGCGCTCGCGCCGCAGCGATGTTTACGCGCAATCGCTTCCCTGGCGCGCCGGTGATTGTCGGCAGAAAGCATGTTGCCACTGGCTTCGTCCAGGCGCTGGTGATCAACAGCAAGAACGCCAACGTCGCCATGGGGAAGCAGGGAGTCGCCAATGCAATCGAAACCTGCCGCATCGTCGGCAAAGAGCTCGGCATAAGTCCCTATGAGGTCCTGCCTTTTTCGACCGGGGTCATTGGGCGCCCCCTGCCCATGGACAAAATTCGCGCCGGATTGAAAGGCATTGGCAAAGAACTCAAGCCTAACAATCTCAAGTTGGCCGCTGAAGCGATCATGACTACCGATATGTATCCAAAGTACGTTTTCTGCCAGGTCGGTTCGGCAGTGATCGCCGGAATCGCCAAAGGCGCCGGCATGATCGAGCCGAATATGGCGACCATGCTCGTCTATCTTATGACCGACGCGGAGCTGCCGAGGTCGACGATGCGCCCCATGCTGCGCCGCATCGTCGACCGAACTTTCAATTGCATGAGCATCGATACCGATACCAGCACCAGCGATACAGTGGTGCTGATGGCAAACGGATTGGCCGGCAAAGTCAATTTGCGGCATTTTGAAGACGCCCTATCGCATGTTTGCGAATTTCTTACCCGGGAGATTGCCCGGAACGGTGAAGGCGCAACCAAACTTATCATTGTCGATGTCGCCGGCTCGAAGAGCGGCGCTCAAGCAAAATTAGTAGCGAAGTCCATCGTCAACTCGCCGTTGGTCAAAACGGCTGTCTATGGATGCGATCCCAACTGGGGCCGTGTGATCATGGCGATTGGCAAAAGCTTTGACACTGCCATCGATCCTGCCAAAGTTACAATCCGCTTCGGCAACAGCAGGGTTTTCAAGAAAGGCTCCCCCGTGGATTGCGATCTCCAAGGATTGCGCGACTATCTTGGGCAATCCGAAGTGACGATCTCAGTCGAGCTTGGCCTCGGCAAAGCTTCAGCGCGTGTCTGGGGTTGCGATCTAACCGAGGGATACATCAAGGAAAACGCCTACTATACGACGTAAAAGTTTTTACAACTCGTGTGCTGATCGAATGTGATGTATTGCCCGGTTCGACTCCAACGACTCACGAGACGAGCTGCGCATTAGGCCCACGCACAGTCAGCTTCGTTCAACCCGAATTCGAGTTCAGGGTGACACAGCGATCAAAGGACGAACCCTCCGGAACGAACGCAATAGGTCTGTGACTGATAGTGGCCTGCAAGCTCCACTGCTTTAGCGGACGCTTGAAAGAATTGCCAGCCCAGGGCCAAGTACCATAGACGGTATCGAAATTGTTCGCTTCTGTGCCTTCGCTCCTCCACGCTCGCCCCTTGATCGCTCTGCACGTATCCATCTCTACTGCGGAATCCGGGTTCAATAGATACCAATATCCTGACCTCATGCGAGAGAGATCACCGAGCAGCAACGAAGCATATGGGTCTTTTTCAGTAGCCTGCCAGAGTCTAGTTTCGCTCGATCACTTCTCCTTGCAGTGGTCACTTTCGCTGCGGCATCCTGGTTGATCGAGCCAAAGCGACTACTCTTTAATGCCGGCGAGGTCGAGGATAAAGACATAGGAAAACGCGGTCTCGCGATGGCGCCGAAATCGGCCGCTCGAGCCGCCGTGACCGGCCTCCATATTGGTTTTGAGCAGCACCCTGTTGTTGTCGGTTTTGAGATCCCGGAGCTTGGCCACCCATTTCGCCGGCTCCCAATACTGCACTTGGGAATCGTGTAAGCCGCCCGTGGCTAACAGGTTGGGATACTGCTTAGCCTCGACATTGTCGTACGGCGAGTACGAGAGCATGTATTGATAAACATCCTTTTGATTAGGATCACCCCATTCGTCGTATTCTCCCGTGGTCAGCGGAATACTAGGATCGAGCATCGTTGTGATCACATCGACAAATGGCACCTCGGCAACAATTCCCTTGAATAAATCCGGCCGCATGTTGGCGACTGCTCCCATCAGCAGGCCGCCCGCACTGCGGCCCATGGCGAACAGCTTTTCCGGTCGGGTAAATTTCTCGCGGATCAGATATTCGGCGCAAGCAATGAAGTCGGTAAAGGTATTTTTCTTTTTCAAGAGCCTGCCGTCATCATACCACTGCCGCTCCAACTCTTGACCGCCACGGACGTGAGCGATGGCGAAAATAAATCCGCGATCGATCAGGCTCAAGCGCGGCGAAGAAAATGCAGGATCGATACTGGCGCCGTAGGAGCCGTAACCGTAGAGGAGCAGCGGATTCTCGCCGTTTCGCTTCAATCCCTTGCGATAAACCAGAGAAATCGGCACCTCAACGCCGTCCGGAGCGGTTGCATGCAGGCGCTCCGAATCATAATTACCTGAGTTGAAACCGCCCAATACTTGTTCTTGTTTCAGCAACGTCCGTTCGTGCGTGACCATGTCGTAATCATAAATCGACAATGGCGTCTTCATCGAAGTGTACTCGTAGCGCAGGACGATTGTGTCAAACTCCGGATTAATTCCAACATTGGCGCGATACGCCGGCTCATCGAACGGAAGATAATAGCCTTGTCCGCCCGACCAGGGTATGATGCGGATCTGGGTCAGACCCCGGTTACGCTCCTCCAAAACCAGATAGTCTTTAAAAATCTCGAAGTCGCCGAGATAGACATCTTGCCGATTCGGAACGATTTCTTGCCAATGCTCTTTGCCGATTTTTTCCACCGGCGTGACCATGAGGCGAAAATTTTTCGCCTGATCATTGGTGCGTATCAGGAAGCGATCGGCGAAGTGATCGATTGAATATTCGTGTTCGCGCTGCCGCGGTAAAAAGATTTTGAATTCGCCAAACGGATCTTGAGCCTCAAGATAACGATATTCCTGGCTGAGCGTTTGTGCCGAAACAATCATTAAATATTTTTTCGATTTAGTCTTGTAGACATAGGCCACATAAGTTTCATCGGATTCCTCAAACACCAGCTGATCGGTATCCGCGGAGCTAACGAGCCTGTGGCGGTAGATCTGATAAGCGCGCAAGGTCTTTAGGTCCTGCTTGGCATAAAAAAGCGTCGAGTTATCGTCGGCCCAGGTGAGATTTTCCGTGACGTTGGGGATGACGTCCGGCAACAGTTCCCCGGTCATGAGATTCTTGATGTAAATCGTAAACACCCTTCGGCCTTGCGTATCCACCGCATACGCCATGAGATTTTGATCGGCGCTGAGGGCCCAGCCGCCGATGGAAAAAAAATCATGGCCCTGTGCCAGCACGTTGGCATCGAGCATGATCTCTTCCGGCTGATCCAGCGAACCTTTCCTGCGCGCGAAAATTGGATACTCTTTCCCCTGTTCGTAGCGGGTGTAATAGAAATAACCGTCACGTTTGTAGGGCACCGACATGTCCGTTTGGGCGATTCGGGATTTTATTTCTTCGAAGACCTTTTCCTCCAACGGCTTGGTATGAGCCATGATACGATCGGAATACTCGTTCTCGGCTTTCAGGTAAGCGATCACATCGGGATTATCCCGGTCTTTTAGCCAATAGTAATCGTCGACACGCAAGTGGCCGTGTTTTTCAAACTCGGCGGGAATTTTTTTTGCCATCGATTGCCTTTCCGGACTCCCTGGGTCTCCGTAAAAGAATGGAACATCCCACGGAAGGTATCAGCATTGATTATGAAATAATCGCGGCAGCCGCAACCGTTCCGCAGAATCTCTTAGCAGGCACCACATTGACAGCTTGTTTTCACATCGGCTACTCTCGTCATCTCAATGCATATTTTTCTCCGTAGAATCGTATTTTTAGCGTGTGCCATCTTCGCCGCCGCCATTCCCGGCGCGACTCACGGCCAGACAGCAAAAGCGATCGTGCTTGCATGGGATGGCACGGTCCCAACCTTTGTCGATGAATTGACTCGCCAAGGAAAGCTGCCCAATCTGGCAAAGCTCATTGCCGGCGGTGCTTTTGCCGATGATGTGAGGCCCGGATTTCCCTCGAAGACGGCGCCCGGCTTTGCCTCGCTGATGACCGGTGCGCCACCGCGAGTTACCGGCATTAGCGGCAATCGAGTGCCGCGCGAGCCCCGCGCCGAGTTCACGATTCTTGACAGCATGGCTGGCTTTTCGGGGGCGCCTTTGCTTGCGGAGCCAATCTGGGCCGCTGCCCAACGCGCCGGCAAAAAGGTGGTGATTTCCCATATTCCTTCCTTTGCAGCAGAAAATTCGGAAAACACGATACGATTCCACGGCTACAGCATGATCGCCGGACGGGACGGTATCGTGACGCCGCGGCTAAGCAAGCCGCAGCCGGCGACTTCTTGGGACAAGCTGCCGGCCAGCGATGCGCCCGCGCTCGAAATCAGTTTCGCCGTCGCCGCTTCCAAATTTTTCGGTCTGCTCGTCGATGATCCAGCAGACGAACAGATTGGCTACGACACCTTGCTTCTCACCCGCAGCCGCAACACCGAAGACATAGAAGTGAAACTCAAAAGCACCCCCGCCGGCGCCACAGGGGAACTCTTCTGGAGCGGCCCGGTAGAAGTCAAAACCACCGGCGAACGTAGTGCCAGCGTTTATTTCAGGCTGTTCGAGCTCAGGGGCGACGGCAGCGATTTTTTTCTTTACTTCACCCGACCCGCCCGCGCCATGGTTACTCCCGAAGATGCGCTGGAGGGCGCCGGAGAAACGGTACGTTCATTCATTGGCAACGGCGCGAGCATTCTCTATCAGCAGGGAAGCTTCGGTCGAACGATCCCCAGCGGCGGCAGTGGCGGCGCGGAAGCGAGATATATCGAAACTGTGAGGTTCGCTCAGCATCAGCTTATGGAGACCAACCGCTGGGCATTGGCGAATCTTCCCTGGGACCTGTTCTTTGCCTATACCCCGTTTCCGGATGAGAGCGAGCACCTCTGGCGCGGCTATCTGGACCCCGGGGTTTCGACTTACCGTAAAGAAGTCGCAGATCGGCTGCGCCCATTCTTGGAGCAGGTTTATAAAACCTCTGATGATCATTTGGGTCTTCTATTAGCCAATCGCCCGGCGGACACGATCATCGCGGTGATTTCCGATCATGGCATGCAAGCGGTGAATAAACGTTTTGCGATCAATCGGCTGCTACAACAGAAAGGGCTGTTAGTAATCGATGCACAAGGTCGCATCGATCTGTCCAAGACGAAAGTTCTCTATCCTTCGATCAACAATGACTACCTGTTGATCAACTCGATGGATTTCAAGAACGGTATCGTCGCTGCCGAAGAACGTAAAGAACTCGCGCGTCAAGTAGGTGAGCTGCTCAGCGAGGTGCGCGATGGCGACCAACCGGTGGTGAAAAACGTATATGATGCCGAAATTTACGGCGCAGAAATGGGCATTGGCGGTCCCTCGGGCGGAGACGTCTACATCGAGCTCGTCCCCGGCTACGATTTTGATCCACGAACGACACCGGAGCCGCTGATCACGCAAGTCGAACCGCACGGAAGTCATGGAGCCAACCCGGAGCAAAGTTCGATGCGCACTCTCATGCTCTTCCATGGCCCGGGAATCGCCGTGGGACATCGGCTGCAAAACGTCCGCATTATCGATTTCGCCCCAACGATTTCCGGGTTGCTTGGTTTTCCTGCTCCAAAGAACTCAAGCGGCCGCGTGCTGCACGACGTTTCCGCCGCTTTGCATTGACAGGGTTGTCGGCTTTTGCATAGTCTTAAAGTCGTCAGACTCACCAGTGCCTCAAAGAACATTCGCCGATGTCAAACCGATCAATTTGGGAACCGCCGTCCGTCGTCTCCCGTGAAGAAATTCTAAAGCTTCATCATGAGATTGCGGCGATGCCGGACATCTCATTAAACATCCGTGAGGACATCTTCCGCATTGATGCCTTGGAAATGGCATGGGATATCGGGGTGGTCGTTTACGAGCCCTCCGATGCTACGAAGATTCCATTCGGGCCCGACGGCAATCGTATCGGCGTCTTCCTCCTTCACGGCGGCGTATCGGATTATAAATCGGTCGAGGGCATCGCTCGCATACTGGCGCAGAAGTTCGGCGTCAAAGTCGCCAGCATGACTTTTCCCGGCAGGTTCTACCTGCTCGATCCAAGCAGGGACTGGCCCGGCGATGTCGAGCGCTCAGATGGGTCGGCACGCACGCCGCTGTGGAGTAAAGAAACTAACATAACCAGAGACCAATACGAGATCGTGCAAGATGGTTCGAAGCGCGAAAGCTACGGAACTTTGATCTCGCTCTCGGCCAGACAAGGTACTGAGTTTTATGACCGCATGGCGGCTTGGCCAGTGGCGTTCGAGGAAGCCATTCAAGAAACCGCCAGACGCCATCTACCGCAAAGCCAGTTCTCGATCTATATCCACGGCCATTCCACCGGAGGGCCGTTTGCCATGATGGCAACGCAACGTGTCCCCAATATCGTCGGCGTCATCGGTTACGGCACTTCTCCATTCGGTTACATGTACCCACAGGTCAGCGGAGACCACTGGGAGTTCCCGTTTAATCAGCTGCGGCTTCGCACCTGGCGCGATACAGCCCGGTACCTCTACGAAGGAATGAAAGACAAAGGCATGGGCTTGCCGATGCTGATCGAGCTCACCTTCGAGCGCTGGGAGAAAAGCAAGAAACGGCCGAACTTTAAAGCTGAAGACTTCGTGCACAAAAATTCGGCGAAAGCCCTGGAGGCCGCTGCCCGGGCCGCGGCGGCGCGGTTGAATTTGTCGGCCAAAGACAGTGAGCGTCTCGTGCAACGGTATTGGGGCTACACACGAGAATTATCCGGTCCCGGAGTCAAACCTGTGCCGCCTTTCCTCTCGCTTCACGGGATCAACGACGATACCGTCACCTTGTCCCGCTGTGACAAGGGGCTGTCGCTGTTTGCCAAACTGAATCCTGCACCGAAAGTTCGTTGCGTCTCCATCGGCGCGGGAGTCCATACCTGGTCTCACACGGAGCCCGGCCTGCCGCAGGGCATTGCCACGCCGGTGGCGAAACTGTGGCACGATGCGATCATTAACGGTTTCTTCCTGGCGTGATTAAACAGAGTGTCTATGGCTGAAAAAGATCATCTTATTCTGACGGCGGTGGGACCCGATCAGGTGGGTCTCGTCGAAAAGCTTTCGGAATTCATCTCGGGCCACGGCTGCAACATCGAGGATAGCAAGATGGCTGTTTTCTGCGGCGAATTTGCCGTAATCCTTTTGCTCACCGGCGACAGCGGCAGCCTCTTTAAGATTGCCAATGATCACCGAGCCCTCGAAGCGCAGACCGCTCTGACCATTTCCATCAAAACCCCGTCCAAACGCAAGACCGCAGAATCTTATCTCCCCTATCGCCTGACTGCGTCGTGCATGGACCACCCAGGCATCGTTTATCAGTTGAGCGGCGTGTTGAGCGCTCTGGGTGTCAACATCGAATCGATGGAGACCAAGACGTATGCAGCTCCGGACAGCGGCACGCCGATCTTCCGGCTTGAAGCAAACATTTCAGTGCCGGCCAAAGTGAATATCAATGCGTTGCGTGAACGTTTCTTCGAGATACAGAGACAAGAAAATATCGATGTCGAGCTCGCGCCAATTAATTTTTCGCCAAGGACCCTCTGAGGTTTTACCGAATTCAGAGTTGATGACGGTGCGCGGCGTTCAATCCTGCTCGTGCAACTGGCAAAGAGCCCAAATGCGAGCATGTCCTCATAATATTTCCGCAATGATCCAAAGAGCAGCACATTGGACGCCAACTGCAAAGCGGCATGTTCAACATGGGTCCCTGAGCATACTGCAATTAGATCGGCTGGTTCTTGCATCTGAGAAGCGGCCGCTGTCGCATAGAATGACTTTCAAGTAGCATCTAATCGTGATCCGACGTTTTTCAGACCGGCTCGGCCCGCGAGCCCTACAACCGTGGGCAATGGGGCAGTGCCTTGAGGGCGACTCCCCAAGCCACCAAGGGTGATGTTACCGGTGGCCCGGGCCTGCAGACACCTGTACGTTCACGTGCCCACGGTTTCCAGACTCGCTGGCGTCGCTGACCGACTAGTGACGTGAGCTATTGCCGGATTAGGGCTAACGAATGAAAAATCTTAGACGATGCAATAGAATGGAAAGCACACAGTTCAGGCATGGCCAATTTTTGGCGCGAACAATGAGATCAGAATTCTTGCACGTTTAATCCCGTCTTCCGCAACCTGCCAAGGAACGTAGAGTGACCAAGGAAGAAGAAAGACTCGAAGAGGATCGCCGGCGCAAGGTGAACTGGAAACGCTGGGGACCTTATTTAGCCGACCGCCAATGGGGCACGGTGCGCGAGGACTACAGCCCTCACGGTAACGCCTGGGAATATCTGCCGCACGATCACGCCCGCAGCCGCGCCTACCGCTGGGGCGAAGACGGCATCGGCGGCATCTCCGATCGCCATCAATATATCTGCTTCGCTTTGGCGCTTTGGAATGGCCAAGACCCGTTTCTCAAGGAACGGCTTTTTGGGCTGACTGGCAACGAAGGCAATCACGGCGAAGACGTCAAGGAATATTATTTTCATCTCGATTCGACTCCGACCCACTCGTACATGAAGTTTCTCTACAAGTACCCGCAGCGCGAGTTTCCCTATGCGCGACTGGTAGAGGAAAACCGCAGGCGATCGAAGCGAGACATGGAATTCGAGCTCGTCGATACCGGAGCTTTCGACGATAACCGCTACTTCGACGTGTTCATCGAATATGCCAAGGCGGCGCCTGATGACATTTTAGTTCGCATCGAGGCGATCAACCGCGGACCCGAGTCTGCGCCGCTGCATCTACTTCCAACCATTTGGTTTCGCAATACCTGGGCATGGGGCCTCGATCCGCGCAGGCCGCGCCTGCGTCGCGATGCGACCGCGGAAATCGCGGCTATCAATCTCAATCACTATTATTACGGCAAACGCTGGCTATACTGTGAGAGCGATCCCGAGTTGCTGTTCACCGAGAATGAAAGCAATCACAGCCGTTTGTTCAGTGCTGAGAATGCCGCTAGCTTCGTAAAAGACGGCATCAACGACTACTTGATTCACAAAGCTTTGAACGGCGTGAATCCCGAGTCTTCCGGAACCAAAGCGGCAGCGCATTATTCAGCGGTATTGCAGCCAGGCGCAAGCTTCACGGCTCGGCTCCGTTTCAGCAATCTTTCGCCGATGTCGAGTGAGACGCTCGATGGAAAATTCGATCAGCTTGTGGCGCACCGCCGCGACGAAGCGGAGGAGTTCTATCGATCGGTCATTCCACAGAATACCAGCCCGGACCGTCGCAATATTATGCGCCAGGCGTTGGCCGGTCTGCTTTGGAGCAAGCAATTTTATCACTACGACGTCGACCGCTGGCTCAAAGGCGACCCCTGCGGCCCCGAACCCCCGCGCGAACGTCTCGAAGGCCGGAATTCGGAATGGCGGCATCTTTACAATGCCGACGTGATCTCGATGCCGGACAAATGGGAATACCCATGGTATGCCGCCTGGGATCTCGCCTTTCATTGCATTGCGCTTGCCTTGGTCGATGCGGATTTCGCCAAGCAGCAACTGCTGCTGATGACTCGGGAATGGTACATGCATCCCAACGGTCAGTTACCGGCATACGAGTGGGCCTTCGGCGATGTCAACCCGCCGGTGCATGCATGGGCAGCGTGGCGGGTGTATAAGGTGGAAAAAAAGCGCCGCGGCGTGGGCGACCGTCAGTTCCTCGAGCGAATCTTCCAAAAATTGCTGTTGAATTTCACCTGGTGGGTCAACCGGAAAGATACCGCGGGCAGAAACATTTTCCAGGGCGGCTTTTTAGGTCTCGACAATATTGGTGTATTCGATCGCAGCGCGCCACTGCCGACCGGCGGGTATCTCGAGCAATCGGACGCAACCAGCTGGATGGGCATGTACTGCCTCAACATGCTGGCGATTGCACTGGAACTGGCGCGCGAGAATCCCGTTTATGAAGACGTAGCGAGCAAGTTCTTCGAACATTTCGTTTACATTTGCGAGGCGATAAACAATCTTGGCGGCGCCGGCATCAAGCTGTGGAACGTCGAAGACGGTTTCTATTACGACGTCTTGAACATGACCAGCGGCGAGCGGCTGCCAATGAAGGTCCGGTCAATGGTCGGACTGATCCCACTCTACGCGGTTGAAACGTTAGATCCGGGGACAGTGGACGCTTTGCCGGGCTTCAAAAGACGCATGCAATGGTTCCTCGAGAATCGCCCCGGGTTGAGTGAACACATCGAAACGAGATCCACCGACGAAGGTCCGCAACGGTTTCTATCGTTGGTAAACCGTCATCGCCTAACACGCGTGCTGCGATACATGCTCGACGAGAATGAGTTCTTGTCTCCCTATGGCATCCGCGCGCTGTCGCGGTACCACCGCGACCACCCGTACACGCTCAAAGTCGATGGCATGGAGTATCGGGTCGATTACGAGCCAGCGGAATCGAGCACCGGTCTTTTCGGCGGCAATTCCAACTGGCGCGGGCCGATCTGGTTTCCAGTCAATTTCCTGCTTATCGAATCGCTGCAGAAATTTCATTTCTTTCTCGGCGATAGCTACAAGGTAGAATGTCCGACCGGCTCCGGTCGGACAGCCAATCTCTGGCAGGTCGCAGGAGAGATTTCGCAACGGCTAACCCGCATCTTTACCCGCGATCAGGACGGGCAACGGCCGGTCTTCGGCGGCAACGAGAAGTTTCAAAGCGATCCTTACTGGCGCGACTTGATTCCTTTCAACGAGTATTTTCACGGCGATAATGGCGCGGGCATCGGCGCCAGCCATCAGACCGGCTGGACCGCCCTGGTGGCAAAGCTGATTCAACAATATGGCGAATAGGTGGAGTAGTTACTCTCCACCATCACGATAGTGTCCGCTCCGTCGAGTTCTCTCGACTGCACTGGCAAGCCGGATTGTTTCCGATCAACTGGCAAAATCGCCGTGCCGAAAAGCATCCTCCGGCGCGGACATAAACGATTCACCTTCGATAAATTGAGCCAAATCGGTCGACTTGGGCGGCTAAGTTGGGCATATTGGCAAACGGCTGATCCATCGCAAATTACGATATGAACAATCCGGGATTCGTCATCTACGGCGGACAAAAACAATGACGCCTCGAAAACAAACTGACGCAGCAATCGTGTCTCTCGCGCTCGCGCTTGGGTTAACCACGTTGGCTTTTATCATTGCCAAAACCGGTCGCGACGCGCTGTTCTTTCAAGGCGGTGGCGGCCTGTTACAACTGCCGCTCATCTATATCAATATCGCCGGGGCCGCGTTGCCGCTGGCGCTGTTGTTCGTCAAGGCTATGAAGATCTGGGGCGCGCGCTCAGCCCGAGTCGGGATACTGTTATTTGCGGCCGCGGTACTGGCTTTGACGGCGCCGTTTTTAAAGCCGGGCGAAAGCACGCTGCTATTGGCGGTGTTTATGTTCATCCCGGCAATCTTCGGAATCATCTTCGCAAGTCTGTGGCTGCTGGCCTCGGACATCTTCGAAAATGTGGAGAAACGCGAGGCAGCGCGGGCGTTCAGCAAGATCGGCGCGGCGACACTCGCCGGCGGCATGCTCGGTGGACTGATCGCCAAGGGACTCGCTCCCTATCTACATCCGAAATGGATGATATTTTCCGGCGCAATGATGATTGCTGGGGTGGCTGTCCTGGTGCGGCAAATCCATAAGCGCTTTCCAAGCAACATCGTAACGACGCAAGCCGATGAGCCAAAAAACAGATTCGGTTTTCTGGTTCCGCTGTCGAATAGGTACGCGCAAACCCTTCTATTCATTGCCATGACCGGAGCGCTGGCCGGCTTGCTCATCGATTTCCAATTCTATGCCGCCGCAACCAGCGCCAATATGGGATCCCAAGGCAACGCGAATTTCTTCGCCAATTTCTATATCCTGCTGAATTTCAGCTCGTTGCTGCTGCAACTGTTTGCCACGCCGACGATTCAGGACAAGGTCGGATTGCGCGGCGGGCTCATGGTGCTGCCGCTTGCTCTGATCGGCGGCGCCACCTTCGCGACCGCCGCGGCAACGGCCCTTGGCCTTTCGGTGCTGCGAGTCACTGAGGGCGGATTGCGCTCCTCCGTGCACCGGTCGATCTGGGAACAGGCGTTTATCCCGGTCGCGTCCACGCAGCGCTCGTCAGTGAAGATAGCCGTCGATGGCATTGCCGCGAGAATCGCCGAGGCGCTAGGCGCGGTGGTTATTCTCATTTGGCTCAAGCGGGCGGCTCCAGATGGAAAAATTCCCATGCCCCTCGATACCAGCTGGATGACTTGGGTGTTATTGGTAACGGTCGCGGTCTGGTTGCTGATCACCCAAACCCTCAGAGCGCAGATCAAAAAAGAATCGGTTGAAAGCGCGCCCGCGCCGGCTGTCGATATCGACTGCGAGCGCTTCCCCGATCAATGCCCATGCACAACCGAGCTCGGCAAGGGAATCGCTTAGCGGCCTAGCCAAAGAGCCGAAGAGAGCGTCGAGGCGCTTTCTGCGCGCGCCCACACGCTGAGCCGCGAGATCGGTGGACGAGACGAACGCTGGTCGGAGGCGATTGCGGTTGGCGATTTTACCTTCGTCTAAAAGGTGAAGAGCGAACTCGGATTCAAAACCATGCATCGCAGAGTGATGGAGGACACTGACGCGTATACGCTTCCGAAAGTGAGGCTCTAAGGCCGAGAAATACCCTACTGTGGGATGAAAACGCTGACTTAGACATAGCGTGTTCCGACCCCGCCCGCGATTTCGTCGAAAGCTAAGCCCGCGAAGGATTCAGTTTTTGCGAGCTGGAGCCGCAATGCTTTTGTCTAGATGAAATCATGAGGCTAGACGGAGCTAAACCGGCACCGCCACTTTCATCTTACAGCGCAAGCTGATTATTTGAGCTTCAGTTCCTTCTGCACTTCGCGAAGCAGCGAAAAGTCCCGCACTTCATCTACTGGCTTCTTTTTTTCCGTTAAGATGTCCCATTCCTGATCGGTGATCTCGCCGGTCTTGCTAAGGGAGTTGGCGAGCAGCTCGTACGAACGTTCAGCGACCTCCGGCGACTGCTGGAGATAGCGCATGAGGAGGGGCATAACCTCCTTCTTGTTATCGAAGACGTAGCGGTGCGCCCGCATCAGCGCCCTCGCCGCGCGTTTTACACGCTGCGGATCTTGCTGCAACAGCCGGTTCGCGACAGCGAGCCCGGAACTCGGCAGCGCGTACTCGACATCCTGCGGGCCAGCGAGTACGGAGTAGCCCTCGTTCTTGAGAGCGAGATCGAACGGCGGCGAGAGCGATGCCGCCTCCACTATCCCCGAACGGAGCGCCTGCGCCCGTACCGGCGCATCGCCGAGCGCGATCGGCTTTACGAAAGTGGGAGGAAAACCTTTGCCCCGGAGCATCTCCTCGGCGGCACGTTGATCCGTGCCGAATAGAGTCGACACGGCGAGCCGCTTGTCCTTTAAATCCTTCAGCTCTTTCAGCTCCGGCCGGGCCACTAGGAAGTGATCGGTCTTGCGCACGGAAACCGCCACGAACTTGAGCGGAAAACCGCCGATAATGGCGCGTAGCGTGCTGCCGAACGTTGTCGTGAAATCCACGTCACCGTTCAACACCGCGGTGGCTCCAAGCCGCGGATTGATCTGAATCAACTCCGCATCCATTCCCTCTGCCGCGAAGAACCCCTTTTGCACCGCAAAATAAAAGGGAGTCATGGCGTTGCTACGGCTAGAATAGGAAATCCGAACTTTGGCCGGCTCAGCGGCGCTAACGGTACTGGCGGTCAAGCCAGTGATGATACATGCCACAAACAGTAACTTCATAGTTGTCCTTCGACGTAATTCTCTCTGATGCAATGGCGGGGGTGAAAGGTGTCACCGCGCACAGGATCGGTAATTCTCAGCGGAGCTGTTCCATGTAGTAGCCCAGGGCGCCCCGATAGGCTCGGTCGATGGCCATCGAGTCGCGCGCGCCCTGCAACACCAAATCGCGATCTTCAGGCGTCTTCACGTAACGTTCGAACATCTCGGAGATATTCTCCGAGTGCTCAGTGTCCGCGGCAACGTGAACGTCGATAGAGATCATTTTCTTGAGATTGATGCCGAGCTCATTTTCGAATTTCTTGCCGACCCGATACGACATGCCGCCCCCGTTGATGATCTTGCCGTTATTTCGGCGCTCGAGCATGTGCGACGCAGTGTAGGCCGTTAACCAATGGCTGCGCAGCGCGACGTGGTGCCAGGCGTAGAAGCAGGCCTGCACCATTGCCGGCACCTCGGCGTTTTCAAAGTCTTCCGGCTTCAAGCCGATCACCTCGCCCTGCTTGACGGTCAGAGAGTAATGATCCATGCCTGCGCGCGGGTCGTTGATCAGCTCATCGCTTTCGTGCTCCCAAATCACCCGCTTCACCGCGAGCGGCGCGCTGCCCTGGACGTAGCCCCAGCAATCGCGCCGATTACTCGTGTAGAGCGCACTCTGCACGACATAGAAACGTCCCCGCTCTAACGTTAACGGCACGGCGAAAAACTTTTTGAACTCCACGCTCTCAAACTGGTCATTTACCATCTGGTCCAACGTTTTCAGCAAATCGCTAACAAGATCCATAGTGGTCTCCCCCAAAAAAATATAAACCACCGATCAGAGAAATAGCAGCCGATCGCGAAGCCCAAATTGTCTCAATTCTGTTTGATGTGCAAGATCGAGAGTTCCTTCGGTCACGTACTCGAATGCAATGTTGCATCATTATCTTTGCTTCTCTAGCCTTACTTATTGTGATTGCCGTGGCTTTGCCACGGCCAAGGCTTGCGCCGCTTTCGGCAAGGGATCATCGGCTACTGTGTGCACCGGAGACACGGGCGACTCAGATAATGGCAAACATCTACTCAACGAGGAACAAATTAGGGGTGTTCGCTCACATGGAATTGCTTTGCGCCTGAATCAGTAGCCCACCACAGCATCCAGAAATCCTGTAGCACCATTCAATGGCCCGGCAGTGTCAGGCTTGCGTATTGCGTTATGACTTCAGCTGCTGCAGCAGGCCCTTCTCAGTTTTAGGTCCCGAGCCGCCGCATACGCTGAGTATAACCGGCTGATGACGGAAGGATCGCGATGCAGCCGCCTTCCAAGCTCCTTTACACTCACCCTCCCCACTCCCGTCCTAAGTACACCAATCTCGCTGTTACCCAGCGCCGATTACCGAACCCGGATCCAGAAACAACCGCGGGCGAATAGTGGTATAGGCCGGGCCGTGATCACAATGCTTATCGGACGAGAAGTGCTTGACAGAATTTTTTGAAAAAAGGGATATTACTACCAGCGACTAAACTGTTGACTCGTTTGTTCAATTTCTTGATCTTACGACAACAAACAACTGTCCTACGGAGAAGGGCAACTATCATAGGAGGTTTTATGACATCGCAGGTTCGTACGGCTTTGTTATCCTTTATCCTAACACTGAGTGGCATCCTGACCGTAACCCCTTACGCCGACGCTGATGGCGGCTGCTTTCAGGGAACCTACTTTGTCAGAGAGAGCAGCGGCACGCAGAGCCTATGGACGTTTTCACAAGATGGTACTTATCAAAGCGCCAGCTCGGCGGAAGCGGCCCGCAGTTTTGGTCACATACAGGGTGCCTGGAAAAAGACCGGGGCTCGAGAACTGCGCTCGACAGGTTTGGCGTTTACTTTTAGTGGCGGCAACGGCGACGTAGGTGTTCCGCCGCTTCGGACCGCTCGGGTTGATACCGTTATGTCATTCACAAATAAATGTGCGGAGGTGGAAGGAACCTTTCAGGTTCGCTTCTTTGGCCCGGACGACGATCCCGTCTCGGAGCCCGGCGAGTTCGTTTTTTCCGACACCTTTACCGGGCGGCGTGTCACGGTCAATTAGTTTCGCTGCAAGTGCTAAGTTCTACGGCTCGCCACTGCTGCTTCACCGCGGCGTAGTTGACCTCAGCGGTCATTAGGGTCTGGCATAAGTTATTGTCTTGTTTCCACTGCAACCATCCAGTCTGAGCCATCTCCTGCTGGAGACCGCGCGTCAAGGCAAGTTTAAACGCTTGAACATGAAGTGAGCCGTAACTGAAAGCGGTCAAGATCGTTAGCGATCGTCCGGCGCTCTTCGAAATCGGATGGGACTTCCGGGGTCGGAAGTGGCGCCGCCCCTTGGTAACGTGCGGCCTATTGTTCTGCTTCTCTTCGAACTGGGCGGTTCGTATATATCCTTCGCTCTATCGCCACACCCCACGAGCAGCAGGAGCAGGCACGCCGGAAGAAGTCTTCGCATGAAATTCTGCTAATGGTTGGTGCGCGAGACTTACACTCTGAATTGTGCAATCAGGTCGTCCTCGGGATCGACCCCTAGACCCGGTCTCTGCGAAACTTCACTCCCCCGTAGATACAGGCACGGTCTTGGCGAACGGAGTAGCGCCGCCACCGCTATCTCGGCTTCTGTTGACGGTTGCTGTTTGGTCTGTCAAAGGCTTGATGTATGCGGCTACCCAATGGAGATCGAGCGGACCTCGGGACAAAGCTTGAGGACTATGTGCTGACCCTCGTCACCGAGAGGGGCGGCATAAGGCACGGCTTTTTGAATCGGCGCTTGGTATTACGCTAGCGAATACCGGTGTCTTACGTCAGGCGATTTTTTCGGCAGCCGAGAATTCAGCGGACGCTGAACCGTTCGGAAACAACGGGCACAGAGAGCTTTACGTTCTGCGGTTTGCGTTAGAAACGGAGAAAGGGAGCGGGACGGTTTTGACGGCGTGGATTGTCCGAGGACGGCGAAGACTTTCCGCGCCTGGTAACTTGCTATATAGTCTAAATATGCTTGACGAAATTAAAATGCACGACGTGATCGCATTGTGGCAAGATCTGCGAACGAAGCACTTTGAGAGCGGTCGGGTTTTGCTTTTACGCCGAGGGCAGATCGGCACCGTTGTGACGAGCTACCCAGACGGCGCGTACGACGTCGAATTCGCCGATCGCGACGGTCGAGCGTTTGCGATTTTATCCCTCCGGCCCGAGCAGTTGATGGTTCTCCGCGACCACCCCGATTTCGCTGCGGCATAAGGACCCCTGTAGACCTGCCGCGGGCTGAAGTGTAGATTTGCAATCCGAGCGCAGTCACTTAATATCTACGCCGCTATATCCATCGACTGTTTTCTTAGTGATGCTCACGAAGCTCCGATTCTCAACCATACAGACCGGTCTCGTACTCTTCTGGGCGATCTGGCTGAACCTCGTAACGCTCACGAACTTCGCTGATGCGATGAGGCAGCTGGACGTGCTCCCCAGTGATTTCAAGCTCGCCTCTTACAATTTTGATCTTGTGAAGAAGACGGTCGGCGCTCATGGGGTACCAACGAGCGTCGCGGGCGTGCTCTTCGCCGGAGTTATTTTGTGGGAGTTGCTCGGCAGCATCCTGTTCTGGCGTGCATGGCGAGTTATGCGGCGTGACGGGAACGGCGCGGCTGCAGAAGTCGCGCAAGCGTTTGCAGTCAGTCTCGCTCTGTGGGCTGCCTTTCTAATTGCCACGGAGGCGACGGTGAACTACGAGACCGCCGCGACGCACAAGACAACCCTGATCGCGCAACTTGCAACCCTCCTCGTGGTTCGCGCCAGCGCTTCGCCCACGAAGTCTGAACAAGCGGACTAGCTGACTTCAGGGGAGCGTGTGACTTTCCGACTACGCCCTTCTCTGCCTATCCTCCGCAACGGTATAAATTCTCGTCAGCTTTGATTGCAGTCGCATGGTAATGTTCCTCCGAGAATGCACCGGAGCGTCCTTTGCGCTGATTTGTATTCTTGCGCACTGCGGCCAGCGATCAGCTGCATGCTATCGGCGATAACCTTTGGACCGGTGTCTCTAATCAAAAACTGAACGTGGTTGCAGGTCACTATGTAATCACGTACGGCCAGACCGAAGCGCTTCTTCGCTTCGAAAACTCAGCGCAAATACGACTGCCGATCGCAGCTTCCGAGGTAGCTGAAGGTCAGATCCCTATCTTAATCAAAGGTCTTGAACGGAGCGCAGCGATTGACCGATTGAAAGTGCCTTCTCTGCATTGGTGAGTGATGTGCCAGAGGTAGCCCGGCAAGAAATGGCGATTCGCGCGCGGCATCGGATTCGTTAGGAGTCGCTTTTCGGCATCAAAAAAGCCAGTCTAAGCGCATAACCGATGCCTTTCATGACAACTTAGATTAGTCAATCAAGAACTTGCCTTGGTCCCACCCGGAAGTGGCAATACAAAAGGCGATCAGGAAAATGCCGCCCAACGACGAAGGCGAGTTAGTAGAGTTAGGCAAGTCTGACACGTATCTCGTGACATTCGATCCAGCACAAGTCGCTCCGGTCCTCGCCATTGCTAGTCGTGACTCACCTTGTGGAAAACGATCCTGCTCACTGGCGTCCCGTTCAGTGTGGTCGTATTCTCGATCATCGCGCCGTTGCCGACGAGCTCGTACCGAACGCGCAAAACCACCAGCGCGCCGGTGTTGGAGCATGCGATAGTCAGGCCGTTGCTCTGTAGCAAGTTCTTTTCCACCACTACGCCATCGGCGAAGCTGATGAAGCCGCGATCGGTCCCATCACACAGCGTGAGGGCGGTGTCGCGCCCGGCCAGCGCAAACATCCCGTTCTCCAGTTGTACGAGGCTGCGGCGCGAATCACCTCCGTCCAGCGGATCGATGCCCATCCAGTACCCCTGAAATCGGAGGCCGGTCTTTCCCGGCGGCTGCACCGATGGTGGTTGCGCCCAGAGGCGCGCGGCGAGGACGAGTCCGAGAACAGTAACAGTCAAGAGAACGGGACGACTTTGCATGTTGAAAAACCTCCTGCCGAAACGGCATCGTTTGTAGATCGAATGTTACTCAAGTTTTTGCGTCCTCGACTTCCAGTTCATGGCCCTTATTTAACGTGGTTAGCCAACCCACCGATACAGTTTTCTATGTCTGACTTTACGCGGCGTCAACAGAAAAATTTCATGGCTTCTTAGTGGAGTACAGTGTGACCTTGATCGCCGTGCCGTGCTTAGTTTCTTCAACAACAATCTTGGCGTCGGGACCGGCAGTTTATGGAACTCCTGGGTCGGACTAAGCTAAGTCGCGGTAACTTCAGAATTCTCGTTCCAAAATCTAGTGTTTTCCGAGCTTAGCACCTCGTCGTTTTTACGGCTAAAATTGGGCCATAAGCTTCACTCTGCTCCCGGATCGCATATGTGCCGCTCTCATCAATAACTTCGCGACGCGAGCCTTTCAATCCGAGTTCGCTCTTCATCTTCGTAACAAAGTTCAACTTGCCAATCGCGATCGCTTCGGACCAACGACCTTCTCTCACCATCCTCACACGGGTGAGAGAATCGTCTATCCACCGACCGTGTGCTAGCTGAAATTCCGCGATCTCACCAAATCCACATAACGGACTTAACTCCCGGAGATGAATAATCCCGTACCGCTTCGGTGGATTCTGAATCTCTCGACAACCAGCATGTGTCCAATTATAGGGCTGCCTAACCACTCCGGCGCGAACCATGTTCAGATCGATGTAAACAAGACAACGTTGCAGGTGCTCGTTAGCCTCGACGGCCGTGGCATGATAGCGGTCTTCCCAGAATGCGCGGTGCCGTCCTTTGCGCTGATTGTATTCTTGCCCACTGCGGCCAGCGATTGGCTGCATGCTATCGGTGATAACCTTTGGACCGGTGTCTCTAATCAAAGGTGAACGTGATTGCACGTAACGATGTAATTCAGGACCGCTAGACCGCAACGCTTCTTCGTTTCGAAAAGCCAGCGCAAATACGACTGCCGATCTCAGCTTGCGAGTTAGCTGAAGCTCAGATCCCTAACTTAATCAAACGTCTTGAACGGAGCGCAGCGATTGAGCGATTGGAACTGCCTTCTCTGCATTGGTGAGTGATGTGCCAGACGTAGCCCGGCAAGAAATGGCGATTCGCGCGCGGCATCGCGTTCGTTAGGAGTCGCTTTTCGGCATCAAAAAGCCAGTCTAAGCGGAGCTACGATCAAAGAGAGTGGAAATAGGAAATAGGTGGCGTACCCTTTCGTAGAGTTTAAACGAAAGGCTGCCTGTTGGAGCAGGCAGAGAAAGGATACGCCGGTGGAAGAGAAACATATTGGGGGAAGCGAATCAAAGGAAATTTTCTATGCGGAGTTGGAGCAGTTTGCGCGGGAGAAGATCCGGGGGCACTTGCAGGATTTATTGGAGCAAGAGGTGAGGGAATGGCTGGGGCGGGAGAAAAGCGAGCGCAAGGTAAAGGCGGTGGAGCAGCCGGGTTATCGCAACGGCTACGGCAGGCCGCGGCGATTGGCGATGAGTTTAGGGACTATCGAGATCGAGCGGCCCCGGGTGAGAGATTTGAGCGAGCGATTTAAGTCCAAGGTGCTGCCGATGTTTAAGCGTCAGACCCAAGAAGTGCGAGATCTGATGCCGGAGCTCTATTTACACGGACTGGCCAGCGGCGATTTTGAGTTGGCATTGCGCCATTTGTTGGGCGAGAGGGCTCCGCTATCGGCCAGCTCGCTACAGCGGCTCAAGGAGAAGTGGCAAAACGAATATACGCAGTGGACAAACGTGCCGATCGAGCAAGCCCGTTGGGCGTACTTTGGGCCGATGGGATCTACGTCAAAGCGGGGGTGGGCAAGGAGAAGGCGGCGTTGCTGGTCGTGATCGGAGTAAAGAGGGACGGTAGCAAGTGTTTTTTGGCGTTGGAAGCAGGCTACCGGGAGAGCAAGGAGTCGTGGGCCAGTGTCTTACGTCAGCTCAAAGGCCGCGGGTTAAAGCAGCCCCGGCTCTTTGTTGGCGACGGCAATCTGGGGTTATGGGCGGCGGTGAGCGAGGTCTATCCCCAGGCTCAACAACAGTTGTGCTGGAATCATAAGATGCTCAACGTGATCGACACGGTGAGTCGAAAAGAGCAGAGCCAAGTCAAGCGCCATCTCCAAGCCATGATGTACGCCGAGAGCCGCGAACAGGCGTTAGAGGAGCGAAAGAAATTCGAGCAAGCGTTTCGGCACAGTCCCAAGGCGATCAAGACGGTGGTGGAGAACTGGGAGCGGCTCGTGACGTACTACGACTATCCCCGCGAGCATTGGAAACACCTGCGGACATCGAACGTGGTGGAATCGCCGTTTTCCCGGGTGCGGCTCCGAACCGCAGCCTCGAGGAGATTCAAGTCGCAGCTCAACGCGACCTGCTTGATCTGGAAGACGCTCATGGTGGCCGAGATGAGCTTTAGAAAACTCAATGCGCCAAACTTGGTGGACCAAGTCGCGCGCGGACTAAAGTGCAACAACGGTGCAGAGGTGAGGGACGCTGCTTAGTTCTTTTTACACTCGATTTGACAACTGCTCTCTAAGCGCATAACCGATGCCTTTCATGACAACTTAGATTAGAAATCAAGAACTTGCCTTGGTGCGACCCGGAAGTGGCGCCGCCATACTTTAACTTACAAACGCCATAGTGATTTCAGTTTTTGTAAAAGTTCTTTTTGCCGGTCGTTGATTATGGCAGGCGTCCATTCTTTTTTGTTTAAGACCTGCGTAGTCAATACGAAAGGGGAAATACCTTTTTTTGTCGCGAATATTTGTCCTTTTTCTTTTCGAAATCGTAATTTTGTGCCTCGGCATTCTTTTTTCGCGATAACAAAGCCAAATTCCCTATGCGATGAACGTACTGCTCTCGCTCTTTGTCGATAGGAAACCACTTAACCCATACACTGGACTTGTTCGGGTTTTGCGGGAGTACATGCTCGACAGAGATGATTGGGGTAGTCGTAAACCGCCTCCGCCTGTGCAAGCGAAGAGTCCAGGCGTAGTAGAACGTATTGCCGAATTCTTTTCATCAGGTATAGATCTCCATTCAACGTCTCCATGATTCGTCTGGCCTCATCGGTAGTTAACTGAAGGGGCGAGGCCACTTCCTGTAAATTGCCTCCTGTTTGAATAGCCGTAAGACGCCGACCATACCGTTCAATCCTCTCATTGATATCTGCTCGCAAGATCATTAAACCCGCTGCCAACCGTTCAAGGTCAGAAAAAAATTGCTTCAGTTTCTCCGGCGAGTGACGATTCTGAGATAGGTAAACAATCGCTGGCGGAACCCAATCAAAATTATCGATCTGATTTAGCCATCGAAATAACGAGTTTACTGCTTCAGCACCTCTATCACTTTGATATGTGCCGGTTTTGATGATCTGTAAGGCGTCTGAATAAGGCTTTAGGATCTCGTCGATAAATTTTTGTGGCTCGTTCTGTGGCTGAATATACTTTCGAAACTCATTGAGCGCCGTTTCCCGTAGTTTAGCCTTGCGGTAAATCATCCGTATATGGCGAACAACTTTTGCAATCGCATCCAACCTGGCGTTGATGATTAATCAACGTCAACAAACCAGAAGGAGAATACTATGCAAGCAGCTGAAGAGATGGCAAAAGAGATCGTTATTGCCTTATTAAGTAAGGTTGCAATGCAGGGCTCTTATCTTAAAACTGAGGCAAAGCCCTTGGGTGATACCATCGCTCAGATATATAGCCGTGTGCTGGAAGAGGTAAAAAAGATATAGCACTACGGTGAAAGCATTCTTCAAGGACATCCTGCGGATCCCAACGGGAATACTCTTAGCGATTACCGTCAGTTTCGTAGTTCAGGGAACCGCCATCTCAGCGGAATCGAAACCGGTTTCCCCTGAAGTTGAGGCGCATAGGCAGAAAGAAGCCGCACTAGTTGAGACCTTGAAGAAACCCGTAAACTGCAAAAACATGGGGTTTTACGATGACGGCGATCTCTATTGCTTTCTCAGCTTTCGCGGTCTTGAGCTTAATTTTGCAGGAGTAAACGCCAAAAATGACGGGACCATTTACGTAACAGCTCTCGGGAAAAATCAGACTGTTAGTTCCTTGGGGAGTCGTTGCTTGGAGATCGCCTTTGGTGACAAAGATCTGCGGGGGGTGATTGAACTCCACATCCTATTTCGGGATGACGGCGTGATTACACATAAAAGCGGCAACAAGCTGGCTTGGGCTGAATGCCGTTAAGCGTCGCACAACCTGCATTATGCGACGTAGCCAAAACAATTCAGCCAAGGCGTACATAAACTTGCCTACTAAACCGAAACAGAGTATATTTGCCGGCGCGTGGAAATTATAGCAATCGTCACAAAGATCGCGCTCGCCATAGGCGTAATATACGGCGCCGTGAAAGGGATTATCCCACTCCTCCACTGGCTCCGTGCCCGGACGTTGATTAAGCTCGAAGAGCTTAAAAGATTGAGAAAAATCGAGACCGAATACAAAAAATATGAAGTACTAATAGAGCAGCAAAAGGTGCGAAACGTCGAAGTAGCAGCTCATGTGCATAGAGCTTTGGCGGACAGGGTAACGGCAGAAAATTGACCGCCCTACCTCGTTCCGGGTATCATCAAACCATTATTTTTTGGCTCAACACTTTTTTAAGCGACCAGACGAAAAAGCCCTCTCACGAGGGCTTTTTCTTTTAACCTTACACGGGTCAGAAATTAACGGCCTAGGTATTCGACAGCCGGGCGCAACAGAACATACAGGTATAGTGAAATCCAGAATGCTGGGCGCACAAGACGGGGCATGGTTTATTCGGTTACTGGCTTGTTCGGGACAGAGTAGACAATTAGTGCGCTGATAGCGGCTCCTCCGACGATCACTAGAAACTGTTCAAGGGTCGTTTCGGGGCCGATACCGTACTGCGCCAGATAGGGCATCACAAAGGCGGTACCAGTGCTGCCCATGCTTTTGATGCTGTCATTTAATCATTTTTTTGGCGGATAAAAGACCTTTAAAGCAATGACTTGATAATTGTCGCTTTGGGAATATTCAACCCGTGTGACATAATTTATCTTTTCAAGTTCCGGTGAGCTGGAAGCGTAAACGCGGATAAATTTCTCGATCGTCATCTCCGGCCTGCAGTACGGAACCATCCTTCCTGTCATTGCCGATCGTAAAAGCCTGAGTGGCGCTTGCTTGCCTAGGCTGTAGGTCGGGAATTTTGCAAATCCGTTTAACCCTCGAATCGAACCATACACCGTCTGCCATTTCGAATATTTGAGACAACCGGGATTGTTGTACTTCATCCCCCAGCGTCTTCGGATCATTGTTATGCGTCTCCACCTTCTCCATGGCGCGGCCGAGCTCTTCAACTCGGGATTTTTTCGGGATCGCGACGGGTTTGAATGCTTCCAGACTAATCCGTCGCATCTGTTTTGGGCTAGGGCGTTTCTGTTCTGCTCGCGGAGTCGGATGAGATGGGACAGCACGGCCCACTGGGGATTGGGCTGTTCCCCTGAGCACCGATGAGATCGCGAAGGCTATCGGCCGGAGCGTGCCGCGCATCGGCAATATTCTTGGGCACCTTGAGGCTGGCCGCGGTGGTCGATATGAGACCAGTACGGATAGGGTCTTCCGTAAGCGGTAAACTTTGCTCCGGTGTCTGATCCTGAAAATTCTTACGAGTTTCCGACCATCATTAATCTCATAGACCGCTCTGTAATCGCCGATCCGGATTCGCCAGTCGTTCTTGGAGCCGACTAACTGTGGCAGCCAAATGGGCGTGGATTGTCTGCGAGCGCTTTAATGCGAGAAACGATACGGTGGAAAAGAGGAGTTGGCAGGGGATTTAGATCGCGCTCAGCGCTACGTTCTGTCAGGACCTCATACACCAGCAGAAGCCTTTAGGAAGTCTTCAAGCTTGCGGAATTTGAGCGGTCTCTTCCTCATTGCCTTTAGCGCCTTGAGGTCTTCCGCATCTTCTACTCGTTCAAGCAGTTCACGATACTCCTCAATGCCCAAAATGACCGCTGTCGGCTTTCCTCCGCGCGTCACTATTTCAGGATCTTTTCTTTTTCGTTTGGCTTTCATCAACATTCACCCGAGTTTTCACAAGAGGACCATTGTCATGAAATTCCTTCAGATGATTAGTGTGCCACTGGGTCATGAGCGCTCGAAGCCCTGGGTTCAACTGCTTCGTCCGTCAAATCCGTTAAACTCAAATCAAGCTCGTTCAATCATGCTCCGGTTTGGAATTAGGAGCCTCACTTGTAAATCCTGAGTCGCCCGAGCTAGGCAGCTCGCGGAGTCGTGATGATCTGGGACAGCACGGGATCCACTCGGGATGGTGCTGTTCGAAACGTTCAATCGTTCAATCTATGCTCCGCCCGTTCAACCCGATTCACGTCGTTCAACGTTCAACGGTTCAATCGTTCAACGAAAGAGCCGAACTTCCACGTTTCGGGAATTCTCGAAATGTCGAATGGCGGCGATGGTCAATTTCTTCCGTAGCGTGAAGCTCGTTCGAGACTTAGGCAACTTGGGCAAGTCAAGCTCGCGGGAATGTTTGATGATCGAACGAGCAATCACGCCGAGCGCACTCTGCCCTCTTCCGGTACGAAACGAATTTCGACCCGGCATTTCATGGCAGCAGCTATTCGGTTGAGCATAACCAGAGAATGGCCCTCATAGTCGGCATTCTCGAGTCGGCAGATGACGGATGCCGTGGTTCCGACGAGTTTCGCCAACTGCCGTTGTGTAAGCCCTGCTTCAGTCCGTAGAGCGTATATTTTACGTGCTACGTGGTCATCAGCTCGAGCCTTTTCCAGATTCGCCAGCCGCTCCGGTTTACCCTCGTAATAACGACGATGGAGAACCTCGACGGCGTCGCTCGTGGGTCTGCGTTTTTTCCCGGCTTTCATCGCGCTCCTTTATAGGTATGCCGCTTTGGATTGGTTTCAACCGACGCTTACGTCCGACCGCTTCCTCAATGTCACGCGACGGCACCTCACGCTCCTTCACTAAACCATGAGACAACACGGCGATAATTTGCCCGTAAAAGAAGTAAAGAATGCGATAATTCATTCCTGTAAATCCGACACGTAACTCATAGATACCGTCTCTAAGATAATCAGCCTCGGGTCGGCGCAGCTCATGTCCCAAGTCGCGTAACCGCTCATCCGCACCCGGCACTTGTCTTGGACCTTTAACGGTAGACGGTCGAGCCACTTAAGTACCGGCACATTATTCGAGTCTTCCTGGTAGAAGACCACAGATGTCTTAACCATGTTGCGTTGGTTATGTTCGCATTTTTGCGAATGGAGATCAAGGTAAACAGCGGCGGGCAATCGGTGCTAAGCATGAGTTATTGATTGTTTCCCACTGCAACTACCCCTTTGGGATTTCCGGGACGATCTCCGTCGGGGGGAATCGACAACGGAAAGGGAAATTTGAGCGCTTGAACGTGAATTGAGCCGTAGCGCGACCGAGCGGCTGGGACGTACCTGGCCCAGGTGGCAAATGCGATATCGATAGGCTAATCATTTAATCCATGCGCATCTGTTCCTTGCTTCCGGGCGCCACCGAGATCGCCTGCGCTCTCGGATTGGCCGACGAGATCGTCGGCGTCAGCCATGAATGCGATTTCCCGGCGGCAGCTCGAAGCAAACCGGTGATGGTAAGGAGCCGGATCGATCCGACCACAATCGGCAGCGGCGAAATCGATCGACAAGTGGGCGATCTGCTGCGCTCAAAGCAGAGTCTGTACGCGCTTGATGAAAAACTATTCAAAGACAGTGAACCCGACATCATTCTCACCCAAGGCTTATGTGATGTCTGCGCGCTGGATTACAACGACGTGGTCCAAGCGGCGCGCTCGCTTCCAAGAGATCCCTGCATTGTCTCGCTCGACCCGCATTGTCTGGATGATATTCTGAAAGATGTGTTCCGCATCGGCGAGGCGACCCATAGGTCGCGGCAGGCCGAGTCATTGGTTCAAAAGCTCAAAGGTCGAATCAAAGCGGTACGCGATCGAACGGCGCGGTCAGCTTCCCGACCACGAGTGGCCTGTTTGGAATGGTTTGAGCCCGTTTACATAGCGGGCCATTGGGTGCCCGAAATGGTCCAGATCGCCGGCGGCAACGACATCCTGGGAACTGCAGGCGAGCCTTCGGCCAAAGTCGAATGGGACGCGATCATCGCATCCCTGCCGGAGATCTTCATTTTAATGCCATGCGGCTTTGACCTCGACCGCGCAGTTCGCGAAAGTTCGTTGCTGAAGAATCGCGCGGGTTGGCAAACCTTGCCCGCGGTTAAAGACGGCCGCGTTTTCGCCGTCAGCGGTGCGGATTATTTTAGCCGGCCAGGGCCGCGTCTAATCGATGGCCTGGAAATACTCAGCCAGCTTTTCCATCCGCAACTATCTCCGGCGCCGATATCGTCTGATCTAGCTCAAAGGGTTAATCTTTAGCCATGCGTCTGGCTCTTCTTTTTATCGGACTGCCTCTGCTGGAATTGTATATTCTGATCAAAATCGGCAGCTATCTCGGCCCATTTCTAACCATCGCGTTGATAATCTTCAGCGGGCTCTTGGGATTGTTGCTTGCCCGCTTCGAGGGCCTCAGAACCTTGCATCAGATCAGGCAAAACCTTTCGCAAGGTATTCTGCCGGCGGAAGAGATGCTTGACAGCGTGTTGATCTTTGCCGGTGGAGTTCTTTTTGTCGTACCCGGAGTAATCACCGACTTCGCCGCTTTGGTGCTCTTGATTCCTTTCACCCGAACCATTTTTAAGCGCTGGCTGCGGCGGCGATTCGACCGTATGGTCGAGCGCGGGAACGTACGGCTTCAGTATCAAGGAAGAAAACCGGATTTCTAGCGGGCGAGACGACGGTGTTGGCCCGTACGATTAATCCAGTCTATCTTGAACTATCGCGAATGGGATTGGGAAGTTAAACCGCATCCCCCGACCGTCGAGAATAGTAGTGATGTATTCCCGGACTCCCGGATTCTCCTTCTCGCTTTCGAACAGTTGCTCAATACCGGCAAGGAGGCGATCTCCCCATACGTGACGAATTTTACAAATGAGCCAGGTTCTACGCGAGATCGCAGTGTAGCGTTCGTTCTACGCCTAACGCTTTGCGGTTGAACGGCGTCCCTTTCTGCCAGTCCGCTCCGGCCGTTGGTTAGGAGTCGATCCATCGCTTCTGGCTCTCTGTCGGGAACCTTTCCTAGTATACCTCAAACTTCTTGCGGCTTCCGCGCCTAGCCCGTTCTTGAAGGTACTCCATCGTTAACAGTGTCGCCATCTTTTCAGCAACAGCTGAGTTAACGAGTTGGTTGATAGAGACTCGCTCACGCCGAGCTAGGTCGCTCAGCTTTTTATGAAGAGAATTTGGAAGTCTCAAACTTAATGCACTCATTACAGCCCTCCTATGCGCTGAAGAAAGTCTCCAGGCGTCAGAATCCGCACATTAAACTTATCTGCTCCTCCAAAATCCCAAAGGTTGTAGGTGATGATGGCATCGCAGTTTCCGGCCACTGCCGCCTCCAATGAGTTTTGATGCGGTCGCCAGAAGCATGATTGCAGCATTCGAGCTACAAAATAGAGCTGCCACTGAACTTCGCATAATCTCCGCAACAGCGCGCCACGTTGACCAAGCGCAAGCACAAGTGATAGCTTCGGCGAAAAACCGATCGAGGAGATAGATCGATATGAACGAAGTCATTATCGTAACCGGCGGCGCCGGTGGCATTGGTTCCGACTTGTGCCGCGGGCTTGCCAGCGATGGCTTGAAGGTGCTCATCGCCGATTATGCCAAGGAGGCGGCGGAAAAAGTCGCGGCCGAAATTCGCCAGTCAGGCGGAGAAGCCAGCGCCATTCAGGTCGATGTCGGCAGTCCGCAGAGCGTCGCCGCCATGATGGATCAAGCCATCGCCAAATACGGCGCGGTGGACTACGTTTTCTGCGGCGCAGGGGTAATGGATCGCATTGCGGTTGTCGACATGCCCGAAGAAGAATGGGACCGGGTCATGAGAATCAATCTCAAGGGAGTTTTTCTCTGTTCTCAAGCGGCCGCCAGACATATGATACCGAAGAAAAAAGGGCGCATTTTGAGCATCGCCTCCGGGCGCGGCGTCGCCGGACAAGCTCGAGCAGCGCACTATGCCGCATCCAAAGCCGGCGTCATCGCCTTTACCAAATCATTGGCGATGGAATTGGCGCCATACGACGTCACCGTCAACGCGGTGTGCCCGGGAGCAACCGATACGCCGATGTCGAGGATCGGTTTCACACCGGAACAGTTCAAAAAGCGCGAAGAAGTTCCGCCGCTGCTGGACGGGCTCACGCAAAAGGACGAGATTGTCGGTCTGGTTAGGTATCTGCTGAGCGATGCAACGAGGTTCGTCACAGGACAGACATTTTTTTTGCGCACTCCCAGGTAAGAAACTGGCGGCAAGAATCTGCAAGAACCTTGTTAGCCCTACTCCGACAATAGATGAGCGTTGTCAGCAGTGAGCGAGGATGGCGAGACTGGAAGCCGTGGGCAATCGAGCACGCAGTTGGCTCTGAGGCCTCGACGTACCAAAATATCACTTTTAGGGGAATGCGGGGTGGCCTTTAAGGCACTGTCCCATTGCCCACGGCTGCAGGGCTCGCTGGCCTCGTGGGATTCGAATAACATCGGATTAGGGTTAACTGCCATAAACCTATGACCGAGCGTTGGGGTGTGAACCAATCGGAAAATTGATCTCCAAGAAGATTAGATCTCTTGTCGATCCGCGGCAACTAACACAAATCCTCTAGATAGTAGCAACCCAGACACTATGATCATCAACTGCGCCGCCTACGAGAACGGCCATAAGCTCGCCGACATTTCCGTCGAGGAGATACCTGCCTATATCAACCGGCCGGCGTGCTTCGTCTGGATTGCCTTGAAAGACCCGGAGCCGAGCGAGCTCGAAACCATGCAGAAAGTATTCGGACTGCACGAGCTTGCTGTCGAAGATGCGCAACACGGTCATCAGCGGCCCAAAATCGAGGAGTACGGCGAGTCGCTTTTTGTAGTTTTGCACATGATTGAGTTCGCCGGGGATGAGCTCGTCGTCGGCGAAACAGAGATCTTCGTCGGCCGGAATTACGTCTTATCTGTTCGCCGGCAGGCGCAGCGCGGCTTCGTCGAGGTGCGCCAGCGTTGCGAGCGCGAGCCCGAGCTCATGAAGCACGGCACCGGGTACGTGCTCTATGCGCTGATGGATGCGGTAGTAGACCGCTACTTTCCCATCCTCGATGCTTTAGAAACGAATCTCGAGCGCATCGAAGAGCAAATCTTCGCTAACCAAAGCAGTCGCGCAAATATCGAGGATCTCTACGAACTGAAGCGTAAGCTGACCGTTTTGAAACATGCCACCGAGCCTCTGATTGAAGCAATAACCCGTCTGTTCGGCGGCCGGGTGCCGCAACTATGTCTAAGTTTGCAGGATTACTTCCGTGATGTTTACGATCATCTAATCCGCTTGAATCAATCCATCGATAGCCTGCGCGACATGGTGGTAACGGCGATTTCAGTCAATTTGTCGCTCATCTCGATTCAGGAAAATGAGATTACCAAACGCTTGGGCTCCTATGCGGCGCTGATTACCGTACCGACCCTGATAGCTGGAATCTACGGCATGAATTTCCACAACATGCCTGAACTTGATTCGCCCTTCGGGTATCCGCTGGCGCTAATCACAATGGTCGTTATCGACGCTTACCTTTTCATCCGTTTCCGCAAAGCCGGTTGGTTGTAACGGCTTGGCGCGCACGCTTCGCAGGCCGCTGAAAAAGACCCATATAGTTTCGAAAAGATGAAATATGAAAGCTGAAAACTGAATTCCGCTTTCAGATTTCCGCTTTCATCCTTGTAATTCACGCGCCTTGCACCTGGATCCTTTTGAGCAGCCTGCAAGAGGCATTTTTCAGCATCCGGCGGGATCGATCGTCGTTGACAGATCCGGACCGCCAACCAGCTAAGCGGCGTTAGTCGATATTGCCGGTGACACTATCGAAAGTGAAAGTAGGCTGGGTTCCGCTCGGCTTGGTAGCGCTGATTCTAAACGAAGACGGCGTGGGAACGGCAATCGTCAGGGCTACGCCGTCTGTTTGATTAAAGCCCGCGCTGACGATGGCGGCAACCGAAGTGGGGTATACCTTATTTTCGGCGAAGTAGGAGTCCATTGCCAGAGCGGCATTTTTGAGATCGCTTCTCATTTGGCTATCCACGGCGTGCGCCCGGTATGATAGAAATTGAGGGATGGCTATGGCTGCCAACAAGCCGATGATGGCAACGACCACCAGCAGCTCGATCAGGCTGAAGCCTTTGGCGTTGATAACGGTTTTAGGTTTTGAAGCTCGGAGGTGCATGACCAGTTGAATCGGCAGTCGCCGAGGTAAAACCTCTGTAGTTTAACATACATAACTTACCCGGAACACCAATTTCTTGACGAAGCGTCTAAGTTCCAAACATCGGCATGCGCGCTTGGGCGCCGCGCCGGTCGCACTCCTCGACAAAGATTCTATGCACCGCCGGGTCTTGGTCCTCATACTCGATTTGCGCTCCGCCTTTCTTCACGTCCTCACCGGTATCCTTCAAATCTTCCACTTTGAATTTAAACCCCCACGGCTTAAGCGCCAGGTAGCGGGCCGGCTCCGCTCCGGGATTGAAATGCTGGTGCCACCACTGCATCGGCGGCGTGAACATACTCATGCGGCCCCACTCCACGCGCTTCTTGCTTGGGTACCGTCCTTCCTCCCAGAGATACGAATAGCCGGAACCTGTCAGCATAACGATGTGCGCTCCCGCGCCATGACGATGCGCCTTTTTATACTTGCCGACTGGGAACTCTGATACGTGCGCGCTCATGGTGTTGTCGACAAATTCGAAGAGGGTCGTGCGGTTATCGCCGCCCCGTTCTTTGTAATCCTTGGGTTCGAAGCCCCACAGATCGGCGATAAAGTTCGACTCCCACACCCGGCCTCTTTTAACCTCCGGCAGGTAGCGGCCGCCCTTACCCCACTCATCAGCGCCGCCGCTGTACCGGTCGGAGAAGACAAAAGGATTATTGAAGACATAGTCGAGATTGCGGTAGCGGTTGATAACCACCGGAGAATCGGTCAGCGATATCATCCGCACCGGCTCGTTGCCCTGCGCATTGAAATGCTGGTGCCAGGTATTCAGCGGAGTCGAAAACAGGCTGCCTCTTTGCCACTCGAGTGTGTGTTTTTTGCCGCCTTCGTTCCAGATCGTCGTTGCGCCCTGCCCTTGCAGGATAAAAACCGCCTTCTCGAACATGTGGCGCTGCGGCTTGAGCTGTTTACCCGGCGCAATCTCCTCAACGACCGCGTCGCACATCCCGCCGGCGCCGTCTTGATTGACAAACGCGGCTTTACCGCCCGTGCGCTGCCAGTCGCCTAATTGAAGCGACAGGAGATCGTCGACAAAAAATCCTTTGTGCACCGGGATCTCTTCCCAATCCTGATAAATGTCATAAGGACTCTTTCTGGAAAAAGCCGAAACCTCGTTTAGATTTTTCATCTGCTGTCTCCTCCTGCCTAACGTTGCGTCCGCGAACTGCCGCTCCTACTCAAGCGATCCGCTCCATGTAATAGCCCAGCGCGCCTCGATAAGCGCGATCGATAGCCATTGAATCGCGCGCTCCTTGCAAAACCAACTGATGATCCTCGGGAGTCTTGACATAGCGCTCGAACATTTCCGAGATATTCTCCGAATGCTCAGTGTCGGCAACCACGTGCACATCGAGGGAAATCATCTTTTTTAGATTGATGCCCAACTCGTTCTCAAATTTTTTGCCGACCCGAAAAGACATCCCGCCGCCCTTGACGATTTTTCCATTATTTCTGCGCTCGAGCATATGGGAGGCAGTGTAAGCCGTGAGCCAATGACCCCGAAGAGCAATGTGGTGCCAGGCATAAAAACAAGATCTCACCATCGGCGGGATTTCGGCCCGCTCGAAATCCTCCGGGTTGAGTCCGATGACCTCACCCTGCTTAACCGTGAGAGAGTAGTGATCCATGCCGGCGCGGGGATCGTTGATCAGTTCATCACTCTCATGCTCCCAGATGACTCTTTTCACTTCCAGAGGCGCGGAACCCTGCACGTATGCCCAGCAGTCGCGGCGATTGCTCGTGTACAGCGCGTTTTGAATGATATAGAAGCGGGCGCGATTGATGTTGAGAGGCACGGAAAAAAAGCTATGGAACTCCTGAGAGTCGAACTGATCATTGACCATTGTATCCAATGTGTCCAGCAACTCATCAACGATAGTCATCGACCCTCCATTAGCGTCAAAAGACCTCAAGGCAAAGCTTCCAGCAGTTCTGCGAGGTGATTACGATAGACGCGATCGATCAGCAGACTCTCTTTGGCGCCGTTGATGATCGCCTGTCGGTTCGCTTCGGTTGTGGCGTATTTGCGCGCCACTTTCATCAGCAGGTGCGCATGTTCGACGTCCATGACCACATGCTCGGCGTTACTTACTTGTTTTCTGAGCGGAATTCCCAAATCCCGCTCGAAGATCCCGCCAATACGGCGCGACAAAGAGCCGCCCTTGATCAATTCCGCCGAATTGCGAACTTCTAAAATGGCCGAGGCGGCAATGGCTTCGAGCCACGGCCGTTGCGCCAATCGTATCCACGCGCTGAAGCAAACTACGCCGCCTTCAATGCACCAGGTTTGATCAAAAGCCTTGGCCGTTAATCCCAACACTTCGCCTTCTTTAACCGCTAAAGTAATATGATCCTGCTTGCCTTCACTTTCGTTGCCGATCAATTCATCTCGTTCATGCTCCCAGATAAGTTGCTTCACGTCCAGCGGCGACGAGCCCTGGACGAAGGCCCAGCAGTCGCGCCGATTCCCGACGTAGTACGCCAACTGAATCGAGTACTGCTGGGCGCGCTCGCGGGAAAATTTCAGGCTCAAAAGACGTTTGAACGGCGCCGATTCGTACTGACGATTCGCCAGGTCGACCACTTCGTCTCACAATTGTTTCGGGTCCTGCTCAGATAAACTCACAAAATGTTCTCCGTCCATGTTAGTTCGCCGCCGGCACCGGATTTCCCGGTGTGCTCGCCAGCGGTTGTCCCGGCACTACACGCACTGCCGAGCGTCCGCATCGCTAATCGCACAAGCATCGCCATATTGGGAAGGTGCCTTGCGGTTACGTTTTCGCTCCTTGGGTCTCTTGACTTAAAACACCGTGCCTATGGATAGAGCTCCTTCATGAGACCGCTTTTGTCGAGATTATCGAGGAAGCGTCGATCGACAAATTGCTCAGGCTTAACGGTTTTGGCGGCAGGCACTGTTTTCGCCAGATCATCGAGCGCGTTCTGCAGCCCGAGCATGTTGATGTAGGGCGCCTTCTCCAGCACCTTGCCCATGTAGAGCTCGTAAGCCTTCTGTAAAACGGTCTGGTCCTGGATTTTGGTGTACTTGGACATCGACTTATACGTCAACTCTTTATCGCTGCGGGCGCGCTGAACGCCGCGCGCATAGGCGCGCATGAAGCGGTCGATGACAGCGGGCCTGCTTTTAATGACCGATCCGACCGCCACCAGAGAAGGGTTGGGGAAAGCAAAGTCCATATCCGTAATATTAATCAATTCTTTGAAGCCGGCCTTTTCCACCGCGAATTGGGTTGGCGGCGAGACCACTCCGCCTTCGATCGATCCACCTTGCAGCCCCGCTGCAACAGTCGCCATAAAGCCTAGCTGGATCAACGTGAGATCTCTCTCTGCATTGATGTTGTATTTTCTAAGCGCGTAACGGACCGAAATATCGGGCGCAGAACCAAAACGGGTGATGCCGATCTTCTTCCCCTTTAACGCTTCGATAGTTTTGATCTCAGGCCTGACATAGAGAGAAAAGATCATCTTATTGCCGGAATTCCCAATGATCTTTAAATCGGCGCCCTGCAGCGCCGCGGCCATTGCAGAGCTGCCGTTCATCGAGCCGACATCGATTTCGCCGGCAACGGTCACTTGCGCCAGCTGAGTGCCGCTGGGAATCAGCACGATCTGATCTTCGAGGCCTTCCTTGGCAAAGTAGCCGGCATCATGCGCAACCCAGATCGGGATGTAAGCGCCGCTGATCGAACTGTAGCCGATCCGGATTCTATCCGCGGCTCCAAGAGAATGCGTCCACATAAGAAGAACAAGGCAAATTAGGATTCGTTTCATGTTACGTCCTTTCGAAATTGCTCTAGGTCGACGGACCGGGTCATATCATGAAACACCGATCTTTAACCACACGGGAGTTCTCTGGATCTACCAGCAATAATTCGATTCGGGCCGTGATCTGCCGCTCAACTCAGCTTCTAAATCGTGTTTCGCTTTAGATACGTGATAATATGTGATAACTCTCTAACTACAGGGACGGGGCTCGTTCCGATTCGAAAGGCGCATTCCTTACACATGAAGATCATCCAGGTTCCGCTACTGCGGGATAATTACGCTTATCTACTGATCTGCGATAAGAGCAAAGAGGCGGCGGTCATCGACCCTTCTGAAGCCGAGCCGGCCTTGAGACGAGCAGAACAGGAAAACATCACTCTTACGGCGATACTAAACACGCATCATCATCGCGATCACACCGGCGGCAACGAAGGGATTCTTGCGCAGCACAAGCTCGATGTTTACGGTCATAAGAGTGATAGCGCGAGAATCTTTGGTTTAACCCGAGGCGTCGAAGAAGGGGATGAGATCAAGATCGGTGATGTGACCGGCAAAGTTCTTTTTGTTCCGGGGCACACCAGCGGCCATGTCGCTTACCTCTTCGGCAGCAACCTGTTTTGCGGCGATACCTTATTCACCGCCGGCTGCGGCCGGCTGTTCGAGGGCACGCCCGAGCAGATGCATGGATCGTTAAAAAAACTACTGGCGCTTCCGGACGATACGAAAGTTTATTGCGGTCACGAGTATACCGAAAGCAATCTCCGTTTTGCCGTGACACTGGAACCGAAGAACCATAAGCTGGCCTCCAGATTTGAGCGGGTGCAAGGATTAAGAGCACGAGGCGCTTCCACGGTGCCCGCCACCCTGGAAGAAGAAAGGCAAACCAACCCGTTCTTGCGCTGGGATAGTAAAGAGCTTCAAGCGGCACTCAAATCTCAGGACCCTGATCTTCGTCTAGATCCTGTTTCCGTATTTGCGAAAGTGCGCCAGCTCAAAGATTCCTTTTAACCGCTTGCTCTGCGAGGCTGGCGCATTACCGAGCGCTCAGGGCATCGCGCCATACTGAAACCATCAACCACGCGCGCCCGCTGAGTCTTCACTCAAGTAAGCAGATTGCTGACGGCAACTCTCCAACAAAGAACTTTTCACAAGGAACCTGTCTCTGCTACACTGCTCTGGCTCGGTCGGCGGCGTTCCCAGATCGGCAGCAATGTTCATGATCGCACCTTTTATGATTTCTCACCATGCAGGCAAAAACTCAGCTTTGGACGGTCTACCATTGAGCAGCAAACGTAAAGGATCACGATGATGATCCCCGGCGCAGCGACACTTGCGGGCACGAATCGTTACCGGGAGCGTTTTGCCGACAGAATTCACCGCGGTCACTTTCGGCAATCTCAAGGGTTGTGGATGTCTTCGATTGGGATCGGCACTTATCTCGGAGATTACGACACGGAGACCGACCGTCAGTACTGCCAGGCTATCAGCCGCGCGGTTCAGTGCGGCTGTAACGTGATCGACAGCGCGATAAATTATCGCCTGCAAAGAAGCGAGCGCGCAGTCGGCGCAGCCTTGCAGGATCTTGCGGCCAAGGGATTTCAACGGGATGAAATCATTGTCGCTACCAAGGGAGGGTTCATCCCTTATGACAGCGCGCCGCCAGTCGATGTCCGGCGCTATTTTGAAGAAACCTTCTTTCAGCCCGGCATCGCCAGCGCTTCCGACATCGTCAGCAACTCTCATTGCATTAGCCCGGCCTATCTCTTGAATCAGCTCGACTGCAGCTTGAAGAATCTGTCTCTCGAGTGCCTCGATATCTATTACGTCCACAATCCGGAAAGCCAGTTAGGCAAAATATCCCGTGAGGAATTCAATAGTCGGTTGCTGAAAGCGTTTGACGCGATGGAGCAGGCAGTCTCGGCGGGAAAAATCCGCATGTACGGGACCGCAACATGGAACGGATACCGCAATGATCCGCAGGCAAAGGATTACCTATCGCTGGCCGAGATCATTGGTCTAGCGACAAAAGCCGGCGGCAAAGATCATCACTTTAAAGTGATACAAGTGCCGTTCAATCTTGGCATGAATGAAGCGTTGTCCGTATCAAACCAAATAGTGGAAGGCAAAACCCTTACCATTTTAGAAGCGGCGCAAGCCTTCGGCATTACGGTTATGTGCAGCGCCTCCATCCTACAGGGCCAGCTCGCCGCCCATCTTCCGTCAATGATCGGCGCCGCATTAAGCGGGCTTGAAACCGACAGCCAAAGATCGATTCAATTCGTGCGTTCGACCGCGGGAGTCACCACCGCCCTGGTGGGCATGAAACAGCTCAAGCATGTCGAAGAGAATTTGCGTACCGCCCGAGTCGCACCCGCGCCATGGGAACAATACTCAAAGTTGTTTGAGTCGAATTCCTAATAGCATCAGGAATTGATGATTTCGCACCGGGCTGACACGCGACCAGAGGCTGCCTGAGATATCACAGAGAAGAGCTACTTCGGAATAAGAAGTGATAGGAACCAAAAAATTTAAGCTCGAAGAATCACTCTTTCTAGCCCTAGCAGGTTGCTGAAAAACTCTGGTTGCGGGCTGCTCAAGAAGATCCAGGTGCGAGGCGAGCGAATTACAAGGGTGAAAGCGGAAATCTGAAAGCGGAATTCAGTTTTCAGCTTTCATAATTCATCTTTTCGAAACCATATGGGTCTTTTTCAGCAGCCTGTTAGTTCGCGGTGAGTGAATCTAGCTCACCGAACAATTTTTCCAATCGTTCGAGTGCCGGTGCGGGCAGGGGCGGCTTCAGAATAGCTTCGATATTGGCTTTAAGATGCTCCGGGTTGCCGGTGCCGGTGAGGACAACATTGACGGCGGGTTCATGCCGGCAGAAACGATAGGCCGCTTCCGGAATTGTCGCGGCAACCCCTTCCTTGAGAAGAAACCCAAGCGGATCATCCGCGTTGACCGCGCCACGCGGAAGCACTCCCTTTTGCATCAATTCGCCGCACAGGCTTTTTAAACGATTCGACTGGCTCAAAGCCCTGCGAACGGCGAACATGTCCAAGACCCCGACCTTTTTTGCGGCCGTCAATGGAAAGACGGTTCTGCGCGCCGACGGATTGAGAAGGTTAAAACCGACCATCACCACATCCCACAGATCTTCTCTCAAACTTTCTTGCAGCATCTGATGCGAGGTATCCGTGGCAAACCCCTCGGTCACACCGATAAAGCGAATCTTGCCTTGATCGCGCAGGCGCCGCATGGCCGGCATTAATTTCTCTTTGGCGAAGACGTAATCTTTCGGCTCGACGCCATGAAGGTGATAGATATCGATATAGTCCGTGCCGATTGATTTCAGACTCTGCTCCAGACCCTTGATGACCTGCTCCGCGGGGTTGCTGTGATCGACCGGCGGTAAGGTCTTTTTGGTTGAGATAATCAAGTGCTCCCGCGGTAGTCCGGCAATCGCTTTGCCGACGACGGGCTCGGTTCCATACGACTGAGCGGTATCGAGAAAATTGATACCCAAGTCGATGGCCTGTCGAACCAGCGAAACGGCGCCGGCTTCGGCGGCGACGTTGTCGCGCAGCCCGAGGCGGCTCGGCCCGCCGCAGCCTAGACCGGCAACGCTTACCTTCAGAGCCGTGCGACCTAAGATAGTGTATTCCATAACTTCAATAAAAACGCTGTTCCAGTCGTTCCAACCGTTCCTGTAGTTCCATTTCGTAAACCCGTTTGCTTACCGATAAACTCAGCGCACCCAGAAGTTGCTTTGACACGGTTGGAACCATTGGAACTTCTGGAACCATTGGAACACGCTTTTTACCATTCGACTCTGATCCCCAGCACCTCCCCGGTCGCTCGCAGTTCACCGGCGGCGGTCAACGCGCAATGAACCAAAGCCTTGCGGCCCTCGATTTTGATGATACGCGCACGCAAATGGATCAGTTCCGCAAGCGGCGTAGGCTTTAGATAGGACACATTTAAATTCGCGGTGACGTAGCCGATGCGCGGCGTACTACCCAGCGGACGTTGCTCCTGTTTGTAGGCGTGCGCTATAGCAAGATTCAAGCTGTGGCAATCGATGAGCGAAGCAATGATGCCGCCATTGAGGTTTTGTTTCGTCCCGCCACAATGGTGCGGCTGAGCAAGCCAGCTTGCTATCGCTTCATCGCCATCCCAGTAGCTTTTGATCCGTAAACCTTGTTCGTTGTCGGCGCCGCAGCCGTGGCAGTAGCGCACCGTGCCCTGATCCTGAAATGCTTGCCCATCCATCGGAAGGCAGGGTCTACTTCTTTTCCAGCTTCAATGAGGCCGAATTGATGCAGTAGCGCAAGTGAGTCGGCGCAGGCCCGTCATCAAACACATGGCCTAGATGAGCATTGCATCGGCCGCAGAGCACTTCCGTGCGGCGCATAAGAAAGCTGTTGTCGCTTTCGGTTTCGACCTTGTCCTCGGCAATCGGCTGGTAAAAACTCGGCCACCCGGTGCCGGAATCGAATTTGGTGTCGGAGCTGAATAGCTCGTTGCCGCAACAGGAACAGTGATAAGTTCCCTGGTCGTGACAGTCCCAGTATTTTCCGGTGAAAGCCCGTTCGGTGCCTTTCTGGCGGCACACCTCGTACTGCTCCGGCGACAGCTCTTTGCGCCACTCTTCATCGGACTTTTCGATCTTTTCCTTTGCTTCACTCATGGTTTCCTCCTGAACGACCCTGCTCGCTCAGCTCTGCATATTGATGAACTGCAGGGGAATCGGCAGATTCGACGACCTTAGCAGTTTGATGACAGCCTGCAGATCGTCAATCTTTTTGGCCGTGACTCGTACCTGCTTTTCCTGTATAGCCGCTTGAACCTTCATCTTCTGATCCTTGATCATTTTGACAATCGCCCGGGCAGTATCGGAATCCACCCCTTCCTTGATCGTGATCGCCTTCTGAATCATCCCCTGTGCTGCCATTTCGCTTGGCTTGTATTCCAAGCACCGAGTGTCGACTTTTCGCTTGACCAGATTTTCCACCAATGTTTCCTGCACCGCCCGCATCTTCATTTCGTCTTCCGTCGTAACGTTGATCTTCTTGTCTTTCTTATCCAGCACGATCTCCGTTTTGGATTCGCGAAAATCGTAGCGCGATTGAATTGTCTTTTTGGTGATATTCACCGCGTTATCGACTTCCTGCAGGTCGATACGGTTAACAACATCGAAAGACGCCATGAATTTTCTCCTGCTTTAGCCAGCTGCTGAAAAAATTCGTATGCTCTGGAAAAGATGAAATTATGAAAGCTGAAAATTGAATTCCGCTTTCAGACTTCCGCTTTCATCCTTGTACTTCGCGAGCCTCGCCTCTAGTTCTTCTGCATAGCTTGCAAGGTTTTTCGACAATCTGTCAGAGAACCTTACTGGCTCTGCGGACCCTGGCGGTCTTGGAACGTTTACCCTTTTTTGCCGCTGGCGATTTCTTGCGCGCCTTTTTGCGCGCGCCTGAGTCCTTGATACCGGCCCCGCTCAACACGAAGTCCAAAATATCGCTGCGCGTGATTATTCCCACCAGCTGCTTTTCTTTGACCACCGGTAGCGAGCCGATACGATGATGGCGCAACAACGCCACTGCGGTGGCTAACGGCGTTTCGGGTTCGACCGTAAAAACATCATGCGTCATCACTTCCTCAACGGTATAGGACTCGGCGAATTTGTCGATCTCTTTAGTGCGTCCGATCAACATGCTGGTCGGATACGCATCACGGATGTCTCGATCGGTGACAATCCCCATCAAACGGTCATGATCGAGCACCGGCAACTGATTGACGCGGTGTTTGGCCATGAGCTGGCGGGCGACGGAAATACTATCGTAGATCTCAACCGCCAAAACCGTCTCCGTCATCCAGTCTGCCACCTTGATCTCGTTGGAGTTCTTTACAGCTTCCATTATTCTTGCTCCACCCTATAGCCTCGGCCCTTCAATAACTGGATGACGCCATTTTTGCCAACCAGATGAGCCGCGCCGACGACGATCAACGCGTTCTCGCCTCTCGATAACAGGCCTTCGATCTGCGGTAGCCAGCGCCGGTTGCGATCATCAATCACTTTTCGATGGATCTCCGGATAATCGCGCATGCCCGCCAGGAGATGTCTTTCCAATGAGTCGACGTCGCCACTTTTCCACGCGCGCACAATTTCCGTGACATTTCGTTCCAAATGGTCCATCTCATTCATACTCTGGCGCAGCAAGAGTTCTTGATCCTTTGCCGAAAATTGATCGAACAAATTGAGCTGAAATTCAGCAGTTTCTAAGCCGCCAGTGGGCTTGTTGGATTGAATGGCGCGCCCGGCAAAGTATCGATCGATACCCAATCTCGGATCAAATCCCAGCTGTTGCAGCTTCATGGCCGCCATGGTCGTGGCGACAATCCAGGGCTTAAAAGAATTCAACAGCCGAATATCGATACCCAGCTCTTTGGCCCTCGTCGCGACACTTTCGTAGGTTTCGTTGGAGACATTCTGATGCAACCCGGTGCCATTGGTACTGGCACCTTTCTGCAGCATCAGCTGCTGAACCTTTTCGGCGTTTACGCTGAGCAAGTCGATCTCCAGAACCAATTTTTTCGCCTGCTCAAATGCGTTTTCAATGCTCTGCTTGAGTGGGTAGGCCTCCTTATTCAGCAAATGAATCGAGCCGAGGATATAAAGATTGTTCTGGCCAGAATCCACTTTCCAGAGGAAGCTCTTTTCTTGCGCGCTTAGCTGACCGGCCAGAGCAACAGACAAAAATCCGAGCCCGAGCAGAGTCAGCAAACGTAATTTTCTCTGAGGTGTCATGAAGTTCTGCGCTTCAACAGCCTGATCCAACGAGCAGGCTATGCAAGCGCATGTAGAAATTTACCTTTTCTCACGAAAGTTGACCAGAGCTGCAGTTAGAAGGTTGTAAATTCCCTATCGGCAGTCTTGGGAGCGTGAAACGGAACCGCGGAGGGGCCTCAGAAGCAATCCCGCGGCAAAAAGATGGGCTTACTTACCATTCGAGGCGAATGCACACATCTTCGCCTTTTTCCTCGGCCGGGAGCACCGTCAGCGGCGGTCCTCCTTGAGGCAGCATGCACTCGCCGGTTTTGAGATCAAAACAATAGCCATGATTGTTGCAACGCAACTTGGCTCCGTTCAGCAGTTGTCCGGCGGATTGCAAGTCGGCCTCTTCATGAGGACACTGCCTCGAGAACGCAAAGTATTTCCCCTCGGCGAACGTCAACAGCACCTGACGTCCGCCGAGGTCGACTTCTTTCATGACACCCGGCGCCAACTCGCCAATACGGGCAACCGGTATATAGCTCACTCCCATTCGATTAGGCCGCGACCTTTTGCTCTCTGTAGAGAGGCCCGCGTAGGACCTGGCCTGGCAGGTCCCCGCTCATGCGGCTGTCTTCATGGATCACCGTGCCATTGACGATGGTATAGTGCATTCCAACCGAACGCTGGATCAAACGCTTGCTTCCCGCCGGATAGTCATGGGCCCATTCCGGTTCATGAGAATTGACGGTTTTGGGATCGAAGATCGCCAGGTCCGCGGCATAACCCGGCCGTAACAAACCGCGATCCTGCAAGCCGAAGATCGATGCCACATGGAATGTCAGTTTATGGACGGCCTGTTCGAGACTCATTACCTGACGCTCGCGCACCCACATACCCAGAAGGATGGTGCAATAACCAAAATCGGCGCCAAACTGCACATGGGCCCCTGCATCGGAAGTTCCGATTAATACATACGGGCTGCGCAGGATCTCGCCCATTGCATCGATGTCGCCGCCGTTATTAGCATTCCAGAAAACCGTGCCGAGATCTTCCTCGAGCGCGAGATCCAGGAAGGCATCGAGCGGATCTTGATTGCGCATCGCCCCCAGCTCAGCGATTGTCTTGCCGTTGTATTTCTCGTTCTCGGGTTTCACCACTTTTTCGACCCGGACGATGTTCCAGTTTCGGTGAAAGTTGGTGGGCGCCGGATTGGCGAGATCGGCTCGCAGCTTTTGTCTGGTTTCGCCATCGGCAAAAGCCTGCTTGCGCACCTCAACGGGAAGGAACATGAGGTTTTTCCAGGTCGGGAATTCATCGAAAACCTGGCAGTTCTTAAGCTCGAAGTGGCGCACGAGCGGCACGGTATGGGACAAGCCATACGCTTGATAACCTTCGCGGAAAATCGGTTCTACGGCGTCGAGCTGTTCACGCCATAGGGTGGGCTCTGCCCATCGATGTTGCAGGCTCTGCCAGAGGACCGGTCGCTGCGTACGTTTTGCCAGCTCATGGTAAAATTTGAAATGTTCGATCTTGTTGCGGCCCAAAATGGTTTCGATAACGCCGCCGTTGCGCTCCGCCAAAACATCGCACAGCGCGAACAGCTCATCATCATCGGCCAAACGACTCGCCACCGGCTTGCCGTCCTCGCGCATATGACGCTCGTTGCGGTTGGTCGATAATCCCAAGGCGCCGCCTTCCATCGCCTCCAAGACCAAGCCGCGCATCTGCTGGACTTCTTTGACGGTAGCCGTGCGCTCCACGGCCTCCTCACCCATGACGTTGTGGCGCATCGCGATATGACCGACCAGCCCGCCGACATTGATACCGAGTTTCCCTTCCAGCGCATCGAGGTATTCGCCGTAGGTGTTCCATCCCCATTTCACGCCTTGCTCCAGAGCGAACCGCGGAATTGCCTCGACTCGAACGAAACTTTTAACAATCGCGTCCTCATCGCCCTTCTTGACTGGGGCAAGCGATAAGCCGCAGTTACCCATGACCACGCTGGTAACACCATGCTGCGGTTCACAAGTTCCATAGGGATCCCACAACATCTGCGCGTCCAAATGCGTATGATGATCAATAAAGCCGGGAGACACAGCCAACCCGCCGGCATCGATCGTCCGCGCCGCTGTGCCGGTTAACCGTCCAACTTCCACGATCTTGCCATCTTTTACGCCGACATCGGCCACATAAGAGGGCAAGCCCGAGCCATCGACGACGCGCCCACCGCGAATTAACAGATCATAAGCCATTTGCACCTCCTGAGTTGAACGAGGAAAACGTCAATATCCGAAGCGACACTTTGCATGCTATTGCGATACAGTCGGCAACGAATTCTCCACTAATGAAGCACACCATCTTTTATGCCTTATCAATTGCGCCTCACTTTGTCCATCAACTAACCCTAATCCAACAATAGTTGAGCGTTGTCAGCAGTGAGCGAGGATGGCGAGACTGGAAGTCGTGGGCAGTCGAGCACGCAGTTGGCTCTGAGGCCCCGACGTACCAAACATCACGTTTAGGGGAATGCGGGGGTGGCCTTTAAGGCACTGTCCCATTGCCCACGACTGTAGGGCTCGCTGGCCTCGCGGGATCCGAATAATGTCGGATTAGGGTAAAGCTTACCTTCAACCGCTCGAGGCAGCTTCAACCTGTCACTGCTCCAATGATCGAACCGCGAGATCGGCGCCGTGTGCCTCCCAATTTTTGCCATCGAAGGAGCTGACGTTCACATGCCCAACGGTCGCGGGGTCGAGGCAGCGAACGTTGACACTATAGCCGTCGGGATTAGAACGAGGAACATAAAAAGGTTTGATGCCACATGTTTTACAGAATAGATGCTTGGCGACGCCGGTGTTGAATGTATATGTTGTTAGATCTGCGGAACCCTGGAGTAACCGGAATCGTGATCGCGGCACGATCAGGTGAAGAAAACCGCTTTTGCTGCAGATTGAACAGTTGCATTCCAGCGCATCGATGTCGAGCGCTGCATCGACTTCGAACCGCACGCGCCCGCAGTGGCAAGCGCCCCTGTGTTGAACAAAATTTTCTTCCATGAATGACCTGCGGAGCTGCCCGGACCGGCGCCTCAACTCGGATATCGGCCTGAACCTTTACTGGCTTTCAACGACACGCCTGAAGTCTGAGCCAATGATTGCAGCAGCTCGGTCACCTCGGCGTCGCTGCGCAGGTTGTGTTGCGCCTGGGTCCCGGCCACGCCGACTCTAATGGAGACTGCCCATTCCGGTAGAACCCTGAATAGATCCTCGTCAGTGAGATCATCGCCGATAGCCATAATGAAGTCGTAATCTTTTTCGATGATCCATTTTAATGCCGCGGTTCCCTTATCGACCCCGGCGTTAGTGATTTCGACCACTTTGCTCCCCTGGCGGACATGAAGATCAGTCTTGGAGATCAGGCTCAACAGATGATCTGTCAGCTCGGCCGCGAGAAAATGGGCCTGTTCAGGATCCGCCGAACGATAGTGCCATGCCACGGAATTCTCCTTTTCCTCAACAAAAGCGCCGGGCAATCGGTCTGCGTAGATCTCCAGTATCGGCAATAGCTGGCGCATCCATGCCACCGAGAATGGTTTGAAAAGCTGCCATGTCTCGGCCGCCTTTCTGAACCATGCGCCATGCTCGGCAACCAGGCCGACCCTGAGGTCGCCGAACCACTGCTGCAGAGTCTGGCGATCGCGTCCGCTTGTGATGATCACGTCATTGATCGGATCGGCGGTTAAAGACCGCAATAGCGCGAGCCTGCTCTCATCCGGTTTCGCCATTTCCGGCGATTTTACCAAAGGGGTCAGGGTACCGTCATAATCGAGAAACAACGCTCTCCGGCAACTCTTTCGATACTGTTCGACAACCGCCCGCCGCGCCTGTGGCGAAAGCAGTTTGGCTTCGGTCCGATCTTGGACTTCGCGTAAGGCGACAAGGTTGTTGAGAAAGTCATTCGCCCAGCGCGTGACATGGTACCGTTTCAGGCGCCGCTGCATCACCTTGTTGCGCCGCTTCTGCTCCTCCAGCGGTGTTTCCAACGCCTCTTTAATGGCGCTGGCAATTTCCGACCGGTTATTTGGATTGATGATGATTGCTTCGGGCAACTCTTTGGCCGAACCTGCCATCTCGCTAAGGATCAAGACCCCGGTGCCATCGGTCCGCGTAGCCACATATTCCTTGGCGACGAGATTCATTCCGTCACGCAGTGGTGTAACCAGACAGACATCGCTTACCGAGTAGAACGCCACCAATGATGAGAACGGCACATGGCGGTACTGATACACCACCGGTGTCCAACCGACTCGTCCAAAATGTCCATTAATTTTGCCGACCCGTTCCTCAACTTGTCGCTTCATGCGGTCGTATTGCACGACTCCGATGCGCGAAGGCACGACAATCATCAGCAGGACGACCTTTCCGTGGAACTGGGGATTACTTTCCAAGAAAAGCTCATATCCTTGCAGACGGTTCAAAATCCCCTTGGAGTAGTCGAGCCGATCGACCGACAAGACCACCTTGAACTCGGAAAGCGTGCTACGCAGGGCCTGTACTTCGTGCTGAGTATCAGGCTCAGCGGGCGCACTGGAGTATTTGTCGAAATCGATTCCCATCGGGAAGGTGTCGATCCTGACGAGGTGATCGGGTGTCAAGAGTTGGGCCATCTGATGCTCGTAGCCCAAGATGCGCAGAACGCACTGGAGAAAATGGTGCGTGTACTCGTAAGTATGGAATCCAATCAAGTCAGCGCCCAGCAAGCCTTCCAGAATCTCGCGACGCCATTCTCCCGGGAGAAGACGAAACACCTCGAATGAGGGGAATGGGATATGCAAGAAAAAGCCTACAGAAGCTTGAGGCCGCCGGGCTTTGATCAGCCGCGGCAACAACATCAGGTGATAATCATGAATCCACAAGATGTCATTGGGCCTGACGACGTCTACCAGCGCATCGCAGAAGGTTTGATTGATCTGTTTGTACTCCGCCCAGTAATTGGACTGATATTCGGTGAACGTAGGAAAGTAGTGAAACAGCGGCCAAATGGTCGAGTTACAAAATCCGAGGTAGAACTTCTCCATCTGTTCTTCACTGAGAAACACCGGGTAAGACTGAAAGGAACTGAGCGCCTCTCGGATCAGCTGTCCCTGGAGAGAGACCTCGACCGTGCTTCCCGGCCAGCCGACCCAAAGATGCTCCATACTCAAAGCCGGCGTTCGCCTGCGGGATTGCATGAATGACGCCAATCCCGTGACGAGGCCACCGGCGCTTTCATGGAAAGTTATCTTTCCGTTCTCGACCTTGACATTAAAGGGCAAGCGATTGGAGACAATAACCAGTCGTCGCTCGGACAGTGTCGAATGTATCAAACTCATTTGCGGCTTGTTTTGAATCACCAGTGACTCATGCTCAGACCAGAGAGGTTGCTGAAAGAGCTGCGCGCAAGGTTGCACTAGAACAATATCATTTCAGTAGCGCTTGTCACGCACATAAACGCCTAATCTTCTGAACGGCGTTCAAGTTAAAAGCCCGGAGCCACAGTCAATGAGAAGTCCCATGAGTCTCGCCCGAAGATTGCATCGGCATGAGCTTTCTAAATCGCAAAGAAATCGACTGAAAAAACCTTCGGTTCTTTTTCGTTCGTGTTATGCTGGAGCAAAAAATTTCCCCTTTAAATCTAAGAAGATAGATCGGTCCTCCCGGCCGATGGCATATCCGTTGCGTTGAGATTTTTGCTTTATTCACCACCTATCCTGGAACTCTGGTAGACTGGTGAAGAGAGGAGGCACCATATGCGCACACAAAAGAATACCGAGATCACGTTAGGTGATCTCGTGGCTGCAGTGACCGAGGAAGTTAAGCCGCTGTCCGGCAACAAGCGTCGGGTGAACCTGCTGGTCTCATACATTTTGCAGGATCTGTTTCTCAGCTGTCGCGTAAAGTTCAAAAATAGATTTGTCGACCGGCATGCCGTTAGAGGTCCGAGATGGCCAGCTGTGGCGCTCGGTATCCTTCTACTTGTCGCGCCCAGCTCAAGTTTCGCCGGTGCGGCAAGCGATCAGCTAAAACAATCCGTAGAAAAAATCCAGGCTATTTTGTCTGACCCATCGCTAAAAGGGGAAGCCAACAGCGCGAGTCGGCGGCAAAAGCTTAAGGAAGCCGTCAATGAAAGATTCGCTTTTGATGAAATGGCGAAGCGCTCATTGGGCGCCCAGTGGCAGAAGCGCACCCCATCAGAGCAGCAGGAGTTTGTCCGGCTGTTCACGGATCTGCTCGAAGGCGCCTACTTGAGCAAATTGGAAGAGTACAGCGGCGAAAAAATACAGTTCCTCAACGAGCGACAGGAAAAAGACTTTGCTGAAGTCAAGACAAAACTAATCAACAAAAAGGGTGAAGAATTCGCACTTGATTACCGGCTTCTTAGCGTCAATGGCGACTGGAAGGTTATCGATGTCGTAATTGAAAACATTAGTTTAGTTAATAACTACCGCTCACAATTCAATCGCGTGCTGTCGAGGTCATCTTTCGAGGATTTGGTTCAGGCGATGAAAGAAAAGAAAATAAGCGCTCCGGTAGCGAGCAAGTAGCCGACGCAAGACTACGATCACTGATTCTGTGGCTTCGCAGAGTTCGCGATAGCTTGCAGCAATCTCGTAAGTCTAAAATCAGGAAGGTTCCGATGAAAAAACTTGTCTTGGTAGCGCTGCTCATAACAGGTCTCACGCAATCGGGATGCGAGTTTCTCGCGGGAACCGTCGTAGGAGCCGGCGCCGCTGGAGGCGGTTACGAATATCAGGCCTACCGTCAGATGCAGCAGTTGGAAGAAGATTATAAAAACAGGAGAATATCTCGCGAAGAATATGAAGACCGCAAAAAACAGATTGAGAAGGGCTCGATCATTTACTAACCGCCGCGATCCTTAAGTTATCTATAGGGTCTGTGGCCTGCTCTCGGGAGCGCCTGTTCGCAGCCCGGCAGACGATGTCAATCCGCCAGCGTTAAACTACTAATAAACAGCTTCGTTCCTCGTCACCTTCGCGATCTCAAATCAGCTATCTTTTCGGCTGGATCGCGGTCTTTGCCTGACAGATGTTTGATAGTCCGTATCTTATCCGAGCCAGAGGTGGTAGGATCACATCCTGCTGCTATCTGAAAAACATTCTGTGTTGGTTCCTATTTGCAGCCACAGCGACACGCTTTCATTATAACCGCCGGTTGCTCGAGGTAGCAATTTGCTTCGAGAACTGTGGATCCACTGGGTAATCATTCCCTCGGTTAAGTTCCAGAATGGAGAATTCTAAATGATGTTCACTGTTGGAGCTAAAGTCGTTTACCCGAGCCGTGGCCCCTGTCTAATCGGCGAAGTCGTTAAAAAGGTGGTCGGCGGGCAAACCATGAAATTCTATCCTCTGGCACTACTGGATGATAGCAAAGGCGAGTTGTTCGTGCCCGTGGAAAATATTGCCGATTCACATTTGCGCGCCTTGCTTGATCGTTCGGAAATTCCCCAACTGCTGCGGCGACTCGAGAAGATACCGATAACGACAAAGAAGCCTGGCCCCGTCAAGAATTGGCGTCAGCGCAATACCGACAATGCAAAGTTACTGAACTCAGGTTCGGCGTTCGACCTGGCTGCCGTCATCGAATCATTGACCAGCCTGAACGAGGCTAAATCGCTATCGCCGTACGAGCGGGAGATGATGGCACGAGCCCGGAAGCTGTTGGTTTGCGAGATCTCCGAAGTGACTGGCGAGAGTAAAAGTGTGGTGGAAGAACAGATTACCGATGCCCTTCACCTCGGCAAAACGGTTTGAGGCCGGATTTGAAGCTCGCCCGATTTCGTTCCGGCGCGCAACGCAGAAAGACTGAGCGCATGCCCAAAGCGAAAGGCGTCGATCGCTCCAACGATGGCAAGGAAGGTCTTTAAGGTTGGATCTCCTCACGCGGATGTTTTTGGGTGCTATTGCCGGTTGGTTGACCGGAATAGCCGCTGACGGAGAACGGGCCGGCAGAGCCAGCCCAGGCAACAACCGGCTGCGCGATATTATTTTTGGTGTGATCGGCGCGCTGGTTGGCCACTCATTGTTTTTCTGGGTCATCATTGGGAGCAGTTCTTTCGGCACCTATGCAACCGCGGTTCTTGGCGCCATCGCTGTGGTCGGAGCGGCTCGCCTGATTGGAGCACGGCTGTAACGTGCTCGCCGCACCGTCGATTAGACGTTTCCCAACTGTAAGCAGCTAACCTAATCCGACATTATTCGAACCCCGCGAGGACGGCGAGCCCTACAGCCGTGGGCAATGGGACAGTGCCTTGAAGGCCACCCCGCATTCCCCTAAACGTGATGTTTGGTACGTCGGGGCCTTAGAGCCAACTGCGTGCTCGACTGCCCACGGCTTGCAGTCTCGCCGTCCTCGCTCACTGCTGACAACGCTCAACTATTGTTGTCGGATTAGGCTAATTGGTCAGACGTTGGCGCACGGCGCGTCTTGCCCACATCAGCAGCAAGCACGAGCCCGCTAGCGAGTAGGCAATATCCCACAGGGCCACCACACTAAAATTTCCGCTGAAGGCGGCACGCGCAAGTCGTACCGGGTGAAGCAGCGGCAACGCCTCGGCAATCCACAGCCAGCCTGGCGATAATCTCTCTTCCAACGGGAAAAACACATCCGAGAACAAAAAGAGCGGCGTTAAAAATAGAGTAAAGTAAAAGCTGAAGGAATCTATATTGGGAATGCGCAGCGAGAATGTTATGCCGATTGCGGCAAAGAGCAACCCGGTAAGCGGGATCACCAGTAACGCCCATAGAGAAGACGGAAAGGGCGTCAGGCCAAACAGCGCTAGAACGATGAAGAAGCAACCGCCGTAGATGCATGCGCGGGTCATCGCCCACAAGACTTCCCCGGTGAGAATGTCGTCGGGTTCTATGGGAGTTGTCAGCATCGCGTCGTAAGCCTTTTCGAATGTCAGCCGCACATAGATATTGTAAGTGACTTCGTAGCTCGCGCCATTCATGGCCGCTACACAAACTAGGCCCGGCGCGATGAACCCAACATAGGAAAGCCCTTCCATTTGCGAGATGTAAGCGCCTACTCCAACGCCAATGGAAAAAAGATAGAACACCGGCTCAAAAAAATTGGGCAGCAGATTCCACATCCAGGTGCGCCGGTACATGGCTGCGTTTCGCAACCAAACCGCCAATGCATATGCAGGTGAAAGGTTCATGAGCCTCCCTCGAGCCGAGTACCGGTGAGTGACAAATAGACGTCTTCCAAATTTGTCGGTCGCACGATGATTGGCCGGCGATCGCCGTGATCGCTATGACGTATGTGCTCAATCAGGCCGCTGGTGTTTTCCAGGTAAATCATCAACCGCTGGCCGATCCGCAGGCACTGTGCATTGGCGGCAAAACCATCTAACAGCGCCGCTTCTTCTTCGATTGAACAATCGAGCTCGATCGTTTCTGCCGCCAGCGCCGCAATGAGTTCTGCCGGCGCGCCCGAGCGAATGACTTTTCCGGCAGAAATCACGGCGACCCGATCACACAGACGCTGCGCCTCGTCCATATAATGCGTCGTGACCAGTACGGTGGTGCCGGATGCGCGCAGCTCACGGATTCGCGACCATAAAGCGAGCCGAACTGCCGGATCGAGGCCTGTCGTCGGTTCATCGAGAATCAGCAGTTCAGGACCGTTGATCAGAGACAAAGCAATCGCCAGGCGGCGCTGAAAGCCGCCGGACAGGCGTTTCACTGGAACATCGGCATGGGAACGCAGCTCGAGAAAGTCGATCAATTCTTCGGCCCGGCGCGACAGCTCCGGCTCGTGCAACAGGTGATACCGGCCGAATACCCGCAGGTTCTCTTTCGGCGATAGCGCCTCGATCAAGACGTTTTGTTGCAACGTGACGCCAAGCCGGGCGCGCACAGCTCGGGAATTCCGACCGATATCCATGCCGAAAACCACGATGGTCCCGCTGGAAGGCTGGGTGACGCCGTAGATCATCCGCAATGTGGTGGTTTTCCCGGCGCCATTGGGTCCGAGCAAACCGAAACAAGTCCGAGCCGGTACTTCCAGATCGAGATTATCGACCGCCATACGATCGCCGAACTGTTTGGAAACGGAGTGAATCTCTATAACGGGTGCGTTTGAAGGGATCATGCAGAACCATCGCTGCTGAAAATATCTCTTAAAATCTGACCTATCTTCGCTCGAACCACAAGGTGCCCACTATCGAGGACGGCCCAGAATATCAATCAACTACGGAACAGTTCTGAGAGAAATGTCGCAAGGCGGAGACTAAGGTATTGACCCAAGACGTTTTTGTACTGGCACCTCGCTTGCACAAATTACTTCGCACATCTTCTGCTTCGAAATTTCTGTACAACTTAAATTTTGTTACGCCGCCGTAAAGCGGCTGACTAACACTGTAACTGTTCCAGACGAAAGGAGAGCGGTATGAGTTTAGACTTGATGAAGGAAAAAGGAGTGGGCTTGGAGGAACAAAAATTCAACTGGCGCGATATCGCCGGGGTGCCGACCAGCAAACTAGACAGCGATGCTTTTACTCGGGTGCGGATTATCCTGATGAACGGCATCGAATCCGAGGCGCTGCGGTTTCAACACGCCTGCGCCCGCATGAATAAAGAATTGCAGCTTGCCTTGGCGCGGGTGCGGCGCATCGAACAACATCAACAAACCATGGTCAATTGGCTGTTGCCGGCCGATCTTTCGCCGCTGGAAACAACCATCGGTTTTGAGCAGGTCGCTATTGAAGTGACCGCGAGCGTAGCGGAACACGAACCCGATCCGTACCTGGCCCAGGTTTACCGCTTCGGGCTGCTCGAAGATTTCGATCATATGTATCGCTTCTCAGCCTTGATGGACCGAGTTACGGGTTGTGATGCCAATAATATTCTCCAGAGTTATTCCGACATCTTGCCTGGGCGCCCCACCGCGGTGGAACACCGCGCGCCGGAAGACGATTTACGCGAACCTTACGACCGCACGAAGGCGGCGCCGATCAGCAAGCTTAACGCGGCGACGATTATGGCCGGCGAACATCAAACGCATGACTATTACATGACCATCGGGCCTATGTTTGCCGACCCCATAGCCCGGCAACTCTATGCCGAAATCGCTTCTATTGAAGAACAACATGTCACTCAGTACGAATCGATCATCGACCCGGAGGAGACTTGGCTCGAGAAGTGGCTGATGCACGAAGCCAGCGAAATCTATAATTACTACAGCTGCCTGCAGTATGAGAGCCATCCCAAGGTGAAGGCAATCTGGCAACGCTTCCTCGACTACGAGCTAGGTCACTTCCATTATGTGCTCGATTTATTCAAAAAATTCGAAAAGCGTGACCCAGCCGAGATTATCCCGCAATCACTGCCCGAGCCGATCGAATACCGAAGCCATCGCGAATTCGTGCGCAAGACGCTGAGCGAGGAAGTCGATTTACGCGCGCGCAAGACCCAGTTTATCGACAAAGATGACGAAGGCGCCGACTCGCCGTCGGTGGTTTACCGCGAACAAATGAATTCAAAAGGCTCGCCGTCCGAAACCGTTGCCGCCGGCTACCAGTGGAAGCCAGGCACCGAGTTGGCGGAAGAAACTCCCGATATCAAAAAGTTGCAAACCAAAGTCGCGTAAATAAACCAGGAGACCATCTATGGAAACACATGAAATGGACGTTCTGTCAGATTCGAAACACGAAATTCTCGGTAATCGCACCGGAATTATGACCAATCCAGAACTCAGCATAGAAATGATCGAGGGAGCAAAACAGACGAGTCCAAGCTCACAAGGTGATGCCACAGAGCTGGCATCGGTTAAGGCCGAATATATAGAGGAGGCGGTGCCGATCGGCTCAGCACCGGTTATGGTGGAAGTTTCTGAAAATGGTGAGAGTGTCGGACAATTCGATGGACTAGCCGTTTTACTCGACAAGTTAGGCGAACGACTGGCGTTTGAAAGGCAAGGCACTCGCCTCTATGAGGCGTTCCTACAGAAATGCGAGTCGCTTAAGCTGGATACCGCGTCGGGGCCTTCTGCCGAAGAACTGCGCCACATCTGCGCCGAAGAACTGGAGCATTTTCACCTGCTGCAAAATGCCATCACCGCTTTGGGCGGGGATGCCACGGTACAGACGCCGTCGGCGGATGTCGCCGGGGTATTGAGTCATGGCGTCATGCAGGTGGTCAGTGATCCCCGGACCACAATTCCGCAGACCTTGCAGGCGATGCTCACGGCAGAGCTAGTCGATAACGATGGGTGGCAAATGCTTCAAGATCTTGCCGCAGAGCTGGGGCAGGACGATCTCGAAGAACAGTGCCGCAGAGCGTACGAGGAGGAACAAGAGCATCTGGAGAAAGTTCGCGATTGGCTGACAGGCATGACGATGGACGAAGTTTCAGGATCGACCGAAGTGCTCGATGCTTCAGAAGAGGAAGAAGATACCCAACAGAAGCGATCAGCCAAAGCGTCGACACGGTCGCGCAAGACCAAGAGCTCCAGTTCATCTAAAAGCAAGAAGAAGAAAAAAAGATAGCTCTAGCTCAGAGCGCGGCTATCATAGAGTTGTTGCAACGGACGGTTGCACTGCTTCCGAGCCGACCTGTGTGCGTAAGCAGCGCTCGGAAGCAGCCGCAACCGTGATATAATTCAACTCCCGCTGTTCTTTCACGCAGCGAAGCAAAAGCGCGCCGCGGCTCATATCACCCAGACCGACAAACTCGGCCGGAACCCTCAGTTGATGGCCGAGCGCTTGATTGAGTATGTCCAGGTACTTTCCGGTGGCGATGCTGCCCAGCAGAACCACTTCACAATCGCGGCCGATTTCACGGGCCAGTTGCTTGACGTCTCGCAGGAGAGCGCTTCGGTAGCGACGACTCTTTACACTAATCGGAACGCGGCTAAAACCACGCAATGTCGACATCCGCACCAACGCGCCGTCGGGCATCAAACCCGCGGTCGGAGTAATCAATCAGAACTCCCGAAGATGGCACCGGCGGGTGAGCAAAGGCCCGCGCATAGGCAAGCTTGCCGCGAAAATAAAGCGCGCTAAGAAAACTGAAGACTTCGGCGAGAGACGCTCCTTCGGGATTGCGCAAGCGCTGGGCGAGCTCGGAACGGGCCTCAGGACGGAGAATCCAGCCGGCCCGCACTCCATTACAATTGGCAGGCGAAAGTAGAAAAATCCGATTCACGGCCGGACCGCATCCATAAACTCGTCAACCGGCAAGGTATTCAAAATATCATCACGCGACAACCAGCCCCGGCGGGCCATCGCCACGCCGTACGGTAGGTTCTCTAGATTTTTAAGCGAATGCGCATCTGTGGATACGACGAATCTGATTCCACGCTGCCGCGCGGCACGAATCCAGCGCGGCTCGAGATCCAGTCGGCGCGGGTCGCCGTTAACTTCTATCGCCGCGCGGGAAGCAGCAACCGCATCCAGCACTTCATCCATATGACATTCAAACGGCGGGCGCGACTCAATCAACCGGCCGAGCGGGTGTCCCCAGATTTTAAATAGCGGCAGTTTCAGCGCGCGCAACAAACGAGTGGTCATCTGATCGGCGTTCATCTTGTGCCGTGTGTGGATGCTGGCGATGATGATATGAAACTTTTCCAGAATGTAGTCCGGATAATCGAGCAAACCATCTTCGAGAATGTCCGATTCGGTTCCTTTTAACAACTTGATCCGAACCCGCTCTTGAACTCGATCGATTTCCTCCCACTGCGCCCGCAAGCGATCGATCTTGACTCCGCCCGCGTAGGACGCGGTCGGCGAATGATCCGTGAAAGTGATGTACCGCATGCCCAGGGCTTCGGCGGCTCGGGCCATTTCTTCAACCGTGTTTTGCCCATCGGAATAGGTCGTGTGGCAGTGAACCATGCCTTGAATGTCCTCAGCGACAACCGCCTTCGGCAAGCTGCCGGTGGCAACAGCCTCGATCTCGCCTAGATTCTCGCGCAGCTCCGGCGCTATGTATTCGAGTCCTAATCGCCGGTAAATATCGCCTTCGGTTTCAACCTTCAACGCTTTACCCTTGGGACCGCGCAAACCCTCCGCGCTCAGCATAAGCCCTTGCGACCGCGCGCGATCTACCAGAGCCGCGTAATGATCTTTTGAGCCGGTCCAATAATGCAGAGCAGCGGCGTACTGCGCCGGCGCCACGATGTGGAGCTCGATCTCCAAACCTCTGGCGAGACGCCCAATGCAGCGCCCGGCGCCGGTTTCATCGGATTGCGCAAATAACGGATAGCGCAGGAAACGTTCGATTGTGGTTTTCGGATCTGCGCTAGCGGCAACTATACAGATCCGCCGCACTGTTTCTTTGCAGCGTCGCAGCGAGCCGGCAATCTCACAATGAGCAATTTCCGAAGAGGCTCGTAAATATTGAAGCAGCGGCTCGGCGTCTGCCAACGCATGCGAAATTAGAGTGCGGTCCTCCCGATGCTGCAACTTCTCGATGCCCGCGAGAATGTTCGCTTCAGCCTTTTGGCCAAAGCCTTTGACAGCCCGCACCAGCCCCTTCTCGCAAGCGGTTTTCAGATCATCAACGCTCTTGATAGCCAAACTTTCGTGCAGCGCGACGATCTTCTTGAGAGTTAACCCGGGAACTTGGTTGAGGTCGACGGCACCAGTAGGCAGCTGCTCGCTTAACTGCTGCAACAGAGCGCTCTCACCGGTGTGGTAGATTTCTTCGATGACGGCTGCCAAAGCCTTGCCGATTCCATCGATCTCGGTTAAGCGTCCCTCTTTGACCCGCGCATCGAAGTCGCCCGCCGCGTTTTCCAACGCCCGCGCGGCCCGTTCATAGGCTCGTATTTTGAACGGGTTCTCGCCCATGACGCTGAGCAACCGACCGACCTGCCTCAATTGTCCGGCTATATAAAATCTATCCTGCATTGGAAGGACTGCTCCAGATTTCCATACAGATTAACCGCCGCGCTCTGACGGGGCAATAGGGCTTCGACTACGATTAAGCTTTAGACGGCATTTTGGGTAGCAGCTTAGCGAGCACCTCCAGGGTGGAGGCGACTTCCCCTAAGCCTAAAGCATTGGTAGGGTGACTCGCTAGAACGGGTGGCGCGGCTTTTTGTCTGAGTTCCGGTAGTCTGCGCAGCATCTCTTCGCGGAGTATCAGCACCTCGGCTTTATATTTGTCCTCGTATTGAGCAAGCAGATGTTGCGTGGCTTTGAGCGATTCATCATTGCACGATTGCCGGAGTTGATTTTTGGCTTGTTCAGTTTTAGCCAATTCGTTTTCTCTATCGCAGCGGCTTCGAAGCTTTTCATCCGTAGCCATCATTTCTCTGGCGAGAACGCGTAACGCGCGCGCCGTTGTTAATCCTTTTTCGGACAGATCCTCATTGGAAAGATCACGATAGCCCATAGGCCCTGACCGAGCGGTCGGGCGCCAGCTCGTAAGAATCGCACCGACGAGCACTCCGAGAGCGAAAAATAAACCGAGCAGGAACGGATGCTGTCGGATGGTTTTTATTTGACTCGTTAGATTGATAACGCGCTTCTCCGCGACACCTCCTTTTTACCCGTCATTGGCAGGGAGTCAATGGATGTCACACGGCAGCGCCGGAATTTCTGACAATATATTCAGTCAGATCCAGAGACGTGGATCGGGAAGCTTCAAAGCCAAGTAAGCCTGAGAAAGATTATATGGCTTTTCACGCAAAAGGCGGACGATGGTGCCACCGCCCGCCTCTCGTTCTTTGAAGATAAACGTCGAAAGCTAATTGCTGGCAATCTCAAGTTGGTTCTCGACGTTCTTCACGCCGGCTACTTGTTTTGCCTTGCTCTCGATCGCTTTTTTCTCCTCCTGAGTCTTCACCGGGCCACGCAAGGTCACCTGACCGTCGTTGGTGATGATCTTCACGTTCTGGGCGTTGGTGGAAAGCTTGTCGTCATCGACAATGGATTTCCGTACTTCCTGCGTGATCTTTCGGTCGGCTTCGTTCTCCGATTGATCTCCCGCGGTCTTTGTTGCATCGTTGCGATCCCGCTCGTTTTTGGCGGTATTATCAGCCGCGACCGATGGCGAAGATTTAGATCCGGTTTGACCCGCTCGATCTTGCTCTTTAGAACAACCGAGCATTACAAAACCTGAAAAGAAAACGATCAGCAATAATTTCATGACGCCTCCTGAAAAAAATATTTCAGCGATACTACGCGCAACTGTTGTGCCAAGGGCGTTGAGAGGCTGCTCTTCAAAGTCTGCGAGGCTTTGCTGTTTCAGCCGTGGGACTTTTTCTCAAAACCGAGACGCATTTTTGGCGCCTGGGTTGGATGGAAAGGTTGTCAGATCACCGTAGCTAAAAGCTCATCAGCCGTTGAAATAGCCAGCCCAGCCCGACAAGCACAGCGATCAACAATAATAAAAGACCGCCGATTACCGCCAAAACAAACAGCCAATCCGCAGCCGCCGCGCCTTGACGGGGTTGGGTTGCGTAGCGCTCCAGCAACTGAGCATTTCTGACGTTGCTGCGGAACCAAATCGAAAAGAGATCTCCGACGAACGGAATAGCGCCGACAAGCGTATTCAACGCTATATTCAAAGCCATACGTAATAGGACTACTTTAGGCAGATTGAATTTCGCGCCAATGAAAAGAATCGCTGACCCCGCGAGATTGGCGAGGGTATCGCCGATGCCGGGTATTAGCCCGATAAGCGGATCGAGCCCAATCCGGATCGAGGTCCCAGGAATGGTAAAACGCTGATCGAGAAGCTCAGCGAGAAAGCGCGCAAAAAGTTGCGGCGCCGCATCCGAAGACGGCGCCGGCTGTTTTGCTTTAGGACGAGCCGCGCACAATTATCGCTGCAACAGCTGTTCGCCGGTCACTTCCAGTTGGCTATTTTTCCAGGCGGCATACTCCTCGGCTCGTTGCTTTGCGTCCGGGCCGCAGAACAGCGCGGAAAATATTTCGTTGTGACTGGCTTCATTGACTCGCAATCGCAAGGAATTCCCCCGATCGCTCCTTGGATTCTTTGACTTCGTATTTCATGCTTTTAACCTCCTGAATTCATACTGCGTCGGTGAAGCGCGCTCATCAAGACACCGCCGAGCGCTTTTTAGCGATTCTGGTCGGTTGCGCATGCAGCCGGATGAATGCGCTGCAATAAATCCTCGAAAAAAGATTTCGGCTGAAATGACGATCTCACGGTCGAGCACATATCTATCCGCATCGAGCTGCATAATAGAGACAACGACTCGGAAATAGCGATTGCATGATTCGCCCTTCGAATTGTATTTCGGTTCGGGATCTTGAGCAGGCACGAGGCTTCATGGGCGGAAACGACGGGCTAACCGGTAGCGTCATACAGGGTTTCCAATCTGGCGCGTCCGGTTTGCGCCAGCAAAGGCGCCCACAAATCACCTAGCTTGTGAATCCGCGCACGAACATTGCCGATGTGGAAGTCTTCGATACGCGGTCCCTTCTTCAGCTCCTTCCAGGTAATCGGAGTCGAAACGGTTGCTTTAGGCTGTGGTCTCACCGAGTAAATCGAGGATAAGGTTTGGCCCCAGGCGTTTTGATTATAATCAACCAGAACTCGCTTGTTCGGCCTCTTGGCGATTCGGTATTCGGCGGTGATTAAATCCGGACGCAGAGCTGCCATGGTATTGGCAAACTTTTTAGCGACCGCCCAAACCTGCTTCTGGGTTGGCCCGCGCATGATCGGCACGTAGACATGAAAGCCCCTCGAGCCGGTAGTTTTAATCAGGGAGGGTAACTTCAAACTCTCCAAGGCGTCATGCACTACCGAGGCGGTCTCCAACATCTGCTCCCAGGTTGCACCTTTCACCGGATCGAGGTCGAAATGTAAATAATCCGGCCGATCGACATCATCGCAGCGAGCATACCAAGGATTTAGATCGATGCATCCAAGATTGATAACCCATAGGAGCGAGGCGAGATCCCGAATCACCGGAAAGTCGATAACGTTCCCGGACGAATGCTCAATCGCGCAGGTCTCAATCCACTCTGGGCGCGGCGATGGCGCGCGTTTCATGAAAAAGAATTCACCGGCGATGCCATGAGGATAGCGCTTCATAACCATCGCGCGATTGACCAGGTGGGGCAACAACACCGGCGCGACATCGGCATAGAACTGAAGCAGATCGCCTTTGGTTATTCCCAGATCAGGCCAAAATACTTTACGCAAATTGGTTAGCGTAATATTTTTCTCTTCCAAATCGATTTCAACGCTGTCCCTGTCTTTGGGAATCTGCAACGGACTGGAGGCAGGGGTGCTCGGCCTCCGCGGTTTCGCACGATGCGTTGCCCGACGACGATCTCTCGTTGCCGTTTTGGAAGTTGGTTGTTGCCGCATCAACGTAGCCAAAAGCAAAGCCTGAGCCAGCAGATCTTCATGCACCCGAGGGCTGACGGTTATAAGATGCGCGCAGAAATCATTGACAGAAGTTACGATAGCGGAACCGACTTCGTGTCCCAATAGCGAGAATAAAGAAATCGACCTTGCTTCAACGCAATTCGACCTTTACCCTAAATGAAATGGGAGAAGCAGCTAAAGGGATTCCGGATGAGAGCGAAGTCGAAACCGCTGAGAAAACTCGCGGCCCGCTGCTGAAATGTCTCCTGCTTGTTGCTCTGCTACTCGGGTTATCCATCGCCTGGCGCTGGACGCCGATCAGTGAATGGATCAATTTCAGAACTATCGTTGAATGGCAAAACTCCGTGCGCGCTCATCCGGCGGCGCTTTTATTCGTGGTCGGCACCTATTTAGTGGGAGGTCTGGTTCTCTTTCCGGTAACCATTCTCAACGTCGCCACGGTTTTTACCTTCGGCCCGATCCGGGGCAACGCCTATGGACTCGCAGGATGGCTTGCCAGTGCCGCACTGGGCTATGCTATAGGCCGGGCTTTCAAGCACAAGCTTTTTCACCGATTCGCCGGTCCGCGAATCGACCGGCTTCTCGAACAGGCGGCCGGCCATGGCTTTTTGGCTGTGCTTACTATGCGCCTCTTACCGGTAGCGCCGTTCACTCTGGTTAATATTTTTATCGGCACCATTCCGATTCGCTTCCGACACTTCATTATGGCCAGCATCGTCGGCAGAATACCCGGTATAATCGTACTGACGTTTGCCGGACTTCAGCTCGAACAGGTTCTGCGCAATCCAGGGGTGGGCAGCTTCGTTGCTTTGATAGTGGTTTTAGCGTTGCTTCTCATCGCTGCGTCATGGTTCTTGAAACGCTTCAAAGAGCGCCATGAGCAGTCGACAAAATCTTCCCGGCCATGAACCTTCGCGAGATACTATTTGTTCAGATAAAGTTTTCGCGCAGCGCGGAAATGTGCCACCGCTTCGGCTTTCTCATTTAACGACTCGCACAACAAAGCTAAGTTATAGTGGGCATCGGCGAAGCTCGGATCGAGCTCGACTGCTTCCTGGTAAGCGCGGCGGGCGGCTTGGATTTGCCGCGCATCTTCAAGCAACACACCGAGATTGAATTTCGGCGCCGGGTCCTTCGGTGCGCTTTCGGCGGCAGCACGGTAGTGAGCTTCGGCTTTCTTGAGCTCACCGAGGTCATGATAAAGCTTTCCCAAATTTAGGTGCGCATCCGCCATTTTCGCATCTTGCTCTAGCGCCATGTGGTAAGCCCGTTGAGCTTCCTTGACTGAACTCTCCTCCAACTCCACGGCCACATCGAACCAATGTTGAGCGCTCAGTTTGCTGGCTTGCGGCTTTGCCGGAATTATCGGCGCGTTAAGCTTCTGCACCACGGCCTGGGCATCGAAGTTGAACAAAAATTGTCCGGAGTCGGGCTGCCAGCGAGCCTTGCCGTCCCACGCGATCACTCGTCGATTATCGGCATATATTTTCACGCTGGACAGATGTTGATCGCCGGGAAGCTGGCGCTTCAACGACAACAGCATGCGGATGATGTTTTTAGATGGAACGCGGGAGTCGAGGAGACCTTTGGCTGTCTTGAGAAAGAGAACGTCTTGAAACGTAAATTGCAGCGATTTCTTCTTGCCGCGGCCGGGCTTGAGAAATCCGGCGCGAACAAAAGAGCGGATGCGACTGCCTGGAAGGTTGAGAATCTTCGCCACCTCGCCGGTGGTGAACAGTTTCATTTCTTACCGGATTGAGCTCTCTTTTTGGCCTTCTCGGGCTGAGCCGCCTTCGCCCGAACTGCCGGCTTCTTTTCCTGCGGAACTTTTTTGCCGAGACTTTCCTTGAGCGCGGCCACCAAGTCGATGACCTGAGCCCGCGGCGCCGGGGGCGCGGCGATGGTGATTTGTTTTCCCTCCGCCTTGCTGTTGATCAGCTCCAGAACACGGTCGCGGTATTCGTCCTCATATTTTTCCGGGCTGAACTGCTCGCTCGAAAGCTCCTCGATAAGCCTGAGCGCCAGGTTGGTTTCCGCATCCGTGACCTTGGCCGATTCGCCTTTACCTATCTCACCAAAATTACGCACCTCGTCGGCGAAATACATCGCGTGAAGCATCAGGCCATTCTGCGCCGAGCGCACCAGCACTAAATTTTCTTTGCCGCGCATGACGAACTTGGCTAAGGCAACCTTGCCGGCTTGCGCCATCGCATCGGACAACAAACGATAAGGTTTTTCGCCCCCCTTGTCGGGGCCCAGATAATAACTCTTTTCGAAGTAAACAGGATCAACCTGTGAAAGCGGCACAAATTCGGCAATCTGGATGGCATTGGACGCCTCGTCCTCAAGCGCTTTCAACTCCTCGTCCTGGATCTTGACGTATTGATCCTTGGCAAACTCGTAGCCTTTAACCAGATCATCGCGCTCGACCACCTCATTACAGACCGGACAAAAGCGCTGTTGCCGGATCCGATTGCCGCATCTGGCGTGAAGCAAATTGAAGCTCACCGACTGCGAGGAGGCGGCTGAGTAAAGTCTAACGGGAATTGATACTAAACCGAAGGAAATCGTACCGGAACCAATAGAATGCGGGGGCATGATGCTTCCTCCTTCAAGTCTAACCCAGGCTCAGGCAAAACCACGAGCGAACAAGAACCTTGTCCTCTATTATAACAGGCGCGGCAAATTTGAAATAGCTGCTGAGTTATGATTTAGTGAGTGAAATTTGTCCCGCCTAACGCGCTGACGCGCAGAACGAGGAGAGAAAGACCCGATGAGACGTCCTCTGGCTGTTATCTTCAACCTAGTGATCTGCCTATCAATCTCGGCACTACCTCCCCTTGCATGGTCTTTGCCGCTACCTTCCGAGTCTTCTCTCCGGGAACTTATTCCTCTGGCCAGCTGGCAGAAAGAATTTAAGATCACCGAGGGCAAAGACCGCGGCAAAGTGGTCCCGCTCACGTCCGAACCCGACCTTGCCAATGGAAAACGATGGAAGCTCATTTTCGGCAACTACGCTGCCGTCCATGTGGTTCGAGAACCCGGCGGCGCATTGACGATGAAGCGACTCGACTTGCCAAACAGCCGGAGTTTTATCATCTATGATTCGGCTCTGCCGGTGATGCCCAGCGACGTCAAATCCTCCGACCTTATTCATCGGGAGACCGGTTACAAGATGTACAGTCTTGCCACCGGCAAGCTCAAGCGCGCCGGGCGGGTGACGCACCAGGTAAAGCCCGCCTCATCGTCGCAGTTCGACACTCCCGCCGGCCGCCTCGACGGCTACTATGTGGAGATCGATCACCGCATGGATATGGAATACTACAGCCAATTGCATCTGACACTCGGGCTCGGATGCCAATTGGACCAGGGACCGGTTTACGGCTCGGGGCAGTACACATTGACTAAACTGGGTGTTTTTAGCGAAAGTAAAACCGCCGGAGCCGTGCTGGTTGCGCAATGACCGACAGCTTTTTTGATTAGACACAGCGCAACACCCGGGGTCACCCGATACCAAACAACTACCGTTCTACCGGATCAAACCATAACCAAAATTATTGCTGCACGGTCGTGCGTCACCTGCTGAGGATTCTGTGAGCACGAGGTCGTGAAGGCTTAGTGGCACTTCGAGTCGCCGCGATTAGAGTTGTCTCGGCTGGCTGTCGCCGAATCCCGCCATACCTTGATAAATCGCGCGCCACCTGCGCGCGGCTTCTTGCACCATCAAACGGCACATACTATTGAATATTGTCAAACCTGAGTATGAGGACCGCCTTTCTCCTACTGACAATTCTTTTCGTCCTCAGCCATGCTGCTTGCAAAAGACCGATGACCGCAATAACTGAAGTACACAAAGGCAGACAAGCTCTCATCGCCGGCAAAGCGCAGGCCGCCCTCGCTCATTTCCAACGCGCCACCGAGCTCGACCCTGACTTCTTGTATTTCAGCACGCTTCCACAATCCGCGGTCACCTATAGCGGTCGCGCTCTTTACCAGTTGGGAAGGTTTTCGGAAGCGCGCCAAGCCTTCGAGCAGGCGACGTTACGATTTGTCGACGATGCGATGGCGCGACTCTATCTTGGTATCACATTAGTGCGTCAGGACCATCGGGAACGTGGTCTTCAGGAGACTACGGCCGGACTAAAAGCCATTTACCAATGGCTGGACTATATCGAAGCCAATTTGCCCCAGGGAATTTACTGGGATAGTAATCGAGAAGTTAGATCTGAGATCGAGCGCGTTTTGAAGCAGATCACCGATCGTCGATTGAGCATCGAGCAACTGATCGAAACCGCCGAATGGGTCGGCAATCGGCTAGAATGGGAGATCGACGCTGCGCGACGAGACGAGCAAATGAGCCGAAATAGGGAGTAATGCGCATGAACTTCAAGCCGCTCGATGAATCCGTTGACCCGGTGGTGCGAAGACCTCAGCTCTGTTTCAGCACCATGTGAGTTTATGATTCGCGAATGTTTTATGTTTGACGCTCCTCTGCGGCTGCCTTATTTGTTCAAACAAATTTTGACTTCGCTTGAGTGACGAACACAGAATGAATCGATCCAGAAAAGAAGCACATCCTAGCAGACTGCTGAAAAAGACCCGTATACTTCGTTGCCGCTCAATCGCCTCGCTGCGACGCAATGTAAGTACGCCTCCGCTCGTCGATTTTTCGCGCGCCTCGCCTCTGGATCTTTTTCAGCAGCCTCCTAGAACAGGTCGAACCACGATCAGGCTGCCTTGCGGGTTGCGCGCTTCAGTTTTTTCACGGCATCGGCTCATTGGCAATGCCTTGTTGCTGATCGGCATGGCCGTCCGAATGCTATTCGGCGCTCAAGCCGGCGCGGCCTCTTTGCAATCGCCGCCATCTTCAATGACTCAGGCGGAAGTCATCCTCGCGCAAGCATCTCCTCGTGCGAGCCGGCCCCTGAGGGTCGCTTATCTCAGCACATCGGCGACAATGGCGTCGCTGTGGATGGCTAAAGAGATCGGCGGCTTTGCCAAAGTGGGCGTCGAAGTCGAAGTTTTGTCGATGGCGTCGAGTGTCGCCATACCGGCGCTCATCGCCAACGAAATCGATGCGGTTCAAGTCTCGGCGGCACCGGTAATTACCGCTTCCTTGCGCGGTCACGACGTCGTCTTTGTCGCCGGACTGCTCAATACGATGATCTGGGACTTTTATGCGCGACCGGAAATAAAAAGCCCGGAACAAATCAAGGGCAAGCTGGTCGGCACCGACCGGCCGGCCACACCGGTGGCTTACGGCACCCTGGTAGCTCTCAAAAAAATGGGGCTCACGCCGAAAGACGTGCAACTGTTTCCTCTCGGCAGCAGTGCCCAGGTCGTTGCCGCTCTCCACAGCGGTCAGATTATCGGCGGCCTGGGCGCGCCTCCCGCCAGCTTTGTCCTGGAGCGTGCCGGCTTTCGTTCCATGGTGAATTTACTGGATGTTCCCTATCAGAATGTCGGGATTGTCGTGCGGCGCAGTCGCATGGACGAGCTCGGCTCGCGCTTGGTGCCGCTCTTGCGCTCGGTGCGCGCCGGTATCGATCGATATTACAGCGACAAACCCTTCGCCATGAAGGTCATCGGCAAATACACCAAAGAAGCCGATGCCGACGTGCTCGACAAGACCTATGAGTTTTATCGGCGCGCGGGCTTCAGACGCGAGCTGGTAATTTCCGAGCCCGGTGTTCAGGGCATTCTCGATTTCCTGTCGGAAACCATCCCCGAAGCAAAGAAAGCGGCACCGGGGCAGTTTTTCGATGACCGGTTCGTGCGTCAAGTTAACAGCGCCAAATGATCTTGCTTGCAGTCACAGTGTGCTATTCTCAAATCGACAACAACACTCTCCGTCTCAAGCGCTAGTTACCAGCGGCTATTGGAGGTCAGATGACAACTTCAACACGACTTCCGGCATTCGAAAAGTTTATTCAGGAACTGCGCGCTGCCTGGTCCGAGTTGCCGGACATGCACGCTCGTATGAAAAAGGGCGCGAGCCTGCTGGAAGAGTTTGTCAAGGATCCTAGCGTTAAGGATGCCGCGAAATCCTGGCCTTCCACTGAAGGACGCAAGAATCTACTCTTCTACGAAGATCCGGACTTCAATTTTGCAATCAACGGTGTCGTCCGCGTCCCAGGTCGCAAAGGGAGTATCCACGATCATGCGCATGCCTGGACGGCGTACGGTATTTTGGAGGGCACTGAAAGACTCGAACGATACCGCCGCGCCGATGATCGGAGCAAAGAAGGTTATGCGAAATTGGAATTGGAAAGCGTCACCGAAGGGAATGCAGGCAAAGTAGATCTGGTTCATCCGTTCGATATCCATGCCGAACAGGGCGGCCCCACCAGATCAGTGGCTATCATCCTGCGCTCGGAACGGGTCGCCGGAAAGACCACGCAGGGAAGTTATGATCTGGAGAAGCAAACCATCTGGCAGATAGACGGCCCGATTCAAGTGCCGTACGAGATGACCGCCTGAGCGCAAGCGCTCTGGCCGCATTCATGCCAAGCAGAGTTCTACTCTTCTCGCGCCGCCAAGCTACGAGCTTGAACGGTTCCTCTATCACCGCACTCAATCACTTGTGTATTCGCGCCAGTTGATCGGCCGGCGCGGTTGGTTCTGATAAAAGTTCACGCTGTTGTTTAATACCGCGCAGCCGGAAATCAAATAGACGGACAAGAAGAGCAAGCAACCAGCTTTTCTCCTGGTAAGTTCCTGTCTGGCGACCAGTGCAAGAACGGCAGTTGCGATTTTCATGATTCGTCTCCTGTGGCAGTTCTGACCTCGTCTAGGTAAGGCTGCTCTAGCCGTTCAGTCGAATCAACTTCTTCACCCAGCAGGAAAACTCTGGATGCAAAGGCTGCTCGCGCAATAACCGACCGCGTGGCAAACACCGTAGGCGCGCAACCATCAAGCTGCGCCCGCAATAAACGTTAGGCCTAGGTTCTTTTGGAAATGTAACTGAGCGCGCTTCGGACGTGGCGGTTGAGATCGGCTCGCAGAGCAAACACCTCTTCGACAGTACACTGACCTCGGCGGCAGGCTAGCGCCCTCTCGATGGACTCGAGATCAAGGCCAGGAGGTCGGACCTGGTGCAGATATTCGACCGCGCGATCGTTCGAGTCCACCCTAAGTTTGTCCCAGGTGAAAATCAGGCGCGCCGCATACAGGATTGCCCGCACATAGGGCTTGCGGTCTTTTGCTTCGAGCCGGGTTAACGCCTGGAGCTCAGGAATACGCGGCTGCCAACTTTTTTCTATGCTTTCACGCAGCGCTTGATGAACTTCAACCCGCGTCGGCCGGGGAAAGTCCGCTTTGTGATCGCCGATTATCGGAATCCCATGATCCAGCAGATCCAAACGATCGATTATCGGCAGGCGACCCCAGCTGAACGCGGGATTGCCCCAAAACACCGAGAGCTTTTTGCCTAACTCGGGGTGCAAACTCTTGGCTTGAATCACGAGCGCCGCGAAGTCCGATGGCGGCTCTTGGCAATTGAGCAGAAGACCCACATCGATGTCGCTGTAAATGGCGCTGAAGCCGCCGTGGGCGAGGCTGCCAAGTTGATAGACTTCTACCAGCGAAGACCCAAGTTCAGAGTGGAAGCGCTCGGCAACGCGCGCAACGTATTCGCTGATTTCGTTCATCGAGCTTGTAAAATCGATATCTGAACGCTGCTACTTGGCCATGCTAAAACAGAGCGGCTACGAACCGGCTTCGAGATCCTGATCTGGAATGTTCTTTATCTCTTCTAACCAGACCGTCGCTTCGCTGTCGCTGGGCGCCCGGTAGTCGCCGCGCGGCGACAAAGACCCCCCTGAGCCGACCTTCGGCGCATTGGGTATGCAACTCCGCTTGTACTGGCTGAGCTGAAAAAAACGCCAGGCAAAGACCGAAAGCCAGTGCTTTATTTCGCCGACGGTGTATTGGTTGCGCTTAAGCTCCGGAACATCGGGCCAGCGGCCCTGAGCCCGATCTCTCCAGGAGCAATACGATAGAAAGGCGATTTTCGAAGGCGCGTATCCGAAGCGGAGGGTGTAATACAGAGTGAAATCCTGAAGCTCGTACGGACCAATGATGTCTTCTGTTTTCTGGGCAAACGGCTCTCCATCATTCTTGGCCGGAATCAGCTCGGGGCTGAAGTCGGTATCGAGAATCGCCCGCAGAAGCTGGCTCGATTGTTCACCGAGCTGGTTTGTATCAGCAACCCAGCGAATCAGAAACTGCACCAGAGTTTTCGGCACACTGGCATTGATGGCGTAATGGGACATGTGATCTCCCACGCCATAGGTGCACCAGCCCAGCGCCAGCTCGCTCAGATCACTGGTGCCAAGCACCAATGCTTGATGAAGGTTGGCGAGCCGGAAAAGATGGCTGGTGCGCTCTCCCGCCTGAACGTTTTCGAAGGTAACATCGTAAACCGGTTCCCCGCTCGCATAGGGATGGCCGATATCTCGCAGCATCTGCTCGCAGCTCGGGCGAATGTCCAGTTCATGGGATTCACAACCTATGGTCGCCATCAGCGCGTTGGCGTTGTCCAAGGTATGCTGGCTGGTGGCGAAGCCGGGCATGGTATAGGCCAAAATGTTAGAACGAGGCAGTTGCAGCACATCCATCGCTCGCGCAGCGACCACGAGCGCGTGAGTTGAATCAAGCCCGCCGGAAATGCCGATAGCGATTTTGGATATTTTAGAATTCTTGAGCCGCTTGACCAATCCCTGCACCTGAATGTTGTACGCCTCATAGCAGCGGCGGTCGCGCACCGCCGGGTCGGACGGAACGTAAGGAAATCGATCAATCTTTCGGCTGCACAACAGACGCCCCGTTTTCGGCGTCTCGAGATTAAACGGAACTTTGCGAAAGCGGCGCAACTCTTCGCGGTGTAGCTGCATGCTCTGGCCGAAGGTGTTCTGACGCATGCGCTCGAGCGCCAGCCGCTCTAAATCGAGTTCCGCCAGCACCAGCTGGGAGTCGTAACGGAACCGTTCCGACTCGCCGACAAGAACGCCGCTGTCATAGACGATCGCATGGCCATCCCATGCAAGGTCAGTGGTCGATTCGCCGGTGCCTGCTGCGGTATAGAGGTAAGCGGCGATACATCGGGCCGACTGGTTGGCGACTAGGTTGTGCCGATACTCGTCCTTCGCAATCGTTATATTCGAAGCTGAAAGATTTAAGATAACAGTGGCACCGGCTAAGGCGGCATAAGAAGAAGGCGGAATCGGTACCCAAAGATCTTCACAAATTTCCACGCAGAACGTAAAGTCGCGCTGCTTGTCGGCCTGGAAAAGCAGGTGCGATCCAAACGGAATGGCGCTGTGGTCGAAGATCTCCACTTCGGTACTGCAAGCTGCAGCCGCCGGAGCAAACTGTCGGTACTCGTAATATTCCCGATAATTGGGCAGGAACGACTTAGGAATGATGCCAAGAATCTTCCCGCGAAAGAGGACAACAGCGCAATTGAACAATAGGTGATCGACTTGCAGCGGCATGCCGACTACGGCTACGAGGTTCAAAGCCTGCGACGCTTTCAAGATCATCCGCAGGGAATCCAACGAGCCATCCAGCAGGGCCTGCTGGTGAAACAAATCGTCGCAAGAGTAGGCCGAGAGCCCAAGTTCCGGAAACAGCGCTAGAACCGCCTTCTCACGCTCCGCCTTTTCCAAAAGCTCAATGGTGCGGCTCCCGTTGAACGCCGGATCCGCGACTTGCACCTCCGGAATACCGACCGCGACCCGGATGAGGCCATGATTGTATAGATTGAAAAATTCGGCGTTTTCCATGGCTATATATTCTGGTGATGGAAGATGTCTGATTTTTCCTCAATGAGCAAACGAATGGCGGAGTTGGTTTTTCCCAACCCACCAGACATCTTACGGTAAGATCATCAAGGCGGATGTGGAAGCGACCGGATTTGGCACCTGGCTTAAATATCCGCGCTGCCGACAGCAGGAGATCTGACCGGCAAATTCCGATGCACATTCTCACTCAGTCACGGATATCCTGTAAAAACCATTCGGTCGGTAGCTCGCGGCCGACCTTCTTTTGCTTGGCTAATTCGACGACCTTGCCGGCGCAGGCGGCGAACTGAAGTCCTTGCGTGCCGGCATTGATGAAAAAGGTCACTTGGTCGCTACCGGTTCGTCCAGGCGCCTTTCCGCTGCGAACATCCATAAAGTACTTGAAGTAATCGCCTTTGTAATTGTCTACTGTCGGATTGGGAATGCGACTCCGCTCTTCGGGCTGTCCGGCGATGTAGCCGACATTGCCATGCAGGCGGATCATGCCTTCGTCCATCGCTTCGATCGTGTTCTTGCCAAGCTTGACCGACAGATCACATTTTTTGATCACCTTGGGGCCGATCTCGCAGGCGCGCACGCAAGTGATATGCGCGCCTGCTTTCAGCCACTCCGGCTCATCGAAAACTGTTCGGGTTGAATCGGTGCAGGTGGCAACGATATCGGCGCCGCGCACGACCTTTTCCGGCGAGTCCACGGCAACCACTTCTAAATCCAATTTGCCGGTCATCTCCCGCGCAAAGCTTTCTCGATTTGCTTTCGTCGGACTGTAGACCCTGACTGTTTTTAGTTTACGCACTTCATAAAAGGCCTCCAGGTAGCTGCGCGCCATGCCGCCTGAACCGAAGATGCCGACATCGGAGGCATCCTCGCGAGCTAAATACTTCACCCCCAGCCCGGCGCACCCGCCCACCCGCATATGCTGCATCAAACCGTCATTGATTATCGCCAGCGGCTCGCCGTTGCGCACGCTGAAAACCATAACCAGCCCGCACCAGGTCCCCGGCTGCATGCAGTATTTTTCTTCGGTGTCGCCGTTGGGCCAGTAAACCACATCGGACTTCATCCGAATCGCGAACACGCCGATCTTCCGGCTGGCGCCTTCCATCGTTCCCCAACGCCAATAGCCGTCCGGGCGATCGCACGGCATCCAGAGATCCAAGCGCGGGCGATAAACCGCGTCGCCGATGAGCAGATCGTCGTAGGCGTCTTCCAGAGCCGCAAGACACGCCTTCATATCGAAGAGCTTTTCCACTTCCTGGTTGTTAATGAGCAACATAGCGTCCTCCTGCTGGTTGCTTATATCAATGCCAGACATTTGAAAAGACGAAGCCGGAATTGATCAATCACAAAGAACGCGAGGCAGAGAAAGCGATTGCACTTGACTGGCATGAACGGTGAAGCTGATCACCAACGAAAATATTTCCAAATACTTCCTTAGCACAAAGTTCCAAATACTTCTTAGGGAGGATTGACGCGGGCTCACCGGAAGGTTAAAGATTACTAGTTAGTCTCTGAGTGAGATTCGGCGGTGCTCGGCTTCGGCAAAACCATAGTTGAGAGCGACCTAAAAAGCTCTCGTAACCGTTTTTGAGGAGGGAAGACCGATGACGTTAAGACGATTCAGAGGACTTTTTTTGGACACAACTCGCGACTCCTTCAACGCCGCTGAGAACAATGCCGATTATTATGGCCGCCGCAATAATGTTTGCCGGAATAGCAGCGGCCCAAAACTCCGACAATGATGCCCTAAAAAGACAACCTTTTTTTTCAGCCAAGCTCTCCGGGTTCAACGAGGTTATTTTCGTTGCCGGAAGCAGGGCCGCCGTGGTACCACCTGCGCTCCGCGGTGCAATTTCAACTCCTGCCAAGGGGCGGTTCACCGCTATCCTCGATGACCCTGCGGACATGATTCAATACGAGCTTAGCTATGAGGGGCTTAGAGCGCCAGTGACTCAGGGTCACATCCATTTCGGCCAACGCCATACCGTCGGCGGCATCATCGTCTGGCTGTGCCAGACCGTACGAATCCGGCGCCTGCGGCTGTCGCCTCATCAACGCCAGTCTGTCCGTCGGAAGGGACTGTGACCGGAACGATTACTCCTGCCCAAGTCCTTGCCCAAGATGCACAAGGGTTCGCGGCGGGAGACTTTGACGAGCTCGTTCGCGCCATCCGCAACAGAGCGGCTTACGCCAACGTCCACTCTGCGCTGTTCCCTCAACGGAGAAATCCGGGGTCATATCAGGGAGCGCCGCAAGAGAAACCATTAGCTATGCGATTGTTAAATAAGCCGATGCCGCATGAAAAGCCCCGCACACGGGGCTTTCGATTAGAGCCTCGCAGACGCTGCGCCAACGGGGCATCTTCAGACATTTTGCTGGGAAATCCGCCAGCTGGGTAGTACTCGGATGATCCTAAGGGAGTTTGAGCTTCGACGACAGAACGGTCAATGAATTGAAGGGTACGGCATTGAGAATCTCTAGTGACGATAGCGAGCCGAAAGGAAAAACTACTCGAATGGTGATCCGTATCGCATCGGCCGTTCTGACATTGGCTGGGCTGCTCGCTTTGATCTCGGGAGTGCTGTTCTGGACCGGGACCGCTCTGAATCTCATGGCTTTGCACATGCTGCTCGGCTTCTTGGCCGTAGGCGCGCTCTGGGTAATTGGAGTCGCGCAGGCCTTTGCTCCGCGCGGAAGTTGGGTTATCGCAGCCTGCGCGTTGATCGTTGGGGCGGTCATGATCGTCATCGGCATGATGCAGTCATCGCTTTTACCCGGAGAGTTTCACTGGATCATTCAAATCATCCACTTGGCGCTCGGACTTTTGACGATCGGCATAGGCCACATGGCCACTGCTAGAAGTCATCGTGATCGTGTCCGTGAAACGTGACCGGCACGAACACGTTAACACGAACACGCGTTTCTCTTCCGCTAGATCGGCCACTGCTCCAATCGATACGCCTGCTCCCAGAACATAAACTCATATCGGCTGCTGAGGATGAAATGATCGAGGAGAAGCTTTTTTTCTCCAGGTTTTGCCGCGCCGCCCAGTGCGTCCATCAGTTGAATTTGCTCCCGTACGGGCTTCCAAAAATCTTCGGAAGCATAGGTTTCGATCCACTCCCGGTAAATCTTTGGCTTGCTCGGCGCTCCCTTTTGTAGGCGGCGGCCGGCTTCACCATAGATCCAGTAGCAGGGAAGAACAGCCGCGACGATCTCGCTGAGACTGCCGCTACGCGCGACCGACTGTAGATGACCGATATATGCTTGCGTGATTGGCCCCTTGCGCACCCTGTCCAACTGTTCGCCCGATAGGCCGAGCGTTTTGCCGAAACTCGCGTGAAAACTGCGCTCAACTTCGACCGCCCCCAATGCATGGCGGGCAAACAACTCGAGCGTTTCGAGGTCAGGCGACTTGGCCGCGCCTTGGCAAAGAACTTGAGCGAAGTCGAGCAGGTAAACGTAATCCTGAAGGATGAAATAGGTGAACCGATCCATCGGCAAGGTTCCGGCGTGCAATTCACGCAGAAACGAGTGACGCTCAATCGCTTGCCATATTCGCTGGCTGCGATGTCTTAATACCGCGCTGAATTTTTCTGCCATGGGCCAGGGTTAGCGGAAAACTGTTTGCAAGAAAAGAGGCGAAGTCTTTCGCTCAAACCGATAACATCGCTGACCCCATTGCTCGCTAACCGGCTAATCAAGTGTATGGCTGCGGCCCGCTGTGAGAGAGCGTATTTGCCGCGAATTTTATTTTTTTGATTGAGTTGCTTCGGCACTTGCGGCGCTTCTAAACGCGTTGAGAATGGTCTTGCTGATCGCTTCTGCTGACTTGTCAGTAGTATTCACAACCAAATCGGCTTGAGCGTAATGAGGCGTTCTGCGATCCAGAATGGCCTTCAGCTGCTTGCGGACATCGGGATGCGCGCTCAGGCGCCTTCTGTCTTTTCCCGTCTGAACGCGGTCGATCAACGTTTCGGGGGCGGCCTGAAGCCAGACCACAAAAGTATGCAGCTTCAGGCGAAGCAGGCTGTTTGGGTTCATCACCAGTCCGCCGCCGGCTGCGATCACCCCTGGGGTTTTCTTCAGTATTCGCTCGAGGATCCTTTCCTCGACCGCGCGGTAATAATTCTCCCCTTCCAAATCGAAAATCTCGGGGAGCGAAAGTCCTGTGTCTTTAACGATCAGCGCATCCAATTCGTAAAACGGCACTTTGAGGCGCCGCGCCAGGATATTGCCGACCGTAGTTTTTCCGGCGCCGCGCATTCCGATGAGCGAGATATGGGGGCCCTCTGAGCCGTCCAGATAGGACGACAAACAGCTCAGGATTCGAGAGATTTGCTCATCCGGCCGGTTTTTTAAAAGCGCCATAACCTGCTTCACAGACGTGCTTGAATCCTGCGTGTTAGCTTGATTATCACTGGGCAGAAGATCCGTCAGCGAAGTCTGCAGGGCATCGGCTAGGTTAATCACGCTCGCCAATGACGGATTGGCGTTGCCTTTTTCGACCTCGATAAGGAAGCGATCGCTCAACCCGGAGAGCTGCGCCACCCGTTTGAGAGTTATACCCCGTCGTTGGCGCAACTTCCGGACCTCCTGGCCCAGCTTTGCCAAGTAAAGCCGGCTAGGATCAGCGGTATTTGATTCGCCGGCGCTTCGTTTTGCCATTATTGATGCAATCGGTTTTTCTCCACACTAGGTATCTGGAGTCCTAGCTTTATAATTAGTGGATTCACTTCTTTAATGTACTCGTTGCGCGCCTGCTCGTTACTGCGGCGCTTGAGCCCCCAATACCGGTACCGCTCGGAACGCTTCGAGTCGGAGCGTCCAAACATATCCAACGCTTTGGGGTACCAGAAGTCGACGGCTTTTTGCAATCGCTCCCTGCTCTCGTCCCCTTTGGCCACCAGTTCTGCCGCCTTACTTCCTCCGTAACCTACATGGCCGATCTCCTCTTTGATAATGTGAGGCAGAATCTGGGCTAATGGTTGATAACTGCAGCCGACGAATTCCTCGAGTTGGTAACGGCCGACGCGATCGATGAGATAGCCGAAAATGGCGAAATCCTCCCACGTGTTGATCTTCCCCCGAAACGCTTCCACGTAGCGTTTCTGATTCGGCCAGCTGAGCACATACGACACGTCCTGCCCGATATCACCCGCCAACCGGGCAATCTTCCGAAAGTGATCCATTTCTTCAGCAGCAGTCTTCGCCACCATGATTTGGTCCGCCTTGGTCGGCGCATTGGGTAATATGTCTTTCACGTACAGGTGCGGCCCACCGATCTCGCAATCGGCCTGAATCGCTAGAACCCGCTTGAGCAAATCCTGAAATTCAGGATCCATCTTTACAACGTCTTTCAGAGCTACTTTATCGTTAAACATACGCACCTCCGTTTCTTGCTAACTAAAGCTAGCAAGATGCGAACTATAAGGCAACATACAGTAAGATTTTAGCACGAACTATATTTCAGTTATCGACGTTCTTCACGTGACCCGAGCTCGGGCAGCTGCCGCAGTTATGATCGTGAGCGGACAGCCCCAGTAACGGCTGATTTTGGAGACTCGTTTATCGCGTGAGCTCGTGTTCGCGTGCGTTGTTCCTGCTCGTTTGGAAATCTGTCGATGACTTTGACAAAACACGATTACGAACCGTTGGATCGACTCGGTCGGGCTTAGCGGGCGCGATTCTGGCGATGACGAGTTTGAGGAGCAAACTTTTTGCCCCGGTCAAAGCAAAAATTTTGAGAGTCGGAAGTTAGGCAGCGCTCGCTAAACCAAGGTTGGCTATTGTACCGGTGGGAAGCTTAGTCTGAATCGCGCAATTTCACATACGGTCTTGAGAAGATCGGAGCCCTCTGAACACCCGCTCGTCTTGGTGGCAGACGATACAGGAAGCTTGCCCGCGCTCTTCCAAATTGGAGACAAGCGCATACGTCAATCCATTGTCCGACCATGTGAGCACTTTCCAACCATTTACAGATTGAAAATGAAACCGCAGCCCTTCCCAAAGGATCTCTTCACCACCTGATGGTCGCGCCACCGCATCCGAGGTCACCACCAAAGAGATCGGGTGACCCTTTAGGCGATAAACAATATAGGCTGCATAATCTTCCTTGAACCCGACCAAACGTCCGCCTTCGACGTGGTAAGGCTTCGGTTCCGCCGCCTGCGGATAATCAGGCAGTTTCAAATTGAAGCCGAGCTTTCCGGCGAACCAGGTGGAAATCTTTTCAGGCGATTCGCTGAACACTTCTAGGGGTAACTGTCCCTTGAGGTACCGCACATGATTGTTGACGGCCATGGTAACAAACGAGCCGCGGTCTTCTTGGAGAGAGTTTGGCACAGCCAGCCAAAAAGCAGCGAACGCGAGCAGCAAAAGAGCGCAGGCCGCAATGATTGGCCGCGAACAAACAAATTTGGTTCGCCTGCCTGAGCTCTGCACCAGCTGGGCAACGTTTGCCTGCAATGATGCCGGAGCCGTATAAACCGGACGCGCGCTGCGTATCGCCGAAACCAACTCACGCTCGGCCTCCAAAGCGGCACGGCAGTCGGGGCAGCTCTTGATGTGTGTTTCCACAGCCAAGCGCTCGCCGTTCTGGAGCTCGTCGTCCAGATACAACGGGATATGTTCTAGAATGTGATTATCCACTTCCACGCTTTCGCCGCACAACCATTAAGGCATTGGTTTTCTCAGCCAACATACTGCGAAGTTCCGCCCGCGCGCGATTCAAACGGGACATGACGGTTCCGGCGGGGCATCCCAAGATCGATGCGATTTGCCGGTAGCTGAATCCTTCGAAATAACGGAGCACCACGACTTCACGAAACATTTCCGGCAAGCCTGAAATCGCCAGACGAATCTTTCCGGAGATCACGTTGCGCTCAAAATGATCCTCCGGGCGCTCTCGCTCATCGGACAACCATGGTTGCAGCGGACCGCCGTCGATTCGATGTTTTCCCAGCAGAACAAACTCCGGCCCGTTGGCACGCCGGCGCCATTCATTGATCCAGATGTTGCGCAGAATAGTAAAAAGCCACACTTTGGGATCGCTCTTAATGGCGGTGTGGGTCATTCCTTTGATGGCGCGGAGGCAGGCCTCTTGGACTAAGTCCTCGGCGTCCGTGCGATTGCTAGTCAAAGTCATGGCGAATCCGTAGAGCGCGCCAAGGTTTTCGAGAATAGCGTGCTCACCGTTGCCAGACGCTGTTTTCCGGAATCGGATCACAGCAGATACTCCTTGCCAGAGAATCCGTCGCCGACTTTTTTATTTCAACCCAATCACGCTGCTTAATTAAACCTCTCTCGTTTTCATGTCAATCACAAACCGCGACCCGCGCGAGAACGAAAATTAGGAGAACTGACGCTGGTAATCTATTTGCTCCCTACGGAAAACCCGGGAATAAATTTCCCCCTCGGTTGTCTTTATCTAATAGCAGCTCAAAACAGCTCTGGCCGTGAGATCGAAGCGCTCGATTGTGGGAGGCAAGCTATGTCCCATCGCTGTGTATTTTCCTTCGCCTTTTCTAAGCGCGTGTGGCTCTCGCTCGCGCTTGCAGCGATCCCCCCTTCTGGCGCCTGGTCTTATGAAGAAATTAAGGTTGCCGACGGCGGCACGATCGAGGGAAAGGTCGTGTTCCGAGGCACCGTGCCGAGTCCCCGGAAGGTGATTCCGACGCAGGATCAAGAGGTTTGCGGCGGGCCAAGAGACGAGCCGCGGCTCGTTCTTGGATCCGATAACACCGTCCCGGGAGCCGTTGTTTTCTTGAAGGGAGTCGAGAAAGGCAAAGCGTTCGAAAAGCCCAAGAAGCCTCCGGTTGTTGATAACGCGAAGTGCAAGTTCGAGCCTGAGATTCAGGTCGTCCCGGCCGGGACGGAAATCCTGATCCTCAACTCGGACCCCGTGCTCCATAACACCCATGGTTATCTCTTGACCGATAGCCGCAGGGGACGCACGGTTTTCAATCAGGCGTTGCCGCAAAAGGGACAACAGGTAAAATCGACCCTCAAATCGCCGGGGGTAGTGGACGTCGCATGCGACGTCCACGGTTGGATGCAGGGCTGGATCGTGGTGGCGGACAACCCGTATTTCGCGGTGACCGAAAAAAACGGCACCTTTGCGATCAAAGACATCCCGCCGGGAAAATACACCTTGGCTACTTTTCAACCTTATGTCGGAGTCAGAGAAACGCCGGTTACCGTTGAGTCGAAGAAAACCAACAACATCAACGTCGAGCTAAAAAAATAGCGGCAAAGACGCCGCAGGGCTCCTGTTTCAGGAAGGAGGAAGCAATGAGCGACTTTGACCGTGAACGGCGCGAGGCTCAACGTGAATTGCACAACCCTGATCGGAGGCCCGATCCATCTCTCAGTATAACGCGGCGAACTTTCCTTCATAAGTCGTTAGTAGCGGGAGCTGTAACCGGAGCGGCGACGTATGGATGGTTTCCGTTGATCAATACGCTGACTCTGGCTCATGGGGCGCAAGCCGCGTTTAGCTTTGCCTGGCTTTCCGATACACACCTCTACCCCAAGAACGTCAATACGCGCTTTGTCGAGAAAGCCGTACGGGCGGTGAAAGAAATCCAGGCCATGAAGCCGGCGGCGGATTTTCTTATGTTCGGTGGCGATCTGGCCCAACTTGCCGACCCTGTAGAGCTGCGCCTCGGCAACGACATTCTCAAGGAAATAACCATCAAAAAGCATTTTATTCCCGGCGAGCACGATTGGTATCTGGACATGGGGAAAACCTGGAATAGTCTATTCGGCAATTCACCTTGGACCTTTGAACATAAAGGCGTCCAGTTCATAGGCCTGGATACAGTGAGTCGAGCGCCTGACTATTGGTCAGCGACCAAGATGACCCCGAAAGAGAGGATGGGTCACATGGCTGGGCTGGACGGAACAGTGGCTGGACCATGGGCCGGGGTAGGCGGCGACCAGCTGCAGTGGCTGAACAAAACGCTTTCGCCTTTACCCAAAGACAGAGCGATCGTAATTTTCAGTCATAATCCTCTCTACGAGTACTATCCTCCATGGAATTTCTGGGTCCGTGATTGGCGCCAAGTTCATGAGGTTCTCAAGCCCTATACCAATGTCACGAATATCCACGGTCATACACATCAGGTCCTCTACAACGAAATCGGTACGATGAGATCGATCGGCATGCTAGCGACTTCATGGCCATGGCCCTATGCGCCGGAAGGAGTTCCCACGCTGACCAAGCCGATGATCCGAGTAAATCCCGGAGATCACTTTGACGGCGTCGGCTGGGGGAAAATTACCGTGAGCGCGGCGCCAAAGGTCGATTACGAATACATGATGTGGCGTAAAGCCGTTTATGCAGAAGCGGAAGTTGATTCGGGTACCGGCGACAACAACAACCAGAGATTGAGACCGCGGATCGCCGATCAAATGTGGCCTTATAAATGATAACGAGGTGACGAAAGGAAAGGTTAGTCGTCATGAGAAAGATTCTCCCGTGGCACGCTGGACTGCTTCTCATAGCAGTATTTCTTTTCGTTTTTGCTTCTCGAATGGATCATGTCCTGGCGCACAAGGAAAAACATACCCCGGAACAACTCAAAGCATTCTTTGACGTTTTCATGGAGCAGGTGCGGGTCGGGGATCTCTTGTTTCACGGCGATGGCGAGATGGAAAAAAAGCTCGGAACAAATTTATCTCGGACCGGTATGGCCTGCGCCATGTGTCACCCCTTTGCATCGGACACACACCCGCACGAATTTCCTAAGTTTGGGGAACAGACTCAGGAGTTCGCGACCTTGCGGGATATGATCAACTGGTGCATCGAGAATCCAAACGAGGGCGAAAGAATCGACGTCAACGGCCCTGCCATGAAAGCAATGGAAGCGTATATTTACTGGTCTAACAAAGGCTCAGTGTTGGATGCGGGGAAACACTAGCGGCCAGCTCAAAAGCCTCATATGCTTCGTTGCCCTCAATTGACTAGCTGCAACGTACTGTCTGAGTATGCTTCCGCTCGTCGATATTTCGCACGCTTGGTCTCTGAGATCATTTTGAGCAGCCTGCAATCGCAGTTTTCAGCTACTGGTTGACTAAATTGGTCTCTGGGAAAAGGGATAAGCCAAGGTGAGGGTGCATGCTGATCACACATAACCCGCTGATCAAAGTAGGGAAATATTGCAGGCAACATCTAAGATGAATTCTCCGGATATTTCCCGAAGAAGTTTCTGCAGGTGGAGTTCTTCACTTGTGTTGGCGGGAATCTTTACAGGTCTGAAGAATCGGCTGGGGCTGGCGCTTGATCCGGAATCGCCGGACGGCATGCTGACGGATATGCATACGCCCAGGCTGATTCTGCCGACTATGACACGAAATGGAAATCAAGTTCCTGTCGTCGTCAAGATGAACCATCCGATGGAATTGGGCCATTACATCCGACGAGTTGAGTTCCGTAACGAAACCGACCCGATTCCCTCCAAAGGGATTTTCCACCCCACCGCCGCTAATGGTGAGACCTACTTGGCTTTCCAAGCCCGAATGGACAGCGGCACCTCGACAGTCCTCGCTATCGCCGAATGCAGTTTACACGGGACTTGGATCGCCCGCCGCCAGATTACGATTCCCGATGGGCAAGGCGGCTGCGCCACGGTCGGCGTGCCCAAAGACGCTGCGGCCACAGAAGAGATTGTCCCGCCCGTGATCAGGATTCCTGAATTGGTCCGCAGGAACCGCCTGACTAAAGGAGAAATGGCCGAGGTCCAGGTCCAATTCAAACACCCAAGCAAGACCGGTCTTGCTTATGATGATAAAAAATTCGTCCAGATCGAAGAGCCTTTCTACATCACATCGATGCAGGTTCTGTACGGGGAGCGCTTGGTCAGCCGCTACGAAATGACCGCAGGTTTGAGCGACAATCCCTTTTTGAAGTTCAAGCTCAAGTTCACAGAAGAAAAACCCATTCGGGTTGTTTTTACCAACAGTAGGGGCCGGCAATTCAGCGCCAGCGCGCCGGTGGTTCTATCTTAAACTTCATGGGCCGGCTCTCGCTGACAGCGGCGGTTATCCTGATCGGCATACTTTGGAAGCTCGTCCCAGGAAAGACATTATCGGAGATGTTGGGATCGACAGGAGCGGACGGTGTTGTTGCGGGCAGCGCCGAACCGGCGGCCAGCTTTCATAACAAGCCGCTTCCAGCTGCCCAGTGCGGCTTTTGCCACCCCAGACACTATGACGAATGGCGCCGCTCATCTCACGCGAGCTCTCTGAGGTCCGATGATTTTGTCAGGACATTCTCGCAATATCTCGACTCGGTCGGCGAGCAGGCGCGAGAAGATTCGCAATCATCCATGGCTTGTCTTTCGTGCCATGCCCCTCTTCTGAAACATGCCGAGCCGGGAATCGTTGGTCAGGTCGCCGGTTTTGTGCTGGCCCGGGAAACAGAAAAACTAGCCGGCTTCGAAGTTGGTTGTGTCGCTTGTCACGTTGCTGGAAACCGCGTCTTTGCCGGCCCGATCGAAAAGCCGCAGAACAATCCGTTCCACCTTTCAAAATTTTCCCCGTCCTACAGAGAAGCGTCGTTTTGCGCCGATTGCCACACCTGGACTGCCTCTACGATTCCCTGCTCCAACGTCTACACGGACTGGAAGCTAAGCCGAGCGGCCAAAGCAGGGACAACCTGCCAGTCCTGCCACATGGCTGAGACCAGCGGCAGCGCCGCTGCCGGAGGACCCGAGAGAAAAATACACGACCATGGTTTTCCGGGCGCAGGTTCGGCCGCCATGCTGCAAAAAACAGTGGTGCTTGGTCTGAAAGCCAACTTTCCGAAGAATCGTCTCGAAGTGACCGCCACGATCCGCAATCTTACTCCTCATCGGGTGCCCGATGGCTGACCGTGGAACAGCTACGCGGTCCTGGAGGTGACCGTAGCGGATGAAACCGGATGGGAATTCGAGACCATAAAACGGACCTACGCCAATTTCGGCATCGATAAAAATGGCGAGAGTACTGGGATCGCTTGGAAGATTGTCAGGCAATCGCCGGATTCAACGGCATTGAGAGCGGAGGAAGTTCGCATAGAAAAAATCAGTTTTAACGTCGAGCCGCGGGACGGCAAGCGATTCACGATCCAGGCGAGGATGCGTTACCAGTACGCGCCCGCGCCACAGGATGGCTCCCGTCAAGAGAGTGACGGCAGGCAAATGGCGCAGGCAACCTTAACGCTACCGGGCAAGCGCCCGTCTTAGTTTGCAAGAGCAAATCGCATGGCAGATCACGTGATTGAAAACGGCAACGAGGTCATCAACCCAGAGCTGATCAAGGGTTGGCTGCTTTGGGGGTTCGTCTGGGTGCTTTTAGCGCCGACCCTCGGCGTTATCATCTCGACCAAGTTCACCTATCCCGAATTTTTGGAGGGAGTCCCGGCGCTGACGTTCGGCAGGTTACGGCCGATTCACGTCAATGGCGTGATCTTCGGGACTTTTTCGACTCTCTTCATCGGGCTTTGCTACTACATTGTGCCCAAGCTGGCGCAGGTCCGGATCTACAAAGAGGAATGGGGCTATCCCATGCTTTGGATCTGGAACCTGGCTCTGATCGCCGGCTTCGTCTCGCTCGCTCTGGGATACAATCAAGGCCTTGAAGCCGCCGAGTTTCCTCTTGTCATCGACATCATCATCTGGATTGCCTTGCTCGCCGTTACAGTCCAATTTCTCGTTACCGTGGCGCGGCGCAAGGAGCCGGGACTTTACGTGAGCCTCTGGTATCTGATTGCCGCTCTGGTTTGGATGGATATCAACTGGCCGTTCGGCAACTTTATTATTCCGTACGCGATCCCCGGCATAAACAATGCCGCGCTCCATGGTCTCTACATCCATTACATCGTGGGGCTCTGGATCACGCCCGCTGGCTATGTGCTGATCTATTATTTCCTGCCGGCAAGCGTTAGAAATCCGATCTACAGTCATAAGCTTTCGCTGATCGGCTTCTGGTCTCTCGCGCTCTTTTATCCATTCGTCGGCATTCATCACTATCTATTCAGTCCGATCGCCGACTGGGCGGAGACGATTTCGATTATGATGAGCGTTTTGCTGATTTTGCCCGTGTGGACGGTGCTGCAAAATTTTTTCGGCACGATGATTGGGCGCTGGCAAGGCTTCGCCGGTAATCTCACCGCCAAATTCCTCATCACGGGCGCCCTCATGTACATTATCGGTTGTTTTCAAGGATCGACCGAGGCGCTGCAGGCCTTGCAGCGGCCCACCCATTTTACCGACTTCGTCATCGCGCACTCACACCTGACGATCTTCGGCACGTTCGTGCTTTGGGCTCTCGCAGGAGTCGTCTATGTCTGGCCGCGCGTGACCGGCCGCGAGCTCTATAGTTTCCGGATGGCCAACTGGGGCTATTGGCTGATCACCATGGGCATCTCCGCCATGGGTGTGATTCTGACAGCACAAGGATTACAGCAAGGTTTCATGCTGATTGCCGGCGCAGAGTGGCTCGACTCGCTTGTCTCCATGCACCCCTTCTGGTGGTTCAGAACGTTTTCGGGGATCTCCATGGACGTGGGTATGAGTCTTCTCCTGCTTAGCTTGTTGTGGGGACCGAAGTCGCCGGCGGCGGAATCATCTCTGGCACGCCACCCGCAAACCGCGCCTGCGGCCGTTTAGGAAAGAAAACAGAATGCGATACGCAAAAACAGTAGCTGTCATTGCCGGCTTTGGCTTCATAACCCTGGCGCTTTTTGTCCAGGGACTTCTCCCCGCCCTGCTCCCGGAATCGCGCTCGGAGACAGTCTCACGGGCGGTCAGGACCCGTCTCACCGAGCTCAAATGGATCGAGTACCCGGCTGAGAACTACACGGAGCTGGAGCAATTAGGAAGGCAAGTCTATATTCGAGAAGGCTGTTGGTATTGTCACTCTCAATATATCCGCCCGGTCACCGGCGAAGATCAACGCTGGGGGCCGGTTTCCCAGGCGGGAGAATACGCCTTCGATGTGCCCCACCTGTTTAGCACCCGCAGGATCGGACCCGACCTCACTCGCGTCGGGCTGAAATACAGCGACCACTGGCATTTCGCCCATCACTGGAATCCGCGCTTGGTGGTGCCTGACTCGAACATGCCCTCTTTCCCTTGGCTGTACGAGCAGATCACGGTCGGATTGGTGGAAAAAGATGGAAAGCTCGCCTTTAAAGACGATTCCGCGCTGCGCAAGATTTTTACCTTCAAAGAAGGAAGCGAAATCCAGATCCTGCCCAATATCGATGGGCTCGCTTTCGCTCGGGAGCGCGATGGAGTTCCGGTATTAAACTTCGATCCGTTGCCTGACCCGCCAAAGACAAAAACAATCACCATCGTCACGCCGACGCGAGAGGCGGAGGGATTGGTCGCTTATATTCAGAAGCTCGGCATGAATCGCGGCCAGTGGCGCGACCTCTTCGAACCTCAACGGGTTTTTGTCAGCCAGTTCTCCATTCCGGAGTCCCAGGACTGGATAGCTCACGGCAAGGAAGTTTACCTCCGGCGCTGCGTCGGTTGCCATGGCGAGAAAGGAGACGGCAACGGTCCGGCAGCGACGTTTCTCAGTCCGCGACCACGCGACTTCAGGGACGCGGTCTTCAAATTTCGCATCACCCCGTCAGGCGCCCTGCCAACCGAAGGCGATCTTTACCGGACGATTACGCGCGGCATCCGCGGCACGGCGATGCCGCCCTGGCACGAGATTCCGGAAAAACAGCGCCTGGCGGTGATTCTATTTATCAAGACTTTCTCACCGGCCTGGAAAGACAAAAATTTGAAGGAAGCGCCGGTTAATCTTCCCGATCCTCCCGCGCCCAGCGAAGAGCTCATCGCTCAGGGCGAGAAACTTTATATCAACGAAGGAAAGTGCTGGAACTGCCATGGCGGTCCCGGGATAAAGGACAACCAACCGTTCAACTATCCCTGGGGCCGGGGCCCATCGGCGCCGACTTTGAAAGACGATTGGGGCTTCCCCTTGCTCGCGAGCGATTTCACGACAGGAATATTTAAGTCGGGATCCGACGTGACCGATATTTTTCGGACCATGAGCACGGGTCTGAACGGCGCAGCCATGCCGTCTTTCGCTACCAACCTGACCGATGAACAGCGCTGGGCCATCTCCTACTACGTGCTGAGCCTTTCCGCTTATCTCGATCCGCTGCATCAAAAGAAGCTCCAGATCCCGGAGCAGGTGAAGGCCGCGCTCGACGATCCGAATTTAAAGACGCCGACATGGCGAGCGGCGTTCGATCCGACAAAAGCGGAAACAGCGGTAGCCGGTGAAAGACCCAAGAACTATCTTAGGATCTCGGAATGAGAAAAGTGAATTTTAGCGCCGAAGAAAATGGTTTCGGCCAACGCCGAAGAGTGACATCCCAATGAGGTCAGAGCCATGCTCGAGCTAATCACGTTGATAGAATTCATTGTTGCCTTTCTGATGGGACTTGCGGCTTGCTGCTTTCTCTTCTGGGGAATTCTCGATGGCGCCTTCGACAATCTCGAAGATATCAAGCACCGGATTCTGGAGATTGAAAAAGATGAACCATGAACATCGCAGCTCGGACGAGCTTGAACACTACGCCGGTGGCGAGATCCAGGCGCGCCACGGGATCGTCAACAGATGGCTGCTGGGACTGTATGCCGTGCTCTTTCTCTGGTCGATTCACTACCTGATTGGGCCGTTCGATGGACTGCGGCCGACGTTTGAATTTTGGGGCTGGGGAGGGTTAGGGGCGGGATTATCCAGCAAGGGCGCAGAACAAGGAGTCGAAGGACTCCAAGTCATCGGTGTGATCGCCCTTTCGATCGTCATGATTTCGGTCGCCGGCTTCTTTATTTGGGTTGTGATTCTAGCGCGGAAGAAATAATTTGTTCGACGCTGTTTGCCGGTCGACACCGCTCGGGAGAGAAGGCGAACGACCAGCAATTTGGTCCATGGTAGACCCGTCAAAGTACTCCTGATTAACTTATTAGTTCAAGGGACGTAGCGCCTGATGGAGCTCGCTGAGAAAATCGTTTTGGCGCTTATCTGGGTTGCATTGGCGCTGCTCGCATCAGATGCGGCCTTCAACCTTTTCAGCGCCGTCACTCAAGGCTCGTTTCGTTGATCGTTTGCGTCGTCCCTCACCGAGCAGGGCGTTGACCAGAATCAAAATCGCGATCGCATACGTGGTACTCCCCACCGCGAACATGACAATGCCGCCGCCGATTTGATCTTCCTGGGGCGTCAAACCCCACAGCCGCAGAGCCGTTTGGTAGTGCGGGTAGAGAACTTCGCTCGAAAGCGCGATGACACCGGCTAGGATCGTATCTTGAGTGGCGGCGAAAAAAAGATAGACGATCGACATTCCGTGTTGGATCGGTGCGGGGTGCGACGCAGGCTGAATCACCGGCCACCAGAATACCAGCGCGGTGAGAAAGAAAAGCACATGCTCGAGATCGTGGATCCACGGCACACGCAAAGCCGTGTCATAGAGAGCCGGATAATGCCAGGCCCACAGATTGATGACATAGAGGCCCCAAGCCACGGGCATCCAGCCTAAGATATCGCGTGCCCGGCGTATCGCCGAATGACGAGTCAGAAGATGGCCCGCCCGCAATCGCGAATTCCCACGCAGGCCCCACAACAGGACGGGAACCGGATTAGCCAGCAGGATAAATGGCGGCGCAACCATGATCAGTAGCTCGTGCTGCACCATATGGGCGATGAGCAAGTAAGAGGCAAGATCGTCGAGGGGCGACAACAGCGCGGCGCCGATGGCAAGCAAACCGATTTCATAAATAACCAGTTGAGAGAGGTTCGCCACTCCACCGATCTCTCTTAGGCGAAACCAGCCACGCATATAAAGCGCTGCAAAAATGGCCAAGACCGCAATAACATCCCAGCGCCAATGCCAATCGGTGAGCACCCTATTGCCATCGGCGATATGGGCGGGAGCCGGCGCGGTCCAGCCCATCAAAAAAAACGTTGCAATGAAAAAGACCGCCCAGTGGGTATCTTCTTGACTGGCCATCTACAGACTGCGCCGAATCATTTGAATTCATGCATACCACAGAAATGCCGCATGTCAGAAGTTAGAAGTTGTTCGTTCGGCACCTCCGTCCAGAGAACTCATAGCTCGATTGTCTCGCACTCATTTGTGCTCAGTCTTAATCGCGACAAAGTGGACGCCGCCATTGCCTGCAACCGATTGCGCGCGGATCGTCTTGGAGTTTCACCCCGATCCTTGATACAACCAGGACCGTGCCATTCTCTGCTCCCGCGAAGCACGCAACCAACGAGTCTAAGTTTTTTTATGGCTGGGTCATTGTCGCCGTCGGCTTCCTCGCGCACATCGCATCTGCATTTTCGATATCGAGCACGCTGAGCGTTTTTCTTAAACCACTGTCGCAGGACTTAGGAATTTCCCGGGGAGTTTTCTCCTTGATCCGATCCGGAGAAATACTCGTTGGCGCGGTGGCAGCGCCATTGGTCGGTTCTCTATTGGATCGGCATGGAGCAAGGTGGCTTATAGCCGCAGGGGGGTTGGTGTCGGGAGCGGGCTTTTTACTGCTGGGTCAGGCGCGGGATTTTTGGCAGTTTGCAATCGTTCGCTGGCTTCTTATCAGCCCAGGCGACATGCTCATGGGCTCCATGGTCGTGAATGTTTCAATCTCCCAATGGTTCGTGCGCATGCGCGGCCGCGCTCTCGCCCTTGCCGGCATGGGACACGGCTTAGCCAAAGTCTGTATGCCGTTGCTGGCGGCCTCGCTCATCCTCTACGTCGGCTGGCGCGGCGTATGGGTGGTCTTCGGCGCGCTAACGCTCGCGCTGGTGGTCGGTCCTTCGTTACTGCTCATGCGGCGGCGCCCGGAAGACATGGGTCTTTTGCCAGATGGCAGATCCACCGGTGAAAGCGACAGCGTGACCGCAGAGCAATCAAACAAGTTGAAATCGCGACGGCGCCCGGCTGAGGAGGTATTTTGGAGTCGTGGTGAAGCATTACGCACTCGCGCCTTCTGGCTCATTGTCACCACGTTCGGAGTTGCCCACGTGGGCGTGACCGGCCTCAACCTTCACGTCTTTTCCTATGTCAGCGATCAAGGTCATCCGGATATGGTGGCAGCGCTGGTAATGAGCATCATTGCTGTGATGCAGTTTAGTACACCGATGGTCTGGGGAGTGCTCGCCGAACGCGCAAACGTCGCTAGGCTGATCATGGCGAAGTTTTTGATTCAAGCGTTCGGCATTCTGTTGGCGCTTTCCGATCCCGGAGTTGTTTCCCTCTACGCCGGCTTTTTTCTTTACGGCATCGGCATGGGTGGGACCTCGATCTTGGCGGAGATGATTTGGGCCAACTACTTCGGGCGCATCTCGCTGGGCCGAATCCGCGGCATGGGCTCCTTGATCACCAGCGCATTTTCCGCCGGCGGCCCGCCGTTCTTCGGTCTGTTGTTCGACGCCACCCAGAGCTATTCCCTCTCCTTCAGCATCTTCATCGCCATGCTGTTCGCCTCGGCGTTCCTAAGCCTTTTCCTAAGAGCGCCGGCAAAGTAACCCTCATTTTTGCTTCGGCTCGCTTACTTGTGCGCGATAGCAATTCTGTCTATCTTTCATGTTTCGGAGCCGCGAACACATGAAGCCAGAGATCAGTACCCACGTTGAACCACATGCGCAATTTAACGGCCCGATCCGGCGAGCGGGAATCAATTGCAATCTTTGGTACATGATCGCGATGTCGTCGGAAATTCAACAACGACCAGTGCGGCGGGAGATTTGGAAACAGCCGGTCGTGCTCTTCAGAACTCGACAGGGCGAGATGCGCGCATTGGAAGATCGCTGCGCGCATCGTCTTGTGAGATTAAGCCGCGGACGAGTGAAAGACGACAAGATCGAGTGCGCCTATCATGGCTGGCAGTTCAACGGCGCCGGTCGCTGTGTGCATATTCCGCACCTGGGATCCAGAACGACTTTGCCAAACTCTACAGTTCGATCGTTTCCGGTAGTCGAAAAGCACGGTTTCGTCTGGATATTTCCGGGCAACCCGGCATTGTCTGATATTACTGCCCCTATGGAAATGAACGAATGGGATGACCTCAACGAAATCTCCAGCTTTGTGACGTTGAGGACTCGATCTCATTTTTCCTACCTCATCGAAAACTTGATGGACATGTACCACGGCAGCTTACATGCGCAGTACCAGGTATGGATAGCCGAATCGCTTAAGGAAGTGGTTGAAGGCGAAAAACAGGTTTCGGCAACTTACCAAGCCACGACGTACTACGAGGTAAAAAATCTCGGCTCCATTCTCCAGCTGTTCATCCCCTCACTCCGAAAGCTTCATTCGGTTCCTCTAACCGTCACCTATGAATATCCCAACTGGAAGTCGGCGCTTGGAGAGGACTTCAAGATCTACTGCCTCATTTGCCCGGTTAACGAACGTTCAACCAATGCTTACCTTATTCACTACACATCCCTGGCCAAGTTCAAAGGCTTGAATACTGCGCCGGTTGCCATTCGACGCCTTTTGAAGCGCGCTCTGAGCAATGTCGCTAAAAAATTGTTGGCGAATCTAGTTCGTCAGGACGTCATAATGATCGAGGACGAACAGGCAGCCTTCGACCAGGACCCGCTGCGCCAGCCATTTGAAGTCAACCGCGCCATCCGCCGCGTACAGGAACTAGTTCGGCGCCAGGCAACTGACCAACCGCTCAATTAGCACATCGGCTGGGCGCGCTCTCAGGATTTCACACCGATGCTTAGAAGCTTTTTGCGGTCGAAAATAAAAAGCAAACTTAGCGGTTATAGCATCGTCATCAACCAACCCGATCCGACTAAACCCCAATCCCTTCAGTCAGTCAAAAAGGTCGCTGTGGTGGGCGGTGGGCTGGCCGGGATCGGCGCGGCATCCCTTCTCGGAGAGCGAGGATTCCAAGTGACCTTGTTCGAGCGCAATCATTATCTCGGCGGCAAAGTCGGCTGCTGGAATGTTCCCTTCGAAGACGGCAACACTATCAAGGTCGACCATGGCTTCCACGCATTTTTCCGGCACTACTACAACTTACGATCGTTCTTGGAGAAGATCGGCGCAGCGGAACATTTGAAAACCATTGCCGACTACCTGGTTCTGGCCAAAGATCGACGACATTTTAGTTTCAAGAACGTCGAGACAACGCCGGTACTGAACATCTTATCTCTGGGCAAGAATAAATTTTTCAGATTTCGCGAGGTATTGTTCAGCCCGCCAAGCTGGAGGATGGGCGAGTTCCTGGAATACGATGCAGCAAAAACTTTTGCCAAATATGACTCCAGCAGCTTCGCAGAATTCTCAAGGAAAGCGAGTTTACCGGAATCTCTGCAACTGATTTTTAATACATTTGCCAGAGCTTTCTTCGCCCCGGCCGACAAGCTGAGTACAGCCGAGTTGATGAAAAGTTTTCATTTTTTCTACCTCAGCCACAATCATGGCCTGCTTTATGATTATTTCGACACCGACTATCAAGAGGCCTTGATCCAACCGGCAACCCGGTACCTAAATCAACACAATGTCTCCATCAAACTAAACCGAAGTGTGGAAGAAACACGGCGCGACAATGACAGGTTCATCGTCGAATCGGAATCGTTCGACTACCTGATTCTAGCCAGCGATGTGGTCGGAACAAAAAACATCTGCGCAAACTCTCCGTGGATCAAGACATCTTCGGAAAAGACCTACTCGGAATTGATCTCGTTGAAGGCTTCCGCCGGCTACGCCGTGTACAGGATGTGGTTAAACAAAAGAACCGGCGACGACTTACCGGTATTTATCATTACCGAGAAGCATGACATTCTGGACTCGGTTACTTTCTACCATCAATTCGATAAAAGCTCGGCTGCGTGGGCGCAGGGTTCCGCCGGCGGCGTTTACGAGCTGCACTGTTATTCGCTACCCTCCGGCGCAGTTTCGGAAAACGATGTGAAGGCGGCTTTTGTGGCCGAACTCCATTTTTATTTCCCGGAGCTTCGCGATGCCAAAATAATCTACGATCATCTTCAAATCAGGCATGATTTTACCGCGTTCTATACAAACCTGAACAAGAGCAGACCCGAGTTCACAACCGCAATACCGAACTTCTATCTCGCGGGCGACTGGGTAAAGACGGGCACTCCGGCAATGCTGATGGAAGGAGCCTACACGTCCGGGATTATGTGCGCCAACGGCATTCTGACCAAGCACGGCCTCCAGGAGGAACCGGTACGATCGGTGCCGATCCGGGGAATCTTCGCTTAGAGCTTCAGCTAATCTCGGAACCTAAATGTCACTAACCTATTTGCTATTAAATCTCTGCATCATCGCCGTACCCCTATGGTACACACCGGACAAGCGTACCGCCTATTATCGTCGGTTGCCGGCGCTGGGTTTTTCGATCGCCGTGGTGAGCACCTGCTATTTGCTGTGGGATATACTGGTTACCGCACGCGGCGAGTGGAGCTTCAACGGCAAATACTTGACCGGCGTGCAGATCCTCAACATTCCTCTCGAAGAAGTTCTGTTTTTTATCACTGTTCCGTATAGCTGCTTATTCATCTATGAGGTGGTGCTGTATGCAACGAAAGGCAGCAAATTCAGACTGCCGGCGAGCGTTATCATCGCAATGATCCTCGCTCTACTCGCGTCGAGCCTCGCCTTCTATCCGCAAGGCTACACCAGCAAGGCATTGGCCTCCTGCGGTTTTTTTCTCATGATCGCACTCTTGCTCGATCGGTCGCTTCTCGAAAGCAAACATTATTGGATGTGGCTGGCAATCTGTTATGTGCCCTTCCTAATCATCAATACGGTGCTGACGGCGCTTCCTGTGGTTGAGTACAACAGTAAGGCGATCTGGGGATTGCGCGTCGGCACGATTCCGCTGGAGGATTTCTTCTATAACTACGCGATGTTGTCCTTCTATCTGTTGGTTTACCGGATCGGTAAGAAATTCATTCAGTAAGCGGTCCACGCCTTAAGCTTCAAAGCGGTAGAACTCTTCTGCGTTGCGATGCAGAAACGCTTCCTTGCTCTTTTCAGAAGTCGTCAAGGATCGTATCTGCGCTCTCCGTTCAATCGCTGTTGTATGAACTGATTGATCGGCGGAGCTGGGCAGAAGAGATTGCCATAACCAGATTTCGTTCGCTCCATCCCGGGATTTCTGATATTGACCTCGTTCAAAGCCATTCACTAACAAAGCCTCGACAGGAGGTTTTTCCATGAAGCCGATAACGTCGCTATTGGTTTGGCTCATTCTCTTCACTATGCCTGCGAGCGCCTTGCCCGCAGACAGGCTCTTGGGCGTTCATTCCGCGCGGGTCATGTCTCAGTCCATGCCTTGGATTGCCGAGGAGGCGGGACTCTTTCGCCGATATGAGCTTGAGTTTCCGCTGGTCTACATCGGCTCTTCTCCGCTTGCGACAGCCGCGATGCTCGGCGGAGACGGAGAACTTCTAATGGATGGAGGTCTGGGGCCCGTGCGCGCGTTTGTTCAAGGGACCACCGAGCTCGTCTGCATCGGTGGACAGAAAAATATTTTGACCCAGAGTATTTTGGCCAAGCCGCCGATCAAGAGACTGGAAGATTTGCGGGGAAAGAAGGTCGGCGTTACCCGGATCGGAGCCACGACCCATTATTTTGCCACTCAGGCCTTTCGCAAAATCGGCATGGAGGCAGGACGGGACTACACGATGATCCAAACCGGCGGAGCGCCGGAGATGCTCGCGGCACTGGTAAGCGGCGCGATCGACGCGGGAACTCTATCATCGCCGTTGGACGCCCAGGCCGTCGCCCTGGGTCACCAATACATCGTCTACGGACCGGATCTCCGCATTCCTCAGGTTGCCGTGGGATTTATGACACGGCGCTCTACACTCGCCAAGCGGCCTCAGGTTCTCGGGCGATTTATGCGCGTGATGGCGGAAGCCGCAAAGATTCTGCACACGGACAAAGAGTTTACGTTCAAAGTCTTGGGCAAACAGCTGAGGATTGACGACCGTAAAATTCTCGAAACCGGTTACAACGCCGAAATCAAAGCCTTGGAGCCGAGGCTGACGATCAGGCCTGAGGCTTTTCAGGCAGTGCTGGATGACGTCGCGCAGATCGATCCACGCGCCAAAAAAGTAAAGCCCGAAGATATTATCGACCGGCGATTTCTTGACGAGATGACCAAGAGCGGTTTCTTCGACCAGCTCTGGGGAGAAAAATCCTAGGTTGACCGCTCGTTCATATGCGGATGCAAGCGGCAACGGCTGCCGCCCTGGCGAAAGGTCGTCCGCGCCTGCTACAGCAGAGCGAGAATAATGTCCTGACAAATTGACGCTGTCTGAGAGTGCCAGAGCGTCTGGTCAGCGGCAGCTCATGCTTGGCTTATAAACCTGGTGAATCGTTGAGCCGCTGCTGCCGCCTTGAGCCGTACCACCGCCGGGCAAATGAATATTGCCGTCGATAAACGCCAGTCCGGTCACACCATGGACCGCAATCGGCATCGCCTCCAGAGCGTGCCAGCTATCGGTAAGCGGGTTATAGTAGTCATGATCTGGAAAGACACCGTAAGGATGATTCGGATTACCCTCGCCGCCAAACAGATGGAAGCAACCGTTGGCAAAGATGCCGTTGACGCCGCCGCGCGGTTTGAGCATCGATTTTTTCGCCGACCATGAATTGGTTTTGGGATCGAAGACCTCCACCGCATCCGTGGTCTTGCTGCGAAAGCCGCCCTCGAAACGCCCGCCGAAAACATAAACTTTGCCGTCATGAGCGCCAGCGGCGAGATGGTTTCGCTGCGTCGGCAAATTAGCCAACGCCGTCCAGTTGTCCGCTTTCGGATCGTAAACGGCGAGATCATGACCGCGCGGCGGGCGACCACCGGCGACATAGATTCTTCCATCGACAACTGCGGCAACGCCGCCGCCGCGCATCGTCGGCATCGGCGCTCGAGCGGTCCACTTGCCGGTTGCCGGATCGTACTCGTAAACCGTATTAACAAATCCGGCCTTGTCCGGTTCGCTGCTTTCGGTGGTCTGCCCGCCGATTACATAGATCTTGCCGTTCACGGCCGCGGGCATGATGTGATTGAGCGCTTGCGGCAACGGCGCGATGATCTGCCATTTGTCGGTTTTGGAATCGTAAACTTGAACGTCCGCGACGGTTTTACGATCCGCTGGATAGCCGCCGATCACGTAAATCTTGCCGTCTAGCTCGGCCACGCCGAACTCGGAATTGGTTCGCGGCAACGGGGTTTTCACACTCCATGCGCCGCGCTCGTTGCCGTTCTGTTTTTCCGCCGCGAAGGATATGATAGCCGAAAGCCCGCATCCCAAAATGATTGCGCTTAGAACAATTCGCTTCATACGTACGCTCCTATTTGGAACCCAAGTACTTTCTCTTCACCCGAGTTGATAAAATAGTTCTCATCCAAAGCCGTCTAAGCGATAAACATCGGCGGTATTTTTCCAAAGCAGCCTCTGCTTCGAATCCTCCTTTAACCCGAGTTCATTAATTTCGCGAGTAGCTCTTTCGAAATCGATGATGGGGAAGTCCGTTCCGAACAAAACCTTGTCTTGCCCCCAGCTATTTATGAACTGAACGAACTCGGGCTTCCAGAATTTAGGCGCGTATGCGTCCGAACCGATGTAAACGTTAGGATGCTTCCATGCTACTGAAATCATTTCCTCGACCCACGGCCATCCTGTATGAATTCCAATGATCTTTAGTTCGGGAAAATCACACGCGATGGTATCCAACGTGATCGGCCGGCCGACACTTCTGAGCGGCCTCTCTCGTGAATAGAGAAGGCAGTGGCCAACCTGCATCTGGATCGGAATGTTTAGCTCAACGCATTTTGCGTAAAAGGGATAGTACTTTCGATGGTGCGGAGCCATCTCGAACCAATGGGGATACACGTGCGCGCCGACAAAGCCGAGCTCACAGATAGCGTGCTCCAGCTCTCGCACACCGTCCATTCCTTCTGTAGGATCGATTCCAGCCAGCCCCTTGAAACGCTTTGGATATTTCCTCACAACATCCGCGACGATCTCATAGGGCAACTGCCAATTGGATGGATGTCCTTTACTCCCTGATCGAGACGCGGCGATGAATGCCATCTGGATCCCTGCGCGGTCCATGCGCTCGATGTATTTCTCGATCGTAAGACCCTCTAAGATTTCTGCATCAGCACCGATTTTTCCGCCGATGAAATCTTTGCGCCACTTGGGCTTGAGCGGCAAAACCTCCGGCGTGTGCAGGTTGATGACAATGTCGATAGCACCCGGCATATTCGGCTACCTCCCGGTGGTTTTTAACTCTGCTAGTTCCAGTTTGCCTCTATCAATCTTCCCCAAGGCTGTGCGGGGAAGACTGGAGACAACTTCCACTACCTTAGGGGCCTTATAGTGAGCCATGAATCGCTTGCAGTATTCGATGATATCCTCAGGCTCGACGATGGCGCCAGTCTTCGGAATTACCAAAGCCTTGACGGATTCGCCCCATTCGGGGTGCCGGCACCCGACCACGGCCACCTCTGCTACATCGGCATGGGCACGAAGAACGACCTCGATTTCCTCGGGGAAAATACTGATCCCTGCGCTTTTGATCATACTCTTCTTTCGGCCTGAGACGTGAAGGTAGCCTTCATCATCGAGAAAGCCGATATCTCCTGTACGGCACCAGCCATGGCTAAAAAACTCTTTGGTCGCCTCCGGGTTGCGGTAGTAGCCATCAATTGCCATGGGGGTTCGCACAAAGATTTCCCCCGCCTGTCGCAGCGGAAGTTCGCGCTCGTGATCGTCTACGATCTTCAGAACCACGGCCCAGATGGGTTGGCCGACGCTGTCGCCGTGCTCAGCCCGGTCCTCTGGCTTGATAATTGTGATTTGGCCGCAGTCAGTAGAGGCGTAGGCTTCATAGATTTGGGGCGATACTCTTTCCATCATCGCTCCGGCAAGCGCAGGAGAGAGATGTCCGGCAGAGATTCCCACGAAGCTTAAGGTCGATTTGTCGAAATGATCCAGGCGAGGATAGCGCAACAGGCGCTCACCTATTGCGGGGACAATAATTGTATAGGTGATTCGTTCTCGTTCGATGGTGCTAACGAAGCTCTCTTCATCAAATTTATCCTGAAGAAAAATAGTCCCGCCCAGGTAAAGAAGAGTCATCGCCGATTGCCGTCCAGCATTGAAGTGAAGCGGAAGTACAAGGAGGCCCCGCTCTTTATCATTCAGCCCCTTGCTAATAGCATTGTTGAGAGAGCGGAGCGCATAGGTCTCATGATTAATGATACAGCCCTTTGGGAAGCCGGTGGTCCCCGAGGTGATCATGATGATGAACGGTTGGTTGCCGTCAACGTCGATTCCATTATTCTCCGGCGATGCGGTACTGATCGCCTCTTCGTAAGGCGTAGCTTGCGGTGTGAAAGCCCCTCCGATGAACAACACGCTTTTAGCTCCTAGGCGGTCGAGTACCAAATCGGCAGTGTCCGCTGTCTCGTGTCGTTTTTCGATGACAAATGCTCTTGGCGCAAAGAAATTGAGCATCGCATCGGATTCCTGGCAGCTCCAATGGGGATCGAAGGGAACTGCCGTAACGCCGATTCTCGCCAGAGCAAAGATGACTTCGAGGTGCTCGGCGCGATTCCCGCAGGAAAGCGCGACGCGGTCGCCAGGACAGATACCCTGCCTTAAAAAATAGTTGCCCAAACGGTTGGTTCGCGATTGAAGGTCTAAATACGTGCGCTTTACTCTGCCGTCGTCCAGCGCCAGCTTGTTCGGAAATCGTTGCGCGTTCCGGAGTAGCGCATCTCCCATGTTAAGCTTCATCAGGTTAGTTTCTCCAGACAGCACTGACAAAGCCGGTCTTCTCCAACTCCTGCATGAAGCTGGAATCGACCACCAAGCTTGCGTCAAAGTTCTTCGCGCGAGAATCTCGAAGCTCAATCACTTTGAGAATAAAATCTATTCCTTTCATGTTGACATGTGGAACTTTTTCCTGAAACCGCACCACCGTTTCGTAAGACGGCTTCAACACCTCAAGATCCTTATTCTGAGTGAACTCCGCGATAACCTTCAAAGAAAAATCTTTATTGTCCTGATAGAACTTGACCCCTTCGACGAATGCTTTCATAACCCTCAACACCGTATCTCGATTGCTGCGTATGTATGATTTCGTGCTGGCGAAACAGCTGGCCGGATTGTAAAGACCTAATTTAGCCATATCGATGAGTTCGTTCATCCCAAGCTTTTCGGCCGCGATATCCTGTGGCGGTATAAACGATGCCGCCTCGATGATCCCCTTACTCAGTGCCGCTACCCGTTGCGGGGCTGGCCCTACAGCAATAAAGCTGACCTCTCGTTCTGGGTTTAGCCCGCGCTCTTTAAGCACATATCGCAAAATTCCGTCCTCAAGAGTCCCCAGACGCGTCACGCCGATTCTTTTGCCCTTGAGATCGGCAACCGTTTTGATTTCCGGAACGGAAAAAAGTCGCCAGAATAGCGTGTTGATGGCGCATGAAAGGAGAACGGTGTCGGCTCCTCCTATTGCCGAGGTGACGGTTGCGGCTCCGGCGAGAAACGTCAATGGAACTTGCCCGGATACCATGGCAGCTGTCAGAACTCCGCTTCCCGGAATATACACAAGCTCGACTTCGAGACCGTGTTTTCTAAAAAGTCCGCCTTTCTTCATCACATCGATCATGGCCAACGAAGCGACCGGCGCGGCATAGCCGATCACGAGCTTCTGCAGCTTCGTTCCATCGGCGGATATCGCCAGAGTTGGATGAAACAAGAGGAACACGATCAGTATTGCCGTGCAGTATTTTATCCGCATGGGCGATCCCTTCCAGTTAACATGTGTTAATGAACCATCAAGCAAAAGATAATTTATTCCTTGGTAGGTATTCAGCGGAATCTGCTGATCGAAAGCAAGGCTCCACCATGGGCTTCAATAAGCTTCAATATCAATAAGCTTCAATAAATGAAGTGCGCGGCGAGTGATAGGCGGGTTGGATAGATGATTTAGTGTATTTAACACCGCAAATGTCACATATCCAAGCCTTGCTCGTAAACTCTGACTACTTAGCCAGCGGATCTGGCCGCAGTTGAAACTTATACACCTTCGGCCGCGTGCCTTTGCCGCCTTCCATATGAAACGGCGCTCGAGATGCGTACGTCGACCACAATCCTTTGCCCTTCCAACCTGCTTTCGGATTATCGATGCGACCGTCCATCCATTTGGCGTAGAACCCCATTGGATAGGGAACGCGCAAGGTGACGAACTTACCGTCGACCAACGCGAGCAGCGAGTCGTTCATGTTACCCGTTGCGATCGGCACGTCTTTGCCCAAACCGAAGGTGTCGAATTGATCGACCCATGTGTAGTAGCTCGACTCGACACTGCCGGGCTCCGTCACGTTTTGAAACTGTGGTCCGGGAAACTGATAGAGTGCCCATCCTTCTGGACAATGTTTTCCTGTAGCAGTGGGACCGTTGAGAACTTTGCATTTGCGCCGATCGAAACTTCCGAGATGCCCGCTCGAGAGTGAAACCCAGACGACGCCATTGCGGTCGATGTCCATGCCCCGCACACCATAACCATTAGCCTCGGCGGGAGCTTCGTAGATTTCAGTGAGACCGGTCTCGCTTGGATTCGGACCCGGGTTGAACCTCGCGACATAGCCGGGAAATCCCAGGGAGCTGCCCCAAACAGAAGCATCTATCGGACTAACCGCGACACCGTAGTAGCCAATGACAACCCGCTTATCCTTGTTGGGATCGACCGCCTCCTTTGGCTCGACATACTCGTCTCGTTTACCGTTGCCGTTCGTATCGAGGATAAATGGTGACCAGCCCTGTGATTTGGCTTCATCGCCGGTTTCCTCGAACATTTTTCGATTCAGCCAGCCTATAGCGCCGGCGCCAGCGCCACCCGCACTCGTCCACAGTGTATGATTGGCATCTTCCGCGAAAACCAAATGATGCGTGGAAAAACAGGTGCTGATGAGAGTAAACTTTTTGCTCTTCGGATCGTACATCGAGAGGTGCCGGTTAGCACTGTTCAATGGGAATATCCTAGCCGATGGGTGGTCCGAGCCCCTCTTACAAAACTCCGGGTTCTCTGGCGGACGAACACGCGCGGTAAACCAGGCACGACCCTTTTCGTCCATCATCGGATTGTGGTGATTTGATTGGCTATCCCATATCGGCTCAGCGCCCCAATAGGGAGAAGGGGTCATCGGATCGGTTTTTGCCGACGGGGTGTTCGGGTCGCGCACCGGGTGCTTGATTTCCGTTGCCTTATGCCGAACCGGGTCCAACACCGGAACGAAGTCCGTACTCAATTCAGTTGCACCATAGATCAACCCATTTGCGTTCACCGTGGGATTGCGCTTATCTGTGGAGATCTCATCGTGAAGATAAGCTGTCGGGCGGCTCCAATCCCAGATCGTGATCACAACATTGCGTTCGACATTCTGTGGGCGCTCCGGCTTAGACTTCGGAAATTCACCGGCGGCAATTCGATCAGTCCAATCAGCCCAGAGGTCCACAGATTTTTTTGGGCCAAGTTCTTTAATGCGGGTCAGCATCGTAGTCATCGCCTGTCCAGACACAAGGCGGCGTTGCCATGCGTCGGCTGACGATTTAAACTCGCCCAGTTCTTTTGGAATCGTCCGGGTCGCTTTGTTACCCAGTTGATGGCATGACATGCAACCGTTGGTTTTAACTATGTTCAGCCACTCGCCCTGGCTTTTAATAATTTCTCCAATGCCATTGTCGCCGGTACCGGGGAACTCGGCTTTCTCCGGGATCTTCAGCATGGAATACCAAAAGATGGCAGGGTAATATTCCGCTGCCTTAGCTTCATCCGGAGACACTAATGCCTTCAAGTTAAGTGTCTTACCGGGCGCAGCTTTAACCTTCGGCGAATCCACCAGACCATAGCCGCGCACCCACACAGCGTAGTTGGCTTTCGGAAGGTCCGGGATTACGTAACGTCCTTGATCATCGGTAACTACGATCTTGGCGAATTTGGTGGGAAGATCACTAGTCTCGGCGATAACCCAAACACCGGCTTCCGGCCCGTTGGCGGCGCTGACGATTCCGCCTATGTCATCGGCATCGATGGCCACCTTAGCATTTTTTGATTGTTGACCGCCCAACTCGACCGGCGAGAGCGCAAACAAACCACATACAACCAGCGACAACACGCAGAGAGATAATCTCTGTTTCGGTCTCATATGTGGTCTCCTTTCAGTTTCCAGTCTTCAGCTTGAATGTTCGCTAACGTCACAGCATGAAGATTTCAGTATCAAAACATGGGCAACATTGTGCAGGGTGAATAAAGAATCCTACATCAGCCAACTTGCTCGAGGTTCATAGGGCTGCGGTGTGATTTGAACTATGCTTAGAGAGGAACGGGGAGAACTCTTTCGTTACAGCTCTACGAGCTGACGATTTAGTCTCCCCGTCTGAGTTCCGCCTTCCTCTGACTAGCGATCGTTTTTACTTCGCCAAGGGGTCAGGCCGGAGCTGGAAGTGCACCGCGAGCGGCTTGGACCCCTTGCCGTTCTCCATTAGCCATGGTGTACGGTCGCCGCTCGAGCTCCATAAGCCACGCCCTTTCCAACCGGCTTTAGGATCATCGATGCGCCCGTCGAATCCTTTTGCGTAAAACCCCATCGGATACGGCACGGTCAACAGGATCATCTTGCCGTCCTTCATCGCGACCAAACCGTGCTGCAAATTGGCGGTGGACATCGGCACGTCTTCGCCGAGCCCAAAGGTGTTGTGCTGATCGACCCAGGAGTAGTAGCTCGACTCCGCGCTGTTCTCTCCGATGCCCTGAAAGCCAGGGCCGGGATACTTGTAGAATGACCAGCCTTCGGCGCAGTGATCGCCGGTCGCTTTCGGACCGTTGAGAGGTCCTTTGCATTTGCTGCGGTCGAAACTAGCGAGATGTCCGCTCGCGAGGGATGCCCAAACAACACCTTTCTTATCGATGTCGGCGCCGCGAATGCCATATCCGGGCAGCGGCACTTTGTAGATCTCGGCAAGCGCCGTCTCCGACGGATTCGGTCCCGGAGCGATGCGCACCACCGCGCCGGGGAAATCACGAAACGAGCCCCACACCGAGCCGTCGGCCGGGTTGGGCATTACAGCATAAAAGCCGGCCGAAATTCGCTTGTCCTTCGTTGGATCCGCCGGCTGGTTTGGCTCTACGTATGCGTCACGCTTGCCGTTGCCGTTCGTATCGAGGATCATCGGCGTCCATCCCTGCGCTTTGGCCGCATCGCCGGTTTGATCGAATATCTTCATGTCGAGCCATCCCACCACCTGCCCCCCACCGCTGGTCCATAGCCTGTCGTTGGCATCGAACTGTAAATGATGCGTCCCGAAGCAGGTGTCGATGAAGGTATACTTCATGGTCTTTGGATCGAGCATCGAGAGGTGACGATTCGCGCGCTCCGTCGGAAATGCTTTGGCCGAAGGATGGTCAGAGCCCTTCTTACAAAACGCCGGATTATCGGGGCCGCGAACCGCCGCCGCGAACCACACACGTCCGTTCCGGTCGAACATACCGTTGTGATTATTAGCCTTGCTTTTCCAGACCTGCTCGTTGCCCCAATAAGGTGATGGCTGCATCGGTTTGTCTGCCGTCGCAGGGGGCGTATCCGGATCGCGCACGGGCGCCGGAAAGTTCTTGGTAGCGTGAGTTTTCGGATCAAGGATGGGGATAACGTCTACGCTAAGCTCGGTCGAGCCGTACACCGGGCCATAGGCATTCACGGTTGGAAAACGACGATCGGAGGCGATCAGGTCGTGCAGGTAATGCTTGTCATCGAGCCAATCCCAAGTGGTGACGACGATGTTGCGCTCGACGCCTTGAGGCCGCGGCGGCTTTGCGTGAGGCAGTTCGCCCTTGGCAACGCGGTCGGTCCAGTCAGCTAGATAAGGAAACGCCGCGCCGCCGAGTTCTTTAACGGCATCGCGAAACATCGTGTGGCCGCCTTGTCCGGATTGGACGCGGCGAAACCACGCTTCCTCGGAATTGGCGAACTTGCCCAGGGGAAACGGCACATTCGCAGGAAACGTGCGCATCGAGCGCTGGCCGATCGCATGGCAATTGGCGCAGCCGTTGCTCTTCATCAAGTTTAGGTATTCATTCTGCGTCAGCTTCGCTGGAATCTTGCCTTTGCCGCCGAACTCACCTTTGTCGGGAACCTTCATCATCGAATACCAATACACCGACGGATAATATTGCGCCGCGGCGGCTTCGTTCGGCGCTATTGTCGCGGTGAGATTGAGGATCGTTCCGGGAGCCGCTTTGACTTTCTCGGAATCGACCAGGCCATAGCCGCGCACCCACAAGTTGAAATTGGCCTTCGGCAAATCGGGAAGCACGTATCGGCCCTGATCATCGGTGACCACCATCCGTGCAAATCGAGTGGGAAGATCGTTGGTTTCGGCGATTACCCAGACGCCGGCCTCCGGTCCCTTTGCGCTCGTGACTATACCTCCGATATCGTCGTTATCGATCCGAACCGCGCTCGCTTCGTCGCTCTTTTGGGCCGCGCAAGCGGCGATAACGGCGGCGATGATTACTGCCAATATGCTCAGGTAAAGACTTTGTTTCCTTCTCATCCAGCGGCTCCTTTCAGTTTCACAAAGCATCAAAATACCCAATCCAGCAGATCTGCGAACGCCTTTGAACCACCCATGCTCGCCATCGAATAAGTCGCGTCTTAGCGTTCTCGGATTTCGGTCGGAGATTATCCAAGAACAAACTCGGGTGTCAACTGGAAACACCGGTGTGGTGATAGTTCAGCGAAAATAATCACCCCAAGCTGTTCAGCGATTCTGACAGCCATCGGCAGGATCTTCTCCGAGACGGAGACGGGATGAGCGAACGTGAAATGAGGCTGAGTCCGAGAGCATTTACACCGACTGCAGCGCGAATTATTCGGCGACGGGCGCGGCGCCACATTAGTCTCGGCTACGTTAATAAAGCAGCACTGAACCTTGCTCAAGCAGATTGCGTCGCGGCAAGAAGACTGGACGGATTAAGGGTGGATTGTCAATGTCGTCGGCATAGCGCTTCCGGGTGCGCCATGCCGGAGGACCCTGAATGGGCTCTCGCCACCTGGTTATAACCATGTGGGTTAAGACCGGAAATTTTTGCCTCTGGCAGACCTTGACTAGTCCCTTATCGCGATTAAATTTTAGTCAGAAATTAACGATGATAAAAAGGAGGTATTAGGTATGTTCGGTGAACTGATGAGATTTAATCCGTCGGAGGAACTGTCAAACTGGCACCGTGACATTGACGACCTGTTTAGTCGGTTCTTCGGACGCTCTGAAGCTCCTTCTTCTTTGGGCAACTGGGTGCCTCGGATGGAGACATACCGCAAGGACAATGAGTACGTCTTACGATTCGATCTCCCGGGTGTAAATCCCAACGACGTTCAGGTCCAAGCGGAAGGAAATGTTCTGTCCATCTCCGGGGAACGAAAATCAGAAGAGAAGAAAGAGGGTTATCAGGAGACTTTTTACGGCAAATTCGAACGGACGGTAGCTCTGCCGCAAGGCATCGAAGCTGACAAGATTGCCGCCCGCTATGAACATGGTGTTCTTGAGATCCATGTGCCGCTTCCGACGCAGCTTTCTGGACGCAAGATCCCGGTTCAGATCGAGCAAAAAGAGAACAAGAAGTTGGAGTCCAAAGCCGCGTGATTTAGAACCGGCTTTTTAACCCGCCCTCTCTCGGCGGCTATAAAGGTCCCCAATAGGGGACCTTTTTTTTGGTCCCCTGACGAGTTTGTTCATGGACCCGTCGGCGACTTCTACAGAAATCTTCGAACGTTCTTTGGTGTGAAAATAGCTTGGCGGCGCAGATTACTGTATCGGATGCCTACTCATCCGGAGTTTCTAAACAGCGAAACCGCCAGCGGCGGTAAGGTGAGGGTCAACGAGTGCGGCCGCGCATGGAGCGGGATCGGCACGGTTGAGACTCCGCCCAAGTTGCCCATATTGCTGCCGCCATAACGGGCAGAATCGCTGTTCAACAATTCTTCCCAGTGCCCTGCCCGCGGCGCTCCTAATCGGTAGCTATAGCGGGGCACCGGGGTGAAATTACAGACCACTAGAATCAAATCCTGGGTCGATTTTCCCTTGCGAATGAGACTGATCACACTATGCTCGGCATCGTCACAATCGATCCACTCAAAGCCGCCGGGATCACAGTCGAGCTCATGAAGCGCGGGATCGTTGCGATACAAATGATTGAGATCGCTGACCCAGTCCTTTAATCCTCGATGCATTGGATCGCTCAGCAATTCCCAGGGTAAGCTGCCGTCGTGCGCCCATTCGCTCGGCTGGCCGAACTCGCCGCCCATGAAAAGCATCTTCTTGCCCGGCTGCGCGTACATATAGCCATAAAGCGCGCGCAGGTTGGCAAACTTCTGCCAGCGGTCGCCGGGCATCTTGCCCATCAAGGAACCTTTGCCATAGACCACCTCGTCGTGAGAAAGCGGCAAGACAAAGTTTTCATGGAATGCGTAGATCATCCGAAAGGTCAGCTTGTTGTGATGATAGCGCCGGTGCACCGGATCGCGGCTCATGTACTCCAAGGTGTCATGCATCCAGCCCATGTCCCACTTCAGCCCAAAACCTAGACCGCCGAGATAGATGGGACGCGAAACCATCGGCCAGGAAGTCGACTCTTCGGCGATTGTCTGGATCGCCGGGTAATGCTGGTACACCTCCTGGTTCATGCGTCTGATAAAATTGATCGCTTCCAAGTTTTCATGACCGCCGTACTTGTTTGGAATCCATTCGCCCTGCCGGCGTCCGTAATCGAGGTAGAGCATGGAGGCTACGGCGTCGACCCGCAAATCATCGACATGATAACGGTCGAGCCAGAACATGGCGTTGCTGATCAGAAAGCTTTGCACCTCCGAACGGCCGTAGTTGAAAATGTAGCTCTTCCATTCGGGATGATAGCCCTGGCGCGGGTCGGCATGCTCGTAAAGATGCGTGCCGTCGAAGAATGCCAGGCCGTGCTCGTCGGTGGGGAAGTGCGACGGCACCCAATCAAAGATAACCCCGATATCGTGCTGGTGCAGATAATCGATCAGGTACATCAAATCCTGCGGCGTGCCGTAGTTCCCGGAGGGGGCAAAGTAACCGGTGATCTGGTATCCCCATGAGCCGAAAAACGGGTGGTCCATGATCGGCAGAAACTCCACATGGGTATAGCCCAGATGCTGAAGGTACTCGGCCAGTGGTGCGGCAAGCTCTCGATAGGACAAAGACCGGTTGCCTTGCTCGAGCACGCGGCGCCAGGAACCGATATGCATTTCGTAGATCGCCATGGGTTTGTCGAGCCGGTTATGCTGCTGCCGCTTGGCCATCCATTCCTGATCGTTCCACTGATAGTCGAGATCCCAGACAATCGATGCGGTCTTGGGCGGAATCTCATTGAAGCAAGAAAAAGGGTCGGCCTTCTCGACGCGATAACCGCTCACGCGCGAGCGGATGTGATACTTATACAGGCTGCCTTGACCAATGCCGGGAACGAAGCCTTCCCAGATCCCGGTGCTGCCTTTCGGAGAAAGCGGCTGGCGGCTCTTGTCCCAGTCGTTGAAGTTGCCGATCACCGAAACCTGTTCCGCGTTGGGCGCCCAGACGGCGAAGTAAGTGCCGCGTTCGTTGGCGTGCTGCACTACGTGGGCGCCGAGCTTGTCATAGAGACGAAAATGGCTGCCCTCATTGAATAGATGGCTGTCATCGGCGGTGATGAGGCTGAAGCCGCGATTAGACATTATTACTTAACTCCTTGACGGAAGCAGACGGGAGAGCTTCTGCTCGACCGCCAACATTCACGAAGTACAATAACAGGTAGAGTATCACTGCGAACCAACGGCCATCTTGGTCTTAATCAATTCCAAAATCCCTTCAATCGGCACCGCCACCCAATCGGGACGGTTATCGAGCTCGTAGCTCAATTCATAGATGGCCTTGTCCAGCAAGAGAATATTCATCAACAGGTTGAGCTCGTCGCGGGTTTTGGGAAGTAACCCAGATTGTCGAGTGACATCGAAATACCCGTTCAGATAACTGACGGAAATCCAAAACTCCCAGTAGCGACCCCAAGGCTTGAGCTGAACCGCATCCTCAGGCCTCAGCGCGCCGCCGCGCAATTTGGTGAGCACTGCGTAATTGAACGATCGCAGCATACCAGCGACATCACGCAGCGGCGAGCGTTTCAGACGCCGTTCGGTTATTGATCGCGCCGGTTCACCTTCGAAATCGATGATGACGAAATCCTTGCCGGTGTATAAGACCTGACCGAGATGGTAATCGCCGTGACAACGGATTCGCATACCGCCGATTTTTCGTTCGACCAGTTGACGGCAGCGGTTGAAGATCTCGACCTCGAGAGTCAAAAGTTCTGCGGCATGTCTCTGGACATCTTCCGGAAGCCGCTTCAAACGCTTCTGCAATAAGCCCAGAGACTGGTCGGCTAAACTGCGCATGCTTTGATAAAGCGAACGGCGATATAGAGCGGTAAACGGCTCCGGCGCAAAAGCCGGATCCTTGCTATCGGACGCAAGCGCCACGTGCATCTCGCCAGTGCGCTGGCCCAGCAGGCACGCCGATCCCAAGTAAGTACCGATCAATTCTTTTGCCAAATCGGGAGTCTCGTTTTGGGCGAGTTCCACCGGCGATCGATTGGGTAAACTCGCGGCTCCGACCTCGACCTTACGCGTTAAAACTTCTTCGAAGTAATAGCCAAGGCTGTCTTGAGTGTAGCGCCAGGCATCGCCTTCATTAGTTACCAACCCCTGCAGAATGCCGATGGTGGCGGGTTCGCCGCGTCCCTTGCGCAGCTCCAGATGGCCGGCCATTGGCGGTACATGGGCAAATTCCAGTTCGGTAAGAAACCGGCCGATCTCAACGTCCGGATTCAGCCCCTCGGTGACCCGGCGAAAAAGTTTAAACATCAGTCGATCGGCGTAAGCTACGGAAGTGTTGCTCTGATCGCGTTTGATCAACAACGGCTCAAGCGGGTTCTCCGTGCTTCCCAGCAGTTTGCGAAACGCTTTGGACGGGTGCGCAAGAAGCTCGGCGCCGGTATTTTTGTATCGCCGCCCCCGGGCCACGGCGGTCAGCAACGATTTGAGGAAACCTGGCTCATGCACCGCGTCGTATAGGAAGCCTTCGCTTTCGCCCGATTCATCTTTGATCTTAAGCTGAGCAATGAGTGCCTGGGGCACCGATTGGCGCAATTCGAAAGCGCGATCACCGCTAGCGTACGCCAGCGGCAGCAGGTAGGTTTCCGGCGTCCCGCCGATGTAATCCACCGCCCATGTGGTCAGGTAAATAGTCGCCGAGTCCACCGGAAACGGGATGACATCGACATTTTTCACGGACCGGATCTGCTGCGCTTTGCCGCCGAACCAGCGACAGGTTAAAAGATAAGCGGGAAGGCTCCGTTCAAGCATGGTCCGCGCCCTGCCCTCAAGAACAGCTTCCCAACTAGCCTCCACCTCCAAGCGTGGCGGCTCGACCCCTTCAACTGCCGCGCGCGCTTCCGAAACCCGCGTCTGCTCGAGCTTGAACCAATAAAATGCATGAGGTCCCAGAGTGAGAAAGTAGGGTAGTTCGCCAATCGAGGGGAAGCGCGTGTGCCCAAACAGCTCCACCGGAACCATGCCCTTGTACGCCGACAGATCGAGCTCGACGTAGTTGACGAAACGCGAGAGGTTAGCCACGACCAGAATGATTTCATCGCCGAGACGGCGGACAAACACCAGCACTTTGCGGTTATCCGGCAGAAGAAACTCGATGCTTCCCCGGCCAAACGCTTGATAATTCTTACGCAGCAACACCAGCCGCTTCATCCACCAAAGCAGCGAAGCCGGGTTTTGTTGCTGCGCATCGACGTTGACGGTCTCGTAATGATGTTCCGGATCGATGATCACCGGCAGATAAAGGCGCTGCGGATTGGCGCGAGAGAAACCAGCATTGCGATCCGCGCTCCACTGCATTGGAGTGCGCACGCCGTTGCGATCGCCAAGGTAAATGTTATCGCCCATGCCGATCTCATCGCCGTAATAGATCACCGGGGTGCCGGGCAGCGAGAACAGCAGGCTGTTGAGCAGCTCTACGCGCCGGCGGTTGTTGCCCAGAAGCGGCGCAAGCCGGCGCCGGATCCCAAGATTGATCCGCGCCCGCGGATCGCTGGCATAAACTTTATACATGTAGTCGCGATCTTCATCGGTCACCATCTCGAGGGTCAGCTCATCGTGGTTGCGCAAGAACAGCGCCCATTGACTCGATTCGGGTATGAGCGGCGTCTGATCGAGAATATCTATGATTGGAAATCTATCCTCCATATATAAGGACATAAAGAGTCGCGGCATGACCGGAAAATGAAACGCCATATGGCATTCATCGCCATCGCCGAAGTAGGCCACTGCATCCTCGGGCCACTGATTGGCCTCGGCCAACAACATGCGGTTCTTGTACTTGCTGTCGACGTGTTGGCGCAGCTTCTTGAGAAACCCGTGAGTCTCGGCAAGGTTTTCGCAGTTGGTGCCTTCGCGCTCGTAGAGATAAGGCACCGCGTCGAGGCGCAAGCCGTCCACGCCCATATCGAGCCAGAAGTCGAGCGCGTCGAAAATCGCCTTGTGTACTTCCGGGTTGTCGAAGTTCAGGTCCGGCTGGTGCGAATAAAAACGGTGCCAGTAGTAGGCTCTGGCCAATGGATCCCAAGACCAGTTGGAGGGCTCGAAATCTTTGAAAATAATCCTTGCCTCGGGATAACGCTCCTGCGTGTCGCTCCAGACGTAAAAGTTGCGTGCGCTGCTGCCTGGCTTGGCATCGCGCGCATGGAGAAACCACGGATGCTGGTCGGAGGTGTGATTAATGACCAGCTCGGTGATGACGCGAATGCCGCGTTCGTGCGCCGCGCGCAAGAAGAGACGAAAATCGTGCAACGTTCCATAATCGGGATGGATCTGGGTGTAGTCGGCGATGTCGTAACCGTCGTCTTTGAGCGGCGAGACATAAAAGGGCAGCAACCAGAGTGCCGTCACGCCTAGATCTTGGAGATAATCGAGCTTTTCAGTGAGTCCCTGAAAATCACCGATGCCGTCGCCGTTGCCGTCGTGAAAGGCGCGAACGTGCACCTCGTAAATAACCGCGTCCTGGTACCAGAGCGGGTTGTCGTCGAGAAGAATCGATGTGGATTTAACGAATTTGCGGCTCAACGTGTTGCTTCGCTCTCTCGTAGTTTGCTGAAAATTGCTTCAGGCTGCTACATGAAATAATCGAAATCCTGCTCGCGCCGCAGGTTGTGCCGCACTCGAAAGATGTGCGCCGGGACGCTCGCGGGATTGAGACTAAGATAATTGCGTGGTCCGTTCCAAAGATAGCGCGCATCGGTCAACAGATCATGCATCTGGAACGGCTTCGTCGGATCGAGACCCAGTTCCGCCAGGGGCAGATCCACCCAGCCGGATTGCGCGTGATGCGGATCGAGATTCACCGCAACGACAATAACATTATTGCGATCTTCGGTATATTTAGCGAAACAGATAATCTCGTCATTGTCCACGGTGTAAAAACGTAAGCTGCGATTACGATGGAGCGCAGGATTTGCCGCGCGAATCTGGTTCACGCGCGCGATCAACCCGCGCAGGTTATCGGGCGATTCGCTGTTCCAATCTTTAATCTGGTATTTTTCGGAATCCAGATATTCCTCGCTGCCGGGCTCACGCGGCGCGTTGACGCAGAGCTCGAACGCAGGGCCATAGATCCCATAGTTGGCGCCCAATGTGGCGGCAAGTATCAGGCGCGACATAAAGGCCGGCCGTCCGCCCGCCTGCAGATACTCCGGCAGGATATCGGGAGTGTTCGGCCACAGGTTGGGACGAAAGAATTCGACGACGTCGGTTCGTGTCAGCTCGGTGAAATACTGGGTTAGCTCCGCCTTGGTGTTGCGCCAGGTGAAATACGTGTAGGACTGAGTGAAACCGAGCTTGGCCAGCCGGTACATGACTTTGGGACGAGTGAACGCTTCGGCGAGAAATATCGTTTCCGGATAATCTTTTCTAACCTCGGCAATGACCCATTCCCAGAAGCGAAAAGCTTTGGTGTGGGGATTATCGACGCGAAAGATTCGCACCCCATGTTGGCACCAGAACAACAGAACGCTCTTCAATTCGTCCCATAGAGCGCGCCAGTCTTCATTTTCAAAATCGATCGGATAAATGTCTTGATACTTTTTGGGCGGGTTTTCCGCGTACTGAATGGTGCCGTCAGGCCGTTTGCGAAACCACTGCGGATGTTCTCTGACATAGGGATGATCGGGCGAGCATTGATAGGCGACGTCCAAGGCAATCTCGATTTCGTGCTCTCGGGCTTTTTCAACCAGCTGTTTGAAATCCGCCAAGGTACCGAGTAGTGGGTGCAGCGACTTATGACCGCCCTCTTCCGAACCGATGGCCCAGGGACTGCCGACATCATCCGAGCCGGCCGCAAGACTGCCGTTCATGCCTTTTCGATAGGAGCGTCCAATCGGATGAATCGGCGGCAGATAAAGCACGCTAAAGCCCAACTCGGCAATCCTCGGCAGCCGCGCTGCGCAGTCCCTGAGTGTGCCGTGTTTTCGCGGCTGATCAGCGCAGGAGCGCGGAAAGATCTCGTACCAGCTACTGAACTCGGCCTTCGGCCGATCGACAACGATACGAAGCTCCTTGTCGTAACGCGCGGCCCAACGCCGCTCCGCATGCTTGCTCATGAGGACAGCAAGCTCTTCCTCCAGCGCCTTCTGAACCGCGCCGGCTTTTTTAGCGCGAAGCGCCGCCGCATAGGCTGTCAGCGCCTCGGCATCGCTGCCACGAGCTCGTTTGGCGGCTACTTCAATCAGTTCAGCCCCTTCGATCAATTCCAACCCGACGTCCTGCTTGGCGGCGGCTTTCTTGCTCAAACCGTCGCGCCAGGATTTAAACCGATCGACCCATGCTTCCAACGTGTAAAAATAATCCGTCAGCGCCATGATGTTAAAGGCGCCACGCCAGCGATCATTCACCAGCGGCTGCATCGGCGCTTCGCGCCAGTCGGATTCCCCTTGCGCGCGAAACAGCAGGCGCGCCGATAACGCATCGTGCCCGTCGGTGAATATATCGGCCTCGACCGTAACACGATCCCCGACCACTCGCTTGATCGGAAATCGGCCGCAGTCGATTTCCGGCTTGACTCGCTCGATCACCGCACGGATGCGGGGCTCAGTTGAACTGTTTAAGGGAGTCACTGCCGGTGGAGGATTGCGGGTCTGAACGGCGCCAGTGTCATTTTTCTTTTGGCGACTGCGGCTGCCGCGAATGTTCCGGGTCATGCTTTTCCTATAGCTCGATTTCAAGATTCGATTGCGGCGACGATTTTAGGTGCACCGAAGGACGTTGAAAATACCGTCCGGCGAGATTATCACAAAACCGCGAACTTCTTTACGGGGCCAAACAAAATTAGGGGTGATTGGAAAAGTAAGCTCTGACTGATGCATCCGATGGCCACGCAAGTAATCTGGAGAGTGGCCGGAGTTGACTAATCGTCACGGATGTTAAGCTTCTCCATCTTTCGGTAGAGCGAGGATCGACTCAATCCGAGGAGCTCCGCTGCGCGAGTCCGGTCGCCGGCGGTGTCCCTTAGAACATTGGCAATGTGGCTTTTCTCATAGGACTCGACGGCGACGCGCAAATTGTTTGCCGTGACATTTCGGTCGTTCTCGGGAATCTCAGATTCAGGCAAATGCTCCGGCGTAATCCATTCGCCGTCGCCCAAAATCATCGCGCGCTCGAGCACGTTATCCAATTCGCGGATATTGCCCTTCCAGGGGAGCGACATCAGAACTTTCATTGCCGAGTTATCCGCGCCCTTGTACGCCTTCTTCATCTCCCGGTTGTGACGTGAAATCAGGTAATCGACCAGCAACGGAATATCTTCCCGCCGTTCTCTCAGCGGCGGTACCCAGACATGCACGACATTCAAACGGTAAAAAAGATCTTCGCGAAACTTACCCTCGCTAGCCTCCCGTTCAAGGTCGCGATTGGTCGAAGCGATGATTCGCACGTTTAAGCGGACCGGCTGGGTCGAGCCGACAGCTAAAACTTCCTTGGTTTCTATGGCGCGCAACAGCTTGGGTTGGAGAGTCAACGGCATCTCGCCGATTTCGTCGAGAAAAATGGTCCCGCCCTGAGCCTTTTGAAATAGGCCCTCTTGGGCATTGATGGCGCCGGTGAACGCGCCCTTGGCATGACCAAAGAGCTGGCTTTCGAGGAGAGTGTCGGGAATCGCGCTGCAATTCACCGGCAGAAATACTTTGTCCTTTGACAAGCTTTGCAAATGCAAGGTTCGGGCGACGACTTCTTTGCCGACGCCGCTCTCCCCGGTGATCAAGACGGTGGAATTGGTTGCCGCGACCTTTGAAACGATTTTAAAAATATCTTGAATCGGCTTGCTGCTCCCAACCAGACTGGTCGGCTCCGACGAACGGTTAATCTCACGCCGCAGCATCTCGACTTCCCAGACTAGATTCTTATGCTCGAGAAATCGGCCGACCTTCCTAATCACATCTTCAATAACGATCGGCTTGAGGATGTAGTCTTGCGCTCCAAGACGAAAGGCTTCTACCGCCGTGTCCACTGACGAGAAGGCGGTCATCAGAATGACTAACGTTTGGGGCGAAATGCTCCGCACATGCTTTAAGACGCTGAGACCGTCGACACCGGGCATTTTTAGATCGGTTAAAACCAAATCGAAATCGATCTGGTTGATCGCGTCGATAGCGGCCTTGCCATCCTCAGCTTGGTGAACGGTATAGCCCTCTTCTTCCAATACGCTCGCGATATTTCGCCGAGGTACGGAATCGTCGTCACAAACTAAGATCGTCGCGCTCATCTCAGTGGAGTACTCGTTCTTTCTATGTTTCCAGATTCACAACAGCGCCAAACCGAAACGTTGGGATAGCTGCACGAGGAATAAAACAATAGCAACTATCCGTTTCGCGCGGCGCAAGATGCGTGCCGTTCTTATACCCGTGCGGTTCCAGTTCGGCGAATCACATTCGTGTCTCGTTTGAGACACACTACTCCGCTCGTGTCCCGAAAACAACACACAGACCTGCACTTAGTCCATTAGGGGGCTCGAAGAGGAACTAGAGAAATCGCTTCATCGCCTTCCTTGCTTGCCAGCTTGCACATCATCTCCGCGAGTAGTCCACCATCCAGCTATTCCACCCCATATAGCCAGAACTACTCCAAGGGCCATGAGGGTTAATCCGATGGGTGGAATCATCAGGGCGAATCCACCGCCGATCACTAGTAGAGCCAATCCGGCGGCGACTAAACCAAAGGGACGGCGTTCACTTTGATCTGACGTTTGGCTTGGCGGAACCGGCGATCCTGTGGCGATATCGTTGATCAGGGACGAAGCATACGAACGGAGCTCGTGCCGCTGATCCGCCGGACTTCGTTCTATAGCGCGGCTGATTTCCTCGACTAACCGCTCTATCTCTTGTTCGGTACTTGACATTCTGGAATCGCCCGGCGCCGAGCAGTCGTTCAGCTAATTGGGCGGGGCGAGGCAAATGCCTGTTAACTTCTCAATTCATTAGCGACCAGTCGCTGGCGCGAATTCCTGGCAATTGGCTGATACTCCGGAATAGCCGAAGACACACTATTTGCTTGCAGCTTACGCTCGCGCCATAGCTTGAGCCCGGTGCGAATGTAAGTAGGCTCGAGCCCGAGAGTGTCGCAAACGTTGACGAATGAAAAGAACCAATGCCGGTCATCGGATGAAAACCATTCGTTTACGTCGCGAAACAGTCGAGTCGCGCGAGTACCTTTTTTTACCGCGTACTTTTGATACGTCCGAATGGCTTCACGAAGGATCGCCTGCACTAGGATGAACTCTCCCATGACTTCCATTCGACGGTTCTGATTAGTCGCCGCATGAATGCCGAGGGGCATACTACTGATTTGAGATAAAATATCGTCGGAAAAATCCGCATCTTTGGATTCAAAACGAGTGCTGCCGGAAAACTCCCCCCGATCGCCACTTCCGAATGCCTGTTTCATTACATAATCCTCCACAACCAGTTTGATCTCGTCTCAAATGGCAGCAACGTACATGCCACTTCTCCAACTGGGTGTAATTGCACGGCTTGACTATTTACCATTCTCCGATGTGGGACGACAATCATGAGCCAGTTATTTGAATGGGACGTACGCGGCCATGATTTTTACGAGCGACAACGCTGCGGAGCCAGCGGAGAAAATCGAAGCTCGGCGCACGCGCGCGGCGAGTAGAGTTGTAAGCGCTAAGTGCATGAGACATGGCATGGGAATTGTTCATTGTAGAGTCAAAAAGCACGGAGGAGTTGATCATGCCCATCGTAAGATTGATTTTCGTCAGGGTAGTGTCCGAGGAAGCAAAGAGCGCAGAACAGATCTGGAAAGAGAGTTGCGCGCCGTTGATGATTCAACAGCCTGGTTGCCTTTCGGAAAAACTGCTCAGGTCAAGTGACGATGCGGGAGAATTCATCTCCTATTCAGAGTGGAAGGATCAACAAAGTATCGATGCTTACCGGGTTAGTGACGCTCATGAAGAAATTAAGAAACATGCGCGACATCTGCACGGAGATCGACCGTCGGTCAAACGTTATGAGGTCGTATAGCGGGAGGAGGCGCGATGCTCGACGCAAATACGTTCGATAGTCGGCCTAATACCGGTGATGGCCATGTGTCCTAAGCATCGCTTCTTCTGTGTCGCTTACGCGAAAGTCAGCCAGTCGTTGTCCCGTGTCCGAAACGGGTTGTGCCGCATCGGCCGAACATAAGTGGGATTGTCTCACGAAAAATGTGGCACGCAGCTTGCCATTGTGCCCGCTACATTCATCAACGATCCGCACCAAAGGAGCTTCTGAGTGCGCCACAATAATGTATGGGCGATCGTTTTGGCTGGCGGTGAAGGCACGAGAGTTCGTGGTTTTCTCAAGCAGCTTTGTGGTGGAACCGGACTAAAGCAATTTTCGCCGATCATCGGCCGACGCTCGATGCTGCAGCACACCCTCGATCGGATGCAGCAGTTGGTGCCGGCCGAACGTACGGTGATAGTAGTGGGCGCGCATCAGAGTGGGGAAGCATTGCGCCAGCTCTCCCACTGGCCGCAAGAGAACATTATCTACCAACCCGCCAATCGCGACACTGCGCCAGGTATCCTGCTGCCGTTTTCATACATTACCGACCGCGACCCGTCGGCCACCGTTATCGTCTCCCCTTCCGATCACTTCGTGCGCGATGAGAACCGCTTCATGGACGCAGTCGCGAGCGCGCTTGCGGATCTAAAGCGGTATTCCGACAAGATGATCCTGTTAGGCATGACCCCCGAGCAGGGCCAAGAAACGGAGTATGGCTATATCCAACTCAAAAAGACTAGACGCCCAACCCTGACGCGACCGGTGGCGGGCTTTGTTGAAAAGCCTCCGCTGGCGCTTGCACGGCGTTTGATCAACCAAGGCGCGTTATGGAACACGATGGTTTTCACCGTCAGAGGCACTACCTTATGGCAGATGGTTCGGGATACGGTGCCGTCGCTGTACAATGCCTTTGGTTTGATTCAGTCGATGCTGGGCAGCATCCATGCGCCTGGCTTCATCCAACACATCTATCAGACGATTCCCAACGTCAATTTCTCCTCTGATATCTGCGCACCTCTGGCGAAAAGGCTACGCGTTCTCGAGGTACCGAATGTCGGCTGGAGCGACTGGGGGACTGTTGCCAGTATCCTGCGCTCGCTGATTGAAATGGGCCAGCTCGAAACATTCCGAATGCGCCTTGAGGAAAGCCAGGTACACCCCTCCTGGTACGCCGCTTCATTGGCTGAAATCGATCCACAATCTAGGGATCTCGCGCCCGAAGCGGTATATTCTTCAATACGGACCGAAGTTGAGGCCTATCTATCTCCGGATTAGCCACAGAACTAATCGTTCAGTGCAGAGTTCTGACAAGAAGAAGCAGCCGGCTCTTGATTTCAAATTTCCCGCCGGATCATGACGAGCTTCAATCGACCACCATGTATATTTCACGGTTGGGCGACTGACGTAACAGCGGCGAAACCTTCTTGCTCCATTGTTGGAAGGTGGGTTCAGCCGTCACTTTACGGATCTGTTCTTCTAATATTTGCAACTCAGGCGCGTCCTGCGTAAACACCACATTGGGCGCGTCGGGTGAGGCAAAATGGGTGCGCAGTATTCTCGTATTTTCGCCACCTGCTTGCTTGACGATATCACGCAAAGTTTTTAGCTCATGCTCTACTTCCCCCGTTTTACCGGGTAACGTAAGAAATGTCAGACGCGATACGTACATCTCAAGATCCTCCTTGCTTGTTATCGAGCTCACAGCCCGCGGTTGGCGATCGAACCTGAGTATTGAATCGTTTGATGTCTGCCAGGGAGTTCCTCGATACATGAAACCGCATTTTTAGCCGAATTGCCTTTCGTCGAAGGGGAGAGATTTTATCCGTCTTAGGTTGAAAGCGCGCCGGCGGCCCTTTTAGCTTTTTTCTTGGCTGCCGGGATCCGCAGCTGGCGCAACGCCTTAGCCTCGATCTGGCGCACGCGCTCACGGGTAATCAAAAACATGTCGCCAATCTCCTGCAAGGTGTGCTCCCGGGTAAGGTCGATACCAAACCGGTGCCGCAACACGGTTTGTTGCCGCGGATTGAGAATCGATAAAGATTGTCTGGTAACGGAACAAAGGTCGTTTTTTAAAAGTTCGTCCGCAGGGTCCTGAGCGCGTCGGTCCCTGGCGTAATGCTGCAGTGTTTCTTCGGAATTCTCGCCAAGCGGCGCCTGCAACGACAGATGCTCACTTGGCAGTGTAATGATTCTTCGAATCTCCTGAAGGCTAAGGCCGGTATCAGCGGCCATATCTTCCGGCAGAGGGGTTCTGCCGAGCCTTTGCGCGAGGTCCTCGAAGCTGCGCCGCAACTTGCTCCTGGCTTCCACGATGTGAGCGGGAATCCGAATCATATGTCCGGAATCAACCATGCTGCGAGCGATAAATTGCCGTATCCACCAGGTGGCATAGGTGGAAAAACGATATCCCAGACGGTGGTCGAACTTCTCGGCCGCCCGCATCAAACCGATGTTTCCCTCCTGAATCAAGTCTGCGAGATCCACATTGAAACGGCGGAACCGTTTGGCAATGCTGACCACCAAACGGAGGTTACCCTCGGTGAAAAGCTTTTTCGCCGTATCTACTTGTTGCTCACCGTCCGATATTGCATCGACATGACGTTTGAGCTCTTCGGAACTCACACCGGTTTTTTGTTCGATCTCCTTTATTTCCCGCAGGCAAGCTTCTCGCTCAGCTCCAGCAGAGTCCGCCAGCAACCTTTCGCAGGCAATGGTGCGGCGCGCCGACTGCCGCAACGATTCGGCGATTACCGTGAGTTGCAGCCGTGTTAAACCGAGATCGCGGAGCATGCCGACGATTTTTTGGGCTTCCCTGGCGATAGTTCGCCGCAGTAACCAGCGCGCTCGTTGGGACGGTTTTTTTGCCCGCGCTTTGCGCTGCAGCGCTTCGATGTTTCTCAGGCGCCTCCTTATCGAGCGTACCGATTTCAAAAATGCGTCTCTCGTATCCACTTGGAATTTGACAGGCGCGCCACCGGTGTCGTCTTCTCTTGTCAGCCCCTCGATAACGTCAGACACGCGGATCTCGTCGTTTTGTACTTTGTCAGCCAAGTCGAGCACATGCCGGGAAGCTATCGGCGTAGAAAGGATGCTTTCGAGGATTTTGGATTCGCCGTCTTCCCTGAGTTTGGCAATGTCAATCTCTTGCTGATGCGTGAGCAACTGAAAAGAGCGAATTTCGTTCAAGTAGATCGATAAGGGCTCGTTGCCGGCAGTCGCCTCCGTTTCCTCCGCCTCCTGCCGCCCGTCATCGGAGACGCTATTCGACTCAGGCGCTGACGGCTCACCCAGATCGACTTCCGCCTGATCCTCCTCGAGCTGATCTTCTGTGCGAGAAGGTTGCAGAGAGCTGGCAAGGGAAGCGCTGTTCGCGCGGAAAGCGGACTCTAAATCCATCGTAATCAACTCCTCGGCAAAACAACAACACACAGGCAGGATGAGACGCGTTTGAGTAGGGCAACAAATATGCCATTGTCTTTAGAAGACAGAAGCCAGCTCTGTGATTCTCATGTAGCGCGGATCGGACAGGAAGCACTCTTGTTGTAGCGGCAGCAGGACGCATAACAGCGACCCAAAAAGTTGTCATACGACAAACGAAGCATGGTTCGTGGCATATGCCTTGCTGAAATTTTCCTCACTAGCAAACTGTTAACACCAGCGTGGTGAACTGCGCTTCATATTGAAGCAATCATCGCTCTCCTGACCAAATAGAGGCTCATGAAAACTTCCGCGCCAATTGCCCAACTATATTCCGCGGAGAATCTTGTCTGTTGATTGGATTTTTTTTTCTGATTTGATTCGATCATGAACAGCAAGATCCAACCGGTCTCCAATTCAGCTAATCTGGCTTATATAGAAGCGCTTTACGCCGCTTACGTTGTCGATCCATCGTCGGTAGATCAGGAATGGCGCACCTACTTCGCCGCGCTCAACGGCGATGCTTCCGACGGCCAAACCACGCCGATGCCATCGACCAGTGAAGGCAATGGCGTCGTCGCGCATGCAAGTGGCTCGGCAAGCAGCGTCGCGTCTCGCGCCTCTACCTTACAAGAACAAGTCAACGAGATGATCAGAGCGTTTCGCAGTCTCGGGCATAAAGCGGCCAACATCGATCCGCTTGACTTATCCAGTGATCCGCAACCTTCTCTCGATCCGGAGTTTTATGGCCTCACCGTCGATGACATGAAGCGGCTTTTTCCCGGCGTTGGGTTGCCTTGGAACGGCCCGTTGACAATCGGCGAGATTGTCGAGCGTTTGCGTCGTACTTACTGCGGCGCCATCGGTGTGGAGTTCATGCATATCGACGAGCCGGCAGTTCGAAATTGGCTGCAGCGGCGCATGGAAGAAAGCCAGAATCATCTTGAGCTGAGTCACAAGCAAAAGCTGAGGATTCTCGCACGTCTCACTGACGCGGTCACGTTCGAAGAATTCGTCAGAAAAAAATTCGTTGGCGCCAAAAGCTTTTCACTGGAGGGCGCCGAAAGCCTCATACCGTTGCTGGATTTTGCCATCAATCACGCGGCGCGTGACGGTTTGCAGGAAATCGTCCTGGCAATGGCCCACCGCGGCCGCTTGAATGTCCTCGCCAACATCATCGGTAAGAGCCCGTGGGAGATTTTTCGTGAATTCGACGATCCTCTCACGGCCGAAAGTGGCGGCGGCGATGTCAAGTACCACCTGGGCTACAGCAATGATTACGAATTGGCCTCCGGCGAGAAAATTCATCTTTCGCTTTGTTTCAATCCCAGCCATCTGGAATTCGTCAATCCGGTCGCCGTAGGTCGCATGCGCGCCAAGCAGGACCGCGTCGGGGATCAGCAACACGGCCGTGGCATGGCGCTGCTGATTCATGGCGACGCGGCTTTCGCCGGCGAAGGAGTGACTCAGGAAACGCTAAACCTGAGTCAGCTGGAGGGCTATAGCATCGGCGGTGTGCTGCACGTGGTGATAAACAACCAAATCGGATTCACAACATCCCCCAAAGAAGCGCGTTCAAGCCGCTACGCTACGGATGTTGCCAAGATGTTGCAGGTGCCGATTTTTCACGTCAACGGGGATGATCCCGAAGCGGTCGCGCAGGTGGTCGGCTTGGCGATGGATTTCCGGCGCACGTTTAAACGGGATGCGGTGATCGATATGTATGGCTATCGCCGCTGGGGCCACAACGAGGGCGATGAACCGACGTTTACGCAACCGAGACTCTATCAAGCGATTAAGAAGCATCGGCCGGTGCGCGATCTCTATTTGGAAAAACTGCTGCGGGAAAAAATCATCGATGCCGGTGAGGCAAACCGGTTGGTGGCGCAGCGCCGGAGCGATCTGGAGAACGAATTGGCGCGGGCACGCAGCACCAGCGCCGTTCCCACGCCGCAGAGTTTTGGCAGCTTCTGGGCCGGGTACTCCGGTGGACTGGAACCGGCAGCGGCACCGGTCCCTACTGCGGTGAAGCGAGAACGGCTCTCGGCGTTGCTTGAAGCTCTGGCGCGCATCCCTAAAGATTTTCAGCCGCATCCAAAGATCAAACGCGGAATAGAGCTGCGTCAAGAAATGGCCCGTGGAACACGGCCCATCGACTGGTCCGCCGCAGAAGCTTTGGCGTTTGCGAGTTTAGCCGTCCAAGGAATCAGGGTACGCTTGTCCGGGCAGGACAGCGCGCGCGGGACTTTCAGCCATCGTCATGCGCTGCTGCGTGATTACCACGATGGGCACGCTTATGTTCCGCTGCAGCACCTGCAGCGCGGCCAAGCTCCGGTGGAGATCATTAACAGCCCGCTTTCCGAAACCGGTGTTTTGGGTTTCGAATATGGCTACAGTCTTGATTATCCCGAGGCTCTGACTTTGTGGGAAGCGCAGTTCGGCGATTTCGTCAATGCTGCGCAAGTCATCGTCGACCAATTCATCACCAGCGCCGAAGAAAAATGGCGCAGGCTAAGCGGCTTGGTTTTGTTGCTGCCGCATGGCTTTGAAGGGATGGGACCGGAGCACTCGAGCGCGCGCATCGAACGGTTTCTGCAGCTTTGCTCCAAGGATAATCTCCAGGTGGTTTACCCAACAACGCCAGCGCAATACTTTCATTGCCTGCGTCGACAAGTGCTGCGCAGATGGCGTAAGCCGATGGTTATTATGACTCCCAAAAGTTTGCTGCGCCATCCCGGGGCAGTCTCCAATCTCGACGCCTTGGCTGATGGAGAATTTGAAACCGTCATCGGCGATCTTAGCGCGCGCCAAGATTGTCAGAAAATTCTCTTGTGCAGCGGCAAAGTTTATTATGATCTGGAGAAAAAGCGCGCCGAGATGAACCGCGATGACGTCGCCATTGTGCGCATCGAGCAGTTTTATCCAGTTCCGGAAGAGCGGCTGCGGGCGGTTCTGGAAGGCTATGCCGCTGGCACGCCGATAGTGTGGATTCAAGAAGAACCTCGCAACATGGGCGCCGCATGCTTTTGGCACCTTCAGCTCGGCAACAAGCTTTTCGATCGATTTCCGTTTTCGGTGGTCGCACGCGCTGCTTCCGCCAGCCCGGCAACCGGCTCGGCAAGCCGGCATCATCAGCAACAAACCGAGCTGCTGGCCGCCGCTTTCGGAAACCAGTAGCGAGCGCTAGTTTTAATGCTGTTTACGACCCGGTCAATTCCATAAGGTGGGCAATGACCATTGAGGTTAAGGTTCCCGAGGTCGGCGAATCAATCACCGAGGTTGAAATTGGTGATTGGCTCAAAGCCGTCGGCGACTCGGTTCAGCAGGATGAGGATCTTGTCGTCATCGAAACCGATAAGGCAACGGTTGAAATTCTCGCGCCGCAAGCAGGCAGGCTTAGCAAAATTTTAAAAGCCAGCGGAGAAACAGCGCAGGTCGGTGAAGTTATCGGCCATCTGGACCAGGCTGAAGATACAAGCGCCGATGGAGCTGGAGAAAATCAGACCCGCGTCGCTGAGTCGCCGGAGGCTAAAAAGCCAAAGGGCCGCCGTCCTAAGGTCACCAAGCAGGAACAATCCATCAACGCCCGCGAATCTGATTCCGACGATTTGCCGGAGGCCCAGGCCGCCTCTACGGAATCCGCCGCAGGCCCCATCGAGTCACCGCCGCAACAAAACCAAATGAATGCCGCGGCGCGATCCAGCGAAGCCGCCGCAATCGAGATAGAGGCAAGGCCATCACTTCCCGATCTCGAGCCGCCATCAGAGACGGCGCCGGAGAAGAGTTCAGAATCATTGGTGGCCGGCGCTACCCGGGGCGAGCGCCAGGAAAAACTCGTGCCGATGAGCCCGCTACGCCGCCGACTGGCCGAAAGGCTAGTCCAGGCACAGCAAACTGCGGCGCTGTTGACGACTTTTAATGAGATCGACATGTCCGCGGTCAATCAGCTGCGGCAAATCCATCAAGATGCTTTCAAGGAAAAATACAACGTCAGACTCGGCTTGATGTCTTTTTTTGTCAGAGCGGCAATCGAAGCGCTCAAGCTTATTCCGGAAGTCAACGCGGAGATACGCGACGGTAGTATCGTGTACCGGAACTATTTCGACATCGGCGTAGCTGTGGGCGGCGGGCGCGGGCTGGTCGTGCCGGTGCTGCGCGATGCCCAAAGCATGAGCTTTGCGGCAATCGAAATCGCCATCGGCGACTTTGCCCGCCGCGCCCGGGAGAACAAGTTGAAGCCGGACGAATTGCAAGGCGGGACTTTTACGATCACTAACGGCGGCGTTTACGGATCGCTGCTGTCAACGCCGATCATCAATCCGCCGCAGAGCGCTATCTTGGGAATGCACGCGATGCAGGAGCGGCCGGTGGCGCATGACGGCGCTGTCGTAATCCGGCCGATGATGTATGTGGCGTTGAGCTATGATCATCGCCTCATCGACGGGCGCGAGGCGGTCACGTTTTTAAAACAGATAAAAATAGCGCGTCGAGGAGCCGGTGCGAATGTTACTCGAACTTTAATCAACGAGGATCAGAAATGGCTGACTTACAAACCGCAGAAATACTCCAGCGGCTGGCAAAACTCGAGCAGCAGAATTTTCGTTATCGCCTCGCCAGTGTCGGCCTCGCCGTCCTGATTTTGGCCGCCTTCCTTTTGGGTCAAAGCAAGCCCAACGTGGCAAGCGCCGTCGAAGCGCAAAGTTTCGTTTTGCGAGACAAGAGCGGCAACCTGCGCGGCACCCTTGCCATGGACAGCAAGACGGAAGCATCGACTCTGGTTTTGGCGGATCAGAGCCGCAAGATTCGCGCTGAATTCAAAGTGGCCAACGATGGCAACGCCGGCATTGCGTTCGGCGATGCCAATGGAAAACCGCGGCTGATTGTGCGTTTGAAGGACGCCGGTTCGCCGGACATGGGATTGGGTCGACAGCCAAGGCAATCTGCGCATGGGCATCGGGCTTGATCCTGACGAGCTTCCCGCGATCGTTATGTACGAGACGACGAAAAGCGCAACATCGTCTGGCAGCGCAACCGGGCGCAAACCTTAATCACAGCGGGTGAATGGCTCAAATATTTCATCCCAGCACCAACACGGTTTCCAAGTTAACTATTTTTGGCGCCGTGTTTCTGATCGGCGGGCTCCTATGGCTACTCGCCGAGCTGAACCGGTCGTCTTATGTCACTCAGGCAAACGTGGTGCGCCCGCAACCAGTCCCGTTCAGCCACAAGCATCATGTCAGCGGGCTCGGCATCGATTGCCGATATTGCCACACCGCAGTGGAGCAAAGCGCATTCGCCGGTATTCCGTCAACGTCAACCTGCATGAATTGCCATTCGCAGATTTGGACCAACAGTCCGATGCTCGAACCGGTGCGCGAAAGTTACCGCACCGGTCAACCCCTGCGCTGGACCCGGGTTCACAACCTGGCGGAGTTTGCCTATTTCAATCACAGCATCCATGTGAACAAGGGCGTCGGCTGCGCGACTTGTCATGGCGCGGTCGATCAGATGCCGCTGGTTGCCCAAGAAAAATCGCTGCTGATGGAATGGTGCCTGGATTGTCATCGCAATCCCGAGCAGTACCTCCGCCCCCGCGAGGAAGTCTTCAATATGTCCTGGACTGCGCCGGCGAACCAGTCGGAGCTCGGCATGGAGCTGGTTCGGAAGTACAACGTTCGCACTGAACAGCTAACCGACTGCTCGGTTTGCCATAGATGAGGATGACCAGGTGAGCCAACTCGGAAACACGAATCAAGTCGCCGCGGAATGGCGCCAGCGGCTGTCCGGCTTGCAGGGTCGGCGTTACTGGCGCAGCTTGGAAGAGCTGGCGCAGAGCGATGAATTCGAGCGAATTGTCGAAGGAGAATTTCCCGGCGCTGCTTCATTGTTGAGCAATGGACTGAGCCGGCGCGAGTTTTTACGGATCATGGGCGCTTCACTCGCCCTGGCCGGTCTGGGCGCATGCGCTGAGCGGCCCACCGAGCAAATCGTGCCCTACGTTCATCCTCCCGAGGAGCGCACCACCGGCGAAACTTTCGATTACGCCAGCGCATTCACACTGGCAGGAGTTGCAACCGGGATTCTGGTCAAGAGCTATGAAGGCAGGCCGATCAAGATTGAAGGCAACCCGCAGCATCCGGCGAGTTTGGGTGGCACCAACCCATTCATCCAAGCATCGATTCTAAGTCTTTACGATCCGGAACGTTCGCAAGTCGTGCGCCACTCGAGCGGTATCACCACCTGGGAGGACTTCCTTCGGACGGCGCGCACGCGGCTTGATTCCCTGCGCCCGGCAGGAGGAGCGGGGCTGCGATTGCTCACAGGCACCGTGACCTCGCCGACGTTGGGAGAACAGATCAGGACTCTGTTAAAGCAATTGCCGCAGGCAAAGTGGCATGCCTACGAACCGGTGTCGCGCGATAACACTCGCGCAGGCGCGCGGATCGCTCTGGGACAGGAAGCCGAGAGCCTTTACCGTTTCGATGGCGCCGATGTAATTCTCTCGCTGGATTGCGATTTTCTCTTCAGCGAGCCCGGCTCACTTCGCTATGCGCGTGATTTCTCCAATCGCAGAAAAGTGCGCGGCGACCAGGCGGAAATAAACCGGCTCTATGTCGCCGAACCGACGCCGTCGATCACCGGGTCAATCGCGGATCATCGCCTCGCCATAGCCGCGGGCCGGATCGGATCATTGGCGCAGGCAGTGGCAGGCCGCCTAGGCGCCAAACAGTCCGGCGCCGAAGATGCTCAAGAACTTGCGCCGTACAAAGCCTGGATCGACACGGTTGCCGCAGATCTGCAACAGCATCGCGGCTCGAGCCTGGTTATTGCCGGTGAATTTCAGCCGCCCCGGGTGCACGCTCTAGCCCATTCGATGAACCAGCTGCTTGGCAACGTCGGGACCACGGTGGTTTATGCCGAGCCTGCCGAGGAGTCAGTAGCCGCCGGCGCAAGCTCCCTCCAAGAGCTCGCGCGCGATATGGCGCAAGGCGCTGTCGAAGCGCTGTTCATCATCGGAACTAACCCAGTTTACAGCGCACCGGCCGATCTGCGTTTCGCCGAGGCGCTGCCTAAAGTTCGGTTCCGCGCGCATTTCGGCGAATATGAAGATGAGACCTCGGCGCTATGCCAATGGCATGTTCCGCAAGCTCATTTCCTGGAGACCTGGGGCGATGCCCGAAGCTTCGACGGCATCGTAACTATTCAGCAGCCGTTGATCGCGCCGCTCTATGGCGGCAAATCGCCGCATGAGTTGCTCGCGGCGCTTAACGGTAGCGCGGAGAGATCCGCTCATGACATCGTGCGCCGATTCTGGCGCAGCCGCATCGGCGGTGCCGATTTTGACGGATGGTGGCGACGCGCTTTGCATGACGGGTTTATCCCCGATAGCGGCGCAAGGCGAAGGACTGCCGCCGTTCGCGCGCAAACTGCGGCGCCGTCGAGGCCGGACGCTCCTGCGGCAAATGCGGCGGAAGGTTTGGAGCTGGTATTTCGGCCCGATCCGACGATTTGGGATGGCCGCTTCGCTAACAACGCTTGGCTCCAGGAATTGCCGAAACCTTTGAGCAAGATGACCTGGGACAATGCGGCATTGATCAGTCCGCGCACGGCGCAACGACTGACATTGCACAATGGCGACGTTGTCGAACTCCGCTTGGGTGATTCTGCGATCGCCGCGCCGGTTTGGATCAGCCCCGGCCAAGCTGATGAGTCGGTTACGGTGCATCTGGGCTATGGCCGGACCCGCGCCGGCAAGGTGGGCAGCGCACTCGGCTTCAACGCTTATCCTCTGCGTACCACCGGCCAGCCGTGGTTTGCCAGCGGCCTGCAGATTAGCAAAACCGGCAGACGCCATGAGCTTGTCACCACACAGGGCCATCATACGATGGTAGGACGGCCCCTGGTTCGCAGCGGCACCTTGGAAGAGTTCCGTCAGCATCCGGAGTTCGTCCATGAGATGGCCCATGAACCGCCGGCCGACTTGTCGCTCTATCCTCAACACAAGTTCGAAGGCAGCGCTTGGGCGATGGTGATTGATACCAGTGTATGCATCGGCTGCAACGCCTGCGTCGTCGCCTGCCAAGCGGAAAACAACATTCCGGTGGTCGGCAAAGCGGAAGTTGCCAGAGGCCGCGAGATGCTTTGGTTGAGAGTCGATCGTTACTACGAGGGGCCGGCGGAAAACCCTGACGTTTTGTTCCAGCCGGTGCCGTGCATGCATTGCGAGAACGCGCCGTGCGAACCGGTTTGTCCGGTGGGCGCCACAGCGCACAGCACCGAGGGTTTAAACGACATGGTTTACAACCGCTGCGTCGGCACTCGCTATTGTTCCAACAACTGTCCTTATAAAGTTAGGCGCTTCAATTTCTATCAGTATGCCGATTTCCGAACCGAAGTGCGCAAGCTGGGTTACAACCCCGACGTCACGGTCAGAAGCCGGGGTGTTATGGAAAAATGTACGTATTGCGTGCAGCGGATCAACCATGGACGCATCGAAGCAAAAAAGGAAAATCGACCGATACGCGACGGCGAAGTCATCACCGCCTGCGCGCAGGCTTGTCCAACCGAAGCGATCATCTTCGGCGATATGAGCGATGCCGACGCCGCGGTGTCAAAGCTGAAGAAGGATCCGCTCAACTATGCAATGCTGGCCGAGCTTAACACCCGGCCGCGAACAACGTATCTGGCCCGGCTTAAAAATCCTAATCCCGACCTGGGAGCTAAGAAAAAGTGACCGAACCCGCAGCAGCCGACACCAGAACACGCGACAGTCGCTACGATGTGATCGGGCCTGGTCATACTTCCGGTTCGATTACCGACAAAATCAGCGAGATCGTTCTGACCCGCAAAACACCCAAGGGTTGGTGGATTGGTTTCGGCATTTCGTTTCTTTTAATGAATCTCCTGTTTGTCGCAGTCGCCCATCTGTTGATTACCGGCATCGGCATCTGGGGCGTCAATGTCCCGGTGGCATGGGGCTTTGCGATCATTAATTTCGTCTGGTGGATTGGTATCGGCCATGCGGGGACCTTGATCTCGGCGATCCTGCTGCTGCTGCGCCAGCGCTGGCGCACTTCGATTAACCGTTTCGCCGAAGCGATGACGCTTTTCGCCGTGGCGTGCGCGGGTCTCTATCCGATTCTCCATCTGGGTCGTCCGGGATTTGCCTACTGGTTGTTTCCTTATCCCAACACGATGGGCGTTTGGCCGCAGTTTCGCAGCCCGCTGGTGTGGGATGTTTTTGCGGTATCAACCTACGCCACCGTTTCTTTCCTGTTCTGGTACATCGGCCTAATTCCGGATATGGCGACCTTGCGCGATCGCGCTCGGCACCGCTTTGCGCGAATGGCTTACGGCATGTTGGCCATGGGCTGGCGCGGCTCGGCGGTGCATTGGTATCGCTATGAGACCGCTTACCTGCTGCTCGCCGGGTTGGCAACGCCGCTAGTAATTTCGGTCCACAGCATCGTCAGCTTGGATTTCGCCGTGAGCGTGTTGCCGGGCTGGCATTCGACGATTTTCCCCCCTTATTTCGTTGCTGGGGCGATCTACGCCGGCTTCGCCATGGTGCTGACCCTGGCAATTCCGTTGCGCGCTGCCTACCGGCTCGAGGACCTAATCACCATGCACCACCTCGACAACATGGCCAAGGTGATGCTGACGACAGGGCTGTTTGTCTTTTACGGCTATGTCATGGAGGCGTTCTTTGCCTGGTACAGCGCCAACCCAAACGAGGCCTACATGATGTCCAATCGCGCCACCGGACCGTATGCGCCTTACTATTGGCTCCTGCTGATTTGCAATGGCGTGGTGCCGCAACTCCTATGGTCGCCGCGGCTGCGCGCATCGGTGCCGCTGCTTTTTGTGATCTCTCTGGTGGTCAGCCTGGGTATGTGGCTTGAACGCTACATCATCGTTGTCACCAGCCTTCATCGCGATTTTCTGCCTTCGTCCTGGGGCATGTATTCGGGGACCATCTGGGATTGGGCAACGTTTATAGGCACTCTGGGTCTTTTTCTTTCCTTGCTTTTTCTTTTTATCAGGGTGCTGCCGATGATCTCAATTTTCGAGATGCGGGAATTGGTGCATGAGGAACGGGAGGAGAGCTGAGTGAAACAGCAGCCGCTCATTTACGGCGTGATGGCCGAATTTGATAGTCCGGAAATGCTCTGTGCCGGCGCCGAGCGCGCCCATGCCGCCGGCTACCGACGGATGGATGCGTACAGCCCGTTTCCAATCGAGGGATTAGCCGAACTGATCGGCTTTAAACGCACACAGCTACCGTTGATCGTGCTGATCGGCGGCATCCTCGGCGGCATCGGCGGTTTCTACCTGCAGTATTGGACATCGGTGATCGACTATCCGCTGATTGTCGGGGGCAAGCCGTATAACAGCTGGCCCGCCTTTATTCCGGTCACTTTCGAGACGACTATACTGGGCGCTGCCCTGGCCGCGGTCTTGGGCATGCTCGGATTAAACGGGTTGCCGATGCCGTATCATCCGGTATTCAACGTCGAGCGCTTCGCGCTGGCGAGTCGCGATCGTTTTTTCCTATGCATCGAGGCGGCAGACCCGAAGTTCGATATCGATAACACTGTCGAATTTTTGCGCAGCTTAAACCCGAGCTCGATTCATGAAGTGGAACCATGACGAATTGAACCGAGTAAGGCGTTCAGCGCTCAATCGTTGATTATGTTGAAACTGTTCCAAAAGTTGATGATGCTTACCTCTGTGGCGATATTCGCCATCGCCGGTTGCCGCCAGCAAATGGCGGATCAGCCGCACCAGCGACCATTAGAGCCAAGCACCTTTTTTGATGACGGCATGGCTTCACGCCCGGTCGAGCCGGGCACAGTGGCGCGCGCCGGGAGAGAGCAGAACGGCCCGCGTTTCAATAGCAAAGTCGACGGCAAGCTGGTCGATACTTTCCCACTCGAGGTGACCATGGAAGTGCTGGCGCGTGGTCAGGAACGCTATGAAATCTTTTGCTCGCCGTGTCACGATCGGCTTGGCACCGGCCAGGGAATGATCGTCCGGCGCGGTTTTACGCCGGCGCGATCGTTTCACGACCCCAGGCTGCGCGATGCGCCGGCAGGCCATTTCTTCGAGGTGATGACGCAGGGTTTTGGCCAGATGCCTTCTTATGCAAATCAGCTTTCCGAGCATGATCGCTGGGCTGTCATTGCATACATTCGAGCCCTTCAGTTCAGTCGAAATGTGCGACTGGATCAGTTGCCGCCGGAGGATCGCGCCAAGATGAAAGCCACCCAATGACCAACTCTGCCGCAAACAGCGACGGGACAACCGCAGGCGTGGCGCGCCTGGCTTTTATCGCCGGGGGCGTCGGCGCGGCTATCTCTGCCATCGGCGGCTTCTTCGATAGCGCGCAATTTTTTCGCTCGTACATCGTCGCTTATATTTTTTGGTTGGCGATTCCGCTGGGCTCTTTGGCCTTTCTGATGCTGCACTTTCTCGTCGGCGGCAAATGGGGCGTGATGATCCGGCGCCTGCTCGAGTCGGCAACCCGCACTTTGCCGCTAATAGCGCTGCTGTTCGTCCCGCTCCTGTTCGGACTTCAAGCGGTTTATCCTTGGGCGACGCCCGGGCATATCGCCGAAGACGAAATTCTGCGCCAGAAATCGGCTTACCTGAATGTTCCCTTCTTTATTGCTAGAACGATTTTGTATCTCGCCCTGTGGGGGATATTGGGCCACTTTTTAAACCGCTGGTCACGCCAACAAGATGCATCCGCGGAACTGCCCGCCGGCAAGCGCATGCGCCGCCTTAGCGGTCCGGGGTTGCTGATTTATCTTTTCACGATGAGCTTCGCATCGGTGGACTGGATCATGTCCATTGAACCGCACTGGTATTCGACGGGATACGGCGTCATCTGGGTTATTAATCAAGGACTCGCCGCGCTGGCCTTCGCCATAGTCGGTCTGGCATGGCTTGGGGCGCGCGAACCGCTGGCAACGCGACTGCGTCCTAGCCACTTTCAAGATTTGGGCAATCTGTTACTCGCGTTCATCATGCTTTGGGCTTACATGATGTTTTCGCAATATCTGATTATCTGGTCGGGCAACCTGGCCGAAGAAATTCCCTGGTACATTGCCCGCACCGAGGGGCTGTGGAGCTGGCTGCCGCCGCTGCTGGTGATTTTTCATTTCTTTGTGCCGCTTTTCCTGCTTCTCATGAGGGACGTTAAGCGCAACCCCAATGTCGTAGTTTGGGTGGCTGCGGGCGTGCTGGTGATGCGGCTTTTGGACACTTACTGGATGATTGTGCCGGGCTTCGAAAACTCCGCTATCCATTGGCTGGATGCCACCCTGATGATCGGTATGGGCGGAATATGGCTCGGAGTTTTTCTCTGGCAATTGCAAAAGATGCCGTTGTTGCCGCTGCATGTAGCGCTGCTGGCGGAGGAGACAAACGCCCATGGCTGACGCCGACGACCTGAAGTACGAGACCGAGGATTTCAGTCCGCGTGGGGTCCGCTGGTTCACCGCCGGACTGGCAGTGCTGGCGGTGATGGTTCTTGTATTGATGGGCGCCCTGTTGTGGTTCCTCAGCGGTGGGCGGCCGCCCGGCCAAGGGAGTCGTCACTCCCAGCGTACCCGCGCCGAATATGTCGCCGGAGCCGGATCTCCAGGTGGCATCTTCCCGTGATTATCAGGAGATGCGAGCTGCCGAAGAGGCGCAATTGCACAGTTACCGCTGGGTCGATCGAGAGGCCGGCATTGCCGCGATACCGATCGAACGTGCCATGGAAATTTTGGCCGGCCGCGGATTGCCGGCGCAAAAGTCACCGGTAAAGAGGCCGCAAAGCACACAGGAGCAACCGTGAAGTCTGGTCTTTGGAAGGGATTTTCGGCGGCGATTTTTGCGCTCGCGATGACCCACATCGTGGCGCCCGAAGCTGCGCGCCCGCATGACGACAAAGTCGCTCCGATTGCATCGCACAATCAACCGGAGATTTTTAAGAACGTCGGGATTGAACAAAAGCTCGGCACCCGGCTGCCGCTAGAAACAAGCTTTCGCGATCAAACCGGCGCGTCGGTTTCGCTGCAATCAACTTTATCCGGTAAGCCTGCAGTGCTGGTTTTTTCTTATTTCGACTGCCCCATGCTCTGTCCTCTGGTGCTTGAGGGATTGGTGCGGAGCCTCAAACCTTTGTCGCTCAATGCGGGCCGCGATTTCGACGTGTTCGTGGTCAGCATTGATGAGCGGGATGGTCCGGAGATGGCGCAAAAAAAGCAACTCGAGATCATCAATCGCTATGGCCGGAATCGCAGCGAGATTGGCTGGCACTTTCTCACCGGAGAAAAGAGCGCCATCGAAGAAATGACCCAAAGCGCCGGGTTCACTTACGCCTGGGACGAGGCCAGCAAGCAGTACGTGCACGCATCCGGGATTTTCGTTCTTACGCCGCAGGGAAAGATAGCCCGGGTGCTCTACGGCATCGACTATACAACGCGCGACGTTCGCCTGGCATTGGTGGAAGCCGGTGACGGCACCATTGGCAGCGCCATCGATCAACTGCTGCTCTACTGCTATCACTATAACCCGCTCACCGGAAAATATGGATTCGTAATCATGGGTGCTCTACGCCTGGCCGGAGTATCAACGGTGCTGGCGATGGCAACCTTTATTATCACGATGCTGCGGCGCGAGCGGCGCGGCTCAAACCCGGAAGCGGAGGCTTAGCGGTGTTTGAAGACCTTCCGCTGTTCCCTGTGCCAGCCTCGACCTTCGCCGGCCAAGTCGATGCGCTCTACTTCTCTTTAGTGGCGATGGCCACTTTTTTCGTCGCTCTGATATTCGGCACGGTGATTTACTTTACGGCTAAGTATCGGCGCCGCTCCGCGACCGAGCGGCCGCCGCCTATCCACATCGACATGCGCCTAGAAATTCTCTGGTCGATTGTCCCGTTGATTTTGGTCATGATCAGTTTCGGCTGGGGCGCCAGCCTGTTCGTGCATATGTCCCAAGCGCCGGAGGACGCCCTGGAACTGCGCGCGGTGGGACGCCAGTGGATGTGGAAGCTGCAACACCCAAGCGGTGCCCGAGAAATCAATCAAATGCATATTCCGGTGGGCAAGCCGGTCAAAGTTATCCTCGCCTCGGAAGATGTCATTCATAGTTTTTATGTGCCGGCCTTTCGCATCAAGATGGACGTCGTTCCGGGCCGATATACCACGACTTGGTTCGAAGCCAACCGGGAAGGCGAGTTTCACCTGTTCTGCGCCGAATACTGCGGCACGCAACATTCCGGAATGATTGGCAGAGTGGTCGCCATGAAGCCTGTCGACTACCAGAGGTGGCTTACCTCGCAAGCCGGTGATGAACCGATTGCGGTCAGCGGCGAGCGGTTGTTTCAGCAACTCGGGTGTGAAACCTGCCATCAGACCACCTCCACGGCGCAGGGACCGACGTTGACCGGCCTGTTCGGACGTCAAGTCAAACTCGAGTCGGGCGAGTCCGTGCTGGCCGACGAGGCATACATCCGCGAATCGATCCTCAATCCCCACAACAAGATCGTCGCCGGATACCGGCCGATCATGCCGACCTATCAAGGCCAGATCAGCGAAGATGCGCTGCATCAGATCATCGTCTATCTAAGAACGCTCGGCAGAGCGCCGGAGGAAAAGAACCCATCATGAGTGTGATAGCCGAGACCACCGTCGCCGCACGAGCGCGTCCGCCGCGACGGCATTATTTGAACGTCAATTACGGCGTTCGTTCCTGGCTATTTACCGTCGATCACAAACGCATCGCACTGCTGTATCTGGTTTCAATCACTTTATTCTTTTTCCTGGGCGGGGCCGCGGCGGTGATGTTTCGCCTGGAGTTACTCACGCCTCAAGCGGATCTTTTCGAAGCCGAGACGTACAACAAACTGTTCACCCTGCACGGATTGGTGATGATCTTCTTTTTTCTGATTCCATCGATACCCGCGGTGCTGGGAAATTTTCTCGTACCCTTGATGATCGGCGCGCGCGATTTGGCGTTCCCCAAGTTAAATCTCTTGAGTTGGTACGTGTTCATCATCGGCGGTCTGTTCACGTTGATGGCCGCCATCATGGGAGGGGTCGATACCGGCTGGACCTTCTACACCCCGTACAGCAGCACCTACGCTAATAGTTACGTGGCCCTAACCGTGACAGGAGCTTTCATTACCGGCTTCTCCTCGATCCTGACCGGCCTGAACTTTATCGTCACGATTCACAAAATGCGGGCGCCGGGAATGACCTGGCTACGCTTGCCGCTTTTCATTTGGTCCCACTATGCCACCAGCCTGATCATGGTACTGGGCACTCCGGTTTTGGCAATCAGCCTGGTTCTAGTTGCCCTGGAGCGGTTGTTTCAGTTAGGCATCTTCGATCCGCGCTTAGGCGGCGATCCGGTACTGTTCCAGCATCTATTTTGGTTTTATTCCCATCCTGCGGTTTACATCATGATCCTTCCGGCAATGGGCGTGGTCAGCGAGATCGTTCCGTGCTTCTCGCGCAAGTGTATTTTCGGCTATACGTTTATCGCTTTCTCCAGCATTGCCATTGCAGTCCTTGGCTTCTTTGTCTGGGGTCACCACCTGTTCGTCAGCAGCCAATCAGTTTATGCCGGGTTGGTTTTTTCGTTTCTCAGTATGCTAGTGGCGATTCCGTCGGCGATCAAGGTATTTAATTGGACGGCGACGCTGTACAAAGGCTCGATCGTTTATCGCACGCCGTTGTTTTACGCGCTCGGATTTATCGGGCTGTTCACAATTGGCGGGCTGACGGGAATATTCGTTGCCACTCTGCCGATCGACGTGCATGTCCATGACACCTATTTCATAGTCGCCCATTTTCACTACATCATGGTCGGGGGCGCCATCATGGGGTACCTCGGCGGGCTCCATTTCTGGTGGCCGAAGATTACCGGCAGGCTTTATCCGGAAGGATGGGCGCGCTTCTCCGCTCTGATTATCTTCGTCGGCTTTAACCTGACGTTTTTTCCGCAATTTATTCTGGGATATCTAGGCATGCCGCGGCGCTATGCCGCCTATCCTGACGAGTTTCAAGTGCTTAACGTCATGTCATCGGCGGGCGCTTCAATCCTCGGGGTGGGCTACCTGATTCCGTTGATTTATTTCTTCTGGTCGATGCGCTATGGCCCATACGCCGGCGCCAATCCTTGGGATGCCAGAGGCTTGGAGTGGACCACTGCTTCGCCGCCGCCAACCGATAACTTCGAGCATAAGCCGCGAGTATCGCAACCGGCGTACGCCTACGAGGAGGAGCAGAAAGTTGGCTGAGATACATGGCGCCGCGCTGGCGCATCAATTCGACGATCCCGAGCAGCAGGTTGAAGCGTCAACTCTCGGCATGTGGACGTTTCTGGCTACGGAGATCCTCTTTTTCGGCGGCTTGTTTGTCGCTTACATCGTCTATCGCCTGTCCTACCCGCAGGCGTTCGCCGCTGCCAGCCATCATCTTGATATTATCCTTGGCACGATCAACACAGGAGTCCTGATCGGCAGCAGCCTGACAATGGTCCTGGCGGTTTACAGCGCGCAAATGGGCCGACCGCGTGGCCAAATCCTATTTCTTGCGGCAACGTTAGCGCTGGGTCTGGTTTTCCTCGGCATCAAGGGTGTTGAGTACCAGCACAAATTTCATGAGCACCTGGTTCCCGGCGCCGACTTTCAATTTAGTGACGCCGATCCACGTCACGCGGCGATCTTTTTCTCGCTCTATTTCGCTATGACCGGCATGCATGCTCTTCACATGGTGATCGGCGCCGGGCTGATTATCTGGATGGCACTGCGCGCCTGGCGCGGAGAATTTTCCGCGAGCTATTATACTCCGGTGGAAATGGTCGGCCTCTACTGGCATTTCGTTGATATCGTATGGATTTTTCTCTTCCCTCTGCTTTACCTGATTGGACGGCACTGATGGACTCCCACACAACAGCACGAAGAAACACTTATTTTCTGGTATTCGGCGCGCTGCTGGTTCTTACCTTAGTCACCGCCGGAGTGGCCTTCATTAATCTCGGGCCGCTTAACACGCCGGTTGCACTGGGCATCGCCATGATCAAAGCGGCGCTGGTAATGATCTACTTCATGCATCTTAGACACAGCACTTTTCTGGTCCGTGTATTTGCCGGAGCCGGCCTTATATGGTTGCTGCATTTTATCACCTTCACTTTGAGTGATTATCTCACGCGCTGACGCAGCGCCTTGCCATTTCCCAGCGTGCTGCTACCATTTCTCGTCGGTTTGATGCAGTTGTAAGGATCTGCCTTGTCTGATTCTGATACCTACATATAATCAATGCGCGGAGGGCTGGCTCTAAACTGTCGGTTCGATCACCGTTGAAACTGCACAAAGTCAAAGAAACGAGCACGCTATTTTCCGCGGTTAGCTACAACATTCATCAGTGCGTCGGTATCGATCGCCAGCGCAGGCCGGCAAGGATTGCTCAAGTTCTTAATGAACTCGATGCCGATGTGATCGGCCTGCAGGAAGTCCACTCTGAAAACAATGGCACCGGGGAGTCGCACCAGATGCAGTATCTGGCCGAGGCTACAGGACGGATCGCCATCGCCGGACCGATGATCGCCCGAGCTAATGGCGAGTACGGCAACGTCTTGCTGTCGCGTCATCCGGTGATCAATGCGCGTCGCCTCGACTTGAGTGTTCCCGGGAGAGAAGCGCGCGGCGCCATCGACGTCGATATCGATACCGGCAATGGCGTACTGCGGGTGATTGTTTCTCACCTGGGATTGCGGGTACGCGAGCGCATCTACCAAACCAAACGTCTCCTGGGCGGTATCGCTAAAGAAGCCACCACGCCGGTGATTGTCCTGCTCGATTTCAACGAGTGGTTCCCCTGGGGCTTTCCCATTCTCCGCTTCAATGAAGAGTTCGGCAAAGCACCCTCCTTACGAACCTTCCCCTCGCCTGCGCCGATCTTTTCGCTCGATAGAATCTGGGTCAAACCGCAGCGAGCGCTGATCAGCGTGCGCCGCTGCATCACCCCGCTGACTCGAGTCGCATCAGATCATCTGCCGCTGCACGCCTGCATCGACATTAATCGAAAAGAATAGCTCACCGGAGATTGCTCCGTTGACGGGGGGCGCACTCATGAGCATCCATGATCTTTGAATGATCGATTGTCGTCCCAGTTCTGCATGCGAGCTTTGCGCGCTCGTACCGGCTTTGGGACGAGGAATCGGCGCTGGCGAGACACGCAAGGATAACGTGGGGCAAACATCGAGTGTGAAAACACCGGCTCCGTGGCATATTTCTTGCCCCTAGTAATTTAATTACGACAGATCCCGGAGCGTTTTCATGATCAGGAAATCACTGGCAGTGTTTATTGTTCCTGGCGATCGCAGCGGTTGCCTGCAACAGATCCGGTGATTCCGACAACAAAGCACCTACCCTCAGCGAAACGACAGTGATGGTGCGGAGCAACGCGGACCTCGAGAGTGCAGTTAAAGCGAAGTTCAAAGCCGACGAACAGTTGAGATCGGCGGATCTTGGCGTCAGCGCTAATTCGACTAACAATGAGATTACTCTCTCAGGGTCAGTTGAATCTGAGGCGTTGCGTTCCAAAGCAGTCGATCTGGCTAAGAGCGTCGATTCAGGATTGACCGTGAACGATCAAATCGAAGTAAAACCAAGTGGCCGCACCGCAACTGTTCTTCCAAACCAGCAGCACCATGGCTGAACGAGCTAAAATCAGATACGCCGTGGTCGGCCTCGGGCACATCGCGCAAGTTGCCGTCTTGCCTGCATTCGCTCACGCCCGCCAGAATTCCCAGCTCACCACCTTGGTGTCGGATGATCCGGTCAAGCATGAAAAACTCCGCAGTAAATACAAAATCCAACATAGTTACTCGTATGAGGAGTATGACAAGTGCTTGAGCAGCGGCGCTATCGATGCCGTGTATATCGCGCTGCCTAACAACCTCCACTGTGACTTTACCGTGCGCGCGGCACGAGCCGGCATCCATGTTCTCTGTGAAAAGCCGATGGCGGTGACTGAAGATGACTGCGAGAAGATGATTTCGGCCGCCGAAAAGGGCGGAGTGAAGCTAATGATTGCCTACCGCCTTCATTTCGAGAAGGCCAATCTTGAAGCGGTCGAGATTGCGCGTTCCGGCAAACTAGGTGAGCCGCGATTCTTCTCGTCCGTGTTTGCAATGCAAGTAAAGGAAGATAACATTCGGCTGAAACGAGAGCTCGGCGGCGGCACGCTCTACGATATCGGCGTGTACTGCATCAATGCAGCGCGCTCCCTGTATCAGGCCGAGCCGTCGGAAGTCCACGCGTTCAGCATCAGCGGTAAAGACCCGCGCTTCGGGGAAATCGATGAGATGACCGGCGCGGTTTTGCGTTTTCCCGAAGGGCGCTTAGCATCATTCACCTGCAGCTTTGGAGCCGCGGATGTATCGGCCTATGAGCTGGTCGGCACCGAGGGTAGCCTGCATGTTGAACCGGCTTACGAGTATGTTGGAGAGCTCAAGCACCGGCTCACCGTCAAAGGCAAAACCCGCGAACGGACTTTTTCCAGCCGTGATCAATTTGCCCCGGAGCTAATCTATTTTTCCAACTGCATTATCAATAATGTCGATCCGGAACCATCCGGAGCGGAAGGATTGGCCGATGTGCGCGTTATCCGCGCACTATACCGTTCGGCGGAAATCGGCAGCGTCGTAGAACTGGAACCCTATATCAAACGGCAGAGACCGGGAATCGAACAGGAGATCAGCCGGCCTCCGGTAGACAAACCCGAGCTGGTAAACGTACAGAGCGCATCGGAGTAAAACAACCAATTGTCACTTAAGAATGGAGGAACGATATGCCTAATGCAACTCAGATGATTCGTCAGGACCACAAGAAAGTCGAAGGGTTGTTTAAAAAATTTGAGCAGACCCAAGGGTCGCAAGCCAAACGCCGGTTGGCTGAGAATGCCATGGCTGAGCTCGAAGTTCATGCTGCTCTCGAGGAGGAAATCTTCTACCCCGCGGTGAAAAATGAAGTCGATGACGGCTCGTCGATGGTCCAGGAGGCGATCGAGGAACACCAAACCGTCAAACAACTGATCAGCGAGCTTAAGAGGATGGAAGAAGCGGACCAAGAATTCGAATCGCAATTCTCCCAGCTAATGGAAAATGTGCAGCACCATGTTGAGGAGGAAGAGAGCGAAATGTTGCCCAAGGTTGAAGAGAGCGAGCTCGATCTAAACTCGCTGGGTCAGCAGATGTCGCAAAGAAAGCAGGAAATGCAGAACGGCGGTCGCGCAACTAAGAAGGCATCGAGTGCCAGATCGCCGGAAGATCCAATGCCGGATCCCGCCGGAAACGCGCCGGTTCCAAGTCCACAGCAGCCCGGAAGTCCGCGGGCAAAAAGGCAGGTAGCAAGACTGCAGCGCGTAAGACCGGCAGCACGAAAAAGAGCACCGGGCGCAAGGCGACTAAAAAATCAGGAAGCCGCTCCAGGCGGCGAGCTTAAAAAAGAGGCACATTCCGCTAGCACTGCCGCCGATAAATAGCGCCCCAAAGCGGACAATCATCGACTTGCGCCGCAGCCGACAATTTGGCTATAAGCGGTGATGAGTTCACTGTGAAAGGAGGATTTATGGCTGATAAGCCTTTTTTGACCGATATCAAGACGCTCCGAGAGCGGGCGCGTCAACACATCGAACAAGGCGCCATCACGCCGGGTTACAAAGCCGATCGCGACACCGTCGTTAAACTACTCAATGAAGCGTTAGCGACGGAGATCGTGTGCACACTGCGCTACAAGCGACACTATTACATGGCTTCGGGAATCCATGCTCAGGCAGTGGCCCAGGAGTTTCTCGAGCACGCCAACCAAGAACAGGGACATGCCGATCAAATCGCCCAGCGTATCGTTCAGCTCGGCGGCGCTCCTGACTTATCGCCCGATGGCCTAACGACCCGCAGTCACGCAGAGTATGTCGAAGGCGAAACCCTCCTCGACATGATTAAAGAGGATCTGGTAGCCGAGCGCATTGCCATCGACAGCTATCGGGAGATGGCGCACTATATGGGCGAAAATGACTCCACCAGCCGTCGATTGATGGAAGAGATCTTGGCGGTCGAAGAAGAGCACGCTGACGATCTCGTCACACTATTACAAGAGTTGGGCACGGATCACGGATCGAAATAAAATACTAAACTGTTCAATCGGCTAGACAAACTCAACAGAAGAAAGGAACTACTATGTTTGGATGGATTGGATGGATTATCTTCGGACTGATTGTCGGAATCGTCGGGAAGTTCTTGATGCCAGGGCGCGATCCCGGTGGATTTATCGTTACGATTCTGTTAGGCATTGCCGGCGCCTTGCTGGGCGGCTTCGTCGGGCGTGCTCTCGGGTTCTATCAAGAAGGGGAGCCAGCCGGCTTCATCATGGCGGTGATCGGTGCGATCATTTTGCTGGCGATCTATCGCGCGGTAGTCGGGCGACGGCGCACTGTTTAACCGCGGCCGTTAACCCGTTCTTCGTTCGACGTTCAGGCTCAAGGCTCAATCGGTGACGGCTCTAAAAGGCTGACGTTTGAGCCTTGAACTTCTAACGTTCAACGCCCATAGCTTTCCAATTAGGCCTCCATCAAGTGGGTTTTCTGGCAGGCCATCGGATAATTTTGCATGCTCAAAATCGGATATAAGCTGTCGAGCGAGGAGCATCGGCCACAGGATTTAATCGCTCAAGCACGGCGAGCCGAACAATGCGGATTCAGGTTCGCGATGATTTCCGATCACTTTCATCCATGGATCGATGCGCAGGGACAGAGCCCGTTTGTATGGCCGGTGATTGGTGCGATCGCTCAAGTGACCAGCAAACTGCTGCTAGGCACCGCAGTGACTTGTCCGACCATCAGAATACATCCCGGCATCATTGCGCAAGCGGCGGCTACGGCCGCTTCCATGATGCCGGGGCGCTTCATCCTCGGTTTGGGAGCAGGGGAAAATCTTAATGAACATATCTTTGGGGATCGGTGGCCGCCGGTGCGCATTCGCCATGCCATGCTTAAGGAAGCCGTGGAAATCATCCGCTTGCTTTGGCGCGGAAAGCAGGAAAATTTCTCCGGCGAGTATTACCAGGTAGAGAACGCGCGCCTCTATACCTTACCGGATGAGCTGCCACCAATTGCACTCGCCGCCAGTGGCTCAAACGCGGCCAAGCTGGCGGCAGAAATCGGCGATGGTTTTGTCGGCACTACCCCCAATGCGGAGATAATCGATGTTTTCAATCGCTCGGCCGGCAGCGGAAAACCACGATACGGCGAGCTCACCGTCTGCTGGGCCGAAAACCAAAATCAAGCTGAGGAGACCGCGTACAAGGAGTGGCCGATCTCAGGACTGAGTGGGCCGCTGATGTCCGAGTTGGCGCTGCCGAATTATTTCGAACAAGCAGCCACTATGATCGACAAAGGCGCAGTGGCAAAAACTGTCATCTGCGGACCCGATCCCGAACGTCACTGGGAAGCAATTCAGGAGTATGAGCGCGCCGGTTACGATCATGTTTTTGTCCATCAGGTGGGTGCCGATCAGGAAGGCTTTTTTCAATTCTACGAGCGAGAGATTCTGCCGCGGCTCTAGTTCGTGCCAGCATAATACTCGCCTGCAACCCTCGTCCTTGATGTAGAAGGTCTTGCGACTGAGTAACTTTATCAACTACTCGGTTCGGTTAATCTGCGCGGTTCCACACGCCCCTCGCGAGCTAAAGCGTCAAGCTCCTCAAGATTTCGGCGCAGCTTTGTCTCCGGCAATTGCCAATCTGAAAATACCGGCCCAATGTCGCTACCGTATCACGGGTGTGCTAACTCGCGGAGCGCGCCACCCTAGATCAGCCACATTCGTTGCGCTTCTTGTTCAAACCTATCGTAAAACCTTCGTCCCGTTTGCGAAAGGCACTTGCTGCTGCTTTACCCGGATTCGGGACATAATTCGCCGTAAAGATCGGACCCTCGACGGGCATCATCGAGAATGCAACACTATTATTTCTATATACGTGGCATATCGGTTGCACAAACGCTGACGGACGCAACGCCACAAATCGTAGAAAGGAGAAAAACTGATGCATCGAAAACTGTTGATTTTATCCGGTATCGTTTTTAGCGGTACGATTGCACTCAACGGCAATCTGGTATGGTCACAAACCAAAGGCTCGAGCGGGTCGCCGGGCCCTGCAGGACAGGAAAGTTCGGACAGACCGTCGAGCCAAAAGGGCAGCAGCGCGTCCTCGGCACCATCAAGCAGTCAGGATAAAAGTGGTTCTGCTACAGGATCAAGCAAATCCGGTAGCGGGAGTCAGATGGATCGGGCAGGAGGCAGCGGCAGCATGAGCGGACAATCCAGCGCGCGAGGTATGGGCGGACAATCCAGCGAAAACATCAAGCAGGTTCAGGAAGCGCTAAAAAACAAGGGACACGATCCAGGTCCGGCAGACGGAGTGATGGGACCCAAAACGCAGCAAGCTCTGCGTGCCTTTCAAAAAGAGAGTGGTATGCAGGCAACTGGACGCCTCGACGATAAGACCGCCAGCGCACTTGGAGTGGATGCTTCGGGTAGCGGAAAAGGTTCCTCGTCCAGCGGAGCTTCGTCGAGCAGCGACAAAAGCTCGTCGGGAAGCGGAGCTTCTTCATCGGGGCGTAGCTCGTCGAGCGAGAAGTCATCCTCTGGCGGGTCCTCTACTAGCCCGTCAAGCAGTGGATCTTCCGGCAGCTCATTGGGCACCGGCGGTTCATCGGGGAGCGACGCTTCGGGCAGCGGCTCATCTAAAAGCGGTTCCGGCGGATCGTCGAGTGGCGGCTCATCCAAGAGTGATTCCAGCAGCGGATCGAGCAGTGGCTCTTCCGGCAAATAATCGTCGAGTACGAAGTCATGAGGTGATAAGCGCGTGGCGTTGCGTTTATCTCTACTTGGCTCCAGTCGACTGGCGCCAATCAGCCTACACAAGCAGGGAGGCCCAAGGCTTCCCTGCTGTAGCTTTGCAGCTCTCAAGCACTGAAATGTTTTCTCACGGAGCTTTCAAATGGAGCAGCTTGCGAGTGTAGCCTTCAAGCTCCGCGGCCCGGCGCGACGCCGTGTGTTCAGACAGAACGCGCTCACGGGCTCGTTGCCCGATGTGGTCACGTTCTTGGGCGCTTAGTTCGAATAGGTATTCGAGCGTCTTTTCCGGTGAGTCGGCTACCAGAATCTCATCCCCCACCTTGAAAAAAGCATCCAGCCCCTCCCACCAATCGCTGATAATCGGGCAACCACAGGCAGCCGCTTCAAACAGCCGGATACTTGGTGAATAACCGGCGTCAACCATATTGGCCCGAGTTATATTGAGAGTAAAAGTTTGTTGGTTGTAAAAAGCTGGATGCGCGCATGGCGCCAGATGCTCGATGCGCTCAACATTTGTAGGCCACTCGATGGAACTGGGATACTGCGGGCCGGCAACCACCATGCGAGCATCGGAGCAACGGCTGGCCGGATCGAGCAGCAGCTCTTGCAGACCCTGTTGGCGATCGGCGCTGTAAGTTCCCATGTAGCCCAAATCCCACCGCTTTGGCAGCGCCAGCGGTCTGTATAGATCGGCATCGACAGCGCAATACAGCGCTCGCGCCATCGGTGCGCCATAGTGCAGTTCCAGCTGCTCTAGGATCGGCCCTCCGGTAAACGAGAGATACAGCTGGTATTGTGGGATTAGGTCGGCGGAAAGGTAAAAAGAATCGCCGCGCTCCACAGAAGCCAGAGTCACCGGCGTGTCGATATCATAAAAGGCCGTGATGCCGCGGGCGGTTTCCATGACCCACCGGCCAAGCTCAATTCCGTCTGGGACATACGAGCCTACCACCACCAGATCGGCGTCGCGCACCATATCGTAAAAACGTTTCCTGAGTTGGTCCAAGCTGCGGTAGAGAAACGTTCCCCCCCGACGCGCATGGATTTGATCGCGAGCGGCGGCATACCAGGGCATATCGCGTTCGAGAAATAAAACCTGATGGCCGCGCTGTTCGAGTCCGCGCACCAGAGCTCGGTAAGTGGTCGCATGTCCATTGCCCCAGGACGAAGTAATCGAAAGACCGAGGATCACAATGTTGAGCGGTTGAGTAGTCATAGACTCTGCAGCAACGATTCCAGCTCAGCGGCCCGGTGCGCATAAGTATGCTCGCCGAGGATTCGGCGCAAAGCAGCTTGCCCGATCTCTTTAGCTTGGGCTCTCGTTAAATGACGCAGCTGTTCACCGACCTCGTCGCCATCGTTGGCAACTAAACACTCGCGGTCCGGCTCGAGAAAATCTTCGATGCCATCCCAAGCATCGGTAATCAGACAGCCGGCGGCGCCGGCGACCTCGAACAGACGAGTCGGCGGAGAGTAGCCGCAGCGCGCCATGCTTTCCCGGCAGACATTCAGAACGGCCATGGGCGTTGAATTGAAGGCGTTGTGTGCTGCGGTATAGACGTGGCCAAGATAGGCGACATTGGCATAAGCCGGCACCGCATCGTCCCAACCGCTGCCACCGAGAATAAAGCGCATGCGTGGATTGGCTTGGGCCGGTTTGAAAAAGAATTCGAAGACCCGCGCCTCGCGATCCGGCAGGCGATTGCCGAGAAAGCTCAGCGCGCCGTCATAGCTCGAATCGGCAGGCGCGGGATGATGCGTGCGGGGGTCCAACGCGTTGTATATTGGAAAGCATCGCTGCGCGCCAAGTTGCTTATAACTCTGCACCACCGCATCGCCACCGCCATAGGTAAGAACCAGATCGTAGAGCGGAATCAGCGAGCGAAACGGATGGGCCTCGTCCCGACCGATTCGTTCCAGTGTCGCCGCGGCATCGACATCCCAAAAGGCAACAATGCTGTCAGGGCGGCGCAACTCCAGAACAGTTTGTTCCAGGAGCGCATCGAAGACACCGACGCCGCTGGCCTTCACCAACAAATCCGATTCGCGCGCGGCTTTCTTGACCATCTCGATAACGGCTGACTCCCCGTCAACCGCATACACCACCGTCTGCGCGTAGGCCGTTTCGGTGAGATCTCGGTGCCGCTGCCGGTCCCAAGCATCAGGCTCATAAAAAACAATCTGATGCCCCCGCTCAAAGAGCGCGCTCAAAATTCCCCGGTAATAGGTCGCCGCGCCGTTCCAGTACGCCGACAGCAAACTCGATCCGAAAAACGCAATCTTCATAGGTGCTTCTCGGGCGGTTGCTCCATCGCGTGATCTGATGGGACCGGCGAGTCGATGCGGTGGTAGATCTCGATCAGTTCGTCGAGCCGGTGGGCGCAGGTATGACGCTGCAGAATTGTCTTGCGCCCATGCGCCGACAATCGGCCGGCGAGTTGAGGATCGGCGAGCAGACGCTGCAGCTGCCGCTTCATCTCCGCACCGTCACGGGCGACCAGATAATCCTCGCCAGGGGTGAATAGATGTTCGCTGTCTTCCCAGGGCGCGCAAACCAGAGGAATGCGGCAGGCCAGCGCTTCAAATGGACGAATGGTCGGAACACCGGGCAAAGCTTTGACGTAGGGCCGGCGCGGGATGTGAACCGTGACTCGGAAGCGGGCCAATGTGGCGGGCACTTGGAAGTTGGGCAACCAGCCGCCGTACTCGATACACGCGGCTGAAAGCGCTGCCAATGCTTCTGCCGGATAACGGACGCCGTAAACGCGCGCTTTGAGACCCAGCGCTTTTACCGGCTCAAGAAGAAACTCATAGAGTTCCGCCGTGCGTTCTTCATCGCCCCAGTTGCCGATCCAGACCAGATCGCCCTCTTTTTCCTCATCGGGCAGCGGCATGAAAACTCTCGTGTCCGCGGCTTCATGCCACACCCAAACACGCTTGGCACAATTGCGCGAGCGATAAATTTCCGCAATTGCTTTACCGAAAACGAGAACACCATCATAGTCCGCCAAGTCGTAGGCCGCCATTTTCTCGGGTTCGGTAACGGACCGATGATGCGTGTCATGAAACAGCAAGCGGTAATCGCCCTTGATTCTATGGTGCGCGCCGATTCGCCGGACCAAGGCCGGGTCATTCCATTCGTGAACGATGACGAGATCGATCCGATCGAGCGCGCGATCCAGATCGAGAGTTGCCGGATCGTAAAAGGTGCTGCGCAAGCCGGGATAGATCTGTCGGAATGCCTCGACCGGCGCTTGGCCGTGCTCTCGCACTAAATTTGTACGACTCCATCCGTCGGCCGGTTCAAAGATCCGCAGCGTATGGCCGCGCCGCTGAACCTCCCAGGCGACACCGCGCAAGAAGTGCGCGTTGCCGTGATTCCAGTCCGACACCAGCGAATGAATAAAAAGAGCGATATTCATGACGGGTATTCGCCGTGGGTTGTTTCTTCCGAGAACAGGCCCCGTTGCGCCCGCAGCAGTTTGGCGTAGATCTCCAAATATGCCCGCGCCATCCGCTCCGGTGAAAACGAATCCGCCCGTTTTCTCGCGCGCCGGGAGAAATCCTCGCGTAAGGATGGGTTTGCAATCAATTCGACAAGCGTCGCGCGAATATGCTCGGGATCGTCCGGTCGAATAAAAAGCGCGGCGTCATGCCAGATTTCGCGCAGGCTTTCAGTGTCCCCCAAAACCACAGCGCAGCCGCAGAGCGCCGCCTCCAGCGCGGATAAGCCAAACGGCTCGTAGCGAGCCGGCAAAATAAAAATCGCCGCGCGGCGAAACCACTGCCCGAGCATTTCCGGATCGAGGCGGCCTAGTAAATTCGGACCCTCCACAAGCGCCTGTTTTCCGTCGGGCGCGCGGCTCTCTCCGGCGGCATAAATCGGCCAGGGAACCTTTCCGACGATCGAGTTCAGGCTCGCAATGTTCTTGGCCTCGTCCCACAGGCGACCGGCGGTAAAGATGTAGTCTTCCTTTTTCCCGGGAGCGAAGCGCGCGCCGCTGCGACCGTTGTAAATTGGCTCTGCTGCGGCAAAGCGTCCATAATGTTTTTCCAAGGACGACAGCATCGAGCGGCTAGGCGCCGTCACTAAATCGGCGCCTTGCAGACCCAATCGCACGGCTTCCCGGTAAGATCGCCATTCCGGGCCAGGCGGCGCGCCTTTGACGGCTTCGAACCACGAGTAAACACACGAGTGGCCGACCACCAGAACCGGAACATTCCAGGGAATGGCGCCGTGGCTATATTGATTTAGATGGATCAGGCTTGGTTGAAAGCGCGCTTCTAGATCGAGCAACCATTGTCCGGCGGCTTTCACATCGCTGCACGGCTCGTTCATCCACTCGAGCTTGTAGCTGCTCTCGCGCAGCTCGACGTTCTGCAAATCGCAAATCAATGCTCGCTCGCCGCGCTCGAGCTGCCTTCCCATGGTTGCCAGCACCACGTTGACGTCTCTCTTGGCCAGTTCCCGGCAAAGCTCCAGCGAGTATTGCCAAACTCCGCCGATGGGATCGGCGGTCATCAGTATCGGTCGCGTCGGTAACACCACTCGCAGTATTCCTCCCGTTCAATCAGAGACATTCTGCCGGTAAATTTCGTCGATTACTTCAGCCACCAGGTGCGCGGGTTCAATCCGCGCATCAAAGGTCGGGTCGACGCTCAGCTGCTCGGCCCAGGCAACCGCGGCGCGCCCGCCCCACGGATCCGGGGGCTGGTCGAGAAGCATCCGACTGGTGCCTTGAAAACGTTCGGCACGAAAATCGTAGAAAGAACCGCCGACGTTTTTTACGGACAAACCGCCTGCGGTGCCGAAGAAAGATGCGCTAATCAACGCATCGCGTCCCGCCGGCAGTCGCCAGGAGCAGGCCAGGTTGACGGTCGCGCCGGTCGTCAGATCCAGGCGCGCCAGAGCATAATCTTCGAGAGCGCCTGCCCGCCCCGGCACCGGTCTGCCCTGGCTGAACAAGCGGCTCGAAACTTTCTCAACGACAGGGAAATCGAGCATCCATAACGCCAGATCAATCAGGTGAATGCCCAGATCGATCATGCAACCGCCACCGGAAAATTTGCGGTCGTAGTACCAAGCTTTGTCTGGCCCATACGCATTATGAAAGACAAGATCAGCAACATAGATTGTGCCGATCTCCCCTGCGCTGATCATCTGTTTGATTTTTTGAACGCCGCGAACAAAGCGATAGGACAGGTCGACAGCTAAGAGCCGGTTCACCAGCCGCGCAGCCCGAATCACCCGCGCCGTCTCATCGGCGCTTCTTCCCAGCGGCTTCTGGCAGAAAACGGCCGTGTTGCTCTGCAGGGCGGCGATAGCTTGCTCGGCATGTAACGCCGTCGGCGTGGCGATCACCACACCATCGAGCTGCAATTCGAGCAAAGCATCCAGTGACGGCGCCGCCACTGCACCGGGAATTTGCGCGGCAACCTCGCTTGCGGCAGCGGTATCGAAATCCGCCACCGCCGCGACTTGGACCGCGCCGCTTTCACAAATCGATTGCAGACGATGGCGGCCGATCCAGCCGACGCCGAGAAAACCCACTCGCGGCCGTAGTGAGGCGTCAGCAATGGGCAAGCAAGGTTCGGCCGATTTATCAAAGTGTCTAGTCACTAATTTCTTCCGTGTTGTTGATGCAGAGAACCCGCGGCCCGTCCTGCTGCATGGCAACGATGCTGATCGATGCCGGACTGACTTCGAGCCGAAGCACAAGATCGAGCGGCATGCCCAAACAATGCGCCAGCGCGCCGCGGATAACGTCGGCATGACTGATCAGCGCAACGGTCATCGCCGGGTGGCGCCGGCACAGGAGCTCCATCAGGGCAAGCACACGGGCTTGAACCTCGATCATCAGCTCGCCACCAGGAATGCGCGTGCAGCTACGCAGCGAATTGAAATCGCGCCATTGGGCGATGCCGCGCAAGTCGTCGAAGCTCTGCCCGCTCCATTCGCCATAGTCGATCTCGTCGAGCTGCGGTGCGATCGTGACAGTCTCGCCAGAAAGCTCCGCCAAGAACTCTGCGGTCTCCCGCGCTCTTGGTTGAGGACTGCTGTAGATTTTACCGATCCCCAGCTGCTTCAAGGAATGCACCAAGCGTTGGCCCTGAACTTTGCCGGCGGCGCTCAGATGCACGTTCGCATCCCGGCCGGCAAGACGACTTGGAACGCAGTCGGTGGCAGCGTGCCGGACAAAGATCAACCGTGTCATGGCGCGCCACATAGCTCGGCGCAGAGCTCGGTCAATGAACTGACCACCTGGACTGTTGCCGGGCGTTGCGTTCGGCGTCGATCGAGCCAAACGCCCCGCATGCCCGCTGCCTGGCTCGCCAGCGCATCGACGTGAAGGCGATCGCCGACATAGATCGATTGTTCGGCCGCACAACCGGCGATTCGGCAGGCAGCGCGAAAAATATCGGGATGTGGCTTAGCGGCGCCCACCTCCTGTGACACCACAGTCACCGCAAAGAAAGCCGCGATGCCGGTTTCTGCCAGCTTGCGCTTTTGGTGCTCGGCGCTGCCGTTGGAAATGATGCCGATAGGGTGCTGCGATAACGCTTGCAGGCAAGGCAGCACGTCGTCGAACAGAGTCCAATGCCGGCGATAGTGCCGCTCGTAGAGCGCAAAGCAGTCATCGGCTTCGCGATCGGAGAGCTCCCAACCGATGCGACCGAACAACTCGCGCACTCGCAACCGGCGCTGCTCTTCGCTGGTAATGACGCCGGCGAAGAACGCGCGCGCATGCTTGTCGCGCAAGAAATCCCAAATCCGGCAGAAGCTGACCACCGAATAATTTCGACCCAGCGAATCGTGATAGACCGCCAGCAACTCGCGCGCAGCCGCTGCTTCGGCTTTTCGCTGGTCAATCAGGGTCTGATCGATATCGAAGAAGATCATCATTGCTGCGCAAGGTTTCAAATTGATTCGAGTGAGCCCCTGAATGCCGCCCTGCTTTCCTGCTAGACTATTCGCGGCTTGTTTGAGAAACCTCCCATTCCATTGCCCTCGGGCGCAGGCGCTTGCGAAAAATCCACAGTTGGAGATTCAGCGCCACGAATTTTTTTTCCGGTGTAGTGTAACTGAGCAGCCCTTCGGTGGAACCCGCAGAGCGATAACCCAGACGCTCGTAAAGCCGGCGCGCGCGCGGCTCTTGTTGATCCACCGTCAGCTCGCTCCAACGATAACCTCGCTCGAGCAGCAACCGTTCCGCGGCAATCATTAGACGGGAGCCGATGCCGTGATTGCGCAACAGTGGAAACACCCGCAGCGCCCATATCACGCCCACCGAATCGGTTTCTCGAACGCTCAGATCGAGCCATGCCTGACCGACCGGAAAATCGTCGAGATCAGCCACCAGCATCATCACCTCGCCAGCTTGCTGACGTCGAAAAGCCTCCTCGATCAGTTGGCGATATTCAGTATAGAGGCCGAACCATTCGAGCTGTGGCAAATCCTGGCGCGCGCATTGGCGAATCTTCAGCTCTAGCTCTAAAGAGAAGCGACTTTTCATTTCTTGCTTGGTAGTACACCATCCGGTACAGCGGATGGTAAAGTCTCACCGGCTTCTCGAACCGCGTTTAGCGGCTTTGCGGCCGGTTTTCCTCGCGGCGGCCCCGCTGGATTTGCCCGCTGCGCTGCGCTTGCCGGCGGCGCGTGCGTCACACTCTCGCGGCTGACGATCTTGTTGAAATTACTCTTCTGCCCCCGCGCGGTGGTGTCCTGATAGACCAGAGCGAGTTTTTCACGATCGAATTTTTCGAAGAATTCTTTCCACGAGATCTCCTCCAACGAACCGGAGCCGCTGTAGCCAGGAAAATCGATCCGCAGAATTCCACTATCATTCCCCTTTGCCGCGGGTGCTTTTCACGACCGCGGGGCGTCCGCCGCGGGCTTCGGCCCATTGACGGATTTCGCCGTGGTCGGTGACGGTTTTGGATTGGCTTCTACTGACCATGAGTCACCCTCCTCAGTGGATTTCTTTTTGGTCGATTCATTCGTTGCCGTTCCTGCCGAGCTATAACGATGCACCATACGCGCGCAGAAATCGGCGAACTCTTCGATGCACTGCGGCGGGCTGGTATGGTGCGGCTGGACACCGCACGATTCCGGCGTAAAGCACATCGTCAAAGTAACATCGAACTCCTCAAGAGCGCGCATCTGCCGGTCAAACCATTCCATGGCCCCCGGGCGCAGGCTGTCTGACCAGCTCAAGCCGGTGCGTAGATAACGAACATTCAATTTGCGCAGCCAGCGCACCGCTTGATCCAGCCGGTAATCCTCGAAGTGAAACCATTGGCAAATACCGAGCCGGGGCGTGTACGGCGAAAAATGTTTGAGCGCCAGCTTGGGAGTGCCGTCCTCATGAAGCAGTCCCATGTAAAAGTGGCGGTAGTATGATGAGCCCTCGGCCTCGCGATGGCGTGTCGTGGCCGGCCACGCGCGCGGCAGATCATACAGGCTATACCAGTGTATCCGCGGCGCCCGCTCAATCAGCAGATCGGCGGTGCGCTGCAAGCCCCACTCCTGGACTTCTTCGGCGCCGAAGCTCGAGACGCCGACTTCTGAAACCCAGATCGGCAAATCCGTCACGGCGCGAATCTCATCGAGCTTTGCCGGCCACTCATGAATATTCCAGTGATTCCAGTCCAGCGGAAAACCATGAACCGCCACCGCGTCGAGACTTTCGAGCACGTGCTGTGACTGCATATTGCGGATGAAAGCGCCGTCTATCGGAGAAATGCCGCCGAGCACCCGGAAAAGCCGGGGATTTTCAGCCGCTACGGCGGTCGCCGCGAGCTTGACCATTTCGCCATAGATCCGCCACTCCGGATCGAGCGAAAAATCCCAATGCGATTTGTTGTTGGGCTCGTTCCAAAACATTACCGCTTCGACCATTAGGGCTCCTCTATCTCGCCGGGCCAGTGACGGCCGCCAGCAGTGATTGCCGCGCACCGGCAGACGTACACTTCGGCTTCAGGATTGGCTTCGATGGTGAATCCAGCGCTGCGCAGCATCGCCTCGCTGCAGGCGCGATTGGGCACCCACCAGTTGGTCGGATCGCCGGAGTATTTTTTTTCGATGAAGCACAAGCGCGGAAACCCGGGCTTCTCGAAAATATCCTCGTTCCAGAATTCGTAATCGTCCTCCAGAGATGCGACTTCATTGCTGCCACGTTGCATCGATTGAAAGACGAATAAATCCTTGGCGACATGCCGGCGAATCAAATCCAGAGCCAGCAGCGGGTGGCGCAGATGATAGAGAACGCCCATGAAGAGCACGATATCGAACTTTTCCGCCAGCGCGCCGACATCGTAGACCGAAAGTTTGCGGAGCTCGATGTCAACGCCGCAGATCTCCGCGGCCAGGCGCGCCTGAAGCAAATAGTCATTGTCCGAATCGATGCCGACCACCCGCGCCGCGCCACGGCGTTTCATCTCGATGGAGTAAAAGCCGCCATTGCAACCGATGTCGAGAACCGTTTTGTCCGCGAGATTGTCCGGGATCGCGTGGGCAAAGCGTTGCCACTTCACCCGTGGGTAATCTCCAAGAAAATGCTCGGGGGCGGTCTGCACGCCCGCCAGATCGAGGTTGTGAAACCAGGGGCCGAGCCGGCGCACTTGATTTTCGATCTCATCGCGGGTCATCTTCCGCCGAGGAACCGCAAGCCGATTCACGCCTTGATCTCCTGAAGTTCTGAGCGCTGCTCGGAACCGCTGAGCAGCCGGATCGCTTCGCGATAGCCGTACAGAGTGCCCACATCGACATAAGCGCTGCCGGCGCGGACGCCCCACGCCTGACCGCCTTCGCCGAGATAGGCATTGACCAGAGTGCCTACGTACTCGTCGGCGCGCCCACGCCGGCACCACAACTCATGCAGCTTGATCATGACCGAACCGGGCATCTGGAAGGCGCCCCAGACCCAGTGCGATAACGGCTCACGCGATTTGACCCGGATCTGGCGCACGCAACCCACGTCGTCGGTCAGAACGGCATCGAATAATTCTGGACGGCTCACGGGAAAAAGCAGAAACGATAAAGCATCGCGCGGCAGTGAGCAGAAACCATCTTCTGGAAACCAGATGGTATCGGGCAGGCCGATCATCACCGGATCATCGGCGCCGATTAGCGGCAGCGCGCAGAACAGCGCGTCGCACAAACCTGACGTCTGGGGCTGCACAACATAACACAAACGCGCAGGCCCGAAGCTGGCGCCGTAGTATTCGAGAATGTCACATTTGCCGGGCGAGATAATGAAGCAGATTCGGCTGGCGCCGGCCCGAACCATGCGTTCCATAATGTATTCGCTGACCGCCCGAGGCCGCTCGGTCTCGCCATCGAAGCGGCTCCCTACCGGCAGCAGTTCTTTGGAAAACGCCAGCGGTTGAATTCGGCGGCCGGCACCGGCGGCCGGAATGATTCCCCACATTCTCAGGCTTCTCCCCGCAGGACACGGCAATTTTCTGCGGCGCCCACAAGCGGCTCCGGCCCATGAGCCGCAACGCTATCGAGTATGGCTTCCAGTTGCCGCGCCCTTCTGGCGGCGCAATGCTCCTCCATAGCGCGTTGCCGCGCGCGCCCGGCAATGCGCGCCAGTTGAGCATCGCTCAATTCCAACGCTGCCATAACATCGGCAGTTTGAGTCGCTACGAGAATCTCTTCGCCCGGTTGAAAAAAACTTTCCAGACCGTCCCAACAGTCGGTGACGACCGGCGTGCCGCATGCCGCGGCTTCGAAGAGGCGCCCCGACGGGCAATAGCCTGACTGCGCCATGGCGCGACGGGTGACGTTGAGAGTCAGGCGTGATGACGAGTAAAGCGCCGGATGATCCGGCGGGGCGATGTGGCGCACGAAAAAAAGGTTTTGCAGCCAAGCGAACGCCGGCGGGTACTGCGCTCCGGCGATTAGAAAACGCCGCTCCGGCAGGCGCCGCGCCGGCTCGAGAAAGAGCGCGTTGAGCATTGCTTGGCGATCATCGGCGTAAGTGCCGATATACGACAAGTCGGCGCGGTAGCTTTCCCGCGCCATTACCGGTCGATGCACAGCGGGATCGACACTGCCGTAAAGCGCCACCGCCCGCTTGGCGCCGAGCCGGCTCTGGAGCTCCAGCAGCGCGCGCCCGCCGGTAAAACTCAAGACGATGTCAAAATCGCGCAATCCCGAAGCGCCGATGTAACCGACGCCATGACCGGCTTCGATCCGTTCCAAGGTCACCGGGGTGTCGAGATCATAGAAAACCCTCAAGGGCCGCGAGCTGACAACGACCTCGGTAGCGGCGATCCCATCCGGACAATAGGACGTCACCATCGCCACCTCGGCATCGGCCAGATGCTGCCGGGCTTGGGAGAGCGCTTCACTCCAGGTCTCATAAAGAATGAGCTTGCCGCCGGGAATGTCGTGAAAATCGCGGTGCGCCGCATAATAGGCAACGTTCTTTTCGAAAAAAATCACTTGGTGCCCCAGGCGCGCCAACTCCCGACACAAGCCGCGCCAAACCGTAGCATGGCCGTTGCCCCAGGATGAGCTGATCGTCAGGCCAAAAATAACCAGCTTCATTTTTCCGCCATTCGCAGTATTCCGGATCGCACGCTTGAGGATTCGTTCATGCGTTGTCGTTAAGCTCGCTTTCTGACCGGCCGCGGCGTTGCTCTGACGGTTGTCGATTGATGATTGCGAATGAATGCTTCGGTGCGCTCGCGCGCTTCGTTATCGGTAAATTGCTGCGGTGGCGATTTCATAAAGTAACTCGACGGGCCGATCACGGCGCCGCCCATACCGCGGTCGAGGGCCAGTTTGGCGCAGCGCACCGCGTCGATCACGACGCCCGCAGAATTGGGCGAATCCCAAACTTCGAGCTTCACCTCGCAGTTGAGCGGCACGTTGCCGAAGGTGGTGCCTTCCAGGCGGATGTAGCACCACTTGCGGTCGTGCAGCCACGGCACGTAGTCGCTCGGACCGACATGCGCATCATCGCTCGACATTGGGTAATCGAGCTGGCTGGTCACCGCGTTGGTTTTGGAAATTTTTTTCGATTCCAGTCGCTCGCGTTCGAGCATGTTGAGGAAGTCGGTGTTGCCGCCGAAATTCAGTTGATAGGTTCGATCCAGGCGCACGCCGCGCTCGCGAAACAGGTTCGCCAGTATCCGGTGCGTAATCGTCGCGCCGAGTTGCGACTTAATGTCGTCGCCGATGATCGGCAGGCCGCGCTCTTTAAAGCGCTTACGCCAATAGGGCTGTGAGGCGATGAATACCGGAATGCAATTGACGAACGCGCATCCAGCTTCGAGGATCTGCTCGACGTACCACTTGGTCGCCATTTCGGAACCCACCGGCAGGTAAGACACAACCACATCGGTGCGTGTGGAACGCAGCGTTCCGACGATATCGCTGGTTGAGCCCGGCGCCTTGCGGATTTTTTGGCTCAAATATCTGCCGAGACCGTCATGGGTCATGCCGCGCCGAACTTCTACGCCGCTGCGCGGCACATCGGTAAAGCGGTAGGTGTTGTTCGGTTCGGCGAAAATCGCCTCGGACAGGTCCTTGCCGACTTTGTTGCTATCGATATCGAACGCGGCGCTGAATTCGACATCACGCACGTGATAGCCGCCTAGGCTCACGTGCATCAGACCGGGCACAAACTGATGGGGATCGGCGCTTTTGTAAAATTGCACTCCCTGAACCAGGGACGAGGCGCAGTTCCCGACGCCGATCACGGCGACTCGCACTTTTCTGTTGCTCATTCTTGGACGCTCGCCTGATTGGGGCGCGGTTGTATCCATGATTTTAGAAATCCTTCCGGCCGCTCATCGAGCGCGGCAAACGCGGCGCTGATGTTCTCGAGTGGAAACCCGTGAGTGTAGAGAGATTCGGTCTCCAACGCCCCTTGCGCCACCCGCTCGGCCGCTGCTTTCATCCCTGCGACATAGCGGCGCGGATCGCGCTCGTGAGCGTTGATGACATCGATGCCGCGCCAGTTCCAAAGCTGCATATTCACCCGGCGCGGCGCGTCCTGATGATAGCCCGCAATCACCAGCCGGCCGCGAACACCGACCAGCTCGCTTGCCAGATCGATCGTCTCCTGTTCGCCGGCGGCTTCGATGACACACGAGCAGCCCGATCCATCGGTCCGTTCCATGACCCGCGCAATCACGGCCGTCTGATCGCTACTAGCCAATGCCTCTGCAGCGCCGTAGCGGCGCGCCACGTGCAACGCGAACGGGCGTCGCGAAATAGCGAGAACATGCGCGCCCGCAGCAACAGCAAGCTGGATCAGGAGCGCGCCCAAAAATCCGATCCCCACTACCGCGACCGTCTGCTCCGGTTCGATGCCACAGCGGCGAAAAATATTCATCGCGCAACCCAACGCCTCGCCCGGGAATATTTCAGTAGTTGCAGGAACGCGCACCAGGCTGTCGGCGCGGGCGATGTCGTACTCGGCGTAAGCTCGGCTGGATAAGAAGGCAACCCGCTCTCCGGGCCGGACGCCATCGACCTGCGCCCCGACCAAATCAACCCGCCCCCATCCCTCATGTCCGGGCGCGCCGGGCTCGATCGGGTAGTGAAACCAGGGCCGGCCGCGCCACAGCGGTAAGTTCGATCCGCAGACGCCGCAACCATCCACTTGAATCCGCACTTCGCCGGCACCCGGTTCGGGCACCGCGATCTCATCGATTTCGACCTGCCGCGGCGCGACGATTCGCGCCGCGCGCATGGTCCGGCGATTAGAATGATCGAGGTTCATGGGTCAATACGGCTGCGAGGCCTTGCCCGCTCGTTCTTGTCGATCTTGCGCGACCAGGCCGCTTCTCATTCCAGTTTTCCGTCTGAACGATCCGTTGCGGGAGGCGCCGCCGACAACACGAACTTGTTCCAGACCGCGGGCGCGGCGCAACCATTCATAAAGTTTCTGCACGCCTTCTTCGGGATCGACGCGCGGCGCCCAACCGGTTGCGTCCTGGAACTTGCGGGTATCGGAAACATAGTAACGCTGATCTCCGGCGCGCCAGTCACTGCTTTCGCAGGCCGGGGCTTCGCCATGAAGCTCGACGATCATGTCGACGAGCTCTAAAAGACTCAGCGCGCGCGGCGGCCCGCCGCCCATGTTGAAAGCCTGCCCGGAAATGTTGCGCATCTGCGAGCGCGCCGCCAAAAAGGCTTCTACCAAATCGTCGATGTAAAGCACGTCACGCACCTGCATACCGTCGCCGTAGAGCGTCAGCGGGCGGTCTTCGAGCGCACAGATTAAGAAGTGCGCCACCCAACCCTGATCTTCGTTGCCCATTTGATGCGGGCCATAGATGCAGCTCATGCGAAACACCGCCGCAGGGAGTCCGAAGGTTCGGGCGTAGTCGATGACGTACTCGTCGGCCGCTCCCTTGGAGCAGCCGTAAGGGCTGTGCAGATCCAGCGGCCGCGATTCGTTGATCCCATGCTCGCGCAAAAACGGATCGAGCGGGTGATAAGCGCCTTCTTCGCAGCTCAGTCGGACATTCTCGAGGCCGCCATAGACTTTATTGGTCGAGGTAAATATTAGCGGCGCGGGGTCATCGGCACCGCGTAATGCTTCGAGCAAGTTGAGTGTTCCAAGCGCGTTGACATCAAAATCGTGGCGCGGGTTGGCCAAGCTGGTGGTGACCGCGACTTGCGCCGCGAAATGAAATACCTGTTTGGCATTACGCACCGCGCGGCGCAGCGCGTAAGGATTGCGCACGTCGGCAAACTCCACCTGGACTCGCTTTGCGTGCGTTTCCAACAACCATTTCAAATTGCGCTCAACACCCGGGCGTGACAAGTTATCGAACACCAAAACACGCTCGCCGTCGCTCGCCAGACGATGCGCCAAATTGGTGCCGATAAAACCGGCGCCGCCGGTGATGACCACCGGTTGAGTCGGCTTGGCGGCGCTGCGGCGCGCGCCAGGATGCGGTTCGAGCGCTTCACACACCGCGTCCAGTCCGCCCTCACCCCACAGTCGCGCCAGTAATTTCTCGCTACCGTCGCTGCGGCGCAGCCCGAAATGATAATCCCGATCGTCGGCATGAAAGCCATCACGCGTCGAAAATTCCGGGTCGAGATCGCGCGCCCCGAGCCAGTAAAGTCGCTCCACCGGCGCTTCCAAAGCCCGGGCGAAGGCGCGCAATTGTTCGTACTCGTCGTGGCGCCAAGTGGAATATCCGGTGGCGCTGATCCAGATTTCAGCGCCGGAACGGTGCTGCGTCAAAATCTGCTGCACGCTCTGAACCACCGCCGGCCAACTCTCCCAATTAGCTTCAGAGGTGCCCGGAAATCTATGAATACCGACGGCATCGATGTACTGCATCACGCCGCGCCGGAACATCAATTCGAGCCAGTTAGGGTCGAACGCATTGAGCCCGGCAAGCAATGTACGCTTGCCGCGTCGCTGCGCCCAATAAGCGGCGCCGCCGATCATGGCACAGAATGTTTGCCAGTGCGGATCGAGGGTGCGATCCCATTCACTCAACCGATCGGGCTCGTTCCATAGCTCGATCCATTCAAAACAATTGCCCAGACGGGTGATCAGCACGTCGATAAAATCGCCGTAGGCCTTGGGATCCCAGGGCGGAGCCGAGACACGCGGCGCCACCGCCTGCGATAACGGCGTGTAGAGCACGCACGGGATCAGATTCACTTGCCTAGCCAGATGCGGCAAGAGCCAACTGTACCAGGTTTCGCCTTCGGCGCTGTCCCAATCGGCCCACGACACCGTGGTACGCAGGTCGGCGACTCTCAATTCGCGCAGATCGGCGAGAACTTTTTCAACCCCGGCGCGATCGCCGATGCGAAAGCTTTCGACGACTCCGATCCGGACTCCGGCGCCATCGTCGGCTTCGGCGATTTGGGCGCGCAAACTGGGATGCTTGCAGACATCTGCCTTGCTGCCTGCCGCGCCGTTTCGGCCGGCCCTCGCCTTCTTCACAGGGTCAATCCTCGAGCTGCCAGCTCGGCGCTGGCACTATCGACGTGATCGTTGGCGATCTGCCCTTCGAGCCAATCGGCAAGCTCCAAGACCCCGTCCTCGAGCGTTACCCGCGGTGCGTAGCCGAGGATCGATCTGGCAAGCGTTATATCGGCAAAACAGTGGCGTATGTCACCCACGCGATATTTACCGGTGATTTGCGGCTCGAGACTTTTGCCGAGTGCGTCCGCCATCCGTTCAGCTAACTCGGAAATGGTAAAGGCCTGACCGCTGCCGATGTTGAGAACTTTGTCCGGCGCTGCCGCTGCATCAAGAGACAATCTGCAGGCCTGCACCACATCTCTGACATTGACAAAGTCCCGTTGTTGTTCGCCATCCTCAAAGATCAGCGGCGCTTTGCCGTTGAGCAAACGAGAGGCGAAAATCGCCAGCACACCGGTATACGGATTGGATAGCGCCTGTCGCGGTCCGTACACGTTGAAAAAACGCAGGGCGACGGTGGGAATATTGTAGGCGCGGCCGATCATCAGACACAGCCGTTCCTGAACATACTTCGACAGCGCATAAACCGAACTGAGCGCCGGCGTCTTGGTCTCCGGCGTTGGGATCGGTTCGAGAGCCGCGCCTTCGTCATCAAGCGGATCCCAACGGGCGGAACGCAGCTGCGTCGGGCTGCGCTCGACGGCACAATGAATAGCTCCACGGCGCGAACGATAGAGTCCTTCGCCGTAGACGCTCATACTCGACGCAACGATCAGCCGTTCAACTGGACGTTTGATGAGTGCTTCTAAGAGCACGGCGGTGCCGATATCGTTGATACTGGCGTAATGCTCGACCTCGTACATGCTCTGGCCAACGCCGACCGCCGCGGCAAAATGATAGACTGCGTCAATTCCCTGCAATGCCCGCTGAACTGCAGCGCGGTCGCGAACATCGCCGAGCACGAGTTCGACATCAGGATTCAAATATTCAGGCGATTGCTTTTCGGCGCCATGTACTTGCGAGCACAGGAGATCGAAGACTTTGACGGTATGGCCATTGTGCAGAAGCTCGTCGGCTAAATGAGAGCCGATAAATCCAGCTCCGCCGGTGATGAGAATTCTAGCCATTCAACAACTCAGTTCCTCTCGGATTCTTATCCCTGGTGTGGCTACTCTCGGGACAGAACCAAGTTTTTGGAAACGCGAAAGTGATATGAGGTAATGTTTTTTCAGCGCGTGTTGGCTGGTTGGGCAGCAACAAATATGCCACTGAGATACATCGCGCCATGCAACGTAGATGGCGGATCAATGAGAATCTGACGTGTGCATCTCACGCGCAGCTGGATTGTTGGTCAACGTACATACAATCGTTCAAGAGTTTGTACGCGATCACGATGGATGCCGACGCACTAACAGCAATGATGCTGCTACCCTTATTAATATTACGCGAAGTCGTCTTGTACTCGATCGTCCCAAAGGAGAAACTATTAAACATGAATGATGTTTCAATTACGCGATTGATCGCGGCGGCGCGGCGTGTGCCGATTTGAGGACACGCGCTCCTGCGTTCGAAGCCCGCGTCGTCCAGTATTGCGATGGCCCTCGTTTTGCGCCGACATTAGGACACTAGCGATGAGTTTAGCCTGCGTGTGCGCCCGGGCATAAGCGGCATGTGATTGCTGCGGACCATTCACAAACATTGCAAAGAAAAATGACGATCCTCACGAAAGATCGCATAGGGACTCGTTCATCGCGGGTGCGAGGCGCAGTGGTTCTGTATACCGACCGTGCCTGCGAGCCGCCGGCTCAACACGAGAGCGTCACACGCTCGATGATTGCGGCAAAGCTCGCGGCATTGAAGGATTATGAGTTCGCCGGAGATTACGATCCGGCGCGCCGCTACGCCGGTCCATTGTATTTCGTTCCGAGTGACACTCTCACAGGATCTGAGTTGGTTCGAAAACTCGGTATTCGCGATCATCATGACTTGTTTGGCGGCGTCGTTCCGTATCCGTTCGCTGCAACCAAAACGATCACACACCCGTTAGTGTCGAGCGACGCGTTCGCTCCGGAGGGTTGGTCACATGAGTTCGCGCGCAGCGTTCAGGGTGTGGTTCTTTTTGGCTTTTCCGCATTTGCACCTGCTGACCTGCGTCGCGCAACGGCACGGGTGCTGGCGCGCGGCCGCGCCCGCTTTAAACCGGCGTGTGGCATCGGCGGGCGCGGCCAGACCGTGATCACGTCCGCTGCGGATTTGGACGCGATTCTCGATACCATCGATCCAGCGGAACTCGCTCTTTATGGGGCCGTGATCGAACAAAATTTCGATCAGATTGAAACCTACAGCGTCGGCCAGACTTATGTAGCGGACCTGTTGGCGACCTACTATGGCAGGCAGTTACTGACCAGAGACAACCGAGACGTCACCGTTTACGGCGGCTCGGATTTAATCGTAGTGCGCGGCGACTACGATGATCTGCTCAGACTCGAGCTGCCGCCAGAGGCGCGGCGGGTGATAAACAACGCGCGCACATACGAAGCCGCCGCGTCACGGGCCTTTGCGGGATGGCTAGCCTCCCGGCGCAACTACGATGTTGCGCAGGTCGTCGACGATGACGGGCGCCGTTCCTCCGGCGTACTCGAACAATCTTGGCGCATCGGCGGCGCCAGCGCTGCGGAGATTGCCGCCCTTGAAGCTTTTCGCGCAGACCCGAGCCTGCGCTGGACGCGCGCGGCCTGTATCGAGGTCTACGGCCAGCACCAAGTGCCGCCGGAGGCGGTGGTTCATTTCCACGGTGTCGATGATCGGGTCGGACCAATCACCAAATATTCTCAGGTTAAAGCCTATGCCCATTCATGATGAGCCGATCGAGATCGCGGTTGATGATCAACAGATCGAGGGCCGGCTGATCGCCGGCGTAAGCGCTGGGCCCGCCGTGCTGTTTGTCCACGGCTGGGGCGGCAATCAACAGCAATACCTCAATCGGGCTCGCGCCGTCGCCGAGCTGGGTTTTATCTGCTTGACGTTCGATCTGCGCGGTCACGCGCGTAACGATGGCCAACGCGAGATCGTTTCGCGTGAAGACAATCTAAGGGACCTCTTGGCCGCTTACGATGTATTGGCAAGCCGACCTGGCTCGGACCCCACAGCTCTAGGCGTTGTCGGCAGCAGTTATGGCGCATATCTCGCGGTCATAATGACCTCTCAGCGAGCGGTGCGATGGCTCGCGCTGCGCGCGCCCGCCCTCTACAACGATGCCAATTGGGAGTTGCCCAAGCGCAAGCTTCATGAAGATCCGGATTTTTGCGCATACCGCAGGCGGGCGGTGGCTCCGGAGGAAAATCGGGCGCTGCGCGCGTGCGCGGCGTTTGCCGGTGATGTGTTGATCGTCGAGTCCGAGCAGGACAATACCGTGCCGCATCCGGTCATCGCTAATTACTTAGACGCCTTCACCCGGGCACGGTCGGTAACGCACCGCTTGATCAAAGACGCAGATCACGGCCTATCCAACGTGTCGTGGCAGCGAACTTCTACATCATTCCTATTACAGTGGATTGCAGATCGGATCATCGGCGCAAGCGCCGGCGCGACTTATGCGCACGAGTAAATGTTCACCGCGTAACACACCGTCGCGTATGACACGGCCGAGCTATGAATCGACGGGATTCATCGAATTCGGCGCGATCGCAGCGGGCGCAACTGCGATGAGTTCGGGTTGCAGTCTGAGCGTGCCGCCGGTGACGGACCAAACATCGCACCGGCCTTGGCCGCTACCAAAATCGCGCTGGATGATGTTCATGCGCTGGCATGATCTGCTGTTTCTTCATTGGCCGATTCGGCCCGAATACATTAGGCCGCTGATCCCCGCAGCGATCGAGCTCGATACCTTTGACGGATGGTGCTGGGTCGGAATCGTTCCGTTCCACATGAGCGGCGTGCGCCCGCGTTACGTTCCGCTGCCGCTGTCATTGCCGGAGCTGAACGTCCGAAGCTATGTCAAAACAGCAGGCAAAAGCGGCGTGTGGTTTTTCAGTCTCGACGCGGCGAGTTGGATTGCCGTCAGAGTGGCGCGATGGCTTGGCTTGCCCTATTACGATGCGCGCATGAAAGTCGAATCTGTCGCGGATATTATTCGTTATGACAGTGTCCGCAACCATAAGAACTCTGCGCGCGCGGAGTTCCGCGCCGACTATGGACCTACCGGACCGATTTATCGAGCTACTCCGGGCACGCTCGATCATTGGCTCACCGAGAGGTACTGCCTGTTTGCCGCATTGAATCCTGATCGAGTGGTTTTTAACGAGATTCATCATCCACCCTGGGCGCTCCAACATGCCGAAATAAAGTTGGACGTGAACACGATGACACAGTCGATCGGAATCGAACTACCGGAACAAAGACCGTTGGCTCACTTCGCGCGGCTTCAGGAAGTAGTTGCGTGGCCGATCGTCCCTCTCGCCGCAAATGCCTAGTGTCTAAACGTCATACGTGAACGACGACCTGCAGAAAACCAGTGAAGACTGCTCATATATATTCACCTGCCGAGCTATCCGTGTAGGTTAGAATAGGTGACAGTTCGGAGAACTAAGGGATGCTGCCAAAGTTCTGCGCAGCTGATCAGCGCCTGTGCCGATCAATCATAGCTCGCCCGATTTGTTCAATACTGTTCCGGTCTATCCCCTTATAGTAGCTTGACCGCAGTTTAGTCCTACGACGTATTTCGCTGTCGATATTGTACAGCAGCGAGCGAGCAAACCATCAACTTAGATGTTCTCGAGGAATTGCTTGTCGTGATCGGCCAATATTGTCTCGTTCGTGATCCGCGACTGGTGAAGCTTCGAGCCTACAGTTCAGAATGGAGATTCCATTCGCAACAACGCGACGGTGGGAGCCTTCAGCAACTAATTTTCCTCGAGGGAGGGAAGAAATCATCACTAAAAGTAGAGATTTTTTTGCTCGTTAGTAGATGGCATATGCCTTGCTCGCCGTATGCACATGGCCAGGGAATTATTTTGCGATCACTGCGAGCGGACGCTTACAAGCAAAGCCTACCGTGTGATCAGCGAGGATCCGGGTGGCGTACTGCTCAATATGCTTGTGTGTCATCCATGCAATCAGAAGGCGCGAGAACTGGGGCTCGAAACGCGCGAGATTAATTTGGACGAACTTCATCTTAAAAGGGGGTAGCTGAGCAGCAAAACCTAGAATAAACGCGGCGAAGTAACAGGCGATTGTTTTCTTAGCTGGAACTGCGAACCGGAGGGTATCAGCATGGCTATGTATAACGTCTGTGCCGTGTGCAATGCGTGTGGTGATCTGCATACGACTGGCATTACTGTTAGCTTAAATGGAGGGCCCGGCAGTAAACAAAGCATCGAGGAGGCTTTTGCCAATAAAGATCCTCCTGCGATTATTGCGGAGTTAAAGGAAAAACGGGTGCACTGCCCTAAAATTGGACGACAGTATGCTCAAAGGGATAGCAAGAAAATATTCCTGATCCCGATGGGCTGATCAGCTTTCTTGAATCAATATTAGGGAGTACCACTCTGGCGGTTGGCTTCAGCGGGAGGAAGCTCGACCCTTACGATGACCACTGACCTCCCGCACCCCAGCGGAAACTTCTTGCCTACGCATTCAGAAGATCATCAAGAGATGTCCTACACTGACTCCGCTCGAAAGACTCTAGCACTGCTAAGTTTGAGCTTCTCGTACTCGTTACGTTTAGGTGTGACAATTGCATCTGCAAGGAAACGGGGCACATATATCTGCCCTTTATGTATGCTCCTTCCCACACGATGACTGGAGGTCAACGATGGACGGACATCAGGAATTGGAAAATCCGCTTTCACTTCTGCAGTGGCTCGCCGGTTGGGCCGTTATTCTTGGAACCTGCATGCTCTTCTGGTTGGCAGTTTACGGTTGGGCAGTAGACTGGCGCACGGCGTATTGAACTTCTGCCTGTCCTCTTATTCGAAATACCTGCCGAGCTCGCTCCCATCTCAAGTAAAGGCGACACAGAACCTTTGGATTGCACTAGAGAGCGGACATAGAGACGCTATCATCTTCGCTGCCGCTCTGAACGTAGTCGGAATCGGAGCCAATCCGCCCATTCTCACGCGTTCGCGGACTGAGGCGCAGCATCCATCGGTTGAGCGTTTTCAGCAGGGGCAACGCCGGATCCATATTGAGTCGCATACACTCTGGTAAATTCGGCGCCGAGAAAAAAGATCAAAGATGAGTAATAGACCCAGACCAGAATCGTAATCAGCGAACCCGCGGCGCCAAACGTCGAGCTGACACCGCTGGTTCCAATATAAAGTCCGATAAGATACTTCCCTACCGTAAACAGTATCGAAGTTAACGCGGCACCGACCCAGACATCTCTCCACTGGATCTCTACATCCGGCACGTACTTATAAATGAGCGCAAATAGTAACGTGACGAATCCAAAGGACACGAGGATATCGATCGCATGAGCCACGAATGTCGCGTCGCCTAAAAAGCTGGTCAGCATTGACGTGAAGCTACTCAGAACAGCGGTCACGACAAGCGAGACCAGCAGCAAGAACCCAATTGCTAGCACCATCGCGAAAGAGAAGAAGCGCTGCCGCAAAAAACCCCAGATGCCCTGGCCCGGCTTTGGGGTTACTTCCCACATCTTGTTGAGCGAAGTCTGCAGCTGGCCTACGACCCCGCCTGCGCCAAACAGCAAGGCGACAAAACCAATGATGGTGGACAACATCCCGGTCTTTGGTTTTTCACTGGATGCTTGGATCATTTCCTGAACGGCTTTAGCGCTGTCTTGTCCAATCATCCCCTGAAGCGTTTCAACGATCTGATTCTGCGCCGCTTCTCTGCCGAAGACGAGGCCAGCGACTCCAATAGCGATCAGCAGGAGTGGAGCCAGAGAAAATAGAGTGTAATACGATAATGCGGCCGCCAGCTGGAACGGTTCTGCTTCGACCCATTCGTTGATGGTAGTTTTAAGAAACTGCCAAATAGACTTACGTTGCATTCAACGGACTCCTGAACAACTCTTCAGCTCGAGAGTGACTACGACCATCCCGAGTCGGAACCCGGGACATGGGACTCAATTCCAGCCTCGTACTCTCTGAGCGTGTGGCTTGGTCCAATAACATCGACTAAGTGGATTCCCGGACCGCATTGGAAATCGATTGCTTTGCCTCTTCGCCAACAGCATTAGCCTTGTCGCGCACCTGCTCATACGTCTCGGTCCCACGCTGCTTGACCTCGGAGAGGGCTTTGTCGCGCGCCGAACCGAACAACCGATCTTCTTGTTCGGTGGCGGGCAGAGCCGCACCAATGGCAGCTCCTACGGCGATGCCCAAAGCGCCCAGGAGCAGCGGCTGTTCAGTCAGAAGACTGTTAAAACCCTCGCGCACTCGTTGCGTTTGGAGTTGTGCAGTGCCTGAACTTCTTCTCAGTCCTGCTGACACTGTATCTTTAGTTCCTGCGAGCTTCTGTCGAGCTCGCTCGGCGGCGGACTTCACCCGCTGCCCTGCTTCACTCAAGCTTCCCTCGGCAGAGGCTTTGAGGCGTTGCGCTTTATCAGTCAAGCCTTCCTTCTGATCGCCTGCATCGTCCTCATAGCCTGTATCATCGATCTCAACGGCGTTGAGATCATCGCGTGCATAGCGATCGTCGTAAGCATCAGCGAGCGACGGTTTGGGTCGATTACTCGAAGCGACCATCCAGGCAATTCCCACTGCGGTTAATAGCGCCGGCACCGGGTTCTCTTTCACTGACCGGCCGAGATTGTTTGCGAACTCTCCGCCATTCTCTCGAGCGAATTCCATCGCCTGATCTAACAGTTGACCCGGCGAAAACTTGCGCTCCAATGCGCCGAGCGTCCGGTCCATGTTCGCCCGGGTCTGGTCGATCTCTCGTTCCAGGGTTGCCGGATCTTTTCGCGCATCATCTCTGAGGTTGCTTGTGTTATTTATGTTGCTCACGACGCCCTCCTTTGAACCATCTCCTTGTCTTTGCGCAGCGCATCCTGAGTCCGCTCAGGCTTGAAAGACAATGGATCTAACTTCTTCTTGCCGCTTTGGATCATCACAAAGCCAATGACCCCTACCACCACGGCGACGATAAGAGCTGCCAACCAAGGCTCCATCCGTTCGGCCAGCAGCAGGACAATTGCGCCAAGTAGGACGAGAACGGCGGCGAAAACAATTGCGCCGCCAGCTACCAGGCTGATGGCTCCGGCCTTCGCTTCTGAAGCCGCTTCGGATACCTCTGCCTTTGCCAGCGCTATCTCTTTGCGAAACAGCGTCGACACTTCCCCCATGAGACGACTTAGAAGGCCGGCTGCCGAATCGGGTTCACGGTCGACGCGAGATGACTCGGTTGCTGGCGTAGCTTGCAATGGCGGTTGTTTTGCCATGATCAAACTCCTTTCTCCAGATCGTCAGCGAAAGACGGACTGCCCGCGGATGACGAGGGCGTCGTCCTAGCTGATTCGGATATAACCGACGGGCGCGACTCAAAGGTGATCGGTTGCACGGTCGATTGGCTCGAGCCGTAGAACTCAGATTCATTCTGCCGGTTGGCGCCGCCACGCTGGGTCGATGCCTTCAGAAACCTCGAAAGCGCAATGCCAACGGCCACACTCCCCACCAAGAAAAGGGTCGGATTATTGCGCGCCAGTTGTTGGGTATCTCTGACCAGCTCGTCGAGATTCCGCTGCCTCAAGCTTTCAGCGAAATCCTTCATACTGCCTGCCAACTGACCTGCGTAATCAGCCAACGATTCTTGATTCTGACTTTTGAGTTCCTCGGAAACTCGGTCGACCACGCCGGCCAGCTTTTCAGTTTGGTCCGCCGCCGTCTGTTTACGCGCTTCGAATTGTTCCTGACTCTGCCGCTTCACATCCTGCGCCACTCCGGCCGCCTCATTCTTCACCTTATTGATTGCGCCGCCGTCGGTTACGCCGGCGGTTTGGCTTGATTGGTTCTCCATGGATACACACTCCTTTTGAATTTAAAATACTCGACCGTAAAATTCTGAGTTCCGAGATTAAGCGTTGACGCGGTGGGAATGCAGGTGGTCAACGCAATGGTTATGCCACGGCATAGCTTACGCATTTAGCTCGAAGCAGCTTGATAAATGTCGCAGGGCTGCGAAACATCGATCCATGCAAGGTGCGTGAGGGGGACGAATTCTATGTGCCTAGGCTGGCACCTCTGTGAAGTTGCCTGAGATCGAGTTCGATGCAGATTATCGGCGGTTAACTAGCGGCTACCGTTTTCCTGACCTTGATCCTTTCAAGCGCCGTTTCGAAGCTCGATTGAAATCGATCACACTGCCGCTTGTAGTCCGCGCGAGCTTAACAACTAGCAGCTTTGCAAGATTCACTTCTTCTGCGGAGAGAGCGATGCCATCTATCTGAGCTATCGCTATAGAAGCGGGGTACGTATCCGAGCGCAGCGCTTTATGTGTTTTGGTCATGAGATCAGCTTAACAAGTCCCTCGACTCACGGGAATACACCTCTAAAATAATCAGATTGCCGTCAAGCAATTCCCTCAAGTATGTCGCCGTCATAACGGCAACGGCTGGGCTTAATGATGGCTGCAGAGCTCACTCAGAAAAACCCGCTCTCCGTGGTAGAACCATCTATGAAAGAAGGATTTTTAATCAATGAGAAATTCCACCGTAACCCTCCTGCTGGATCAGCTCCGTCGAGAATCGCAAAAACAGAAGGAAGACGGAGATCTAAAGGACGGCGAGTATCAGGAAATTAGTGAATTGATCAGCCAAATTGAGCGAGCTTTTACCAATGGGTAAGTAGGAAGGAATTATCTTGACGATAAGGATAAGCTTAATGTTGTTCCTTTTCCCGGCTCGCTAAAATAATCGACTGCGCCACGGTAAGCTGAAACTATTTGGCCGACCAGAGGCAGCCCTAGACCCGGCCGTCGGCTTGGTGGTTCGGAAGATTTCGAAAACTTTGATCCCCCCGAGACGGTATCGCTGATTTGTAAAACGAGCGTCTCCGCACGGAAAGATAACCCTTGACAGTAAGGCATCCGCCTTCCGGCATTGGAAACGCGCAGGCCCTTGCGATATTCGCCATTCATCCATTCGCCGATGGATCTTCCGACAACGCTGACAAATCCCGAAGCTTCTTTATGCCGAGGACATCTTCAAGAACGCCGGAGAGCTCCCGAACGAGAGAGCGCCAAGAAGACGTCACGTTCAAGAGGAATATCCATTTCATCGAGTCTCATGATGTCCTTCCATCACGGAGACGTCAACTGCCGGACATGAACCAGCAGGTCATCGAGCTGAACCGGCTTATCAAGATACACGGCGCCTAGCGCGGCGGCTTGGAATTTTATCTGATTAGAACCATATGCGGTTACCAGAATAGTCTTCGTGCGTGGAGATAGTTCGTTTTGAACCCGAAGAACCTCCAACCCATCGACCATTCCCGGCATTCGCAAATCGGTAATCACGACATCAAAGTTGTCAACGTCCCGAATTAATTCGAGAGCTTCTTCTCCGCGTTGCGCTTCAAAAACGTCGTAACCATGGATCTTGAAAAAAATCATCATATTACGGCGGGCCAAAGGGTTGTCTTCGACGAGGAGAATAGTCGCGGGCATCACTTCTCGTTTATACAACAAAAAACCGGCGTGGCAATAGGGGTCGCCGACTTTCGTACTACGACTACATGGCTCGTTAGGACCAAGCAAATTCTAGGTATGCTCGTGAAACTAACCGGCATGTAGTTTGGAAAGTCGCCAATTTCAGTCTGAGATAACGCATTCGCGGAACGCCGCATCCGGACGGGGATTGCGCTTGACTGCGCAACCGGTTGGAAGTATGACTCAGAATAACGAAGCCTATTTAGACTCAGAAAAATTCTTAATCGACGAACCAGATCAAAGCAGTGCAAGCAATTTTTACTGCGCTTCTTCGATTGGCCGTGGTATACGAATGTCGTTGACGGCGCGGTCAATGATTTCAGAGCACATGAAAGGATGAGAATGAGCAGCGAGTCGCGAGAAACTTTCAGCGATTACACCCGAGAATACATCAGGCTTAGAGAAGAAACCAACCGGCTTCTTAGAGAGGGAAAAATCGACAAGCATGAGGCCAATCACCGAAATGGCAACGCCAGGCAATTTATGATGTTCGCGCGCTATCGCCTCGAAGCTGCAAAGAAAACGAACAACCTCAAAAAGCCCGCAAGCTCGCCCATAACTGGAACCTAGAGTCGGAAGACAATTGGCACGCAAAGGAGCGGTGAACTGCACGACACGCTAGCGCGGCCGAGCACAGAGATGATTCTTTATCATCTGGTCGAGCGATTTTAGATCAACCGGCTTGACGCAGTATTCGTCAAAACCGGCCTGTTTCGCCAATTGCTGGTGCTCATCCTGTGCGTACCCCGAGATCGCGATCAAGTAAACATTTTTGAGCTCGGCGTCTTGCCGGATCGTCCGCGCAATCGCGTAGCCATCCACCCAGGGCAGCGCAATGTCGCAGAGCACGACATCGGGTCTCAGGTTTCTCGCGATCACGAACGCTTCGACTCCGTTATGGGCTATCTCGACCAGGTGGCCAGCATCTTGAAGGAACAGTTGCATGGCGCGAGCTCCAACCTGATTGTCGTCGATAATGAGAACACGGCATGCGATCGGATCCGTCGATTGAGAAGCGCTCAATTCAGGCTTGGAATCGCTCGGCGCACTAGGATCTCTCTGGACCGGCAACCGAACGATGAACTCTGTACCCTTTCCGGGTCCCTTACTGCTCGCCGACACCGTCCCACCGTGCATTTCAATGAATGCCTTAACTAAAGTTAGACCCAAGCCGAGACCGCCGCGGCTACGATCGAAAGATCGCAACGCCTGGCTGAATGGCTCGAACAAACGGGTCAGCTTGCTCTCATCCATGCCGATCCCGGTATCACGAACCTTGAGAACAGCTGTTTGTTGATTCGGAACGATGGCTAGGGTCACGGTCACCGTGCCAGCCGGTGGCGTGAACTTTTGGGTATTGTGCAAGAGGTTTCCAACCGCCTGTCCCAAACGCCTGCAATCCCCTAGGACCCAGACAGGATCCTGCGGCAGCTGCAGCGCGAGGCGGATGCCGGCGGAGCCTAGGATCCCTCGATAGTCCTCCGCTGCTTCGCGCACAATCGCCGCGAAATCGCAGGACTGTTTACCAATTTCAACCTGCCCGGCAGAGATCCGCGAAAGGTCGAGCAGGTCGTTAGTAAGATGTGTCATGCGAGTGATCTGCCGCTTGATGATAGCCCTGAGTTGTCGCGCTTCCGGTGTATCTGAAACGGGCAGCAGCTCAACGGCATTGCCGATGACGCCTAACGGATTGCGCCACTCATGCCCGAGTACGGCTAAAAACTCATCCTTCCGTTTGTCAGCCTCGCGCAATCTCCCTTCTAGTTGTCTTTGATCGGTGAGATCCTGAATCACCACATTGACCCCGATACACTCGCCATTTAGATCCTTTAATGGGAAATAGCTGTTTAGCCATGTTCTCTTAACACCTGGTTGCGCGCCGGTCTCGCCTATCATCTGGACATTGAGACGAGGCTTTCCTGTAACTAGCACCTCCCGGCACGCTGTTTCGACCGCGCCGGCGATGCTAGGGATTATTTCGCGGACGGTTCGTCCGATGTGTTGGTCAGCCGGTATGCCATTCTTCTCCGCGAGCAAATCGTTTACCCGGATATAACGCAACTCGGTATCTAGTACGGCGAGACCCACCGGAGCTGTTGCATAGATAGAATTGAGTTCCGCCAGCTGCGCCGCATTTTGACGATTAGCCTCGCGAAGTTGATCAAGGAGAAAGCGTTTCTCTTGATCGCGTTCGTAGAGACGCAACAACGCCTTTGTCGCGCCTAGAAGTTCCGCGGGTTCAACCGGCTCAGTCAAATACGTGTCAGCCCCGCGCTCCAATCCAATAGCCCGATCCTCGGGGCTAAGATACATAGCCGAAATTTGCAGAACCATAATGTGCGCGGTTGCCGGGTCTGCTTTAATCGCTTCGCAGACTGCAAAGCCGCTGGTATCGGGCAACTTGACATCGAGCAGTACAAGACTCGGTTGGAACTCCTTGACAACCCGCAATGCCTCGGCGCCGGTCTCCGATTCGATCACCTGATATCCGCCGCGTTTGAGGATGCGGCTCTTGGCGTATCGCCGCGCTTCGTTGTCATCGACGTTGAGAACCGTGGGAAGTTCTAAGCCATTCATGAGAGGTAAGGGATCGTATACGAATCCGCTGAGATTCGTCAATCGATTCTGCGAGTCGGGCTTTTGCCCCGAGATAATGAATTTTTGCCGGCGCGGTCTCGAATCGATCAGACCGTCCGATCGGTGGACCAAAATTATGAAAGCGCGAGGAGAGAGGATGTGTAATTCACAAAATAAGCATAAACGTCGCTGTCCGACAGCATTTTGGATTCGTGTTTACTCATCGGTCGCTACCACCTCGACTCGATCCTGGTAGCCGCATTTGTCGCACCTTGCCTTGAGTTCGTTATCTTCGGGTAGATCCGGCGCAAGGGCTTTCTGCTCAGGAACTATTTTCATGATCCCGTCGCCGCATTTTGGGCACTTGGTATTGGCTTCAATCATCTGCAAGATCTCCCTTGATTAGTAGCATTTCCATCCACCGTTCAGCGAGTCAGCATTGTTGGTTATGCCAGGCGAAACTCCGCAATCGAGGCGTGAGCTGCCGATCCTCTGAGATCGGGAACGATACTGAGCTCCAATTCGGCGCAGCTGTCGAGATTAACCTTGTAATCTTCAATCTCTCTGCTGGTGGTTGGGGGGCTAAAGTTGTATTGCTGTCGCACGATCTCGCGATAAGGCTGGCCGCCACCCGAGCACCATCGCAGCGTATACTCCTGCAGCCGTTCCTCCTCATGCTCATCGAACACCAGATGAATCAGCCGGAGATTCTGCGGCTCGTCGAACATCAGGCGAACAATCTGCTGCCCCGGCGCTGCCGCGCGCCAACCGGGCGAGGCGACCGGCAACAGCGCCGATTCGATCGGATGCTCTGCTTCTTCAGAGGACACTTCGACCTGCGCAAGGGATTCCAGGTCCAACCACGGTTTATCGAGAGGTAAGGAGTTTCTCTCACGGTTAACGATGTGCTTTCGCATGGGCCTTCTCCTCCGCAGATAGTCTGCTGCGCGAATCCGGACGTGATCCGACAACCTAATTTAGCTTAACATTTTGGTCGCCGAGAAAAAGACCGGATGGTTATCTGATTTAAGGAAGTTTACCTTCCTTGTCCTAGGGGCGCGGTTGAATACTCTGGCATCTGTGGCCTCCTCCGCAAGAACGCCTCCGTCTCAAAATAGATACAGGGCGGATTTATAATTTGTGCCGTTCGCGCAATGCGGAGCAACTATCGTTGCTGCTGAAGATGTTTAAGCATCAACTCTGCTGCTTTTTCGACCTCTCAGTTCGGCATCCTAGATGGCATCGCCATTGCGTATTAGGAATTTACCGCGTCTTCGATTTACTTGATTTAAAGTTTCCGCCGCAATCAGCTCCTAGCATCGTTGTCGGCGCTTTTATAAGGATCCCGAATGAAAATCGCCCAGGTCGCGCCTCTCTATGAAAGTGTGCCGCCACGAACTTACGGCGGTACTGAGCGCATCGTTTCCTATCTTACCGAGGAATTGGTGGCGCAGGGACACGAGGTCACGCTCTTCGCCAGCGGCGATTCGGTCACCGCGGCGCAACTTATAGCGGCGCGCAAGCGTGCCTTGCGGCTCGACAATGTATTTGATCCGCTACCTCATCATTACGTCATGCTCGAAGAGGTATTCGAGAGGGCGTCTCGGTTCGACATTATTCACTTTCATACCGATTACCTTCATTTCCCGCTTGCCCGGCGGCACCCAATTCCGCACCTGACAACCCTTCATGGCCGACTCGATATTGCCGACCTGATGCCCGTGTACAAAAAGTTTAGCGAAATGCCGGTTGTGTCGATCTCGAATGCGCAACGCAAACCTCTTCCGCGCGCCAACTGGCAACAGACGATTTATCATGGCTTGCCTCTGGAGCTTTATGATTGCGGTGAGAAACCCGGGGATTATCTCGCGTTCATTGGACGAATCTCACCGGAAAAGCGGCTCGATCGCGCAATCGAAATCGCCGCTCGTTCGGGCATGAGACTTCGCATCGCCGCCAAAACCGATGCCGCCGATCATGATTACATGGAGCAGGTGATCAGACCCATCCTGAGCAATTCGTCGGCGGAGTTCATCGGCGAGATCGGCGACAAGGACAAAAAAGGATTTCTCGCGAATGCTTATGCCTTGCTATTTCCGATCGATTGGCCGGAACCGTTCGGCCTGGTGATTATCGAGGCGATGGCATGCGGCACTCCGATTATCGCCTATCGCTGTGGCTCGGTACCGGAGTTGATCCAGGATGGAATCACGGGTTACATCGTCGATGACATCGAAGGTGCCCTTCACGCGCTTCGTAAGATTCCAGCTTTTGACCGCCGGCGCTGCCGCCGGGTTTTCGAAGAACGTTTTAGCGCGTCTCGCATGGCGCAAGATTACCTGAATGTCTACCGCCGCGTAATCAAAGCTTCAGCTGATCACGATGCTCGCATCGCCCTGGCGGCGCTCGACTCCGATCCCCTGGAACGTGCGATCAACTACCAGGTCGAGAAGTGACGAATCGACCCGCAGGTTCTTCAGATATATCTGATTGATGCACTCAGGCAGCACAGGCGAATCGAAGTGAACCTTGCCCTCGCTCGCGTGAACCGAAAGTCCCAAACACGCTTGCAGCATTAGGAACACCGAGCCCGCCGCCCATGCCTGGGGAGCGCAGGCAACCGGATAGAGAGTCGGCCCTTCGCCTTCGCGTCTCTGAAATCCACAGAAAAGCTCGGGCAATCGATGCATTTCGAAATAGAGACTGGCCTCGAAGAGTCCGGTGATCACCTTGGATATCGGCTCTTTCAACCCATAGCGAGCAAAGCCGGCAGCGATCACCGCATTATCGTGCGGCCAAACCGATCCATTATGGTAGGACATCGGGTTGTAACGCACTTCGTTGGTCGACAATGTCCGAATTCCCCAGCCGGAAAACAAATCCTCGCTCATCAACGTTTTTGCGGTACGCTCGGCGTACTCATCAGTAGCGATACCGGCAAACAGACAATGGCCGGCATTCGATGCTCGCACCTTGCAAGGACGCTTTTGTTGGTCGAGGGCCAATGCGTAGGTTGAAAGCTCGTCACACCAGAACACTCGGTTAAATTGTTCTTTGAGTAGCTCCGCCTCGCTAACAAGCCTCACGGCTTCGTCGCTATCGTCGAGGAGCGTCGCGATTGCTGCTGCCGCAAGTTTGGCGGCATACACGTAGCCCTGAACCTCGCACAGAGCTAGCGGCGCCTGGATAAGAGTTCCGTCTTGATGGAAAACAGAGTCCCAGGAGTCTTTCCAGCCTTGTTGCACCAGACCATGCGATGAGCGATGCAAAGTTTCGACAAAGCCGTCGCCGTCAACGTCGCCGTATTCTTTAATCCAATGCAGCGCGCGCTTGACGCGCGGCCAGATCCAGCGAGCAAATTCAACATCGTTGGTGCGAGCGACATAAGCACCCGCCAGCATAACAAACAAGGGCGTGCTGTCAGTGCTGCCGTAGTAGCGATCAAAAGGAATTTCACCCAAGCTGGCCATTTCTCCGCGGCGCATTTCGTGCAGAATCTTTCCGGGTTCGGCGTCGCGCTCGGAGATAATTTCCGTCGCTTGCGTCTCCGCCAGGCAACTCAGCACGCCGCGCGCGACTCGGGGGAAAATCCACAAGAGCTCCCATGATGTCAAAATTCCGTCTCGGCCGAATACTGTGCTGAACCACGGCACTCCCGCGTACGGGTAGAAACCTTGGCTGTCGGTAATCATCATGTGAATATCCGCATAGGAGCGGTCGAGCCAGCCGTTGAACTCATGATTGGAGGTGCGGATTTGGCACTCCTCCGTCTTGTATGCGGTTAACGCTTGCTCCGCCTGTTTTAACGCCAGCTCCACGGGGCGGCGAGCCGGTACTGGGCCATTCGATTTGCACGCATAGGAGATTAAAAACGCCTCCTGCTTTTTAGGATCGAGAACTCTGTGGAACGATGCTTGCCCCGGCGACAGCTTCTCCGGGGCTGGAGAAAACTCGATGATCGTTTGGCGAACAATGTCATCCAGCCCACGATAACTTAGGGTGACCCGGTTGCCATCGATCTCGTCCTCCAGACGCGTCCCCCGTTTTTCCCTTTTGACGCCACGCACTTCGAAAATGTCTGCAAAATCCGCGTCGAAGCGAATCGCAAAAGAAATCGCGATGGGCAACAGGCTATAGTTGACCAGTTGCAGCCGTTCATAACAGACTGCCTGCCAGATGAATTTCGAGCGATAAAGATGCAAATCACCGCGGCGCAGCGCGATCGTGCCGTCGACGTAAACATCGGGATTGGTCGAATCGACGGTGAAGAGAATATTGTCTTCTTTGATCATCGAGCTCAGGAGAAAGGGGCGGATGTTTCCCATGCGAAGTTCAAGATACGAGAGGAACCGTGTTCCCTCGTGATAGATTCCTTGTTCGCCTAAGCCATACTGAAGAATATCGCCGTAGCGGTCGAAAATCCCAAAGCTCTCGCCCATCTTTAAGACTCGGGACTCCTCTGCAGCGGATGCTGTCGCGAGGATGTAGAATTCATCGGGCAAGCGAATAATTTCGTTCATACTCTCAGGTCCTTCCAATGGCCAACTGCAGAGATGTTTGAAATGCTCCCATGCATCCCCTATTCTAGAAGTATGCAACCGAGATACTCGGAGGAAATGGAAACATGCGCTACCTCGCTTTAGCCTGTGATTACGATGGAACTCTGGCTAGCGATGGTCAAGTCTCGATCGGCACATTAGCGGCCCTGCAACGATTCATAGCATCGGGCCGGAAGCTGATCCTCGTCACTGGGCGTGAGTTAGAAGATCTTCTCTCGGTATTTCCTCATTATACTATTTTTGAACGAGTTGTCGCCGAAAATGGTGTTTTGCTGTATCACCCGGCAACTGGCGAGAAAAAACCTCTAGCGAGTCCACCACCCGCAAAGTTCGTGGCGCGTCTTCGGGAACGAGGCGTGCCGATTTCCGTAGGCAATGTCATTCTCTCGACGCATCATCCGCATGAGACGTTGGTCCTCGATACCATTCGCGAGCTTGGGCTGGAGCTGCAGTTGATCTTCAACAAAGGGGCGGTGATGATCCTGCCTTCGGGCACGAGCAAGGCCACCGGACTCGCCGCCGCTCTGAAGGAGATGGGTTTGTCGCCGCACAACGTTGTGGCGGTGGGAGACGCAGAAAACGACCATGCTCTTCTGGCGCTTTGTGAATGTTCTGTCGCCGTCGCTAATGCGCTGCCGATGTTGCAGGAAAAGGCGGATTTCGTTACCGAGGCTGCCAATGGCAAAGGCACCGCAGAGCTAATCAACGAAATTATTGTTAGCGATCTTCGTGATCGCGACACGGCGTTGACCAGGCATCATTTGCTGCTGGGCACTGCGGCTGATGGCAGGCAAATTGGCATTTCACCGTTTGCGTCAAACATTTTAGTCGCCGGTTCATCTGATGATCAGAGACGAAACGTTGCCACCGTGTTTATCGAGATTCTTTGCAAACAACGGTATCAGTACTGCCTGCTTGATCCGCGCGGCGCTTTCGAGGGGGTGCCCAACGCAATCGTGCTCGGCCGTCATAAACGAGCGCCGACGGTGGATGAAGTCATCCGTCTTCTGAAGGATCCAGCGGAGAATGCGATTATCAATTTAAGCGGCGTAAGCATGCGCCAGCGAAGCTCCTTCGTTCAAGAGCTGTTCGCCCGGCTTCAACAACTTCGCGCCAGGACCGGCCATCCTCATTGGATCGTTGTCGATGAAGCGCAGGATGTCCTATCCAGATCGTGGCAACCCGCGCCGCTGGATATTCCTTCTCAGTTTGAAGGAATGATGTGCGTGACCGGTAATCCCGCCGCCGTCGCGCGCTCCTTCCGGGCATGTGTGAATATCGTATTGGCGCTCGATCCCTCGGGCGCGGCGGCTGCGTTCGGTCAACTCCCAGGGTTGTCGCAAGCCGGAATGTTCGAGATCCCCGCCATTCCAGCGAACACCGGCGAGGCGATCATCTGGTTACGTAATGCAGGTGCTCCTTTTAGAATCAGATTAGGGTCGGAAAAAGATCGCAGCCACAGTTCGCCCTCCGGCACTGCCACGATGCCCCAACGCGTTAGTTGATTGCCTGTCCGTGCGAATATGTTCGCTAATCCGCAACGATAAAAAGTCGCCCGAACACCACGCTCTGCGTTGAACCCTTTGCCGTCTCAGAGTTAAGACTGAGATCCTCACCTTTGCGCCGATCGTAAGATCGGCCTGTTGGCGGCTTGGGAATATCTCCAAGCAATCAATGTCGCGCCCGCGATTTGATGCTGGTATGTGTTTTGCTCTACTTACACACATACTGCTCTGCAAGGCAAAATTAGTAAACGTGTCGACTCGATTATCTTCACTAAACGTCAGCAAACTGAAGGAGGCTATTCATGGAGAATTATGAAGGAGCTTTTGGCGGGCAATCGCAACAGCCCACCAGGACTGAGGATCAGTTTACAAAATCGGTGGAAAAATATACCGCCGCGATACCGTCTTCCGCTTTCTTAGGAGTCGCGCTCGGGGCGATGGCGCTGTCACTGGCGATGCAGATCGGCGGTCAGGGCAAGTGGGGGAACTTCATCGGACAGTGGGTTCCCACCTGGTTGATCATCGGACTCTATAACAAGCTGGTGAAGCTTGAGGGTCATGATCAGAGCGATCGAGGTGATGGCTATTCGCGCTACAGCAGCTAAGCCGCTACTGATATCAAGCGGCTCGGCCCGTCGTAGGGGCCGGGCCGCAAAACACTCGAGTACAACTCTGACCATGCACGATAAACTTCGCATCGGTGATCACGCGTCCTCCTCTCATAGAGCCGATAACGCGAATTCTCTGGCAGAGTCTCTACCACGATGAAAGCCGATCTCGCCTTGAACCGGAAGCGGCCAGCAAGGCGGCTTGGCGCGATCGTGTCTCCGGATCCAGTCGAGTCAGCCAAGGCTGCGAGCCTGCGCTACGTTACAGATGATCAGCCAGGTATTTCCCGGCGAAGAAGCGGCGCAGCCTTCCAATACATTGATCCCTCAGGCAAAGTCATCCGTGATCCGGAAGAATTGCAACGCATCAAATCTTTGGCGATACCGCCGGCCTGGCGTGAGGTTTGGATCTGTCCGATACGCAATGGCCACCTGCAAGCGACCGGGCGCGATGCTAAGGGCAGAAAACAGCATCGTTATCACCCCCGCTGGCGCGAGATCAGAGATGAAAACAAATATGGTCGTATTCTGGCTTTCGCGAAAGCTCTGCCGCTCATTCGTCAAAGAGTCGACAACGACCTTCGGCTGCCCGGGCTCCCGCGCGATAAAATCCTCGCAACGGTGGTAAGGCTGCTCGAAACCAGCCACATTCGTGTCGGCAACGAGGAGTACGCTCGGCAAAATAAATCTTTTGGCCTGGCAACCCTGAGGAATCGCCACGTCAATGTCTCCGGTTCGACGATCAGTTTCGAGTTTCGCGGCAAGAGCGGCGTCGAGCATGCGTTGGATATCAATGATCGTCGCTTGGCAAAGATCATCAAGCGCTGCCAGGATCTGCCGGGTTATGAGCTGTTTCAGTACATCGACGATGTTGGCGAGCGTCGCACCATCGACTCCACCGATGTTAACGAGTACATCCGCCAGATTGCCGGTGAAGAATTCAGCACTAAGGATTTCCGCACCTGGGCCGGAACGGTGTTGGCCGCACGAGCATTGCAGGAGTTCCAAAGCGCTGCGTCTGATGCGGAAAGCAAACGCAATATAGTTCAAGCGATTGAATCCGTCGCCAAGAAACTGGGCAATACCAAAGCGGTGTGCCGGAAATGCTATATTCACCCGGCGGTGATTCAGTCCTATTCCGATGGAACTCTGTTGCGCGCTTTACGCCGGCGGCTCAAAAAGGAAATCAACGACTCGCATGAACTCGAACCGGAAGAGGCCGCTGTGCTGAGGCTGCTGAAGGCTGGAGTTACCTCGGATAGTAAAGCAGCGCAAAAATGCTCAGCCAATGGAGCGAGAGGCTAGCGCTCGATTTGCGCAGCAAAGTGATGATAGATAACCGCATGAGATGATTCCGTCCGCACCGATTGTTTCAGCAGCACACCCCGAAGCCACCTGGTGGCAAAAGGGTTCGATCTATCAAATTTATCCGCTGTCATTCAAAGACAGCAATGGTGACGGCAGCGGTGACCTGCGCGGAATTATCATTCGGCTTGATTACTGCCGCTGGCTCGGGATCAATGCGGTCTGGCTATCGCCGATCTATCCTTCGCCGATGATTGATTTCGGCTATGACATATCAAATTTCACCGATATTCATCCGCTGTTTGGCACCCTCAGTGATTTTGATGCGCTGGTCAGCGAGGCGCGGCGTTTAAACCTAAAAATCCTTTTGGATTACGTGCCCAATCACAGCTCGGACCAACACTCCTGGTTTCTCGAGTCCAGGTCGTCCCGGAACAATCCCTACCGCGCCTGGTACATCTGGCGCGATCCAGCGCCCGGAGGCGGGCCGCCCAACAATTGGTTGAGCGCATTCGGCGGCAGCGCTTGGGAGTGGGATGAAAACACCGGGCAATACTATTTGCATTCCTACCTTAAAGAGCAGCCCGATCTAAACTGGCGCAGTCCTGACGTCGAGCAGGCGATGATCGACGTGCTGAGATTCTGGCTTGATCGAGGCGTCAGCGGTTTCCGAGTAGATTCAATCGCTCACTTGATGAAAGATACTCAGTTTCGAGACAACCCCTTGAATCCCGATTGGGACCCAGCCACCGGTCCGTATTTTCGCTATCTGCCGGTCCACTCGCGGGATCATCCGGACACCGCGAACGTCATCCGCCAGATACGGCAAGTCATCGATGGATACGAGGATTGCGTGATCATCGGTGAGGCCTACCTATCTTTGGAGCGCACGGTTGCCTATTACGCCGCCGGAGTCCATCTGCCTTTTAACTTTGCCTTGATCACCAGTCCCTGGACCGCTCGCGAGGTGCATCGCATAATCACAACTTACGAGTCACTGCTCGGACCTGATCAGTGGCCCAATTGGGTGCTGGGAAATCATGACCGTCACCGGATTGCCACTCGCGTCGGCAGGGCTCAGGCGCGCGTAGCGGCAATGCTTCTGCTCACCTTGCGTGGCACACCGACGCTTTATTACGGTGATGAAATTGCGATGCTGGATGTTTCGATACCGGCTGAGCTGGTCAAGGATCCCTGGGAATTAAACGTTCCTTCCCTCGGCTTGGGGCGAGATCCCGAGCGCTCACCGATGCAATGGGATTCGACCAATCACGCTGGCTTCAGCACCGCCATTCCGTGGTTGCCGGTGGCCAGTGATTTCAATCGCTTCAACGTTGCCATCGAGAGTCAGGAAGCCGACTCAGTGCTCACTCTATTTCGCCGCTTGATCGCGCTTCGAACCGAAAAGCCGGCACTGCACAGCGGCTCCTATGGAGAACTTTTGTGCGAGGATCATGTGCTATGTTACAGCCGCCAGTCCGGGTCGGAGCGTTTTTTGATCGTGCTAAATTTCACCGCGGAGCCTAAAATGTTTGAGCACCGCGGTCTCCACGGCAGAGTAATTCTAACCACCGCTCTCGATCGTAATAGTGAACCTGTTGGCGAAAAACTTCGACTGCGCCCTGATGAAGGAGTCATTGTCGAAGTAGAACATCCAAACGTTTGAGCAATCCCCTAATCCAAACGCACCGATGGGCAAGCTCGCGTGCTCTGATCATCTACGGCAAACTTCTCGGCATGCGTCGCGCTGCTCTCAGAGTTCGGCATTTGCAACCCTCGGACTGCCGCTCGGTTCGCTGTCCCAGTTTTGCTAAAACTGGTCGAGGAAAAACAGGCCATTCTCCCCTGGCATAGGCTTTGCGGCAGTGTGATCAGAACCGCCGCACCAACGATGTCCAGATTCTTTTTTAGGACAGGCCGTTACGGAGGTGTTCTTGTGCTTAGCAAGTCTCTATCCGGCGAACCCCTCATTATTCCTTTTGCGGATCGGCGTCAGGCAGGTAAGCAGCTCGCGACCCAACTAGCCGCCTATGCGAATCGTTCGGATGTTCTGGTGCTGGCCTTGCCGCGCGGCGGCGTGCCGGTAGCTTTTGAAGTCGCCAGCGCGCTTCGTGCTCCCTTGGATGTTTTTTTGGTGCGCAAGCTTGGCGTCCCAGGGCACGAAGAATTAGCCATGGGCGCGATCGCCACCGGTGGAGTTCGGGTCCTTAATGAGGAAGTCACTAGCCGAATGCACATTCCGAGTTCGGCAATTGACGAGGTGGCCGGTCGCGAGGAGCAGGAGTTGAAACGCCGCGAACGGCTATACCGGGGAGATCAGCCACCCCCCAATGTACAAGGCCGGACGGTGATTCTCATCGATGACGGGCTGGCAACGGGAGCGACGATGCGCGCCGCCGCTACCGCGCTCCGGCAGATGCACCCGGCAAAGATCATTATCGCTGTGCCTGTCGCTGCTTCCGAGACCTGCGAGGAGTTTCGCAGCGAAGTCGATGACGTCATCTGCGTCGCGGTCCCCGAGCCGTTTATGGCCGTTGGGGCATGGTATTCGGACTTCTCGCAGACCAGCGACGATGAGGTTCGCGAGTTGCTGCGGAAAAACGTGTATAACCAGCCGGACAATTCTCCACTGCTTTCGTGACGGGAGCTGTAAAAAGAAAAGAACTCGTATGCAGCCGGCGGATGAGATTGTTGGCGTATTGCGAGATTCAGCTCAGCCGCTCACGGGCGCGAGCAATGATTATGATCCACTGCTCGAACTAATCGGTGACGCTCGTTTTGTCTTGCTCGGTGAAGCCACACCGGCACGCATGAGTTTTACCGAGAGCAAGCCCAAATTACCAAACGGCTGATCGCCGAAAAGGGCTTTACCGCCGTAGCCGTCGAAGCCGATTGGCCGGATGCTTATCGTGTGGACCGTTACGTGCGCGGCACTGGCATGGACCCTAGCGCCGATGCTGCGTTGGCGGGTTTCGAGCGCTTCCCGACCTGGATGTGGCGCAACGCCGAGGTTCTCGATTTCGTCGGTTGGCTCCGCGCCCATAACGACACTATCAACTTGACTGAAATGAATGTCGGCTTTTACGGTTTCGATCTCTATAGCTTCTACAGCTCGATGGCGGCGGTGCTCGCCTATTTGGACAAGGTCGACCCAGAGGGCGCCAAACGGGCGCGCTACCGTTATTCCTGCTTTGATCAGTTTGGCGAGAACACGCAGGCCTATGGCTATGCCGCAAGCCTTGGCCTGAGGGAATCCTGCGAACACGAAGCGATCGGTCAACTCGTTGAGCTGCGCCGTAACGCAATTGAATATGCGAGCCGCGATGGCCGCGTCGCCGCTGAGGAATTCTTTTTTGCCGAACAGAACGCGCGGCTCGTCAAGGACGCCGAAGAGTACTATCGGGAAATGTTCCGGGGGCGCGAGTCGTCCTGGAACCTGCGCGACCGCCACATGGTAGATACATTGGAGCACCTGATCGGCTTTCTCGCGCGGCAAACCCTACGGCCTAAAATCGTCGTCTGGGCACACAACTCTCATCTCGGCGATGCCCGCGCCACCGAGATGACCAAGGGCGGAGAAATCAATGTCGGGCAACTCGTGAGCGAGCGCTACAAGAACGAAGCCGTGCTGATTGGCTTCAGCACATATATAGGGACGGTAACGGCTGCGACGGACTGGGATGGACCTGCCGAACGCAAGCGCGTCCGTCCGGCGCTTCCGGACAGTTATGAAGCGATATTCCATGATGCCGGCCTCAAGCGGTTCCTTCTCGACTTACACGATGAGCGCGTTCAAGTCCTGCGCGAACCGCGATTGGAGCGAGCGATCGGCGTTGTTTACCGGCCGGAAACTGAGCGTGCCAGTCATTACTTTCACGCCAATTTACCCGCGCAGTTCGACGCGATCCTGCACTTTGATCAGACGCGAGCGGTGGAGCCTTTGCAACCAACGGTCCACTGGCAAAAAGATCAAGAAGCTCCCGAGACGTTTCCATCCGGCGTGTGAGCGAGAGTCTGAAACCATGGCCGATTTGCGTGGCTTAAAACCAACGTCTCGTCGAATACCGGCGAAAGTAAGTTTAATGCGGATCGGAGCGAAAACATTAGGAGACCGATATAGCAATCGACGGTGAAAACCGCAACGCAGCCGCTTGGCAATGATTCTCGTGTCCGTCTCAAGTCGGTTTCGATCTGAGCGGTGATATCGCACAGAAATTCGCTATTGGTTCCGATATCTGTAATAAGTCTTATGCGATTCATTCCTGAAAGGATGCTGAAGTGTGATGATGGGCCGCCGTCAATTTTTCAGCATGCTCACCTTCGCAGCGGCCGGGGCGGCGCTGAGCGGATGCCAGTGGTGCGAGATATCGCCCGTCTGTGCCCGCGCGGGCGTCTCGTGCTAATTCCCGAGGTCGCGCATACCCTGTGCTATACCGCGCCTGTCGAACTGGCGGATGTCACCCGATCATTCGTGAATGAGGCAAAGGACCTGATGTTGTAAAAAAAGATTTTTACAGGGATGCGGAACTAAAACCGACGTCCCGCCGATACTATAAGGAGATATCATGCCGGAGAAAAAAACTGTCGAGAAAGCCAAGAGCGCCAGGCGGGAAGGAAAGGCGCCGAGCACACAGGCCGGCGAGTTCGTGCGCGAGGAGGTGCACCACGTAAGGGAAGGCAAGCATGGCGCACGATCCACGAAACAGGCTATCGCGATCGGATTATCGAAAGCGCGTCGTGCGGGAGTCGATCTGCCGCCGCCCGAGAAAGGCACGGTTTCCGAAAAGACCCGGCGCAGCGCCGAGCGCGCCCGCAAGTCCGGCCGGCGCGGCAAGACCAGAACATCCCCTCGTCGCGCGCAAGCCACCAAGCGCGCCCTGAAGCGCGAAGGCCGCAGCGCCGCCTCGCGCAAGGAACTCTCGAAGCAGGCGCGTTCCGCGGCGCAAAGGCGCACGCCGTCCGAGCGCAAGACCTCGGCGAAACGAGCCGCGCGAACCAAAAGGCGCGGCGGGCGTTCCGCAGCCGCTCGTAAAGCCGCGCGCACCCGTGCTCGCCGCGGATAATGGGCACGACGACAAGTCTCGTCGATTCTTTACCTAGAGCCACTGCACCGCGTAACGTCCAAGACTTTGTGCGAGAAAATCGTCGAGCTGATTCAAGCTCAGCGGCGGAGGCATCGGGTATCGTGAATGAATTTTGCGTTTGAGTTCGAAATGGTAGCGTACGAACACGGCGAAATCGCGGGGGTAGGCGCGCTCGTCCACGCCGATAAAGGCACCTTCTTTCCGCGCACGCAGGAGAATCCTGCGCCAATGTTCGATAGGGGTCAATCCGATTGACTCGACGCCGTGCGAAAAAAGCATCATGTAAATTTCGTCGAAAGGATCACTCGCATCGAGATAGGTTTCGAGCGTTTGGGCCGACGGCTGTTTGTTGAAGACCATCCAAAACGGCACTGAACCTGTTCGAACCGAACCATAGGGTTCCATTACGATAAAGGATTCGACCAGCAGGCGATTACCGACGATGCTTCGCTTTTCGTTCCACCATCGATAAAAGTCGGCGACGAGCGGGCCGGCATGCTCCGGTTCTTCAAAAACAATTCGCCGGATCGCGAAGCCATGGCGCGTCGCGAATTGTTCGATATCGTTCCCGAGCAGCGGCTCGAAACCCCACTCTGCCTCCGGATGATTACCGTCCGGTGGCGGCGGCTTCCACTTCTTTATGTGCGAGTTGTAACGACCAAGGTATTCTTCCACCCGCTTGCCGCCATGGTGGTATTCATAGGGCGTTGCGCCGCCGAGCGCGCCAAATTGAAAGATATGCCGTTCGCCGAATTTTTTCGCGGGCGCATTTCAGTTGGCAATCAACGATGAAGATCGTCCCGCCGGGTTCGAGATATTGCTGGATGAAACTCTCGTAGGCCTGTCCCAGCCAAAGTCGCTTGACCCGAAAATAAGTCATGCGCTGGATCATCAACCGATCCTGATTTGGATCGTGCATGTGGTGCAACTGCACATCCCGATTCGATTCAAGAAACCGCACCTTCGGATTAGCCGCCGAAACACGAATCTGATTTCCAAAAAACCTGCAAGCGATCACGCATTGGCGCAGCCGGCACCTTTGGCCGCACACTCGCGCTTTATGGCGCGAGACAGCTAAGCGTTTTCGGAACGGCAGTTGCCACTCTGGGAACGGCTATTCTCACGCGCGCGCTCACCAATATGGATTTCAAGCGTCTGACGGGGATCGGCGCTGGGCGGCGCGCGGTAACTATTCACAAGATCATCAACGTGGCGGCGCCGGTCGAGGAGTTCTTTGCCTTCTGGTCTGACTATCAAAACTTTCCGCGCTTCATGTCGAATGTTCGGGACGTGAAATTAACCGGCGAGAAACGGTCCCATTGGATCGTCGCCGGTCCGGCCGGAGCGGCGGTTGAATGGGACGCGGTGATTACCAACGATGTGAACCCAATCAATCGCTCGGCTGGAAAACAGAATCTGCTTCGCCGATCCAACACGCCGGCATAGTTAAGTTCAAGCCTAATTCGGACGGAAGCACACGCATCGATATCAAGATGTCCTACAATCCAGTGGCCGGAGCCTTAGGACATGCCGTCGCAGCGATCTTCTGTGCGGACCCAAGGACGGAAATGGATCAGGACCTAGCGCGGATGAAAACCATGATCGAGACCGGAAGACCGCCGCATGATGGGCGCGCAGAGATGAATCGGCTTATCCAGATTAAACGTCCGCCAAGATAATAATTGAGTGGAAAAGAGCCCGTCGAAACGACGGGCTCTTGCGTACACGCTATTTGACAATTTCAGAAGCTAACAATGGCATCACGGAATACCATAAGGCAAAGGAACGGCACAAATCTTAAGGTCAATCTGCTGTCATCTTAACTGCATGGCGGAGGCTCTGCTGAATAGCGTCTTTGATTTTTTGTAATTCGCGGTTTTGAAACCACGCCGCTGGAATCTCGGCCTTAGCCTGCGTCTCTTCGGCAGGATTTTCGAAAATACAAACCGCTTCCTGATCCGTCGGGTATTGGCGGGACGGTTTCATGATAATCCAGGGCTCTTCCTCTTCATCGATGAGGGCTTGAATTATTTCTCTCTTGTTCGGCAGCTCCGTGTCTGTTCTCCTGTCTGGTTCCGCTGGTATATCAATCGTTGCCGCTGACCGCGCATCTTTCCCTTGCAAGTAGCGCGCGAACCATTGAGCCGCAAGATCGGCGACAGCCTCCAGAGTGCCGGGCTCTTCAAAGAGATGCGTCGCGCCGGTAACAATATCGAAGCGTTTTTCGGTTTGGAGCTGCGCATAGGCACGCTGGTTGAGCTCGATTACATCGTGATCGAGCTGGCCAACGATTAGAAGCGTGGGAGCGACCACTCGGGACAATGATTCCATTGCGAGATCCGGACGGCCGCCCCGCGATACTACAGCGGCGACTTCGTTGACTCGCTCTGCCGCCGTTATTAATGCAGCGGCCGCGCCGGTGCTTGCCCCAAACAGGCCGATCTTCATGCCCGCTGTTTCCGATCGTGTCGTGATGGAATCCACGGCATTAGCAAGCCGGCGGGCCAGTAAGAGGATATTAAATCGAAATTGGCCGCTCGTCTGATCTCTGGCCTGTTCTTCCTCTGTCAGCAAATCAAAAAGCAATGTCGCTAAATGAGTTTCGTTTAGACGCTTAGCAACCGACCGATTGCGCGGACTGTGGCGGCTGCTGCCACTGCCATGGGCGAAGATAACCAAGCCATGCGATTCTTCCGGAATAGCTAGATGGCCTTCGAGAATAACATCGTTTAACTGTAAGCTCACGCGCAATTCGCGGATCGTCAACTGATTAGCCTTAGCCAATTCGGTTCTCCTTTTTAGCCTTCTTTTGCTTTACCGGGTTCGGTATGCAATCTATGACCGAGCTTTTCCTCAACCGACGTGACATTCCGAATTAGTTTGTCGCGTTCTCCATCATCTTCTTCAAGTTTGATGAACGTCACGATATGAGCCGAGTCTTTGCGCGCGCGCTCATGGCACTGGCGAATCAAGGGCATAATCTGATCCCATTCGCCTTCGATGCATGTCGCCGAGGGCGTGAGCTGATAAGGCAGACCGGATTTCTCTACGAGCTTGAGCACTTTTGCAAGTTCCGCACTCGAGTGGGAATCGCCGCCGACCGGAATGATACTGAGTTCCGCTAGCATAACTTTCTCCTTTCCTAAGTAACGCGTCCTAAGTAACGCGCGAATACGATCCGCTGTGCCGGCATCGAACTGCCACAATGTCCGAAGGGAAAACCGCTCCGAGATAGAAGCTGAAAGTGAGGCAACAAAAGGCCTTGCGCGGTTAACAGTCCTCTTTCCGAGACAGGCATTATCCCGGCGTTTCGCAATTCAAAGTACACAGTGATCAATCGGCAAGCCCCTCCGGAGCGGAGGCAATTGGCCAGCGGCTTAGAGCGGTCTGCAATCCGGTGCTTTAATCTGATGGATGCGGGACGAGAGGTATTCGTTTAGTGACCGGCGGACTGCATAGTCTTATCCAGCGCCCGCTGCACCTTGAACAGCAGATCGTCCAAGACGAACGGCTTTCGAATGAACTCTGTCGCTCCCGTCGGGACAGTCGAAAGCGAATCGGATACATAGCTCGTCATGATCATAACCGGAATCTGTGGCGCCTTGAACTGAAGCTGCTGCAGCAGCTTCAAGCCGTCCATCCGGGGCATGACGATATCCGACAACACTAGGTCAAACGGTCGCCCAGCAAGTTTTTCAAGCGCGTGAACTCCATCGCTTGCCTGATCTACGTCGTAGCCCTCATCGCTGAGCAGCAGCGAAAGATTTCGTCGGGTGATGGCATCGTCTTCGACGATGAGGATTTTGCCCGTCATAAACGCTAATGCCCCGCAAAAATGATTCCAGCCCGCTCTATTCACGAGCTGGACTATCGACGTCAGGGCGTTCGGAGTGAAATCGTCCAATTCGTGCGAAAAGGTGGCGTTTTGATTGAGTTCGACCACGAGCCTTTCCGTATTTCTGGTGTGATTGATTAGACGCATCCAAAAAAAGGTCAAGTCAGCTGTCGAGGCCGAGATGCAGCTCCTCTGGTTCGTCGCATTTCCGACACACAGGCAATTCCATGCGTGCCCCACCCGAGAGGCATGCCGCCAGCAGCGGACGCACTCCAGCCCAGGTAAAAGGCTCTGGCTATCCTGGCATCTTCGTTGCACAGAGCCTTTTACGCCGCGCACTCGTTTATACAAAGTGGAAGTATGCTCAGACGGGTAGAGAGCCTGAAGAATTTTTCGATCGGCGCTAAGGATGGCGAGATCGGCAGGGTAATAGAATTTTTCTTCGATGATGACAAGTGGACGATCAGATACCTGGTTGCCGACACCGGAGGTTGGCTGAGCGGCAGGAAAGTGCTGATCTCGCCGATCTTTTTCGGGGCGGTGGATTGGGACAGCGACGTTTTCAACGTCAACCTTACCCGACAACAAATCGAAAATAGCCCAAGCATCGACACCGATAAACCGGTGTCGCGCCAACAGGAGAGTAGTTTTTATGACTACTACAACTTTCCCTACTATTGGTTGGGTGCGGGGCTAACAACTCCAGCGACGGTTGGTCCTAGCGCAGCTAAACCAGCCCCAAGCGGGCCGGAGGGCGCGGCGTTGGGCCAGCAATCTGATTCCGAGGACATTCATTTGCGTAGCACCAACGACATAATCGGCTCTTATATAGAAACCACCGATGGCGACCTCGGCCATTTGGAGGATTTCATCATCGATGATCAAACCTGGGTAATTCGTTATCTGCTGATTGATACGACAAATTGGTGGCCAGGTAAGACAGTGCTGATTTCGCCGGAATGGGTCAAGGACATGGTCGAGACCGATTCGAGAGTCTACGTCGATTTGACCCAGGAACAGATAAAAACCAGTCCGCAGTACGATGACACAACCGTTCTCGATCGTGACTACGAGTCGCGTCTCTACCAACATTACGGCCGCTCGCGTTATTGGAGCGACTAAAAATACCCGCGGCCCCGATCGCAACGCCAAAAGCACCAATCAGAGTGGATTCAAAGCGGGAGAAGCACGTATGAACGCAGCATGGGAGTGGAACGATATCAATGAGCAAAAGGCTAAAAGGCGTTTCGGCATCAAACGTTATCGCGCCGGCCAGCGCAAGCTCATTCAGGCGGTCCTGGAGGGAAGGAACGCGTTGGGGGTATTACCTACCGCAGGCGGCAAATCGCTTTGCTATCAGTTGCCTGCGCTATTTCTTCCGCGTGCCGTTTTGGTTGTCTCTCCTCTGATCGCATTGATGCAGGATCAGCAGGAGAAACTCTTGGAACGAAGCATTCCTGCCGTTGAGTTGAACTCGACGCTAAGCTCAAACGAAGAACAGGAAAACATCGATACCATTCAAAGCCGACAAGCAGAGCTGATCTACGTTACCCCGGAACGCTTGGAGAATGCAGGATATCTCAAGGTTCTAAAAAAAGGCGGTGTGTCACTGGTGGTCGTCGATGAAGCTCATTGCGTATCGCAGTGGGGCCATGACTTTCGCCCGGCTTACCTGTCACTGCGTAATGCGATCCGAGAGCTCGGGCGTCCGCCGGTGCTGGCTTTAACAGCGACGGCCACTGACGAAGTCGCGGCAGATATATTAAAGCAGCTTGAGTTAGCGGACGCGGAGGTGATCAGCATCGGTATCGAACGAAAGAATCTCGCTTTCGAGGTCGTTCGTACCGTCAACGAGGACGTCAAAAGGGATCGGCTTAAAGAAATTCTACAGGAACAGTCCGGCGGCGCCGGGATTATTTATGTGCCCACCGTGAAACAGGTCGATGCTCTATGCCAATGGTTGATCGAGGAAGGATTTCGCGCTGGCCAGTATCATGGCCGGATGAAGACACCGATGCGCGAAACCAATCAACAGGCGTTCATGGCCAACGAGATCGATGTGATGGTCGCAACCAAGGCGTTCGGTTTGGGCATTGATAAGCAGGATATTCGTTTTGTCATTCACTATGCGGTTCCGGACTCCATCGAAACTTATGTGCAAGAGACCGGACGCGCGGGGCGCGACGGCAAGCCGGCCCGGGCGATCCTGTTCTATCGGCTTGAGGATCGCCGCGTTCAGTCCTACTTTCTCGGCGGCAAATATCCGCGTCGAGATGAGTCCTTGGCGCTGTATCGGACATTGGACCAAATGCCGCAACCAGAAGATTTGGGGGACCGAACTGCCGAGCAATGGCTGGCCGAGGTTACCGATCTGACGGGGAAACGAGTCAAGGTTATTCTCGCGCTCTTGGAAAGTACGGGAATAATACAGCGCAAACCTCACGTGAGCAAAATCCGCGACTTCAACACCGATCAGGAGTTCGCCGCATTTCTCGAAGAATACGAGCAGCGACACAACGGCGACCGGCAACGTTTAGACGCAATGATGCTTTTTGGCCAGATCACCACCTGCCGAATGCGTTATCTGCTCGACTATTTTGGCGAGGAGGTCGATGACGATTGCGCTCGCTGTGACAACTGCCGCGCTGGACAGGAAGCCGCGGAAAACAGTTTCAGAGACGGCTCTTTATCCGGCGCAATCAAACCGGCATCGTCATCGTGCGCAATCGGCGCCGCCGTGGCGGCGAATTCTTGAACTCTTTTCTGCTGGGCAGCTTACACTGACTTCGCTGTACGGTTCAGATTTAAAACCTGACCGGATTTCCAACCCGTCAACGTGGAGATAACGTCTGTCCTAGACTCAGCAACCAGTTTTTCAAATTGCTCACGCCACGACTAAAAAACGAATCCTCAGTGGCGGAAATTCCTTCATAACGGTCTTCCTGATAAAAGGGACCTTCAGGATCGAACGGCAACCCCTCCGGGAGCACAGAGGTCACCCAGAGATAATCTTCAGAGACAATATCCAGCGGGTGGTGCCGGAGCCGGTAAGATCCGCTGTCTGCCAAGCTGTTCAGATATTTTACCAAACCGCGGCTCCGGCTTAGATTTTCGAGTACCTGAGCCTCCCGCACTCCTACATGTTCGGCCAAAAGGTCAACGCGAACAGCGCGAATCGCGCGGCCAACTTCACTCTCCACCGCAGGCGCTTCCCATGCAACGTTCAATTCGGTATCGAGTCCCAGGCTGCGATTGTTCATGTTGGCCGAGCCGACACTCAGGAAACGATCATCGACCAGGAAAAGCTTCGAGTGAATATACGTGGCGCTTTCGTTGCCGTCGCCTCGGACCGAAGCCGGATGATAAATGCCGAAGGAGTGCCCTGTCTCCGCCGCGACACTCTGCAGCTCTCGAAGCAGTTTTTCCTGTACGACGCCGATCGAAAGCTGCTCAACAAAAGCTTCGGCATCTTTGGCGATGATCAGAACGATTTCCAAATGAGAGCGCCGCGAATTCATCATACGATCGACCAGAGCTTTGTACAGCGCGTTGGAGCTGAAATACTGATTCTCGACGTAGATCAACTCCTCGGCGGCATCGATCGCATCGAGGAATAAACTGCGGATTTCCTGAATCGGCTTTTGCTCCCCCGCAGTTCCGGCTTGGGTTCGGCTAATCGCAATGGACTCTGCCGGAATCGCCACGGTAGGTTGAAACGGGAGCTGGTAATTCGACGATGATTTCGGCAACTGAAGAGCCCCCGTGGCGACGCAGTTCCAGCGGGCGACAAACAGCTCGGCCAGCTTCTGAGCCGCCGGGCCAACGTGGTAAGATTGGATGTCATGAAACGGCCCATAGCCGTTTTGATCGGAATTCACACGAGCCGGACTGTCGACCGGATGGTCGCGATCGTCCCACCGGCCTGAACAAATATCCAGGCCACCGACAAAGGCTAGCCTGCCGTCAATCACGACGAATTTCTGATGGTGCGCGGCGCCGAAAAAGTCGCAGCAGTCAAAGGAAAACGTGAACCTCTCGTTCGTAGTCCAATTGAAGTACCAATCCTGAAACCACTCGCGATCAAGGCTGTAGAGCACGGTAAAGTCCCAAGCGAGGATGTAAATGTGCAGTCGCTGCTTTTGCTCGCAGAGATTATTCAAGAACGTGAGGAACTGAACGGACTCTTCAGCCGCGTCTGCATCCCTGCCGCGAAGCAGCGCCACGTCGCTGTCGAACTGCCAACCAGAGATGAGAATATAATCCTCCGCGCCTCGGGCCGCCTGATGAAACGCGCGGTAATAATCCCTGCCATCAATGAGCAGGCCCGATTCGGTGACTTCGCTGATGGTCCAGCAGTTCTTCTCCGGCTGTAGTATTTTTCTGACCGACATGGACGTTCCATCCCTGCGCCACATTCAACCGACACGTCGCAGGACGATTCCCCCAAGTAAGTTTCGATAAAAGGCCGCTACCTCAGCGCCGCTGTGCTCTGAGTGCTGCTCGCATGCCACGCAAAAGAGAGAAATTGGCCGAGTGTTTTGATCGGCCTAAGGATTCCTAAACAGCGCAAGATTGCAGCAGAGGCAGAAAAGAAAACCGATAAAGTCCTTAGTTACTCCGCAACGAACTCGATTTGCGAAACTCAGCAAGAGCCTGGTTGCCGTTATCGTAGAGGCTGTCATAAAAAACGCCACCGGTCTCATCTCGGTCGGACTGGTCAAACGCTTGGCTGTTTTTCAACAACTGCCGACGCCGTTGCAAATAAGTATTCGTGGGCCAGCGCCAAGGGGATGTCGTCAAATTCTCGCCATCATATCGGGCTCCATTGACTTTACTCTGGCCAAATACTAATTGCCAAAAACTCTGTTCTTCCAACCTGACGCGTTGCGACTTCATGACCGCACCTCCCGTGCCGCGACAAGATTAAACCGGCGCAGCTTTAACTTGACCTAGAAAGGCAAAACATATTCCAGGCAACACGCTTTTTCAATACAGCAAATACATTGGCGAAACCGACCAGCAGTGATGAGCGCTGTACTACTGTTGGGACAGCTCAGCTGATTTATCGAAATCGATGTGCCAGATCCGATACACTGATGATGAGGTACCTACGCCAGGATTACAGCTCGTACGGCGACCTAACCTTGGCTCGATCTTCGTTCTGAGCAGAGCGTGACGTCAGACCGCGTCCAGAAACTAATTTGTTTGCATAGTCTCGGGCCAGCGCAACTCCGGCCGCTGTTGCTATGCTCCGAAGGATTCCGCCACCGGCGGCTTTCTGTTTGCCTTCAAGATAGGCGCGCCGTTCGGGATCGATTGCAAACTTACGCCCTCGCCCTCGTGGCGGACCTTTGCCGAAAATGATGCCTTCAAACAAATAGCCAGTTGCCACTGCCAGGCCGACCATCAGCCACGGTCGCTTTTGCGTCTGGTACTTGGGGTCAACGGAACGTTTAGCTTCCTCTATGGCATCGCCGACACGCGCTTCTAGCGTCTCGATTTTCTCTGCCATAGCGGCGCGGGTAGCTTCGATTTCTCGTCTAATCTCGTTCTTCGATGGTTCCATCTGACATCCTTTGCGCTGTGCTCTCGTTGTTCTTTCTCGCTGTTCGCAACATCATTGACCAACAACTTGTAACTAACGAACCGTAGATAACTATCGTCGTACTTTGCGCGCGAGCAATAAACCACTGACGACGCCGACGATCAGCGATGTTACCGGATTTTGACGTATATACCTTGTCGCCTTATCGATAAGTTGTTCGTACTGCCTCTCTCTAAAATAGGCTCCACCCCGATCTAGCCTTTCGGCGATAGTCTCTGCCGTGCTGTGCACAACAGCCTCCACTCGAGGCCCTGTTTGCCTCACTCGTTCCGCGGCGGTCTTCATCTGATCACCGACCTTGGCCGCCGTACGACGAGCAGCCTCGGAGGCCTGCTCCTTTGCAGACCCAGCACGCTCACCGACCTGAGATGCAAGATCTCTTACTTTGTCCGATATCCTGTCTGAGCCGTTGTGTTCCATGTTAGCCTCCGCCTTTCACCTTAAAAAACATTTTTCGGATTCTTACTATCAAACTCTACGCTAGCAGTTCTACCGCGAAATCCGTTCGTGTTCTATGCCATTCTTCATGCGATAATTCCACTTTATCCACTCCTAACCGCAAAAGCCATTCCAATGGGAGCACTAGTGCAGGATCAGTTGTCCACCGTGGCATACCGGTTGCACATCTCCTGGTCGCGGAGATTGAAATGAAAAATGATCCACGTGTACCTGAGCGCAAAAACATCGACGATAAAGAGTTTCCATGTCGTTCGTGCGGTGAAAAATTCAATTCGTTGGCGGAAGCAGAACAGCATGAAAAGGATTGTCGCAACCGAGAAACTTCAGGAGCTAAACCTGCAGAGCCAAAGTGAGTTTTCGGGGGCGCTGAGATGTCGACGGAGTGGGCACGGTGCTGCTCTCTCCGTTCGAGACACTTATGTGCCGATTCCAAGACATAGAACTACGTCTCCGGGGCACTTCCGGGACGGGGAAAGGTGCCATGCAATTGCGACCGTCAGAATCGCATTAGATTCCTGTGGTATGTCGATTGCTCCAAGCATAATAACGAAACCTTAGAGGAGGCTTGTTATGAACTGGGATCAAATGAAAGGCAATTGGAAGCAATTCAAAGGAAAGGCTAAAGAGCAGTGGGGCAAACTTACCGATGATGAGTTAGATCAGGTCGAGGGCAAGCGTGACCAGCTGGTCGGTAAGATTCAAAAGCAATATGGTTTGAGCAAGGAAGAAGCCGAGCGTCAAGTCGGTGAGTGGGAAGGCAGGCTGTAAGCAGCTAGCGCAGACTGGCGCTGTTATTCCTACACAACGGCGGTCATCGGCTGTGTAGCTGGTGATCGCCGTTTTTATTAATGATCAGAGTCATAACCTAATGATCAGAGTCATAACCGGCGCCGATCAAGTTAACGAAGGACGGATGGATGAGCGATAACATGGTTCATATCGCCGCTATCGCCGATCTGCATTGCAAGAGCAATTTCGCGGGAAAGTTCCGAGCGCTATTTGCACAGATCAGCGATAGCGCGAATATCCTGCTGCTCTGCGGCGATCTGGTCGATTATGGCTTGCCTGAAGAAGCTCACGTGCTGGTAAAAGAATTAAGCGATGTCACCAAACGGATACCCATTATCGCCGTGATGGGGAATCACGAGTTCGAATCCGGCAAGATCGACGAAGTGCAAAAGATACTAACCGATGGCGGCATTCTCCTGCTTGACGGCGAGGCATGCGAGATCGAGGGGATCGGTTTCGCCGGGGTCAAGGGTTTCGCCGGCGGCTTTGGCGAACGGCTGCTTGCGCCATGGGGCGAGGCCATAATGAAGAAATTTGTGCATGAGGCTGTGGAGGAAGCCCTGAAGCTTGAATCCGCTCTGGCCAAGCTGCGCACGACCCATCGCATTGCTCTGCTGCACTACTCGCCGATTGCGGCGACCGTAATGGGAGAACCGCTGGAGATTTATCCCTTCTTAGGATCGAGCCGGCTGGAGGAGCCGTTAAATCGATTTTCCGTGACCGCTGCCTTTCACGGTCACGCGCATCACGGCGCCCCTGAAGGCAAAACCAAAACCGGCGTGCCAGTTTATAACGTCGCGATGAAACTTCTCGAATACACTTTTCCCGGCCAACTTCCCTACCGCATTTTGAATTTACCCCGTGACAACAGCTCCGCTAATGAAAGGTCGTGATCACCGTGCCAACCGCGCCTGAGGAGAAAGCCAACCATATCTTTTATCAAGATGTGTTGAAGACAGTGCGACAGGCGGAAATACCGTTTTTAATCAGCGGCGGATTTGCGCTGCAACAATTCACCGGCATCTCAAGAGAAGTGAGAGACCTAGATATCTTTGTACTCGAAAAGCACATCCGTGCGGCGCTTGAGGCGCTTTCCGAAGCTGGCTATCCGACTGAGCTGACATTCTCGCATTGGCTCGGCAAAGTTTATAATCACGGTCGGACCGACTATGTCGATCTGATTTTTAGCTCCGGAAATGGACTATGCAAAGTCACCGAGAGCTGGTTCGAGCGCGCCGTCCCCAGTGAAGTGTTCGACATGCCGGTCTTCCTGTGCGCTCCCGAAGAAATGATCTGGCAGAAAGCGTTCATCATGGAGCGGGAACGCTATGACGGCGCCGATGTCGCCCATCTGATTCGGACGCAAAGCGATGCCATAGACTGGAACCGGTTGATCGGCTTGTTTGGCGAGCATTGGCGAGTGCTTCTGAGTCATGTGATCTTGTTTGAGTTCATCTATCCGACCGAGCGCGCGAAAATTCCTCATTGGGTAAAGCAGAGACTCGTGACTCTGCTCCAAAGGGAGTTCGACGAACCATTTACGGAGGAACAGGTATGCCAGGGACCGCTTCTTTCCCGTTCACAATTTCGCGTCGATACGGAGACTTGGGGCTATAAAGATGCCCGTTTGAACATCATGTCACCGGAAGAGGTGACGCATTGGACAGAAGCTGCGGAGGAAAAAAAAGAAAAGGAAAAAGAAGAAAAGCCTTAATCACGGTGTTCATCTACTAACTAGATCTCTTAGCGCCTTTCTTCCCGCCGACCTCGATCTCTCGTTCTAAACCCGGAAGTATCGCTCTGAAGAAAGCGTTTTGCACAAGGCCCAGGATTATGTCAGTCACGCTGGTTTGCGGATCTGAAAGTTTGCCGGAAATTTTGGTCGTGGTAGCGACCTGCTCGCGCGGACGATTCTCCAGAATCCAGGAGAGCCCGCCTAAAATGCCTTCGTAGAGTTTAGTAAAGATCCCTTTCTTACGATCTTGTTTCGGATCGTAAATGTCAACGTCCTTGAATAATGGTTTCACGTAGCCGTTGATCGATCCATTACTCACCGCGATCTCTGAGTAGAAGGAGAACTGGCCGGCGACAACGTCGGCGCCAACATAGGCTCTGAGCAAAGGATTGAGGGCTTTGAGCTCCGACTGATCGATGGCTAATTGCAGGTCGAAGTTGGGACTCTTCCCTTTGGGTCTCAAGCGCGCCAACAAACGGGTTTTTCCCGAATTCATAAATCTGCCGGTTGCGGTAATTGTCGCGGTACCATCCTCGGCCTGATTACTGAGGTTTTGAATTTTCACCTGGGCACCGGTGACAAACAGACGGTATTGAGGATCGCTTGCCTTATTGATGATTCCTACCTCGCTGTCGCTGATATTGACGTCATTGACGTCCAATTCGAGGGTAGGCTCGTTGCTGTGCTCTCGAATAACTTTATCCGCCTTTTTCGACAGTTCCTTTGTCGGAGAAGTCGCGGGCTTGGTATGCACATAATCAGCAACCAATTTTTGGACGTGGAGCGTCGGGACACTGAGTATTTTTTTGTTCTTGGCGTACTCGATACTTCCAGTGGTGCTAAGCACGCCGCTGCGGACGGAGAAATTGTAACGCTCCGTTATCGGCCTGAAATAATCCAGTTCGATTTGCTCCGCCTGAATTTCTGCTTTGATGGCGATGTGGGGCTCGGCAAGAAAGTCCGCATTTCCCTGCAGAACAATTTTGCCATTCTTAAATACAGTTCCGTCGATATAAACCTCCGATGGATACTCGCCTTCTTGAGATCTGACGTTGCGAATATTATAGGCCGTGACGTTAACATTGGTGAGTTCAAGCGGACGGTACTGGCCTTGATCTACATAGGTAAGCTCGCCACCAGTGATGACGAACTCGTTTATCTTGAGCGGGTAGATAGCCTGCACGGCATCCTGCCAGCCTCGCTCTTCGATCGGAGTTTCGTCTTTTATTTCGTTCTGGGATTGCTTGAGGTTGAGAAATAGCTTCGGGTTATTTATTTCGAAATCCGCCACCACGTGACCGGAGAGCAAAGCTCTCCAGTTAACGCTGGCGGTCAAATTGGGGATTTCCGCAACGGCGGGTTCGGGGTTTGCGTCCTGCGTAATCACTGAATTTTCGAGATCCAGACTAAATCCGATCGGGTGAAAATCCAGCTTTTCGATTCGGACGGTATAGCCTTTTAATGCCGCGTTGATCTTGGCTTCCGTCCGGCGGCGTAACGGTTCATCAAGGAAGAAGGCGGCGATAACTACTACTACGACAAGCGAACCGAGAATGGCTGCGAGCCAAACTAGAACCCTTTTCATAATCAGAAAATGGCGTCACCTTCGCCAGCACCATTCAGTTAGCGATCATAGACGGCCCATCAACACGAGGATAATGATAATTAATAAGATAAGCCCAAGACCGCCGCTCGGATAATATCCCCAACCACCGCTATAGGGCCATGTCGGAAGAGCTCCAATAAGCAAGAGTATCAGAATGATGACTAGAAGAGTGCTCATGTTCGTCCTCCGCAGGTTGCTACTCAGACTCGATCTTCAATTTCTTAACTGTGATACTACTCTGATACCACCGGGGCGCGCTCATTGAGGCGCTCCCACGGGTTTAGGAACAATCCGTCATCAAGCTGAGTACCGGCCGATTACCGTTTGTCTTGTTGCTTCTCTGACTTCGCCTGCCGGTTGTCAGTTTTTCCTTGTCTCTGGCTAAGCGCCTTGTCCGTTGCATCCGCTTGCCACAAATTCGAAGTCACGTCGACTTTGGTGGCCTTGCCGCTGTTCTTGTCAAAATCGATCTGCACCTCATAGGTGTCGTTGCCTTTGACGATCTCGTACTCTACGTAATCGGGCTTGTCAGCATTGACGGATGTGATCTTGTAACCCATCTTCTCGAGCTGGCTCCGATAGCTCTGCTTGGTTTCGCCGGTCTTCAGTGTCTTCTCCAGCTTCTCCTCCTCGCTGTCGTAAGCCTTGCGCCTATCCCGGTCGCTGTAACGTTCAGGGTTAGCTATCGCACCCTTTGGCGCGGAAACCTTTTTTCCTCGCAAAGCTGCCTTGGTAGAATCTGTTCGCCACAGGTTCGGAGCGATGTCTATTTTTGTGGCTTTACCGCTTTTGTCAAAATCGAGCTGCACCTCATAGGAATTGTTGCCTTTGACAATCTCGTATTCGACATAATCTGGTTTGTCATAATTAATTGAGGTGATTTGGTAACCCATCTTCTCCAGCTCGCGCCGGTAGAAGTTCTTGTCCTGTCCAGCCTTCAGCGCCTTCTCCAGTTTCTGCTCTTCATCGTCATAATTTTTTCTCATGTCACGATCACTATAACGGCTTTGATCGTTAGCGCCTTTCTTGACGGCGCTGTCTGCGGCAAGTAGCGGCGCAGGGGCGATTAGCACAGCAGCTGTTAACATTAGAAAGCGAACTTTCATGTTGATTCCTCCTCTGGTTGAATCATCTAGATGGAAACTCATCCGTTCGTTGTGTTCGATCGCACGAAGGTAAGTAGAGCAATCGATATGCCAGCACCTCCGAAACAACGGTAATCCAGAGGCGGCTCACCCTAATCGAGCATCTCGAGGAGTTGCGTTCAGCTAATGGACAGCATAGCGCACGAGCTGTAGCGATTGCGGCACAGCGAACGGGACACTTTCTCAGATCAGAGACATACAGGGTCTGAGTGCGCCTATACCGCGAAGAAACACGGAGGTCACTCGAGGAATGTATGAGCGTCTTGCAGCCGCTTCTAGTGGCTCTTCCTGGCTGTATCGTGGTGTCTGAGTGTTAGGGAGTGGTCTTTTCTCGCTCGGCGTAATAGGCACGACCGCGCTCGTAACCGCGGCGAAATGTTGCGTCCTCACAAATATCGGGCCGCAACTCGCGCAACTTCGGTACCGCAGCTTCATAGGCTTTACCGCGGCAATCAGGATGGAGAGCTGTTTCAAAGCCACTGCGATAGATATCTTCGTTTTCTCGAAAGTCACCGTCCGGTGCATCAAACTGCGCTTCTTCTGCATCACGCAGTCCGATCCACCACTTGTCACGCGCAGCATCGATGCTCTCAGCGCCATTTCGCTCGATCACAGATCGCCCTTTTTCAATCGCCTCGTCGTCTGTGGACGTGCCAATCAATACCGTGCGGCACTGCCTCAAAGCATCTTCATAAAAGAAAAGCTCATCCTTGGGCAGCCCCGGTGAAAGTTGGTTCTCAAGTGCGCCGCCGGTTGCCGCGCCAGCCACTGCGCCGCCGATTCCAAACGCCCCGGCACCTAACCCAATTGCCAGTATGGTCCCGACACCCGGCAAGACAATGCTTGCGACAACACTTCCGGCGGCCAGCCCAACCGCGCCGCCCACCACGCCACCGATTGCGCTTCCCATACCGGGCTGCTCGCCTTCATCTGTCGGGACCGCATCGAGCTCTTTTGCGGAGCTTCCCGGCGCCAGCAGCACAATATCTTCATTGCGGAAGCCCGCCTCAGTTTGCAGCTCCGAAAATGCCCGCTCGGCTTCTTTCCTCGAATTAAAAATTCCGGCGATGGTTCCCATCTGTTTGCCCCTTGTCTGATTATCTTTCCCGCGTCTTGCGACATAGACAAACGCAATTGAAATGCCACGATGAGCAAAATTATTTGATGTGTAAAAGCGTTGTGTTTCTGTGCAGCTTCACGAGAACGCAGAACTGCAAAGAAAACTATTGCGGTGAATGTTCTCTTCCCACCCGTGGGACGACGAACTTGAGCAGTATGCCAACTCTAGGACGTTGAATCTCCTTGAGCCTGATTCGCTGAACGCTGCACTCCGTGCTTCTCCATAGTCAAAGATGACCACGAGCTTCAAGACGCGAATGCCGATCCTTGGCCCTCGCTTTGCACACCAACCTGACGCTTTTAGAGGAAGCATCACGTTTGAAAACCAAGTTAACGCGCACTCGAAGCAGCCTAACGTTGCGCGAGTAATCAGGCTTGCGGTAAGAGCGGCGACACGAGGTAAAAATAATTACGAAGGATGACTCGTCACGATGCGCAGTTATCATCTCGGCGTTCATCCTTCATCAAAGTGAACTAAGGGAGAACTTCCATGAACAACCGATTGGCCAAGGAACTCGGCGCGACTTTGCGGCGCAAGCGATCATCTCTGCTGCTGCAAGAAATTGTCGGCAGCCAGAACGAAGTCGAGCCATCGTTAGAAGAGCGTGAGAGCGAGCTCGAAGAGAGCGCCCAAAAGGATCGCATGACTCGCTTGGAGAGTCGCCTGACAGAGCGCGGCCAGACCCTGCTCCGCCAGATCGACGACGCTCTTGAACGAATCGATGCGGGAACTTTCGGCGAGTGTGAACGATGCGGCAATGATATCGGTCACGGCCGGCTCAAGGCGATGCCGACAGCGGCGCTCTGCATCGATTGTGCAACCGCCGTGGAGAAGAGACAGCGCCTGCTAGGGGCGAATGGAGATGTTGAGCGACTGCCATTCAAAGACGATGAGCTTGAAGGTCGCCTAGGCTCCGAGTAATCAGAGGATTCATGCAGACGGGTTTAGCTTGGCAACGTTGTCGGCGGAAGCTAGTTGCGGCGAATGTCCGCAGCGGCTTCCGCTGTCACATTGGCTGGTAAGGTCAAGTGGAAGGTGCTGCCCTTGCCTACTGTGCTGGCGTAAGAAACTACGCCATCGTGAGCAAGGATAATTTGCTGCACAATGAACAACCCTAGACCGGTGCCGTGCGGCTTTGTCGAGCTGAACAGATCAAAGACCTTCAGGTCATCGGGAATACCTATACCGGTGTCACTGATATCGATGCAGATCGACCCGCCGTTCAAGTATCCCTTTACAGACAAAGTGCCGCCGTAGGGCATCGCCTCTACGGCATTTTTAAAAAGATTGAGTAACGCCTGTTTGAGTTTCGCCCCGTCGCCGCGGATTGGCGGCAGATCCGGCGAGCACTCCCACACAATCTGAACGTCCCCTTTGCCGTCCATATCCAATCCCGAGATCGTTTCTTGCAGGACGCTGGCGAGCTTCACCGGCTGAAGACTAAGTTTTTGAGGTCGCGCGATCGTTTTGAATTCGTTCAGCAGAGAAGTAAGCCGGTCAATCTCACTCTTCAAGTCCTTCAAGGTCGCTAGCATATGCGGCGGAGCTTTGATGCCCTCTCGACTGATAAATCGCTCCAGCAGTTGGACTGTGGTGGAAATGCCGTTCAGCGGATTGCCAATCTCATGAGCCAGCATGGATGCCGCGGTTCCAATCGCCGCCAGATGTTCCTTTTCCCGTAACTTCTCTCTCAGATTTCGTTCCTGCGAGTCATCGCGCAATAAAATCAAAAATCCCTGCAAACCGTCGGCGTCGTCACGTAGCGCAAAGACGATGACCCTAGCATAAAACTGTGAGCCGTCTTTGCGCACCAGCAGTTGGTAATCGCGAAATGTTCCTTGATCACTCGCCTCATCAAGCGCCTTTTTTATTAACGCCTGTCTTCCTTCCTGATCGGCAAAGAAAACCGACAACCGCTGGTCCGCCATATCGTCACTCTCGCGGCCCAGAATGCGGGTTGCGGTTCGGTTCCAGTCAACGATGCGGCCATCGGCATCGGATATCAGAACCGCGTAATTGGTGATGTTGCGGAGCAAATTCCCGAGGATTTGCTCGACCTGCTTGCGTTGCGCCTCCTCGTGCTGAAGCTCCTCGGTTTTCGACATCAACTCGGATGTTTGTTCGATCACGCGCTGCGCCAAACGCTGATTCAATTCGAGAATAATCTTTTCCGCCTCGTTGCGTTCGGTAACTTCTCGAATAACTTTTACGACGTAGGCGCCCTTATCAGTTTGCAGAAGCGTGCACGTTGCTTCCGCGGCAAAAAGCGATCCGTCACGGCGGCGATACTGCCATTCACCGCGCCAGCAGCCGTTTTGCTCGATGTCGGGAATCGAGGTCTGATAGATGCGATCGAACCAATTCTTGTCGAGGTACAGCCGTTCGGTGGTCTGTTGCAAGACCTCCTGAGCCGAATAGCCAAACAACAAGGTTGCGCCTTCATTCCAGTAAACGATACAGCGCGACTTGAACTCGATAACGATGATCGCCTCAGGAATCCCTTTGTACAGTGACACCAGGACCTTCTCATCGAGCGGCGGCGGACAAGTTTGGCTATGAATTGCTGGTTCGTTGGCAGACATTGTGCCCTTATCTTTGCAGCCACCTTAAGTGACTGCTGCGAATTCTATTGAGGTCCTACGATCTGGGTCATCATTTAACTATATCGCTGATAAATCAAGATCCTCTCAATCTAGCTTGGCACAGATCGACTGCCGCCTCACCCGAAGACGCACCGGATAGGGTGAATTCCGACCTGGGACAAACCCCTTTGTGAAAACGAATCGCAAATCGTACTGGCATGCTCGTTGCGTTTTTGCGCTGTTTAGGAGAGACACATGAAGGCAATCGGAGCGAGGCTTTGGGCAATCCCGGAGGGCTATATTCCTGGCTGGAGCAACGGTCCCGAACCTGAATTCACCAGCCATGAGACCGTCTGCTTGCTTAATACCGCGGATCAGGATGCTCACGTCCTCATTACCGTCTTCTTCTCTGATCGCGAACCTGCCGGCCCCTATGCGATTACAGTGGCCCCGCGCCGGACAAAGCACGTGCGGTTTAACGATTTGAGAGATCCGGAAAAAATTCCACCGGCTACCGATTTTGCCAGCGTCATCGAATCCGACGTGCCGATCGTGGTACAGCACACACGCCTCGACTCGCGCCAAGCAGAGAACGCTTTACTCAGCACGATCGCTTACCGGGAATAGGCCATGCCCATGGATGGCGATTAGCCAATTCCTCGATCAACTCGATAGAACTCAGAACACACGACCGCGTTCCTCAGCAGCCTTGCCGGCATTTGTCAGCGCTTTCAGAGCCCACCCGGTTTCGAGCTCCAATCATCCGGACACACTGTAATGAGCGGCGAAGCCTCGAACGAGAAAGGCACGGACGGATTCAATTCTGTCTGGGTGCGCATGGTGCGCCGGCTGCCGGCCTATTGAGCACCGGGGATAAAGGGTGGAAACTTAAATGAACCGAATCTGCAGGTGGAGGAACGCTTGTATACCGATGGAGAATAAGCCCGGCAGAAGCGAAGGCACGGGAGTGAACAATTCACTTGCGTTGATCACGGTGTTAGTTGAGAACTAGGGTTCGAGACTAGCTACAAATGAAATTCATACCCTCTTTGCTTTCTGCACTGGCGATATGGCTGATATTGGCGTGCCGCGCTTCAGCTATTCAAGTCGAAGAACTCGATCCAAGCCGCGAGTGGCGGGTGGAAAAAGTCGAGATTTCGGGCAACCAACGTTTTCCCGATAGCCAACTTCTCACGGAGATGGTAATCCAGGCACGCCCCTGGTATCGGTTCTGGGAAGAGCGGCCACTTTTCGACCCCGTCACGTTCGCCACCGACCTTGACCGGCTGCGGCGGTTTTATCAATCCGAGGGTTATTACAAAAGCCGAATAACTCACAACATCGATCCCGATGAGACGCGAAGCCTCGTGAGTCTCGAGATTTACGTGGAAGAGAATAGTCCCATCGTGATCTCACAGGTGCTTATAAAAGTAGGCGCTGAGCCGCCGGATTATCCGCCTTTACCGGAGAAATTTCCCATCACATCCACCGAGATTTTCCGCGAACAGAAGTATCAGGACGCGGAACTCTTCTTGCGAAATCATCTGATGGACAACGGCCATGCGCACGCCCAGACTCAACGCCGCGCCGAGCTAGATCTGGAACAAGATCAAGCTGTTGTCCGTTACTCGGCGCAGCCGGGACCGAAGACCGTATATGGTGACACCGAGATCAAGGGAACCGACCAGGTCGAGCCTTATTTGATTCGGAGAGAGCTTGCCTACGAGCCCGGCGAAATATTTTCGCTAAAAAAGATCCGGGAATCCCGCCAGCAAATCCTGGCGTTGGATCTATTCAGCGCCCTCAGAATAAATCCCCAGGAGAGCGCTGGAACGTCGACGGTGGTTCCAATGGAAGTTCAGGTTACCGAAAAGCCGCCGCGCGAAATCAGTCTCGGATTGGGTTACAGCACTGAGGAGGAATTCCGCGTTTCACTGGATTGGCGCCATCAAAACTGGTTGGGTGACGGAAGGCGATTATGGATTCGAGGCAAATACTCTTCGATCGTCGCCAGCGGAGCCATCGATTTTATTCAGCCCCACTTTTTTACACGTCACACCCAGGCGGGACTAAACCTGCGCCACGCTGTGGAAGAAGAAGAAACGTTCAAGCGCACAGTAAGTCGATTCTCCGGCCGTCTTGAGCATCGCTTCTCCCCAAAGGTTCTCGGCTTTTTCGGCTACCGGGTCGAAAACAATGAACTGAGCGGTGTAGCGGACGCCACACCACAAGCCTTGGGAGAGATCAGAACGAAAGGTATTTTGACCGGTCCTTCATTGGGTTTGGTCTGGAACAGCACTGATGACGTATTCAATCCAACCCGAGGCGAGATCCTATCCTTCAACGCGGATCAAGCCGGCGGGATCTGGGGTGGCCCCTACGAATTCTTCAAGCTGACAGGCGAAGCGAAAAAGTACTTCCCAATAGGCTGGGACACGATCTTTGCCGGACGTCTAAAGTTGGGAGTCGCCGATGCAATCGGTTCAAAAAAGAACTATCCGTTGTTCGAGCGCTTCTTTGCCGGCGGCCAGGGCGGTGTCCGCGGCTACGGCAGGCGCCGGCTCGGCCCGCTCAACAGCGCCGACGAACCGCTCGGCGGTCTGAGCTTGATTGAAGGTTCCGTGGAAGTGCGTCGTCCGGTTTGGCGGGAGTTAGGAGGAGCCCTGTTCGTCGACTTCGGGCAGGTCTCGTTGAAATCATTCGATATTCCCGTTAACGATATCCAATTCTCAACGGGTTTCGGCCTGAGCTATAGCACGCCTGTGGGTCCATTGCGGCTAGATATCGGTTTTCCTTTCAACCCGCCGCGCGGCGACCGCGCTTGGCAAATTCATTTCAGTGTAGGGGCATCCTTCTAAAATGAGCAGATTGTTAGCCATCTTGTATCGCATAGCCCTGAGCCTCGGGGTTTTGCTGCTGGTCTTGATCATCGCGGCGGCGATCATCACTCACACCGATCGCTTTCGTGAATTTGTCCGGGACAAACTGGTGACGGAGATCAACGATACGATCGTGGGCTCCGTCAGTTTAGGTCGAATCGACGGCTCTATCTGGGGCAATGTTATTCTGCGTGATGTTGTCGTACGGCACGAAGGCGCTGAAATTCTCGAGGTGCCCGAACTAACGATTTCCTACTCACTATTCCCACTGATATGGGGTCGCTTGCACATTTTTCAACTCGCAGGAAGCCGGCCGACACTTCGTTTGAGACGTGATGAAGATAATCAGCTGAACATCGTGCAAGCTTTTTCCCCGAAGCAGCCACAGAACGAAGAAACCTCAGGGCTCGTTATGTTCTTGAATTCGGTCAGTTTACGAGAGGGACACATCGAACTGAGACTTGCAGGTCCGAAACCGCAAAACTACACCCTAGACAATTTAACTCTCGACGGCCGGATTCATGCTCGCCCTAAAATGGTCACCATCGACCTTAGCCGCGTTGCCTCGAGCTTAAATTCACCAGGTTTGCCGGAGCTGAGTATCGATGGCGCCTTGGCCTACCGTGAAACTGACGGCACAGACACTTTTGAAGTGGCAAATCTCCTAGTGACGACCGGAAACTCGCGGGTCAAACTCAATGGAAAAATCACCGACCTGCGAGCCACCAACTTGGACGTGAAAATCGCCGTTGAAAGGCTTGCCCCGCCCGACATTAGCCGTGTCTTTGCCGACTGGCCGATTAGACCAGACGTCGTCGGTGATATCGCAGTCACCGGACCGCTCAACGCGTTGTCTTTCGACATCGATTTGGCGGCGGCGGGCGCTAAATTAGCGGCCAATCTTGAGCTCGAAGCGGCCGGCGAGACACCGCGTTACCGCGGAACGATTAACCTAAGCGGTTTTGATTTACCGACGTTGCTTGGCAGGAGTGATATCGGCGGCGTTGTAAGCGCGACTCTTGAGGGCGGCGGCATGGGTTTTTCCCTGGCTGGTCTCGATGCCAAAGGCGTGATTCGGATGCAGAATGCGGCTGTTCAAGGATGGGCCCTGGGAGAATTTTCCATGGATGGCCGAGTGCATGAGAGCCTTGCGCAGATCAATGGCAACTTAAAGAGCAAAATCGGTCTGGCTTCATGGCAAGGCGAAGTTTCTCTCAAGGAGAAACCTGCATACCAGCTCTCTCTTGGCGTGGAAAATCTCGACATACAAAAAGCGGCGGGCGATGAAAAGCAAATTGCAGGTAAGATCAGCCTCAAAGGCATTGTCAAAGGCGCCGGACTCAGCCCCAGCGACATGGTCGCCCGCGCGGAGCTAACGATCTTGCCGTCCACTATTGGACCCGTGGAAGTGCAACAAGGTTCTGTGGTTGCCAATCTCGCACAGCAACGACTTCAGATTCTCGAGGCAACGGCCAGGACTCAAGATGCAATGCTCACGGTGCAAGGCGATGTTGGTCTGGATCCAAAGCAAAACGGCAAACTGAACTATGTTGTTCGCTCAGCCAACCTAACACCGTGGCTCGCTTTAGCGAATCAGAAAGGTTCAGGTTCCATCGAGCTCACCGGCCGGGCCAGCGGCAATATTGCCGACCTGCAGTCACAAGGCACGATGAAGCTGGCGGGATTACGTCTGCAGGATACGACAATCAAGAGCGGCAGCATCGATTTTGACCTCCGCCTCGCCGGTCCGCAGTCCCTGCCGCAAGGAACCATGAAGGTTCGACTCGCTGAAATCCAAGCAGGCATCTCCCTGCAAAGACTCGACGGTTCGATCGGACTCTCCTCTAACAAAAATTATGAAATCGGGATCGACGTGAAAGCCATGGATCAGGCCAAGCGCGCGCATATTCTCGCCGGCCAAGTGGAGTATCAGCCCCAACTTATCGTCGCCCGCCTGGATCGGATCGCGGTGACTCTCGATGACGGAGTCTGGCAGCTCTCCCGACCGGCAACGATCACCGCAGGCGGCGATAACTTCGACATAGAGGGTTTGGTCTTAAGAAATCGGCTCCAGCAGATAGCGCTCAACGGCCGATTCGCCATCAGCGGCAAACAGGATCTCACCGTCACGGTGGAAGGGTTGCCGATTAGCGCAGTCTCCGCATTTTTACCCAAGCCGCTTCCCATGAGCGGGACTTTGAATATGCGTGCTCAGGTCACCGGAACGGCAGCGACGCCGGAAATTACCGCATCAGCGAATCTGACCGATGGTAGCATCGGCGGACAAAGCTACGGCGGCGTTATCGGTGAGATCGCCTACAGATCTCCGAGCGCAGATATCAAGTTGACCGTACGCCAGGACGCCGATCATGTATTGACCGCAAACGGCACGATTCCGCTCATTCTGAGATGGAGCCCTCAGTGGCAAGCAGAAACTACCGGAGACATGGATCTGCGCGTTCAATCAAGTGGTTTGAGCATCGCTTTTTTAAACGCGTTCAGTGGCGAGGCGGCGCAGAGCATAGCAGGTACCATCGCATTGGATGTCACTGCCCAAGGCCCGATGACCAAGCCCATACTTCGCGGCACATTTCAGCTGCAAGACGGAGGCGTGGCGATTAAGCCGCTTGGCGTGCAGATTGCGGCGATCAATGCAGACGGAAAATTCGATGGACAGACTGTTTCGCTGCGCCAGATTTCGGCCCGCGCCAAAGAGGGAAGTTTAAACGGCAGCGGTACTCTGTCTTTGAAAGATTATAGCCCGGAGGACTTCAAGGTTTCACTGGCCCTTTCTCGCTGGCCAGCGATCGAGACACAACAATACCGAGCAACGGTGGCGGGCAATATCGAAGCGCAGGGACCTCTGGGAAAACCTTCATTGAAGGGCCAGATCGAAGTGCTCAATGCCGAACTGCGCCCGGATTTAGCTTTTCTGAGCCGTGGTAAGAGACCGCTCACGCGGGATGAAACCATCGTCATCGTCCGCGGTGAACAACGCGAACAGGCGCAGACCCAAGAGAACAAGACCGCGCGACCAGCCGAGAATGAACTGTTGAAAAACGCCAGAGTGGATTTGTCAGTGGTCGTGCCGAATCAGGCGTGGATCCGACATCCGGAAGCCAACGTGGAGCTAAGCGGAAAATTACGGGCCGTAAAAGAACCCGGAAAAGAGATTAGTCTGATAGGGACAATCACCGCCGTACGGGGATGGATCAGTTTTCAAGGCAAGCGCTTCAATCTGATTCGCGGCGAGGTGGCGTTTAGAGGCGATGAAACACTCAATCCCGCGCTCGATATCGTAGCGCAATACCGTTTACCGCAATACCAAGTTGAAGTCATTGTCACTGGCACTGTGGACAAACCTGTTCTGACGCTGCGAAGCGAGCCGGCATTGGAGCAAGCCGATATTCTTGCGGTCCTGCTCTTTGGCAAGCCGCTCAATAGTTTGAACCGAAACGAACAGGATACATTGCAGCAAAGCGCGGCCGAGATGGCTGGCGGATTTGCGGCGGAGAAAGTTGCAGAGGCGCTGTCTGAGGCGCTGGGATTGGACAGATTAGGACTCGATCTCGGTGAGATCGACACTGGCGGTGGTCAGATCGGCTTGCGCAGGTATATAGGCAGCCGCACCTACATTTCCATCTCTCAAGATTTATCGGGAGAAGCCGGACAGGAAGTTTCGATAGAGTACCAGATCGGACCCGATTGGAAGATCACCAGCTCGACGTCCACCACTGGATCAAGCGGCGTTGGCATTCTCTGGCACAAAAGATACTAAGCAGATGCGGCGGTGGAGTTTGCAGCGCTGGTCCATCATAATCCGCAGCTCAGTAGGGCTGCTAAGACGTTGACATGTGAAAAATGCCGCGTTGTTACCTCGCGCTTGTTTAGCAATCAACCGATCGACGGTGAGAAGATTGAATTGAAGCGTCGTTCAGTTCAATCTCAGGCTGAATCTGCTCTTCCCCTCAACGAATACCTTCCGCTGTAAATCTCACTTTTCACTGCTACCGCACGCACGATACATAACGAATACCGTGCGATGATGAAAGCTGGTGTCTCATCAATTCTAGTACTGCTTACAGTTGCAGTCATAGCCGAGGCGCAGCAGCCGGATTCAAGACGTCGAAAGCGAGCGTGATTATCGCGATCGCAACGCCGACAGTTCTTTTCACCAAATTACTTCTAATTGTCTTTCTCCTTCAGGTTTCGGATTGCCCAGTACCGAGGTCGGGTGTGGAGTGTGGACTGTTATTTTTCTTCACACCCTCGGCGCTCGTCCCTCGACCCTTCTCAGAACACCATCTGCAGCCGCAAGCCTAAGATGGTCGAGGTTTCGATACTTTTCCGACTGGCGATGAAGGGTAGACCCAAGGGTCCGGGAAGGTTGCCGATGGTGATCTTTTCTTTCTGCGCGCCTCTAACGATTTGGATGTCCGGCGTTAGCTGCAGCCATGGCGTGATCGCGACGTTGTAGAAAGCTTCGAACCCGTACTCGTCGCGCAACAACTTCGTGGTTTGAAACAGGCCCTGAAGTTTCGGGTTCTTGACGTCGATGTAGTAAAAGCCGAATCCGTAACGGTCGCGTTCACGGCTCGGGATAACGCCTTTGCCGCCAATCCCCAGACTGTAGAAAAAATGCATGAAGTTAGGATCACCGTCCGAAGCGCCAAAGCGTCCGAAGACGCCGATGCCTTCTCCGGAAGCTTTCCTCGGTTCATAGAAGTACTGATCGAAATTGTAAAAAACGTTCCACGAGCCTTTCTCCTCTTCGAATGCGCCGTTCTCGAATATGAAGCGTGCGTTCTGATCGATCGAAGTGAATTTCCGGTTTGAATAAGTCGCGCCTAAAAGCTGATGCCCGGTGAGGCCGAAAAAGTCGGTCCTCACGCGGCCCTCACCGGCAAAGGTCAAATTGTCATCGTTCAAGTCATCGAAGCCGCTGGTGCTCGCCTCGCCGGTAGATGACATTACAAACAAGCTCACAATCGCCGCGTGCGGGTCTTTGGTCGGCAATACGATCAGGCCCGTGCCCAATGTCGAGTAAGGCATTGTCACAGACATCATCGGATTGAAGTTCAATGCGGCGTTCATGAACTGGGTGTCGCCTTTGCCATGAGCAAACTCGTTCATATCTCCGGAGGTGGAGGTGATAGTGGCGTACTTCCCGATAGAGAAGCCGAAGTAAGGCGACAGAAATTGGGTAAAATTCAAAGCGGGGAGGTTGAAGTTGTCGCCGGCCGTAGTGGGAAAAAATTGATTGCTGTTCACCGGCATGAGTGCGCCGGTTTTGCCGTTGATCGATTTCGGAATAGTGTCGGCCGGAGTAAAATTCCCTTCAACCTCCACGTTTAGAAATCCTCCGGGCCAAAGGCCGAGTTTCTGCGTGTCTAGATTTAGGATGATGTCGCCGCGCCCGCCGCCGTATTGCCAGCCGGTGTCTTTGCCGCCATGAACAATGCCTTGCGCCGCCTGAGTCAAGCTCATGTCGAGGGTGACGCCTCTGGCAGCCAACTCGTTGCGCAGTCCGCCCCAGTCGCCGGTCAGCGTAGAGCGCTGCCAGAAATCGCCGGAGTACGCAGTCGCAGGCGGAGCCTCCTGCGCTTCGACCTTAACGACAAGAGAAATTACGACCAGAAATAACAACGCCCCGACAACTCTGGATGTTTTCATTAATATGACTCCTTTGCCCCATCAATTAGTTTTTCGCTGCCCTCCATTTGTTCACTTCACCTCGATCGTGACCTTGTTGATCTTGCCGGTCAGCCGTTGTCGCCCTGCTTATAGTGGTTGGACACATTGGTTTCGCCGACGGCCCAACAAACATTTAACGCAGGCGGCCGATTGGAATAATAATTGGGAGAACTGGGAGATTCTGGAATGCCGAGGCCCTCATCCAACCAGGCACCCACGATCCAAATTTCCAACATTGCAGCATTCCACTCTGTACTTGACGCCTGACACCCTGAGCCCGCAGTCTCCCAGGCAGACTCTTTATCCGTCGTTCAGCTTCCGCGGCGTTGAAATTCGGCTAGACATTACGAGATTAGGTCTAGGCTTCGGCCAAACTGAGCCGGCGAGACTCGAACTCCGGACTCGCTGATTAACAGTCAATGCAGAGCGGACGAAAAACCGATCATAAACAAGAACGCCCAACCATTTCGAGGCCCGCGCTTGCTTTGTCTTCGACAATGGAAGGTGTATGTTCTGCCCAGCTTCAGGTACAAAACAAGCACAGCCGAGAAAGTCAGAGGCAGAACGGTGGATGCTACTATCGTCGGGATTATCGTGTTCACATGTACGTTCGCGGGCGCGCTCCTCGGAATGAGGTTGGGTACCGCCTTGCCAGAACATTGGCTCGCTGAGTCGAGTGAAACGGTGAAGGTTGGCATTGGGCTGATCGCCACGAGTCAATTTACTGATTCGAACACATAATACAAATAGTTCTGGCAAAGTTTGTGGCAAAGTCACGGCACAAAAAGGTACAAATCACCATGGCCGGTGACAAGTTGCATTTGGTTTAGAATTTTTCCTAGCTGCGACCAGCAGTTCGACTCTAAAGTCCCGCGCCCCAACGGAATTGCCAGACCATCCCCACCAAGTCGAAGTCGCTGCCGGTCTTCGTATAAACATCCGTGCTGCCGTAGAGTTTGACCGAGTTATACCGGTTAACCGGCAGGGTCAAGGTAAGGCCCACGCGGGCGTTCGCGAGGGTTTCGTCTTTTTTTCCGTCGATGGTCGGGCGCCCGCCGGTATAGTAGAGACCATCGAGCCCCACCCATATCCCTGGAGTAAAGGAGTAAATGAGATGTCCCTGCACAGAATAGATCGGGCTGACTTGCAGAGTTTGGCCGTCGAGAAAGTCGTTATTGTCAGTGTAGAAACGTACCCCGGTGGCGAGCTCCAAGGTCAACGGTCCAATTGTCTTGGAGACTCCGACCTCCGGCTTGAAGGACCAACGGTTGGTGCCGATGTTTAGCAGTTTGTCGGAGTCGTACTGCCCGAGGGGAGCAGTCACCTCAAGCATCGTTCCAATGATCAGATCCGGCTGGAAGTCGCGAAACTCGTCCAGCGAAAGCGACGGACCCCCGTAGAGCAGCATCGAAAAACGGAACCTCGGATCGCCGAGTCCGGAAACATCCCGCTTGCGCGGCTGCCCGGCTAGTTTGGCGCTTCCAGATGCCCAAGTATAGGGTAATATCACGTCGAATTTCCCCGACCGGCCCCACAAGTCCATCGTCCGCACGTAGGCAAGCACGGCGCTGTTAAGCGTAACCTCGGTATCTTCCAGTGGCACCGACGGGTCCGTGCCCAGAGTGCCTTTCGAATACACATACCCGCCGATCAAGAAGTTGAGCCCGACCGGCGTATTCGCGAACGCCCTCGGTTCGAGATCCTGGGCGTGGGTCTCGACGCTCACAGCCGCCAGCGCAACGATCAGCCAGCCAAAAACGGAGAGCCTACGAAAGCGCGCCGGCATAGCCCCTGCATCGCTCCCCAGGGTGTACAGATAGAAGTTCGGCGCGCTGCTTCGATGATTCCGGCATACGACTCTGTGGAGTGACTGGAGCGCGCGCACGTTCGGCTCTAGCGACTTTCTCCCGGCACCGCGGCGTGTTCAAGCAGGATGCGCCGGATCTCTTCGATGGCCTGTGGATTTCCCTGCACCGAGTGACTTGAACGCACCACCAGTTCGGAGACCGCCTCGTCGATGTGTGCGCTGGTGTAGGCGACGACTCCGTCATCCCCTTGTTCCTTCGGCCCATCACCCTCTACCGCGATGATCGAGTGCGCCGGAATCCGGGACGAAACCGGGATAGACTGCAGGATCTGGAGGCCTGGGTTGCTCGGATTCATGTTGTCGATGGCAGTGGGAGGTCTCCGGAGCACCGCAATTAGCTTCTCGTCACCAGTCACCATGGCGGCCTGGGCGACCTGGCCGAGCTGGCCGAGCAGCCCCACCGGCAAGGTTACAAGCCAGGCAGCAGTCGCGCCCACCCCACCGGTGGCGAGTAACGCGCCGTGGTGAGGCGTCGCCACAAACACTACTCTGGCGACAAAAGGAAGAGGCGTGTAGAAGACGGACTGTTGCAGGAGAGCGCGGGTCTCGGTGTTGACCTCGATAGCATCGAACGGTTTGCTGCTGACGCGGTCCCAGAATCGCGTCCCGCTGTCGATGGCGGTTAACTTCGTCAGAAGCCCCCCTTGGCTGTGCCCGATCACGACCATGCGCCGGAGCGCGGGGTCTTTCCCCTCGGGATCGAGTTCCTGCAACGTGGTCGTCAGCGCCGCTCGCAGCCGGCCAGCCGAGTAGGCAATCGGGTTGCCGGTGTCGTAGAGAAAGATCCAGATCTGGAATCGTTGGCGGATGCGTGGATCCCCCTCGAGCTCGTTCACCAGCTCCGCCCACCGCACGGGGCTCGACAGTGTGCCGTGCACCAGCACCACTGGGATCTTACCGCGGCTGTACGGGTGCAGCATAAACAGACCGTCTTGAGTCCGGTCGCGTGGCATGCGTTGTGCGAAGACGCCGGCTCTGAGAAAGGCAGCAATCTCCATGGCGTAGAGCGGGCTGTTATCGAGCTGGTATGCTAAGGCTGCTGTCGGGTCGTATTCCAGAGGCTGCGCCTGTCCATCCACCGATACGGTCGAAGCGTGGTCTGCGGCGTAAACCTCAAGGCGCCCACGGAGCCGCCCGCTGGCCAGGCTCCCGCGGGCGTCCTGAACACGCAGCAATGCTGTCACCGGCACCTTGATCAGAGGCCCGAGGCGCTTCGATCCGACCACTTTCGCCGACGCCGCGCCCGGCGCAAGGCTCGCCGCAAGGGATGCCCCGAGGCCGGGATGGAAATAGCGGTTTCTCAGGCCTCGAATCTCGAGTGTCGTCGTTGGGATGAATCGTTCGAGCCGGTACCCACCCCACGATAACCCGGACTCGTCCAGTGTCAATTCCATAGTGCCGAACGGGAGAGTCCGTGTTCCAGGTTGGAGTCGTACCTCGGCCGTATCATCAGTCATAGCGCCGGGCGTGTTTTCTCCGGATCCAGTCAGCCCCTGGGCCAAGCCTTGGTTGTAGAAATCGTACGCCAGCCGCAGTCGGGGATCCGACCGTTGGAGTTGAGCACCAGCCGCTTCGCCAGGAAAGAGCAACGCCCAGGCATAGACCGCCGAGGCGAGAAAATACTCGCGGTCACCCGTCTGTTGCGCGTTGAGAAAGGACAGCTCGGCCAGCGCAAATAGGCGATCCTCGTCACCCGCTGGGCTTAATCCACGATGCAGTTCGGCGAGAACCGTCTCCGGTTGCTCCTCGAACCGGTCCAGAAGCCCGAGTCGCCTGAGCACCGTCTTGGACGGTTCAGAGGGCTCGCCCGCCGAGAGGGCATTTTCGGTCTGGAGGCGATAGCCGGCCTGGAGGCCCACCTGTGTCACGCCAACGGGCGTAGCACATCCCACGGAAAGCAGGACGAGCCCGACAAGCGCCAGCATCGGCATCGGCACAATGCTCAGAGAGATCTTCGCGCGATTGCGCACACCCCATATCACCAAGTGCAACATAACTCCTCCACGAGAATGAAATGTTGGAGTAGAGGACAATCACCCGTTCTTCTGAGTCCCGCCAGGTCGGGCGAGCGTTCTTTGTCCACAATGCCTTTAGGACCGGCAACCGTCGCAACCCCAATCGCATCCATCCTCCTGCGTTTTAGTTGTGGGACCACTATTCGCTGTGTGTGGATACGTCCATTTCTCTTGGTGTCACATATCAGCGCAGCGCGTTGAAATTCGGCCAGACATTATGAGCGAAGAATCAGGTCTAGGCTTCGGCCAAACTGAGCCGGCGAGACTCGAACCCGGACCCGCTGATTAACAGTCAATGCAGAGCGGACGAAAAACCAATCATAAACAAGAACGCCCAACCATTTCGAGCCCCGCTTGGTTTTTCTTCCACAATGGAAGGTGTATGTTCTGCCCAGCTTCAGGCACAAAACAAGCACAGCCGCGAAAGTCGGAGGCAGAACGGTGGATGCTACTATCGTCGGGACTCTCGTGTTCACATGTACGTTCGTGGGTGCGCTCCTCGGAATGAGGTTGGGCACGGCCTTGCCAGAACATTGGCTCTCTGAGTCGAGTGAAACGGTGAAGGTTGGCATTGGGCTGATTGCCACGATAACCGCCCTCGTTCTTGGCCTCGTCACCGCCTCCGCCAAGAATTCCTTTGATGCTGTGGACACAGCCGTGAAGCAAACCGCCACTCAACTCCTCGCTCTCGACCGCGTACTTGCTCGCTACGGGCCCGAGACCGGCGAGATTCGCAAGGGCCTGCAGCGCCTGGTTGGGGCGCGAATCGACACGATTTGGGGGCACGGCTCATCCAAGCCAGCCAATCTGGACCCGCTGACCTCGGGCGTCGGGTTGGCAGCTGAGCGACTCGCGGACGCAGTCCGGGGCCTGAAGCCGCACGACGACTCGCAGCGGGCGCTCCAGGCGCGAGCGCTGGACCTCGCGGAAGCGATCTTACAAGCCAGGTGGCTTGCGATGACTGGCACCGGGGCGTCAATTCCTGTGGCGTTCCTTGCGGTCCTCCTGTTTTGGCTCACGATCACATTCACTAGCTTCGGGTTGTTCGCTCCTCGGAACGCCCTGGTTGTTACGGTCCTCTTCGTTTGCGCGCTGTCTGTTGGCTGCGCCATATTCCTCATATTGGAGATGGATGGGCCGTTCGACGGCTTGCTCAAGGTCTCCGCCGATGCGTTGCGCTACGCACATGCGCATCTGAATCAGTAGGTGCATCACACAATAGGCGCACGCGCCAGAAAATTTGAGCAAGCCAACAATCTGCCACCGCTATCGCGACTGGAGAACGCACGTTTGTTTTAGAGTCACGTCTAGCGGAGACCCCCCATCGCGCATTCCGACTCTCAATTAATCCAGCCCTGTTCCCGAAATCTAATCTTGAGTTGCTCTGAAATCGCGTCGGCAGTCGCCTTCGCTCTCCCTTCAGGCGTATTGCTACCGCTCACCTCGCCATAAGCCCTCGTCGCGCCGACGACGATCAGTCCGATCGGATTGGCGGTCGCAATCGCGACCGCGGCAGGCGCGATAATTCCTGGTGTCTTGTTTCCGGACGAGCTAAGTGTCTTTGATCCAAGCTGGTGTAACCCCTGGGATGTCATCACATAACTTTCCACGACCGTATCGATCTCCGAACTCCCTGCGCTGAATCCAATTACAAAGCGCTTGGCCGCACTGCCGGCCTGCACCGAAACCAGGTAACCGCGAATCACGCCGTCGCCAAGTTGCGGCGCGGCTCCTGGTCTGGCTTGCACTGCGGGAAGACCCATGGCCTTGATATCCGCAACCACGCTTTTCGTGATGATGGCGCTAAGTCTGCGCCCCCCTTCCAGTTCCTCCGAGGTGAGTGGTGTGCTCGGCGCACTGAGGTCATCCCGTAAAGGGGAATCGGTTGGGATCCTGGCCGGGTCGGTGATGAAGTCGTAAACCAAGATTTGATTCGGACGGGCAAACTGCGGGCTCGCTGCTGATGTTTGCTGCGTGACCCTGGTCGACGCACATCCGGAAAGCACGGCTAATCCGAAAAGGATTAATATTGCACGATAGCGAGCGATCATAGCGAACCTCCTATTGCGATTCGGTCGGCTTACACCTCAAAAACTTATTCCGTGTCACAAATTGCGCGGCGAGCGTTACCAACGCTCGTCTGATCTCCGCATGCGGCTGCGCGCGAGGAATCCGGTCCGATTAAAGCGGGAGCTCATTCTCCCATGCGACGTCAAAAAATCTCGGCGTGCCGCTTCGCGTCTTAATGGAATTCCGCGGGGTAATCTCGCGTGGAATTCTCGTTGCCATCTTCACGTGAGCCTTCGCGGCAAATCCGCTCTTATTTTTAGGAAGCCTAAGTTCTTTCGGCTTTGTCATACTTCTCCCTGGTTGATGCGTCGCGTCACAAAAGCAGCTTGATCTGTGCATCGCGTTTGCGTTCAACTTGGCCTCGCGACCGTATGACTCAGTTCCCATTTCCGTAATTCAAAATGCCGCGATTCGTTCAATCAGCCAGAACATGGCCGTGCCGCCGATCGCATAGGGCGGCAGCAGTCGCAGCACGGCGGATTGATTTGATTGGAGTGCCGGCAAGCGCAGCCATTGCATCGCTCGGCGGCCGAGAGCCATCAATGCGAACACCACCGCGATAAAGCCGAAATGACCGACCTCGACACCGATACTGAACAGCAGCAACGCGAGCGGGATATGTCCTTCCGGCAATCCCACCTCGCTCAATCCGCCGGCGAATCCCAGCCCGTGCAGTAATCCGAACGAAAATGCGACGAGCCACGGCTGACGCTCTGTCAGACTGGGCTGTGTGGACGCGGACCTGCCGCGGCTGCGGAGAATTTCTTTGGCGACAAAGACGATGCTCAAGGCAATCACCGCTTCCACCGGCGGCGAGGGAACATGAACAAAACCGAGCGTGGCCAACGCCAGGGTAACGCTGTGCGCGACCGTAAATGCGCTCACGGTTTTGACCAGCCGGCCGAATCCGCGCACCAGCAGCAGCAGGCCGAGCACGAACAGCAGATGGTCCACGCCGGTTAAAATGTGCTCGATGCCGAGAACGAGATAGGTGCGGACGATTTCCATCCGGCTAGGCGCGGCTTCGACAACGAATGAGGAAGTCGCCGGCGTGAGACGGGTGATCTGGGTCGAGCCTTCGACTCGCTCGATGCGCACCAAAACGTCGGTCAGTGTCGCCGAAAGGCCGGCGATGCGGATCGTGCCGCCGCTCAAACCTCCCGCGCATTGGACACGCCAACGCTCGGTATAAGCGTTGGCGGCGAAAGCGCCGCGCGGTTGCGTCAGGTTTGAGCAGCTCTCCGGCAGTTGCACATAAAGTCCCAGGCGCAGATCTTCTCCCTGCCCCGGCACTTTCCACAAGATGTCGTAAGTTTCAGCGCCGGTCTGACGCAGCTCCAGATAAGCCGGCCGCACTTCGTGGGCGAACAGAGGAAATCCGGAAAAAAGAAATAGAAGTAAACACACGGAGTGGGACATGCGAGAGCGCGGACGACACTCGACACCCGACACTCGTGGCACGCCGATTGTTCATTGTCGCGCCTCGGCGACTTGTTTTCCGTCTGCGCTTTTCGCAACTTCCGGCCGCTCGATAGTCACGGTGTATCGTTGCAGCAGGGTTTGATAGAACTTTTCGTTCGCTTCCATCCGGCGCGCGTTGGTCCATTCGCGCCGCACCGCGGCGCGCACGTCTTCCAGCGCCGGCAGCGAGCCGTCGGTGCGCTCGCTTAACAAAACCAGATGCACGCCGAAGCCGGACTCGATCGGCCCCTGCCATTGTCCCGTTGTCATCTCACCGAGCGACGCTGCAAACTTCTCGCCGAATTGTTTCACCACTTCGCTCGCCGGCAGCGCCTTGAACTCGTTCTCGAGCAGGAGAGAGTCGCCTAGCGTTGCAGGATCAACTTTGCTGCCAGGACGACCGAGCTGCGCGAGCACCTGCGCCGCATCGCGGCTGAGATTGGTGCCGCGTCGCTGCGGGTCGAGATACACCTGGCTGAAGGTAAACCGGTGGTCCCCGCGAAACGCGTCGGGGTGTGCTTTCAAGTACGCTTGCAATTGTTCATCGGTGGGCTCGGCGTGGGCGAAGACGTCTTCGGAGATGAACTCGAGCTTCTGGCGCAGCCGGCGGCGGATGATCGTGTCGTCCCTATCGAGACCTAGGGCGACCGCTTCGCGCGCGAAAACTTCTTCGCGAACGTAGTCGCGGATCAAGCCTTCCAATTCGCTCCCTGTCGGCGGCCGCCGCCAGGTACGGCTGAACGCGGTTTCGAGCGACTCGATTCGGGCCTGAGTGATGAGAATCTTGCCCGGTTGGCTGGTCTCGCGAGCAATGAATTTGAACGCCACGAAGATCAACGCGCCGAGCAGCAGAAAGTGGAGGAGCGGTTCGCGCACCAGATTCTTCACGAGATTGGATTCCATG
>CAVUZH010000023.1:0-78208 GCA_963745835.1 uncultured delta proteobacterium
AGGAGGTTTGGCCCGGCAATCACGCATTGCCACTTTGCGCCTCGGTCCGTTTGAGGTGTCGACTCTCGCACGTGGCGCCCAAACACTCCTCCTCCGTCCGCAGCCAAGTGTACGTGAGATCCTCAGCGTTTCCGGCTTCGATCAAATTATGCCCGTCTACAATAACGAAACGACAGCGCTCGCATTCCTTGGAAAGGCCGAAGGGCGATAAGATCCTGCGGCATGAATGTCATTTACCGAAGTGGGCCGTGAGATACTCTGACGATCGTTTCCCCATCCTGATTTCTTCCGCCGAGCATAGCCGAAAGTTGCGATCCCCCACTCTTCTTCGGTTCGCGGTTTGTCCAAAAGCACTTTGAGGCTGTGACAGGTCGAGCACCGCTGCAAAACCATCTCCTTGGCCGGAGCGGGCGGAAACTGGTTGATCAAAGTTTGATCTACTTTGAGGTCGACGACTTGCTGGTTTGCTCTTCCCGTGGCGACTATGCCTTCTTTGAACGGATCCAACATCGGAATATTATCGCGGTCGATGATCCTGCCCCTGTAGATCACCTGCTCGATCCTGCGCGTGTTCCGAATATTTTCCAAAGGATTTTGGGAAAGGATGATCAAGTCCGCCGTTTTTCCCGGTTCTATCGTTCCCAATTCCTTTTCTTGTCCCAAATATTCGGCCGCTTTGCGCGATGCCGCCACGATGACATCCATCGGTTTCATACCGGCTTCCACCAAGAGTTCCATTTCCCGGTGCAAATCCCATCCATAGAACATGCGGTGGGGAGCGCCCGTAGAATCGGTCCCGACCAGAATGTTGACGCCGAGATCGTAAAGCACTTTGACGGTTTTTCTGCTGCTTTCGAACCGCACCCGCGAGCCTTCCAGGCGCGGGCGCATGCTGGCCAGTACTTTCGGGTCGCGTGCCATGTCGATGTAGCGGCCCGGAACACTTTTTCTGACTTCCGGATCATTGAAGATTTCAGCGTGGTCGAACAATTTGATGGCGGCTTCGGAATTATTGAGATCCGGCAGCCAGCTCACTTTGTTTTTGGCCATCAGTCGAGCGATATCGCTCTCCGGCGTCAGCGCTTGCACCAGGCCGTGCGCGACCAGATCCACTCCTGCATTCAGCGAGTCCCTGATATCCGGCAGTTGAATGGCGTGCGTATACACCTTCAAACCGAGCTTGTGCGCTTCATCCGCCAGAGCTTTGAGCGTCTCGACGGACATTCTCGGATAGCCCAACACGCCGCCGCTTTCCATGATGGTTTTGATTGTGGCGACCTGGTATTCACTGCGGTACCTTTGCACTTGTTCCACGGCGTCTTTGGGCCCGTCGATCTGGGTGAGAGTTCGCGGATCGATGGCGCGGCCAAGCGCGCGGTTGGTGGGAATCGGGTGTCCGCCGACCACGGTAAAGGTCGGGCCGGCTTCGAAGATTCGCGGCGCGAAAAGCTTACCTTCGCCCTCGAGTCTCTTCAGTCCCTCTCCATGAATCAGCGTCACTCCGGTATCGGAGATGTTGACGACACCGAAGTAAAGGTAGTTCGACAGGGCCTGCGCGGCCGCCTCCAATCCCTGCTGCCCGATATGAGTATCGATATCGAACAGCGCCGGTATGACGGTTTTGCCCTCGGCACGAATGATCCGGGCATCCTGCGGATAAAACCTCGCCCCTTTTTGAAAGACTTGTTGGATTTTGTCATCGGCGATGACGATCACGGTATTTTCGCTGGGAGCACGTCCGGTTCCGTCGATCAACGTCGCGCCTTCGATCACCAGCAGTCTATTGCTCTGTTGCGCCCGAATAAGCCATGCGCTTCCGAGCAACAGAACCAAGAACCACGGCACTCACCAAAAATTTAAATCGTCTTTTCATAGTCATCGCGAACTCCCAGGAAAAGAACTTTGAAAGCAGCGATAGCCTTCCGCGCATTCCCATTGATGCGATAAAGTCTTCCACGTCCCTGTGGGTTGGCCGGTCATGCCGCAACCATAGCAGATCCTCTCAAAACCTTGCCATAGTTTTCCTCCCTCTGCGTTGTATGCCCGGCTCCAACGACGACGCTGCGATCGAGCATCGCCTTGCAGCTTTTTGTTCTAGCGAACCTGCTGTGATAGCTTGCTTGAGTTCTCGGGAGTTCGCATGATTCGTAAATCTTTTTTCAGTGCGGCCGTCGCTATTCTCATGTCGTTCTGCCAGGCTTCGCCAGCTCACGCTGCCGGGCCGGAGGAGCAGCTGATTGAAGCTGTGAAGGTCGCTCTCGGTAAGAACTTCAATACCGATTGGAGCGGGCTCGACGCGCTGCGGGGAATCAAATGGGCGCCGCTGCCGCCAACGAGCCTGCAGAACTGTCTGCCGGACGGCGTCATCGGACTTGAGGTTTTTTTCAGAACACAGCGCGATGGATAGTATTTCCTCTTGAAAACCGCGCCGGCCGATTTCAGATGTAGGCGCGCCTCAGCATGTCCGCCGCGGTTTCATCCAGCTGATCGGCGCGCCGGACTTCTTCAAAACGCGCCAGCAAATCATTCACTCGCAGCCGCCGCTTATCCGCGCCGCGAAAATCGTGAATGATCCGTCCGCGGTGCATCATGATCAGCCGATCACCGAGATTGGCTCCCTGATGCATGGAATGCGTGACCATCAACGTGGTCAACTTTTCCCGGCAGACGATTTCGTCGGTCAGGTGAATGACTTGATCAGCACTCTTGGGATCCAATGCCGCCGTGTGCTCGTCGAGAAGAAGCAATTTCGGCTTCAGCCAAGTGGCCATGAGCAAGGTCAGCGCCTGCCGCTGCCCGCCCGAGAGGCTGCCTATAATGTTCCCGAGCCGGTCTTCCAGGCCGAGATTCAACTGCTTCACGCGATCGCGCAAATTTTTCTTGAGCTTGGCTGATAGCGCCCACCCGAGCCCCCGGCAAAGACCGCGCCGCGTCGCCAGCGCGAAGTTCTCGGCGATGGACATAGAGGCGGCGGTGCCGCTGAAAGGATTTTGGAAGACCCGACCGATCATTTCTGCCCTGCGGTGCTCCGGCCATCGCGTCACGTCGTGATCGGCGAGTCGAATGGCGCCGGCATCCACCGGGAAGCTGCCCGCAACCGCGTTGAGCAAGGTCGATTTGCCGGATCCGTTGGTGCCGATCACGATCACCCAGGAACCCTCCTCGATGTTGAGGTCGACACCGCAAAGCGCTTGCACTTCATTGGACGTTCCGGGATTGAACGTCTTGCAAACATTTTTGAGCTCAAGCATTGAGCACCGATTCCGGCTGCGCTCCCGCAACCGGCTTGAGGGCGTTCGGCTTTTTTTCAAACCTGGTCAAAATCCGCGGCAGGACCAGCGCCACGAAAACAAAGGCGGCGGTGATCAGTTTGAGATCGTTGGGATCGAGCCCCCAACGCAGAGCGATGGCGACCAGCAAGCGGAAGAGAACCGATCCCATGACGGCGCCGGTGAAGGCCAGTCCCAAACTTCCCGGTCCAACCAAGGCTTCGCCGATGATGACGCTGGCGAGTCCCCAGACTACCATGCCGATACCCATCTGAACATCGGCAAATCCCTGGTATTGCGCCAACAGCGCTCCCGATAGCGCGACCAAGCCGTTGGAGATCGCCACGCCGAGGACAGTCATGCTTTCCACGTTCGCTCCGAGCGCGCGGATCATCTGAGAATTGTCGCCGGTCGCCCTCATGGCGGTGCCCAGATTGGTGCGAAAAAAAAGATAAAGCCCGAGCCCGATAAGAGCGACAATGGCAAAGGCCATCAGCAACATCGAAATGTCGCGCATGCTGACCAGCCAGCCGCCGAGGTTGATATCGCCGGTGGAGCCTAGCACCAGGGCGCCCGCCCGTTCGGCGTAGGTCCCCATAGTACTTTCGGAAAGCAAGGGCACGTTGCTCTTACCCATGACATGAAGATTGACGGAATAAAGCGCCGTCATCACGAGAATGCCGGCAAGCAGCGCCTGGATTTTGAAATAAGTATTAAGGAAACCGGTGATCGTGCCCGCCAGCACCCCTCCGGCAAAGGCGGCCGCAGTGGCCCAAAACGGATCGACGCCTTGGACGAGCAGCACGGCGCAAAGCGCCGCGCCAAAAGTAATCGACCCGTCGGCGGTGATATCCGGGAAGTGAAAGATGCGAAAGGTGATAAAGACACCGAGAGCGAGCAGCGACAAAATCAAGCCGATGGTCAAGGCGCCGATCAGTAATGCCATGGGTCATTTCTCCGCGGAAATTTTCGTAATCGAGCCGATCCAGCAGACGCCGCGAAAGAATTCACTCTGGCCGGCGCCCGATTCACGTTCGTCGTTGAGCAAGTGCAGGACCCCCTCCAGGTTCTCGACTTCGAACAACCTTCTGGCGGCCTCCTTGAGATTCGTTTCGCCTTTTTTGAGCGGATGGTAGGAAAACGACGCGGCGTGAAAGTGACCGGCGAGGTCGCAGTCCTTCGCCAACGGCCGGACGATGGGATTAAGGCGCGAGCGTCCGTTCGACGTCGCCACGCCGACCACGAAAGCCACGGATCTCGCGTAGGCGCGCTCGGCGGTAAATGAAAGCCACTGGCGAATCTGCGGGTGCGCGAAAGCGGGCTGCGGCGATGCTTCGAGCGCGGGCGAGCGGCGCAGGGCCGCGCCCATGAGACCCGCCGATTCGGCGATCATGGCGACGGCAATGGCATCGCTCCCGGCCGTTTCCCGACACGCTTCGACGATCTCGCGCAAGGTCAATTGCAGGGAATTGTCAGTGCTTTCAAAGTAAACGATTTTTGAAAACTCGCCGTCGCAGGCGAGGCCGTAAAGAACTTGCAAGCGTGGCACGAAATCACCGGTGGACAGAATATAATCGGGAACATTGCTGCCATCCGTCGGCAGGTACGCCGCAACGCCGGCTGCCGCCAAAAATTCGCCAAACCGGCACTGGCAGTCCTCGAAATTTTTGCCGAAGGCGGCCAGGCCGATTCCCAGCGTTTCTTGACCGAACGGCAACTCCTGACAATGCTCTTTGTGGAATTGACATCCCGCCAGCAGCTCGGGAGAGCCGATGACGCGCGCGGTCATGATACCGGGGCGGCTTTCGAGAATCTCAAAGCGCGCGTTGCCGCGGATGAAATTCTCCGCTTGCGCAAGCGCGGCGACCTGAACGTCGCCGGTGGACGCTTTCTCAAACAGCAGGTCGGCCAGGCCGGTCAATTCCAACACGGACCGCACCGCTTCGGATGGTTCCGATACTGTAAAGGTCCCGCGGATCTCTTGGAGTTGTTTATAGCTCTGGAACAACACCCGGATGCCGGCGGAGCTAACGTACTCCACCTCTTTCGTATTGAGACGGATAGAGCGCGCTCCCTCGCGCAACACCTCGGCTATTTCATTGCCCAAATGCCCGGCCCAATAGGCATCGAGCCTGCCTTTGGCTTTTAACTCGAAAGTGTCGTCCAACCGCTGTCGGGTAATTTCCATGGCTATTGACCGATGACCTCTTCGGCTTTTTTTACGAGGGCGGATGGAATCGTCAAGCCGATGTGCCGCGCCGCCTTGGTGTTTATAATTAATTTCGTTTTGCTGTAGGGAATGAACGGAATTTTGCCGGGGTTCTCGCCGCGCATGACGCGAACGGCCAACAAACCGGCTTCTCTTCCTGCCTCACCATAATCGCGCGCCAAAACGACCGCTGCCCCATGTCGCGCCTGAATCGTTTGAAACGCGAAGATCGGCAGTTTCGCTTTGTTGGCCGCCGCGACGATACTCGGAAAAGCCGCCGCCGTGAGGTTTCCAGGAATCTGGCAAATCACATCGATGCGCTGACTGGTCAAAGCCAGCGCGGCGTCTGCCACGTCGGCACTCGTATTGGCTGCCAGGGCGACGACCTTGAAGTCAAGTTTTCGCGCCGCCTCGTTCAATTGATCTCGCTGGTAAACCATGTTGACTTCCGCCGGCACGAACAAAGTTCCCAGCACCCGCGCGTCGGGCCGTATCTGGCGAATCAGTTCGAGCATCTCGGCAGAAGCGGCGGTGTTGTAGACTCCGGTCACGTTGGGTAGATGATCCTCGTCGCTCCGGCCCGCTCCTGCCGCCACCGCGTTGGACAGATAGGTAAAGACGATGGGCTTTCCCGCCGCGCGTTTGAGAGCGGCCTGCAGTGTCGGCGTCGACAGCGTGATCAAGAGATCGGCCCCCTCGGTGATCGCGGCATCCACCAAGCTGTTCACCGTCGCCATGTCGCCTTGCGCGTTGCGAACGTCGACAGTGTAATCGCGCCCCTCCTTCAGGCCGGATTCCTGTAAGCCCGCGCGCACGCCGGTTTCCGATTCTTCCACGTCCAGGATGTTGTTGTATTCGATGATTCGCACTTTCCACTTTTTTGCCAGCGGGCCTTGCTTGTTATCGGCCGCCTGGCGCGGCGCCGCCTTGGTGTGCACTCCGGTTTCGTTCACGAGAATATCCGCGCTGGCAGCGATGTCCTCCGGAATACGCCACGGGTCCTTTAAGCCTCTCACGGCGAGTTGGTTGACCACCAATCGCCGCGGCGAGAAATCACGCACGGATATCTGGGCCGGATCGGCGCCGCGGATGATATCCACCGCCAATTTTCCCGTGAGTTTACCGATTTCGTGAAAATTGGCGCCGAGATCGAGGATCGTACCGCGCTCGGGATCGCCGGGAGAAATACCGAAAACTGGAATGCGCGCTTTTTTCGCGGCGCTCAGGACCGAGTTCAAGGCAGAAAGAATCGTATTGTCTCCAGGCACCCACAACGCCTCGGCCCCTCGTGAAGCGAGCGAACTGGCCGCTTCAAGGACGCCCGATGAGTTATCGACATGCGCTTCCAAAAGCTCGATTTGTAATTCCTGCGCAGCCTTGCGCGCCTGGCCGACGAACCCTACGGAATTCGACTCCGCGGGATTCCAGGCCACGCCCACCGTTTTGAGGCGCGGAAACATTTGACGCGCGAGCTGAAAAGATTGGTCCACAGGAAGAGGGATCCCGGTTCCGACGAAATGGCGCGGGTGATCCAACGGAGCATCGCGTCTAAGCCCAACCCCTGCCGCAAAAGGATCGGCTACCAAACCAAAGACGTGCATCGCCTTGCCCTTCGTGTTCGCCTTGGCCACCGCCTGCATGGCCGGAGTGCTGAAGGTCATGACCATGTCGAATTGGCCGTCGGTGACTTGTCGGGCGATGGCGTTGAGCGTCGCCATATCGCCTTCGGCGTTGTACTGGCGAAGCGCTATATTCTGCCCGTCAATGAAACCACTCTCGCGCAACGTCTCGAGGGCTCCCTCGAGACCTTCGACGAGCACGGGTTGAGAGGACAAGAGTACAATCGCGACCTGGGGAATTCGCTGCGCCGCGGGTCGCCGCTGATGCCAGTCCGAAGCAAGCAGGAGCACCGCTGTCAGGGCAATCAGCGAGAAGCCCAAAGATAATCGCGCAATCACCGAACGCATGAGTCTTTATGTCCATGCTATTTTTTGCCGACTCTGTCAATGAATTAGGCACGAGGCGAGAGGCAACAGGCAATAGAAATGGTTCAACCGTTCAACTGACGCAAGACGTTCAAGTCGTTCAACCGCTGCGCGGAGCCTGTCCTGAGCAAGGCGCTGACTAAAAGAGATCTTACGGAAAAGGACGAATATGTTTTCGAGCGTTATGTTGAGAATGAGATTGGCTATCTTCGACTGTTGCAGCGTGCCGCGACGCATCGTCTATGCTCAATCGAGCCATTAGGCGAAATAAGCGATTTGAGAATCGTCGCGCCAATATGATTATGAAAGGAGAACGATGCACGAGAGGGAACGGGAAATGATGTATCCGTCACGTTTATTTCGCGTCGATCATTTACCCGTTAATGACATGATAAAGTCTGGCTTTATTCTCCAGCGCGACGGTCGTTGGTATGTCGATCCGGAACGAAGCGCGACTCTTAACGAATTCATGCAATTGCTTCAGATAAAGGATACGGGATAATCAACCGGTCCAAATACGTTCTGACAATAAACGGGTTCGTCAGGACCCACAAGACACAGCAACATCCCCTTCCAAAGAAGTTCCGAAATAAGAAAAGGGGATAAGTCCAATTTCCAAGCCGGACCGTTATCCTTCTCTCTATGCCTATGTCCTGATGTCGAATCACTTCCACTCGTTGTTAAAGATGGATCGTTTTTCCGACGGCTGATATTCTACGTATCGTGCGTCGCATGTGCGCGGTCGGGTTGGCAACTTGAAAGCTGTATCCGGTTTGCCATAGAGAAAAGTAGAGGAGGCCAGATCGATGCCGCTGAATATGCAACCTTTGTCCGACAGGTTCGGTGTCTCGATTACGGGTGTAGACTTGTCAAAAGAGCTGGACGAAAAACTCTTTGATGAGATTGTCGATGTCTTCGTAAAGAAACAGGTCCTGGTTTTTCGCAATCAACATATCGAGCCTCAACATCAAGTTGCCTTCAGCCGGAGGTTTGGGCCCCTCGAAATGCTGTATGACGAGGATCAGCGGGTGCCGGGCTTTCCGGAAGTTGCCATCCTCTCCAATGAGAAGGTCGACGGTAAATTCATCGGCGTCGTCGCGGCCGGCGACTTCTGGCATTCGGACCAATCATACAGACGAGAGACTTCGCTCGCGACTCTGCTCTATGCCCATAAGCTGCCCAAGCACGGCGGCGATACGGAGTTCGCCGATATGCATGGCGCCTATGAAAGCCTGCCCGATGAAATCAAAAAGCGCATCGAGGGGCGCATGGGTATCCATCAGCGCAGCAAGCTGGGCAATCCACGCGTCGCGGTGACCCGAGAGGGCGGCGAGGAATATTACCAAAGGCGGACCACGAAGAACGTGCTCCATCCGATTGTCCGGAGCCATCCGATATCGGGTCGCAAGAGTCTTTATGTCTCGCCGCGTTTTACCGTCGGCATTCAGGACATGGACGACGCTGAGGCACAGCCGCTGCTCGATACATTATTCGCTTACCAGACGGCGCCTGGGAACACGTATCGTCACAAGTGGAACCTGGGCGATTTCGTGATGTGGGACAATCGTAGCGTCAATCACCAGGCCTGCGGCGGTTATGCGATGGACGACATTCGCTTGCTTCATCGCACGTCGACACAAGGGGACCAGCCATTCTGATTCAGTGACCTCGCTGAGTTCGTCAGGCGGGGCAGACCTGAGTCTGGACTATACACGGACGGCCGAGCAGCACGGATCGTGACGCCACCGTTTACACTGTCCTCAAATTCATCTGCTCCAGCATCGCTCGACCGAGCAGACCGTAGGGATTGCCGAGTGTCTCGAACATCTCGAAATGGTTGTAGCCTTCGCCTACGAGAAATTTTATCGGCTTCCCCGCTTTCTTCACCGCCGCGGCGAACTCGCGGTTCTGGCGCTGGAACTCGGGTGTTTCGAGCGTACCGTGGGCGACGATGATTGGGGCGAGCAGTTTCTCAAGATGACGTTGCGGTGAGAGTTTCTCTATAACTTCCGGGATGAACTTCACGTACTTTGCGCGCGCCGAGAGACTCACCGGGTAGAGATCATACAACCCGCTGCAGCAGAGCCCTCCCTTTAGAACATCCGCCGGCAATCCGAAATCCTTCTGCCAGTCGGTTGTGAGAGCAACGGCCGCAAGATGCCCGCCGGACGAGGTCCCCGATATGTAGAGGCGATTAGGGTCGCCGCCAAAGCTCGCGGCATTTTTATGGACCCAAGCAACGGCGCGCCGCACTTGGTCGGCCATGACCATGAGATTGCCGTCCACCTCGGGCGCATTGTTGAAGTCGACGGAAATGAAATGTGCGCCAGCGTCGACAAAGGTCTCCGTCATATAGGCCGCGCCCTTCGCATTCCCGCTCCGCCATGCACCGCCATGGATAAACATATTGATCGGCGCGTTGGCCTGCTTTGTTACATAAATGTCGACTTTCTCCATTTCAGTCGAGCCATACGCAATCCGGCGCGGTTGGCCGAGACGAGCTAATGCGGCAGCGCTTTTCTGCGCATTGCGCTTGGTGATTTCTGCTTGATTGGGCGCCCACGGCGCCTGATCATAAGCCAAGTCGATCTCTTCCTGGTCATAATCGAGAAAGACGAGCGGCCCCTTCGGCTTTGCCGTCCTTCGCGGCGGCAGATGGGTCTGCATCTGCTGCCCCAGAGCGGCGCTGGAAACCGTTAGAGCTGCCGTAGCCAGCGCCCCGGCGAGCAGCGAGCGCCGTGTGATTCGGATCGCATCGTTCGCTTCGAAGTTTTTCATGATCGGCCTCCTTGTGACTGACCAGTAAACCCGTTGCGTTGATGGTTCTGTGGGAAGTTCTGAATATAGACGAAAGGCTCTCAGAAACACAACCGTAAAAAGTGTTTGTCCAAAGCCGGTGTGCTCCTGATAGTCGCATCTTTCACTCGGATTAGTCGTTTAATTGAGCTCCGCTGGTCTGCTACAAGACCGAAGTTTCATCCATTTAGAATTGATTTAACCCTGAGACTCTCCTCTCACTCTCTCTGCGGTTAAACTGATTTATCTCAGATCCTAAAGTTAGATATCGCCCCCGATGCTTCACTTGGAGACGATTCCAGTCGGCCGCTCGTGGTATGGATACGTTCATGTCCGTCGAGAATCTGATCCTGCTTGCGGGCGGCGCTTTTGTGGGCTCCGTGTTGGCGGCGGTGGCGGGTTTCGGCGGCGCGGCCGTCTTGTTGCCGCTGCTCGCGGCCCTCTTCGGCGTACGTGAGGCGATCCCCATTCTCACCGTGGCACAGTTGTTGGGGAACCTGAGTCGCGCCTGGTTCAACCGAAGTGAGCTGGACCTGCCCGTTGTCGGTTGGTTCGCTCTGACCGGCGTGCCCGCCGCGCTGGTCGGCGGTTTTCTCTTCGCTTCGGCTCCGATTCCGTTTCTGACGCGTCTCCTGGGGATTTTTCTGATCGGTGTGGTGGTCTACCGCCGCGCCGGCATAGGCAGCGCGATGCGACTCCCGCTGGGCGCCTTTGCCATCGTGGGCGGTGTGTTCAGTTTTTTCTCCGCCCTATTGGGAAGCGTCGGACCGATCATGATTCCTTTCTTCTTGGCCTACGGGCTTGTCAAAGGCGCTCTCATCGGCACCGAAGCGCTCGCGACTGTCGTCATGCACGTCACCAAACTGGTCGCCTACGGCAGCACCGCGATTCTCACGAGCCATAGCATCACTGTCGGGCTGGGGCTCGGATTGATCATGATTTTCGGTTCTCTGATCGGAAAAAGGATTTTGGATCGACTGCCCGAAAAAATATTCATCCTGCTCATCGAGGGGACGCTTTTAATCGCTGGAATGAGATTTTTGATCTATGGATAGCCACTTTCGGGGTAAACCTGCATTCATCGGCAAAGCTTCGCAGTGCCCCACGGCATGGCCATTGGAAGCCTGTTCCAATGGTTCGAGACGTTCCAGTAGTTCCAGTCGAGGAGAAAAAAGGGATAAGTTTAATTTCAAAGCCAAAACGTTGAAGCCGTTCAATTAGAAGCAACTCGTTCCAATCGTTCAAGCCGTTCAACCGCTGCGCTCCGTTCAAAACGTTGAAAACACGGAGATGATTCCAGCATTTCCATCCTTTGGCGGTCATCTCCCTCCTGCCTCCTCAACCGATGGCGCGGCGGCCGATAGCCGTTCACGTACGGTGTAGGTTACCACGGGCTCGGCGATCCATTTTTACGAATGCGGCGAGCATCGGCAGACACTCAGGCCGCTTTTGCGGAAGCGGTGAATGTCGCCGCATTCTTCCTGACGAAATCCTGCACGCTCATCGGCTCTTGCCCCGTTAGCGTGCGCACGTCGTCCGACATCCGGTCGTAGCGGCCTGCGCGGTGCAGATCGGCCATCGTCGCGAGGTGGTTCACCAGGTGAACCGGCAATCCACGCTCGAGCAGCCCATCCCGCCACGACTCGACTGGAATGTCCTCAAAGGTGATCGTGCGGCCAAGCGCCTTAGAATACTCCTGTGCATAGAAATGCATGTTCTCGGACTGCGGACCGGTCAGGTGATAGATCTTGCCGATGTGCGCCTGCGGATTGGCGAGCAGCGCGGCGAGCACACGCGCAACGTCTGCCACTGCGACCGGCGAAGTCTTGCCCTCGCCGAACGGTAGTCTGATCTGATTCGATTGCCGGACCGAATCCGCAGTGAAAATCAGGAAGAAGCCTTCGAGAAGCACCGTCGGCCGCACGTGCACGACCGGCAGACCGGACCAGTTCAGCGCCTGCTCGGAGAGCCAGTGCAGCTTGTGCTGCGGGCTCACGGTGGTTTCGGTAATGCTCATCTGTGCGAGCGTCATCTGCGACATATTGATGAACGCCTTGATGCCGTGATGTTTCGCCACCGCCGCCGCATTGACCGTCGCGGCTAGATAACTGTCCGAAACCGACATGCCGAAGTACATCGTCTGGCAGCCGGCAATCACCCGATGCATCGAATCGAGATCGAGCAGATCGCCGACCACGACCTCCGCACCCATGTCGCGCAACGCCTGCGCGCGTTCGTCTTCATTTCGCACCATCGCACGCACCGCTTTGCCTTGCTTCAACAGCAGTTCGGTGACCGTGCGCCCTACCGCGCCGACGCGGCCGGCCGCGCCGGTGACCAGAATGGGATGTGCCATGTTATTTTCTCCTATGCGTTCGCCTAAATCGAAAGTCAGATTTGTTGAATGCGAGCGTCCAGTAGCAGAATCACTTTCGTCTTGAGGCATGACGTTCGATACTCTTCGCGAAGCCAGACGTCTCCTCCGGTTGAGGGAGCATGCAAGCAACCACGCAGTCGACGACGTTGTCGCCATACGCAACGAAGCACTGAAGAAACGCCACGGCAACGACTAGGCTTTCCTCACTGGGCGCTCACTTGACCATCACGACGAGCGGCTTGCCTGCTAGACTGACAGCGATCATCTGGTGATCATGTTATTACGCCCGAGGCCATGCGCTTTTGAATTTCAATTTAGCTGTCGCATCTACCGGGAGCCGAACGCCCAGGTTATCCATAAATGATTACTCCTATGATCACAGCAAGATCTAGCACGATCCAACCCACGCACGGCAAGTAGATGTTTTTGTCGCTTTTCTGTATTCCGAACCATAACCAAAGGAAGGCGGAAACCAGATAGGCGCTCCACGTGAAGATAGAAACTCCAGCCGCCTGCTGGCCGATCCATATGGTCAAGACTTGCGGGATGGTCATGAGCATGGTGAAGACAGACATGGCTCCCAATAGACGACGCAGTCCTGCGTCCGAGCCAGAAGGGTGAACCGCAGCGGGCGCCGCATTTGGATTCATAGCCACCTCCAAGGTAAATCTTTCGTTTCGTAGGAGCGCTTAAACCGTTCGGCAGGACCCCGGATTCTTTACCGCCGAAGATTAAACGAGCGTTCCATGCGTCTCATGGACGTAGTACCGGGTCCAAGCGGCAGGCGGGATAGCGCGCATGTCGGGATCGGGAAAGACACTCCACGCGTCACTTCACTGGCTTTAGCACCGGAGCGCTCTTGTCCTTAACAAAAAAAACCAAGAATTTGGCTGGCGCAGTCTTGCTCGCGTTTCGGCTGACGACATGCACATCTTTGGGGCTTTCGTAAAAGGTCTGCCCTGGTGTCAGCGTTACTTCTTTTCCGCCCTTCACCTGCATCACGATGGAGCCTTCCAGTACGTAAACAAACGCGTGGGCATCGTGTCGATGGACAGGGTCTGATCCGCCGGGCGCATACTCCACTGCGATCATCAAACCTTCCTTCCCGGAAAATTCTGTCAGATCCTTGGTAATGAGCGACGTGACCTTGCCCTCCTGAGCCATCAGCGGACCGGCCATGAGAGATAGAAGAACTACCATTATTATTTTCGTCAGCATAAAAGACCTTTCATTCATGGTGTTGTTCTCCATCTTTATTTAAATGTTGCCTCTGGCGTTCAATAACTTGTGATCGTGCCATCAGCCGTGGTGAGCAGCGCGGGTAAGCGTGCGGCGAAATCATTGACTAGATCGCCGACATGAACAACCGCGTGCATGACGACGACGGTTGTTCCATCATCGAGCGATCTTCATCTCGCTTCTCCATTGACTTGTTAACCGGCATAAGCCCCAGCGGTGTCAACGAGCCACTCCAACGGCCGCGGCTCGAAAATTCAGTTCGCGTTTTGCCTTGGCATTCGATACGCCTCGCATCCGAGTCCCGTAGTAAACCGCATCCGCACCACTCGCTTTCAGAGCATCCTCAACCGATATCTGCGCCGGTGGTGGAGCATTCAGCCATTGAGCAAACGCAGGGAGCCATTCGCGCACCGCTAAAGGTTGATCATTCGCAATCAGATAAATCCCAGGATTGCCTTGCTCTGCTGCTGCAACGGTGGCAATCGCCGCGTCTTCAATGTGTAACCACGACCAGACGCCTTCGCCATTGCCGACGATCGGGAACTGTTGCTGTCGCACCTGTTGGGCAACATCGCCATCGGGGGTGAACCAGGTCCCGGGTCCATAGAAAAAGCCATAACGCAGGGCAATCCCTTCTATGTTGGGATTTCCTAGTAAGCGATGCTCAAGCTCAGTTACTACGCGGGCATCTGCTGCAACCGCAGGCGAGGCATCAAAGGCTAGAGGCGTTTCTTCATCTGCCAATCCAGGACCGGGAACCGCCCAGAAGGCGATTGACTGCCTCACGTAACGCCGCACACTCGCCGCTTGCGCGGCTGCCAGCACATTGGCGCCTCCTTCTAAACGGAGGCGAGTGTTGAACGCGGCGGCGGCATTCAGTGACTCGCGGGTGTAGGTTCTGGGTAGGGCGGTGAGTTGTTCAATCACAACTTCCGGCTGAGCGCGACTGACAATCGCTTTGACCGCATCGGTATCAAATACATCGGCGATGGCAGGTTCTATGCCTTGTCCCACTAAAGCCTGAGCTTTTTCTGGAGAACGAGTCAGAGCAACTAGAGCGTGTCCTTTGGCAAGCAATTCCGCGATCAGCGGACGACCGATCGCTCCCGTTCCCCCTGCAACAAAAATCTTCATCTGTGAACCTCCTGTTGAAGTATGGAACTATTGAAACCGGCTACTGTAAGGATTCGAACCGGCGTATCCGGGCGCGCCTTCAACGCTTGATGAGAGTGCGGTCACTCGAACGGCGTCATCGGGGAAGAACATGAAGGACCTCCTCCATGTGGCGGTCGGCTGCTGCAGCTGCCTCCTCCGGACTGCTGCCATTCTGACGCGCGCTCAAGTAGGGCGCGTACCAGTCCCACCAGTGGTGCTGGGCGTGCGTCTTCTCGTAGCGGTCGTGGTGCTCCGATGTCTCGCGGAGGAGCGCTGCAAGGGTCGCGACGTCCACGGCTGTTGCTCGCGTCGACTTCCATTCGCGGCCGGGAAGCCGCGACTTGATCTCCTGGAGCAGCCAGCCGTTCCCGTCCGGATCCTCGAACGAGGCAAACGAGAAGTAGGAACGACCTTGCGGGTCGCGCCCGCCGACGCGCGGCTTCTCCACGGCGTTGTTGAAGGGGCCGCCAGCGTAGTGGAAGACCTCGCTCACGTCGACGCCGCGGGCGATCAAGTCGTCGCGGGCGGCGTCGATGTCGTCGACGGCGAGGACCAGGCTGGGCGCCGAGCCGGGCTTGGCCGACCTGATTCCCTTGCCGAAGATGATCGAGGCTTCCGAGTTGTGCGGCGTCATCTGCACGCCGCGGAAGTCGCCCGCCGCGACGTCGATGTCGAGCCGCCAGCCGAGATTCTCGTAAAACGCCTTGGCGCGGTCGACGTCAGAAACGCCGAGCAGGACGACTTCGAGCTTCATGTCGAATGATACTTTTTCTAGTTCGGTCATTGTGTGTTCTCCTTTCAAGACATAAAACTGCCGCGACAGCCTAGAGAGAAGAGATCGATTCGACGATCTCCTTTGTGGTCACAATGGCATTGGCGTGAGCCTTTCGGTAGCACGCCCTATCGCTGAACGGGTGGCTCCACGAACGTCGCGATGGGCTGGCCTGTCTCGACGATATACGTCGACAGCATCTTCCCGGTTTCCGGGCCGATGTCGCGCGCATTATGAGGAGTCCGCGGCGGGATCAGGAATCCATCTCCTGGGCGCAGTACTACGGTGGCACGTCCCTGTACCCTCATCTCCACCTCACCTGCGATGATGTAGCCGACCTCTTCTCCTGGATGAACGTGCCATCCGGACTCGACTCCCGCCGGAATGAACGTCTCCACCTGCACCATCTCGCGTTTTGGAATCGATAACGGCGAGCGTTGGACCTCGCGCCGAGCAAGCTTGCCCGCCAGGTCGTCCCCTGTCCCTTTTTTGGCCTGTCCAGATGCGGGGGCCATGTAGGCGACTATGCCGGCCATCGCTACAACTGCAACCAGCACGAAAACAATCCGTCTCATACGATGCCTCCTTCGATATGCTTAAGTCAGATACGCATTCTCACCGGGTCAGTTCGCCGAGAAGAATAAGGGCTGCGAACCCCGCAGCGGCGAGAACGCCGGAATAGCGGGGCCCATTGTGGAAGGCCTCCGGGATCATGGTTTCCGCCGTCATGGCGATGAGCGCCCCGGCTCCGTATGCCTTGAGGATTGCCATCGCGTGAGAGCCAAGGTCACTCAGGAAGTAGAAGGCAAGAGCCGTAATCGCCGCAGTGACAAGCGTAGTACCGCTCCATAGGATCAGCACGTAAGTAGATGAGCGGGACGCGAGACGCATACCGGCTGTCCCGGAAAGTGCCTCTGGCACGTTCGCGAGCGAGAGCGCGATGACCAGTGCCAGATCGGATAACCCGGTCCTCAGGCTGACGCCAAGGACTAGCGCCTCTGGCACAGCATCAAGCGCGGTGCCGAGCGCAATGGAGGTGCCGCTGCCGGGCGCCTCGGCTTCCGACGGCTGCGGCTTGCATTCCCCGCAGCGCTTGCGGTCGTTGGCGTTTGCGAGAGCTGCGTTCGCGATGCTGAATGTAGCGGCACCGGCAACAATTCCGCCTACAGTCGATGCCGCACCAGCCGAAATGAGCGCCTCGGATGCGACTTTGAACGAGGCAGCTGAGAGCAGCACGCCGGCCCCGAGCGACATGAAAGCGGCGATGGCCCGGTGCCGGAGATGCGTTATCAGCCCCAGAATTGCCCCGACAAGCGCGCCGGACGCCGGAGCTAACCCCCAGCAGAAGGCCCACAGCGCTCCAATAATACCTTCGGACATTGCCTGCTCCTCTTGGTCGTGAGCCACGGAATCCGGCGGACGGCAAAAGGACTGTGCAAAAGGAACTCGCTCGCACAGCAACAACGGAGCAACGTACTACGTACCCGCGCTGTGCATTGTTGTGCACACCTCTAACGTGCGATTCGCTGGACGATCTGCTGTTACGCCTGCTTTGCAACCTTGTCGGTGCGAATGGGCAGTCTCCAGTTAGGCCGGACGAAATGGCAGGTGTAGCCGCCGGGATATCGTTGGAGATAATCCTGATGCTCGGGTTCGGCCTCCCAGAAGTCGCCTGCCGGAACGACTTCCGTAACGACCTTGCCCGGCCACAGGCCGGAAGCATCGACGTCGGCGATGGTGTCTTCGGCAATCCGCTTCTGTTCGTCACTGGTGTAGAAGATCGCAGATCGATAGCTGGTCCCGACGTCGTTGCCCTGGCGATTGCGCGTGCTCGGGTCGTGAATCTGGAAGAAGAATTCGAGGATCCGCCGATAGCTGATCCGGGCAGGATCAAAAATGATCTCGACTGCTTCCGCGTGTCCGGGATGATTGCGATACGTCGCATGGGAGTTGGTCCCGCCGGTGTAGCCGGCCCGTGTCGACAGAACGCCGTCGTAGCGGCGAATGAGATCCTGCACGCCCCAGAAGCAACCGCCGGCAAGAACAGCACGTTCCTCAGTCATTGGACATCCTCCACTTGGTTCAAGTAAGCGCCATAACCCTCGGTTTCCATATCGTCGCGATGGATAAACCGTAGGGAGGCTGAGTTGATGCAATAGCGCAATCCACCGCGATCGCTCGGACCGTCGGGAAACACGTGCCCGAGATGGCTGTCAGCGTGCGCCGAGCGCACCTCGGTGCGAATCATGCCGTGCGCGGTGTCTCGCAGCTCGTTGACGTTGGCCGGTTCGATGGGCTTGGTGAAGCTAGGCCAGCCGCATCCCGATTCAAACTTGTCGGAGGATGCGAACAGCGGCGCACCCGACACGATATCGACGTAGATACCCGGTTCCTTATTATGCAGATATTCCCCTGTTCCAGGAGCCTCCGTGCCGTTTTGCTGAGTTATGCGATACTGCTCCGGCGAGAGCCTTGAGATGGCGTCGGGGTCCTTGCTGAATTTACTCATTTCTTTCTCCTCGTGTCGGAGGTGTATGGAAGGAACGTCGCACGAACTCTCGACGATCGGTGCGCTTGATTCCCGGCTGCTGCAGTTGCGCCGCGTGCAGCGCCAACCCGCTTGCTACCAGCAGCGCCGCTGCCGCGATGGTTCGAATCGTTTTCATGTGAATCTCCCCTCGTCCTTTGAATCAAACATGGTGGTCAGTGTGCCAGTCGAAGTGATCTGAACGCGGCGCGGAGTTCGCTAGCAAAGAGTTCGGGCTGCTCCCACGCCGCGAAATGGCCGCCTTTGTCGAGCTTGTTGTAATAGATCAGTTTGGGATACGCGCGCTCTGTCCAGCTCCGCGGCGCTTCATATTGCTCGCCGGGAAAGACACTCACGGCAACCGGAATGGAGACGCCCTTGGCGTTGAAAAAGCCACCCTTATATTCCCAATAGAGACGAGACGCAGAGACCCCCGTGTTCGTCAGCCAATAAAGCGTGATGTTGTCCAGGATCTCATCACGGGTCAGTTCGCCCGTGGCGCTCGAGGTCCGGTTCAGAGCCGCGGCGACCGTCGCCGCCGGCTGACCGTCAGCATCATTGTGGTCGAGAAGCCAGGCCGCCAGGCCGACGGGGGAATCCGCAATGCCGTACAAGGTTTGCGGGCGCGACCCCATCAACCGAGCGTAGTCGACTTGCTTGAAGGTTCTTTCCAGCTGCTCATAGGCGCGTCGTTCCTCGGCTGAGAGACCGGATGGCGGTGGGCGCCCCGCAAGAAGAGCCTTGTCCACGTCAGCTGGAACGGTGGCAGGCATGTTGGTGTGGATGGCGAGCAATCCTGCAGGTGCCTGCAAGCCCATCTGGTCGACGACAAACGCACCCCAGTCGCCGCCCTGGGCGACGTAGTTGTTGTAGCCGAGGCGCTTCATCAGTTCTGCCCAGGCTCGGCCCATCCGCTCGGGGCCCCAGCCGGTGCTCGTCGGCTTGCCGGAAAACCCGTAGCCCGGCATCGACGGAATCACCACATGGAAAGCGTCCAATGCGCTACCGCCGTGTGCCGTGGGATTGCTCAGCGGATCGATAATCTTCAGCTGCTCGATGATCGAGCCGGGCCACCCGTGAGTGACGATCAGCGGCAACGCATTTTCATGCTTAGAACGAACGTGAATGAAATGGATGTCGAGCCCATCGATCTGGGTGATGAATTGGGGCAGGGCGTGAAGCGTCGCTTCGACTCTGCGCCAGTCGTAGTCCGTTCCCCAGTAGCGCAACAGTGCCTGGAGCTTCGCCAATTGCACACCTTGAGATTGATCGGTGACCGTCTCCTTCTCGGGCCATCGGGTCGCCGCCACACGCCGCCGAAGGTCGACGAGTGCCTCGTCCGGAATGTTAACGCGGAAGGGGCGAATTGCGGTGTCTTTGGCCGCTTGGATGACGGAGGCTTCGCGATCGGCGGCCGCAACGGTCTGGGCGTAGCTGATGGCCGGGGCAATTATTGGTGCCTGCCATCCGTGGCTTGCGGCAAACCCGCTGCCGGCCGTGAGCACCACGGCGCCAAACCAATACACTAGCTTTTTCATGTGTCTTTCGACTTTCTCCCGCGCAATGGGCTGTGTTATGTCCGGCATCTTTCCGGTTTGTGTTGCTGCCGTAGGTTGTTTCTGAAAACGCTTCGTTTGGACGTTCGTCTAACGCAGCATTTATTGTAAGCGTCAGCCGGCTGACCCCGTCCGCTGAATCAAAGGGGAGATACAGCAAGATGCTTCAGTGGCTCTAGTCAAGATCAGATTAGGCCTTAGATCTAACTCTGCCGTGGAAGCGGTTCTGTCTAATTTTGGACACTCGCGAGCATTTCTGAGGTAGCAATGTCCAGAACGATGTACTGAGAGGCACGTAAAACATAGCAGTCGTCAATGCAGGAACGGTATTCCCGCTTATTCTACGGCTTTAGGCTTCGACCCACGTAATTTCATGAGCGCTTCAGAATACAAAGCCTTTGCCCTAGGCCTTCACTTCACAAAATTACCGAAGGACGCCTCAGTTGTATCTGGGTTAGTAAACTCATTAGAGCCGAGTGCCAGCCTCCGTGATGACCGGGCGAGAGGCACGATGGAAATGCGATCCAACCCCTCCGATCATCGAATGGAATCTATTTCTTGGAGGCGCTGTATAGATCCCAAACCGTGCGTTGTTGGTCATCAGAGAGAAGCTGGTCAACAGAGCCATCAACCTTGGCCACTGTTAACACACCGCCAGTCAATGCGTCCGAACTGCTATTTTCGTAGGTGTTACGCTCTGAGCAATCCGATGTTCAGTTTCCGTGTTGCAGTCACGGCGGCTGCTCGATAATGTCTCCAAGCATTTTTGGGTTCGATTTCGAACTGAGAGGAGATTCACATGGCGATTGATTTCGTTGTCGGCGAGTGAAGCGGCGGGAGCACGCACGCAACCAGTCGCAGTGTCAGGCATGAGTTATTGACTTAGTTCATCGATCATCGGTGGTGTCACATCTCAACGTAGGAGCGGGGTCCTGCGGTTTCAGTTTGAACGAAGTATTCGGGATTACCCGCCGCCGCCCGGCAGAAGGGCTAACTCGAAAAAAGTTGTTCCAACCGTTCCAGTGGTTCCGGACGTTTCAAGGTTCAAGCGCTAAAGTACGGGTTGAAACGACCGGCTCTTTTTGCAGTGACAACGCTGCTCGGTTATCTGCGCAAATCTTTTACGAGAAGCGAAAAGGGGACATGCTGAATCTTGTCCTGTGGCGCTCATCTTTTATACAACTGCTTGATAAATCCTGACGTCTCCAGTTCTTGGACGAAACTCATATCGACGAAACTCTTGGGATCGGCTGTCGCGGCTTTTGGCGTGCGCGGCGCAATGTCATCGAGCAGTGTCTTTACTCCTTCGGCACTTGGGTACGGCACCTCCGGATAGGCGGCGTTATAGGCAAGGTAAGCGCGTTCCAAACCTTCCGGATCATTGCTCTTGAGGTTTTTGCCGATAAGCGCTTTGGTCTCTTCCTTGTTTGTCTTGATGTAATGAATCGCTTCGGTGAAAGCGCGCACGACGCGATTGACCAGCGGCCGCCGTTCCTTGACGGTTTTCTCGCGCGTGACAACGGCGTTGACGTGGTACGGAATTTTCAATTTGCCGATATCGAACAGGTCCCGGAAACCCATTTTCTCCGCTTCTCTGACCAACGGCTCGCCGAGCAGCGTGAATTGCGTGATGTTGCGCGACAGAGCGGCGAGACGCTGCGGGTTTTCTCCGGTTGCGATAATCTTTGTTTCCTTTTCCGGATCGATGCCGAAACGGCGTAGGGCGAGACGCAAAGTCATGTCCGAGGTAGTGCCCAAGCGATTCACGCCGCCGGTTTTTCCCTTCAATTGTTCAACGCTGGTAATCTCCGCAAGCGAAACGATGTGATCGATGAACAACGGCAAATTAGTCGATACCATGACTGTATCGGCGCCGGCTAAACGGGATGTCACCAGAGTGGCCGATGGGGCAATGATGAAATCCACCTCGCCGGTGAGCAATGCTTGAATTACGATTGTACTTGCGCTGATGCTGATCACCTCGGCATTGAGGCCGTTCTTCTTGAAGAAACCTTTCTGATCGGCCACCCATATCGGCGTATTGGACGGTGTACTGCCGGCCCAGGCGATGCGCATGCGTTCTTGAGCTAAGGCCGGCGCACCCGGTGCTAGCATGGCAAGAAGAATGAGCAAGACAAGCCGCAGGCATCGATGCATGAGCAAACCCTCCCCCTTCCGTTTGGGCTCCTTGATGAGCCGATTTTTCCGTGCGCGTGAAAAGAAGCGTGGGGCGAGTTATAGCGTTGCTGTGTTTTGACTGTCAATGGCAGATTGAACAGCTCGACTCATTACCGGCATCAGTTCAAACCAAGCCGCCGTGACATAGTAAGTCAAGCAGAAGCCCGCGTAGCTCTCACAATGTTTGCCTGCGCATTCTCTGTTGCGTGTAAGATCGGCGCGGCGCCATTCCTTATCAAAAAAAAGTTCCAAGCGCATAGAGATGGGGCATGACAATTCCGTTGTGTGACTCGATTGATTACAACGACGGTATCAAAGCAGCTTGACACCTAGCCCGAGTTGGGATACTCAGCCGGCAAGTTCTACTGTGAGACAGGAGGTGGCGTGTGAATCCAAGCACGAGATCGATTGTCTGTCTTCTGACGATCACCGTCCTCATCGCGCGGTTTCTCAAGCGCGGGCAATGCGCAGGGGCGGACTAAGATCAGGTACGCCTTGGGTGATGTCATTTCGATCGACGAACTGCCGCTTCTGATCGCGGTCGAGCAGTCAAAGCAGCGGGGCGTCGACGTGGAGGTTACTTCATTCAAGAGCGAAGAAGTGGCGACCCAGGCCGTGATCAACGGGCAAGCCGACGTCGGCCAGGGCACGCCATATGCGGCAGTTCAAAAGCTGTCGGTGCCGATCCGGTTTTTCTACCAGTTAAGCTCGCTCCTCTTCTACCCCGTGGTCAACAAGGAAAACTACAAGACTTGGAAGGACCTCGATGGGCAGGAGATCGCAGTTCAGGGCCGCGGTTCCGGAACCGAGGCGATCATGATGCTGGCGGCGAAGGAACACGGCATCAAGTACAAGAACGTGAGTTATGTTCCCGGCTCGCAAGTCCGGGCCTTGGCTCTGTTGAAAGGCAACATCAGAGCCACCATCCTCGATGCGCCCAACAAGAACCTGGTCATGAAAGATGGCGCCGACAAATTCATTATCCTGCCGCTTGGTAATGTCAAAGCCAGTGACGAAGCGCTTTTTGCCATGAAAGAGTTTCTCGATAAAAACCAGGCCGGTGTCAGAATCTTTATCGAGGAGCTGACCAAAGTGGCGCGAGCCATTAATGCCAATCCCAAATGGGTTCTCGAGCAGCGCAAGAAACTCGGGTTGCTCAAAGATCTTCCCGCCAAAATGGAAGAGGAGATCCTGCCGTTTTTTCAGGAGGCGGTGGAAAACGGCGTCTACCCCAATGATGGCGGATTCGGAAACGCGGTAAAGAACGATCTTGAATTTTTCTATCTGTCGGGCGCGCTCAAGGGTGAAAACCTGAAGGCCGAAGATTTCTGGGATCTCGGACCGCTGAAGAGCGCTCTCGCCAACGTGAAATGATTTGCGAGTCTCGGCTGGGAATGCCAGTAGTTGCCGCACGACCGAGTTATCATCGCGCATACTTGTGGCACCGAAACACAGGGCCGGCGCTCAGCCCACTTGCGAATGTCCTTTCGGAGAAGAACACATCTGTCAAGGCGCAAGCCTGATGCTTGCCGTCGGAAGTATAGGTTTTCGGAAAGACCGTCAATGAACTGCTGATCCTGTGCAGCGCGTCAAGCCGATCGCCAACCGTGTTATTTTGCAGTTGCTCTCTTTTGTTTTTTTCTTCGGCATTTGGGAGCTGGCTGGCCGCTGGCCGATCAGCCTCGCCTTTCCTCCCTTCAGCGAAACGTTCTTGGCGCTGCTGCGCATGGTCGCCGACGGCAGTCTTTTGAAAGCGTATGTCTCAACCCTCCAGCCGCTGATCATTGGCGTCGTCATCTGTGGGATTGCCGGAATCGGCTTTGGCATTGCCATGGGGCTCTCGCGATCGATCGAGTGGTTGAGCTTGCCGGTATTCATAATTCTGCAGGCGGCACCTATGGCGGCGTTGATCCCTCTGATCACCTATATGTACGGAATCGGTCTGACCTCGAAAGTCCTGGCGGTGGTTGTGCTGGCGGCGCCTGTGATCGTCATGAACTCCTACAAAGGAATCCGCAACACTAACCCCTCGTTGATTCAAATGTGCCGGGCCTTTCTCGGAACTCGGCGGCAGGAAGTGATCAAAATCATTCTTCCTCATGCCGCCGGCCTCATCTTCGCCGGACTCAGACTGGGGCTTGCTATGGGATTTATCGGCATCGTCATCGCTGAGTTGATGATTACCCCAACAGGCATCGGCGATCTGATTACCTATCATAGTTCGGTGGCGGGCTATGCCGAGATGTTTGCCGCAATCAGTTCGATTGTTGCTGTGGCGGCGTTTACCATCTTTGCGCTCGAGCGGCTGGAGCGAAAGCTATTTCCGCCTGAAATTCGAGAGTCCTGACACCGTGGAAGCAATCATCGAGGTGAGAAACGTCGCCAAGACTTACGAAAGCGGCGTCGAAGCGCTCCGGGACATTACTTTGGCGCTTCCCCGCGGCGAGCTCAGCACGTTTTTGGGGCCGAGCGGTTGCGGCAAAACAACGCTCCTCAAGATCATTGCCGGGCTGATCTCGCCGAGTGAAGGCGAACTCTGGGTGAAAGGCAACAAAGTGAGCGGTCCCGGTCCGGAGCGCGCTTTCGTGTTTCAAGATTTCGCGCTGCTTCCCTGGGCAAGCGTGCTGCGCAACGTGGCCTTCGGACTGGAGCTGCGCGGCATCCCGAAGAACGAGCGCCAGGAAATTGCCCGCAAATATATTGCGGAAGTCGGATTAACGAGCTTCGAGTCCCACTATCCACACCAACTCTCCGGAGGAATGAAACAGCGGGTCGGACTCGCCCGGGCGCTCGCGATTGACGCCGATATCGTGCTGATGGACGAGCCTTTCTCCTCGGTCGATGAACAGACCCGGCGCAAATTTCAGGAAGAACTTCTCGACCTGCTCAAAATCAATCAGAAAACTGTGATCTTCGTCACCCATAGCATCGAGGAAGCCGCCTATCTTTCTAATCAGATCATCTTGTTGTCGCAGCGGCCTGGAAGTGTCTTAAGAATCATTCGGCCGAACATTGAGCGCGGCGCGAGCGCCGACGAAATCAGACGCGACAAGGGCTATCTCGATGCGGTCGACGAGATATGGAAAATCTTGAGGGATTACGTTTAGTCTTCCGCTTCGCTCAGGACCGCTGCCATGACTTTCTTCGGCAAAAGAATTCCTCTTTTTTTCTCGCTGTTCGTCTGGTTTCTCCTATGGGAACTTGTCGGTCGGGCCGAGTATTCGATCATTATCCCGCCTGTCTCGCGAGTGTTCGTCGCGGCGATCACGATCCTACCAACGGCGAAGTTCGCCGCCGCGGCATCGATTTCGTTGCGCTCTTTCGCCCTCGGTATGGCACTCGCGATCGTTATCGGCCTTCCTGTCGGCATCCTGATGGCGCGATTGGAGAACCTCGGCAAAGTTCTAAGTTTATGGGTTAACATCTTTGTCAGCGCGCCGATCTCCGCGCTGGTGCCGATTCTGATGTCAGTGGTAGGGATCGGCGAGACCACGGTCGTCGTCACCGTTTTTCTCTTCGCTGTGTTCGTCATCATCCTGGATACGCAGGTGGGAGTAAAACAGGCGGACAAATCGCTCGTGGAAATGGCTTTGTCTTTCGGCGCCCGGCGCGGTCAGATCTACACGAAAGTGTTGCTCCTGAGCGCCTTGCCGGAGATTCTAGCCGGTATGCGCCTGGGCGCGATTCGCGGAGTTAAGGGCGTCGTCATCGGTCAGCTGCTGATTGCGATCCTTGGCGTCGGCGAGCTTTTCGAGCTTTACTCGCGTAACTTTCTGATGGAAGAATTCTGGGCGCTGGTCATCGTCGTTTTTCTGTTCGCATTTGCGATTTCCGAAGTCATCTCCTTCTTCGAACGCCGGGTTGAATACTACGCAAGCGCCCGTTAAACGTTCCACCGCTTACGACCCGCTATTGCGCAGTCAATCCTGGCTTGACTCAATTGAAAACCGCGAATCGCACAATGGATAATTGCGGCGTGGCCCAGGCAACCTGTCCAGGACCTGCTCTTTTAGCAAAGGGGCGAGAGCGGTGATCGTGTTGCCGGTTTCACGGATGCAACCAGATCAAAACCTGTAAAGGCTGCGCCCGGTTATTGGTTTCTGGTAGATGCTTAGCAGAGATTGAGTTTATCTTACCAGAAAAATCTGGCGCATCTCTTCTCGGAGCTTCTTAAACTCCTCGGCTGTCGGCTCTTCCATAAACAGCGTGCGTTGCGCCACGTCTGCGGCGCCTGGAAAAGCCGGAGAAATCTGCGGCGCCAAGACAAATTCGCCGGTTGCAGCCATGGCTTTTTGCCCTTCAGGTGAGCAAATATATTCGACGTACAATCTGCCGGCGTTCGGATGCGCCGCCTTCTTGCTCACTCCCATGTAATTGGTATCGGCGAGATATTTGTTCAAGCGCACGTAATCGATGGGGCCTTTGTATTGTCCGACATATTTCAAGTACGTTATTCCCAAGGGAGCCTCGCCTTTGATAACCGTGTTGACGATCGGCGCGAACGATTCCACCATCAGCGGTTGCTGCTGCGCTAGAGCCTTTGCGAACTCTCGCCATTTGATGCCCTCATAGCGATCGAGGTCGGCCAGGAACTGCGCCGTGGTGGTATGACGCGAGGGATCCGGGATGGTGATTTTCCCTCTCCAGCGCGGCAGCAGAAGATCGCTAAGGGTCTTGGGCAATTCTTCTTTTTTGACCAGCTCAGTATTGTAAAGAATGCTGATCGGATTAAACCGCCACGGCGTCAAGATGCCGTCGGGTTCGAGAAATTGTTGGGGGAATTTTCCCGCGGACGAAGGCATGAACTTGTCGAAGACTCCTTCCGACTTGAGAATCAGCTGCGGTCCTTTGTTGCCTTCGATGACATCAGCGCCGGCCTGCCCGACGCGCCACTCGTTAAGCGCTCTTTCCAGGATGCCAGTGGTCGAAGCGCGCCAATAGTCCACTCGGATGCCGTACTTCTTTTCGAAAGGATCGTTGATTACCTTCATGGTCTGCGGGGGCACGGCGGCGTAGACCACCACTCTGGCTTCTTTCTTGGCCGCATCAATGTCGATCGTCTGAGCAAAAAGCGGGAGGGACCAGGCAACCGTAATCGAAAATGCTAAAAAGAAAACATTTCTGCATCGGATCATTTCAACACCCCCACGGTTAAACAGCTGAGCGCAAATTAATCGCGCGGGTGCCGGTTGTCAACGCGGTGGACGTATAGTAATGGTCGCGTTGTCGTTTCAAGGAGAACTCGATGCCGCTGTTGATTCGCGCCGAAGATGTAAACGGGTTGTTGACCATGGAAGAAGCGATCGACGCGGTGGAGGCGGGGTTTCGCGAGTGGGGCAAAAGCCCGGAACTAAACGCGCCGCGAAAGCGCATCATGACTCCCGAAGGCGTGCGCGTCAGCGTCCATCCCGGAGGAATTCCTTCACTGGGAGGTATCGGCGTTCTAGCGCACTCGGAGCATGTCGCCGTATCCAAAGAAGTTCAGACCTATCACAACATGGGCGGACCGGTAACGGTCCTTTTCGATGTGAAGAACGCATCGTTAATGGCGATCCTGGTGGGCAGGGTGGCGCTCAAGGAACTGCCGGCAGAAAGGCCGACGCCGATAAGAACAGCGGCTACCAGCGCGGTCGGCACGCGCTCCTTGGCGCGCGCGGACTCGAAGATCTTGGGCATCCTCGGTGCCGGCGGTGAAGCAAAGTATCATCTATTAGCCCTGGCCAAGACCCGGCCGTTTAACCTGGCCAAGGTTTATTGCCGGACGCAATCGACGCGCGAGCAATTTTGCCGGTCGATGGAGAAGCTGGTTCCCTGCGAAGTCGCACCCGTGTCCAGCGCAAAGGAAGCCGTCGAGAGCGCCGATGTGCTTCTCACCGCGACCAACTCCAATGTCCCGGTTTTCAGCGGCGAGTGGCTGCAATCAGGCGCGCACGTTACTTCGATCATGGGGGGAAATGTTGGTCTGGTGCGCGCCGGAGTTGCGGCTACGCCGCGCCGGGAGCTCGATGACACGACCATCAAACGCAGCAATGTGATCGTGGTCAACTCCAGGGAGCAGGCGATTCAAGATGAGCAGGCAGATCTGTTCGGTCCGGTTCAGGCAGGATTTCTCAGCTGGGAAGATGTCGGCGAACTAGGTCAGCTGTTGAATAACGCCATTCCTGGCCGCACCAGCGCCAAGCAAATCACGCTTTTCAAAAACAACGCCGGTCAGGGAGTCGCCGATGTCGCCGTGGCAAGTAAGATTTACTCCCTGGCACGAAGCAATGGCATCGGCATGGAGTTCTAGCAGGCTGAAAAAACTCCTACGTTTTTTGAAAGATGAATTACGAAAGACGAAAGCTGACGATTAAATTTCCGTTTTCAGATTTCCGCTTTCATCCTTGTAATTCGCGCGACTCTGCCTCGGAGTCCTTGACCAGCCTGCGCCAGAGTTTTTCAGCAAACGGCTGGGACTAATTCGATGAGAAACTTATGAACATCGATCTTCACTCTCATTTCTTTCCTGTCGAGGCGTTACAGAATCCCGGCAAATACGAAACTCGAGCGCCCAAGATCGTGCTCGACAAGGGCAAATTGTCCGTTACCTCCCAGATCGGCTCTCGCCCGGGACTGGGCCCGGGCGCATACGATCCATCCGCGCGCATAAAGGCGCTGGACCAGATGAGCATCGATATCCAGGCGATCTCACCCTCGCCCATTTTGCTGTTCTACTGGGAAGAGCCGGCGGTAGCCGCGCACTTTTCACGCAAGCAGAATGAAGCCATTCAAGAGATTGCTACGAGACATCCGGATCGCTTCGTCGGATTCGGCAGCGTGCCATTGCAGAGCATTGCTGATTCCATCGAGATTGCCCGGGAAGCAAAATCCATGGGACTTAAAGGGTTGGAAATCGGCAACGCCGTGGGCGATAGACCGCTTGACGATGCTTCTTTCGAAGCGTTCTTCGATGCCGCGCAAGAACTAGACATGCTCTTGTTCGTTCACCCGCTCGAAGGCGGATTGGACGCCGACGATCCGTTATCGCCGATTCTCGGTAACGTGCTGCAATTCACTTTTCGCACGACCATGATGGTAGAGCGAATGATCCTCAAAGGAATGTTCGAGAAGTATCCTAATCTTCGGCTTTGTCTTTCCCATGGGGGCGGTCTGCTCGCTTTCAATATCTGGCGGCTCGACCATTCCTACAGCTTGCGGCCGGAGTTAAAGAAGATCATTCCCGACAAACCTTCAGGGTATTTAAAAAAGCTGTACTTCGACACCATCGTCCATTCCGTCGTTGCGTTGCAGTACCTGGTTAAAGTCGTCGGTGCGGACCGGGTAGTAATCGGCACCGACTATCCGATGGCGATGGGCGATTTCGACTCGGTGCAGAAGGTGATGCAATTGGATTTGCCGGCGGCGGAACGCGAGCTGATCCTCGGCGACAATGCCGCGCGAGCGTTAAGTATCTAGGTTGGACTCGACAATGCTCTCGACCCATCGCAGATGACGGTATCTCAGATAATGCGCATGTATTGAAGGAGGTTGCAGTGCAACTCTCACTGATATTTCTTTTGGCTCTATTTTTCGCAGCATGCTCTACGATGGAGACAAGACCTCCCACGGCTTCCATTCTGGTCGATCTCGATCCGGGCAGCGCCGATCGTACCGTGATCGTCGAAAGCATCACCGCGGATAAGCAGGGCCGGCTTTATCTGCCGGATCGGGTCACGGGAAATATTCTGCGGGTAGATCCGAAGGCACCCAAACCGGAGGTGGTAGGCCGGATCGAGTCACGGCAAATCCAAGGCAAGAAGGTCAACGCCGACCCTTCCGGTGTTGCTTTTAATCAACAGGGCGATTTGTTCATCGCTGTGGGTCCATTCAGTGAGGTTGTGCGCATAAGAGGAGCCGACTTAGATCCGCAGAAGCCTGGAGTAGCCCAAACATTCGCGACTGGAACGTCCGGCGCCAATGGCATCGTTATCGATCGTTCCGGAAACCTTTTCGTTTCGGGCGGCGGCAGCGGGATCGTCTATCGGGTGGGCCCGGATGGGGGCGCGGCTCAAGCCGCGGTTCAAATGGAAAAGCATGCCCGGACACTTCCGGATGGCAAGAGCCAACAGGCGATTGTTGCCAATGGTTTAGAATTTGACCGCAATGGTGTGCTCCATGTCGCCGATACCGCCCGGGGCGCGATCTGGAAAGTGGTCATCGGACCAGATGGCAAAGGCGGCAAACCGAGCCTGCTCGCGCACAGCCCGTTACTCGAAGGTGCCGATGGACTGGCGTTTGATAGTCGCGGAGATCTTTGGGTTGTGGCTAACGAGCGCAACGCGCTGATCACCGTCACCCCGAACGGCGCGGTCCGGGAGCTTACTAAAAACGGTAGCCAAGGGCCGCTTGAGTTTCCCGCTGGGATTATCTTTGTCGGCAACACTGCGTATATCGCAAATTTCGACACGCCGCGTCGCGATAACATGGACGACAACGGCAAGACTGCGCGTGACGGTATCGGCGCTTCGATTGCGCAGATCACGCCTTAGCGCGCTATCGAGCTAAAATTCCAGACCCGTAATGAGAATAGGTTTCGAACTTTCATGGGGAGCGGAACAAGGAAAAACTTGGGACGCTCCGTCTTGATTCGTGGTGTAGAAAGGTTCTGAGAACCAGTTTAAAAATTTGACCATCGATGATGCAGGCGAGGAGCCGCAGTGTCGTTACTCTCCATAGAAGGCGTGCGTAAGGAGTATCAGGTTCGGGGGAAGAGAGTTGTTGCCCTCGAATCGGTGGATCTTGACATCCGCGAGGGCGAGTTCGTCACCATCGTTGGGCCGTCGGGCTGCGGCAAGTCGACTCTGTTGAATTTGATTGTCGGTCTACTGCGCTCGAGCGGCGGACGAATTGTTTTCAACGGCGCGGCCATCGACGGCATCTGCACGCAGATTGGTTATGTGACCCAGAAGGACAATCTGTTCCCCTGGCGCACTCTGATCGAGAACGTCGAGATCGCGCTCGAAATCAGAGGCATCGCCCGCATGTCGCGGCGCTCCCAGGCGGAGGAATTGATCGAGCGCGTCGGCTTGCGCGGCTTTGAAGATCATTATCCGCATGAGCTTTCCGGCGGCATGCGCCAGCGCGCCAACATCATTCGTACCTTGATCTACGATCCCGAATTGATCCTTATGGACGAGCCTTTCGGACCGCTCGACGCGCAGACCCGAATCGTGCTTCAAGATGAGCTTTTAAAGCTCTGGTCGACGACTAAAAAGACCATTATCTTCATCACCCACGATTTGATTGAAGCGATCACCCTGGCCGACCGGGTGGTGCTGATGAGCTCGCGGCCGGGCAGAATCAAGGCGGTCGAGCAAGTCAATATCGCGCGACCGAGAGATGTCTTCAAAATTCATCAAAGCGAGCAGTTTCGCGCGGTTTATGAAAATTTATGGCGAGAATTGCGCCCTGAAGTGAAGTTGGCTGAAGCATAGAAAGGAGAGTTCTTATGAAACGGTTGATGATGATTGTATGCGCTGCGGCGCTCGGGTGTCTCGGCACTTCGCTCTCCGTTAACGCGCAAACCCCTAGAAAAGTGAAGATGACGATTCCGGTTGTGGCGCACTCGATGACGCCGGTTTACATCGCCCAAAGCAAGGGCTTCTTTGCCGAAGAGAAACTGGAGCCGGATATTACTTCCACCGGCGGCGGCGGCCCTGATATCCGGGCGCTGATTGCCGGGGATGTCGAGTTCAGTTTTACCACCGGCGACAACGTGATCCTGGCGCAGCAAGAGGGCAAGAGACTCTTGATGGTGATGAGCGGGCTCAACAAGGTTTTCATCAACTGGGCGATGCATAAAGAAGCGGCCAAGGCCAAGGGCGTCACTGAATCGATGCCGCTGGCGGAGAAAATAAAAACGCTTAAAGGTCTGACCATCGGGGTCACGAATCCGGGAGCTTTGACCGCGCATCTTGCCGCATTTGTCGTGCGCAAAGCGGGTTATAACCCGCAGCAGGACGTTCAGATTGTTCCCGTCGGCGCCGGGCCCGACTTGGCTTGCCGCCTTGGAGAATCGCAAGGTCGATGTCGCCTTGACGGCGCCGCCGGTGCCCGAGACGGCGATCAGCCGCGGCTTCGCGATCATGTTCATCAACAACGCCAAAGGCGAGGACCCGTCGATTCCCGAGTTCCTCATGGAAAATCTGATCGCCCGCCCCGAGACCGTCGCCAAAGATCCCGATCTCGTGCGCCGCATGGTGCGGGCGCTAACCAGGGCGAACCAGTGGGCGCTTAAAAGCACTCCCGAGCAGGTCGCCGATGCTCTCAAGCCATTCATGGCCAAGACGCCACCCGAACTGTTGCTGGCAGGGGCTGCTGCGGTGCTGCCGACGTTGAGCCCGGATGGCCGCACCAGCGAGCGAAGCTTTCAAATCACTCAGGAGATCCTCGAACAGGCGGGGCTGCTAAAGAAGCGCGTGTCCTACTCCGAACTCGTGACCAATGAGTTTCTCGCCAAATGATCAGCCGCGGCCGACTTTTTCTTTACCGGCTGATTTTCGGCGTCTTCCTGCTGGCTGGCTGGGAGTTGAGCTCCGGGCGGTTGATCGATCCTTTTTGGGTCTCGAGCCCATCCAAGGTTTTCGGCTATATCTACGAGGTATTTGCCGATGGATCGATCTTCGCCCACTTAGGTATCACTCTCTATGAGACCTTTACCGGCTTTTTCATTGGCTCCATTTTCGGCATTGGGCTCGGGTTTTTTCTCGGCCGCAGAGAAATCCTCGCGGATATTCTGGATCCTTACGTTGTCGCGTTTAACGGCATTCCGCGCATCGCGCTGGCGCCGCTATTCATTATCTGGTTCGGTATCGGCCCGACTTCAAAAGTCATTCTGGTTATAAGCGTGGTGTTCTTTCTTACCTTTTTCAACACTTTTGCCGGTGTCAAAGGCGTCGACGCCGAGCTCAAAAATGTCCTGCGGATTATGGGCGCCAACGAACGACAAATTCTCATAAAAGTTACTCTGCCGGCGATCGTGCCCTGGATTACTACCGGTTTAAAGATCGCTCTTCCTTACGCCATCGTCGCCGCCGTCGTCGGAGAATTCATCGCCGCGAGCAAAGGCCTGGGTTATTTGATTAATTACAATACGTCGCTGTTTTCAACGACCGGCGCGCTTGGCGGAATCTTCATTCTCGCGATCGTGGTTGTTGTCTGCAACGAGGGGATCACTCGCGCGGAGTCTTATCTCTTGCGCTGGCGCCCCAGAGAAGAAAAGAAGAGCGAAGGCGAATTGTATTAAAGTAAAGATCGGATGTTTCTAGCTGCTTCGGCAGCTAAACCGGCCTAGCGGCGCGCGAAATTCACTTCGCGATCCTATTCTTCCTCCACCTGTGACAATTATCAGTTAGGGTCGGATCGGCAGGAACACCGTGAGATCGACACACCGGATTCAGGGAAAAGTATTACCGGCAGCCATTCGCGGCGGGCTGTGGATGGCGGCCGCGGCGGCTGCATTCACGGTCATGACCACACTAATCCGCGAAGCGGCCAACGGAGTCCACCCATTCGAGATCGCCTTCTTTCGCGCTTTGGTCAACCTTGTTTTGATGTTACCGTTTGCAGTGCGCACAGGCAGCGCCGGACTCAAAACCAAAAACCATAAGGCATTCGCCTTGCGCGGTGTGTGCGGGCTTGCCTTTCTGATGACGTACTTCACCGGAGCGGCGTTGATCCCTGTGGCCGACTCGCAGGCTCTCACCTTCACTTCTCCACTGTGGGGAACTCTCCTGGCAGTTTTATTTCTGAGCGAACGGCTGACAATGACTCGCGCTTTGGCAGTTATCGTTGGATTCGCCGGCGTTCTTATCATCCTGCGACCCGGAGTCCTGCAGGTTAGCTTGGGCGCGGTTCTCGTGCTCGCGGGCGCGCTGACTGCTGCAGCGAGCAACACCATCGTAAAATTCACAACCCGCACGGACCACCCGGACGCGGTGGTTTTTTATCAGATGGTGTACGTCACGCCACTGATAGCGATTCCGGCATTATACGTTTGGAGCTGGCCGGCTCTAGATCAACTCTTGTTGATGATTGGTGTCGGCTTCTTTGCGACTTTGAATCAGCGATTTCTCTCCCGCGCTTACGCGTCCGCCGACGCGATTGCTGTGCTGCCGTTTGAGTTCGCTCGCCTGCCGTTCGCGGCGGTCATCGGTTTTCTAGCCTTTGGTGAGCTTCCGGATGTTTGGGCATGGTTAGGCGGCGCGGTGATCTTTAGCGCGTCGCTCTATATGGTTCGGCAGGAAACACGCGCGTCACGCTGACAAGCAGACAGCGATTTTCGCTAGGTCAGCCGATCATTTTGTTGGACGGGATATTGGAACACACAAAGCAAGCACGAGGTACTTAGAATTGATTTGCGAGCGGAAACAATCCGCCTTCAGATTGCAGCTCCAGGGTTTTCGAGTGAGTCATTGTTGAAGCTAGTCCAAGGATGGGGGAATTTGCAAAGCCGTGGCGTTTCTGTCGGCGGTGCATTGGTGTAAAGGGCAGCAAGGTGGCAGGTCGTTCGTAGTACTGCTGGCCGTTGAAAGTTGATCTCTGGGTTCCTCAGCCGGTTTTTTCCGCAACACTCTCCACGCCACAACAGTCATCGCCATTGCTGCGGATATCGTTAGTCCAGCGCCGGAACAGCCGCACTTAAGAAACACGAGGATCAGATCATCCCAGGCACGCCGTTGATTGAAGAAGTTCAACATTTCGTTTTCCTGCGCTGCAAGGACCGGAGAACTTTCCTTTCAGCGGGGAAAACTTTAGCAATGGCCGTGCCCGGCGCTGCAAACATCATGAGCCGGACTAATCAAAATAAAGCCCGCAATATCAGGATGTTGCGGTCCACTAGACCCGCGGTTGATCGGGTTTCAGATCCGATTGCTCGGTCAATTTGTTAAAAACTCACAACTTTGTGCGCTGGCAGTGTCGATGAGATGATTAAGGGATACTGCTGCAGCGCCTGACCGGAGTAATGTAAGAGCAGATCGAGAGCAGACTTATTCACGAAGAGTTCGGATGTATCAGCGCAGCACAAATGATGTCACTCGTGCTCCTATGATGTGCGAGAACGCCAAACCGTATTGTCGATCAAGGCGCGGTATCAACCGCGTTTGCCGTAGATCTTGTCGATGAATCCTTCCTTTTCGATTTCGCGCACAATGCTGTCGTCGATCAAATTGTCAATGGTCGTTTTGCTGCCCGGATTTTGCTTTAGAGCATCATCGAGCTGGATTTTCATTCCTTCCCGAGTCGTGTAAGGAACTCGCTCGATAAGTTTCGCGGTCGATTCATACGAACTGTCAAGATAGGCTTTGTTAGCTCCGCGTAAGTATTTGGCGATGAGTTTCTGCGTGGCCTCCTTGTTGGTTCTAAAAAAATGCCCCGTCTCGATCAACGCCATCACAGCCCTTTTTACAACCGGACGTTTCTTGGCAAGATAACTTTTTGTCGTCACTGCGCAGATAAAAGGCAGTGGATACGGTTTCTCCAGATCGCCCATGTTAGCCAGAACCCGGTGCGGCAGGCCACCGGGTATGAGGTGTACGTTTCCTGGTGGAGAGGGAAACCCGGCGATGATTTTGCGGCTAAAGCCTGCGGCTCTCTCGGAGGCGCCGCCGACCTGAAGGATTTTCACGTCTTCCATCGGCTTTAAGCCCAACCCCCTGAGCAGCTCTCGCGCCGCCACGTCGGACACGCTACCGAAGCGGCTGATACCGATGGATTTTCCTTTGAGATCTTCAGCTGATTTGATGTTGTCGAGGACCACCAGTTCATACGGCAGAGTATTGATAAAGCAGGCGACGCTTACGGTATCGGCGCCGCGCACCGCCGCATTGGCAACCCCGCTACCTGCGCCGTTGCCGATCTGAACGTCCTGAGCGACGATGGCTGAGACCGCGACCGTGGTGCTGCCGATGTAGACCACCTCCGCGTCCAATCCGTGTTTCTTGTAGAACCCCGCGTCGGCAGCGATGGTCCACAATGAGTTCAGCGTATCGGTAGAACTGTAGGCAACCCTGATGCTTTCCTGCGAATCGGCAGGTGAAGTGGCAATCCCGACTAGCAGAACGATGACGGCAGAAATAAACTGGCGATAACTGCGACTGCTGTTCATAAGTACTCCCGGCGATGTTGCTGGTTACAGGTTCTTGAACAGTTCGTGTTTAGAAGGGCAAGTCCTCTATCATTCCAGTCAGGTTACGGCGCGCACGTTGCGCCAACCCCGATGGAGCGCGGCCAGAAATTGCTTCATGTGCCGCGGCCCCACAAGCCGCAGTAGCGCCTCAAGATGAACGGCAACGCTTGCTCGTAGCCGGGCATGCTGGCGTATTTCGGCAGCTTCATTTCCTTCTCAACCGCATCCCAGCATTTGCCCTCGTGCGCGGCCTTCTTCACCTCCGCCGAAGTCTCCTGCAGAAAAACGAGCGTATCCTGCGCGTCTTTTTTCGTGCCGAGTCGACCGCCTGCGCCGGGATGACCAGGAATGAGTCGTTCCCAATCCATTGCCAGCACCTTTTTGATCGACTCCTCCCATTCGAGCGGATAGGAATCGATCATGCCGCGCCCTGGCAGTGAACCGACCGGCAGCCAATCGACCGTAAAAATAATTTTCTCCGCCGGCAGCCGCATGACCAAAGTTGAGTCGGAATGATTCAGGCCGAGATACGTGAGCTCCAGTGTGGTGCCGCCGAGTGTAATCGTCCTATCATTATCTACTGTCTCGTCGGGAATTACCGTATGCGGATCCTTGAGCCGTTCAAGACGCTCTTTGGCTTTCTTGTGCGCGATGAACGTGGCGCCGGCGTCCTTGAAGGGCTTACCGCCGGCTATATGATCGAAATGATGATGGCTGTAAATCACGTACCGGACCGGCTGATTCGTGACCTTCTTGATCTCGTCCAAGTAAGTGGTCACCGCCTGGGGCCGTCCGTAGCCGATCGGATCGGTCGCGATCACGCCCTCCTTGGTGACGACAAACATTGCTTGCGCGCCGCCGTAACGAAAAACATAAACATTCTCGGTGCCGTCTACTTTAGTGGTCGCAAACGGCGGCTGTTGCTGGGCTTGGGCCGGGCGGTCAGAACCGTTATCGTCAGTGCTGCGCATACCATGATATTAAGTAGAAATGACATTGACGCCTCCTCGGTTGTCTGATCTAAAGAAATGATTCAGTCCTTTGCGATGGAGAGTATCCAACGGGGTACTTCTATGTCAATGCTTCGCGTGCGAACTATAGCTTGGTTTGGAAGATGTGCCGGTTGGATAAAGGTTTAATTTTTGGACGAGGTTGGACGCCGAGTCCAAGCAATAACAGTTCGAGTCGTGACTCAAGGCCGTGCAGTCCGGCGCGTTCGTAAAGACCTTCGAAGACGGGAACAGCGCTGTGCTTGGATAGGACTGAAGCAGATAGATCGCGCAGACTGGGAGGAGGCTCAGAGCAACGGGCAGTCGCTTGAAGTGGACGACGAGGACGAAATGCCGGTGAGACGAGTCAAGTGAAAATCACCTGTCGGGCAGGCATATCGGCTGCACCACGAACCGGTGCGACGGATCATCGTAGCCGACGACCGCAAGAACACCACCGTGGTTCACCGCGCGGGGGCCGGACTTTGATGCAACACCAGTTGAACGAGTCCTGCGGGTATTGCGAAGATGCCACGGAGCGACACGGCGACGGTCCGGCGCTTTCACTCTGAAGTCGTTCTGCAAAGCGGGCACGTAATTCGCTGGGAGTATTGAAGGAGAGAAACGAGCAAGGACGGTGATTATAACCGTAAGGGATTTTTACACGATGGAGGAAAAAATTCTCGCGCAGAATGTGGAGAAAATTAAAGCCGCCGGTGACGACGCCAGAATTTCTATTGAACAGAACGAGAAGAACGGCACCGTGGCGGTGCGAATCACCTTGTATGAAAAAAAGAAGCAGTAACAATGGTCACTCGTCAAGCAGGTGACTCTATAGACGGTGCTGCCGGTGGTCTTCCGCCTGCTTATTAAGTTTGTCGTGAGCCGCTTGCGTATTCTTCTGAATAATTGGTTTGAGCAGAATTTCGTACAAACACGATAATTGATACGAGCAATATCCAGGTTTCCGCTTTCACCTCTCGCCAATCATCAAATTTGTAGAGGATATAAAAAAGGATTCCGGCCCAGATGAGCATCCAAGTCGCCCACTCTATTGCGTACTGAAACCAAATCTCTAACATGGGCAAGATACCGATGCGCTTAGCGATTGAAAGAAGTATCAGGCAGACGAGCGTTGCAAGGCCTATCCACACGCCCCACTCATCTGCGAAGCCGCGATACCAAAGCTTAAACTCGTCCATATCGCCGTCCTACTCGTTAGCCAGCAGATCCGTCCCTAACTTCGTCCCGTGAAAACCTTTTGACCTTGGCGGCGCATCACGAAGCCGAGTGTGTCGGAAGTTTTTTGACACCCACAGCAGGCAGCGGTATTTTTGGAGCTGTGCCAAGAGACTCACTTTTACGATCCCTCCGCGGCGTGTTGGTGACTGCCCTGGCAGTGCCGATGACATCCACCCAAGGAAACGCTCGATCTCTGGTTCACCAAGTGGGACGAAGGTCATTGCGATAAGAGGACTATCCGGAGTCGTGAAGCCCAGCTTGCTTAGAACCCGCTACGATTCTGACGTTAGATTCATAACAGCATATAGTTCGAGCGTGAAATGGGCGGGCTCTTGGAGGAGCACCTTGCGCGGGCGCAACTCCTTGATGAAGTCCAGGGACTCTTGGTGCCGCATCTCCCCCGGCGATAGCGCCGCTATCAGGACGGAGGCGTCCAAGACGAGCGACTTCAAGCTCGGCACTGTAGCTGACATCAAGATGGATATGCCCCAGGTGCTGGTGAGAACGCAACAACAAAAACAAGGCCGCGTCCTTGTCTCGCTGTTCGAAATGGTCTGCAAGGCCCTGGCTAATTTTTTATTGTCTTCAGTTTGGGCCTGGGATATTTTTCGCGTCTATATGTCAGAAACAAAGCCGTGCTCGTTATGCGGGTTTGATGCTGCGGTTACACCGTTGTCGGACGCCGACCAGGTAAAGTGTGAAAAGTGTGGGAATTTCAATATTACGAGATCGCTTCTATCAACAACTCTTGCCAACAGGGAGACCGAAGAAGCAAAGGAACATCTCCCGTATCTCAGCGCTAATACATCGGCAGGCGAGCGAACGGGGGGAAATCGTCACTCTCAACACAGCTAACTGGAAGAACTTTGCGCTTGCCCATAAGGGCACCTCGATTTCACAAAAAGTCACTAAGCTACTGGAACTGATAGCGTCACATACGAAGCCAGGGATTAGGGTCTTGATAGATCAGGATGCAGATGCACCTTTGGTGGATGCGGAATCAAAAGACGAGATGAATTTTCTTTTGGGTCATGTAAAAGAAATGGGTTACGTTCGCGAATTAGGTAGTAGTGATTACATGTTGGAAGTGAAAGGGTAGGAACAAATAGAGGCTGGGAAGATAGCCGGATTTCCGGGAAAGTGTTTTGTTGCAATGTGTTTTCACGAATCGCTAAATGACGCCTACAATGAAGGAATCTACCTCGCCGTAAAAGACTGCGGAATGGACCGGTGAGAATCGACCTAGTACCCCATAACGATAATATCGTAGACAAGATCATTTCGGAGATTCGATCCTGTCAGTTTATGGTGGCGGACTTTACCAAGCAAAGAGGGGGCGTTTATTTCGAGGCGGGGTTTGCTAAAGGGTTAGGGCGACCAGTTATTTGGACATGCCAAAAAGACGATTTTGAAAAGATCCATTTCGATATAGCTCAATTCAGCCACATTATTTGGAAGGACCCGGCCGATTTGCGAATGAGGCTCGCCGATAAAATTAAAGCAACGATTCCGGGTGCGGTTTTAACCTAGTGACAATGTTTTCGTTTACTATTCCCACCGGCCATTATAAACAAATCGGGCGTGCCGCTTTGGGGGGCCACCGGCAAATGTCCCATTGAGACAACAGCGCTTGTTTAGGCGCAGAGGACACTTCGGCACCCCGGAGAGACGCTAACACATGAGCTTAGAGCCGTTCAAGGCTGATGAAACACGTTATTCGGTTGTCTATTTTGGTTGCTCGTCTGGATTGTCCTCGGTCTGGCCTTCCTGTACTGGTTGCTCAGGTGACGCCCGTGCGCATCATGTCTCTCTAGAAAAAAGAAGCAGTAAAATTCGTTTACATCGCCCCAAATCCTAATAAAAGGAGCGAATGTGGCATGTGCTACTACCTGCTTTGGGATTGCTGGCAATGCTTGGCTCCAATGCCAATGCTGCACCCGCGCCTTGCGAGAAGAAGAATGTTTCCGAAGTGGTCAATGGGCTGAAAAAGTTGCGCGTGATTCACAAAATTGTGGACACCGGAACTGGCAACGTGCCCCAGGTGTTCGTCGATCCGACCGTATGGAATCGAATGAGCCTAGACGAAAAGGAACTGCTGGCCCTAAACGCGATCTGTTACGTCAACAATTACGAATGGCCCGCTCAGCCGATGATAAATGTCCACGATGGGCGGAATGGAAAACTTTTAGCACGGTGGAATAAACGGCTGAGAATCTTCGATTAGAAACAAATGGAGATTACCCACGGCAGCCACCCGAATGAAATATTACCAAACTCAAAAGTTGGGATTGATCTCAACAAAATAGTAAGGATGGGCTCGTTAGAAAACCAGGGTGTCCACGCGGTTGTTATGACAAAGAAAACGAATATAGACGCTTTAATAAACGGCCGGCTGTGAAGCCACCGATCCAGTGCGGGTGGAATGGTCATCTAAGAATCAGCTCCATTATAAAATAATTATGAGATCCTGCGGCCAAGTAGACAAACAAACCCCCAAAAACGGTTTCGTTGACGCAGATGCGCGCTGAAATACCCTCCCACAAAAAAGGAGAGTGTTATGTTTACCGACTGTAAAAGGTATCTCGTCGCATACTGAGACTGAGACTGGCCGGTTTAAGTGTCGATACTCTAAGGAACCTGGAGGATGCCTTTTCCGACTTCGAATTTTCGGGGCCATCTACTTGGGGACCGGAGTAAGGTTCGACCCTCTACGGTCCAAAGTACCGGCGCAGTGGACGGCAGTTCGTTTTTCGGTATGGGGCCGTTTGACATCCGTTTAACATCCAGGACCAGGAAACAGGTCACATCAGGCAAATAGGGTAAATAGGGGCGAAACTCAAGTGAAAGAATCCGAGGACTTACGAAAAGTCCCCGGATTCATTGGGCGGGTTTCCTGTTCTATGTCAATGCATGGACGGTAGGACGTTTTGATCCTCTGATAAAACGTACAAGGAATGCAGCCTTCAAAAACAAAACCGGAGTTTCGTGCTCTATACATCACTGCAGTTCACGTGACGGAGATCATTTAGGCAGGCGCTTGTTTGCTTACTCGAATAGTTGCTGAATCTGTTTGAGGTAGGCGCGCTTTGGAAGGTTTGCGGGTCGGATTCGTTGCGCGGCACAGTGAGAAATTCCCGCATAAACGTTGATGGCCGCTTGTCACTTAGCAGTCCACGAGGCCTACCCAACTATGCTATCGCGTGTGAACCGACCTGAACGCGGGTGCGATGATGAGCGAGTGGCACATGATCAGATCGCCTGGTGTGATCCGGTTAGTTTTGCGCAGGCACGCTTAAGCGGCTCGCGCTTTTTGTTAGAATGAGTTGAGGCTTATGAAAAACCTGCGAAAGATTCCGCTACCCTCCAATCGTTCAAAAATTCAGCAACTGCTCAAGAAAAGCCCGTCGCCATTAAACGCGGAGGCGAATTTTGGCCGGCTGATTGAGAGTGGCGGGAGTCAGTCGATTGACAAAATTCCAGCAAACGAGTTGCCGGTATTGACCCGGCTTCTCGGCAGTAGCGCTTATCTCAGCGAAGTTCTGATTCAACAGGGAAAGAACTGGCCGGAGCTATTTCTTGAGCAGATCAAGATCCAGCGAAAGTCCGTTGACGATCATTTACGCGAGCTCAAAGCAGTCACGACAGCGGCCCAACAGTTTGACGAATTCTGCGCCGGACTGCGCCGACACAAACAGCGAGAGTATCTGCGCATTGGCGCGCGCGATCTCGATCCTTCAGTGCCGCTGGAAGAAACGGTCAGAGAACTGACAGCTCTTGCGGAAGCTTCTCTGGAATCAGCTTACCTGTATTGCCGGCGCGAAACGGAACAGGAATTCGGCTATCTAAATCTACCCGGCACAGAGAGGCCCAACGCTTTCGTCGTGCTCGGGATGGGCAAGCTCGGCGGCGGTGAACTCAATTTCAGTTCCGATGTCGATGTCATTTTTCTCTTTGAGAATAACGAAGGCGAGAGCTCCGGTGGGCCAAAGGGCAAGGCTGAGCCGAGAGCGTTCTTCGCTGAGATCGGCAAGAAAATCATTCAAGCGATGGGCAAAGTCACCGAGGATGGTTTTGTCTTTCGCATCGACTTGAGGCTTCGGCCTTTAGGCGTCAATGGACCGTTGGTACAGTCGGTGGACTCGGCCATGCTGTATTACGAATCCTGGGGGCAATGTTGGGAGCGTGCTGCCTTGATCAAGGCGCGCCCGGTGGCCGGAGATCGAAAGCTGGGAAATCGTTTTCTGAAGGAAGTGGAGCCGTTCGTTTATCGCCGATACCTCGACTATACCACCGTCGAGGAGCTTCGGCATATGAAGCTGCGGATCGAAAACGAGCTCTTGAGCTCACAGGACAAGGAGAGAAATATCAAGCTCGGTTATGGCGGCATCCGTGAGATCGAGTTCTTCGCCCAGGCGCTGCAACTGGTTAACGGAGGCTACGAACCGGCTCTGCGGCAACAGAACACCCAGCGGGCGCTTGCCGAGCTTGCCGCGCATAAGTTCATATCCGCCGATGAGATGAACCAGTTGACCGAGGCTTATCGGTTTCTGCGCCAGGTCGAGCATAAAGTTCAGATGGTGCAAGAAGCGCATGCTCACTCGATTCCAGAGGGCGAAGAAGAAGAAAAAGCGCTGGCCCGCCGGCTCGGGTATCTGCCGCGAGACAAGCGCGGCGAGCGCGAGCAGTTCTGGTCGGCGAAAAATATTCACGGTGAAAACGTGCGGCGTACGTTCGACCGGCTCTTTTACGGCGCGCAAAAGGAAATCACCCAAGGCGGCCAATCCCACGCCGCAACGATTTGGCACGATCTCGATCAGCGCGAAGTGATTATCCGCGAACTTGAGAAGCTTGGATTCGCCGATGCCGACAAAGCGTACGAGAATCTTCTCGCGGTTCGCGACGGCGAGAGCTTCGCTCCGCCGAGCGCCAAACGCCTGAAGATTATGCGCACCCTGGGTCCGGCGCTGATCGCGGAGATCGCTAAATCCGGCGCTCCTGACCAAGCTCTTTTGAATTTGTCGAGATTCAGCCATCGAATTGGCGGCCGCAGCGGCTTTCTCAGGCTGCTAGCGGAGAACCCGGAAACCATGCGGTTGCTGATTACTCTGTTTGCCGAAAGCCAATTCCTCACCGAACTCTTCCTAAATCGTCCGGAGCTCATAGACACTCTGATTCGCGTGGATCTGACGCGCATCGATAAGAGCAAAGAGTCGATGCTCTCAGGCTTGCGCGAAGCCATAGCGGAGCAGGACGATATCGAAGCTAAACTGAACGCGATCCGGCGCTCCAAAACTGAGGAGTTCATCAGGATTGGGCTCCACGATCTCGGCGGCACCATCGACCTCGAACCGGTGCTAGAGCAACTTTCGGATCTCGCCGACGCCGTTGTCGAGTGCGCCTTGCAATTGACTCTCGACGAGCTGCAGGAAAAATTCGGCATCATTGCCCAGGGCCGATTCACCGTTCTGGGCATGGGCAAGATGGGTGGCCGTGAGTTGGATTACAATTCCGACCTGGACCTGGTTTTTGTTTACGATGCCGATGAGGACGCCTCTAGCAGCGGCGGCGTCCAAGGTAAATTGCCGGCCCATGATTTCTACGTTCGCGTAGGCCAAAAACTGATCACCTATCTCTCAGCGCCAACCGAAGAAGGCATCGCTTACAAGATCGATATGCAGCTACGTCCATCGGGCAAAGCCGGTCCTCTGGTCAGCTCTCTGGAAGCTTTTCGCGATTATCACCGCACCAGCTCGCAGCTGTGGGAGCGCCAATCCTTGATCAAGGCGCGTTATGTTGCCGGCGACTCGAGCTTGGGAAAAGTCCTCGAGAAAGTCGCCGCGGATTTCGCGTATGGCTCAGGTCTGTCAAAGGAAGGTGTCGGTGAGATTCATCACCTCAGAATGCGCATGGAACGAGAGCTCGCCGGTGAAAGCGACAGTCATTTCAATCTGAAGAAGGGTCGCGGCGGTATCGTCGATATTGAGTTTCTTACGCAAATGCTCCAGCTGGCCCATGGCATTCACCATCCCAGTCTTAGGTGTCGGGCAACCTTGAAAGCTTTAAAGGCGTTGCATCAGCAGGGCATCCTCAAGAAAAAGGAATACGCTACGCTGGCCGATGGTTACTTGTTTTTGCGGCGCTTGGATCACCGCCTCAGGCTGGAGCGCGACCAATCGATCGATGCATTTGAACGTGACCCCGGCCGTCTCGACGGCATCGCTCGAGCTTTAGGCTATGAGAGCGCAATCGGCCGGAGCGGTAAGAGCGTCGCCAAGGCCGGGCGCAAGTTGCTTGCAGATTATGAATCACGGCGCGAGAAGATGCGCGCATGTTATGAGCGGTTCTTCCTGGCGGCAAACGACGATTAGCTCAATCCGCTTTGTGCAATAAAACGTCAATTTATAGGGCTCCATAATCTGTTGCAGGGGGAGGGCAGCGGAGCGATAATCTCTTCGAGCGCGCCCTCCGGTTGTTAGGCGTCGGAACCGGCGTTTTTCTGTACCATTATAAAATTTGATTATTGACAGTAGCACACCATGTGCGATATCGTCACGGTCATGAAAACACAGATTTCCAAGGGCATTGCCCTGGCTTCTTTTGTAGCCGTCATGTCGGCCCCCCTTCACGCGCAGACGACAGCTCCAGTCGATCAACCCCCCGAACAGCCCGTCAGTCAGGAACTGGGTTACGGATTCGCCTCGGCGCTGGCGAGCATCTTCTACATACCTGCCAAGGTAACCTATGCCGGATTGGGTCTGATAACCGGCGGACTCGGCTATGTGCTGACTGGTGGCAGAGACGATGTGGCGAGCAACATAATCTACCCGGCCGTGCGCGGGCACTATGTCGTCACGCCCAACCAAATAAAAGGCATCGAGCCGATTTACTTCGTCGGCGCGCCGCCGGAATCTCCAGAGCCTGAGAGCTACGCTGCCGGTACGACGCCTACACCACGTTAAGCGCCGACGCAGACGCCTCGTTTCGAAGACCTGATAAACTCCACGAGGGTCATGACATCGTCATCGGCCCTCATATTTTCCTCTACTTCTGTAAGAGCTATCGAAAGGTTGCGTCCTTTTCGGAATAGCACGCGGAACGCATTGCGGATGGCTCGGATCCGACGATCGTCAAAGCCGGCGCGCTTTAATCCCACCACATTGACACCGCGCACCGTGTGCTGCCAATCGACGATGGCAAACGGCGGAACATCGCGGCTGGTGCCGCTCAGGCCGCGCATCATGGCGTGCTCGCCGATTCGGATAAACTGGTGCACCACACAGTTGCCGGAAATAAACACGCTGTTCCCGACGTCGACATAGCCGCCTAGCAAAGCGCCGTTAGCCATAACGATATTGTCGCCTAACTTGCAATTATGTCCCACGTGCGACGTGGCCATGAGATAGTTGTGGTTGCCGATGATTGTTGATGAATTCGATGCCGTGCCGCGATGCACTTGAGCGTGTTCACGGATCACGTTGTGGTTGCCGATGGTTAAGTAACTCTCCTGCCCCTGGTAAGCCTTATCCTGGGGCGCGCCGCCAACAACTGCGCCGGGATGAATCTCATTATCCTCGCCGATCTCAGTCCAACCTGTGAGATAAGCATGAGCCATGATCCGCGTTCCGCGTCTAACCTTCACCGGCCCGTCGATGACTACGTAGGGGCCGATCTCTACTTCCGAATCGATTTCCGCCCGGGAGTCGACCACAGCTGTCGAATGGATGCTCATGAGAATCTGCGCGACTATCGATCTTCCTTTTCGTCTTCTTCGTCTTCGCCCACCTTTGTTTCAACCTTGCGTCCGGGAATACGGTACCTCTCCTCGGTCCAAGCGCCGAGATCGATCAGCTGACAACGATCCGAGCAAAACGGCCGGTGTGGATTATCGTCCCAAGAGCATTCTTTCCGGCAAGTGGGGCATTTCACATGCAACGGCATGGCTTTCTCCTCAGCTATTTACGTAGTACTGGCAAACAACTCGTCGACCCCAACCTTTTTGGCCAAAAGACCTTGGTCTTCGGCATAATCGATGAAACGCTCGAGATTAGCCCGATTCTTTTCTACGCCATTGGGCCATGGATCATCGCCAAAGGCTTTTCTCTCTTCTTCGAACAGATGCCTGCCCCAAACGAAGCGTGACCAATTAGGATCGTCGTAGTACGCTTTACACGCTTGTTTGGCTTCGTCGAAGGCTTGCATTACTTTCGCGGCAAGAGCGGGATCTCTTTTCAGGACATCGTCCCTGAAAGCCACAACGTGCATGATCGGATAGTAGCCGTTTTTCTGAAAGTACCTGATCTCTTCCTGCTTCGGATCCGAAAATAAACGGCGGATCTTCTTCGACCCTTCAAGCGCTTCCGCTGGCGGGTGCGGAACCATGAGCGCATCGATCTCACCTTGCTCAAGAAGCACGCCGATCTTTTTACCTGGGGCAAGCAGTTCAATATGAACACCGGCCTCAGGCTTGAAGGCCACCGCCTCGTCTTTAGAAACCACCCAATCAATTGTGCGCCAGGGCACATTGTATTCAGATTGCAGATCACCTTTGGCAAGCACGGATAAGGTCGTTTGAAACGTACTGAGGCCGACGCGCTTGCCAGGCAAATCGGCGGGCGAGCTTATCCGCGCGTCAACATTCACCCACATCTGCGATAGGCTGAACAAACGGCGTGGAAAAACCGGGATCGCGGTAAATGGCAAGCCGAGGCTTTTTGCCATCAGATAGGAAGAGAGCGAAAGCTCACAGATATCGAACTCTTGTTTCTGCAACATGCGCTCATGGCGGTCTTGACCATGTTTGAGAGGATGAGATTGTCCGACTTCGAGCACGGTTATGTTTGCTCCCTCGACTTGAATCGATCGGTCGAATAGAGGAATATGACGGTCGTAGTGGGATAGCGCGATTGTCAGATCTGCTTTAGCCATACTCGAATACTTTCTTCGTCAGTTTGATTCTTGCTTACTCACTTTCCTTAATCATGTCCAGCTGAAATGGCACAGGAAGCCTACACGTAGCGGCAGATGTCGTATCCGATGGCGGTCTAACATTCAGTAACTAAGAATGGCATGGCCGCGCTAAACGCTCAGGCGAATTTGTGCCAATTCTAACGAGAGATCTTGGAGTAGATGCCCGATGTCTGTTGTTTACGGAAGATTATGACCAGGTAAGATTTAGCTTGGAACGTTCGGCGTTTTTTGGCTGTTTGTCAGCCGCTGGAGCAAAGCTTCGATTTCCTGCAGACGGGCGCGCGCTTCATCCTCGGCCTGCTTAATCTCGTTGGCGGGCGCGCCGCTGCTCACGGCGTCTTCGAATTGGGTTACCGCGACGCCAAAGGTTCTAAGCAATCGGCGCGTTTCATCGCTGGGCATGTGCTCTCCTCCAGTCCTAACTCGGATGGAATTAATTGGAAATCTTAAGCTCGCGCATCTTGCTCTCGGGAATAAAACCGCGATCATTCCAGCCCCGGGCTAGGTAATAGCTTTGGATCATTTCATGCAGCTCCGCCGGCCGCAGTTCAGTGCCTTGAGCCACTCCGTCGGCTAGTTTTTCATCCAGCAATCTGGGTGGAAGCCAATCATCGTCGGGCTGCCAGCCTTCTCGAATGTTGAACAATTTCTTTTGTGCGTTTATGCGTTCGCCGATCTGTCTCAGCTCAGCACTGGAGTAGGGCCAGCCGGTCACTTTGGCGAGTAGATCGGCAGCTTCTGCATAGAAATCCGTGAAGCATTTGCGCAGAAATTTGCAAACGATCAATGAGTCCAGCACCGCGGCAAAATCTTCGGAAGCGGCGACGAGTAATCCGCGGCCGGAATCGCCATGCAGGCGGTCGACTTCCCCGGAGAAATCATACTCATAAGCGCCGGAGCGGTTATGACAGGCGCCACGCGGGCTGACCGCAAGTCCGAGCGCCATGGTTTTCAAGCTGCGCGGTTCGTATCCGGGTAATTCCAGTCCCTTCACGTGCATGGCCCATTGTCCGGCATCTTTGCCAACGACGGCCGCCGCTCGCTTGGAGCCTTGGGCCAGCAGATCGCCAAGTCCCTGACGCTCGGCAATCATGGGGATAATCTTCAAAAATGCGTCGGCTCGGCCAAAGCGCAGCCCTAAAGCGCTGGCTTCCGGCAACAGGCCCTTCTCGGCGCATTCCATTGCCCAGGCGATGGTTGCGCCGGTGCTGATGGAATCCAAACCGTAATCGTCGCACAGGCGCGCGGCTTGAAGCAGGGTGTGCGGGTCCTCGATCTCACACATCGGCCCCAAGGCGAAGAGTGTCTCGTACTCCAGGCGCTGATCCTGTCCGTCCAAAGACTTGAACAAACGTTCGCAGCGGATCGTACAGGCGGCGCAGCCGTTTCTCCGGCTGAAGTTATTTTCGGTGAGACTTTCACCGCTCAAGTTGTCCGCGTGCGCGAACGTGGAATGCTGAAAATTGCGGGTGGGCAAGCTGCCGAGACGGTTGAACACCGCAAGGTTGGCAACGGTTCCGATCTGACGATACTTAGACGTTACCGTTCCGACGCTTCTGTGTCGCATTGCCAGCGCGAGCTCGGCGACGCCTTTCGAATCGGCGATTGCGGTATCCGTATCGCCGCGAATCGCAATCGCCTTCAAGCGCTTTGCGCCCATGACAGCGCCGACGCCGCCGCGCCCCGCATGGCGCCCATCATTGCTGATCGTCGCGAACCTGACGCCATTCTCACCGGCCAAACCAATGGCGGCCACACGGAAGCTGTGATTCTTGGACTCGGCACGAAGCAAAGAATCGGTCTCTGTGGCGCTCTTGCCGATCAGGTGAGTGGCCTCTCTGAAGAGAACCCGACCGCCATCGATGACCAGATACATCCAACTCGGTGATCGACCGGTGATTACCAGAGCATCAACTCCCAGCTTCTTTAATTCCAAAGCAAAGTAACTGGAGGAGAGCGAGTCGGCGATAAAGCTGGTGAGAGGGGATTTCGTCACGACAGCGTATTTAGCAGTGGTGGTGAGTGGCGTCCCGACCAGCGGCGCGCTGGCGAAGATGAGTGGATTCTCCGGCGCCAGCGCATCGACTGCCCGGCGGAGCAAATTCATACAGTAGATCAGAGCCAAGGCCGATGCCGCCGAGGCAGCGATGCAAGCGCGACGCTGTCAATCTCGAGAGATGTATAGGTTGCCGTCGTCAGATCGATTTTAAGCAACTGGCCGTGAAAGCCATACATCGCTAACCTCCCGCGTCCGCCAGAAATGATGAAAGCAAAATCTCCAGCAGCGGTACTTCCTCTTGGCTGTTCGCACTCAGTTGTCCGCGCCGCTCCTTCACTAGGTATTAGACTTCTAAGCCCGCTAACAAAGACCACTCTAAACCAGCGCTTCAAAACTCTTCTATCATCCGGTAAGCGCTATTCCAAGTTACAGTGAAATATCGGACTCGTTGGCGAGGGCTGCCAGCACCGCGATCTCTCTTGACATGTTTCAAAAGCAGAGTATAGGAGGGTTATAAACGAAGTTCTTAAATTCGTACATCTTAGCAACTTACCGCGCTTGTTCGTGAGAAGGTCATGGTCTCTTTTTCCACTATCCCCACCTCTAAAAAAGGAGTCGGAACATGGAAGTTTCACGACGCGATTTTCTCCGCCTTTCAGTCGCAGCAGGGACCGGCACGGCGCTGAGTGGACTCGTCGGCTCGGGCGTCAATCTCGGACCGGCTGTTGCCCGGGCACAGGAGCTGCGGATCAAAAACGCCAAGGTCACTCCCAGCGTCTGCCCCTATTGCTCAGTCGGATGCGGCACGCTGATTCACACCATCAACGGCAAGATCGTCAACATCGAAGGCGATCCGCGTAGCCCGCACAACGAAGGAACCCTTTGTCCCAAGGGCGCGGCGATCTTCCAGCTCCACGTCAACCCCAACCGCCCGACTCAGGTTCTCCATCGTGCGGCAGGGGCTGCCGACTGGGAGGTATGGGATCTTGAGCGCGCGATGAACCGGATCGCCGAGCTGACGAAGAAGACCCGCGACGAGACCTTCATCGAAAAGCTTGCCCAACGGAAAGCTCGTCAACATGACGCCCGCCATCTTCGCGTTAGGCGGCGCCACCCTCGAGGTCGAGTTCAATCACATTTGCCAAAAGCTCATGCGCGGCCTCGGCATCGTCGCCATCGAGAATCAGGCGCGGATATGACACAGCTCTAGCGTCCCCGGTCTGGGGACCCGATTTGGCCGCGGCGCAGCCACCCTCTATCCCGCGGAGCATGGCGGACTCCGACTGCATCGTCGTCATGGGTTCCAACATGGCGGAGAACCATCCCGTGGCGTTCCGCTGGCCGATGAAGGCCAAGGTCGAGCACGGCGCCAAGATCATCCACGTCGATCCGCGTTTCACCCGCACCAGCTCAGTAGCCGATATTTACGCGCCGGTCCGCGCGGGGTCGGACATCGCCTTCCTGGGCGGCGTCATCAAATATGTTCTCGACAGCGAGAAGTGGAACAACGACCCATTCTTCAAGACCTTCGTCGTGAACTACACCAATGCCGCGACGATCATCAACGAGGACTTCAAGGACACCGAAGAACTGGACGGAGTATTTTCGGGACTTCTGCAGTCCAAGGGCGGGATCAACGAATGGCCGTTCAACGGTTTTATCAACCAGTACGACGGCGCAAGCTGGCAGTACGCCGGAACCAAGGCCGGGGAGCAGGGCCGAGCTGCGGCGACCGCGCAGTCGGGCGAGGCTATGGTGTCCTCGGGTTCCGAAGGAACCAAGTCGCCGGCGACGCCTGAATCCGCGCCCGCGCCGGCAGCGGCTAAAGCCCCGCCGGGCCCGCCGTTTGACTCTTTGGTGGCATCTCTCGTCAAGCCGCCGCCGCAGAGAGACGAGACGCTCCAGAACCCCCGGTGTGTTTTTCAAATCGTCAAGAAGCATTTCGCGCGCTACACGCCGGAGATGGTGGAGAAGACGACCGGCTGCCCCAAGGAAACGTTTCTCAAAGTCGCCGAGACCATTCTGGCGAATTCGGGCGCGGACCGGACGACTTCATTCGCCTACGCCGTGGCCTGGACGCAGCACACCTACGGCGTCCAAATAATCGGCGCCTGCGCGCTGCTTCAGCTTCTGCTGGGGAATATCGGCCGGCCCGGCGCGGGCGTCATGGCGCTCCGCGGCCACGCCTCGATCCAGGGCTCGACGGACGTCCCTACGCTCTACCACTCGATCCAGGGCTATATGGCGGCGCCAACGGCGCTCAAGAAACACGACACTCTGCAGGATTACCTCGCGGCTGAGACGCTGCCGACGGGCTATTGGGCGAACATGCCGAAATTCGTCGTTTCGTATCTGAAGTCGATTTACGGAGATGCCGCGACCAAGGAGAACCAGTTCGGCTGGGACTGGCACCCGAAGATTCTTGGCGACCATTCACACATGGCCATGTTCGTGGCGATGAACGCCGGCAAGGTGAAAGGAATGTTTTGCGTCGGGCAGAATCCCGCCACGTCGGTGAATGCCAAGCTGGAGCGCTCGGGGCTAAGGAAGCTCGAATGGCTGGTCGTGAAAGACAACTGGCTCACCGAGACAGCCACTTTCTGGAAGAATGCGCCCGAGGTTAAAAAGGGCGAGGTCAAGACCGCGGACATCAAGACCGAAGTCTTTTTCCTCCCCGCCACCCAGGTCGGCGAGATCGAAGGCACGTTCACCAACACCCAGCGCCTGCTGCAATTTCATCACAAAGCCGCCGAGGCGCCCGGCGATTGCCGGTCCGATACCTTGTTCTACTACGATCTCGGCAAACGTTTGAAGAAGCTCTACGCGCAATCGACTGAGCCGCGCGACGAGGGCTTTAAAAATCTTGTCTGGGATTACGAGCACGATGACGCAAACGAACGCAAAAAGGGGGAGCCTTCGGCGCTGAAAATTTTAAAGGAGATCAACGGTTTTCAAACCGACGATCCAAGTAAGCACATCGCAGGCTTCGGCGATTTGAAGGACGATGGTTCGACGACCTGCGCGTCGTGGATCTATTCGGGCGTCTATCCCGCGGTGGGAAAAAATCTCGCCGATAGACGCACGCCCGACGCTCCCGGCCAGCCCGGCGCGCAGCTGAATTGGGGTTGGGCGTGGCCGGCCAACCGGCGCATCATGTACAACCGCGCTTCGGCCGATCCCGATGGCAAACCCTGGAGCGAAAAGAAAAAATGGGTATGGTGGGATGCGGAGCAGAAAAGATGGGCCGGCTACGATGTGCCGGACTACATCGCGACGAAACCGCCCACCGACAAAGCCAAGCCGGGCGCGGCGGGTATGGATGCGCTTCCCGGAACCGCTCCTTTCATCATGCGGCCGGACGGCCTGGGTTGGCTCTTCGTGCCGGCGGGCCTGGTGGACGGCCCGCTGCCGACGCACTACGAGCCGGTCGAGTCGCCGGTCACCAATCCGCTTTACAAGCAGCAGACCAGCCCGGTGTTCAAATACTGGAAGGATACCGGCAACGAGCTGGCGAAGATGGGCGACCCGAAGTTTCCCTACGTGATGACGACCTATCGTCTGACCGAGCACTATCTGGCGGGCGGCATGAGCCGCTGGCTTCCGTGGCTGACCGAACTGCAGCCCGAACTCTTCATCGAGATCAGTCCCGAGCTGGCCCAAGAGAAAGGCATCAAGAATCTCGACTGGTGCAGAATCTCCAGCCCGCGCACGCAGATCCGCGCCAAGGCTCTGGTCACGCGGCGGATGCGCCCCTTCACCATCGACGGCAAAGTCATCCACCAAGTCGGCATGCCCTGGCACTGGGGTTATGAAGGCCTGTCCACCGGAGACGTCGTCAACGAGTTGACGTCCCTCATAGCCGATCCGAACGTTTCGATGCACGAGGGAAAAGCGTTCGTCTGCAATGTGGAAAAGGCGTAGAGGATTGGAGTGATGGAGTGTTGGAGAAATGGAGTAATGGTGCCGAAACCTCAATACTCCAGCACTCCACTACTCCAGTACTTCAGGCTGGGTTAGGCTAGGAGGAATCATGGCTGAGCCAATGGGATTTTACACCGACACGACGGTCTGCATCGGCTGCAAAGCGTGCGAGGTGGCCTGCAAAGAATGGAACCAGCTCCCCAGCACCAACGGCGGCTTGAATACGCTTGAGCGGCGACAGCTACGACAACACGCGCCAGCCTCGACGGCATCCACTGGCGCCACGTGAAATTCATCGAGCAGTTCACCGAAGACCGCAAGGACGGCCGCTGGCTGCTGATGAGCGACGTGTGCAAGCACTGCGTGCACGCCGCTTGCCTCGAAGTTTGCCCGACGGGCGCGATCATGCGCACCGAGTTCGACACGGTGGTCATTCAATCCGATGCGTGCAACGGCTGCCGGGATTGCATCTCGGCCTGTCCGTTCGGCGTCATCGATATCAACCCGGCTTCGGGACTCGCCCAGAAGTGCACGCTTTGCTACGACCGGCTGCAGAGTCGGCATGGAGCCGGCCTGCTCGAAAGCTTGCCCGACCGATTCGATTCAGTTCGGCACGATCAGGAGCTGCGCGGAGAGCGCGAGCAAGCGCGTCGCAGCAACTGCACGAGACCGGCGAGAAGCGCGCCTATCTCTACGGCGCCGACGAGAAGATGCTTGGCGGGCTCAACTCGTTTTACCTGCTGGTGGATAAACCGGAAGTCTACGGCTTGCCGCCGGATCCGAAGATGCCGACGCGCAATCTGGCTTCCGGTCGCTCTTTTCCATGCTGGGCGCCGTTTTGGTCGGCTTGATCGGCATTTTTAATTTCCGCAATCGCGGCGCGCGCGCGCGCGAGGAGACCCGGCCATGAATGGCATTCCCTCGAGCACCTACTTTACCGCTGCCGCCCGATTGGGGTTGGCTGATCGTTTTTTATTTCTTTTTCGGCGGTCTGGCCGGCGGCTGTTACTTTCTCGCCGTGTTGATCGATTTTTTCGGCAGGCCCGAAGATCGCCCGCTGGCGCGGCTCGGCTATCTCATCTCGTTTCCCTGTCTCATCATAAGCGGCATCCTCTTGACCGTTGATCTACACCGGCCGGAACGCTTCTGGCACATGCTGATCGAGTCCAACACCTTCCAGCCGATGTTCAAGTACTGGTCGCCGATGTCGCTGGGCTCTTGGGCGCTTACTGATATTCGGGTTATTTTCATTTCTATCTTTTCTCGGCGCGCTGGCTGATAGCGGCCGTGTCACATGGTCCGGAGCGCGCAGGCTACGCCCGCCGGGAACAATCGGCGGGATCATTTCGATCATCGGCGGGCTCTTTGCTTTTTATGTTGCCGGTTACACCGGAGTTCTTCTCGCGGTGACCAACCGTCCTATTTGGTCCGATTCCCCACTTTTGGGGATGCTGTTTGTCGTCTCGGCGGCGTCGATCTCGGCGGCATTGATGATCTTGCTTGCCGAGCGCAACCGCTGGACCATGCCCGGCATCGCGGATTTGCACCGGATGGACGTTTGGGTCCTCGCGCTGGAACTCATCGTCTTGATCGCGTTCTTGGTCTCGCTCGGGCCGGTTTTCCGCGCCTGGTTCAGTGCCTGGGGCCTGGTGCTGTTGCTCGGCGTTGTTGTCTTAGGAATGCTCGTGCCGCTATCGCTATCGTGGCGCAGGGATTGGCTCGGAGATCGCAATATGACCACCGGCGGCCGCGTTGGTGCTGGTCGGCGGCTTTTTGCTCCGGCTAGTGATCGTCTTTTCATCCGAAGGAATTTGACGATGAACGGCGTTTTGCGGATTGTTGTAACCGGATGTCCTGCTAATGCTCGGTTGCACAAGCCCGGAGACAACCCGCACCCGCGGCGGCGGTCCAGGCGCCGATGTCGGCAACAGAAAAGAAACCGTGCGCATGCACGAAGGTGCTCGGCCCTTTGAGAACACGCCGAAGCTTATCCCCAGCAAACATCCGCCCTTAGAGCCCGCCAGCCAGGCGGATGAGATCAGCCGCAGATGATAACTTTGTCAAATGATCGTCTGGGAGATCTTGGCCGTGAGTATCCCGGAGTGGCAGCCGTGGCTCACGGTTATCGAGCAAGTTCTGCGCGAAGCGACAGATACCAAGTGGGAAGCGTTTGTTCCCGCGCCGGCGCAGTCACGAGAAAATAAAGTTCCACTGCTGGACGGCGCCGCGCTGGATCTGGAACCGGCAGCCGTTGGCCGCGTGGTCGCAGCGGCTGTTGCGCTCCGCCTATCGGAGCGGCGCGCCGAAGATGTCGACGCTCGATGGCGCCAAACAGGCCCGCTTGAATACCATCGATCTATTCAAATCCTCGCTCTGCCAGAATGGCAAGTGGCTTAAGGAGACCGCGGTCGATCTTGGCGTGGACGCGGACGCGTTCCAAGCCGTTGCCGCGCTCGTGCCGGTCCCTTTCCTTCAAGCTTGCAACCGCCGATGGCAGCAATCGATAAGTGCAAGCTGGACGGAAGGATATTGTCCGGTGTGCGGCGCCTGGCCGGCTTTTGCCGAGGTGCGCGGGATCGAGCGCAGCCGCTACCTGCGCTGCGGCCGCTGCGGTGGAGGATGGCAGGCTCAGTGTTTGTCTTGCCCATACTGCGGCATGACGGACCATGAAGAGCTGGTCTCTCTCGTGCCGGAGAAAAACGGCTCAAATGCCGTGATCGATGCGTGCAAGCGCTGTCTCGGTTACGTCAAAACTTTTACCACGCTTCAGGGCAGTCCGCCCGCCAAGGTCATGGTCGATGATCTCGCCAGCGTCGATCTCGATATCGCGGCGCTGGAGCAAGGGTACCGACGTCCCGAGGGAGTGGGATACTCGCTCGATCTCGTCGTCGGAAGCAAGGCGATGCCAAAACAAACGACTTCTTGGTGGGGTCTATAACGTTGTCCGCCGACGATCTCAAATCGGTTCGCCCCGCGGAGGTTTGCGGGGCTTTGCTCGCCGCGCTCGAAGCGGCCGAGGGACGCAGGCGAAGCCGCAAGCGCGACCAAACGCCGGACGCTATCGGGTTAGCGATCAAGCGGGAGCTGCTCGGGCGCGCCGTCCAAGAGGATCCAGATCCTGAAGCATTCGAAGAGTGGTTGCTTCAATGCGGTCTGACGTGCGCGCCGGAATCGGCCGGCGCCACAATGGCCATGGCGCGCGCTATTTTTGAAGAATGGCGCCTTACTCATTCAATGAATGATTTTAAATCCTGGCTCGAACAGGGCGCGCCATCCGATGATGCCAATGAAGGCTCTTCGTCCCGTCCAAGAAACCAACAACACGAATCCGCAAAAGGACGTCCCTGATTGCCAAAAACCGCACCTCCAGACCTGCGCGAGAAAATATCGAGCGTCTTTACCCGCGTCGAGGATGTGACCTACGTCGGCCTCGGAGTGTTGCTGGCGGTCAGCGCGTTATTTCTTCTGCTTGCGGCGGCTTGGACTTTAGTCGAAGGTCTTTCTTTCTCCGGTCTTGCCAAAGATCTCACCGTCGAGGTGCGTCGATCAGATTCTTCTGGTGCTGATGATCATCGAGATCCTTGTCTACCGTTCAGGTATCGTTTCGCGAGCATGTATTGACACCCGAGCCATTCTTAGTCGTCGGCTTGATCGCCGCCATCCGGCGCATCCTCATCATCACCGCCGAATTTTCCAATCCGTCTGAAATCCTCGAAGCCGCTTTCCGTAACGCTATGTTCGAACTGGGTTTGTTGACCGTCTTGATATTTTCCCTGGTCTTTTCTCTGCACTTTCTCAAAAAGAATCGGGCGGCTACTGTCGAACGCGAGTGATTGTTCGCGGGTTTTCCGGTTCTGAGGTTTATTTTCAGTAATGTCAGTTGTTTCATCACTGCCGTTGTTAACAGCGCTTTCGTTCACTGACTGTCAGTCTCTTCTCCATTCTTGAAACTTGTTCAAATGATTATTTTGGGATACATACACCACCGAATCATCCGTCCATAGTGTAGCGCGAGGAAAGGGTTGGTTCTAAACAGAGGATTTTGAAATGATCATTTTGGCGTTGGTGGTCTCAACTATTTTCTCTCGACTGCACTCGCCAAACTCCACAGCAACAATCTATTATGCCTAGAACTCGACTCTACAGGCACCCGATGATTGGAGTTTTCAAGAAATGATGATTGTCCAAGTCGGATGGCATAAATAAAGCGGGAGGTGTCTACGGCAAATCTTGGTTTTGTCGGACTCGGGGTGATGGGAAGCCGCATGGTAAAACGGCTGCTCGATGCCGGCCACTCGGTAACGGGATATAACCGAACCCGCGCCAAAGCCCAATGGCTTCTCGACACCGGGATGAAGTGGGCCGAAACTCCGCGCGCCGTCGCAGACTCCGCTGACGTCGTTTTCTCAATGGTCTCCGATACTGCCGCACTGCAAGCGATCACCGCAGGAACTCATGGCATCGTCGCCGGACTTGCCGCCGGCAAAATCTACATCGATATGAGCACGGTAAGCCCTGCTGCCAGCCGTGACATCGCCCAGCAGGTCGCTGCTAAAGGAGCGCATATGCTCGATGCGCCGGTTTCGGGCAGCGTCATTACCTTGGAAGAGGGCAAGCTATCGTTCATGGTCGGCGGCGATCGCGTCGCCTTTGAACAGGCGCAATCGATTCTCGAAGCGATCGGACCAAAGGTCACTTACGTCGGCGGCAATGGATTGGCAGTCTCCATGAAAATCGCCACTAATCTCAGCCTGGCCGTGCAAATGCTTGCCTTTAGCGAAGGAGTGCTGCTGGCCGAGAAGAGCGGCATTACACGGGAGACCGCCGTGGAAGTTCTGCTCAACAGCGTTATCGCATCGCCGATGGTGAAATACCGCGGGCCGTTTGTCTTGAACATGCCCGAAGAAGCCTGGTTCGATGTGGACATGATGCAGAAGGATCTACTCCTCGCTTTAGAGATGGGTCTTAAGCTGGATGTGCCGCTGCCGACCACAGCGATTACCAATCAAATGCTCACGAGCGCGCGCGCCGCAGGGCTCGCCGAAAAAGATTTCGCGATATTGTTTGACGTGCTGTCGAAGATGGCAGGCGTGAAGAGTGGAGGAATGGAGTAACGGGTGACGGGAGATCTTTGCATCACTCCAACACTCCATTACTCCAAGGGCCTATGACGATACCCTGATGGCGCGATCCAAAAAAGACAAAGTAAAGCCAGCAAAAAGCGCCGCGGCTCACGATGAACGCTGGATTCATTTCTATCGGCAAATGGTGAAGATCCGTCGCTTCGAGGAAGAGGTCAATCAACTCTATCTCGGCGCCAAGATGCCCGGCCTTGCGCATTTGTATATCGGCCAGGAGGCGATCGCCGTGGGCGTTTGTGAAGCGCTGCGGCGCGACGACTATATAACCAGCACGCACCGTGGTCATGGCCACTGCTTAGCCAAGGGCGCCGCTGTGGACAAGATGTTTGCCGAACTGCTCGGCAAAGAGGCCGGATACTGCCGCGGCAAAGGTGGCTCCATGCACATTGCCGATCAAGAGACCGGCAACCTGGGCGCCAACGCAATCGTCGGCGGCAGCGCCGGCGATGGCCACCGGCGCGGGCCTATCGATAAAGATGCGCGGCACGGATCAAGTGGCGATCTGTTTTTTCGGCGACGGCGCTCTAGGACAAGGACTGCTTTACGAGGCGATGAACATGGCATCGCTGTGGAAACTGCCGGTCATCTACGTTTGCGAGAACAATCAATACAACGAATATACCAATTATCGAGAGACCACCGCCGGCGAAGTATCGGCGCGCGCCGAAGCTTTTGGCATTCACAGCCAAACCATCGACGGTCAGGACGTGCGCATGGTGCACGCCACTAGCCTCGAACTAGTCAAGCGCGCCCGGCGCGGTGACGGGCCGGCATTCTTACACTGCAACACTTACCGTTTCCACGGTCACCATGTCGGTGACATCGATCGCTCCTACTACCGATCTAAGAGGGAAGAAGAAGATTGGAAGACCCAGCGCGATCCGGTAATTCTCCTCGGGGACTGGCTACAGAAAAACAAATTGGCCGATAGTAACCTCTTACAAACAGTCGATAACGAAGTTTCGGAAGAGATCATCAGCGCGGTGAACTTCGCTTTGGCGGCTCCTTTTCCCGCGGCCGATGAGGTAGACCAGCATGTCTACGCGTGAGAAAGGATAGGCAACAGGCAATGGGCAACAGGCATTAGGAGAACGTTCGAATAAAATTCTCAGCTACAAAGATCTTCTCGTTTGGCAGAAAAGCATGCGGCTTGTGGAAACCGGGTATCGTCTGAGCGTTCAGCTACCTGCAGCCGAGTAATGGGGTCTCATTTCGCAAATGCGTCGTGCGGCCGTTTCAATTCCGTCAAATATCGCCGAAGGCTATGGCAGGCAAGCAACGGGAGAGTACCACCAGCATCTTTCCATCGGCCGTGGTTCGTTGCTGGAGTTAGAAACTCAGGTTCTTTTATGTCGAAGACTCGGCTATCTCGAGGGAAGCCGTGCCGAAGTCTTGCTGCGAGAAATTGAGCAAATAAGCAAAGTGCTAGGTTCTTTGATCGCTAAACTGCGCTGAACGAGCTATTGCCAAATGCCTGTTGTCTCTTGCCTATGAAATCCCGCGAGATCACCTTCAGCCAAGCTATCAACGAGGCGCTATCCGAGGAGATGCGCCGCGACCCGACTGTATTTATCATCGGTGAAGATGTCGCTGAGGCTGGCACACCGTTCAAAGTATTATCGGGACTGGTCGGGGAATTCGGCACCCAGCGCGTGATCGACTCGCCGATCTCCGAAGCAGGCATCAGCGGTATCGGCGTTGGCGCCGCTATGACTGGAATGCGGCCTGTGGTGGATATCATGTTCGGCGATTTCCTCACCTTGACGATGGATCAGCTGGTCAATCAGGCGGCGAAAATTCACTATATGTCCGGCGGCAAGCTTAAAGTGCCAATGGTGCTGCGAACGACTTTAGGCGCAACCCGCCGTTCAGCGGCGCAGCACAGCCAGAGCCTTCACGCCTGGGTGAGTCATGTTCCCGGATTGAAAGTCGTCGTGCCGTCGACGCCCTACGATGCCAAGGGTCTGCTCAAAAGCGCCATCCGCGATGACAATCCGGTCGTGTTCTTCGAGGACAAAATGATGTACCAGCTGAAGGGGCCGGTCCCGGCCGAGGAATACACGATCCCGCTGGGAGTGGCTGATATCAAGCGCGCCGGCAACGATATCACGCTGGTGGCAACCAGCAGCATGGTGCACGTCGCCCTGGCGGCAGCAGCAGTATTGGCAAATGATGATATCAGCGCCGAAGTTATCGATGTCAGGACGACCGCGCCGCTGGACACAGACACACTTGTTCAATCGGCCAAAAAAACCAGCCGCGCCATCGTCATCGACGAAGGTTATGAGAACTACGGCGTCACGGCAGAAATTGCTTCGGTGATCGCCGACGGCGCCTTCTACTATCTCGACGCGCCCGTCAAGCGCATGGGCGCCATGAATGTGCCGGTGCCGTTTTCGCCGGTGCTTGAAGATCAAACGGTGCCGACGCCGGAAAACGTTGCGAAATTGGCGCGAGTGTTGTGCGACAAATAATGGCCGAGTTTGGTATAGGCGACAGCAATGGTTACGTGGCAACGGTTCCAGCAGTTCCAAACGTTCCAGCGGTTCCACTCGTTCAAGGGCACGGATCGCTGTTGACATTTGAAACCATTGGAACGACTGGCACGATTGGAACGCTAAGGTTTGGAGATTACTCATGGGGTTGAAAACCTTCGGCTTAATGGCCGTGGACTGGGAGGAGCGGGTCAATATCGAGCGGCTCCGGCAGGAGCGGCTGGCGCGGGTGAAAAATGCGCTGAAGAAATCCGAAATCGGCGCGCTGCTCTGTTTCGATATGAACAACATTCGCTATATCACCGCGACACACATCGGCACCTGGGCGATGGACAAGCTGGTGCGCTTCTCACTGTTGCCGCAGGATGACGAGCCGATTTTATGGGACTTCGGCTCCGCGGCTCGGCACCATCAAATTTACTGCCCTTGGCTCGGCGAACGGTCGCGCGCCGGCATCTCGACCTTGCGCGGCGCAACTAATCCGGGCTCCGGATTGGCCGAAGACGTGGCGAAGAAAATCCGTCTCGAGCTGGAGAAGCGCCAGCTCTTGAATGAGCCGGTCGGAGTCGATGTTATCGAGATCCCGGTGCTGTTTGCCTTGCAGTCGCAGGGCATCAAGGTTGTCGATGGCCAGCAACTCATGCACGAAGTAAGAAAGATCAAAACTCAAGATGAAATAACCTTGCTCAATACCGCAACGATGATGGTGGATGCGGCTTACGACGAGCTTTATCGATTCATGAAGCCGGGAGTAAAGGAAAACGAATGCGTCGGAGTGGTGAGCAAGGTACTTTACGATCTCGGCTCCGAGCATGTTGAAGGGGTCAACGCGATCTCGGGAGAACGCTGCAGTCCGCATCCGCACGTCTACACCGATCGCGTGCTCCGGCCTGGTGATCCGGCCTTTTTCGACATTTTGCACAGCTTCAATGGTTACCGCACCTGCTACTATCGAACCTTCGCCGTAGGCAGCGCGTCCCCGGCAATGGTCGACGCCTACAAGCGCTGCCGCGACTACATGGACGCGGCGATCAGCATCGTCAAGCCGGGAATCACCACCGCAGATGTCGTCAAGCTCTGGCCGAAGGCAGAGGAATTCGGCTTTGCCAACGAAGAGGCAGCCTTTGCGCTGCAGTACGGCCACGGGGTTGGCTTATCGATTTGGGAAAAACCAATTTTCAGCCGGCTCGTTTCATTGGACCATCCTGAGATCATCGAAGAAGGCATGGTGTTCGCTCTGGAAACCTATTGGCCGGCAAGCGATGGCTGGTCGGCAGCGCGTCTCGAAGAAGAAGTGGTGGTGACCAAAGACGGCTGCGAAATCATCACTCGATTTCCATCGGAGAAGCTGCTGGTTGCCGGCACGCACTACTTCACTGCCGGCGGAGAGTTGCCGACCACGCGGTACACGCAATCGGCATTGAATAACCCGGGCGCGTTGGAACGGGTCAAGGGCTAACAGGCTGCTGAAAAAGACTCATCTGCTTCGTTGCGCTTGACCGACTCGCTTCAACGTACTGAAACGTACGGCTCAGCTCTTCGGACTTCGCGCGCCTGGCATCTGAGATCTTTTGAGCAGCCTGTAAACGTACTTTTTAGGGATACCTGCGAGACTAGAGTCACTTTGAGTCTCGGATTTGAGATCTGAGTAGTTACGATCGGAACCGGTGGAACAATTGGAACTACTGGAACGGTCTTTCTTTCCGGACTGTTGAACTAAATTTTATGCCGACGAATGTCATCATGCCCGCCCTCGGCGTAGCCCAAGAAAAAGGCACGCTGATCAACTGGCTCAAGTCCGAAGGTCAGACAGTGAGCAAAGGCGAGCCGCTGATGGAGGTCGAGACGGACAAGGCAACCGTCGAGATCGAAGCGGTGGCTTCGGGGATTCTAGCTAATGTGACCGCTAGCGCTGGTGACGAAGTGCCGGTGGGTCACACTATCGCGCTGATCTTGGCGCCGGGCGAAACTGTACCGGAACCAGCGACTGCGTCATCATCCTCCTCAGTAAAAGAAATTTCTCCACAAGCATCTGCCGAGTCTAAGATCGAGGATAGAACTGAAACTCCAAACCCTACGCCGCGAATTCCAGGCTCACGCATTTTAGCCTCACCGGCAGCCAGGAGAATCGCGCGCGAGGAAGGGATCGATCTCGGAGCCTTGAACGGTAGCGGTCCGGAGGGCAGCGTGCTGATCGCGGATGTCCGGCGGGCCAAAGAAAAACCAACGCTTGAACCGGAAATTGCGCAGCGGGTCAGCCGGCTGGTACCGCTCAGCCCGATGCGCCGGATTGTCGGCGAGCGCATGACCCAAAGCAAACAGCGCGCGCCGCACTTCTATATCAGCATGGATATCGACATGACGGCCATTGTCGGGATGAGAAATAGATGGAAGCAGCGCGGAGACACAACACTTCCATCAATCAACGATTTTATCTTGAGCGCCTGCGCCAATACCTTGAAAGATTTCCCTGTCGTGAATGCACGATTTACCCACGACGGAATCGAGTATTTGCCAGAGATCAACATCGGCATGGCGGTGGCTCTCGAAGAAGGTCTCGTGGTACCGGTCATTCGTAATGCCGACCGGCTGAGCCTGGGCGACTTGGCGCAACAGAGCCGGCAACTGTCTGATAAAGCACAACACAAGAAATTATTGCCCTTCGATTACGAAGGCGGAACTTTCACGGTCTCCAACCTCGGCATGCTCGGCGTCGACAATTTCGTCGCGATCATCAATCCGCCGCAATGCGCTATTCTCGCGGTGGGCCGCGTTGCGCCGCGTGCCGTCGCCGATGACGTCGGCATCGCGGTGCGATCGATGATGACCGCCACATTGTCCGCCGATCATCGCATCGTCGATGGAGCGATCGCCGCGCGCTTCCTGGCGGATTTCAAGCGACGCATGGAAAACCCTGATCGTTGATTTTCGCATGACCCGGATCGTCATTCGAAATCTCACCAAGACTTACAGCGGTGGCAATGTCGTCGCCCTGCAAAACATCAATATTGACATTGAGCCGTACGAAAGCATTTGCATTTTGGGGCCGAGCGGTTGCGGTAAGACGACATTGCTGCGAATTATCGACTGCCTGATACCGCGCGACTGCGGCGAAGTTATCATGAACGGCGCTCCGGTCACACAACCGCGCCCTGATATCGCAATGGTCTTTCAACATTTCGGTCTCTTTCCGTGGAAGCGGCTCGAACAGAACATTGCCTATGGCCTGGAGCTCAGAGGTCGTTCGAGACACGAAACGTCTGCAACCATCGCGCGCTATCTCGAGCTCATGGGACTCAATGGGTTCGAGAAGTCTTATCCGCATCAACTCTCCGGCGGCATGCAGCAGCGCGCTGGATTGGCGCGGGCTCTGGCCGTAAATCCGGCTCTTTTACTGATGGATGAGCCCTTCGGTTCCCTCGACGCGCAGACCCGTGAAATGATGCAGGAGGAGCTGCTGCGGATTCTGGAAACCGAAAAGAAGACGATGATTTTTGTCACCCACAGTATCGACGAAGCGATTCTTCTCGGCGATCGCATCGTCATGATGTCGCGCCGTCCCGGGCGCATCCAGGGAGTCATTCCGGTCGATATTCCACGCCCGCGAAAGATCATGTCAGTGCGCGCTCATCCTCGCTATATCGCGCTCCGCAATATGCTGTGGGAGATGCTCACGCAGAACCTCGATAGCACCGACACGTCCAAGAATGCCCAATGAATCGAAAGATCATAGTTCGTTTGATTTCCCTGATATTCGTTCTTCTCATCTGGGAATACTACGGCAGGAGAGTAAATCCCGATTCTGTTTACTTATCCTTCGGCGATTGCCCGTGCCTTCGTCGCCCTGGTCGCCAATGGCGAGCTGCAAAGCTACATGAAAGAAAGCCTGTTGGTGCTGGCCTATGCGTCGGTTCTTTCGGTATTGGCCGGTGTTCTGCTAGGCGTGGTCATGGGACGTTTCTCGATAATCGAGTGGGCCGCCGATATCTATGTCAATGCACTGTACTCAACACCCATGGTCGCAGTGGTTCCGTTGATTGTTCTCTGGTTCGGTTTCAAAGTTCCCGCCAAGGTCATCATTGTTTTTCTCTTCATGGTTTTCCCGGTGCTTCTCAACACCTATGAGGGAGTGAAAAACGTCGATCGCAATCTCCAAGAGGTCGCTCGCTCTTTTTGCTCGAGCGAAAGCCAGCTCTGGCGCCATCTGATCATTCCATCGGCCGTTCCCTTCATCGTGGCCGGTGTGCGCCTGGCCATCGGCCGCGGTCTGGTCGGGATGATCGTCGCCGAGTTCTATACATCCGTCACCGGACTGGGTTATATGATCGTCCGCTATGCCAATGCCCTGGAAACCGACAAACTCTTTGTTCCCATCGTCGTGGTTATGATACTAGGAGTTGGCTTGCTGTCGCTGGCAAAATGGGTCGAAGGTCGCATCGCTCCGTGGAGAAACTCTGAAAATCGAGAATAAGGAGGCTTTATGAGAAAAGCTGTTATTCTGATACTTGCATCGGTCAGCTTGGCGTTGGGGTTTCATTCCGCCGAAGCGCAGAGCAAACGCAAGGTTGTGTTCGGCGTGCCGGTTACTCCGCCCAATGTGGTGCACATTCCACCGTATATCGCCAAGGAAATGAATTTCTTCGGCGAGCAAAACATCGATGTCGAATTGGTGACGTTCGAAGGCGGCACGCAAACCTTGAGAGGAAGCGTGGCCGGCGGCCTCGATATTACCGGTACCAGCTCCGATCCGGCGATTATCGCCGCTGCCAGAGGCGCCGGAACAAAAGTCCTCGGCACTTACTCACATAAGCTCTCGCAGTCCATGCTGGTTCAGGGAGACATCAAAAGCTGCAAAGATCTAAAAGGGCGGAAGATCGGCATCCAGGAAGTCGGCGCGTTCAACGAGGTGATGAGCCGGGCCGTTCTGGCAAGCTGCGGTCTCACACCCAAGGACGTCGACTATGTGCCGGTCAGCACCAAAGGACGCGTGGCTGGACTGCTGAGCAACCAAATCGACACGGCAATCCTTCATGTCGATCAGGCGATTGTCGCCAAAAAGAAAAAACCGGAGCTCAACATTCTCGTCAATCTTTGGGAACCGCTGCCTAAATGGCTTTACGCCGCCTACATCGCGCCGGAGAAAGAGATTGCCGGCAACCGCCAGCTTTACATCGACATCATGACTGCATTGGTCAAGGCGAACCGGTTTATCTACAGCAACAAAGCCAAAACGGTGGAGATCGCTGTGAAATACACGCAGCAGGATGCCGATGCCATCGGTCAGACCTACGATATTCTGGCCAATGTGGGAGCCTGGCCGGTCAACGAAGGCCTGCCCAAGGACATGGTCGCGTGGACCATCGACAAACAGGTGGAATTAGGCAGCATCAAAGCCGCGGAGAAACCGACTTATGAAAAGCTCGTCGATATTTCTATCATCGAAGCGGCCATCGCCAAGGCCGGCGGACGTTTGAAGGGCGATAAGCGCTGGGATTAGACGCGCAGCCCGTTTGCCATCGGACGCGGCGCAAAGCTCGCACTCCGATGAAAATCATTCCGGGAATCCTGACGCCCCTTAGGTCGAGCATCCGAAGTTTTGCATCGTCGCGTGATGTAAGCTCTTCACGGCGTCTGACCTGACAATGGTTCGGTGGGAATGTGCGACTCATGATTTTCTAAATACCACGTCGCAATCGCCTCCCGACTGGCAAACCAAACGTTTTGGTGGGAACCCGCATACTCGATGAAGTCCCGTAGCGCACGAACGCGAAACGGCTGGCCCATGACGTGAGGGTGCAATCCGAAGTTCATAATCCGGCCGGTCTTGTGGCTTTCCTCATAGAGCTGGTCGAAGCACATTTTCAGGGTCTCGAGGCCGGCAGAAGTCGACATCCCGCCGCGCGCAAACAGATTGAAGTCGTTGACATCGTTGGAATAGGGCACGCAAACAATCGGTCCGTGCAATGTCTGAATCAAGTACGGCTGGTCGTCGTTTAAGTAATCGCAATAAGCGATCAGGCCAAATTCTCTGAGAAACGCCGGTGTGTGCAAAGTGCCCCGGATCGCTGAAGAGAGCCATGCCTTGGCCGGCCGACCGACCACCTCCTGGTATTTATCGAGCGTGCGTCTAATGACGGCGCGCTCTTCATCCGGCTGATTTGCGTAAAACGTAAGCAGATCGTTTTGCGCCCAGTTGTGCGGCACCAGTTCCCAGCCGCGCTCTTTTACCGCATCGACGATGCGCCGGCGCTCGGTCATGGTGAGGCCGTTGATCGTGCACGATGGTTTGACTCCGCTCTTGTCAAACAAGTCGATTAGCCGCCAGATGCCGATGCGCTGGCCATATTCGCGCCATGTCCAATTTGCCGTATCGAGAACATCGCCGGGCAGCGCGTGCGGTATCGTCATCGGTCCGCCGGTAAACAGCGGCTCCTTCTGACCCGGACGGGATTTCTCCCAGTATTCGATATTGATCGTCAGGATGATCGCGAGTCTCGCGCCATTAGGGAAGCGTAAGGGCCTACGGTCGGGCAGCGCCACATACTCATAAGAAGACGGTGATTCTTCGTTGCTCATACGACATCCAGCAAGCCGATTGGTTACAGAAAACACTCCGTCCCGGCGGCAGCCAATCTTGGCCGCACTTTTAATATACGAGTTGCGTCTTTTGAGATCGGCTCGACTTCTGAAGTGTCGCTGTCCGAAGCTTGTCCTGTCGTCCTCGACAAATCTTCTTTGCCATTACCGCCGGAAAATGCATCACAAACAAATACTCCGTCCTTTCGCAAAAGTTCAGATGTCCAGTTTGAGCAGTTGCTTCACGTTCTCGCCAAGGATCTTTTCTTTCTCGCGATTGGGGATCGGCATAGCTTCGATACTGGGAACAGCAGCGGGGAGGTCGCCGATAATCAGTGGGAAGTCGCTGCCGAGGACCATGCGGCTTGCGCCGTAGAACTCGTAGGCCATCGCGAGCGCCGGTTGATAAAACGACACTGTGTCGCAGTAGAGCTCGCGCAGGTACTCGGAAGTCGGTTTCTTGGTTTTGATGCCGCAGGTGGGATCGTGGTAGCCGCGATCGATCCGGCCTGCCAGAAATGGAATGCCGGCGCCGAGGTGGGAGATTACAAACCTAAGTTCGGGAAAGCGGTCGAGAACTCCGGCGTAGGCAAGCCGCGTCGCCGAGAGTACGATGTCAAATTCGAAGCCGAGGATAATCGCGAGCCGCCACTCCTGCATGACTTGCGCGCCCAGCGGCGTAGTCGGATGGATGAAGATTGGGACGCCGAGCTGTTGCGCGCGCTCATAAACCGGTAGGAGAAAATCCGAGTCGGAAGTTTTACCGGCGACGTTGGTGAGCATGCACATGCCTTTGAGGCCGAGTTCGAGGATCGCGCGGTCGAGTTCCCTCAAGGCGAGCCTCGTGTCAATCAGCGGCAGCATGGCGATACCTTGAAAGCGCTTTGGATATTGGCGCACGGCTTTGGCAATGCCGTTGTTGATCACGCGGCTCATGTCGGCGCTTTCTTCCGGTGAGAAACGATCCACGCCGGGATGGGGCGACGATAGAATTTGCATGTCGACGCGAGTTTCAGTGATTCGGTCGACCCGTACGTCGATGTCGAAGAAATCCGGCGTGATCGGGCCGGCTTTGGCGCCCATGCTCAAGATCCACTTTTCGCCCTTGTTGTCAGTTTCGATCCTGACATCCCCCGTCGAAGCTTCGAGTCTTTTTAAATAGTCTTCCGGATAGACATGGGCGTGAAAGTCTATGTTCATGTTTAAATCTCCTCTGAAACTCGCAAATAGTTTCCGATGGGTTCGGATGATCGAATGCGTTCCATTATTTGTCAGTGTCGTTATAGGATCGCGCCAACATGGCTTTGACCCGGGCGACAGGGGCGCTTCGATCGTAGCTTAAGAAGCGGGATGCCATCAGCAGGAACGGATCCCCGGCGAAAAAGCGCTCGTAGAGCACCTGACGTCCGGCGAAGCCGCTGCAGGCCAGATCCCAAGCGAGGCGAAAGAGCTGTACGCGTTCCCTGCCCATTAGAGTTGCCGATTGATAATAGCGGTTGATCTCTTCGCCAACCTCGGGTGAGTCCAAGTCGCGTTTGCTGACCGTCGCCATCAAGCCGCTCGAGCCGATAAGCTGCAAGATTTCGATCAGTCTCGGATAAATCTTAGGGAAATAGTTTCGCGCGGTGGACAGGATATCCGGGCTCGGATGGACGAAGCCGCTTTCGTCGGTGATTGCGTCGGCTTCAGCCGCGCGCAAAAAGGCGCGCTCGGTTTCCACGGCATCGACTATCTCGCCTAGCATTTGTTGATAGGCGGGCAGCTCCGTCCGGCCGATTGCTTCGGCCATTAGACTCGCGATGCCGAGAACGAACTCCGCTTTGGCGAGATTTTTGACCGTGAATTGATGAATGCCGTGGAGAAAAGCCGGCGTATCGCGGAACAAGCGATTGCAGAGCACGATATCACCCTTCAAAAAAACCCGCTCCCAGGGCACCACAACGTCGTGGAACACCGCAACTGCATCCATTTCTTCATAGCGCGATGCAAGCGGGTAGTCCGCCGGCGACCCTCCGGTGTCGAGACTATCGCGACAAATGAATTTCAATCCAGGCGTCGCCACCGGCACTGTAAAGGCAAAGGCAAAGCGGGGCGCATCACTTTGTTGAGTACGTGACGGCGAAGGGAACACGTAGAGCTCGTCGGCGTACGGCGCGAGCGTTGCGAGCATACGCGCACCGCTCACGATCAAACCTTCGGCGCTTTCGCCAACCACGTGCAGCGGCACGGAGGGGTCGGCTTGTTCCGATTGACTGCGCGCGCGGTTGATTTGCGGGTCGACGAAGGTATGAGTGCCGCAGAGATCGCGCTCCCGGCAGAATTCATAATAGGCGGAGATACGCCCGGTATACTCCGGACCATTCTTGGCGAAGTGCGGCAGGGACGAAGCACAGCCGGCCAGAATTGCATTCAGATAATCGGGCGTGCGCCCAAGCATGCCGCCGCTGAAATCAGCCCAGTGCTTGAACATCACGCGACGGCGCACGAGGTCCTCGACGCTGCGCGGCTGGATGAACGAGAGGCTAACCGGATCGCCGGTCCTCGGCGAAGGATAGGTGAGCTTCGATTGCAGCGCCGGCTCCCTCTGCATGTCGTAAAGCTGGGCGAGAGTGCGCGCCGCCCTGCCGAGGATGGGGTGCTCCACGACGCTTTTGACGCGCTCGCCGGCAAACCAAATCTCGCGGTGATCGGCGAGACCCGCCAGATATTCGGCACCAGTTCGAGCGGGCATTTCTTCCTCCGAGATGTGGTCGATTCGACTGCCGGGACAGTAGCCGACATAACCGAGAGATGTCAACTTTGCGTTTTAGGCGAAGCAGCCAAACAGCCCATTTAGCCCCGGTCCGGCATTTTTTAGACCGGCTCGCCCGCGAGGCTGCACGCAAAGGACCACTCCCCAAGCGATCGCGGGTGATGCGACAGATCGCTCGTGCGCAGACAACCTGTCCGTTTACCTGCTCACGGTTTCCAGCGTCGATTGCCTCACTGACCATAGTGACGTGAGCTATTATCGATTAGGGCTAGCACAATGTTGCAAGATAATATTCTGAAGGCAGACGATGTGATCTCGCTGCGTTGAATCAAAGCCTGATGGTGCTAAGCGCCAATTTTGGAACCTGCGCTGATCGAATGCTAGGGTCGTCTAATTCCGAGTTTGTCCATCCGCGACCGCAACGTGCTGGGATTTATTCGGAGGATCTCGGCCGCGCCCCTCTTGCCATGGATCACCCAACCGGTCTCGTTCAAAGCCCGGACGATGTGATGGCGCTCGATGTTTTCAAGCGTATCAATCGACTGGTGGACGGTACTATGAGACTGAAGCACGGAATCATCGATATTCGCGATCGAACCGCTGGCGAGAACCACCGCGCGCTCGACGACGTTTTGCAATTCCCGCACGTTTCCCGGCCAGTTGTAGTTCGTGAGGCTCTCCATCGACTTTTGTGAAACACTGCGAACTTCTTTGCCGAGCTTCTTGGCATATTTGCCCAGAAAAAAGTGGACCAGGAGCAGCACGTCTCCCTTGCGATCCCTTAATGGCGGGGCCTTCAGAGGAAATACATTGAGCCGGTAAAAAAGATCAGATCGGAACGTGCCGTTGGCCACAACCTCCTTGAGCTCACGATTCGTGGCAGCGATCACTCGCACATCGACCTTGATTGTTTCGCTGCTACCCACTCGTTCAAATTCCCCTTCCTGCAGCACGCGAAGCAATTTCACCTGGGTATCGAAGGGTAATTCCGTGACCTCATCAAGAAAGATCGTTCCGCCATTGGCCAGTTCGAATCTGCCGATGCGGCGCTGTGTTGCTCCCGTGAATGCGCCTTTCTCATGGCCAAAGAGCTCGCTCTCGACCAAGCCGGACGGTATGGATCCGCAGTTGACTTTGACCAGCGGCCGATCTTTGCGCAGGCTTCGATTATGAACCGCTCGCGCCAGGAGTTCTTTGCCGGTGCCGGTCTCACCTTGAATCAATACGGTTGCTTCGGTGGGCGCTACCTGTTCGATGGTGCGCAGCAACTGACGCATGGGCGCGCTCTGTCCGATGATTTCTTCAAAGTTATGCTCAAGCTTGATTTCCTCCTGGAGGTAAACGGCTTCGGACTGAAATCTCCCTTTCAGCGCGTCGATTTCTTCATAAGATCTCATGTTATCGACGGCGATAGCGATTTGATTGGCAACCTCCATGAGGAACTGAGCGTCCCCTTCGGCGTAACGGTTCGTTTTCAGACTTCCTACAGTGATAGCGCCGATGCTCTTTCCGCGAACAATAAGCGGTAGAGCACATACGGAGCGAAACCCGTGCCCATACGCGCGTTCCTCCGAGGAAGTCTGCCGCTGAGCTTCAAGGTCACTGCGCAGAATGGGTTTTTGACCAACGAATGCCATCCCGGCGGGGCTATCGTGTAGCTCAAGCACACGACCGATGGGGGTGTAATCGTCGCGCTGGTATGGGCCGGCGTAAGTGATCAGTCGCAGGACAGCGGCCACGGGGTCGTAAAGTGAAAGTGAGAGTCGATCGAACGGAATCGCCCGGCCGAGGACCTCTGCGATGGCGCAGAAAAGCTCGTCTCGCGTTAATTTAGTGACGACAGCATTGTTGATGCCGAGCAGCGTGCGGAGATGCTCTTCGCTCTTTTTTAACGCGTCGTCGGCACGTTTTCGCTCCAGCTCCACTGCAGCCCGGGTGGCGAATACTTGCAGGATCGATAGCGCCTGTTCGCTGAAAACCCTGGGTTGGGTGTCGATCACGACCAGATGCCCTAAGATGCTTCCGGCTGAATTCATGAGTGGAACGCCCGCATAACTCTGTGCCCCCAGTGTGATGAGGCCGGGATCCGCCGGAAAGAGAACTTGTAATCGCTCCGGGTAGGAACAGATATTTCCTTGGATGACGCGTTCGCAAGGCGTGCCCGCGAGTGGAAAATCCATGTTTTCACCAAAGCCTTGCCCTGCCCAAAAAGCCAACATACGAACTCGTTTGTCAGTCTCATCTGCACATTCGGCAACAAAACAGTAGCGGACCTGAAGCGCTTGAGACACGTGTTTGACCAACGAGCGAAAGAATTCATCCCCCGTGCTGCCAGCCGTTCCCTCGGTGATGTGCCGGAGAGTTTCTTTTTATAGGCTGGCGCTCGCTGATGTCGCGAATTATGAAAGTGGCTTTTCCGATTCCGACATTGTCCTTATAAAAGCCACTGCAAACTTCGCCAAGAAAAACTGAGCCATCCTTGCGCTTGAAGTTGAGATCGCCTTTGAAGCGGCCGGTTTGCTCCGGCTCTGTTAGCAGCACCGACAATCGGCTGTCAGTGGGATCCACCAGCGCCGTCAGGCCGATTTGGCGAATCTCCTCCTCGGGCCAGCCGAACAGCCGGCATGCCGCGGGATTGGCGGCTTCGATGATTCCCTCGGCGCTACAAAGTAAAACCGCATCGTTGCTGCTCTCAAACAGCAACCAGAACGAATCTTTGCTATCCCTTAATTCCGCATCACCCATGTTCGGCGCAATCGTGGCAACGATCATAGTGGATAATCCCTAACCGTAGTCTCTTGCATAACTCTTGTTCTGCGTATTACGACGGGCCGCGACATTTCGCAAGCATTGCGAAATGTCGCGATAGCTCGGCCCGCGGTATGGTCCCTTTCTGGAACGCTTCTCAACAGAATCAACCGGTTACATAGATGGCATCACCTGTGCTCTAGGATCAGAACAGTTTTAGGAGTCACAAGCTCTATGCTGCGAATTACTCAAAGCTCTCCAGATGCGGAAACGGTCAGTTTACGTTTGGACGGTACCCTTACGGCGACTGCGTGCGGCGAGTTAGAAGCACTCTGCTCCCAATATCAGGAGAGTGACGGCAAGATGATGCACCTGGACCTGGCCGGCGTGGTTTTCATGAACGAAGAAGTTGCAAAAAGATTGGTGGAATTAAGCAGCAATCGGCTGAGCGATTATCAATTGCTCCCCGTTTGTCGAAATGCTCTTAAGAACCGTAGCAATATAGGAGAGCAACTCATGCAAGGTCCATTTGTCGGAACCGAAATCGATAGAAGAAACTCTATGGCTTCTTCCAGTTCTATGATGGAGTTGGGTTACACGAGCGAAACGAGAAAGACAGGGTGCGCGACCGATCAGGCTCGAATCGTGGAGCAGAACCAACGCCTCTAGACGGAAACAGACCTCCGATAAGGACGATCCGGCGCTGATCGAGCGGCTCAAAGCCGGTGAACACAAGGCGCTTGAGACCATCGTTGATCTCTATTCACCAAAGCTCTACAACGTAGCGCAACGAATTCTCGGCGAGAGCGCGGATACCGAGGAAGTGATCCAAGACGTCTTCTGGACCGTCTTTCGCAAGGCCAAGACTTTCCAGGGCAATTCCCGGTTTTCAACATGGCTTTATCGGCTTGACCGTAAACGAGGCTTTGGGAAAAATCCGGCGCCGCAAAAATCATAAAAGAGAGATCGAGTACGAAGAATACCTGCCAAGTTTACAGACGATGGTCACCATCGGGTCCGTCCCGTGGTCGACTGGTCCGATACTCTCGATCGGAGTTATGTCGAACGAGAAATGCAACGGGTGGTTAAAGCCGCCTTGGACGGATTGAAACCCATTGACCGCAGCGTCGTCGTTCTCAGCGATTTGGAAGGCATGTCGGACAAAGAGATCGCGACTATGTTGCATCTCACTGTGTCCGCAGTGAAGACCCGACTTCATCGCGCCCGGCTTTTTTTGCGCGGCCGATTAGCCACCTATCTCGGCCATTCGGCCGAATAATGGCGGCCGCGAAAATTTGAAGCTCTTGCAACCTTCGTCGACAAACGAGCATCTAAAACCCAAGCCTGAGATTACATCGGAGGCATGATCATGAAAAAACCCCGAACCCCGTACATACAGTTTCCGCCGAAAAAGAGTCCCATTCAGACGACTTTTATGGACCTGATCCGGGAACTCAGCCAACTCACCAACGACGACGGCATGGTCGTCGCGGCGGTTAAAAGAGTCTTCAATTCTCATACCGTACGATTCGCTCACTCGTTGACGCCGGTGCGCCTGGTGGCCGGCGGGAGAACCTTGAAATCAGGCGTCCGTACGCGCCGGTGAGCTGCCGATTGCCGGCCGGTCGCAATCGATTGGAGGATTTGCAAATTATTGCCGCTGTCGAGATAAATAGGAGGATGAAACGCCATCGCTCCTCTCCGAGCAGAAAACGGGTTGGCTCGTCAAACAACAACAAGGCGGGCAAAAGCCGATTTCGGCCGCTGACCTGCGAGAAAGAAACCGCCCTGATCGCCGACTATCTCGCCTCGAATCTCAGCCCTGCAGACCTCGTATCATTCGAAAATCACCTGGAAGAGTGCCCCGATTGCAAGGCGTTTTTGCAGACCTACAAGAAGACTATCGAAATCACCCGCAGCTTCCTCGAGCTTAAATCTGCCAAAGCGCGCAGGCGCAAACCGGTGCGGCGCACAGCCGGCACCGCAGAAACTAAATAATCTGTGCATCCTTTTCCCATCGAGCCTCATCCAAATGTGCACAGGATCTACTGAACCTCCCGGTTCGCTAACGTCGACCATTCACCGTTTTTCAAGGAGCTTCGTGCATGAAAGCTATAGCCGTTACGCCGAGGAAAAAAACCGTCGAAATTATTAATCAAGCCGAACCGCAGATATTCTCCCCCACGGATGTCAAGCTGCGCATGCTGGAGGCCGGGGTCTGCGGCACTGACAGAGAAATCTGCGCCTTCGAATACGGCACGCCGCCCGCCGGCTGCGAGCAACTCGTCATCGGCCACGAATCTCTCGGCGAGGTAATTGAAACAGGTCCGAAAGTCACCCGCGTGAAAGCAGGAGACCTCGTCGTCCCAATGGTCCGCCGGCCGTGCCCGCACGACGATTGCGTGGCCTGCCGCGCCGATCGTCAGGATTTTTGTTTCACCGGAGAATTTCAAGAACGGGGTATTAAAGAAAAGCACGGGTTCATGGCGCAGTTCGTTGTTGACGACGAAAAGTACATGAATCCCGTTCCCAGGGAAATGCGTGACGTTGCCGTTTTGGTAGAGCCGCTGACAATTGCTGAAAAGGGGCTGACTCAAGTATGGCAAATGCAACAGCGCTTGCCTTGGGGCTGCCCGGTCACACCGGCAAAAGCAGCGGCTCATTGCCACCGGGCTGTTGTCCTGGGCGCGGGACCGGTCGGATTGCTTGGGGCTATGGCCTTGATCAACTACGATTTTGACACGTATGTTTATTCGCGACAGCCCGCTCCGAATCCGAAGTCTCAACTACTCGAATCGATCGGCGCGCACTATATTTCGTCTGAGAACATCGTTCCCGAAATGCTTCCCGAACAGATCGGCAACGTAGATTTGATCTACGAAGCGACGGGAGCTTCGAGCCTGGCCTTCGAAACGATGAAGTACCTGGGCACCAACGGCATCTTTATTTTCACAGGCGTGCCCGGCAGAAAACGGCCCATTCAAGTCGATACCGACCTCATCATGCGCAATCTGGTTCTGAAAAACCAGGTCGTCTTCGGCACGGTCAATGCCGGGCGCGACTCCTTCGAAAACTCTATCCGCGATCTCGGCACTTTTGCCAAGCGTTGGCCCGAGGCGGTGCAGTCGCTGATCACCGGGCGCTTCCCGATGGAGGCTTACGGCGATCTTCTTCTCGGCCGCTCCGGAGGGATCAAGAATGTAATTAAGCTCAATTGAGCATGTAACGCGGTCGTTCAAGGTTCCACAGTTCAACAGTTCAAAGTCAGATTTGACGTCGGTCAAAAATCGATAACGGATTTTGAATCATCAGAATAGTTCAATCACTCAATTAACTTCTGCATCTTTCGATGCCCCTCGGATATCCAATCGCGTATGACAGAGGCATGGAAACAACACTGGCCGGAGTATCTGATCGAAGCTGCATCTCTCGGTCTCTTTATGATCGCGGCATTCACCTTCGGCACGCTTCTCGAGCACCCGGCTTCGCCGTTGCATCAAATGATTGCCGATCGCTTATCACGGCGTTTTCTGATGGGCTTGGCAATGGGCGCCACCGCTGTCACCATCATTTATTCGCCCTGGGGCAAGCAGTCAGGCGCGCATATTAATCCATCAACGACAATCACCTTCTTTAGGCTTGGCAAGGTGGCACCGTGGGATGTGGTGTTTTATATCATTTTTCAATTTATCGGCGGCCTGGCCGGCGCTCTCTTGGCGTCAGTCGTTCTCTCCACATGGGTCTCCCACCCGTCGGTCCACTATGTGGTGACAACACCCGGCAGCGCTGGAGCCGGTATCGCGTTCGCTGCCGAGATCGGCATCAGTTTCATTCTGATGACGGTGATCTTGAACGTCTCGAACAACACCCGATGGCACAAGTTTACAGGGTTATGCGCCAGCGTTTTGATCGCGACCTATATCACTTTCGAAGCGCCCATCTCAGGCATGAGCATGAACCTCGCCCGCACCGTTGCCTCGGCCCTGCCGGCGCAGCACTGGACCGCGTTGTGGATCTATATCACTGCCCCCCTTATCGGCATGTTGGCGGCCGCCGAAGTCTACGTGCGAACCAACGGCATGCAAAGCGTCTCTTGCGCCAAGCTCAATCACGACAACGACACGCGTTGTATTTTCTGCGGCAAACCGGCCGGTAAAATCAGCTCTGAAAGTAGCCTCGCCATTCCAACCCGAATATCTAAACTTCCGGCCCAATAAATCAGGACGAGGCCGGACATTTACTCGTGTCAAGCATTCTTTCTCATGGATCGGACATCTAATCATCACGTTGGTCAATTCGAAAATGGGCCAAAACCTGACATGAGCATTCTTGTTTCGATAGACGAGCATAGACGAGGTGACAACAGTGAAGCAGCAACCGGACGAAACCTGGACAGAGGGCAACCGTGGCGATGATCGTGATAGCGAATGGGCAGTGATTCTAGCAGGCGGTGACGTCACTCGCCTAAAATCCTTAACCCGAAAGATCCCCGGCGACGAGCGTCCGAAGCAATTTTGCTCGGTTGGGAGACCAAACTCTACTGGAGGAGACACATCAGCGCGCCGCGCTTGAGCTGTCGCGTGAGCGTACCTTGTACGTGGTCAGCCGCAGTCATGAGGAATTCTACGCACCGATTATGGCTGGCGAACCGGCGCAAAACATCCTCGTTCAACCAAGTAATCGCGTACCGCGCCAGCCATCCTGTACAGCCTTCTACGTATCGCAGCGTTCGATCCTGATGCTCTCGTCGTGTTCTTCTCGTCTGACCATTACATTTCTGACAACGACAGGTTCATGGCCCACGTTTGAACGGCACTCGATACCGCACGTACAAGACGCGATTTAGTCATCGTCCTCGGCTTGGATCCCGAAAGCCCCGAAGCCGAGTACGGTTGGATCGAACCTACCGCGCCGATCATCGGCCACTCGCGTGTGTTGGGCGTTTGTCGGTTTTGGGAAAAGCCCAATCCATTGTTGCCCCAGGTGCTTCAACTTCGAGGATGTTTGTGGAGACATTGCAGTCCTCCAATTAACAAGTTCAGCACTTGGAAAATATTTCGAGAAGACATATTTTCCGCGAAAAGAAACCCCGAAATTCCTGGAAATAAAAAAAAGGCCTATACGGGAAGGTGTAAGCCTTTGAAAAGT
>CAVUZH010000024.1:0-393557 GCA_963745835.1 uncultured delta proteobacterium
TATGGAGCGAAAATGGTATCGACAACCACTCTAGAAAGTTAACTTGCCGCTTCAGTGGAGCCTCTAAAGAAACTTCCCTCATGTTCCCCGGTTTCCGTCGCGGCGCGATCTGTGCGTTTCAGAAAGAAACACGGGTTTCAGCATAAAGACCGTCTATGCTATAGCTGACTGTATCGCGAGCTTATCTTAACCAATGCTGTTGACGATTTTGATATCGACTTCAGTTATTTATCGCTTTCGCTGAAGGACCTTCTGCACGTTTGCAATCATCGCCTCTGCCATTTCTATCTCCTTAGGCGACGAAACAAAGACGAGCTTGGCGTTGACTTTGTCGAGCTCCTTGGCTAAGGCCCAGTTTGTTCCCTTCCAAGCACGTCCTGAGAAATCATTTCCCTCCTCAAACGCCAGGCCTTCAGTCGAAACCCATGCAGCAAAAAGCTTTGCCGCATTCGGATTCGGAGATCCGTCCACAGGCACAAGGACCTGGGGAACTATGGCGACAACCTCCTGAGGCGCAGCATCCACGGGTAATCCCTGTTTTTATAGGCTAGGATATGCGACAGGTTAGTTATTCCGAGCGGAGCTTCTCCCTTGGCAACTGCGCGCGCGATGGCCGGATGCCCGCTTTCGAACAAAGGATCCTGCTGGGCCATCTTACCGGCAAAATCCAACGCCCATTCTTCGCCATACGCCAAAAACAAAAGATATAGGCTGTTACCGCGCGGGTCGACAATAATTTTTTTCCCCTTCCACTTTGGATCCAAAAAATCCGTCCATTTTTTTGGGACCTCGTTCTTCGAAACAAGCTTAGTATTGTAAATAGGAACGTAGGCAAGATGTTGGTAATCCAAAACCATGTTCTTGAGAAATCTGGCACCCGGTAGCCGCCTCCTTGATTCCGGGCAGCGCGGTTCCGAAGGTACCAACCCAATCGAACTCCGCGAGAACGCTTTTCCCGGCCACGCGGTTCATCAAGGTGTATGAGGGATGAAGCAAGTCTATGGTCAATCGATTCGCCGATTTCTCTTGCAGTACTCTCGTAACAGTTGCAGCTGCTGTTAACGGAAGGCTTTCGACAGTGATGTTAACATTAAACTTTTTATTAAAGCGTCGATTCATCTCCGCTACTACTTCGGGAGTCTCTCCGGAAGTCGCGTAGACAACGCGGCCTTCCTTATTAGCTTGCTGAACAAGCTGATTAAGTGGAGCCGCGGCAGCTGCATCTACGCGCCTGACCAAATTGGCTTGGAATAGAACCGAGAGTGTGAGACATACAGGAATAGAAATCGTATTAACCTTTAAAGGACGCATGCTGAGTTCCTTTCCCTCCATTGTCATTGATTGTAAAAGAGGCGCTACGTATATCTAATCATCTCCCAAGGCGTCAAGAGTTTGGGTGCGAAGAATGGTCATGCAGAGCAATGATATATTTCTATTTCCGTTCTTTCTTTCCGAGGAAAGGGACACATACCTACGTTGACAGTGCTGGCCAGTGTTAAAGCCTCCGGCGAATATTCTAGTCCGCTTTGATTTGGCATGAGCCGTGAACGTCGCGAACCACAACTAGCATTTCTCATCGTCTTTCCGCCATATTAAAATCGGCTTCACGTAAATTGGCCGTTCAAATATCGCAGGAAATGACCGACGGCATGCGTTATCCGGTAGCGTTTTAAGTTGGTACAGGAAATGTCACATGGTTGCGAAACTGTATTAAATCCGATGAATGAAAGGACGTGACTTTCGTCTGTGTCTGCAAGAATAATCAGTCAGAAATTGTTGGCCACTCAGTTCGCCGCTGTATTCTTTACAAATAATTCATCAACAGTCATTTTTTGTCGACAAGGCCTTGGTCAAAAGAGTATTCGATGAACCGTTCCAAATTGGCGTAATTTCTTTCAAGGCCGTTGGGCCAGGGATCCCCTCTGAAGAGCAATCTTTGTTCTTCAAACAAGTGGCGTGCCCAAATCAATTGTGACCAGTTCGGATCATCATAGAATTCGTTGCAATTCTCTTTCGCTTTTTCAAAAGCTTTCATCACACTGTCGCTGGCCCACGGGTGTTTCTTCAGGATATCTTCTTTGAAGGCAATAACGTGCATAATCGGGTAAAAGCCATTCTTGCGAAAATAAGCGAGCTCCTCCTTCTTCGGATCCGGAAACAGCCGCGTTATCTCCTCGCAACCTTCTAGCGCCTCTTTTGGTGGATGTGGCATGAACAGCGCGTCGATTTCTCCGTGTTTAAGCATCTGGCCAATTTTTTTACCACTAGGGAGGAGCTGCAGGCTTACTCCCTCTTGAACCTTAAACGCAACCGTCTCCTCATGCGCGACCACCCACTTTATATCGCGCCAAGGGACACCATACTCCGACTGAAGGTCCCCTTTGGCTAATACAGACAACGTCGTCTGGAAACTGCCGAGGCCTACTGTTTTACCAATCAGGTCTCTCGGAGATGATATGCCAGCGCTGGTGTTAACCCACATTTGCGAGTGGCTAAACAAGCGGCGCGGAAAAACAGGAATAGCCAGAAACGGCAGCCGGCGATTTCGAGTCATCAGGTAAGAGGATAAAGACAACTCACAAATATCAAACTCTCCGCTTTGCAGCATTCGTTCATGGCGGTTGGCACCGTCTCGCAATGGACTCGACTGCCCCACAATCTTTACGTTCAACTCAATACCATCCGCTTGCAAGCTACCGTCCATAAATGGAATGTGACGATCATAGTGAGAGAGGGCTATTGTAAGTTTCAGCTGATCCATATTATGCCTCCATGTGCGCCGGCTGGTTGCACCTGCGCAATCGGACACGCAGATTTCAGCTGCAAGCGCTGGGTTCAGCTAGCGCGCTCCCATTTGTCGACATCAACTTCCCATCCTTTCGTCTGGGACAGGTCAAGACGATTGCCTTCCGGGTCTCGGAACCGAAATTCTGCATACGGCCGGTTTGTGGGGCGCGGCTTGACGGAAGCCGCTTCACTCAACCGATCAATTGTACCCGGTAGATCCTGTACAAGAAATCCGATGTGATTTACGCCGAACCCAGCTTCGTGGCCTTCTTTGGTGTCATAAAACGGATGAATCGCGAGATTCGTAAATCCATCTCCGGCAAAACGATTGCCTAATTTCTGCTGTCTTCTCTCGAAGCTTGTCGCTAATTCTCGCAGATCAAGAACTTCGTTATAGAAGGAGAGCACGCGATCCGGAACAAGCGCATTAAACGCAATGTGTCGAACTCTCGGAATGCGGCTTTCTTCTTTCTCTAACCCGAAGCCGCTTTCGGACAGGCTTATCGGATTACATTCTGGATCAAAAATTCTAGCGGTCCCATAGTGAATGCCCCCGGGTTCATCGAGAACAAGTCCTTGCGGATCGTGCTTTAAATAGCGCGCCTTCACGGCATCAATATCATTCACTTCCACGCCAATGTGATGAAGCCCAAGCCCCATCCTTGGCTCCTTCAGACCAGGCCGCCATTTCAAAATAGTGAGATTATAGAAGCCATCCGTTAAGGATACGTCGCCTTGGGCTGATTTGCCCATCTGTTGCAACTGAAGGTACTTACTATAAAACTCGGCCAGCTTGGCCGGAGTTTCACTTAGAAATGCTAGATAACGGATTCTTGCCACAACGCACGCTCCTTATTTTTGCTAACATCTACACCAATGGTTCTCGTTCAAGGAGAATAGACGACGATCGTTATTTTAGAGGCTTGTAATCTAAAAACCCATGTACTGAGATATCCATAAAGTTCCCATCTGGATCTCCAACCCGCATCTCAGCATACGGGGTTCCATCCGGACGTTTTTTGATCTGTTTCTCGGGAGCATGCTTCCTAATCCGATCTAAAGTTTCGTCCATATTCTCCACCTGAATACCGAAATGATACAGCCCACTCGGGCTTTGCTGTTCTGAATTATCAAGGAGAGCTAATTCAAAATAGCCGTCGGTTAGGTGAACTGTTTTCTTACCAGCATGGCCGGGGTGACTCCCGCGATGTAGGTCTTTAAATCCAAAGACCTTAATGTAAAAATCTGCCAGCTTCTCCGGGTTTTCTGTCCTTATCGCCAAATGACGTATTGTTGCCATGTAATAATCCCTCCTTTTTACCATTGCTTCTGACAATTCCTCATTCTTTGAAGTATCTACTTTTTGACGTAATTCGTGTTTGATGGATCATTCCTTCTTTTCATCGCCTAAGCTAGATCTATCCGGTCTTGCCTCAACAAAGCAGCAGGTGTCTCGAAACCTTTGGCCAGCTTCTCGATCTCGGTTTCTTCCAATATCGTTAGCATCCCGTCTTCGTAGATTTTTCTGCCATCTACGTAAACAGTCTGATTGAAGGTTGCCACATTCACTGGCGCGTGAGTTCTGCCTAAGTGGAAATGGAGAACTGTTGGGCTACAATGTGCATACGTCCACCAGGAATTGGGATCGTCGTCCCTCTTTACTGGGCATATGGTCTTAGGATTTGTGCCAGCATGCCAAGAATCCAAAAATCCATCCGTTGCTTCTAGCTCCTTGATGATTGTGCTCGCGTCATCGCCTCCGCGGATTCCGGTCACCTTACCCTCACTTAGCTCAATTCTGATTGGCTCACTCGGTCGAAAGCCGCCCCGCACGTTAGCGTGATCGACGACGATTACACCCTCAGCTCCCATAGACATCAAAGGTGTGTGCACCCCCCCAGGAAAGTTACGACTGGCGCGGCTATCATCCTCTCCACGTGCGAAGTAGGCTTGGGCAACAGTACTATCCGCCCCCCCTATATTTCCTCTCACGTCCGTTCCCCCAGGACTCGTAACTCGCCACGACTTTCCATTAGCAATGATGGAATCAATCGTCTTGATAATGGCCAGCTGCAAGCTGTACGGAAATCTTGCCCAGTCTGATCGAAGCAGTTCCGCAGACATGGCTCGATTGGTAGCTCGTGAACGTGTATCCCCTTCAACGTGAGGGTGAAGGATCTCTCTCTTGAGAGATGGAAAATGCGAGATAACGATATCTCCGTTGATGAAGGCTTCCAGAACCGGTTTGGGTATCTCTTTGCTTCCTTTAGCGATCCCGTCTTCCCAAATCACCGTAGCCTTGGCCTCTTCTCTCTCTACAATTTCTTGAATCGCGCTAGAAACCTCCTCTTCTACCACCCCTTTCTGGTTCACAATATATACGTGGTTTCCTTTATTGACCCTGGCACAGTCGACTACACAATTTTTCGCCCCGTGCTGCAACGCTTGATCCATGATTGATCTCCTTCTTAGTTCCTAAGTTGGCGGGCCATTACATTCACTCCGGCCCGGCTGCTGACAGTCACTCTGACGTAGATCATTCGTTTTGAGATGCTCGAAACGTCACTCGGCGAAAATTTCCCGAAAGAGTCTGTTTAGCTCGCGGTAATTCTCTCCGACCCACTGACGGGAGAGATAGTGAATTCGCTTGCTGTCTAGTCCATATAAGAGACTCACATCCTGTCTGGACGCGAGCCGTCCAAACCCGGCAAGCATCGTTTGCACGTCACGAGAGAAAAGGAAATCTATAAAGAACATGCCCGCATGCGGGCGGGATGCCTTTCGCGCCACCCACATAGCATCACTCGACTGCGTGAGGACAGGATCCATGAAATACATTTCGACTGGCGCGCCGGCCTTTTTCAAGTTAATACCTGAGTGGAGATACTGGTCGGGGAAAATGGCTGACTCACCTCCTGCGACTAATTGGCCGAGAAGTGTATGACCCCTCCTAATGTTCGGCTTGTTGGCCGCCAGCTTTTTGGCAAACTCGATCGCATTCTCACGGCCCATTGTTTCGATGAGGCCTCCAAGCCATTCAGCGTCTTCTTGATCGATTGCGATCAATCCTTTCCAGCGCGGATGTAAAAGATCCTGGTACTTTTTGGGCAGGTCAGCGGATTTAACTAAGTTAGTGTTATAAAAAACTGTGTAAAAAGTTGTCGTGACCGCATTGACCCAACCCTCGGTATCACCAAGGCCTTGCCGCACGAACTTCCTGAATGGCGCCGCGTTTCGCGTGATGATTCCAGCACCCTTTAATTCTTCGACGAAGGAAGAAGGCGCGGTAATTACATCCGGAATGAACTTGCCCGCACGGTATTCAGTGTTTAAGCGATTAATCAGTCTCTCATGACCTAGCCTGACGACTTCGACCTTTAAAAATGGATGCCGCTCACCCAACATCTTCACGACCGCTTCAGCGTTTCGCGGCTGCATGTCGGTATACCAATTCACGACACCGTCTTTCTTGGCTCCTTCCAATAAGATTTGGTTTCTTTCGTTATCGGGTAACCCGTTGATCTGATCAACCACAGGTTGCACATCGCTGAAGACAGAGGATGGAAGAGACAAGAAGCAAAAAACAATTAGAATCGACGCCATAAAAGACTTACTTAATGACGTGAACATTTCATTTCTCTCTTTCAGTTCCCATCCCAAAGGATAATAGCTCTGAACCAGTACCAGCTGACGGGTTATGCCGGCTACTATATTTCGAATCAACCGTATGTCAAATCCAATGATCACCACCCACATACCGTCCGAGCTGATTTAGCTTAAGCTAAACTGTACGTGTATGCGACGGAAACTACTAATTGTAACGTTAGTTTCTTGAGCGGCTGTCGAGCACGTTTTCCGTCGATGATCCGATTGCAGATTTGGACTGTGGCGCCTGTCCTACAGGCAGGCTGATGCGAAATTGACGAGCTTTGGACGGGCATTTGCGGCCTCAAATGTTAGCACTGATGTTTAGGCGATTCCCCTCGAGAGGTGAACTACCAATAAGCCCGGCAGAGTGAACCTACGATTATGAACGCACCATGGTGGGAAACGGTCCGGATGTGATGTGGGCCACGGAGGCGATTAGGGACGACCTTGCGCGATGGCTTCTCTGCGTGCATGTAGAGTAAATTTAGCCTCGAGAGCATGCGCGCCATGTCTGCCTCTCCTTTAACAAACTAGTTCTACCGCTTTCGTAGGCTATCCCCTTCGCAATAGCGACGAGTGGATGAAGCTTTAGAGTCGGTGTACATCATCTTGGCTTCCACCTGGAAGACTGAAAACATGGCATGAACCACTCATCAGCTACTTACGGCTATTTACTGTCCTTGGGCACAAGATCAGTGTTAAGCAACACTCCGCAGGAGGGACAGAGTAGTTGTTCGAGCTCAAAGTCATTCACGAGATCACGCATCAGAGGTCCAGCCTCCGTAGGAGATGAAACTCGGCGCTCGGCTGCTAGACGCCAGTCGCTTCCCTCCTCACAAAAAATATGGCTGCAGGTCGCGCATCGGATCACGCCACCACTCGGCCCGCTAGTGTAAACCTCTAAATTCTCCCAAACAGGATGGGACATTTTCACCGCTCAACTGAAAGTTTCACTTTGTTCGTTCTTCAAATCCTAAAGTTCTGGGTGGATTATCTTCAAAACTTCAGCAGTAGTGCGGACACGTCCCATCCGTGGAAAGACATTCTCCATGAAAACATCGTTTACGTGGTCCGAGTGTCCCGAGCCGCAAGCATCGCGAACGATAATCAAGTTGTAATCCAGATCTCGAGCGGAATAGATCGTTGAAGCAACACCCACCTCGGTCGAGCCACCCGAGATAATTATCGTATCAATGCCGTGCGAGCGAAGAGCGAGATCCAGGTACGTTTGATGAAAAGCACTCCAGCGATATTTGGGTATATAATAGTCGTCGGGCTGTGGTTCCAACTCCGGAATGACCTGAGAACTCGACTCCCCTGCGATCGCCGGTAGCCTCATTTTGCGGACAATTCCGTTCGGCCACGGTTGAAGGGCATTGTTGGTATCTGTTAATGTGAGCGCTGACGTTGCAAGATCGGGTCGGTGGTTGCCGTAGGCAAAGAAAATCGGGAGACCTGCAGCGCGTGCACAACGCATTAGGAGCCTGGCATTTTCTACCATAGGTTTCTTGCGCAGTTTCGCCGATTCGCTTGCTTCGTGATAATAGCCGTTCAACAGATCGAAAAATAGCACTCCGGTTTTCTTTAAGTCGATTTGATTCGGATTCATTATTTTCCTCACGCCTATCTATTTACTACAGCCATAGCCGCCCTCACACGCGATGCCGATTTCGCGTTGAACCTGGCGAAGTAAGGTCAGATCCGCAATAGCTTCGATTTTGATATCAGAAGGATTTTTCTTCATGGCCTGTGCGGTCGTAGAGATCCAGTCACGCATTCCATCTTCAGTAAAGCCACCGGGATCCTTGGAACTGATTGAGCTTTTTATATTGAGTATGGCATCTAGCGCGATTTTACGTTCCATTGAGAAGACCTTTTCTGCGATTTGAACGGCCTGATCAGGCTGGTCTCGCACTAGGATGAGCCCTTTTAGTGTCGCGCGTAGAAATTTTTTTACTGCCTCCCGAGAATCGGCCATAAATCGACTTCTGGCACCAAGTCCAGAAAAGGGCAATCGAGCCATATCGCCTGCGAAAGCCAATCGCTTCACCCCTTTCAGACGGTTCTGGGCGATTGCAGCGGTATCTGGATTGAACAGGCCACCGGCGACACGTCCTTCAACTAGCGCGAGCATTCGTTGAGCATCGTCTCCCAGAGGTAGTAATGTGTAGTCCTTATCTATAAGGCCGTTGCTTTTCAGCATTTGCCTCATGGTGGAGTCCATCCCACCTCCATAGCTTGTGATGGCGATATTCTTACCTCGCAGATCGGCGAAAGAGCGAATGTCAGGAGCTACCATAAAAAGCCATGTGAGTCGATCATAGTAAAACATGATAGCTTTTACGGGTGCCTCCTGTATCGCTGCCGTCATAACAGAACTAGCGTTTGCAAAATGCACCTCGCCGGAGAGCAGCGCAGCCATACCTATATGACTCCGAATCACTGGGATAATAACCTCCAGTCCTTCTGCTTTAAAAAATCCCTTTTCTTGGGCAACATACGAAGGAAGCCAGCCAAAGCTTTTTGCTGGTATTGACTCGATCAGCTTCGTTTGCGCTTGCGAGCACCGCGGTTGGCTCAATATTGGCCAGACTAAGAACAAGAAGACTGCTATTTTCACAATGAGTTTTGCCATAGTAAGTCACCTCCTAGGGTGCCGCAGCTCCCGAAGCTCAGCCCTTCTTTGCTGCGTTCTTACATTATCAACGGCTCCAACCTTTTTTTCGAAAACCACCCCGTAAATCTCGCGCGCTGCTTCGAGTGATATGAGATGGTCCTCCACGTCGCGCAAAACGAGACTCGGAGATCTTTCTAGCGGATCGCCATAGCCGCCACCACTCGCCATTCTCATGTAGAGCACATCTTTTTGCCGAAGCTCAAAGTCGCAGTATGGTAGAAGCTCTCCTTCACCTTCGACTTGGCTAAGGGTCTCCACCATCTTTCCGCTTTTTATCCAATCCTCAATATTGGTTTGCTTTTGTAAAATAAGCACACTGGGTGCTCCTGGGTAACCACCACAGATCCCTTGGCCTGAGTTCCTGAGGCCGGCGACGCCAAAAGCGACGCCCCGAATGAACTCTTTAGGTGCGTCGTGAATCTTAATTAGAGCCTCAGCCCCAGCCCCGCCCCGAAATCGTCCGGCACCCGCCGCATCTTTAATGTGACGCCGAAAGAGATAAAGCAGAGGAAAGTTGAGTTCCACCCACTCCACATTATGGCAGGTAAGACCGCCGCCCGAGTTGATACCGTCCCTCGTGGAGGTAGCACCATGTCCGTCAAGTTCCAGAAGGGTCGATACGTAGTACTGGCCGTGCTGGTTGATACCAGCGTGTCGAACGCGTCTAGCGCCAAGATTGTTGGCTATAATTTCCCGCTTCCACCTTTCGCTCGTCGCGATCATTCGGTTTAGCGCGGAACGCGTCAAGTATTTGACTGATGACATACCCGAAGTAGTGTTTAGTGACACTGGTCCTGGGTACGTGACATTGACAATTGTCCCCTCTGGCGCGGTAACCTCGATGGGACGAAGCCCGCCATGGTTCTTTGGAATGTCATAGCCTAACGTTGAAAGAACAGCCCAGAAGCAAATGCCGTATGTAGCGTGGTAAGGTAGATTGATACCCGTATTTGCTTGAGGATCGGTGCCGGTAAAGTCGAAACAGAGAAGATCTCTCTGCTTACGCAGTTTGAGTTGGATCTTCCATTTGCTTTTTCCTTGGATAACGGCGGTTTCCTGCCACTCTCCATCCGGGATGTCGGCAATCCGCCTTCTGAGCACCGACTCTGAATGCCGCATCATCTCTGAGGCAGCTTCTGCTAGCAATTCGGCGCTGTACCGCTCTACAAATTCCCCCACTCTCTCCTTTGCGACATGGTTCGCCGCAAGCTCACACTTTAAGTCTAGCCCGACCATCAATGGCTGCCTTGTCATATTTATAATCATATCGAAGACATCGCGCCTAAGCGTCCCTCGGTCCACCAGTTTCACTCCGGGGATTCTTACCCCTTCGTGAAATATCTCGGTGGCTGCCGGCGAGTTGCCTCCCGGGGACATCGCCCCAATGTCCATGACGTGTACGAAAGTGGCACTCCAGGCCACCAACCGGTCTCGGTGGTGGATGGGGGAAATGACATAGACATCTGACTGATGGATTGCCGCCAGGTAAGGATCGTTAAGTACGAAAACGTCGTCGGGCTCGATCCTACCGTAGTTTTCGAACCTGTCTATGATGCACTTAACAGCAAAGCCTGCGCACGCTGCATGATACGCCATTGTTGTCCCGGCGGAGAGTACATCGCCGTTCGGGAGGTACAGCGCGGCCATATAGTCTTTCATCTGAGTGGTGTTGGCGGTACCCCCTACGCGCTCAAGTGTGACACCCATTTCCACAGTGATCTGGTTTAGGCGGTGCGACAGTATCTCGAAGGTAATCGGGTCGAGATCTCGTCCTGATATTTTAGAGGCCAACATGAATCCTCACACTTCGAAACTCATCCAACTCTGCGGTATCGGCGGGGTTGATTACCACGGTGGTATTACGGGTTTCGATGATTGCCGGGCCCGAAAGCTCCGCACCCGCTCGGAGCTGCTCAAAGTTATAACACGGGGTCTTTACAAATCGCCTTTCTTCCTCGAAATAGACTTCTCTCTCGCTTGAAGCGGCCGGTTTCGAGAAAGCCTTCTGGAGTAGCTCTTTGTGAATTTTAGGCTTCTTCAGTTCACCGATCGCACTCACCCTAAAGGTCATAATCTCCATACCAGCTTCGCGATAGCCAGATCCTTTGCCGAAAGCTTGCTCGTAAAGCTCATCGAAACGTTCGGAAAGTTTATCCAAATCGTGTTCGCTTATCTCAGAAATTCCGTCCGCAAGAGGTACGATGAGCTCATGCACCTGATAACGATAGCGCATGTCGACGCTACGAAGGATTCGGATCTCATCCTCCCGGAAACCAGCAGCTTTAAGGTCACGGAACCCTATTTCGTACAATGATTGAAAGTTGTCGTTCATCCGTCTCCGGTCAGCTGGCACTATCAGATGATCTGATTTTCCGTATTCATAGACTACATCCGAGCTGACGAGACCCGTAGCACTATGAACAGAGGCTGTCTGTGGAATTACAACACGCCGGACTCCGAGATCCGCCGCATAGCGGCTCGCGTGCACCGGTGCAGCACCACCGAACGCAAACAACGTGAATTCACGGGGGTCGTGGCCGCGCTCGACCGTTACCTTTCGAATTAGATCGGACATATGCGCGTTGGCTATGCGGTAAATACCGCTCGCTGCTTCTGTTACATTCATCCCTAAGTAGCGTGCGATCTTTTCTTCAACGGCTTTGATCGCTGCATCTTTGTCCAGTCTCATCCTGCCACCTAAAAAATATGCAGGATTAAGATAACCAAGGATCAAATCGGCATCCGAAACGGTCGGTTCGGTCCCACCTGTACCGTAGCAGACCGGCCCGGGGCACGCACCCGCTCCCTGAGGTCCCACCTTCAGTAAGCTCGACTCTGGATCGAACCATGCGATGCTCCCACCGCCAGCGCCAATGGATTCCACCCAGATCTTAGTTGAGAGCATGTTATAACGCAGGATAACTGGATGGTAATCTCGCTCGATCCGTCCATCTCGGATGAGGCTGACTTTAAAAGTTGTCCCACCCATGTCTGTCGTCAGGATATTTGGTTCATTGATCAGGTTCCCGAGAAATTGGCTTCCTACGACCCCGGCCGCAGGCCCAGACTCGATGATCCCCACTGCGTTTCTGCAGGTAGCTTCGATCCCTAACACTCCACCGTAGGCTTGCATGATCAAGGGATCCCTCTGAAGCCCGTTAGCTTTTAGGAGTTTGGAAAGATTCAAAAGGTAGGTAGATATTTTGGGCCCGATGTAGGCATTCAGGGCCGTAGTCGCCGTTCGCTCATATTCACCCAGAAATGGGGCCACAACACTAGATAGACTACAGAAAATATTCGGATGTCTTTCTCTTAGAAAGTAACCTAATTCCCTTTCGTGAACATCGTTCTTAATCGACCAGAGAAGCACGATTGCTATGGACTTTATGCCTTTCGCTAAAAGTCGATCTATGGATTTCGCGGCGTCCATAATGTCCAAAGGGATGAGAATTGTGCCGTTGTAGTCAATGCGCTCGGCCACCTCTTCAATGAACGCTCGCGGGACAATCGGAACCGGTTTAGACAACGTTGATATATGAGCCGAATCTTCTTCTGTAAGTCCTTCAGTAATCTTGCCCCTCATCATGAGTAGTGTATCGGCGAACCCGGACGTAGTCAGTATCCCAGTCGGAGCCCCCGTAAGAGTGAGCAGTGTATTGTCCCCGATTGTACACGCGTGAAAGAAAAGGCGGGTAGAGCGGAGCAGCTCCTGTTCATTCTGCAATTCTAAATTAAGTGCGGCGTCTCTGACAGAGTCAACGGCTCCAATGGAAAAATCATGAGGTGTCGACAGAGCCTTGCCAACGGTAACTTTTCCGAACTCATCGACTGCGACGCAGTCCGTAAAAGTGCCGCCGATGTCGACTCCAATAATGTAATTCATCGGTGACAACCCTCTTCCGGATTCTCCCTTTTCTTATGGGCTTCTATAATTTACAAATGCGAGCGTAACCCGTTGATAAAGGAACTTCCCGGTCGCTCTGATCGGCGACGCGCACCTGCTCTATCAATGTTGGCATAAGCGATGCGCCGGACTTGTCGATCGATACCCGTGGGTTAAGCTGAACACAAATTTTTATAGAGCAACTCCGTTTAGGTAGATGACAAACCGATAGATATAGCCACTAGGCGAACCGATAAAACCATTGTTCGCTCTGCACGCCTGGTCGTTACTGCGGAAAGCCTCGCCAGCTATTCACTGCTGATGGCGCCTGGCATTTCGCAGGGCACGCCACACCCGTTCCGGCGTTAATGGCAGCTCACGGATCCTCACCCCAGTCGCCCGGGCAATTGCGTTTCCAATTGCCGGCGCAATGGAAACGATACCAGATTCTCCCATCCCCTTAGCGCCGTAAGGGCCGGGTCCGTCTCTGTTCTCAACCAGGTGTGATTCAAAAACCGCAGGCAGATCTGTTATAAAGGGTACGCGGTAATCAATTAGGTTAGGATTTAAGAGCTGACCGTTCTCATATAGTAATGATTCAAACAGCGTGTGCCCTAAACCTTGGATTGTGGCACCTTCATCTTGACCTTCGCACTGAGCGGGATTTATCGCCTTGCCGACGTCCGCGACACTGATATATTTAATGAGTTTTACAGATCCGGTCTCAGTATCCACGCTCAAATCCACACCACCCATCCCGGTCTCCCAGAATACCGGCAGCTGCGTGTCCATACCCGCGCCCGGCCGAATGTAGCCGCGACCAATGAGTTCCCCTCCTGGCATTCCAAAATACAGACCGACAATCTTGCCGTATGAAACTCGTTTCTCACCGCAAATCACTTCTCCACCTGCTAGCTTGATCCTCTCTCGTTGTGCGTGAAGGACTTCTGCGGCTGCATCGATGATTTGTTGCCTTAGTTCTCGTGCCGCAGATTTTACTGCGTTTCCCATTACCGTCGTGGAGCGACTTGCGCCGGTCGAGCGGTCGAATGGTGTGGAGTTGGTATTGGTGCCGTGCATAGTGACGTGTTCGACTGGGATGTCCAACTCCTCAGCCGCGATCTGGCTCAAAACGGTCCGCGTACCCTGACCAACTTCCGTGCTGCCAGCCAGGACCATGACGCTGCCATCTGCAAGTAATCGCACCAGGGCTATCGAAACCGGCATCGCTTCTGAATCAGTGACACCGAGGGCGATGCCCAAACCTCGGTTTTCGGTCGTCTTGATCTCTCCCCAGCTGATTCTCGCGGCAGCTTTTTTTAGTCCGACTGCAAGATCTGCATCCATAGCTTTTGACCCGGCCCTCAGTTCTTCGCCGGGCTTGAGGAGATTTTTCAGACGGAACTGCAAAGGATCGATCTGGAGCTTTTCGGCGATGACATCCATATGGGATTCCAGCGGCCAGATTGTCTGCGGACCACCAATGGAACGCATCGAACCGGCTGGTACCGTGTTGGTATAAACCGCCATGACATCGATTTTACAATGATTGATTCTGTATGGGCCGTGAATACGGTTGGCGGCTCGTTTCGCCACGCGTGGGCCATTATCTGCGTATGCTCCGGTGTCCATGATCACTTCAGCCTCACGGGCAATAATGCTGCCGTCCCACTTAACGCCTGTTTTTATCCGACATTTAGCGGAATGGCGACGGATAGTCAGCATGGATTCGGCAACGCTTTGGGCTATGCGCACCGGCCGTCCACAGGTTTTTCTCGCTATGGCCACGACCATAGGTTCAATTTTGAAGTAGGATTTTCCACCAAAGGCACCGCCGACATAAGGCACGACAACTTCAACCTTGGAGTGCGGCAAACCAAACATGTGCGCAATTTCCGCTCTGACGAGAAACGGATGGGCAGAGGAAGTCCACAGGGTTATGCCTTGCTGATCGTACTTTGCAACTGTGGTATGCGGCTCCATCGTGTAATGATAGATCATTGGAAACTCGTACGACTCTTCGATGATCTCATCTGCCTCATTGAAGCCTTTGACGGTGTCTCCCTTCTCGAAATGTTCGTGATGGCAGACGTTTGATCTTCTCTGTTCGCCAACGCCCCCCATTTCATGAAATTCGCCTACCCCCGCGACACTCTCATGTAGCACTGGAGCGCCTTCAGTTAGTGCATCTTCCACCGTCGCCAAACACGGAAGTTCCTTATAGCGAACCTCGATGAGAGAAAGAGCTTTTTCTGCGATCTCACAATTCTCTGCTGCCACGACTGCCACTGGTTCACCCATGTAACGGACGTGATCGATGGCGATGAGTGGTCGGTCGCGCAAGCAATGGCCATAAAAAGGGTCAATGTCTTTGAGGTCGTCACGCGTAAGAATCGCGACAACTCCATCGAGAGATTCAGCTTTCCGCGTATCCACTGATTCGATGAGTGCATGAGGAAAGACGCTGCGAAGGGCCTTGCCTTCAAGCAGACCAGGAAACGAAAAGTCCCCAGTATATTTTGCTTGCCCCGTAACTTTCTCAACGGCGTCGTGCCGCCTGCTGTTTATACCTACAGTGTCAAAACGATCTTGTGGCATGATCAGGCTTACTTCTTAATGCCTAGGATGTCTCTCAGTTTCGCTGCGAGCCCAGGATCGAGCTTAGACATTCGGGCGACGATTCTTTCAATCTCCGTCGGCTCTACTGGATCAAGTCCAAGTTTCGCCTGCTTAATTTCGGCAAGAAATTCAGAATCCTTCATCGTCTGTTGGAATGCTTGCTGCATGGTTTTGACAATTCCTTTCGGCGTGCCCGGAGGCAAGGCAAAAGGGCGAAGAATCGCGCTCTGGTCATGAATTCCGATCTGAATCAGCTGTTTTGCATCTTCTGTTTTCGCCAGATCCATCGCCACAGGTACTTGTGCTAGATCGGCCTCAGCTTTTGGTACCGCCTGAATGACGACTCGGGCATCTCCGCTTTCCAAAGCTTTGCTCCACTGCGATTTCATTACTTCCCAGCCCCAGCACAACCCTCCCACTTCACCGTTTTCCGCGGCAAGGCGGATATCCGCTGTGCCCTTATAGCCAGACACAATCTGCATGGGAAGACCGAGTGCAGCCTGAAGGACTCTTGGGACATCGTAAGTTTCAGAACCCGGCCCGGTAGCGCCGAGTTTCACGGGAGTCTTGGCGGTCATCCACGCACGTAGATCGCTGATTACGGCGGCTTTTGTCAGCGCACAGACCGCGTCCAGTTTGGCTGGAGCTCCAATCCACTCGAATTTCTGCGACTCGAACTGCGCGCCGGGATTGCCGAGAAGCTGTCCGACCACAACGCCGCCTATGAAGTGACCGATCGTAAGACCATCAGGTTTCGCTTGGTTGTAAGTGTGATTAGCAGCAATCAAACTGCCAGCGCCCGGCATGTTATCAACGATTATTGTCGGCTTCCCCGGCAGGTACTTGCCCATATGACGAGCTATGGTGCGAGCGTACACATCAAACCCGCCTCCTGCGGAAAAGCCAACCACGATGCGGACTGTTTTACCGTCAAAATTCGGCTCTTGAGCGAGCGCAGGTGAAAACCTTATCAGCACGAGAACATATATGAGCAGAAATATAAGCAGAAAGATTTTATTCATTGTTCCTCTCGATCACTGGATCAGCCGGGTCAGTGAGATGCGTTTAATATTAGATAGGCGATGGTATTCCTTCAGAAGCTTAATAGAGCGGAATCGGTGCATTTGTGAGCAACTCTGATTGTAAACTGGTCTTCTTAATACGGGTCTTTTTTATAGTAATCCGGGTATATTGATCCTAGAGTGGAGGCGATTTCAAGGAATCGTCGAATCGAAGCCGGAGAGGGGTTTCGCAGCTCCAACCCAAGGCACAGATCAGTTTTACTCCGCGACTTTCGCCGATCAGAAGCCGAACTTAGGCTTCCGGTTCTAAGGCCAAAGCATCCGCCAATCGTGAAGCAAAAATCATTAGGCCGACCGTTGCTAACAGTTCAATAATCTCGCTAGCTGAGAAATGAGCATTGAGCCTAGCGAACAGCTCAGATGTCACCATTTTACCTGAAGAGTTCATTTCGACTGCTAGTTCTAGTGCGACGGATTCGTTCGACGTCATTGAATCGGTTTTCATGGCTTCGACAGCGAACATCTCCTCTTCGGTCGCTCCACATTTTAGAGCGTAGCGACGATGTGAGGCGGTAGAATATTCACATCCGTTAAGATGAGCAACTTTGAATGCGACTTTCTCTTTCAGCTTACGGTCTAAAGTACCGTTGTTCATCACCGCATCGAAGTAATTTTCATGTGCTTTTAGAATGCTGGGATTATGTGCGAGCACTCGGTACATCGTCGGAATCCGCCACTTGGTTTTTTTCAGCTCTTCAAGAATCTCTACAATGTTCTTTGGAGCATTGTCCGGATTTACCGGGGTTATTCTTGTCATGGTTTCCCCTCTTACAACCTAATCAGCAATAGATTGAACTAGTTCGCTCCTTACAATTAATCCTGTGTGAGCGGCACTTCGAGCCCTACACCATGTTGCACCGCAAGTTCATACACTTTGCTCGCCAATGCCACGTCTTCCATTGCAACGCCCAGGGATTTGAACAAAGTGATCGATTTCTTATCGGCTCGACCTGAAACTCGCGCAGCTGCAATTTCGCCGATTTCCAGAACCTGTTCCCATCGAAGATTTCCAGCGGCCACAGCACGAACGAGTTCTGCCGACTCCTGCTTCGCTTGTTCTCGGTTATCAACAGCTATAAGAGCACATCGCTTTATTGCTTCATCATCAAGTTCTCGCCTGTCGAGCGCGTTGGACCCGATCGCATTTATATGTGTACCGTCTTGGATCCAACTGCCGAAAATAACCGGCTCCTTAGAAGTGGTTGCGGAAATAATGATGTCAGAGTTCGCTAACTCCTCTGCTGAACGAGCCGGGATAACCGAGCAATCAATCTTCTCCTCCATTTCTTTGCAAAACGTCTTCAGATGCACACGGTTCGGACTTAACGCAAACACCTCTTCTATCTTCCTTACAGCTGCGACGGCTAAAAGCTGAGTTTTTGCCTGTCTTCCTGATCCAAAAAGCCCGACTCTTCTAGACTCCGGCCGGGCGAGGAGTTGAGTAGCAACTCCGGATGCGGCGCCTGTGCGCAATGCACCCATTTGAAAGACTTCTATCAAGGCTAATATTTGACCACTCTCCGCATCAGAGAGGATAAGGAGACGGCCTGAATTGCTCTTGAAAATAAGTGTTGAAGAAATCTTGACAGCCATTCTCGCCAATGGAGGAACTATCGCGGATGTTATCCGCAGTGTTCCTGTTGGTAACGACACACATTGCCGCGGTGGATTGATAACTTTGCCTTCACCGCATAATTGGAAGATTTCGGCTATAGCTGGTATTGCATCTGAGACGCTTACTAATCTGTCGACGTCCTTTTCGGAAATAAATAGAGCCATCTAAGCTACCTCCCGTTTTGAGAGTACACGGTACCGGACCCTTTCATGGTCAGCAATTCGTTAACGTCGTCATTGCTAAGGTAAATAGCCATCGCGCTCTCCTTCAACGACATCTCTAATTCATTGCGCGAACAGATGTTCAACCGAGTGATTCTAGCAAACGACCAAAGTGCTTTATTTCGATCCGCCGCTGAAGGGTTTTGAAGCAATTCCAAATCATAGCTGGAAGCGAGCTGATCACCGGCTTCCCGAGTTCCTTCTCCAGAACATTGATGTTTTCAACAAACGGCATAGGAGCACCAGCGACGTAAAGAGCATCACTTGCTGAATCCAGGAGCGCCGTTTCCCTAGCGAACTGATAGGTTTCCGATAACCGTAACTGCGCCGTAGCAAGAGAGAGGGGTCGTTCGCTGGGCAAGCCAGAAATTCCTCGTATGACTTCAACAGTGAAGCCACTGCGCTGAAGGTATTCGCGAATGAGTTTGTTCAATTGGTCACCGAAAGGTGTGGCAACAACAACGCGCCTTGCCGCCATATATTGCAATGCACTAACAGTAGAGTCTATATCGGTCACCGCCGGTAATCCGGTTGCTTCTGTAATAGCGTGAACTAGTTGTGCGGAGTAATCTGGTCCGCGAGTAGCTACAACCGGCACTCCAGACTGGACGATAATTTCCACTCCGGTAGCCGCTAAAGCCGTTGCAGCCTCCAGAATTCGTCCCCGGACACGGTCGAGTTCGTCCAGCGTTAGAACCTCCGTACCAAGCGAAATAGTGGCCCATGTAGCGCCTGAACCTGGAGGCAAAATACTATAGAACTGATAAAGCATCGTCTCGTTGATCCGAGACGGATTAATCCCGCCGATCCGTATTTCCGCGCCATACATCTGTTTATATCCTCTCAGTAGTAGGTTGTCGGGCAGAATTGGGAGCTGTCTACCGGCCCTGGTCGTATGCACGGTAGAAATCGGCGTTCTGTAGCTCTTTTATGAATCGTGATCGGAAGAATCTTTCTGGTTCGGCTCGGCATGCCTGTGGTGCTTGTCCGGATACGCACAAGCTCTCGAGGTCTGCTTTGATTCCGTCAGCTGTGGGCACGGGAATTTCTTCAGTGATCGGCGCAAACGTCTCATAGCTACCGGTTAATAGGGAAGCGTCATTCAGCCGCGTATACTTCGTCATAGTCTTAAAAGCGAAGCTCTTATCCTGCTTAAACCGAAGCGCGCCTTCGGAGATTGCCGCAACTAGACGTCGCACGGCGTCTGGGTTTGAATTTATAAGTTTCTCAGTAACGGCGATGGTCACAGATTGGCTTTTTAGACCCATTTCGGACAGCTTGGCCAATTCTCTGAACCCTGCTTGTACCGCTTTTGTTCGTGTAGGCTCCGAAAGAAGTGTGCCGTCAACTTGACCAGTCGATAACGCAGCCAAATATCCTGGTTGATCGCCAAGGCCACTCACAATGGTTACATCCTTATTAGGATCCAAGCCCCATTGTTTGAGCGCACGGCTGAGGAGAAAGAATACCGACGAACTCCTTACGCCGGTCATCAATTTCTTTCCTTTCAGATCGGCGGGTTTCTGAATGTCGGGTCGTACCATGACGGATTGGTGCGGCTTGTTTATTAAGCCGGCCACAGAAACAATATCCAGTCCCCCGAGATTTGCGAGAAGAACTGTAGGACCGGCGATCGCGAGAAAGTCGAGACTCCCCGCATTCATCGCTTCAACCGGCCGATTAGCCTGACTGATAAGTAGAAGTGCCACATCGAGTCCATATTTTTCGAAGAAACCGGCTTCCTTTGAGATCCACGGCACCCACATGGATCCGCTTAGCGCTACATATGCGCCTCGTAAGCTGATGGGCTTGGAAAGAGGGCGAAGGAAGTCTTGCTGGCCGACAGGTCCTCTTTCTGCTGCGAACAAATCGAGTTCACTGAATCCGCAAGTTACGCTTAAAACAAGCATGACTAAAAGACAGGACGTTCTCAGAACCCCTCCACATTCGCTTCTCCTTTGCTTGATCTTCAATAGCCTCATGCAACTCACAAGCTGACAACTCCTTAATGTACTCCCCGTAACTTTACCGGTACTTCTACCTAACACTCACGAGCAGAATCCAAGATCAGTCTTCTGTACCAAAGTCAGCCCGTTTTTATTAGTTGGTCGCTCTTAAAATGAGTAGAGCTTTTGGGGATTATCGCAGAGTATCTTTTCTATAGTTTGACTCGGCACGTCCTTGCGGCTCCTCATCGTACTGACAAGCTGATTTTCCTCCGAAGGATCGTTGTGGCCATAATCTGACCCTATGATCACGTGATCTTCCCCTATATGTTGAAGGAGATAAGGCAAGTCTTCGTCTGCTTCGCATGCGATATAGAACCTGTAGTCGCGGAAAACGTCGGCACCCGAGCCGTGTTTCCAACGCGTACGCAACAGACGCCTCATAGTGTGGAGAACAAACGGAACCCAACCAGCAGAGGCCTCAATAAACCCAAACCTCAACGTTGGAAAAAGCTCCGGTACTCCATTAGACACGAGATCTCTAAACGCAATCATCGGCAGTATTCGATTGTGTGCGAAAGTATGGTTTCTCTGAACGTTGAAAATCGACATCATTGAAGGCGCGCCTGATCCCGTGTGAATGCATATAGGCAGATTGAATTTGCTCGCGGCTGCATAAACCGGAAAAAGATAAGGATTATCTAACGTCTTATCTCCCTCAATCCCGCGAAAGAAAAGGCCCACCGCACCGTTTTCCCTCGCCCACTTCATCTCCTTAATTGACTCTTCAATAGATCGTAAGGGAAGAATAGCGATCCATCGTAATCTATTACCACCTTTGGAGCAGCTATCTGCCAACCATCGGTTATAGGCCCGGCATAAAGCTATTTCTAAGCCTACATCGTCCGTTAAATAAATTAAGAACAGCGTGGGATATATTACCTGGACGTCAACTCCCAGTCTGTCCATATCCCTCAAGCGAGCTTTCGGGTCAGTAATTTCTCGGCAGGCAATGTTAATGTCGCCTCTTGTGGATTCTCGAGTGGATGCAGAAGGGGTGATGAGAAAGAAACTCGCTTTGCCTGCAGGTTTGGGAACAATATTGCCATCTATCAACCAAACGGCATCGCGATCGTTATACCATGTGTCCTTAGGGACAGAGATCACCACCGGCCGACGCGGGTACATCTCTTTGTCCATAAACTCCCACATCGCCTCCGATTCACATACGTGAGTATCGGCGTCGATAACTTGTGGCATAGAAAACCTCCATTTTTCTGGATCGATCTGTTGGGTGAGCTCGTCTATTCTTTTGATGCATCTTCTTCGCAAGGTGCCCAGATCCGACGAAATGCGCCTTTCGATTTCAAAATATCTGATTCAATTTCAGCCATCGTATCTTCATCCAAAACTTGCAACTCCCCCATGCTCGCGCTAATCCACGCGCGATGAGCATTGTCTTCGAGGATGAAGGCTCCTGCCAACATTTCTTCAACATTGGTACCGGTAACAACCACGCCATGAGCCTTCAACAGGGCTGCACGGCATTTGCCCAGTGTCTTGGCCAGAGCGCTGCCCCGCTCGGCATCACTTATGAGCCTGGAATCAGGATGAACTGGGATACCACTTCTAAATATGGACGCCAAAAAGTACGCAGGCTTGAGAGGGATATCGCTCATTGTAAATGAGGTGAAAAATAGACAATGGAAGTGCGCGATACTGGCCACATCGGGCCGTCGCTTATAGATCTCAAGGTGGATCGGCAACTCTGCAGGAAGAACTAATTGCGGTGACATGCAGTTTCCAGCCACGTCTAATACTATAAAGTCATCCGCTGAAACTTTAGAAGTCAGTGCATGCCGAGACAACAGGAAATGATCATTCGAATGGACGCGGGCACTTATGTGTCCAAATCCATCAACAAATCCGCGTTTGTAAAAGAACTTCCATGCCTTTTATAAGTTTTTCGGTTATAGACGTAAGCTCGGAATCCATGGCAATGACTCGCCAGATCTGCAACTGGCTATGCACTTTGGCTTTTAGGAAGCCCCATCACTTTTACCAACTGTTGAGCCAACCCCGTTAAAGGTAGACCGAGCTCAAGTGTCTCCGCGAATTCCAAAGCAAGAGACAAGTCTTTCTGGACCCACGGCATAGTCATCGTCTGAAAATATTCGATGGTCCCATTTCCGCCAGTGCTCATCTTAATAGCTTTGGCGAGTACAGTCTTGTCGACGCCGCACTTATCGGCCAGACTAAAGGCCTCATGGTTCGCGACGACAGACACCCACAGTAGGATATTGTGTATCAATTTACCGACCTGGCCGCAGCCGGCTGGTCCTAGGTGGAAGATATCGGCACAAAAAGTTTGAAAGACTGGCCGAGCCTTTTCAAATGCGGTCGGATCTCCACTGCCTAACATAAGGAGGTTACCCGCGATGGCCCCTTGCTCTGCGCGTGTGACCGGGGTATCCAAAAGAGCGATGCCCTTTCGTCGGGCGACTTCCTCGAGTTCCACGATTGTCGATTGCTTGACCGTACTACAAACCACCAGGACGGTTCCCTTTGCCATATTTGCAACCAGACCATTCTCGCCACCGCACACTTCGCGTAACTCATGATCATAGCCAACCATGACAATAACGATATCGCACTGTTTAGCGAGAGCCGCAGTGGTTGAAGAAGCATGTGCGCCTTGTTCTGCCAAAGCCTTCACTTTGGAAAGATCGAGATCGTGAACGTAAAGTGTGTAGCCGGCTTTCAAAATGTGTCCGGCGATAGGAGCACCCATTTTCCCAAGTCCAATTAGACCAACATTGAGTGGGGCCATGATCAACTCCTTCGAATCCTATTACTTCAGTAAAACGTCCTGCAGTTTAGAAACAGTAGAACTTTTCAACTTGTATAATGAAGCAATGCGTTTATCGACATCCTCACCCGAGATGGGATCGATATCCAGTTTAGCTTTTGCCGCTTCTGACAGAAATTCTTGATCCTTCATTGTATCCATAAAGGCTTTACGTAGAAGCTGGACGCGTTCTTTTGGAGTGCCCGGAGTTAGAGAATAGATGCGCGTCAGGATAGCAGCATCATGAATACCCACTTCTATGAGCTGACGTGCGTCGTCGCTTTTTGCAAAATCAATCGCCAGTGGGACCTTTAGGAGATCCGGATGAGGTTTCGGCGTAACTTGAAGGATCACGTTTGCATCTCCCGATTCGATCGCTTTAGTCCAGGCAACTTTAAAAACCTCCCAAGGATGGCATGTACCGACAAGTTCTCCTGCCTCCATTGCCAGTCGGATATCGGCAAAACCTTTGTAGCCAGATATGAGCTGGATAGGTAGATTCAGAGCTGACTTTCAGTATCTTGGTCGTGTTGTCAACGAGACTGCCCTGACCGGCGCCCCCCAACTTAAGAGGGGCCTTGGCGGCAAACCAATCTTTCATACTGTTGATGCCACTGGCCTTCGTTACAGCACATGCCCCGCTTTGAGGCGATGGGACGCCAATGTACTCGAAATTCAATCCTTTAAACTCGACTCCTGGGCGTCCGATGATTTCATCGAGAAGCAACGTCCCAATGAAATTTCCGATCGTTAACCCGTCTGGTTTGATGCCCTTGTACATGTGGTTGGCTACTATTAGCCCGCCGGCCCCTGGCCTATTCTCCACAATAATATTTGGATTACCGGGTATGTATTTGGGCATGTGCCTGGCAATAGCTCTGGAATAGATGTCGAATCCACCGCCCGCTGAAAAGCCAACGATCATGTGAATCGTTTTTCCCCGATAGAATTCGTGATTCGAAGCGTAACCGAGGTCGGCTAGAAGCCCTATCGTTAATACAAGAAACAATATTTGTCTCATCGTTCCCTCCCGAAATGACCGTCGCGTTCAGCCGTAGCTTCAACCTCGAGCAGACCCTTGTCACGGGCAAACCCATCAACAAATTCGAATTCTGTTTTGCTAAGTTCCAGTCGATTTGCTTCTCGCAAGAGATTTTTGAGTACCTGGAGGTTTTGAGTCCTGCTCACATAGACCGAGAATCTAACCACATGCTTCCAGCTCGTTGATGCGGTTTTTAGAACGTCGTCTATGTCGGCCAAAACTGCTGACACTTGATTCTCGAGACGATCTAATTCCGATGTAAATCCGGACACAAAGGCAATTGAATCATAGCGCAGCCAAGAAATATAAAGTCCGTGAGGGCTCAAAATCGACTGGTTGTCTCTCGGCCTCTGGACGTGATGGTCTCATTGCGAGTAAGTCAAGAGCTACGCGTGCATTCGAGTCGAAGTGACTGGCCGAAATATAACTAGAGCTTGCCGCTTTCCGTTTGCCGCTTAGGATCTTGCTCCGAGCGTGCGTTGCCAGCTCGCGCGCGTCTTTGTCAGCGCGCAAAGATCCGCGTTCGAACGGTGTTCTCCAGAGACAAATTAGACGCTCTCAAGCTCGCGTTTCGAAACGTTCGAACAACTCTTCGGTCTGTTGCTCGACTGATCCTGATCCGCGAGCCTCACCCGAGAGCAATATGAATTCTCTGCCCAGCCAAGGGAAAATGGTTTTGCGCATAACTCATCCAATCCTATCTTAAGCCAAAAACCTTTTGGAATTCCTCGTTGTATTTTGTCGTCGTTGCAATCTCAGGATCTAGCGGAACCAAGCGCAGCTTCTTGGGATCCATGTCAGGTACGAGCGGTGGCACGTCATCTCTGGCGGAGACCCGATTCCTCTTGCGGAGAATCGTTTGCCCTTCCCTGCGAGACACTATAGTTATAAAAAAGTTTTGCAGCATTCGGATGAGGTGCCTTAGCCGCAATCACGACTAGTCCGAGATTTACCAGTATCGGATCGGCGGTTCTGACCCAATCTACTGGCTCGCCATTGGCCTTCATCTGCTCGATGCGGTCAGGATAGACAATCCCCATCAATGGAAACTCACCTGTAGACATAAGATTTGCTAACAAGCTGTGGCCCGATCGCCAGTGGATCTGCTGGCGCGCCAGTGACTCCATAAAGGTTCGTCCTTTCTCTTCGCCCCAGTGTTTGAGCATGCCCGCATACCAAAAATATTCTTCCTTATCCATCCCGATTTGCCCTTTCCATTTGGGGTTGAGCAGATCCGGCCAATCTTTAGGTGCGTCGGCTTTCGAAACGAGTTTGCTGTTGTAACCGATCGTGCTGTAACCGTTATAAAGTGAGATCCAATGGTGTTTAGGGTCTTTGAATCCCAAGGGATAATGAGTCGCCTCCGGTGATTCATAAGCTAAAAGCATTCCCCGGTTCTGCAGAGCCTTCAAGGCAAAACCGTTTAAAACATCAGCAGTCGCTTTTCCGGCGAGGCTTTCTGTGACGGCACGATTCACCAGCTGTTCACTGCTGGCGCGGAGAACATCGACTTTGACGAAGGGGTATTTAGCCTCGAACCCTTCTACAAGCGCCTGATTGTCCTCGTTCCTCATGGCAGACCAGAACATCACTTTTCCCTCTTGCTTTGCTCCCCGTATTAGTTCGGTCTCGCTTTGTCCCCAAGCCATTGCCGTTTCGAGAAACAGAAATGATAAAGCGACCAGCGTCCCGTATGCTCTGTGACGTGATTTCATGATGAACTCCTTTCTGAGTTCGCCCGATTACGGCCCGCGTTCAATGCTGACCAGAGAATCTAACCCCTCAAGCGACATGCTTTAAACTCGATTCGCTTCGCGTTGGCCAAGTGGTAATAGCGAGTCGGGACTGCCACCTAGAGGTTGAGAAGCTTAGCAGCGTTGCCACCCAGAATGCTTTGTGAACCTGATATTCCGGCGCGCTCTAAGTAATCCGATCGGATCTCGATCTCCAGTATTGTCGTAAGGATAGTCTGTCCCGACCATGAGATGCTCGGCGCCTGCTAAACCATGCAAGAACTTAAGCCCGCGAGCGTCATGCGTCATCGTATCGAAATAGAAACGTTGAAAGTATTCCTCGGGCACCCGCGGCATGGTTCGTATCTCCGGAATCTGAGAATAACCGCAGGTGATCCGACCGAGAAGGTAAGGAAGCGCGCCCCCGCCGTGCACTAGGCACACGTTCAGCGTCGGATAACGCTCCATGAGACCGCCAAAAATCAGCGATGCCGCGGCTATTGCGGTATCCATCGGATTTCCAATGAGATTACTCAGAAAATATTTGCCTAGCCGCTCTTTTCCTGCAACCTGATCCTGGTGTGGATGTAATTGCACGAGAATACCGAGTTCCGCCGCTCGAGCGAAAAACGGCCGGAACGATTCCTCATCCAAGTTTTGTCCATTGATATTCGTCCCAATTTCAACCATGCGAATCCCTAAAGTCGTGACTGCATAATCGAGTTCTTCGACGGCCGCTCGGCTAAATTGCATCGGTACAGTTGCAACTGGGATGAAGCGACCATTGGATGTCTTGGCAAAACTCGCATTCGTTTCGTTGTACAAACGGGAGAACGCCTGCGCTTCTCGCTCTGGTAAGCGATAACCAACCATGCTCATTACTGGTGCGAGAACCTGGCAATCGAGCCGACGTTCCTTCAGTGCTTGCGTCCTCCTGGTAACATCTGAAAGCGCCGGTGATAATCCCAGCGGTTTGCCTTCCCCGCTTACAAAGATCTGCAAACGGCCTGTTTGATCCTGGTCGATCTTGCACCCGTAGGCTGGACCGTTTTTGCGTAACGCATCAATCCATTCAGGATGGAATAAAGTGAGCGTGCATGTCGATGTTCATCATTTCCTCGGCTTGCAGATTTTATACTTTTACATGCGACGTGATCATACCTCTGCTGCCGATGTCAAGGTTTGATGTTAAACAAAGACTGTTTAACCAGCCGCAGGATAGACAGTTCAATGGTGATCAGATATAAGCCGGAAAAAGTGCGCGTGAGGGACAATATGAGCGTTAGGAGACGGTCTTGCTAAAGCAAAATCGTTAGACCCCGCCAATAACGGGAAAAAAACATATGATCAGGAATGGGAGAACCTATACTCTTATGCGATGGTTCAAAGCGGTTCTTATAGTGGGTTTCTTGGCAGTCTTCGCAGAACGTGCTGCGGCCCAAGATAAGATGATTGTCGCAACTCTTCGGAGCGTTAGCCAAGCTTGTTTTTGGGTCGCTCTAGAGTCTGGATTTTACAAAGAGTACGGGCTCGAGGTGCTCCCCGTCAATTTTAGCGGCGGAACGCAGACGATCACATCTCTACTGTCAGGAGATGTCCAGATAACAACCACGGGAGGATCAACAGCTATAAATGCGAAGCTTAAAGGCGGTGATGCGGTTCTGATCAGCACCACTTTGGGGACGTTTCCATATACATTTTACGTTTCGCAGCGGATTCGCTCTGCCGATGATTTGAAGGGCAAGAAGATCGGGATACTCAGCTTCGGCGGTACTGCTTATCCGGCAACGCGCTTTGCTTTGCAGAAGTTAGGTCTGAATCCCGATTCCGATGTGGCTTTCTTACAAACAGGTGATCAGAAGGCACGCTTCGGGGCCTTGGTCAGTGGAAGCATTGACGGAACTCTCATTCAGCCCCCGGACACGGTGAAAGCGAAAGAGCTTGGATTCAAGCCGATCCTCGATCTGGCGCAAAGTGGAATCAAATTTCCCATGAACCACAATTCCACCACGAGCAAGTTTCTGAAATCTGATCGCGACAAGGTGAAAAGATTTATGATGGGTTATATTGCCGGCCTTGCACGATTGAAAACAGATAGGGAGTTTTCGCAGAAGGTTCTGGCGAAATATCTGGGCAATCCGAGCCAGGCGATTTTGGATGAAACCTATGATTTCTGGTCCGGGATTTTTCCTGCCAGGCCCTATGTGGAACGGGAAGAAGTCGAAAACTATCTTGCAACCTTAAAAGACAGAGGTTCCGCTAAGGTCGAAGAGTTTTTCGATAACTCAATCGTTTCGGAGTTGGATCGTGAAGGCTTCATCGACGCGGTATATAAAAGGAAACTAAGGTAACGTCCAGCGGAGGCAACATATATGGAGGCGCAGGTCAGGAGACTCAATGGCGAATACGGTTTCAATTTGAGTGAAGACGAGATCAAGCTAGTTGCACGACAGGCAGAAGAGGCCGAGCGTTTGTTTCAGACTCTGCATGAGCTTGACCTAACTCACATAATGCCCATTTTGAAAGTCGACAATGAAAAGGTAAAAAAATGAAGTCACTCGATCTAGAGCAAGCCACGATCAGTGAAATCTCAATGCATTTAGAGCACAAGAAGATTTCACCCCTTGAGCTCACAAACTTTGTGCTAGCCAAGACGAAGAAGCTAAACCCCCTTCTTAATGCTTATCTCACGATTACGGAAGAGCTTGCACTTGCGGATGCCAAAGCAGCGGAACGAGAGATCCAAGAAGGCAGGTATCGAGGCCCTCTTCACGGCGTGCCGTTTTCAATCAAAGACAACATAGCGACGCAAGGAATTAGGACAACCGCAGGATCGAAAATTCTCTCGGAGTGGGTACCAGATTACAACGCCACAGTTGTAGACAAACTAAGGCAGGCAGGTGCAGTAATTATTGGCAAGACCAACATGCACGAGTGGGCTAGCGGCGGAACCACGATTAATCCGTACTACGGGACCACGTTAAATCCATGGGATACAACGAGAATTCCGGGAGGGTCGAGTGGGGGATCTGCAGCAGCAGTTGCCGCTGGTCTGTGTTTAACCTCAATCGGCACAGACAACGCAGGCTCGGTGAGAAATCCCGCATCGTTCTGTGGAACTGTCGGTCTTAAAGCAACCTACGGAAGGGTAAGCCGGTTCGGAGACGTGCCAGGGACCGGCGGGTTCTCTACTGACCATTTCGGGGTATTTACCAGGACAGTGAAAGATAGTGCCGTGGTTCTAGCGTCCATAGCTGGAGAGGATCCAAAGGACCCGCTGAGTTCCAAGGAGCCTGTGCCGGATTACTTAAGCAGCATAGGCAACTCCATCAAAGGCCTCAGGGTGGGTGTTTTGAGAGGCTATGCTGACGATAACGTCTCACGCGATGTCACGAGCGCGGTCGAAACCAGCATTGAGTTCTTGCAGTCACTGGGTATGCAGAAAACAGAGATCACGATTCCGCATTCTAATTTAATAGCTCCGGTTCAGATGGTTACTAGCCGTGTCGAGAACGTATCAAACGTGAACGAGTATCTAAGGACACGCTCACAAGATTTCAGTCGATCGTTACTGCTTCGTCATATTGGTTCTCTCATGATTTCCGGATCGACCTACGTTGCAGCTCAACGTGTGAGGCGAGTTATTTGCGAGGAATTTTCGCGAGTGTTTGACAAAGTGGACGTGATAGTTACACCGACAACGCCTTTAGCCGCGCCGAAGATAGAAGAATGCAAACAGGGCTATGTAGAAGTTGACGGCAGAAAAGTGGCTTATCAAAACCCTGCTGGCAGCTTTGGCACAGTTCTTACCATCCCGTTTAATTTGACTGGTCTTCCAGCAATCACCGTCTGTTGTGGTTTTTCGTCTTCAGGATTACCAATAGGCTTGCAGATTGTGGCCCCGGCTTTTCAAGAAACAACAATATTCCAAGTAGCACACGCCTACGAGCAAGCAGCTGGATGGTGCCGAACACGGCCCGTAGTGAATTAATTACTATCCAACTAAGATTTTTTGAACGGCGAGTTCAACCGAGTGCCGCTATCCCTGAGATCTCAATCATCGCGTCACTTGGTTGGAGAGCATAGACATAAACGGTTGCACCAGATACCCGAACGCCCGCAAGCATATCATGTTTCACTCTGACGCCGATCCTTTTATAATCATTCATAACCGATGCGACAACATAAGTATCGAGACGGACGAGGTTCTCAAATGAAGCTCCAACAGCTTCCAAGGCCCCTTTTACATTAAGCATTGTTTGCCGGACCTGCGCTTCGACATCAAAATAGGTGCGATTGCCAATCCCGCCGTCACTAACCACACCAACCATTTTACCCTTCTCGTCCACCGGCACTTGGCCGGCAACAAAAATGAGTTCTTTGGCCGAAACTTTAGTGACGTTTGCATACGAGCCCACCGGCTTATTTATTCTTTCCGGATCAATCCGTTCCAGCATCCTGATATTTCCTCCTTATCATTTTTTCAGTTCAGCCCAAGTAATCTAACAGCATTGCCGCTAAGTATATTTTGCTCATTTTCCAACCCAGCTTTTCTCAACATTTCGAGCGGGTGTTTGTCTCCTGCATCGTAAGGACAGTCTGTACCGAGCATCAGCCGCTCTGTACCTACTGAGCTGTGTAGGAATGCGAGTAAACGAGCATCATGCGCCAGAGTGTCAAAATAAAACTTGCGAAAGTATGTTTCAGGTGGTTCCGGTGTCGTATGGCTTTCAGAGAATGCCATATAACCGTGAGAGAAGCGGCCTAACAAATAAGGAAGGGCACCGCCCCCATGAACTAAACAGATATTCAATGATGGATAGCGATCTAAAATCCCCCCGAAAATTAATGAGGCTGCCGCTATAGCTGTATCCACCGGGTTTCCAACCAGATTACTAAGATTGTACCGCCGAAGGCGATCGGGTGCGGCTATCTTGTGAGGATGGATCTGAACGAGCACTCCCAAATCAGCTGCCCTTTGAAAGAATGGCCTAAAGGCTTCTTCGTCGAGGTTTAGTCCATTCACGTGAGTGCCAATTTCAATCATTCGGATGCGCAAGTTCTTGACTGCATAATCAAGTTCCTCCACGGCCGCACTGCCAGATTGCATTGGGAGGGTGGCAACAGGGATAAATATGCCATTGTATTTTTTCGCGATCTCTACGTTCGTCTCGTTGAAAAGCCTGGAGAGTGCCTGTCCGTGACGCGCGTCAAGCTCATAGCCCACCGTGTTCATCACTGGAGATAGAACTTGGCGATCAACCCCCAACTCAGTCAACGCCCCAAGGCGCAACGACAGATCAGCCAGCTCGGGTGTCAACTCTTTCGGTTTACCCTCTCCGAGACGTAGCCATAGTTTGCCTGATTCGTCCTGGTCGACTCGACATCCGTATATTGAGCCATTGCGTTGCAACTCAATGATCCATTCAGGAGGAGTGAAGTGCGCATGTATGTCAACGATCATTGATCCACCTTAGAGTGCATGAGCTTGTTATTTATTTCCACAGTTGTTGGATAAAGCCTTCCTTCTCTAACTCGTGCATAAAGCGTGGTTCCACAAATTGTTGCGGCGCGGCCACTCGTGCCTTTGGATCTTTTTCGCCCAACTGTCTCAAAACCGTTCTCACTGCGTCTAACGATGGGTTCGGAACTTTTGGGATAAATTGCTGGATATACATATCGTAAACCGCGTTTACAAACGCTAAATCTTGGTTCTTCAAATACTTAGTGAGAACACTAACGCTAAATTCGCGACGATTCTTGGCGAAATGAATTCCTTCGACGTAACCACGCACCAGCCGTCGAACTACATCTTCATTTTTCCGGATATATGCACGGCTGGTGTTGAGGGTTCCAGTAGGAAATGGCAAACCTAGCGAGGCAACATCCACCAACTGCGTGTACCCCTCTCGTTTTGCCAGTACTGCGAACTCAGCATTCAACATAGCTGCTTGAACGGTTCCGCCTACAAGACCCGCCATCATTTCTGGTTGACCGCCGAGCTGTAGTATCCCGATATCTGCCTCGGGTTTAATGCCCCATTTATTTGCGACAAACCGCAAAGCAAAGTCTGTGGTGGAACCGAAACGGGTGATGCCGATCTTTTTCCCCCTGAGATCCTCGACGCGCTTTACGTCTGGATGGGCCACCAGAATGAAAGGCAGCACGTCTGTTCCAGCCGCGATTATAGCTAAATCTGCACCGGCCAAATTGGCACTGACTACAGTCGCGCCACTAAATACACCCATAGCAACGTCGCCCGACACAAGCACTTGTGATGCCCGGGAGCCTCCCCCGACATAGAGTAGCTCAACGTCAGCGCCGTTTTTGCGGAAAATACCTGCTTCATACGGGATCCATAATGTGCTTTGTGATGCTCCAATGGCGCTATAAACAACACGGATCTTTTCTGGCACTGACCGTAACTGCGCGTTGGATGGACTGATAAGAATTGCCACTAAAAACAAAGCGAAGGCAAATTTAATCTGTTGTTTCACCGGAAGGTCTCCGATTCAAGTATTTCTGAGGAATCGCTTAGTTCATAGAGTGGATACTAGCCATCGGCTTTTCTTCTTATTTTCTGTCAAAAATTGGCGCAGTGCAAAATGAACAGCAAGAAGTTCTAGTCGATACGAAGCAATATGAGAATCTGAGCCGAGCTTCTTTTCAATTATCTCCTTCTTATTGCTTTATGAATCGTTCCTGGATCAATTCCTGCAGTACGGAATTATCATAAAGATCGCCACTCGGCTTTTCGGTAGTCTTGCCTACCGGAAGCGCAGCTGTGATGGCTGCGGCATCAACGAGGGGCACAGTAGATGTATGTTTTACGAAATAGTCATGCGTTTTGGATACGAGCTCCTGATCCGACAGACGTGAGTACTTCTGCATCACATCAGTTGCTGCCTTTTTGTTTTGCTTATATAGAGATAAACCCTCAGCAAAGCCCATCAGAATCTTTTTTATCAACGGCCTGTCGCGGTTAAGCTGAGACCGACGGACTGTAATTACAGATGCCGGATATTTCAGGCCGAGTTCTCCCAGATCGACGTACATCTTGAGACCCATCGAAGTGGCTCTATACAGACCTGGTGGCGCAATGACGGTCGCAGCTGCGGTACCGGAATACACGGCAGCGATTCTGCCTGCCTCTGAACCTGTCCGGATAAATGGGCTTTCTTTCGGATTCACCTTGAGTCTTTCGAGCGTCATCAAAAGAGCCGCTTCAACGGCTCCGCCCAAATTTCCCACGGCCATGGGCTTACCCTTAAGATCTTCGGGACTACGAACGTCTTTGCTCACCACCATCGCATAGGGCATGAGGTTATAAGATGACGCCACAAGAATTAAGTCGGCTCCCTTGAGTGCTGCATTGAGTGGTGCGGACCCTGTGGAATTGACAACATCGATATCGCCAGCAACTAACGCTTGGATGGTAGGGCTTGAATTCGCGATCAGTACAAGTTCGCTGTTAATCCCATGTTTCTTAAACAGACCTGCCTCATGAGCAAGAAAGAACGGCACGTTAAAACCTGCTGTGCCCGGATAAGCCATTCTAATGGTTTGCGCAGATACGGATCCGGTAAACCAAGTTAGTAGTAGCGTGAGGATTATGGATGTCTTTAGTCGCATGCCAACCTCGAACAACAGTGGAGTTGAAATAAGAAGCTGATCAGTACTAAATGAATACCCGCTGTGTCAAACCAAAGTATGATGCGAATAGACCTCACCGGAAACAATCAGAGTTTGACAAAAGCTAAGGACGATCTGTATACAGCAACCTTTACGATTGCCGTCGGGGACCTACAAATCAACACAGAGGAGAATTGATGGCTTCACGGGCACAAAGCAAGAATGAGAAATCATCAGGAGATATCGTCATTATCCGGGGAGGTCGACTCATTGATGGAACCGGCAAACCGCCGATCGAAGATGCGGTCATTGTAATCGAGGGAAATAGAATAACATCCGTGGGTAGCAGGCAGGACGGGATTTCTGCGAAAAACGCTCGGGTCCTCAACGTCAGGGGCAATACTATTCTTCCAGGTTTTATGGACGGACACGGACACTATGAGGATTTCGCCGGTGAGCTTTATCTACATCTTGGAGTTACAAGCTGTCCAGATATCGAAATCTTTCGTGATGACTACTGGTCGATGGCGCAAAGAGACGGAATAAGGATGGGAAAGATTCGCGGTCCGAGATTGTGGTCCGCAGGACGCGGGTTGGGATCCCGACCTCCTGAATACGCCCCTCCCGGAGGTCGTGCATTTAGAGGTAATGTTCCCTTTAGCACGCCCGAAGAAGGCAGAGAAATCGTTAGAAGAAAAAAAGAAATCGGTCTTGATATGATCAAGATCAACGAGTTCCTTACTCCCGAGCTCGTCAAAGCTGTAGTAGACGAAGCAAATCGGCTTGAGATGCCGGTGATCGCACACACATTTGATGTGATGGTAGCGGCGGATGCTGGAGTTGCGGCAGCGGAACACCATTGGTCAGTCGGTTTGACTTCGATTGCGGACTTTGAGCGGCGGAAAAAGCTCACGATGGATCGGCTAACTGGTCGTGTTGGTCAAGAAGAATTTCCTTTCTTTTACGAGAGCGGAAACTTTGACCGAATCATCGCCAAGATGGTGGAAAAAGGACTCTCGTGGTCTCCTACAATTGCAACCGTCTTCAGACCATTATCTCCGAGTGCAGATTTATTTAGACAACGAGAGCTATCGATTGTTAATAATCGCAATGCCAGCTATCTACCGCCGGTCGTACGGGCTTTCGCTATGGGACAATATGAAAAATACGCAAAGTTTCCGCCAGATGAGCTGAAAAGGATTAAAGTAGGTTATAAGAAGATCGAAGATTTTATGCGCCGGTTTGTTAAGGCCGGCGGCTTAATCAGGGCTGGATCTGATCCTAGTTGGGGCATGCCTGCTATTGGCATCCATGAAGAAATGAAAATGTTCGTGGAAGCCGGGCTTAGTCCCATGCAGGCCATTCAGTCTGCAACCATCAATGTCGCCAAAACGTTTAGGAAAGATAAGGATCTCGGCACGGTCGAACCTGGCAAGATCGCTGACATGGTTGTCATTGCAGGAGATCCTCTAAAGGACATTTGGGCGACACAGAATGTGAAGACGGTCATCATGAACGGCAAACTTGCTGATACCAAATTTCATTCAGATTATAAAAATCCGATCCCCAGTCCGGACCCTTGGAAGGTAATTCCGCGGAATATCGAAGTGTCTCCACCTTCCATTCCTCAAGGATCTGGTCCTACGGTTGTAAAAATCACGTCCGAGAGGTTACAGCCCTACCACCGTGTGATTCTGAACGGCAAGGAGCTAAAAACTAAATTTATCAGTAAGAACGAGATTACGGCGACGATCCCGCCTGATGCAATCAAAAGAGCAGGAGTTTACAAAATTACGGTAGTTAGTCCAGGAGAATTTGGCGGACAATCACATCCCGCACATCTAATCGTTCCTTTTAAGATGTAAGAACGCATCGGTTTGCCAACGGTCGAAATCCATAACGCTATAACTTCTGCTCGACAGCTACACTATGCCAGCTCAGTAGTTGCTTAACTGTGAGTTTAGCGCGCGTTTGCTTATGAGGAGCGACGTCTCCGTTGATTATTTATACTCGTCTCCGTCTTTGTGAGTTGCTATCGCCCACCGGGACAGAGGCTTCAGGAAACGCACGCCTACATTCAAGTAATGCAGGGCGCGCCTTAAAAGCGCGGCGGCTTGTGAGTAAGAAGAATTTTTGAGTTGGTAAGGAGCTAAAGATCGACCGTGGCAAGGTTAGTATGATCTAGCGGCTGCCGCTTCAATACTGGCCGGGCGGGAGCAAAGAACTGGTTCTTTACAGTATTCAATTTAGGGCGGGGCAACCATATTGCCGGTATAAATACCTGACAAGCCGGTGATTTACACTTCAAAAACTTGAGATGCTCCCCAAGTTGCTAATTTCGTGCTCGCGTACTTCAATCATCCGCTGTATTTCTATGAATCGTTAACAGAACGGCAGTGTGAAATACGGGCCGCAGACATTCGGTAGGCGAACCCGACCTTACCTAACGACTCAATGCCGATGTAGAGACGATTTGTGTGACCTTATCTGAAAAGGCTTCAAAGGCATTGAGTTGCTGCAGATTAATCGGTTCAAGTACTTTCGCATTGGGTGCCTGTTCCTTCAAAAGCTGGCCTAGCTTCGAGTTCTTCGATGTTGTCCGAGAACTAAATTCCATTTCCTCGAAGATTCTCATCCCGTCTGTCACGAACCATGCTAAGAACAATCGTCCTAAGTTGGGATGGGGTGAGGTTTTGGTCAAGGCGTACCCTAATGCTACTACCGGGACATAGTCGCCGTAAGTCTTCCACTGGACCGGGGCATGTCTCGTTTTGAGACGCTCCGTTTCATGAATGCTACCCAATCCGATGGCGGCTTCTCCGGCGGCTACAGCATTGATTACAGGAGGGACATTATTCTTAAAGATTGGCTTGTTTGCGAGCAGCTTCTGCAGTACGTCAAGTGTTTTTTGCTCGCCCCACACCAAGGAGAATAGATCGAACGGTGAAGCAACCCCACCACCTCCGCTCATAGCAAACCTGCGAGCCCACTTTGGGTCCGCAAGACCATCAAAATTGTTTGGTACCTCCGAAGACTTTACCAAATTCGTGTTGTATACGAGGCTCCGAGTACCGTCATATGCGGCAATCCACTTACCTCTCATTTCCATCGGAACCCGGTCGACCGCTGGCTCCTTGATGTCTGGGAATTCGGTTCCGAACACGCTCAACCAATCGAATCCCTCCAATAAACCGGTATGATCCAAATCCAGTGCGGCTCGGACGCTCGCCATGAATACGGAAGGCCCTTTTTTGTTCGCGTTGACCTCCGATATGATGCGCGCGACAGCGGGTGTTGGAAAAAGCGACAACCAATCGTATCTAAATTCCAACTGAAACCTTTTTTTGAACGCGTCGAAGAGTGCCTGCCGGGTTTTCTCCTCACGGGGGTTGGAAGCGTACACTAGAAACACATCACCTCTGGCGGCTTCCTTCCTAGCTGCTTGCAATAGGTCTTGAAACTTTCCAGTCTGCGCGTTGGCGACACCAAGAAATTGCCACCAACAAATCAACGTGGCGATCATAGTCATTCGCAAGACCTTCATCATGTCGCTCCTTCCATCCCAGTACGTGCGGACTTCAAATAATCGGCCACCGTTGCGGGTAAGAAACTTTCATTCTTGCGAGCAGAGCCTCCCCTATTTCCTCCACTTTCTGTATAAGCCGCCACTCGTCGACAAATTTCTGCTTGTAATCCTCCACTACGACTCGACCGTCTATGATAACCGTATGGATGCTCCGCCCATCTGCGCTATAAACGAGATTATTTACCGGGTCAAACAATGCGCGCCACTCCGGTCGTTTTGTGTCAAACAGCACTAGGTCAGCTTTTTTTCCGGCCTCAAGCGATCCGAGTTCATCACCCAATCCGCAGGCCTGCGCTCCCATTAAAGTCCCCATTTCGATCGCCTGCTCTGCCGGAATCATCTTAGTGTCCTGCCTGGCATCTTTGTAAATGCACGCTGCAAGATTCATAGACCGCACAATATCGAGGTGATTCGAACTATTGACTGAGTCGCTACCCAGCATCACCTTAATCCCCTTCGCCAACATTTCAGGCATCTTCCCATTTTCCTTGATGCCTCCGGCTTGTTTTATGACATTACTGGGGCACATCACTACGTTCGTACGAGTGCGGGCAAGGGACTCGATTTCCGCGTCATTAAGTCCCATGACATGGGCTAGAAGGACATTCGGGCCCAAGACGCCGATCGATTCCAAAAATTCCGTAGGGTGCTTACCGTATTGCTGTAAGCAGGCTTCTCGTATCTTGGGTCGAATAGTGTGGTGAAGCGTCATGCCAGTGTCATATTGATCCACTAGCCTCTTAGCGGCCTTGAGCAAATCAGGGGTACAGTTGAACGCCGAGAAAGGCATCGCCCAGGCACGCACTCTGTCATTGAGCCGATGGTCATACGTTTTGATGATATGCTCGATACGCCGGATCGCCTCTTCAGTCGAATACAGGGGTAATTTTCTTTGTTCGGTAATATCGGTTAGTCCTTCGCCTAGAATGATCCGACATCCGGAATCTTCATATGCCTGCATGCAAGCGTCTGGATATTTGGTCGAGCCCGGATCTACGAAACAGGTGTTACCGTTTTTGAGCAATTCTACAATCGCAAGCAATGACGTATGATATTCCTCTTCTTCGGTCATGGCATCCTGAAGCTGAAAGACAGTGACGAGTCGGTCGGCCACATCGTCTGGAAAGATTCCGCGCACAGCATGAGCATAGCTTATGTGCATGTGGCCATTATAAAATCCAGGCGTCACGACCATTTCTTGAGCATCGATCACTCGATCTGCCGATATTGCGGCCAGATCCCTAGCTTTTCCAATCTGAGAAATTCGCTGGCCCTCGATCATGATCGATCCATCACGAATAATTCGGCGTTGGGGATCGAGGGTCAAAATATATCGAGCGTTCTCGATTTTAACTGTGGTAATGGGCATGATGTCCTCCGAAATGGATGTTGAAAGTCACACACCGCTTGCGACGGTTCCGGGTTTCTGCATTAGTAGAATCATCCAGTAGGGCCCCTGGTCCCTTTAGAAACGCGAGGCGTCTTGCATGACGGTGCGGGCTGTGTGAGAAAGCGGGCGCAGTTATGTCAGGAAACGGGTCTCGACAACCGGCCGCGCTCCTCGAATTCCCGCTGCGCTGCGTCTACAAACTCGCCATTGCTTAGCAGGTCACAGGTGGTAAGAGCGAGGACCTTAGCAACATCCAAAGCTACGTCCAAGGCAAATTCAGACCGTGCAGCTTCTGTGAGCGCCGTGGAGTGTCCTGCGACCGGCGTCTTGCTGATTGCAAATGAGATATTGAAAAAGGGCAGCACCTGGCTCACATTCCCGGAATCCGTGGACGCAGTGCTTCGACGGACACTCAATGCTTTGTCGTCGACTTCCAAACCTACGTCCCTTGCGTTCGCGAGGGTTAGTTTCGCGAGCAAATTGTTGGGTCGCACATTCTCATAAAACGGATACAACGGCTCAATCTCAACCCGCGCTCCAGTCATTTTCCCTGCTCCCTCGGCAATCTGTGCCACCTTCGGAACGACTTCGTCGCGGAGGTATAAGTGATCTCGGCTACGCAACATGAAATTCGCCGCAGCAAAGTCGGGAACAACGTTGGCCGCTTTTCCGCCATGTGTGATTACGCCATGAATTCGTACATCGTCACGCAGGTGCTGTCTCAACGCATCGATGCCGGTAAAGAGATGAATTACCGCGTTCAGAGCGTTGATGCCTTCCTGTGGCATCGTTGCCGCGTGTGCCGACTTTCCATAGAATAGGTAGCGATACCCTACCATTGCCAGCCGCCAGTTCTCTTCTAGGGGGACCTCTAAAGGAATTGACGTGCGATGACTTCCGGGATGAGATTTGAGTGCGACATGGACATCGTCAAAAACTCCCGCCTTGAGTAAACGAACCTTTCCTCCGCCTCCTTCTTCAGCCGGCGTCCCAATGACCATGAGCCTTCCCGGCAGAGTTGAAAGTGCGGCTTGCACTCCCAATCCGGCTCCGACAGCTGTCATCGCGATTAGATTGTGGCCGCACCCGTGGCCGATTTCTGGTAAGGCGTCATATTCCGCAAGAACCGCCACCGTTGGACCTTTGCCGGCACCGCCCTCAAGCGTCGCTCGAAAGGCAGTCTCGACACCACCAACGCCGCGTTCCACGACAAATCCCTTTCGCTCGAGAGTGTCGGTTAGCAACTTAGCCGCATAGTGTTCTTGATAATTGATTTCAGGGTGGTCATGAAGGTCTAAGGCAATTTGAACTAATTCCTTTCTCGAGTTATCGATCGCCTTTGTGCCGATTTCAAACCACCTTTTTTCGGATCTACTCTGTTCGAGAGCCATTAGATACCCCCTCGTGTTGCTTGCCGTGCGGTCTCAGACACTTTCGCCTTCGATTCTCCCCGCGTTTCCGGTGGGAACAAAATCAAAGGATCCAATATTACTCATCAATGATGCCGTGTGGACGGCGAATAACCGCACCCTTCGGCTCATTTCCAGATTGAAATGTTGATGCTCGGACATTGGCGGAACAGAAATCGTATCACCGGCACTCCACTCGAACTTGACGCCGTCTATCTCTGTATATCCCCGTCCTTCTAGCACGTGAATGATCGCCTCCATATTGTGCCGGTGCCGGCCGCTTTTCCAACCTGGTGGAATCTCGCGAATAAAACCACTGATCTGGCGATTTGCGAACCCATTAGCAGGACTCACATGCTGCGCGACCGTACCTGAGGAACTTGTCTTAAAAGTCAACTCGTCACTTTTGATCACGATTCGAGAACTCTTCCACCTCTCGTGCCCCTCCTGAGCTCTCACTTCGAGCGCAGCCTTTTCTTGCGTTGGTGTCTCCATACCTTTACCTCCTCACCAAGGTTTTTATTGACCCGTAACGCTTCCGGCGATCATTTTGTCAAGTTTATCCCCAAATGCTTCAAATGCGTCGAACTCCTTCTGACTCTTGGGTTCAAGGACTTTCGCGTTCGGTGCTCGTTCCTGGATCAGCTTATTCAAAAACGACCCTTTGCGGGTCACCCGAGTACTGAACTCCATCTTCTCGTAAATCGACATGCCGTCCGTGGCCAACCAAGCGATGAAAAGGTGTGACAGATTTGGATGGCGCGACTTCTTACTCGTGGAATAGCCTTGACTTAGCACAGGGATATAATTCCCGTACGTTTTCCAATCTATCGGAGCACCCTTCATTATCTTAAGGCGCTCGGCCTCATGAATGCTCCCGAAACCAACCGGTGCTTCGCCGGCGGAAATAGCGTTTACCACTGCCGGCGTTCCTTTCTTAAATATGGGCTTGTTGGCGATAAGCTTCTTCACGAGATTGATCACGCGCTCCTCTCCCCAAGCCAACATAAAAAGATCGAATGGCGATGCGCCGCTTGAGTTCATAGCAAATCGCCGTGACCATTTCGGATCCGCCAGATCCTCCAGCTGGTTGGGGACATCACCTACCTTTAACTGATCGCTATTGAAATTGAAGCTCCTCGTAGCATCGTAAACAACGACCCACTTGCCCTTTAATTCTGTGGGAACGCGATCCTCGGTCGGCTCTTTAATATCTGGAAACTCTGCACCGAAAGTTCCGGTCCAATCAAAAACTTCAAGTAACCCAGCCTTGTCTGCTTCGACGAGCGTGTTGGCACTACTCATTACTATGTCCGGGCCGCTTCGTCCTGCTCGTGCCTCTGACACTAAGCGAGGAACGGCAACGCTCGGGTGCAGCGTTAACCACTCGAATTTGAAATTAGGCAACGAATATCTCTTTTTGAAGGCATCAAAAAAGGCTTGCCGTGTCTTTTCCTCGCGAGGATTGGACGCATAGACTAGAAACGTAGTCCCCTGGCCCGCTTCCTTCTTAGCCGCCGCAACCAACTCCTGAAACTTTACGGTCGCCGCACCCGCCGGGAGGGTGGACAATTGGATCCCGCTACAGAGCAACGCTGCGTGCAACCATATGAACATCGGTTTTGTTCTCATATAGAATGACCCCCTACATCATCGTTCGTAGTCAATCATTAATGATCAATCCGCATCCTCCAATTCACGACCCCATGTTCGCGCGATCTCAGCCATGAATTCTGGGCTAGATTCGGTTACTTGAGGGAACTCGTCAATCCAATCAAAGGGTCGACATGCGTCGAACAGCGCTCGGGAGTTGTAAGTGGGGCCGGGGTCTCGACGCATGGGATCCACCTTGCTGCCCTGAGTCTTATGTATGACTTCAATATCTGTAGCCGGGTCCACACGAGTGCAGAGGGCCCATACGACTTCTTCTAGGTTCATATAATCGACATCCTCATCAACCACGATCACGTAACGATTCATATATGACGCCTCCGGACACAGTGATGTGATTGCGGCTACCTGGCGCGAATGACCACAGAAGCCTTGTTTCATCGAAACGATGATCAGAGACCTCCCTCCTCCACATTCTGGTGCCCAGACCCCACGAATTCCCCTCAGGCCAGCTCTAACGAGGGCATCGTGAATCATGGCGGACTTCATCACTGATTTCATGTACGAGTAGTCATGGGGCGGCTTGCCAGGCGGCGCCCCTAGTAGGATAGGATTCTTTCGATGGAGCACTGTGTCCACTTCAAGGATCGGAGCCCTACTTTCTCTTTTCCCTCCGGTATAATATCCTGTCCACTCTCCAAAAGGTCCTTCACTGGCTTGCTTATCTGGATAAATCCATCCTTCTAAGACAGCTTCAGCTCCGGCGGGGATTGGCAGGCCTGTTTTAGGTGCGGCTACAACATCTACGGGCATGCCGATCACGGCCCCAGCATAATTGTATTCCCCAATACCTAAGGGAACTTCCAGGCCGGCCAAAGCAAACAACAAAGGATCATGTCCCAAAGAAATGGCTATAGGGCATCGGCCTTCTCGCGCCCACCACTTTTCATAATGCATGCGGCCCTGCTTGCCGGCGCCGATGAGCACGGAAACATGCTTCTCATCCAATATCATAATCCGGTATGCCCCTAGATTGACCCAGCCTGAATCCGGATCGCGTGTTACCACTGCGCAACCCGTACCGATATAACGGCCACCGTCTTTCTCGTGCCAAATTGGAGCTGGAAATTCGAAAAGGTTTATGTCCCCATTTTCATGAACCTCCTCAAAGGCGGGTGCCGTTGTAACCATATGTGGTGGAAAATTCTGCGCACCCTGTTCCCATGCAAGAGGTTTACCTCGAAGCGCCTCTATCAGTCCTCTATCGTCTAATTCAGTTGACAGACGAAAGGTAAGCGCCATTCGACGTACGCTACCCATTGACGCCGTTAAGATTCGATAGCCTGCCGGGTAATCCTTAATCTCATCGAAAAGAAGCGCGCGGTTAGGCCGGCGCCTATAGTTCAATTGGGAGATTCCACCAATCTCCATATTCCAATTAGCGCCTTTAATAATCCTTAACTCTCCCATGCTCTCTACGGCCTTGATCCAGTCTCTAAAGTCGTTGTTTCCGCCAAGCTTAATTGGCCTCACCTCTCCCACAGTACGCTCCTCGCCATTGCTGCTCGATTTTGAACTGGGAACAATCGTCTTTGTGATCTCTTTCGATAGATTCTGAGGCATGAACAATCCTTTCTGCGTTATCGCTCGAAGGCGTCGGTGTCAAAAGCCTAGACAAGCTCCTTAGGGGAGCTATATCGTGGCCTACCCACCGCTAAGTCCAGCGGCAATGATTTTGCTGGCCGTTTCGCCAAATTGGTCATGGATCTCAAACTCCTTTCGACTGGCAGGAGCCAACACTTTTGCGTTAGGAGCACGCTCCTTGATCAACTTATTGAGCGGCGACAATTCATGCGATACTCGGAAGCTGAAATCCAACTTCTCGGCGATTGCTATACCATCCATTGCAAACCAAGCGATAAACAGCCTGGCAAGATTCTTATGTTGCGACTTTCTTGTTAGTAAGAGACCTTGCGGCAAGACGGGAATATAGTCTCCTTGCGCTTCTAACCCATAGGTTTTCCAATCAACTGGAGCTCCCTTTGCCTTTAGTCGCTCAGCTTCATGAATGCTGCCAAAACCGACCGGCGCTTCGCCTGCCGCGACTGCGTTGTTTACCGCGGGGGTGCCTTTCTTGTAGATAGGTTTATTCGACATTACCTTTTTCATTGCATTTATTGTGCGGTCCTCTCCCCATCTGAGAACAAACAAATCCCATGGCGAACTTCCAGTATTGCTCATGATAAATTTTCTCGACCATTGTGGTTGGCTGAGATTCTCAACGAGATCCGGGACCTGACCAGCTTTGAGTTGTTGTGTATTAAAAATGAAGCTGCGAGTGGCATCAAACAAAGCAACCCACTTTCCCTTCAGCTCCACAGGCACTCTTTCAACAGCTGCTTCTTTGATCGTCGGAAACTCCTCGCTAAAGGCTGCTACCCAATCATAAGCTTCGAGGAGACCTGCTTCGTCTATATCCGACAGAGAATTATGACTTCCGAAAACTACGTCGGGACCGCTTCTGCCGGCTCGAGTTTCTGCTACGATGCGAGCAACTGTGTCACGAGGATGAAGCGGAAGCCGTTCAAACTTTAGCTCACCTAAACCGTATTTTTTCGCGAAGGTATCTACTAGAATTTGCCAGGTCTTATCGTCCCTAGGATTCGAGGCCCAAATCACAAAACTTCCCGTAGTTTCCTTCTTCGCTTCCACCAAGACGTGCTTAAATCTGAGGGGTTGTGCATCAGTTCTTGTTGCATCAACATTCGACAGAAAGGACCAGATTAAGGTCAAAACGACAATTTTGATGGGCCCATTTTGGAACATTTTCTCCCCCATTCTGCTTGTAAAATCGGAAGCGTCAAAAATGAAATCCGATCGCGTTGAAGTACTCCAGGTGCAGCACTAATGAGTTCAATGGATCACCATAGTCAATTTCCCGGAATGAACGTCGGCAACCGCCAAACCGATCGCTTCGATGCCCGGCGAGATGGGTGCGTTTTCGTTTCCTCCCTTCGGAGGACAGTTCCTCTACCCACAGCTGAATCTAGCATCAGCCATTTTCTCGGCAGTTCTCCGCAATTTTTCTGAACTCAAAAACTTTCATTTGGCTGACACCTTCATTGTCACAGGACGGCTCCATCTCGCCAGCTCAACCCGCAGTCTCGGTTTTGCGCGAAGTGTAAATTTGAATTGGGAGCACCAACGCAAGCAAACTGCCGACCATGAGGATCAGAAGTGCACAGGCCGAAGGTACGTCTCCGAAGCTCCAGAGTAGCCAAAGCATTGAGCTGACAACAACGCTATCGGGAGACATAAGGACGAGTACCATCGTCAGATCCCGCATGCTGTGAGCAACAATCCAAAGCCAGCCGTTTATGAAATGCGGACGGAGCATAGGCAAAAGGATCTTGCGCATCATGGTGATCCAGGAGCTACCACAAGCGGTTGCCGCATTTTCAAGTTCAGGATGAATTTGAATGAGACCGGCATTCATGGTTCGGGTTCCGAAAGCCAGATAGGCGGTGATCTGAGCAATGATGATGATCCAAATGGTTCCGTAAAGTGGCGTACGGATGTACAGTAATAGGATTGCGATGGCGATCACGATGTTTGGAATTGCCAATGGCGCAAAGGCGAGAATGTCTAACAAGCGGCCGATCGAGAGCTTGGTCCTTGTAGAAAACCAGCTGATCAGACTCGATAGCACCATCGTGACAGTTGAGACCGTGAAAACCAGCAAAAAAGTGTTGCCAAGGGAGCGACGTATGGTGACACTTTCGAAGAGTGAGCGATAGTTATCTAAAGTTAGAGCACCGATCGCCTTAGTCGATGGCACCTGGTAAAACGGCAAGAGACTGGTCCAAATCAAGATCAACAAAGGTAGAACCATCAAACCAAAATAAACGGCCACGAAGACTAAAGCCGGGTATCGCCAAGGACCCAGCTTGATGCGCCGAGGCCGAAAGCCTTTACCGGTAACGACCCGAAACTGTTCGCTTACACGGGTGGCGCGATAATACCCCCACATCAACAGAAGGGCCAAAACGAGCAGGCCTATACCAAAGGCAGCAGCCAACCCATAATTGGGGGTTCCACCTTCGGGGCTGCTCAAGACGTAAATGTAGACGCTCAAAACCGGTACGCCGGCGGTTAGCCCGATGGCTAACGGGCCTTCAAACGCCTGTACCATAATCATCAGCATGTAAATTCCGATGGACAAAATTCCCGGAGTCAATAGCGGCAGCGTTATACGTCGAATGGTACGGATGAAATTGGCACCGGATACCGCCCCTGCATCCTCCAACTGGGGATCCATGTTGCGAAAGACCCCGCTTAGCATCACAAACATAGTCGGAACAATGCCAGTCCCCGCGATGAAGATCATCATCCACAAAGTGTAGACGTCCACCGGCGATGTTTCTAATCCAAGCAAATTCTTGAGAAAGATATTAAGCGCTCCGTTGTTGGGGTTGAATAGGAGTATCCAGCCGAACACAAAAGCTAGGGGCGGAACTGGCATCTTTGCGAAAGTCATCACACGGATTGTGGTCCGTAGCGGAAGGTCGGTTCGCTCCAAAAGCCAAGCTAAGAAGCAGGCAATAACGAGCCCTAAGAGAACGCTGCCGCTAGCATAAAGAACCGTGTTGTAGAGAAGCCGTAATGTGGCGGGATTTACGTACGCAACTACGAAATTGTTTAAGGTGAACTCGACAGTGTCGAATGGAAGTTTGCCCGGCGGTAAGAAACTCGTTCGAAACAGAATCAGCAAAGGGGCTATTACGAGAAACCCGGTGATAAGCGTAATGACGGGAAGGGCGAGTTTCTGTTGCGTGATTCCGCTCCGACTGATGCCTTTCGTGTCTAGCTCTTGTAGATTTGCCGTCGCCATTTATCTATTAGTATTTTCCGCGAAACGGTTATACCTTCCCCACGATCACTAATCGATCCGTCGGGAGATGGAGATAGACCTTCTCGCCAACCTTAAATTCAAGATAAGGATCAAGCATTACTCGTAGGATCTCGTCGTTGCCAGCCTTGACCTGGCATTCGAGAAGATCCCCGATAAAGTTGACTGTCTGGATGGTCCCAGCGATATTATTAGCGGTCTCCTTGAACGGCGTTCGAGCCACATGGATGCCTGATGGACGGACAGCCAACAACACCGTGTCTCCTACTGTGATCGGTTGCTTTAATGCGCATTGGATATGACCCACCTTAGTCTCAATCACAGCGAACGTAGAAGCGTTTGTTAAGTCGATGACCTGCCCTTTTATGAAATTGCTCTTGCCAAGAAAATCTGCAACAAAGCGATCCTTTGGAGCAAGAAAGATCTCTCTAGGGGTTCCCTCCTGAACAATGCGACCGCTCTGCATCACGGCGATTCTGTCCGACATCGATAGAGCTTCTAGCTGGTCGTGAGTCACGTAAAGAGTGGTAATTTTTAGACGAGAAACCAAATCTCTGATCTCAAAACGCATCTCTTCACGCAGTTTAGCGTCGAGGTTGCTTAGCGGTTCGTCGAGGAGTAGGAGTTTGGGTTCTTGCACAATAGCTCGCGCCAAGGCTACTCGTTGTTGCTGACCACCACTTAAGAACGGCGATGGACGGTTGGCTAGCTCACCCAGCTGAACCAACCCGAGAGCTCTGGTTACGCGCTCTGAAACGAGACTTTTGGTTATGCGTTGCCGACCGTATAACAAGGGAAAGGCAACGTTATCGAAAACCGTCATGTGAGGCCAGATAGCATAGGATTGGAACACCATGCCTATATCTCGACGATGGGCGGGAACGATCAAGTTTTGATCGCTGGAAAAGACTGGTTGATTATCCATTATGATTGCGCCTTCGTCGGGAGTTTCTAAGCCGGCGATGCATTGCAAGGTAGTTGTTTTCCCACAACCGCTCGGTCCCAGCAAAGTGTAGAATTCTCCCTGCTTGATCTCGTAGCTGACACCGTCGATAGCCCGGACTTGTCCGGTGTCCGTGGAGAATACTTTGCGAAGGTTTTTTACAGTTAACATTTGTTTTCGTCAGTTGATTCGTGCGCCAACGTTGCGAAAACAGCGGTTCTTAATTCATGGCCGAGAGTGTCGGAATTCACTGGCGAGCAGGATTTCGTATCTGTCCATCGACGACTTCCATCCGGCCCCCGATCAGAACATGTACGGGATGCTTTAGACTATCAAGCCGTCTTAGGGGATCGCCCTCAACGACTAGAATGTCGGCCAACTTCCCGCGACCGACAATGCCAAGGTAAGATTGCCGTAGCGCATGCGCGCTGCCGCTAGTGCCCGCCACGATAATGTCCATAGGTGAGAGCCCTGCCTCAAGTAGATGGCCTAATTCACGATGGTACGTGATAGCGCCAAAATCAGTATCGGTTCCAGTTACGATTGGGCCGCCGATCTTATGGTAATAACCGATCCACTGTTTGGCGCGTTCCAGCCCTTCACGCCAATCATTCCGTATTTCTTCGGTCCATTCCTTGCAGATGTCGGCTTTCATCTGCTGGAAGCTCTGCTTTAATTCTTCGGGTGATTCCCGATATTGCGGTTCCGTCTCAAGTGACGCCTGCAGAAATCCAGCCCAATGCTCAAACGAGACCAGTCCCGGAGCCCACTCAATCTGGTGCTCGGCGAGTGTTCCCAAGATTTCTTGCATCGCACCTGTCGGCGCGGTGGCCCAAAGCCGTCCCAGCATTCCGAGGCGATGGGAGACGGAGCGGTAGCCGTGCAAAGTTGCATCGTCAAAAATTGGGCTTTCCGGGATTCGTGATGTATTCTCAAGACCGTCAATGCCGACCTGAGCCGCTTCGCGTGCGCTCAAGTTGTAGACTTGACCCGTCACCGGCCGGCCGTGTGAATGAGCAACGTCTAACATGGCACGCAAACAGTCAGCATCGATTCTTCGAGCGGCGAAAAGAGCATCGACATGTTCGTCTCTGATGAGCCGTTCAGCCTCACGAACTGCTTCTGCTGGGCTGTTGACAACAAGAGCGCTCTGCGGTCTAGCAGTGGGAGGGGAGTCCATCGTTGGACCAACGGAAAAAATACGCGGGCCGATCAATTCACCGCACCGTATTCGGTCACGCAATTTCAGGATCGACGCTTGTTTGCCACCGGCAAAACGGATTGAGGTAATACCGCGTTGCGGGAACAGCGCTTTGTCCCATTCATTGAGCGTATGCTGGTGTAAGTCAATCAAACCCGGCAAAACTGTTCGATCCTTGGCATCCAGCACAATGGCGTTCTCAGGGATGAGTGTCCCGATGCGGGAGCCAACAAAGGAAACATGGGCACCCCGGACGATCACAGCCGTGTCTGGGATAGGTTTCGCACCCGTTCCGTCAATTAGCGTACCGCCAACTATCGCTATTGTATCGGCACCCACAAGCTACAACTGTCCTATAGTATTAAACCGTCGCTAACTCACTTGCCGCGGTTTGTCATACGTAAGGAAGCACTTCTTCCATACATCGCTTAAGTAATCCCATTTGGTCCCAGCCCGTCAAACGCATGGTGATCATTTTGATTCCAACATCTATATACTGTCGCAGTCGAGTGATGCATTGCTCCGGCGATCCGTATGCTAACCAGCTCTCCACGACCTCGGGTTTAAAATTCGTCATGTAGTAGGCGTTAAGAAAGCGGGTGGATTCCTCGAAGGCTGCTTTGCGGTCCTCGTTAATGTTGATGTTGTAATATAGAGCGGTGCTCAGGGTGTCTGGATCACGCCCGTACTCCCGCATAAAGCCGGAAATAGACTTCAGTGTCGATCGGTAGTCTTCGGGATTTCCTTGAGCAGCCATATAGCCGTCCGCCATCCGCGCTGTGCGTCGCTGCGCTCGCTCGATAAATTTCGGCATACCTTTGTGAGAGTGGGCAATCCATATCGGCGGTCGCGGTTTCTGTGCAGGCTTGGGTTCAACGGTAACATCCTCAAAATTGTAGTAGTTTCCCTTGAAGCTTACGTGATCCTCGCTCCATAGACGTTTGAAGATTTCAATCTGTTCCTCCATTCGCGGAGCGCGATCCTTGCGTTCCATATTGTAAGTGTGCGCCTCTTTGCCTTGGGCATCCGCGGAACCCAGACCCGTGCAGGCGACGAAGACTGTGCGTCCCGCCGAAATCAGGTCTAGACTAGCCCATTGAGTCGCTAAGGTAATCGGATGTCTTAGTGCCATACTGGCCATACACGCGGGACCCATCTTGACCCTTTTGGTGCGTGCAGCGACAGCCGAGAGCAGCGCCACAGCTTCAAGCCGAGGTTTGGCAAGGATGCTATCGCCAACCCACACCCAATCGTAAACGCTTGACGTGTCGGCTATCTCGCTCATCTGTAACATCTGCTCAACAGTGGTTACGCCGATGACGACGCCTCGATTCGCGAGGGTCAGTCCGAACTGGACGTTGTTAGCCATGTTTCCTCCTCGTGGTTAGAGTTCGCAATTTTATGGTTTCTTCTTTGAGGTTTCATTTGTTTTGGCAAAGTCGCTGTGGCTGCGGTGTTGGCGTCGAAAATCATCGATGCGACTTCCTGGAGGCGTCGGCTCGCGGCGCGCCACCAGTTTCTCACCAGTCTCAAAATGTCTGCCCTCGGTCGCCAGTCTCGCCTCCTCCTGGGCTTCGGCGGTCCAAAGACCCAGCGAATAGCCGAACCAAGGATTCTTTAGTTCCAGAGTCGGTAAATCCAACTCCTTCCATAGCTCTTTAGCATGCTCCATGTACTCACGTGCCGGCAACGAAATGGGCGGAAAAGGACACTTGGCCGTCGCATCAATTAATAGAGCCGAATCTGTCTTGTCGTAACTGTTACCATCGGCGAGAAAGCGAAGAGGGCCGTGTGGAAGTGGCCGGGGCTGGATTATGCGTATATCTCGGTGCGGTTGGGAGCGATTGACGATCGCCCAGTTTACCGCCATAGGATCTTCCGCGTCGATGTCATCATCCACCGCAACGATGATCTTGGAACGAGTTCGCGTTCCCAGTAGAGCATACATGGCATCCCATGGTTCGATGTCGCTCACTTTTTTCATTTTGATTACGCCGTACTGTCGATTGAGCAATTGTTCGTAGAACACTACCCGCTGCACGCCTTTGAATCCGTGGTGCTCGCGTAGCAGCTTCAGAGCAGAAGTTTCGTAAGCCCGCTGTTTAGTTTTGCTGCTTTCGCTGGGTGTCAGTTGGCTGATAATAGAGACCCAAATCGGCTCCCGCCGGTGCGTAATGCCGGTGACTTCAAAATAAGGTGAAAAGGTGCGCGGATCCGAGTACCCGTGGGATTCACCAAAAGAGCCTTCCGGTTCCAGCCCATCCGTATGGATCAATCCTTCAACGACGATCTCCGCATCGGCAGGAACCTCCAGGTCTACGGTTTCCGCTTTGACAAGAGGTATCGGTGCATCTATCAAACCTCCGGCGATCGCAAGTTCGTCTATACCGTAGGGAACGGTCTGGATAGCTGCATAAGCCACTGCTACGGGACCGCCAATGACGGCTGCTGCTTCAAGTGGCTTACCTCGCGCGTTGGCTTTAGCCCAGTTAGTTGCCGTGTTATTCCCATCACCGATATAAAGTCCCGTGTGAAGCGGCCCTTTGATCTGAGCTCGGTACATACCCATATTTCGAGTACCGGTGTCGGGATCCTTCGTAATCCAGCAGGCGGCTGTGAAGTAAGGCGCGTTATCGAACCCTGGAGTCGATATAGGAATCGGAAATTCTTCCAGCCCACCGTGGTCAAGCAGATTTTTGCCTGTGTGAATGACTTCTTTGACTTTTCCCGTTTTGACTGATGTCGGTGCAACGGGATTCGAGAGAGCCTTATTCCAGCGAGTCACAATTTCTTCTGGAGCACACTGTAATCCCAACGCATAAATCTCCTCAGACGCAGCCAACCCTCCGACAAGAACAGGGATCTCATAGCCTCGATCTCGCGCATCGGTGACTTTCCGAAACAGGAATGCCCGCCGTTTTTCTTCTGGCAGACCCCGGAACTGAAGCCGGACCAGAGGATGAAGCTCGCTGTCCTTATTTACAACCCTGTCGATCTCTACGAGCAAACCTTTGTCCGCCAGGGCTTTGATGTGATCGCGGAGATCACGATAGTAACCGATTGTGGGGCTCATTTATCACTCCGTATTTGCCTATTATCCTGCTCACTGACATCATTCCACGTTGTGGAAACTATGACTGGCTCAGGCTTGCGCATATTTGCACCAGATATTGGCCGCATATTTGATCCCCTCAATAAAATGACCTGTTGTAATAAATTCATTAGGTGCATGGCCGCGCCATTTGGGAGGTCCGATGCCACTTGCCGCCCCTTCGATACCAAGACGGCTGGCGAGCCAGGGTCCTTGCCGACCCGAAGCCTCACCTGTGGGCTTGATCATCGGTTCTAAACGGTAACTTTCTTTGGCTGCGGCGATGAGAGTTTGCGCAATCTTACTTCGGAATGGAGTTCTCGACGGCTCAATATGGCCTAGAGATTGAGTCTCAATATCCGGGAAGCCGTGCTGGATTAGGTGTCTTTTTACTTTCTCCAAAATGTCACTAGGATTTTGCTTGTGAACCAACCGAAAATCGACCTTGACTGTAGCTTCCGCAGGCACAATAGTTTTCATGCCTTCCCCCAGATGGCCCGCCTTAAAACCAGAAATATTGCAAGTAGGTTGGAAGAGCAGTCTCTCGCAAGCCGCCGTCCCTTGAATACCGAGTATGAAGTGATCCACCCCGTATTCTTCCAGGTGTGATTGATCATCCCAGCCTGAATCGCGCAACAACTTTAATTCTTCTTCGGTCGGAGCCAGAATGTCATCGTAAAAATTGTCAATCAAAATGCGCTCGTTTTCGTTCTTCATCGATTGGAGTGCCCATATCAATCTCCAAGCAGGATTCTCCACAAGCCGAGCCCGAGCAGAATGGAGATCTCTCTTGGGACCTTTGGCCTTCATTTCCAGGTAAAGAAGGCCACTGGAGCCGAGCTGAATACGCGGGCGCCCGGATGCGTCGAAGCCGCCATCGAATGACAAAACCCCGTCTGCCTTGAGCAATTCACGTTGGCTTTCCACGAAACCAGGCAGGCTCGGACTACCGATCTCTTCCTCGCCATCGAAGAGAAACTTAAGATTCAGCGGCACATCTTGTCCTGTTCGTATGAAAGCCTCCACGGCTTTCAGATGGCTCAACAAATTGCCTTTACTGTCAGTAGATCCTCGTCCGATAATTCTGTCTCCGATCATCCTCGCTTCAAACGGGGGTTGTTCCCATGCATCCAAGGGCTCGACTGGTTGGACATCATAGTGGTTGTAAATTAGCAATGTTTTCTTCCCATTGCCGGATTTATGGTGACCGAATACTACCGGTTGACCATCGGTTTGGAGAACGTCGGCTTCAATGCCGAGTTCGTGCATCATGCCACGGATCAACTCGGCACATTCTTTGACTCCATTGTTTTGGCTCGAAATACTGGGTTGCCGAACCAGATTTCTGAGTTCCTCCACAAATTTGCCCTGCTGGGAATCGACGTATCGACCGATTGCCCCTAAGTCACAGGAACTATTTGATGTTATAGTCATATTTCAAATTCCGCCTCCAGAATTGTAAAGCTCACTCGTAGCCGAGATGACATTAGAGTCGTACAGTTTGTATATGTTCATTTGCTCCAACGGAGGTGTGTACACGTGCAATGAGATCGTGTTGATCGATAGCGGTTGAAGGTTTGATACCTGGTGAATAGTACTTTGCGTCTCGAGTTGAATACTTCCCGATTGATAATCTTCAGACGCAATGGGTTTAATCATTCCATTTGGAGCAACGGCGAACAGGCTCTCTGTTAGAACGCCTTGAAGCACTTTTACACCGCCTAGGGAACGGCCATGGTCGTGGATTAACGAACGCTGGCCGCTTTTCCAGCAGATCATGAGAATTTCGAACATCTCGTCCCGATAGACTGTATTCCTCGCATAGCCTCGTTCTCGAAAGGACGCGTATCGAGATATCTCGACTTCCGGAATTGCTAATAGTTCCAGCAGTTCGATAAGTCGCGGGCCATCGAGGGTAGAACTTTCGTGTTTCAATTGGTCAATAATGTTTGCTATCGAGAGTTTCTGATTCATTGCTGGCAAAGCTGTAAGCACTGTGCCGTTTTAGTTATAAACAATACGTTTAATTTTCTCTGTGCGGTTCTGTCTTGGGCTCCTACTAGGATAGTCGAGCTCATCAGACAATTTCTCAGCCACACCTTTTACAAGCGTACCCAAACGGTCAACCCCGAATCGCTTCATACGTTCTATAGGTCCAATAATTGCCAAGCTGCCGACTACTGCGCCACAACTGAATACAGGTGCGGCAATCCCTGCCGTATCAAGAGACTTTTCCTTCAGGCTAACGGCGTAGCCCCTTCTCCTAATTCCGTCTATCTTTTTCCAAATTTGTTTTTGCGTCGTAGGCGTGAAGGATGTGTATGGCAAGAATTTTTTGTTGCCTAGGATGGATTTGATCTCTTCATCGGGAAGCATAGCCAGTATGGCCGGTCCTGAAGATCCGACGTAGAGTGGTCGGGGAATACCAGTTTGGGAAACGGTCCTGGTTTCTTGTGGGCTTTCCCATCGCTCTAAAGTGACGCACATATCAGCTCGGAATCTCTCCGTGTAGCCGACGGTTTCCTGACTGGAATCAACCAACGCTTGAATAAAAGGTAGGACCTTCTCTCTAATTACACCATTTCTACGAAACGCCTCCGCAAAAAAGAGAAAAGCGGGACCCAGAGTGATCAATCCATTTTCTGAAAGCTTATGAACAAGGCCTTTTGCCTCCAGCGATATCATAAGCCGATAGACTGTCATCTTGTTCAGTCCGGCCGCCGCTGCGAGCTCTTTTAACGCAAGAGGTCGACCAGCTCTAGCCAGTGTTTCGAGTATTGCTACGCCTCGAAGAATAGATCGGTTCATTACAGTATGTGAAATTGGATTTTCATTTTTTATTGTAGAGGAAAATTTTTGTCAAGGCGATCGACTGATATGTCTGAGATACAACACCGTCGTCGATGCCTTGAATGTCAGGAAGTTTTCAAGGTGCTAAAAGCGCCGCCGGTCGATATGCTGAAATCGGCGTTGGGAGAAATCCGATCCGGAGAAGCAGACACGACTCGATTGGAGCCAAGCGGAGCGCGAGCGGCTGACGCACGAAGAACAGAAAGCGCGAGCGCATGCCGACCGCTCTTATGGTAGCCTTGAGTGTGTTCACCGCGATGCGCTCGCGAAACTTGAAAGCGTCTTAGAAGAGAAGGAGAGGATCGAGCAGAAATTCGCCATGGAACCACTGGTGACGGCGACGATGTTCTCTAATCTCTAAGACGGTCAGTTTTGGCGCATGAAGCTCGCGAATCAATTCGTCGCGGCCGGCAGGTCGCAAGATTGATATAGCTGTCGGGTCGCCCGTTTTGGTAACGGCAACCAAAAGATCTTTGCGTCGATCCTTTGTTTGGAAGCCGTTACCACAGATGTGATCGATAATGACGAAGATCGCAAGATCTGCAAAATTGACGTTCTTAGATTTGTCATGCGCCGGAAGAACCTCCACTGATGAGATTGCGAAAATCACCAGGGACGGGCTTTACAACGTAATGCGGAAATTCCGTCTTAAAGCGCACCGGTCTCGATCTTTGCGACAAAAAGCCGATGAGCTTAACCGGGCGGGTCCGATCTCTCGAGTGGATTGCGCAGCACTTTAATCAACAGCATTTAAGAAGTGCGTGGGGAAAGATGTGGACACCTGTGATGATGAAGGAGTTACTACGTGGCCCCCGGGACAAAGCTACGTTGCGGAAAAAATTCATCGGAATGCGATCCTAGAGGCCCTCGCACGCGGTCTCGACTTTCGAGAAATCGCCAATGACTTTAACGAAAAAAAGCTCCGCCGACGGAGGGGTAGCCACTCTTGGACGGCGCGGAGTGACAGGCAGCGGTGGAACGATCTTAAGCGACTGCAATGTAGCCGGGAATAGAAAGGCGAAATTCGACCGGACCTGTCGGAATCGGTGGTCTTAAAGAAATCAGCATGATCACGAACACAGCAACAAAACAGCAGCAACCGCCGTCATTTACGCCCGGGTATCATCGGAAGAGCAGGTGCAGGGATACTCGATCCAGGCACAGCTCCGAGCATGCCGCGATTGGGCGGAAAAGCACGGCTACAAAGTTGGCAAAGAATATCTCGACGAGGGCTACTCCGCATCGCGGAATCCTCGAGAAACGTGAATCGTTCAAGGAGATACTGGGAGATGCGGCTTCGAAGAGCCAACCGTTCAGCACTATCATCGTGCACAACCTCGATCGCTTTTCCCGCGACAGCCTGGAATCCTTTACGTCCAAGGCAATACTCAAGCGCCACAAGGTCCGCCTGATTTCCGTTCAGGAACCCGTCGTCGGCTCCGACGCGCCGGAAGACGCCTTCATGGAGCACATCCTTGTCGGAATGGCCGAGTTTTACAGCAAAAACTTAGCCCGAGAAATAAGGAAGGGGCTTACCGAAAGGATTCGACAAGGGTTTCCCGTTTTCAGGCCACCCTACGGGTATCGCCGCGAGGTAATCGAAAAACGGGAAGGTCAGATAAGGATCCGCACGATCAGCCGACCGGCAGTTGATGATGCTGCCGCAGGCGTGGTCCGAAAGATTTTCGAATTATGTGACCGCGGCGTTGGGTACAAAGAAACGCGAACATCCTCAACAACGAGGGCTTTCGAACCACGCTGGGAAAGCGATTTGCGAGCAACCACGTTTATTGGATTGTACACAATAAAGCTTACGTCGGTGTGCTCGAATATAATTTCCGTGAACGGTACGGCGCGGTCGAGCCGATGACCATCCCGGGATTTTATCCAGCGATCATCGACCCGCAGATGTTCGAGCAGGTCCAGGCCAAACTTCGCCTCAGTTCCGCGAATTGGCGAAATTCCTACGCGAACCGCACCTCATACTTATTGAGCGACCTGGTCATCTGCGATGGATGCGGCCGTCGGTATCTTGGAACGGCCGCAAAAGGCGGCAAATTTCATTACTATGGCTGTGGCTCTTATCTGAAGGGCGGCAAGCAAACATGCGACTCATCAACAAGACGAAACTCGAGAGCGCAGTCGTAACAAAGGTCATGGAGGAAATACTGACGCCGACCAATATCAGGAACTATATCCGACGTGTGATGGAAAGCGCTCGGAATTCAGAAGAGACAAGCCCTTGCCGGAGTACGAGGCGGTCCGAACGGCGCTGACTGATTTGCAGAGCCGGCTTAAGCGTTGGGAAAATGCGCTTGAGTCCGGCGAACTTTCGATCGAGCACGCGGCTCAGCGGATAAAGGAACTCCATGAACAGCGCCAGGAATTGCTCAGAAAGAAAGCGGCTCTCGATGGTGATCGACGCAACCATGAAAAACAGTGTCGGCGATTCCGACGGCGCGAATGGACGCTTACATCGCCGAGATGCGGCGTCGGTTAGCGGCCCAAGCAAATCGGGGCAAAAAGGGAATTTCTCCAGGAGGTTCTTAAGGAGGTGAGAGTGCGCGGCGGCAACGTCACCCTCACCTACAAGCTACCTCTGGCAGCATCTGAGTGTAGGTTCTTTACACCATTAAGATTGGTGGGCCCACCTGGACTCGAACCAGGGACCAACCGGTTATGAGCCGGTGGCTCTAACCAACTGAGCTATGGGCCCGTAACAAGGAAATACGCGTGGAATGATAGGAAGCTGATGCTTAAGTCTCCATGAAGCTCTTCAGCCTTTTGCTGCGACTGGGATGTCTGAGCTTCCGGAGCGCCTTGGCTTCAATTTGCCGAATGCGCTCGCGTGTAACGGTAAACTTTTGACCGACTTCTTCAAGGGTGTGATCGGATTTCTCACCGATTCCGAACCGCATGCGCAGAACTTGCTCTTCACGTGGGGTTAAAGTGGCGAGTACCTTCTTTGTTTGTTCTTGCAGATTGATATTCACCACCGCATCGGAAGGAGTGATAATCCTTTTGTCCTCGATAAAGTCCCCAAGATGACTGTCTTCTTCCTCACCTACCGGAGTCTCCAGGGATATGGGCTCCTTGGCGATTTTAAGTACCTTCCTTACCTTATCTAAGGGAATTTCCATTTTCGTGGCAATTTCCTCGGGCGTTGGCTCGCGGCCAATCTCTTGCACTAGATACCGAGAGGTCCGGATAAGCTTATTGATGGTCTCAATCATGTGAACCGGTATGCGGATTGTCCGAGCCTGATCGGCGATCGCTCTAGTGATTGCTTGACGGATCCACCAGGTGGCATAGGTGGAAAACTTGTATCCTCGCTGATATTCAAACTTATCGACGGCTTTCATTAAGCCGATATTTCCCTCTTGGATAAGATCGAGAAACTGCAATCCACGGTTGGTGTACTTCTTGGCAATACTCACAACCAATCGCAGATTCGCTTCGATCAGTTCTTTCTTCGCCAGATTAGCTTTGGTCTCGCCATCAACAATCGACCAAACGCGACGCTTGATTTCTTCCGCCGGGATGTCAAGGTCTTTTTCGATATGCCGTATATCGCGCCGCGCGCTCCTGATCTCGTCTGACATATGCAGAACCGCGTCGTGCCCCATTCGCAGCGAACTGGTGAGGCGTTGCCAATCCTTCTTACGTCCGTTCAGGTTTGCAACAAGCTTCAGGAGTTCGGAAGCGCTCTTCCCGGTCCTTTGCTCGAATTCCTTCACCCGGCGCTCAAGGGTTTGCATTCGATCCATGGCTCTCTTGAGACCATCAACAATCGCTTCGGTTTGCTTTCGATTCAGCTGAAGATTTTTCAGGCCGCCGACAATTCGGTCGTGATACTTTTCTAAAGTTTGTTGCAGCGCCTGACGACGTTGCGCCGAAAGCCGCTTGCCCTCGAGTTCGTCTTTAATCTTGTCTCGCTCATTAGCGGCCCTGCGGATTTTAGCGATTTGATCGAGCAAGCGCCGTTCGTGCACCTCTTCATCTTCGAGGTATTCGGCATCCTCATCACCATCTTTAATTATTTCACGCACTCGGATCTCATGTTGCGCCAATTTTTCACCGAGTTCCAAAACGTAACGCAGTGCGAGCGGGCTGGATAATACTTCCTCAATGACTTTCTTTTCGCCTACCTCAATTTTCTTTGCGATCTCTACTTCGCCTTCACGGCTCAGCAGTGAAACAGTTCCCATCTCCCTTAAGTACATACGCACTGGATCGCCGGTCTTGCCAATCGCATCCCCATCAGTTTCGCCTTCGATTTCCTTCTCATCCTCTTCGTCGTCGGCAAGGTCCTCACCGGCTCCTCCAAGAGTGACTCGTTGATTGGAATCAACAACCTCGATATCCATCTCGCCAAAAATGGACATCACGTCATCGATCTGATCCGGAGAGACAACTTCCGCAGGAAGCATATCGTTCACATCATCATACGTCAGGTAACCCTTCTCTTTGCCGAGATCAATGAGCTTCTTCACCTCCTTCATGTTCTTTTTCTCCGCCGGTTGCCCGGCGGCATGACGCGAGGAAGCTTTATCGTTGGCTATCGAGCGGTTATCTTCGGCGACGCGAGCTTTCGGCGTTCTAGCTGGCGTTCTTTTCGTACGATTTCTTGCCATTCTAGTATCCTCTCCCTGGTTGCGTTCTCGTCCTTTTGTTCTTCGGCAGTTCGGATCGCGATTCGCAAGTTTCTTTCTTGCTCTCGCAAATACTTTCGTCGCAGATGGGCTATGCAGTCATCAGCCATCTTCTGGGACTCAGTTTCAGGAACGTTTTCTCCTTCGATTGCCAAAGCGGCTATCTGAGCAGCAACCTCTGAATCGAAGGCCTGCACGATCCTCCCAACATCGACGTTTTCATGCTCTTGCCACTCGGTCCTAATCAGATCAATAATCTCGCGCCAAGCTGATCCGACCCATTGTCGCACGTCTGCTTCTTCGAATACATATCCAGCGATTCGGGGATAACGTAAAATCAGAGATATCAGGGATCTTTCCGCGGCATTTGCGCGATTGCCGAGATCACTGGAAGAGAGCCGTCGGTTTGCTAACAACGGCGGCTTGGGAAGCACCGAACTCTGCAGAGGCTTGCGAAAGAACTCCTCCCGAATACCTAGCGAATCTACCGCCCGAGCAATCAGAAGATCAACTTCGAACGGGTTACGCACCTTTTGCAGCACGCGTGAGATCTCCCCGGCAATTTGACTTTTGCCTTCCAAAGTTTTGCCGTAACGATGCTCTAGAGATGAGAAGTAATAGTCCGCCAACGGTACTGATCTATCAAGCAGTTCTTCCACGGCCGCTTTGCCGCGCGCGCGGATAAAAGTATCTGGATCTTCACCGTTGGGCAAAAAAGCGGCGCGCCCAAGCAGTCCGGCTTCAACAAAGATTTGGAAGCTTCGCTCCGCGGCTCGGCTACCGGCATCATCTCCATCGAAAAACGCCACAACGTTCTTTGTATAACGCGACAAAGCGCGTACATGCTCCACCGTGAGCGCTGTTCCGAGAGTGGCGACGGCATAATCAACACCATATTGGTGCAAAGCTAAAACATCGAGGTAACCTTCTACGACGACGGCTCGGTCCCTTTTGCGAATCGCTTCTTTGGCTTGGAACAGACCATATAGGGTAGACCCTTTCCGAAAAAGCGGGGTATCACTTGAGTTGAGGTATTTCGGAATTCCTTGTTCCAGCACCCGCCCGCCGAAGCCGATGACTTTGCCTCCGGCGTTGACGATGGGAAAAATTAGCCGGTCAAAAAATTTTTCGTGGAACCGGTTGCCTTCCCTTTGGCCAATCAGCCCCAACCGAAGCGCATCTTTCAGCGAAAGCTTTTCCTTTTTGGCGACCTCCAGAAGCCCTGAACCATAGGGTGGCGCGAAGCCTAACACGAAACGCCGCGCAACCGACTCCTCGATTCCACGTTTCTTAATATACTCGAGAGCTCTTCTTCCCGAGACGTCATTGAACAGAACGCGATGATAATTCGCCGCGGCACATTCATTGAGACGATAGAGAGCATCGCGGTCAGCCTCTCCCCCCGAGTCTCCGTTCTTTCCTGAGCGTTCCACGGCAATGCCATAGCGCTTGCCCACACACTCAACCGCTTCAGGAAAAGAAAGATGATCATACTGCATCAAGAAGTTGAAGACGCTGCCGCCAGTCTTGCAGCTGAAGCAGTGAAAAATCCCCTTCTCATCGTTCACCGTGAAAGAGGGAGTTTTCTCCCCGTGAAAGGGACACAGCCCGACATGATTACGGCCGATCTTTTTTAGCGTGACGTAATCGGAAATGACCTCAACGACGGAGGCCCGAGCACGAATCTCAGCGATCTTCTCCTGAGTGATCATGCGGCAACTTATAGGATCCGGGTTTGACTTAACAGTCGTACCCGATTGTCCTCTGTCGTCAAGATCCTTTCTTTTCCGATTCGAATAATAACGTCGCCTAATCGGGATAACGATGGGACCAAAACAGAAGTCTTGATTGTTTCACTAGCAGAAGGTGGAATCCAAGACGCGGAGCTCATAAAAAAAACAATTAACGCCATGACTGCCGCACCCTTACCGATTCCAATAACAATACCGCCGGATCGATTCAATGTCTGTAGAAAGAAAAACTTCTCAGAATTATGAAAAAACCAGCCCAAAAAGTTGAAACAGAGATAGACTGCAAAAAAGATCCCGACAAAAGAAGCTCCCTTGAGGATAAAGGGAGAAATTTTCCAATACTCTTGGCTGAGCGTTGCTACAGTGTGGTTATACCGCGCAGCTGCCATGAAGCCAACTATCAGGCCCGCGAGCGAAAAGATCTCTCGAAAAAAACCTTTGACATAACCTCGCAACCCAAAAAGAAAAAGAAGAGATAGCAGGATGAGATCGACGATGTTCACCGGTGACAGCCATCCGTCTTGTTAACTCTCGCTAATCGTAAACGCCACCACTCGTGAAGCATTGGTTCCTTTGATGCATTACGAGCAGGGGTGACATTCTTCTGGCAAAAAGCTGCTCAACGCCGCTAAGCAGCAAAGGAGCGGCCATTGATTGTTTGATGGGAAGGTAAAGAGAACGTGCCCTATAAGCATTCAGGCGCCACGAAGTATTTCTCGGGCCAGCTCATTGACTCTTTTGCCATCGCTTCGGCCGCTCACCTTTGGCATCACTTCTTTCATAACTTTGCCAAGATCTTGCAAACCTTGCGCGCCCGATTCCCGGATTGTGATTCGAATCGCCGATATTATTTCGTCGTCGCTCAGAGGCTCAGGTAGGAAACGTTGCAGAACTTTCAACTCGGCCTGTTCTTTTTCCACGAGATCGCTGCGACCGCCCTTTTGAAACATGTCAATGGACTCCGCACGCTGTTTGCAGAGCGTCGAAATCGTCCGTTGAATCTCGTCGGTTGTGAGCTCTCTCCGAGATTTGATCTCCTCGTTCTTTATAGCCGCCAGTACCAGCCTTAAACTTTCCAGCGTGATCTTATCACCGCTTTTCATGGCCGACCTTATAGAATCCTGAATTTCGGCCTTTAACTGCATGGCGAATTTCTTTCTACATGGTAAGTAGACACGAAAGCTCCAAGACTTAAAAAGAATGACGCACTCGCCGTAACGCACGTTTCTTAGCCGCTATGGCTTTCTTCTTTCTTTTAACACTGGGCTTTTCGTAATGTTCCCGCTTTCTCAACTCCGCCAGAATTCCCGCTTTCTCACAAAGCTTTTTGAAACGCCTGATGGCACTTTCGATGGATTCATTTTCTCTAACTCGAACACCGGTCATGGATTAAATCACCCCCGATCTCTGACCACGTATGGGACTGCAATTTTATCCTAAATACGTCTCAAGTCAAGCAATTCACCGACCATAACACCGCTGATTTTCGACCGTAAGACTAGTACTATCGACAGACAGACTAGAAGCGCCAAAATTCCCGCGCTAGCAGCGATGAGCTTTCATCGTTTCTCCAGGCGCCAAAACCGCTCCGGGAAATCGGTCATGATTCCCTGAACACCCAATGAGGCGAAATCTTCCATCTCTCGCAGTTCGTTCACTGTCCACACGAAAGCATCCAGCCCTAACTCCCAACCCGTTTGTAAGAACTCGCGGCTCGCAAGTTCTTTCTGCACGTGCAAAGACGCAGCTTCAATTTCTGCAGCTATCACGAATGGGTTCTCTTCAATGCCGGTACCGTAAATCACACCCAACCGCGCTTCTGGCCCCAGTTCACGCACCCTGCGAAGGCAATCGTAGTCGAAGGAGGAAATAATTGTTCGATCGAGATAATCGTAGTGGCTAAGAATGAAGAGAAGCTTTAGTTCAATGCCGGGCGGAGAACCCGGGTATTGTTTGATATCGAGGCAGAGCTCAGCCTCGCCGCCGACCAGCGCGACAACTTCCTCCAAAGTCGGGATCCGTTCCCCTTTGAATGCGGCGTTTCGCCACCCTCCGGCATCCAATCTCTTGAGCTGCTCTAAAGGCGTGCGGTTAACGATACCTCCCGCGCCGGTGATCCGAACAAGCCGCTCATCGTGAAAAATGACCACATGACCGTCGCTGGACAATTGGCAGTCCAACTCGATCATATCGGCACGGGCTTCTATGGCTTTTTCAACAGCTAGGCAGGTGTTTTCCGGGAAGCTCCCAGACGCGCCGCGATGGGCGATGCGCAGAAACTTTGCCATACATAGGACAGGTTAGCAGACGATGCGTGAATTGAAACCGCGCGATGGCTGTAGTTAGGTTCGGGAATCTGGATCAGTCAAATGAATTAGGAACTCCTTATTGCCTTTGGGGCCGAGCAGTGGTGATTCGGTTACATCTTGAGCCGTGAAGCCCAAGCTTGTCGCCGACTGCTTGATTTCTTCGATCACACGCAGGTGTTCTGCACTAGACCGGACCACGCCACCTTTGCCGACCTTGCCTTTGCCAACTTCAAACTGAGGTTTGATCAGCGCGATTATCTCGCCTCCGCGCGATAGTAGAGTCTTAACTTTAGGAAGAACCAAGCGTAACGAGATGAACGAGACATCGATCGTCGCGAAGCCCGCTAGGCTCGGCAAATCAAAAGCTTCAAGATAACGTATGTTTCTCCGTTCCAAAACTACCACACGTGGATCGTTTCTGAGCTTCCAATCGAGCTGACCATAGCCGCAGTCGACCGCGTATACCCGGCGCGCGCCATGAGATAACAGGCAATGCGTAAACCCGCCGGTTGAGGCGCCAACATCCAAAGCCACTTTATCCTTTATGTCAATCTGAAATTGGCGAAGCGCCTTTTCCAGTTTCAAGCCACCACGACTCACATAAGGCGCAACTGCTTTAAGCCGGACTTCCGCGGTTTGATCGACCAACGCGCCTGCTTTTGTCAACGGTTGCTCGTTTACCAGCACTTCAGCTGCGAGGATCCTGCGCCGTCCCTCTTCACGGCTCGAGACCAATTCGCGCTGTACCAGCAAAAGATCTAGGCGCTCCCTCTTTCCCATCCCTCTCTACTTTTCTTTTTTGCGCGCCGTACGATCTGTAACGCCGATTGAGCGATGCCCTCCTTGTCGAAGCCGCATAGCTTTCTTAATTCGTCCTGAGTCCCGTGCGTAACAAAGCGATCGGGCACGCCCAGACGCCTAACCTCTACTCCGGTGATCCCTTCTTCAGCCATCATTTCCAACAGCGCGCTGCCGAAGCCGCCGACCACTGTGTGATCTTCCACCGTGATCAAACGAGGCACGCGCAACAGCAAATCTCGGAACAAAACGCGGTCCAGCGGCTTGACGAACCGAGCGTTCACCACGGCCGCATCGATTCCTAAAGAAACCAGGTCCTGGGCTGCTCTCAACGCCGGCATAACGGTCTGGCCCACGGCCGCGATCACCACATCGCGTCCGTCCCTGAGCAGTTCAGCCCTGCCTATTTCTAAATTTTTCATCTGCGCATCCATTTCCACACCGCAGCCCTCGCCTCTTGGATAACGAATTGAAATAGGCCCCGAATACTCAACCGCAGTTTTCAACATATGTTGCAGCTCATTCTCATCCTTTGGCGCCATGATGACGATATTTGGAATCGAACGCATATAGGCAAAATCGAAAACGCCGTGATGCGTCGGGCCATCTGCGCCCACCAGACCGCCGCGATCGAGAGCAAAGACGACATGCAAATTTTGTAAGCAGACGTCGTGCAAGATCTCGTCATATCCTCTTTGCAGAAAAGTTGAGTAGATCGCCACGACCGGTACGAATCCCTCGGTCGCCATGCCCGCCGCAAAGGTAACGGCATGCTGTTCGGCAATGCCAACATCGTAAGATCTGTTCGGAATCTCGCGCGAAAATTTATCGATTCCTGTCCCACTTCCCATCGCTGCGGTAATACCGATGACTTTGGGATTTTCCTTCGCCAGCCGGACCAACGATTCACCGAAAATATCCGTGTACGTTGGGATTGCACCTTTGCCTTTTTTCGGTTTACCCGTAAGAACGTGAAAAGGAGTCACGCCATGAAATTTTACCGGCTCTTTTTCAGCAGGCGGATAACCTTTTCCCTTAGTCGTCAGGACATGGACTAGAGTTGGTCTCTCTATCTTCTTAACGTTCTCCAGAGTCGTGATCATCTCTTCGATATTATGACCGTCGATGGGACCGACATACTGGAAACCAAGGCTTTCAAAGAGAAATCCAGGCGTCACCAAGCCGAGAAAAGATTCCTTGACTTTTCGCGCCAGATGAAACAGATTTTCGCCCTTAGGCAGAGTTCGTAAAAGCGTGGAGAGATTTTTTTGCAATCGCACGCCAGCATCGGTAGTAAATTGCTTGCTCAAAAACGACGACACCGCACCGACCCGCGGATCGATGAAGATGGCGTTGTCATTGAGAACCACAATCAGATCCTTCTCCAAATGCCCGGCCTGGTTCAAACCTTCGTAAGTCAATCCCGCGCTCAAGCCGCCATCGCTGATTACCGCAACCACCTTGCGGGAAGATGACTCGAGCGTCTTCGCCTCGACCATACCGAGCGCGGCTGAAATGGAAGTACCCGCATGACCCGCGCCAAAAACGTCGTACTCGCTTTCATCCCGACTCAAAAAACCACTGAGACCGCCAAATTGGCGGATGGTTGCAAGTCGGCTGCGGCGCCCGCAGATGAGCTTGTGCGCATAGGCCTGGTGTCCCGTATCCCAAACGATCCGATCTTCGGGCGTGTTGAACACATAGTGAAGCGCAAGCGTAAGCTCCACAGCCCCGAGGGTGGAAGCGAAGTGTCCGCCCACTTCTGAAACAACCGAGATCACTTCCTGACGTATCTCGGCTGCGAGTTGATTGAGTTCATCAAGCGTGAATCCGCGAATGTCTTTCGGGTACTCGACACCGTCAAGCAAGTTAGCCATTTATGAAATACTCTCCTCTGCCGCTCTCCCTCTATCCTGGATAGCTCGTGCAATGATATGTTTTGCGATCGCCCGTAGCGGTTCTGAGCTCTCGCCGAAGGATACCAGCTCCCGATCGCACAACTTCAATAATTCCTGCAAGCGTTCGGTCGCTTGAACGATTCCGACCACTGATGGATAGGTCGCCTTCTTGAGCTCATTGCGACCCGACTCGGCGCCCTCGCCAGCAATGGTTTCTCCGATATTATCGAGAACGTCGTCAGCGATTTGAAAGGCCAATCCTAAATACTCGCCGAATTTGGAAAGCCTTCGCAACTCACCAGTCTTTGCACCCGCGATCTCGGCGCCGATCCGAAGCGCGGCAAGAATCAGAGCGCCTGTCTTTCGGACATGGATATACTCGACCGTAGCAAGATCGACATCTTTGTTTTCCGATTCTAAATCCACTGCCTGGCCGCCGACCAAGCCCGCCACACCGGCTGCATGGGATAGTTCGTGAATTAGCCGGAGCACCAACTCGGCAGGCAGCCGCCTGACTTCTGGACCGGAGATCAAATGAAAAGCCTCGGTGAGCAGACCATCTCCCGCCAGCAAAGCCATTCCTTCGCCAAACACTTTATGTGCGGTGGGTTCGCCGCGGCGCAAATCATCATTATCCAACGCCGGCAGATCGTCGTGAATAATCGAATAAGCGTGGATCAACTCCACGGCGCATGCAAACGGCATAAGCTCTTTCTGTTTAGCGCCAAACATTTCGCCCGCCGTTAATGTGAGGATCGGGCGAATTCGTTTGCCGCCGGGAAACAGCCCATATCGCATGGCTTTAAGAATTGCGTGCGTCTGTCCGCCATAGACCTTCAGAAACTGCTCGAGAGCGCGATCGATGGCCGTCCTCCGCGTTTGAAGATAGTCGGCCAGTTCAGACTGAGTCACCGGGTCGGATCCTCATGGACGTAATGGCGGTGAGCAGGCTCGTTAAACTGCGTGAATGTATAAAAAGCAAATTACCTTGCAATTTACCCCGACAACGTTGGTTCTTCAATTGCAATTTGCCGTCATTCTCCTTGTGAAGACAATGCCCTCGCTCTGCCAGACGGACGCAGGTCTCGCAGCTCGCGCGCCGCTACAGTGCTTCCGTTCCTGCCGAACACGAGAAAAGCAATTGCGATAGCGCCCAAACCCACCCAAACCGCCAACCAATACTGATTCAACACACAGAATCCGAGCGGCAAAGCGAAATTGATGATGTATACCGAAATTGCAAACCTCAGCTCGCTATGCGGGGCTGGCGCTATTTTGGAGAGTATGACGAATAGCACCAACCCGGTAACGCCCCAGCCGAGCAAGTTCATCCAGGGCATCCCGTAGTATGTGCCGCTTTGCCCCCAGATCCAGTAACTGGTGACTTTGCTCATCGCCGGGTCGAGCAAAAGATCCCACGCGACCAGAAGAGCCGTGGCGAGAATTACGGCCGAACGCCCGTCCCTGCGCTGCCGCGCAATTACCCAGCAGGCCCAACTCATCGTGAACCAGCTCAATGGAATCAAGAGCGGCACGCGATCCAACCATTTAAAACCGAGCAGCGCGGTATAAGAATACGCGCCAAATGGGATTCCGTACGTAGTGCCAAGTAGTTCGCTGACAAGACTGACCGAATAGATCAAGGCAAAGGCCCATAGACCCCTCGTCCGGTCACGCAAAACCGCTTCTGCCACGACAGCAAGACCGCCGAACAGCATATTGCCGACGGCAAATCCATAAAAAGCCCAAGTAAAAAAACGTGCGCCTGGGTCGAGTTGTATCAGAAGCTCGGGGCGAGAAGTGAAGATACCGTAGCCCAGCAAACTAGCAGCGACGATAGCGCCCTGGACGATTAAACACAGCCACGGGATATAGTGCATCGGGCAATCTCCCTGCTACGATTATATTTCTCCCAGATCACCTGAGTTCTGAATGCCGCCATACCCGATGAATTGGCACGGCAGACCATGGCCGCATCAATCGGGCCGGCATAGAAGCGATTACGTGAAGCACCCCGAAGAGTATGACCCAAAGTTTACGCGCGCCTGTAACATAGCTCCGCTGGTCCCAAGCCGACGGCCCTTTATGCAGGAGAAGTGAACCGATTTCGGCATAAACATGCCGCGCCGCCGCCACGGCGCAAGCGGAACGAAACGACAAGTGCCACAAGCCGGCATCTCCTGAAAGATAATACCGATCCGCTTCCTGCAGGAGCCGCTTCGTTATTAGCGCCAGTTTTGCGCGATTTTTTACCGCGGCTATCTCTTCCGGCTCTACACCTGCTTCTTCTAACCATCTCAAAGGCAGATATATTCTACTCATTGATGCGTCCTCGGTAATATCCCGGGCGATGTTGGTAAGCTGCATTGCAATTCCAAGCTCTGCTGCGTGCTTAAGCGCCTGCTCATCGCGCAGCCCCATCACGTGAGACATCATTAATCCGACGGTTCCGGCCACGCGGTAACAATAAAGCGCAAGATCATTAAATGTCTGGTATCGGGTGCCACGAGCATCCATCGCCATCCCTTCGATTAGTTCCAACGCATAATGAGCCGGAATCGAATAACGTTGGACGATGTATTGCATCGCGATAAATACCGCTTGCTCCTGAGCGGCGCCAGAAAAGACCGACCGGGTGGCCTCAGAGAGCTTGGCTAGGCGCTGTTCAAGTTGTTCGCGGCTCTCCTCCATTCCCGCCCGGTCCACCTGGTCATCACAGTAACGGCACCAGCCATAAAGAAAAAAAGCCGCATCCCTGGTGCCCGAATCAAAAAGCCGCGCGGCGAGCGAAAAACTTTTTGAACCTTTGGTGATCATCCAGCGGCATTCGTCCAAGGCCGCTTTGACTTTCGGCGACATTGCTTCAGACATAGGATAATCTTTGCACCTGGTTGGAACTCCGCACTACCACAGCTTTTCTGATGTCATCCAGAATAAGCCCGGCGGTGGCCTTGGCAGAGTTTACGACCCCGGGAATTCCTGCCCCGGGATGGGTCCCGGCGCCGACAAGATACAAGCCGATGAGATTTGGGTCACGATTCTGAACCCGAAAATACGCACTCTGCATCAAACGAGGTTCCAGTGAAAACGCCGATCCAAAATGGGCATTCAGCTCTGAGTGAAAATCCTGCGGGGTAAAAATCCGTTGCGTGACAATCTCATTGCGCAGGTTTGGAATGTAATGCCGCTCAAGATACTCCAGAATTCGCTCGGCATAACGCGGCCCTTCCACGCTCCAGTCCACTGACAGCTTGCCCAAATGAGGAACGGGGGATAGCACATAGAAGGCCTCGCAACCCGGCGGCGCCAGCGACGGATCGGATCGTGTCGGCGCATGCAGGTAAAGCGAGAAGTCATCTGCCAACCGACCGCGGCGGAATATGTCCTTCAGGAGCTCCCGGTAACGCGGTCCAAAGATGATGTTGTGGTGTTGCAGGTTTGAATACCGGCGACGCGTACCGAAGTAGATCAAAAACAACGACATGCTGTAGGACATCGCGGCCAGTCTTTTGCGCGTGTGCTGGATTTTCGGCTCGCGACGCAGAAGGCGATCGTAGGTATGAACCACATCGGCGTTACTGGCCACTAAATCACACTCGTGTGTCTCGCCGGTTTTGGTCGCGATCCCCACAACACGATTGCCGCGGGTTAGAATCTCGGACACCTCCGACTCCAATCGAATTCTCCCGCCCAATTCCTGAAACAGCTTCAGCATTCCCTGCACGAGTGCGCCGGTGCCGCCTCTGGGGAAAAACACGCCCCATTTCCGTTCCAAACAATGAATTAACGTATAGATCGACGTGGTCGTAAACGGATTGCCGCCGACGAGCAGAGGGTGAAAGCTAAAAAGCTGTCGAAGATGCGGATCTTGAATAAACTTGGCGACAATACTATGCACCGATCGATAAGCTTTGAGCCGGAGCAGTTGCGGCGCTACCTTCGCCATACTCGACCAATCCAGAAATGGTACATGCGCCAGCTTCACATATCCTTCTTCGAAAACTCTCTCGGAATATCTCAGAAAACTTTTGTAACCGTGCAGATCCCCCGGTGCTTTGCTGGCGATCTGTCGCTCGACATCGGCCAGGTCGGCCGAATAATCGAAGCTGAAACCGTCCTGCCAAAATAGACGATAAAAGGGTTTAACCGGCAGCAGCGTGACATAATCAGCCATTGATCTTGCTGCCAACGTAAAAAGCTCTGTTAAACAATTGGGAGCTGTAATCACTGTTGGTCCGGCATCGAACGTAAAGCCCTGGTCGCGATAAACATACGCCCGGCCTCCTGGCTGATCGCGTTTTTCAAAGATTACCGTGCGACAACCGGCTGCTTGCAAACGGATGGCTAGGGCGAGCCCGCCGAAACCGCTGCCGATGACAGCGGCAGAGACTCTATCCATAGGCAACTGCGATCTCCTCGCCGAGCTCTTGTAAATCTTCAAAAGCACGTTTCGACCAGCGTACGTTGGCGCTGTCAAGGCGCTCTTTTAACTGCCGAAACGCGCTGTCCAAATAACCTCGGGCACAGACACGGACCCGTTCTGTAAGGTTATGCGCCTCAGACCATGACTCCAGTTTACGCGCATCCGGTAAACTGCCGACTGCGGTACAGAACTCCGCATACGCTTTGGAGCTGCTGCTTTTTGCGGCGCATGCCCAGACCCATGAGGGTCGAGATAATCTAAGATCTTCATACCGCTTGGCTGGTTCGCACTTGCCGATGAGATTACCCAAATCATCGAACATCTGCAGCGAGACGCCGAGGTCCTGGCCGAACTGATCCAAAATCGACAAGGCACCTTCCGATGCTCGTGCAATGGCGCCGCCCAGAATGGTGGCAAAGCCCATCAATGCGCCGGTCTTGAGTTTCATCGATGCCAGGCAAACTGGGGCAACCCGGTGCTGGGGCAGGGATCTAACGGGGGCGCCCAAATCAACCGCCTGCCCAAAGTGGGCGCGCAGCAGAGTTCGATGACAATGCTCATAGAGGTAAAAAATCTTATCGACCGGTAGTTCGGTTTCGCGAAGCAATTCGAATGGCCAAAAGTAGAGCCAGTTGCCTGCGTTCACCGCGATGGGGACACCAAATTGAAGATGCAGTGCCGGACGGCCCCGGCGCACACTGCTGCCATCCTCGATATCGTCGATAACCAGGGATCCTGTATGAATCAATTCGACTATAGCGGCGCACCAGCCGCATTGTTTGGTGGCAAGAACGGAGGCTGGAGTGTCGCTAACGAGACGGTAGCTCAACGTCACCAACTGTCCACGTATGCGTTTACCACGGGTCGAAGTCGCTTCGGCGAGTGGATCAAGTAAAGCGTCACGAAGAACATCCTGGACAATCGAGGGGTCATCCAAACCGAGCAGTTCCGCCATGCGTTCAGTCTTGGGCAACATGCTGCGCAGTCCTTCTCGACCTATATTCCGCTGCTCTTGATTTTTCGCCTGGTCTGAGAAAATCCGCTCAGCCGACACCTCGTTCGACAAATTGAGGCTTAAGTTTTTCAAGAATCCTCCCTTAAGATCGGAAGATGTTGTGGCTCGATAGTAGATCTTCCGGCGAAGTCCCCAATGAATTCGCCAGACGCAGTACCACATCCATTGAAATGTTCTGTTTTCCGCCTTCAATGGCGACGATGGAAACACGCGTAAGGCGCGCCGATTCGGCTAATTGCTCTTGGGTCCAACCCTTTTTGTTGCGCAAGTCGCGCACTCCGCGACCCAATCCGATCAGGTATTCCTTCAACACAGCTTTAGGCCGCCCGGATTTCAGCAGCTTGCCGGCAAGCTGCACTCCTTCGAGGGCGTTACGAGCAACTGCGCATGTTGCGTCTGACGGCCACTCGTTTCGTATCATTGCCTGCCCACCTAAAAGAATCTTTGGCGCATCCGGCATCGTCCTGAGTTCTCCCACCAGACGGCGCGCGTGAGCGAGACCGCTCGACGTCCTGACAGAGAGTGCCACTAAGTGCGGTCGTCGAATTTTGATTGTCTCGATCAATGACGGCGTGGGAACGTCGGCTCCGAGAAAGTCCACCGACCACCCTTCAATATCCAACAAGTCAGCCACCATCCGGGCGCCGATGCAATGCAGTTCCCCTTCCACACATGCAACCAAGATACGTTGCGGCAACCGTGGCCTCTCGCTGCTGTGCATGCCGCGCAGTCGGTCCATATGCTTCAGCACAAGATGAGAGGCCAGTTTTTCCAGGCCGACACCGATCTCTCCGTCACACCAAAGCTGACCTATCTCGATCAATGCGGGGGTGATCAAATTTAAGTAGACATCGCCGAGCGGACGCTGCGCAAGCATCAACTGATGGATGATCTGGAAGGCAGCCTCATCGTCACCGTTCAACAGGGCTCGAACATAAAGCTGCTGTCGTTGACCAGTCTGATATTTATTTACTGCGCTCATCAGCGTTTCATAGATGCAAGGACTCCAGAGCCGGCAGCAGATTGCCATACTTAAATTTATAACCAAGGTTCGTGGCGGCCTGCGGCACAGCACGTTGACCGTTCAGCAGCATCTCGGCCATCTCGCCGAGCAGCAGAGTCAATATACCGCCCGGGACAGTCGCCCACGAAGGCCGGTTAAGAACCACGCCCATCGTTTTGCAAAATTCCGTCATGGTTACCGGATTCGGAGCCGTGGCATTGAAAGGACCCCGAGCATTTTGGTTTTCGATTAGAAGCAAGAGTAAGCCGATTTGGTCTTCAATATGAATCCAAGGCATCCACTGATTCCCCGACCCCAGAGGACCGCCGACAAATAACTTAAACGGCATGACCATTTTTGCTAGCGCGCCCTGCCCTTTATCGAGCACGATCCCTGTTCTTACGAGCGCGACGCGTATACCATACGATTCGGCCTTTCTAGCCTCCCTTTCCCAATCAACACAGACTCGCGCCAAGTAATCACTACCGGGGGCAGTTTCTTCGGTAACGATTTCCTCACCGCGGCCGCCGTAATAACCTACCGCAGAGGAGCTGATGAAAAATCTTGGTTTCTGTTTGGTCTTAGCAATGGCGTTGACCAAAGCCTTGGTGGTCTCAACCCGGCTAAACCTGATTTTCTCCTTCTGCACATCGCTCCATCTCTTGGCCGCGATTGGCTCGCCTGCGAGATTAATGATGCCATCCACACCATCAATGGCCTCTTCCCATTCACCGGATTCGCCGGGCACCCAAAAAACCCACTCCTGCTGAGTGACATTCGATTCTCGAGGAGGGTTACGGCTCAGTAAAATGAGATGATGACGCTGCCTCCACAGATGATCGGCAAGAAGAGATCCGATGAAGCCGCTGGCTCCAGTTATCACAATTTTCATCTACTACTCTCGTCATTTCTTCTTCTAAAGTCAAGTATAGTTGACTTTAGCCGATAAATGTATTGAATAGTCAACATACAAGCTCAACATTAAGAGACATTCGAGATAAATAGACCTAAACCGGAAAGAAAAAGAAATGTCGCGGCGTTGGATTTAGTGAGAGTGAGATTCAAAGGCTGATGTTCCGGCAACTTGATCGACCCGCCTTGCGGACGGCATGAAAATCTATCACCTAAAAACCGAACTGTGGCTGCCTCAATCGCGCTCTGAGATTTTTAAGTTTTTCGCCGACCCGAGCAATCTTGAACGGCTCACGCCCGGCTGGCTCCGGTTCGAGATCATCAGCGAAGCCCCGCCAATAATGCGAGTAGGAGCACGGCTGGACTACCGTTTGCGCATTCACGGCGTGCCGATTAAATGGCGAAGTGAGATTAGCGTTTGGAATCCGCCGCACCGATTTGTCGACCGGCAGACTAAAGGTCCCTACCAGTTTTGGGAGCATGAACATACTTTTTTTGAGCAGCAGGGCGGCACTTTAGTTAACGATAACGTCCAATACTCGGTTTTCGGCGGCGCTCTGGTGAATAGATTTTTTGTCGCACCGGATCTGGATCGAATCTTCAAGTACCGTCATACGGCTTTGAAAACCATCTTTAATCCGCGGGATGAAAAAAGACTCGGCAACGGTTTGTGATTTCTAATTTAAACGCGCAATGTTCCTCGACAAGCCGATGTGCGTGGAATTGGGCTGTCGTTCGGGTCGGGAACTGCAATCTGACTCATCTGTTTATCAATGGAACGTCCACCTGAACGAATCGACAGGTTAGCGCATCGAATTTCGATCGGGTACAAGTCGAAATGATACCCCTGGGGCAGGACAGCGTTACGAACACGGATCCAAAAGACAGAATGGCAACAGCCCGACGGTGCATTGGCCGATACTTGGTGTTACTAAGCAGCTTGATGTTTTTGAGCGGCGTTTCCGCGGCACAAGACGATAATCCCCTACCACCCGGCATGTATCGTCTGGAAATGATCCTGGCATCGGTGGCACGTTTGCCGTTTTTTGGCATGTCCAAATCCGCATCCAGGTCGATTTCATTAATAGAGGTTAGAAGCGATCGCACCGGGTTACTGCAGCGTCACGAAGTATGCGACTTCCATGTGCTCCAAGATTCCGCGATGATCAAGATGGTATTTCCCGACAAGTTCGTTGCCGCATTGGCCAAACACTCCTATCCCATCCAAGTTGAGAAAGACGGTCAAGGATGGCGCTATCGAGCGGATCTAGGAGTTGAACGAATCGGCTACAAGCCGAGTTCGAGCGAACCGAATTTGCCGACGAAGTTAGATGACCCTTCGGTTTATGATTGGGATGGTGACGGGCATCCGGGCGCGACCCTGAAAATTTCCGTGCCGCTACTGCCCGACGGAGAGTTGTATGTCGTCCAGCGAGGTCACTCGATTCTCAACGGCCGTATCACTGGGCAAGGAAGAGTCGAGGGTAGCATTGAGGTGCGCAGCTTCGAACACCGGGTCCTTGGCGCTTGGCCGGGGTTCTTGAATCGCTCTCCGGAAATCGTGCCCGATCCCGCAGCAAGCCGGTTCACGATCATCGCTATCCCACAGGACAGTATTTGCGAAACCTTGCGGGGCTCGCCCCGCCAGTCGACGCAGAAAGATTAGTAGGAGCTCAATTGTTTTTGTTGCTGGGCTTATTGCAGACGATACTTGCAGCGCGAGTATTTTTTCGCATGTCGAAAACTTCGCAATGCAGGGTTGTTGAAACATCCGACCAGCCCTCATCGGCGCGCATCACCATACTCCTACCAGTCCTCAATGAAGCAACGCGCATCGCAAATTGCCTGGAATCCCTCATCGCTCAACCCAATGAAGTGGCCGAGATTTTAGATAATTGATGGCGGATCCACTGATGCGACCCGAGCCATCGCTGAATTGTATCACCTGCACGATGATCGCGTGCAATGGATCGATGCCAGCCCCGCCGAGTCGCGCTGGACAGGCAAGGCCTGGAATCTTAACTTCGGTCTCGCTCGCTCAAATCCGGCGAGCCAATGGATTCTTTGTATCGATGCCGATGTGCGAGTCTCCCCAAAACTATCTCGCTCCTTAATAAGCCACGCGGCGCGCACTGGAGTATCCACATTTTCGCTAGCCACCCGTCAGCATCTATCCGGGTCATCGGAAGCGTTGATCCACCCTCCTTTATTAACGACTTTGGTTTACCGCTTCGGGCAACCCGGCCGCGCTTATCGCAAGGTTCATCAAGTACAAGCCAATGGACAGTGTTTCTTTAGCCCTAGGGAGACTCTACTCGGCGCAGAAGCTTTTGCCGCCGCTCGCTCATCTCTTTGTGAGGATATTACAATCGCGCGTCGATTGGTCGAACGGGGCGAAGCGGTCGGCTTTTATGAAACCTACGGTCTGGCGGAAGTATCCATGTATCGTAATTGGCGTGAAACCTGGAGAAACTGGCCAAGGTCGCTGCCGATGCGCGATCAGTACTTCGCTTGGCGGCAGGCATTGGGACTGCTCGAAGTGTTTTTTGTCCAAGGCCTGCCACTGCCGATGCTGATTTTCGCTTGGAATATAGGCGCTCCGAGATTATTTTTCGCTCTAAATGCGCTTCTTTTAGCCCTACGAGCGGGAGTTTTGTTCGGCACCGCCAGAGCCTATGATCAGCGGCCCTGGACTTACTGGTTGTCGCCGCTCTGTGATTTCGCCGCGGCTGTTCGGCTCATCCAAAGCGCACTGTTACGGAAACACAGCTGGCGCGGCCGTTCCTATGTTCGCAGAAGCGCTGGGATGTTTGAGCCAAAAGAAACTTGCTAATTAGTGCCTACTCCAAACAACAAAGCATGGTGTCACAGGGATCCGTAGTTGAATCCGCAACAGCAAAGTCGATGCGACTGATCGCCCGTGCTGTCGCGTTCGGCCGCCTGCAGACCATATCTTCAGGCGTCGGGCACATCCCTGCGAATGGACCTGCGCTTATTGTCGTCCGGCATTATCATCATCTGTACGATGGTCTGGCGCTGTTTGCTGCCCTGCCGCGCCAATTCCATATTCTTGTTACACTGGACTGGGTTCGAAACGCGGCGCTGCAATCGCTGATGACACAGCTAACGCGCCTGGCGCGATGGCCTGTGGTCCTGCGAGCCGACGCCTTGCTACATAAAAATGATCGGGGCGGACATTCTCACAACGGTTTCTCACTCGCGGATGTGGAGCGATACCAGCGCAGGGCGTTCAAGAACTCGGTGCAGTTGCTCGTAGAAAATCGCTTGCTCGTGGTTTTTCCTGAGGGGTACCCGAACATAGATCCGGCTTATACGCCGAAGATCGACAACCACGGCTTCTTACCGTTCAAGCGAGGATTCGTCGCAATCGCCCGTGCCGCTGAGCGCCGCCTGGGCGCATCACTGCCGATTATCCCGACAGGTCTACAGTACAGCTCGGGGAAAACTTGGCATGCACATGTGCGGTTTAGCGAGCCGATCAATCGTGAAAGCTATGCGTCCGATAATGACTTGATCCGCTACTGTGAAGAGAAAGTAAGGCGGTTGTCGTCTTAGATTTGCCAAATTCTATAGTAACTCGAGATTGGGGTCTGCAGCCGTGTTCCAACTCACTGGCCTGACTCGGAGTCCGCCGGGCCGTTGCCAAATGCTTGTAACCGCAAATGGCCCTGCTTGTCCTTTACCAGCAACTCCACTTTCTTTTCGACTTCGCTCAACTTTTGATTGCAGTAGCGCACCAGTCCCACACCTTTTTCGAAAGCCGCCAGTGAATCTTCCAGCGAAAGATCTCCCGACTCTAACTGCTCGACCACCTGCTCTAAGTCTGCGATGGCCTCTTCGAATTTCAATTCTTGCGGATCTTTCTTTGCCATACCTGCTCCGTCTGATTAGTTGCCGATAGCGCTTTCTGGTTGTTGAGATTGGCCGAATGAAATTTTCTGGATCAATTCCATCGGGTCAACCCGAGCAGTACCCAAGCGCGCAGCCCAATGTAAGTGCGGCCCGGTCACGCGTCCGCTCATACCCGACAAAGCAAGCACATCGCCACGACGCACCATCGCGCCCGCATCAACTTTGAGCTCGGACAGATGGAAATACATCGTGTACAATCCGCCGCCATGATCGAGAACGACGCTTTTACCGGCGAAAAAATAGTCTCCCGTCAATACGACTCGGCCGTGATTGGCCGCCAGCACCTCGGTACCGATGGGGGCGCGCAGATCCGCGCCGGTATGAGGCGCTCGCGGCTTTCCGTTGATGACGCGACGATAGCCAAAGGAAGAAGAGGATTCCTGCGGGACTGGCCGGATGAAAGGAGCTTCCCAGAAACGTTCGGCCGCCGGCGTCGAGAATGCCAGCGCAAAATCTGCCCGTTCGATACGAATTAGCTCGAGCGCCTCCGGACTTAACTGATCGAATGATGAAGCCACAGTAAACGACTCCTGACGAAAGGCTTTCGATAGCGTCTGTACGATCGTTTCCGCGCGCCGCTGCCTGCCGGCATCGTTCGTGGCGGTGATGGTGATTTTAGACATTCCCGGTTTAGCTTCCAGATCGACACCTATGATTGCTGCAAACAATCCTGGCGCAAGCGCATAGAACGGGAGATTCTGTTCGGCCCATCGTGCTTCAACCGAGGATAAGCCTTCGCCGTAGATTTTTAGCTCGACGATTTCACCTCGCGGGATTTGGAGGCGCGCCGGCCACCTCAGAGGAAAAGACTCTGTCGCATGGACAGCCGAACCTGAGAAACAGAGTAGGAGAACGACTGCGCCCACAGTGATCATGTCACTCTTTGCCTTCGACACGACAAGTCGCTTTGCCCTGCGCCAGGGTAATCCGCACAAGATCACCGAGGACTAGGCCCTCGGCCGTCTTGACGATAGCGCCATCCGAAACTTTGTGCGTGATACTGTAGCCACGATCGAGAACAGCCAGTGGACTCAAGGCAGTCAAGCGGCTACTCTCGTGGCCCAAACGTTCTTTAAAGTGGTTCAGCCGATCTGAAAAACGGCGCTGCAGATCCACAGAAAGATCATCCAGATGTTGTTGCTTTTCGCGCAACTTGCGCCCGGGATCCGATAATCTTTTGACCAGCCCGCGGCAGATTTCCTGGGCGCCGTCTATTTTAGTTTGCATACAGCGAAGCAACTGATTCTCGATCAGTTGCAATTCCGCCAGCAGATCTTTTTTGCAAGGCACAACCATTTCCGCGGCGGCGGTCGGCGTCGGCGCGCGTTGGTCGGCGACAAAATCCGCGATGGTAAAATCAACTTCGTGACCGACGGCGGAAATCACCGGCACCGAACAGGCAAAAATCGCCCGCGCGACGACTTCTTCGTTGAAAGCCCAAAGATCTTCCAACGAGCCGCCACCCCGCCCGACAATCATGACTTCCACACCGGTCGTACATAGATCCGCAATGGCTGCGGCGATCTCTTTTGCAGATCCGAGACCTTGAACTTTAACGGGCCGGACCACCACACGCCGATCAGGGTAACGATCCCGGATGATTCTCAGCATGTCGTGTAACGCCGCGCCAGTGTCGGAGGTCACGATTCCAATCGTCTCAGGTAAGAACGGCAAGGGCCGTTTTCGTTCGGCGGCAAACAAGCCTTCCTGAGCCAGCCTTTTTTTGAGCTGCTCGAACGCCAGGTAGAGCGCGCCTTGACCTCGGGGCTCCAGTGATTCGACATAGATCTGCAAATCGCCGCGCGCTGTGTAAAGACTGACCCGGGCAAAACATAAAACCTGCATGCCATTCTCCGGCACGAATGCTAAGTTCTGCCCCTGTCGTCGAAACAGCACCGCTGAAATCTGGCTCTTGTCGTCCTTGAGCGTGAAGTAACAATGGCCGGAGGGAGGGATCCGAAAGTTAGAAATCTCGCCAAGCACCCAAACCGCATCCATGCGTGTTTCCAACGTCACCCGAACGAGCTGATTCAGCTGACTGACGGTGAGATACTTAGGAGTTTGGGTAAATAGCGGTAAACCCGCTTCTTTCCTAATCACGATCTGGTTCCACAAAAAAATTAGCCCTCCGTGGGAGGGCTAATTCACAGTCACAGTAACCAACAAAGATTATGCGGCCTTCTTCTGCACGACTTGCTTGAAGACATCCCAGCTCTTTAATAGATCCAGAGCACGCTTTAATTGAGCGTCATTGTCAATCGTTTCATCTCCAGTCGGAGCCGAAGATGGAATCTGCTTTTCCCGCTCTCTGTCCAGTTGCTCTTGTGACGACGGATTCTGCTGCTGGTTTTGCAGATGGCCGGGCAAATTTTCCTCGCGCAGGCTCTGCCTCTTGCGATCGTCGGGCTTGCCGTCCTGCTGTGGTGTGCTCTCAACGATGATATCGGGAACGATTCCGGTGGCCTGAATAGATCGTCCCTTGGGTGTAAAATAACGCGCAGTCGTAAGACGTAGCGCCGAGTTATCGTCCAAGGGAAGAATGGTCTGGACCGACCCCTTGCCAAAGGTTGTGGTGCCCAATACGACGGCTCGCTTGTGATCCTGCAAAGCGCCGGCAACTATTTCGGAGGCGCTGGCGCTGCCGCCGTTTACCAGCACGACCAACGGGAAATCCATCGAGGAGGCATCTTTCTGGGCAAAAAACTTCTGCTTTTGAGATTCGATTCGTCCGTCGGTATAAACGATCAAGCCCGCATCCAAAAAGATGTCGGAAATCCTGACCGCTTGCGTCAGTAAACCGCCGGGATTGTTGCGCAGATCTAGAACGAGCCCTTTCAAACCGCCTTTTTCCGCCGCCATTTTCTCCAGCGCCCTCTGTAAATCACGGTCACTGCGCTCCTGGAACTGCGCCAAACGAATATAGCCATACCCCGGCTCCAAGGTTCGATTGCGAACGCTTTGAACCCGAATGGTATCGCGGGTCAAGCTTAGATTGATCAGTTCCGGATTCCCTTCTCGTTTGATCGAAAGATTGATTTTGCTGCCTTTCGGGCCGCGCATTCTTTTGACGGCATCGACCAGTGTCATGTCCTTGGTAAAATCATCTTCAATTTTGAAGATCATATCGCCCGGCTTGACCCCGGCTTTAAACGCCGGCGTATCTTCAATCGGTGAAACCACCGTCAGCACACCGTTTTTAACAGTGATCTCGATTCCAAGGCCGCCGAATCTCCCCTGGGTATCCATTTGTAGTTCTTTATAGAGGTCGGGGGTCAGGTAAGCGCTATGAGGATCGAGTGAAGTTAGCATCCCATTGATCGCGCCGTTGACGAGATTTTTGGTTTCTACATCCTCGACATAATTCTTCTTGACGATGGAAAGTATGTTGGTAAAGGTTTCTAAGGTTTCATAGTCCTGCCGGGGCACCGCCGAAACATTCGGAACCCACTGTCCGGCTAGAACGAATCCCAGGGCAATTCCAACAAGTAGAATTGAAAGACTCACACCATGCTTAGTCATCGAACGCATAGGATCTCACCTCGCCAGTTCTGGCCACGTTTGTAGTAAAACAATACTATATCAACGGTTTGGAAATAGCTATTATCTTCGAAACCAGGGCGCCGGATCGATCGATTTGCCGTCCTTGCGCATCTCGAAATAAAGCTTTGATCCCGCCAGTGAATCGCTATCCCCGACTAGGGCAACGGCTTCTCCCCGTCGTACGAAATCTCCGTTTTTCCTGAGAAAATCCGATAAATGAGCATAAACTGTGTAATAGCGGTCGCCGTGATCGATTATCAACATTTTACCATATCCGGAGAATCGGTCGGCGAAGACAACTTTCCCCTTCTCAACAGCCCGAATCTCCTCCCCGACGGGAGCTTCGATCTCCAAACCCTTACGGAAGACCTCGGTCGAAAACTCATGGTGTTTGGTCTTACCAAAGCCGCCGATCACTTGGCCTTTAACTGGCCAATCGAGCTTCCCACGCATGCTTTCTAAACCGCCATCGGCCGAAGCTTCCTTAGATTTGGCCGCTGAGCGCCTGGAAAGTTCCTCGATCATTCTCTGCAAGCGTACGGCAGCCTGCTCTAAATCTTTCAATGCGCGCTGGCGCGATTCTTTTTCCTCTCTGATGCTGGCGAGCAACTCGCGTTTTTTTTGCGCCTCTTTTTGGACCGCTTCCTTGACCTGGGCCAAGTCACGTCTCTGATCGTCAACGTCTTGCCTTTTGCGGGCCAGTTCTTGCGCAAGCATTTCCTGATGCGCCGCCTGCTCGTTCAACGATTGCACCATCGCTCGGTCAAAGGCCACGGTGCGTTGCAAGTAATGTTTTCGCTTGATTAATGAGTTTAAGGATAGATCGCCATTGAAAATCATCATTGGACTGCCGCTGCGCTGCCAACGATAAAGCGCTTCAGCGCGTCGCGCCAAATAGCTTTTGCGCTGCTCCAGCGACTCACGCATTCGCAGCGCCTCCGCTTCTTTCTTCTGCATTTCCGAGACGACTACTTCTAGTTTGGCGGTCGACTGTTTGAGTAGTTTGTTTTTTCGTTCAAGTTCGCTCTCCACCTGACTCAGGGATTGAATTACCGAACCTTCCTTTTTGTTCACCTGAGAAAGGACACGTTTTTCCGATTCAATTTTTTTCTTGATGCCTTCCAGATCTCGATTGACACTCGCCGAATGAGCGAGCGCCCCTAGCAAACCGGCAAGAAGGCAGACAGCTACAACCGCTAGCCGCGCCACTTTCTAAGGAACCTCCTAAGAGAAAAGAGACTGCCAAGGCCGCCGAGCAGCAAGCCGATCGCAACGATCATCGTGATGCTGGCGGGATCAAGAAAACGCAATTGCATCTTGGGCCCGAACAGAGCCAATTGGCCGACCAGATATTGCTGCAACAACACATAACATAGCCATAGACAGAATAAAGAAACGCCCGCGCCAACTGTGCCTTGAAGCATGCCTTCAACCACAAAGGGTGCGCGAATCAGTTCTTCCGAAGCACCAACGAACTGCATAATTTCGATCTCGTCTTTACGCGCCAACAATGCCAACCGAACGGTACTGCCGACAATGAAAAAGGTCGCGATGAAAAGAATACCGCCTAGCGCCCACTTGGCCCACTGGACCGCTAACACGAACAGGTTGAGTCGGTCAACCCACTGTTGCGGATACTCCACAGCCGCAATGCCGTTGATCTTGCCGAGGCGACCCGCGAGATCCTGAACTCGCGGCGGGTCCCGAAAAACGGGCTTAACGGTGATTTCAAACGACGCCGGCAAAACATCGCTGGGCAGACCCTCTAAAACAGCGGACTGGGCGCCTAAAGCGGTTTGGAAATCGTTCCAGGCTTGCTCTTTGGAGATATGCCGCAAACCCTCGACTTCCGGCATTGCCCGAATCCGGTCCATCATCGCTTCCACTTGCTCAGTACCGACATCGTTAGCGAGATAGGTGTTTATTTGAATCTGATCTCCCCAGCCGTTTAGCATATGCTGAAGATTCTCTTGAAGGAGGATAAAAACACCGAAAACGAATAACGAGGTCGCCATAGTTCCCGAAGTAAGGACGTGACTCCACAGCAGCTCCCATAAGCTTTGGCGCACACGACGAGCGACAAACGCGATATGCGACCAGCTCAAGACGCGTGCGCCTCCGTCACTCTTTCGAGATCATCAACGAGGCGACCCTGACGCAGTGAAAGAATTCGGCTGCCATACCGCTTGATCAGATCCAGATTGTGACTGGCAACGATGAGAGTAGTTCCAGCTTCGCGCAATTTGAGAAATATTCGCATGATTTCTTCGGCAAGGCCCGGATCGAGGTTTCCAGTCGGCTCGTCAGCCAAGATCAATCTGGGTTCATTGATCAAAGCTCGTGCAATCGCGACGCGTTGCTGCTCCCCGGCTGAGAGCATCAGCGGTTTGGCTTGTGGTTTTTCTAGTCCGAGTTCCCTCAGTATGCGAACAGCTTTGATCTGAGCCTCGCGGCGCGACACGCCTACCACTTGCGCCGCTAATGCGACATTTTCCATTACGGTGAGCCGCGGTAACAATCTGAATTCTTGAAAGACAAGCCCAATGCGCCTCCGTAGGCGAGCGACTCCGCGGCTGCGCAAACGCGTGACGTTCTGATGATCAATTAGAATCTGTCCTTCACTGGGTTCTTCCTCCCGGAACAGCAGCTTAAGCAGCGTGGTTTTCCCCGCGCCGCTAGGTCCGGTGAGAAAAACGAACTGACCATCCTCGATACTCAGCGTAATGTCGGTCAGAGCCGGTGAACTCGGAGGATAAGTTTTGGTAACATGAAGCAGTTGGATCATCGAGGCTAGGGCCGGCAAGCAGTTACAGGTCTGCCAAGCTGTGCAAAAAGCTTGACTTGGTATAGGGTGGTTGTTACAGTTGCCAAGGGCTTGAATTTATTAATTTATCTATAAAAGATGTCAGCTATACTTACAAGCTCATGGAGGGCAGCGTGACGCATCAGCAAAAGACAATTGAAAAACTGCGGATAGTTTTGATCAAGCCCTCCAAGTATGACGACGACGGTTACGTCATTCGCTTTTGGAAAGGCGTCCTACCGAGTAACACGTTAAACGTTCTCCATGGCTTGACTGAAGATGTGATACAGCGCCGTGTGTTTGGAGATCTTCCGATAGAGATTACCACATTTGACGAAACCGCAGAAAAAGTTCCTTTGCACAAAATCATTCGCTGGAACAGCGAGCCTAATACGCAGCTGCTGGTCTGTATGGTTGGCGTGCAAACCAATCAATTTCCCCGCGCTGTTGATATGGCAAGGATCCTGCGCGCCGAGGGGATCACGGTGATCATCGGCGGCTTTCACACGAGCGGAACCGTCAACATGTTGGGTGAGCAGGAACCCGACATGCAAGAACTTTTTCGGGAAGGCATCTGCGCGGTATCCGGCGAAGTCGAAGGCAAGTGGGACATGATTCTAACGGACTTTCTCGAAGGGAAACTCAAACCCCTTTATAGCTTCGCCCAAGATTTACAAAGTTTGGTCGACATCGAAGATTCGCCATTGCCGAAAACCAGCTCCAAAACCATGGAGCATTTTGCCTACCCTAGCTTTGGCACGGCAGATACATCACGCGGGTGCCCATTTGCCTGCAGCTTCTGCACGATCATCAATGTTCAAGGGCGTAAGATGCGTGAACGAAGCCCGCAAAGCATCGCGGCAATGATGCGCCGGAACTATCGCGATCATGGCGTGTCATTTTATTTTTTCACTGACGATAACTTTGCTCGCAAAAAACTCTGGCGCGAAACGTTTGAAGAGATTATCAAACTTCGAGAAGAAGGTCTCGATGTGACCTTCATGATGCAGGTTGACCTCGCAAGGAAGCCGAAAGACTTCGTTTCACTGGCGGCGAAAGCGGGCTGCACGCAGGTCTTTATCGGCATGGAAAGCGTCAATCCGCAGAACTTGGAGTCTGAAGGCAAAAAGCAAAACAAAGTTGAAGAGTATCGCGAGATCATCCAAGAATGGCATCAAGTCGGAGTAGTGGTTCATACCGGCTATATCATCGGCCTACCCTGGGATTCAAAAGAGCAGGTTCCGAACGACATCCGCTTTCTCATCGACGAGGTTGGCCCCGATCAGGCTTCATTTTTTATGCTAACTCCCCTGCCGGGGTCGCACGATCATCGAGAGATGAAAAAACGGGGCGATTGGATGGATCCGGATTTCAATAAGCGCGACTCATTTCATGCCACCATCAAGCATCCGCTGATGAGCGAACAAGAGTGGACCGATTGTTATGAAAACGCCTGGAGAACATTTTACAGCAAAGAAAATATGATCAGGGTCCTTTCCAGGTGGGCCGATAATCCGAGAAACTACTGGAACTTGATGTCGATTTTCTTGTGGTACAAGAACGCGGCTTTGATTGAGAAACAGCACCCGATGGTCGCCGGTTTTTTCCGGCTCAAGGATCGTAAAGCCCGCCGGCCAGGCTATGCCATCGACTCTATACCGGTTCATGCCTGGAAGCGCAGTAAAGAAATTACGCACCTGCTAGTCAATTGGGCCAAGTTTTTGAAGGAGATTGAAGAAGTTTGGCTGCAAACCAGAAAAAAAAGCGACACCGAGGAGCGGTGGGTCGAGCAGATCCAGAAAATACAAACAGATATTTGGCAAGCTTTACGAATTGCTGAGCTACAAAATGTTTACAGTAACGCACGAGAAACGCTTTCGGGACGGGCCAGAGCCCTGCTAGATCCTCTGGAAGAGCTCTCGTCGAGAATTCTTTACAACCGCAGCGATCTGAACCGCTTTCTAAAGCAATGGGAACACCTGAGAAATAGGATACAAGAGGTCCGTTCCGTCGAAACGGAAGCGGCACGAAGTTGCCTTGATGAGATGCACAGCCTACAGGCGAACGTACGTCTCAGCGACCGCGTGAACGAGTGGCAGGAAGCTTACACAAAGTTACGGGGTTCATTGCCATCGCGTGCTAGCTTACGGCTGATTAAGTTCGACGCGATTAACAATCGGGTGGTCTATTCCAGACAGGAACTGCAGCGGATTTGGAGCCATACGATTCACAATGCGCGCCAGATGAAATTATGGCACATCCGGCCGTGGCGCCTTACGCGGGCGATGATCCAGGATTTCTCGTTAACCACTTCCTTCGCCGCAAACTTTAAGGAATTCGCCAGACGATAAAAACCGGTGCCAGAGAATTGCGTGTCAGTGAATCTGGACGTATCGGTGTCTTACCGATTCGATCTGCGCTTTTATCATCGCCGCATCTTCGGCACCAGGAGCTAATCTTAAGTAGCTTTCCAGATCATCGAGTGCGGGCGCATAACATTCAAGGGTGATATACAAGAGCCCGCGATCGCGAATTTCGCTGGCGGCGCTCGGATCCAGTACCACCAACTGATCGAGCACCGACAGAGTTTTCAACGGTTCGCCTCTCTCCAGGTAAATCCATTTCAGGTTATTGAGCATCCGCCGCAAAATGTCTCGTTTGCCTAAAGTGGCGACAAAACCGGGTTGATACGACACCTGACCTCGATAAAGCTGTTGCAGCATTCGATCCAAATCTTCCCGAGCACGGATCTCTCCCCCGTTGAAAACATCGATCAAAATTTCCACATCGCCATCGTCATACTTGACCAGAAAATGACCCGGGAAACCTATTCCCTCAAGCGATAATCCCACTCGCCGGGCCACCTCCATGTAAACCACCGAAAGGCTGATAGGAATTCCTTTCTTGCGAGTGATGACATCGTTTAGGAAACTATTTTTCGGATCGTAGTATTCAGAACGGTTTCCTTGAAAACCTAGCTCTTTGAAGAGGACCGTGTTGAGTGCGGCGATAGTGCGGTAGGGATTTTTCTCGCCACCGATTCTAAGCTCGACTGCCTGTCCCAGCCCATCGAGCTGGGACAGGTAATCGTCAATTTTAAGATCCGGATACTCATGCATGGCAATTGCTAGAGCCGCGCGGCCGAGATCGATCTGATCTTCCGGACAATCGATGGCCTCGCGAAATGCAACGTAGAGATCGTTGCTCACAACGAAAGCTCCTATCGCGGCTCTGAAACCACGTCCACCAAAGCCGGCAATTGCTTCTCCTTTACGTATTTCAACGCGCGCTCGATCGCCGGACGCAATTCCGAGGTTCGGCGGATCGTCCCTTCGGCATGCACGCCAAAAGACTGCGCCATCTTGGCATAATCGACCTCCGGATCGTCCACGTGAGTTCCTATACCGGCGTTCTCGACCGGTCGCTTGCGAAACTTAGCCACTTCGATCCCATGCTCTTCGGAGTTGTAAAAAGACTGATTGTTGTGCAGCACCATCAGTAGAGGAATCCTGTGTTTGGCCGCGGTCCAGAGACAACTCGAGGTCATGAGCAAGTCGCCATCCGACTGGATATCGATTGCGACTTTGCCGGTCCCTTTCAAAGCCAAGGCTGCGCCGATGGCTGCGCTGGCGCCGTAACCAACTCCGGCGCCGCCGCTGGCGCCAAGATACTGGTTCGGTTTGGTGAAGTCCCATAAACGGCGAGCCCAGCCGTTTGAGGTTCCGTTCACCAGCACCCAATCCTCTCTTTTGATCACCTCACCTAGATCATACGCGAGAAAAGCGGTCGAGATGTTTTGCAGCGAAGCCTTGGCTTGCGCATCGGCCAACCACTTAGCCCGCCGACTCTTACTTTTGTCGGCCAGTTCTTTCTGTCTTGCCTCGATTGACGATTTCCTCTTCGAATCCTTGCCTAAAAGTTCGCGGCAGAGGCGAGTCAGTTCCGGCACCGCCACCGAAGTATCGGCCGTGAGTGGAATATCGGTGGGCTGTAAGGCCTGGTAATCTCCGGCCCACGAGCGCACCAGCATGTCGTGCATCGAAATAGTGATGATCTTTACTGATGGTGAGGTCACATAGACGCAGTCGCGGGTTTGCTTGCTAACGGTCGTAAGAGATCCATACAAATCGGCGACGTCCAGAGCCAAAATCACATCGGCTTTGGGCAAGATCTCCTTTGCCCCATCGGTAACATCCAATGGGTGGGTGGTTGGGAAATTAAAGCGCGCCCCTTTATCGATCACTGGAATCGCCAACAGCTCGGCAAGCTCAACCAATGTCGGCACTGTTTGTGGGTTGCGTCCCAAGCTATCTGCAATGATCAAAGGCATTTGAGCATTGACTAATAGCTCGGCGGCGCGCTTCAGCTCCACAGGGTTGGCCTGTACTGGAGCTGGCGGCGCATAACGGCTAATATCCGGCAACTCGACAGGGGTGGAAACAGACTCTTCCTGAATGTCGGCGTCGTAATTGATATAAACCGGCGCCATCGGTTCCGTCGTGGCGATCCGGTATCCGCGAATGAAAGAATCCGGAACATCGGCAAGCGTATAGGGTTGATCGTCCCATTTCACGTAATCCCGAACCTGGTTTCCCTGCACAAGAGCGGTGTGAATCCAATCGATGCGAGGCCGGCGTCGCTTGGTGTTCATCGGACCGGTGCCGCCCAGGACAATGATTGGCACCCGGTCTATCCAAGCGTTGAAGATTGCCATACTCGCGTGTTGCAAGCCCACCATGTTGTGAACAATGGCGATCATCGGCTTACCTTTCGCCTTGGCGTAGCCATGAGCGATCGCCACGGAAAATTCCTCATGGCAACAAAAAATCACTTCCGGCTTGTAGTTCCCACCGTAGTTTACGATGGAGTCATGAATGCCACGAAAGGTCGCTCCCGGATTGAACGCCGCATATTCGATGTCATGGGCTTTCATTAGATCGACAACGACATCCGACCCGTATTGTGGTTGCTTCTTTTCTACCCTGCTTTGCGATTTCGCCACTGTGTGTCTCCTCTTGTTTAGAACATCCTAGTCAATTCAATCACCCATGCGCCTATCACTTGCTCGCATTTGGCGCAAGACGCGTATTGCTCAAAAGTCCCTGTTGATAAAACAACTCCAGCGTCTCCATGAGATCTCCCTCACGCGCGCCTTTCGCCGAGGTTTCGCGGATCTCCAAATCGGCAATGTTGCCCAGAACTTTTTGGATCGCCGGGGCCATTAAAGCTTGCATACCGTAATGGGCATACGTGCGCTGGAGCTCATCCATTTCCTCAGCGCGACGTCTCGCATGGATGCGCAGTCCAACGATGCTAGAACTGACTTTCTCGAGCAAACCGGGGAAGCTCTCATCGTATCGTTTGATGATCTCATCGAGCAGACCGAAGCGCTTGGCCCCCATAAGCAGTTCAACGAACAGTCCCTGCAATCCTTTCGTCAACCCGGCATAAACTACTTTGAAGGCGGATGCCTGCGATGTTCCACTTCCAAGAACTTGCACGCTTAGACCATAACCGCCAAGCTCGAGAATGCGGGATGCTTCGGGACCGGAGGCGTAGATCACCGCTCCTTTGTCCATTTTAGAGGCTGAACCGATTATGCAGCCATCAACAAAGTTCACACCGCTTTCACTGACGACTCTGTTAATCGTCTCCGCAGTCATCGGCGAAATCGCATTGGCGTCGAAATAGATCAAGTCCTTGCGATGAGCATCGCCCGCGGCCTTGGCGATTTCTGCTGCTAGCTTGAGTGCTGCCGATGGCACCACGATCGAGACGATTAGATCCGCGCTCGAGCACAGTTCTGTCAGGGAACCAGTGGACTCGACTCCTGCGTTTTCAGCGCGCCTTTGTGTCACCGGACTACGATCTCGATCATAAGTCAGCACCTCGGCACCCCGAGCTTTCAAGAGCTTTGCCCAGTGATATCCCATCTCGCCAATGCTCATGATTCCAATTTTTGCGAAAGCCACAGATACCTCCTGTCATCGAGGCCAAAACGTTCACATAGAACCGCTTCTCTGGTCGGCATTTCTTGCTTTGGCACTATGCGATCCGTCACGTTGTTCCTGTCTAATGACACATCGCCCGCTATTTTGAAAGATTCTCAGGGGATCACTTAGAGGTCGATCAATTCGAGCGATTGTAGATTGAACTGGGCTCGACTAGTTCGTTTCTGATAGCTTACAATTTTATGTTATCTAGAATTTTAGCGTCGGTTAAAAGTCTTGTTAGCAAGGGGGGTGGCTTTTCGATTTATTGATTCGTTGAATGCAATACAACTCACAAAAAAATGCCCCGTCGCAGGGCGATCGGGGCATTTTTGCAATTGAGATGACAGGCTTTCCGGAGCAGGATCAGTCCGCCGTAACCTCGAATGCACAATCAACTTTATTCGTCATAGGATCGATCACTGCCGCCAATACTACGCGCTATCAAGTAGCCCAAACCGATGCCGATCAAACAGGCTTGAATTGGATAGCGACGAACCCATGCGGCTATCTCACCGGTCAATTCATCGAAATCTCGCTCCTGCAAATAGGACCGGGCCGCTTGCACTCGGCTAGCCATCGCCCCCGCCGCCTCACCGGCTTTGTTGGACACGGTAGCTCCCAGTTCGTCAACTTGAGATCTTAGGTTGGAACCTATTCCACCGCCACCGGTCCCATACTCGGAAAGGCGACGATCGACTTCTCTCTCCGCCTGCTCGCGAGTTTGACCGTACCTTTCTTGTACCAAGCCTACCAACTTGTCTTTTTCTCCGCCGATTATCTCTAAATCATCGTCGCTGAGCCGGCCCCACCAAGATCGTAAGGTGCCACGCATTTCTCGCCATTTTCCTGAAAAAACATCTTCGTTCATAGCATAACCTCCTCGTAATTTGATCGCGACGATCTTTACATGTCAAAATCAAAAATGAGGGCAAATCATATGCCACGCCGAGGCGTGAAAAAGCGCCGGAATAAGCCGAAGCATTATTTTTTTGTCTACGGACTGCGACGCGAGCGCATTATCTGTCCCATGACCGGGAAAAGTTTTCGCTGTCGAGCTTAAGCTCATCGAGGTATCAAAAAGATTTGATCCTCATTCTCCTGTACGAACATCTTACCTGTCTTCAAGCACAACGTTTTGTGGCCGCCAACGGCGAGGAGCTGGGGAGGCTGGTTTCTTCCCTTGTAAGTTTCACTGATACTGCGCTTATCGGCAGGACCATCATCGAGGTGAAGCCGAACACGCATCGGATGTTCGGCACCACATTCACTGCAAAGTACGTGGATTTCATACTGAGGCATGATGAAACTACCTCCTTTTCACCACTCTACATGTTCAAAGCAAGCATCATCAGCACTAACTTATTTCTAGTTCCCGATCGCTGGGAGAAGCCCAGTGTAGATGCATTGGCCACAGGTTTCATCTACAGAAAAAGCCTCGACTCGCTGAAACCGCGGATGCTCTAGCCAGACTTGCGTGGTGCCCGGAGCCGGACTCGAACCGGCACGGACCTTTCGGTCCTCGGGATTTTAAGTCCCGTGTGTCTACCAAATTCCACCATCCGGGCGTTAAAAATCCATCGCTCAAAAGATTCTGCCATCTCGATCAGAAAGGTCGAACGAGAAAGTTTCAAACCAGCCGCTTACACGAAAAGCGGCGCCAGCACGAGCGTAATTGTCGCCAATAATTTGATCAGCACGTGCAAACTGGGACCCGCAGTATCTTTAAAAGGATCACCTAACGTGTCTCCAACCACCGCGGCTTTATGCGGTTCCGATCCCTTGCCGCCGTAGGCACCGGTTTCGATATATTTCTTGGCATTGTCCCAGGCTCCGCCACTATTGTTGAGAAAGGTAGCGACGAGAATACCGGCGATGGTGCCTACCATTAGAAATGCCGCGACCGCCTCGGCACCGACGCCGAAAGAGCGGAACAGTAAGCCGACAGCAATTGGCATCGTCACCGCGACCACGCCGGGAAGGATCATCTGTTTCAGCGCACCCACGGTAACGATATCGACACAGCGACGATAATCAGGTTTTACCGTGCCCTGAAGTATGCCTGGATTTTCTTTGAACTGGCGCCGGACCTCGTTGATAACGTAATACGCGGCTTTGCCGACTGCCCGGATCGCATACGCGGAAAAAAGAAAAACCAGCATTGCCCCAAGCAGTGCGCCGACAAATACTTCCGGCTTGGCTATATTGACCGCTTCGAGCCGATGACCATAGTGAGCCACTTCGTCGAGATAAGCCGAAAATAGCAGGAACGCCGCCAGCGCCGCTGATCCTATAGCATAACCCTTGGTCAACGCCTTAGTGGTATTTCCTACGGCGTCGAGCCTGTCGGTTTTACGGCGAACCTCCTCGGCTGGCCGCTCATTTCGACGATACCGCCGGCGTTGTCGGTGATCGGACCGAAGGTGTCCATTGCAAGAATATATGCCGCCGTTCCAAGCATTCCCATGGTGGCAACCGCGGTGCCGAAAAGGCCCGCATTTTTAACTCCGCTATTCAGCCCCAAATAGTAGGAAGCAATAATCGCTACCGAAATGACGACTACCGGCGCCGCTACACACTCAAAGCCAACCGCGATTCCCGCGATAATGTTTGTTGCCGGTCCGGTTTGAGAGGCCTCGGCGATTTCTCTCACCGGGCGATATTTATATTCAGTATAGTACTGCGTTATATAGACGAAAGCTTGCGCCATCAGAATGCCGATGACGCCGCAGAGAAAAAAGTAAAACCACGCGGACTGGGCTTCTGGGTACTTCGCCGGATCGACAGCTAGAAGCCATTGAGCGCAAACGAAAAAGCCAACCATCGCCAACCCGCTGGTTACGTAATATCCCCGGTTCAAAGCGTGCATCGGGTCGCCGTTCTCATCTGTTTTAACGATCATGATACCGACGATCGAGGCGAGGAGACCAAGTGCACGCGCGACTAACGGAAAAACGATTCCTTTGATGCCGAAGTAGGGATAGAGGCCCACTCCAAGGATCATCGCGCCGATATTCTCCGCCGCGGTGGATTCGAACAAATCAGCACCACGGCCGGCGCAGTCCCCGACATTGTCGCCAACCAGGTCTGCGATAACCGCCGGGTTACGCGGATCGTCTTCAGGGATGCCGGCTTCTACTTTGCCGACCAAATCCGCGCCGACATCCGCTGCTTTGGTGTAAATGCCTCCGCCGAGCTGAGCAAAAAGCGCGACAAAAGATGCGCCAAAGCCGTATCCGACAATCGTGAATGGAATTTTCTGCGGGTCGTGCCCAAGGAACTCGAGCAGCGCGTAGAGGCCGCCGACACCGAGCAGACTCATAGCAACGACAAATAAGCCTGACACAGCGCCGCCGCGCATTGCGATGCGCAGGCCTTCGTTGAGACTAGCGCGGACAGCCGAAGCGGTTCGGATATTTGCGCGAATTGACACCCACATGCCGATATAACCGGCAATTACCGAACAAAGAGCCCCGAGAGCGAAAGAAAAAGTCGTCCAAAAGGCCATTTGTACGGGCGCCACCGGATCTGCCGGACTGGGCGCGCGAACATATGCGTACAGAAAAAAGATCACCGCGGCCAAAACAGCGGACATCAATATAATCGTTCGATTCTGCCGTGAGAGAAAAGCTTCAGCGCCTTCCTTGATGGCATCGGATATCTCCCGCATCTTTGGGGTACCGGTGTCGCGCGCCAGCACCCAACGCGCCAGATAGATAGCGAATACCAGCGACAAAAAGCTTACGGCGATAACAAATGCAACCATCAATCCTCCTCGTCCCTATGACTGAGAAACCAAGCTCACTCAGATTTACGCCAGACATATGCGACACCTATACTTAGAATGTATAGCAGCAGCATTGGTACGGCTAACAACAATTGATTAATGATATCCGGCGTCGGTGTTAAAAACGCAGCCAGTATGAATATCACAATAACCGCATAACGAAAGGACCGTCGCATGAAGCGGTGATCCCAGACTCCCAACCTGACGAGTACAAATGTGATAATTGGCAACTCAAAGGTGATTCCGAAGGCCAGCACCATACGAAAAAAAAAAGTGAAGTACTCGCCTAGCCGGATTGCCGGCGTAACTCCCAAAGTGCCGTACTGTTCGATAAAATACGAAAATGCCACCGGAAGGACAATTCGGTAACAGAAATACGCGCCGCCGAGAAAGAATAGAGTCGCACACAGAACAAACGGGATGACTAATCTGCTCTCGTTGCCGATCAGGCCCGGTCTGATGAAACGCCAGACTTCGTAAAAAACGAAAGGAGAGGAAAAAAGCACGCCCGCTAAAAACGAGACTTTTATTTCAGTGAAAAAGGCTTCGGTGACGGTAGTACCAATTAAATTTTGGCCGGGAGGCAGAATTTGCTTGAGCGGATCCACCATAACCGCAAAGATCGCATCGGCGAAAAAATAGCAGGCCAGTGAAGCGACAACAACCGCAGCCAACGCCCTCAGCAAGCACCAACGAAGCTCTTCAAGGTGCTCCGTAAAAGTTAAATAACTATCCGATACCACAGGCCTTCCACGGCGCAATTACAAAAAGGGGAAGGATAATTACCCTTCCCCTTTTTGGTTGGCAAATAACCTGAGGGTTAGAACCTTACTTGGTTTTCGCCTCGTCCTTCGTTTCAGGAGCTTTTTCACTAGTGGCTGGAGCCCCCGCATCGCCGCCCGGTGTCGGCGTTGCTGGTGCCGGTTCCGCCGGAGCTGGCGGCGGTGCTGGCTCTGCAGCTGGTGGAGGCGGAGGCGGCGGTGGAGCCGGCTCTTCTTTCTTGCCGCACCCTGCACTTGCAAGAGTCAAAGTAAAGAGGGATATCCCTGACATTAGAACAATTTTCTTACCGATCATTAGTTCACCTCCTTTCCCGTCACACATCTACAAAAAACGTTTAACTAAGTAAATTTTATTACATATGTCAGTCGTGGATGCAAGGCTTTTGAACGCTTCGAGAGCGCGCGCCGCTATAGTCAACGATTACAGAAGAGCGACTTTCAGCAAGAATCGCTGCGCGCAACATTTCACTCGGTCTTCATACGTTGGCCAGCTCTCCGTTCAAAGCGGCAGAGATATTGTGCCGGAGATCAGTCGAACCAAAAGCTGGCTTTGTGTTTAGGCAGCAGCCAATTGTCAAACGAGCCTGCTATCCGTGATGCCCGCGAATTTTGATCCGAGGAATGATGTTGGCCACAGTTCTTGTGCATAAGTTGTTGATAACCGAACGAGAACCGGCGTGTACCTGCGAAAGATCGCGGATCCGAGCAGAATGCCCGGTTTGACAGCAGTCTTTCCCCTAGTTCCGTCCATGCTTACGAGTCAGCGTCTGCGCAGGCGCGACTGCGCCGCGCGCCGGCATTGATCTAAAATCTGCCATTCAGTACTCCTAAGCAGATAACTGAGCCCGAGATACAATGATATTCCGAGACAAATCAGGCAAGCCAGAATCAAAGCTTTCGAATACACGGCGATTCCGGTGCCTGTCCAGTCAACTTTACCAGCGAGCCAAAAAAGCGGTATCGCCATAAGCAAGGTACTGATGAGATTCCGCAGAAAGGAGTGGGCGACATCTCCTAATGGAATTCCTTCTAGGCGCCTATGCAGAATAAACAACAAGATAAAGAAGTTGCATAAGGAGGAAATCGTTGTCGCTAACGCAAGTCCGCCATGCCCCAACGAAACTAAACCGATGCTAACTGATGCCGAAGCGACCATTCGGGTTATCACGCCGGCGGAATTGCCATCAACATTGATCTCACCCATCAGCGCAAGACTGGCAACGAGATTTATGACAAACGCTATGATTCCAACAAATACCGGGGTCTTAGTGTCCTCCATTGCATAAAACACTGGCGCGACTAACTTCGTTCCTGAGATACTCCAGAGCCCGAATGAAAAAAAAATGAGGGCTTGAGCCGAGTTCAGCGTGGCGGTCGAATCGAACGCGCCTCGTTGAAAAAAGATCGCGAATAACGGAACCGCCAGGACAGCTAAGCCGGCTGTCGCGGGTAAACAAATGAAATTAACGATTCTGAGCGCGTACGCCAGCGTCGCGCGAAGCTCTTTGACGTTACCCGTAACCACCAATGTGGAAAAGCTGGGTAGGGCTGCCGTGCCCAGGGCTATAGCAAAAATTCCCACCGGAAACTCTAAAAATCGGTCTGCATAATACAGATAAGAAACGCTTCCGCTCGGCAGAAAGGAAGCCAGCATAGTGCTAACCAGAACGTTGATTTGATACACCGCCGCTCCGAATGCCGCTGGTCCCATCAGGTACAACAGACGACCCAATCCCGGGTGTTTTAAATTAAAATTAAACCGCAAATGAATACCTTGTTTCAGCAAATAAGGTATCTGAAATACAAGCTGCGCCGCTCCACCGATCAGAACTCCGAACGCCAGCCCAAGGATCGGTTCATCCAGCAACGGGTAAAACAGAATTGCGCAGACGATATTGCAGAGGTTGAATAGAACGGGCGACATCGCTGGCGCCATAAAATGGCGCAGTGCGTTGAGTACTCCCATGGCCAAAGCAACCAGACTGACGAAAAAGATATAGGGAAACATCCAACGGGTCAGCGATACCGCCACCTCAAATTTCTCAGGCTCCTGGACAAAACCGGGAGCGAAGAACTGAGTAAGAGGGCGGGCAAAAACGATTCCGAACAATGTAATCACAGCGAGAAATATAGCTAAAAAGGTAAATACAATTTGAGTAACTTTAATCGCCTCGGCCTTTCCTTCTTTGGCCAAGTAGTTGGTAAAGACCGGTATAAAGGCTACCGTCAAAGCGCCTTCCGCTGTAAGTCGCCGCAAAAGATTGGGGATTCTAAAGGCGACGAAGTAGGCATCGGCGGCACCCTGCGCGCCAAAGAGAAACCCGATAACAATATCGCGAAACAAACCCGAGACTCGGCTGAGCAAGGTGAAAAAGCCTACCACTCCGGCGGCCCGCGTTAATTTCCCGGCTTCCTCGTTCAAATTGACTCCGATAACCCAAGATGGTAGGTAAATGGAAACATTATTTAGGAGGCTAGCTTTGGCAGTTCATCCGTCGGTAATTAAAAGACACAGGCAAAGTCTGAAACGAAAGGCAAGAAACCAGGAGACGAGATCCAAGGTGAGGACCTTGATCAAAAAAGCGCGCCAGGCAGTCTCAACTCAAACACCCGATTCTCAGGGCGCTGATATCAAAGCCGTCAATAAGGCACTCGGTAAGGCGGTGAGCAAGGGAATCATCAATCGAAATACCGCATCACGCTGGCTTTCCCGATTGGCACGGGCGGCCGCTCGCACCTCCCCGTCTGCATAGCAGGCGTATCCTCGCTACCCGTCAATGCGGCCGCAGGACTGTCGGGCGTTAGAACATCTCCATCAATCTTTGATGCAGCTCTCGCGCAAAACGTTCGACTAGCTGTCCCCGCACCGCGCGGTTTTCTGTCTCGGTCAATTGGATATCAGTCAGCCGACGAACGTCCGACGCATCCAACGTCCTGGTTTTGAATTCCGAGGAGCTGGTCACTACCGCGGCCCGGGAGCCGCCAGAGATATCCGTCAGGCGCGTGCCCTGGGTTCGCCAGATAATTTCATTTGGCTCTCGACGACGCAGCGATGCATCGACAACCATGGCCGTTTCATACTGAAGCACTTCGTCATAGCGGTTAACTGAAGCGACATGGCTCTCAAACGAGCGCACGACTCCCGCAACAATCCCGTCGGCTTGATCAAGCGTATCAACCACACGGAGTTGCCCGCGCCGGTAAAATTCGCTACGCAGCGCTGAGGTTAGTTCTTTCTCCAGACCGACATTGCGCGTTTGATTGATGAACGCTTCAATGTAAACCGTCCGGATGTCGTTCGGAAAAGCCTCGCTTCGTCCGGCAAATGAATAGCCGCAGCCAGCCATTAACAGAGCGGCACAAAGGTAACCGAGTGTGGTTAACGCACTTGCCCGTTCCATAGTTTGCCGCAGAGTATTTTTCAAGCCTCATCCCTCCAAGACAATGTTGACCAGCCTCCGCGGTACGTAAACGATCCGCTGGACCTTTTTCCGGCCGATAAAAGCTTTAACCCTTGGCTCTGCCAGAGCGTCAGTCTCAACCTGATCTCTCTGGATATCGGCAGGGACGGTCATTTTCCCGCGCACTTTGCCGTTGACTTGCAAGACGATAAGAAATTGCTCTTCTTCGAGCGCCTCCGGTGAATACTCCGGCCAGGGTATTTGATCCAGTGGTTGGCTTTTGTTGATGTTTTGCCAGAGTTCGCTCATCAAGTGCGGCACGAATGGATAGAGAAGCAGGATGATCGTTTCCATGCCGGTCCTGATCACCGGCGCAGCCAAGCGTCCTCCGTCCCGGTTCGCGGCAATATTGAGTGCGTTAAAGAGCTCCATAATAGCCGCAACCGCGGTATTGAAGTGAAATCTTCCATCGATATCATCCGTGACCTTCTTGATCGTCCGGTGGATCATGCGACGGAGGTCACGCAGCTCAGCGGCTCCGTTGAGCTGTCCCAAATCGGCATCGTCAACAAGCAGCATTTCTCGATGCTGTGAAACAAAGCGCCACAGCCGACTTAGAAACCGAGACGCCCCCTCTACTCCTTGATCGCTCCATTCAAGATCCTTCTCCGGAGGAGCCGCAAACAAGGTGAATAGCCGAGCCGTGTCGGCGCCGTAGGCTGCGACAAGTTCTTCCGGATCGACGATGTTTTTCTTCGACTTGGACATTTTTTCAACGCGGCCCTTTTCGACCGGCCGTGTGCAATGAGGGCAGCGCCATCCATCCTTTTCCGAACCGGCAAGTTCGGTGGGCAGGAGCCAATTATGCTCCAGGCAGCGATAGGTTTCTTTGCAAACCATTCCTTGGGTAAGAAGATTGGTAAAAGGCTCATCCATATTGGCAAGCCCAACATCCCTCAGAGCTTTGGTAAAGAACCGAGCATAGAGCAGGTGCAGCACGGCATGCTCGACACCGCCGATATATTGATCCACTGCCATCCAGTACTCGGCCTGTTTAGCATCAAAGGGAGCAGTAATCGTTCTCGGAGAAGCGTAACGCAAGTAATACCATGACGAATCAACGAAAGTATCCATGGTGTCGGTTTCGCGACGAGCGGCGGCACCGCATTGGGGGCACTGAACATCAGTAAAATTTTTGCTGGCAGCAAGCGGAGAGCGGCCCTTGCCGGTAAACGGCACATTGATGGGAAGGGTAACAGGGAGCTGATCTTCAGGCACGGGCATGACGCCACAACGCTCACAGTAAATAATCGGAATCGGCGTTCCCCAATAACGTTGCCGCGACACACCCCAATCGCGCAGGCGGTAGCGAACGGCCTTTTTACCCCATCCCTCTTTTTCGAGATGCTCGGCAATTTTTTCTTTTCCGTCGATGTTGCTTAAACCGCTAAACGGCCCGCTATTGACCATCATGCCTTCATCAACATACGCTTCGGTCAAATCTTCGGCGCGCAGAACACTGCCCGCGGGTTGAATCACAACGCGGATCGGCAATCCATACTTGCGGGCGAATTCGAAATCCCTTTGATCGTGGGCAGGCACCGCCATGACGGCGCCTGTGCCGTACTCCATCAAGACAAAGTTCGCAAGATAAATCGGAATATTTTCACCGGTGAAGGGATTCGTGCAGTACGCTCCGGTGAAGATTCCTTCCTTTTCACCTTCTTCACTGCCACGCCCCGTCGACTTCTGCTGTTTTATTTTCTCGGTAAATTCTCGAACAGCATCTTCTTGTGGTAGCCCTTGAGAAAGCTTCAAAGCCAAAGGATGCTCAACCGCCAGCGAGATAAACGTGGCGCCAAATACGGTGTCAGGACGAGTGGTGAAAACTTTCAGCGTTTCTGCACGCCCGACGAGCGGAAAGATGATTTCCGCGCCGACGGATTTGCCGATCCAATTGCGCTGCATGAGCAGAACTTTCTCGGGCCAACCAGAGAGTCTTTCGAGATCTTGTAACAGCTCCTCGGCGTATTCGGTGATGCGAAAAAACCATTGATCCAATTCTTTCTGAGTCACTGTAGATTCACAGCGCCAACAAACGCCTTCAATCACCTGTTCATTAGCGAGGACGGTTTCGCAGGAAGGACACCAATTAACTAAAGAACTCTTCTTGTATGCCAGCCCGCGTTTATAGAACTGCAGAAATATCCATTGATTCCAGCGGTAATATTCGGGATGGCAAGTGGCGATCTCACGCGACCAATCGTAGGACAGGCCCATACGCTTGAGCTGCGCTTTCATGTACAAGATGTTTTCTTGAGTCCACTTCTCGGGATGAATTCCCCGTTCGATGGCAGCATTCTCCGCTGGAAGGCCGAAGGCATCCCACCCCATGGGATGAAGCACGTTGTATCCGCGCATGCGCTTGTAACGAGCAACCACATCACCGATGGAATAATTGCGCACATGGCCCATGTGAATACGGCCCGAAGGATAAGGAAACATCTCAAGCACGTAGTACTTAGGTTTTCCCTGCTCTTCGGCAGCTTGAAAGGATTTATTTTCCTCCCAGAATTTCTGCCACTTCTCTTCGATTTCTCTGGGTTGGTAACGCGATTCCATGCTGTCAGTGAGCTTTGGCAATCTCTGCATGCGCCAGCTGATCCAACACGCCGTTGATAAACGAACCCGAATCGCCGGTGCCGAACCGTTTGCCCATCTCGATAGCTTCATCGAGACTGACATTGAGGGGAATGTCCGGGCAGAAGATCAATTCGTATGCCGCCATCCGGAGAATTAGCAGATCCACTTTGGCCATGCGCACGAGCCTCCAGTTTTCCGTGCACTGCTCGATCAATCGATCGATATCGGGACGTTGGCTGACGACTCCGGATACTAAACGGCGCGCGAATTCTTTGGCCGGCGCACTGCCTTCGAAATGACTGAGGAAGAGATCAACCGCTGCCGCTGAAGCATCCCCGGTAATTTCAATCTGATAGAGAGCCTGGAGGGCCAACTCCCTGCCTTTGCGCCTAGTTCCCATGACTAAAAGAATCTTTGTGGATATTCTGAACGATCCGACGCCAGTCCCCTCGACGACGACAAATCCATACGGTTATCGAGCAAGCTGGCGCAGCACGTTTACCATCTCAATGGCAGTTAAAGCGGCTTCATATCCTTTGTTCGCATCCTTCACTCCGGAGCGTTCCATTGCCTGTTGCACGTTGTCGGTTGTCAGGACACCGAAACCGATCGGGATGCGGTATTCCCAAACGGCCTTGCTAAGTCCATGAGTTACAGCATCGCAGACATACTCGAAATGCGGCGTATCGCCTCGAATCACGGCACCCAGACACACGAGCGCATCAAATTTTCCGCTGGCCGACATCCTTGCCGCGACGATGGGAATTTCAAACGCTCCGGGCACATGAACCACCGTCAGATCGTCATCCGCGCCGCCATGAGTCTTCAGACCTTCCAATGCGCCTTGGAGAAGCTTGACGGTAATGAAATTATTGAATCGGCTGACAATGACGCCGATTTTCATGCCGCGCGCATCAACGGTGCCTTCGATGACTTTGGCCATAAACGGAACGTTAAGATTTGGCCGGTTTCGCTTCCAGATTGGTTAGCAAGTGGCCGAGTTTTTTTTGCTTGGTGCGCAGGTAATGAATATTGGTGTCACGAGGCGATACTTCGAGAGGAACTCTTTCTTTGACCCTGACCCCGTACTCTTCGATACCAGAAATTTTTCGCGGGTTGTTGGTCAACAGGCGAACGCTTTTCACCCCGAGATCCCGCAGCATCTGAGCGGCGATCCCATAGTCCCGGAGATCTTCTTTGAACCCTAGTTCCAGATTGGCCTCCACGGTATCATAGCCCCGATCCTGCAACGCATATGCTTTAATCTTGTTGGTGAGGCCTATGCCGCGACCCTCTTGATGCATATAAACTAGTACCCCTTTGCCAGCCTGATCAATGAGCCTGAGTGATTGGCGGATCTGGTCGCCACAGTCGCAACGCTCTGAGCCGAAAACATCTCCGGTCAAGCATTCCGAATGCAAACGCACCAGGACGCTGTCTGGATTGCTGATATCCCCTTTAACCAGCGCCATATGCTCGGAAGCATCCACTTCGTTTCGATAAACGATAGCCTTGTACATGCCGCCATGGATTGTTGGAAAGATTTCCTCGGCGGCTCGTTTGACCAAGCTTTCATTGCGCAAGCGATAAGCGATCAGCCGGGTCACGGCCACGACTTTTATACCCAGCCGCTCCGCGAGCTGTTCCAGATCCGGCAACAATGCCACAGCACCGTCATCATTGAGTATGTGGCAGATCACCCCTGCAGGAGTAAATCCGCACAAGCGCGCTAAATCGATCGAAGCTTCCGCTCGCCCCGAGCGTGCCAGTACTCCCCCGGAGCGCGCTTGGATCGGCTGGATATGTCCCGGGACGATTAAGTCCGCATGTTTTGCTTGATCCGCAACAGCGACTTGAATCGTATGCGCGCGCCCCTTGGCGGAGACCGCGGGCACACCTTCGAGCCGCGCGGAAAAGGCCGCTCCGAATAGATGCCCCGAGAAGTTGCTGCTCTCATGCGGAATCAGCAGAATGCCCAGTTGGCGAATTCGCTCTTCGGTGAGTGCCAGATAAATGACCCCTCTGCCGTGGTGCAGCATCTGATTGATGATGTCGGCGTTGACTTTCTCGGCCGGAACGCAAAAAAACCCGTCGCTGTCTGCAGCCTCCTCATTGACGAGAATAATCATCCGCCCCTGGCGAAGGTCTTCGAGGGCTTCATCAATACTGGAGATGGGCATGGTGGTACCTAAATGGCGTCGAGCGTTAAAGCTGATTTTTAGTTCGTTGGTTAACGAAGTGACGAACGTACTTGCCGATCAGATCTGTTTCGACATTGACTTTATCACCAACCCTACGGGCGCGCAAATTAGTGTTTTGCAAAGTAAATGGGATAATCGCGACGCTGAACTCCCGGGCGCTGCATCGGTTTACAGTCAAGCTGATTCCATCAACGGCAACCGACCCCTTGGAGACCAGCAGTGATCCCAAACGTTGCGCAAGCCGGAAGGAAAAAAATGTGAAATCTCCTTTTTTTTCGACCGAATGCACAATCCCGACGCCGTCTATGTGGCCGGTAACCAAATGCCCGCCCAGCCGATCCTCGAGCCGCATCGAACGTTCGAGATTGAGCAGTGTGCCAGGTTCGAGAGTAGCTAAACTGGTGCGCTCCAATGTCTCCGGCGAAACATCAAAGGCCACTGTCCTTTTGCCTTTTTGAACGACCGTTAAGCATGCGCCGTTGACGGCGATACTAGCGCCCAATGGGATCCCCCGAGGTGCCAAACTTGATTCCACAGTCAAAACCGCTGACTGCTTACTGAGCACTAAGCTAGCGACGCGTCCGACATCTTCGATCAGACCGGTAAACATGATGCAGGCGAACCTTCCAGCTTAGCGCAATCGGCCAGCCCCGCTCGTCTCAAGGTATCCTGAAACCAGCAAGTCGGCGCCTGATTTCTGAATTGTCAGATTCTGAAGTATGACAGATTGCTTGATATGTTCGACTCCCAAGCTGTCGATCATGTAACGCCCGTCGCCACCCAGAAGTTTTGGGGCATAGAAAAGCAGCATCTTGTCTACCATCTTCTCCTTCAAAGCGCCGGCAGCGGTGGTTGCCCCGCCTTCAATAAGCACGCTGGCAATGCCGGTTTTGGCCAGTTTTCTCAGCAGCGGAAGCCACCGCACCGCGCCTTCGCGCGCAGGCATCCGCCAAACCGTTGTGCCTAAATTTTCCAGCGCGCGAATCTTACCCGCGGGTGCGGTATCGCTTGTCACAACGATGTTTTTATCGCTGCTGCGCTGGCGCAAAAACTGGGCGTCAAGAGGAACTCGTAAACGCGCATCAAGGATGATCCTCCAAGGATCTCGTCCTCCCGGCATACGGCAAGTCAATTGCGGATTGTCGGTAATCACCGTGCCCGCTCCCACCAGCACCGCATCGTAGCGATTGCGCAAGCGATGCACGGTGGCGCGAGATTCTTCGCAGCTAATCCAACGGGCATCTCCGCTCGCCGTAGCAATCTTTCCGTCGAGTGACGCCGCCAGCTTGAGCGCAACAAACGGCACTCCGCAAGTAATGAACTTGGTAAATGCCTCGTTCAGTGCTCGACATTCTGCTTCGAGAACACCGGTGCGAACTTTTATGCCCGCCCGGGTAAGGGCTCGCAGTCCTTTGCCGGATACCAATGGATTAGGGTCTTTCATGCCGACAACTATTTCCTTGACACCTGCAGCGATCAAAGCGCGGGTGCATGGCGGTGTTCTACCGTAGTGATTGCATGGTTCGAGATTGATATAGAGTATGGCTCCCTTAGCCTTACTACCGGCCTTTTCGAGAGCAACGATCTCGGCGTGGTCGCCGCCGGCAAATTGGTGAAAACCAGATGCGATCATTTTCCCATCGCGCAGCAGCACCGCGCCGACCATAGGGTTGGGGCTGGTCCTTCCGGCGGCTTTCGCAGCAAGGCGGCAGGCCATCCGCATATAGAGCCGATCAAGTTGCTCTTGGCGTCGCAGCCGCACCGGCTAACTCCTTTTCTGTCGCGAAGCGCTTACTCGAGCCGCGGATATTTCTTTTCGTTCCTTGAGAAGCTCCTCGAGCTCCACCATGAACTCGTTGATATCTTTGAATGAGCGGTACACTGAAGCGAACCGAACGTAAGCCACCTCATCGGTGTCGTGAAGTTCTCGCATCGTCGCCTCGCCGATTACTGAGCTCAATATTTCTTTTTCCCCGCGTTCCTGAAGGCTTCGCTCGATCCGATCGGCAATGGCTTCGATGGTATTGATGCTAACGGGCCGCTTCTCACAGGCCCGTTTAAGCCCATTGATTATTTTGATCCTCTCGTAAGTCTCCCGACGACCATCTTTTTTAACCACCAATGGCATCATCTCTTCGACCCGTTCATAGGTGGTGAATCGGCGCGAGCACTTGGAGCACTCGCGTCGGCGCCGGATCATATTGCTATCCTTGCTCAAGCGTGAATCGATGACGCGGTTCTCGGTCTCATGACAAAAGGGGCATTTCATCCGATTGTTCCTTCGAGCACAGCCAGCTAGTTGACTTATATAAACCAGGCAATAGGTTATCGCAGGACCGCAGAGTAAATCCTGTGAGTGGCGGGATTGATGTAGGTTGACTATAACGATCAGGTCAATTTGACGGAAGCCGGTGCGGATAAACTGGAAATTTCCTGCACAGCGCGGCCACCTGCTTAGCAACCTCGCTTAAAATGTTTTCATCGTCCACATGGCCGAGCGCCCTGGCAATCAAATCGCCGATCAGAGCCATTTCCTCCTCCTTCATGCCACGAGTCGTAACGGCGGGCGTACCGATGCGAATTCCGCTGGTGATAAATGGGGACCGCGTATCGAATGGCACGGCGTTGCGGTTAACCGTGATGTTCGCCCGATCGAGAGTCTCCTGCGCCGCTTTGCCTGTCAGTTCAGATTTCCGCAGATCCACCAGCATCAGATGATTGTCAGTCCCCCCTGAGGTAAGACGGTAGCCGTTCGAGGTGAGAGATTTCGCCAGAGCTTGAGCGTTCTTTACAATTTGCTGTTGATAGATCCTGAACCCTGGATCGAGCGCCTCTTTCAGCGCCACGGCCTTGGCCGCGATTACGTGCATCAAGGGACCACCTTGCATGCCGGGAAAGACTTTGCTGTCTATTGTTTTGGCATGAGCGGCGCGGCACAAGACCATTCCTCCACGAGGACCTCGTAGAGTTTTGTGGGTCGTGGTGGTTACAAAATCCGCATAAGGGACTGGACTAGGATGCACACCCGCTGCAACCAAGCCGGCGATATGCGCCATGTCGACCATCAAAAGCGCTCCCACTTCATCGGCAATTTGACGAAATTTAGCAAAGTCTATGATTCTCGGATAGGCACTGGCGCCGGCAATAATCAGCTTCGGCCGATGTTCGCGCGCGAGTTTGGCCACTTCATCATAGTCGATGATTCCAGTTTTTTCTGAGATCCCGTAGGGAATGACACGATACAGAATGCCGGAAAAATTCACTGGGCTGCCCATTGATAAATGGCCACCATGCGCAAGATTCATCCCGAGATAACAATCGCCCGGCTTAAGCACGGACAGATACACGGTCATGTTAGCTTGGCTGCCGGAATGAGGCTGCACGTTTGCATGATCGGCGCCAAAGAGTTCTCGGGCCCTGGCTATGGCCAGAGATTCGACCTCATCGACAAATTCACAGCCGCCGTAATAGCGCTTGCCTGGATATCCTTCTGCGTACTTATTAGTCATCACGCAGCCCTGAGCTTCCAACACCGCTTCGCTGACGACGTTCTCAGACGCGATCAGCTCCAAATTCTGTTCGAGCCTGTTCGTTTCTTTTTGGATCGAGGCAAAAACTTCGCTGTCGGTTTGCTGCAGAAAAGACATCAATCAAGATCCTCGCGCTTGCTACCGCTGGTGTTTCTCAATGTTCCTAAATCTCGCTCAATTTCAGTTATCTTGTCGAGACGTCGTTGATGGCGGCCGCCGGCAAAAGGCGTGCTAATCCAGATCTCCAAAATCTCGCGGGCGAGGGAAGGTTCGGTGGTAGCTCCGGCGAGAACCAAAACATTTGCATCATTGTGCTCGCGACTGGTGCGCGCTGTTTCACGATCCTGCACCAAAGCGGCCCGAACATTGGGATATTTGTTGGCTAAGATGGACATCCCAATCCCGGTGGTACAGATTAATATCCCTCGATCGGCCTCTCCTTCTGAGACTTGCTGCGACACCAGCCGGCCAAAATCGGGATAGTCGACCGATTCACTGCCATGTGTGCCGAGGTCCTGCACATCGATATTTTTTGAACGGAGCACGCCGGCTAAGAAATCTTTGAGTTCTACTCCGCCGTGGTCACTACCCATAGCAATCATGAAATTATTGAGACGGAAATCTTTTCCCGGCGAAAGCGAGGTAACAGGAGTCGTTGTACACTCGTGCGAGCTCGAGTCCTAAATGGCCAAAGCTCCAGCTCCGGATGCATCATCTCGCCGCCGAAATTTCTGAATAGATCCAACAGCTAACGATGATTATCGATATACGAGATGACGTCCTGGACAGTCTTAATTTTCTCGGCATCCTCGTCGGAAATCTCCATCTCATATTCTTCTTCCAGGGCCATCACTAATTCGACAATATCCAACGAATCCGCCCCTAGATCTTCGATGAAAGATGCTTCAGGAACCACCTCATCCTCGCTTACCCCCAATTGTTCACACACGATCTCTTTTACCCTAGCCTGCACAGATGCCGCCATTTTGTTTTCCTCCTGCTTATCCGCCATTCTTGCTACATGTAAAGTCCGCCATTAACATTCATCACTTGACCGGTAATATAGGCTGCTCCCGGTCCCGTGAGAAACACCACCAGTTGCGCCACTTCCTCGCTCCTGCCAAACCTGCCCAAGGGAATCGAGCGAAGAAATTCCTCCTGAAGTTGCGGCGATAAATTAGCGGTCATCTCGGTTTCGATAAAGCCCGGAGCCACGGCGTTCACAGTGATCCCGCGCGACGCGAGTTCCCGCGCGATTGATTTGGTAAACCCGAGGATTCCCGCCTTTGTTGCCGCGTAGATTGATTGTCCGACGTTGCCGGTCTGTCCAACCACCGAAGAAAGATTAACGATCCTACCATAACGCTGGCGGATCATGGCACGGCAAACCGATTTGGTACAAAGAACCGTACCCCTGAGATTAGTCCCTATAACCTGATCCCAATCTTGGGCCTTTGAGCGAATTAGAAGAGTATCAGAGATCACCCCGGCATTATTCACCAGAATATCAACTTTCCCTTGTCCGTCAACGATTTTCTTGACAGCCACATCAACATCACTTTCGACTGCGACATCGAATCGGCAAAGTTCGCCTTGGCCACCGGTGCCGTGAAGCTCTTCGAGCGCCAACTCCGCAGCCTCTTGATTGCCGCGGTAATTAATCACCACGTATGCCCCCGCTTGACCGAGAGCCACGGCGATAGCCCGACCGATGCCGCGACTTGCGCCTGTCACCAGCGCTACTTGCCCGTTCAATTTCATTTGATGTCATTCCTTAAGCGGGCAAGGTCTTGCGGTGCTTCGAACGTATCAACCTCTATTTTCGGGCTGATCCGCTTCACTAATCCTTTTAGAACTCTTCCAGGACCGACTTCAAGCATTTTAGAGATGCCGAGACTCTCCAATCTCCGGACAGACTCTTCCCAACGTACCGGTCTCATCGCTTGCTCCGCTAGCAATAGCTTGATCCGGGCAGCATCAAGATTCACCTCGGCGTTTACGTTGCTGATAACTCCGACTGTGAATGGACGAATCGTCACATCGTTCAGAATACGTTTCAATCCTTCCGCCGCCGGCTTCATCAATGGACAGTGAAATGGCGCGCTGACCGGCAGCTCGATAACACGCTTTGCGCCGTTAGACCTGGCAAGAAGCATTGCGCGGACTACGGCAGGCTTGGAACCGGCGATCACGATTTGATCGCCGCCATTATAATTGGCAGGTGCGACCACTTCCCCGTCCTCTGCCTGTTTACAGATAGAGCTGACCGCTGCCACGTCGAGACCCATGATAACCGCCATTGCGCCTGTCCCCGATGGCACAGCCGCCTGCATCAAACGACCGCGCTCTCGCACGATCCTTACGGCGTCGCTGAACGAGAGCGCGCCGACGCACACCAGCGCGCTGTATTCGCCGAGGCTATGACCCGCCACATAAGCCGGTTTAACCGCGGTTTCCGATTGCAAAACGCGGAGCGCGGCTACCGAGACAGCCAGAATGGCCGGCTGTGTGTTCTCAGTGAGTTGAAGATCGGCTTCCGGGCCGTGAAAACATAGCTGGCTGAGTGAAAATCCGAGGGTCTGTTCGGCCTCTTCAAAAGCTTGCGCGGCAACTGGATAGTGCTCGCACAAATCTTTGCCCATACCGACATACTGGGAGCCTTGGCCGGGAAAAAGAAATGCCACATTGTCTGTAATCGCCACTTCAGTTTCCATCGCTCTGCAGTTGACCCGATCGCATGACTCGATCAAGGCCGGATCGTAGTCAGCAAAGTCTTGTTTTCAGTTGCGGCCTGAGCCATGGATTCCAAAGCCGCGCTAATGTGACCGTTTACATTCTGTGAAACTGATTCACTGGCAACGCGAATGGCGTTTTTTATTGCCAGCGCAGTTGACCCGCCATGGGCGACAATGGCGACTCCATCCAATCCCAGCAACCGTGCTCCGCCGTATTCGGCGTAATCAAGCTTTCGATAGGCATGCCGCAGCGATCTGTCGGGTCAGCAAATAGCCCAAGCGGCTCAACCAGCTTTTCTCAAAGCCGCTTTTTAAAATTTCGCCGGCAAAGCTCGCTACCCCTTCCATGGTCTTCAGTGCCACGTTTCCTGTAAAGCCATCGCACACGATGACATCGACCTTACCGTTGAAAAAGTCCCGGCCTTCGACGTATCCGACATAGTTTACCGGCGCGTTGTCGAGAAGCTCGCTGGCCGCTCGGGTCAACTCGTTCCCTTTGCTGTCTTCTTCGCCGTTGCTTAGCACACCGACTCGCGGATTGCCGATACCCAACCCACGCTCTGCGTACACCGAGCCGATGATCCCAAACTGTAGTAACTGGCGCGGCTTGCAGTCGACATTGGCTCCCGCATCGATGATGATGGTTCCCTTAGATGTTCCGGGGACGATAGCTAGAATCGCGGGTCGAGTGACTTGAGGTAAAGTGCCGATGACCAGCATCCCGATGGCCATCATGGCCCCCGAGTTTCCGGCGCTGACGACGGCTTGCGCATCGCCGCGCTTGATCATCTCGAACGCGACCTTCATCGACGAATCTCTCTTCCTCAGTGCAATGCTGGGGGATTCGTCCATAGATACCGTTTGTGTGGCGTTAATAACAGGAAAACGGGGGAGCTTGCCGCCGATGCGCAAACATTCTTGTTCAATGGCGAGTTTGTCCCCGACAAGAATCAATTCCGCATCGACGTCTTGGGCCGCAAGCAGCGCGCCTTCAACAACAACCGCCGGGGCATGATCTCCCCCCATCGCGTCGACTGCGATTTTCGGCATAGAGGAATGAAGTACTAACTCTCGTCAACTTTAAGAACCGCCCGGCCGCGGTAGAAGCCGCAGGCACGGCAAGCGCGATGGGGCATGACGGTTTCGCCGCACTGCGAACACGTGCTCCATTGCGGCGGGGTAAGGGCATCATGCGATCGCCGCTGGTTTTTTACTCGTTTCGAAGTTCGTCTCTTTGGTACAGGCATTTTAACCCTATCCTTCCCGTCGGCAAACGGCAGAACCAATGTTCAGAAAATTGGCAATAAACTAACGATTGATTTTGAGCGTCCGAAAAATCGCAAGACGCGCGTCGGACGGCGCAGCGGGATCGCAGGCGCACTCTTCAATATTGAGATTAACTCCACAACCACCACACAATCCCCGGCAATCTTCACGACACAGCGGGCGGGTCGGCAAGGCCAGTAGAACTTGCTCTTCGATTAACGGCGCTAGCTCTATAATATCGCTTGAGTAGTAACTCAAACCTAGCTCCTCTCGCCTCAACTCCTCAACTTTGCGCCCGGGGCGCGCCGGGTCCGGAACTAACACTATGTCAAACGACTTTTCGACGTCAAACGAATAATTAGCTAAACACCGACTGCAGCAGCCTTCGAATCTGCCGCCAAAAGATCCCTGGAAAAAAAGCTCCTGCCCCGATCTGTAATAAACCAGACTTCCATCCAGCACCGGTGGAAAGTGAAAATCCCGATACTTTTCATTTGCGAAAAACGAATTTAAATCCTCAATCTTCTCTGAAAACATGATTTCTTTGGGAGACTGAGTTATCTGGTCGACGGGAATTTTCATAGCGAAAGAACTGGTTGGCCGGACGATTTGAATATATTGGATCCTGCTCTATTGTCAAGTTGGCAGGTATCACAAACATACAAAAGTCTGTGATTTATCCGTAACTTCCGACGCTGGCTCTCTTCATCAGTAGTTAAATCCACAGTGCTAAAGGCAGCGCTGCTATTTGCCGTTCGCGGTATTGTTCGGCGCCAAACGATATTGATGCCGCGGTCCCCCTTCGACCATTCGATTGTTCGAACCCGCGGCCGAGGTTCACGATTTTATATGCTTCTCTTGACCCTTCCTAAGACAGGGGCCAAATCGCGCTGATTGAAAGATTTGAACCGATCAACGTACGCCCAACGAGCAAATTAACAACGCGCCAGTGACCGTTGACAAGCCCGCAATCATCAATAGAATTCAGGCGGAGACCTTTAAACCGGCGTAAAGCCGCGCAGAATAGTACTGCGCGACATGCTCGCGCTAACAGCAGCGAGTAAAATCGCATAAGGAGCAGGACTTTGAACGGCCATCTCGGCTTGATCCATGCCATCATTCCGGCAACAGTAGACATCCGCGTATCGATCCCAGAAGATCATCCGTCCACCAGGAACCTAGGCTCGGAGCGCACCGGATCCGGAACCATAGTCGATCCGGAAGGGTACGTTTTAACGGTTAATTACGTGGTGACCGGAGCTTCGTCCATTACCGTCACCGTAGCCGAAGGAGAAGAGTATCCGGGTGAGATCGTCACACAGGATCTCGATAGCGGACTCGCGCTTTTAAAAATCCCTGCTCGCGGGCTGCCTTTCCTCAAGCCGGCAAGCGAACCGGCCGCACTTGGCCAGGCTAGCCTCATCGTTGCCAGCAGCGGAAACAACGAACGAAAAGTGAGCGGAGGCTATGTAACTTCACTGGAACCGTACGACGGCCATTGGGAATATATGCTCGACCAAACGGTGAGAGTGACAGCCGTCAATCCGGGCTTCGGCGGCGGCACATTGGCGAATTTCAAAGCAGAGATGTTGGGCGTGGTTTCCTTGAATCTTGCTGATGTTGGAAAATTCTCATTGGCCATTCCGATCCGCTATTACTTCGATCAGGAGCAGGCGTTCAGACAACGTTCCCTTGTCAGTCAAAAGCCTTGGTTAGGTTTCTATCCCCACTTGCTCGCTGGACATGTGGTTGTCGGCGGAGTGACGGAAGGAAGCCCGGCTGACCGTCAGGGACTTAAAGAGGGCGACATCATTCTGGATGTTGAGAAAACGCAGATCCGCTCGCGGCGGCAACTCTATCAGGAGCTTTGGAAGAAGCGACCGGGAGAACGCATCTGTCTGCGTGTCTTAAGGAACGAAACCAGTATCGAGCTAAGCTTAATCGGCGCCGACCGCCGCAATCGCTATGGCAGCTAGTCGTCGCCACCGACCTTCTGTAATTTACCTTCTCCAGTCACCTTGATGGCGGTTGCCGGAGTATAGGCTTCGGGTTCATAGTTGATCAAGGCTTTATCGCTCTGCTGCAAATCTTTTAATTTGACTCTGCTGCCGGCTTTTTCGATATTCGTTTTCTCATCAACTCCAACCACCTCCTCGCGAACCTTTCCCTTGCGCTCCACTTGGAAGGTAATCGTTCGCTGGCCGACGCTGCTGATGACACCCTCAACTTCGACAGCCTTGGATTTGGTTTCTTTTGTTTCGCTCTTTGTGGCTTTTGCCTCTGCCGGTGTCTTTGCTTCGGCGACAGGTTTGGCCTGCGCCGGTGTCGGTTTTTGCGCGGGTGCGGCCGTTTGTTCCTGAACAGATGAACACGCGATTAAACCCGCAGCGAGCAGGAGCGAGCCGGTTGATAACGTCAAGAAATCAGTTGTTCGCTTCATTACATTCCTCCGAACCTTTTTACCCGAAATTCACGAATATGATCGCCGAAAATTTCTAGAACTTAAAGCATACTTCATTTCAAATTGTCAAGGCGCGTCGGGAACTATGGCGTTGAGAAAAGCTCCAAAACAACATACGAGTGAGAGCGCATGACTTCGAGCAAACCGAACAATTTAAATGTGACAACCTATCGAGTCATCTATGGTGATACAGATCAAATGGGCGTGGTCTACTACGCCAACTACCTACGCTGGTTCGAAAGAGGCCGCGGTGAGTTTCTGCGTGCAAGCGGAATCCCGTACGCAACCATCGAGCGACGGGGCATGCATTTTCCAGTTGCGGAGCTGTCATGCCGATACTTCAGACCAGCTCGTTACGATGATCTGATTGTCATCGAGACACGGATAGCTTCGGTCAGCCGCGCATCATTGACATTCACCTACCGAATCATGCGCGAGGCTGAAGCCACGCGGCTGGCCTCCGGCTCGACCAAGCACGCCTGCGTCGATGGTCAGGGCAGGGTCATGAGAATTGAGGAGGAGCTGATGAAGGCGCTCGAAATCATGATTTGCCCACCCGAAGACACTGCTTGAAAATGATGCTGCTTATTCTTATTATGGATCACTATATTACAAGTGATCAGGGACAGGTTCACTGGCCTCACGAAGAGCCTCCTCAATCTCGCTTTTAACCTCCGGGTTAGCTTCTGAAAGCAATTTCTGCCGCAGTGTCGCGAGCGCCTCAGATGTACCAATCCGGCCCAGCGCCCATGCGACATGACCGCGAACTAGTGGCTCTTCGTCATTCAGTGCCTCGGTCAGCGCCGGCACGGCTTCGGGCGCGCGATTATTGCCCAGCGCCACGGCTACATTGCGCAAAAATCCACGTCGTTTTGCCCGGACAATGGGACTGCCGCGAAACCGCCGGCGAAATTCCTCTTGGTCGATCGACAGCAGCGCAACCAAATCGGGAGCATAAAGGCCTTGGCGCGGCAGGTAAGACGGTTCATCGGTGGAATTCGCTTTAACATTATAAGGACATACTTCCTGGCAGATGTCGCAGCCGAAAATGTGATTACCGATAAGGGGTCTCAGATGACGTGGAATAAAACCCTTGAGCTCGATCGTAAGATAGGAGATGCAGCGACGCGCATCCAAAAGATAGGGCCCGATGAAGGCGCCGGTTGGGCAGGCTTTTAGGCACAGGTCACATTGACCGCAGCGGTCACGAATGGCCTGATCATAAGCAAGGGGCAGACTGGTAAACAGCTCACCAAGGAAAAACCAGGAGCCTTTGTTCGGCGAAATCAGCTGAGTATTTTTCCCGATCCATCCTATGCCGGCACTACCCGCAAAGTCCCGCTCTAGAATCGGGCCGGAATCGACGAAAGTTCTGCCTTCCACCGTCTCGCCGCCAATCTCACGAAGAAATACGAGCAGGGTTTCCAGTTTATCCCGGATAATCTCATGATAATCATCACCCCAAGCATAGCGCGAGATCCAGCCGCGCCCGCGTTCTGACGGGGTTGGCCGTTTAAACGGCGTGTAGTAATTCATCCCCACGGAAATGATTGACACCGCCCAGGGGACAAGCAGCCGTGGATCGCGCCGCAAAAGCTCGGTTCGCTCCATATACTCGAGATGACCGTGAAGTTTCTTCCGCAGCCAATCAGCGAATGACTCCTCGTGCGGCGGCACCCGCACTGGAGAGATTCCAACGAGTTCAAAGCCGAGCCTTTGCGCTTCATTCTTGATGCGCTGAGACAGCTCGGCCAAATTCGGCTCAGCGGTGGAAATCATAACGCCAGAAAACTCCGGAATAAGATTGACGCGGAACTACAACTGGAGAAGACGGCCAAGCGCTCAGTGAAGCGGGCCGCCGCCGCGCGACCCGGTGACAGTGGAGTCCAACAATGGGCGTCTGCCGGCAAAGCCCTCCTCAATTCTGTGCCAGTAGGCAATCTCAGGTTCGCCGTATTGCCAACAAAGAAAGACAATCTCTTCTCCCAATAAACAGGGAAAATCGAGCAATCCTTGTTCTACGCCTTTGCACACACAGCCATGTTGTTGAATTTCATTGACAGCGTCGTTGATCTGCTTGATCAAGGCGGCGATCTCATCGTTCCGCTGTAAACGGCGCATCAGGTTGGGCGTTTCCGGGTCGATCTGCTCCGCGCGAATCACTATTTCGCTCTTGGCCCGCAGGCGTCGTATGATCTCCAAAATGCGTTCGATCGTCGGACGCACTATAGGCAAAAGGGCGTTCGCTTCGTTGATCGTGAACAATCTGGAATAAGGCGAAGATGAATCCATATCATCCACTTTGGTCGTCGGCACTTCAACGAGAAAGTTATAGCCGCAGGCCGGTTCGAACAGCTTTAAGTAATGCAATGTTATCGGAATGGCCGGTCATGTGAGCCGTGATTTTGCCGCGAATGGGTCTTCCCAGCAGATAAAAATCCCCGATAATGTCAAGAATTTTATGACGCGCCAGTTCCTCCGGAAAGCGCAAGTCTGTGTTGACGATCTTCTCATCATCGATCAAGATACAATTACTAAGCTTGCCTCCGTTGATCAAGCCGAGCTTTTGCATTTTCTCCATATCGCGCAGAAAACCGAAGGTCCTTGCCGGCGCAATTTCTTCTTTGAAGGAAGTCGGACTCTGATGTGTGAATAGTGTATTCCTGCACGCCGACCGGTTTCGGATAGTTCAGAACGTAGTGGACCGAAAACGTCTCCGCTGGTTCAATACTGATCCATTCTCCTGCGTCGTCACCGATGCGATAAGGACGATCAATGACGATTCTTGACCAGCTTTCGTCTTGCTCGTGCAGCCCAGCTTCCTCGATGAGTTCGCAAAACTCCGCCGCCGATCCATCTAAGATCGGAACCTCGCCTTGAACTTTCACCAGCAAGTTCGTAATTCCGTAACTATGGAGGACCGCCAAAAAATGCTCTACGGTCGCAACCGTAAAACCACGATGGCTCAATGATGTCGCAAATCCCGTTGATCCGACATAATCTAAATGCGCGGGTACGCTCACATCACCTGAGATACCCTCGAATAAGATGCCGCTATTTGGCGGGAGCGGATGCAGAATCAATCCTGTTTTGATACCTGAATGCAATCCTTGACCTGAACTCACCACGCTTTTTCTTAAGGTCTTTTGTCGGATCGGTTCGGCGGATGTGACTATCCGCGGAGCTGTACTCACTGAGTCGGTCTCCTCGACCCCATGGCGCTGTGCCGATTTCGGAGAGGCTCTGAGCTACAGGGAGCTCGCCCAGAGCGCGTTGCACGGTATGAAGCAGGCCGTCGAGCGAGACCGGCTTTTCGATAAAATCGAAAGCGCCAAATTTAGTTGCGGTCACCGCCGTGTGGATATTTCCGTGCCCGGAGATCATCACGACATTGGTTGAAGGCTTCTTGCTCTTGATCTCCTTGAGCAAGCCAATACCATCGATTTTCGGCATCCAGATGTCGAGCAGCACGAGCCCGGGTTGCTCCGCTTCGATCATTTCCAGGACGCAAGTGGCATCGGCGGTATCGAGTACCCGATATCCCTCGTCCGTCAGCACTTCTTTAACCGACTCCCGAACCTTGTCCTCATCATCGACAACAAGGATGGTTTTCTGAGATGATAACTCCTTCACCGCCCCTCCATTTTTCATAGCTGCGCAGCCTTCCTTTTAAACTCGCGTAGCGCGCCCTGCTCCCGCACCGGAAACTCTATCACGAACCTGGTGCCGCGCGGTTCGTTGTTCCGTACCCGAATATAACCGCGATGATCTTCGACAATTTGATTGACGATGGTTAGCCCCAGGCCGGTACCCTGTTTTTTAGTGGAAAATCCAGGCTCGAATATTCTAACTCGAGCTTCCGCCGCCATGCCGCAACCATCGTCGGCAACTTCAAGGTAGACCGTGTTCCGAGTGCGATCATAAGCACTCGATATCTGCACATGGCCGCCGTCGCCAACGGCGGCCACGGCGTTGTCTAATAAGTTAATCATTACCCGTTTGATTTGCTCCCGATCGAGCTCTAGCGCCGGCAACTCTCCCGGCCGGAATTCAAAATCGATATGGTTATGTCCTTCCTTAAACAGGAATAGCGCGTCCTGGACAATCACGTTTAGGTCGTTGGGCACCGGCTGAGCCGTAGGTAGTCTTGCGAATTGCGAAAACTCATTCACCAGATTCTTGAGCTCGACCACCTGCTGGATAATCGTCGTCGTGCATTTGTCCAGTACCGCGCCGTCCCCTTGCAACAGTTTAGCATAGCGTTTGCGCAGTCTCTCGGCCGAGAGCTGTATCGGCGTGAGCGGATTTTTGATTTCGTGAGCGATTCGCCGCGCCACTTCGCGCCACGCTTCCATCCTCTGTACTTTTTGAATCTGGGTAATGTCTTCCAGAAAAATCATGATACCTAAGCTGTCATTAGCATCATCTCTGAGGGTAGCGGCGGTCGCAAATACGGTAAGGAGATGGTCTGGTAGCTGTATCTGCAATTCAGTCTCGCTGCTTTCGCGATCTTTGAGGTTGTCGATCAAGTCGCGCATGACCATTAGCGGCGCGGTTTCAAACGCTTCCCTGTAGTATCTTCCGAGAGCAGCAGAACCATCCACACCTAACATTTGTTCGGCCGCCTTGTTCCAAGAAGTGATCTTCCCATTCGGGTCGACAGCAATCACTCCAGCGGTAATATTAGCGAGAAGTGTTTCAACGAACTTGCCGCGACGCAACAATTCCAGGTTGCTCTTCTTTAAGTCTCGGGTCATCTGGTTGAAAGACTCAACCAAGGTCCCTAACTCGTCATCGCCGGCCGCCTCAATTTGATAATCCCAGTTGCCATGAGCGACTTCGTGAGTCCCCGCCGCCACCTGCTGAATCGGGATCGTGATTCCTTTGGCAAGATAAAGGCCGAACCAAGTCGCGGCGAAGATAATCACCAGCGTAATTAATAGCAGGGTCAGAATGTAACTGTTTTTCACCGGGTTCTTCAGAAAACCAAGGTGCTTGTACTGCTCATAGGACCGGGAGATTTCGAGGGCGCGTTTGGTGATGCTCTTCGGCACGTAATAATCGACTACCACGACTCCCTGAATCCGCTTGCCGCTGTCATAGATCGGAACACCGCCGCGAATAACGTCGCCCTCGCCGAAAGCCTGAGTTCGGGTAACTTCCAGGCCGCGCAGCGCCCGGTTAAGGAAATCGGCTTCAGCCTTGATGCTAACTCCAGTGGGTACCTGGTCATTGAAAGCCACTACTACCGGCAGGTGATCTGGTGAAAATAATTCCACAGTGCCGAGATTGTACTCACGCTGCTTGATCTGGATAAATTCTTTAAGATCGCTCCGCCGTCCGGTCTCGAACAGCCCCTGTTCAGTGACGCGCCGGCTTAGCTGCCGTGCATAGAACAGCGCGTTGTTTGCCGAGTTTTGATAATAGGTCTGGCCGATTTCCAAAGATCCCTGAAGCGCGGTCTCGACCTGTATATCGAACCACCTTTCAAAGGAGCGGGTGACGAATCCCCCGGCAATGACGAACAGCAACAGTGTCGGAATCAGCGATAGGCCGACAAATGCAATCACCAGGCGAACTCTCAGTCGTGAGCCCAGGATCCGCCGTTTGCGTTCGAATACCAGCTTCACCAGGTTTCTGACGACCAGAAAAACCAGGAGAATCAGAAGAATGATGTTGATGTTGATTAAGAGAAAGAAAACTATGTTATTGCTGAGAGAATATTCCGACGAGACATCGGGAAGCTGCACCTCGAAGAATGCAAAGGCCAGCACCACCAGTGAAGTGATGAGAATCGCCAGTCCTTCACGCTTTCGTCGTTTAGTTTCATCCAACGTGGGCGTCTCGCTGATCTGCTGTTGGGTTTTGAAGGTTTTGCTCATGGCACCTGCTAAGAGACTAAAATGCGAGAAGAATTTTATCTTCTAAAGAGGTACAGAACAAGGCTGATGAGGATGCTGATAACAATGCACGTGGCGATTGGAAAGTAAAAACTGAAGCGACCTCGCTGGACGTAGATATCACCCGGCAAATGCCCGAGCCAAGGGATTTTTCCACCGAATGTAAACAGTACTCCGACGGCAATGATTGCGACCCCCAGAATGATCAAAGTTCTACCGAACTCAGGCATATGGTTCGATCCCGCTGGTTGAGGGAGGGATTTCAGGTCGTTGCTACTTCAAAACAAACTAGGTTGGTTCTTGGGGGCACTGCCCTTTTGTCCCCTAGGTTTTTGGCCGAAGTGATTGTAGGCCAACGGCGTCGCCATCCGCCCTCTAGGCGTTCGCTGGATGAAACCCGCCTGAATCAGAAATGGCTCATAGACATCTTCAATGGTGTCTTTCTCTTCGCCAATGGCCGCTGCCAGAGTCTCGATTCCAACCGGTCCTCCGGAGAACTTTTCGATCAGGGTCAATAGCAACATGGTATCCATTTTATCGAGGCCGATGGAGTCAACCTCCAACATCTGTAACGCCTCGACCGTTACCGCGAGCGTAATCCGTCCGGCTGCTTTGACCTGTGCATAGTCGCGCACACGGCGTAGCAGGCGGTTGGCGATTCGTGGTGTGCCGCGCGACCGCCGCGCGATCTCGGCAATTCCGTCCTGTTCGCCAGCCACGCCGAGAATCACAGCCGAGCGCTGGAGAAGATCAGTAAGGGTTTCCGGTGAATAAAAATCTAGCCGGAAGCTCAGGCCGAAACGATCCCGCAGCGGCGAGGTCAGCAGACCTGATCTTGTCGTTGCGCCAATCAAAGTAAATGGCTTCAACTCAAGCTTGATGGATCGGGCCGCCGGACCTTGTCCAATCATGATATCGATCTGAAAATCTTCCATGGCGGGATATAGAACCTCTTCGACAATATGGTTGAGGCGATGAATTTCATCGATGAACAAGATATCGCCTTCCTCCAAATTGGTGAGAATCGCCGCCAGATCACCGGCACGCTCGATAACCGGCCCTGAAGTCCCTTTGATATTGACGCCCATCTCACGGGCGATGATGTAGGCCAGGGATGTTTTTCCTAATCCTGGCGGGCCATGAAACAAAAGGTGGTCTAAAACCTCGCCACGACCGCGGGCTGCGTCGATGGCTACTTTAAGGTTTTCTTTAACCCGATCTTGGCCGACGTATTCCGCGAATCCACGGGGCCGCAGATTTACTTCGTAGTTCAGATCCTCATCGCTTCGCGCCGGCGAGATCTCCCGCGATTCCGAGGATTTGTCCGAATCGATGATGGGTGAGTGGGCCATAATCAGTGTCAGCGACTCATGCGCCGAAGTACCTCTTTAATCACCTGCTCGAGACTGTGATTGCCCGCTTGAACGCAGTCACGCACGTTCTTTTCAACTTCCACTTTACGATAGCCCAGATTAACGAGAGCCGAAACAGCGTCTTGGAGCAGCTGCGGGTCGCGCCCTTGCGCAGGAGTTTCTGTGGCTTGAGATTCGAGAAGCGCAAAGCGATCACGAAGCTCGACGATCATGCGCTCGGCTAGTTTCTTGCCCACGCCAGGGATCGATACCAAGCGCAACTGATCGCCTCCCTTGATCGCACGGGTGAGTTCATCGGCGGGGATTCCCGACAAAATGTTCAGCGCAAGTTTAGGTCCGATGCCGGCGACGCCGTTGAGTTGCAAGAAAACTTGTTTCTCCGCCGGCTCCTGGAAGCCAAAAAGCTGGAGAGCATCCTCGCGCAAGTGCGTATGGATATGTAGCCGGACCGGCGCGCCGATCTCCGGCAGATGATAAAACACATTGAGCGGGATGAAGACCTGATAACCGACTCCACCGACATCGACGACGATTTCTCCTGCAACCTTCTGCGCCAGAGTGCCGCTGATTTGAGCGATCACGACTGTGTGATCTTCCGGTTAATTTGAACGTCGTTCGACATCTCAAGGAAGGATCGACTTGCGCGGCCGCAACGGCGCAATGGTTCTTGGCAGGGCTTCGATGAGGCGCGCGCGCAACACCTGCATATGAAGATGGCAAATTGCCGCAGCGAGCGCGTCCGCGGCGTCGGCCGGCAACTTGCCGCGAAGACGCAACAAAGAAGCAATCATCATTTGTACCTGCTGTTTAGTGGCGTGGCCGTATCCTACCACCGCGGCCTTGATTTCAACGGCGGCATACTCATGAACTGCCAAGCTCCTTCGGGCAGCGGCGAGAATGGCTACGCCGCGCGCCTGACCGAGCTTGAGCGCGCTCTGCGCGTTTCGCGCGAAAAAAACCCGCTCGACGCAAACACCATCCGGATTATAGGAATCGATGACTTCCTCAAGGCCGCGGTAAATGCGCTCCAGCCGAGCCGCCTGCCCCTGAGTGCCCGCCGTAATCACCGTGCCATGCGCCAGATGGACCAATGAAGTGCCTGTCGCCTCAACGACTCCCCAACCGGTGACTGCCGAACCGGGATCGATACCGAGAACCCTGCGCGCCAGCGGTTGTGCATCAGCCCTGCGCCGGACAGGCGAAGACCAGCTCAACTAGCCTTCTCCATTAACTCACTCGGGATGTTGAAATTAGCCGAAACGCTCTGGACATCGTCATGATCTTCAAGTTCCTCCGTTAGCTTCAAAATCTGTTCGACATTCTTCTCGTCGACATCAACAGTGTTCTTCGGCACCATGGTGATTTGAGCGCTGGCGATCGCTACTTTTTCGAGTTCGAGCCGTTCCTTGACTTTGTCGAACTCTTCGACGGCTGTGATCACTTCGAAAATTTCATCTTCATCCCTAACATCCTCGGCCCCGGCATCAAGAACAATTGACATCAAGCGATCCTCATCAACTTGCGTTTTTTCGATCGTGATCAGGCCCTTTTTGTCGAACATCCAGGCGACGCAGCCGGCCTCGCCCATATTGCCGCCGTGTTTTGTAAACAGGCGACGGATCTCCGAAACCGTGCGATTTTTGTTATCCGTCAGCACATGCGCCAATATGGCCGCACCACCCGGCCCATATCCTTCGTATTGAATCTCGTCGTAGGTGACACCTTCAAGCTCGCCGGTTCCCTTTTTGATCGCCCGATCGATGTTCTCGGTAGGCATACTTGCAGATCGAGCCGTGAGTACCGCCGTGCGCAGGCGCGGATTCGCATTGATATCGCCGCCGCCCATTCGCGCCGCAACCGTAATTTCCTTGATCAGCTTGGTGAAGAGCTTGCCCTTCCTCGCGTCTTTTGCGGCTTTCTTGTGCTTGATCGTGCTCCATTTTGAATGGCCTGACATAAACTAAGACACTCCTTTGTAAGTTGTCGGTAAGGTAGCACAATCTCTGCGCTGCGTAAACGGCGCTTCGTATTGAAAATGCGCCTTTGTAATGCATTCTAATTGACCATTCGAACAAAACCACGTAGTGTGAAGCACGTTTTCACGAGCTCAATAGGAACTCACATAGTAAAGATCTGCATTCCGCCTTGCCAACTGGCGTCATAAGCCTTCCAATAGACAAAAATCTTCGAAGAGTCGTTTACTCAATCGTCATACAGGGAGCGAAACAAAATCATGTCATTTTACATTAGCGAACTCGCCGCGTTCGCAGCCTTTTTCGTGTACGGCAGCTTTTTCGAATGGACTTTACACAAATACCTCATGCATCAGCCGCGCTGGAAATATCCATTTCGCGCTCATGCATTGGTGCACCATGGTCTCTTCCGCACGGGAACCGATTACTTTTTGTCGGATAAGAAATATCTGAGAAAGGTTCGCTTCGCTTGGTGGAACGCACCGTTTATCATCGCTCTTCACGTTCCTGCAATACTTCTTATACAGAACCTTGTTGGCGCCCCTATACTCGCCGGCGCGTGCGCGGCCATGGCGGTTTATTATGCGCTTTACGAGTATCTGCACTACTGCATGCACATTCCCACGGGGCGGCGCCTGGAGCAGACTCGGTGGTTTCGCTGGCTCGACGCGCATCATCATATGCATCACAAACGGCACCTGAGCAATCTAAATGTTGTTTTACCGTTGGCTGATGCCGTATTCGGTAGTCTGATAAGCGCAAAAGAAAGAGTTCCTACCCCGGATCGGCAGCAGGGGGCTTACAGGATGGAAGCCTTGCTAGGTTAATAGATGATTTGCATGTCGCTCGGAACTCCGGTTCGATGTGCCTTGGCGCCAGGGATTCGATAAACATCGATCCTGACGATTTTGCCGGGAGGGATCTTGAAGCCGATTTCCGATTTAAAACTCGTTCTCCTCTCGGTAATACTCATCTACCTGGCAGCATGTTCCTTGCCGCCCTCGAGAATCCCTCCTCCTGTCACCGCGCCCAGGGTCATTCAAACCGGCATCGCCTCATGGTATGGGCCCGGCTTTCACGGGAAGACTACTGCCAGCGGCGTTATCTATAACCAACACGACCTCACGGCGGCGCATCAAACATTGCCGCTCGGCACTCGAGTGCTGGTAACCAACTTAGAGAATGGCAGATCGATTGAAGTTCTGATCAACGATCGCGGACCCTTCGCGAAGGGAAGAATTATAGATTTATCCTATGCGGCAGCGGAAACGCTCGGCATGATTGGTCCCGGAACCATCCCGGTGCGGATCGAAGTTGTCGGTAGCAGCGCTGACAAAATATCCTTGATTAAAGATTCACTCGACTACACGCTTCAGCTAGGCTCGTTTTCAGTACTCGAGAATGCTCGCCAGCTGCGCGACCGGGTCGCATCGAAGTTTTCCGAGGTTGCCATTGTCCCTTTGAACACCGGCGCGAGCACGTTTTATCGTGTCCAACTCGGACAATTTTCTACTCGGTCCAGTGCCGAGGAACAAGCGCGACAGGTGACACAAGAGGGGTATCCGGTTGTTATTTTAGAGAAGTGGTAGATCAGAACGGTCGCAACACCTACGATAACCAAGCACAGGTTTTAGGCTCCTTGTTAATTGTTGCCGGTTTCTCCAGAGGCACCGACTCTGTCGGCAGCAAGGCGATTTTACTGCTCAGGCCAAAGTTTTACTCTCAGGTTTATGTTAGACACGCCGATGACATGCAGATCGGGTTGCAGACAAATGGCGATTCGACGCTCTTGATTCGGCACAAGGCGATGTATCACTGGCCAAGCAGATGATAGCGGCCATCTTCTCTTTTCACACGTTCATCGCGGATGAGCTTCTCCAGATGCGCCTGAACTGAAAATTCCGCCACCCTTTGCAGGCCGGCGGACACATCCACATAGATGGATTGGGTGATATCCCCGATGGTATTAAGTCCCTTGCGCAAAGCATCGAGCACCTGCTTCTCGCGCATCATCCGATGCCGCAAGTATTCCCTGATCTTTGCCTCCGGTTTGCCAACCAAAGGCCCGTGTCCGGGCAGAATCAAATCGATATTGAACTCCAACAGCCGCTCCAACGATTGCAAGTAATCGGTCATGTTACCGTCAGGCGGGTGAATCACGGCCGTTCCGTGTCCCAAAATATTGTCACCGCTAAACAGCACCTTCTCGCCTGATTCATAGAAACAGCAGTGGCCCGATTCATGACCTGGAGTGTGCAGGACTTGGAGCTCGCCGCCGCCAAAGGAAATCCAGTCTTGGTCATCGTACCGAAAGTCCTCCCCGCCCAAATAGCCTGCGCGCGAACGGTGAATGCCGAGCTTTGCGCCGGTGCGCTTCTTGAGAGCCAGTGCCCCACCACAGTGATCGATATGGATATGCGTCAGAAGGATCTTCTCAATTTTTTTGGCGCCCATGGCTTCGGCCTGTTCGATGATTCCATCCATGTTTCCGTCTGAGCTCAGCGCCACATCGATGACAACTGCGCTGTCCTTACCAACGATATATTGGTTGGTCCCCTGCAAGGTCATCATGCCTGGATTATCCGCGGTAAAATTTGCGATGTGAGCTGGTTGATTCATTATCGGCCTTTCAACGGCGTAGCTATTTCCACGGAGTAGTCGCGCAGGGCCGAAGAGAAGCGCCAGACCCGGTCCAATTAACCCAAGCGCTTGTCTCCGATTCATCGGCATTGGTCGGGAATGCCAGCGGCTGGCCCAAGCTCAATCTCTGAGCTCGTTCGAAGCCTTGGTTCCAGCGATTCAGCTTTGTAAAAGTTGCCTGAGCACGAACTCCAAGATTCCGCCGTGACGGTAGTATTCAAGCTCGGCCGGGGTATCGATGCGGCAAATAGCCGTGAACTCTTGAACCTCGCCGTCGTCCTCCATCGCTCTCACGGTAAGAGTTTGTCTCAACTTGAGGCCGGCCGAGATGCCGACGATTTCGAAAGTCTCAAAGCCGGTAAGATTATAATACTTCAGGTTTTCACCAGGCTTAAACTGCAGCGGCACGATTCCCATGCCAATCAAATTACTACGGTGAATACGTTCATAGCTCTCGGCGATAACCGCTTTCACGCCTAACAACCGGGGGCCTTTGGCCGCCCAATCACGCGAGGAACCGGAGCCGTACTCTTTTCCAGCAACAACTATGAGCGGGATGCCTTCTTTTTGATATTGTATCGCGGCATCGTAGATTGACATTTGCTTCTTGTCCGGCAAATGAACCGTCACGCCGCCTTCAGTGCCCGGCGCCAGCATGTTTTTCAAACGAATATTTGCAAACGTTCCGCGCATCATGACTTCATGATTACCGCGACGCGCGCCATACTGGTTAAAGTCTTTGGGCAAAACGTCATTGTTGCTGAGGTAGCGCGCCGCCGGGCCGTTTCTCTCGATGGAACCCGCCGGCGAAATATGATCGGTGGTAACCGAATCACCGAGCAACGCTAGTACACGCGCTCCCTTGATCTCCTTAAGCTCGGCCGGGGTTCTCGACATTCCGTCGAAGTAGGGCGCTTCACGCACGTATGTCGACTGCAAATCCCATTGGAAGAGCTCGCCCTGCGGCACCGGCATGTTCTTCCACTGCTCATCGCCTTCGGTGGCCTGACCGTATTCCTTTTTAAACATCTCCGACCGCACCGATTTACGCATAGTCTCCTGAACTTCTTGGGGCGTCGGCCAAATGTCTCGCAAATAAACCGGCTTACCCTCCGAATCATTTCCTAGCGGTTCGTTATAGAGATCGGTATCCATACTACCGGCCAACGCATAGGCAACTACCAGAGGCGGTGAGGCGAGATAATTGGCGCGGACATTAGGATGAATACGGCCTTCGAAGTTTCGGTTGCCGGACAACACCGCAGCGGCAACCAAGTCCCCTTCCTGAATCGCGTTAACCACTGGCTCAGGCAGTGGTCCGCTATTGCCGATGCAGGTGGTGCAGCCATAGCCAACCAGATGAAACCCGATAGCTTCTAAGTACGGCAGAAGGCCGCTATCCTTTAGATACTCGGTCACCACCTTCGACCCAGGTGCTAGACTGGTTTTCACCCAGGGTTTACTCGCCAGACCCTTCTCTGCGGCCTTTTTGGCCAGCAATCCGGCGCCGATCATGACCGACGGATTTGATGTGTTCGTGCAACTCGTGATCGCAGAGATGACAACCGAGCCATGCGTGAGCGCGAACTTGTCGCCATTATTCTGCACAGTGACCGTCTTGTTGAGATCCCCACCCTTCATTAGAGACGGCAGCGCTTCTTTGAATGATTTCTTGCTTTCAGTCAACGGTATCCGATCTTGCGGCCGTCGCGGACCCGACAAGCTCGGCACCACCGTTGCCAGATCAAGCTCGAGTGAATCGGTGAACATAGGATCAGGCGAAGAATCGGTGCGGAACATGCCTTGCTCTTTGGCATAGCTTTCAACCAAGTTGATCAGGTGTCGGTCTCGGCCGGTTAGTTCCAAGTAGCGCAAGGTCTCATCGTCAATTGGGAAGTACCCAATGGTCGCGCCGTATTCAGGCCCCATGTTGCCGATGGTCGCGCGATCGGCCAAGCTCAGACTAGACAAACCTGCGCCGTAAAACTCGACAAACTTCTCAACCACTCCCTTTTTCCGAAGCATCTGCACAACCGTCAGAACCAGATCCGTTGCGGTTGCTCCCTCCGGAAGTTTGCCGTGCAGCTTAAAACCGATCACTTCGGGGATGAGCATGATGATCGGCTGGCCAAGCAGCGCCGCTTCCGCTTCGATGCCACCTACTCCCCAGCCGACGACACCCAAACCATTGATCATGGTCGTGTGTGAATCGGTGCCGACAACGGTATCAGGATACGCGAAGTGCGCGCCGTCTTTTTGCGCGCGGAAAACCACCGGCGCCAGATATTCAAGGTTCACCTGATGGCAAATTCCGGTATCGGGCGGGATCAGGCGGAAATTGTCAAAAGCCGTTTGACCCCATCTTAAAAATGCATAACGTTCGACATTTCGCCTAAACTCTATTTCCGAATTCTTGTGCAACGCATCCGCGCTGCCGAAAAAATCGACTTGGACCGAATGATCGATCACCAGATCGACAGGAGCTAGCGGATTGATTTTTTTTGGATCTCCGCCTAAACGCTTCATCGCCTCGCGCATCGCCGCGAGATCGACTACGGCAGGAACTCCAGTTAGATCCTGCATCAGCACCCGCGCCGGCATAAACGCAATCTCTTTTTCCGACTTAACCTTCGGGTTCCAATTTGCGAGCGCTTCAATGTCGCCCTTGGTAACGTGATGGTTGTCTTCCTGCCTTAACAGGTTTTCCAATAACACCTTGAGAGAAACAGGCAATCGAGAAATGTTCTGAAAGCCTGTGTTCTCTAGCAAATCGAGCCGGAAGATATCATAGCCTCGATCGCTCACTCTCAGCACCTTGCGCGTGCCGAAGCTGTCCACATACTTCTGTGCCATTGACTGCTCCTTGTATCTCTAACGGAACCTAGGTGAGTCGTCCTATTTTGTAGCTAGCCCGACGGGATAAAGCAACAGGAAGGTTGACAGTTGAGCGGTCCGGAGAAAACCCGAGCTATACCCAGCCTCGGGCTGCCGCGGCGGGAAAATCTTTTAAACCTTTATTAGGTGCAACTTAGCAACATCAGATAAGCCGCCTGGCTCACCCCACCGGGCAGGCTGTCCTTACGGATTGTCGGCAATTAGTACACCATTTCGCTGAAAACGCGGGAGAACCGGACCGGGTGCAATCAGGCGAGAAGCTGCTGACTTGGGGAAGATCAGCGCTCTCCAACACAGGATCGCACTGAAGCGCACGGTTGTAGCGGCCGGCGATTTAGCCGCGTTCTGTATCGGATAATAAAAAGTTTCGCTTGATTGGGTGAAGCCGCTGATGCGCGAGAGTTAAAGGCCCGGAACTTCGGCTTCATGCGCGTGAGCTACTGCATCGAGCCGCCTCTGATCCAATCGTGTTCGGTCGAGAATTACTTTGCCATCGTGCGCCGCGCGAACGGCATCCAAGGAGACGATGAACTCTCCCGAATTCTCAACGTAAATTGTGATCTCATTACGATTTCCCAGCCGCACATCGCGCACGGCGCCGCAAGGATCACGCCCTCTCCTAGATATACCTGAGCTCCGATCTCGACATTTTTCTTCTGTTCCAGAATATCATCCCTATCTTGCACCTGGCGGTCCGACGTCCTCGCCGGGCGCGGGCCGCCGCGCAGAGGTAGTCGGTTCAAACGACAGCCGGCAGCCTTCGAACGTTTGTTGTGAATTTTTCTTTGGACGTTGGTCTTCTATACCCTTTGGGGCCGCAACCTTCGTACCATTAGAGAATCAAAAAACTTATTGCGCGGCGGCTCAAGTCTCCTGGATAGGTCGTGGATTGTACCGGAATAACGACATTACGATCGGAGTTGTTGCGGCTTCAAGACATTGAGATAGTTAGCAGAATACAAATTAGACTGTTATCGACACTCCACTCCTCTGTTCGAACCTGCTATGCTCAGCCAATAATTAATAAATGGAGGACTTATGAACGCATCGTATTTCGCGCGAGTATTAATATTGTCTATGTGCGTCGCCCTGGTCGGCGCCTCCGGGGCGGCACAAGCGCAGCCGGCGAAAAGCTATGAGCCCCAGGTCGGCCAAGAAGGCAAGGATGTGGTCTGGGTGCCAACGCCTCAGGCTCTGGTAGACAAGATGCTCGATATGGCAAAAGTAACTCCTAAAGACTTCGTCATCGATCTGGGTTCGGGCGATGGTCGCACTGTCATAACAGCGGCTAAACGCGGCGGCAAGGCTCACGGCATCGAATACAATCCGGATATGGTCGAACTAGCCAAGCGCAATGCCGCCAAAGAAGGCGTCAGCGACCAAGCCACCTTTGCTAAGGCGGACTTATTCGAAAGCGATTTCTCGCAAGCTCAGGTGATCACGATGTTTCTCCTGTCGAGCATCAATATGAAGCTGCGCCCTAAGATTCTCGATCTAAAACCGGGTACGCGCATCGTTTCGAATACTTTCGATATGGGAGAATGGAAGGCGGATGAAACGGGCAGGGCCGACGATTGCAACGGTTATTGCACGGCTTACCTGTGGATCGTGCCGGCGAAGGTAGACGGAACGTGGAAGCTGCCCAATGGCGAGCTGACGCTTAAACAAACTTTTCAGATGATCAGCGGCACTCTAAAATCCGGCAACGTCGTCACACCGGTCAACGGCAAACTAAACGGCGAGGAGATTACCTTCACTGCCGGTGAGGGACAGTACAACGGGCGGGTTAACGGCAACTCGATGGAGGGATCGCTAAAATCCGGCGGCAAATGGAGCGCCACGAAGCGGTAAATCGTGACAAGACTTCTTGGAGTAGATCATTTCGCTGACGCCGACTTGAAGCACCGCATTCTGCTTGTCGCTTCAGTCCGGTACCCGCGCGCCGGCATCTCAACAGCTCACAAAAACGCGGCCCAAGGCATTATGACTTGGGCCTTAGTTTCTCTCGCTCCTTGGTCGAATGACACAAACAACCCATCCAACTCCTTGGCACCGCCTAGGAGCGCCAAGTTATCGTGCTCTTCCTTTCTGGACAATTGCGCATCGCTAAGGTATGGATTGAACGTTTCGTCTGCTCTATTCACCGGCCGATACTGCCAGTATCACCGATCTCGGAGGGTTAGATGATTGTATCGCGTTTAGCTAGCATTTTATCATTGGCGCTTAGCCTTTCTCTAATTACCGCAATCGGATTTGCTCAGCCGGCAAAGCAATACGAACCGCAGGTCGGCCAAGAAGGTAAGGACGTGGTCTGGGTGCCAACGCCTCAGGCTCTGGTAGAAAAAATGCTCGACATGGCAGAAGTCACCGCCAAAGATTATGTCATCGATTTGGGTTCGGGTGATGGCCGCACTGTAATTACGGCAGCTAAACGCGGCGCCAAGGCCCACGGCATCGAATACAATCCGGACATGGTCGAGCTCGCCAAGCGCAATGCCGCCAAAGAAGGTGTCAGCGATCGAGCCACCTTTGCTAAGGCGGACTTGTTCGAAAGCGATTTCTCGCAAGCTCAGGTGATCACCATGTTCCTCCTGCCCAGTATCAATCTCAAACTTCGTCCCAAGATCCTCGATTTAAAACCGGGCACGCGCATTGTTTCGAATTCTTTTGATATGGAAGAATGGAAGCCTGACGAAACCGCCAACGCGGAAGGATGCAGCAACTGGTGCACAGCCTACCTTTGGATCGTGCCGGCGAAAGTAAACGGAACGTGGAAGCTGCCTAATGGCGAGCTGACGCTTAAACAAACCTTTCAGATGATCAGCGGCACTCTAAAATCCGGCAACGTCGCCACACCGGTCAACGGCAAACTAAACGGCGACGAGATTACCTTCACTGCCGGTGAGGGACAATACAACGGGCGGGTTAACGGCAACTCGATGGACGGATCGCTAAAATCCGGCGGCAAATGGAGCGCTATGCGGGCCGGTAGGTAAGATATAGCTGGTCGTTAGCTGGTCAAAATCAACTTGGTTGCGAGTTGCCGCAGGACTGAGAAAGCCGTGTTAGGTGAGGCAGCTGTCCATCACAATTGCCGCCTTCGCCGCCAAACGGCAGTCCACTAGACAAGCGACAGCACCTCACACCCATGCATGGGCGGGAAGGCTTTCCCGCTACTAATTTGATTTCTTGCACTTCGGAGATGTGCGGCTCCGGTCATCGACCGGAGCCTTTACCTACATCGCGTATTGGAAAAGATTGAACAACGATTTGATGCGATCAGGCCGCAAGCCGATGCGAGCTACCGTTTCTAACCTTCTGGTATTTACCTCTTTCTAATCGCTTGACTCTTCCCTCCTTTGCCCATCTGGAAAGCGCCAGTCGAAGGTAAACCGATGGTTTTTTGGTGCGCGTCGCCGCCTTGATAAATTCCTTGCTGGTAAATGTTTCGGGCAGCCCGCCTAGCACCCCGGCGAGATCTGTTTTTCCGCGCGGTCGACCTTTTCTTCTCGCATTCCTATTGTGATCATCACGCAGCAGAGTCAGGACGGACTCATAGCGCTTCAACTCTTTCTCCAAGTCGGCTACCTCGAGAGCCTTTTCAGAGATTGCCACCTTGAGTTCATTTATATTTTCCATAACCGCGGCTTCGAGATTTACTGACATAACACGATACCTCCTGGCTGAAGAGTATGTAATCTGGCGTCTCAACTCAAGATGGCTTCAATATAAAATCGCTTTATTTGTAATATTTCCTGGATGCGGATCAGTGATAGCATTGCGTCTACTCAGAGTTTGTAGCGGGGACGCTACAAACAAAGAATGGCACACTTGAGATCAAATTTTGCAGCGGTGAAAACATCGCGAATGCTCGGCGCGCCAGAGATAGCATCAGCTCATAGTGTATAATTAAGCCGGATTAAACAGGTGGACGTTACACGCCGCCGAATCCTTCATCCTGCGCTTCAGCCAACAACCAGGGATCTTTGACTTCAGTGCTTGGGCCTCTGCCGCTAAGAACATTGACAACTTCGCGCGCCGCATGTGTCTGGCAATCAATGTAGGACTCATCGGAGTTCGCAGCGGTGTGACATGTTACGATTACATTTGAAAGGGTAAGAATCTTGTGGTCCGCCGGCAACGGTTCCGGTTCGGTAACGTCTAGGGCCGCTCCGGCCAATTCTCCAGCCACCAGCGCTTCATACAAACCCTCAGTGTCGACCAGACCGCCGCGCGCGCAATTGATCAAGTAGGCGGTTTTTTTCATGGCTTTGAACTGGGGCGCGCTAAACATTTTGCGGGTTTGTCTCGTGAGAGGCGCATGAAGGCTGATGAAGTCCGATGTTGCAACCAGCTCATCAAACGACACCAGCTTTACGCCGAGCGACTGGGCAACTTTAGAATCCAGATACGGATCGACCGCTTGTACATTCAGCCTCATTCCTTGGGCTCGCGGCGCCACTTGCCGCCCGACATGGCCGAGCCCGACGATCCCCAGCGTGCGCCCCTGAATGCGATAAACCCGCCCGCGATAGGCATGCAGTTCGGCAGTATGCCGCCGCCATTTACCGTCGCGCACGTACTGATTCATGCGCACGAGCTTTCTCGAGATAGCGATCAGTAGTCCGATCGTCTGTTCCGATACTTCGATGGAATTGCAGCCGGCCGCATTGCAGATAATCATGCCGTGATCGGAAGCTGCTTTAAGATCCATTCGATCGACTCCGACACCGGTGCGGCAGATAACTTTACAACGCTTGAGTTGTGAAATGATCTCTCTTGTTAGCGGCACCGAACCATGCATGATGATGCCATCGGCATCCTTGCCCATTTCGACCACCTCGGCGTCGTCGGTCGGTCGCCTGATCGTCATATCGGCATCGATTTCCGCCAGGATCGGCTTGATCAGCTCCACCGGCACATCATTGCTGCCAAAATAAACCACATGAAATTTGCCCATCTCAAACCTCCATTTCATACGAACAGATCGGATTAAACATAAAATTTGCGGCGCGTCTCAGCGCAGTATTCGCGAAATTGCCGGTGCCGACGCTATGCGCCTAATCAATAGAAACGGTCCAGATCCGCGCCGGGACTTCCACGATCGCGAGTTCTCCGCCGTCGGAACATTCTGAATGTTCTGATTCCAGGCTGTACGAAGGCTCAGACGCAAGGCCCGCAATTGATCAGAGCGGCGGCGTACTTGCTGATTACTTACTCGCAAAGGCAAGTGACGGAGCGTGCGAGTCTTTTCGACAGGCCGCTAGTGTGCCACCTTCATGCCGAACAGCTTCATGGCGTTGCCGCCGAGAATCTTATCTTTGTCTCTATCGCTCAAGCCGCGCATCGCTCTGATCGGCGCGACCGTTCTAGGCCAGGTCGAGATCGCGTCGCCATGATCGAAATCGCTGCCGATGATGATGTTGTGATCGGGCCAAATTTCCACGATTTTCGGCAGATAATCTTCCCAGGCGATGGCCGCGACATACAGCTGTTCGAAGTAAGCGCTCGGTTCTTTCTTCAAGCGATCCCTGCCTTTGAAGAAATCGTTCACCGATGTCGTCCCCGGCGACTCGGACAACGTGTGATGATTCAGCGTCTTCATTAGCCACGGCACCCAACCAATGCCGCCTTCGAAAAAGGCAAACCGCAAGTTTGGAAATCTATCCAGCGTACCGCTCATGATAAGTCGCGCCGCGCTCACCATATAAGTCAGCGGAAACCCGAGCGCAGTGGCGAGCATTTTAAAACCATCATAGCGTTCGCTGCCGACCAGCCAGGGGTGACAGTCCTGGGCTTCGAAGATGCGCGTTCCCGGATGAACCAGAACCGGCACATCCAGCTTGCAGACCGCTTCGTAAAAAGGCCAGAGCACCTCGGCGTCGAGATCGCAGTTTTGATGACCACCCATCAATTTTACGCCTTTGAAGCCGAGTTCCGTCACAGAGCGCGTCAGTTCACGCACAGCTTCAGCGACGTCAGGCAAATACACCCAGGAGATTGGGATGAATCGTTCGCTGCCGCCAATATCCTCGGCAACCGTATTGTTATAGGCGCGCGCCATGGCATTGCCCAGAGACGGCTCCACTTCATAGATGAGCGGCCGGTTGTCAGGAATTACCACCTGGTAATCGAAACCTTCGCGTTCCATCACATCGTGGCGGATCTCCAGGTTCCAGCGAGTTTCGCTGAAAGAATGAATCTTCTTGCCGTCGCGGTAGTAGGTCGCGGCATCGCCGGGAAATTTCTCGCCATAGCGGATCATTTCACCGGCGCCTTTTTTAAGCTCAACGTGCCCTCGGCCGGGATGATCGACTCGTTCGATAAAGCGCACCGGCCAATAATGGGTATCGCCATCGATATACATTTTTACCTCATTAGAAATTTTGAATCACAGGCCGGATCTTATTTGTAAGGCGATGTGAGGTCAACCAGTGCGATAACCAGATGATCTATGGATCTGCGCATAAGTTCCTTTGGCGAGACGCCTTTGACAGTCAGGCTCAAGTTCTAGTAACGGTTGGATCATGGCAAAAACCAAAATCACTTTGGCATTGGGTTCTTACGACCGCCACGCGCCGCTGCTGGAAGGTTGTATTCAGCACCCGCAATTCGATGGGCAATATGTCGAACTCGACCCGCAGCAGGGGCGGCACGAGCGCTTCCTGCAAAATTTTGAATTCGATGCTGCTGAACTGTCGCTGTCTTCCTATCTGATTGCCGTCGACCGAGGAATGCCGGTCCATGCCGTGCCGATTTTTCCAAGGCGCTTGTTCAGCCAGTCGCAAATGTATAAGAACGTTCACTGTCACATCGACTCGCCCATGGATCTGGCCGACAAGAGGATTGCTCTGAGCGGATATCAAAATACCCTCGCCGTGCGAGCAAAAGGCGACCTGAGCCGTTTTTATGGCGTGCCGCGCACAACCGTAACCTGGATAACTCCAGGCAAAGAGGTGCTGGATCTAGAGTTGCCGGGCGATGTCAAACTCGAAACCCGGAACAGCATGGATCAGATCGAAGCCGAGTTCGTCCAAGGCAAAATCCATGCAATGTTTGTCTCCCGTCTGCCGAAAGTTTTTCGCGAAGGAAACCCAAATGTCGCTCGCTTGTTCAGTGACCCGCAGGCGGAGGAGGAGCGCTACTTGGAGGCCGAGGGTTATTTTCCGATCATGCACGTGCTGGCATTCCGAAAACAACTGGCGCAACGAGAGCCGGAACTGCCTAAAGCTCTTTACGACATTTTTGAGCAGGCCCGACTTAAGGCGCTAAAGCGGTGGGCCGATCCTAATTGGTCAATGGTGATGTGGGGCAGGTGCGAACTGGAGCGGCAAGAGACGCTTTGCAACTTCGATCCTTGGCGCAATGGGCTTGAAGCAAATCGAAAAAACATCGAGAGGTTCGCCCTGTATAGTTACGAGCAGGGACTAACAAAGCGCCAATTAACGCCGGAAGAGTTATTCGTGGCGATTGAATGAAGTCGGTGCCAATGTCACGACAGGGTTCGATCAGCGGCCGAGCTTAGACAGTTATCTTCCTCGTATCGGATGATGAAGCAGCAACGATTGATCAGCGCAAGTTCTTTAGGCTAACAGAATGGATGTCCGGAATCTCAAAAAATTTTATCGACATCAACCGCTGATCCGTTCCACTATCGTTCGCGTCGCATCACTATACGGCTCCGGCTGAGAATGTATCGCATTGGTCGAGATCTCGACTCTCGAGGCCGCGACGAAACCATCGCACACGTTGCCCCGCGCTGCCGTGAGTAAAGCCCTCCGGCACTACGTAACCTTGACTGCGTTTTTGAATTCGGTCATCACCGATCTGCGCGGCTGCATTCAGACCCTCCTCGATGTCTCCCTCCTCGAGAATCTTCCGATCCCGGTTCGCCGTGCCCGCCCAGATCCCGGCAAGGCAGTCGGCTTGAAGTTCCACCCGCACTGAAATGGCGTTCGCTTGGGCGCGGCTCGAGCGGCTCTGCAACTCGCCTGTCTTTCTCATGACACCGAGTTGATTTTGCACATGATGACCGATTTCGTGGGCAATGACATAGGCCTGCGCGAAATCTCCCGGCGCTTTGAAACGGTCGCGCAGCTCGCGAAAGAATTCCAGATCGATGTAAACCCTCCTGTCCTGCGGGCAATAAAATGGTCCGGAAGCTGATTGGGCAAACCCACAAGCAGACTCGACGGCGCCGGAAAAAAGCACCAACTTGGGCTCCTGATATTCTTGGCCATGCCGGCGGAAGATTTCTCCCCAGGTGCGTTCGGTGCTGGCAAGCACACTCGAAACAAACTGACCCATTTCATCGTTAGCGCCTTGTTGCGGAGCTTGTTGGGACGGCGGTGCGCTATCGATGTTTCCTTGCAGTAACACGCTGGGATCAATGCCGAAGAATAGGCCGATCAGGACGATAGCGATTGTGCCGATCCCGCCACCGGCCAACCCCCGGGACACTCGCATCCCGCGGCGGTCTTCAACGTTTGTGCTTTGGCCTTCTTGATCGAGTCGCATACAAACTCCTTGGCGGTAAACTTTAGAAGGGTTACCGCCTGCACCAGTAGTCTTCTCGAGAGATTAAGTGTGTCGATAGGCAACTTTCATACCATGAGATGCTCAGATTCCCGCCTAGCGAATAATTCCTCTTATCGAGATCTTGCCCAATCGTCTACAGCATCTGTGTCTCAGGAATCGGACGGAACTTTCGGTCGCTAGTGGTCGGTTAGTTGTGGATACGCCTTGCGCCATTTTTCTACTTACTTGAGTTCCTTAGAGCGCATATATGGCTTTGGATCAAAGGCGCTTTCAGGCGGATCTTTTTGCGCGCCGCCGTGCGCCTTGACAATCTCATGCATACGTTTCAGCGATGTTATGTCTTGGGGCTCGAAAGAGGCCATATACGCGCCGTCCCACTGGCTGGCATATGCAGTGGCGTCTTTGCTATCCATGTTGGCGACTTTCTGAAGTATCTCGGCAACACGGGATTTGTTTTTGGATCCATATTCGACGGTTTTCCTCATCGCCACGATAAACTTCGCTACCGCCTCGGCATTCTTCGCCAGGTAATCGCTGTACACGATGGTGACGCCCAGAATTGGCGCGGCGCTGCTCTTGGTGAGCTTTTTCCATTCATCGACGATACTCGCGAGACGGCGCAACTTGGTTTCCTCCATCTGTGCAATCGTCACCGATCGGATGATTGCCGCGTCGATTTCCTTTTGCGTCAAGAACTGCGCCAGCCGCGCTTCATTGCCCGGTGCGACGCTGTATTCCTTCGATTTGATGCCGTAGTTCTGATCGAGAATCGCGCTGCTAATGGCGTGAGTTGCGCTGCCGGGCGGCGACATACCGATTTTCTTCCCCTTAAGATCGGCAGCCGTTTTAATCGGCGCGCCTTCGAGCACGACCATCTGCGCCTCGGCGATCTGTGTCGCCAATACGATCTTCACCGGCACGCCGTCAGCGGCGATGCCGATGGAATTGGTCGAGGGCGCGGCAAAGGCAAGGTCGATGGCATTGGAAACGATCGCGCGAGTAGGTCCGTTAACTTCGGCAAACTTCACCCATTCAACATCGAGCGCCTCTTTCTCCGCCAATTTCATTTGCTCCAAAACTGCGCCGAATCCCAGGCTGAATCCGCTGGTCCAATAACCAACTTTAATTTTTTGCGCGAACAGCTGGCATGGCATGAAAGCCACGGCCGCGAGGACAAGTCCAGCAGCTGCGCGCCTAGCTATTTTCCCGACTCTCACGTTTACCTCCCTTTTTCTGGGGAGCAGGCTCGACCGCTCCCTTCCGGTCGCTATTCAACAGTTCCACCGCTCGCGCTGCTCGCTATTCAACGGTGCGGAACTTGACGTTGAACGTTTGAATACGCCGGACGCCCTGTTGGACGGTTGAACAATTTCCTTTCGCAGAGAAATACCCCGCGCCGATCCTTTTTAAATGAGTGCTCTCAATTTCTGAATATAGTTTGCGACTTCCGGCCGGGTCGTGTCGCGCGGGCGCGCTAGGGTTATCGGTACGATCTCTCGGATCGTGCCGGGCCGCGGCGACATCACCGCTACTTCATCGGCGAGAATTACCGATTCCTCGACGTCGTGCGTTACGAATACCACCGTCATCCGTTTGATCTCATGTATGCGCAGCAGTTCCTCATGCATCAGCCCGCGGGTTTGGGCGTCGAGCCGAGAAAACGGTTCGTCCATCAAAAGAATGCGTGGCTCGGTGACCAGGCTACGCGCCAGAGCGACACGACTGCGCATGCCGCCGGAGAGCTGATAGGGAAACGATGCTTCAAAACCATTCAAATCGACCAGCTCCAAGGCTTCGCTGGCGCGCTCAATCCTTTCACTTTTCGGCATCGCTCCCGCTTCCAAAGCGAATTCAACATTGCGCAGCGCGTTGCGCCATGGCAACAATCGATCGTCTTGAAACATATAACTGATCGTGCGCCAGTCGTTGAATTCCGCGCTGGGCGCGCCGCAGATGCATACCTGGCCATGGTCCGGTTTAACAATGCCGGAGATGATGTTGAGCAACGTGCTCTTGCCTGAGCCCGATGCGCCGAGCAATCCGACGATGGCGTGGTCGGCCACCGTAAGATTGACATCCTTCAGCACTTCAAGCCGGCTATCACCGGCAGCAAAACTCTTGCTGATGCCGCTTAGGCGGATGGCGGCTGCCGGCTGCCCCGGTTCGATGCACGCTTGCTGCGCTAAGCTCGGACTATCCATTGGTTTCAATAAGCGCTGATCGTCATGCTTTCGAGAGTAGAACGCGTCTCCTAAAAAGACAATTTCCGTTTTTCATTGCCCTTCCGCTTCTTTCTTCCAGCGAAACAGGTGATTCTCCAGCGGCTTTAACAAGCCCGTTTCCAAGGTGGCCATCATAACAACCAGAGTTAGAGTCCAGGCAAATACCTGGTCGGTCTGGATCAAATCCGCCGCCTGGCGCAGACGATAGCCGACTCCGCTCGACGCGCCTATGGTCTCGGCGACCAGGGAGACGCGCCAGCCGAAGCCAAACGCTAGGCGCGCGCCGGAGAAGAAGTAAGGAAGTATCGTCGGCAGATAGATTTTGGTCATCACTTTCCATTTCGGCATGCGCAGCACCTGGGCCAACTCGATGAACTCCGCGTTGACCGTGCGCGTACCCTGCCAAACGTTGGTAATGATCAATGGCATCGCAGTCATGAACACTACGAAAATAGTCGTGGCGTTGGAGATGCCGAACCAGATGATGGCGAAGATGGCCCAGATCGCAGACGACACCGTGTTCATCACCGGGATTACCGGCTCAAAGAATTCGCCCGCCCGTTTGTTCGCTCCCAGGAAGATCCCAAGGGGCAAACTTACAAGCGCCGCAATGACAAACCCCACGGTGACCCGCCAGAGCGTAATACCGAGATTGCTCCACAGATCGCCGTTGGCGGCGATAAGTGTGAGCGCCTGCCAGACTCGCGCCGGTCCGGGCAAAATGTAATGCGGCACCGACAAAGAGAACAGCCACCAGATGCCGATCAACAACGCAACGAGAACGAGACGCTGAAGAAGAAGGTCAAAGCGCAGCCTCCGGAAGTTGGAACGCGTCCATGCGTTATCTGCAACTGCTTCGGTCATTTCATGTTTCATCCGCGTTCTCTTAGAAGAGGCAAGCCCCACCGATTCTGATTATTACCCTATCCCGCTGCGCCGAATCTTGCCACAAGCCATACTCGTCTTGAGCGATTCGCAGGACTTTACCGGCCATATGACTTACCTGATAAATTTCCGACACATTACAAATGAACTCGGAGCCAAGTTCTTAATAGGGTCTTGTCAGCGACATTGTGTGGGGCAGAACTGTAGTGTATCGGTGCTTTTTACCAAGCGGAAGCTGCTCGGAGCAATCGAGAGCAGGCAGGTAACAGTAAATTAAACTAGGCCCGGCGTTTGGCCTCTAACAGCGGTTGCGCTGATGCGGCGACTTCGGCTAGGAGCGAGCCCATCTTCGGATGAGCCGGCTCAATGTCAGGATCAATGCCGAAGCGGTCGAGCACTTCCGTGCAGATTGGCCCAACGGAGCCCACGACGGCCCGCTCCAAGCCCTCACGTAATGAATTGGTATTGTTGCTTTCCGCCGCCACTCGAAACAGATGATCAACCTGAGCGCCGTTGGTAAAAAGCACAACTTCGGCATCGACCCTGCGTTATCTTCTCGATGGCTTGCCGAAGAGGTTCGAGATCTTCTGGCAAGTCCCAGCGATAGATTGGAATGCCGAAACTGTGGCGCCCTGAGCCGTAGGGCGGACGTCAATTCCGGATTCGGAATGCCATATTCCTGAATCGCAATTCGCTTTCCGCGAAGATCGACGCGCGGCATCGAGCGCGGAGAGAATTTCGCGCCAGGTATTGGGCTCGGGCACGCTGATGGCCGGCACAAGCCGTCAACTCTTTCAGAGCGGCTGCCGGCTTCGGCCCGCGCACCACCAACTTTACACGCTGCATCGCTGCAATGATTCGCTCTTGCGAAAATTGGGTTAACAAAACCTGGTTGAGGGTCCTGGTGCCGACGCCGGTCATGAGAATCAGCAGGTCGAGGTTCCCCGCTTCCAAGTCAGGAATAAGTTCTAGAGCGGCGCGGTTTTCCTCAAGCGGAATTTCACGCATCGAAGGCGCGACAAAAGGATCACCGCCGTAGCGGCGAATCAACTCGGCGATCTCGACAGCACGCCGGCTTTCGAACGAGACAACTTTCAGCCCCTGCAAGTCAGCTCTTAAATTTAAGTCCATAAAACAATCTCAGCTAAGTTCATCCCAACGAGGCGACGTCAAGAAAACAATAAGACATCAGACAAGCATGCCGGCGGCGAAGCTGTCGTTGCTCGCAGTGAGTTCCTAGTCCAGTGACGGGTAGATAGTCGCCTCTTCACCATAGGACCGAGCATCTCGCTGCGATTCGAAAGCTGACTCGAACCAATTCAGCCGCTGTTGCAACCCGACGACTCTGCCAACGACGATAACGGCAGGCGAATCGAGGTGCGCCGCTTTATCGACAATATCGTTAACCGTGCCCGTGACTGTCTCTTGCACCTGTGTCGTGCCGCGGCTAATGACAGCAACGGGTGTTCCGGGAGCCAGCCCATGACTAAGCAGTGCACTGGTAATCTGCTGAAGGTTCCTAAGCCCCATGAGAATCACCAGTGTATCCACCGCTGCCACAAGCTTGTCCCATTGAACTGAAGATTCGAGCTTGCGTGATTCGTGGCCCGTAACTACCGCGAACGAAGAAGAATACTTTCTGTGTGTGAGTGGAATACCGGCGTAGGCTGGCACCGCCACCGCCGAGCTGACGCCTGGAACGATCTCGAAAGGAATACCGGCGGCTGCCAGCGCTTCGGCCTCTTCGCCGCCGCGGCCGAACACGAATGGATCGCCGCCTTTGAGTCGCACGACTTCGTACCCGACGCGCAGCATGATCGATCAGCACCTGGTTAATTTCTGATTGCGCGATACAATGACGGCCGGCTCTGTTTACCGGCGAAAATTCATGGCTAACCGCTGGAGACGTCTCTCTCCAACAGAACCGGATTGACCAATTGATCGAAGACGATGACTTGCGCTTGGCGCAGCAATTCGAGCCCGCGCACTGTCAGCAATCCCGGATCGCCCGGGCCGGCGCCGACCAGATAAACCCTTCCTAATCGCATGACCTCTCCTCCAGTTGCGCGACAAGAAGTTGCTTTGCCTCCGCCACTTTTCCTTGTCGAAGCAATAGACGAAAGTCGCCTTTCAATGCCTCGTTCCACGACTCCGCTCTTGCATGGATTGAACGTTGCCGCAGATCGGCGCGCACTTCGGAGGCGGTTTGAACAAGCTGCAGCAAAGTCTCCGGTAGAGATGGCTTTCGAGCTCTTCTCGAATGGCACGAGTCGCTGCCGGGCTCGCGCCCCCGAGGAAATGGCAACCGCGAGTTGACCGCGCCGGATCACCGCCGGCGAAATAAAATCGCAGTGACTTGGATCGTCCGCGCAATTCACCCAAATGCCGCGGGTACGCGCCTCATCGAATACCGCTGCATTGACGGTTCCATCATCTGTCGCGACAAACGCGATGGCGAATCCTGCAAGATCTCCCTTTTCATATTTGCGCGCCAGATGTTCTAACGATGACTGCAGAATCAATCGCCGGAGTCCCTCGGAGATTTCCGGACTGACAACGGTGACGTGCGCTCCTGCAGCTAATAGCCCATCTACTTTACGTTCAGCGACCACGCCCCCGCCGATGACGATACATCGCCGGCCGGTGAGGTCGAGGAAAACTGGATAGTACCTCATTGATCGTCATCCGAGTCGAAGATCTTCCAAAGATCGCCGTCGCCCGCCTGTAACTGTTGCAATGCGTCGGCGACGAACACCCTCGACCCAAGAAGTCCAATGTCGACGGCCCAGCCGCCGTGGCGCAGCTCGTCTCGATAGAGACTTTCGGCCAATTGTTCGGCGAGTTCGCATAAAGGAATTTGCTGGTTACGACTGAGCACCGCTGCGGCGTTGCCTTCAAGCGGGGTTCGCGCAGATCGATTTAACCTGCTGAGACGCACGTTGCGGTCTGTCATCGATGATTCACTTTGGCGTTTACCTAGAAGGATTGTTGAAATTAGTTCCATGATGCCTGCCATCGTGCGCCTCCATTTACTTGAGTTGGGCTTAAGAAAAGTAGGAGCTACCATGATTTCCCCTGCTCTTCGGTAACTGTCGGCCGGTAACCCGGCTGCAGCGGCAGTTTCAAGTGCCGTACAAACCCACTCAGATTCACCTCGAAATCGAGAAGGGGTGAATGCGTCGAGCATCAACTGCTTTGCGTTTCAGCACCTGAAGCCTCGGCCAACTTATCCATGTCGAAATGTTTGGATGCACGCACCGTGACTGAGAAACGCTGTCTTGGATCTTGATTATGTTCGAGCGTAAAGTTTGCGTCGCCGACCAGGGGGCGAACGGCGCTTTCCAAATCCGGCTTTAACGCCGTAAGCGTCTCCTGGCTGTTCGGCGCACGGAAGACGATCGTTAATCGAAATGCAAATTTCCTCGTCCGAAAACTTCAGTCTGCCGCGCAACGTCGGTTCCTGCTCGAGATGCCGGCAGTACTTCAGCGCCGCGCGGAGCACCGCGCGAATTTTCTCTTCATTGGAGCCACTAAGATGTGCTTTTTGGCTATACAGAAGCCCACACCGATTGTTAGTCTCATCGATGCTCAGATTGGCGTGACTGGCTACCAGAACAATCCCCGGTCCGGCCCGCATGTGGCTGTAGTCGGCAACATCGTGGTACACCCCGTCGGCGGCCTGAATCCAGCCATGGAAACACGTCGATAAAGTCAGTCAGCGGAATGTCATCCGGCAAGCTCGACAAAAATTTTAACGGTAATCTTTTGCAGGTCCATGTTGCTTATACCGTGAAGCTAAACGCTCGGTTGAGCTAGGTTGTCCAGTTTAACCGTTAGCTCACAACTCCGCCACGAAGCTTGTTATGACAACCGTGGGCAGCGTCTATAAATAACTGCGCTTCCTGCAGTAGTTGAACCGCGCGATCGGCATCTGCGGCTTTAGCATGGCTCACGAATTCCCTTGCCTTAAAGAAATATTCGGCAAACTTTCCGCCGGCATACTTATCCCAGAAAAGCTGGGTGTCATAAAAGCGCGTGGTGAATTCTCGGATGATTTGATTCTCATCTTCAGAGACGCTGGGGTTCTGGTCTTTGACCAAGCCCTGCGCGGCGCGCAACATCGAGGCGTAGGCGCCCTTCACCGCGTCCTGCGACTGACCGGCGTCAAGCAGCAGTTGCGCTTCGAACAACTCGCGTTCGCTTGCCGCCAGGGTAAATTCGGCTTGACTGACCACTGCGCCGGCGCATTCGCCGACGCCCATGTCGACCAGAGTGAATTCGCGCGGATCGCCCCAATCGCTGTAGTAGGACCGATCCACTTCATGCGCCGGAATCTTGGTGAGATTTTCGAGCAGCTCCTTGACCGCCTTCTTACCGACACGCCCGATGAATTCCTGGAATCGTTCATTCCTCTCGCGCCGGCGCAGGTAGAAGTCGGTGATCGACAGCACCGCCTCCGGGATTCGCTTGGATGGCACCGCGCCGATGGGCATCCCATATTCGCCGGCATTGTCGTGAAACTTGCCGCCGAGGATCACTTGAAAATGCGGCACCTGAAAACCTTTGACGTTGCGATTGATGCCGTAGAATCCGATATCGGCGATATGATGCTGGCCGCAGGAGTTGAAACAGCCGCTCACTTTAATGCGCAGGTTCTTGACCGCCTCGTCGAGTTCCAGGCTTTTTTCGCCCAACCGATAGCGCAGTTCGCGCGCCAAACCGCGCGATGACGCGATGCCCAGTTTGCAGGTGTCCGTGCCAGGGCAAGAAGTCACGTCAACGATGGTGCCCGCGTCCGCCGCGCCCAGGCCAATGGCTTTGATCGCCTGATAAAACTCCGGCAGATCGGCTTCGCTTACCCAACGAAACAGAATATTTTGCTCCACCGTCGTGCGCAGAGTGTCCCTGACGAAGCGGCGCGCGATAACGGCGAGCGCGCGCATTTGATCGGCGCTGGCATCGCCCAGTGGAAGCGTGACGGTGGCCGCGACGTAGCCAGGCTGTCGCTGTTTATAAACATTGGTGGCATACCAGGCCTCAAACCCTTCGGCGCGCTTTCGCCCGTTAAGACTCGCGCCCGCACGAAGCGGTTGCTCGTCCTGTTCGTTGACCGTCGCCAAGAAGTCCGTCCAGCGCGGATCAGCCGGCAGCTTTTGTCTCTCTTCCAGGACCAGCTTGCGAAATTCATCGATACCGAGGCTGGCGATTAAAAACTTAATGCGCGCCCGGGCGCGATTGCGCTTCTCGCCCAGACGGGCAAAGACGCGGGAGATTGCCTGCATCGTCGGCAGAAGTTCTTCTTCCGGCAAAAATTCATCGAACAGTTTCGCCTTGTACGGCACCGAGCCCAAACCGCCGCCGACGTAAAATGCAAAGCCGCGCCGCACTTGGCCATCGACGACTTTGGTTTTGGCGATCGCGCCCATGTCATGCATGGTGACCAAACCGCAAGGATTTTGTTCGCAGCCCGAGAAGGCGAGTTTCACCTTCCGCCCAAAGTCTTGGGTATCGAGGTGGCCCAGTAAGAATCTTGCCGAAGCCTTGGCGTAAGGCGTCGTGTCGAATTTTTCCTCGTGGCAGATTCCCGCCAGCGGACAGGCTGTGACATTGCGCACGACATTGCCGCACGCTTCGCGCGTGGTGATCCCGACCGCGGCGAGACGGCGCATGAGCGCAGGCGTGTCATCGATGTGGACATAATGAAATTGAAAGTCTTGGCGCGTGGTGACGTGAGAAACACCGTCGGCGTATTCTTCCGAGAGATCCGCTAGCGTCTCCAATTGTTCGGGCGTTACTCCGCCGAAAGGAATTTTGATGCGCATCATTCCGGGCGCGTCCCACAACGTATCGGGTCCTTTGAGTACGTCTGCGCGGTATTCGAGCTTTTGGATACGCTTGCCGTCGTGACGCTGGCCGTTGTCGTAGCGCTGGCCGTAGATGCCGCGCCGCAGGCGGGTTTCGGCGAAAACCTTTTCATCGATCTTGCCCTGTTTGCGGAGCTCCATCTGCTGCTCGAAGATATCGATCTCACGGCCCAGATCAGCGGGAATTTTATGCCCTAGCTTTTCTTTCCAGTTCAGTTCGCTTTTCATAGCTTGCCTCCCCGTCACCGCTTAAATGACTAATTCAATCGGTTTAGTCAAAAATCAACACAAAAAATTTTCAGCTAGATGTAATACATGTATGATTCAGCAGTTGGTTTACACAGATCCGCCAGGGTCGTCTCCTCCAACACTTGCTCCATGGCGCGCACGCCGCGCGCCCAGGTTTCGATCAGCTTCTGGGTGACGGAAGACAGACCGCCGCCAGCTCTGGTTTTGGGATCTAGCCCCACTCCAGGTCCCTCCAGTGACTGCAAGATCTCTTTGACGCTAATGGTTTCCGGCGCGCGAGCCAAAATGTACCCACCGGTTGGGCCGCGCGAGCCGTGTACCAGATGAGCCCGCTTCAATATCACCATGATCTGGCCGAGATACTCCGAAGGAATATTCTGATTGCTGGCGATTTCTTTGACTTGCACAGCGCGGCGCATCCGATAATTCGCAGCCAACTCGGCCAGCGCCAGCAACCCATAATGACCCTTCGATCCGATTTTCATTTTGAACCGTTTTGATTCAGCTTTGGTCGAAACTAAGTTAACCGATATAAAAAGTCAAGAACTCTATAGGAAGCTATTTTTAGTTGCCCGCAACAGAGGATTACGGGTATAAATCGGCCAACTCGCGGCGCCGAGGGCACTGGCTGGTAAAGAAGTGCAACCGAAAGTACGACCTTCGAAAGGACGATGCTTTAGTAGCTCTAAAATAAACCGGCATCCCACGGACTGCGCGATCCCGCAGCGGCTGAAACAGCTTACCAAGAGGTGCTCATCCTGGTACGTATGAAGGAATAGCGCAAAACCATGCGTCATAAGTCTTACGGCGGCTGCTGAAAGGCCAAAACTAAAGAGTCGGCGAGTTCAAAGATGGAGAATCTCGTCGTTCCAAGTATTGTGCAAAGGTGGACGGCAGCGGCTTCTTCGAAAAACTCTATGCCGATCACCGAGTGAGATAAGGAAGGACGTAGCGAATTTCGCTTTTTATCTTTTCAACTGGAGGAGGCCGCTTATGAGGCATATCAAATTAATTGCATGGTTATCCAACTTGGTTCTGTTGGCTCTGTTCCTGTTTCGCACGCCGCTTCACGCGCAAGAATCGTTCTACAGAGGGAAAACTCTTCGATTTATCGTCGCATACGAGCCCGGGGGCGGCTTCGACGTCTATACCCGCACAATTGCGCGCCACTTTGGCAAACATGTGCCAGGAAATCCCACCACTATCGTGGAGAATATGACTGGCGCGGTCGGCATGATCGCAGCCAATTATATTTACAATCAAGCTAAGCCCGACGGTCTAACCATCGGTCATTTCGTCGGCACGTTGATCTTGCAGCATGTGCTGGGCAATGAAGCGGCAAAATTCGACGGACGCAAATTCGGTTGGCTAGGCGTACCTATCGCCGATCACGGCGTCTGCGCTCTAACCAAAGCCAGCGGCATATCGACTCTGGATGGCTGGCTAACGGCCAAGGAACCGGTGAAGATGGGCGGGCATGGACCAGGTGGAGTGACCTCCGATACAGCCCGCATTTTGCGCGATGCTCTTAGCGTACCGCTTAGAGTCGTCGACGGTTACAAATGCACCGGCCCGATCCGGCTTGCAGCCGAATCCGGCGAGGTCTCCGGCGGGTGCTGGGCTTGGGAGTCTATGAAACCGACTTGGTCTCAGGGCTTTGAGAGCGGCCAGGTAAAGGTTGTCGTGCAAACAGCCCTTAAAGCGCATCCCGAACTGAAGGACGTTCCTGTCGCCATCGATTATGCGAAGACTAAGGAAGCGCGGCAGCTGTTGGAAATTCTCGATCATGCTTACGGCACAAGCTTCCGCAGCTACTCTGTGCCACCGGGGACACCGAAAGACCGGTTGACGGTTCTACAAAAAGCTTTTCTCGACACCTTGAAGGACCCGGAGTTTCTTGCAGATGCAAAAAAAGCGAAATTAGACATCGCTCCCATCGACGGTGCTGCAACCGCCAAGACGCTCGCCGGTTTCTATGATCTCGATCCTCCGATAGTCGCCAAACTCAAAAAAGTTTTACTCTCGGATGTGAGTGGCAGGGAGACACCGCAATGACGACAATCCAGACACAGCTGTTGAGTTTTACAACGACGGACGAGGAAACTCTGCACGGACTCCTCTTCACGCCGGCGGATAAATCGTCCGATCTGGCATTGCTCTTCGTCCATGGGGTAGCGATGAATTTTTATCTGCCGCCTCTTGCTGTTTTCGGGCAGGCTATCGCCGAACGCGGCTATCACGGCTTTGTCATTAACACCCGCGGGCACGATTGGATAAACCGCGCAGGAGATTTGACCGCCTTCGGCGGTGCGACCTACGAAACTTTCGAAGACAGCGCAATGGATCTCGATGGCGCGTTGGAGTGCCTAAACCGGCAAGGCTACAAGCGCTTCATTCTGATTGGTCACAGCTTGGGTTGTATCAAGTCGCTCATGTATCAGGGCAGCCGGCGCCGTCGTGATGTTGTAGGCATCGTTTCTTGCTCTTGCCCTAAACAATTTTATTCAGCGCGAGCAATGGAGCAGCCCGAATTCAAGCAGTTGATGGCCCAAGCGGAAGAAATGGTGGCGCAAGGCAAAGGAGAAGAAATTCTTTGGGCTCCGGCGAGCGGAGCGATGGGAATGTTTTGCGCGCGCACGTACGTCAACAAGTACGGCAAACACGAAAACAACGACGTTCGGCCTCATGCCGGCCGTTTAGGCTGTCCTCATCTCGCTATCGCGGGTGGTGCGGAACATCCGTTTTTCCCGGAATACGCCAAAGAGCTTGCCGAGGCGAGCGGCGCAACTGGTACTTACAGGATCGTTTCAGGCTCAAATCACTTCTACGACAAACACGAACCCGAGGTAATCGAAATTATCACGCACTGGCTAGAACAGTTCAAAACTTGATACGGCTAGCACGGCATTTGACCGGTAATTGAAGCTGCCTACAGCCTCTCTTCCCGCAGTTTACTTCTAACAGAGACGACAATACAAAAATGAAATTTGCAAGCTCGTGGCTCGAGTGAATCATTTTTATAGCCGCCACCCCGCAAATCATCGAATCACCGCATAGGGCCCCCGTACCATTTGGGTAACATCAAGGATAAAGTTTCTAACGGGTTAAAGTTTCGCAATCTTTTGAAAGGAACAAGAGAAATGAATTGTCGCTCCATCAGAGTCTGTGTGATTGTACTTTGTTTTGTCGGCTGGCCACTGTGGTGGCACATTCCCGCGCACAGCGCGGCCGCGCCCGTGAAAATCGTCATCGGCTACGCGACTGTCACGGCGCGCCTGATGCCGCTCTGGATTGCTCACGAGCAGGGAATCTTTGCCAAGTACGGCATCGATGCGCAACCGATTCTGATCCGCGGCGCGCCGACCCTGGTAGCCGGCCTGGCCTCGGGCGACATACACATCGGTCGCACCGGCGGCAGCGCTATGCTGGCCGCGGTCGCGGCGGGACACGATTTTAAATTCGTCGCCAGCTTCTCCAGCCGCAACACTTATGATCTGGTCGTCCGGCCCAACATCAAGAGAGCTGAAGATTTGCGCGGCAAACGTTTTGCGGTGACCAGCATCGGCGGCACCACATGGATGGGCATTCTCCTCTGGCTGGAACACCTCGGCCTGGATCAGCAGCGCGATCAAATTCAGATGCAGGTGGTCGGCGATCAGGGAATCCAGGCGCAAGCGGTCGAGAATGGTCTCTGCGACGCGGCGGTTCTCGACGGCGCATTCAGCCGCAAACTCCAGCAAAAAGGCATGACGATCCTGCACGAATACACCGAGATGACCAAGCTTCTCGCCGGCCAATCGATGGTGGTCCCTGGCGCTCTGCTTAAGCAGAAAAGCGATCTCGCGGAGAATTACTTGAAAGCTGAAATCGAAGCGTTGGCCTATTCTCTCGCGCCAAAGAACAAACCGGCAGTTATAAAATCATTGATGCGTCACCTGAGGACTGACGCCGCGGGCGCGGAAGATGGATATCTGGATTTAACCCGCGGTGTCGATCGCAAGCCGATCCCTTCTGTGGAAGGGCTGCGCAACGTGCAGCGGCTTCTGAAAACACGCACCCCCAAGGTGGGCGATCTCAAAGTGGAGGATGTTATCGACGGCCGCATCGCCCGGAGACTCGACGAAAGCGGCTTCATCGAACGTACCTTCGCCACCCACGGCGCGAGCTTGAAATAAATCTACCAGCAAACATCTCACGAGGTAAATTAAATGAAACGACAAATCCGCTGCGCAAGTTTTCTTCTGCCGATGCTTCTAATGCCGCTCTTGATCGTATCAAGCGTTTATTCGCAAGACACTTTCTTCAAAGGCAAGACCATGCGCATCATCGTCGGCGGCCCTCCGGGCGGGGGTTTCGATACCTATGCGCGCATGATCGCCCGGCAAATGTCCAAGCACATTCCCGGTAACCCAACCATCATCGTCGATAATATGCCCGGCGCCGGCATGATGATCGCAGCCAATCACATCTACAAAGCAGCCAAGCCCGACGGCCTCACCATCGGCCATTTCACCGGCAGCCAGAGCATTAGCCAAATACTCGGGCAGCCCGGCGTCGAATTCGACATGCGCAAATTTACCTATCTCGGCGCACCCACCGCGGATCATTTCTCCTGCGCTTTTACCAAGGCAAGCGGCATTGTCAGCACGGATAAATGGCTCGCCTTGCCGAAGCCGGCGAAGATGGGTGCGGTGGGACCTGGAAACCTGACCGATAATACCTTGCGAGTTCTCAGCACTGCGACCAACTTTCCGATTCAGCTGGTCTCCGGATACAAGGGCACGGCGCCGGTGCGACTCGCGATGGAAGCCGGCGAGCTCGACGGCTCGTGCTGGGGATGGGATTCGATCAAGTCGACCTGGAGCCGAGCCATGGAAACGGGCGATGGCATCGTCGTGCTTCAAGCGGCCCCAAAAGCTCATCCCGACTTGCCCAAAGTTCCGCTGGCGATCAATTTCGGCAAGAACGAGGAAGGCAAACAGCTGATCGACGTGGTGATCCATGGCGGCAATATCGTCGAGCGCTCATTTATGCTTCCGCCGGGAGTGCCGAAGGATCGAATGGCCACCATAAAATCGGCATTCGATACGACCCTGCGAGATCCGGAGTTTCTCGCCGAAGCAAAGAAAGCCAGACTCGGGGTGGCGCCGATATCCGGCGATGAACTGACCCGGAGGGTGAACGCGTTCTTCAATCTGCCTGAAGATATGAAGAGGAAGATCAAAAGAGTGCTGTACGAGTGATCAGTCGGAGGAAATAAGGTTCGATGGGATGAGAGCTTAGTTGGAGTATCGCTAAACCGGGGCTTCTTCGGTCTAAGAAGACGTGGTCGCAAATTCAGAGCGCCTCTTCGAAATTTACAAACGTGAGATTCGATACCGTCATTTTCGACTTGTTTGGCACCTTGGTAACCCATTTCATGTCGTCGGTCGGCCAAATGCATAAGGAAATGGCCGACGTCCTGACGGTGCCTTACGAACAGTTCAACCCGCTCTGGAATCAGACCACGGAAATGCGAGTCGTCGGCGATTTTGCATCCGTCGAGGCCAGCATTGAATACGTCTTGAACGAAATGAATGTAGATGCGCAAGCTGCGCAAATTGAACAAGCCGTCGCAATCCGGATGGCCTACATCAAAAAGGCGCTGCGACCGAAGGCTCACGCCATAAGCACACTAAACCAGCTTAAGCGCCAGCGCTACAAAACCGGACTGCTCAGCAATTGCTCAGTGGAGATTCCGCTGCTCTGGCCCGAAACCGATTTCGCCGGCGCAATCGATATGCCTATTTTCTCCTGCCTCGCTCGTTTGAAAAAACCGGATGAGAGGATCTATCATCTGGCATGCGAACAACTCGGCAGCAAAGCTGAATCCTGCCTCTATATTGCCGATGGAGAGGAGTATGAATTGGCAGCCGCGGCTAAAATAGGTTTACAGCCGGTGCTGATCCGATCATCCTCAGAAGAGTCCCTGAGTGAGTTGCATAGGGAGGCGAGAGAATGGCGCGGGCTGGCTATCACCACTCTCCCAGAAGTATTGGCTCTCGCGGGTATTGAAAATTCGCAGTATGATTAGGCAGCCGATGCTGCGCTTTTCGTTTTTCGACTCACCGCCTGCCTTGGAGCGATCCGAAGTTTCTGCGCTTGTCGCTGACATGCCTGGAATCAAAGGACTAGGGTAGCACTGAGCTTCTAACTGAGAAAGAACGTAAGGCCCAGCATAAACAAACTGCTGTTGATACCGGCATTTTTGCCGTGAATACCCGCGTTGGAAATATGATGAAAGCGCCACTCTCCGGTCAATGCGGTGCGTTGGCTTATGAAGTAGTGAAGACCTACGCCTGATTGCACGATGAAATTCAAACCATCGGCTTGCCGAGCCAGATCGGCGTCCAAAGCGATGAAGCCGACACCGGCATGGAAGAACGGAATAAACCGAGTGCCGGTCAAGAAATTATAGCGCAGCCCCGGTGCGATACCTCCGGCGATTCCAGGGTTGGGTTCGAACATGTAGAGGAAGGTCCCTTCGAGTATTAATTCGAAGTTCCCCCGGTACCAACTGCGTCCTCCCAACGGATCCGAAATGCCGATGCCCCAGCGCGGAGTGGCATAGACGAATTGAATATCTTCCAACACGGGGGCGTGACTACCGCCAACCGGCAGTGCATATCCATAGCCGCCACTGATCCCCAACGATTGCTTACCATACCCGAACGCCGACTCGTATGTGCGCGGCTGGTCTGCGGCATCCGCGGCCACAGCTTCGCCATTTTTCAGCGCAAATCCCGAGAGAGTAATCGATGCAACGATTAGAAGGATGACGTGTCGAAGGAAGCTTGAATAAGTGTTTGGTCGTCGGTCGAAGATGCGGTTTTGATACCACGAGTCGTTGATCACTTAGGAACCTCCAGATGTCGGCCCGCGCTACCAGATACTGTGACTTGATAGATCGTTCAGAGATCATTCCAACTCTCGAGCACCCGGCTCGGCCAGGGCACAAAAATGCTCATCCCTTCATCTATGCAAGGAAATGGCTCTTACTACAAGTCCACCATCGAATAACGTTTCGAGACGTTTTTTGCGCCTGCCAAGCATGATCGAAAAGCGTGAAATGTCTGAAGCCACGCAGCAACAGGTGCACTGACCGTTGAACGAGAAACTCGTGAACCGCAGTTTGTGCAGAGATTAGCGAAACCCCAAATCTCGATCATTTCCACAACGTCAGCAGCAACACGCCGCCGACAATCATGGCGGCGCTGATGACGATTCGAAGAGTGACACGCTCGACATCGCGTAAAAAGAGCGCGCTAAAGATCAGTGAAAAGAACGGGCCGGTGCTGCTTATCGGAATCACCACAGAAACTTTACCCAAATCCAAGGCATAGTAGATGCAGACCATGCCAAGGCTGATGGTAATCCCAGCCGCAAAAAACCACCAGAAGCATTTCCGGTTCATTTTCCAGGTTTCTTGACTCTTCTCCACATACCAGAGCGTCAACAGCGACACCACGAAGGAAGAAGTTGCGGTAACCGCCGCGGCTAGAAACGGATGGGGAACGGCTGCCAAACCAAATTTGCGCACCACCTGAGAGGCGCCCGCGAGTGCCGAGGCGCCGATGGGATACCATAAAAAGATGGCGGAGCCCGCGAGTTTCACTGAACCGCTGCGCCAGGATAATAAGGTGATGCCAGCGATAATCATCAAGGTGGCGACAACGATTGGCAAAGTGATTTGCTCGCCGAGAAAGATAATCGCCATCATCGCGCTGAACAGCGGGGTGGTGGCGCGGATGGGATCGGTGATCGCCATCCCCAGCGCATCGATGCCTTTGTAGGTTAACAATCGGGTCAATCCCGGTTGGAAAAATCCGACCACGACAAAAATCAAAATTGACGCGCTAGTTAAAGACGACAGCGGCACGAACAAGATCGACACGCTCCAGAGAAATACAATGTTAATCAACAGGCTACTGATCACGCCGGTGGCAGGATTGGAGTAGCGCATCGCCTTTTTGGTGAGCATGTTATGGAATGCGAATAGAAAAGCGTTCGCCAGGGCGTAGAATTCAGCGGGGATGGCAGCCATGTTGCGTGAATTATTATTTGGGGGAAATATGCCGGGATTGTAGACGTTCGTGATCTGCTGCTTTCGACGTGCACCTGAGCTATACAGTCTTTAATATCAGAGGACAAATAATCGTGCCATCAAAGGGTTATTATCTAGACGCTCAGCGCTCCAGAAATTGATTCTTTGATTCCCCTTCCTGCAAACAGGAAAAAAATTAGATTAGAGAACATCGAACGAGTTGAGAGCTTTAATGGCCGTCTCATGAAAAGAACCTTCTTGCTTTCTTTACTGCTCGCTCTGCTCTTACTTAGCACCTATGCCTCGATCAGACAGGCTCAGGTCGGTAGCTGCCTCGCCTATGCGTTTGGCGGCTTGCGCGAAGTCGCGCAGGAACGCTCGACGCGCTTTCTCGGAAAAGTTCACGAGGACAGCGCACGCTGCCGCGGCGGCGAGTCAGCGGTAGCTTGGCGCAACACACCGTGGATCGACTGGCAACGCTACTCGGCCGCGGCGGGCCCTGAAAGTCGGACCCGCGGTTGGGCCGGCAACCTCGGTTTTTTTAGTCCGGACAACCGCGGCCTTAACGGCGCGCTGCTCGATCTCGAGTACCAGCGTCTTGAATTGCTCAAGTTTAATCTGTTCGACAACAGCGGCACTTTCCCGACTTATATGCGCGACTGGCACAGCCCATCGGATGTCACAAAGACCTGGCCCGAATTGCGGCTGCCGAAGGACCATCCGCTCTACAAAGAGGTCGGCGGCGATGGTCCTCAACTCTGTTCCGGTGAATTAATACGCTTTCGCACGATCAGCGGGATTTGCAACGACATCACCAATCCGCTGATGGGCTCTACCGGCCAGCCGTTTGCGCGCAACGTTGAATTCGAGAGCACGTTTCCGGAGCTGGCTATGGACCCGGTTGCCGCAAATCGCCACGGCGGTCGAATCGGTTTGTTAAAGCCCGACCCGCAGCTCATTAGCCAAAAATTATTCAGCCGCCCATTAGTAGGAACATGCGATGGTTACGAGCTAGGAAATTCGACTGTAGCGAGTTGTGCCTATCAAAAAGCGTCACACTTAAATTTGCTCGCAGGATTCTGGATCCAGTTCGTGACCCACGATTGGTTTTCTCATCTAGACGAAGGACAAAACCAATCGGCAATGATGGCGATGGGCTGCGATGATCACGAAGGAGCAAACGATCGAAGTAGGTTGGCGGCCGCGCGAGCCGAACCAGCCGGCTGCCGCCCCACCGATCGCATCGATAAAAGCTTGATCGCTCAGGACCTGCCGGCGCCGACCTTCAAGCTTGGCAAAAACTCCTACATGACGCGTGCGCACAGAACCACGGTCAACAAAGTCACCGCGTGGTGGGATGCTTCGCAAATTTACGGATATGACGAGACATCGCGCCGGCGGGTAAAGCGCGATCCGCGCGATCCGGCCAAGCTATTGCTGGAGCCGGGAATAACGGCTAGGGAAAACACGCCGGTTTATTTGCCGAGGTTGAACTCTGCCGATCCCACGAATCCACAGTGGATCGGCCAGGAAGCTGTCGCCTTCCCCGACAACTGGAACATCGGTCTGAGTTTTTTCCACAATGTATTCGCGCGCGAGCACAATCTTTTCGTCGACGCCTTTCGCCTGGAAATGAGAAAAAACCCGGATGCCGATTCCGGATTACGACGACCGGTACAGCCCGACAAACTGATCAGTAACAAGGAGGTCACAGCCGACGAGCTCTTCGAAGTGGCGCGTCTAGTGATTGCAGCCGAGATTGCGAAGATCCACACCATCGAGTGGACCACCCAGCTGCTTTACAACAAGCCGGTCTACCTCGCTATGAATGCCAATTGGTCGGGTCTGTTTGACGAGCACCCTTTGGTCAATGCCGCTCTCGAGCGGGTAATCCAGCGGTTTACTCAATCCGATAATGGCAGAAAAGCCACTGGATGGTATGCCGCTTTCGCCGCCGGACCGGGGATCGTCGGTCTCGGCAATACGCAAGCCGACGTTAGTGCCGGGGTCAACCACTTCGGTTCGCCTTTCAGTTTTCCTGAGGAGTTCATCAACGCCTACCGCTTGCATCCGATGCTTCCCGACTTCATCGAACTCCGCGAGCTGAACCACCGAAACGTTATCAAGTCGAAGATTGCAGTTTCCGAAACTCTGCGCGGCAAGGCGACTCAAGCGATGCATCAGCACGGGCCGGCCAACTGGGCGCTCTCATTGGGCCGGCAGCGACTCGGCAAGCTGACATTGCGTAACCATCCGAAGTTTTTACAAAGCCTATCCATGCCTCGCCTAAAAGGTGGCAGCGGTAAAATAGATGTCGCCGCTTTGGATCTGATCCGCGACCGGGAACGCGGCATACCACGTTATAATGAATATCGACGCCAGTACGGTCTCAAACAGCTGACCAAGTTTGATGATTTCATCGACCCGCAGGTTTCAAAGAACTCGGCCGAATGGACAGAGCAGCAAAAGCTCGTGGAGCTACTCCGGGAAGTTTATGGACAACATCGATGTGCTTCGTCGAAGATCATCACGACCGCGCAGAAAAATGACGACGGCAGCCAAATCAACGACTGCCTTGGCCATCCCAACGGCAGCCTCGTGGATAACATCGAGGACGTCGACGCTATGGTAGGATGGCTCGCTGAATTCGCGCGCCCTCACGGTTTTGCCATCTCGGAAACACAATTCCAGGTTTTCATTCTTAACGCATCCCGGCGGCTTTTTAGCGATCGCTTTTTAACATCGAGTTTTCGACCGGCGTTTTACACCAACCTAGGCTATAACTGGGTAAACAATAACGGTCCTGGCGCAAAAATCTTCGAACCGAAGAAAGCCAACGGACATACGGTCGAAGTGTCGCCATTAAAGCGCGTGCTTCAAAGAACGGTTCCAGAATTGCGCGAAGAACTCGAACAGGTCGTAAATGTTTTCGATCCCTGGACCCGGGACCGCGGCGAATACTACTCGCTCGCTTGGAAGCCGCGGCGCGGCGCAGAAGCGGACTTATCCTTCAAAAGCAATTAGGCAAACTCGCGAGACGAGGAGCCGGCTCGGGGTTCTACTCCGCCGGAAATCGAGCCGCAATAACCAGATCTGATAAGTAGCTAACGATTGTCAGCCAGGATCGCGTCCGCAGCCTTTTCACCGATCATGTACACGGCGCTGACGATAAAGAAGCCTGGAATGCGCGGAAATACCGAAGCATCGACAACCCGTAGCCCTCTGGTGCCGTGCACCTGGAAATCGCTCGTTAGCACCCCGCCTTTTTCTTTGGCCCCGATTGGGCAAGTGCAGGAAGCATGGTGACCCCAGGCGTTGTTGCGCACGTAATCGCCAAGCTCGGCATCCGATTGAACCTGACTACCCGGCAATTCCTCCTCTGAAATGACCTTCTCTGTTCTGAGCGCTGCTGTCATTTTGCGCACGAACTTGATGCCTTCGACAACGCTGTCGAGGTCCTCTCCACTCGTGTCGCTACCCTCATCGAAATAGCGAAAATTGATTGTCGGGGTATCTCTTGGATCTGACGAGCGCAAGCTCACCGCCCCCGCGTTGTTGCGGGTATGCGCTTTCAACACCACCCAACTCAAATAGTTGTGGTGCGCTGATATCAGTTGTGAGTATCCCGGGAAATAGCCCTTGAATTTGCCGATAAAGCCGAGGCAGAACAGATCCGGGACGGTACGACTCGGCTGGGATTTCTTAACCACCACCAGCGCTGCGCCGGCAGTGGCATACACACCCTTCCTATCTGCGGCCCATTCTCGATACTGCGGATCGCTGCTATCGAACTTTGCCGCTGCCAATACATTCCAGTCCTGCGTCATGCGATTGACGACACTCACCTCATAACGGTCCTGCAGATTCCTGCCGACGCCGGGAAGGTCGATCCGCACTTTGATGCCGTGAGATTGCAAGTCCTCTCGTGGGCCTATGCCGGACAGCATGAGCAATTGGGGGGTATTAAAAGCTCCGCCGCACAAGATCGTCTCTCGCGCAGCAAACGCTTGGCGTATTTCTCCTGGCTCGCTGCTGGGATCACTATGGGCGCGGTACAGACGCTCCCCTTTGAGGTACTCGACGCCTAATGCGCGATTATCCTGGTCGAACAGCACTCGCGTCACCAGAGCGTGAGGCTCGATGTGCAGCTTACGGGGGTATCTCTTGGCCACGTCCAAGACGCGCTCGCGAGTGCCGATGCGCCCCTGATTGCACGTGGTCAGAGGTGTGTAGCGCACGCCGAACGAATTAGACTGCACCAAGCGCCAGTCATTGGGATCGTGCTGCGATTTGATCGACCATCTAACTTGCGTCAGCGGATCTCCCATTTCTTTGAATGCCTTCAGCGCCGATCCCTTGATCATGTCCATCATGTCTCGATCGCCCAGCGCCAATCTGGGATCTCTTCGCTCGGTAGTCAGCCAACCGCTGAAACCATGGCGCGTTGGATTTAATCCCAAGATTTTCTTTAGCCAGCGATAGGGAGGTCGATGGCGGCAGTCTTCCAGACGCTCGAAGTACCGGCGCATGTTTTCAGCTCGCCAGGAAGGATCGCCCGTCAGGTCGGCGATATCGTCCCAATCTTGATTGTGCGGATAGACCAGAATCATTGCGTTATGGCTCGTGCAACCGCCCAACGCGCCGGCGCGAGGATAAAGGACGCCGTCTCTCATGGCCGTGAATTTAGAGTCTTTCTTCTGGCGCTCGTCATCATCGTAGTGGCGCACGAAGAAATCCCACCTCAAGGCAGGATTCTCAGATGCGAAAGGATGAAAGGCAGGGACTTGGTAGTCTTCCGGCAAACGTGTGCCGGCTAGACCTAGGGGATCGCCGCCCGCTTCCAGAAGCAAGACCGTGCGTCCGGCTTCGGCCAATCGCGCGGCGACTGTGCCGCCGCCGGCGCCCGATCCGACGACGACGTAATCATATCCATTGGATGGCAAATCCGCGGCAGACATTTTTATTGAAGCTCGCCGGATAACATTGCTAGCGCGGATTATTCATTCTTCGAAAAGCACGACACCGTGTTGCCGGGGAGTCAGCCTCGGAGCGAGCGGGCGGAGGAACGTAAAAGCTGCGCCTACCTGTAACGGAATTGGTAATCGGCTTCGTTTTCTTCCTGCTGTACACTCTACCACTTATATTTAGTCGGCGGCCTCAAGAAACAGGCCCATTGCTCGCGCTCGCAAACTCGCTCCTCGGACATGGTTCTGTGAATAAATTTCGTATTAGAACGTCTTCAAGAATTCGATCAACGCTCGTTTATCTTCGTCGCTCAGCGGCGTCTCTTCCTTCAGCAAACTCGTGCCGAAGTAGTGGCCCCGGTTGACGACGAAATCCGGACACTTGCTGACCTGCAAGAGATCAGGCACGAGGTTTTTAAACACCTCGGCCGCTTCCTGTTCGCTCTTGCCTTCTACCGCCTTGAGATCGGCTTTCATCTTCAATAACAGCTTAGCCAAATCGATTTTGCTGCTCTCTAAGTCGATATTCGTAAGCAGATTCACCGGAGTGCCCTTCGGAATGGGGCCGATTTGCACCCCTTCTTCATTAAACAGCCAAGGCAACCAGCGCGCTCCCAAATCATTCCAGCTGAGCAGATGGTTCAGAGAAGCGGGTAAGAACCCGGGGGCGAGTTTGATATAGCTCGTCGCGGTGGTGCGATAGATGAACCCCGGCACCTTGTCAGCGAGAATCGGGTCTTTGTCACGCTTTTCCGGCCACAGCATTTTTTCTATCGAATCATTGAACGACTCCATGCGCGCCTCCACGGATGGTGACGGATTGAACTTGCCGACTGAATTGTTGAGCAGAAAAGGCGCCGTTGACCACAAGCTAATTAGCGAGGGCACGCGGGTATAGCCGCGCCCATTGCCGGGCATCTCGTATTCCTGCGGGCTGCCGTCGATCGGGTTGTGCACGGTAATCTTGCCCACCGATGGCAAGTCTTTATAGGTTTGCGATGAGTAATTGTCCCAGATGTTGCCGCCGAGAGCATTGGTCGCCAGCGGACTGCAAGCGTTGGTCTGGAGCAAGGTAACAGGAATGCGGCGGTCCGTGGACAAATAATTATCGACGAGAAAATCATCCGCCATCACCATCTCAGTCATTTTTTTCTTGAAGTCGTCGGTCTTGGTCCATTTCCAGTATTGCTCCCAATCCCGTTCATCCACACCAGCGGACGCTGCGGGAATCTTGCTCGAATGACAGCGCGCGCAGGTCTCCGCGAACACCGTCTTGCCGCGAGCCAACTGAGCTTGATCCTTGGTCAGATATTGCTCGCCACCCGGAACATTCTTGAGCAGATCCGGCTGCGCCGTCTTGAGGAAGAACAGCGCAACATCCGGAGTCTGGGCCACGGTTGCGTTCCAGTAGCTCGAATTTTTTTCGGCATCCTCAATCCTAATGGGCGTGATTTTTTTTCCGCCTACTAGAGCATTGAAATGCAGCAGCCACTCTTCGCTGAACAGCCCAATGTTGATGAACACGCGATTCAGCGCCCCAAGCACGCCGACGGAATCCGCACCGTCTTTTAGGATGCGCGGCGTCCATACGGTGTCGGGTGGTTTATGGTACTGCGCCAAAGCCGCGGTTTGCTTGAAGTCTTGGAACTGCTTGTTCTTGACTCCTCCGCCGGCGAGTTTTTCCTCTCCCCAGCGTTCGGCCGCCTTTAAACGCGCCGCGACGCTGTAGACGGCGTTCATTGTGCGCGGGTTATTGATGTAGTCGGTGGAAATAAACGATGTGTCTAAAGTACCCGGCAATGACGTATGGAGCAGTTGCTGGATGAAATTGGCGTCATCCTTTTCCCAGAAAAGAATCCGGTCCACCCAGAAATATTGAGTGCCGGGATTCGAGTTCAGGTTTTCCCATTTGGGATTTTCCGGATCCGCCGGCGGTTTAACCGGACTCGGCCCAACATGGCAAAAGCCACACGACATGCCGACTCGGTAAGGACGAATCAGGTTTTTATCATTATAGTAGTCGGGGTCGGTATAAAATTTTTCCGCATTCCATTTCTTTTGCGCCGCTTCGTCGAACTCCGGATTCGGAAACAGGCGCAGGCCGACAATTCCCGACGCATAGCCGTACAACGATCCCACGGGAATGTTCTTACCGCGCGCGCCAATCTGGATGCCGGGATATTTCTGTTCGTTTTCGAACGGGTCCGGCGGGCAATCTTTGCTGCGCGTATCCAGCCACAGGCCGAAGCGATCTTTGTTCGCGGTCTGTGGCTTATCAAAGCAGGGCTCGTTTACCAGGCCAAGTTCTTGCCAACGCGTGTCCCGGCTCAGATGTTTGATGTTGGGATGAGATGAAAGAATCTTAAGTAGATCGACGGCGCCAAAGCTCTCGCTAACGAGGTGATCCCAGAAGCGGTCGTTGCCGCCGCTCCAAACGATCCAGTTGTTGCGTCCCCTCACCTCATTGGCCGTGAGTTCCACCCCGCCATCCATGTCTTTAAAATAATCCTCATCGGCGGCCGGCAAGCTTTCCGCAGTGCGTCCAACCGTTAACGCCTCGTCCTTAACCGAGCCAGGTTCGGGCGATCCTTTTCCGCATCCGGAAGCTGCGAGGATGACGAGTATCGATAGCGCAGAAAGGTTCAGACGACGGATTTCCATTGTTTGTTTCTCCCCAACCACAACGCTGCCATTCCAAAGAATCGGCCAGCTTTTCGGCAATAGATCTGTTTCGACTTAGCGAATGTCAAAGGCTCTTCAGATATTCGATCAACGCGTCTTTTTCCGGGGCCGACAAGTTGACGCCGAATTCGTGGCCCTGGTTGCCGCTGGCGCGTTCACTGACATCATATTTGGTGCCGATTCGTTGCGCCTCCGGACCTTGGCTAACGAACCCGACATTCTCCGGATCGTAAACATCATAACCGCGATAGAATACCTTTGGCCGCTCGGCGACCGCTTTGAGCAAATCGCGCAGAGTCGGCACCGAACCGTTGTGCAGATAAGGCGCGCGCAGCCAGATGCCGTCCAAGAACTGCGCGATGTATCCACTCGGTTCATTTTCGACCAGACCGCGCCGCTCGATGCCGAAATTGCGCACGACTTTGTTGGACTCAATGGCTGCCTGCTTGCTCCAGGTTTTTAGCCGCTCGCGATCCGTGCCGACCTCTTCAACCGGCACGCGGGTGCCGGTGCGCTCGCTCGCGTGACACCTGGCGCAATTAGCATCAAAAATAGTCTTGCCCAGTTTGGCTTGTTCCGCCTTGATCGGGAATGGATACTTTGGCGCCTGCAGTTCACTCAAGTATTTCACCAGCCAATCAATCTGCTCCATGAAATCGTCGCGATCGTGCGGCTCGGCATTGAGCAGGCCCAAGGCCGAATCGATGATCACCGAACGCGCATCATGGCTGTCGCCGGCAAGGTTCATTAGCATGCCTTTCTCCGGCTGGTACTTTTTTAAATTCCAGACCGACGGCATGTCGGTGGGACCAATCGTATCGTCCATAGGCCAGTTGAGTAGGAAATATTTGGTGAGATTCATGGCATCATCGCGCCCCCGGCCCCACAACGGGAACTCCTCGTGATACACCCACTTGAATTGCGCTTCGCGTTCGAGCAAACGCTTTTTGGTGATCGGAATCAGCACGTAGCGATAAATCAGCCGATCCAACAGCGGCAAATCATAAACGAGCGCGATTTCGCTCATGATCTCATCGGCGTTGAAGCGGGGATCCCTGGCACAGTCCACGACGAAGCGGAAAAATGCCTGCAGATTGAGCGTGTGATTGGGCCCTGCCGGCACAAACACAGGATTTTCATCGGCGCTCTTACGATAGCTGGCGGTGTGGCACGAGGCGCAGTTATTAGCCACGCGTGGAAAGCCGATCACTTTTTTAGTGAAACCGATCGGCAGCTCCTGACCCTGCTCCCACGCGACTCCTAAGGAAGCATAACCGCCAGGCCCCGGCAACTTCTCGGGAAACATGCGCGGCAGTACGAAAAAGATCCAATACGGTATGCCGGCATCGTGCTCCGCGCCAATGGAGCCATATTTAAAACGCATGTCGGGTGTGGCGGTCACCCAGTTAGGTTGCGGCTCCTCACGGAGAAATTTATACCAACCGATAATACCTCCGACAGCAACGAACAGGAGCACAAGCAGCAAACAAGTTTTCCACCAGGATTTTTTTTGTCCTGCAACCATCGAACCTCCAGGGTCACTCAGGAGCGCACCCGCGATTTAAAAAGTCTTGAGGTACTCGATCAAAGCGTCTTTGTCTGCGACCGGCAGCTCGGTGCCGTAGCGGTTTCCTTCATGACCTTGATTCGAATTGCCGGGCTCAGCTGTATCGTAAAGAAAATATTTCCGGCCTTTCTCTTCGCTGACGTCGCCAACAAAGCCAACCTTCTTCTGGTCGTAGACATCGTAGCCGCGGTAAAAAGTTTTCGGTCGTTTGTCACTGGGCTCCAGCAGGTCGCGCAAGGTCGGCACCGAGCCGTTGTGCAAATACGGCGCCCGCAGCCAGAGCCCGTCGAGCGGACTATTGGCATAACCGAAAGTTTTGCGGAAGTGCCTGAAGCGTTCTTCGGCGTATCCGGCGAAGATCATATTTTGATTGACGGCAACCTCATAGGTGTAGGAGTCGAGACGTGCGCGGTCGGTGCCAATATCCTTGATCGGCACCACCTTGCCGACATCTTCGCCGCGAAAATCCTTGCCATCGGCGCCATGGCATTTCGCACAGTACTCTTTGTAGATCGGCGCGCCTTGGGCGGCGAGATCATTGTTGATCGCAAACGGATAGGCTGGCGCGGCGAGATTGCGGACCCAGTCGGCGACGCGTTTCAAGCTGGCCCGGTCGCCGGTGGGCGGCGTGATGCCGGTGCCCATGGCGGCGCTGCGGTTACGCTCCTCCAGCGACACGTTGTTACCGTCCCAATGCAAGTTCATTTTGAGACTTTCGCGTTGGTCCTGATTCCAAATGGACGGAAAATCCGTCGTGCCAATTCGTTCCTCCTTCGAAAGCTGATCGGGCGGGAAATTAAAATAAGCTTTCAACGGGTTGAAGGTGTCGACTCGCCCCGGACCCCACTCGGGTTGCTCTTTGATGAAATCCAGCCGATCGCGCAAAGTCAGGATTCGTTCGCGCATGAAATAAATGCCGTAGAAACGCAGTACCAGCCGATCGATCATGGGTAAATCGTCCAGACCTTCGCGTTCTCGGATAACCTTAATCTGCCGCAGGATGTCCCTTGGCGTAAATCTCCTGTCCTCGCCGGTCGCGAACAGAAATCTCATGAAGGCGCGGAAGTCAAAAGTATTTGCCGGCATTGCTGAATAAACCTTGGGCTCGCTTTCCGCGCTTTCGCGCACGGTTCCCGCATGGCAAAAGGCACAGTTGAGCCACACTACGTCAAAGCCGAGATAGCGGCGCTGGGACATGCCGACCGGAAGACTTTTCCCCTTCTCGAAAACAAAGCCGACCGACTCCCAGCCACGGCCGGGCTGCGGCAACTTGTCTTCAAACAGCTCAGGTAAGGCGCGCCAGATCCAATACGGCACGCCAAACTCGTGCTCGCTGCCGAGGGACCCATACTTGAAATGCTCGAGATCGTCTTTGTAAACCACCGGAGTATCGGCGCCGAAACGTCCCAGCAACAAAGCTCCCCCCACCATAGCCAGTACCAGCACCACAACAGTGATCCAACCGATGAGCTTCAGAATACGTTCGCCCGGCGACGCTAGTTCAGGCTGCGCCATAGACGTTCTCCCCCCGTAATGGTTGCTCGCTGCACTGGCGTTGTCACGATCATCAAAAGTTAGTGCCGTCGTTTGACGTGAATCGATTGAAGATTGGCTCGAGATCGAAATAGCTGGAGTTGTTCGTGAAGAATATGGCTTCGATCCTGGGGGCCCCCGCGGCAGGATCGCCCCGAACCGCGGTGTCAGGTTCACAGCATCGGCTTTATCTGACTAGGAGTTAAACTTCAGGGCAAAATCAATCAATCGCTTTTTCTCCCAATAAACCTTCCCCAAGTAGAGGCCGGGTTCGATTTGGCGGATCTCATCACGTATCCACTGAGCGATAATGGAGGTATCGGAGTAATCCAGAACAATACAGTCTTTGCCGTCGAGCCAACTAGGTGCTTTGTAAACTTTGGCGATGATGGCATTGAGACCAAAAGGAAGAATTCGGTTTTTCAGGACTCCCTTGCCGGCATCGAAGACTTTACCTTGCCAGGCAAAGTTACTGATGAACTTGGCGATGTTCGAACTGAACTTCGTGCCGGGCGCAACGATCGCGGTTCCATCCGCTTCGCCGTTTGGAATCTCGCCCGCGGCGCATTTGCCGAAAAGGTCGTCGAGGTCTGCTTGCGACATGCTCAAAAGTTTCTCGACATCGTAAGCCATGGTAGTTTCCCTCCTCCCGTCAGATATATATTCGAGGAAGATGTCACTCGTTGAAACGAACTAACGACGACTAATCTCATACGACTGCGCCCGACGTCAAGAAAATTTCCTACGGCTGAAGAAAATCGCAGATGAGAATTAAAGTGTGCACGCATCGCGCGATTTTGAATTGTGAATCGAAGTAACTTTTGTCAAGCTACAATCTAAGTGGAACACATGAAAACAAAAACAGCGATCATCTCTATCGATGATTTAAAATCGGATGATTTGCCGGCTCTGCGCCAAACGCTCGGCACATTGCCTGGAGTTCAGAGTTTAGATTTCAGCTTGGAGCGCAAGGTCGCGGTGATTGATTTCGATCCCAAACAGTCTCACCTTGACGATTTTTTGCGCGCAGTTTTGAAGGCGGGATTTAGAGTAAGCTAACAGCCGTTCAACCGTTCAAAGTTCACGGTTCTAGGCTAACACTGCGAGTGCTCACGACGCAGCAGTGTTCGTCCCGAGCTTGTTTACTTCAAATCATTCCGGCTCAACAGCGTACGGATTGAACGTTCGAATGTTGAACCGTTGAACGGTACTTACTCTCCGGCCACGGTCATCTTAGAAATTTTAATGGTAGGCGCGGCGATGCGGCCTCTCATTTCGAGATCGTTGCCGATCGTCTCGATATTTTGAAACATCTCTTTGAGATTCCCCGCAATCGTCACCTCTTCGACGGGATACGCGAGCTCGCCGTTTTCGATCCAGATGCCGGCGGCGCCGCGCGAGTAATCGCCGGTTACGAGATTAACACCGAAGCCGATGGTCTCGGTTAAATAGAGGCCCCGTTTCACAGAACCGATAATCTCGTCAGGCGCTTGCTTGCCGGGCGCAAGATAAAAGTTGGTGGGCGCCACACCCGGCGGTTCACCTATCGAACGAGAAGCATTTCCGGTCGAAGCCATGTTTAACTTTTTGCCGCTGTAAGTGTCGAGCAGATAGCTGCGCAAAAACCCATTCTCAACTACAGCCTTTTGGGTAATCGGCAAGCCTTCGGAGTCAAATGGTTTCGAGCCGAGCGCTCCGGGAATGGTTCCATCGTCCCAAACCGTGGTTAGATCCGACGCGATCTTGTTGCCGAGCTGACCGTTTAGAAAGGATGCGCCTTTGTACAAAGAGTATCCCGACAACGCGGAGGACAGATTCCGCAACAGCGAAGCCGCCATATCGGGATCGAAAACAATCGGCACTTCGCAAGTTTTAATTTTACGAGCGCCCAGACGGCGCAATACCCGTTCGGCGGCTCTTTTGCCAACGCTCTCCGCCGAATCTAATCGGGCAAATTTTCGATTGGACGAATACCAATAGTCTCTCTGCATCGAACCATTTTGCGACGCCACCGGAGCGACTGAATGACCGAAATTCGATCCGTGATACTCGCCGCAGAATCCATGACTGCTGGCGTAGATAACCCGACCGGATTGGTTGGAAAATTCCGCCCCTTCAGAGTTGGTAATGCGAGGATCGAATTCCATGGCCGCCTTCTCGGCCGCCAGCGCGATGGCGATTTTGTCATCGACAGAAACTGAGTCCGCCGCATTATCGAAGAGATCCATGTCGGGAATATCTCGAGCCAACAATGCAGCGTCGGGCAAGCCGCTGAACGGATCTTGAGCGGTAAACCGGGCCATATTGATGGTATCCTCAACAAGTTTGTCGATGGCTTGTCTTGAAATATCCGAAGTTGAGGCAGAGGCGGAGCTATTGCCGTAAAACAACCGCAAACCCAGCCGCTTTTCTTGAGCCTGGCTAATTTTCTCCACTTCGCCAAGACGAACGGTGACAAAGAAAGAGTCTCCCTCCACCATGACGATGTCGCCCTGAGTCGCTCCTTTAGCTTTGGCCGTGTCGAGAACCTCGCGCGCCAATTGCTGACTGAGATCGAGTCGTTCCATGTTTCCTTCCCGCTTACTGCCTGAACTATTCCGGGTCGATCACTGGGTGGCGGTACCGCCGACGGTCAATCCATCGATCTTGATGGTCGGCAGCCCCACGCCCACCGGCACCGATTGCCCGTCCTTGCCGCAAGTGCCAACCCCTTCATCTAACTTCAGGTCGGTCCCGACCATTGACACTCGGGTTAGCACATCTGGGCCATTGCCGATCAGAGTCGCGCCTTTCACCGGCTCGGTCACTCTGCCGTCCTCGATCAAATAAGCTTCGCTGGCGGAGAAAACAAATTTGCCGTTAGTGATATCGACCTGGCCGCCGCCGAACGAAACCGCGTACAGCCCTTTCTTCACTGACCGGATGATATCCTCGGGAGCATCTTTCCCAGCCAGCATAAATGTGTTGGTCATGCGCGGCATGGGAATGTGGGCATAGCTCTCGCGGCGTCCATTGCCGGTCAAAGGCATTTTCATCAGTCCGGCGTTGAGTCTATCCTGCAGATAGCCTTTGAGAATACCGTTCTCAATCAAAACAGTTCGACTGGTGGGCGTGCCCTCATCATCGACATTGATCGATCCGCGGCGCGACGGTATCGTGCCATCGTCAACCACGGTGCATAACTCGGAGGCTACTCTTTGACCGATTCGATCACTGAAGGCCGAGGTCTTCTTGCGATTGAAGTCTCCCTCCAAACCGTGGCCAATGGCTTCGTGTAACAAGATGCCCGGCCACCCCGGCCCCAATACCACGTCCATCGTACCCGCCGGCGCACTTCGCGCGCTAAGATTGAGGACTGCTTGCCGAACCGCTTCCCGCGCATAGCGCTCGTACTCACGATTGCCGACAAAAAAATCATATTCGACACGGCCGCCGCCACCGAAGCTGCCCACTTGCCGATTGCCATTTTCTTCGACAATAACGGTCACGTTTAACCGCGTGAGTGGCTGAACATCCCCTATTACCGCCCCTTGCGATGAAGCCACCAGCATGACTTTGTCCTCGCTTCCTAACGAAACAAAGACGTTCTTCACGCGCGAATCCAAGCTACGGGCGAACTTGTCGATCTCGTACAGTAAGGAAATTTTTGTGTCGAGAGGAATAGCAGTCACAGAGGTCTTGATTGGGTAAAGATCATGAGCGGAGACCTGAGGCTGGTTAATCGGGGCCGGAACCTGAGATGATGGGTTTTGCGCGATGTACTGCGCCGTGCGCGCCGCCACTTCAAGTTTTTCAATCGTAATATCATCGGTAAAAGCATAGCCGGTCTTGGCCTCGGACAGGACCCTGACGCCGACCCCATTGGAAGACGATTGAGAACAATTTTTGACCAATCCCTCCTCAAGACTGATCCCTTCGTTCTTGCGGTATTCAAAATAAAGGTCTGCATAGTCGGCTTTTTTTGCCAGCGCAGTCGCAAGAACTTTGTCCAGATCTTTAGAATCGATGCCAAAATTCTGCCCAAAAAAAGATTTCGCAGGAACCATCTCATTTGCCATGTTAGATTCTCCCTTGACGATTTGTACCACCTCGAACCTTCGCTTTAAAGACATTCGCTCACGCGCATTGAACTGACCTGCTCTGCCAAAAATGGCCTAAACTGCTCGGTTGATCGTTCTAATCGGTATGGGTTAGAATCCGCTCCATCAAAACCTAGGTGAGGACAATGGCACAAAAAAAAATCATTCATGTGGTCGGCACCGGAACTATCGGCGAACCCCTCATCGGGATTCTCTGCACCTTCAAGGAACAGTTCGGCATAGATGAAGTGACTTTTCATAAACGGACGCCGCTTCTCACCGACCGTTCAAAGGTCATGGTCCTATGCAATCGAGGCGCGCAACTTTGCGTCGATAAAGAACGGCGGCAAAAATTCGTCGAGATGGGCATGACCCCGACCTATGAAGCTGAGGAAGCCATTGAGCGCGCCAGCGTAATTATCGACTGCACACCGGTCGGCAACGACAACAAAGAGAAGCTTTACAACAAGTACGCTAATAACGGGCGCGGGTTTCATCGCTCAAGGCAGTGAGTACGGATTCGGCAAGATGTATGCGCGTGGCATCAACGACAAGGCTCTGATCAAGGGAGAGGACCAGTTCATCCAGGTCGTAAGCTGCAATACTCACAACTTAGCCGTGCTCATCGATACCATCGCATTAGGACCGGAAAAGGAAGACAATTTAGAAGAAAGCCGTTTTGTCTGCATGCGCCGCGCTAACGACATCAGTCAGGAAGGGGATTTCATCCCGGCGCCAGAAGCAGGCAAGCACGATGATACCGAGTTCGGGACTCATCAAGGCCGAGACGCGCATTATCTGTTCAAGACCCTGGGCATGGACCTGAATATCTATTCCTCGGCTCTCAAGCTAAACACCCAGTATATGCACACAATTCATTTCGACCTTAAGTTACGGCGCGGCATTGACAAAGATCAATTGATGCGGCGACTGCAGTCCAACGGCAGGGTCGCGATGACCAACAAAAAATCATCCGCTTCGGTCTTCTCGTTCGGCAGGGATCACGGGCTCTTCGGCCGCATTTTGAATCAAACAGTGATTGTCACACAAAGCTTGGCGATGAGAGGAGACCGCGAAATCATCGGCACTTGCTTCACGCCGCAGGACGGCAATTCGCTATTCAGTAGCTTGGCGGCAACCATGTGGTTTTTGTATCCAGACTCTTACGAGGACAAGCTGAGCCCGGTTCGAGATTACTTCTTCAACGAGATCTAACCTTGCATATAACGGCGTGGCTCGGCGCCGTTCTATTCCCTCACCGTTTCCGCGGCAACATCATCAAACCTGACCGCGTCCCCGGCTTTAAAACCGTATCGGCGTGAAAGTCCGCCGTTAATTTCGAGTACATACTGACTCGGAACCGATACCGAACGGCCATCCAAGGAAAACGGCACGGTTTCATGGACGATGCCGACGATTTTGCGATCGCGGCTGATGAAAATCATGTCGAGAGGAATCGGCGTGTTCTTCATCCAGAACGAATTGATTTTCTCGCCTGGAAAGATAAACAACATCCCGTGATTGGGCGGTAGCTCGCGCCGATACATCAGGCCAACCTCGCGCCTTTCAGGCGTGGCGGCGATCTCAATCTGAAAGCTAACCTCACCTTTGGTGGTTTCAATAGTCACTTTGGGTTGTCCCTTGCAAGCGATTGGCATCATTGAAAATACTGAGCTCAATACCAAAGCTCCAGCATACCTAATCCAGAACCGTGCTCTATTTACGAATTCTTCTTGTGACCAGTTCTGCAATATCGAACACCTCCGGCCCGCTACCCTCTTCTTTAGCTGTCTCCTCGGTAAGCATTCGCAGACAAAATGGACAACCGGTTGCGACGGTTTGCGCGCCGGTTTGCTTGAGCTCACGAAACCGATTGGTACTCACCCGCTCTTTGCCTCTCTCCTCATCCTTCCAGAACTGTCCGCCACCGGCGCCGCAACAAAAGCTATTGTTCCGAGTCCGTTCAGGCTCAATGAGATTGGCGCCTGTCATCTCGATCAGCGAACGAGGCTCGTCGAAAATTCCATTGTGCCGGCCGAGATAGCAAGGGTCGTGATAAGTTACCGCGGTAGCCGAGTTTCGCTCGATCTTGAGCTTGCCATCGCGGATCAACTCGCTAATGAATTCGGTGTGATGTCTTACTACGTAGTTGCCGCCAAACTGCGGGTATTCTTTGCCAATTGTGTGAAAGCAGTGCGGACAAGTCGTTACGATGACTTTGGCTTTGATAGCATTCAATGCGGTGACGTTCTCGTCGGCCATCTGGGCAAACAGGTATTCGTTGCCGGTGCGCCGAGCGGTATCGCCCGTGCACTTTTCAGTCTTGCCTAGTACTGCCCAATTTAAGCCGGCGGAATGGAGAATTTCCGCCATGTTGCGCGCGATCTTCTGCGCACGCGGATCGAACGAGACTGCGCAGCCAACCCAGTAAAGCACGTCCGGATTGGCATTCTGATCAATCGTCGGAACCGGGAACGGCAAATCTTTCGTCCAGACCAGCCGCTCCTCTGCTGAAATCCCCCATGGGTTTCCTGCCTTTTCCATCTGATTGAATGTGTTTTTAAGACCGTTGGGAAATTCGGCGGCGCTCAACACCCGTTCACGCCTGACGTCGATGATGTGCAGCATCTGCTCATTGCCCACCGGACAAACCTCGATACAAGCGTTGCAGGTGGTGCAAGCCCAGGCAGCCTCTTCATTGAGAGCGAAATCGAGTAAAGGGCGCGGGCTCTCCGCTCCCGCAGCAAACTTCGGGAAAAGATCGTTTAGCTCGAATCGTTCGTTGATCAATATCGCTGCCGGGCTAAGTGCTTTGCCGGTGTTGGTGGCGGGACAGACATCCTGACAGCGGTTACACATGATGCAGCTGTACGCATCCATCAGGCGCGGCCACGCGAACTCCTCCAATTTGGATGCGCCGAACACTTCCTCATTCTCAAAATCCATGGGCTGCAGCACACCCGGATTCTTTTTCTGTAGCGCTAAATTGATCGGCGCCATGAATAGATGGATGTGTTTGGTGCGCGGGAAGTACGGAATGAAAACCAGGATCGACCCTAAAGCGCCCCACCAAAAGAAATGATGGAAAATCTCAAGCGCGCCTGGAGTCATCCCGGAAAATAGCGCCGCAAATGCCGTGCTCACGGGTTGCCACCGGTCCGCGCCTTCGAGGGCAAGCTGGCAGGCTTTGTACATCAGCCGGCTGCCCACATGAAAAAGTATAAAAGCCGAAACAATCGCCGAATCGCGGCGAATGCCGTTGCGTACTCCCTCTCGGACCGGCACGTTCGCGGGAAAGTCGAAATCTTTAGGCCGGACAAAGAAACGCCGGATCACCAAACTAATAATCCCGATCAAGACAGCTGCAGTTAGGATATCGGCGGTCAGATTAAATGCGTTCCACAGACCGCCCCGGGTGTGCAAGGCTAGATAACCCTCGAGCACATCGACTAAATTGACCAAAAAATAAAAAACGAATCCGTAGAAAACCAGAGCGTGAAAGAAAGAAACCAGCGGCCGCGTCCGAAACACGGAGCGCTGAAGAACAACATTCACCACAGCATCGATAACCCGCCTAGGTAGCTGATCGAAGCGACCATCCGGCTTGCCGCGAGCGATGCTTCGATAAACGTCGTAAAATCTTCGCCCGCCGTAATAGAACGATGCCGCCAACAACAGAAAGAACAGTATTTTTTCGAGCGACGTAAGCATTAGCGCTTATTAACCTCCGGCTCTGTCTACTTTATCGAATTTGAATGAAGCGGATGACCGGACTGAGCCCGGCGCTGGTAAATCATCACGAAATGTGGCGAACCAGTGCCGCAGACTGAGTCGAGTAAATGAGTTGACTCTACAGGAAGCAGTATTTATGAATCAACGGGCGGAATCAGCGAATTATCCGGCGTACCCCAACCGTCTTGAAAGATCACGTCCGGAATCAAGAATCAAAGGCGAGATATCGTTTCGGAGCTTCTCCAGAGTCAGTCGATCACTCGGTCCCACTATAGCCAGCGCGCCGACCAGGCTCCTGGTGTAGTCTCTGACCGGGACAGCGATCGAACTGATCTCATTGATAAACTCTCCGTCGTCGATGGCATAGCCGATCTCTCCGGTTTCTTTGACCTGCTGAGCCAGCCCTCTGGTATCGGTAATCGTCTTATCGTTGTAACGCTTCAAAGGGTCAAGGTCGCCAAGCGACACACCGCCATCCGACTCAAAAGCAAGGTATACCTTACCTACCGCGGTGCAATGCGGCGGCAGTACCGAGCCGAGAAACGAGACAACTCGCACCGGTCGCGCCGGCTCGACAAAGTCCAGCGGCACTATCCCCGCGCCTTTTCGAATCGCCACGAACGCACTCTCTTTAGCTGACTTCGCCAGCTCTTCAAGAGTTGCGCGGGCCTGTAACAACAAACCCATCTGGTGTATGAACGTTTGCCCAAGCTGCAGACACTTGAGGCCGAGGCGATAATTTTCCGAGACTTTGTTCTGTTCGATGTAGCCGCGCGCCTCGAGCGTGGCCAGCAGACGAAAAACGTTGTTCTTGTGAAGCTTCAATCGTTTGCTCAACTCAGTAACGCCTATCTCATCAACATTACCGTTGAACTGCTCGAGGACATCAAGGGCGTGCGATACGGATTGAATTACGTAATTAGATTTCTCCCGGCGAACCATGTCTCCTCCTGCCTCAGTCTGTGTAGAAATCAAAATAGACTGGTATGGGCCGTTCCAAAAAAGCGTTTTAACCTATATCGCCATCCGCACCTTGTCAACGAACGCCAAAAACAGCCTCTGATATCCGCGTTTACCGAAAAAGCTGATCCTGGCTGTATACAGATAAGTCAACCTCCATCTCAGCTCGTCTTGACCGGTATAAGACAATAAGGCACACTCGTGCCATGACTGAGCGGTCGGGATTTGCTGTCTTGATTGAAAGCTGGTGGCGCAGGCAGCAGTCGCTCCGATCGGCCTGTGGCTAATTCCAGTCAGTTTACTAACATTGAGGAGGGCCGTAGGCGGTTAGCTTATGGCCCTTTTTGTTTGTGAGCCTATGATTCACCCGACATTTGAAGAATTCTGCCGGTTGGCGGAGCAAGGCAACCTGGTTCCGGTCTATCAGGAACTGCTCATGGACTTGGAAACGCCGCTCTCATTCTTTAAGCGCCTCGAACGGGATCGTTACGCTTTTCTGCTCGAAAGTGTTGAAGGTAGCGAACGTTGGGCGCGTTACTCTTTTTTGGGAAGCCGGCCCCGGCTTGTTTTTAAAAGCCACGGCAAGCAGGTCGAAATCATCGAAGACGGTAAGAGTAGAAAGTTAGCCTCCGAAATGCCCCTCGATACTCTGAAACAGCTCGTGGGGAATTATCGACCGGTTACAGTGCCGGGTGTTCCGCCCTTTTTCGGTGGCGCCCTTGGTTACGTCGCCTACGATGCCGTCGAGCAATTTCACGGGATTGGCAACAACAAACACTCTCCGCTTGATGCCCCGGAGATTTTCTTTCTGTTCGTTCAAACTCTCATCGCTTTCGATAACTTGAAACATACCATCAAGATCATCGACAATGTCCAGTTAGAAACAGGAACTGATCTGCGAACCGCCTACAAGGAAGCGAGCGACAGAATCCGCAAAATTATCTCCTCGCTGCAGAAGAAACCACGCGGAATCGAACCTCGTGAGTTGAGCGATGGCAAAGCGCAGAAGCAGTTTCACTCCAATCTGAACCGCGATGGTTTTCAGAAAGCGGTCATCAAGGCCAAGGAATACATCCAGGCGGGCGATATCATTCAAACAGTCCTATGTCAGAGGCTCGAAACCCAAACGGTTGCGGATGCCTTTGAAATTTATCGGGCTCTGCGCTTTATCAATCCTTCGCCGTACATGTTCTATCTCGAGCTCGAGGATCTACGGATCATCGGCTCGTCGCCTGAGACGATGGTGCGATTAACCGGCGACATGATTGAGCTTCGGCCGATTGCCGGAACCCGGCCGCGGGGCGCCACACCGGAAGAAGAACAGACGCTTGAAGCCGACCTGCTTGGCGACCCTAAAGAACGCGCTGAGCACATCATGTTGGTCGATCTGGGACGAAACGACGTCGGGCGCGTCGCGGAGATCGGCAGTGTCGAAGTCAACGAGCTCATGGGCATCGAACGCTACTCTCATGTCATTCACATCGTTTCCAACGTGCGCGGCAAGCTCGAGGCTGATAAGAGCCCATTTGATCTATTTGTCTCGGCGTTCCCTGCGGGAACGGTTTCTGGAGCGCCCAAGATTCGCGCGATGCAGATCATTAGCGAGCTGGAGCCGGAGAGACGCGGGCTATATGCAGGCGCCATCGGATACTTCGGCTATAACGGCAACCTGGATACCTGCATCGTCATTCGGACGATTGTGATGAAAGGCAGCAAAGTATTCATCAACGCGGGAGCTGGAATTGTCGCCGACTCCGATCCGGACATGGAGTATCAGGAGACTCTGAATAAGGCGCGGGCGATGTTTCGCGCCGTGGAGCTCGCCGAACAGTGGAGCAAGGCATGATCCTGCTTATCGACAATTACGATTCATTTACTTACAACCTGTACCACTACCTGGGCGAGCTCGGGGCGGATGTAAAAGTTTATTTGAACGATAAAATCAGTTTGGACCAAATAGCCGAGCTAGGACCAGAGAAGATCGTTATTTCTCCCGGTCCCTGCACGCCTAAAGAAGCAGGGATTTCCTGTGCCGTAATCCGCCACTTCAGCGCACGAATCCCAACATTAGGCGTCTGCCTTGGCCATCAGGCGATCGGAGCGGCTTTTGGCGGTGAGATCGTCCGAGCGCCGGCGATCATGCATGGCAAGCTCTCGGAAGTAGCTCATGATTCGCAAACCATTTTCCGCGGCATTAAAAACCCGTTTGCCGCAATGCGTTATCACTCATTGGTAATTGATCGACAGAAGCTGCCGGACGATCTAACCGTCAGCGCGCAGACTGCGGACGGCGTTATCATGGCGGTGCGGCACAAAAAAATGCCGGTCGAAGGCGTCCAATTTCATCCCGAATCGATACTTGCCGAGGAAGGCAAGAAAGTCCTACAAAACTTTTTAGACTACTATTGATAAACGGGTCCGTCATGAGACTTCTATGTTTCCAAGCGAAACGGTTCCGCTGGAAAACTCACTCTAAAACCCTCCCCGAGGTTCCGGATCTGGAAGCCGAGGAAGAAATTACCGATGGGGTCGTTATTTTCGTCCAAGCCGAAGCGGCCGATGCGCCGGAGCAACATCTGGACTCGATCAAGCGCAAAGCGGTCAAGCATATCAAATGGCTGGCAAACAAACGGGATCTGAGAAACATTGTTCTCCATTCATTTACTCACCTCGGCGGCGACACTGCAGATCCGGGCTTCGCCGAGCCGCTTATCCAGAGTATTGGAGACCGGCTCAACCAAAGCGGCTATCACGTTCGAATCACCCCATTCGGCTATTTTTGCGAATGGGATTTATCAGTCTATGGTGAAAGCCTTGCCAAGGTTTGGAAAGAAATACATTAGCACCGCTACCTAGAGTCTTTTGCACCAGCTAATCGGTCACTCGATCGAAAACGTGCTACAATCATTCACCCAAAAACCGGAGGAACACGATGAGCCTGATAAGAAGCAACGTTATCTTATGGTCGTTTGCAATGGTCTGTTTAACTGTCTTCGGCTGCAGAAACGGCGAGGAGCTCGCTAATCCTGACGACCTCCCGGATATCAATAAACAGCTCCGCCCATACATCACCATTGCAAGCACAAAAGTCCGGACCGGGCCGGGCCCGCAGTTCAGAGCTACTGGCGAAGTGCCGCCTCGCGCGAAGGTTCACGTGGTCGGCAGAGATGGAGACTGGGTGCTGATCGTGTCAAAGAAAGGCAACATTCCAGGTTTCATCGAAATGGCTTCCGTCAAACCGGGTGAAGGCGAAGAGATCGCAACCGGCGATCCGACAGTCGGCGGCAAGTATGAAATACTGGCAAATACCCGGCTCCATAGCGGACCCGGACTTCATTACCCGGTGGTTGCGGAGGTTTCAAAAGGGACGATTATCAACGTCGTCGAAGAAGACAAAGGCTGGATAAAGGTAGAGTCAAAACGAGGCAAGCAGCCTGGCTACGTCGAATCGAGCTTGGCCAAACCGGCGGCGGATCAATAGATCCTAAGCGGGAAACGTTCTTGTATGCGCAAGGCGTGAAACTGGGATCACTCCGTTAAGGCTATTATATGCGGTCCGGGCGTGGTCTGCCGGCTGATTCTTGATCGACCGCGCTGCTAGATCCTCAACAAGCGATGTCTGAGATGAGATAGAAGAACATATTAATCTTACGCACTCTTGCTAAACCTCCATTCAAGCCTCGACATCGGCTCTTCTGCCATACGAGATCGACTAAATGCTTGTTGTTCAGCTGGTTTCTCGCATAGAATCGCTGCCACACTTGTAGGAGGAGATGATTATGGAGATTGAGAGGAAGTTAGCAGAACTTGGGATCGAAGTGCCGGCGCCGCCGGTACCGGCGGCTCATTACATTCCCTGCGTTCAAGTCGGTAATCTCTTGTTCGTCGGCGGCAACACCGGCAGGCTCAATGGCCAGCCGCACCTATACGCCGGCAAAGTAGGCGATCACGTAACTCTGGAACAAGCCTATCAGATGGCGCGTCATTGCGCCCTAAATCATCTGGCAATCATCAAGTCGGCGTTGGGCGATCTCGATCGGGTGGAGCGCTTTGTCAAACTACTCGGCTTTGTAAATGTTGCTCCAGGTTTTACCAAGATGCCTCAAGTGGTGAATGGCGCGTCCGATCTGTTCATCGAAATCTGGGGGGAACGAGGACAGCACGCCCGCGCCGCGGTGGGAGTTGCCTCTCTCGCCAACGAAGCGCCGGTCGAAACGGAAGTCATCTTGCAGATCAGAGATTAGGTACTGCGAATGCAATCTACCCAAATCGGCTGTCCAATTCAGGGTAGCCTACGGATCATCGGCTGCCGGTGGTTGATGTTCCTATCGCGCCACGCAGCAGCTCTCAGTAACATCAACCGTAAAACGTCGTCTATGGACTGAGATCACTGTGATGTGAACTGTTGTGATCTATCTGTTTGTCACATCGTTGCCGCAGCTTATGCTTTGCCCGCGGCTTTCAATCCCCGCAAAACGTTCTCAGGACTCAGCGGCAACTTGTAGATGCGCACGCCGGTGGCGTTGAAGATCGCGTTGGCGATGCAGGCCATCGGCGGGACACAGGCGATTTCACCGGCGCCTTTCGCGCCGTAGGGACCGGCCCCTGGATAGCCGGGCACCAGAGTCGTTTCGATGCGTGGCATCATGTTTATCGTCGGCATCAAGTAATCCACGAACGAAGGATTCAACGTTCTCCCGTTGTTGTCGAAGACAACCTGTTCGCAGAGGGCCTGGCCGATGCTCATGGCGGTGGCGCCTTCGATTTGACCTTCGACGGCGGCTTGATGGATAGGTTGGCCGATGTCGTGAACAGCCACGTATTTCACAATCTTCACGTTGCCGGTGTCCGGACTCACCTCGACGATGCAGGCATGCGCGGTGAACGGCTGCGAGCTGCCGTGGGCTTTTTCTTCAGCCATTAATTCGAGATTGTCGCAGTAGCCGCGGCCAATCACTTCGCCGATGACGTTGTGCGCATTGGTTGCAACGGTCGCCAGCGCTACTGCCTTGGTTGGCGTGCCTTTGACCCGGATCTGCTTGTCGACGATCTCGAGATCGTCCGGACTCGCCTCGAGCTGGCGGGCGGCCATTTTGAAAAGCTGGTTGCGCGCGTCGATGGCAGCGAGCCGGGATGCGGTGCCGGAAACCAGAATGCCGCGGCTTCCGACCGTGCCGGCATCCCACGGGCTGGCGTCGGTGTCGACATTGACTACGGTGACATCGCTTACTGGAATGCCCAGCTCTTCGGCGACGATCATGGGAATACCGAAGCCGGGAATAGTGCCCATGTCGATTTTGCCGATATGCACCGTCACCGACCCATCTTCGTTGACTTTCACGATGGCGCCGCCGCCGGGACCGGCGCTCTCGATCCATGACCCCGTCGCGAGGCCCAGGCCCTGGTTTTTTTCCAGCTTAACTTTGCCCCAGCCGATTTTTTCCTTGGCGATGCGGATGGTTTCAGCCAACGAAACATCGCGCAGCTTGGGCACGCCGACGATCTTGTCGCCGGCTTTAGGAACGTTCTTAAGACGGAATTCAACCGGATCCATGCCGAGCTTAGCGGCGATGGAATCCATATGCGATTCAACGGCGAACGCAGCCTGCGGGCCGCCGGGACCGCGCACCGGGCCGCAGACCTGCTTATTGGTGTAAACGCTGTAGCCTTCGATGTGGCAGTTGGGCATCAAGTACCAGCCGCCGAGCATGTTGGTACAGCGGCCGCCGGCTTGCACGCCGAAGCCCGAGTAGCCGCCCGCGTCGTAGAAAACTTTGCCAGTGCGGGCGACGATGGTGCCATCCTTTTTGACGCCGGTTTTGATGTACATGCGCGCGCCGGAACGGATCGTCGTCGAAATGGTTTCTTCGGCTTTGTCGAGGACGATCATCACCGGCCGCTTGGCTTTCATCGCCAACAGCCCGCAGATCGGCTCGACAGCGGCGCCCGAGGTTATGCCGCTCCCCTTGCCGCCGAAGCCGCCGCCGAGCCCGGCAGAGATCACGCGCACGTTGTTGAGCGACAGCCCCAGCATCTTCGCCACCTCCTGGCGCACCGGGAACGGCGCCTGGGCATTGGCCCAGACCGTTAGACGGCCGTTCGGTTCCATCTGCGCCGCGGCGATGCGCGGTTCCAGATACTGAGGATGGATCATCTTGGTCTCGTAGACTTCGTCGACCACGATGTCCGCCTCCGCCATCGCTTTTTCGGCATCGCCGACTTTGACGACGGCATGGCCGCAGATATTTTTGAGGCCGGTGTCCGCCGGAATAGTTTTCGGCAGCGGCATGTCCTCGTGCAAGGTCGGCGCGTCAGGCTTGGTGGCCTCTTCGGGATCGAGCGCCACCGGCAGCGGCTCGTAAACTACTTTGATTTTTTTCAGCGCTCGTTTGGCGATCGCGAGCGAGTCGGCAGCGACCGCTGCTACCGGATCGCCCATGAAACGCACCTTGTCCCGTGCCAGAATATGGCGGTCCATGTAGCTGCGCCCATAACGCACATTCGGCGCATCGGCGGCAGTGACGACGGCATGAACGCCGGCGACCTTCTTCGCTTCGCTGGTGTCGATGCTGACGATTTTGCCATGGGCGTGTTGACTGCGCAGGATGGCGCCGTGCAATTGATCCTTCAGCATCAAATCGATGCCGTAAACACCCTTGCCGACGACACGCTCGACGCCGCCCATTCTGGCTGGACTTGTGCCGACGACTTTGAATTCCGCTTTAGCCATTATGATGGTCTCCTTACCGGATTTGGAAATTTTCCCGCAAGCCGCAAAGACGCGAAGTTCGGAAGTTGGAATCCGAGTACTTTTCCTTTGCGCCTTAGCGTCTTTGCCGGAGGTAATGCTTTCGATTTCATCTCGCTAGAGCTTCTGTGCCGCGAGATAGATCGCATCGACGATCTTGTTGTAGCCGGTGCACCGGCAGATATTGCCTGAGACAGCCTCTTCGATGTCTTCAGCCGAAGGTTTCTTGGTACGGTCGAGCAGTGCTTTCACCGACATGATAAATCCCGGCGTGCAGTAACCGCACTGCACCGCGCCGGTGTCGATGAACGCCTGCTGCACAGGATGTAATTTATCGCCATCAGCTAATCCCTCGATAGTGATGATCTCAGCGCCGTTGGCGTCGGCAGCCATGGTGACGCACGAGTTGATCGGCTTGCCGTTGTAGATCACGGTGCAAGCGCCGCACTCGCCGGTGTTGCAGCAGAGCTTGCTGCCCTTCATTTCCAGCGTGTCGCGGAGAAACTCCAAGAGTGAGGCCGACGCATCCGCGCTAGCGCTGATCGACTGACCGTTTATTTTCGTGTTGATGCTGACACTCATCTACCTACCTCCTTGCCGGTCGCGGCCTTCCAGGTTTGTTCTAGACCCCGCCGGGTCAGAGCTTCGACGATCCAGCGCCGGTTCTCGGCGCTGCTGCGCTGATCGTCGATCGGACTCGCTTCGGTCGCGGCCAGCGCGCCGGCTTCCTTTAGAAGTGCCGCGGTCAGCGGCTTGCCGCGCAGCAGCGCTTCGGTCTTCGGCGCGCGAACCGGGGTCGGTGCTACCGCGCCCAAGCCGATGCGAACATCTTGTATATTGCTCTTCCCGGCATCCGGCGTCATCAAGACCGCCACACCCACCATCGCAATATCCATTGCGCCGCGCACGGCATGCTTCAAATACACGCCTTTGCTGCCGGCTGGGGGATAGGGCACATCGATTTCGGTCAGCAGACCTTTGCTACCGAGAACGGACTTTCCCGGTCCCTGAAAAAATGACATGAACGGTTGATTTCTCTCGCCTTCCGAAAAAGCGCACTTCGCGCTTGCTTCGAGCACCAGCAGTGGTGCTAAGGTTTCGCCCGAGGGCGAAGCGCGGCAGATATTGCCGCCGATGGTGGCGGTGTTGCGCACCTGTAAGGACGCGAATTGGTGCGACGCATCCCAGAGCAGCGGCAGCTTGTCACGCAAAATAGCGTTGGTCTCAAGCTCACGGATGGTCGCCAATGGCCCGATGCGGAGGCTGCCGCCGTTCTCTTGGATACCCGATAGCCCGCTGAGCTTTTTGATGTTGATCAGGCAGGCCGGCTCTTCCTTATACTTGATGTCCACCATTACATCGGTGCCGCCGGCAATCACCTTAGCTTCGGCCCCGTGCTTGATGAGCAACGACAAAGCCTCGTCTGTGGATTTCGGTTCAAAGTATTCCATCAGTTCCCCCGATAATTTACTTGAGCTGATATGGTCAGTTTCAATCTCTACAGCATTACAGGTCAGCTCGTCACTCGGCGATCTGTCAGTTTCATATTAGCCCAACGGTGCAACTGTCAAGGGACAAAGTAAGAAAACGATCAGGAATGCGAACGCAAACAGCTAGAACAGTCGGCCGGGCGAAGTGATCGCCGAGTTCGGTCACTACCAGCCCTGATCGGCATTCGGAGACTGCTGCTGGCGTACTTTGCTCATCCTTGGTCGGATTCAAGCCTGGATGAAGTTTATCTCTCGAGTAAGGTCTTTAGTTTGTTTAGATCCCTCTCGACAGATCCGGCGTCATCGGCAAACTTTTGATCCGACATGCCGGCCAGGCGGTAAAGCGTAAAAACTACTTCACTGCCGTCGTTATTCGGGAAGACACGCATGGGGTTATAGAATTTGGTTCCGGACGATAAAGTCACATCATGATCTAGAATTCCAAATTTGTTTTTCTCGGCGAAATTAACTTTCACCGTTCCCATCGGCGCCTCGGCTATCCATTCGTCGTCGACGTTTTTTATGGAACCGCTGAGTCCTCCGGCCCATCGAGGGAGGTTCTCAGGGTTCGATGCAAATTCATAAACCTCAGCGGCGCGGCGTTCGATCGACACACTGATATGCTTAGCCATGAACGTCATTAGAAAATCTCCTTACATTAGGTTCGGATTAACCGGAACTCAGCTTCAGCCGCTTGGTTGACCCTCACACCAGATCGCGCAATTAATAGATGTATATAAGCCAAGCTCAGCTCGGTTTTCGCAAGCCCGATCTATTTGAACGTATGTTGAACAAAGGTTTTCGGGGGCTTGGCCTAGGTCACAAGTACCTCTTGGAGGTGCAGGGTCGCAAGATCTATCGAGTCTATTCGACTCCCGTGGACCTGCTGGAGTTCATGGGGACGCGCTTCCTCGTTGCTCCTCGCGGACGCACACCATGGGTCCGTAACGCCGAGGGCCCAAATCAAATCGCTTTGAAGAGGCGTCCAGCGCCGAAGATCCAGATTCGGATCGTTTCAGATGATGAAAAATCGCAGATCCTGAAGGAGTATCTGGACCGCTTCAACTTGACGGTGCAGAGATATTTTCTAATCGAAGCCGGCTCCAAGTCCCGATATTTTGTAACAATCGTCAGCCTATATCCGGTTTTTGAATTGTTCGAGCTCTAGTGTTTGTCTTACGATAAGTCGATGAACGAAAGGCGCGCCATGCTGCCGGCATTATCGAACGGAAAAAATAGCGCCCATCTGTCCTGAATGCCCTTGCTCATTCGTCGACTCAATGAAAGCACAATCTACAGGAGGAAATCATGAGCACACAGACGACAACAGAATGCATGTTGTTATTTCGCGGCACCGACTGGCACAAAGGGCTGTCACCGGAGGAAATTCAGGAGGTGGTGAAGCAAATGTATGCCTGGCTTGACCGCTTGACGGCGCAGGGTAAGGCCAAAGCCGGCAAACCCCTCTTTCCAGAGGGTAAAATCGTTTCACAAAAGAAAGGCCGTTCAGTCGCGGATGGTCCGTTTGCCGAGTCCAAAGAAGCGATTGCCGGATTCTTTTTGCTCGAGGTCGGCAGTTTGGAGGAGGCGGCGGAGATCGCCAAGGATTTTCCAGGCTTGAATTACGGCGCCACCGTGGAAGTTAGGCCGGTGGCGCCTGAATGCCCATTGGCGCTAAGCCCAAGGGAACAAAGCGCTGCACAACCGGCTCGCGCGGGCGCGTGATTTCACCGCGCCGTCATCGCCTGTTGTACAAAATCCCGACAGCCTCGCCACGAGCGGAAGTTTCAATGTTCCCAATCCTTTCCGTTCGCGGTGAGCCGGCGGGAGGAGTCAAAAAAATTTTCAGCCCGGGCGCGGTCAAGCGGCCTAACCCCTTGAGCTCAATGTTGGATCGCCTTCAATGCGGCGGTCGAGCTGAAGCCTAGCGTTGCCGATTGCGCCTGCGACGGTCACAGAATGGCTCATTAATGAAGACGACAAATTCCGATACCAAGAGTCCGGTGCCGTGCTCGGGAGAAGTTACTCAGGTGGTGGAGCATTGCTTCCGGCATGAGTCCGGAAGGATAATTTCGACCTTGACCAGAATTTTTGGCATCGAGCATATCAATCGGGCCGAAGACGTAGTTCAGGAAACCTTAGCCAGGGCATTGCAAACATGGCCCTATTACGGAATCCCGCAAAATCCCGCCGCTTGGATCACGCAGGTAGCGAAAAATTTGGCTCTGGATCTCATCCGCCGCGAAAAGATTTTTCACAATAAACAAATCGAGATCGCGCGCTTGATAGACCAGGATTCGCCGAATGCCGCAGCCGAGAATGCGCTAGTCGGTGAAAAGGAAATTACCGATGACCGTCTCCGTATGATGTTTGTCTGCTGCCATCCCGTGCTCCCGCAAGAGGCCCACGTGGCGCTGGCGCTCAAGACTCTTTGCGGCTTTAGCCCCGGCGAGATTGCCCGAGCATTTCTCACATCTGAAGCGGCAATCGCCAAACGGCTGACCCGGGCAAAGCAAAAGATCCGCGACGCGCGCGTGCCGTTTGAAATTCCGGCAGGCGAGGAGCTGGCGCAGCGCCTCGACGGCGTGCTGCAAACGCTTTATCTGCTTTTCAACGAAGGTTACAAAGCTTCAACAGGAGACCAACTGATTAGAGAAGCGCTCTGTCATGAAGCCATCCGCCTCGGTGGGTTATTGGCTGAACATCCCGCAGGCAATCGTCCCCGAACTCACGCCTTGCTGGCGCTGATGTTACTGAACGGGGCACGGTTGAAGGCGCGACTGGACCAGAATGGAAACATTCTCCGACTGAAGGAACAGACCCGCTCAACCTGGGACCAGGCGATGATCGCGCGCGGATTGTTTCATCTGATGCAATCCATGGCCGGCGACGAAATCAGTGAGTATCATCTGCAGGCCGGCATTGCGGCGTGCCACTGCGCTGCCAAGGATTACCAATCCACCGATTGGGCGCAGATCCTTTCGCTTTACGACCGGCTGCTCGAGCTAAATGATTCGCCCGTGATTGTCCTCAATCGTGCGGTAGCTCTCGCCAACCTGCACGGTCCGAGGGCAGGCATCGAAGCGGTGCACTCGATTCAAAATCGGCAGGAGTTGAATTCATATTATCTACTCTATGCAGTTCTGGCGGAGTTTGAGGCGGATCTAAACAATAAAGAAGCTGCCGGCAACTACTTCCGCAGGTCCCTGGAACTAACCACCATCAAGTCGGAACAGATTTTCATCTCGAAAAAGCTCAATCAGCTTGAGGCCGGCTCCTCAACGACTAATGTCGCGGGAAGGCGAAAACGGCGCCCGGCAACGACCCGGTAACTCCAGCTTGCCCGGGCCGACGCTCGCAGCCCATCACTCAGGCAAGCCGACCTACGATGCCCCCGCTTTATCAGTAATGCCTGCAAATCTTCAATCCGTCGACGATTAACACCTAGATCGCTGTAACCGAGCCGCGATGCCAACCTCACCGCAATAACTCCTCAGCGATCCGCAAGTGAAGTTCGAGATCGTCGACAAAGCCAAAGACGGCGCTGGTGCATTCGGCATGAAGATAATCGGCACTCGCAGCAATGATTTTGGTACGCGGAAGTGCGGGGCGCTTTACCTTTTTTCTTGTCATTCAACTTAGAACTCAGATGCTTTGGCGACTGAGATATCGTATCCTTCCCCCTCTTTGCGCAAGCGGCCGTCAATCACAAACGGCCCAAATGGAAGCAACGCCGCAAGAAGGACGAGACCCGTCCACCGAAAGCTCCAGCGCATGGCATCTTGCGCCAGCATCAAGGCGATGACAAACCCGATAAACAGGATTCCGTGCACCCATCCGACAATACGCACTGCCTCCGGCATTCCGGCAAAATGTTTTAACGGCATCGCTATTCCCAGCAACACCAGGAATGAAACGGCCTCAACGATTCCAATCAAGCGAAGCCGGCCGACTGGTGTTCTCAGCATACTCTCCCTTTTTATCCAAACCGATGCCGTACTTTAGCGAATCGATTCTACTGCAGTATCCTGATCTATCCGCGATCGCCAATATTCCGCAGTCAACCTGGGAAATGGACGGGGAAGAGGCCAAATTCATAGCCGATTTCCCCCGGCGGGACCGCGCGCGGAGCAAATCGGAAATCAATCAAAATCAAGCTGCTTCATCCTGAGTATCCTCTCTCACGCGGCTGGGAAGTCAGCGACCGCAGGAATGATTTGCTTGCCGATTAGTTCGATGGACGTTATCTCGTGATCGTTAGGTACATTGATAATCAAGTGCTCGATGCCGGCGTCACTGATGGATCGGCAGTATTCTATAGCTTCGCGCACGCTGTTTGAACCACCGACATCGAGCCTGCCAATGGCGGTGCGCTCGATCTCGTCATAAGGTCGGCCGATTGCGTCGCAACTTTTTCGCAGCACGTCGAGCTTGGCGCGAACGACTTCCAGACCGTCGAACGCATAGAGATTGCAAGCATCGCCGTATTTCGCCACCAGAGGCAGGGTCTTCTTCTCACCGGCGCCGCCAATTAGAATATTTGGATGCGGTTTGGCAAGCGGCTGAGGCGAATTGAGCGTCTCGGCCAGGCGATAATGTTTGCCGTTATACGGGACAACTTTTCCTGACCACATCTGCAGCGCAATCTGGAGGGTTTCCTCTAAACGCTCGAAGCGCTCTTTCAGCGGCGGAAAGGGAACACCAAGGCCGATAGCCTCGCGTTCGTACCAGCCCGCCCCGACCCCAAAATAGGCCCGGCCTCCGGATAGGACATCGAGAGATGTTACGGTTTTGACGAGAATGCCGGGGTGGCGGTAAATCACCCCGCTAACGAGTGTTCCGAGGCGGATTCGCTTGGTCACGGCGGCCAAGAAGTTAAGCGCGCTGTAGCCTTCCAACATTGGCTCTTCGGGCTTACCGATCATGTCGATCTGAAAAAAATGATCCATCACCCAGAGACTTGCAAAACCGGCTTCCTCCGCTGCTTGACCGATCCGAGCCAGGGTTGATGCTATAGCCGATTCCCCCGCTGGCCAAGTAAAAGATGGTATCTGCAGCCCCAGTTTCATCATGCCCTCCGCGCGAAAAATTGAACGCAGATCGCGGTGATTATCTCACAAGAATATTTAGGATCTTCACAGGTCGGCGTTTGTGGGCTGAACTTTGAGCGGGAGTCGCACCATAAACTCGCTGCCTTTACCAACGCCCTCGCTGCGAACCTGGACTGAACCACCGTGGAGCGCGACAAAGTCTTTGACCAAGGCCAAGCCGATGCCGAGTCCGCCATGCGAAAGCTGGGTTTCCACCTGGGTGAAGAGATCGAATATTCGCGGCAACATATCGTGAGGAATTCCCACTCCGCTGTCAGTGACCCGGACCACGGCCTCGTCGGCCTCGGTGGTCACCTTAATAGAGATAGCCCCGTGCTCTGGAGTGTACTTGACCGCATTACTCAGTAGATTCAAGAAGACCTGCTGCAATCGATCACGATCGCCTTGCAGCACGATCGCGGACCATGGCCCAATCACCTGGATTCTCTGACGGCGTTCGTCAACCTTGGGCCGCGCCGACTCCACAGCCTTTTCGATAACTTCCTGAAGCACGACAGGTCCGATAGTTAAGCGAACCTTGCCTGTGCTGATGCGCGTCACATCCAATAAGTCATCAAGCATCCTGCGAACGAAATCCAACTGCTCCTCGATGAGTTTGAGCGAACCCTCTAAATCGGGGTTGCGAGAGGCTGTTCTACTGATGAGTTCCACCGCCGTGCATATCGACGCCATCGGGTTACGAAGCTCATGCGAGAAAGTGGCTAAAAAGTTATCCTTTCGCTGATTCGCTGCAGTCAGTGCCTGTACTTGGTTGCGCAATGTTTCGAGTTGCTCGCGCAGATCCGTTCGGTTGCGAAGGATCTTGCCAAAGCCTAAGAGATTCTGGTTCTGATCACGCAGGGCTATTAGTATGCCGGTGGCCCAAAATCGAGAGCCGTCTCGGCGCATCTGCCATCGATCATCTTCCGCTTTGCCGAAATTAAGCGCCAGTTCGATTTCCTGATCGGGAATTCCCCTCTCTCTATCTTCCGGGGTAAACAGAATTCCAAGAGGCTGGCCTACCATCTCGTTTGAGCTGCGGTCGAAGATATACCCGGCTCCGGGGCTCCACCACAGAACGCGCGCATCCGCATCTAGAAGCACAAAAGCGTGCTCTTTCGACTGCTGAGCCAGAAGACTAAGAAGTTGATGAATGCGCGCTGTATCAGGTTCTGACATTCAGTAGGTCCCTTTGTTGAAAAACTTGTGCTGGGGTTTACGGCGGTGTCGTCAGCAGAAGTCCGCCGTATAGACACTACTGCAAGTATACCGGAGATCTCGCGCAACTCCAGATTCGGTTGCAAACAATTTGAAACCTCTCCGGGCGAAAAACGGCTCTGAGAGTTTCATTAATTTGATTATCTTGAGCCAACGGTTTGCCGCTTAAGCTGCTGATTTTTGCGGTCATCTGACTCTTCAAAGCAGGCTAAAATTCCGCCAGATAAGCGACCATCACTGGAATATCCCAGGGGCATCTCAGCGAACTGGTACTTGCCTCATCCAGCAATTATCCGACATCAGAAGAAACACACGGAGAGTTTGCATTAGTTCCCGCCGAGCTGTTAAATCGTCGCTGTCGACGACCGACGTAGCAAACACGTTGAGTGAACTTTATGCTTACAATTCGAATAACCTACGACCCACCTTTTTCAGGAGATAAAATCACTATGGTAGCGAAAGGCGTTTTTATAATCGGATTGCTGGCTGCTATTCTGCTAACGCCTGGCAGACCGGTTTTTGCCGCGTCGACATCGATGCGGGTTCTATATCCTAGCTTTGGTGGCACCTGGGCGACGCCCTGGATCGCCAAAGAGGCCGGCTATTTTGCCGCCGAGGGACTTGACGTCGAACTCATTCGGGTCGGAGGCAGCACGAGAATGGTGGCAGCGATGTTGGGAGGAAGCGCGCCTATTATCCAAGCCGGTGCTGCTGCGGCAATCGCCGCCACGGCCGCCGGAAGCGATGTCGTTATTATCGCCGCTACGGGGAACGTATCGCCGTTTCGTTTGATGGCCCGACCGGATATCAAGCAACCTTCAGACCTAAAAGGTAAAAGAGCCGGCATCACCACGTTCGGATCAACGTCGGATCAGGTGGTTCGCATAGCGCTGCAGAAATTCAATTTAGAGCCAAATAAAGATGTGGCGATTCTATCGTTGGGGGCCCAGCCGGAGGCGTTTGCCGCATTACAAAGCGGCGCGGTGCAAGTGGCGGCCTTAAGCTATCCGCTTTACGCGAAAGCAGCCCAACTGGGAATGCGCGAGTTGATTAACTTCGGTGACCTTGGAGTGGAAGACGTCAACGGCGGGGTCATCACCACCCGGTCCTATATTGCGCAGCATCGTGATACTGCCACCCGTTTTATCCAGGCTTACATACGGGGCGCACACCGGTATCGGAACGACAAGGAATTTAGCAAACGCGTTCTAGGAAAGTACGGCAAAATTACTGAAGATGATCTTTTGGAAGGCACTTGGCAGGATTATGCGCCGACGATTCAAAAAGTCCCACGTCCCTCCCCGAAGGCCGTTCAGTTTTTGATTGAGTTTCAGTTCAAAGGCAAGACACCGCTGCCCAAACCGGAAAACTTTGTCGATATGTCGATCGTGGATGAACTCGAAAAGAACGGCTTTATTGATTCGGTTTACAAGTGATCGGCAGCAGATAGCCCCGCCGGAACAGGCGAAGCCGGGTCATTCGCGGAAGCTGCGGCGCCGTGCAACAACTCACGCGAGGCCGCCTAGCAGTCACTGGCATCCTACGGCTGCTACTTCTTCTGAACCTGGAGATTGTTGGTAACTTTTTTTACGCCACCAACGCCGCGCGCTAGCTCTTCCGCGCGGGATCTGTCCTGCGGCGTATTAACGACTCCGTTTAGCGCAACCACACCGCTGGTGGTATCGACATCGACACGGGTCAAGGTCCCGGCCTTATCTTGGGCCAGTCGAGCTTTCACGCTTGAGGTGATGGTCGCGTCATCGACATTCTCGCCGGCTGTCCGGCCGGTCATCGCCTGACATCCTCCGAGGATCCCGAGCAGCACGAGCACGACGGCCATCGATTTTAGATTCCGTATCATAGTTGAATCCTCCTCTTTGTACGTCTAACAACCGGCGAGCGTTGAGGCAACTAGGGTCGATACGAAAAATCAAAAATCAATCAAAAATCAATATAGATGTCTGTAGTCCAAATTTCTCTTGACTTGTTCAGGAACCAGCCTGCGATCCGAAACTTCATATTCCACATTCGTATTTGGAGCAGAAAATAGCATTCTGCTGTTTTGCCGGTCAGGCACGCATAAATCCGCAACTCGGCCATTCTGAAACTCGTCTGTGACACATATCCTGGATGCTGGGCTTTATGTCAAAGGCTAAATTCAGCTATGATCCGCGCACTATCAACACCGGATCTTGGCAATGTCGCACGACCTTTTCAGTGACGCTGCCCAACACCCAGCGCTGTAATCCTGAACGTCCGTAAGGAGACATGGCGACCAAATTGTCCGGTGTCTTGCGGGCAAGGTTGATAATGGCATCCGCGGCTGACCCTTCGATTACTACTGTAGAAACTTCCGCAACTCCTTGTGCCCGTAACAAACTAGCTCTGGAGTTCAAATAGTCCTCAGCTTCGTCCCTTATCTGATCCTTGAGCTCAACATAGTCAGGCACGTAGTAATCATCTCCACCGTATGTCGGCAGCGGCAGCCCGTAAACTCGGATCAGAAGGACCTGCAGATCCAAAGCCTGAGCCAAAGCCGCAACAGGCGAAAGAATGGTTTCGGCGACGTCTGAACCGTCAAGAGGCACGATAACCGAACGCAATGCTGCTTCCCCATCGGTCTTCGAATTTCCAGGCGCACGCACCACCAGGAGCGGATTGACCGTGCCGCGCAAAACTTTTTCAGTGACACTGCCCAGCAGCCAGCGAGTCACACCCGAACGGCCATGAGTGGCCATGGCAATCAGGGTGCCCCTGTCCGCGGATGCGGCCGCAATGATAATATCCTCGGGGCGGCCTTGTTCCACGTGGCAACGTACCTGGCCGTTGAGAAACGTTTGCGCCAATTTTTCGAGATACTCTGTGCTGTTCCGTACAGCTTCTCTAACCAGCGCTCCTGCATATTCAGCTTGGTTGGAGGCAATGTCTTCGGCAATGTCAGCCATTTCAACTACACCGAGCAATTCGACCGCAACGCGGGCACCAGCCGCAAGTCGCCGCGCGTAGGGCAGCACGTCCTCCGCCGTCTTCGAGCCGTCTAACGGAATCAGCATTCGGCTAAACATAGTTCCTCCCTCGATGATAGACCCTAGTTCCATGCGGAGTCATTGCCATAATCGGAGCAATGTATCAGCTTTAAGAAATCATTAAGAGATTATTCTCGTATCCAGGACAGCCCACCACTTCGAATCTGCAAAACCCAAGCAGCGCAATAAGGAAATAAGTCGGCCACTTATGGCATCTTTTTTGCGGTTTTTACTGCTTATCGTCGCAGTTGTGTACCATCTTCCGGACGCGAGCAGCCTTTGCTTCATCCCTGAATCCACATGCAGATGAGTCTTTGATTATCGTCTTAACGGAATTCGCTTCTAACGGAAGGAGACCGCTCCGATGCAGAGCAATATTGAGCCCCCTTACGCAGCCCGCTTGCGGAGCCGGCGTATGGAGGTCGAGAAAACTCTGGGACATCTTTCGACTGAGAGGCATCAGGTCGAAAGTAATACCGAGTGGCTGAATTACACCGCCTACAAAAGGCGAATAACTCTCCTTGATCGTGTCACCGCGTGGTACCGTAGCGAGATGGCACAGATTGATAAAGCCCTTACCCGGGTCAAAGATAAGCGCTACGGTGTTTGCGTTGCTTGCCATAAGCCCATCGGGATGGAACACCTAGAGCTTGCGCCTGAATCAGAGCATTGCCCTTCGTGTCAATCGCTACAAGAACACTGAAGCAGGGTCAGCCCGTATTGCCAACAGTACTCGACAATCGGCCTCGCAAAAACCGCTCGCTCCAACGCCTGAGATCTTTAATGGAATTGTCCGCATACAGCTCGAGGCAGACCTCGGCAGAGCATTCTCCAAACGGTTCCTCTCTCGATTTTTGCTCCAAATAAATTTCCCAGCGTCCGTCCGATACTTCATTTTCATTCCTCGCCCGCTGACGTAAACGGGTTTGAGTAAGGTTGTCGGAAGCGACACAATGCAAGAAGTACACGGGCACACGATGCCGCGCCGCAACGGCAACGAGTTTCTCCCGGTAACGTCTTTGCGCGAAAGTGGCATCTAACAGCACGCTCCGGCTCTGCGAAAGGTTTCGATCGGTTTGATCAAACATTTTGTCGTAGGTGTTTTCGGTGATTTCAGGGCTATAAATTCCCTGGTTAATTGGCACTCCCCTGCCGCTCTTACCCGTAAGCTCTTTGCGCACCACGTCTGAGTTGATCACAGATATCCCGATTCGCTCACCCAGCTCACGGGCCAAGGTCGACTTGCCGCTGCCAGTCAGACCACAAACCACCACCACAAACGGTCCGTATGGGCTCCAGGTCTGTCGTCCGGCGATGGTGAAATATTTTACCGAGGCGGCGCTCGCGCCGGCGCGTAACACTTCGACCTTGCCGCGAATCAATGCGCGGTAACATTTATAGAATGGCAGCAAGACGCTAAGACTGAAATCATTTATGAGATCGCGATATCGCATCAGGAACGCTTCGCCCAAAGGGGCACCGCCGCGAGCCTCCAAGTCCATCAGCAAAAAGCCAATCTCCGAGGCGGGATCGCACAAACGCAGTTGCGGATCGAATTCTACGCAGTCGAAGATCTGAATTCCTTCCGGCGCAAAACAGACATGCTCGCAATGCAAATCGCCGTGCCCGTCGCGCACCCAGCCGTCGGATGCGCGCCGCGAGATCAGTTCCCGGTTTTGATCGAGGAAGTTGTCGCCGAACGCTTTGATGGCCGCAAAATCGTCGGCGTCGATAGCGTTGCCGATAAGCTGTTCGACGTCTTTCAGATTATCGCGCCATTGCTTTGTCACAGTATCGAAGTGGGCAGCGGCGCCAGCGGGACTCAACTGTTTGGCATGGGCATGGAAGGTAAATAGAACCTGGGCGAGAGAGCGCATCATGTCCGCTGTGACCTGCGCCGATTCCAACAGCAGGGGTAACATGCCTGCATCCGGCAAACGCCGCATCACCAGGGCGAACTCTAGCGGATGCTTGCTAGCGCCAAGCCGCCATCCTGCCACGTCGCGCCCGATCGGCAGCACTCCAAGATACACCGATGGGGCCAACCGTCGATTAAGAGTCAGCTCTTCGTTGATGTAGTAGCGCCGCTTGCCGAGTGTGGTGAAGTCCAAAAAGGAAAATCGGACGGCCTTTTTGATCTTGTAAACCAGCTCACCGGCGAAAAAGAGATGCGAGATGTGGGTTTCTTTGTGGGTTATTCCCGCCGGGCAGTTGGGATAGAAGCTCGGCTTTAACATCGCTGAAATTAACTCGTTTTGTCGATTCGGCTCCTCGTCCTCAGCATCCGTCTGCTGTAGTTTATCCATATCGCTGCCTCAAGTGTGAACTTCGCAATAGAAATACCACCGCAATACGAACACTTCTATGTCAGTTTATTGCTTGAACATACCTGCGGGATGGTTAAACCTGCAGATGCGGGTTGCAGGCAAGAGCTAAGCAAGACCCAATGAATTTCGACTTCTTCAATTTTTCAATCGAACGAAGCGAAGCTGATATCGCGGAGCTTTGCCGCGTGCTTGCGGGCTTGGACCCTATGCTCTGTCAACCAATGCCGACGATGTGTTGCTGGCAAACTGCCGCGCCTCTCTGAGATTGAAGGTGAGAACTATAGCCGTAGCTCTTGGACCTAAGAAAACTTTGCCGCAGACATCTTGGATTTGCGTGCCAAAACGATAAACTTCGTGTACCATTTTCAGTCGGTGTAAATTGCAGCGCGGCAGGTTTAATCATGCAAAAACAATCAGTCCCTTCGAAAACTTCCAACGCCAACGTCGGCGTGCTGGTAGGTGGCGGACCGGCTCCGGGAATCAATGGCGTTATCGGAGCGGTTACTTTGGAAGCGCTCAATCGCGCTCGCAAAGTGATCGGCCTCTACGATGGGTTTCAGTGGTTGATGCGCGGCGACACAACGCGTACCAAGGAACTGCTGAAAGATGAAGTCTCGCGCATTCACTTCCAGGGCGGCTCGATCCTCAATACCTCGCGCGCAAACCCCACCAAGAAGGCGGAGGATGTTGAACGAGTGGTCGCCACCTTGGACCGTTTAGGGATCGGTTACTTAGTGACCATCGGCGGCGACGATACCATGTATGCCGCAAGCCAGGTTGCCAAATATGCCGCCGGACGCATCCGGGTCTGCCATGTTCCCAAGACCATCGACAATGATTTGCCGCTTCCTGGCGAGATACCGACATTTGGCTTCGAAACCGCCCGTCAAGTTGGCAGCGCTCTCGTGCAAAACTTGATGGAAGACTCCCGCACTACCGGCCGCTGGTATTTCGCCGTGGTTATGGGACGTACAGCCGGGCATCTGGCTCTCGGAATCGGCAAGTCCACCGGCGCCACCCTGACGATTATTCCAGAGGAATTTCCCGCCACGGTGCATCTCGAAAGCGTCTGCGACATACTCGAAGGCGCGATTTTGAAACGCACCACCTTGTGGAATCGTTCCGATGGTGTTGCTGTTATTGCCGAAGGTTTGCTCGAGAGAGTCCCGCCTGAGGAGCTGCAAAGCATCGAAGGGGTGCGCATCGCCCACGACAGTTATGGGCACTTGCGCCTGGCCGAGCTTGACCTCGCGTATATATTGAAAACCCTTGTCGAACATCGCTTCGCCAACCGCGGCTCTTCAATGAGCATCGTGCACAAAAATATCGGTTACGAGCTTCGTTCGGCGGCGCCGATCGCGTTCGACTGTGACTATGTGCGCACTCTTGGCTATGGCGCGGTAGAGTTCCTACTAAATCCTGACGCCAAGATTGCGAGTCTCACCGGCGCGCTCGTGTGTTTAGTGGATGGAGAATTGAAGTATCTCGACTTTACCAGCTTGCAAGATTCCAAAACCGGCAAAACTCGCGTTCGCTCGGTGGGAATAACCAAGCCCACCTACAAGGTTGCGCGCGAGTACATGATCCGGCTCGAGCACGAGGACTTCGCCGACAGTGAAAAGCTACGGCTGCTGGCGCAGGCAGCCTCGTCAAAGGACAAACTTTGCTCGCCTGAGGAGTTCAAAAGCCGTTATCAATATCTAGCAACGGATCTTCTCGGCAGCGTCTAGCCGATCATAGCTTTAAGACTAAAAGGGGGATCGATGGCAACTAGGGTCGCGATCAACGGGTTCGGCCGGATCGGCAGATTGGTCTTACGGTCAATCCTGCAACGTTACAAAAAGGATTTAGCGGTTGTTGCGGTCAATGACATGGCCGATCTCCATACCAACGCTCACCTGTTTCGCTACGACTCGACCTATGGCATATACCCCGGAACCGTTGAAGCCGGCGAAGGGATGATTCGAATCGACGGTGACAATATCGCAGTTCATAACCAAAACGATCCGGCGCGGCTTCCCTGGAAGCAATTAGGGGTGGACATCGTTATCGAATCAACGGGTGTGTTTACCGACGGAGCACAGGTTAAAGCGCATCTGGATGCCGGCGCCAAGAAAGCGATCATCACGGCACCGGCGACGCACGAAGACATCACCGTGGTTCTTGGAGTAAACGACTCACAATATAATCCACGTCAGCATCACATCGTGTCCAACGCTTCGTGCACTACCAATTGCCTGGCGCCGGTGGCTAAGGTCCTGCACGATACCTTCGGCGTTGAACGAGGTTTGATGACCACGGTCCATGCCTATACCAACGACCAGCGCATTCTCGACCTAATGCATAAGGATTTGCGTCGGGCGCGCGCCGCTGCAACTAACATCGTGCCGACCAGCACCGGCGCGGCAAAAGCCATTGGCTTGGTCATGCCGGAATTAAAAGGCAAGCTGCACGGCCTCTCACTGCGCGTGCCGACGCCTACTGTATCGGTGGTCGATTTGGTCGTGAACTTAAAAAAACCGGCGTCTGCGGATAACATTAATAAAGCCTTAAAAAATGCCGCCTCTGCAAAGATGGCCGGCTATCTCGCGTATTCCGACGAACCCTTGGTTTCCAGCGACTTTCGTGGCAATCCTGCTTCCTCGATTGTGGACGGTCTATCGACGGTCGTGCTCGAAGAAAAAATGGCTAAAGTGCTTTCCTGGTACGACAACGAATGGGGCTATAGTTGCCGGGTGGCTGACTTAGCGATATTAATGGCACAAAAAGGTTTATAGGAGGCGACCATGTTTGCAAAAGACATCATGACCAGAGACGTGATCACTGTCAGCCCAACCGCTACCATTAAGAATTTGGCTATGACGCTCATCAAGAATCAAATCAGCGGCGCGCCGGTGGCGGGCAGGAACGGCAAAATTATCGGCGTAGTCTCCGAAGCCGACATCGTCGCAAAAAAAGGCAAAGATGTAAAAACGATTATGAGCAAGAACATCATCAGCGTCACCGAAGAAACTGCCGTCGAAGACATTGCCAAATTAATGACCACGCACCGGATTAAACGCCTGCCCGTGATGCGCGGCTCAGAGGTCGTCGGCATCGTCAGCCGCGCTGACATCGTCAACGCCATCGCGCTGGGTAAGCACGTGGCCATCCATACACCGGTTTACGATCTTTGATCGACATGTCTGCATTACTGCTTGGTGTTCCTTCAGCCTAAAAATAGTTCCAGCACCGAGTTCGATCGTTCCGGGGCTCTGGAACAAACAAACTGTCGTTCTCCCTCCTAAATTCGCGTTCTTAAGAACTTTTCGACTGATTACTCGCGGACCGGAAAGTTTCCACGACAGCGCGCGCCGTTTTTCGGCGCTATCCGTGGCATCTCTTTTACGCAATAGACTCTCATAGGCTGCTATTAAAAATTATCCGGAGCATACCAGAGGAGGATGAGTGATGGCGCAAAAAATTTCTACGTTCGACGATTGGACAGATTACTTCAGCAAGTGACAGAAGGATATTGGCTTCTTGAGCCGCAGCGCTCCTGATTAAACTTTACGATTGCCACGTTCAAGCCCTTGCCTGGGAAGGCGGCGAGTATCCTTACCTAGCTAGGGCATGTTGGATTAGCGTCACCGCGGGCTCGCTTGAAACAGCCCTTTTTGCTCCAGCCTGCGTACGGTTCGATCGTCAATAAGATCTTCAGCGCGCAGACCGCGAATTTTTTCATTGGTCGCGCCTAAGAGTCTGATGGTGTTTCGAATACCGTCCGCGGTCGGGTAGATCTTCCGCTCATAGAGCGTCTTGATGATTTCATAACCATCGGCGGTGTCCTCGGGCTTAGGCAGCCGGAGGCCCTTGGCCAGGCTGCGCATGACTGCTGCCTTGTTGGCGGGGTCCTGTATGAAAGCGATGGCCTCGACGATGGCGGTTAGAATTCTTTCTACGACTTCGGGCTGTTGATTGATATAGCTGCGCCTGGCAAACACGGTCGTACCCTGGTACGGAATGCCCAACTCCGGTAGATCAGCGAGAACGCGGTAACCCTGACGTTTAAGCATGGCTGCCGATGAATACGCCGACAGCTGGGTTGCTTGGATGACTCCGGTGGTCATCGCCTGAGCGCGTACCGCATCGTTACCGATAACCCGGATGGTGATGTTGTCGCGCTTAACGTCGAGCCCCCAGTGCTCGAGCGCGAGCATCGTAAATACCCAATTACCACCGCCGATGCTCGTCACTCCGATGGTCTTGCCCTTCAGCTCGGCGGGGGTTTTGATGTCAGGTGAGGAAACGATCGTTCCGGTTAACCGGTTTACCAGGCCTGCAATGAAAACCAGATCCAAGCCGCCGGCCGCCGCGCCGAGAATCGCGCCGGAGACCGAAGCGGTATTGATCTGCGAATCGCCGTGGGCGATCGACGCCAAAGCCACAGGCGCGCTGGATACATAAACCAAATCCACATCCAACCCCTGCTTGCGAAAGAAGCCCTGATCGCGCGCGACAAAGAGGGCGCCCTCACGCTCGCTCAAGACGGCATAACTGATCACGACCTTGGTCGGCGGCGCGGCGCTGAAAGCCGTGTTGATCGACAAACTGTAGAACAACCCTAACGAGATAAAGCATACGAACAGTTTTTTCATAAAGATTCAGCTTTCAAGGCGAATTTGAAGGCGACGCGGGCAGCGACCCACATCACCGGGACAGCATCAGGAACAATGAGGTCAGTGGCGCATATTGCCCTCGCACTTGCACATATCCGCGTCCAAGCCGTGCTCAGCAAAGAAACCTTGGTCCTTGGCGACAAACAAGAGTCCGCTGCGTTCACTGAAGTCGGCGAAGATGATACTGACATTCTTGGCGGCGCTAGCGGCCATTGCCGTTGAGCCGACGGCTAGCACCAGCAACAGCAACAAAGTGGCTCCTAGCCTTGAATTATGAAACCGAAAGGGCATTACGCACTTCCTCCTTGAAAGTACAAAGCAGCTCCTTGATCAAAACCATTTCAATAACTCGATCGAGCATAAAAATGCAATGTTTTCGCTTCAGCCGCTTTCGTTGAACATGCGCTAGATAATCTGCCTGACTTATCTCCACTGACGTAAAGTCATTTCCCGCCTCGCGTCAATCAAGCTGCGTGATCAGAGGATCTACTCAGATCGTGCCATGATATGTCAAACATGTACAATTCTTCTCTGTTGTGCACAAAAATCTCACATCCATCGACTAGATTTTGGTCAGCGGCAAAGCCGCTGGAGCGGCTGTTCATAGGTAAAAGTGCGGCTGACGCAGATTCGATCCAGCGGAATAGACTTTGCTTTGATCTCCGCATTCAACCCGCAACAACTTCGCCCAAAATCTGCAGGAGGACAAATGACCAATGTAGCGATCAATGGATTCGGTCGGATCGGCCGTCTCGGACTGCGCGCGATGCTCGAGCGTCACAAAGAAGAGCTCAATGTCGTCGCCGTAAACGACATGGCCGACTTGCATACCAACGCTCACCTGTTTCGTTATGACTCGACCTATGGAATCTTTCCGGGAACAGTGCAGATTGGCGAAGGTCAGCTCAAGATCGATGGATGGGATATCGCCGTGCTAAGCGAGAAAGATCCATCGCGGCTGCCTTGGCGCAAGCTGGGGGTGGACATTGTCATCGAATCCACGGGCCTCTTTACCAGTGGCAGTCAAGCACGAGCTCATTTGGAAGCGGGGGCAAAGAAAGTGATTATCACCGCACCCGCAACAGATGAAGACATCACCGTGGTCTTGGGAGTCAACGAGTCGGCCTACGACCCTGACAAACACCAAATCGTCTCGAATGCGTCCTGCACAACAAACTGTCTCGCTCCGCTGGCCAAAGTCTTACACGAGAACTTCGGCGTTGAGCGCGGTCTCATGACAACCACACACTCCTACACCAACGATCAGCGCATTCTCGATCTGATGCACAGCGATATGCGTCGCGCCCGGGCCGGCGCCGCCAACATCGTCCCGACGACCACCGGCGCGGCCAAGGCCATCGGACTGGTCTTGCCCGAGCTCAAAGGCAAGCTTCACGGTCTCTCGCTCAGAGTGCCGACATCGAGTGTTTCCATTGTCGACCTGGTGGTCGACCTGAAAAGGCCAGCCTCGGCAGCAGCGATTAACGATTCGCTCAAGAGCTCTGCCGGTGGTGATCTCGACGGCATCCTGGCTTATTGCGACGAGCCGCTGGTCTCCAGCGACTTCCGCGGTAATCCGGCCTCCTCCATAGTAGATGGCTTATGTACTGTCATCCTGGAAGAGAAAATGGCAAAAATTTTGGCGTGGTACGATAACGAATGGGGCTATAGCTGCCGCGTTGGGGATCTCGCCGCCTTCATGATCGAGCGCGAACTATAAAATCCGTGCTTTTGTTTGGCCAATTCTGATAAACCCCGCCATTGTGAAAGTCTTACTCTGAGGCTTGTGTCAGATATTCCACCGGCAACGGCACTTCCTGCACCGAGCCATACACGCTGCGCATAGCTGTAAGCCCGGGCGCCAGGCTTTGCTCCGATCACTTGATAGATCTCCGGCCCTTTGTAGTGAATCCCGACCCAGTCTTCGATTGCCACACCGGCAGAAATCTCGCCGCTGGCCAGAAGCCGGTGATAAGATGGCCGCCGCTGCGGTTCGCCGTCGTAATGCGGACAACAACTGCCGGGAACAAAACCGAGACAGCCAAGCGGACGCAGCCCATCTGAGAACGAGTCCGTCAGCCCTTGCTCAAACCAACAGATCGCTCCCGCGCTCACACCCGTGAGAATAATTCCCGACTGCCACGCCTCTCGGAGCAATTCCGGCACGCCCCAATCGCGCCACAAGGCAATCATGCTCTTGGTATTGCCGCCGCCGACATAGATCACATTTTGATTGAGCAGCAACGAGCGCAGATCCGGCGTCCTTTTGAACAACGACAACACCGAAGGACGGCACTGCAGTTTCAAGAATGCCGCATAGAAACTCGCAACATAATGGTCCGGCTCGCCGCTGGCAGTGGGCACGAAGAGCACCCGCGGTTGGGCAACGCCGGTTTGCGCTAAAATGTAACGCTCGAGCGCAAGATTCTCCGAGTCCCGATAAAATCCACCGCCGCCGATGGGAATAATCTGTGGTGTTGGATTGGGCATGTGTCGGCTTGCGCCGTCGATCTTAGCGAAGTGATAAAAAGTCTGGCACGCTATCTTCTCAACTCGCCTCGAGCCTGCTCGGCAATTTTTTCGTAGCCTGCTTTGATCCGGTCGAGTTCCTCTTCTTCAAGCTCTTCCAGATCCAACAATGCATTATGCGCACCGTGCGTCGCGCGGATGAGTTCGTCTAATTTCACCTGCATCGCCTCAGAATCACGATTTTGAGTACTTTGTATGAGGAAGACCATCAAAAAAGTGATGATCGTGGTTCCGGTATTGATCACTAGCTGCCAGGTATCGCTGAATCCGAACAGTGGACCCGTAACCGCCCATGCCGCCACAACCGAAACAGCGATCATGAATGTCAACGGTTTGCCGGTGATCCTTGCGGTTAATTTCGCAAAGCGCGAGAACCAAGACTTCGACCTTGTTGGCCTCATGGGTCACTCCCAAACTTGCAAAATCCTCACAATCCATATCACATGCTGCTGCGATTGGGCGACAATTTACCTGAGCGCGAATTGACAGTACCGACAGGCCCGTGAAATTGATTCAGCCTGGACATTTTCGGCTTGCGGGAGTAAGGGGAATAAATCATCGGAGTCGGAAGGAATCCTATGACGACATTAATCACCGGGTTGGGCTTGGTTGGAACTTCCTATGCTCAACTCGCTCTCAAGCGCGGCGAAAGCATCGTTTTCTACGATATTGCGCCGAGGAAAGATTTCCTGGCGTATAAGCTGGGCACGGCTAACGTTACGGTTGTTCAGCGCGATGTTCGCGACTTGCCGGCGTTGATCGAGACAATCCTGAAAAATAAAGTCGATACTGTCATCCACACAGCGGGACTGATCGGCGGCAAAGTCGCGCAGCCGATCTATACCGGCATGCAGATCAATGTGATGGGCACGATCAATGTCGCCGAAGCGGTACGTTTAACCGGGGTGAAGCGTCTGGTGCAGATCAGCACGTTCGGCATTTATGACCGGCGCGGCGGTGAGCCCGGTCCAATTGACGAAAGTTTCCACCGCGGCCCCGGGGAAGCGTATGGCAACTCCAAAGTCGCTAAGGAACTCATGGTAGAAGCGTATCAACGGCTGTATGGCTTTGAGCTGATCACGTTGCGGCTCGCCAATGTCTATGGGGTCGGCCACTTTGCCGGCGGCTCCGGCGGCGGTGAGATGGTGCAGAACATGCTCCAGACCGGAATCCGCGGCGGTGTGGTAAAGGTTGCGCAAGAGGTGGCGCGCGACTTCGAATATGTTTACTACAAAGATCTGGGCCGAGCTCTCGATAAGGCAGCGACCACACCTCTGTCGAAGCCGGTGACACTTAATATCGGCACAGGCGTAGTCATCAAGTTCGACGATTTGGTCGCGACGGCCGAGAAACTCCTGCCCAATCTGCAGGTGGAAATAATGCCGGGGCAGAAACCTCGTTCCGCCAAGCAGCCAATGGTAATCACCAGAGCCAAACAATTCCTGGAGTGGGAGCCAGAGTATGATTTGGAACGCGGGTTCAAAGACTACATCGAGGAGCTCAAGGCGTTGAGCTGATAAAAAGGCATCGCAGCTCCCGTAAAACCCGAGTCCTCAGAGTTTGATCTCGCCCCGTTTACCACTCTTGACGCTTTCGTAGCGCAGGTCATTGCCATCGGTCGTGATGATGATGGCGCCGTCTTCTTCGGTGCGGAGAATTTCTGCGCCGGCATCACGATAACGGTCCGCAAGCTCTTGCTTCTGAGCGCGCGCGTTTCTAGTGGTTCCTGAAATCACCGCTAGCCTGGGTTGCACGGCAGAAATGAATTCCGGTGTGCTCGCCGAAGCGCTGCCGTGACGCGGCACTTTCAAAACCGCGCTGTTAATCCGGGCCGGTCTTTGCGACAGAAACTGCTCGTCGCGTTTGTCGATGTCTCCGGTGAAAAGCAAGCGCGCTTTACCATAGTGCAGCTGTAGTACCACCGAAACGTCGTCGTTTCGATCGGCCGGCGGATAAAGAAAACACAAATTCACTCCTTCAATCGAACGACACGGTGCTTCGTTGGTCAAATTGACCCGCTGGACCTTGGATCGGTCGAGGATTTCATCCAACTCCTCGAATCGATGCGTTCGTCCCTTGGCGGCGCCGGACCAGAATTGATCCGGGCGTGAACTCTCTGACAATCGATGCCATTCCACCATAATGATCGATGCGCGGGTGGCTGACTAAAAGATAATCGACTTTCAGTATCTTGCGAGAGCGGAGATAGGGACCGACAATCGCTTCGCCGGTATCGAACTCGCCGGTGGCTGTGCCTCCGGCGTCGATCAGCAAAGTTTTGGCGCCGGGAAACTCGACAACCACCGCATCTCCCTGGCCGACATTCAGATAAGTCACTCTGAGTTCTTGGCGCGCCCAGCGTTCGCGGGCCCAGTAGGCAACATCCGCCATCAATAGTCGACGAACTCAAACCGACGGCAATCACGGCGCCGCGGCTTTTCTTGAGCCAGAGTAGAGAAGCAATCAAAAAATACACGAGCGCCAATCTCCCACAGATCCGGCGCGGGTACTGAGATATGAGCAAACGGAAGGCTAGCAAACCATTCCACCAGCCATCCGGATAACCACAGAAGCCACTCTGTGACCGAGACTAAAGCGGTGACAGAATCCGGCCATGCCAGAGAGATGAAACTGATCGCAAGCCCCAGCGGCACGACGACAAAGCCAATCAACGGCACGACTACTGGATTGGACACGAATCCGGCCAACGAGAGATGACCGAAATAGTGCGCGATCAACGGTCCGGTGCCGATGGTCGCTAGGAGCGGCACAGCCAAGTGCATTCCAATCGAGCGCAGCTTTGGTTTTATCCGGCTTCGCTCCTGAGGCAAGCGGTCTTTCTCGGGCGCGGCGACAGTCCTAAAAACCTGACGCATTCCCCAGGCGATCGAAAAGACTGCGAGAAACGAAAGCTGAAAGGAGATGTCGGCGATTACGCCGGGCCAAACCAGCGCTATTAGCAACGCGGCAAACGTCAGACTGGTTAGAACCTCTTCCTCTCGATCCAGCAAGACAGCCAATTCATAAACTCCGATCATGATCGCCGAGCGCACCGTCGGCACCATGGCACCGGCCAGCGCGGTGTAGAAAATCACCGCAACAAACGAGCAAAAGGTCGCAATTTTGATCAGATTGCAGCGCAACAGCAAATAAAGATTGAACGAACCGAGCCAGCGCACGAGCCAAAACACCACCAAACCGAGCATCGCCACATGCAGCCCGGAGATGGATAAAACGTGATTCACTCCCGCGGCCGTAAAGTCGGAGCGCGTCTTCTTTGAAATTTCTCCCATGTCTCCGACCACCAGCGCCTTCATCAGGGCGCCGGATTCGGGAGTAAAGTAGCTTTCAATGTAGCGACGGATTTTTCGACGCAGGCTTTCCACCGCGCCACGCAATCGATCCGGCGCGCGCTCCACCAACTCGATCTTTTCGTCGCTCTCTAAAAAACCGATGGCATAAATCTGACGTCGCGATAAATACGTGGCGTAATTAAAACCACCAGGATTGCCACTGTCTTTGGGCACAGTTGGCCGAATCTGCGCGCGGATGCGATCGCCGTAGTGCCACTCACGGCGAAGCTGCCGGACGTTCAACAGCAGATCACCGGAAATTTCCTCGGCGCCCGTCGAGGTGCCATATCCGTTCGGCGCGCAAATACCACCGGCTCCGGTTCGGCAGTCTTTCGGGTTCGTGCAGCAGCACCCCTTCTAGAAAAAAATCGTTGTTCTCGTTCATGACCGAGCGAAGGTGATTCGGCGGAAAAGTTGGAAACAACAGCTGGTGATGACGGAAATAGCCCAAAGCAAACATCGATCCCACTACCATCGCGAGCAGCGCCCGGGCTTGGTAGTTTCTCGTGATCGTACTACGTTCGCTAGTTACATCGCGTCCAGCGATTAGCGTCGTGAGCCATCTCAGTTTAGCGAGCGGGTCGATGAGGAGGACCAAAGGAACCAACAATAACCACACCAGATCGGCGGAGAGAACGACTGGCGAGGCGGCGGCCAATTGACCCAGCAAAAGCGAGCCAGTCAGCGCAAACAGCCAAGTTGATGGGCGAATAGCTCTTGGGACCGTTGGCGCGATTTGCTCGGAAGATGGCGCCATCAATCCGCTTTCACTGCAGAGGCGGAGCCGGATGAAATAGTTGCCAGAGTTGCTGGGCGAGCTTTGGGTTCATGCCTGGAACCTGCATTAACTCATCCAGGCTCGCCTGTTCAACCCCCTTGACGCTGCCGAACGCGCGCAGCAAGGCGCGCCGGCGCGCCGCCCCGATACCGGGAATACGGTCCAAGGCTGAGGAGAGGGTTTGCTTTGAACGGAGTTTCTTGTGGTGCGTAATCGCGAAACGGTGCGCCTCATCGCGCACCCGCTGCAAGAGGAACAAGGCATTGGAATTACGTCTCAACGTCACCGGATTACTCTGTCCCGGCAGGAACACGCGCTCCTCGGATCGCTCGATCTCGGCGCTGCGCGGCGCAGATTGCACGCGCATTTTGGCCAGACCGACCACGTCGACTCCTTCGACTCCGACTTCGCGCATGGCCGCCAACGCCATCGCCAATTGGCCTTTGCCGCCGTCGACCACCACCAGGTTGGGCATCTCTTCCTCTCGCTTGCCGCGTGTAAAGCGGCGTTTCAGAACTTCCAACATCATGCCGAAATCGTCGCCACCGCCGGACGCGTCGATGGTGCGAATTCGATAATGACGGTAGTGCGCCTTGTCGGGTTCGCCGCCGATGAACGTAACCTGAGAGCCGACCGCATTTGCGCCGTGAATCATCGAGATATCAAAGCACTCGATCCGATGCGGGTAGCGCTTCAAGCGCAGCTGCGCCTGTAATTCTTGAAGCATCTTCTCACGGGCTTTCTCCTGATCGTGACGTTCAGTAAAGCTCTGCCGGGCATTCTGCTGCGCCATTTCGACCAGCTTGCGCTTGTCACCCTTCTGCGGCACGTGAATGCTCACGTTCTTGCCTTTGCGCTCGCTCAGATACTCGGCCCGGGTATCCCGATCTTCCAATTCCACGGGCAGCAAGATTTCGTCTGGCATGAAGCGTTGTCCCTGGTAGAACTGCGTCAGCAGCGAGCCCATGATTTCCTCATCGGAAAAATCCAAATCTTCCAATGCATAAGCTTGCGTCCCGGTCAGTTTCCCTTGGCGCACGAAGAGCACCTGAGCCTCGATATAACCGCCTTCGCGGTAAAGGCCGAAAATATCCTGATCCGCGCCCCAATGAGAAACCATTCGCTGTTTTTCGAGAGTTTTCTCGACCGCCTGGATCTGATCGCGGATCTTAGCCGCCGATTCAAATTCCATTGCCTCGGCTTTGGCCGCCATGCGCTGCCGGAGTTCCGCCAGCAATTCGTGTTGCCGCCCTTCGATAAACAAGCTTGCCTGGCGGACCTGCTCGCGGTACTCCTCGGATCAACTGCCAGGACGCACGGCGCCAAACAACGCTTGATTTCATACTGTAAGCAGGGCCGGCTGCGATTCTTAAAATTGTGATCCGTGCAGTTACGCAAAAGAAAATGCTTCTCGATGATGTCTACGGTTTCACGCGCGGCCACCGCGGACGAGAACGGACCGAAGTAGCGGCTGCCATCTTTGACGATCTTGCGGGTGGTGAAAATACGCGGCCATACGTCCCGGGTGGTAACCTTGATGCTCAAATAGCTCTTGTCGTCCTTGAGACGAATGTTGTAACGCGGTTTGTATTGCTTGATCAGATTGTTTTCAAGAATCAGAGCTTCCTTGTCATTGCTGGTGACCAGAGTCTCGAGATCTCCGACCCGCCTGAGTAGGAATTCAATCTGTGAACGTCCATCGCTGCGATTGAAGTACGATCTCACCCGCGCGCGCAAGTCCTTGGCTTTGCCGACATAGATCACCTTTCCTGCCTCGTCGCGCATCAGATAGACCCCCGGACGAGACGGAAGGTTGGTCACTTTTTCATCCACGGAAAGCATCGATTTCAGTATATCAGTTGGTCCCGCTGCCGGGCGACAACTGCGCCCAACGCGGTCATTTAGCTCGATCCGTCAACGTCTTCATTCGCCGGCGTTGCTTTGCAGCAGAAGTTGATGCAGCCGGAAATTCTAACGGGTGCGGATGATTGAACGACGCGGCGTTACCGGCAGACCGCGCACACGCCATCGTTTGGCGCGCGTTTAGAAATCGCCGGGATTGCCTCTAAAACTCCTGGGCGGCTGATAGCCCGCCGTCGCGCAGCTGCAGCTCGCGGACTTCAAGCTCGCGGATTTGATCACGCAACTCCGCCGCCCTTTCGAACTCGAGCTTGCCGGATGCCTGCTTCATTTCCTTTTTGAGTTGTTTGATCTTCCGGGTGAGATCGGCGGGAGCATAGCGTGTGGCGCCATCAGCGGCGAGCGGGATTTCGACATAATCGGCCTCATAAATCTTCACCAGCGGCGCACCGAGGGCCTTTATGATCGTCTGCGGGGTGATGCCGTTTTCGCTATTGAAGGTTGTCTGTAAACTGCGCCGCCGGTTGGTCTCATCGATGGCCCGCTTCATCGAATCCGTCATAGAATCCGCGTAAAGAATGACTTTGCCATGGACGTTACGGGCGGCCCTGCCGATGGTCTGGATGAGTGAGCGTTCGGAGCGCAGAAATCCTTCTTTGTCGGCATCGAGTATGGCGACCAGTGAGACCTCCGGCAGATCGAGTCCTTCGCGCAAAAGGTTTATCCCGACCAGCACATCAAAAACTCCCATGCGCAATTGCCGGATGATCTCGACACGTTCGATCGTTTCAATGTCGGAATGGAGATAGCGCACCTTAACGCCGAGATCTTGATAGTAGTCGGTCAAATCTTCAGCCATGCGCTTGGTCAAGGTCGTGACGAGAACCCGTTCCTTGCGCTCCACTCGTTTGCGGACTTCCGCCAGGAGATCGTCAACCTGGTTACGGGCCGGTCTGACGGTCACCTCCGGATCGATCAATCCGGTGGGTCGGATCACCTGTTCGACAACGACGCCATCGGCCTTTTCCATCTCGAAGTTCGACGGCGTAGCCGAGACATAAATAACCTGATTCAGACAGGCTTCGAACTCGCCGAAATTCAACGGCCGGTTATCCAAAGCCGAAGGCAGGCGAAAGCCGTATTCGACCAGAGTCTCTTTGCGCGAGCGGTCGCCGCGATACATACCACCGACCTGCGGCACGGTCACGTGACTCTCGTCAATCACCAGCAAAAAATCGTTGGGAAAATAGCTGAGCAATGTCGGCGGCGGTTCGCCCGGCTTGCGTCCGGTCAGATGACGCGAGTAATTTTCAATGCCCGGACAGAAACCCATTTCCTCCAGCAGCTCGAGATCGTACAACGTGCGCTGTTCCAGTCGCTGAGCCTCGAGCAATTTGTTTTGATCGCGTAACTCCTTCAAACGATCTCTGAGCTCCACACGGATATCGCGTGTCGCCTGTTTCATGCGGCTTTCCGTGGTCGCATAGTGGCTCGCCGGATACACCATTGCTTTATCCACCCGACGCTGCACTTTGCCGCGCAGCGGATCGATTTCATAGATGCCTTCGACGGTGTCGTCGAAGAACTCGATGCGTAGCGCCGACTTGTCTTCATAAGCGGGGAATACTTCAACACAGTCGCCGCGCACCCGGAAAGTCCCTCGATGAAAATCAAAATCGCTGCGCTGGTATTGAATGTCGACGAGCTTGCGCAGCATTTGATCGCGCTCTACTCTGGCGCCTTCTTCGAGGTAAACCATCAACTCGAAGTAGGCCTCCGGCGAACCCAAACCATAGATGCATGAAACACTGGCAACAATCAGCGTGTCGCGGCGCTCGAGCAAAGCCTTGGTCGCCGAGTGCCGCAACTTGTCGATCTCGTCATTGATAGCGGAGTCCTTCTCGATGAAGGTATCCGTCGAAGGCACATACGCCTCCGGCTGGTAGTAATCGTAGTAGCTGACGAAATAACGGACTGCGTTTTCGGGGAATAATTCTTTGAATTCATTGTAGAGCTGGGCGGCAAGTGTCTTGTTCGGCGCTAACACCAGAGTAGGCTTATTGACCTTCTCGATGACATTGGCGATGGTAAAAGTTTTCCCCGATCCGGTGACTCCTAGTAAAACCTGGTGCCTTTTCCCCTTCCCAATGCCCGAATAAAGCTTCTCGATGGCGTCAGGTTGATCGCCCTGCGCATTGAGGCCGGAAATGATTCGGAACTGTCCTGGTTGCCTGTCCCCTAGCATCGCCAACAAAATACCAATTACATCAGGCCGCTGCTACCGGCCTTGGGTTCCATGAGCGCCGTAGAGTTTGTCGATATAACCGCTTTTGTCGATTTCGCTGAGGACGCGCGCATCGATGAAATCAGCAGGTCGATACTGCGCAAACTTGGGTTGCCCTTCCGCCAGATGATCGAGCACTGCCTGAACGGCGCTCTCCACGGCATAAGGCTTGGCCGGCATCTTCGCGGCATATTCCCAGGATTCTTCCAGCGCCTCGCGATCGCCGGTGCCGAGGAACTTGCCGAGAATGCGCACAGTATCTTCCTTGCGGGTCTTAAACAGATGGACGCCTTTGACGATCGCTCGCACGGCCCGAGTTGCCAGGGCCGGATTTTTTTGAACCAGCGAGCGCCGCCAGTGCCTAGCGGCTTAGATCTGGGGAGTTGTGCAGTGAATGCGCCAGCCCAAAATCGGCAAAAGTGTAGGAAGTCCAAGATCTAGCCGCGCGGGCCGCGCCAAGGTTTTTCAAAGCTATCCCCATTGACGGTAACTAACCGGCCCGGCTGCTGGAACATGACTTTGGCGATGGAGGGTGAAATCGGTTTGCCAAACAGGCAATACTCATGTCCGTCCTGGCGACGCGCATTGGCCCAAGCGGCGAATTCATCGGGGCTCGGCGTATGCCCGATATCGGCCGCGCAACGGCGCACGATGAAGCCCAGCATCATCTTCGGCGCGCCGTTCTTGGGATTCCGTAACGTCATTGATTACTCTATAAAAGATCTGGTTGTTTGTTGCAAGAAAGTTCTACTAGTGCGCGTAAGTTTTTCGTTCAACGATTTCTTTTGGACCAAATTCCGCGGTTGAGAAAGATCGAGGGGCATACTGAAAGATCGAAATTGCCGAGGTTCAGTTCAAACTATTTTTGGCGCTGGATCGCCGCCTTCATGTGCTTGAGCTAGTTACGATCCCAATTAGATTTGCTCCTCGGTCGAAGACAGAAAAGGATTCTCTTCGTGCGGAAGATTTGCTCCTCGCCACTACTTTCCGGTCAACTTTTAATCCGGGCTGAACGCAAATCACATCTGAAGATGTGCTGATCTACTCCATCAAAGCAAAACGGCGGGTAACAATTCCGTTAACCCGCCGTCTAGTGCTGTTATTTGATTATTCTCAGTCGTCCATGTGAGTGGTCGCCTTCAAGTGTTTGTCCACGGTGGTGTAGCCTTTCTTCCATTGATCGACGAACCAATAGCGAACACCGAACTCGAAGCGGAGCTCTTTCATATCCCTGTCGAAGGGATTGAAATGTTGATGATGCAACATGCCGGGAGGCACATGGACGGCATCGCCCTGATTCCAATCATAACGTTTGCCGCCGATCTCAGAATAGCCGTCGCCTTCCAGTGCATACAGGTAGGCTTCCGGATGAGCATGGCTGTGACTTTTGGTGTGCGGCAGATCGACAAAGATCGAGCTGATTGCCACACCCGTAGCCCGGAATCCGTTCTGCTTACCGCTTCGGCCCATCAAAAAATAAGTCGCGCCGTGTTTCGACTCGCCGGATTTCTCGTGTTGTTGCTGGTGCATTGAGATACGCCGGCTGTCCTCAGGCCAGTACTGCGACTCTTCTTTAGGGAAGTTCGCTAAAATTTTCGGATCATTCTCGCCGCATTCTTCGAGTTGCTCCAACTTTCCCATGTAAACGTCAGCTTCCAGGTGCCAAGCTAGCCCTGAAAGGTAACCCACGGGCGCGTTTCCGGTATTGAAGAGCTGATGCGGTGAACGGTAGGGAATGTGCAAAATCGTTCCCGGTAAGAAGTCGTAACGTTTTTCATCCAAAATCAGAAAGCCTTCGCCGCTCTCGACGTAGATCGCCTCTTCGCCATGAAAGTGTTTGCCGGTATGCCAGCCTACCGGAATCTCGGCTCGCATGAGACAGCTGCCGCCGGTAGGGAAGCCGGTCTCTGGAGCAATCATCAAGGCAGCCTTATAGTCCTGCGGCGTGCGCACCCATTTGAGGTCTTTGGATTTGGCTACCCGCGGTGCGTCGTCAACCTTCTTCTGATTGCTTTTAGACCGTTCTAACCACGCGCTGTAGAAGTCGCTCATTATTCCTCCTGCTCATAAGATTCGTTCGGTTATTCCTTCTTTACCTAACGAAGGGGTACTTTTTTGTCAAATTGGCGCCAGGCTAGCGCATGCGTGGGCGGCACTTCGTCAGCCCTCGTCGAGGTGAGTTAATCACTCCGACTGGAAAGCTTTTATCCGGCGCGCACTAATAATTGGTTATCAGTTCCTCTGGGGGCTGGTGGGAGCTTGAAAAAGCCTCCATAAAACACTGGACCAAAACCGACGCTAAATCCTAAGACAGTTCATGCACTTCCGCAGCGCTGACACACGGCTACGCCACGCAGCAGAGAAATTCCGAGACTATGCTGCTGACTCTGAGAGCTGTCTGTTTCGATCAAGGATTGAGCCAAAACAATTGAGCAGTTTTAGCTACATGGATTTTCCATGCCCTTTGGCTACTTGTACTCAGTGTCACCCGATGTCGTCTACACTTTCCAGCCCGGCGAAAGATCGACCCGGGTGCCGACCGGGTCGAGCACAAAGGTTTCAGCGAACCGCCCATCTTTTGGTAGCTCGGCGGTGCCGCCTGTGGCCCCCGCCGCCAGAGCGGTTTCGACCGCGCCCTTCACATCGTCCACTGCAATACCGAAATGATAGATGCCCTCGCGCCGGTTGCGCGCCGGCAAAATCGCCAGATTGATGTGTCCGTCGGACACATAGATGGCTCTACCATGCTCGCCGCCTTCGCCGCTGCGTGCGACTTCTTTCATGCCGAAGGACGTCTTATAGAACTCCGCCAATTTCTCCGTATCTTTTGTCAGAAGCGCAATGTGTGCGATACGTGCCATGATTTGTCTCCTTATCCCTTCAGAATTTCTCCAACCCTAATTTTGCCTGTGATTTCTGAACCGCCAATCTCTCCTTTTAGCAGCTTTACCCAAAATAATCGTTACTATCTGCCGCTTCTAAGACATCCCATCCCTTTGCCGACTGTCAAGTTCGTCCAATACCAAGTTAGGTGTGAAGTTGTTGAACGTTTCAAAGGAGAGATCGATACGAGCAAATTCCCGTTTGCTGAACTACGTTTAATAAAAATCAGTCCACCGAATACTTTTGCTATCTCGGTCGTATCATCAGTTGAGGTGTAGAGTAATGGGGTGCTTTGGCTCTCAGTTGGATCGATGTATGATTAAGAAGTTCCATCAATTCACCCAACTTCGAGAGACAACTCGAATCACAACTCTATGCCTGTTGCATGGCCCGAGAAAGACGATGAAGCGCTCCTTACGCTTATCCAAGATGGCAGCCAACAGGCTTTCAGTGTTCTCGTGCAGCGACACACAGAGCGATTCTATCGGCTCGCTTACCGCTATCTACAAAATAAGGAGGCCGCCGAAGACGTCGTACAGGATGCTTTCGTTAAATTGTGGGAAGATCCCGGCAAGTGGCAAGCGGAGCGAAACAACAAATTCACCACCTGGTTTTATCGGGTCGTGGTTAATCTATGTCTCGACTGGCAGAAACGGAAGAAACCGCTCGAGCTTGGTGACCAGGAGCTTACGATCGCCGATGATCGAGAATCACCCGACATCGCGATCTTACATGCCGAGAAACAGAAAATACTTGAGAAAGAAATCGCCGCTCTGCCGGAGCGGCAGAGAACTGCATTGAATCTCTGTTTTGATGAAGGATTGAGCAACCACGAAGCCGCCGAAGTGATGGGGCTCAAGTTAAAGGCTTTGCAATCGCTGGTTATGCGCGCCAAGACGACGCTTAAAGAACGCCTGAAAAATTACTTGTGAGGTTTACTATGGCTACCCACCCAGATGAAAAAATCGACGAGATGCTTAAAACGCGCCGGATCCAGGCCCCTAGCCCAGACCTTGCGCAGCGGATCATCTTAAAGGCGCAGATGACGCCTCAGGCGCAGGTATTTTCGTTGGCGCGATGGATCAAGCAAACCTTCGCCGAACTGCATTTACCGAATCCGGCCTATGTCCTGGCGGGCACGTTGATGATGGGTTTTGTCCTTGGGTTGAATGTCCCGTCGGACACGGCACCCGAAAATGCCGACGCCGTTCAGGCGCTTAGTTTTCTCGATCCGGACGAAGGACTTATATGAACACGAAACTAAAAATCGCCTTTATCGTGTCGATAATATTGAATGTTTTGTTACTGGGCATTTTCTTCGGTACGTTGAGCCCCGGCTTCGGCCGGGAGAGTTCACGGCGAGAGCGTCTCACCGCCGAAATCGAAAAACTGCCGGAACCGGCACGCAGCCGATTTCGCGACAAAATGGCTCAGCTTCGCGCCGCGGATGATCCTTTGCGCGAGCAGATGCGCCAGGCCCGCAATCAAGCGATCGACCTTCTGGTTGCTGAGCCTTTGGATGAAGCCGCATACGACAAGCAGCTAATCCAGATCAGCCAATTGCGTGGACAAATATCGAAACGTGTGGCTGACGATCTCAAAGAGCTCGTCAGAGGATTACCGCCAGCGCAGCGCGCCACTGTCGGTGAGCTGCTCAAACGGCCACCGCCGCCACCCAGGTGACCCCCGTTACTTAAAATTGACACAAAAGCGCTGGTCTTACCGGCGCTTTTTTTTGCCTGAACGGCGGAGACAAAGGGTTCCTGGTTCGTATCACGATAAGGACAACGAAAGGCAACACACTATGAATTGGAAAAAAGCAATCAAACAGCGGCCCAAGAAGCTGGTCAGTTTATTTGCTCTAGCCGGGTTGATCGCCGGCGGCTGGTACTGGTATGCCAGCGCGGCACGCCAGCCGGAGCAAAACGCTCAGCAACCGATCACGATTACCCGTGGGACGATTCAGGAAGTGGTCACGGCGCAAGGTAAACTTGAAGCGAAGCAATACGTTGACGTCGGCACGCAGGTGTCCGGTCAGATTAAAAAACTTCACGTCGATATCGGCGATACGGTGAAGCAAGGCCAACTACTTGCAGAGCTCGATCCGCGGGTGTATCAGGCGCAAGTCGAAGCCAACGAAGCCCGGCTGAACAGCCTGAGAGCTCAGCTCAATCAGCAGAAAGCTCAGCTGACTTTGGCGGAGCAAAACTTCAAACGAAATCGCGATTTGTTCGGCGTCAACGCCGTCAGCCAGCAGGCCCTCCAGGAATCCGAAACAGAAGCGGCCGTTGCGAGAGCGCAGGTCGCATCGATTCAGGCACAAATTCAGGAAACCGAATCAAACATCAGGGGCAATCAGACCAATCTTAGCTTTACCAAAATTTACGCTCCCATGGCCGGCACCGTGACGACTCGACCCGCGCGGGAAGGCCAGACCTTAAACGCCAACCAGAGCGCGCCGACGATTCTGCAGATCGCTAATCTCGACACGATGACCGTGCGGGCGCAGGTCGCCGAAGCGGACGTCACAAAGCTAAAGGAAGGCATGCCTGTTTATTTCACAACCCTCGGAAATACCGAACACCGTTGGCAGGGCACGGTGCGCCAGATTCTTCCTGCGCCGCAGATCGTCAATGAAGTCGTGCTTTACGATGTCTTGATCGACGTCAAGAACGACGGCCGCCAGCTCATGACCGGCATGACGACACAGGTGTTTTTCATCTTCGGCAAAGCCGAAAATGTCACGATAGCTCCCGCCGAAGTGCTAACCCGCCGGCTCACCGAGCACGACAATGAGTCGGGCAAGGCGTACAGGGTCACCGTCGTTACCGAGAAAGGGCGCGAGCAACGCATCATCCATGTCGGTCTGCAGACGCGCACGCAGGCGGAAGTCATCGCCGGTCTGGAGCCAGGCGAACGTATCCTAGTCAGCCGTCCCCAAGGACAGGGCACCGCAACGGCCCAGAATAATCGTGCGCGCGCTGGCAGCAATGCGCCTCGACTTAACCGGGGGCCGCAGCTATGAACGATGTCATTTTGGATTTAACGGCCATCGAGAAACATTATCAGAACGGCGATACCGTCGTTCGCGCCCTCGACGGCGTGTCGTTGAAAATCCATAGCGGCGAATTTGTCGCCATCATGGGCCAGTCCGGCTCGGGCAAATCAACTTTGATGAACATTATCGGTTGTCTCGACCGGCCGACTTCCGGGAGTTATCGGGTGCTCGGTAAAGAGGCGGCCAACCTGTCGCCCGACGAACTGGCAGCTTTGCGGCGTGAAACCTTCGGCTTCGTATTTCAACGCTACAATCTGTTGGCGACTGCCACAGCCGGCGAGAATGTGGAGATTCCCTCGGTTTACGCCGGATTGCCTAAGCAGAAAAGATCGACTCGCGCCAAGGGATTACTGCAGCGACTTGGACTCGGCGATCGCACCGATCATCGCCCGGCGGAGCTATCGGGAGGTCAGCAGCAACGGGTTGCCATCGCGCGAGCGTTGGTAAACGACCCACCGGTGATCCTCGCCGATGAACCCACCGGAGCTCTCGATAGCAGGAGCGGCGATGAAGTTTTGTCGCTCCTCAAAGACTTGCACACCGAAGGCCGGACAATCATTCTCATCACTCATGCTGAAAACGTGGCGCAGCACGCCAGCCGCATCGTGCGCATTCAAGATGGTCGAATCCTCGACGACAGCGGAGTTGTCACTAAACCAAGCCCGATGCCGGTCGAGACTGCCGATCTTAATCTCAAGAATGCCGTCACTCTGGCGGCGAGCATGCAGGAGGCTCTGGTGACCGCCTGGCGCTCGCTGCGGGTTAATCTCTTTCGCACCGTGTTGACCTTGCTCGGCATTATTATTGGCGTCGCCGCAGTCGTGGCGATGCTCGCCGTTGGCGAAGGCAGCCGGCAAAAGGTGCTCGACCGCATCAGTTCATTCGGGACCAATCTGATGCTGATTCGTCCGGGCGCCGCGGGCATTCGTAACACCGGCGATATCGTCACCCTGATTCCAGAGGACGCAGCCGCCATCAAAACATTGCCGAATATCGAGACCGCCTTGCCCGAGCGCAGCGGCCGCATGACCGTCCGTTTCGGCAACCGCGATTATCAAACATCGGTCCAAGGAACCGGCGAGGATTTCCCACAAGGCGCGCGACTGGAAGGTCGCCGAGGGGCAGTTCTTCAACGCCGACGATATGAAGCAGTATGCGCCGGTGGTCGTGCTCGGCCGCACGGTGGCGAAAACGCTCTTTCCGGATGGCGGTGAAGCCGTGGGAAATTACGTTCTGCTGAAGAACGTTCCCTTCCTCGTGATCGGCGTCATGACCGAAAAAGGCGCATCTCCCAACGGCAGCGATCAGGATGACGTTATCTTCACGCCGATCAGCACCGGTTTGGTGCGATTATTCGGCAAGAGCTATTTGAGCAGCATCACCATTAAAGTCTCTGACGCGGCCGACATTGCGGCGACGCAAGAGCGGGTTGAAAACCTGTTGCGCGAGCGCCACCGCACCGAAGACTTCAGCGTGCGCAACATGGCGTCGTATCTACAGGCGGCCATAGAGACTCAGGATACCTTTACGTTGCTCCTCGGAACGGTCGCGGCCATTTCGCTGCTGGTCGGCGGCATCGGAGTTATGAACATAATGCTGGTCAGTGTGGTCGAGCGCACCCGCGAGATCGGCATCCGTATGGCTACCGGCGCGCGTATGCGCGACATTCTGCTGCAGTTCAACATCGAAGCGGCAGTGGTTTGCGCCGCCGGCGGTTTATTGGGAATTCTCGTCGGCGTGGCTGCCGGCATGATTCTGCGTTACAGCGGCATGAGCGTGATTTTCTCGATCACGCCCGCACTGTTAGCCTTCGCCTGCGCTTCGGCGACCGGACTGATATTCGGTTACCTGCCGGCGCGCAAGGCGGCGCGCCTGGACCCCGTGGTGGCTTTAGCTTCGGAGTGAGTAATATGAAAAATCTTAGACTTAAAAGCGCAATCGCTCTTTCATTCGCTCTGTCGGCGTGCAGTTTGGCGCCGCAATACCAACGTCCGCAGATCGCCATGCCGGCGGGCTGGACCAACGTTGCCGGCGTCGGCGTCAGTGATCAGCCGGCGACAGTGCCGTTTTGGCAGGAGCTTGGCAGTGACGAGTTGAACAACATCATGAAAATGGCGCTGGCGCAGAATCTCGATCTCGAGGCCGCGCTGCATCGCATCGATCAGGCGCGCGCGCAAACCAAAATTGCCGGCTCCTCGCTCTTTCCTCAGATCGAAGCCAGCGTCGGCGCATCGCGCAGTTTTCAAGACCCGAGAAACGTCAGCACGGCACGCGGAATCGGCAGTATCAGCTATGAAGTCGATCTCTGGGGCAGAAATCGCAGCAACAGAACAGCGGCTAATTATCGGGCTGAGGCCACGGCATTCGATCGGGACGCGCTCCAGCTTGTCGTCACTTCGGACACCGCCGACTTTTACAGCCAGGTGCTTAGCTTGAACGAGCGCATCCGCATCGCTGAAAGCAATTTGAAAAATGCCGAAGAAGTGCTGCGGATTATCGAAGCCCGCTATAAGGCCGGCAGCGTCTCCGGCTTGGAGGTCTCACAGCAGCGGGTGGCCGTGAACAGTTTCCGCGCCTCGCTGGCCTCACTCAATGAACAGCGCAGCACGACACCTTAATGCTTTGGCAATACTCCTCGGCCAGGCGCCGCAAAATCTGCAAGCACCTCAGGATACGCTCGCTTCGCTCAAAGTCCCTGACGTAAACTTGACCCCGCCGGCAACGCTCCTTACTGCGCGCCCGGATATCGAGAGAGCCGAAGCAACTCTGCGCGCGGCTAATGCCGACATCGGCGCTGCGCGTGCGGCTTTCTTTCCCTCTTTGAACTTTGGCTTGGATGCCAGCATGGCGGCGGGATTCGGCGGACCTGCGGCCGCGGCAGTATCGCTGGCCAGCAGCGCGCTTGCGCCGATCTTCACCGGTGGCCGTCTTACGGGGAATCTCGAAGACGTCACCGCGCGGCAAAAAGAATTGGCGGCTCAATATCAGAAAACCGTGCTGGTGGCATTTCAAGAAGTCGAAGACGCCCTCGCCGCCTACAAGAACGTTAACGAGCAAGCCGTGATCTCACGCGAATCCGTCAAGGAATCACAAGCCGCCTACGACATCGCCAAAGCCCGTTTCGATGCCGGCGCCATCGATTATCTGAATCTGCTGGAAACTCAGCGCAGCCTCTACCAAGCGCAGGACAATCAGATCGCGGTCTATCAGGATCAAATCGCAGCGTTTGTGCAGTTGCGAAAAGCGCTTGGAGCGTAAGTCGCGCGACTTACATAGTTCAACCGTTCAACAGTTCAATGGTTCAAGGTCAGAGCGCCGCAGGCGAACCGGTTCGAATTGTTTCAACCGTTCCAAGTGTTCCAGCCGTCAAGCCGTTAAGACCGATCGGGCGGATAACCGTACATAGGTTTCTTTCTGCCGAGGAATTTCTGCGCTGCCGAAGGACTGTTCCAGTGAACGAAGAGTCGTAGCCTTGGCCGTTCAGCAAGAATCAACTGAATTCTGAAACCGGTGTTGAACTTCAACGTGAAGTTCGATCTCGTCTATGTCTAAACTTCCTGATTCCGAGTGGTATGTTTACCTAGGCTGGTGATCAACGGATGTTGCACTTCAAACGACTGAACGTTTTGACGGCTGGAACGAGTGGAACCCTGGAACGTTTGGAACCATTCCGAGCAGGAGGTTCGCATGCCCGAGCAAATCACCAAATATCCCGACATCACCCTGCAGGTCTTAAGAGAAGCCGGCGCCGTTTGCGGCAAAGGGGCGCCGCAAAAAATTCTCAAACAGTGTCCCGCTGATCGCTTCTGTTCCCTGCCCACAGGTGAGATGTGCATCTATGGCATCAAGGACATCCCGCGAATGACCCAGATCGCGCCGGCTGAACTGGCCCAAGTGGTTTGTCCGCTGACACCCAAAGGAGCAAGCTTTGCAGCGGGATTCTCAGGGCTGGAGGCAGCGATGATTGGCGCCATTTTTCTGGGCGGTCTCGCGGTTGGAAAAGTCTGGCGGAAGCGCGCTTAGCGCGCTTCCGTTCAAGAGTTCGATAGTTCAACCGTTCAACGCAGGGGCTCGGAGCGGAAGCAGTTCCCAATTACATAAAGTTTTAAGTGTTCCGTCGCTCAGAATGAAGATGCGGAGTCGTTGAATGATCAACCGACTTCTGTTGATCTGCCTGCTCCGCGTCATCCGTTTTTTCAAGAGATCCTGCTATTTTTTCTTCGTTGAATTTTTGAACTGTTGAACCTTGAACAAAGTTTTAAGTTGACCTATCGTCTGGGGCACTAACGCAGTTCGGGGGTTAAGCATGTCTGTTGATTCTGCCGCCTCTCAAACAAATCAAACCAAAGGCCCGCTGGTCTGGCTCGACATGGACCAGAAAGAACTCGATGACGCGTACAACCAATCCGTCTATGCGCCTAATCAGGAGCAAGTCGCCAAGCGGCGCCGATTGGCAAGCGAAGCTGCAATCAAACGGCTTGCGCCGGCCCTACGTCTCTCCTATGGTCCGAGTGAAATCGAGAAACTCGACATCTACAGGACCTCGCGCCGTAACGCGCCAATCATGGTCTTTACTCATGGCGGCGCCTGGCGCAACGGATCGGCAAAAGATTTTGCTTTCCAGGCCGAGGTGTTTATCAACGCCGGAGCCCATTACGTCGTCCTTGACTTTGCCGCGATACACGAAGTCGGCGGCAATCTTATGGTGATGGCGGATCAGGTGCGACGCGCGGTCGCATGGGTGTACAAGAACGCGGAAACCTTCGGCGGCGATCGCAACCGTCTTTATGTAGCTGGCCACTCCTCGGGCGCGCATCTCACCGGCGTGATCCTGGTGACCGATTGGCGCCGGGACTTCGATTTACCAGCGGACATTATCAAAGGGGGATTATGTGTCAGCGGCATGTATGATTTAAAACCGGTACGGCTGTCAGCGCGTAGCAAATATGTAAAATTCGACGACCTCACCGAAGAAGCGCTCAGCTCTCAACGACATCTCGAATATTTAAATTGTCCGATCACGGTTGGCTACGGCTCCCAGGAGACACCGGAGTTCCAGCGTCAGGGGCGCGAGTTTGCCGCGGCGGTCAAAGCTGCCGGCAAGCCTGTGCAGTTGATCGTCGGCGAAGGCTTCAATCATTTCGAAATGCAAGAGACGTTCGGCAATCCCTATGGACTGGCTGGCCGCGCCGCACTGGAACTGATGAATTTGCAGACGCGCTCATCATAGACGATAGTCGCGCTGCAGAGTCTCATTGCGGCTAGCTGCCGAAGTTCAGCATCGACGCTCTTTCCCGCAAACTTTTAGGTCGTGGTATTCATCAGCCGGTGGATTGAAAATATTTACCCTAGGAGGTGTTCATTAACCCCATCTGATCCGCTATCATAGAAACCCAAGTTCCCCACAGGCTCAGGTCCAAAGCCAGTAAGATCTGTTGATGCCTAAAAACGATGTCAAGAGCAGGTTACGCGCGATAGCTGCGATCCTCGCGCTCGCCACCATCTATTTTTGCGCCGGAATCTTCGGGTTATCCCTGGCTTTTAAAAATCCCAATGCTTCTGCGGTCTGGCCATCCAGCGGTATTGCGCTCGCAGCGATTCTCGTCTGGGGTTTTAGGCTTTGGCCGGGCATTCTTCTGGGAGCGTTTTTTGTAAACTTCGCCACCCAAGGATCGCTCTGGACGGCGCTCGGCATAGCCGCAGGCAATACCTCCGAAGCGCTTCTGGCAGCGATGTTGTTAGCTCGCTTTGCCCAGGGCGCCAATGTTTTTAATCGCACTAGAAACATTCTCACTTTCATATTTCTCGCCGGTATCATCAGCACTGCTGTCGGCGCCACCATGGGGACGATCACTTTGTATCTCGGCGGCTTCATCGCGCGGCCCGAGTTCTCGACTGTTTGGCTGACATGGTGGCTCGGCGACGCGGTGGGAAATCTGATTATCACTCCTCTGCTGCTCATGTGGCTGACGCAACCGTTATTGCCTGTTCGATCCAGGCATATCTTCGAGGCTGCAGGTTTGTTGACGGCGGTGGTTTCGACGTCGGCGCTGCTGTTTCTCAATCCGGTTCCCGCTGGCTTGGAGTATTTTGCTCTCGGACCGCTACTTTGGGCCGCCTTGCGCTTCGGCCGAAGAGGCGCGATCACGGCGGCGTTCGTGACATCAGGGATTGCGCTCTGGGGCACGGTGCGTGATCTCGGGCCGTTCGCGGAATCGGAGCCGCACGAATCGATATTTTTGCTACAGCTGTTTATCGCCACGATCACGATGACAGCTCTCGTTGTCGCCGTCGGTGGTCTCGCAACAGCAGCGTTTGGAGCAACGTCTGAGAATAAAAGACGCGGTGAGCCGCATATTGTCTGAAGTTTCGACGATGACCGAGGCGGCGCCGCAGATCATCAAGGCTATCTGTGAAACCGCCGCCTGGGATTTCGGCGCATTATGGCTCGTCGAGCGAAGTTCTAACGTACTCACTTGTGTCGACATGTGGTGCCTGCCTTCTATTGATGTGTCGGGATTTGCGGCGGTTACCCGTGAGATCAAGTTCGCTCCCGGTATAGGTCTTCCGGGACGCGTCTGGGATAGCGCTACGCCGGCTTGGATTACCGATGTGCTCAAAGACAATAATTTCCCGCGCGCGCCGGTAGCGATCAGCGTAGGCTTTCATGGAGCTGTCGGTTTTCCGATCAAACTCGATAACGAGGTTTTTGGCGTGCTGGAGTTTTTCAGCCGCGAAACTAAAGAACGAGATTACGAGTTTCAGGAGATGGTCGCCAATCTCGGCACACAGCTCGGCCAGTTCGTCGAACGCCAGCGCGCCGAGGCCGCGCTGCGCGAAAGTGAAGCGCGACTTCAGCTGGCGTTGTCTGCCGGACAGATGGGCGCTTGGGAATGGAACATAAACGCGCGCAAAATCACCTGGTCCTCGAGTTTAGAGGTGATCCACGGCCTGAAGCGAGGCAGCTTCGGCGGAGCCTTCGAGGATTTTAAGAAAACCATTCATCCGGAAGATCTCGAATCTGTTCTAAGCCAGATTCAGACGACATTGGAAACCCGCAGCGACTACGAGGTCGCCTACCGCATCGTACACCCGGACGGTCAGATCCGCTGGGTAGAGGCCCTCGCTAGTCTATCTTACGGCGCCGACGGGCGCCCGGAGAAGTTAGCCGGCGTGTGCATGGATATTACCGAAAGCAGACATCAGCAAGAAATGCTGCGGCGGCGGACTCGCTCGCTGGAAATTATCAACCGCGTCGGCAACACGCTGGCGGCCGAGTTGGATGTGAAAAAGATTGCGCAAATCGTCATCGATGCCGGCCGCGAAATTTCCGGCGCGCAGTTCGGCGCGTTCCTCCACAATGTAGCGGAGGGAGCCGGCGAGTCGTCTCCGCTCTATTCGGTATCCGGCGCGTCCTACGAGGTGGTCGACAAATTGATGCCGCGCAACCAACAACTCTTTGGACCGATGTCTATCGGCGGCGTGCTGCGCGTCGGCGATCTCTTGAATGACTCGCGCTTTGCAATCACTTTGCCTGATCACGGCATCGCCGAAGGCCCCCTGCCGGTGCGCAGTTACCTGTCAGTTCCGGTAAGCTCCCGTTCGGGAGACGTTATCGGCCGATTAGTATTCGGTCATCCGCAGCCGAATCTCTTTACCGCCGAAGCGGAAAGCATCGTGACCGCCATTGCTGCACAAGCGTCGGTCGCTTTCGACAATGCTAATCTTTATCAAACGGTTCAGCGGCGTGTCGAAGAGTTTCAAAAGCTAATCGACAGGGCGCCGATTGGTATCGCAGTGGCTACCGACGCCGAATCCAAACACATTTGGGGCAATCCGGAATTCATGCGAATGGTCGGAACCGGCGCCGAGCAGAACCTGTCGAAGACCGGCGCCGAGCAAGATCGGCTTTTGTTTAAGATTTTCCGCAACGGCATTGAACTCGCCGCGGAAGAGTTACCGATGCAGCGAGCCGCGCGCGAAGGCATCGATGTATTGGATGAAGAGCTTGAGATCGAGCGGGAAGACGGCACCGTCATCCACGAGCTTTGTCGCGCGACTCCTCTGCGCGACGAGCGCGGCAATGTCCGCGGTTGCATCGGCATCTTTTTGAACATCAGCGATCGCAAGCAGGCTGATGCGGCCCTGCAGCGCGCGAAAGACGATCTGGCGAGAGCCAATGAAGGGCTCGAGAAAAGAATTCAACTGCGCACTGCCGAACTACAGATGGCCAATGCCGCGCTTTTTGCCGAGCGTGAGGAAGAAAAGAGGCTCGAACAGCAGTTGCGACAAGCGCAGAAGATGGAAAGCATGGGAACTCTCGCGAGCGGCATTGCGCACGATTTCAATAACATTCTGAACATCATCAAGGGGTATGCATCACTGCTGCCGCAATCCGGAGAGGAGCAGCAAATGGCAGCGGAGGCCTTGCAAGTCATCGATGAGACGGTCGAACGCGGAGCAGCCACGGTTCGGCAGCTGCTCGCGCTGGCCCGCGAGAGCAACCTTCGTTTCGAGTCCATCGATCTGAATGAAATGTTGGAAAATTTGAAAACCTTGCTGAGTGGAACTCTGCCGAAGACCATCGACATAGAAGTAGATCTTGAATCCAATCTGCCGCAAGCTATGGCCGATCCCAATCAGCTGCACCAGGTGTTTTTAAACGTTTGTCTCAATGCTCGAGATGCCATGCCGCAGGGCGGAAAGCTTCGTCTCGTCACCGACATCGTGGCTGGTGTGGAACTTCGCAAGACCTACACCGAAGCGAAAGAGAAATTCTACGCCTGCGTCTCTGTTGAAGATACCGGATCGGGAATAGATGAAACCGTGAAGCATCGCATATTCGAACCTTTTTTTACAACCAAGCCACAAGGCCAAGGCAGTGGCCTGGGTCTGGCTGTCGCTTACGGCATCATAGCCAACCACCGGGGTTTCATCGAAGTAACCAGCCAGCCCGATCGAGGCGCCGCTTTTCGTATCTATCTGCCACTTGCCGAGAAGTCGCCGTTGAAGCACGAATCGAAGATCTCGAGCCGTCCTGAAGCGCCAGGAACTATTTCGACCGAAGGCCAGCTCGTCCTATTTGTCGACGATGAGAAGAACCAGGTCAAACTCATGATCGCATATCTTGAATCGGCCGGTTATCGTGTCTTGACAGCGCTTGATGGTGTCGAGGCAGTCGAGACTTTTAGACGGTATAAAGACCAAATCGCAGTCGTGGTTCTGGATCTAGGGCTGCCTAAGTTGAATGGCTGGGACGTTCTGAAGCAAATGAAGATCGCCGATCCGACAATAAAACCCATCCTGGCTTCCGGTTATGTTTCCGCTGAAGTCGAATCTGCATTGGACAACGGCGATCTAAGCGCGGTGATTTTCAAGCCTTACAAACTCGAGGAAATCAAGAACGCCGTCGCCGCAGCTGCCGGGGAACGAAGGCCGCTCGATGTCTTGGGGTATTCGACAAATGGCTAGCTATGAGGAAGTATCCAATCCATGATTCTTGCAAAAAGGTACAATTGTAACCAGGAGTGAGGCACCAACTCGCTTCAAGATCAGTCTCAACAAACCATAGGAGAGCCGACCATGGCCGCGGAATTCATAGATTTGTTAAACCTGCCGGAACTGGACATTGGCCACAGTAAAAAAGTTCTGTTCACTTCGGATCACTTTCATACCTGGGTGCATGGCGACTATCCGGGAACCAAGGGGCCGATGCACAAACACACGGCCGATCAGCAATTCTATTGCGTCAAGGGCGAATGCACGTTTCACTTTCCCGATACTCCGGCAAGAAAACTCACACCCGGCATGCTCGTGACCATCCCGGCCGGTCAACTCTATCAACTCGATAACACAGGTGACGAGTACATGATCCTGCTCGGGGCGCGCGCCGAGGCCGCCGCTAAACCGCGTTTCAGCGACAAGGACGAAGTGGTCACCACCGGGGATTATGCGGTGCAGAATCTCGATAAGATCAAAGCGCCGGAGGAGAAGAAAGCTAGAGCGCAAGCAAAACTTTAGCAACTCAGAGGGGGAGCAAGTTGGAGGGCAAGCTCAAGCGCTAGTTAGCCGCTGGTGCCGAGTTCCGTAACATTGAAACTGCGAGAGCCTCACTGCCCCAGTGAACGACTTCTAACGCCCCATCAGCTTCTTTAGCCGTTCGATTACGTCCGCCGGCTGGGACATCACTTCCTTGACCAGAGTCTCCACCTCTTCGCCGCTGCTCGGGTCGAGATCGAGCTTTTTCTTTTTCGTCTCTTCCACAAATGCCGGATCTTTCGCCGTCTTCAAAAATGCCTCACGCAATATTTTGACATGTTCCGGCCGCATATTGGGGGGAGCAAGATAAGGACGATGAAATTCGCCGGCAGCCATAAGCGCGGTCGCTAAGCGCCGCCCCGACTCCGCTGTTTTGTACTTATCCATGAGCTCATAGATGCTCGGTACCCCGGGCAGTCTTTCGTCCGAGTTTTTGGCGCCGTGCATGAGCACTCGGACAAAGTTATTTTTACGCCAGGTAAAAAATGGTTCTCGTGAAAAGAAGGCCTCCGAGCTGAGCGAGCGGCACTGGACTTCGCCTTTTTCCACGGCCAGGTCTACTTCGCTGCCGCCTGGATATCCGGCAATGACATTAAACTTGGCGCCAACCGTCTCTTCCAGGAGCTTGGGCACGAAGTAACCCATGTTGCTCGTACCCGTTGTGCCGCATTTGGGCGCCTCTTTGGCATTTCGTATATCTTCGATGCTCTTGTACGGAGCGTCCGTGCGCATATAGAGCACCTGCGGTGACTTTGTAGCATTGCCCAGCCAAGTGAACTTGGAAAAATCGAACTTGACCTCCGCTCGGCCAATCAACTGCTCAAAGTAAAGAGTCGGCAAAGTCGCGCCCATGGTTAAACCGTCCGGCTTGGCCACGCTATAAAGATAATTGGCAGCGATCATGTGACCGGCGCCGGGCATATTCTGCACGATCATATTGGGGTTGCCCGGAATATGCTTCGACATATGCTGCGCAAAAGCGCGCGCGTAAAGATCGTAAAGGTCCCCTGCCACGGTGCCGACGATAACCGTGATGGTTTTTCCCTGATAATAGGGTGTCTGACCGTGAGAAGCCGTGATAGTTCCCATGCCAAGAAGAAATGCAGCAGCGACGGCTACGATAAGCGAGGCTTTTACTTTCTGAAAAATTGTTTTGGGAATACTTATCCGGCTCGATTTCGGTAGCATATCTGTGTCTCCTTGAATCTACCACGTTTGAGTTCTTCCTCCCTGCACCCACCAGTTCTCACGCGCTTCAATCCGAAGCTCGTGACCCTTGCCGTGTTGCTTGGCGAGATCGTAGCACTTTTTGGCTAGAGCGATATCGACGATGCCCTGCCCACCTTGGTTCTTATAGAGAATGATCTGGTCGTCGTCGCTGCGGCCTTTAGCTTTACCCGTAAGAACATCGCAGATATCAATTACCTTATCCCACGCGATCACCCCATTCTGCACGGGCCAGTAGATATCGCCTTGCTGTGAATCGATAGCCTGTTCTTTTGAAAGCGCGACGATAAAACTACAGCGTTTGAGAGTCTGGTCATCAACCTCTCGGCGCGGCGCGGCAATGTTGCCGCTTTTGACCAGCTCGATGTTGCTGCCGACCACCGAGATAATATATTGCCCCTGCTCGAGCCACGATCCATCGATCACCGGCACATTAGTATTAGTCATGCACAAGATAATATCGACGTCGCCCGCGGCGAGCTCTGGATTTTCTACGGCTCGAACGGGCACACCGGTTCTCTGGCTGATTTTTTTTGCAAAACCTTCCCGGTGCGCGGGCGTCGGACTGTAAACTTTGGCGCTCTCGATTTTCCTCATCTCAGTCAGTCCGACGAAAGTCGAATACGCTTGTTGCCCGGAGCCGTAAATACCGACACGCCTGGCGTCACGTCTGGCAAACTGATCCAGGCCGGCCAAACTCACCGCCGGCGTGCGCAGATCGGCGGCGCCGCCAACATGCCGTGGGCGATGCGCCATCACGCCCAGCAGGGATCCCGTATCCGTATCGTAGACCAGCGCGAGTTCGGTTTGATCCGGATTGTAAGGAGGTCGTCTTTGCATGTTTCCGACAATCGCTTTTCGATGGAGCGCCACCTGCGCGCCGATTGCGCTATAAGCAGCAGAGCCGCCGGCGTAAATGTTTAGGACGGTATCGAAGCTCCCTTCGGCAATGTCGCGGTGCAGGTTGAGCCGTTTGCGCGGCGCATTGACTCCGGCGGAAGTATTTAGATCTCGCAGAGCATTTTCGGAAATGGCGACAGCTTCTGTAAACGGGATGAATTCATCGACTTCGTCGGAGTGGAAGAAAAGAGCCACGTTAGCCTCGTTTAGTTCAATCTGCCGAAATCGGTCTTCCAAAGCTTTTCTATTTTGGCCATCTCTTCGTCAGACGACGCCGGCGCGCCGGAGCATGCCACCGCTTCATCGATATGTGCGGTGTTGGAAAAACCAACCAGCACTGTCGAGACTTTTGGATTCATCAATCCGAAGCGAATCGCGGTTTGCGTCATTCCTTTGCCATCGAGCGCAAGAGCCGCTTTCAACTTTTCGGCCCGCTGCACATCAAGCGAGTATTCCGATCCTTTGGACAGCGGCTCTGGGGTACTGCCACCGCCGGCGCCGGGATTGGACGTGAGCGCGCCGGCCGCTAAAACCCGTATGACCGCAACCCCCATGCCTTGAGCGGCGGCGCGATCGATCAATAGTCCATAGTCCAAAGCGCTGAATCCGGGCGGAACTGGATGGCCGGCGCTGGGATTGAGCAGATTGTAATAGGCTTGACACGAGTGGAACGCACCGCTATCGACAACCTCGTGCAATGCTGCGGGATCTCCCAAACCGGTGAAACCAAAATAACCGACCTTTCCTTTATCACGCATGGCCTTGAGACCTTCGAGCACTCCCGAGCGGCCCAGGATTTCACCCGGTGTCATGCCAAAGCGCTGATCTGGTTGCCGGTCGATGACAACCTTCGTGTGTAGCTGAATCAAATCAACGGACTCTCTCTGCAAACGTCTCAGCCCGGCCTCGACCTCGCGCTGCGTTGCCGCTTTGATATCAGTCAATGCGTCTGCATCAAGCCGGATTTTCGTCGAGATCACCGCCGGGGTTTTCAGCTGATTGAGAATTCTTCCGAGATTCTCCTCCGATTTTCCCAATCCATAGGCAAACGCAGTGTCAAAATAGTTTATCCCCAAATCAAGCGCGTGGCGCACTGCCTGAAGCTGATCTTCATAACTCGCCTTGACCATCAAGACGGCATTATTGCCGCAGCCGAAACCGATTTCCGAAACCCGGAGTCCGGTTTTGCCGATCGTTCGATATTGCATAATGGCACCTCCCTACGATCGCAGGTTCTGAAACTCCAATTACAGGCCGCTTCATCCGAATTAAAGGATGAAAGCGGAAATCTGAAAGCGGAATTCAATTTTCAGCTCTCACAATTCAACTTTTCAAAGCCAGCCTGCTAAATATTCAAAAGCGTCTCTAAAACCGCGGCCGTGTCCGTCAAATCCGGCAGACATAGTTCCGATTGGCAGTTTAACAATTCTTCTAGCGAATACCTGCCGGTTGCCACAAGGATGCATTTCATGCGGTTGCACCGGGCAGCCTCGAGATCCCTGGGGGTATCGCCGATGACAATGCACTCGCTGAGCGGTATCGAGACTCCGAAGACCGCTTCGCAGCGGCGCTTGGCGATTGCCGGCAAATCAGCGCGGCGCGGCGAATCACTGCCGTAAGCACCGCGGCAGAGATAGGAATAAAGACCGGCAGCTTCAAGCTTCACTCGCGCCATCGGCTCGAGATTGCCGCTGACGACACTGCTACCGAATATGCCGCTTGTCGCGACCGTTTGCAGCAATTCGGCAACTCCGGGTAAGGCGCGCACGGTGGTACTTCCCGAGCTAATGGCCTGTGAATAGCATTGACGCAGGTTGCTTGAGAATTGTTGCCATTTATCGTCGATATCCGGGACCAGAATATTATCTTTGCTGAAGATCTCGCTGACAATCATCGGGTCGGTATTGCCGTCGGGAATGACCGAGCGAATATCTCCCGGAACGCCAAAGGTTTCGAAAATAGCTTGGTTAAACGGCACATGGCCGTTGTGACTGCGAGTCAAGGTTCCGTCGATATCAAACAGCAATAGTCGTTTCATGGAGCATCGGATAGTCGCAAATCAAACCGGTAATGGCAAATCGGCGGAGTCGGCGGGGATCGCAAACCGTTGACAAGGTATAAGGTGTGCGATAAACAAATTATGTAAGTTTTGCGCGACTGGCGTCAACGTGGAATTAACCACGAGGGAGTGCAAAGCATAAGACGGCCGAACGCCTGGGTCTCTTACAGATAGAGGTTCAGGCTTTTTTATGTCCTGCGAACAAACTAGCTTCACCGCACATCGCTCTGGCTGCCGTCGAAATCTCAGACCGGCTCAGAGCGCGCACGTCTCTTTTTGCTCGTCCATCTGCCGAAAACTCGCCCGGTTGCTAGAGCTCTGAGAGGATAAAAACCGATGATCAAGCATTATCTACTGTCACCGGGCCCGACGCCGGTTCCTAACGAGGTCGCTTTAGCGATGTCGGAGACCATGATCCATCATCGGACGCCGCAGTTTAATCACATTTTCGATCAGGCGCGCCAGGGACTCAAAAAGCTTTTCGGCACCAAGAACGACGTGTTGATCCTTGCCTCTTCCGGCACGGGCGCGATGGAGGCATCGGTTGCCAATTTATTTTCACCCGGCGACAAAGTTCTGGTCATCAATGGCGGGAAATTCGGCGAACGCTGGCTTAACATCGCCAATGCCTTCGGCTTGAGTCCCATTGAGCTCGAAGTCGAATGGGGCCAGGCGGTAAAAGTTGATACCGTCGAGAAGCAGATGAAAGCCCATCCCGATCTAAAAGGCGTCATGATCCAGGCCAGCGAAACCTCGACAACGGTGCTCCATCCGGTCAAGGAGATCGCCAAGCTCACCAAAAACGGTCCGCTATTTCTCGTCGATGGGGTGACGGCGGTAGGTGTCGTTTCGATACCGTTCGACGAATGGGGCCTCGATGTGTTGGTGACAGGCTCGCAGAAAGCAATGATGCTGCCGCCCGGTCTTGGTTTCATCGCTCTGAGCGATCGCGCCTGGGAAAGAACTAAGCAAGCAAAATTGCCGCGGTTTTATTTCGACCTGAATCTCGAGCGCAAGAATCAACAAAAAGGCTCCGGCGCGTTTACACCGGCCGTGTCGTTGATTTTCGGCGCGCGCGCGTCGCTCGAGATGATGCAACGCGAAGGTCTCGATCGGGTCTATGCCCGCCATGCGCGCATGTCACGGGCCACCCGAGCGGCCGCCACCGCGTTAGGGTTGAAGCTGCTTGCTCCCGATAGTCCCAGCCCGGCAGCTACTGGCGTCTATCTGCCCGATGGCATCGATGCCGACCAGGTACTCGACTACTTGCGCGATCACATGAACATCACGCTCGCCGAAGGACAAGATCAGTTGAAAGGAAAAGTCATTCGCATCGCCCACGTCGGTTATATGGGAGCGTTCGACGTGATCACCGCGGTTGCGGCGCTGGAGATGGTCCTGCGCAAATTCGGCGTCGAGCTTCCGTTCGGCAAGGGCGTTGCGGCCGCGCAAGAAGTTCTCATGGAGTCTTTGGTTTAACGATGAAGATCTTAGTGAGCGATTCTCTCGCGCCTGAATGCCTGGAAGTATTTAAGCGCGCTCGAGGCTTTGAAGTGGATGTGCGGATCGGCCTCGATGCAAATGAGCTAAAGAAGATTTGCGCTGATTACGATGGTTGGGTGATTCGCAGTGGAACGAAGATCACCGCCGAATTGATCGAGGCGGCGAAAAACCTGAAAGTGATCGGACGCGCCGGCGTCGGTTTTGAAAACGTCGACGTCGATGCGGCAACCCAACGAGGGATCGTCGTCATGAACACCCCGGGAGGCAACAACGTCACCACCGGAGAACATACGATCTCGCTGATGATGGCTCTGGCGCGCCACATCCCGCAGGCGGTCGCTTCTCTCAAAAACGGCAAATGGGAACGCAACAAGTTTATCGGCGTCGAGCTATGCAACAAAACCATCGGCGTGATTGGCCTCGGCAATGTCGGCCGGATCGTCGCCGAACGGGCCACCGGCCTGCGAATGAAAGTCCTCGGTTACGATCCGTTCGTTTCAGCAGAGAATATCGCGCGCATGGAGGTGGAGCCGGCGACACTGGACGAAATTTTCTCCAAGGCCGACTTTATCACCGTTCACGTTCCGCTCACGCCTGAAACCCAGGGGCTGATCAGTCGCGAAGCTTTCGCCAAAATGAAAACCGGCGTGCGCATCATTAACTGCGCGCGCGGCGGCATCGTCGATGAAAAGGATCTAGCCGACGCCATCAGAGACGGTAAGGTGGCCGGAGCCGCTCTGGATGTTTATGTTGATGAACCGCCGCCGCCCGAGCACCCACTGCTCAAAATGGACCAGGTCATCACCACGCCTCATCTCGGCGCATCGACCGATGAAGCCCAGCTGAACGTGGCCATCGCGGTGGCCGAACAGATGGTCGATTTTCTTACCGAGGGGCTGGTTCGCTACGCCGTTAATGTCCCTTCGGTCAGCCCGGAACTTTTCAAAATTCTTCGTCCGTATCTTATCCTTGCGGAAAAGCTTGGCAGCCTGCAGGTCCAAATGGCCGATGTCTTGCCCCAGGCAGTTCACGTCGAATATCGTGGTGAAGTAACCCAATACAACATCGCTCCGCTCACATTGGCGGTGCTCAAAGGCATGCTCACTCCGGTCATGGAGGCCAGCGTCAATTACGTCAATGCGCCGGTACTGGCCAAAGAACGCGGCATTCAAGTGGTTGAATCCAAGAGCAGCAAGGCCGGCGATTTTTCGAGTTCCATCACAGTCAAGATCGCTACCGGCGACCGTGAAGTCGAAGTCGAGGGAGCCATTTTCGGCGACAAACACCCGCGCATCGTCCGTGTCGATAATTTCTATCTGGAAGCGGCCCCCGAAGGATATATTCTTATTTTGCGTAACAAGGACGTGCCGGGCGTGGTCGGTAACGTCGGCACGATACTGGGTAAAAACGGCATCAACATCGCCGGCATGGAACTCGGACGCGGCGCAAAAGGCGGCAATGCCATTTCGTTCATTCACGTCGATGATCTGATTCCCAAAGAGACTATGAAAGAGCTGCGCAATCTGCCGCAAACGGTTTCAGCCGAACTAGTCAAACTATAAACCGAGCGCCTTATTAAATGTCCAATATAGCAATCATTGGAGCCCAGTGGGGTGACGAAGGTAAAGGCAAAGTTGTCGATCTTTTTACCTGCGACGCCGATATCATCGTTCGTTTCCAAGGCGGCAACAACGCCGGCCACACCCTGGTGGTCGACGGTAAAAAGACCGTACTGCATCTGGTTCCGTCAGGGGCGCTGCATCCGAATAAGTTGTGCGTGATCGGCAACGGCGTGGTGGTCGATCCGCAAGTTTTGATCGAGGAGATCGACGCTCTCAACGCCCAAGGGCATTTGCTCGATGATTCGCTTCTGCGTATCAGCGAAGAAGGGCATCTCATCATGCCTTACCACAAGGCCATTGATCTGGCCCGGGAACGGCTCAGAGGCAAGGGAAAAATTGGCACTACCGGCCGGGGCATCGGCCCGGCGTACGAAGACAAAGTAGCGCGAGTCGGTATCCGCTTTATCGATCTGCTCGAAGAGGACACATTTCAAGAGAAACTGCGCCATAATATTGAAGAGAAAAATATCTATCTCAAGGCGATTCTCAAAGAGAAGACCCTCGATTTCGATGAGATCCATGACACTTACGCCAGCTACCGTGAACGGCTGAGGCCGCTCATTACCAACACCAGTTTGTTGCTTCACCGCGAGATCCACGCCGGCAAAAAAGTGATGTTCGAAGGCGCCCAGGGAACGTTACTCGATGTCGACCACGGCACCTATCCCTATGTAACTTCTTCCAACACATCTACCGGCGGCGCATGCACTGGTGCCGGAGTCGGGCCCCAACACATTCATCATGTGATCGGCATCTCAAAAGCCTACACGACGCGGGTCGGTAGCGGCCCGTTCATCACCGAACAGTTTGGACCCGAGGGTGAAACCTTAAAACGCGAAGGCGTTGAGTTCGGCGCAACCACCGGGCGTCCACGGCGTTGCGGCTGGTTTGATGCAGTGAGCGTGCGTCATGCAGTCCGCGTCAACGGCATTACCGGCATCGCTCTGACCAAGCTCGACGTCCTGACCGGTTTCAAGAAAGTTCCGATCTGCACCGGATACCGATTCGATGGCCGCCTTTACGATGAGTTTCCGGCCAGTTCAAAAGTGCTGGACAATGCCGAACCGGTTCTCGAGGAAATGGCAGGATGGAGCGAGCCGCTCACCGCAGTGAGGCAGTTTTCAGAGCTGCCGCCAGCCGCGCAGAAATATGTTCAACGTATCGAGAAGCTTCTGGATACTGAAATCATTTTGGTTTCCGTCGGACCCGGCCGCGAACAAACCATCCTACTGAAAAATCCTTTCGACAGTTAAATCCCCCGTCGGGGCCGACCAACCGGTTGCGCTTGCGCGACCACTATTATCGCAATTCAAAGATGTCCAAGTACTGCTTTACCGTTGCTTCGAAGTCCCGGCCCACTACCACGTCCCAGTCATGTCTGCTCGCCGGGCGACTCGGCAAATAATTTTATTCAACAGCGGTCCGCCGCCCGTTCGAAACAACGTGACTTTCAGGAACGGGTATTTCTTTTCGAAATGATCGACAGTCACTCTGCTCTGGTCCAAAGTCATCGTCGCGTAATAGACCAGTTGCCCTTCCTTCTTGGCCCCTCGATAATTTTTGAAGCGGGATTGCCTTGCGATCATGACACGGCTGGGATTACCAACAATCCTAAGAGCACAGAGCGACGATCCGGCGCCAGTAGCTAACCGGCATACCGATTCCTCCTTACGATAGAAACTTTCATGAGGATTGGAAGCTTGAATACCTACTGGCCCCATGTTTATCATGGGCCGATGGTCGAAGCAGAACCCCGAGGAGGACAGATGAACGGCGAAACTTCAAGAGAAAAACTCATCAACGATCTCAAGACTCTGGTCGGTGACGCGGAAGAACTTTTAAGAGCCACCACCAGTCAAGCCGGAGAGAAAGTTGCCGCGGCGCGACAGAAAATCGAGCAGAGCCTGATCGAAGGTAAGAAGGCGCTGGCCGACGCCGAACAAGCTCTGGTTGAAACTTCCAAAGAATACGCCGACATTGCTGACGACTATATCCGGGAAAATCCATGGAACGCAGTGGCTATTGCCGCCGCTGTAGGTCTCCTCGTCGGCCTGACGATCCGCCGCAGCTAGAGCGATCTTCGATGGCTTTTAGAGGAAGATTTCTGGGGCACTTTCGATAGTCTTCGGCACCCATTGAAATAGGCAAGACCGGACTTTTACCAAATTCGGTGACCCATATGCGGCATCGCCAATTTAAGTGTTGCATGTGAGGAATTCATTCGGATCGTGCCCTTTCCTCTTTTCGAGGATCGGCCGCTCCTTTGACCCCGTCTTGTCCGTTGGTAATCGCCTGCACCACGCCAAGCACGCCTCGCTCGCGCAGTGCATGCCCGCGCCGCTCGAGTGATCTCTTGGTTTCGACGGAAATATCGTTTTCAACGTTTAACTGATCCGGCAGCCATTGATGATGCACGCGAGGGGCTTCCACTGCCTTGGCCACCGGCATTCGATAGTCCAGCACATTGAGAATCGTCTGGAGCGTGGCGCTGATAATGCGCGGACCGCCCGCGCCGCCCACCACAACTTCCGGCCGTTCGCCTTGCAGGATGATGGTCGGCGACATGCTGCTCAGCGGCCTCTTCCTGGGTTGCAAGGAATTAGACTCATTGCCGACCAGACCGTAAACATTGCCAGTGGAATGTATCGCGAAATCATCCATTTCATTGTTCAGGACGATACCGGTGTTAGGCACGAGGAGTTTGGAACCAAAGCGGGTGTTGACCGAAACGGTGCAGGCCACGGCATTGCCGAAACGATCGATCACGCTGAAATGCGTGGTTCCACCCAGCTCCGGTTTGAAATTAACCAGGCCATAATATCTCGTGGGATGAGTTTTCGCCGCGGAGATGCGGCCGCGGATCCACCTGCCGTAGTCTTTGGAAGTAAGTATTGAAACCGGCGTTTTGACAAAATCCGGATCGCCGAGATATTGCGCGCGATCGGCGAAGGCATGCTTCATCGCTTCAGTAATCAGGTGCAGATACGTTGCCGAGTTATGCGTCAATGAGCTCAGCTGATACCCTTCAAGCACTTTTAGCATTTGCAAAATCGCCACGCCTCCAGAACTGGGCGGCGGCATGCTGATGACTGTTCGCTGGCGATAGTTGCCGATGAGAGGTTCTCGCCACACGGGTCGATAATTTTTCAGATCCTCGCTGTTTAAAACCCCGCCTTCTCTTTTGATAGTTTCGACAATCGCGTCGGCAATCCAACCTTGATAGAAAGCGTTGGCCCCTTGAGACGCAATCGCCTTCAAGGTCTCACCGAGTTCCGGCTGGCGAATCAATTCGCCTTCTGCCGGCACCTCATCATTCGGCATGTAGATTCGCCCGAGATCGGGGAACTTCTTTATCGAGCCCTGCTGCCGATCGATGGCATAACGCAAGGTCGCGTCTAGCGGAAACCCGTTGGACGCGAGCCTGATGGCCGGCGCCATCAGCACCTGCATCGGCATGCTGCCGAATCGCCTGTGCGCCTGCGCCAAACCCGCAACCTCACCCGGCACCGCCACCGCCAACGCGCCGGTAAGACTGAGCGACGGCACCGGCCTGCCGTCCTTAACATAGAGTTCCTTGCGCACGCCTTCGGGCGCAGTTTCGCGAAAATCCAACGCATGCGCGCGCCGGTCCTTTGTTTCGTAGATGACCATAAAGCCGCCGCCGCCGATTCCCGAGGAAGCTTGATCCACCACCGCCAATGCGTATGCGGTGGCGATGGCGGCATCAATAGCATTGCCGCCGCGGCCGAGCATTTCCATTCCCGCTTTGGTCGCCAATGGGCTATCCGACACGACCAAGCCGCTAGCACGTTGCGCAAGCGCTAACGACGGGGCAAGAAACGTGTTAAATAGGAGGATGAAAAAGCAAACGAAACGTAGGTCAAGCAGGCAGCGCATAAACTCATCATCTTTAGTTCTTTGCCTTCAGTTTTGCAACTTATTTAGCTGCAGAAGAGAACGTCGATAGACATCGCCCTGGCAAGCTTCGGCGAATCACTGACAGTAGGCTGCGTCAGTTTATGCTTGCCATAGCGTAGCCCTTATTCCATATTAGCTCTGACCTCTCGAACAAATTCAAAGATCATGCAAGCCATTCTCGGCCCCTTTCATCCGCATCTGGAGAACTCGCTCATCGAAGAGATTTTAGAGTATAAAAACACCGACCCGCTCTGTCGGCTGCTGATTCTGATTCCGTCCGATGCTCTACGGCGACACCTAAAAGTTCTGCTAACCAGGGAACGAAACCTATCCTTTGTAAATCTGCAACTGCTGACGTTTCATCAGCTGGCGGCTAAGTTGTACGCGGAAGCCAACGGACTGAATCCGCCGGTCTTGCGCGATGACCTTTTTCTTGAAGAAGTGTTGCGTCAAATTATCCGCGCGCGCCACCCCGGCGCGGCAGTCTTCAGCGGCATCGAGGAACGCGCCGGCGGCTGCGCCGCGCTCTGGCAAAGCCTCAGAGATCTTCGCGATGGACTGGTACAGCCGGATGTCGGGCTGGAAGCATTGCGTGAGAACCAATTCGATCCGCGAACCCGAGAGAGGACGGCCAATCTCCTAGTGTTGCTTCAAACGCTTCTTCGCTTCTGCCAAGAGCGCGGCATCCTGGATCATTCCACCTTCGACAAATTCGCAATCGCGAAAGCACCGGCTTCGGGTTTTTTAGGCCAGTTCGCGCGGATTTTCTATTACGGCTTTTACGATCTCACCCAGATTCAGGTGGATCTCGTTCATGCAGTCGGCCAAACCTTTCCTACGACGCTGTTCTTTCCTCTCCTAAAGACACAGCCGGCGCATGAAGGTTGGCAATTCGCCGAGCGCTTTTACTCCGAGTACTTCCAGGGGCGGGCCGGTAACGAGGAGACAAAGAATCTTCTGTTGGAGTGCGATCACCCTGCTGAGTTGCCGCAAAGTTTCGCTGTTTTTGATCAGGACCCTGATCGGCAATACCGATGCTTGCCGGCCGATTGGCACTGCCGGATCATCAATACCTTTGGCATTGACGATGAGATCAGCGCGGTGGCCAAGGAGATCCTGCTCCTCACCGAGCAGGACGGCATGGCATTCGATCAGATCGGCGTGGTCGCGCGAACTCTGGATGGCTATGGCGCAAAGATCAAAGAGATCTTTGCCCAACATCAAATTCCAATCACCGGTTCCGTTGAGGAAGAGCTAGTGCAGTTTCCTTTGACCAAGGCTGCCATCCTGCTGATGAATCTCGCGGCCAAAGATTACCTGCGTTCGCATGTGATCGATCTCTTGTCGTCGCCCTATTTTCGCTTGGATGGCGCGGCACAGGAGGCAAACGAGCCTCGTCCCGATCTTTGGGATCTGGCCACCCGAGAGCTGGCGATCTGCAGAGGAATGAAGGAATGGCACAGGATCGACCGTTTTGCCGTGGAAGGCATGAAGCTGTCGCAGATATCCGATGACGAGGAGCGGCGCTTTATTGAAATTCCTGCAGCCCAGTTGCGCGACCTGGCGACTATTCTCGACGGCCTTGATAAGGCTTTGAGCCGCTTGCCGGCGCGTGCTTCCTGGGCTGGTTACGCTGCTTCATGGAAGCAAATGTTCGGTGCCTATCTAGGAATCCAGCCTGAGCCTTCCAGAAATTTTAACAGCACTGAGATTTTGATCTGTAAGCAGATCATCGAGACTCTAGATCAAATCTCCGGCCTGGACGTGGTCGAGGCCGATGTTTCGCTGCGCGAGTTCAGCGAGACCTTTCAGCACTGGCTCGAGCGCAGCGCCATCGTGGAAACCGATAAAAATGTCGCCGGCGTAGCCGTGTCGAGCGCCAGCGCCGCTCGCGGGATAAAATTTCGCGCGCTGTTTATCGTCGGCATGAACGAAGGCGTTTTTCCACGCACAATTCGCGAAGACGCGTTTCTGCGCGATCGCGATCGCGAGGTGCTGGAGCGCGATCTCGGCTACAAGGTCAGCCAGAAACTGGCCGCGTTCGACGAAGAGAAGCTGGTGTTTACCCTTCTCGTCAATTCCGTCACCGACCGGCTCTATTGTTTGTACCAGCGCTCTGATGAAAGCGGCAGAGTGCTGGCGCCGTCATGGTATCTGGCCGAGCTCAAGCGCTCTCTCTCAGGCGCGCAGCAGAGACAATTCGTCGAAGAGACGATCCCGCGCAGCGCCATCGACAAAGTGAGTTGCCGGCCGTTCGATGTCGAAGAATCGCTGCTGCCGGCCGAGCTCGCTATTCGTCTCAATCTTTCCGGGACAGATTCGCGATCTTTAATTGCAGCAGCCAATCTCTCGCCCAGTCTGTACGAGCAAGGACTGAAAGCCATCGCCGCCTTGGATCTCAGCACGGACCGGCTCGATGTTTTCGACGGGATGATTCAAACACCGGCAAGACACTGGCTGCGCTTTTCAAAGCACGGCCTCTCGCCCACCGCATTGGAGCTTTACGGGCGCTGCCCGTTTCAGTATTTCGCGCGCCAGGTGCTTGGACTCCAGACTTTGGAGACGCCGGAAACTGTTGCGGGGCCAAGCGCGGCGGAATGGGGAGAGCTCGGTCATTTGATTTTGAAACTGACCTACCAGGAACTTATCGGTGCCGGTTACTTCGCAAATAACGAGTCTCACGTCGCTGTTGATCCGATTATCAGCGCCGCCGCGCAAAAAGCTTTCACCGAGTATGAGGCTGAGAATCCCGTTGGATATCCTCTGATGTGGGAGACGGTGCGCGAGACGCTGACTGAGCTGATTAGAGAGGTTGTCTGGCGCGACCTAGAGGAGCTTGCATCTTCGGGTTATGTCCCAGTGGATCTGGAGATTGGCATGGACGATCGGTTGCCGCCAGATTGGCCCGACCCGTTGAACACGCTCGCCATCCACGGGCGCATGGATCGCATCGATATCGATCCTAGGGGTAATCGGATGCGGGTCATAGATTACAAGTTTAAATTCGGCGCCAAACCTTCGCCAGAAGACAACGACCTATCCCGTTCCGCATTGCGCGCACAGCGACTTCAGCCGCCGTTTTATTCTTTGCTCGGCCAGGCAAAGCGGCGCCGCGACAGTTTACATGATGCCGAAAGCCAAATCGAAGCAAGTTTTTACTACATCGCCTCGCGCTGGAGCGAGGGTCCATTGGTTATCAAATCCTTCAATAGCGAAGAATTAACCGGCAAGATGGGCGCGGAGATAAGAAATAGCATAGCTCAACTAGCCAAGGGTATTCACTCCGGCCAATTCTTCATGCAACCGGGAGAGCATTGTCCACACTGCGAGGTGGCGGAGATCTGTCGCAAAAATCACCCGCCGAGTCTCTGGCGCACGGAAAACGATCCGCTCACCGCTCCGCATCGGCAGTTGCGCCAGAAAGATCTCAAAAAATGTTAACCGCGAAGGCAATGGCTACCGATCTCGCCGATGCGCTCGACCGCCGCACCGCCGTTGGGACTTTCGATCGCAATCTGGTAGTCACCGCTGGGGCCGGCACGGGCAAGACAACTCTCCTGGTCGACCGGATCGTCCATCTATTGTTGCGCAGTCCGGACCCTCTCCAGATGACCGACATCGTCGCGCTGACTTTTACCAATAAGGCTGCCAACGAGATCAAGCATCGGCTACGCGATCGGCTTCAAGCGTACCTGGAGGCAGATCTGCGAATCGAACCTATCCAGGAAGAGCAGACGAAACTGCAACAACAGATCGAAAGCCTGATGGATACTTACAGGCTGTCAAAGGCCGAGCTCGATCGGCGGGTCCAGGAGGCACTGCGCAATCTCGAGCGCGCCGAGATCGGCACGATTCATAGCTTTGCTGCGACGTTGCTACGCCTTTTTCCACTGGAAGCCGGGGTTGATCCGCAGTTTCACGAAGACGACGGCAAACAGTTCCGACGTCTTTTCGACCAACAGTGGCATCTCTGGCTCGATCAGGAGCTCGCGCTCGAGAGCCCTCGCGCCGGCGATTGGCGCAAGGCGCTCAAACAGTTGACCCTTGAGCAGATTAAAGATCTGGCTAGATCTTTATGCTCGGAATCTGTTCAGCTAGAGCCGCCCCGAGCGAAGCAACCGGGAGATGCCGCGTTGCGCGCATGGTTGCGCTCACTGCTCGATAGCGCCGCCAGCTTGAGCAAACGCCATCCGGCAGATCGCAACAATGAGAAGCTCGTCCGCGCCGCCCAACTGATTATTCAGCCGTTTATCGACGGCGGTGATTCAACCGGGACGGCTTTAGCCGAACAAAGGGCGTGTTTACTGGAGCACTCCATCAACCGGGATACCAAAGGCTGGACCGAAGCGGATCTTAAACAAGCGCACAGCTTAGTCAGCGCGGCAAAAGGCCTGTGCAGAGTCGATGCAGCTTTGACTCATCTGATTTGGGAACTCCTCGCGCCCTACGCCGCTCGGTTCCGTGAAATTCTTGTTCATGAAGGTTTTATTTCATTCGATGGACTGCTGATTCGCGCGCGCAATTTGGTGCGCGACCATCTGCGCGTGCGCGAGGAATTAAAACGGCAATACCGCACGTTTCTCATCGATGAATTCCAAGACACCGATCCGATTCAGTACGAGATCCTGCTTTACCTGGCTGAACAGCCCGGCACTACGGCGACAAATTGGCGCAAGGTGAAACTTACCGCCGGCAAAGTTTTCGTGGTGGGCGATCCCAAGCAATCGATCTACGCATTCCGGCGCGCCGATATCGAGGCGTATCTGGAAGTGGGCGAGAAAATCATCAAAGCGCAAAATGGCACTGAATGTCATTTGCTTACAAACTTTCGGAGTCATAGGGCAATTATCGATGTCGTCAACGGGGTGTTTTCATCGCTGATCCAACCGCAACCCGGTATGCAGCCGCCCTACATCGGAATTCAGCCGGCGCCCCGGCGCGATTCGCATGGCCTGGTTGGTAACCGTAAGCCTTTGCCAAAAGCGCTGGTGCGAAAAATCATTGCGCCGGATGGAGACGTCAGCGCCGAGACCGCTCGTCGTCTCGAGGGCGAAAGCCTGGCCGATTGGCTGCATGATCAAGTGTTGGAGAACGCCAGCTTTGTCAATGCCAAAGGCGAGCGGGTTCTGGCGCAGCCGAAAGACGTTGCGATCCTCTTCCGGAAGCTCACCGACATCCATGACTACCTCGAACCGCTTCGCCGCCGGGGCATCCGTTACGTGGTCGAAGGCGAGCGCCATTTCTACGCCGCGAAAGAGATCATCGATGCGGTCAACTTGCTCCGCGCCATCGAAAATCCCAATGATCGCCTGGCATTGGTCGGCGTGCTGCGCTCGCCTATCGGTGGTTTGACCGATCAAAGCATCTACGATCTGCACTGCGACAATCTGCTGGATTACCGGCTTTCAGAACAGCTTGGCGGCAAAAATTATCCACCCACGCTGGCGCAACTTTATGGCGCGTTAGCCAAACTGCACGCCGAGTGCGGCAGGCTGCCGGTTGGTGCCGCCGTGTCCCGTATCTTCGAATCCCTGCCGCTGAGGCTTTTGGCCGCCTGCTATTTTCATGGCGAACAGGCCGTGGCCAACATTGACAAGCTCCGACGGCACGCCGAAATTCTGGGGCGCGAAGATAGCTCGATGACATTCAAAGCGGCTATTCGACAGCTGCAGCAGCGCGTGCTCGATGTCGAAGAAGAAGGCGAAAGCGTGCTCGCCGAAGAAGATGTCGATGCCGTGCGCATCATGAGTGTCCACAAGTCCAAGGGACTCGAGTTTCCCATAGTGGTTCTGGCCGGCTGTCATGCCGGCATCAATGGCCAGCAGAGGCGGCCGGCAGAAGCGCTGTTTGATTGGTCCACCGGCCTGACCGGAATTCGTGTTGGCTCGTTCACAGATTTAGCCGGAGTGTACATCTCTGAAAAAAATCGCTTGCGGGCCGAAGAAGAAACCAAGCGAGTACTCTATGTCGCGATGACCCGCGCTCGAGAGCATTTGATCATTTCGAGCGGCCCCAGCGCCAGGAAATCGACCGGCAATTTTGTTGCCATGTTGGATGAAGCAGCACAAGATCAAATCGGCCGCGCCGAACAGTCAACCACCATCGAGATCGGCCCCGGCAGATTAGCAGTTGAACTGGTCGAGGCGAGCCTTACCGCCCCGGGGGCCGGCACCAGCAAGAAAAAGCCTCTGGGCAGAAAACGCGAGTGGCAGGATTACATGGAGATCTGGCGCCGCCGTGAACGAAACCACCAAGCAACTTTACAGTCAGCGACCTTTGTCACGCCCACCTCGCTCAAACGGCAGGAGCAAGAGATCACCGAAGCCGCTGTGACAACTCAGGCTTTCACGCAAGAACGCACGCCGGCAATGCTCATCGGCCAGCTGGCGCACCAATTTCTCGAAAACTGGGATTTTGGCGGCGACAAAAATTTGCTGCGACATCAACTCGGTGCTTTTCTCAGTGCATCACTCTCAGCCGAATACAGCCAAGACGCAGGCAGCATAGGTGAAGAACTGCAGGCAATCTTGGAACGATTTATAAATTCGCCTATCTATGCTGAATTGCGGAGGGCTCGGATCCTCGGCCGCGAAGTGCCGCTGTTGATGCCCTGGAACGGCCAGATCATGGAAGGGGTCATCGATCTTATCTATGAGCGCAACGGCCTGCTTTATCTGGCCGACTATAAAACAGACAGGGCGGCAGCAAAAGATTTGCGTTTCGGCGCGGAACGCTACCGCCGGCAAGCCGAAATCTATTCCGAAGCCGCGCGCCGGAGCTTGAAACGAGAAGTCGCGGCTTTCAAACTGATATTTTTGCGCTTAGGCGAGACCGTCGAGGTCGATTTCAATCCAGAAAAGGAGCTGTGGCTTTTCTAGATGTCATCCCTGAAAATTTTCTTTTTCGATATCGAAACCATCCCCACGGATCAGTCGGTTCTCGATCATAACCTGCTGGCTGCGCAAATGCGTCTCGATGAACCGGAGATTATCAAAAAGCTTAGTCTATCGGCCGCCACGGCACGCATCCTATGCCTGGCCTATGCGATCGAACCGGAAATCGATTCTCCCGTCGAAATACTGCACGGTACCGAGCCCGAAATCCTCAGCAGCTTCTGGCAGCTTGCCGCAGATTGTCATTTGTTCGTGGGGCACAATATTCTTGACTTCGACCTGCGTTTTATCTACCAGCGTTCGATCATCAATAGGATTAGACCTTCGCGGGAGATCCCCCTTGCGCGATTTCGTAACAATCCCGTTTACGACACAATGCATGAATGGAGTAAATGGGGACGCGAACACGTGAGCCTGGATCTTCTAGCGCGCGCGCTCGGAATTCCATCGCCGAAAGAAAGTTTGGACGGCTCGAAAGTATATCCCTACTTTTGCGCGGGAAAACTGCCGGACATCTGCGACTACTGCAAACGCGATGTGGAGACCGTGCGCCAGGTGTACCGCCGTTTAATCTTTGCGGAAAGCGATCAACCTATGATCCCGCCGTTAGATGTTCCCGAATAAAGGTGTTCCGCACTGACCTGTTCTCCATGTTGCGTTGCCCTGCCCGCCGCTCGTTGAGGACTTCTTACCTTAAATAAACATATTCGACATAGATCTCTGAGGATGCACGATTTACCTATCGAGCAAAACGCTCAGACGCTGCCGCTCTGGGGAATGAATTTTAACGCCACGCCGTTGTTGCACCAGCGTTGACCTGTAGGCTTCGGGCCATCGCTGAATAAATGACCATGATGTCCACCGCAGCGGATGCAGTGATATTCGGTACGCGGCAGGATTAACTTGTAATCAGTGCGGGTACCGAACACGCCTGGAATCGTCGTGAAGAAACTCGGCCAGCCGGTGCCGCTTTCGTATTTCATCGCCGATGTAAAGAGTGGCAGGCTGCAAGCCGCGCAAACGAAAACACCCGGCCGTTTCTCATCGTTGAGCGCGCTGGTGCCGGGAGCTTCGGTGCCCTCTTCGCGCAAGATCTGAAATTGCGCGGAATCTAAACGTTTACGCCACTCGTCTTTGGATAACTTGAGCGGCTCGGATGCCGAGGGCGATTTGAAATCCTTGGCAAGCAACCCTCGCCAATTCTTCTGCATATTCTCGATATCTTTCATCGACGCTGCTTGTCCGGCAAAGCCGCTGTTTCTGAACACATGCCAAACACCGGCAGCAACCACCGCTTGCAACAGTTTCCGTCTTGTCATCATAGCCATGGCTAGGATTCCTTTCGCTTCCATCTTGCGCTTTCAACTTTGATCTGACCGGCCCATATTATCACGAATACCAGGTGTCAGTATCGTGCCAAGGGGCAGTTTTACCGGCCGCGCGGCATGCTAGACTATTCATCATGAATTTTTCTGAATTCGCCGCCCTTTGCTATCAGTTGGAGCAGACCTCGAGCCGGTTGACGAAGGTTGACTTGGCTGCGGAGTATCTCAAGCGGCTCGACGGCAAGGAGATTCGCCATGGCATCGCATTTTTGTCGGGACGTTCGTTTCCGGTATCCGATTCACGGACGTTGGATATCGGACCGGGAGCCTTTGCTCATGCTTCCGATACTCCGGAACTTGAAAACTCCGTCTCACCCGAATTGACACTCGTAGATATCGCCGACAGCTTCTCCGCTATTGCCGAAGCCAACGGCAAAGGATCTCGGAGCGCGAAGTATGCGCGCCTGAGGGAGCTCGTCGAGATGACCGGCAGTCGAGAACGCCCCATTCTCTTTCGCCTTCTGCACAATGAGTTACGTATCGGCCTGCACGACGGCCTGATCCAGGAAGCGATCGCCCGCGCCTCGGGTGCGGACTTAAAAACAGTGCGCCGCGCTGCGCTCTTTCTATCTGATCTGGCGGAGGTGGCATCGATCGCGCTAACCCAGGGAGGCGCGGCCCTCCAGGAAGTTGATATTAAACTGTTCGTGCCGCTTCTGCCGATGCTCTCAGAGTTATCGGAAGATTTCGACGGCGTGCTTGCCGCCCATGGCGGTAGCACCGCATTTGAGTTCAAGTACGACGGCGCCCGGGTGCAAATCCACAAAGACGGCAGTCAGGTTCGCATCTGGAGCCGGCGTCTTACCGAAGTGACAGGCAGCCTGCCGGAGATCGCGCAGCTCGTCCGCAGTGATCTAATTGGCGATTCCTTTATTCTCGATGGCGAAGTTGTCGCGGTGGGCAAAGACGGCCGGCCGTTCCCGTTTCAAGAACTCATGCGCCGTTTCAGACGGATCCACAACATCGAAGCGGCCGCCATCGACATTCCTTTGCACTTACATCTGTTCGATTGCCTACTTCTGAACGGCGCCTCATTGATCGACGAGTCTTATGAACGCCGCTGGCAAACGCTCGCTAAAATCACCGAAGGCAAACATCTAGCGCGCCGTCAAATTACTTCCGACAAGGTGCTGGCGGAGAGCTTTCTCAAAGACGCTCTTACGGCGGGTCATGAAGGATTGATGGCCAAGGCGCTGAGCAGCCCCTATACGCCGGGCAATCGCGGCAAGCTCTGGTTCAAAATAAAGCCAGCTGAAACGGTCGATTGCGCAATTATCGCCGCCGATCGCGGCTCGGGTCGCCGGCGCGGTTGGTTGTCCAACTATCATCTTGCCGTAGCTGATGGCGAGGGCGGATTCGCGCCGGTGGGAAAAACCTTCAAAGGCCTGACCGACAAGCAATTTACCGAAATGACCGCGCGGCTTCAGGCGTTACAGATCGCTGATGATGGCTATACGGTTAGCGTCAAACCGGAGGTCGTCGTCGAGGTAGCGTATAATGAGATCCAGCATAGTCCACAGTACAGTTCCAAGTTCGCTCTGCGCTTTGCCCGAATCAAAAGGATCCGGGACGATAAGAACGTCGATCAAATCACCACGTTGACTGAACTGCAGAATCTTTACGATCGGCAATTTGTCAGCAAGAGCAAACGAACAGAGCTTTGATTGCAAGGCGTTCCAGTAGTTCCAATTGTTCCAATGTTCCAATTGTCCAACAGTTCCAAACAAGTGGGATCGGTAAACGTGAGCATTGGAACATATTGAACCATTGGAACGACTCGAACCGCTGGAACGGTTGGAACGCTTTTCTACGCTCCGTCTGTGAGATGCACCACCAGCCAGATCGTTTCCGGCCCGGTCTCATCGACCCGATGCCGCGCGTGCGGCGGAATGGCCAGGTAATCGCCTTCGTTCAATTCAAGCCGCTCGCCGCCCTCAAACGCCAGTACTGCATGACCGCGAACCAGCAGCACCCATTCCGTGTACGATTGTTCGTACCAGAACTCCTCCGGGCTCTTGGCCGCATTAGAAACGATCCGCTGAACTTTCACCGTTTCAGTTTCGAGCAAGGTTAGAAATTCCTCGGAACCGATCGCGCCTGCGCTGGGACTTAAAATGTTTTCCACTTGGATGCTCATAACGGCGATGTAATCCTTTGCTAGTGTCCGGTTGTGCAGTCCCTTTATATTTTCGGCGTCATCGGCGCCAACTCCGGCAAGAACCGGCTCCTCTTTGGGCTAGACGCCCACCGCACACGAGCGAAGGATCTCACGCGTCCAGGCTGGCTGTCTCGGCGATGAAAGTTTACCTTCTTGCATCAGCTATTCAGCTCTTCCTTGCTATCAATACGGAGTCGGGGTCGAAGGATAACGGGCTCGAGCGAAACGGTCCTTTGATGCCCGAGAATCCCGCCGCGCGGAGCCAGCCATGCACTTCATCCAGAGCGTAACAACGCCCATGGGGTGTGTGCAAAAAAAGCGCAACGGAAAAAAGCGCGCCCCAGTCAGGATTTGTTCCAGCCCGGTTCATCAAAACATCGCGTAATACAATCCGCCCGCTCTGGTTTAGACAGCGATAAGCGCTTCTTAGCAATGCGCGATTTTCCCTTGCGCCCTGTCCGTGAAGGACATTGGAAATGAGTACTAAATCGAATCCGCGCGGCAACGGCTCTTTCGCGATATCGAGGCCCATGACCTGCACCCGTTTTGCGATCTTTGCGTTCTTGACCGCACGAGAGGTAAAACTAACCACCCTGGGGTGTTCCACGATGATCGCCCGCAGATGAGGGGATCGGCGGCAACACGCAATCGTGAAGCTCCCAAGACCTCCGCCGACATCGAGGAGAGTTTTCGAGCGGCTTAATGGTAGCCGCGCCATCAGGTAAGGCGCAATTTTCCGGGCGTCCTTATCAAGCGATTGAAGCAGCCGTTCGGTCTGCTCTCGCTTGGAAAAAAAAGGCTGGGCGACTTTCGGCCGCTTTCCACCCGTCAGAGAATCAGGCAGCCTTCCCCAAACATTCCAGGCATCATACTCGGAGAGCAGAAAAGATCCGTTGCCAGAGCACAGGTAACGCATCGCGAAAGGGGAATTCTCATAACTTAGTGCCCGCTTTCGGAGTAATCCCATTGCGGACAACGCATCGAAAAAAATCTTCCATCCTTCCCGAGTTCCACCAAAATGGTTAGTTGCCGCTCTTGCGTTCCTGCCCCTATTTCCAAGCCAATCAAAGATCTGCAAGTGAACCGCGGTGCCCAGGATACGCGCTTGCCAATAACTGCCTGCGATGCGGAGCTTCCGAGGAGTCCATTGTTTGTAGCGCATGGCTCGCCTAATGCGCAGCTTCTCAGGATTGAGCATCACTCGCGATCCGCCGGTAGAGCCCTTCATAGCCTTCCACCATCTGTTCCACCGAAAAATTATCTTGAACCCAGGCCCTGCAGCGCCTTCGATCCAGGCTGTCGATCCGGTGGATCGCTTCAACCATTTCGTCCTCGGTGCACACCAGATATCCGCTCTCACCGTGTTTCACCAGCTCTGGCATGGAACCGCGCGGGTAGGCTAAGACCGGAGTTCCAGCCGCCATTGCCTCGGCCACTGCCAGCCCAAACGGCTCCTCCCACTGGGGCGGAAAAAGAAACCCTTTGGCTCGACCGACCAGTTGCATGAGTTGCTCATGCGGCAACCGTTCGATATGTCTGACTGTGTCTCCGTCAATATGAGGTTGAATCTCTTTCGAGAAATATTGTTCGCTCCAGGGCAGATGGGACGTGGTCTGGCCGACAATTAACAGGCGGGCATCGGCTCTTCTAGCGATCCGGATGGCCTCGGCGATGCCTTTTCCGGGCGTCATTCGCCCGACCGCGATAAAAAAACCCTCCGGCTCATTGTTGAAAGGTATTCTTTCCAGGTCGATGCCGTTATAGATCACCGGCAATGATTCGTCCCCGAGCATCCTGGCTTGCGCCCGGCTGATGCAAACAGGGAAGCAGCGCGGGAAGTGATTCCGATAGTATTCGTGGAGCTCTTTCTCAATATAGGCATAGGTAATCAGCGTGGGCGTCTTTGAAAAACACGAGAAATAAGGGGCGACCGTAGGCCAGTGGGCGTGAATGATTTCGAAGCGGTCAGCCTGGCGGTAGAGGTTATGGGTGTTGCGCGTCTCAAATTCTTTTTCCAGATAGAAAGTCGACTGAGGGTCGTCTTCACTTGCCACGGGCAGCACGGATTGCAGGGGACAATCGACCTTGGAGTCTCCGGAAGCAAACAATTCAACCTGATGCCCGCGTCTGGTGAGGTGCTGACAGAGGTCAAAAACAATTCGTTCCGTTCCGCCGTGAGTCTTCGGTGGGATTGAAAGATAAATGCTGGAGATCTGAGCGATCTTCATACCGCTATGAAACCATCCAAATTGTTTTGCCGTTCACGAAAACTAAACTCATCGCACTTGCGTCCGTGGTTGACATTCCAAGCCAAACTTCGATACTCCCCGTGTATGGATCAACAATCAGTCAGCGTCAAGCAAGCTTTTACTCTGCCGGTGGGCGTCTCCATTACGCTGCGAGGCTGGGTTCGTTCCCGTCGCGATTCCAAAGGCATCACTTTCATAGAGCTCAATGATGGTTCGCGTTTCAAGAGCATACAAGTGGTCGTCGACAGCGGCGCCCTTCCCGACGAGACCCTGAAACAAGTAACCACTGGCAGCAGCATCGAGACGACGGGCGTGTTGGTCCAGTCGCCGGCCAAAGGCCAGGCAGTGGAGCTCAAAGTCTCACAAATTCATGTCTACGGCAGCGCCGATCCCGCCACTTATCCATTGCAAAAAAAAGGGCACACGCTCGAGTTTCTCCGCGAGATTTCCCACCTGCGTGTGCGCAGCAATACCTTCGGGGCGGCTTTTCGCGTGCGCAATGCGCTGACTCACGCAATCCACAGTTTCTTTCAAGAAAGAGATTTCATTTACGTCCAAACGCCGATCATCACGATCTCGGATTGCGAGGGCGCCGGACAGATGTTCAACGTTACCGCGCTCAACATGCACCAACCGCCGCGTACCGCTCACGGCAAAGTCGACTGGCAGCAAGATTTTTTCGGCCGTCCTGCCTATCTCACCGTCAGCGGTCAGCTCGAAGCCGAAATATTTGCGCTGGCGTTTTCCAAAGTTTATACCTTTGGCCCGACGTTTCGCGCCGAAAACAGCAATACGCCGCGCCATCTGGCGGAGTTTTGGATGATCGAGCCTGAGATGGCTTTTTACGAGCTCCCGGACAACATGCGCCTGGCCGAGGAATTCCTTAAATACATTATTCGCTATGTGCTGGATCATTGCCGTGAAGATCTGGAGTTCTTCAACGAACGCATCGAGAAAGCCGTCTTGAGCACGCTCGAACACGTGGCCGAATCCAGCTTCGGACATATCACCTATACCGACGCCGTGCAGGAGTTGAAAAACTCCGGCCGGGCCTGGGAGTTCCCGGTTGATTGGGGTCATGATCTGCAAACCGAGCACGAGCGCTTTCTCTCCGAAGAGATTTTCAAGAAGCCGGTGATCGTCACCGACTACCCCAAAGACATCAAACCCTTCTATATGCGAGTCAATGATGACGACCGCACAGTGCGCGCCATGGACGTGCTGGTTCCGCGTGTCGGCGAAATCATCGGTGGCAGCCAACGCGAAGAACGATACGATGTGCTGTTGCAACGTCTCCGCGCCAGCGGTCTCGATGAGAAAGCGTACTGGTGGTATCTCGATCTGCGGAGATTCGGCTCCGTCCCTCACTCCGGCTTCGGCCTCGGACTGGAGCGCATCATGATGTATCTCACTGGTCTGAAAAACATCCGCGATGTCATTCCGTTCCCGCGGACGCCCGGCAACGCGGATTTTTAATTATTCAACGAAAGCGCGTCTTAGAACGGCTGATTCCCGGGAAAAAGCCAGTTCCCGCAGCAAAATCCTAGTTGGCGGGCAACATCTCGGTGCGGGTTTTTGTATCGACATCCGAGATAAGCTGGCGCAAGTTGGTGATCTGATCGCGAGTCTGCAGCAAAGTTGACCCCACCACGCCTAAGTCGTCCGTTGGCGACCCTCCATCTTCATCAAGCTCCCTGAGACCCCATCGGCCGATGACAATCTTGAGATCGGGAAAGGACGCGCGCAGGCGCTTCGATAGATAGCGAACCTGAACCAACGCATCGGGGGCGACGGCTGCAACACAAACGAGAGCTGGATTGCCTTCGCTCACCCGTGCTATTACTTCCGCGGCCAAAGCAGACGCCGAAAGGACGTCCATTGAACAATTTTTTGAAACCAATAGCTGGCGAAGCATCAAAAGGGCGACCTCATCGGCCTCGCCATGCGCCGGGCAGCCGATGATCTTTATTCTTGGTAGCGGGTCGGTAGTGACTGACGCTGTTGCCCCATCTCCGGATACCGTGCATTGCTGAAGGTCGGCTCCGGCAATCTCGATAACCTCGCGCATCGCTTTGAACAAGAAGATCTCCTCATGATCGGTTAGATTGTTACGCCGGCGATCCTCCTTGGCATAACTCAACGCTGGCATAAGCAATTCATCATAGACCCGTTCGGGTTCATGATTTTTGAAATATTGCTGCAGGATTTCGATCGCCTCGGCCTGATCCATGGCTAACAAGCGTTGGTAAAAACTGACTTGCATTTCCATCGCCGGCTCGTCGCTCAACAGCACCTGGACAAAATCAAGCTGGGGAACGTGCTTGGCAAAAACGAGCAGGCAGACGGTCAACGGTGTTGCCAGAAGAAGTCCTACCGGTCCCCACAACCAGGTCCAGAACGCGATCATCATCAGCAGCGGCACCGGCGACACTCCGATACTTCTGCCGTACAGCAACGGCTCGAGTAGCATGTTGATGATGGTTTTCAAGACCAAAAACAGTCCAACAACCAGCAACGGCCACCACCAATCGGTGAAAACCCCCATACTCATAATCGTCGGCAGTGCCGCCGCCGTCCAAAATCCGATGACTGGTATAAACAGCAATGGAACGGATAAGAACCCCCAGAGAAAGGCGTAGGGGAGACCGATTAGAAAAAGCGCGACGGATATGATGATGCCAAAGCAGCCGTTGATGGTAATCTGCATCACCAAATAACGACTGATACGCTGGCCAGCCTCCTCCAGCGCTTTAGTCGTAACCGTCAAGTGCGCGTAACCTACCAGCCGAATCAACCGATTGCGCAGGTCTTCGCGTTGAGCAAGCATAAATATCAGCAAGCCCAACACCAGCGTGGCGCTGGCGATCGGTTGAATCAAAGGTCCTAAATAAAGCGAGCGCCAGGAAACCGTCGGTTCAGCTTGAACGATAATCGGCCGCCGGTTGTTAGCCGCCCGAGAAGCTTCACCCTGCTCGATTTCATCTTTAACCTCGTCGACAGTTTCCTGCACCTGCTCCAACACGCCGCCTTTTCCCATGCCCCGTAAATCCCGGACCTTCTGGCGAATGTTCTGTCGATACTTGGGCAGTTCTTCAGCAAGGCTCGTGACTTGGGAAACCGTGGCCCAGCCAATCATCGCCAGCACAGCAAAAGTAAGAGCGATAACGATGGTAACCGACGTCCCGCGTCCGAGCCCTGCCTGCTGGATTCTGGTGACGATGGGGCTTAGCAAAAAAGTCAACAGAATTGCCAAGGCAAACGGGATCAGCACCGCTTGCGCCCAGTAGAAACCAACAATCACCAGCACAGTTACAGCAACAGTGAAAGGGTTTACCCTACCAACAGAGCGGCTAATGCGGCTTGTTACAATCAAACGATCTTCCGGCAATTTGTTCCCTTCCGCTGGCGGCTAAGTGTCTGAACCAGGTATCTCAGCGCGCTGTTTAGTCCGAGTATACTCAACGAGATACGAGAAAGTAGGTACCTATTTCCGTCTATTCCGCATTATCCGGATCGTGAATCTGTTATCAACTATAAAGAACGAGACAATCAACGGAGCATGGCCTACACCGCCCTGAGCGCCTGAATGATATTCAACCGCGATGCTCGCAGCGCGGGCAAGAAGCCGCCGATCAGACCCATGAGCAGGGAAAACCCCAGCGACGTTGCGATGATCGAAGGCGACAGCGCGAAAGAGAAAGCAAGCTCAGAGAACGAACCGAAGTTCAGCGTCGAAATGCTGAAAAACTGCAATAAGGAAGCTAAACCCAAACCGGCTATACCACCTGCCAAAGACAAGACGAAAGATTCGCCCAAAAAGGCCAGCAGAATGCTGCGGCGAAAAAATCCTAAAGCCCGCAACGTGCCGATTTCCACGGTTCGATTAGCCACGGCGCCATACATGGTGATCATCGCGCCGATGGTCGCTCCGGTGCTGAAAATAACGGTCACAAAGATACCGAGGATTCGAATGAACTTGGCCATCATCTCGGATTGTTCTTCGAAAAATTTCTTCTCACGTTTCGCGGCGAAATATTGCAACCGGTTGTCCGATTCGAATGCCGCCGCAATTTCCGAAAGATCGTCGGGCTGTTTTAGCCTCATCGTGACCGTCGAAAACGATGAGCGCTTGAACGCATCCATGATTTGATTGCTGTCACCCCAAGCCTCCGACTCAAAACCACTGCCGTCAGCCTCGAAAATACCGACCACCGTCCAGAGATCGCCGCCGAACTTCATATTCTCGCCAATCTGCGCTCCGGCGAATCGATGGGTGATGCCGGCGCCGACGATGACTTCACGTGCGCCCCAGCGAAACATCCGCCCTTGGACGATTTTTACCTGCGGCCGCAGTGGGAACGCAGCCGATTCGACGCCCCGCACAATTACGTTGCTGATTCCCGGTGCGCCGATCTTGTTGAGATTGATGATCACAACGGCTTCCTTGGAGCTCATCGGCCGCCCATCGGCAAAGCTTGCGACCTCGGGCATGTTGCTGATGATACCCGCCGCGTCTCGATCGAGAATGCTCATGATTTCGCTCATGGCCGCCTTGCGCGCCACAATCAGATTATCATCCGAACCGGTAGAGCGAAGCGTCTTCTCGACGCCGTTGGCCATCATCAAGACGGCGGTGAAAACGAAAACCACCAAGGCAATGCCGAGCATCGTGATCACCGTGGTCAAGCGGCGCGACGAAGAACTGCGCAGAATGTATTTAAGCGGAATCTGCATCTATCCGACGTGCCTGAGACCTTCGACGATGCGCGTGCTCAAAACCCGCCGCAAAGGTATCAGCGAGGCTGCCAGGCCTACGAGGAGAGCGGAAACACAACCCAGGGCGATAGTCTCCGGCTTGATATAAAAAACCGGGAACCAGCCTTTGGGCAGCGCCGTTTGAAATCCCTCCACTGCCGGCACCGTGACCAGCAGTCCGAGAGCGCTGCCCAGCGTAGAGAGTATTAAAGCTTCCCCGGCAATAAGAAAAAACAACTGTCCGGCGGAAAAGCCAAGCGCTTTGAGCACGGCGAATTCGTGCGTTCGTTCGCGTGCCGACATCACCATGGTATTGGCCAGGACTAGCAGGATAATCCCGATGATGACAAAAGACATGATATTCATGGCGGTGATGACCGCACTGGCTGCCGATAAAAAACTCTGTTGAAAGGCCCGCTCGGTCTCCGTCTTGGTCTCGGCGCGCGAATTGGCAAACAACTGATCGATCTCTTGCGAGATCGCCGCAGAGCCGTCCGGATCATCGATGCGCACGATGTACCAACCGATCTCTCCCGATCGCTGCGGCATGTCCTGACGCACTCTTTCCTCCAGGTATTTATAGTGAAACATCATGCTCGCCGGATCGGTGGTCTGATCCTTGGGCTGGTAAATGCCGCGGACGACGAACTCCCACTGTCCGGGATAGACGTCTCCCTCGATGAGCATGATGTCGCCCAGGTCGAGATTATAGCGGCGCGCGATATCGACACCGAGGATGCAGGCATTGCGCTCCCGTTTGAAAGCTTCGAACTGTTCGCGTTCGACAACGAACTCGGGATAAACATCGAAAAACGTTTCGGAGTCCACCGCCAAACGAGCAAAAAACTGGTTTTTGTCGATATAGACGCCGGAGAACCAACTCGCGTAAGTGACTTTGTTGACGCCGCGCACCTGAGCGATGCGGTCTCGATATGCCAGCGGCAAAGGAAAAACGAATGACACGGCGTGCCGGGTGATCAACCGATTTGCCGCCGACGCTTCGACCCCCGCGTGCCACGCCGTCACCACGGTTCGCAAGAGCGCAAATGCCATGACGGCGACGCCGATTCCCGTCAACGTCAAAAAACCGCGTAGCTTGTGACGCAGCGTGTTGCGGAGGAGAAGCTTGAGAAGTTCCACTACTTTTTCCTACGCCAACTCGCCCTTATCTAAATTCCGCACCGAGCGCGCGCGCTCGGCTGCGCGCGGATCATGGGTGACCATAAGAATCGTCTTGTTAAGCTCGCGGTTCAATCGATGCATCAGTTCCAGCACCTCTTCGGCCGAGACCTTATCGAGATCGCCGGTCGGCTCATCGGCAACCAGGATCGCCGGGTCCGTCGCGATCGCTCGAGCGATGGCGACGCGCTGTTCCTGGCCACCGGAAAGTTGGCGTGGATAGTGATGCATACGCTCGCCGAGACCCACAACCTCTAATGCAGTTTCGCGCATGACTGCGCCGTTCCTTCCGAGAAAGCGGGGTCAGAATCAGCGGCAGCTCGACATTCTCCAACGCGGTGAGCACGGGTATGAGGTTGTAGAACTGAAATATGAACCCGATATTGTGCGAGCGCCACACAGCCAATTCGGTTTCGCTCAATTCGGTAATATCGGTATCGGCGATCAGGATTTTGCCCGAGGTTGGCTTATCGATGCCGGCGATCAGATTCAACAGAGTGGTTTTGCCCGAGCCTGACGGCCCCATGAAGGCCAGGAAGTCTCCCTCTGCAATCTTAAGCGAGATATTGCGGAGAACCGGAATTTCCAGGCTGTCACGCTGGTAGGACTTGAACAAATCGACAATTTCGATGAGCGCAGATTCCATGGGTGCATTGCGAAAACTACGGTCCCTTTACGGCAACTTTCGCGCCCGCTTCGATCCGATCATCAACCTTGGCGATGATCTTGTCGCCCTCTTTGATGCCGCTCTTGATTTCAATCAGGGCACCGAGCTTTTGACCTGTGCTCACCGGCACTTCAACGGCGCGATCGTCTCTGATTTGGTAGATGACCGCGCGTCCGGTGCGAGTGGCCACTGCCGCTTCAGGGACGGTGAGCAGCAGCTTGTGATCCGCGCTGTCCGCTTTGTAACCGATAGCGAGGAAGCTGATTTTTGCGCTCATCTCCGGCAGAACCCGCTGGTCATATTCTTTAAACTTGATCTTCACCAAGACAGTTGCCTTGGCTTCGATCCGCGGTGGGAACAATCTTCGTGACATATCCCGGATATCGTTGCTGTGGGTAGGCGTCGAGGGTAATTTCGCACTGCTGTTCCGGCGCGACCCGGGTAATGTTGGCCTCGGACACGTCGGCATCGACTTCCAGAGACGACATGTCAGCGATGGTGACCACCGCCGCCTTCGAACTGGCCGCGCCCGCCAGCGGCGCGACGATCTCGCCGACATCGGCATTCTTCTTCAGAACCGTGCCATCGAAGGGCGCAATGATCCGGGTATTATCGACAGCGACTTCGGCTTCCTTCAGCGCAAATCTCGCAACATCAATAGATGCCACGACTCGTTTGTAACGGGCCTCAGCGACATCGTACTCGGCCTGCGCTATCAAGCCCTGCTTGAGGAGTATACGCATACGCTCGTATGAGGTTTTTGCATCGTACAGATCGGCTTCGGCAACGAGCAGACTTTGTCGAGCGCTTTCGCGCGCGGCAGCCACGTCGGCATCTTCCAGCCGGGCGATGAGCTGGCCCTTTTTGACCTGGTCACCCTCTTCTACGTTCAGGAGCACTAAACGTCCGGTACCCTTGGAGGCGACTGCTGCCTTGCGGCGCGCCACCACGTAACCGCTCGCGGTCAATACCGATTTAGTCTGAGACGGTGAGGTTAGTGCGGCGGTCGCCAGTTGGACTTCGACTGCAGGATCGAACAGATCTTTGAGAAACATGATGGCCGCCGCCAACGACAAGAGCCATAACTAAACCAATCAGAATCTTACGTCTTGTTCTCGATTTACGCGGCGACTTCCCATGCTGAAACGAGCGGTCTATTCTCAACGATGCTAGATCAAGGTCTTTCGTAGCCATTTTAAACATTTACAGTAAGCCGATCGAATCAGCGTTTTTCAACCCGACCATCAGATGGTAAGAACAGCGGGAGATGAGCAGCACGACCACTTGGGACCCCGCCACTTATGCCCGCGACGCGCGATTCGTCGCCAAATCTGGGTGAGCCGCTTATAGATCTACTTGCGCCGACGAGCGGCGAGATCATCATGGATCTGGGTTGCGGCGACGGCGCTTTGACGGAAAAAATCCCTGAGGGAGTCAGCTGTCGTTGGCACCGATGCCAGCTTTGCCCAGGCACGCGCGGCCAAAGAGCGAGGTTTATCCATCGTGGTTGTCGATGGCCATCACCTCTGCTTCAAGCGGCAATTTCGACGCGGTTTTCACCAATGCCGCGCTTCATTGGATGCGGCAGCCGGAAAAGGTTGTGAAAGGAGTTTGGCAGTGTTTAAAAACCGGCGGGCGTTTCGTTGGAGAGTTTGGCGCCAAGGGCAACGTCGAAACGGTTCGTTCAGCTCTGCACGAAGCGCTGCTCCGCCGCGGTATCGATCCCTTAGACGATAGATCCTTGGTACTTTCCTTCGGCGGAAGATTTCTCAAATCTTCTGGTGAATTCGAGTTTCACGGTTCGCTCCATCGAAATCATTCAACGACCGACGCCGCTCCCCGGAGAGCTTTTCGATTGGCTGGAAATTTTTGCCCAACCCTTTACCAACGCAATTGAAAAGCATCACCGGCAGTCCTTTCTTGATGAAGTATGCCGGCGAAGCGAAACCGCCTTGCGGGACGCGTACGGGCGCTGGACAGTGGATTACGTTCGCTTGAGATTCGCCGCCGTAAGATGTTGAAAAATAAAAGGGGCAACCATTGTTGCCCCTCTGTTAATCGCGGTCAATGATGATGCAGCGTCAAGCTACTTACGCCGCCGGCTTATCAGCTCAGCTAGCTTTGCTCTTTTTTTCGGCCGCAAGTTTTCGGGCCTTGCGATCGCGCTGTTTCAAGCACGATTGTGATCGGCTGCCAGCGGTTTCCGGCTTTGGCTCCTGGCATGATAAACAGATGGGGCATATCCATCCGCCGCACGGGCAGCGGCCGCCAGGCTTATTGCCAATACCCGGCTTAGTGTGAAACGAGTGCTTGCAACTCGGGCAGACGACATCGACAACACCTTCAAGGATCTCGAAATCCTCAGCCGGGGCTATGCGGCGCAGCGCCTCTCCTTCCACCATTACGCGGTACTGGAAGGTTTCCTTTGAATTAAGCTTGTCGAGACCATGGCCTGCTTTTGTAAAGCAGGCTTTGATCTCGGTGACACCATCGATCCGACCTTCATACCCGACCACTTTGTGCCGGATCACTGTCCCATTTTCGAGCTTCATGTGAATTTGCTCAATCGCCTTCGACATAATGCCCTCCTGGCAGAAAACAAAAAGCCTCCGGCTCGTTTAAAGCGCAGAGGCGTTGCTAATAGGTAAAGATTTCACGCTATCAAACGACGCGTAATTCTAACACTTTCGTCTTCCGGTAAACAACTCCTCAGGTAAGTGCCGCCAGGCGGTAGCTACGGTATACGTATCCCATGGCTGCGACTCACCGAATGTAAATATGAACCGCGTCTTCTTCGAGTCGATGATCGCCGGCGATGATGCGCACGATACTACGCACATTTCGGCTGACGTTGTCCAGGTCGCCCACAGGAAACCCATCCTTGATGAAACGGCCGATCAGTTTCTCCTCGCCTTGAGTGATAATTTGCAAAAAATCGCCATTGTTCTCCTTAAAGTAGCGATCGGTTCCCGGCGCGGGGCTATCTAAGCCATGCTGCAACTTCGTTGAAATTTTTATGCCGACAAAAAGTCGTTTGTCCGTCTCCGACATTTTACATTCCCCTTCAGCTTGTAGTCATCAGTCGATGACATCGTGCGGCGATAGCGAAAACGCGACTGAGCCGAAATCGCTGCCGGCCTGAGTGCGTTCTAGTTCTATATGGAGCGTTAGCTGTTTAGCGAGTACATATGCTAATACAATCTTTGCTTCTTGTAAACGCGTTCGGGAACAACCCAAATACCTGCCTTTCGTCTTGCGAATTTCATATACCCGATACTATTTTAGTAGCTTGTACCGCACTTGGCGCTTGAAAAAAGCTGCTGAATGCTGATAAGCCCGGAGTCACATTTACTGACGGAGGCTCCCATGCAATTTTGCAGGATGTATAGCGGCGCTGACGGGAAGTCACACTTCGAAGAGCTCGAACAAAATGCAGGTTCACAAGCTTTTCTTAAACTCATTGCCGGTGAAAGCGCTGGTTTTTAAGAACGACATGAACCGGGAGGATCTTCATGGTTGGCACAATGCGCCGCGTCGGCAGTGGTGTATTACATTATCGGGGTCGGTGGAGATCGGCATCGGCGACGGAACGGTGAAAACATTCGGGCCAGGCGATGTTTTTCTCGCCGAAGACCTCACCGGCCAAGGGCATACCGCCTTGCCAAAAGCTTGGGTGCGCGCATTCGTGCACGTATAACAATTTTCTCATCGCGGCTACAATCTTAGGCAACGCCCTGAAATTCGGCACCGCTGTATGATCAAAGCGCCGAGACAAACCCTTGGTGGCCTGAACAGAACCGGTTTAGCGCCGTTAGCCGAATGGCTCAGATCTTGGGCTTGATGGCGAGCGTCTCCTGAGTTCTAATACCGCAGTGAGCGATTTGGAAAAACGTCGAGGTGATTCATGCATCGTTTTTCGGTGACCATTGCGATTCACGCAATAGTGATGATCTCCGTGCTCTTCGCAGCACCGGTATCAGCCCAAGAAAAACTACGGGTTGGGTTGAGCTCGGTCAGCGCAACCAACGGCAGTATTTGGGTGGCTGAAGACAAGGGATTGTTTCGAAAACACGGCATCGATGTCGAGGTGATCGTGGTTGGTGGCGGCGGCGCCCGCGTCGTTAGTTCCTTGGTTGCGGGTGACCTGCACTTCTCAGTCGGTGGCGGCGAAGGATCTGTCCGTTCGCAGATCAGGGGAGCCGACACGGTCATCGCGGCCTCCTCGCTGAGCAAGGGACTGCAACGGATCATGGCACGGCCCGAAATCAAAAGTTACCAGGAGCTCAAGGGTCGCAGAATCGGCATCACCCAGTACGGCTCGGCTGCGCATCTCGTTCTTCTTCTGATGCTCAAGAAGTGGAACATGCGAACCGATCAGGTACAGATTCTCCAGGTCGGCTCTTCTCCAGCCATGCTCGCGAGCCTCGACAAGGGCGGAATCGACGCCGCGGTATTGACCTTGCCTACTTTCTTCGTCGCTGAAGATCGCGGATACCGGATCGTCGGCGATCCAATCACGATGGACATCTTCTATTTGCAAAACACCCTGGAAAGCACGCGAGGTTTCTTGCGTAAAAACCGCGATGGCGCCGTCAGATTCATGCGCGGATATATCGAAGGAATCGCCTACTTCAAAAATAACAAGAAGGAGAGCCTCGATGTACTGCGAAAAAAGCTTAGGATTCAGTCCGAGCAGGAACGCGACAATCGATATCTTGAGCAGTCATACAATCTCCTCGCAACCGCGTACAATGATGTTCCTTATCCGGCGTTGAAAAGCGTCCAGACGATCATCGACAAAGTCGCCGAAGATGAGCCCAAAGTGAAAGAGAGAGACGTTAAGTCGTTTGTAGATGATACTCTCATCAAAGAGTTAGAGGACAGTGGTTTTACCAAAGCGCTGTATGCTCGGTAACGAAACGCAGGGCGATTCCAAATCGAGGGTTTCGATTTGTCAAACTGCAAGTCGATTCTTCTGTCCGTCGTCTCCGCGCATGCGGGAATCTAGGCTCTGTCTCATCTGCATTCCGCCTTTTTTAAGGGGATTTAGGAAAAGATACAAAATATTCAACACAGGGAATTAACTCTGCACAACTAAACTTTGATAAACTCCCGAATTAACCTATGAGCTTCGTCAGGATTTGAGAAGAAATAGCTATGACGCTCGTTGGGTAGCACGACGAGCCTGGAATTGGGGATTCCATTGGCTAAGATTTCCGATGACATTCGGTGATTCATCTCGCTGGTCATGTTCCGGTCCCCGTCACCGACTAGGATCAGCGTCGGCTGTTTGATGTCCTTTAGTCGTTGGCTCGTATCGTGGCTTTGACGCGCGAGCAAGTGACGCAAATAGAATTCCACCGGGCAGAGATTGTGCATTCTCACTTTTAAATAGTTTTCGATCTTTTCGGGATGAGATTTGACATACTCCTCGGTCCAACCGACCAAGATGGTATGATCCCGTTCGTATTTCTCGTATCCCCATTCGATCATTTCCTTACAGATCTTTAACGGCAAGCCTTTGGTCAGCGGATAATGCGCCCCGGTCGAAGCTAACACCAGTTTGTGAACTTTGCTTGGATGATCGAGGGCGAGCAACTGCGCCACCCTACCGCCCATCGAATGGCCCACAACGATCGCATTTTCGGCGTCGAGATGATCCATCAAAGCGACGACGTCCTCGGCGAACATCGTCGTGGTGTAATCGATGGAGGGTTTGCTCGACTGACCGGTGCCGCGATAGTCGTGAATGATCACGCGATGGTCGCGGGAAAACTCCTCGATTTGATTGATCTTCCAAACCTCGCCGTCGCACGCGGTTTCGCTCAGAAATACCATCGGGCGGCCCTTGCCGTGCTCTTCGTAGTAAATTTCCACGTCGTTCACTTTGACGGTAGGCATCGCTCCTCCTCGTAGCCCGCTCGCTTTCTACTGACTCGATGCATATTCAAAGAAAGTTTGCTTGGCAAGAACCGGGGCAAAATTCCTTGACTGGAGACTCGCCATGGCGATATTGCAAAAACCTGCCGCGGATTTTTTGGCAACTCGGAGGCTCAATGAAAGAAATCTCGTTTCCGTGCTTAATTTTGCGGATTTGTTTGTTTCTCTTATCGCCGGCACCCGGTTTGGTTCTTGCGCAGCAACCGGTCAAACTCGCCTTCCCTTACGGTCCGCTCGGGCTCAACAGCGTCCCCTGGATAGTGGCTAAAGAAATCCGCATCTTCGAGAAGAACGGCCTGGACCTCGATATGGTGTACGTCGGCGCGTCGGCGGTAATTGTTCAGTCGATGCTTTCCGGCTCGTCCAATGTCGCAGGTTTTGGCGGTCCAGCCGTCATCACCAACGTCCTGCGCGGCGGTGATATCATCCAAGTCGCCGCAATGGCCCCTTACTTTACCCAGTCTTTGTTCGTTCGTCCCGATATTCGCGATCTGCGCAGCCTCGACGGCAAAAAAATTGGCATAACGCGGTTCGGCTCGGTCACCGATTTCGCGCTTAGATCCATCATCGAGAGGCACAACATCAAGGGTGTGAACGTTCTTCAAATGGGCGGCTTCCCGGAAGCCGTCGCCGGACTGTCGCGCGGAGCAATCGACGGCGCAGTTTTTTCACCGCCGCACAATTTTCGCATGCTCAAAGAAGGCTTTCGCGAGCTGGTCTCGCAGAAGGATCTACGCGCGTTCGGCAGCGGATTTCTCACCCAAGGGATTGTCGCGCGGAGATCATTTGCCGCGACTCACCGCGAGATTATTGTCCGGCTGATCAAATCCACGGTCGAGGGCACTAAATACGCCGTGACTAATGAAGATTCGACGAAGCGAATCATTGGAAAATATCTCGGCATTAGCGACGGCGACCTCTTACGCCAGAGTTATCTTTATGTTGTTGACACTTTCGTTCGTGAGCCCTTCGTCCCCGAAAGCGTGATGCAGGCAATGGTACAGCGCATGGTCGAGGTCAATATGATCGACGTGAAATCCGCCCAAGCAACGCTGACCACCGCTTACTACGACAACTCGTACGTCGCTGAACTGAAGCAGAGCGGTTTCCTCGACAATATTTGGAAGTAAATGATGTCATTCGCTTGACGGCCAATCGCTATTTCACGTAGTTTGCGTTTAATTGGTCAATGATGGTTTTCACAATACTTGGAGTAATCCCATGCCGGGCTGGATAAGAGTAGTTTTTTGCATTACCGTCGTTCTCCTCCTCACGCTCGTGGCCGCGAGTGCGCGCGCTCAAGACAAAATTCGCATCGGTCTTAGCTCCATCAGCGCGACCTCCGGCAGTATATGGGTCGCCGAAGAAAAAGGGCTCTTCAAAAAGCATGGCATCGACGCAGAGGTCATTATTATAGGCGGCGGCGCAGCGCGTGTCGTCAGTTCGCTGATCGCGGGCGAGATTCAGTTCTCCGTCGGCGGGGGTGATGCGGTTATCCGAGCCGCCCTCAGAGGCGCAGATGGCGTGCTCGTGGCTTCGCCAATGAAGACGGGCTTGCAGCGACTGATGGTTCGGCCGGAGATTAAAACGCCGGCGGATCTTAAAGGCAAAACTATCGCGGTCACCCGCTTTGGCTCGGCATCACATTGGGTCCTGCAACTGTTTCTGCGCAAATGGGGCATGCGCCCCGATGACATCAAGATGCTCCAACTCGGCTCGTCGCCGGCGATGTTCGCAAGCTTGGAAAAAGGCGCCGTAGACGGCGGGGCATTTACGATCCCGACATTCTTTCTTGCTGAAGAACGAGGCTATCGGATCCTGGCCGACCCCGTGGACATGGAGATCTATTATTTGCAAAACTCCATCGACAGCACACGAGGCTACATTAAGCGCAACCGCGATCAGTCGCTGCGCGTTATCAAGGCCCTGTGCGAGGGTCTCGCCTATTTTCGAAAAAACAAAAAGGAAAGCATGGAGATCATGCAAAAAAAGCTGCGTATCCAATCCGCCCAGGAAAGAGACGTCAAGTATCTCGAGCTTTCCTATAACCTTTTAGCCGATAAGTTTTATAACCGAGTCCCCTACGCCACACCCAAAGCCGTCGAGACCACCCTCGAGTTCATTGCTGGCGAGGAGCCGAAAGCCAAAGGCGCCGATCCCAAACAGTTTCTCGATGAAAGCCTGGTGCGCGAAGTCGAGGCCAGCGGCTTTATTAAAAAACTTTACGACACCGAGTATCGGTAACATTGATATGAACTTGAACACTTCGTTCAGCACGTGATCGGTTTATTCGATCGATCTGACGAGTTGAAAGATTTGAATGGCTTGAACGCTTTGAATAAAGGAGTTCGAATGCCCGACTACAAAGAAATTCTTTATACCAAGCAGCGCGGCGGAGTCCTCATCACATTGAATCGTCCCGAGGCGCTCAATGCCATCACCCGGCCAATGTTGAAAGAACTGCATGACGCCCTGGATGAAGCCGAAGCCGATCCCGACATCCGCGCCATCGTCATCACCGGCGCCGGACGGGCATTCAGTTCGGGATTCGATCAAACCACCACTACAGGCCGACGCCGCGACATTCAGTGGCCCTACGGCATTCAGACCGGCATGAGCGCCGCCGGATCTGATGAACTACTGGAGCGCCGATGACGTCAAGCTCATCCGGATATTCGAGATGACCAAACCGGTGATCGGCGCGGTCAGAGGTTGGGCCATGGGGGGAGGCTGCTGGCTAGCTCTTTATACCCATATCACCATCGCTGCGGAGGATGCTGTTTTCGCCCAGCCGGAAGTGCGCCACGGCTCCAACACGACTTTTATGTGGACGCTTTTGGCCGGTTTCAAAAACGCCTTGCGCTATGGATTAGTCGGCGATCATATCGACGCTCAAGAAGCGCTGCGCATCGGCCTGGTCAACAAAGTCGTGCCGGTCGATCAACTGCTGGAGGAAAGCTTCAACATCGTCGAGCGCATCGCCCATGTGCCTCCGGAAACAGTAAAGATCAATCTGCAAATTTCCACGATGGGGCTGCAGATGATGGGACTGCGCGACGCGCTGCGCATGGATGAGACTCTCTCCATTCCAGCCCACATGATGCTCAACGAGGAGTTTCGCCGTCCGCTCGACGAAGCTCGCGCCAGCCAAGGGACAAAGGCCTACCTGCAGTTGCGCGATGGGCCGTTTCAGCCGGAACCGTTTGGACCGCGATCGAAAAAAAAGACGGAGTAATGGAGTGTTGGAGCAAAGGAGTATCGGTTTTCAGTCCCATCACTCGACGAGTTCACTACTCCATAACTCCAATTTTGAAACTAACTATGACTAATTCGACAAATACCAGCACCGCCGTCATGTGGCGTGATCTCGCACCGCTCATGAATCCGCGCTCCGTGGCAATTATCGGCGCATCGCAGCGTAGCGCATCGGCACTCAATCGCGAACCCAGAGGCAACCGGGTTATCCGCAATCTGAAAAGCTTCGGTTACCCCGGGCAAATCGTGGCGGTCAATCCCAAGTACAGCGAGGTTATGGATTACCCGTGCTATCCCGAGATCAGCGCGATTCCGCAACCTGTCGATTGCGTCGTCTTGGCTGTTCCCAATCGCCAGGTTCCCGACCTTCTGGAATCCGCGGCAGCTTCCGGAGTTCGCGCGGCGGTTGTCTTCTCCGCCGGCTTTGCCGAGACCGGGGCAGACGGAAAGCAACGCCAGGCAAGACTCGAAGCGCTTTCGCGCGACCGTGGCTTTTTGATCTGCGGTCCGAACTGCTACGGCGTTTTGAATGTGTTCGGGAAAGCGCCGCTCTTCGCCTCGACCATTCCGCAAGGATTTCTCGCCGGGCCGGTTGCCCTGGTTTCACAAAGCGGCGGTCTGAGCACGACCATCGCCAACGCGTTGATGTTGAATCGCCATGTCGGTCTAAGCCATATCGTCTCGTGCGGCAATCAGGCAGGCGCTACGGTCGAGGAATATTTTAACTACCTCGCCGAAGACGAAAACACCCGCGTAATTGCCGGCTTCGTCGAGGGCTTCAAGCAACCCCATCAACTACTGGCTGTGGCGCGCAAAGCCTCCGCACGGAACAAGCCTTTGATTATTTTGAAGGGGGGCAGATCGGAAGTCTCGCAACGGGCGGCGGCAACCCATTCGGGATCCCTTGCCGGAGCGGCGGAAGTCATTGATGCGGCGTTTCGTCAATCCGGCGTCGTCTCGGTTCGCAGCATAAATGAATTGATCGATGCGATCAGCGTTTTTTCCTGCGATGGGTTCGTTAAACACTACCGGGGTGGCAGGCGCATAGGCGTGCTCAGCGGCTCTGGCGGTGAATGCACATTGGTGTCCGACGCAGCCGCGAGCGTCGGCCTCGAAGTTCCGGAACTGACGGAATCGACGAAGTCGCATCTGCAAGAAGCCGTTGCCGATTTCGGCAATATGAATAACCCTCTCGATGGCACCGGCGCCATGTACGACGATGAAAAGATATTTCCCCGGTTGCTCCAGGCGCTGATCGAGGACGCCAACATCGATGTCGTCACCGTCAACCTCGAAGCCAATGATCCAAGGCCGAAAGAATTAAAGAGCGGCAATCGATTCGCTCAGGCCATCGAGACAGCCGCAGCGTCGAGTCAAAAACCCATCGCATGTTTCAGTTCGGTTGTCGGCGGGCCGGTTGATCCCGAGATTCTTCTGCCGCTTCGTAAAGCCGGCGTGCCTCTCATGGAAGGCGCGGAATGCGCAACAACCACCATCCGCAATTTAGCCGAATTTTATGAATTTCAAGAAAGCCGGCAATCGGATGCAGCCGGAGACCTGCGGGCTCCTGGTCGAAAACTCGCTTCCGGAATGCTGCCGGCTCAAGCCGCTTTCCAACTGCTCGAGGAATTCGGCATTTCAGCGACTCCGATGGCGCTGGCTCACAGCGCAGACGACGCAGCCGCGGTTGTCGAGCGCATCGGCTTCCCGGTCGCGCTCAAGATCGAATCCGCGCAGATCACGCATAAGAGCGACGTGGGCGGAGTGGCGCTGAAGCTCTCCGACACAGCTGCAGTACGGAGTGCCTATAATCAAATGATCGCCGATGTGAGCCGCCGAGCGCCCCACGCAAAGCTCGACGGCGTTGTCGTGCAGCGGATGGCGCGCGAAGGCGTCGAGATGATCCTCGGCGTCAAGCGCGATCCACTTTTCGGCCCGGTCGTGCTCTGCGGGTTTGGCGGCATTCTCGTCGAACTTCTTAAAGATGTCAGCATCGGCATCCCGCCGCTATCGCGGCAACAGGCGCATGACATGCTCAAGCGCCTGCGTGGTTTTCCGATTCTCGCCGGCGCGCGCGGCAAGCCGGCTGCGGATATCGACGCGCTGTGTGAGGCAATCGTGGGCCTGTCCAAACTGGCCTGGAGCTTCGCTGACCAGCTCGCCGGCTTGGATATCAATCCGGTGATTGTGCTGCCAAAGGGCGAAGGCGTCGTCGCGGTCGATGCGCTGGTGGAAATTCAACTAATGGTAACCGTTCGCAGAAATTGCTTCGATGCGAACGCTGAGTCGTGATCCCCGCGCAGTGAATTGTAGTCGCTTGGGATTCCACTCGCGCGCGCTGACCGATGATTCTTACATTTACCGGAACCTTGATCCGGCAAATCGCACGCGGAGGAAATATGAAAAATCTTTTTTCAATATTTTTAATCCTGGCTAGTGCGGTTCTGACCGATCCGTCAAACTCGCACGCTCAGTCAAAGCCGCTCAAAGAGGTTCGCGTGCCCTACGCTCTCGGCGGGTCCACCGGATTCTTCTGGGTGGCGCAGCGCTCCGGCTCCTTTGAAAAATACGGCCTGAAGGTTCTGCCCATTTTCATGCGCGGCGGACGCGAGGCGGTGCAGGCGCTGATCTCTCGCGATGTTACGATGCTCCAGCAAGGGAGTTCCGGAGTGATCCTTGCGTGGGCACAGGGCGCCAAAGACCTCGTCGTTATAGGCGCCACTGGCAACAAACTGGACTACATTTTGGTGAGCAGCCCGGCCATCAAAAAGCCCGCCGATCTGAAAGGAAAGAAAATCGCCATCAGCCAGTTGGGCGCGAGCACCGATTTCATCGCTCGTCACGCCGTGCGCCAGCTCGGGTTGAATGAGAAGGACGTCACGCTCCTCAGCATCGGCGCCCAAGGGGAAAGGTGGGCGGCGTTAGCAGGCGGCCACGTTGACGCTTCGGTTTTTCAACCGCCGATCACCTTGCGCGCGCGCAAGGCAGGCTTGCCGATCTGGGTAGACTTTTCCAAGAGTGACTACGAATTCGTTGTCGCCGGTCCGGTCACCACGCGCTCGTTCATCAAAACGGATCGCGAGACGGTGATGAATTTCATGCGAGGTTTGGCGGATGGTATGGAGTTCTACCGCGACGAGAAGAACAAGGACGCTGTCATCAAATACCTCGGTGAATTTTACAAATCGACCAACACCGAAGAACTGGAAGAGACCCGGCAGGTCTATCGGCAAGTCACCCCGGGTCTGCCGATCGTTACCTTGAAATCGATGGAAAACATGATCGCCAGCGATCGCATGTTATCGACCATGAACATCAATGGCGCCGATGTGATGGATCTGTCTTTCTTGAGACAGCTGGAAGAGGAACGGAAAATCAAAAAATAAGTTCCAACGGTTCCAGCAGTTCCAATAGTTCCAGGCGGTTTGCCGGCTCGGAACAATTGGAACGATTGGAACAACTGGAACGAAGGAGCGTTGATGCCCGACTATAAAGAAATACTTTACGAGAAACGCCGTGGCGGCGCTCTGATCACGCTCAACCGGCCGGAGGCGATGAACGCGATCAGCCGCAGCATGATCAAGGAAATCCATCAAGCGCTCGACGACGTCGAAGAAGACAAGGAGATTCGCGCCGTTGTTCTGACCGGAGCCGGACGGGCTTTTTCCGCCGGCATGGACCAGGGAAATCGAGCCGGCCGTCGCCGCGATATTCACTGGCCCTATGGCATTCTGACCGGGCAAAGCGCCGCCGAAGTCATCGATTCCTGGCGTGTCGACCCGCGCAACTTTCGCCGCATGTGGGAATTCGGCAAACCGATCATCGGGGCGATCAACGGTTGGGCCATGGGCGCAGGCTCATGGTTATCGCTGTTTACACACATTACGATCGCGGCGGAGAATGCCGTTTTCGCCCAACCAGAGGTGCGCCACGGGTCGAACACCAGCTTTATGTGGACGCTGCTAGGCGGCTATAAAAATGCGCTGCGCTACGGATTGACCGGCGATCATATCGACGCGCAGGAGGCCCTGCGCATCGGCCTTGTCGTCAAAGTCGTGCCGCCCGAAAAATTGCTCGACGAATGTTTCAATCTGGTCGAGCGCATTGCTCACGTGCCGCCGGAAACCGTCAAGATCAATCTCCAGGTTGCCACCATGGGGCTGGACATGATGGGACTTCGCGACGCGTTGACATTTGACAGCCAGATGTCGGCGCCCGCGCATATCATGCTGCGCGAGGAGTTACGCAAGCCGCTTGATGAAACACGGACGAACCAAGGGATCCGGGAGTATTTGCAGATGCGCGATGGGCCGTTCCAACCGGAACCGTTTGGACCCAAGTCGAAGAAAAAGCCGGAGTAATGGAGTATCGCAGTGATGGGCGCCAGCCTCTCACCCAGTATTCCAGTACTCTAATCTCAAATCAGAGGAGCGACCGATGAGTAATTACAAGAACATTCTTTATCAGAAGCAGCGCAAAGGTGTCCTGATCACGCTTGACCGCCCCAACGCTCTGAACGCGATGAATGAAGAATTGATGAACGAGCTCGATCAGGGATTGTCCGAAGCTGAGACCGATGCAGAGATCAGAGCGGTGGTCATCACCGGCGCGGACGGCGCGTTTTCGGTGGGCGAGGATATCAGCGGCGACGATCCGGAAACGGCCTGGCCTTATGGAATACCGGTCGGAACCTCGCTGAATGCAACGTACAACAAACTTCGTGATGCGGATCGGAAAGATATTTTGGGCCGGCAGCTTTACCGCTGGCAATATCCCAAGCCGATTATCGGCGCAGTGAGCGGCTGGTGCCTAGGCGCCGGCTCTTGGCTGGCGCTAACGTGCCATATCACGATTGCCGCTGACGACGCGGTGTTCGGCCAGCCGCAGGTAAGGCACGGCGCTAATACCGATTTTATTTGGGTCGCGCTTGCCGGATTCAAGAATGCTCTGCGCTATTCACTGACCGGTGATCATGTCGATGCCAAAGAGGCCTTGCGCATCGGTTTAGTCAATCAGGTGGTAGCCAAAGATCAGCTGCTGGAGACTTGTTTTCAATTTGTCGAACGCGTCGCCCACGTGCCGCCGGAGACCGTCAAAATCAATCTGCACATTTCAACCTTAGGCATGGAGATGATGGGCTTGCGCAAAGCCTGGACGCTCAATGCCGAGCTCGCCGCGATGGCGCGCCTGACCAAACGGGAGGAATTCAACAAGCGGCTCGAAGACGCAAAGAAAAAAGGCGGACTCGCAGCCTTCTTGCAGGAACGTGACGCGCCGTTTCAGCCGGAGCCGTTTGGCCCTCACGCCAAGAAGTAAGCGCTACGCCATCGTGTATGGTAAGCCCGATTGCAACTGCGCGGTAGTGGGCTAATATAGAAGCCCGTGTAGTAAATAGCCGATGTGAATACCGACGTACAAAATGCCGCCACAAGCAGCGACATCGATGAAGGCGTCGAGTAGACGTCTCAGAAACTTCATTCGATCCTACTCAGATTGAAGGGCCGTTGTACGTGCAGAGCAGCGGCAACATGGACGGAGCCGAGCCTGACGTCGCGGATACAAGCTGCTACTACTTTACCTCTGGCGGGCAGAGCGCGTTGCATGAAGCCTCCCGGTGCTGAATTGCGCAATGTATATCGGCACTGTTGATGGCAAGTCAAGGCTGCGCGCGCCCTCTGCCTGCTGTTCCTTCTTCGCCGGCAGCATTCTTGATAGTCCGCCGATTAGGTTGGTTATCGCTTACCTCTAAATTCTGCTGAACATGGTTTTCACTTCTTCGAAATCGACCGGGTTAGTTGCAGCCACTTATCTTCGGCATTCTCATACTCGGCGCTGCTCATGCCGCGTTCGGGATATTCTCTTTTAAACGGATATTCTTTCCAGGCCACGCCATAGCGAAACTGCTCCATCAGTTTCTGCCCCTCAGCACCGATAATAAAATCAGTGAAAAGCAGCGCGGCGTGCGGATGCGGGGCGTTGGCGACGATAGCCGAGCCGCCGGCATTGGTCGGCACGCCATCGAGCGGAACCCAATCGACGGGCGCCTTCTTTTCTTTTTTGACCGTCACTTGGTTCTGAAACACGACAAACGATCCGGCCACTTCTCCGGCCGCGATTAGATCGAGAAACCCGGCGCTTGAAGCCTTGAACAATCTGATTTCCTGCGCTCTCAGACGTTTCACGAATTCTTCGCCCTTGTACTTGATCAAGGTGCCGACAACGCGGCTGGTCGAGCTTTCGGTCGTTACCGCGAGTTTTCCTTTGAGTTCCGGTCTTAGCAGATCTTGGAAATTTTTTGGTATTTCCGCCGGCGCAATCTGCCGAGTGTTGTAGCCGAATCCGAGGTAGGCTTCGCGGTCCGTGACCCAGTAGATGCGCGCCCCGTCAGCTTTGGTCTTTGCCTCATCGGGGTAACGCGACAGCTCGGGAGATGTGTAAGCTTTGAGAAGCCCCCTCTCGCGAAGCAACATCAAAAGACCTGGAGTGCTTTCCAACGCGTCGGCGACGTAGCGACCGGCTTGTGCTTCGTTGAGCAAGCGCGGCCCGAGGTCCGTACTGCCGGCGCGATAAACTTCAACGGCAATATCGGGATACTTTCTTTTGAAAGCGTCTACCAATTCCCGGTAAACACCGGACAAAGAGGTGTACCAGACGACCTTACCCTCAGCTTTAGCGCCGTCGAGAAGAATCTGGTGGCGATCCGCGCCGGCGTAGGCGACCAGCTCGTCCAATGTCCTCGGTTTCTTGGTTTGTCCCCAACCGAAAGAACTCATCGTCGCAAGAATCAACAAAGCAAGACTCAAGACTTTCATTTCGTTCCTCCTCGCGTTCTCTCCGGTTGCAGCATTGGCTTCTCTTGGCCGGGTTATCACGTTTGCAAGAAGTCGATCAAGCATCGAGCAAAAAAAGAATCGGCACATTGACAGCCAAGACGGATTCGGACTATGACGGCGAGAGACGATTACAATAGAGGGAAGCGCGAACGGCAAGCAAAATTGCGACGGGAGACAACCTATGCTCGGCGGTCATGCGGTAGCTCAATGTTTGCGTAACGAAGGCGTGAAGCATGTTTTCAGCGTGCCCGGCGAAAGTTACATCGCCGTGGTCGATGGGCTGGTGAACTTTCCCGAGATCAAGCTCATCACCAATCGCCAGGAAGGCTGCGCCGCATTTATGGCCGAAGGCTATGCCAAAGCCACGCGCACGCCGGGCGTTTGCATCGTCACCCGCGGCCCAGGCGCGACCAACGCGAGCATCGCCGTCCACAGCGCCAAATACGATTCCGCTCCGCTCGTGCTCTTGGTCGGACAAGTCGGCCGGGCCGCGCGCGGACGAGAAGCGGGCCAAGAGATCGACTACGGTCAATTCTTCGGCAGCATCGCCAAGTGGGTGATCGAGATCAACGATCCGAAACAGATTCCACGGATGATGGGCCGCGCCTTTCACCTCGCGCGCACCGGCCGGCCGGGCCCGGTGGTGGTGGCACTGCCGCGCGATGTGATCGAGGAAAACGCTGAGATCACGATGATGGATCCGTTTCCCGCGATCCAACCCAATGCCGGCCGGGCGCGCCATCGAAACCCTGGTCGGGCGCATCAACGCGGCGCGCAAACCGGTGCTCTTGCCGGTTCAGGAACTCAGTATAGCCGCGCCTGGCAAGAGCTGATCGACTTTGCCGAAAAATTTCAGCTGCCGGTCCTCACCTCGTACAAACGCCAGGATGCATTTCCCAACAGTCATCCTAATTATGCCGGTAATCTGTTGACGTCGAATAAGAACACGCGCAAAACCTCGCCTACGAGGAAAGCGACCTTTTGATCGTGCTCGGTTGCCGCCTCAACCAACAGACCACCGCCGGTTTCACTCTTCCCCGCCCGGGCCAAGCCGTTTGTCCATATCGACGCGGATGAAGGAATATCGGCCAGAACTCACGGCCGGAGGTAGGCATCGTCGCCGATGCCAAACAGCGTTCTATTGGCAGCGCTGAAACATCCGGCGCCGCGCCCCAACGAGAGCCGCGCTGCGTGGATTGCTGAGCAGCATGCGGCGCAAAAGGAGTTCTGCACTCCCGAAGAAGCGTCCGACGCCAAAGGTTTCCATGGAGCGGGTAATGAAGGATCTCAAATCTGCCATGCCCGCCGATGCGATCACAACAACAGATGCCGGCAGCTTCGGCCAATGGCCAGCAGCGCTATCTCGAGTTCGATCATCCCGACTCTTACATCTCGCCGACTCTGGGCTGCATGGGACCGGGCGTCCCATCGGCCGTCGCCGCCAAGCTGGCGCATCCCAACCGCACGGTCATCGCCCACATCGGCGATGGCGGCTTTCTCATGACCGGCCAAGAGATGGCGACCGCGAAACAGTTTGGCGCGCATATCATCTCCATCGTCTACAACAACGAAGGTTACAACTCGATTCGCATGCACCAGGAAGCGCAATATCCGGGCCGCCAGCATGGCATGGCGTTGGAGAACCCGGACTTCGCGCTAATGGGCGAAGTCTTACGGCGCGCTCGGATTGAAGGTCACGCGCGACGAGGAATTCTTGCCGGCATTCAAAAAAGCTATGGCGGCCAATCGCTCTGCGTTGATCGAGGTGCAGACGGATTACGAATACGTCACGCCAACGGCGAACACTGTCGGAACTGCGCCGGCAAAACACTGCAGGGAGAGTAGTTCTGAATCGACTTCGAGCGTCACGCCCTGAATGTCTTTATCGGAGTGTCTGACCATCGGAATTTAGCCTGGATTCCCGATGTCGAAACAGTGCGGCGAATGACGACTTCTAACAACCATATCAGCGATCACGAAGATCCGATCCGAAGAACCACAAAGGAGGCGAGAAAAATGAAGGTCACGAAGCTTATTCATTTTGGTTCTTCTATTTCTGTCAAGCGGAGCATGGGGACAAGCCCGCAAGCCGGCATCCATCGCCGAGCTGGTAACCTACCGGGCCCCGGACCGTGAAGCGATTCTCTATGCGGGAGCGAAGAGCGAAGGAAAAATAATCTGGTACACCTCTCTCGCCGGCGATTCCTACAAAGAGCTGGTTAGAGCGTTCGAGGCCAAGTATCCCGGCATCAAGGTGGACTCTTATCGCGCCGCAGGGAGCCGACTTGGTCGTGCGCTTGCAGGAAGAGGCCAGAGCGCGGCGCAACATCGCAGACACGATAGAGACCACCGAAGGAAGCCTCATATTCCTGCGCGACGAAAAATTACTCCGTCCCTACGACTCACCCTATCTGGATAACTATCCCGAAGACGGCAAGGAACGCGCGGATAAGAATCTTGTCTATTGGGCGCTCGCGCGCGAATCGTATATTGGATTTACCTATAACAAAACGCTAGTGCCAAAAGACGCCGTGCCGAAGAACTTCGAGGGTCTCTTCCATCCGCAGCTCAAAGGCAAGATGGGTATCAGCATTGGCCAGACCAGCGACAAGATCATCGGCGCCATGATCAAATCTAAAGGCGAAGAAATGGTGCGGAAGCTCAAAGGTCAGGAGATCAAACTCTACTCCATCGATGCCCCCGCGCTTGTCCATACCATCACAGCCGGCGAGATCGCCGCATCACCGGCGATATTTCAGACCCACACCCTATCGGCGGCCTCTAAAGGAGCGCCGGTGGAGTGGGTACCGATGGATTTGGTTCCTACCAATGTCGGCAGCGCCGCGATTGCCGCCAATCCGCCGCATCCTCATGCCGCGCTGCTGATGGCGGATTTTCTGTTAAGCCCTGCGGGCCAGCAAGTCTTGGAAAAATATTATTACGGCAGCGGCGCCAAAGACTATGGATTTAAAAAATGGCGCCCGGAGCATGGGCTGACTACGGAGCAGTACGAAAAGGATCTGGAGCGGTGGGACAAACTTTTGAACGCGATCACACGCAAGTGAGCGATGCAGAACAACTGAATCTAACCACGAAGTGTGTCATGAGCTTAGCCCCGCCCACAGAGAATCAAAATGGAGTACGTCTTGTACGAGAACCACGGTCCTTCAAGCCGCTAATTCTCGGGCGAGTCTGTCATTCCCGCATGCTTCTAGCGGGAATCCAGGCGGAATTCGGACTGGACCCCCGATTAAAACATTCGGGGGTGACGATCCTGGGGAGTCGCATCTCTTCACCTCAGCCGCAATTTTCGAAGGAGGTCACGAGGTTTAAGAATTCGAATATTCGAACCTCTGTGGACTTCGTGGTGAACGCTTTTTCTACTTGAATCCGGGTATGCGGGCGAGGTTTTCTTCAGAGATATTCTGCCAATGAGACACGATTTTTACGGAGGCATCAAATGAACGGTCTACGAATTATTGACGCCGACGGACATGTGCAGGAACGGGATGCTGATTGGCAGGAACTATTGGACCCGCCCTATAGAAAGCATGCGCCAAAGATGGTCACCGGACCTGACGGCAAGGAACAACTGCTCCTCGAAGGAAAAATTTGGGCGAAGCCTTCTGGAGTGGGACTAGGCATCGGCACGGCGCCATATAGTCGCAGGCCGCAGAAAACCACCGGGATGTTCGACCCGGTCCGGCGTCTGCAGGATATGGATCTCGAAGGCATCGACACGGCGGTTAATTTCGGCACGACGGTTTTTCTAAGCTTACCCTTTCTCGAAGATCACGATCTGGCCTGCGCGGTCGCCCACGGCTATAACACCTGGCTCGACCGCTACTGCAAAACCAGCCCGCAACGATTGAAAGGCATCGCCTTGGTGGCAATGCAGGAGCCGAAGGAAGCGGTGAAGGAGCTGGAACGCTGTGTAAAACAGCTGGGCTTCGTCGGCGTCGCCACTTCAGCGCACTCAGCGGGACGCAATTTGGATCATCCCGACTTCTATCCATTCTACGCCAAGGCGCAGGAACTCGGCGTCCCGGTATGCGTGCATGTCGGTTCCGGCAGGCCGGCGGCCGCCGCCGAGCGCTTCAACAATGCCTTCTTCGTGCATGCAACGACGCATGCCTTCGAGCAAATGATCGGCGTCATGTGCATCGTCGGCGGCGGGATACTGGAGCTCTATCCCAAACTGAAAGTAGCCTTTCTTGAAGCGGGCGCCGGTTGGGTACCGTACTGGATGGAGCGTCTGGACGAACACTACGAGTATCTCCAGCCGACCGTGCCGCTGATGAAAAGGCCGCCAAGCGAATACATGCGCAGCGAGCAGGTCTATTATTCATTCGAGCCCGACGAGCACACTTTGAACTTCGTCATGAACTATGTCGGTGAAGATCGCCTGGTCTTTGCCTCCGACTATAATCACGGCGACAGCAAATTTCCCCAGACCGTCGCATCCGTGACCGAGCGCAAGGATCTGAGCACGGGTCAATTACGCAAATTGATGCACGACAACGCGGCGCGCCTATACAACATCTGAAAATAAAGTCAGTCAGCATGAGGCATCAGACTAACATGCTGCTGAAAAGGCTCTTGCAGGCTGCTCAAAAAGATCCAGAGGCGAGGCGCGCGAAAAATCGACGAGCGGAGGCGTACAGCGGCAGTACGTTGACGCGAGGTGATTGAGCAGCAACGAAGCATATGGGTCTTTTTCAGCAAGCCTGCTAGGCAATAAAACGAATGGAGGCGTAAATGTTTCTTATGCACAGTTTGAAACTCGTCTGCCTAACAATTGCTTTGTTGCTGCTATCGCCGTCTGTATCGCCGGCGCAAGAAAAAGGCTTCAAAAAATTCCACTGGGGCGTCACATCTCTGTCCGCTTCCCAGTGGATCCCGTGGATCGCGAAGGAAGCGAAGTTATACGAAAAATATGGAATGGAAGCCGAGCTGGTGTTATTGCGTGGCTCGGGTCAGTCCGCCCAGGCGATCATCGGCGGCAGCATTCTCGGCGCGCCCTGCACATTGACCACGGTCATGGGCGCCAACCTGAGCGGCGCAGATCTCGTCACCGTAGCGCACACGGTAGCGGGCGTGCAAAGTAAATTGCTGGTTCGCCCGGATATCAAAAAGCCCGACGACCTGCGCGGCAAGAGAATTGCGGTTTCAGGATTTGGCTCGCTGGGAGATTTCCTCGAGCGTTACATCATCAAAAAACACGGCATGGACCCGGTCAAAGACGTGATTCTTCTCTCGATCGGCAACCAACCCGATCGGATTCAAGCTTTATATAACGGCGTGGTCGACGCGGCCGACCTTTCTCATCCCGCTGATGTTCAAGCCGAGCGAAAAGGGTATCGCGTCTTGTGGGATGCCAAACAGGAGGTCAGCTATCCGTCGATGTCGATCGTCACTCGGCGCAAACATACCGTCGATGATCGCGACAGCGTCATGCGCATGGTCAAAGCCCATGTCGAAGGCATCCACCTTTTGAAGAGCAATAAAGAGTTAAGTCTCAAAGTGCTAAGTAAATACCTGAAAACCAACGATCGCGAATTGCTCGAAGGCTCGTACGAGATCTATCGGGAGTCTTTTATCTCGGTCCCCTACCCGATCACTCAAGGCTTGCAGCCGACTTATGAATACGTGGCGCAACAGCGCCCGGATGTCTGGAACCACAAGCCCGAAGCGTTTATGGATGCAAGCTTCATCGCCGAGCTGGAAAAAACCGGCTTCATAAAAAACCTGAGCGCGGGTGCTCGATAGATTAAGAATCATCCCCAAGCGACTGCCCGCGCCCTCTGCGGGATAGCTGGATCCAAGCTAAAGCATCGATTCAGCTCGTGTGAAAAGCCCGAACTATCCAGCAGCGATAGAGGCAAGCAGAGCTAATGGGCTGTCTGATCGAAGAAGCGAAAGATAAGGCCGCTAAGTGGATCGCGATGCGGGTAATTATCGCCGATAAAATAGCCGGCAAGTTCACTGCAACTCTGCAATCCGGTAAAGACATACTTAGATGTATTGGGAATGAAATGGGAAACTCGCTGCGAATTACTTTCACAGCGGTGCCGCGATCGTGGTAGCACGGTCAAGGATCTCCGGCGAGCGCCGTTGCAGGGATCGCAGCCTCAGACGGCCGGCAATGGCGTTGACGTGGCGGTTATAAGAGCGGCTTTGGTCTGTCGCCGCTAGACCTGGCTTTCCGCTTGCAGTTTCAGAGCGTCATCTATCTGGGTGTGACCGTCACGTATGGCTAGGCAAACCGCAACGCATGGAGCTCGGCTATCACCGGGTCGCTTGGAAATTCTTTCCCGATAAGATCGACGATTTTGTAACTTTTGATCGGGAATCTTTGCCTCACGAGCAACCGACTGATAATCGAAATATTTCATCAATCGCTCAAGTGGTGCTCGTCCTAGAATTCCCCTATTTGCACGGTAGGAGCGAGTCTTTGAGACCGAAGTTTGATGTTGTCGATTGGTCCTCCCCATTGCCTCGACTTCCGCGTTAGCGTTTGCGCAGGTCCGTTTCTTTAAGGCCATTACTCAACAAGTAGCGCTTGATTCGTTTAAGGAAGTTCCCGGTTCGCCGGCACTCGCTGCTCGCGTCATTTTGGAAAAAATAGTTTCCACGTCGTAGTCGGCTGCCAAGCGGTGGTCAAGGCTCTCCGTGAGATAAGCCGACCATTCGGGTTCTATTTCCCCGGTCTTAACAAGATGCAGACCGAACATCCGCCGAACCGCGGGATGGCTTTCTGCAACGATGTCATGAACGTGCAGCGCGGCTTTCGCCGCGTGCAGAATGGAGTAATAGGCCCGTGATATTGCATCGGCGTACAGGCCATCACGGGTTAGAGTCTCCGCCGCTTGCAACGATTGCCGAGCGCGATTCCACTCCGCCGATACCAGGTTTCGGTTCATACGACCCGCAGGGCATCACGCTCTACCGCCTTGCGGAAGCTCGAGCCGTTTCGCTTCCGGCTTTCCCATTCTTCCTCAGTGTAAGCGAGAATGGAGGGCAAGACCTCAGTCTTTGCAGCCAGCAAGTAACCGATGCGCCGCAGCTCTCTCTTACGCGCTCCAGCGTCGTTCTTGACGATTAAGATCACATCCACATCGCTTTCGGCGTGCGCTTGTCCACGGGCTTTCGATCCGTAGATGAGCATTTCTTGAACGTCCTGGATGCTTCTTGCTAAGAGCTTCCCGATACGCATCAAGCCACGCCTGTTCTTCCGACAAAAGTTGGAGCATCGATTATTTTACCTCCGGTCGAGCATCGCTTCCGTTCCTCGTTGGCAAAAATTTCGTTTGATCACCGTCCGTTGGAATCAAATCCATCTGTCGTTTCGGCGGTCGAGCCTGCACATTCTCTACCTTTAGACTGTATTCGTCCTTGCCCCACTCGCACGGTGATAGCATGGCTCTTGGAATTTTCTTAACGGTGAGATTACCGTAGCCATCCTTACGACCACGAAACCCGTTGCTCTGTCCCCTTACATCGGCTTTCCGCTTGCAGCTTTAGAGCGTCATCTAGCTGGATGTGACCGTCACGCTAGAATATCGTGTAGACGTTCCTTGGGGTCCCTCACAACAGCTCAGCCTCTCTTAGGACACGATCGCGGATCCGCGGCTTAAGCCCCTGCTCGGTTACAACATCGACTTGCAGTCCGAGCAAATCCCGCAAATCCATCAACAAGGCGCCCAAATCGAATAATGTGCGGCCCGGTTCCATATCGACGAGGAAGTCCACGTCGCTGTCCGATCTAGCTTCGCCTCGAGCCACCGAGCCAAAAATCCGAATGTTGCGAGCTCCGTGCTTGGCGGCGATTTTTAGGATGTCTTTCCTTTTTTCCAAGAGTGCAACCGTATCCATTTTTTCACCTTCGCTAGGGCTTCTGTTGATTGTATCCCCTCGGAGCCCTGATTTGCCAGCATAAGAGTTCGGCGCCGGCAAGATCCGGGCCCGAGTTGGATACGTTGCGCCGGAAAGCGTGGAAAAAACCGGCTTCATAAAAAACCTGAGCGCGGATGGTCGTTAGATTAAGAATCATCAGGTGGAGAATCATCCCCAAGCCGGTGTCTAACTAAAATGTTCTGGGTTTCGTGTTTAGAGTTTGGAGTTATTGAAATCCAACCGGCGATCCGAAAATAGAAGCGCCAACTTAAAACAGCCCCGGGATCCAGCGCTTAACACGATGGGTATAGGCAACGTAGGGCGCGCCCAGCTGGCGCGCTAAACTCGCTTCATCGGCAAGAACACGGAAATGGAACCAGATCGCAACCGCCAGCGTGATCACCGCGGCAAACCAGGATTTGAGGGTCAGGGACAGCCCGGTTAGAAAAATGACATGGCCGAGATACATGGGGTTGCGGGTGTAAGCATACAGGCCCGTAGAAACCAATCTCTCCGCGGGGACTTCCGGGCCAGGACCACCGCCGCCGCGCGTGCTGCGATACTTACCGCATAAGCGATACTGTAAGTAGCCCCAGATCATCAGCGGCAAGCCCCAGAGGTTTACTTCAATACGTCCCCCTTGGGTGAGCAATTCCCAAAGAAGAACGACCAGAGGATAGATGAGAAAGGTCCTGACCGGAGTCCGGCTTAGAAAGCGCATGGAAAAGCAAATACCTTTCAGTTCGTCATCACTTCCCCTCAATGATTTCGAATCCCACGCTGCGTAACAACGTGACTGTCTCTTCTTCGGTCAGCGTGCGCCCAAGTTTCTCGTGCTCCCTGATCAGATGCGGCATCATCTCGGGCTTGAGCGTCATCCAATCCGGCACCTTGGCAATTGTCATTCCCTCTTCCATTTGCGCTCTCCGATTTCCGCCCAACCGATAGACTTTCCGCGAGTCGCGCGTTGGGCGTTTAAGTCAGCGCTAGATTGCTTCGGTTTGCCTCGCGCACGCCTCTCCCGGACCTTTAAGCCCTTTCATGGTGTCCGTCAAATCCGGGGAAAGCGCATCGGGGCCGCCGACGTCCAGGGAAATGTAGTTCAGCACGGGCTCGGGAGTCGTCCGCGCGGGCCACCGCCCGCTGCGTTCGGGCGACTTCAAGGCGCTCTTCCGGGTCGCCGCAGATCCCCTCGTATGGGAGCAGCATCCAGAACGAAATCGCTATCAGGAAGAAACCTTCCGAGCTTTCTTCGGGGAGGCCCTCACGTCCGGTGGCGCGCTGGTGACGCTGGATCGGGCCAACGGCGACATCATAGGATCCTCACGCTTTCACGGTTACGATGCGGAGCGCAGCGTCATTGAGATCGGTGGTCCTTCCTTGCCCGCGCCTACTGGGGCGGGCGCTACAATGGCGAGATGAAGCGGCTCATGGTGGAGCATGCGTTCAGGTGGGTGCAGCGCGTAATTTTCATCATCGGTCCTGAGAATCGCCGTTCCCAGCGGGCCGTGGAAAAGATTGGTGGCATGCGCGCCGGAACGACCGTCGATACGTACGGGCGCGAACGAGTGGTATATGAGCTCACGCCGGAGCTTTTTGCGCGCCGACACATCTCATCGTAGGTGGGTTTGGTGGATGATGCGCCGCTCACCGCGGGCGTTAGGATTCATCTGCTACATCCGCGAATGTGGTCACATTTGAAATCTGCTTATTTCTTCCAGCCGGTATCGATCGGAGGCACTCCACATCGAACTGATTTCTTGAACCAACGACCACGGAAGACTGAGTGCTGCGCGGCCGGCTAGCACAACGAACTTGACAGTCCGCTGGTTTACCGTTAGCGACTGTGCTTGGTCTATAAAAAACGAGGAGCAGCAACCCATGGCACGCAATGGCTATAAAATCTTCGATGCGGACACACATGTCAGGCCCGATGCTGAGCTGTTGGAGCCGTATATGGCAAGTGCCGCCCGCGCGAATCTGGCCCAATACGAAAAGTACCGGACCAAGAATAAAGACGGCGCGGTCACCTATTTGATGGGCGAGCGCTCGTATAAGCGCCGTTTGGGCTTGAGCGGCGACCGCAGCCCCGAAAAAAGACGAATACATGAGCGGCTACAAGCGCCATCAGCACGGCAAACCCGATCCGCTTTGTGAGCGCGATCCCGCCGTTCGCGTAAAAGACATGGATGTCGAGGGGATCGACGTCAATCTCATGCTGCCTTCGGGTTGGTTCGGTTGCTGGACCACCATCGATGACGTCGCGCTCGAGAGCGCGGTTTATGAAGCCTATCACCGCTGGATGGCCGACTATTGCGCCGTTTTTCCCGGACCGCTTGAAGGGCGTGATCCTGGTGTCCGCCCGCGATATCAAAACTTCGCTGGCGGAATTGCACCGCGCAGCCAAGGAGAGCTGGCCACTTGCGCTCTTTGTCTATGCGCCCTATCAGTTCCCGCTCGATCACCCCGACCTCGAACCGATTTGGAAGGCCGCGGCGGAATACGATTTAGCCATCGCTCTCCACACGTTTACGGTCATGCCACCCTATGCGCCGGGTGGTCTCGATTCCTGGGATAATCTCTGGCTGCAGCGTTCGTCCGCTCACCCCTGGTGTGGCCAGCGCAATATGGCCGCCATTATCGGCGCGGGGATTATGGACCGCTATCCGAGTATTCGCGTGGGCACCTTGGAAGCGGGACATGGCTGGCTGCCGGTGTGGGTCAAGCGGCTCGAAGAGCACACCAAGCTCTGTGCCGAAGCGTTGCCGCCGCTCAAAGAAACTATTCGCAGCTATGTTACCGGCGGTCGTTATTTCCAGAGCATCGAGGTTTCCGAAGGCGCAGAGATCACTCAAAGCGTGATCGACCTTTTAGGACCGGATATTCTTATGTTCGGTTCCGACTACCCGCACGGCGAGAGCTGGTTTCCCGTTTCTGTCGAAACCGTCATCGGCTGGAACTTGAAACCCGAATATCTGCGCAAACTGTTCTGGGACAATGCCGTGAAATATTACCGGCGGTATTCCGCATGACGCCGGCCAAGAAGTTACGGCAACTGCTCGGCCGCAAAGACAAGGTTTTGGCGGTGCTGGGCGCGCCCAACGCCTTTCACGCAAAAATCATGGAGGCCAACGGCGTTGAAGCGTGCTTCGTCGGCACGAGCATTACCGGCGGCAACTATACCGGCCAACCCGATCTGGGCATTCTGTCGATGACTGAGTGTGTGGAGTTTGCCAAATGGATCGCGCGCGCGGTGAAGATACCGGTAATTCTGGATGGCGATACCGGCCACGGCGGAATCATGGCGGTGCGCCGCCTGGTGCGCGAGTGCATCGAGGCCGGACTGGCCGGCTTGCGGCTCGACGATCAGCCGCTGGACCAGAAACGGCGCACCGGATCGGCGGGCATTTCCATTGTCAGCCGTGAAGACGCGATCACGCGCTATCGTGTTGCAGTCGACGCCAAAAATGAGATCGACCGCGATTTCGTGATCATGGCGCAGTGTTATGCCCGCAATGCGGTGAACGGCGGCATGGGTGAGTTGTTGCGTCGGCTGCGCCTTTACGAAACCCAAGGCGCGCGTCGATTGGGTGCAGTTCGAATCGCCTCACTCGGTGGCGGAGATCAAGCGCGCCCGCAGAGTCGTAAAAGGGCCGTTCTCGGCAATGAAGGGCCAGCTGCCGCGGGCGCTGACCCTCGAAGAGCATGAAGCGCTCGGGCTCAATGCCGCATGGTACACGTTTCTACCGGACTTGGTTCTAAAAACCGCGGCCTGGTCTTTTTTTCAGGAGTTCAAAGACAAAGACATGCGTGCGTGGGATGAATTCGCGGCGGCGCACAATGGCACGCCGTTTACCGGCGGCGGAAAATTGCCCTGGGACGCAACCGGCATGACGGAGTTGAGCAAGTTAGAAGCGAGTTATGCAAGGAAAACGAAACGGAGATAGATACGAGCATGTTAAAGGCATTCCTGATTGTCTTGCTGCTGTTAGTGAACCGCTCCGGCGTCGACGCCCAGAGCGATTTCTTCAAAGGCAAGCAGATGAAAATAGTCGTCGGCGCTTCCGCCGGTGCAGCAAGCGATCTGTATGCTCGCGTGGTGGCGAATCACCTGCCGAAACAAATCCCGGGTAAACCGGAAATTATCGTGCAGAACATGCCGGGTGGTGGATCGCTGACAGCCGCGAATTATGTTTATAGCGTCGCCAAGCCCGACGGTCTTACATTGGGGGCGGTGACGGCGCCGATTTATTTTGCGCAGCTCCTCGGCAGAAAAGAAGTTCAGTTCGATTGGGCCAAGTTCACCTGGATCGGCACGCCCGAAGAAAACGACGAGCTGTTTTTTATTCGCTCGGATCAGCCTTACAGAACGCTGCTCGATTTGCGCAAGGGCGGCGAGCCGCCGCGCTGCGGCGCTTCGGGAGTCGGCAGCACGGGATTTTACATACCCAAGTTGATCGAGGAAATCTTCGGCGCCAGGATCAATGTGGTGACCGGTTATCCGGGAGCCGCCGACGTGGATTTAGCGGTGGAGAAAAACGAGGTCCATTGCCGCGGCACAACCATCAGCGCATTCTTCGGCCGCGAGCCGGGAAGAACCTGGGCCAAAAATGGCTTCGTAAGATTCCTGGTGCAAACCGGCGATAAGCGCAATCATCGCTTGCCCGACACGCCGACCATCTGGGAACTGATGGAGCAAGAAAAAGCGATTGAGGCGAAGAAACGGCTGGCGCGAGTGGTCCTTGGGCCGGGTGCTTTTGGCCGGCCGATTCTGGCAACTCCTGGCATCCCTGCGGATCGTGTGAAGCTGCTGCGCGATGCTTATCTTAACATGCTGCAAGGATCCTGAATTTGCCGCCGAGGCAAAGAAGCGCCAATGGGAGATTGCACCCGTCAGCGGCGAACGGCTGGAGGCCTTGGCGAAAGAGGTCATCAATCAGCCGCCGGACATCATCGAAAGGATGAAGAAGGTGATGGGCGAATCCTAAAAAGCTATTGGAGAGAAAAAATCTCGCACATACCGCGGTCGCGAATGCTCTCAAGGATGATTTACGAGCCTGCGGCCAGGGATGCAGAGCAAATTATAAAGGGGACATTTTATGGACCTAGCAAAATATATCGTCAAAGCGCGGCCCGGCGTGCTCGGCGGCAAGCATGAAGAGAAGCGGCCGTTGCGTCAATTGAGCGCGTTGCCGGTAAAGCGTTACGTGTTCATCAACCGCGATTCGCATCCCGACGCCGATATTTACGTTGCCATCCACGAAGCTAAAAATTTGCCGTCGCCGGTCCCCGACTATCAGGTGCCGCACTGCCACAATACCGACGAGTTCTACTATTTTATCGGCAACAACGCGGATCTGACAGGGCTCGAAGGGCAGATTATTTTCGAAGGAAAAGTGCACAAGATCGTTTCACCGGCGTGCGTCTACATTCCCACGGGGGCGGTGCACGAGTACAAAGTGACGCGCGGCGCCGGCACCGTGACGGTGTTATTTCGGAACCGCGGTTACACTCACGAGGACAAGCCGTTCGATCTCGCTCGCGGCGAACGGGACTTCGCGCGCTATGCCGGTTACATTTTTCCGCCCGAGGTGCGACCGACGACCGAGATCAAGTACCACACCGATGCGGCGCCTGGGACACGTTATGTTTTCGTCGACGGCAAGCTCAAGCCAGAGGCCGGTTTCTACACCGTGGTGCGCAGCGTCGCCGGGGTGCAACCGACCCAAGCGAATTACGTCGATATGCACCGGCACAACTGCGACACCCAGCATATCGCGATCGGCACCGGAGCGGAATTGGGCGGCCTCAAAATCGAGTTCCAGATCCGCGATGACAAACTTGTCGTCGAGAGTCCGGTCGGCGTGAACATCCCGGCCGGCACGCCTCACTCGCAGCGCATCATCGAGGGCACAGGCCATTTCTTCAATTTTGTGCCGAAGAGTTTTTACAACGACGGCTTAATGAGCTGACGCCGCGGTGCGATCCGGCGAGAAAACCGCAGTGAAGTTATTATTGTCAGACATTTATTTATCGCATCTCTAAGCGCAAAGCCGTCCAGCGTAATATATCGGCTATGGAGGTAATGCCCATGTCACGGAACGGTTCCAGGTCGGCGGCAGTTCGTGCCAAACTGAATCACCCAATCATCGACACGGATGGTCACACGGTCGAATTCACGCCGGTGTTTTTCGACTACATCAAGGAAGTAGGCGGCGCGGGCATGGTCGACCGCTATAAGAAAGCCGTCGGCAACCGCGGTAACAACCGGTGGATGGAATTATCCGACGACGAACGGCGCTACATCCGCGCGACCTGCCCGCCCTGGTGGGCGCGGCCGGCGAAGAACACGTTGGATCGCGCGACCGCGTCGTTACCGCACTTATTGTATCAACGCATGGATGATCTTGGTCTGGATTTCGCCGTGCTCTATCCCACCTTCGGATTGACTGAACCACCGCGCATCGACGACGAAGAAGTGCGCCGCGTCGCCTGCCGTGCGCTCAACACGTTTCACATGGAAATTTATGGTCCCTATGCGGACCGCATCACGCCGGTTGCTGTCATACCCGTTCACACACCGCGGGAAGCGATAGAAGAATTAGAATACGCGGTGCAAAAGCAAGGCTTCAAAGCAGCGGTGATTTCCCACGTGCAGCGGCCTGTGCCCAAAGTACTGAAGGAACATCCCGACGTAGCCAGTCAAGCGAGTTATATCGATTTGCTGGCGTTGGATAGTGAATACGATTATGACCCGTTCTGGACCAAGTGCGTCGAGCTGAAGGTCGCCGTGACAACGCATGCCACCGGTCAAGGTTGGGGCAGCCGGCGTTCGGTCTCCAATTACATGTTCAATCACATCGGCCACTTCGGCGCCGCCGGCGAGGCCTTCTGCAAAGCATTATTCTTCGGCGGCGTCACCCGCCGGTTCCCAAATCTGAATTTCGCTTTCCTGGAGGGCGGCGTGCATTGGGCCTGCGGCGTTTTCTCCGACATCGTCGGGCATTGGAAGAAGCGCAACGCCAAAGCAATCCACAATCTCGACCCACAGAGCTTGGATGGCGAATTGATGCGTAAACTCATCGACGAGCACGGCAATGACAGAGTGAAAGGAAAAGCCGATGAAATCGTAAAGTGGATCACCCAGCCGCAGCGCCGTCCGAAAAATCTCGATGACTGGGCCGCCTGCCGCGCCGAAAAGCTGGAAGACTTGCGCGACCTTTTCATTCCGAATTTCTATTACGGCTGCGAGGCTGACGACCCCATGGTCGCGTGGGCCTTTAATTCAAAAGTGAATCCCATGGGCATAAAGTTCAAAGCGATGATGAGCTCGGACATCGGACATTGGGATGTGACCGACATGAACGAAGTGGTGGAGGAGGCTCATGAACTGGTCGAGAACCATCTGATCACCGAAGAAGATTTTCGCGAGTATACTTTTGCCAACGCCGCGATGCTCTACGCCGGCATGAATCCCGACTTCTTCAAAGGCACGGTTTGCGAGGCAGCGGTGGCGAAACTGCTGCAGAGCCCTTCGCAAACTGCGGCGCAGGTGGTTTCGGCATGACACGGATACAATTCACCACGATCCTATTTCTCTTCTTCGGCTTCATGGCGCCGTTCGCCGATGCGCAAAAAACGCCGGAAGAGTTCCTCGAAGATATCAATCGTCTGCCCAGTGCCGAGCGGCAGCGACGCCTGGAAGACGGCGCCAAGAAAGAACGGGAGGTCGTCTGGTACTCGACCATGAACCGTGAAGATTCGTTGGAGATCATACGGGCGTTCGAGAGCGACTATCCATATCTGAAAATTAACTTCATCACCGCCGGCGGACCGAAGACGCTCAATCGTATTACCGCGGAATATCGCGCCGGCTCGTACCTTTACGACGCAACCGGTTACCGCGCGACATTTCTCACGCCGACGCGCAAGGCCGGCGTGGTCATGCGCTACCGCACGCCGCTAAGAGAATTTCTCCGCCCCGGGTTTGTCGATCAGGAGGGCTACTTCAACGCGACGTTTACCCGCGCTTTCATGTTCATCGTCAACAAAAATCTCGTGGCCGCCAAGGATTATCCGAATTCGTTTGCCAATCTGCTCGAACCCAAGTGGAAGGGCAAACTGGTGATGGACAACGAATCCTACGACCTGCTCGCCGCCATGCTGGATTATTACGGGGAGAGCGAGGGCAAGCGCATGGCTGAAAACCTGGGAAAACAGGAGCCGAGTTTTCGCCGCGGAACTACATTAGTTGGTCAGCTCGTCGCCGCCGGCGAGTTCCCGGTCATGGTCGATGGCTCCAATCACCTCGCCTACGATTTGAAGAAAAAAGGCGCACCAATTGAATATCTGTTTCCAGAGCCATTCGTGCCGGTGATGATTCCGCAGGCGTTCTGGGTGGCCGCCCGGCCGCCCCACCCGCACGCAGCGGCACTATTCGTCGATTTCATGCTGTCGAAGAAAGCCCAGGAGATCATGGCCAATCAGGGCCGCTGGGTGAGCCGCAAAGACGTCAAGTACCAAATCGATCCGGGCACAAGAAAGCTACAAGTAGTCTCGCAGGAAAAATGGGGCGAGCGCACCAACGAGTTGGTTCAGCTTTATAACCGACTCATCATGCGTGAAGCGCGCTGAGGCATTGCTCGCGCGGTTGCCAAGTCGACGCCGTCTGGAATCGGCAGCGTCTCCGAGAACTTCAATACAGTTACCGCAAACTCTCGGCCGGGGATAATCGGTAAATCGTCGGGGCTATGCGATGCTGCCCTTGCGCGGAGTCAAATTCGCCCTGTTGAGCGAAGCCGCTTCGTTCTTGATAAAGTTGATAGCGTCCTGGAACGGGAATCGGAATCTCTTCGTACTGAAGCAGGTCCGCTTAAAGAAAGAACCCTGTGAATGATGGTGGCAGCTAAGAAAAGGACGCGAAGCTTGTTCTCATGTAATCAATCGAGGCGTCGCGGAGAAGGCTTGCCTCCCCTTGTCCCGGTCAATCAGCATCGGTACCACGATCAGATGGCACTTCCCTCGCCCGCTTTTCGTCTCTGCCCGCGCTCTGCGGTTTATCCCTATCGGTCCGAATGTCAGTCTTCTTCTTTAGGCCTTCCAACAGATGTGGCGAAAGGGGAATCCTGTAGTGACGGCACGCCACAACGATCAATGGCCACCAGTCGAATTTCACCGCCGACAGTTCCTTGAAGTGCGGCGAGTGATCGCACTCCCGATCCAGGGCACCGGACGCGCGGCGCTGGCGCTCGATATTGAGGGAATGCCGGGCAAGCCGTGATGTGTGATTTTGCTCCATGGATAAGCTTCGGTTTCAACGATATGACCCCGCCCGCGCAAGTGAATGTCATAAAATAAATCTTCGCCCGAGGAGGAATTCCAGCCGCGACCCGCGTCGAGGCCGGCCGGGGCCAGGTCTTGCAATAACGCAATGGATGAAATTGTCGGACGGCTATCTCTCCGGTTTCGAATATGAATGCAGCGGTGACAGCTCGGCAGCGCTAATTCTCCCAAAGCGGTTTGACGGCTGTGTCGAGCCACTTTCTCGCATCTTCAATATAGGCCTTATTCGCAACCACCACCGGTTTGACGTTGGGGCCCCAGCCGTTTTCGATAGACGTTTTGGATTTGAATCCTTTCCGGGAACTCGCTCTACCGATCGCGTCGATCGCGGCTTGCCCTTCGGGCGAGGTCAGCCATTCGGCGAACAGTTTAGCGGCCATTGGATGGGGCGGGTTGGCGTAGATCGCGGCCTGCTGAGGTGAAACCACCGGCGGAGCGCCTCTGGCGAAATCGATCGGACTGCCTATGTTCTTTTCGCGAACGACGTCGTGGAAAAGCGCCGGCATCGCAATCGAATATTCGCCTGCGACGGCAAGCCGAATCATCGCGCTGGTGCTTTTGTGAATCGTAACATTCAAAGCCTTGAGCCCCTTGATGAATTTAGTCCAGCGCGCGTCGTCCTTCCACTCATCCTTGAAGGCGGCGAGCATCCCGCTTAGCGGGCCCGCTCTCATGGGATCGTCCAAGGCGACGTTCCCTTTGTATTTTGGATTGGTTACGTCCTCCCAGCTCTTCGGCGCCTCTTCCGATTTCAGCTTCCTGGTGTTGTAAGCGAGCGCCTGAATCTGCAGGCTGACCACCGGGGCGATGGCATCGTGCACGATCAAGGAATTGCCCTGCACGGTTGCATAAGGTTCGGAGGCGCCGGCGGCGTGGAGAACCAGCGGCGCTTCGGTGAGAATCACATCAACGCTCGCCTGCTTGCCTTGGTATTCTGTCAAGGTTCGCGTCGTGACTTCCGATCTCGTCGCCTGCCAGTAGGAAGTGTTGATGCCGGGAAACCGTTTGCTGAAGGCCTCCGATAACGCGCGAATATGATCGACATCCCAAACCGTATAGACGACCAGCGCTCCCTCCTGTTTCGCCTTGGGATAGAACTCTTTCGCCAGTTTTTCGAAGCGGGGATCGGTTTCGGGTCGGCCCTGAGCGATCGCAGAAGTGTTGGTCAATGCCAGGGCGAACACGACGCAGAGGAAAGACGGCAACAGTAGGTTCTTCACCATGCCCGGTTCCTTTCTTCTGTTCGAGTGAAACACCCGAACAGTTTAAATGGTTCGAAACCTTTGACGGTCTCAAACCGTCGCCGCTGGTGGAATAATTTCTTCTGGTTCCTTTTAAGACTATCGCCAACGCGCAAACCTATTCGATTCACAGTCTTTTGGTCAAGGAGGAAGTAGTGAAGCGAATGTGGTGTCTCCTTACCTCTCTGTTACTTTTACCTTTGCCTTCTGCCCGGATCTTTCACGGAAATTACTTGATGGCTCCTTTTTCCTTCAACTCTGCGATTTGTGCCCTACTCAAACCTAGAATCTCACCGAATACTTGATCATTATTCGCGCCGATCCAGGGCGCCGCACGCGCAGCACTGGCCGCGGAAAGAGAAGGAATGCCGGGCAAGCCGTGGTGCGTGATTTTGCCCCATGGCTGGGCTTCGGTTTCAACGATATGGCCGCGGGCGCGCAGGTGGATGTCGTGAAACAGATCTTCCCCGGACGATGGAATTCCAGCCGCGACGCCGGACTCTTGTAGCATTCGAAATAGCTGTTTTGCCGTGTATTTACATGCCCATTGTGAAAGTTTTTGATCGAGCTCTTCACGATGCTGCTTGCGAGCTTTGTGGGTAGCGAACTTGTCATCAGCAGCCCAGGAGGATTTGCCAATCAAATCCACCATGCTGCGCCACTCTTCGTCGCCGGCACAAGCGATGATAATCCAATTATCCTCACCTGCGGATTGATAGCAGCCGTAGGGCGCGTAGGGTTCGCCGAGAATTTCTCGGTAGCCCATCGCGTCCCATTCGTTGCGGTTGATTGTGTAGTCGAGAATTGCCGGTCCCATCATCGAGCCCTGGGCTTCGAGCATGCCGGCTTCGATGAATTGCCCCTTGCCCGTGCGGGCTTGATATTCCAACGCTGCGAGCACACCGAGCGCCATGGTCACCGAGCCGACCCGATCGGGCCAAGCAATCTTGCAGCGGGTTTCCATGGGTGAATCGGGGTAACCCCAGAGGCGCATGATCCCGGTGTAGGCGAGGAGCTGCCAGCCCCACGCGACCCATGACTTCAGCGGCCCCGTTAGTCCCCAACCGGGCATCACCGCTTGGACGATTCGGGGATTGATCCGTTCCAATGTCTCGAAGCTGAAGCCCAGACGATCCAAAACGCCGGAGCTAAAATTATCGACAACCACATCGGACTTCTCGACTAATTCTTTGAAAAGTTCTTTGCCCTCAGGACTCCGCAGATTGATCGTGCAACCGAGCTTACCGCGATTCATACAGGCGTGTACCGCGGCTTCACGTTCTTTACTTGCGCACGACCGCAGACTCGATTTTCACCACTTCCATGCCGTAGTAGGCTAACAGTTCGGTACCGAGTGGACCGGCATATTGCTGCGTCAGGTCGGCCATACGCAGCCCGGCCAGCATCGGCTGGCGCATTCGATTTGCATCACTTCGATCGGTTGACTTGCCGGGAGCGACTTTTCCAAGTTCCGCAAGAATTTCCTTTCGGTGCTGATCCAACAAAGGGGCCGCACGGCGCACCCGCATCGGCGTCAGCGATAAACGCATGGGCGCGCCCGGCGCCTTGTACTTGCCGATCACCGGATGCTCGATTTCCTGCAGCCATCCGCGCACGCGGTTTTGTTCACAGTCGACAAACTCGCCGATCGTATTGAGCGGCGCGGCGGCGAGGTGGCGCGCCTGCGCCTGGTTAGCAAAATCGTCAGCATCGAATTGGCCAATGAAATTAGAGAATGCTCTGGCGACTTCCTCGGCATGCTGATCGCGGTAACGCGAGTTCTCCCACTCCGGCCCGGCCAGCGTTTTGTCGGTCATCCAATTCTGCGCGAACTCTTTCCACATGTGCGGCATGTTGGTGGTGAAATGAACATAGCGGCCATCCTTGCAGCGATAGATGTTGGTGCCGGCGCCGCCATATGCTTTGCCGCCGGGCCGGCGCTCGAGGCGATTTTCCCGGCTGTAACGCGCAATCGAGCTGCTATTCGTGAACGTCAGCGCTTCTTGCAACGAGACATCGATTCGCTGGCCCGCGCCCGTTTCTCTGGCGTGACGGATTCCGGCTAATCCCAACATCGCCGCCATCGCGCCGGCTACTTGATAGGCGAGATGGCTTGGGGCGGTGCACTGCCCTTTGGTGTTGTCGCCCTGGCCAAAAAGAAAACCACCAGTGGCGTTGGCGATGGCGTCGCTTCCTTTGTAATGCCGGTATAGTCCGGTCCTGCCGAATGGGGTTATCGAAACGACAACCAGATGGGAGAAGTCTCTGGCGAAGCGCTCATCGGTGAAGCCAAACTTCTCCAGATAGCCAAGCGGCGTCGCTTCGATGAGGAGATTCGCGGAAGCGAGCAGCCGGGCGAAGCTCTCACGGTCGGCATCAGCTGCCAAATCAAGAACGATGCTACGCTTGTTGGTATTAGCATGAATGAAGGTAAGGCTGCGCTCGCGATCCTCGACATTACCGGCAAAGGGCGGCAGCAGGCGGCTGGGATCGCCGCCGGGTGGTTCGACCTTGATCACGTCTGCGCCAAGATCCGCCAGCCAACGTGTCGCATAGGACGCGGGAATGTCACCCAGCTCGATGATCCGGAGGTGATCTAGCGCCGAGTCAGAATTAGTTTCACTGTCGCCAGTCAATTGTTGTCCTTTCGATTCTTCAAGCCCTCACCCTTCCCTCTTCCCGTAAACGGGCGAGGGTAAAAAAAGCCGGATGTTGCTTGTTAACTAACAGGTAGCTGGAAAAATATTTCTAAGTCTGGGAAAGATCCAGATCTGTGCTTTCCACGCCTTGAACGGCTGGAACGTTTTGAACGGCTGGAACATATTAAATTCAAAAAAGCCCAGTATTGTTTTTAACATTCTGTTTGGGATCACTTGCTTAAGTTGACCAGCACCCTGCCGCGAATTCCACCTTTGAGAATTTCGTCTATCTTAGGATTCAACTCTTCCAATGAACATTCGGTTATAAGATCGCCTGACATGTCCAGTTTCCACTCGGTGGCAAGCTTCTGCCATACGCGCGCGCGAGTGGTCATCGGGATCTCGACCGAATCCACCCCAAGCAGACTGACTCCGCGCAAAATAAACGGGAACACGCTCACTGATAGATCAGCGGACATGACATTGCCGCAAGCCGTGACGAGGCCACCGTATTTTGCTGACTTGAGCGCGGTGGCCAGGATGTTACCGCCGACGGTGTCGACCGCGCCAGCCCAGCGGCCTTTCTGAAGCGGCCTTCCTGAGGTGTCATTAGCCTCGTCGCGCGAGATGATGGTTTTGGCGCCGAGCCCGGTGAGGAAATCTTTTTCGGCTGCTTTGCCGGTGGCGGCAACCACGTCGAAACCTAACTTGGCGAGAATCCCCACCGCGACGCTGCCGACTCCGCCGGTGGCGCCGGTCACCAGCACTTCACCGGCTTCCTTGTTGAGACCTCCTGCCAGTAATCTCATCACGCACAACGCCGCGGTAAAGCCGGCAGTGCCGTAGCCCATGCTGTCTCGCAACGATAGCCCCGCCGGCAACTTCACCGCCCATCCCGCCGGCACGCTAATGTACTGGCCAAAACCGCCGGCGGTATTCATCCCCAGATCATATCCCATGACGATGACCTCGCTACCGACGGCGATGTCTCTGCTGGTGGAATTGACGACAACCCCGGCGGCATCGATGCCGGGCGTGTGCGGATACTTCCGAGTGACTCCTTTATTGCCGGTAGCCGATAGCGCATCCTTATAGTTCAACGAGGAATATTTAACCTCGATGACCAGTTCACCGGCGGGCAAATCGCCCAGAGCCAACTGCTTTATCTCTCGCGAAAACTTTTTGTCCGCGGTCTCGGAAACAATCATTGCTTTGAAACTCTGTGGTAACGGCATGCTCATTACTCCTCATCCCAGATAAGATAGTCACAGCAAGCGAGTACATAATCTGTAGCCCAAACTGTCAAGAGCCCTGGAAAGGATTGCGCCGGCCCGGCAGGCTCAAGGCGAAGATCATCTGCGTAGCGAAAGATTCGCCGCGCGAGATCGATGGAAGAAGTCCTGCAACTTGCTTGCAATAGGTATTCGGTTCAGGGCAAAGTGGAGCTTGGAGGAATTCTTATGGCAACCGACAAAACGGGTGGCTTAGCTGGAATCATTGCCGGTAACACGTCGATTGCGACCGTCGGCAAAGAAGGCAAAGGACTTACCTATCGCGGCTACTCGATCTATGACCTAGCCGAGCACTCGACCTTCGAAGAAGTCGCCTATCTGCTGATCTACGGCAAGCTGCCGAGCGGATCACAGCTGCGCGAATACAAAGAGACCTTGCGCAAGCAGCGCGGATTATCGTCGCCGCTCAAAGCTGTACTCGAACACATACCGGGCAGCACGCACCCGATGGACGTCTTGCGCACCGCGTGTTCCATGCTCGGAACTCTCGAGCCCGAGAATAAAGAACACGATCAGATCGCCATCGCCAACCGGCTGACCGCATGCTTTAGCTCGATGCTTTTGTACTGGCATCAGTACGTCAATAGCGGCAAACGCATCGATACCAAAACCGAGGACGACAGCACCGCCGGCCATTTCCTGCATCTCCTGCACGGCAAAAAGCCGGACGAGCTATGCCGCCGCGCCGTCGACGTGTCGTTGATTCTTTATGCCGAGCATGAATTTAATGCCTCGACCTTTACCGCGCGCACCATCGCCTCCACCTTGCCGGATTTTTATTCCGCGATAACCGGCGCCATCGGCGCTTTACGCGGTCCCCTGCACGGCGGCGCCAATGAGGCTGCCATGGAGTTGCTGGAAAAATATTCCACCCCGGAGGAAGCTGAGAGCGGAATTCTCGAAATGACTGCCGCCAAAAAGCTGGTCATGGGTTTTGGGCATCGCGTGTATAAAATCTCTGATCCGCGCTCCGACGTGATCAAAGCATGGGCCAAAAAGCTCGCCGATGCTCAGGGCGACAAGAAGCTCTACGCAGTATCGGAACGGGTCGAGCAGGTCATGCGGCGAGAAAAAAAAATGTTTCCCAATTTGGATTTCTACAGCGCCAGCGCCTATCACTTCTGCGGCATCCCGACCGCGATGTTCACACCGTTGTTCGTGGTTTCGCGCATCACCGGTTGGGCCGCGCATATCATCGAACAGCGCGCCGACAACCGGCTCATTCGCCCCAACGCAGACTACGTCGGTCCCGACCCGCGGCCTTACGTGCCCATGGCGGACCGCTAGCAGGCTGCTGAAGAAGACTCATATGCTTCGTTGGGCTCTAATCGTCTCGCTTCGACGTACTGAAGAGTACGCCTTCGCTCGCCGATTTTTCGCCCGTCTCGCCTCTGAGTCTTTTGAGCAGCCTATAATCAGAGCTTTCAGCAAACCGCTACTTAGCTTTGATGCACCATCGTTCGAGAAACTACGTCACGATGGCGATCGAGGAGTGAGCTCGGAGAAGCGAAGTCGCAGAGTGAAAAGGTTCAATGATGTTTAGGGTGCTTGGCAATGAACTCCAGGTGCTTTTCAGCAAGCCGCGCTTCAGCAATATCGTTCGCAGGCTGCCTCAAGATGGAGGCTCATCGCCTTCGCTCCGGAGAGTTCGCTCCTTGATCGTTACTTGCCCGTAAAAAACTCAGATCAGCCTTATGACTTCAACGACTTCCAATATCCGTCCATCCCCTGATGCGCTTTTGCTTGAGATCGCCGCTTACGCGGCTGATTACGTATCCAGCAGCGCAGAGGCCATCGATACCGCTCGCTATTGTTTTATGGACACCCTGGGCTGCGGACTCCTGGCACTGCGTTATCCGGAGTGCACAAACCAGCTTGGGCCGGTCGTTCCCGGAGCGTTGCTGCCCAATGGCGCACGGGTTCCCGGCACGCCCTGGCAGCTCGATCCGGTGCATGCCGCTTTCAATATCGGCGCGATGATTCGCTGGCTCGACTTCAATGACACATGGCTGGCCGCCGAGTGGGGCCACCCCTCGGACAATCTCGGCGGCATTTTGGCTCTAGCCGATTACTTGACTCGCTCGGGGCAACGCTCGTTCACGATCGGCGATGTCCTTACCGCCATGATCAAAGCGCACGAAATTCAGGGGGTCCTCGCGCTGGAGAATAGTTTCAACCGCGTCGGCCTCGATCACGTCTTGCTGGTCCGAGTTGCGACCGCCGCGGTGGCAAGCGCAATGCTCGGCGGCGGCCGAGAGCAGATCGTCAGCGCTCTTTCCAATGCATGGAGTGATGGCGGCAGCTTGCGCCTATACCGTCACGCGCCCAATACCGGCCCGCGCAAATCCTGGGCTGCGGGCGATGCCACCAGCAGAGGAGTGCGTCTCGCGCTGATGGCAATGCGCGGCGAGATCGGCTATCCGTCTGCGCTGTCGGCTAAAGAGTGGGGCTTCTATGACGTGCTGTTTCATGGCAATTCATTCAAGCTCGGCCGGCCCTTCGGCTCCTACGTGATGGAGAATATTCTTTTCAAGGTTTCCTATCCGGCGGAATTTCACGCGCAAACGGCGGTGGAATGCGCCTTGCGGCTACACCAGCAAGTCAGTCCCCGACTTGAAGCCATCGCGAAGGTTCGGATTACCACGCACGAATCGGCGATACGCATCATCGATAAAACGGGACCGCTCTACAATCCAGCCGATCGCGATCACTGTTTGCAATACATGACCGCCATCGGTCTCATCTTCGGCGACCTGACGGCCGATCATTACCAAGATGCAGTGGCCAAAGACCCGCGCATCGATGCCCTGCGTTCCAAAATGGAAGTTGTCGAAGATCCGCGTTATTCGAAAGAGTACCTCGATCCCGACAAGCGCTCGATCGCCAATGCGGTCCAGGTTTTTTTCACTGACGGTTCTGCCACTGAAAACATCGCGGTCGAGTACCCCGTTGGCCATCGCCGGCGCCGCGCCGAAGGCATACCGCTGCTGGTCAAAAAATTTGAAACCAATCTGGCTTCGCGGCTGGCGCCTTCCTGGAGCAAAAAGATTCTCGAGCTGTGCCTGGATTTGAAAGCCTTGCACTCAACTCCCGTCGATGTTTTCACCGACATGTTCATCGTACACTCCGCATGAATTTAATGCCAAATTTGCAGGGGAGATGGCCAACCGTGCACCGATTGAGGTGAGGCGCCCTACGGGATCTCCAATGGCAAATCTCAGATCTCAAAATGACAAAGTTGAAACCTGGGATCTGAAATCTGAGATTCGGAGCATAGCCAGGACTAACAGGTTGCTGAAGAACTCTGGTTGCAGGCTGCTCAAAAAGATCCAAAGGCGAGGCGCGCGAGAAATCGCCGAGCCAAGGCGTACTTAAAGTAGTTGGAGCGAGGCGATTGAGCGCAACGAAGCATATGGGTTTTTTTCAGCAGCCTGCTGGACCTATTGCTTTTGCTCGGGAGGGGCTCGCCCTCACTCGCTGTGCCATTTTGAAAATTTTTTACGAAAAGAAAATCGGAGAACGAAATGAATTCGAGACAACTACTCAAGCAGCTGTTTAAACGTGACCGCCTTTTGGTTGCCCCTGGATGCTTCGACGGCTTGTCGGCGCGCCTGGTCGAGGAAGCCGGCTTCGAGGCCGCTTATCTAAGCGGCGGCGCGGTGGCGCGGAGCATGGGCATACCGGATATCGGCCTCGTGACTATGTCCGAGGTCATAGACCGCGCGGCGCAAGTGGTCGCCGCGGTAAAAATTCCAATTATCGCCGATGCCGACACCGGCTACGGCAATGCGGTGAATTTAGTGCGCAGCGTCAGAGAATTCGAGCGGACCGGCGTTGCCGCAATCCACATCGAAGACCAAATCACGCCCAAGCGCTGCGGTCACCTCGACGGCAAAGAAGTGATCCCGCTGGCTGAAATGGAAAAGAAACTGCAAGCTGCGCTGGCCAACCGCAGCGATCCCGATTTCTCGATTATCGCGCGCACGGATGCGCGCGGCGTGCATGGCTTCGATGATGCGATTCGGAGGGGCAGAGCCTTTGCTGAGCTTGGAGTCGATGCCGTTTTTGTCGAAGCGCCGCAGTCTGAAGCCGAACTGGAGGAGATTCCTCGCGCCCTTGCCAACGTGCCGCTGCTGGTGAATGTTTTCAAAGGCGGCAAAACTCCCATGCTACCGGTTGAACGCCTGCAGCAGATGGGTTACCGCATCGCCATCTATCCGTCCGAAACGCAAAGAGCCGCGATCCACGCCATGAGGCAGGCGCTCGGACTGCTTAAGCGCGAGGGCACGACGGAAAAGATGGACGATGCGCTGACCACTTTCAAAGAGCGCGACAAAGTCGTCGGCCTCGATGAGTGGCAGCAATTGGAAAAACAATATCTGGCGCCAAACGAAAGATCCTGATTCGGAAAGCTGTTCGAGCGGATCTTCCTAAACCTTTAAAGAGCGCCTTTCACAGATCAATTGGCTGCCATCAGCCGGATCCCATAAAGCTTCGAGACATTCACGTCGAGCTTACGCCAGCTATCACCGGCATCGTTGCTCGCATAGATCGAACCGTCGGTATAGCTCACGCACACGGTCTTGCCATCCTGCGGATGCAAAGCAAAGCCGCAAGTCATGTGTGGGTAAGATTGCGGCAATCCGTTGTTCAGGCGGCGCCAGGTTTCTCCGGCATCATCGCTGCGCAAGATTCCGGTTTTCGCGCCGCCGAGTTTCTCCGAAGTATCCCGACTGAACTTGATCGTATTATACGGCCCGGCGCGCACCGTGCGGTGACCGAGCCATGAGGTTGGTCCATTTTCAGCCGCGCCAAGAAATATTCTGTCCGGTGCGTCGCGATGGATTGCAATCGGAATGGCGTAGGCCCGCCCCATACCGTACTCCGCCTTGCTCCAGGATTTACCGTCGTCGTCGGAGCGGTAAGTGCCGATGCCGGTGGTTGCATAGAGTCGATTCGTTTTACGTGGATGACGCAGAACCCAGTGCACGTCGCGGTAGACTCGACCCTCTTCATGCTGTCCCATCTGGTAGGGCTTGATACCCGCCGGATCGTTGTACTCCGGATAGGCCATCGCACTCTGCGGACCGCTGATATCCTGCCAACTCTCGCCGCGATCCCGGCTGCACGCGATACCGCCTTCTTCGATACCGACGATGATCTCGTCCGGGAACCGCGCGTCCAGCGCAAAGCAACGAATGTGAGCCGTGTGCGGCGCCGGAGGAAAAGTCCATTTGCCATATTCAGGCAACTTGCGAAATGCGGAGAGCTCTCGAAACGAGCGGCCGCCATTTTCGCTGACGTAGACAGCGGCGGGCAATGTGCCGACATAGATTTGGTCGCACCGGCTGGGGTCGACCTCCATCGCCCAGATATCGCGGAAATCGATGCCTCCAGAGGGAAGCCACTTCCAATGCGCGCCGCCATCTTCGCTGACGTGGATTTCCGTCATTGTCGCCGCATAAAGATGATTTCGCTCGAAAGGATCTTGGACCACCTCACGAAGAACTTCGCCAGCCAACGCGCTATTAAGAATTTCAACATGCTCCGATCGACCGTCCCAGCCGCAGCGGATCAGTCCTTCCGCCGTGAGCAAATACAGATGGAGTTCGTTACTCGTAACCATAGCGGCACCTCCCATTAACAAAATTCCAAGTTTATACCCATTAAGATCAACGCGATGACTGAATAGTTGAGCCAGGCACCTGGATTCTTCCCTCGTTCATCACAGTGTATCTTAGCCGGCTATTTCTTCGGACTTGAAGCCTACGACTGCGTGGCTGCCATCGCAGGAAGGTTTGCTCTTTGTTGGCCGCAACGACAGAGATAAACCGGATCTCCAGCATCGGCGTATTCTTTGCCTTTATAGTCCAACACTTTCACTGCGCCTGAGATTTCCAATGGACCGTTTTTCAATCCTTTAACAGCACCGCCACCGGTTTCTCCTTTCGCGCCAAGCCGACGCTACTACAGAACGTGTTTCATGAAAAGGTTGTCTTTAAGTGCACGGCTCAGTATAGATTGGAGCAACATTTCGGAGGCAAACCCATGCAACTTCCACCCGTGGCCGCCACGACCGTCGGCAGTTTTCCGCGTCCCGCTTGGCTGGCGAAATCGGAACGCACTCAGGTCAGGTTTCATTGGCAAGGCGACGCGCTCAAAGAGGCGCAGGACGATGCCACTCGCTTGATCCTGCAAACCCAGCAACAGATCGGCCTCGATTTGCTGACCGACGGAGAACAACGACGGATCGGCTTTATTCACCACATCCTGGCCGCGTTCGAAGGGATCGATGTCGAAAACCAAGCAGTTAAAAAGATCTATCGCCGCCGTGAGCAGGAACACCTGGTGCCGCGCATCATCGGCAAGGTCACTCGACGCGGGTCGGTCAACGTCGAAGATTTGCGTTTCGCCAAGCGGCAAACCAGCAAACCGATCAAGATGGCCGTCCCCGGACCGATGACGGTGATCGACAGCACATTGGACGAGACCTACAACGATGAACCCGCTCTCGCCATGGACATCGCCGCCGCGATCAACTCAGAGCTATTGGAGCTGCAAGCGTCCGGATGCGATGTATTGCAAATCGACGAGCCGGCCATGACCCGCTACCATGAAAAGGTGTTTGCGTATGGCGCCCGGGCGCTGGATCGTTGCCTCGAAGACATTCGGATTCCGACGATTGTGCATCTCTGCTACGGCTATCCCGGCGGAGCTGATCGGCAACATCAGTACGAGTATCCGGAATTGCTGGAAGAGTTAATGAAAACCAAGATCGGCGGTTTCGCCGTCGAGTTTGCGAGAAGCGCTTACGACCCAGCGGTGCTGGGCATCTGCAAGGGTCGCAAGATCATGTTCGGCTGCGTCGATCCCAGTGATTCCCCGGTGCCGCCGGTAGAAACGGTTGTGCAGCGCGTGCGCCACGCTCTCAAATACATCGATCCGGCAAATCTGCTCTTGGCGCCGGACTGCGGCTTGATGACCATCAGCCGGGAACTCGCCGATGCCAAAGCGAAGCTGCTCGTCGACGTTGCAAAAGAGGTGCGCAAGACGATCTAAATGTAAATTTAACAGACACCAATGGCGGAAAGAAAAGCCCGCAACCAAAATCACCCAAGAAAGAAAACTCGCGCATGTCCCGAGTGCGGCTCGGTTGAGATCATACCGATCGTCCACGGCATTCCGAGCCCAGCATTGCAAAAACTCATCGACAAAGGCGACGCGATCATTGCCGATCGCGAAGAATGGGAAGGCATGAGCGAGTGGTACTGCAAAGCTTGCGGCTGCGATTGGAGCGGCGAGTGGCGCCGGTTCAAAATGCCCGGCGGCGTAAACGCGACTCGGGTGAAGAAATAACATGGCCTCTTTGTCAACGGTCTTGCGACGATGAAGAAACTTGCCGCAATCGTTATCCTTGTGCTGATTTTTTTGACCGCAGCAAATTCGCTTTGGCCTTCCAAGGCATTCGGCCAAAGCATTTCTGATAAGAGAACTCCCGTCAGCGTCATCTATGAAGCTGTCGCGGCGACGAACGCGACGCTCTGGCTGATGGAAGATGCTCGGCTTTTTGAAAAATACGGTCTCAACGCCAACGTCATTCACGCCCGTGGCGCAGTACCGGTGCAGGCGCTGGTGAGCAACTCGGTAGAATTCGGCGCCTTCGGCGGACCCTCCGCGGTTGCTGCGGTTCTGGCCGGCAGCGACCTCGTATTTATCGCAGCCAAAGGCAATTTCGCGGTGATGTCTATTTGGGTGCGTCAAGATTCGCCGATCAAGACCATCGGCGATTTGAAGGGCAAAACTCTAGGGGTAACCCGAGCGGGCTCCGCGAGCCACACCATTGCTCGCTTAGCCCTGAAATCCGGCGGCATCGGCGAGAGCGAGGTCAAGTACCTACACCATCCCGGCTTACCGGAAGCTTTTATTTCACTCGATCGAGGTCTGGTCGATGCGAGCTTTGGCTCACCGCCTCGTCCGGGGTTTCGAGAGCTGGTCGATTTGTCCTCATTGAAAATTCCGTTCCTGCAAGGAGCTATCGAGGTGCAGCGCAATTTTCTCCGGAACCGGCGCGATACAGCGCTCAATCTTTTACGGGCATACGTTGAGAGCATCAAGCTTGCGAAAGAAAAACCCGAGCTCATCATCGCTTCGATCGCAAAACGCATGAGAGTCTCGGCTGATATCGTGCGGCCAGCGTATCAGCCGCACGCGAATGTTTTTGAAGAAATTCCCTATGTGCGAAAGGATTCGGTGCAAGCCATTCTGGATCTTTATCCCAAGGACCAGCTTCGCGTACCGTTCGAAAAGCTCGTCGACAACAGCTTGCTGCAGCAGCTTGAAGACAGCGGATTTATCAAAGCGCTATATCGCAAGGATTAACTCCTTGAGCGAAGCTATCCGTCCGGGTGCGGCATACTGAAAATTTTTGGGACCATGCCCATGGAACAGAGTAATTTGCGCTGAAACGAACTCCAAAAGGTCTATTTACCGGCAAGAAGCCCGCAGTTTATCCCCGCTCCCTCTTCTTGCACCAAAACCGTTGTGCATTGAAAAGTCTGGCCTTGCGGAGTTTTCACCAAAGTAAAGTTTTTTTGATCAATGACGGTATAGCCGCCCACGTTGATGCTCGGAACGGCAACGTCCGCCGCACCGTTCGGCGAGAAAGTATCGATTGCCATGGTCAGCAAACCTACGGTGGCGACACTTTCAACCATCTGCTGCGGCTCCGCCTGCGGCTGTGAGGTACTGCGCGCAGCGACCTGTCCTTTGACGATCGTCGTGAGCGCATCGATGTCCGAATTGATGCCAACTAACTCCTGCTTGACCTCCGCGACACGGTCAGGCCGCAACGAGTTTGCCCTCAAAACGATCAGATACTCTCTTCTCTTGACGTCGAGTTCCACCAGCCGATTAAACTCTTTCGAACCGCCCATGGTCATCAGAAAGGTTGTCCTGATGGTATTGCCGACCTTTTGTCGCTCCGGCCAGCGCGCCTCCTGTGCCTCGAGTCGTTCCATCTCGTCATGATAACCATTCAAGCCGGTGACGAGGGTCATGCCGGGAGAGACACTTTTCGATGAACAAGCGCCCAGAATCAACAACAGAAACAAGTAGCGAGTCTTGTAAGTTTTCATGGAGAGTCCTTCCGTGTCTTTGAGCAGGCAAGATTAGCGAGATTTTAACACAACAGAAAAAGCGGGTGTGAGCTTTTTGGTAGGTCTCGAGAAAGCGCAGGTGCTGCAGCTTTGGAGAGTTCACATCTTGCTCCGGGGAAGAACATACCAAATTGATCGAGGCGACAAGCGGCGAGAAAAGCCCGCAAACTCGGCTAAATCTTTGATCGTTCCAACTTTTGAGCCACCAGCGGACGCAGATTCGAGAGTCGAATGTTGTCCTCTCACATCCACATAATCAATCCGTGCCTAACGTCTGGACCGGTGCCTGCTTTCGTTATAAAGAAAGCATGAAGCGCGGCGCGGTAGTGAGAAGAAATTAGATGGGCCTTTAAACCGCAGCAACTGGAACGAGCAGCGATTGTCTTGAACTAGTAGAGGGAGAATTCATGAGCATACCCACCGAACAGAAAATCATTGACGGCGACGGCCACGTTGTCGAAGACATCGCCACGATCTGGAAATACATGCCGGAGCAGTACGTCGGCAGGAGTTTTTCCGATGCCCGCAGCAAGAGTCCTTTTCCACCCATCGATCATATGCACACCGCAAATCGCCATTTCACCCCGCGCGGCGCGTTTGCCAACGTCGGCCGCGAAGGTTGGGAGTTGTTTCTCGATGATGTCGGCATCGGCACGACGGTGCTTTACACCAGCGCGGGACTGGCGTTTGGCAAAATCGTCAGCCGTGATTGGGCCATCGAGCTGGCCCGCGCCTACAACAATTGGATCTACGATACCTACGTCTCCAAGAGCCCGCGCTTCAAAGCCATGGGACTCATTCCATTACAAGAACCTGCCGAAGCGATGATCGAATTGCGGCGCATCGTCCGCGATCTGGGTTTTTGCGGCGCGATGTTGCCGTCGATGGGCGCGAATATGCCGCACCTCGGATCCGAGAAATACTGGCCGATCTACGGTGAGGCCGAACGCCTTGGCTGCGCCATCGCCATACACGGCGGCGCCCATGAAGGCCTCCTTATGGACGATCTAAGTCCCTACGCGCCGGTCAATGCGCTGGGCCACCCGATGGGACAGATGATCGCATTCGCCGGGATTATCTTTAACGGCATTTTTGACAAATTTCCTGGACTCCGAATCGGGTTTATGGAGGCAGGTTCGGCATGGCTCCTGACATGCCTCGAGCGGTTCACCGGCTCCTGGGAAAGCCATGTTCAATTCGATCCTCGCGGCCGTTTCCTCCAACTGAGAAAAGGCGAAAAAATTATCGACTATGTCTGTCGGCACATCGATGAAGGCCGCATTTATCTCGGCGTCGAAGGCGAAGAATTAACCATCGCGGAAGCGCTGCGCATTGTCGGCAACAAGCCGTTTGTTTATTCAACCGACTATCCTCACGAAGTCGATGCCGACACCTGCAAACACGAACTGGAAGAATTGCGCGAGAACACCGAGCTGACGGTCGCGGATAAAGAAGCGATCCTGTTTGGTAATGCGCAACGATTCTATCAGCTGCTTTAGCAGACCGGCGAAAAAGACTCGTATGCTTTCTAAAGATGAATTATGAAAGCTGAAAACTGAATTCCGCTTTCAGATTTCCGCTTTCATCCTTATGATTCGCGCATCGCATCCGAGATCTTTTTGAGCAGTCTGCAAGTTACTTCTTTATCACATTGTTAGTTTTGGGAGATAAATCGATGGGACAATATAAACCAAAAATAATCGATGGCGACGGACACGTCGTCGAAGATCACTCCGCCATCTCGGCGCGCATGCCCGAAGAGTATCGCGGCCGTTTCGGCTCGGGCCGTTCACCGTATCCACCAAACGATCATCTTCATGCGGCTAACGCCCATTTTCTTCCGCCCGGCGCGTTCGCCAAGGTTGGCCGCGAAGGTTGGCTCGAATTCATGGAGGATGTCGGTCTCGACAGCGCGGTATTGTATCCGACCAACGGGTTGTCCTTCGGACGCGTGGTCAGCAAAGACTGGGCGATCGAATTGGCGCGCGCCTATAACGACTGGATGCACGACGAATACATCAGCAAGAGTTCCCGCTTCCAAGCCTTAGGGTTGATTCCGCTCCAGGAACCGGCCGAAGCCGTGCAAGAACTTCGCCGCATCGTCAAAGAGCTCGGCTTCTGCGGCGCCATGCTGCCAAGCACCGGCCCGATGCAAAGCCAGAATCATCTTGGCGATGAGCGCTACTGGCCGATCTACGACGAGGCGAATCGTCTTGGCTGTGCCATCGGCATCCACGGCGGCGTTCACGATCATATGGGTCTCGATGACATGAGTCCTTACGCCCCGGTCAACGCTCTGGGCCATCCATTCGGTCAGATGGTGAACTTCGCCGGCGTTCTCTTTAACGGCATCTTCGACAAGTATCCCAATGCGCGGTTTGGTTTCATGGAAGCCGGCGCTGGCTGGTTCGTCAATTGTGTGGAGCGTTTTGAGCGCTCCTGGAATAGCCACGTGCAGTACGATCCCCGGTCTCGCTTCTTGAAATTTCGCGACAAGGAATCGATTACCGATTACATCAAACGCCATGTCGATGAGGGTCGGATCTTCATCGGTGTTGAAGGGGATGAATTGACACTGCCCTTCGCCGTCAGCATCGTCGGCAACAAGCCATTTATTTTTTCGTCTGATTTTCCCCACGAGGTCAACAACGATACCTGCAAGGCGGAACTCGAAGAACTGAATGAGAATAAACGGCTTACTGAAGACGACAAGGACGCAATTCGCTACCGCAACGCGGAACGTTTCTATGGGTTGAGGCCCAATAAAGGCGACCCAACACTTCGATCGAACTGACCAAACGAATATCAATCAGTTGCGGAGTCAACCGTGAAAACAAAATCTTCTCGAGCAGGCAACCGCTTCGTCATTTTAGCGACGGCTTTGTTTCTCGAACTGCTTTCCAGCACCGGAACGCAAGCGCAGAGCCTCACCACGTTTCGCATCGCCAACGGTACGTCAGGCGAGACCCCGGCGGTTCTTTGGGTCGGCGTCGATCAAGGATTTTACCGCAAGCACGGCCTCAATGTGGAAGCGATCTTCATGCGGAGCGGGCCGCTGGCAATGTCGGCGCTTGCCTCAGCCGACGTTCAAATGGTTTTTACCAGTTCCAACAATGTCCTGAACGTGGCCGCCGGAGGAATGGATGCTGCGGTGATAGGCACGGTTGTCGGCCGGCCCGAAGGCGACTTTATGGCGCGACCGGAAATCAAAAAACCCGAAGAGCTTAGAGGCAAGCAACTCGCCATCCAAAGCATCGGCGGCGGCGGTTGGGCTAACAATATGCTCGCGCTCGATTATCTCGGTTTAGATCCCGAACGCGACAACATCCGCTTCATCGTTCTCGGGGATCAACCCTCGCGAATTCAGGCGCTCGAAACCGGGCGCGCCCAAGCTTCATGGATGGGCTCAACATTTAGCGCGCCGCTTAAAAAGAAAGGCTACACGGTGTTGCTTGATTTGGCGCGCGCGCCCATATCCTACTTGGGAACGTCTTTGGTCGCCCGCAAGAGCGCGGTTCGCCAGGAGCCCAAACTATACGAATCGATGCTGAAAGGCACGATCGACGCGATGCGATTTTTCATGAAACCGGAAAATAAACCCGCGGTATTGCAGACCATGGCCAGGGTCCTGCGTCTCCCTCGCACCGAGGACGCCGAGAACGGTTACAATGCTTTGGTGTCAGTCTACACCAACGATATGAGACCCAAGGTCGAGGGTGTAAAGAAAATTCATTCGATTCTCGCGCGCACCAATCCGAAGCTGCAGAAACTTAAATCGGAAGAGATCATCGACGATTCATTGGTTCGCAAAATAGTTGAAAGCGGCTATTAACTGCTCTACCTATCGCGGCGAAGAAACCGGCGTTCGAGACTGATCTAGGAAAAGCTTCGATTGCGCGGCAATCCAGGATCGGCCTTAATTTTCGGCGAATAGTTTGCCGCTTTGGCGAGGGGCAAAACGAAGCGGGAATGTCGTTTACTGAGAACGCTTTTTCTGGAGATTGGAATTTTTCTTTAGCCAGTTCTCGATCAACTTCTTTTTAAAGCGCCACTGGTTGCCAACCTTGAAAGCCGGCAACTCCCTATCGGCTAACAAGCGGTAGACTGTAAACTTATCGACATTGAGATACTTGGCAACCTGCTCTAGCGTCATCAGTTGTTCTGGCATGTTCGTAGCCCTCTTTGGACCTTATCTGATCCCGATGGCGTGGCTCCACACAAAACGCTTAGAGTCCCATAAATTAGGGAGTGTCAAATATTCTAAATGGCAGGCAAGGTCAAGGCCCGGTGGGACGAACGCGGCGAAATCCTCCCGGTCTGTTTGATGAGCTAGCTAATGTAAGAACCGTTTACAGTCTCCCCGATCTGAAAGGCACGGCATCGACAGGATGCCGTGCTTTGATTTGGCTACGATTTAGCCGCACATACGGTGATTTCGACGAGAGTGCCCGGCGTGAGCGCCGCGCCCACCGCCGTCCTCGTCGGAAGGTTCGACCTATCGACCCAGGCCATCCAGGCTTCATTCATCTCATCCTTCAGCGCGGCATCAGCCATATAGACCGTCGCGCTGAGAATTCGAGATTTGTTGGTACCCGCCTTTGCCAGCACCGCATCGATCTTGCGCAAGACCTCTTCGGTTTGTCCTTTCATCGGCAGCGATTTGTTATCGGCGACGGTGCCCGAAAGAAAAACCAGATCTCCAAAGACAGCCGCGCTACAGTTCCATTCACGTGGATTGATCCGTTGTATATCCATGATCTCTCTTCTCCTTTTAAGGTTTGAACTGCTTGAACGATTTGAATTTTTTCAAAGTGGCGGACGCTGCTGGTACCACGGGGCACTTTGCTGGTAGGTGTACCCCGCTCGCAAGATCGTCACTTCATCGAACGGTTTGCCGACGAGTTGTAGAGCGATCGGCAAATGACTATCCGAGAATCCGCAAGGAACCGACAACGTCGGCAGTCCGGTCAAGTTAAATGGCCCGTGGTATTCGGGAACCACATGTTTGAACAACGTGTCGATGGGTCCGACATCTTTAACCAGCGGCGCCGGACCAGCCTGGCATGGCAACGCCAGGCAATCCACTTTTTCGAAGATCTCGGCAAATTCCCTTCGGACACGACTTCGAACGCGCTGCGCCTGAATGTAATCCGCTGATCCGGTTAAAAGTCCCAGATAAATCCGCGCGCGTCGTTGCGCCGCGCCGTTCTTCAGCACAGAGGCGGCATCGCTCTTATGCGCGGCCCAGAATTCGTTGTAATAAATAACGGCATTGGCGATGGTGGCGAGATTCAATGTCGGTACTTTAACTTCCTCGATGCGCGCGCCCAATTTTTTCAAATCTTCAATGGCTCGGTTGACCAGTTTGATGACGATGGGATCGGTGCGCGGCGCGCATTCGTTGATATAGTCGCGCGGCACGCCGACGGTCATTCCTCTGACGTCTTCGCGCAATGCGCCGGCATAGTCGGCCACCGGGACGTTGCTCGAAGTCGGATCTTTGGCATCATGGCCGGCAACCGCCTGCAGCATATGGGCGGTATCTTCGACCACACGCGCCATGGGACCGCAATGATCCAATGACCAACTCAGCGGCGCTAACCCATAACGGCTGACCCGGCCGTAAGTCGCTTTCAGACCGGCGATGCCGCAGAAAGCCGAGGGGTTGCGAATCGAGCCGGCGGTATCTTCGCCGAGAGAGCCCAAACAGAGTCCGCCGGAGACGGCAGCGCCGGAACCCGTGCTCGACCCGCCGGTGATGTGTTCGGTGTTCCAGGGATTGCGCGGCACCGGCAGCCCGCCGTCAGGCAAACTGCTCATATGAAGCTTGCCCATGATAATCGCGCCTGCTTCGCGCAATTTTCTGACAGCGGTTGCATCCCCGACGCCCGTAGTAAATTGGCGAATCCGTGCCTGCGCGCCTTTCACGTCCAATTGATCTTTAACAGCCACGGGAATGCCGTGCATTGGACCGCGCCAGTTACCCTTGTGAATTTCCGCCTCGGCGTCCCGAGCTTCCTGCATCGCGCTGTCGGCCATTAAATCGATATAGGCATGCAGCCTACCGTCGATCGCTTGAATGCGCTCGAGCACCGCCTGGGTCAGCTCGACGGGCGAGAGTTGGCGCTTTTGAATCAGCTGTTGAGCTTCGTGAATCGACAGGTAATTGAGCGGCTTCTCGGCTCTAACCATGGTAAGTCTCCTTTGCAGCTTTGCGCTATCAGCTATTCCGGGGCAAAGCCCAGATCACTCGCTTCGTTCGCAATGACAAGTCTGGTGTATTTGACTCTGCTTGTCGTTCGAAGCGACCCACGGATCGGTTGTCATTCATTCAATCACTTCCCCGTCCATTCCGGCCGAAACACCGGCGCCAACTCCTCGGCACCGAGATTGACCGAATGCAAAGTCTTCAAGTTATCCACGTAGAGCTCGATGATCTTGGCAAACTCTTCGAGGTCACCCGGTCTGGGCTCCAAGCCTTCGCGCGCCAGCTGCGCCATCAGACTTTGCTCGATGATCTTTTCCATTTCGTTTCTCCCTTCTTAGCTGTTTAAAGGTCCGGAAGGTTGAAGTCGCGACTCTACCGTTCATGGCGCGTGTGCGTCAAGTTCTTCCATTCTTAGCACTAGAAGACGCCCGCAGCGCTGGTTGTGGTTTGCCGTGTCCTCCACCAGACAAATTAACGCAGAATTATTCAGACCTGACGCTCGCACGCAAGATATCATAGGAATTGGCAAAGTTGTTCTGCTTTTTGTGATGTGAGTGGGTTGGGTTGCCATCTTTTATAGTTGCACTCCAAAAAGCGCTATAGACTGACTGGCATGCCGGTTGCGGTCCTCGACTGTAACGCGGGCCACTCGCTGCCTTCGTCCACGGGTTCGCCTCCATGGTTCAGTTCATTTCATCGTTAAGATGCAGGCTTATTGTTCTTGTGTTGTTGGCTGTCATTCCAGCCTTTGGCGTCATTCTGCACAGCGCTTCTAGTCATCGTGATTTGACCGCAGAGCAAGTGGAAAAAAACGCGTTGAGAGCGGCCCGGGCAATCGCCGCTGAGCACGAAAGGTTTTTCGAAAACGCCCACCAATTCTTGATCATGCTGGCCCGCTTGCCGCAAATTCGCGAGAACGACAAGGCAAGCTGTCGGAAAATCCTGGCAGGATTGTTGGAGCCGCTTTACGCCGATCTTGGTGTCACCGATCTGAAGGGCAATTCCATTTGCACAGCGTTGCCGGCCGCCAGCTCACTCCTAAACGCCAAAGGAAAACATCAAGCGCGGGTCATCGAGACTCATGATTTTTCCGCCGGCACTGTTCGAACCGATGCCTCGACCGGCAAGACACTTTTGGAAATCGGCTATCCGGTAATGGACTCGCCCGAGGCCGTACGCGCCGTCGTCATCGGAGCTATGAACTTTTCTTGGGTGACCCGTTTGGCGGTCGAACCGCATCTGTATCCGGGAGCAGCCTACACGCTCATTAACAATAGCGGAAAGGTGTTGATTCGATACCCTGAAACAGACGACTGGAAAGACGAGCCGATTATCGCAAAAACTTTGCTACAAACCATGGCTTCTCGGGATACCGAAAAAAGCTTCGAAGCAGCCGGTGCCGACGGCATTCGGCGACTCTTTGCTTTGAGCCAGTTGAGAAACACACTAGGCGGCCAAACCGTTTTCGCGGTCATCGATATCCCAACTGTCGCTGCATTCGAGGAGGCGAATCTCATTTTGGCTCGCAACCTAATCGTTCTCGGGGTGTTATCAGCTCTAGCGCTGGCGGCCGCATGGTTTGGCGCCGACATTTTCTTTCTTCGCCGAATCCGAGACATCGTTGCGGCGACAGAGAAGGTCGCTGGCGGCGACCTGGGTGCGCGTACCAAGCTGCCCTATGAGCGGAGCGAGCTCGGACAGATGGCGCGCGCTTTTGACGATCTTGCGCAGACGTTGGAGCAACGTGAAGCCGAAGCCATCGTATCGGAACATCAGATTAACAAACAACGACAGCGTCAGAACATTCTTTATGACCTTAATTGCGCGGTGACCTCGACTCTCGATATGTCGACGCTGTTGGAAACTCTGTTGCAGCAACTATCCAACTTGTTTCCGTTTCGCGCCGCGACCGTAAGTTGGATCGACAGAAAGACCAGTGCGCTAAAGCCTGTCGTTCACCGCAATCTCGATGACACGGCGGCACAACCGCTACCGGCAACCGAAGAAGGTCTTCCGATCGCCGTGCTCAATCAACAGGGGCTGCTAGCTTTATCGAATGCCCATTTGGACCCAAGAACAACCAACCCGGAATTCTTCAGAAAGCACGGTTTTGTCTCTTATCTCGGTTTGCCTTTGATCGCCCGAGGGGAAGCATTGGGAGTTCTTTCTTTCTATACAGCTGAAGAGCATCGATTTGGGCCCGAGGAGATCAATTTTCTAAACACCCTGGTCAGTGGAACCGCCATGCCCATCTATAATTCGCGGCTTTATGAAGAAACCCGCAATCAAGCGGCGGCACTGGAAAGATCGAACCGCATCAAAGATGAGTTTCTTGGAGTGATGTCCCATGAGCTGAGGACTCCGCTAAATGTCATCATGAATTATGCCGAAGCTATGAAGATGGGCGCGTTCGGAAACATCAGCAGCGAGCAGGAAAGAGGAACCGTCAAAATACTTTCCCAGGCAGGGCACCTGCTCAGGCTTATCAACGGTATTTTGGAGATCACCAAGATAGAAAGCGGATCGGTCATCTTGCACAAGGAAAAGTTTGATCTCGCAGCATTCATCGCGGAAACCCGATCAGACTACATGATGCCGATGGAGAAAAAGCTCACCATCAATTGGAACTATCCGGCCGACCTTCCTGCGATCGTCAGCGACCGTATGAAATTAAAACAAATCATCACCAACTTGATCGATAACGCAATAAAATTTACCGACGATGGATCAGTCACTGTGTCTTTCCAGCTGATTAATCAGAATCACACTCTCGAGATCAAGGTCACAGATACCGGACCGGGAATTCCCGAGGATCTGCTGCCATTGATTTTTGACAAGTTTCGCCAAATCGACAGTACAACGACGCGGCATTTCTCCGGTGCGGGGCTCGGTTTGTACATCGTTAAAGTCTTTGCCGGCCTCCTCGAAGGTACGATAGAGGCAACCAGCAAAGTTGGCGAAGGCTCTGTCTTCGCCGTGCGCGTGTCCACGAATCTTGGGGCGGCGCCCAAAGATGAGCAGCGGCATTCGGCAGCCGATGCGAGAATTATGGACTTCGCGGAGGATTAGAGTATGTCGTTGCCAATATTCTGGCGTATCATTTTAGGATACTCCGTCATCTTGCTCCTAGCCTCCGGCGTAGCGGCTTATTCGATTGTCCAGTTAGGCGGCCTGAGTGGAACAGCACGCTCGGCTTTGGATAGCGAAAATCGCATGATGGCCTATCAAGAGACATTGACCGACGCCTTCCTCTCTGAAGTGCGTTATGCTGGAAGATTTTTACTTACCCGGGCCGATGCCCACCACAAGGAATTTCGCCACTTCAAGGAAGACTTCAAGCGCTATATGGGCGAGATGACGTCACGCGCCACCGCCGTTGAAATTACGGCGCGTTTACTCAGAACCGATGAGTTGCACCTCCGCTATCATGAATTGTTCGATCAAGAGGTTCGTTACATAAAAGCCGGCCAGCCGTATGCTCAGAGCCGGTATCAGCAGGAGCGAGAGAAGATTTTAGATTCCGCCCTGAGAGAGCTCGAACGCTTGAGAGCCCAGCTGCAGGCAAACCTGAACAATAAGCTGGAAACCATGGAACAAGCCGCGCGCGCGGCGCGAAATATCGCCGTCGCCGGCACTCTGGTCGTGATCGGACTTGGCGTCGCGCTGTCTTTGCTGATCAGCAGGAGCATCACGAAGCCGATCTTGGAGTTGACCCGGAGAACAGCCGAAGACCCCCAAGTCCCCGATGGCGCGGTTGAGACCGGCGCAATCCCGGAAATCCGAGAACTCTCAGAAACCCTAGCACACGAGCGACACAGAATACGTGAAGCCGCCCGATCACAAGCCGAATTTTTCGATGACCTCTTCGAGCAGGTAACGGCCCCGCTTACTTCGATCCAACAAAGGCTCACGTACTTGAAACGGGATTTGTCGCAAGCCGACGGGCACGAACAAAACCCATCATTGGAAGTCATTATCAAGGAAACCGAGCGACTGATCGATCATTGTAACCAGCTAAAGCCGCCATCCACCGCCGCCATGGCTGCCGCTGGCGATTGTCCCGAGCCGGTAGCGGTATCAATCCCGGAAAGCATCATGACCAAAAAAATGATTCTCTCAGGGAGCGAACGTTTTCACGCGCGCGGGTCATACACGTACGAGCTAGCGGTTAACGCACGGCCGCGTTTTTGCTGGCATTGTGGCCGGCGTTTAGTCGATTAAATCGTGACCTCCCCGGAAAGGCAAAGAAACAATGAACAACATCGCCGATCATCTCGGACTTGCAGGGGCAACATGAGACTTTCTCGTCATTCGCTAAGTGCCTCCGCCTTGGCTGCCTGCGTGTCAGTCGTCGGTTGCACTACAATCGGAGAACAGATCGGGAAACCCGAGCCCATCCAGCCGCAAAAACAATCGCAGCCTGAATATTTGCAACGGAGTAAAGCTCTCTTTGCCGAAGGCAAGTATGACGCGGCCCTGCATGAAAACCAAAGAGCGCTTGCCGAAGGCAGAGGCGCGCCCGATGCGGCGCTATTCAATATCGGGTTCATCTCCGCATACTCGCAGAACCCCAAGAAAGACTATCCCAAAGCGATCGAGTCATTCAAAGTCCTCGGCGCTAACCATCCCCAGAGCCCGTTTGCCGAACAAGGGAAGCTCTGGCTCCTGATTCTGGAAGAACACCAGAAGATCCTCGAAGAACACCAGAAAATGACCGCGGAAAGACAAAGGTTGTCCGACGAAAGGCGGGCTGTGATACGGGAACGAGAGATGTTGGCGCAAGAACGCAAGAAGCTCAAGTATACAGAGGAAAAATCGCGTCAACTCGACCTGGACATCGAGAAGCGGCGCAGAAAATCTTTAAATCGATAAGGCAGAGCGGCACCTCTCCTTCCAGCCCGAATAGACGCGCTCTTCCCATCTGTAAGTCTGAACTCAGATCCTTGCGTTTACCGACCCGTCGAGCCGTCGCCGCTGATCGCAGCTCACCGTGGCTGCGTGATGATATCCACGACCGCCGGCTTCCCTCCCTCGACGATGGCGATCGCCTTATCTAGAGTCGAGCCGAGTTGATCAGGTTCGGTAATCGGCCCGAAAGCATCGACGCTCAACGCGCGGGAAATTGCCGCCAGATCCGGCGCGGGATCCTCGATGCGAATGCCGATTCCTTTATTCTCCACCGGCCGTTGCCGCCATTTGGCCATCCGCTCCTGATGTTCTTCGTCGTTGTAGTAAGAGCGATTGTTCATGACCAGCACAAGCAAAGGGATCTGGTACTTGGCCGCCGTCCACAAGGCATTCGAGGTCATCAAAAAGTCGCCATCGCCGATGATGCTGACGCATAACCTGCCGCTTTCTTTGTGCCCCAACGCGGCGCCAATCGATGACGGCAAGCCGTAGCCGACCCCGCCTCCCCTGCCGCCGCCGATGCCGTGCGCCGGCTCCGTAACTTCGATCACTTCACGCCAGCGACGCCCGTGCGCGGATACCAGCGCCCACGCCTTGCCTTGCATTCGCTTGTTGATCTCGCCAAAGAAGCGCGCTTGCGAAATCGGTTTTTCATGCCAAGTTTTCTCTATCCATTCCTGGCTCTTCTTGCGCGCTTGATTATAGATGGCCTCGACCTTGGCGCGGCGCTCGCGAACCTGCCGAGCTGACTCCGCATTATTCTTGATCCGCTCGCGTAACTGCTCGAGCAGCTGCGGCAACGCCACCGCGGTATCGGCGGCGATGGGCACGTGCACCGGCAAAAGCCACATGGCATCGCTCACCCAACTCTGCCGTTCGAGATCGAGCAGGGTCATGTGAATAACTTTGCAGCTCGGCGAAATCACCGGCGCAAAATTGCCGCGCTCGCGCACCGAAGGGCCGAGCGGCACACCCAGACTCGGCACATCGAGCGCGAGAACGACGTCGGCATCGCGCAATGCATCCTCTCGCGCGTTGGTGAGATTAAGCGGGTGCGTGCTGGGAAATGCATAGCGGCCATCCGAATCGATCACCGCCGCGCCGAGTTCCTCGGCGATGTCCAGCAGAGGCGGCAGCGCCTTGGGATTGCGTCCGAGTTCGCCGGCAACGATTACCGGCCACTGCGCTTCGGCGAGCAGCCGCGATGCCTGCCGCAGCGATTCCGGATTGGCTGTCGGACCTGCTGGCGGGCGGAATAACTGGGCGTGCGGCACCACCATCGGTTTGCTGATTTTCTCTTCCTGAACATCGGTATCGAGGCAGATATAGACCGGGCCTCTGGGCTCGGTCATCGCAATCCGGTAGGCGCGTAAGAACGATTCAGCAATCGCGTCGACTGAATTCGGCTGATCGTCATACTTGACGTAATCGCGCACGGCATTGCCCTGCACCAGAGCCGTGTGGACCCAATCAGTCGAGCGGCGATGGGTTGCGTTCTGCGGACCGCCGCCGCCGAGATTCAAAATCGGCGTGCGGTCGCACCAGGAATTGAAAATCGCCATGCTCGCGTGTTGCAGGCCGACGACATTGTGCAGGCCGGTAGCCATGATATCGCCGGTGACCCGCGCGTAACCATTGGCCAATGCCACGGCGATCTCTTCGTGCGTGCACATGATGATCTCGGGACCGTTGCCCGCCTCGAAATTTACCATCGAGTCGTGCAGGCCGCGATAACTGGCGCCGGGATTTAAGGCGATGTATTTGATTCCCAATTCGCGCAGCACTTCGACCATGAGATCCGAGCCATACTGCGCATTGCTTTTTTTGCCGACGCCCGCCGACCATACCTCCGGGACGCCCGCCGTTCTGTTTTGTTCTGCCATTCATTCCTCCCTAATGTAATGCTTAACCCTCAGCCGACAAAAGTTTAGCACCTTCAGCAGTGAGCGAGGAGGGCGAGGCCGCAAGCCGTGGGCATCCGAGCGCACAGTTTGCCCAAAGGCCCCGACGTACAAAACATCACCCTGGGGGGAATGCGGGGTGGCCTTCAAGGCACTGCTCTATTGCCCACGGCTGTAGGGGTCGCCGGCCTCGCCCGCTCCAAAATAATGTCGGATTAGGGTTAAAGCTCATTGCTCATGACCTCAGCCGCTTGATTGTTTCGACATAGTCGCGAACGCCTTTTTTAACGTCGTAGGCGGGCTCGTAACCGATATGCTTTGTGGCAGCGGAAATATTGAAGACGCAAAAGCTCTGTTTGCTGCGGCCTAGCTGGCTGTTGCCGCTGCCCATTTCGATTTTATGGCCGGGGCAAATTTCGTTGACCGCCTCGAGAAACTCCCGGGGCGTCGAGCCTTTGCCCGTGCCGATGTTGAACTGCCAAACCTCCGATGGCGGCGCGCTCAACGCCCGGCGCACCGACTGCGCCACGTCGCCGACATAAACCGCATCGTTTAGCTGATCTCCGCCCGATTCGATCACCCACTTCTCTCCCGCCATCGCCTTCTCGATCAATTGGCCGTAAAAAGACAGTGCGCCGTGACGCGCCTCCTTGCCGGGTCCGTAGATCGTCGAATAACGCAGCGCAATAAATTCGATGCCGTACCGGTTGCGGTAATAACGACCGACCTCCTCGCAGCACACTTTGATCGTGCCGTAGAGGTCGGCGGGATTCTTCGGATGACTTTCGTCCACCGGCTTGTACTTCGGTGGTCCGAATTCCCCGAGCAGCTCGCCGTACACAGCCTTCGAGCTGGTAAAGACCACTCGCTTGATGTTTCGCGCACGCGCGACTTCCAGGATATTCACGGTGCCGTCGACACCCACTTTGATACCGAGACGTGGATCGGCTTCGGCCGGTTCCGGCATCAGCGCGGCCAGGTGCGCAAAATGAGTAACCCCGTAATCACCGACGACCTTGTCTAAAAATTTCGCATCGGTGACGTCGCCCTCGACCCAATCAACTTGATCTTTGATATCCCGAATGAGCGAGAAGTCCGCCCGATTGTCCAACAACACCGGTCTCTCGCCATCGCGGACCATGGTTCGAGCCAGCACTGCGCCGTTGACTCCCATACCGCCGGTTATCAAAACCTTCATCGACTGATTCCTTTCATTGGACAGTTCATCGCTATCTAACTTTCCTATTAGCATCGGCTATAGCACATTCACATTTCAATTGAATAGATGGCAGTTCAAAGCAAGGCATTAGCCCGGTTCCCAGCGAAATACTTTTGACTTGTGAAAGGTGGCTGATTATAAGCTCCCGTTAGCGCCGACACGTATATTCAAACTTCGGAGACAATGATGACCATCATCATGCAAACCTCATCAATAATCTTCTCGTTGATTTTACTGCTCATGGCGAGCGTCACCGGCAAATGCGTGTACGCGCAGGAACGCATCCGCATTGCCACCGCCGGCGGGCTCTCGATTGTTCCGGTGTGGGTGATGCAGGACAAGGGACTGCTGACGAAGCGCGGCGTGACCGCGGAAATCGTGCAAATCGCCTCGAGCCCGGTGGCGATTCAAGCCATGCTCTCGGGAGAGGTCGAAGCCATCGTCACTTCGGCAGCCACCTTGGTAACTTCCCGCCTGGCCGGAGCCGACGTCACCATGATCATGTCAACCACGCCTACCTTTCCGTCGGTTCTGATGGCTGCCAAAAGCATCACGGATGTCCATCAACTCAGAGGTAAAGCCGGCGGCGTCAATCGGTTCGGCAGCAATACGGATTTCGGTTTACGCCTTGTCTTGCGCAAGAACGCCATCGATCCGGACAAGGACGTCAGGCTCATTCAAGTCGGCGGCACCGCGCAGATGGTTGCGGCGATTTCACGAGGGTTGATCCAGTTCGCGCTTTTCAACGAGCCATTCGTCCGCGAGGCGGAAAAACTCGGCTTTAAAACGCTCATCGATGTGCCAGCGCAGAAGATCCCCTTCCACTGGAACGGCGTCCTGACCAAGGAGTCGGCGCTCAAAGCTCGACGCCCGGTTTTTTCCCGCCTGACCTTGGCGTTGACCGAAGCCATCTATGTTTACAAGACGGAGAAAGAGTGGACCAAGGCGCTGATCGGCAGGTATCTCAAAGTAAACGATGCCGAAAGCCTGGAACGGGCTTACAACAGCTTGAAAACGATTTTACCCGAAACGCCGTCTCCGACGGCTGACGGGGTGAAGACTTTGCTCGATGATATCGCGGCTAAAAATCCCAAGGCTGCAGCGGCCAACCCGAGAGACTTCGTCGATATGAGCTTCGTCGAAGAAGTAGAAAGATCTGGATTTATCAAGCAGCTCTATGGCCGTTAGCGGCCAGTTGCCGCAAGCTTTTCCGGATTAATCTAATCGGCGAGATCTATCTGCTTCTTTTTCACCGAAGCTAGACGAGAGCATTCCGAGCCTTCTCATTTGCCAATTGATTGCACGCCAAGCGCTGCCGCAATGCTGCTGCGCGAGTTCCAGAATCTCTGCCGCCTCGATCTCGTCACACGTCATTGCGACGAGTTCAGGCTGGTGACTGGCGGACTGAGCGCCAGCCAAAACAGAGCACGCCTGCGAGTTCTCGGCAGTAGTTCGAAGCAAACGCTCTTTTTCTTCGGCCTTCAGGATGATCTCAATCTTCATAGGCAAGCCATAGTTTCCGGCACGAAACATCGTATCTCGGCGGCAGATGCTTATTTCTTCTTCGGCCTGCGGGAAGAGATCTTGGTGATTTTCGTTGTCTTTGCGACACGTGTGGGTGGTGAAGAGATACCGTTTGATGAGAGTTCAGCAAAAGCCAAATACCAGTGGCGTAGATCTTCGCCATCAGGCCTGCCTTCCTTCTCCCAGATATAATACGCCGCAACTTTGACTGACTCTTCAGCCATGTCAGCCGAACCCTGTCTTCCGGTAATTGTCCGAATAGTTTTTATAGCCATGTGATGCCTTTCAGTAAAAATTAATTATCAATGTGGTTTATCACACACTCGAGTCGCGCGAAGTCTGCTACCTCCGGCGCCGACACCAAATCGTTTGATGATTCTTGGTTCTGTCCTGCGGAATGGCCAATTCAGAAGAGATTATTCCCATAGAATTCGACATCGTTGACGGAAGGACAATCCGTGCCGGCATGAACGAGAGCAACTCTCATGCCGCGATCGGTGATCAAGAATCGCCAGAGACACGCTAGAGGATTAGGCTTTCAGCGAACGAATGCCTATTTTTCGTTCAAGCTATGCTTAAAAACTATTCATCAACTTGCGACAGCCGCTTCGAGCTCCAGCGAAGATGATGAGATTTATGATTCGAGACCGGCAGCACGGCTACGAATGGACTCCCTACTGCAAGAGCACTGCAGTCTGGCGCGCGATCACAGCTTCTTCATCGCTGGGAATTACAAAAACTTGGATTCGCGCTTGTGCGGCGGAAATACGCCCTTCAATTCCGACGATCGAATCGTTTTGCCCTTCATCGAGGAGCAGACCGCACCACTCCATGCCGCCGCAAATTTCTTTGCGGATAAACGGCAGGTGTTCGCCGATGCCGCCGCTAAAGATCACTGCATCGGCTCCGTGCAATGCCGCCAGGTAGGCGCCCAGATATTTGCGCGCGCGATAAGAGAACACGTCGATCGCCAGTCGAGCGCGCGGATTATCCTTGTAGACGGCAATCAGCTCGCGCATATCGCTGGATATTCCCGAGACCCCGAGTAAACCGGAGCCGGTGTTCAACAGATTCTCGACCTCATCGAGTCCCTCGTCACGGGCTAAATGGATAACCAGTGCCGGATCCAGATCGCCGGAGCGAGTTCCCATCACTAGTCCTTCAAGCGGGGTGAAGCCCATCGAGGTATCGATCGAAACGCCATTGCGAATCGCGCAAGCCGAGCAACCGTTGCCCAGATGTAAGGTGACGATGTTGATCCGGTCCGCCGGCTTTCCCGTCAGCTCGCCATAACGCATGGCAGAGTACTGATGCGCCAGCCCATGGAAACCGTAACGGCGGAGATGATGCTTGGTGGATAGGTCGTAAGGCAGCGCATAGATCGCCGCGTTGTCCGGAATCGTCTGGTGAAAAGAAGTATCGAACGCCGCCACCATCGGCACCGCCGGCCCTAAGACTTTGCGGGCGGCGTGTATACCGCTGACGCTGCTCGGATTGTGGAGCGGCGCCAGATCGCAAAGTGAATCGAGGATTTTAATGACATCCTCATCGATGCGCACGGCCGACTTGAATTTATCGCCGCCGTGAACGATCCGATGGCCGACGGCGTCCACCGAGCCCAAATCGGGATGCGAGCTCAACCACTCGATCACTTTTACCGTCGCCGCTTGGTGATTCTCCGCAACTAATTTTTCCTCGTACGCAGGCTCGCCGACGATCTCGAACTTATAAGATGACTCGCCACCGATCCGCTCGACCACGCCGCGCGCGAGCTTGCGCTCGACCGCCGAGCCACGGGTTTGGATTAACTGAAACTTGAGAGTTGAGCTGCCGCAGTTGAGGACGAGAACCTTCATGACGTGACTCTATCAGCTTGCCCTCGAAACTTCTTGCAGGCTGCTTATTAAAATAAATCCTGTTCACGTCGTGAAAACGTGATCGGCAATTACCAAACGCGACCAAATAGCACGATCCGCACATTGACACTCGATTTGCCTATCATATAGGTTCTATATAACGACGGTTTGCTGAAGTACTCTGGCTACACGCCGACTCATGAATTTGCTTTACACAGCTCGAACGGCTCAAATGTTTGGAACGGCTTGAACAAGTCCATTTAAAAGCAACGCGCACAAAGTCATGACCACAAACTTAATCGGTTGGATCTTCGGCATAGCTGTTTTGGTAGCCGGAGTAGTGAATACGTTTTGGGGGAACGACCCCGAATTTGGAGTTTTTATTCTCCTTCTTTCTTTCGTTTACTTTCCTCCGACAAGTAAAATTCTCAGTGCCATTTATAAGCAAGTGGTCGGTTCCCCAATCCCCAAAATAGGAAAGATCGTCTTGAGTATCTTTATTGTCTGGGCCACGTTAGGCGTAGGTGAATTGTTCGATAAGATAGATCTCATGATACAGGATTTCTAATGCATTTTTTTTCTTAATCGAAAAATCGCCTAACAGGTTTGAGCGCAACGACACATAAGAGTTTTGTCAAAGCCTGTTTCTTATCGAACCAATCTCAGTCGAAATACCAGGAGACACAATCATGAAAGCCGAAAACAAAATCTGGCAGGCGCCTGAATTCATCTCACGAGAACAGTGCATCAGGGACACCGAGGAAGTTCTTGGCATGCCCGATATCCACACCAAACAAACCGAAGATATTTTTCGTGTCAAAGTTCTGGGCATGGATTGGGATATCGGCATGGTCATCCATGAACCGGAGGACTCAAGCAGGATCCCGATTGGCGCCGACGGCAAAAAGGCCGGCTTCTTCTTGCTTCATGGTGGCTCGAGCGACTTCAAAGGCATCGAGCGTCATGCCAAGCTGCTCGCCAGCAAGTTCGGCTTCAGAGTGATGGCCGGCACCTTTCCCGGCAGATTCTACTTCCCCGATCCGACCCGAGATTGGCCCGACGATACGATCCACGCCGACGGCACCGTGCGCACGCCCATCTGGAAACAAGGCGAGCTGATCACGCCGGACCAGTACGACGTCGTCAAGGATCCGTCCAAGCGCAATCGTTACGGCACCCGCACCCTTGCGCGTGCCAAGCCGGATAGCAATTTCTGGTATCGGATGGCCGCCTGGCCGGCGGCTTTTGAAGAAGGGATGATCGAAGCTTGCCGGCGCCATTTTCCCGAAAAGGAATTTTCGATCTATGGGCAGGGCCACTCCACCGGCGGCCCGTTCATCTGCATGCTCTCGCAGCGCATTCCCAACATGGCAGGCGTCTGCGCTACAGAGCATTCGCCGTTCGGCTATCTCTGTTGCGAGCGCGACAAGTGGGGCGGCGACATGGGAAAGATCACCGGCTACGAAAAAGTTGAAAAGAAGGGCCAGGGCCGGACCGATCCGTTCAACGAGCTTTACATCCGCACCTGGCGCGATCTCGCGCGTTATCAGGGGCCCGAAGCATTGGGACAGGAAGGCCCCGCGGCTCTCATGCGCTTGCCTGCGATCATGGAAGATATTTTCGACGCTTGGGAGAAAGCCAAGTCGCGACCGCAATTCAAAGCCGAATACATCGTCACGCATGCGATCACCGATTCACTGGCCGAAGGAGCACGGGTCAGTGCCGCGCGGCTGAAGATGAACAAAGAAGAAACCGAAGCGCTGGTGCAACGATTCGTCGGTTACACGCGCGAGCTTACCGGTCCGAACGTAAAGCCGGTGCCGCCTTTTCTCTTCGAAATATCCAAAGACAGCCGCGATCACAGCCCGGAGGTTTACAACGAGGTGATCATCCCCGGCTTTCGTGCGATGAAACCAGCGCCGAAGATCGCCATCACCCGTTTCGGCGCCGGCGTGCACAGTTTCTGGAAAGCGGAAAAAGATTTGCCCGTCGGCATCGTGCCGTCGGTGATCAAGTCATGGAAGGAAGCAGTCATGAACGGATACTTTGTTCCTTAGAGACAAATTGCTTAAGAAGCACCGTCCTTGCGCTTACGGGCTATGTAACTTCAACCGTATTGTTTCCATCGTAAGCGTCTCTTGTTGAATACGAACCGAGCGGCTTGCAACCAGTCCGCTGCCCGATTATTCTTTGCGCATGTTAAACGAATCGAAGGCACTGTCTTATGACGAGCTCCGTGAACGGCTACGTCCGTTTTGCGAGAAACATCGCCTACGCCGACTAGAGGTTTTCGGTTCGACCGCGGCTGGCCTCGCGACATCAGGCAGCGACGTGGACCTGCTGGTGACGCTCGACGAAACGATTCCGGTGTCCACCTCCGAGCTGCTGGAAATGGCAGGCGAGGCCGAGGAGTTGCTCGGCCGCGCGGTGGATTTTGTCCTACGTCCATCCTTAGAGAAGTCGCCGAACCACTTTGCGCGCGAGCACATTCTGGCTACCGCCGTGTGCTTATATGGAAACTGATCAACTCGGCCGGCTGCGCGATATCTTGGAAGCCGCGCGGCTCATCGGCACATACGTCAAAAACACCACGGAAAGCGATTTCTACGCCGACAAGCAGAAACAAGACGCCGTCATCCGGCGTATTGAAATTATCGGTGAAGCCGCGGCGCACGTGACTGCGGCGAGCCGACAGGCCGTCCCAGAACTCGCCTTTAGGAAAATGCGCGGCATGCGCAATATCGTTGCCCATGACTATGCCAACGTGGAGTTGAGGATCGTGTGGGAAGTCGCTACCGTGTATGTACCGGAGATTTGCACTGCCTTGGAGAAGTTTTTCGCTCGCCAGAAATGAATCCCCCGCTTTCGCACTTGAGTGACAGCCGCTCGGTCATATCCCCGGCTTTCGTGCGATGAAACCAGCGCCAAAGATCGCCATCACGCGGTTCGGCGCCGGCGTGCACAGTTTCTGGAAAGCGGAGAAAGATCTGCCGGCAGGCATCGTGCCGTCGGTGATCAAATCGTGGAACGAAGCCGTGATGAACGGGTATTTTGTGTAGGAGTCAAAGGCGCGAAGCGCAAGATCTGTTAACCGGCTCCTTAATCTATTCCTGGCGTTTTTCCTAGCGAATAGGTAATCGTCGCTAGATTTTAGGTCTGCTCATGCATGCGAGAAGCTTGAGCCGTAAGTATCTTCATGCATAAGCCGTGGCTTTATCGCTGGATTCCATGAATCTGTTATTGAACCCTTCCCACAAAGCCGAGTGCTATGTTCGCGAATTATAGTACCCTGCAGTTCGGTCTAACGCTTATTGACCACTATCTCAAATCGAGATATCCTGCTTGTGTTTGCATGTCATCACGCGAAGACGGTTGATCGAGTTCGGTCACGAGCATCCCGATGCGCGGGTTCCGCTAAACCATTGGTACACCATCGTTAGCAAAACGGACTATGCCTCTTTGGTGGAATTGAGGATCACGTTTCCCTCCGCAGACCAAGTAGGAAAATTTACCGTGTTCAACATCGCGGGTAATAAATATCGCTTGATTGCTGCGATTCACTACAACCGGAAAAAGGTCTATATCCGGCATGTGCTTACTCATGCGGAGTACAGTCGGCGGCGTTGGAGGAAATAGCATGTCTGCCATCCTTGTCCGTGAAACCCACGCTGCCTATCAGCGGCTTCGTCGATTCGTTCCGCTAGGCGTGCTGCGCTCCGAGAAGGACTATCGAAAGGCTATGGCAATGCTCGATGAGATAATCGATGACATCGGCCAAGACGAAGCTCATCCTTTGGCCGATTTGGCTGAAGCGCTCGCCCTTTTCATCCACTCTTATGAAGAGACCCATGCCAAAATCCGCGAGTCAACGGGTCCGGAAGTTTTACGACTACTTATGGAAGAGCACGGCTTAACACAGTCAGAACTGCCGGAGATCGGAAGCCAGGGAGTCGTATCAGAAATTCTCTCCGGTGAACGCGAACTCAACATTCGACAGATCCGCCACCTGTCTAAACGATTCGGAGTCTCCCCTGCAGTCTTCATCGGGACCACAGCCCGGAACACTATGAAGAGGCGACCACGCCGGGGGTCCGAAATTTGAACAGCCAGCCGAAGATCGCCATCACCCGTTTCGGCGCCGGCGTGCATAGTTTCTGGAAGGCGGAAAAAGATTTGCCGGTCGGCATCGTGCCGTCGGTGATCAAGTCATGGAAGGAAGCAGTCATGAACGGATACTTTGTTTCCTAGAGCGGAGTTAAGCGGTGGCAGAGAATCCGGTCAGATTGAAATACATCGAGTCAGACAACTTCTCGCCCGGCGGCGGAGTGACCGGCGTGAATAACACCAAGATCACGGCAAAGGTGAAGAACATCGCCTTCGCCAAGGATGTGGCGATTCATTATGCCCAAGCCGATGGGGCATGGAGTGAACGGACATTATCATGGCAGAAGAATTTCACCGGTTACGATCTGTTCAGCCGAAACGACAACACCTTCTCCACCACCGAGTTCGTCATCCGCTACACTGTCAGCGGCCAGACATTCTGGGACAATAACGGCGGAGCGAATTATCATGTGGACTCGGCGCGGCCGAATACGGTCGGTGGGATTGTGATCCTGAACAAGGCGGTTGCGCGGCGAGGCTCTCAGGCGGGCGGTGGGTTCGTCTTCACCACCTCGTGGGTAGAGGGGGAAATCTTCGTCAAGAATTTATCCTCCCAAAAACACGTGGGCATCCGGCTTTCGTCTAACGGAGGTGCGAGCTTTCACGATACGAATGCATCGTTTAGCGGTAACGTTCCTGTGGCTGTAGGGCTGTCGCAGGTGGAGATCTGGAAGTTCAAGACGCCGGAATTAAATCTGGATCAAAGCACTCCCAATTTCAGGTTTGCCGATATTCTACAATAATCTAGATAGCGGCCAGTGGTTTTGGGACAACAACTTTGGCCAGGATTATTCGCTGAGCAAAACCGACCTCGCCACTATTGAATAAGCGGACAGACCTAGTAGCAACTATCGATTGCCGATTTACCGGCCGAAGCTGCGGGTTAGCGCGGCGCGATTGAAGATGAAAAAGGAAGAAGAAACCGAGGCTGACGCAGTGGTCCCGGGTTACTCGCGGAGGTTACGGGGCCGGAGGTGAAGCCAGTGCCGCCTTTTCTTTTTCGACTTCGGTGGTGAGGACACATGCGCGAGTACGGAAAGAACACGACATGTATACAGGTCCGTGTTGGGGAACGCTTCGTGCTGGCGCTTCCCGCGGTTGCAACCGGCGGCTTCACATGGCTGATGGACCGAGAGCCCGAAGTCGCCGTACTCACGGAGGAGCGGATCCGGCCCGGTGGTCCTGGCATTGGCGCATCCTCCGTCCAGGAATTCGAGTTTGCTGGCATGCACGCTGGAGTCAGCACCTTGGTTTTGGAATACAAGCGGCCCTGGGAAAACGTGAAGGGAGAGCGGCTCGAAATAAAAATCGTAGTGGAGCCGTGAACCATGTAATCGCGGGCAGCCGGTAGCTAGCCGGCCGCCCCTCGCTTCAAACCGTTGTGTTAGCGCGCGCTTCGGTTGCGCACAGCCCTCACCGCCGAGACGCACGCCGTTTGCGGCCGCCGTCTTCGGACTCGGTGTCGAACGCTCCTCTCGGCAGCGGCATGACCGCTTTGGCTTTGAGTTTCTGCTGAACCGCGGAGCAGGCCTCGCCGTCTTCATGGATTAAGCGTTCGAGATCCCGGAAGGGCAGGAAAAACTCGCCGGATTTGCCCCAATTATCACCCCACGAGTTGGAGCACAGCGCAAGCGCTCTTCGGGTATCGACACCGCGCCAGAGGTACGCATGGCCGCCGGCGACTGAGGCGTCCGCTGAGATCCGAACGATACCCTCGTTGTCGGGACGCTGAAAGCTCGAATACCAATTAGTGCCGAGCACGACCGGCCCCTCGGTGAGCACCCATTCGACCGCTGGCTGCAGCTCGAATGCCCATACATAGGATTTGAGCAAGCCAAAGCCGGTGACGGCCTCCGCGCCGGCGCGTATTGAGGTCCCGACATCGAGCCCGCTGTCACCGTCCGGAAGATTGGCCTCGTCATCGTTGTCCGTCCACGGGTCCTTCAAGACGGCCGAGCGGTAGATATCGAACGGGGACGGGTCAGCTCTTACCGTCTGGATTGGCGCACAGCGAAGAAAGTTACGCCAAGCGTGTCCCACGCACGTCCCGGTATTGCCCTGATTGAGAGCAGTTTTATTGATGCCCCACGTCTTACGCACAGGCAATGTGAGAGCTCGCGCATCGGGTAATAACCGGCGCATGAGGTAGTTGCGATCTCGAGGATCCGCTACGAATCGTCTTCCAAATCCCGGCATAAATACACCTCCTTGTTTTCTCGACAATAATTGCGGCGGCCACTTTATCTAGTCAAACTTCCGACAAGCTATCTTTATCGACTCAAGTCACAGCGCTACCTCCTTCTTACAATCCCTTGTTAACAAACGCTGTTGCGGCGGTACTGTACTCTGCCCGCGTCTCGCCGCCCTGAGGTCTCGGCGCTTCGTTAAAGCAGCTCTGGTGCCATCAGAACTTCTACAGACGAACACCCCCTCCTGGTTTTGGAGGACATTGAAAACATTGCTGATCCAGGTTCCTTGCGCTGTTAGGCCATGGGAAGAGATCTGCAACGCGTGTATACGGCGGTATACGCTCGTGGTCCTTGTTGGATGAGAAACAGTAACCACGTTGACAAGGATATTGATCGAATGGGGCGCCGCTTTGAGTGACGGAGGAGCGAATTATCACGTGGACTCGGCGCGGCCGAATACGGTCGGCCGGGATCGTGATCCTGAACAAGGCGAGGAAGAAGAACCCGAGGCTGGCGCATTGGTCCCAGGTTACTCGCGGAGGTTACGGGGCCGGAGGTGAAGCCGGTGCCGCCTTTTTTCTCCAAGGTATCCGAAGACACTCTCGATCACAGCCCGGAATTTACAATGAGATATCATTCCCCGGCTTTGGTGATGAAATCCGCGTCTAAGTCGCCCTCATCCGTTTCGGTGTTCAGTGCTATCCTGCGTGTGCAGAGCACGCTTGTCCGAATGAGTCAAAAAGCTTTTAAGTGCCTCAGGATCTTCTTGCAACGAAAATACCCTAGCCGGACAATCGGTGGTTGGACGGAGAGTGGTTGCGTCGTGGACGCCTCGGATTAAAAAACCAATATCTAATAGCCAGCGGCCTACGTCCGAAGGAAAGTAAGCCCGTTCGCGATGTGATTCTGTGATCGGCGCCGAAGATCGCGGAGAGTTTAAAGTCACTTTGATCGCCAGCATTCTTTGACGCGGCTGCCAGCCTATTCTCTGCGTGACGCGGCAGCCCTTTGATGCGAGTTCTCGAAACTGCGTCAACGCGCCTCCGAGAGGTTCGCAGGGCGTGATCAGATCAAAGATAAAATGGCCGCCATGCCGCAGATTTCCGGCGACGCGCCGGAGCGCCATGACAAAATCATCAGGGTTCAGCAAATGGTTCAGGGTATCGAAATTCGCCGTGATCAAATCGACCGGAAAGGGTAATTGCAAATAGCGAATATCCTGTTGCAAGAAAGAAACCTGTGATGCGCGGCAGTTTCGCATCGCAATCCGCAGCATTTCCGCTGATCGATCCACGCCAAACACCGGTACACCCCAACACTGACTCAAGTAGCGGGCAAAGAGCCCAGTGCCACAGCCGATGTCAGCAGCGGAACGAAACGAAATGCGTGTATCGTTTCACTAGCGCTTCGAAAGCAGCGCGCGTGCCGATGAAGTTAGGAATTCCAAGAGCACGATCATAAGCCGGCGCGAGCCGGCTGTAAGCCCGCGCGAAACGTTGCGTGGCATTAATCGTGTCGATCATATCCGCGGCTGCCGTACAAAAAATCTGATCTCCTTAGCCGTTAGATATCGATTAACCTCCACCACTGACGCAAAGAACTATCGTTAACCAGCCATGTAGTACCAGGCCTTCGATAGTTAAGACCGGCGACAATGTTTATAGGATCGTTATCAAAGAGCTTCTGGTCAAGCATTTCCTGGTGCCACTTTTGGAGCTCCATCTGCAGCTTTTGAACCAACATCCGTGCAGTTCGTTTGTCCATCCACCTTCCATAAGCATTTTCCACTGCACGGAGAAACTCATCAAAAGAACGGCGAAATCTAACCTTCAGATTTAGGTCGCAACTCACGGAGCGCTTATCGGGAGCACCACAGAACCGCCGATGGCCATCCTTCGCGATCCAACCCTCTTTCGGTGGCCGTTGGGCCGGTGGTTTCGGCGGCGGTTTGGGCGTCGGTGCGGCCGGTCGCGGTTTGAAAACTTCTCCCAAGGCATTTTCAAAAAGTACATGGTTTCATCCTCCAGCAGGCTCAGCGTAACCGCCTGATTCGACGGATGTGCCTTCTCCTAAGTCTCGTCTGCATGCCAATGATTGCGCCCTCTTGATTGTCAGCGCCGGCTTCGGAAGAAGAAATGCGCAGCTGTCCCCGATTGTCTACCCAGAGATAATAGGTCGGTGCCATTTTCATCATAGAGAACCAGCATACCCGGACGCCGAGGAATCCCGGCGTTGCCTGTTCCACCCGGGTCGTGGCGGATGTCAACACGGCCGCGGTTTTGAAGTTCGCCGCCCAACTCAAGCAGGGAAGCGTTGCTCTCGAGCGGCGTTGCACTTGACCGATTACTACTTGATCGAGGTCGCCACTCAAGAAGGTCACCTTCTGGAAAGCGGCCAAGGTATGCGCATCCGCATAACGCTCAACGAGGTTGCCGATGGCGCTCGCCAGGTGCTCAATAAATGCCTCACGCTTTTCTTTTTGCTCCCGCGGCGATGGCGCGATCTCGATCTGGGTCGCATCGATGCCGTTCGGGTGCGAGCTCCCGTAGGTTCTTACGGTGTACCCTCCATCGACGCCCGGCGTTTCGGGGGTTTCTGGTTGCTTAGGCGACACGATGTAGCCGGCCGCCTCTGGCCCCAGTAGTCCACGCAGGCTGCGGCGCCGCCACAAAAGCTGCGGATCGATTTTCTGCAGACGCTCCACGGTCTTTCCATTATCCGTGCCCAGGTATAGATCAGCCGGATCAGTCTCTATCAACCCGGTCCCGTGGATATCGATGAGAAGACCCAGCCCGCCGTTTTCGGCCCGGATCTCGTTTACGAAGCTGCGTAACGTGCCGTGGTATTCGGCATAGAACGGCTCTGCCGCGGGAACCTCAAAGCCACATTCCGCCGGCCGGTTTGAATCGATGTACTGCCGGTTGAATTCGGCGATCACAACGTAGGGCGCTTCTCCGTAGACTTCCAGCAGGCGCTGCGCAACGCCCTCGGTGATTTCGCGCGTGCGAAGATCGCGGCTGGTCTTGAATGGCGGGCAGTCGGAGTTCGATCCTGTTCGCTTGGGGACCTCCGGCGGCACCTTTTTGCCATCGTGCGGGCAACTTATTATCACCGGCAATGTGCCGCGATGGCGACTGACGAGATTGGCCTCTTCGTAACGGATCGCCCACATCGGTTCACCTCGGAGAGCCCCTAAAAACTTGCTGGAATTGGATGACTCGCGGTTTGGAGCGGAAGGTTTGCTCCAAAACTCCAATCGCTTGCAACGCCTCATGCGTTTTCTTCTGGTTCGTGAGCCGGCGTACGCCTTGAAAACCAGCGATGGTCCATCTTCTCTCGATGGCATTTATCAGCGGCGTGATTCTGCCGTCGAAGTAAGCATCCGCAACTAAAGCTGGCGTGATAGTCTCAAGGAATTTCCGCGCCACGGGAATGTACTCCTTATAAGGCTGCCATGCAGCCCGCAGCGGCCGAATACATTGCGCCGACTGAATGTCTTCTGTGACGATTTGGGTCATCCCTTCGAGCAAACCCTCTTCCAGCAAAGCATAAACCGTAGCTCTCAACGAATTCGATTTACCCGGCGGATGTGAAAACAGATGAACCGCCTCGTGCAAGGCTAAGCCTGCTTTCGTCTGGTTGAAGTTTCGCGCGGGAAACTCGCGCAGGAAGATCGTGGCATTCCGACGGTCGATAAAACCCTGGGCATGCGGCGGTGGCCGGCGAAAGATAGCGCTGTACGTTGTCGCAAACTCGCCGTCGGTGACGATGCGCATCGGCCGGGCTGGGAGGCTTTTCTGATGCGCTGCAAGGTTGCGTTGCAAGTAGCCTTGCCACGGCGAGGGACCTCCCAGAATTGCGAAGATATGCGGCGCATCGGCCTCGGTGATGTTTCTTTCTGCCGAGTTGAACGGCGGCTGGAAATTGCACGCCGATAGCGGTTCCGCCAGCGTGGTCATAATGTACATGAGATCGCTCTATCCCGTCGGCCGTCAATATGCCTCTCCTGGCGCGGAACCGGACGCATTGACCGGCGAAGTGTCGTCGGTTCTTCGCCTGATACCGATATTGAAGAAACATTCACGCTGACGTGGTGAATTCATAAAATTTGGCAAAACGATACTTCTTGTCGGTTGCTCGATGGCTAAATCGTCTGAGAACCACTCACGAAGAATTCAATCACCACCGATCGGTTATTCGCCCTTGTCGCAACGGTCGAATTTTCCGTCAAATAGGTTTGAGGCGGCGCGGCGATTACCGCCATGACACGCGACCGTGCGCTTTTTCCGAGCAGTCGAAAAACGTTTTGGGCTCTGCCTCTGCGCAAAAACAAGTTCCGGCGTTCAACATCCACGCAATCGCTGTAGCCGACAATGCGGAAAAATAATGACTTGTCGGTTTCAAATCGATTCAGGTGATCTCTTAAAAGCTGTTCATTTCTCGCGGCCAGCTTGACGTGCCGCCAATCCACACCGAAATCACGGATTACCAAATATCGGCACGAGACCACGACGTTTGGCAGCACCTGTCCCGGTTGTACCAAAACGACGTCCGGCGTCAGATGTCCCGCCGCAGTGCGTGAGATGGCAATCTCTTGCGCCTCATATGAAAAACAAGTGCTGCTTTTAATCTTGCCAAGTTCAGGACACCAGTGTTTTGGCACCAGCGGGTTTGTCGGCATCCGGGCGGGCGGTGTTCCTGGGACTACGGGCTGCGGCAAAGGGCCGCGAGGCTGTCCGAGACCGTTTAAATGGATATACATGAATTCGCTTCTCCTTTATCGCATCCCTTGTAACCTCGAAGTCGTTTGGCTCGGCTCCGACTCCGTTTGTTCGGAGTTAATTTTGTCTCACTAGCCAATTTCCAGTTCAAAGATGGGCCTCGCTTAGAACGGGAAATCGAGCGAGCGCTCGGCGGCAGCGTAGCTGCGGCGACGGCTCTCGTGCCCTGCTGCCCCTCCAGCGTGGTGATCGAGGAAACGATGTTCGTTTTGTCGGCCGTTGAAAATGTTACTGCGTCTTTTCCGAACAGCCGCGCGCTGTCGCTGCCAAGCCCGTCGGCTGCATGAACCGGGTTGCGGACATACAGGTGCCGTACCTCGTGAGCCATTGCGCGACCCAGCGCGATTCCACCAGTTCCTTTTGCTGGGCCGTCCACATAGCCTTGTCCTTGGGAATGTTGTTCTTCTTGGTGCTGCGGCCGTCGCGATAATCCCGCCGGGATGTATTCCTTGTTAAGGTAATCAATCAGTTCGTTCACCCTGACCGCGCTCGCCATCAGCGGCGCTGCGACCTGCGTTCCGCCGGCCACTGGCGTCACAAACTTGTTCATCGACGCGATTCCGTACCTCTCAGGATTCAGGCGCGTCGGTCGGGGGCGGGAATTCTGAACGGTTGCCCAAGGCGTCGATGGCCCGGTTGAGGTTGTTTACTTGCTGCCTGAGCGCCCAATAAACATGAATGTTCGGAGGAGTATTGGGATCGGTTACGCTAACAACTGCATCGGAAAAATTGAACGCGTCGGGAAAGCGGCGGGGCTCGGCAAAGATCACAGTCATCGGCGCGTTGCCGTTGACGAACGCGAATTGGCCGGCTATCTCTTCGCCGGCGCGGGTCCGCGTCTCCGGAGGCAAGCTTCTGAAAGCTCATTGTCGACGACGAAAATAGTGCGACTGTTGACCGCGCCGCGTGCAAGCTGAACCGCCAGCCAGGGTGAACGATATTTGTGCAGATGTCTCGAATTCTTGTGAGAAGCTTTTGTTGTTTGTCCTTGGGCTGCTGCTTGAAACGGCCCAGAACGTCGGGATGGCGGGCGAAAAAGATTAGTTGACCGATTTTACGTTCGGTGGAGCTGTTATGCAGCGCAGGCCTGACGTCGGCCTTCAGGATCCGGCTCCACTCGGCCGTCTCTTTGGTGTTCGGTTTCGGTGGTCGACCCTTTAAATTCGGATGGCGGGCCCAAAAGACGAGGTTCGTGAGGCTGGCGGCGAGCTTGGCTATAGTGATGGGCCCGCTTTGAGGGGAGACGTCAGCTAATGGCGTGTACCTTCGGAACTCATTGATGGGAGCATCGTAAGAGTATGACGTCGGGATTCGCCCAAACCTTCGTGCGTTCGGATATACATTTTATCCTCCGCAGTTTACGGGTTGTTTGCCCTGACCAGCTGGTCCACGTCTTTGACGAAACTGTTTAGGAACAACTTCGTCTTCGATTCAGGTTCACCTTTCCGCAACACCAAGACCGCCAGCGTATAACGACGGTTACCGGATGCGGACTCGAGCAGCGTCGCCACTGATGCATGACGTCCGAGGTGAGTCCGCACTTGGTAGCGCGAACCTTGATGTCTGGCAATGGGAAAAGGATCGAGGGGGAAGATGCAGCCTTGCTTGAGCAATGCTTCCATCGCCAGGGAGGCCGACTCGTTGACGAGTCGGCGTTGCGCCAACAGCGTGAACAACGTAACCACCGAAAGCGCTGTCAGACTCGAACTCCGTGTCGTCCGTCGGATCCTGATACCACAATATTCGTTCTCTCTCTCCTTCGGGCGTCTTGTAGCGTGTTCTGTAGTTGCATTTGGAGTTGGTCGTCGCCAGGATCTTCGCTTGCTGGTAGGTGTTCCTCACCCATAAAGCCTCGGACCCGCGAGTGGCGCAGACCCGACTGCCACAACACTCATGCGATGTACTGGAAGCCGAGACGCATGATGAGCTGATTGGCTTGCCCCACGCTGCTATTGGAGAAGGCTGCGATCACCATCTGTTTCAGATGTAAATCGAGGGACCGGCTGGCCTTCGCTTTAACGGTCGGCCCGCTCGAGTCGAACTCCACGAGCCAGTCCAGGTCAGGTGGGCAGATTAGCTGGGACCAAACTTCGTCGGCCTTCTTCTTCAGCTCGGCGGCGGTCTTGAGGCCTCCGCTACGACCCATCTCGTTGAGGTCGAAAAGAAGCTGGTGCGCAGCATACAGAATCGCGATTTTCACAGTGCTCCCGCCGGTGATGGGGAACGTCGAGCCCCAATCGGCATACCCAGGCTTGCAGATTTTGGCGCCGGTCAAGTCAACCACCGCCACTCTCAGCCTGTCACCGGGGCTCGCATCACGTTTGTGTTTACTCTGGTCGGCCAGCATGATCGCGTATTTGGTAAGGACCAAACTCTGTAGCTTCGCATGGAGCACGGTGTCGAATTCGTGAAAACCGTCGCTCGCCCTGAAGAAGCCGGGGTCCATCGCCGCGCGCATCATGGTTCTTGGAGCCGCGACGCTGGTGCAACACTTTGCCGTCGGCGCAGGCGCGGGGCACGTGCTGGTGCGGGACACATTTGAGCGCCGAAAGGCACGCGAGATCCGGCGCGGCTTGACCTAACACATACTCTCCGGTTCCATCGATCGACTGAGGGTCGCGATAGACCTTGGAAGGCCGCAAAAGAATGGGAGTTTCGCTATGAAGACCTTGCGCTCTGGATGGTTCGCGATCGTAGATATACATGAGTTTAGATGCTCCCACTTAGTCGACGTTCGTTCGGTTGATAATCGTCGACCAGAGCATCACCGGTTGGTCTTGCACTCACTCTTTCTTCATTGAAGTTTTGCTTTGCACGCGGCAACGCTCGCAGGATCGGCAGCCGCAGCTCCGCCACAGGCGAAGACTTCGTAGCAGTGGGCACTATTTCTTTTCCGCTCTTTTTGGTCGTGCTGAAACCAGGAGCAAGTCAGGCCAAAACATAAGTGAAACATCTCATGAAGGATCGTGCCCTCCTGCCAGAGGGTTTTCAGTTGCCAGAAGGGTGGACACAGCCATACCTCGTTCTTGCACAAAAAGGCCATGGCCACATTGTCAACAACGATGGTTTCGGTAGGGTGGCAAGATCGAGATGGAGGCGAAGGTACGGGTACGAGATCAGGCCCTGGCACGCCGGGGCGCTCAACTATTTGAAAATTGCCCAGGCCATCCAGACTGCGAACGGCGCCGCCATTGCTACAGCCGCCTACGCTCTTCATGGTTTGACAGCGATCGACGTTGACACATCGATAGATCGTGTCACTCGTTTCCAACTCGTTTGCGACAGCGCGGAAACGGCCGGCTACAAGGGCGCCCGCAGCTATTGTGCGGCCGGGGCGGCCAGGCACTTCCCACAGATCGCTCGGAGCTTGACCGAAAACCTGGCCGAACACCGTGACCACGACCGGACTCAGGTGTCTGGTCTGAAGCAGGGCCGCAGCTTTTTTGGCAAGATTGATTGCGCCGAGCACCCTATCGCACAGAGCTTTTCGCTGCTTGCACGAGCTGGAAGGGGAAGGACAGTCGGGGCTGCAAACGAATTTCAAGGGTGGACAAGCCTGCGTTCTGGCTTCGCTAACCCCCCCGATCACGCCCGGCCCATCATAAACAAGGCCGCCATGCGGCGCGTCGCCGATCATCTGGTAAGCCATGGCTGCCTCCTATTTGTTTGGACTGTTCTCATGATGCTGCGCCATGACAGCTTCTCGGCTTGCGGCAACTCTCACTTACTCCGCACAGCAGGCCGGCCTTTGGGCCGGACAGCGTTCTCGGGCCGGAAGCTGGTTCTCACGACCCGAATAGCTCCAGTGGCGGCAGCACCGAGTCCGGCCGTTCGCGGCTGTCCCGCAACGGCCACCGGACCGCAACGGTTTGTCACGGCGCATCTTGCTTCGAAGCCTGGGTCTAGCGGACTGTCGTTCGTCGCCGCGACGAATTGTGCCAGGCATTCCGCTACGCCAATGGTTGAGCCTCTCGCATCAACAGTGCAGTGATACAAGTGTGACGCCTCATGAATAATTGTCTGTGCCTGAAACTCCGCGTGGATCTTCGGATCGACGGTGGCTATCCAAAAGTTTCTGCAAAGACGGATGATGGTGGGCTCGGTGCGACGGCAGGTAGGATCTATGAGAACGTACGCCCAGTCGCCACTAGCGCACTGGGGACCGTGACAAACATACAGGATCGCATTACTCGCAATCAGATTTCTAACTCGCGTCAATCTGCGGATTACTTCCGCTACCGACCTATTCACGAGCGTACCCGCAGTCCAAACCCCGATATCATCAACGCATACGCCCAACCGATTCCTCAGCCACTCCAAGATAACGTCGCCTAGCAGAGGCCACGCCGGCGTTTGCCCGGCGCAGACGGCGTTCCTCGCATTCACCAGTTCGCCGATCGTATTGTCCAGCATCTCAATAGCTCTGGCGACAGCGGCGGCAATGACTTTACCTGGATCGCTGATACCAAAAGGGCTGCGTTTGGCGCAGGTTCCGAACAGCTTCTTTGTGGTGAACGGGGTAACGGTCTCGAGTGGGGGAATGCGAACCTTGTTGTCGCACGTCCGCGGTGTAAGCGGCGGCTCACCGTAACGCGCACCGGTCAGGGAACGTGGATATACCATTGATTCATGCCTCACTTTCGATCGCGGAGTTCAGCAGCCTTGAGCTGAACATCATTTCCTCTGGCTTTAGCGGGATCACCATGCGATCGCATGCGGATAAAAACTGCCGGCTACCCACTTCCACTGGGATTTCGCGTCACCGACATGGAATACCACCCTTCATCTGATCGGTGTTTTCGCTGCGGCGCGAACCGCGCCCCGAATTGCATCTTTGGCTTCGCTGCCGAGATCAGTTTCATCCAGCGCCCGAGTCAACAGACTCTCGGCTCCCCTTTCGAGGGCAGCATGAGCGGCATTTCGAATTGGGCCGCGGAGCGATGGCGGCACGCCTATCCTGGTCATGGTTGAATTCAAGTTGTCATCAACTTTTTTCCAAAACATTTCGCTGAAGGACCGTCGCTGCGGGGAGGGCGGCAGAGTTCGTAATATGCGTTCGATCCGTTGTGCCGCCGTTTCCGGCTCTGTCGGTGCAATTCGGCGCGCCGCTTCGGCGGGCGAGGGAACGCGCACGAGCGCCGGCACCGGCATCGGCGTTGGACCCACCCAGAGATAAATCTCCACCTTGGCGGAGTCCGAAACCCCGCGGTCTTCGATGATCCAGCGCAGGCGCGTCGCGAGTCCCGGCCGCACCGTATTGAGCGCGCCGAGCAGTGCGTCACGCACCGCGACCGCGCGGCTTTGGCCGAGATCGGGCTGCGACTCGCGGGCATCGATGTAGCCGGTGATTCGAACGGAAGTCACAGGCGACTCGCCGGTCCAACTGCGCGCGATGAATTCCGCAGCGCGCCTGATGCTTTCGAGCTGAGACGCGCGGAGACTCGCGCCTCCGGGCGGGAAGCCGGTCATCGTCGCGAAAGCGGGCATGCGAAGCTGCAAGCCGCCGGTGAGAGGACCCCTAGGCCGTGGCAACGCTTCGCCAAAACGGCCCCAACCGCTCAGGGCCGGCGCCACAGGTCGAACGCGCACCAGTGGAGTTGGCGGCGTGGCTTCTGTTTCTTCACGCTCGTAGCGTTCGCCTAGACCGGATGTGTTGTTGCGCGCAGTTTTCCGACAGCCGCGGCAGCCACACCCCGAACCGCAGCCAAATGATCCGAGCGCTGAATCCGCTTCAGGAATACGAACGTAAGCCATTGCATCGCACCTGGAAGCTATCCGTCTCAACTGTTAATTTTTGCCGCCTTTCGCGGAGACGCCGGAATTCGGTTCCAGCTCCTTCAGTTCGCGCAAAAGGTTTTCAATCCGCGCATTAAAATATCCCTTGTCTTTCTGCTGCGCATCGCGCTTCTCGCTCAGCTGCCGGACCTTCTCTTTGATGAAAAACGCCACGGCATCGGCGCTGCTTTTCTTATATCGGCCCAGTTGTTTATCGAGAGCACCGGAGAAAAACTCGGCCGCGGTGATTCTCTCGTTGAGTCGTTCTTCGGACTCTCTCGCTTCGCGGTGCCTTCGCACCAGACCGTCGAGGCTGAGTTCCCGCATCGCCGTCTCGTCAGCAAGCGCCTGCACCCATTCTCCTTGAATCGATGTGCGGTGATTTTTTAAGTCTTGAATGGCGCTCGTGGTCCTCTCGCGAGCCTCTACCAAGTTGCGGATTTTGGCCGTCAACTCGGAGGGGACGCCCATCGGAGTTTCGCCGGGGTTTGGAAGCAATTTCCCGTCTTACTCGAACATGCGTGCGTGCCCTGGCCATAATCAAAGTCCCTTGCGGCGCCAAAAGATTTCCCATTCGAGCAACATCGCATTCGAGTCATAGCCGGCGGACTCCAGCGTTTCGAGCGCCCAGCGGCGGATCTTCGGATGCGAGAGCGCGCCCTTCGGCGGTATCACGCCCCAGAGTTGATCGTCGAAATTTTTTCCACGCAGGGTCTGTTGCCAATGGCGCAATTGATTGCGCTTCGCGAAAACAAATGCTCAGGCCCCGAACAATGGAGGCCAGAGCGCCACCAAAAATCGATCCGGCATGCATTTCGTAGAGCGCTTCTTCGCGCGTAAGCTTGAATTCCCAAGGCTTAATGAAACGTTCCGGGATCGAGTATTTCCGCTGCTGCGGTTCCTCTGCAGCTTGACCGGACGGCGCTGATCTAGCGGCATTTGCCTGCGCCTTCTCTGCACCACCCGCTAGCCGCGCGTCGGCCGTGGGATCTTGCGCGACCCGCAAGCGAAAGACCCGCTCATATGGAAAGATCATTCCAGGCGGCCGTTGATACTGGGGAACGACGGCATGGCGTGGCCTGGGTAGCCCCTGAAGACCCAGCACGCGCGATACCGACTCGGTAACGAACTGGATCTGGTTCGGGAACGCATCGCAGCCTAGTTCGGCAGCGAGAGCCGTGAGCGGTTGCGCTGTGGTAGCTTCGTAGAGCTGGAGATAGCACGGGAGCCGATGAGCGTCGCGCAGGCGCTCAGCATGCGCCAACTGCGGCGTCAGCATCGCTCTAAAATCGCCGAGCTGCACGAGCCGTTTTTGGCCGGGTTCGGCAAAGAGGTGTCTGTACGGCCCCGCTTCGTCGTTGGTTGCCGCCGGATTCTCCAACGCTGGGCTTCCGGATGCTCTTGAGTTGCGCTGCGGCTCGAGCTTTTCATCTCGTCGTTTCACCGTGCTGTAACTGTCCTTAGCGTCGTCGGCTGTCGCTGAAGGCTCGGCGGGAAGCTCGACAGCATCGTCGCGGTTCAGACCGGCTGTCGCGATTTCCAGGATCTCACCGCGAGTTCCGGAAAATACCTGTTGCAGCGGACGAATCGTGCCAGCGCTATGTTCGTACAGCCGTCCCTGCTGATCGCGCAGAATTTCACCCTGCACGATCCGGGCGTGCATCGCTGCGGGCGGCGCTCCGGTTAACGCACGAGGCAAACTAGGCAGCGTCCGGTGAGACTTTTCCGCCGGCGCATTCGGGATCTCCCATGACTGCGATTCATGCTCAGGCACCAAAGTGATCCGTGTCCTCTGCAGCGGCGTACCCTGATAAACGATCGACGGCATGAGCTCGCCCTTTAGGGCGACCAGTACTACCCGGCCGCCGAATTCCACCCCGGCATGGCGCGACCTGCCATAAAAATTTGTAGTGCCGAAAGGATGGGTCATGGGAATTCCTCCTTGCCGGACTCATGCGCTAGTAGCAGCGCAGCCCAGCTCAAGACTTTTCAGATTGAAACTGCTCGAACCGCTCGAACGCTTGTTGCACCTACTTGGCCACATGAATGTGATCGCGATGGGCGTGCAGCAATGCATCGCTGATGAAGATCCATGGCCCCTCGCTCCGCGTCCATGGACCGAAGAGCTGGATCGGATAACCGTACGGCTGCGCCCAGCGCCCATGGAGTTGGAGCGCTTTGTAAAGGCGCCAGCCGAGATTTCTGCGCCGCTCTTCGCGTTCGATGCCGTGCCTCGCCTCAAGATCGTCAGCTTGAGCACTGCGTCGCCATCGCATCGGTCCAACGTTTTTTCCAGATACTGAGCCCGAACCCGCCCACGGCGTAGATGTCGGCCGCGCGGCCAACCTTGTGATGACCGACGATGCCCGGCTTAAAGAAAATGCCCACGGGACGAGCGGTGCTGTAGCCCGCCTCGCGCGAAAACCGCTCCAGTGCTCGGCACAGTTCAGCCGCAAGCTCGGGCGTAACGAGAGCGTTTGTCGGAGGCGAATCGACGCGATAGCCGATTCCCGAAGGGACCGCCACTCGTTGGAAGCTCGATCTTGAAACAATGTCATACAACATCAACCGTAAACAGGGTTGTACCAGTAGCGGCCCATCAGTCTGCCGCCCACCTGCTTCACGTCCGCAGCGCTGTCGTTTAAACGACGCACGACGAACTCGAGCGTGGCACTCTCGTCTAGTCGAAGCGAGACTTCGAAGCTGCCGTTACCCCATGGATTAACGATGTGCTCGAAGCTTGACATAGGGATACAAAGGTCTCTTGTTCACCATAATCAGCCACTGCAATCCTGGCGTCGCGACTTGCGAGGGATCTTTGGCGTGCGCATCGGTAAACTGCGCAAAGAAGCGGAGCACGCCGCAATATTGCGGCGGCAGCTCGAAACGCGCCAGGACAACTTGCTGACCCACCCGAGGAGCATCCTCTATTTTTGACTCATCGAAATGCTGCGAGTCTAGCGGTATGCCGCAGATCGGGCAGTCGGCCGCTCGAACGACCGTCGACTGTTTACTTGCGCGCTCTCATCGTCGTCTCCCGAGACGCTGTACTCTGCCGGTTGGCGTGCCGCTTTCCCCAAGGACCTTATAGCCGTGCAGAGCGACGTGCAGCTCGCCTTGGAAATCCGAGACCTCGCGCACCTCCAGGCGTATGGTTGACTGCGGCGCAAAAACAATCGGCTTGGCGAAATATCGAAAGGGCCGGTCGCCATTGGAGATGCCCAAGCCCGCCGTGCTGAGAATCGGTTCGCTCTGAAATTCGCGGCCAGAGCCTTCGTCAAACAGCGAGTACAAGAACTGGATGTTTTCCGGCGGGGCCGCAACTACCTGAAAGAGATTTTCCAGGACGCTCGGATCCAACGGAATATTGCCGCCGTTCTGCAGCGCGAGTTCCACAATATCTGGATTAAGTTTGAAACCGTTTTTGAGCACCGCTTCCGCTCCGGTCTCGCGCTTGAGTAGCCGGGACGTCTCGGGCAGCTTGGCATCGAGGCCGTCGAGCAGCGGACCGATCACATCGTGCAAGCTGAATCGTTGGCCGGCGTCGTGACAAGGATGATCGGCGCCGAAAGCTTGGGACCGAAAGTCAGCGCGGCGACCTTCGGCACCAGTCCGTAACCGATGGAAACGGCAACGAAGGTCGCTTCGATACTTACGGTGACGGTACGATTAAGAACGTTGTCGCGCCTGCCGGTCAGATCGTAGCGGAAGGCGTATTCGAACGGCACCGTGCGCCGCGACGTCAAGGCTCGGTCTTCGGCAAATCCCGACGTGACTGAGCCGGCGTCATCGGCGCATCCCCTGGGAGTTGATTCCCAGCACTTTGAAGCCTTGGAAGACGAAGTAAAGCGTGCCGCGGCCAAAGTGTTCTTGAACAGTAACGCGGATCGCGGCGCGCGGTCTGAAAATCATGGCCCTCGCGAGCTTTTTAAACGGCCGGTCGCCGTTGGCGATGCCAAGCCCGGCTATATTATGGATCGGCTGGTTCTGCAGATCGCGCCCAGCGCCGGCGTCATAGATCGATAACGAAACGAGACGTCTTCGGGCCGATTGAGGTTCTCGAAAATTTTGCCGGCGACGCTCGCGCGCACCTTATCGCTCAAGCCGCCTCCGCTGTCGAAAGCGATGCGCAGAAAACTCGGACGAATTCGGATCCCGCCGAGCAAAGCGTCTTGCGGCAAGGCGCCGAGCGGGAGTCGCGAGAGCTTGAACGTTTTTCCGCACCGCCCTCGCTCGGCGGACTGACAATATTGCCAGGCAAGGTAACCGGGATCTCAGCGGCTCCCGTTTCTAAGCCATAACCGATTGCAGTTGTGACAAATCCGCCTTCAGCGTTGATCGGAACTTCGGTTTCAATCAGGTTTTCGGCGCGGCCGCTGAGTTCCAGGCGCGCCACGTAATCAAACGGCACGACCCGTTCCGACGGCTGGCCGATGGTCTCGATGCGGCACATGGGGGAACCGTGCAAGCGCCGCAGCAAGGGCTCCGGACAGTTGGATGCGCCGAGCAGTTTGTAGCCGTAGAGAACGATAAACAGGGTTCCTTTGACACCTTCGGAACGTTCGACGATATGCAGCCGAACGCTCGAGCGCGGCATGAAGGTCAATGGCTGTGCAAGCTGACGGAAAGGCCGCTCGCCATTGCTTTTTCCGAAGGAAGCGAGATTGTGGTGGGCTCGTCTTGCAGTTCGCGCCCGCTGGCGCTGTCGACGAGGCTGAAGAGAAAAGAAATATCTTCAGGAGGTTTTAGCCGTTCGAGGATCCCGGCGTCGAACTGAGGCGCTAACTGTTGATCGAATGCGACCGGGCGCAATCGCGGACTCAGCCGGAAACCAGTAATCAAAGCGTCAACCGGAATTTTCCCGAGCTTGATCTCGTTCGCCGGGAGAGAGCTCTCGAGGGAGACAGCCAGCGATCGGACGCGCTCCTCTTGCAACCCGTAGCCGATGCCGGTGGCGACAAAGACGCCGTCGCTGCTGATGTTGATCACATCCTGAACGATGTTGCCTGGAATGCCTTTGAGCTGAAAACTTGCCGCATAGTCGTACGGGATCACGGCCCCCGGAACTGCCTGCGGCGCTGTCCCGCCGCGCCGGACCGGCGGAAACCTGCGGGTGTATGGACGTGTTTGAGTCGATATCATTTCAGCATCGCTCCAGATTTTTTGGCGAACAATTCACACCCAAGCGCGGACATCCTGGGATGATCGTTCATATCGAGTTGTACAAACTCCTGATATGAGCACCGGGTGATCGGCACCCCTGCCATAGATGGTTACTGCACGTCTCTGGTCATGTAGCCGTCCAACACGACCCAGATGTAGAGCGGGCCGTAGATCCTCTGCAGCTCTTTCAACACATCGGCATCCGGCACTTCGATTTCGACCCGGAAGTTCTGCTGTTTGTCGATGAATACCGGCTCAGCGAAACGGAACGTGGCGGTCGGCGAGGGTTCGCCATGAGTTGTAAACGCCGCCGTCTCCGAATACGGGCCGGCGCCCGCGGGGAAAAACCACGTGGGCATCTGAATCATGATCTTTTCGCCGACATAAAGCGTCGTAACCGTGTTGTAGATGAACTTGCCGATGAGCGTTCCGGCGCCGTTGTTCGGGTGAATCTGTGCCTTTGGCGGCCGTTTGCTGTCGGGGCGCACCTTCTTGATGATCGCTTCGATATCGGAAACATGCAGCCAGATCACGCCTTGCATATTGACGATATCTTCGCCGCCGATGGTTTTGTCCGGCTCCGAATGGAAGAACGTAAACGACTCTTCGTCCGCGAACAGCGGCGCATACCCGTCTCGGTCGGCACGCGCTTCAGTCAACAGCTCCATGAGCGGGCCCAAGCCGATCTTGAAGTTGGCGAGAATCGGCTCGGCGTTACTGGGCAGAGTCGTATCGATGAGCGCTGGAATCGTCGAGTCGATGATTTTGTTGTTGTCATCGGCAATCACGATGGCCGGATTGCCGGCGTCCCGCGCCACGAAGTAAAAAACGTTCTCGTCTAGATCTTCGACCGGATACTCTTTGTCTTCCACCGTGATGTCGTCGGGGAATTCCGGCGGCAAATCGCTGATCACCACCCGCATCGCTCGCGCCTCGAACGTATTGTAGTGCGGCAAAAGCGAGGCCGACTGCAGGTTGGTTTCCAATTTGGTCTTGTTCTGCACATTGACGAAGAATCGCAGGACTCCCGTACTTTCTGCGTCTCGCAGTTGTTTCTCCGGTTCCACGGTGAGCGAGTCATAGATGGGCAGATGGACTTTTTCTCTTACGCCTTGTACGACAGCCATGGTCATGCCTCCTTTCGAATGTTAACGAGCTACCCGCCCCCGAAGCGGGCTCGATGTGGCTTCACCACAGGGGCTTGAACGTCTCCGGTATCGAAGTTGCGGTTCCCGGTTGCGCCGTGAACCCGTTGCAGCTGGCGTTCACGGTCGCGGGTTGAACGTAGCCCTCGAGCGGCTCCGCCTCGCCGAATCCGCTGACGTTGGTCGGAAGCGGGCAACCGGCATTGAACGCCGGCTCCATCTCGCGCACGTATCCATCCATCTCGGGCTCGCCGTAGATCTCCGGCGATTCACCGTAGTACCCGTACGGTTCAGTCTCACCGTAGGGCATCTCTTCGGAGAGATAGGGCTCCTCTCCGTAGTAGCCGACCGGCTCGTACTGGCCGTACATCTCCGGTTCCCCGTACGGCTCCGGCGCCTGCGCATAGTAGCCATACGGATCAATCTCTCCGTAGGGCATCTCTTCGGACAGATAAGGTTCTTCGGCGTAATAACCTATCGGCTCGTATTGGCCGTAAACATCCGGCTCGCCCCAGCCGTACATTTCAGGCGGCTGGGCGTAATATCCGTAAGAATCGACCTGGCCATAGCCGTAGCCCTGAGAGAGATACGGATCCTCGGCGTAATAGCCATAATCCTGCGGCAGCTCGCCGTAATAGCCCATGTCGGGCTGCTGAGCGTAGTGAAATCTCATTGTTCTTCCTCCATAGTTTTCGCTCGGGATTAACAATCATGACTTCGTCAAATCCAAGGTTACGTTTCATAGTGAAAGCTCCGCAAAAGGTCGCTGCGGGTCGTTCAGCCTTCGATTCCTCGCGCGTGATCCGGTAACGTCCGCCGATGATGTAGAGCTGGGTTCCTTGCGGGATTGCACGCCAGTCGCGCCGGCGTCTCCATAAAATGGATGTAAGTCCTGGATTGCTTCGGCGTTTGTTTGTCCGAGCTGTAAATCAGACCACGCAGATAGCCCAGATGCACCAGCACCTCTGGAATCACTCTCCGGCAAGGCGCGCGAACCACCTGCGCAGGTGCAAAGCAATGGAAACAGGCGAAATTTCTTCTTGAGCTCGCTTGAATGCAGCCTGGAGGCCGCGCTCGCACCGACCGCGTGCCTGGCGAGATGCGCGAGCGATGACATAACTCACTGAGGTCGTCCTTATCTCTGAGGTGCGTGTTCACCGGATATCCTCTAACGTCGTCGCCGCACTCGGACCGGCCTTCTGACGGACATCGCCCACTTCGGGTACAACAGGCCGGCGGCGGAATCATGCGTCGGGTTGCGCGTGCGCAGCGGCGCCCGGAACGAGGCCTCCGGGACCGCGCCATGCGAGGCAGCGCATGTAAAGTCGCCGCGGCTGAACTCCAGTGTAAGGATGGGGACGTGGGATCCACCCTGGCGGCATGTACGGCCGCATCGGCGGCGCCATCATTGGCATGGGAACCTCGGCGAATTCATCGCCAGCATCCGGTGCATAGACCTGTTGTGCCGCCTGGGCTACAGGCTGCAACTGTTGGATCGCTCCTGGCAGCGCTTGTTGGTACGCCTGTACCGCCGGCGCAAGTTGCTGCATGACGCCCGGCATAGCGCTTTGAAAAGCCTGCACCGCGGGCGTGAATTGTCTGACGACTCCGGGAAGTGCCCGCTGCGCCGCTTGAGCTATCGGGGCAAAGCGTCGAAGCGCGCCCGCTGCTCCTCGAATGATCCCCGGCAATGCTCTCGCCGCATGGGGAAGGACTTTCGCGGCAATAGCCGGCAACACCTTGGCCGCGAGCGGCGCCAAAAACGGCAACCCAACGGGATTGCCAAAACCGTCGTAGACGACTTCACCCATCGGCTCTGGATACTCTCCGTATTGAGAACCATAGATTTGAGCATCCGGAACTTCATGCAGGTATCCCGTTAACGTGTCTTGGACGAGCATTTCATTCCCTCCTTTTCAATTTCACAAACCCGTTTCCAAAGCGCCGGCGGCGCCCATCCTATCCGTCGTTCACAGTCGCGTCCACGGCGATCCATCGGCCGCGAACATTCACCTCTGGATAAATGTGCGAGTATGCATGCGGCTTGTTCGGGCGAAAACCGGCCAACACCAGCCTCACCGGATGACCGGTAGACATGAGCATCGCGCCCAAAAGAATGGTCATATCGTCGCAATCGCCCGCCCGAAGCTCGAGCATGCGACGCGCTGAGTGCAGCAACTCCACACGGAAGATATCCCTCGTGTAGCGAATATTGCGGCGCACCCAATAGAACAAAGCGCAGACCTCGCCAAACCGGTTTTTTGGACGGATGCCGTACTCGCGAAAGATTTGAATCGCCTTTTGTCGAACGTAAAAATCTTTGGCTCCCGCGAGAATCATCCGCGCAATAATTTGCGCCGTCACCAGGGTGCCCCCGGTTCCATTGGGAACGCGATGAATGCGAATGCGAGGCGTCACGAAACGGCTGCATAATTGTATCATTCACACCACACCGAGAATCCGTTGAATGGGAACGATCAGTTGTTGCTTGATTCCTTCGACCTCAACAACGGCAAAAGCGCCCTGCGAACTGCCGCTGTCTGAAATATCAAGAACCTTCCCTTGCAGAAGATCATCTCCGTAAACTTCGAGAAGCAGCATTTGAACATCTGGAACGTAAACATCGCGGATTTTGAAATGGACCCAGCGATGCTTTAGTCGAGAAGTCTCGCTCTTGAGTTGTTCCGCAGCCACACTGCGCAGTTCAGCAAGCGACGTGCCGGTTCGGGGCGTGCGTAATAACGAGACGAACCCTAGCAATTTTCGATAGCTGGGCTCTGCGCAGGTTTACGTCGTTGGAAGCAGCTAAGACGATGCAGAAAAAATATTCCGGTTCGTATCATGATTTTCCGGAAGACTCTTTCTGCAGGCGGGGAAAAAACTCGAGCGGCGCATTGCTGGCGTGCTTTGCGTAAATTCTGTAACCGATACTCCTGCAACCCCGGAGCTGTGATAGTCAAACCCCGTGTTATTCGCTTTTTTCAAATGGGAATAACATTGCAATGCGCCTTCATTCGACCGTTGTAGTGCGAGCATGCGTCGGGGAAGCTGTGAAAAAATCCCCCCTGATCTCCCTTTACAAAGGCAGAACGAAAACCGCGCGATCGATCATAGGTTAGGATGCAGGAATCCGAATTGCCGCGGCACCAACATCTAAACGGCGCCAGTCTAGCGGTCAACGGTAGAGTTCAGGTGGTACTTGCGCAGTTTGTTATAAACGCTGCGCGACGTGATACCAAGAAGGCGTGCGGTTTGGGACTGGTTGCCGCGTGTCTTGCGGAGCGCTGCCTCAAGGAGAAGCTTTTCACAAGAAGCAAGCGACCCATTGAGCCGCCAGTTGTTCGCATCCAGCAACCTGACAACGGACGAAGTCACCTCGCGCTGTGGCGACGACGCCAGCGGACGATCATCAACGGATCGCGGCGGCCCGTGAGATTCTTCTCGCAATGCAGGCTGCCAGCGCGATAGTTGTTGCAAAATCTCCGGCGGCAGATCAGCCAGAGTGAGAGGGGCAATATCGTCCTTTTTAACCAGCGCCTGCCTGACGATATTCTCCAGTTGCCTCACGTTGCCGGGCAGTCCGGCTTCTGCGAGCGCTTCAATGAACTCGTCTTCGACAGACAGCGGCAGCGCCGGTGCGAGGGCGCGATACTTCTGAAAAAAATAATCAACCAGCGGTCTAATGTCCCCCGGTCTTTCCCGCAATGACGGAGTATGGATCGACAGTACGTTGAGCCGGTAAAAAAGATCTTCGCGAAAGTTCTTTTCTTTCACCATCTGCTCGAGAGCCCGGTTGGTTGCGGCAATGACTCTTACATCGACGGACGTTTCGTCGTCCTCGCCAACGCCCAAGACGGTCTTTTCTTGCAGCATGCGCAACAGCTTGGACTGTAGCCCATCCTCCAGTTCGCCGATTTCGTCAAGAAAGAGAATTCCGCCATGCGCGGAACGAACCAGGCCTTTTCGATCGCGATTCGCACCCGTGAATGCGCCGCGTATGTGGCCGAATAGTTCACTTTCAGCTAAGCCCGCGCTGATGGCGCCGCAATTGACTGCGACGAAAGGGCCGCTGCGGCGTTTCGGGTCTAAGGCATGAATAGCATGGGCCAACAGTTCCTTGCCCGTACCAGTCTCACCCGTAAGCAGGATGGGGAGGTCGCTAAGAACACTGACTCGGAGAACTGTGCGAAACACCGCCAGCATTGATTGGCTTTCCCCAACAATCCCCGCCTGGATCATATTCTCTTTGATGCATCGCTCATCCTCCTCCCGTCGTGCTTCGGCCTGAAAGAGCTGAACGAGCAGCTGGAAAAGTTCGGACTCAAAATCTGATCTCGAGCTATCCAACAAATTGGATGCGCCGGCTACAAGGGGCAAGCAGCGAGTCCGTATCGGCCAATTGTGAGCTCCGTCTGCATAAGCCAATATGCCAAGTCCGGAGCCTTTAAGAGCATGCAGAGCGTCCAGCAGAGATGCGTTTGGGCCAAGCTCGTCGTCCAATGCGACCAGAAGAACATTGGCGCCAGACGTGGCGCGCGCTCCTCCGACTTCGTTGATATCACTAAGCCACCTAGGGGTAGCGCCGCACTGCGCGATGATTTGCTCAAGGCGCGAGCGGTTAAGGTCCCCACGATCAAGCAGCATAATCGTAGGGGGTGAACTATGCGTGGGTATTAGGTTGGAATTTGACCGATAGTCTGCGGGAGAACTTGACAGAGCTTTCGGCTTGGTTGGCTGACTCATCGGCACGCTGGTCATCTTTCGGCGTGTGCGTAACTTCGAAGCTGTGATCAAAGCTGATCGCATCGGTGTCGACACTGCGGCCAGCCGTTGTTACGCCGGACTATTTTTTGACTTAGTACAGTCTTTATCACTCAGTCAAGCAGTTTTTGCCAATCGTTAATAACGTTAGGTGACATTAACGTTGCGTTAAAGCAAACGCGAGACCGAATGCGAGGAGTCCAGGGCCCGGTTCGAAGCTCGGAAACTTCGGAATTTTTTACCGAAGATCAATTTTTCAAAAGCAGGGCGCAACTCTAGACACACTGCGCGTAACAAAAGTTTACGGATGAAGGAGCAGCCTCCATCTGATGGAAATTATGAAATCTCCAGAATCGGAGCGTGAAGCAGGTGTGATTAGCGGTTGATCAAAAAGCTGCAGCTGCAAGGCGCGCGTTGATCGCTGGAAGCGGAGACGTACTCAGCCAGTACATGCGTGTGAGCGTCGAACCGAAGCAGTCAGCGCAGACGAACAGGACGCAATGTGCCTTTTTCATCAGTCGCTCACATGCCAAAAATTTTCTGAAAATCCGTCATGTGTTGCTTCAACTGATTGCCAAATTCGGGGCCGACGACATAATCGGGCTCGCCCTGGAACTCTTTATATTTTGCCGTATGCCTTTCATCGCAACGCCTTTGCCCAAATCCACAGCGAGAACCTTTTGCCCTTCCTCCGACAGCGACCAATCCGTAAAGAGCAGTGCGGCGTGCGGGTGCGGCGCATTCTTGGCGACAAAAAATCCGTTTGGTTTGATGATCCTCGGCGGCAGCACGCTGAAACCGAGCGGCGCGCCCGTAGTGTTAAAACGCAGAAACCACCGCGGAGATGCGCGACAAGGCGACGAATAAGCTCGATTTCCTTTGAGCCATATCCCTCCGTTGATCGCTGGTACGATTCTTATGCCTAATTAAAAAACTTTAATACAGGCTGCTCAAAAGATCTCAGATGCGAGGCGCGTGAAGTTCGATGAGCGGAGGCGTATGGTCAGTACGTTGAAGCGAGTCGACCGAGCGAAACGAAGCAGGTGAGGCTTTTCAGCAGCGTGTCAGTGCGTCGCTGCCGCTTTCATGCGAAACAGCTTCATGGCATTGCCGCCGAGAATTTTGTCTTTGTCTTTATCCGACAAACCGGCCATCGCTTTGATCGGCGCGACTGTATTAGGCCAGGTCGAAATCGCATCGCCGTGATCGAAATCGCTGCCGATGATGATGTTGTGATCGGGCCAGATCTCGACAATCTTCGGCAGATAATCTTCCCACGAAATCGCCGCGACATAGAGCTGCTCGAAATAAGCGCTTGGTTCTTTCTTCAACCGATCTCTGCCTTTGAAAAAATCATTGACCGAAGTCGTTCCCGGAGATTCCGCCAGAGTGTGATGGTTTAGCGTCTTCATCAGCCACGGCACCCAGCCGATGCCGCCTTCAAAGAAGGCGAAGCGCAAAGTCGGAAACCTATCCAGCACGCCGCTCATGATCAAACGCGCCGCGCTCACCATATAAGTCAGCGGGAAGCCGAGCGCGGTCGCGAGCATCTTGAAACCATCATAGCGGTCGCTGCCGACCAGCCATGGGTGGCAGTCCTGGGCTTCGAAGATGCGCGTTCCTGGATGCACGAGAATCGGCACATCCAGCTTGCAAACCTCTTCGTAGAACGGCCAGAGCACTTCGGCGTCGAGATCGCAGTCTTGGTGCCCGCCCATCAGTTTGACGCCTTTGAAGCCGAGTTCAGTCACCGAGCGTCGCAGCTCGCGAACCGCTTCATCGACATCTGGCAGATACACCCAGGAGATTGCGATCAACCGATCGCGACCGCCAATATCCTCGGCAACCGTATCGTTGTAGGCTCGCGCCATGGCGGTCCCTAAAGACGGCTCGACTTCATAGATGAGCGGTCGATTATCCGGAATGACAACTTGATAGTCGAAGCCTTCGCGTTTCATGACCTCGTAGCGGATGTCCAAATTCCAGCGCGTTTCACTGAAGGAATGAATTTTCTTGCCGTCGCGGTAGTACGTCGCTGCATCTCCGGGAAATTTCTCGCCGTAGCGGATCATTTCACCGGCGCCTTTTTTAATTTCTACGTGTCCCCGGCCGGGATGATCGACTCGATCGATAAAACGAACCGGCCAGTAATGAGTATCGCCGTCGATGTACATTTTCACCTCATCGAAACATTTTGATGGCTGCACTGCGGATCTTATTTGCAACAATAGGTGGGGTCAACCGATCCGACACTTTGCAGGACAAAGTTGACGGTTACTCGCGGCAACAGTTAGATTGCCACTCACATCACCACACTGATCTCAATTCCCGGTGACAAAAGACATCGCAACACACGCCGCCAACGATCCCGCTGCGCCAATCCGACCGTGGTCTGTCCCTCCTCATTCGGGACTATCGCCTGATCTTTATCGCGATTCTTTGCTCGAACACGTCAATGCACATGCGCAACGTGGCCAGCTTGTATCAGGTTTACCAGTTGTCGGGATCTTCCGTGCAGCTTGGCATAGCCGGTTTTTTCCAAGCACTGCCGTTCATCTGTTTTGGTCTTTTCGGCGGCGTACTCGCCGACACGTACAACCGTAAAAAGCTGATCTTATTCACCGCCGGATTTAACTTGCTGCCCGGTTTGGCGCTTGGAGTATTAACCGCCACGGGAGCCGTGCAGGTTTGGCATGTCAACGTGTTGAATGTCGTAACCTCATCCTTGCAAGTCCTCGGTGGTCCGGCGCGCCAGGCAATTTTTCCGAGCTTGGTGCCGCAAGCTTATCTTCTAAACGCGGTTACTATGGTGGTGTTAGTGATGCAGGGAACACAGCTAACTGCGCCGGTTTTTGCCGGGTTCCTTATCGATTTCTTCGGCGTGGCTGCTTCCTATATCGCCGATGCTTTATTGCTGGTACCGGCTATCTGTTGCGTTTTGCTGGTCCGCAGTTCAGGACAACCCCAAGGCGCGCGCCGACAGGTGAGCTGGCGCAGCCTGATCGAGGGTTTTGAGTTTCTCTACCATACGCGCATTATCCTCTCGCTGTTTCTGTTGGATTTCTTCGCCGTGCTGTTCGGTTTTTACCGTCCGATACTGCCGATCTTCGCCGCCGACGTCTACAACGTCGGCGCACGCGGCCTGGGCGCGCTCTACGCCGCCCCAGCGATTGGAGCTCTCATCGGCTCCGGCATCCTACTCGCTGCCGGAGAGATCAAGCGTAAGGGAGCCCTGTCGATTGCCGCGACATTGCTCTTCGGGTTGAGCTTGGGATTCTTGGGAGTATCGAGATGGTTTTGGCTCGGTCTCGTCGCGGTCGGTATTTTGGGATTGGCCGATGCCATCAGCGTGACGGTACGCCGCACGGTTGTGCAGACTCTCGCGCCTGACGATATGCGCGGCCGTGCAACAGGCTTCTTAACGGTCTTTGCCCAAACCACCAATGCGCTTGGAGCAGTCATGGCGGGTGCAGGAGCCGCGCTGCTCGGCGCTCCAAACGCCGCCCTCGTCGGCTGCATACTGTGCACGTTAACGGTTTTGGCTGTTTGCTGGGCGATCCCCCAGCTGTGGTCGTATCGTTCGGGCCGTTGAGTGGAAACAGTTCAAAAGTTCAACCGTTCAAGGTTCAACGTGAAGAAATTCGATAGACGGGTCATCAGGTTTGTCGTTAAGGATCAACGTCGATGCTCCCGGTGGAGGGTAAGCTTAAAGGAGAAGTAAACCATCCCGCAGCAAGTTGACGGGTATCAAAACATGGCGGTGCGAATCTACCGAAAGGCATCACCCGAATGTTTTAATGGGGGTCTAGTTCCGGTCTCGCCTGGATTCCGATAGAAGCATTCGGGAATGACGGACTCTAAGAGGCCCGGGAATAACTCTTTACGCAGCAAGCCACGGGTTAACTTCTCGTCAACAAAACGACGGTTTCCACTTGCTCGGTTTGTGGGAACATATCGAGTGGCTGCAACCGGCGCACGCGGTAACGATGATCGACCAGTTTAGCGAGATCGCGCGCCAAGCTGGTTGGGTTGCACGACACGTAGATTAAATTAGAAGCGTTCACCTCAAGGATCGCCTCCATGGCCGCTGGCTGAACCCCCTTACGCGGCGGATTGAGCACGACCAGATCAATTTCACCCAGCATTTTTTTGGTTTCGGCCAGCTTCCCTGCGACATCGGCCGGGAAGAAGCGGCAATTCGATATGCCGTTTCTGCGTGCATTCTGTTTCGCTGTATCAATCGAAACCGGGCTGTCATCGATTCCCCAAACCAGCCGGGCGCTGCCGGCCAGATAAAGAGATATCGGCCCGACACCGCAATACAGATCAAGCACCGTTTGAAGACCGTTGAGTGCCGCCATCTCGGCTACCAAATCGTAAAGCCTTTTCGCGCTGGACGGATTTGCCTGTGAAAATACGCCGGCGGGAAATCCAAGAATCAACGAGCCGATATTTTCGAGCAAGGTGTCGCGACCGGAGATGATGCGGTACCGGTCTCCCCAGATCACGTTACCGTGCTGTTCGTTGACGTTCTGGATAACGCCGTTAATGAAAGAAAATTTGCGACTCAGCGATCGAGCCAACGCGCCTCCTTGAGGAAAGTCGCGATGGCGCGTCACCAAGGTCACGCTCAGCTCGCGCCGGGCAAAGCTGTAGCGAAAATCCAAATAGCGTAACTGGCCGCTGTCGTCTCTCTCGTCATAAGGTTCGATTCCCAGTTCAAGAATTTTTTTCTTCAGATACCCGAGCACCTGATTCACTGGACGGGGATGTACCGGACAGGAAGAGATATCGATCACCCGATGGGTACCCGGCACATAAAGACCGGTTGCGATCTCGCCGCGAGTCCTGCGCACGACCAGTTTGATGCGCGCCCGGTAGCCCAGCCGGTGCGGTGCGGCGATCACCTCCGGCACTTCGGTGTGAACCAACGACGGATAACCGGCCAGCGAGCCGGCGACGCATCTCCCGTTTTTTGAGCAACTGCGCGGGATATGGAACATTACTGAGGGGACAGCCGATGCAATATGGATAATGAGGGCAGGAAGATTCGTGCAGACCCTGTAGCGGCGTCGGATCATGCCGCTTCTGCGCCGGCTTAAATCGCCGATCGCGCTGGGTCTTAAACGAGCCTCGAACACTGTCGGATCTCGGTCGATTCCCTGGTGATGAACTGCTTGTAGATTTACTGTTCACCCTTGAACGATACCGACCAGCCCCATCCAAATCAATTGCGAGATTTATTCTAATAGCAGGCTGCTTAAAAAGCCTCGGAGCGATGACCAGTATCCTCGTGATCGTGTCCGTGCAAACCTGATCGAGAACTCCGAACGAACACGAACACGCGAGCACGAATTCACGAATTGGGGGCGAGGCGGGCGGCGTTGGATCGATCTCGTTTCTCACCTACCATGATTCCAATCACGCGTTGGCTTGGTCGAGGATTCCGGTCACGAGATCTGGCACAACCTACTCAACCCATTGACAACCTATTAGGTCTACGATAAAGAACCTTTGTAAGTTTTGCGCGACTGGCGTTACGTGGAATTAACCACGAGGGAGTGCAAAGCATTAAGACGGCCGAACGCCTGGGTCTCTTAGCTAAAGAGGTTCAGGCTTTTTTATGCCCTGCCAATCAACTTCGCCCAATTTCGTTTTTCGTCCATCGCTCTCCCTGCGACGTTTAGCTGCCGTCTGCCTCCGCCGGCTCAGGGCTGACGCCTGGTTATGCTCGTCCCTTGACCCGGCACGTTGCGTAGGTGCTAGAGTTTCCAGGGAGAAAAAATAAACCAATGATCAAGCATTATCTATTGTCGCCCGGTCCGACGCCGATTCCCAACGAAGTCGCCTTGGCGATGTCGGAGACCATGATCCATCATCGAACGCCGCAGTTTAACAAGGTGTTCGAGCAGTCGCGCGAGGGACTCAAAAAGCTCTTCGGTACCAAAAATGACGTACTGATGCTCGCCTCTTCAGGCACCGGCGCCATGGAGGCATCGGTCGCCAACTTATTTTCGCCAGCCGATAAAGTCCTGGTTATCAATGGCGGCAAATTTGGCGAGCGCTGGCTCAATATCGCAAATGCTTTCGCTCTCCACCCCATCGAGCTGAAAGTCGAATGGGGGCAAAGCGGTAGAGGTCGAAGCTGTCGAGAAGCAACTAAAGCCCATCCCGACCTCAAGGGTGTCATGATCCAGGCCAGCGAAACCTCCACGACGGTGCTTCATCCCGTGAAGGAGATCGCCAAGCTGACTAAAAACGGCCCGCTATTTCTCGTTGATGGTGTCACTGCGGTTGGCGTGGTTTCGGTACCGCTCGATGACTGGGGCATCGATGTATTGGTAACCGGCTCGCAGAAAGCAATGATGTTGCCGCCGGGCCTTGGGTTTATCGCCCTGAGCGACCGGGCTTGGGAAAGAACTAAACAAGCAACCTTGCCGCGCTTTTATTTCGACCTAAACCTCGAGCGCAAAAGCCAACAGAAAGGCTCCGGCGCTTTTACGCCGGCAGTCTCGCTGATCTTCGGTGTGCGCGCCTCGCTCGACATGATGCAGCGTGAAGGTCTCGATAACGTGTATGCCCGCCATGCGCGCATGTCACGGGCGACGCGGGCGGCAGCGACTGCTTTGGGATTGAAGCTACTCGCTCCCGATAGTCCCAGCCCGGCAGCGACCGGCGTCTACCTCCCCGAAGGAATCGACGCCGATCAGGTACTCGATTATTTGCGAGATCACATGAACATTACACTCGCCGAAGGACAAGATCAGTTGAAAGGAAAAGTCATTCGCATCGCCCACGTCGGTTATATGGGCGCTTTCGACGTCATCACCGCTGTCGCGGCGCTGGAGATGGCGTTGCGTAAATTCGGCGTTGAGCTTCCTTTCGGCAAAGGCGTGGCGGCGGCGCAAGAAGTTCTCATGGAGGCTTTGGCGTAAAGATGAAGATCCTAGTCAGCGATTCTCTTGCGCCTCAAGGCTTGGAAGTATTTCAGCGCGCCCAAGGCTTTGAAGTAGATGTACGGATCGGCCTCAAGCCCGATGAGCTAAAAGAGATCTGCGCTGACTATGACGGCTGGGTGATCCGCAGCGGCACCAGAATCACCGCCGACCTGATCGAAGCAGCGAAGAACTTGAAAGTGATCGGACGCGCGGGCGTGGGTTTTGAAAACATTGACGTCAATGCGGCAACCCAAAGAGGCATCGTCGTCATGAATACACCAGGTGGCAACAACGTCACCACCGGAGAACATACGATTTCGCTGATGATGGCTTTGGCGCGTCACATCCCGCAAGCGGTCGCCTCTCTCAAAAGCGGCAAATGGGAACGCAACAAGTTCATTGGTATCGAGTTATGCAACAAGACCATCGGCGTCATCGGCCTCGGCAATGTCGGTCGAATCGTTGCCGAACGCGCCGCCGGTCTGCGAATGAAAGTTATCGGTTTCGACCCGTTCATCTCAGCCGAGAATATCGCGCGCATGGAGGTCGAGCCCGCCACATTGGAAGAAATTTTTTCCAGGGCTGACTTTATTTCTGTTCACGTGCCGCTGACCGCTGAAACCCATGGGCTCATCAACCGCGAAGCTTTCGCGAAAATGAAAACCGGCGTACGGATCATTAACTGCGCGCGCGGCGGCATCGTCGATGAACAGGATCTAGCCGACGCGATCAAAGAGGGGAAGGTCGCCGGCGCCGCTCTGGATGTGTACGTCGATGAACCGCCCGCGGCTGACCACCCGCTGCTAAAAATGGACCAGGTCATTACCACGCCGCATCTCGGCGCATCGACTGACGAAGCCCAGCTGAACGTGGCGGTCGCCGTGGCCGAACAAATGGTCGATTTTCTTGCCCAGGGCCTGGTTCGATATGCTGTTAATGTTCCTTCTGTCAGCCCGGAGCTTCTAAAGATCCTCCGGCCATACCTGATCCTTGCCGAAAAGCTCGGCAGCTTACAGGTCCAGATGGCCGATGTATTGCCCCAGGAAGTTCACGTCGAGTATCGTGGTGAAGTGACCCAATACAACATCGCTCCGCTGACGTTGGCGGTCCTCAAAGGCTTGCTCACCCCGGTGATGGAGTCGAGCGTGAATTACGTCAACGCGCCGATCATTGCAAAAGAGCGCGGTATTCAAGTTGTCGAATCGAAGAGCAGCAAGGCCGGCGACTTTTCCAGTTCTATTACCGTCAAGATCGCCACCCAGGACCGTGCAGTGGAAGTGGAGGGAGCCATTTTCGGCGACAAACACCCGCGCATCGTCCGTGTCGATAACTTCTATCTGGAAGCCGCCCCCGAAGGATACATTCTCATATTGCGCAACAAGGACGTGCCCGGTGTGGTCGGTAACGTCGGCACGATATTGGGTAAAAACAGCATCAACATCGCGGGCATGGAACTCGGACGCGGCGCGAAAGGCGGCAATGCCATCTCGTTTATACACGTCGACGATCAAATTCCCAAAGAGACCATGAAAGAACTGCGCAATCTGCCGCAAACGGTTTCAGCGGAATTAGTAAAACTATAAGGAGAACGCCAGGAGGCGCGAGGTTCTGTGGGAGGATTTGACATTCGCCCCTACCGTGTCCTAGTGCCCGCTGCCTGATTCAATGTCCAACGTAGCAATCATCGGAGCTCAGTGGGGCGACGAAGGTAAAGGCAAAGTTGTTGATCTTTTTACCTGCGACGCCGATATCATCGTCCGCTTTCAAGGAGGCAACAACGCCGGCCACACGTTGGTGGTTAACGGCAAGAAGACCGTTCTCCATCTGGTTCCGTCCGGAGCGCTGCACCCGAACAAACTGTGCGTGATCGGCAACGGTGTGGTGGTGGATCCGGAAATTCTCATCGACGAGATCGACGCGCTCAAAGCCGAAGGGCATTTGCTTGACGACTCATCGCTGCGAATCAGCGAAGAAGGTCATTTGATCATGCCTTACCACAAGGCCATCGATCTGGCTCGGGAGCGGCTCAGAGGCAAGGGAAAAATTGGTACGACTGGCCGGGGCATCGGGCCGGCGTACGAAGACAAGGTAGCGCGCGTCGGGATCCGCTTTATCGATTTGCTGGAAGAGGATACATTCCGTGAAAAACTGCGCCATAACATCGAAGAGAAAAACATTTATCTCAAAGCGATTCTTAAAGAGAAGACTCTCGACTTCGATGAAATCCATGATGGTTACGCCGGCTATCGTGAACGTCTGAAGCCGCACATCGCCAACACCAGCCTGTTGCTCGATCGCGAAATGCGCGCCGGCAAAAAAGTGATGTTCGAAGGCGCCCAGGGAACGTTGCTCGATGTCGACCACGGTACCTATCCCTATGTGACTTCCTCCAACACCTCCGCCGGCGGAGCCTGCACCGGTTCCGGCGTCGGACCACAACACATCCATTATGTGATCGGCATCTCGAAGGCGTATACGACCCGGGTCGGTAGCGGCCCTTTTGTCACGGAACTTTTCGGCGCCGAAGGTGAAACGTTAAAACGCGAAGGCGTGGAGTTTGGCGCGACTACCGGCCGTGCCCGGCGCTGCGGTTGGTTTGATGCAGTCGGCGTGCGTCATGCTGTGCGCGATCAATGGCATTACCGGTATCGCTCTCACCAAGCTGGACGTGTTGACCGGTTTCAAGAAAATTCCGATCTGCACCGGATATCGTTTCGCTGGCCAGGTTTATGATGAATTTCCAGCGAGTTCAAAAGTGCTGGAAAATGCCGAACCGGTTCTCGAGGAAATGGAAGGGTGGAGCCAAGCGATCACTGCGGTGAGACAATTTTCCGAGTTGCCGGTAGCCGCTCAGAGATACGTCCAACGTATCGAGAAGGTCCTGGACACTGAAATTATTTTGATATCGGTCGGACCTGGCCGAGAACAAACAATTCTGCTGCGAAATCCATTTGATACTTAGCCCGCAACCGGCAGCTGTTCTTAACCTTCTTTGGAAAGTCCCATTAAAAATAATTCTTCGGGACCGAAGCTTGAATACCTGATCGGCGCGTGATTATCATGAGCGTATAGTCGAAGCAAACCCGGAGGAAGACAGATGAACGGCGAAACTTCAAGAGAGAAACTGATCAGCGATCTCAGAACCCTGGTCGGTGATGCCGAAGAGCTGTTAAGAGCCACGACCACCCAGGCCGGCGAAAAAGTCGCCGCAGCGCGACAAAGAATCGAGCAAAGCTTGATCGAGGGCAAGAAGGCGCTGGCCGATGCCGAACAGGCCCTAATCGATACGTCCAAAGAATACGCCGACATTGCCGACGACTACATCCGGGAAAACCCCTGGAACGCAATCGCCATTGCCGCCGCCGTAGGGCTGTTATTGGGCCTGATGCTCCGTCGTAGCTAAACGTATCCGATGACGCTTATAAAGAAGCATTGCACTAAAAAGCGCCCCAAAGGATCTTGCATCCTCCAAGTCGCTAGCCAGGGATCCACGCAAGCTCTACCAACTGATCAGAGTTATTGGTTGCCGAGGACAAGCTTCTTTGCCTTACTGGCGTGAATTCATTCGGATCGCGCCCTTTCCTCTTTCCGCGGATCGGCCGCCCCGCTTAGTGAACCGCGATGCGCGGTGATCGCCTGCACCACCCCGAGCACGCTTCTCTCACGCAGAACGTGCCCGCGCCGCTCAAGTGATTTTTTCGTCTCGTTGGGAATATCATTCTCGACGTTTAACTGATCCGGCAGCCATTGATGATGCACGCGCGGGGCTTCCACCGCTTTCCTCACCGGCATGCGAAAGTCCAGCACATTGAGAATAGTCTGAAGCGTGGCGCTGATGATCCGGGGGCCGCCCGCGGCGCCGACCACGAGTTCCGCCCGGTCGCCTTGCAGAACGATCGTCGGCGACATGCTGCTCAGCGGCCGCTTTCTAGGTTGGAGGGAATTGGCCTCATTGCCGACCAGACCGTAAACATTGCCGCTCGAATGGATCGCGAAATCGTCCATCTCATTGTTGAGCACAATACCGGTGGCCGGCACCAGCAGTTTGGAACCGAACCGCGTGTTGACCGAAACCGTGCAAGCCACAGCGTTGCCGAAACGATCGATCACGCTGAAATGCGGTGGTTCCACCCAGCTCGGACTTAAAATTATCAGGCCGTAATATTTTGGCGGATGGGTTTTCGCCGCGGAAATACGACTTCGAATCCACGCGCCGTAGTCTTTTGACGTAATTAATGCAATCGGTGCCTTGACGAAATCCGGATCGCCTAAATATTGCGCGCGATCGGCGAATGCATGTTTCATGGTCTCGGTAATCAGGTGGAGATAGGTTGCCGAGTTGTACGGCAATCCGCTCAGCGGGTAGCCTTCGAGAACTTTGAGCATTTGCAGAATCGCCACGCCGCCCGAGCTGGGCGGCGGCATGGTAATGACGGTGCGCTGGCGATAGTTGCCGATGAGAGGTTCCCGCCATACTGGCTTATAGCTTTTCAGATCGTCGCTGCTTAAAACTCCGCCTTCGCTTCTGATCGTTTCAACGATCGCGTCGGCGACCCAGCCTTGATAGAAAGCGTTGGCACCTTGAGAAGCGATCGCCTTCAAGGTTTCAGCCAATTGCGGCTGGCGAATCACGTCGCCTTCGTTTGGCACCTCATGGTTCGGCATATAGATCCGTCCGAGCGCGGAGAACTTCTTGATCGATTCCTGCTGACGATCGATCGCGTAACGCAGTGTCGAGTCCAGGGGAAAGCCGTCGGCGGCGAGCGCGATCGCCGGCGCGACAAGAACCTGCAGCGGCATGCTCCCGAAGCGCTTGTGCGCCTCGGTTAAACCGGCGACTTCGCCGGGTACTGCTACCGCCAAAGCTCCGGTCAGGCTTAACGACGACACCGGCTTGCCGTCCTTCATGTATGTTCCTTGCGCGACCCTTCCGGTGCGGTTTCGCGAAAATCTAACGCATGCGCACGCCGGTCCTTTGCTTGATAGATAACCATGAAGCCGCCGCCGCCGATTCCTGATGAAGCTTGATCCACCACAGCAAGCGCGAATGCCGTCGCAATCGCGGCGTCGACCGCATTGCCGCCACGATCGAGCATTTCCATCCCGATTTCGTCGCCAATGGGCTATCCGACACCACCAAGCCGCTAGCGGCGCGCTGCGTGCGCGCTAACGACGGTTCAGTAAAAATGTTGAACAGGAAGAAAAAAACGCAGATGAAGGATCGGTGAATCAGAACGCGCATAAACTGATCATGTTTAGTTCTTTGCCTGGAGATTTGCAACTGAATTGCGTTCGAGTGAAAACCTTAACAAGAATGCTGGGGCCAGCTTCGATAAAATCGAGTGAGCAAACGATCATCGAGAACCAAGCGAGGTAGTTTACGCTTGCCATACCGTGCCCATTCCTCCATATTAGCTTGAACAGTTCAAAGTCATGCAGACCATTCTCGGTCCCTTCCATCCACATCTGGAGAACGCGCTAGTCGAGGAGATTTGTAAATACAAAAATGCCGACCTCATCTGCCCGCTGCTGATTTTAGTTCCTTCTGATGCCCTACGGCGCCGTTTGAAAGTTCTGCTTTCGCGGGAGCGCAGTCTATCTTTCCTAAATCTGCAACTGCTGACGTTTTATCAATTGTCGGCGAAGCTGTGCGCTGAAGCGGAGGGACTCAGTCCGCCGATCCTGCGTGAAGAGCTCTTTCTCGAAGAGGCGTTGCGCCAGATCATCCGCACGCGGCAGCCGGGCACGGAACCCTTCAGCGGTATCGAGGAACGCGCCGGCGGGTGCGCCGCGCTCTGGCAAAGCCTCAGAGATCTACGGGACGGAATGGTGCAACCGACTGTCGCGGAGGAAGCGCTGCGCGAAGGTCACTTCGATTCGAGAACACAGGAAAGGACAGCCAATCTCTTGAACCTGCTTCGGAGTTTTCTTAGTTTCTGTCACGAGCGCGACATCCGAGATTACTCCACCCTCGACAAGTTCGCCCTCGCACAGGCACCGTCATCGGTTTTCCTGGGGCAATTCGCGCAGGTTTTCTATTACGGCTTCTACGATTTAACCCAAATTCAGGTGGATCTTTTCCATGCCGTCGCGCAAACCTACCCAACGACTCTGTTCTTCCCTCTGTTAAACACTCAGCCGGTCCATGAAGGCTGGCAATTCGCGGCGCGCTTTTATCACGGCTACGTACAGGGCCGGGCCGGTACCGAGGCGACAAACAATCTGGTGATCGAATCCGCATCACGGAGCTGAGTTGCCTCAAAGTTTCGGTATTTTTGATCAACACCCTCTAAGGCATTACCAATCGATGCCTGCCAGTTGGCGGTGCCGGATCTTTAATACTTTCGGCATTCACGACGAGATCAGCGCGGTGGCAAAGCAAATCCTGCTTCTGACCGGCGAGGACAACATGGCCTTCGATCAGATAGGCGTGGTCGCGCGCACTCTCGATGATTATGGCGCCACCATCAAAGAGGTCTTTGCCCAACATAAGATCCCGATCAGCGGCTCCATCGAGGAACCCGTGGTGCAGTTTCCTTTGACCAAGGCTGCCATCCTCTTGATGAACCTTGCGGCGCAAAACTACCCGCGCTCGCACGTGATCGATCTGTTGTCGTCTGCCTATTTTCGACTGAACGGGTCGGCAAAAGAGCCAAGCGAGCTTCGTACCGATCTATGGGATTTGGCCAGCCGGGAGCTGGCGATCTGCAAAGGAATCGAGGAGTGGCAAAGAATCGACCGGTACACCTCCCAAGGTATGAAGTTGTCCCGAGTATCGGATGACGATGACCGGCGCTTTATCGAGATTCCAGCAGCGCAGCTGCGCACTCTGGCAACTATTTTAAAAAGACTCCATAGCCATTTATCCCGGTTACCGCAGCACGCCTCTTGGAGTGAATATGCCGATTCATGGAAGAAATTGTTCGCGGAATATCTCGGCATCGAGCCTGAACCGAGCGCCGACTTCAACGCCGCTGATAGATTGATCTGTAAGCAAATCATCGAGATTCTCGATGAAATCGCTGGTCTTGACGCGGTTCAGGACGATGTTCCGCTAGGCGACTTTACCGAGAGTTTTGCGCGCTGGCTCGCCCGCAGCACCATCGTCGAAAGCGATAAGAATATAGGTGGCGTCACCGTGTCGAGCGCCAGCGCCGCTCGCGGGATTAGATTTCGCGCGCTATTCATCGTCGGCATGAACGAAGGCGTTTTCCCACGCACGATTCGTGAAGACGCGTTTCTGCGCGATCGCGATCGCGAGGTGCTGGAGCGCGATTTCGGCTACAAAGTGAGTCAGAAGCTCGCCGCTTTCGATGAAGAGAAGCTGGTTTTTACCCTGCTGGCAAACTCGGCCAGCGAGCGGCTCTATTGTTCGTTTCAGCGCTCCGATGAAAGCGGCAGAGCGTTAGCGCCGTCATGGTATCTCGACGAGCTCAAACGCGCATTTTCAGGCGGAAAGCAAAAATATGTTGCCGAAGATACGATTCCGCGCAGCGCCATCGACAAAGCGATTTGTCATCCTTTCGATCGCGAAGAATTGCTCCTCCCGTCCGAGTTAGCTATTCGCCTCAACCTCACAGGCAGAGACTCAAAATCCTTGATCGAAGCGGCCGATCTTTCGCCCAATCTATACAAGCAAGGCCTTGAAAACATACGACGGATCGATCTCAGCACCGAGCGGGTCGGTATGTTCGACGGCATGATCCAAGCACCGGCTAAACACTGGCTGCGCTTTACACAGCACGGCCTCTCGCCCACCGCATTGGAACTTTACGCACGCTGCCCATTTCAGTACTTCGCGCGCCAGATGCTTGGACTCGAACAGTTGGAAATACCTGAAGAAGTGATCGAGCCATCGGTAGCGGAAGCCGGCAAGCTGGGTCACGACATTTTAAAAGCTACCTACCAGGTATTAATCGATGCGCGGCTATTTCACAAAAGATTCCTCATTCATCGATGTCGATACATTTTATCGGCGGCGTCTCAGGATATTTTTACCAAATATGAGAGCCGAGCATCCTGTCGGTTATCCTTTGCTCTGGGCGAGCTTTTGCGAAGGCTTAACTGAGCTTACCCGCGCTATTCTGCACGCTGATCTCGAAGATCTCCGCCAATCGGGCTATACGCCCGTGGAATTGGAACTCGGCATAACCGGCCAGCTACCCGGTGACTGGCCCGAGGTGATTCGAGGCCTTGCAATTCGGGGACGCATCGATCGCCTGGATGTGGATCGGACCCGAAATCGTCTGCGCATTGTCGATTACAAGTTCAAACGTAGCAGCAGTGCTACTGCCGCGGAAAAGGATCTCGATACAGCCGCGCTGCGCGGCGAGAAGCTACAGCCGCCGATCTATTCGCTGCTCGGCAAGTATTGGGTGGAAGTCAACGAAAGAGAGATACGCAAGCCCGAAATCGAGGCCACTTTATTCTATATTGCGCCGGCCTGGAGTGATGGCCCGCTCGTGCGAAAGACATTCAGCGCGGTGACTCTCGGAAGCAAAGTCGGAGAGGAAATTAAAAAAACCGTCGCTGAGCTTGTTACCGGCATCCGATCCGGCAGATTTTTTATGCAGCCAAGCCACTACTGCAAATATTGCGAAGTCGCGGAAATATGCCGCAAAAATCACCCGCCGAGTCTCTGGCGCACGGAAAACGATCCGATCACCGCGCCGCACCGACAGTTGCGCGAGAAAGAGTCCAAAAAGTGTTGATGGTGCCGGCAAAACCGATCGAACTACCGGACGCGCATGACCGCCGCATAGCAGTCGAGACTTTCGATCGCAACCTGGTGGTCACGGCTGGAGCCGGGACCGGCAAGACAACTCTCCTGGTCGACCGGCTGGTCCATCTATTGTTGCGCAACCCGGACCCTCTGCAAATCACGGAGATTGTCGCGCTGACTTTTACCAATAAAGCCGCCGATGAGATGAAGCAGCGGCTGCGCGATCGACTTCAAGATTACCTGCAGGCGGATCTTCGAAACGAGCCGGTCGAGGAGACGAAAAAGAAGCTGCAACAACAGGTTGAATCGTTTATTGGGACGTATCAACTCTCTAAAGACGAGCTCGACCGCCGCGTGCAGGAGGCATTGCGCAATCTCGAGCGCGCCGAGATCGGCACGATTCACAGCTTTGCGGCCACTCTTTTGCGCCTTTTCCCATTAGAAGCCGGCGTCGATCCGCAGTTTGGTGAGGACGACGGCAAACAGTTCCGGCGCATCTTTGGCCAGCAGTGGAATCTCTGGCTCGATCACCAGCTCGCGCTCGAAAACAGCCACGCCGACGATTGGCGCAAGGTTCTCAAACAGCTCACGCTCGAGCAGATTGAAGAGCTGGCGAAATCTTTATGCTCCGAAACTGTTCAGCTCGATCAGCTCGAACCGAGCAAACTAGGACAGGCCATCTTGCGCTCATGGCTGCGCAACCTTCTCGAAAGCGCCTCCGGCTTAAGCCAACGCCATCCGGAAGATCGGATCAACGAGAGGCTCGTGCGCGCCGCATCGATGGTGATCCAGGCATTTCTCGATGGCGGTGATTTTAGCGGGCCGGCTTTAGCCGAACAAAGCGCTTATTTGCTCGAGCGCTCCATCGACCGGGACACCAAAGGCTGGAGCGAATGCGATGTCGAGGAGGCCCAGAGGTTACTTAGGGCGGCAAAAGGCTTGTGCAGAGTCGATGCAGATTTGTCCCGGCTTATCTGGCAACTCCTGGTGCCCTACGCCGCGCGTTTCCGCGAGACATTTGTCCATGAAGGATTCATCTCATTCGACGGCCTGCTGATTCGCGCGCGCAATTTGGTCCGCGACCATCTGCGCGTGCGTGAAGAATTGAAGCGCCAGTATAGGACGATTCTCATCGATGAATTTCAGGACACCGATCCGATTCAGTACGAGATTCTACTTTATCTGGCTGAACAGCCCGGCAACTCGGCCACCGATTGGCGCAAAATCAAACTGACCCCCGGGAAAATTTTTGTCGTCGGCGATCCCAAGCAATCGATTTATGCATTCAGGCGCGCCGACATCGAGGCTTACCTGGAAGTGGTCGAGAAAATCATCAAAGCGCAAAACGGCGTTGAATGCCGTTTGGTTACCAACTTTCGCAGCGATGCAGCGATTATCAATGTCATCAACGGCGTCTTTTTACCCCTGATCCAGCCACAAACCGGTGTGCAGCCGCTCTACATAGGAATCGAACCGGCGCCGCAGCAGAGCTTCGCGTCGCATCGCCGGCACCGGCAAATCTCTGCCGAAAGTGCTCGTACGAAAGATCGTAGCCCCGGATGAAGAGGTGGACGCCGACACGGCTCGCCGTCTCGAAGGCGAGAGTCTCGCAGCTTGGCTCCAGGATCAGGTGTTGGAACCGGGCCAGCTTCGTCAATGCAGAAGGCGAGCAGGCTCAGGCGCAGCCCAAAGACATTGCGATGCTTTTCCGCAAGCTCACCGACATTCATGATTATCTCGAACCGCTGCGGCGTCGCGGCATTCGTTATGTCGTTGAAGGGGAGCGCCATTTCTATGCCGCCAAAGAAATCATCGATGCCGTCAATTTGCTTCGAGCCATCGACAATCCCAACGATCGCTTGGCGCTCGTCGGCGTCCTGCGCTCGCCCATCGGCGGCATGACAGATCAGAGTCTTTATGATCTGCACTGCCAAAATCTACTCGACTACCGTCTTTCGGAACAGGTTAGCGGTAAGGATTTTCCACCGGCGCTGGCAGAACTTTACGCTACCTTAGCCAAGCTGCACAGGGACTGCCGCACCTTGCCGGTGGGCGACGCCGTATCCCACATATTCCATGCTCTGCCGCTAAAGCTTTTGGCGGCAAGCCATCTTCACGGCGAACAGGCGGTTGCTAACCTCGATAAGTTGCGCCGGCAGGCCGAACTGCTCGGGCGCGAAGATAGCGCGATGACCTTCAAAACAGCTATCCGCCAGCTGCAACAGCGCGTGCTCGACGTCGAAGAGGAAGGCGAAAGCGTGCTCGCCGAAGAAGCTGTCGATGCGGTGCGCATCATGAGTATCCACAAATCGAAGGGACTTGAATTTCCGATTGTGATTCTCGCCGGCTGCCACGCCGGCATTAATGGCCGGCAGAAACGGCCGGCAGAAGCGCTGTTCGATTGGTCCAGCGGACTCACCGGACTTCATGTCGGCTCGTTCACCGATTTGGCCGGCGTCTACATCGCTGAAAAAAACCGGCTGAGAGCCGAGGAAGAAACCAAGCGAGTGCTTTACGTGGCGATGACCCGCGCTCGAGAGCACTTGATTGTTTCGGCCGGCCCGAGCACCAAAAAAGGCGCCGGCAATTTTGTCGGCATGTTGGATGAAGCGCTCGACGATCAGATCGGCGAGGCCGCTCAGTCGAGTTTGATCGACATCGGCGGTGCCAGGCTTGAAGTGGAACTCGTCGAGGCGAGTCTTACTGCGCCGGGGCCGGCCACCAGCAAGAAAAAGCCCGCCGATAGAAAAAGCAATTGGCAGAGCTACATCGACACATGGCAGCGCCGTGGGGAAATCTATGGAGCGGCTCTAAAAACACCGGCCTTTGTGACGCCGACGTCGCTCAAACGCAACGAGCAAGAGCTGAGCGAAGCGGCGGCGACGACTCAGCGATTCGCGCAGGGGCGCACCCCGGCCATGCTCATCGGAGAACTGGCGCACCGATTTCTCGAAGACTGGGATTTCGGCAGCGATAAAAAATTATTGAGCAGTCAACTCGATCGTTTTCTTTCTACATCGCTGCCGGCCCAATACCGCGCAGACGCCGATTCCATAGGCGAAGAGCTGAAAACCATTTTCGAGCGATTTCTAAATTCAAATCTCTACACCGAACTATCCAAGGCTCAGATCCTCGGCCGCGAAGTGCCGCTATTGATCCCATGGAACGGCCAGATCATGGAAGGGGTCATTGATCTGATCTATGAGCGCAAGGGTTTGCTTTACCTGGCCGACTATAAGACAGATACGATCGAAAGGAAGGATTTGCCGCTGCGCGCGCAATCTTACCGCCAACAAGCTGAGATTTACTCGGAAGCGGCGCGCCGCAGCTTGAAACGAGAAATCGCGGCTTTCAAATTGATTTTTTTGCGGCTCGGCGAGGCAGTGGAGGTCGATCTTAATTCAAACAAGGAGCTGTGGCTTTTCTAGATATGACCATGAGAACTTTCTTTTTCGATATTGAGACCATTCCCACCGACCAGTCCCTGACCGACAACAATCTGTTCGCTGCGCAAATGCATCTCGATGAGGCCGAGATTATCAAGAAGCTAAGTCTTTCCGCCGCAACCGCGAGGATTCTCTGCTTGGCCTACGCCATCGAGCCGCAAGCCGACTCCCCTGTCGAGATCCTGCATGGAACCGAGGCCGAGATCATCAGCAGTTTTTGGAAGCTGGCCGGGGATTGTGATTTGTTCGTCGGGCATAATGTCTTCGATTTCGATCTGCGGTTTATTTATCAGCGTTCGATCATTCATCAGATCAAGCCTTCGCGTGAGATCCCGTTGGCCCGTTTTCGCAGCCATCCGGTTTACGACACGATGCAAGAATGGAGTCAGTGGGGCCGCGAACACGTGAGCCTGGATCTGCTCGCGCGCGCCCTTGGGATCCCATCCCCGAAACAAAGCCTGGACGGCTCCAAAGTATATCCCTACTTTTGTGCGGGAAAACTGCCGGATATCTGTGACTACTGCAAACGCGATGTCGAAACTGTGCGGCAGGTCTATCGCCGCCTTACGTTTACTTACGTCCCTCCGCAACTATGATTTCGTCAGGACTGCAGGCAGCCAGCCTGTACTCGCGCTGTGATCCTACAGACTGCCGGTGTCTGTCCCAGAGGTCCGTTACGTTTTTCGGCCGATAGGGGTCGGAAACGGCTTTCGCCGTCCCCGCCCTCCGAACCGTGCGTGCGGTTCTCCCGCACACGGCTCTCCAGTCGGTGGTTTCCTCATCGGGATTGGCTCGCTAGCTTGCAGGCTGTAGTCATGGTGAACAGTCCTGGGCCGCGATATGTATTTGCCAGCGACGAATCGGCTCTACACTTTGTCGATCAGGCTGAACCATTTACCTCCTTTGACGCCGTTTCCCAGCGCCGCCAGCATGCGCTCGTTCCACACCGAAGCTTCCACCCACGACCAATCCCGGCCGTGTGGCTCTGCGCCTTGTGTAGCCCGGGCACTACCGGCGCTTCGCTTTCGCTCTGCTTCGTTGTGCCACTCACGTTTCCACCTTCCTATCTCCCTTCCCTCGGCGCGGCTTTGCTTTCCGCACCTGGCGCGGCTTTCACCGCTTCGGTACTATGGAGACTCTAACTCCTGCGCCGCTCACCATCCACAGCGCAGGTCTCCCCGCTTACTGCGCTACACCTTCCTGTCGTTCCGTCTCCAACCACGTCGGGCTGCCTGATCATCGCTTACCACCACGCCAGCGTGACCAGCGAGTTTCGGACTTCGCCATGAATGAGCAGGCTCGTCGCAGCTCCCCGCCGAATCGAGTTCGTTATCCTACGGACCGACAGTTCGCCTCCGGTTGCTCTCCACGCCGCTTCGAGCCGACGCAGTTACCTTCAGCTACGGAGCTGTGGCATACTCCGACACGGACTTTCACCGTGCTGATGTGGCGCCATCACGGGCGCACTCATTCCGGGCAAACCCCCGGATCACAGTCCGGGGGTGGCGCGACCCGGAATCCAGGAAATTCAAAGAAAGCTGGTTTCCCGCTTTCGCGAGAATAACTCCTAGGAGCTCCGAATCTGAATCCAAGTTATGGTCACCACACTATTGGGCATAAATTTAAGCATTACCAAAGACTCGATTCGATTTTTTCACCCCCGGTACCATTGAATACAAGAAGGAGGAAAACAGAATGGATTTCGAAAAAGCAAAACTCAATCCCGCGGCCGTTTTCAAGAGCCCTCAAGAAGTCGTTTCAAACCAGGAATTGTCGCGCGAACAAAAAATTGAAATTCTCAAACAATGGGAACAGGACGCTAGGTTGATGGAAGTCGCCGAGGAAGAGAACATGCCCGGCCCGCAACCCAAGCTGCTCCAGCCGATTCGCGAGGCTCTGCACGCGCTTAACTATTGGCCGGATACGGAGAAATCGGGGCAAGCAAAGTCTGATAAAAATCCTACCTCGGGCTGCTGAGTAAGAACGGCGCGGACACGCCATTTGTGCGATGGTATTTCCCACTATCTTTGCAGTCCGAGGTTGTTTGCGAGAAACTATTTTGGACAAGAGTGCTCCCGGTCCCTTTTCTTTTCCTCGTGGTATGATCCGGCGGCAAGGGATGGGATACAAAAGATTTATTCCGCTGTTTGCTTTCGGCGTATTTTGCATCGCCGCCTATCTCCTCTATCGTGCGCTCAGCGCATACGAGCGCGCCAAGATCGTCGAAGCCATTTTCGCCATTCCGCGGCCGCGTTTGGCGCTGGGCGCGTTGTTCGTCGGCGCCAGCTACTTCTCGCTCACCCTCTTCGATACGCTCGCTGTTCGGTACATCGGCGCCAAGCTTCCCTACCGGCGCATTGCACTAGCCTCCTTCACGGCCCTCTCCCTTGGACACACGCTCGGCGTCGCCGCCGCTAGCAGCGGCGCTATCCGCTACCGCCTCTACTCCCGCTGGGGCATCGGCCCAGGCGACATTGCAAGGATCATACTTTTCTGCGCTGTGACCGCAGGTCTCGGTCTCAACACGCTGATGGGGCTCGCGCTCTTGTTGCAGGCGCATGTGGCAACGAAGCTGCTGGGGTTTAGCCGCGCCGGCGCCATCGCTCTCGGCGCCGCGTGCCTTCTGTTAACCGCGCTGTACGTGGTCCTTGCGGCCGTGCTGCCCCGACCGCTGGCGATCAGGCGGTGGGAGATCCCGATGCCGCCGGTCAAGCTCGCGTTGGCGCAGGTTTCGATTGGCACAATGAACTTCTGTTTCGTCGCTGCGGCCTTGTACGAGTTGCTTCCGGCGACCGTAGGCGTCGGATATTTCGCCGTTGCCACGGTTTACGTGCTCGCTAGCGTGGCAAGCATCGTCAGCCACGTGCCCGGCGGTCTCGGGGTGCTCGAAGCCGTCGTGATTCACGTTCTGCCGGAGGCATCCGTGATCGGCGCGCTTGTCGTTTTTCGCTTTATTTACTTCCTGGTGCCGTTCACAATCGGCGCGGTTCTGTTCGCAGCCTGTGAGCTAGTGCAGCGGCGTGGTTCTTTCCACTCATAGTTTCATGTTTTCGCAATTGCGAAAACGTGAAAGTGAGCTTTTCGATCTTTCGAGAATTCTTGAAGGGTAGGACTACCCGAGTAGATGTTCGTTCGGTCCAGCTACTGCTAGATTCCAATCGGCGCACCCTGGTTTTTGTCCGCGCCGTTTCGTGAAATCTTAATGGCACTGGGTCAATATCTTGCGCGGGTGCGCACTTGGTGTATGTCTGCCGGTTCTACGATCGCTCTTAAAGTCCGTATCTCTTTTTCGCCTCGGCGATGAAGCCGGTTTCTTCGAGCGTCTTGACGAAACTGCCATTGATGATCTGATGAATATCCAACTGGCCAACTTTGGGAGTCACTCGTGCAACATACTTTTGGATATTTTTCCAAGCCTCGGGATCCGGCGCTACATCGAGCGAGGAAACCGTCCGCAGTGCGTTGTAAGAGGTCTCGGCGTCCTCGTCCGTGCTCAGCCGAAGGTGTTTCTTTAGCACCTCCATCACCTCTCGTTTGTTACGCGGGCTTTGAATAAAGACCACGCCCTCAACCATCCCTTTCACCAAGCGCATGATCAGGTCGGGCGAATTAGCGATCCGGTCGCTGCGCGTACAAACGCCGACTCCCTGATACGGAACCTTCAGATCCGCGGTACTCGCTAAGCCGCGCAGGCCGGCCCGTTTTGCCACCGCCGCCGAAGCCTGGGTGATCACCGCCGCGTCGATGTTCGAAGCGAGCAGCGCTTGGAGAATGGTCGGCTCGTCCCCGATCACGCGCATCTGCAATTTGTACTTGTCGGCGTCGACGCCGAGCCGATCCAAAACGATCATCGTTTGCAACCAGAAGCCGCCGCCGATGCTCTGCACCCCGAAGATTTTCTCGCGCAGCGCGCCAAGGGAGTTGATCTCCTTGCGCACGATTAGCTCCCGCGCAATCTTATTGAAGGGACTCGCGACACAGCCGAGCTTTGCTCCGCCGGAGACGCCGCTGATGACCGACGAAACGGCCGGCCAAAAAGCCTGTACATCTCCCGCCATCACAGCGGTCAGGCTGATCTGGCCGTTGCGCACCTGGAGCATGTTCACGTCCAGGCCGTAGCTCTTGAAAATGCCCTTGTCCACCGCAACCCACATCGGGCCGACGGTCTCATTGTGGCCGCCGTAGGAAATCAGAAGCTTGTCCTGGGCCTGAGGTGCCGAGAGCATCGCCAGTATCAATATTAGAAAAACGCTGGTGCAAACAATCGGGTGCTTGCGTGTGGAATGCACGATTTACCTCCGAAAAGTAGGCTATTCTTCTACTCGCTCCGCGGCCGGCGCCGGTAGCGCAACCTATCGCGGAACCACACTTACTTCAATTACATGAATTACGTTGAGCAAACCTGCAGCCGAAAAGAGGGGGCAACTCATGAAAAGTTGCTTCGCAAAATTCTCTGTTGTGAAATACGTAACGGCGGGGCGTGTACCGACTTCGCACAGGTGGAATTAAAATTCATAGCCCTAAGGCTTTAACTCTCATAATTGGTCGAGGATGTGTTGGCTAGCCTATTCTCCCGAACCCAGTCGCCGGTTCATTGCAATGGTGGCGGTGCTTGGTACGTTGAAACTGAAAATTTCGTCCGGAGAGGGAAGGAGGTTTTATGGCCACCCAGAAGCAACGCGCCGCAGCTCGGAAGAACATCAAAAAAGCCGCGAAGGCGGCAAAACGAAAACAAACTTTAAAACACTTGCCGAAGAAAACGCGACGAGCGCTCGGACAACAGGCCGCCAAAGTCAGACAATCACGGCGCTGACTTTGAAGTGAGACAACTAAACCACTCATCTAATTGATTAATTCTTGTCTCAGACATCGGTCGTGTGTGGCATATAACAACAATTTGGCTGCTTCGGTTGTTTCATGGATCAATCTCCTCTAGGCGGCAACTCCGAACAACCGGAGCGCGTTCTGGCCAAGGATGCTGCTTTAGCCTGCGCCGATAGATCTTCCCGCGCATTGATCACCGGCACCGTGTTGGGCCAGCTTCCCATGGTATCGGCGTGCGGGTAATCGGTGCCGACCACCCAGTTTTGATGGCCGTATCGCTCGACCAGAACGCCCAACAATGCCTCATTCGTTCGTACGGAGAAATACAAGCGGTCGAGATAGTCGATCGGTTCTCGCTTGGGCTTCGTGAGTCAGTCTGTCGTAATCCCCTTCACCGGAATAGACCGCGGCAAGACCCTCCATCAGATGCGGCACCTGCGTGCCACCGCCTTCGAGAAAACAGAAGCGCAGTTTCGGGAAACGCGTCGAGCACGCCACCGAACATGAGATTCGCGATGGTGATGGAATTCTCCATCGAGTTCCCAGGGCGCTCCAAAAGCCATAACCCCGCGTGGCGTAGTGCCGCGTCATACGCCAGCCGCCGACGATTGGCCCGGTGTTCACCGGATGAAAAATGATCGGGACGCCGAGCTCTTCGGCTTTGGCGTAAACCGGCCAGAACTCTTCCCCGTCGAGATCGTTGTCACCGACAGTCGTATAACACACGGCGCCTTTGATGCCGAGTTCGCGCACGGCCCGATCCAGCTCATCGCTGGCGATCTGCGGCGCTTGCATCGGCAGCGTTGCCAAGCCGAGAAATTCCCGGGGTATTTTTTTACGATACGGCCGATGGCGTTGTTATACGACCGGCAAACCGCCGCTCCGAGCTCGGGCTCGACATCATAATAAAACGAGCCATTGCTCGGCACGAGGACTTGAATGTCGATGTTCGCTTTCTCCATGTCCGCGACACGAACTTCCGGTTTATTGCCTGACGAACGCGGCCTCGGATTAAACGGGTTTGGAATGGTACGCGCATAATCAGGAATGTTTCGTTGGCGCGCCGGGTAAACCACGCAGGAGTTTCCCTTCTCGTCCGTTTCGATACGTGGACCTTCCTGCCGAAATACCGCCGGAACATCGGCAAAAGCATCCTCAGGTAAAATGTGCGAGTCACAATCCACGTATGGCATGGCATCTCCTTTGATAAACAAGTAACTCCGGGCCTACTTGGTCGAAAGCCTCTTGGCGCAAAGTATACGAGCCACAACCTACATAGACCATGTTTTCGCTTCCGGCTGGCCGACTACTTCAGGCCAAGCAGATCGCGATACTCGTCGCGGATCTGCACGTAGTTTTTGCCGAGGCTTAAGTCCGATGGCACGATCCTCACATTCTTGATCAGGTCGAGTGGATTACCCGCGACATCCTTGCGCACCGAGCTGCGATCGCTCTTGACGATCAATTCTTGCCCTTCCCGCGAGAGTACGAAATCGACGAACAGCCTGGCCGCATTTGGATGAGGCGCCAGCCTGTTGATACCGACAAGTCCGGCGGCGGAAACGACTGGATCCAAAGCCAAGAACTCCACTGGACTGCCTTTATGCTTGGCTTCAATTGCGTTTTGCAAAAAATTGTTCACCAACAGTGCAATCTCGCCGCCGGAAAGCAATCCGGTCAACATCGAGCGGCCTTGAGCAAAGCGAATATCCTGCCTCTTCAGGCCTTCGAGAAAATTTCGCGCCTTTTCGGCACCCCAGATTTTTCGCAGATTCGCGTACCATTCTAAATCCGAAGAATCCATTCCAAGGCGGCCCTTCCATTTGGGGCTCAACAGGTCGGCATAATCCTTCGGCAGATCGGCGGGAGCGACAAGCTTGACGTTATAGCTGACGACCATCGGCGTGGTATACATAGTCGCCCACATGCCGTCGTTGTCCTTGTGGCCCTCCGGAAAATCCCTTCGTTCGGCCGAATCGTATTTGGCAAAGTAACCCTGCTCCACCAGCGCATAAGGCTCAAATCCAGTGGCATTCATGACGTCCCATATATGCGTGCCGGCGCGCTGCTCGGTTTGAATTCGCGAGACCAACGCTGAGCCGGTGGCCCGGTAAAAAGTAGTCTTGATGAAAGGATATTTTTTTTCGAGGGTCGACAGAATCTCTTGGGCATCGGGAATCGGCATGCCGGAATAAAAAACTAGCTGTCCTTCTTTTCGCGCGCCTTCAATAACCTCTCTCGATTGCGCCGCTAGGTCGTCCGCCGATCCTAAAGAGATTAGCAACAAGAGGGAAACAACTATGTGTCGCAACGGATCCAACTTTTTGCTCGACGTCATTCAGCCTCCCTGGAGTCTAGGCCAAACCAAGTACCGCAACTTTCTACAAGTTGTCAAGCAATGGAATGTAAGCGCCTGCGCCAAAATTGCACGGATCAAATGCAAACTCTACCGGAGGGCTTCAGTTACGCTTTCGCGAATTCTGTCAAGATGAAAATAAGAGTCACGTAACATGCGCTTAGTCATCCCTCGATCTCTGACAAAGTCCCTGGGTCACAGGATCTGGCCTCAGGCTAGCGCGTCGGGAGCGGTCCGGCGCCGGAAAGCTTCTTCAGCGTGTCGATGACCTCGGCGTCGCGCGGCGTCTCTTTGACGACTTTTGCCAACGCTTCCGGCATGATCGGATCGGCCTCATCGCCGACGATCTTCTCGTATTCCCTGTGGAAGTCGCGATCTTTGAACGCCATCCCGATTGCCTCTTCGAGAATCTTTACGCGATCGTTCGGCGTTCCGGGGGGTAGAACATAAGGTGAGCCGAGAAGTCTGAAGGCTCGCCACATCGACAACAGCTTGATCTCCTTGTCCGATTTCGCAAAGCTCTCGATCTCCGGCAAGTGCGCAAAGCGCGGATGCTTCGCGCCCTTCGGCGCCTCTAAGATAGAGTGGAAGTTCATCAGACCTCTCTCCACCCATTCCGGGTTGCGCCGCAAGACCGACGTCGGATTATTGGATCGCGCGTCCAATTCGCCGCGCAGCAGCGCCGCATCGACTTCGGGAGCGGTATAGCCGGCGATAAACTTTGGATCCTTCATGCCCAGGAAATACGCGAAAAATCGCGCCGCGACATAAGCGACATGTCCGACCGACTGAGCGCCGATCCGGATGCCGGAGGCCGCTCGGAGCTTCTCTAGACTGTCCAACCCCAGTTCTCTTCTCGTGTAAATTATTTGGTGGGTTACGCTTTCCGGCGAGCCGAGATAGATAAATTTATCGGCCTCGTACATCACGCCGGTCTCTCCGAGAATGCTCAGGGCGATTACGCCGCCACTTAACGATCCTAAAGTGAGTCCGTCCGGGCGAGCGTTCGCGTACATGTAATTCGCCGCTTTTCGACCGCCGCTACCATCCATGAACTCGAGAATCACCGTTGGGTTTCCCGGGATGTACTTGCGCAAAAACGGCGCTAGCGCTCGAACACGAAAATCTCCGGTGCCTCCGGGAGTCGCGGCGACAATTATTTTTATGGTCTTGTCTTGATAAAAGGGAGGTTGGCCTAGAGCAGAAATCGGCAAAACCGCCAGCTGTGTAAGTACCGTTATTGCGAAGATCAGAAGCGGAAATTTCGCTCGGGCAGATTTGCTGTCCGGCGCAGCCGCGCGCTGCACGCAGTACATTAGTAACTGGGACTGGCGGAGAATTTTGTCTTGCATTAGCTGTCTCCTTTTCCCGATACTTCTCCGAGAAAAGAAAAAGATGCAACCATCAAACGCCCGTGTGTCTAAGCAGTTTCAGCAGTTTTATCCCAAACCGATTCGTTTTTTCCGCCCTAAGCGCGTCATTTGCGCGGGTAAATTCGCTGTCCTTACACGTGTGTCACACGGCACACGGTTACTCTCCGCAAACCCAGGGACTCGCGAGCTTCTCTTACTACAAAGAACCTCGTATCATTGGCAAGCTACATTCGGAGGAAAGCTTCATGCGTATGAAACTGTTAGTAACTTCGTTTCTCTTGTTGATTGGATGTACAACGGTCCAGAATATAAGTCCGCCTCCTATCGCTGTACCCGCGGGTTTGACAGAAAATGATGTAAAGCTAGCGATTTTGATGGCAATTGCGAACCGGTCAGTCCCGCCCAAATTAGCTCATGGTGAAGTCGTCACGGATGGAGTTGTAAAAGCATTGTTTCAACAAAATGCCGATCCGCCGCGCAGAGATTCCTGGCACCTGGAAGGCATGGAATCAAGCGTGATCTATGCTGGATACGAAAATAGGGAGCGTTCCATGAACGTTGCCGTGCGTTACGATGAGCGGACAGTGACAATGGAAATACTTGACAGCCGGAGGCTGAAACAAAGCGACGACAGAATTCACAAGCGGGCTTTTGCCTTGCTTAAACCCCTGGAACATCGTGTGCAAGCTGCGCTTAGAACTATCGCCCGCCGGGACGTATCGTGAATGTCGACCGAAGCGACCGCGACAGCTATTAAGAATCGCCGAACCCTGCCGGTCACCACGGACTCTGTGGCGGTCAGGTACTGCAATGCCACACCAATATCTATCAATGAGATGCCTTGCTGCGACCCGGAGAAAGCTAACCCGGAAGAGCTTGTATTGAACTGTATAAATCCACATCGCTGTGTCTAATAATCGCAGAAATCCCCATCGATTCGCCAATCTAGAGCGGCGGGAACTTTTTCCGAACCGGGCCGTCTAATACTAAACAAGTCCATGCTCGCAGACGGGATAGGTGACGCGGAATGCGTCAAGCGCGTTCAACGGGGCGACACCGAATCCTTCGAGATTTTGGTGCGGCGGCACCAGAAAGCGACTTTCAACCTGATTTACCGGTTTTTGGGAGATTACGATGAAGCCGCGGAGATCGCGCAGGAAGTGTTTCTTTCCGCATTACAAGTCGATCCATCAGTTTCGCGGCGATGCCCATTTTTCCACGTGGCTGTATCGGATCGCCTTTAATCACGCCAGCACCCGTCGCAAAAGCTTGAACAACAAACTACACCGCGATCTTGTCTTTGATGGCACGGAAGTTTTGGCCGACGGCGCCATCGATCCTGCAACGAGCGCGGAGCGGAAAGAAGTTCAACAATGCGTCCAGCGGGCGCTCAACAACCTCGATCCTGACGATGCGCAGATTATTCTACTCCGGGATCTACAAGATGTTCCCTATGAAGAGATCGCTGCAACGCTTGATGTCCCTGTTGGCACGGTGAAGTCCAGACTGCACCGCGCGCGACAAGCGCTTAAATCCAGCCTTTCACCTTATTTTACTGATTGGAAATCGACATGAATTGCTTAGAGGCGGAGAAGAATTTCGCGGCGCTATTGGATGATAGCCTCGATCATGAACGGCTCCGCGAGATAAAAGATCATCTCAACGCCTGTTCACGGTGCAGTGAAGAGTTAACCGGCCTTGCTGAATCTCAACGACTCGTGAAGGGTTTGCCGCCGGTTGAGCCGCCGCTCGGCTTCACAACCCGGGTAATGGCAGAAGTTCGTGAAACAGCACATCGGCCCACTCTCTGGCAGCGGCTGTTTTTATCTTTCCCAACCAAGCTTCCCCTGCAGGGTATGGCCGTGGTTTTGATAAGCGTGCTCGCCGCTTACCTTTATCAGACAGAGTCTGATCACGGCGAGCCAGCGAGAACGGCGCCGCCTGCGAGCTCGTTCCAAAATCGAGAAGAAACCGACAGATCGCCGTCATCCCCGGCGCAAGCGCCTGCAGTTGAATCGAAGGCGCAGGTCGCCGACGAGGCAGGAGCGCAGGGACGAAGAGAAAAACGTTCATCAGCACCAGAACAGCCTCGCTCACTTTCCGAACCACAAGAGCAGAATAAAAACATCGACGGCATAAAGTCCGGCGCTGCGGCCATGGCGCCTGCTAGCCCCGCTCTCACCACTCCACAGCCGAATGAAAAATCGTCGTCGGGCGATGAAGCTGCTTCAGCTCGACTGGAGCAGTCCTTACCCTCCGGAAGAGCTCAGGCGAAAGGAGGTCCGCCGCCGGGTTCCCTTCAAGGCAGTGATACTGCGTTGAAAGACGCAACCCCGACCGCAAAATCGCCCGCTTCCAGCGATCTGCTGGAGAAACGGGCCGCCCCATCATTAGATGCTCTCAGGTCCGCCGCTGCTCTCTCCCCGAATCACGAGTTGACGCTGCGTCTCAAGGAGTCCGCGCGCGATGACAAGAACACAGCCGCGCGACCGCAGTTGGAACGCTTCCAATCAGAACCGCAAACATCGACGTCCGGGGCAGAATTCAAAGAACTCGAGCAGGCGCGACAGCGCGCAATTAAAACCGGTCAGCCACAAACTCTGTGGACCACTATCCCTTCCGGCCAATACGACAGGTTCAAGAGCGAACTTGCCGGCTTTGGGAACATCGAGAGCGAATTGCCGCCGCCAGCCCCTGAGAAGGATGCTGTGTCAAAATCGTCTGATCAACTTCGGATCAAAGTAACTATTCTCCCGCCGCTGCCTCAGCCGAGGTCCCTTCAAGCCGCTAGCAAACTCCCGCTGAAAAAAGCGCGGCTGTAGAGCGCAAGGCAGAATCCTCGTGATCGTGTCCGTGAACACGTGATCGAGAACTCCAAACGAACACGAACACGCGAGCACGAACCGCGAATCGGGGCGCAGTCGAGCAAGCGCAACGAAGCATATGAGTGTTTTTCAGCAGCCTGCTCGCCGAGGAACATTTTCCTCCCTGGCGAAGTCTAATCAAGGAAATCGCAACGGCGGAAGTTCATGATCCGCCTTAGGAGGAAGCACAATGCGAATACGCACCAAAAGCATACTACAATTGTCAGCCCTGGCTTTGACTACGCTTCTTGCGCCGGGAGCGGAGTGGCGCAGGTTTGGCTATGCAGCCGGTCCTGCCGAACTCTCGAATCTTGCAACCAGCCTCAATGACCAGGAGGCGGTTTCGATCACCGTCTATAATAGCAACATCGGTTTGGTCAAAGACGCCAGACGGCTCACCTTGCCCAATGGCATTACGCAGCTAAAGTTCGGCGAAGTCGCGGCCAAAATTATGCCGCACACCGTGCATATTAAATCGCTGAGTGATCCCGCCGGCTTAAAAATTCTCGAACAGAACTACGAATACGATCTGCTGACGCCGCAGAAGCTACTTGAAAAGTTCGTCGGCAAGGAGATCACGATCCTCAAAGACAGCGTGGAAGTTCCAATCACGATTCTGAGCGTGAATCAGGGTATCGTTTACAGACTGGGCGGGCGTATCTTTACCGGACAGCCGCACAATCTGATCTTTCCCAACATTCCCAACAACCTCATCTCCCATCCGACCCTGGTTTGGTTATTGGAAAACCGCGGCACAGCGCCGCATAAGATGGAGGCAACCTATCTCACCGCAGGCATCAGTTGGCGGGCCGATTACGTCGCCGTTCTCGACAGTAAAGATAAGCTCCTGGACCTTTCGGGGTGGGTGACCTTGGACAATCAAAGCGGCGCGAGTTATCAAAACGCCCGCCTCAAGCTCGTCGCCGGCGACGTCAATCGGGTTATAGAACAGCGCGGCGCGGCAGATGCCGTGCGCGCATTGGCGGAATTATCGGCAAAGCCGGCTGCCGCTCCGTTTACCGAAGAGTCATTCTTCGAATACCACCTTTACAGTCTGCAGAGAGCCACGACGATCAAGGAGAACCAGACCAAACAGGTCAGCCTCCTATCAGCGACTGGCGTTCCCATCGCCAAGCGCTATCTCTATCGTGGTTCACAACAATATCTTCGGGCCAGGCATGGCGCGCCGGTCTCGACCGAGAAGATCGGTGTTTACGTCGATATCGCCAACAAGAAAGAACAAAACTTAGGCATGCCTCTGCCAAAAGGCATCGTACGAGTCTACAAAGCAGATAACGACGGCAGCCTGCAATTTATCGGCGAAGACCGCATCGATCACACGCCGAAAGACGAGACGATCAAGATCAAGATGGGCAACGCCTTTGACATCGTCGGCCAGCGCAAGCAGACCGATTGGCGCAAGATCGCTGACAACGTTTACGAGGCAGCCTTCGAGGTCAGCTTACGTAATCACAAGGAGGAAGCGGTCACCGTGAACGTCGTCGAGCCGATGCTATCGGACTGGGAAATTCTGAGCAGTTCTCACACTCACAAGAAAACTGACGCTCACACCGCTCAGTTCGATTTGCCTGTGGCGAAAAACGGTGAGACCAAATTGCAGTATCGGGTGCGATACAAGTTCTAGCAGGCTGCCGAATGCTCGTGATCGTGTCCGTGCAAACGTGATCGAAACCCAGAACCAACACGAACACGGTAGCACGAACACGAATGGGGGAGCCTCCCACTGGGGTCCAACACTCACGCAGGCAGGCCCAGGTCTCACAATTCGCTCTTTGCCGAAAATCTTCAATTTCCCTCTCGCCATTCCATCAAAATAATTCTCATTGACAGTCGCTCGATGATGGTGCGATAAGCAGACAACGATATAGCCACTTTCAGCGCTATCATCTCCAGAATGCCGAGGCTCTTCTGAAAATAGAGACCAAGGACGCTCTCCCGCCAGACCAAGAAGCGAATCAAATTTACTATGGTTGGTAGTCAAACCGATACATCGAGTTGTCTTTCGGCCGATTAAATTCCGAGCGACTGAAAGAGATTTCTCTATTAGTTTCAGTGCGCCGGCGCTGCCTATGAGATTGGTGGGCGGTGGCCTCTCGATTGCTGAAGAAATCTTTTAGCTCAGCAATGCCTATCAATTCGCTCGACAGTAAGCGTCAATAGAGTTATTCGGAGGTGATCGTATTGGCGGCCGACGATGTTGTTTAAATTGCTCCTCTAACGTGGTCGCAAACTAACACTAAGTAAAACATTCCGGCTGACGCTGCTCAGGCTGCAATCCTTACTCTCCCCATTTCCATTTGGGCCCGATTGGTTTCTAACCGGTCGGGCCCTTTTTAGTTTGAGCTACTAATGGACGCCAGTTTGGAGAAAACGAAGAGAAGTATTCCTATTTTTGGGTCCTGCACCAAGGCGGAGAAGGTGACCACAAGAATAATCACTCGCCCGTTGTCAGCAGTCAGCCTTGCTATGGGCGTTTTGCTGTTTCCGCTTTGCATATCCGCTCGCGCGCAGCAGCCGGACGAAAGTCCCCCGGATAGGATACCTAACTGCTACCTCCCCTTCCGCTGATCGCGGCCCGCACCGAGGCATTCCGGCAGGGTCTGCGCGAGCTTGGGTACGTGGAGGGAAAAAACATTGTCATTGAGTATCGATATGCAGAGGGAAAAGCTCGATCGCCTCCCCGCCCTCGCAGCCGAGCTAGTGCGTCTCAAGGTAGACGTCATCGTCACGAGCTGGTCCGACAGCAACCCGTGCCGCCAAGGAAGCAACAACCACGATTCCCATCGTCATGACGCAGGATAACGATCCTGTTGGCAACGGGTTCGTCGCCAGCCTGGCGCGGCCTGGCGGGAACATCACTGGATTGTCAACCCTTGCCCCGGAGATAAGCGGAAAACAACTGGAGCTTCTGAAGGAGATCGTTCCTAGGCTCTCCCGCGTGGCCGTCTTCGGGACTTCGACCGACCCGGGCAACGCACAAGCGTTAAGAGAGACGGAACTCGCCGCAGGGGCGTTCGGAGTGAAGCTTCAATACCTGGACGTACTAGGTCCCAAGGATATTGAGACTGCATTCCGAGCCGCAAGCAAGGGGCGTGCTGACGCAGTCCTCGTGCTGGCGGGCCGCGTCCTCATTTCTCACCGAACACAGATTGCAGAACTCGCGGTAAAGAGCCGGCTCCCGGCGATATACGGCAGAGCCAGAATATGTGGAAGCCGGTGGGCTTATGACCTACGGCGTGAGCTTCACCGACTTGGACCGGCGCGCCGCCACGTACGTGGACAAGATCCTGAAAGGCGCCAAGCCGGCCGACTGCCGGTGGAGCAGCCGACGAAGTTCGAGTTCGTCATCAATCTGAAAGCCGCCAAGCAGATCGGCCTGACGATTCCGCCGAATGTGCTGGCGCGAGCGGACAAGGTAATCAAATGAGATTGAGGCGCGGAGTCATTCATTTCGGTCTACTTGCGATGCTCTTGTCGCTGAGCTTTCCGATCGAGGCGCAGGAGCCGGCAAAGCTAGTAAAGATTGGGTTTCTTGGAGCCGGCCCCAGTTCGCGGCCCTGGCATGAGTCGTTCCAGCGCGAGTTCCGGAAACTCGGATATGTCGACGGGAAGAACGTAACCTTTATCCATCGCTTCGCCGATACCAAGTACGAGCGACTTCCCGCTCTGGCTGATGAGCTAGTTCGGCTCGAGGTTGACGTGATCATCACGCCAGGTTCGAATGACACCCGCGCGGCCAAAAATGCAACCAAGTCGATCCCCGTCGTTTTCTTGGGAGCAGGGTCTGATCCCGTTACTCTTGGACTGGTTGACAGCCTTGCACGGCCCGGCGGAAACCTAACGGGAGTCAGCTCTATTGCATCCGCCTTAGCCGGTAAGCGATTGGAGTTGCTAAAGGAAACGGTTCCCAAGCTCTCCCGTATCGCGATGCTGTGGAATCCGCAGAATGCGGGATCTTTGCAGGTGTGGAAAGAAAGCGAACTGCCGGCAAAGGAACTGTCTCTGCAACTTCATTCCATGGCAATAAACAGTACGGATGAACTGGAGAGCGGTTTCAAAGATGCAGTTAAGGTACATAGCGGAGCTCTCGCCGTGACAGCAGGCGCATTGCTCAGCACCTATCGAGAGCAAATCGTAGACCTTGCGGTAAAAAATCGGCTGCCGGCTATAGCCGGCGGAAGAGAATTCGTCGCTAAGGGGGGGTTGATGTCCTATGGACCCGACCCGATTGAACCGTACCAGCGGGCGGCAGTGATGGTTGACAAAATCCTAAGGGGAGCCAAACCCGCTGACCTGCCCATCGAGCAACCCACGAAGTTTGAGTTGGTGATCAACCTGAAGACGGCGAAGCAGATCGGCCTAACGATTCCGGCCAATGTGCTGGCGCGGGCGGAAAGGGTGATCAAGTGATTTGTGCCCAAAGGATCATGCGGTTTAGCTATAGCTTTCCAGCTCAGGCGCAGCGCCCGAAGAAAGTTCGTCGCAATAGTAGACGGCAACTTCTAACAGCGGCACCAAACTACACCTGGGATATGGTGGCATCGACCTACAATAAATTGTGGCAACGTTTTCTGAGAATGTTCGTTAAGGTGGTCTCATAAACAGGAGGAAACCATGCTTGTCGCCATCGCTATTTTTATTGCTGTCGCTACCGGCACCGCGCATGCCGATACTGTCACAGACTGGAACCAGACTGCGATCGAAATCATGAAAGTTGCGGGGTCTGGCCAACCCTTGGTCACGCACCTTGGCGATGATGCATGTTGCGATGTCCGATGCGATCAATTCAGTACAAGGCCGCTACACGCGTTATGTGGCGACAATTCCTTTCGTGCCGAGCGCCTCAGCCGAAGCCGCGGCCGCGGCGGCCCGCAGCAAATTCTGCTCCAGCTGTTATCCCAATCAAAAAGCTATTATCAACGAGGCATATGCGACATCAATCAAGGCCATTCCCGAAGGTCCCGCAAAGAGTCAGGTGTAACACTAGGCGAAGAGATCGCAGCGGCAGTTCAGGCCGATCGCTGCGGCCGATGGGACGAAGTGGCTGACACATATCGGCCGATCACCAGCCCCGGTGTCTGGGTGCCGACCACGCTACCCTTGTTTGCGCAGTACGCGCAGGCAAAACCATGGGTACTCAATAGCGCCGACCAATTCCGGCCTGGTCCCCCGCCTGCGCTGACGAGCGAGCAGTATGCCCGCGATTACAACGAGACGAAAACCATAGGCGGCGTCAAAAGCAATGCGCGCACGCCGGAGCAGACCGAGGCGGTGAAGTTTTGGACCCAAGCCAATCTCGGCCCTTCGTGGCAGGCAGCCGCGCGCGAGCTCTCGGCGGCGAAAAAACTGAGCCTCGCCGAGAGTGCACGCCTGTTTGCGTTACTTAACATGGGCATTGCGAATACGTTCATCAACGACTGGGATGCTAAGTTCACGTACAATTTCTGGCGCCCAATAACCGCGATCCGGAATGGTGATACCGATGGCAACGCAGCAACCGAGCGAGAGGCCGGTTGGACCCCATTAAACGCGACGCCGATGCATCCGGAATACCCGTCCCAAGCAGCAATTATCTGCGGGTTGGCCGTGCGCATTCTGGAGCCGGTTTTCGGGCCCAACCCGGCTGTTCGCATCGTTGCTACAGATCGTTGCGAACCCTACCCTCAGGCGGGAGTTCACCAGTATTGCGGCAGCTGGCCGAGGAGCACGAAAACGTGCGTGTCTGGGGAGGCATCCATTTTCGGAATTCTCTTGAGGTGGGCGCTGATATGGGGCGCAAAATAGCCGCTTATCTGATCGATAATTCTCTCAAGCGCGTGCCTTAAGGAGGTTGCAACGGCTACTTCCCGCGGCGCTGATAATGTCTGCTCTGTCGCGGCATCGTAGTGAATAGCGAGACCGTACTGAACCCCAGCCAATGAAGCCAGCAACTCGAGCTTTTCGTGAGAGTGCGAACTGAGGCGATCCTTTATTATCCTGATATGCTGCCGCGCCGCTTCTGCGCTCTCGAAGCAAAGGCGTCGCGTTACGATTCCGCCGAATGTGCTGGCCCGGGCGGATCGGATCCTTCGATAGTCGTGAGCCATGGGAACGCGCGAGAAAAACGATGGATAGAAAAATTTTCTTTGTTGTTCTCGTCCTTGCGCTTGCGGTTACCATCCTCGCTGAAGCGCAGCAGCCGAATAAGATCTACCGCATCGGGGTCTTGACCATTGGTGAGTCTCGAGCGTCGCGAATCCAGGCGTTCCGTCAAAGTATGAAAGAGCTAGGTTACTCCGAGGGTAAGGACTTTGTACTGGAGATCTGCCGGGCGGACGAAAAAGGCGATCAGCATCCGAAACTCGCGGCTGAATTGGTCGGGCTCCCGGTCGACGTAATCGTTAGCGACAGCACGGCTCTAACCACCGCAGCCAAGAACGCGACAAGACAATCCCGATTGTTATGCAAGCCGGCAATCCAGTTGGCGTGGGGCTCGTCGCCAGCCTTGCGCGTCCCGGCGGGAACATCACAGGATTGACAAGCATGAGCGGGGAGCTAGAGGGGAAGAATCTGGAGTTACTCAAGGAGGTTGCCCCGCGGTTTCGCGGGTGGCACTTCCAATGCCACTAGGAGCAAACAGTAAGCTATATTTTAAACAAACCGAGGCTCCCGCCCGCGCCATGGGGATTGAGCTTCTTCCGCTCTTCATTCGGGGACCAGAAGATTTTGAGGCCGCCCTTCAGTCGATCACTAAAGAGCGCGCCAATGGTATTCTCTCACGCCTTGGCACCAATCCTATCCAACTCGTGCGTCTTATAGAATTTGCGAATAAGAACCGGTTGCCCGCCATTTACGAAAGCACCGGCTCCGAAACGGGCGGACTCATCTCCTACGGGACCGACCGCGACTATATCTGGCGGCGTTTCGCAGTTTACGTCGACAAAATTCTCAAAGGCGCTAAGCCCGCCGATCTCCCTGTAGAGCAGCCGACCAAGTTCGAGCTGGTGATCAATCTCAAGACAGCTAAGCAGATCGGCCTGACGATTCCGGCCAACGTGCTGGCGAGAGCGGATAGAGTGATCGATGATCGCAGGCAACAGGCAACAGCCATTAGGCAACACTAAGAAACTGAAACTCGTTGTCTCCGCCCTTTGCGCCATGCTCTTCGCGCTTTGCGGTTCCAGCAAGGCGCAGCACCGGCGAAAATCTTCCGAATAGGTTACCTAGCTCCTGCGTCGCTTTCTGCTCTCGTTGTCCGCACCGAGGCGTTCCGGCAAGGTCTGCGCGAGCTTGGGTACGTGGAGGGAAAAAACATCGTCATTGAGTGGCGATATGCGGAGGGAAAACTCGATCGCCTCCCCGAGCTCGCGGCCGAGCTAGTGCGTCTCAAGGTAGACGTCATCGTCACGGCTGGTCCGACAGCAACCCGTGCCGCCAAGGAAGCAACTTCGACGATTCCCATCGTCATGGCGCAGGATACCGATCCTGTTGGCAACGGGTTCGTCGCCAGCCTGGCGCGACCTGGTGGGAATATTACTGGATTGTCCAGCCTTGCCCCGGAGATAAGCGGAAAACAACTGGAGCTTCTGAAGGAGATCGTTCCCAAGCTCTCCCGCGTGGCCGTCCTCTGGGACTTCATCCAACCCGGGCAACGCTCAATCGTTAAGAGAGATGGAACTCGCCGCAGGGACGTTCGGGGTAAAGCTTCAATACTCTAGACATACTAGGTCCCAAGGATATTGAGACCGCATTCCGAGCCGCAAGCAAGGGGCGTGCTGACGCAGTCCTCGTGCTGCAGAACGCCGTCGTCGCTTCTCACCGAAAACAGCTTGTGGAACTCGCGGTAAAGAGCCGGCTTCCGGCGATATACCCCAGGCCGGAATTTGTCGAAGACGGCGGGCTTATGAGCTACGGCGCGAGCTTTGCCGACTTGGACCGGCGCGCCGCTACGTATGTGGACAAAATTTTCAAAGGCGCCAAGCCCGCCGACCTGCCGGTCGAGCAGCCAACGAAGTTCGAGTTCGTGATCAATCTCAAAGCCGCGAAGCAGATCGGCCTGACGATTCCGCCGAACGTGCTGGCGAGGGCGGACAAGGTGATCAAGATGAGATCAGAGTAGCACGGCAGAGTCATTCAGATTCGCTCTGTGCTGCTATGCTCTTTGTCGCTTTGCTTGTCCCGCCGAGGCGCAGCAGGCAGGGAAAATCTTCCGCATAGGTTTCCTGGATAAAGCACTGCTTCCGGTAGCGCGGTCCTCGTGGACGCGTTCCGGCAAGAGCTGAGCAAGCTTGGATGGATTGAGGGAAAGAATATCACCATCGAGTACCGATTTGCCGAGCGAAAGCCTGAGCGCCTACCTGAGCTTGCGGCGGACTTGGTTCGTCTTAAGGTTGATCTGATCGTGGTCACAGGGGTGCCAGTCGGCGTTGGCGGCGAAGAAAGCGACTACTACCATCCCCATCGTGATGGCGAGCGCTGGGGACCCTGTGGGTGCAGGTTTGGTTGCCAGTCTGGCGCGGCCGGGAGGCAATGTCACCGGGCTCTCGAGTTTAGCGCCCGAGCTAAACACCAAAAGGCTAGAGATACTCAAGGACGCGGTCCCCAAGCTCGCCCGAGTTGGACTTCTGCGGTCGCCGGCAGGCGACGCGGCAGCAGACCTCCAACTGAAAGAGCTCAGGCCTGCGGCTCTGGCACTGAAGCTAAAATTGGAGGAGATCGAGACTCAACCCGACGCCAAAGGTTTAGAGAGCGCCTTTCAAACCGCAAAGCAGAAGCAGGTGGGCGCGATTATGACGACCGCCGGTCGCCGCTTTTTCGCCGAAAGAAAGCGGATCGTCGAGCTTGCCGGCAAATACCGGTTGCCGGCTATTTACCCACAGAAGGAGTTTGTCGATGAGGGCGGTCTCATGTCCTACGGGGCGGACTACGACTGACCTCTATCGGCGCGCGGCTGTTTACGTGGACAAGATCTTGAAAGGCGCCAAACCGGCTGATTTGCCGGTGCAGCAGGCAACGAAGTTTGAATTCGTCATCAACCTCAAGGCGGCAAAACAGATTGGTCTGACAATTCCAGTCCGCGTGCTCGAGCGGGCGAATCAAGTGATCAAGTGAATCTTAGATTCGATTGCCGATCGATTAGTGAAAGAGCATGATGAACGATTGGATCGATTCGGATTCTTGTCCGACAATCGAAATCAAAATCCAAAATCGAAAATCGGTGGGTCTTGCTCTCGCTCTCGCATTCGCTTGTGTGTGGCTGTGGCGCTCAGGCGCAGCAGCCGAAGAAAGTCCCGCGGATAGGGTATCTATCGCCGAGCGATCCAGCTAGTGAGTCCACCCGTTCCGAGGCAATTCGGCTGGCTCTGCGCGAGCTTGGCTACATAGAAGGACAGAACATCGCCATCGAGTACCGATATGCGGAGGGGAAGCGTCGATCGGCTCCCTGAGCTTGCGGCCGAGCTGGTGCGTCTCAAGGTTGATATCATCGTGGTAGCAGGAGGGGACCGGCTGATCCGGGCGGCCAAGAATGCGACCAAGACGATTCCCATCGTTATGGCGGGCGCTGGGTCCGATCCTGTCGAGGCAGGCCTCGTTGAAAGCCTTGCCCGTCCCGGCGGCAACGTCACCGGCATTACAAACCTTACCAGAGAACTAGGCGGGAAGCGGCTGGAGCTGCTCAAAGAAGCCGTTCCCAAAGTTGCCCGTGTCGCGGTTCTCTACGATCCGGCCAATCCGGCCAGTGTACTCGAGGTGAAAGAGGTTCTCCCAGTCGCGGCGCGTGCGCTGGGGTTGACTGTTCAGCCTTGGGAGGTACGAGCTGCGGACGATTTCGAGAGGGTATTCGCTGCGCTAAACAAGCAGCGCCCGGATGGACTCTACGTGCTCCGCGGGCCCGCTAATGAGTGCTAACCGAAAACGGATCGTGGGCTTTGCGTTAAAGAGCCGGTTACCGTCGGTGTACAGCAGCAGAGAATCTGTAGATGCCGGCGGGCTCATGTCCTACGGGGCGGACCTCGCGGACAGCTACCGGCGCGTCGCTATTACGTGGACAAAATCCTGAAGGGAGCCAAGCCCGCCGATCTGCCCGTGGAGCAGCCGACGAAGTTCGAGCTGGTGATCAATCTCAAAACCGCGAAGCAGATCGGCCTGACGATTCCGCCGAACGTGCTGGCGCGGGCGGATAAGGTGATCAAGTGACGGAGGTCAGAAATCAGAAGTCAGAGATCGGAAAAGCAGGACGGCCAGCATGAGTAAGAAAATAATTTTACTTACCCTATGCTCCCTGCTCCTCGCTACGTGCTCTTCAGTCGACGCGCAGCAACCAACGAAAATCCCGCGGATAGGGTGGCTATCTGGTAGCCCGCTTTCTGCTGTCTCATTCCGCCGTGAGTCGTTCCGGCAAGGTCTAGGCGAGCTTGGCTACGTCGAGGGGAAAAACATAGTCGTTGATTGGCGATTTTCAGACGGGAAACCTGAGCGCGTTGCTGAGTTTGCAGCCGAACTGGTGCGTTTCAATGTGGCTGTCATCGTCACCGCTGGTCCCACGCCAACCCGTTCTGCCAAACAAGCGACGAAGACGATTCCCATTGTCATGGCACAGGATGGCGATCCTGTTGGAAACGGATTCGTTGCCAGCCTTTCGCGTCCCGGCGGGAATATTACTGGATTGTCGAGGCTTACGCCGGAGCTAAGCGGAAAACAACTGGAGCTATTAAAGGAGATCGTTCCTAAACTCTACCGGGTGGCCGTTTTCGGGACTTCGGCCCAGCCGGGCAATGCCCAAGCATTAAGAGAGATAGAGGTCGCGGCGAGAACGCTCGGTGTAGAGGTTCAATACTTCGATGTACTAGGTCGCAAGGATATTGAGACTGCATTCCTAGCGGCAGGCAAGGGACGTGCTGACGGACTTCTGTGGTTCGTGGCGGGTCTGGCCGCGAACACTCAGCGAGAGAAAATTGTAGATCTTGCGGTTAAAAACCGTCTTCCCGCAATATACAACCAGCCCGCCAATGTGGAAGCCGGTGGGCTAATGACTTACGGCGTAAGCATTTCGGATTTGGACAGGCGCGCCGCAACATACGTGGACAAGATCTTAAAAGGCGCCAACCCCGCGGACCTACCCGTCGAACAGCCCACGAAGTTTGAACTCATCATCAATTTGAAAGCTGCTAAACAAATCGGACTTACGATTCCCCGCAACGTGTTGGCAAGGGCGGATAAGGTGCTTCGGTGAGGCGTGAGTCGTGAAGAGTGAGGAGTGAGGCGAGTTAATATTCGTAATAAAATTCTTTTGAGGAGTTCATTCCAAGCGGTGTCGAACGGCTCAGCACTGGTTGGGATATTGGATTGGGGAGGAAAACGCATGAATGAAATTTCTTCGCTTGGAGTTCTGAATCTTGTTGCGTCAGCCAAGAAATGGAGGCGTCAAATGCCAGGGCCGTATATGTTTCTCTCCTTCTTACTCTTATGGATCGTATGGCTCGCCTCGATGGCGCCTTCGACGGCAGACGCCGTCTCCACCAACGACAACACGCGTGCGGCCGGCAGGCTCGAGGAAAACGTGCTGAATGTACGGCTGTATGCCGGCGTCGGCAGTTGGCGTCCTGAAGGGCCGCAAGGTGCGCCCATTGAAATCGCCGCGTTCGGTGAAGAAGGCGCCGACCTCTCCATACCAGGACCACTCATCCGGGTTCGCGAAGGAACGACCGTCGTGCTCACACTGCGGAACGCGCTCGGGTCGGCGCTGCGGGTCAATGGCCTCTGCACCAGACCGAGCACCTGCGATCCGGTGTCAGTCGCCTCCGGTGCCTCTCAAGAGATCCGATTCAGTCTTAACGCTCCAGGCACCTATTTCTATTGGGCCGCGACCGGACCCGGAGCGATCAACAGCCCGGCGCCGTCGCGATACCCAGCTTGGCGGCGCGATCGTGGTCGATCCGCGCGAGGGATCGCCGGCCGACAGGGTGTTCGTGATCTCGAAGTTCGGAGAGCCAGCCGGGGAAGACGACGCCGACTCGACAAAGTCTGACATCTTCGCCATCAACGGCTCGTCGTGGCCTTACACTGAGAAGCTTCATCACGAAGTCGGCGATCGGGTGCGTTGGCGCATCATCAACCTGTCACACGGTCATCATGCCATGCACCTGCACGGCTTCTACTTCACAGTCGAATCCACGGGCGATATCGGCGTCGAACGGCGGCTCGTTCCCGGCCAGCAACGCACGGTGGTCACCGAATTCATTCGGCGCTGCCCAGACATTCGTGATGTCATGGACGCCCGAGACGTCCAGGGAATTGGTTGTTTCACTGCCACATGACAAATCACATGAATGCGCCGGCCGACGGCGCCCACGCCGGCCACGGGGCCAACGACAGCGCGGCGGGGATGGCGGGACTGGTGCTCGGGATTCAGGTGACGGGGACCAGCACGATCCCGCCATCGGATGGGCGCGCACCACGGCGATTCTCGCTCGTGATGCGCGAGGAGCCCAATCGCTATGGCAACCAGAGCGGCTACCGGATGGATCTGGAAGGTGCGGAGGCTCCGCGTCTCAATCCGGGTCCTGTTCCCGGCCCCGTGATCGTACTGACGCGTGGCGAACCGGTGGAGATTACCCTCATCAACCGAATGACGGAGCCCACGGCGATTCATTGGCACGGCATCGAGCTCGACAGTTATTTCGATGGCGTGCCTGGCTGGGGTGGGCAGCCCGGCAATATCGCGCCGCCGGTCGCCCCCGGGCAATCGTTCGTCGCGAAGTTCACGCCGCCGCGGGCGGGCACATTCATCTATCACACGCACTGGCACAAAGACGAGCAACTGGGCGGCGGCCTCTACGGGCCGCTCATCGTCCTCGAGCCTGGCGAGCGCTACGATCCGGCAGACCGATCACATCGTCGTCATAGGCCTGAACGGCGTCCCGCAGGAGAACGAGCGGGAGCCGTTCGCGTTGAACGGCAGCGCCGACGCCGGCCCCCATCGTCATGCGCGCGGGCGTGCCCAATCGCCTGCGCCTCATCAACATCACCGCGAGCAACGACGGCCTGACGGCGTTCCTCGTCGATCGGTTTGAGCAGACGACGTGGAAACCGCTGGCGAAGGACGGCGCGACGCTGCCGGCCGGGCAGACCACTCCCCGACCGGCTCGCCAGCTCGTCACGGTCGGCGAGACCTACGACTTCGAAATTCAGCCGTCGCGGTCACAAGTGTTGTGGCTGGAAGTGCGCCGTGGGAGCGGGGAGTGGGTATTGCAGGCGCCGATCAAGATTCGCTAGTCATCGATTCTGGGAAGAAAAAAGGGTGGGTCGAATTATCGACGCGACTGCGCAAAACGACAGCGAAGCTGGAGAGATGGCGGTGGGCTGATGTCCTATGAGGCCGACCAGGTTGAGCCCCTTACAGGTGAGTAGCGTTAGTAGTGGAGCTAAGCGCGCCGATCTCCCGGTGCAGCAGCCAACGAAATTTGAGTTAGTGATCAATCAGAAAAACCGCGAAGCAGATCGGCGTAACAATTCCGCCGAACGTGCTGGCGAGAGCGGACAGAGTCATAAAATAACATTTTGGATTTTCGATTTTAGATTTTGGAATGAAGCCCGAGACAACAAGCCTATGAAGCGATTTTTTTCGCAATCTTTTTCAGAGAATCCAAAATCGGCAATCCAAAATCGAAAATCGGTGGGGATTGTCGCCCTCGTTTTCGCATTGGCGACGTGTGGGGATGTGGCGCAGGCGCAGCAGCCGAAGAAAGTCCCGCGGATAGCGTATCTATCGGGGGGCGATGCAGCTAGGAGTCTGTCTGAGAATTAATGGAAGAGTCAATTTCCGTTTCGCAAAGCTGGCTTCAAATCTGGCTGTTGAAGACTCGATCTGAAGCGACATAACGATGAAATTTTCGCTGCGAGGGATCTATTTCCAGTCATGGTTAGGCTTTCTGCCCCGTCACGCTTAGTAGCAGATAATCCGATGCAGCTTGAGAATATTATGGGTCAGACAAACCAGCGCCCACTCCCTCTGAACTTTTTCAAGCCCGCGCAACAGAAATTGCCGGAATCCTCGCACCTGCTTGATCTGTCCGAATACTGGCTCCACAATCGTCTTGCGCATCGCATAGATCCTTCGCCCGACCTGGGTCTGAAGCTTGCGCTTCATCCGCTCTATCGCACTGGCTCCCTTCGGCAAAGGCCCCCGCTTGCAAGCGGTCCCATCGTATCCATGCTTTTGTCTCTCGGTAGCCACATATCCATCGATGTGCCGCCGTGCCAGATACTTCAGATTATCTTCCGAACAGTACCCGCTATCGGCCAAAATTTTCCCCGGCTTCTGCCCCGCCTGCTCCTCAATGGCCTGGACCATCGGCTTAAGCTGTTCTTTGTCATTGGCCTTTTGAGTGACCGCCTGACCGACGATCAGCTGAAAGTTCTCTTCCACCGCGATCTGGCAATTGTACCCCTGCACGAACCCATCGCTCCCTTTCATGATGCGCGACTGGGGATCGGTAAAGTTGTATTGCTTTTTGTCCTCGGGCTGAGCGGTTCTTTGCCCGCTTCTTGCGCTTCTCGGCGGGCCTCTTCCTCCAGCGCGCGCTTGGCTTGGCGAATCCGCTCAAGCCGGCTCTCCCGCCGCCTGAGTTCCTCCGGAAGCTCCTCCCCCGTTCGATCCTTACCGTAGCGCCGATCTTCCGCCTCGTCCTGTCGGTCCGCTTCAGCGAGCAGCCTTCGGACTTCTTCCCGAAGCTCCCGCTCCTTTTCTTTCATGCGCCCGTAACTCATCGCCTTGTGCTTGGAGGCGTTGGCTTTCACTTTACTGCCATCGATCGCTACCCGCCCCAGCTTCATCGCCCCAGCCTTAAGCGCCAAACGCAAAACCTGCTCAAACAGTCCTTCCACAGCCTTGCGGTGAATCTTGCGGAAATCGCTCAGCGTACGAAAGTCCGGCGTGTTGCCAGCGGCCAGAACCCGAAACGCTACATCCTCAACCAAACGTTTCTCGATCCGCCGAGATGCAAATACTCCGATACAGTAAGCATAGATCAATACCTTGACCATCATGCGGGGATGGTACGGCGGCTGTCCCCGTTCCTCGTCCTCGTAGACCGCTTCGATCTCAGAAAGATTCAGATCATCCACCAGGTCACTGACAAAGTACGCCAGGTGATCTTCCGGCAGCCACTCTCGCAGGCTGGGAGGCATCAAAAACAGTTGATCGGGTTCGTACAAACGATATCGCTTCGCCATGGCGCTACACTACGGATCTCATCGTATCCGATCAAGAAAAAAATGATTTCTCGGACAAACTCC
>CAVUZH010000025.1:0-207069 GCA_963745835.1 uncultured delta proteobacterium
GACATTTGTGGTCTGGGCGATCTTTGGTCCGGAGCCGCGCATGGCCTATGCTATCGTCAACGCCGTTTCAGTGCTGATCATCGCATGTCCTTGCGCGCTGGGCTTGGCGACGCCGATGTCGATCATGGTCGGCGTTGGCCGCGGCGCTACCGAAGGCATCCTGATCAAGAATGCTGAGGCGCTGGAAATCCTGGAGAAAGTGAACACGTTGGTTGTCGACAAGACCGGTACATTAACCGAAGGAAAGCCGCATGCTCTCGGAAGTTATCACCACGAATTCGGGTACAGATCGCAAAGAGATCCTTCGCCTGGCTGCGAGCATCGAGCGTGCCAGCGAGCATCCGCTCGCCGCGGCAATCGTGGCGGCGGCCGAGAAGGAAGGAGCGTAGGCTCGTGAATACCGAGGAGTTCAGCTCGTTAACCGGCAGGGGAGTTATCGGAAAAGTCGAAGGACGCTCGGTAGCGTTGGGCAACGTCATGCTTCTCGAAGAGCTGTCGTTGGATCCCGGCCCTCTGCGCATGAGAGCCGAGGAACTTCGCCGGGAAGGACATACGGTAATGTTTGTCGCCATCGACGCCCGAGCGGCCGGACTGGTGGCGGTTTCCGATCCAATCAAGCAGTCGACCCACGAAGCGATTAAAATTCTGCATGGAGAAGGAATGTCAGAATCGTCATGCTGACCGGAGATAGCCGCACTACGGCTGAAGCAGTCGCGCGACGATTGGGAATCGATCAGGTGGAAGCCGAAGTGTTGCCCGAACAGAAAGCCGAGGTGATCAAACGACTGCAGGACCAAGGCCGGGTGGTCGGCATGGCCGGTGATGGGGTCAACGATGCTCCTGCGCTGGCGCAAGCGCATGTCGGCATCGCCATGGGCACGGGCACCGATGTCGCCATCGAGAGCGCTCACATCACTCTGGTCAAAGGCGACCTGCGCGGCATCGCCAAGGCGCGGCGGCTGAGCCGGGCAACCATGCGCAACATCCGTCAGAATTTATTTTTTGCATTTGTCTATAACGTCTTGGGGGTGCCTATCGCTGCGGGAATTCTATTTCCATTCTTCGGTATCCTTCTGAGTCCGATCATCGCAAGCGCCGCGATGACGTTCAGCTCAGTTTCAGTGATTGCGAATGCGCTCAGATTGCGTCGAATTGCATTGTGATTTTGCTTCGCCTTCCACGAATGCCCGATCCGACGCAAAAAGGATGTGAGCATCCATTGTCAATCCGTTCCGACACGAACACGTAAACACGAGCACGGCTTCTTTAGAAGTGTGCTGGGCAAAAAGATACTGCTGTGCTAGTACCAGCAAAAGATTGAGGCCAATATGACTATGTCGATTCGATTGCGATTGTTGCTTGCTCCGATATTAATCATCGTGATTTTTCTACCGCCTGAGGCGAGCCGGGCCTCCGGCGAACTGCTGGTCGCCTACGGCGGGCATAACGAGACCATGGCGCCGATGTGGGTGGGCGTTGATCGAGGTTTGTTCAGAAAGCACGGTGTCGATCCGCGAGTGTTGCAGACCCGCAGCGGCCCGATCATGATGGCGACCTTGGCGTCGGGCGGAGCCCCTCTGGTTTGGGCGGCGCCGACCAGCGCCATCAGCGCGGCGCTGGGAGGAATGAAGCTCGGGTGCTTTGCAGTCGGCAACGATAGAATTCCCCGCGAGTTGATCGCCCGCAAAGGGATCGAATCGTTGGATGATTTGCGCGGTAAAACCTTCGGCGTTCAAAGCATCGGTGGTGGCTTCTGGTTGGCCACCATGGCCGTGCTCAATGGGCTCGACATCGATCCCGACAAGTACAAGCTCAGTATGCGGGTGATTGGCGACACCGGAACAGTTACGCAAGCCCTGACCACCGGCAATATCGACGCTGCGGTGGTGCCTTATAGTTTTGCCGATATGGCCAAGAGGGCCGGCGCCCGCTCGTTGGCGGATGCGGGTAGGGTAAAACTCGTTTATCAGGGCACAGCGATGTGTGCGCGGCAAGATTCCAGCGCCATTAGTAATGAAACGATGATCGGATTGGCCAAAGGAATTGTCGAAGCGCTGGTTTATATCCAAGAGCCGGCAAATAAGCGTGATGTATCCGAGATTCTCAAGAAGCATCTCCGCCTGACAAGAGACGAAGATATCGAAGCATCATACAAAGTGACACGTTTACAGATGACAGCTTTGGATATCGCCCCCAACGCCGAGGCTTGGATACGAATCCAGCGCCTGCTCACACGGGTCAATCCTAAAGTTAAGGAGGCGGATCTGGGTCAGTTATTGGTGAACAACGCAGCACGGACTCTGGAGGAGAGCGGCTTCTTGCCCGAGATGAGAAAGAGACTCGGAAGGTAATGAAATTGCGACTAGGAACCAAGGGGCGGTCTCGTGTTGCTGCTCATGCGTCGTGACATGAGTTGGCTTAGCTGACGGCACGAACAGGTTGACGTGAACCCGATCAGGCAGGAAGGAGATTGAATCATGCAAGGTGGACAGGCAATGTTGAAGGCGATTGAGCGAAGCGGCGTCGATTACATTCTTTCTTCTCCAGGCTCGGAATGGCCGCCGGTCTGGGAAGCCTTGGCCGAGGCAGCGGCGCGTGGAGCGCAAAAGCCGAAGTACATCAACTGTCGCCACGAGGCCGTCGCGGTTGCGATGGCGGCGGGTTACACGAAAGTGACCAATCGGCCGCAGGTGGTAATGCTGCACGCTACGGCTGGTCCGCTCAATGCGGCCATGACGTTGCGCGCCGCCTTACACGAGCGTACGCCGATGGTGATCCTCAGCGGTGAAATCGCCGCCTACGGTGAAAATACGCGTGTTGCCGACCCGGGCGGCCAGTGGCTACACGATCTCACGGATCTCGGCGGCTCGCCGGATTTGCTCAGAAGCTGCGTCAAGTGGGCGGATCGGATTTCTTCAGCGGAGCTGTTGGCTCCGACCATCGAGCGCGCCATGCAAATTGCCGTTGAGCCACCGGCGGGTCCGGTGCTTATTGGCATCCCCTTCGAATGCATGATGGAAGAAGTTCAGTGGATCGAGCATGGCAAAGCCAACGAAGTAGTGCGCTCGGTGGCAGTAGACGATAAGGCCATAGATCAGGCGCTAAAGCTCATTGCCAGTGCAAAGAATCCCGTCGCAGTCACGGAATATGTCGGTGGCGATCCGCGCGCTGTTGAGAGGCTCGTGCAGCTTTGTGAATTGTTTTCCATTCCGGTGATGGAAACGTACCGGCCGGCATTCGTGAATTTTCCGCGCAGTCATCCACTTTATTTGCATCATGATGCGAAGGCCATCGATGCGGCGGATTTGATATTGATGGTGGAAGCTGTGACACCCTGGTATCCGGCGAGCAAGTCGCCCAAGAACGCCAAAGTCATCGCCATTGCCACTGAGTTTCCCAATTCACGGCTCCCTTACTGGGGCTACAATGTCGACCTAGCTCTAGTGGCGCCGCCGGCGCAGACGCTGGAGAAAATAGTAACCAAAGCAAAAGCGTCCGAAGAAGTCGCCAGCAATCGCGCGGCTTACGAACAACGCCTGGTGCACACGCGCGAAAAACACGACGATCATTTCGGCAAGTTGAATACTGAAGCCCGAAAACATGCCGATGACACGCCGATTGACCCAAGATGGCTGTGTCATGCGTTGGCCGAGGCGTTGCCCGAGAACTCGGTGATCTCGGAAGAAACCACGGTTTATCGCACCCTCATACAGGAAGCGATCCCACGCAACCAGCCGCAATCATATTTTGCCCGAATCACCGGCGGGCTCGGCGTCGGTTTAAGCTATGCGTTGGGCGTAAAATTAGCGATGCCGGACCGGCCCGTGTTCGCGCTGATCGGCGATGGCGCGTTTCACTACAATGCCGTGCCGTCATGCCTTGGGGTCGCTGAAGAATATCAACTGCCGATCCATGTGTTGGTCTTCAACAATGGCCGCTACTTGTCGATGGAAACCAGCCTGATCAAATATTTCCCGGAGGGCGCAGCGAAAAAGACCGGAGTTCACTTTGGCGCCAACATCGCACCGCATCCGGACTACCAGTATTATGCTCAAGCGCACGGCGGTCGCGGATTCCGGGTGACGCGGCCGGATCAAATCAAGACGGCAGTGGAGCAGGCGCTGGTGCAAGAAAGGGAAGGCAAACTCACAGTGATCGATGTCGTTCTCAGCGATTTCAATCCGCGATAGCGCGGCAGAGAGGGATAATCGAACGGCGGTTTTGAGCAGCTAAGGAGAGTTTCTTTTGTTTTTCGGCTGATGTTTGGATACGGCGGTTTTCTTGCGCATCCCAGTGCGCTGCTTCGCCGGCAGGGTTTTCTTTACGCGGGAAACAGTCGGGGGTAATCCCAACTTTGTTTTTCTTGTTGTTTCCTGCTCCGTTTGCATCACCAGAGGTTGGCCTACAGCCCACTCGGTAATCGGGTCTTTCTTGCTTTTGTTGGGATGCCGCATAGCTTCTATGATGTCACAGTTGTAGTATCTTTCCAATACCAGCGCCCTGCATGTAACTTACGGTTAGTACATATCCTTGGACTGGCTCCATCCGGATGGCATCATGGCGCCGGCACGCATTGGCTCACTACCTCATTTCGTTAGAAAAGATGCCATGATTTAAAAGCGACCGCGCGAGGGGGCCGACCCCAGGCGCTTCAGGGTTAAATCCCATGCTTCGTGATCAGCATCTTTCTTACCATGGGCATAGCCTTTGGTAGTCGCAATGCTTTTTCGGTTTTCTTACTCGCGGTGATTGATGTTAAGAGCGGCGGTTTTTATCTGGACAGCGGGCTCGCGCAGAAGCAGATGAGCTCGGCGACACCACAAAGCAAATGATACTTCTAGTTGTTATCCCTTTGTTTATCCACTCACGGACAACAAGTGTAAGCACGTTTTGTTACCTAGCTGCCGATGCACCGAATATGCGCGGAAAGAGCTTTCTTACATTGCCTTCGGTAATTTTGTATCTCTCTTCCTGGCTGAGCCAATCAATTTCCTGAAAAATCGGCACGAGGTCCTCGAAGTTTCTGCCGGTCATGGGATCGATGGCATTAACGGCGCCGAACATCTCCGTGGCAAAAAGCACGTTATCGGCGCCTACCCGCTTGATTAGAAGCTCCATCGATTCTTTGTCGTAGATCGCCATGTCCCAATAAACTCGCCGAGCCGCTTCCTCGAACGGCTCAAGCCCTTCCTTTACGTGCATGCCGCGATTGCGATTCCACTGGTACGGGACGGCGCCGCCGCCGTGCGGAATGACGATCTTTAATTTTGGAAAATCTTTGAATACGCTGGATTTGAGCAGCTCGATGGCGGCCGAGTTGTGATGAGCAAGATAATAAGAATTTGTAAGATGCATTGCCGGATTGAGCGACGCGCTGGCATGGATCGTACACGGCACGTCGAGTTCGACCATCTTTTCCCACAGGGGATACCACCAGTCACTGCCGAGAGAAGGCGTCAGAGGTTCGCGTCCCCCGGCAACATCGGGGTTGACGTTGCAACCGACGAATCCCAATTCTTTAACGCAACGGTCAAGTTCACCGACCCATTCCTTCGGGCTGACATCCGGCGATTGCGGCAACTGGCATACGGCGGAAATCTTATCCGGCCATAACCCCGCAACGCGCGCGATGAGATCGTTGCACGCCTCTGTCCAATACCGGCTAACCAGGGGCGAGCCGAAATGATGGCCCATCGCGGAGGCTTGGGGAGAAAACAGAAGCCGATCGATACCGGATTCTTTCATTCGCTTGAACTGACCTTCCATTGAGCGTGCCAGAACCTCATCGCTGATCTGTAACTTTGCTGGTATGGGCTTCCCTAGATGCGTGATCTGCTGGCCGCGGTACGCCTGCAGCTGCGCTGGAGCAGTGGTGTAGTGGGTGTGGGCATCGATGATCATGAGGTGGCTCCTTCCTATATTTCTCAAAGGCGAATCGGTTTGTCTGACATAGAGCCCTTTGCTATACAACTGGCGCAAGCAACGAGACCAAGGAGTACGGTGTCATGTCAGACATACCCCGCTTAAACGGCGTAATCAAAGCCCTCGAGCAAGGCCATACCGCCTTCGTTTCATTTTGCCCGGTCGATATCGAAAGTGCCGTCGCCATGGCGGGATCGCAGCTCGATGGCGTCGCTTTCGAAATGGAGCATGGCCCCCTCGATTTCCCCGGTTTACGCCAAGCTCTGCAGTTCATGCTCGACCGGCGTCAGATCATCCAACAAGCAACGTTAGCTCCCGCGGTCACGCCTATGGTGCGTATTCCGCCCAACGGCGGCGAGCACAATCAGTGGATCGCTAAACAGGTGCTCGATATCGGCGTTTTTGGAATCATTTTCCCGCACGTCAGCTCTGTCGAGGAGGCCTGGAACGCTGTGTGCGCATGCCGCTATCCGCGTCTCGCTACAGTTCCGCACTACGACCCAGCCGGAATTCGCGGTGATGCGCCGGCGCGAGCGGCGCGCTATTGGGGTTTAACCCAACAGGAGTATTACCAACGGGCCGACGTGTGGCCATTGGCACCGCACGGAGAAATTCTCGTCATCATTCAATGCGAAGATACGCGCGCCATCGATAATCTTCCGAAGATTCTCAAGGAGGTGCCCGGCATCGGCGTTGTTTTGATAGGTGAAGGCGATTTAAGCCAGGAGTTGGGCCATCCTAGAAATTATGAGCATCCGGTTGTGGCGGACGCGATCGCTAACATTCTCAAAATTTGCAGGGAGCACAACGTACCGTGCGGCCATCCTCACCCAGACTCGCATAATATTGAGCGGCTGGTCGCCTGCGGCTATCGCTTCCTGATGCCGTCTGCGCCGCGATCCTTCAATGTTCTCGAACTTGGCCGCAAGCTCGCCGGCAGAACTGCCGGTTGAATCTCGTCGACAAAAATAAAACTGTGCAGTTCAATATCTGACTGATTGACCGCAAGAGCTTGCTATAAGAGACGTTGCTTGAGGATGCTATCGATAAGGGACGTGAAGGACGAGGCACTTTGCGCGGCCGCCAGTCTTGATAAACTCGCTCAGGAATCTCGAAGGCGGAAATCCCAGCGCCTGCAACTGGCTGCTGATTTGAGGGCAGCCGTGATTCATGATTACATTTTTCTCCACCACAATATTGCTCTTGAGCCAGTAAGTATCTGCTCGGGCGACTGTGATTCATTCCCTGGATTGATCTCGTGCTCGATGCCGTAAAAAGCAGGCGGGCACATCAACATCCCCATATGAATATTTTATTGCCCAATCGTTCGGGGAGAGAACGAAACGCGGCCACATCTAGGGGAATCGCACCTATGATCAGGTCTACGTTGACAGTGGATTTTTATGTGATAAGAGGCACGACATCTTGCTAAAGCCAGGCTGCTTGCTGGGGTGACAACATGAGACTACTACGTCGGCTGATTCGTGGCGTCCTAGCATTAACGATTTGTCTGATTTCCGTTCCGCAAAAACTTGATTCTCACGGCGGAGACCCTGACCTGATTCACGCCTGCATTAACGATAAGGGGGTCGTTCGGATTGTTCGTCCCAAGGATGAATGTGCCAGATCGGAAACGGCGCGACACTGGATACGAGTTCGACCGGGGGACAAGCCGCCGCGCGACCGCAAGGTGTCCGACGGCAAGTTAGCGTCGGTAGAGTTGTTGGACTAGCCGTAGGTCTCGCAGACACCCAGCGCGGGCTCGCGGATAGTAAGCTATTATTCGCGGAACCATCACGGAGCTTGCCACTTCCTAGTGACTGAGCTCGATGATACCTCGCGCCCCCGCTTTCGGAATGGCGCTATCTTCGCACAGTAGTTTTTCGAAGCGGCGCTTATGGCCCCTGCGGCCTTAAACTGATGCTGACACGGCTAAGATTATCGAGCGCGCAGAATAAGACTGCCGTTCCGCCCTTCGTTTGTTTACACAGACCCGGGTTTCGAATAATACATCAGGCATCTAGGCTCGACATTAGGAGGCGCCATGATTTACACGCGCATTTGCGATCTGCTCGACATCGTTCATCCGGTCGTTTTGGGCGGGATGGGAACTGCGACCACTGCGCCGCTCGTCGCTGCCGTATCCAATGCCGGCGGTTTCGGCACTCTGGGCACATCTGCGTTCAATGCCTCAACTCTTGATACGGAAATCGCGTCGATCCGTGAGCGAACCGACAAGCCATTCGGCATCAATCATCTGCTCTTTCAAATCCAGGAGGATATGTTCACGGTTACTCTAAGCGCTAAACCGACGGTCGCCGCGTTTGCCTGGGCTCGCAAGGATCAGAACCTGCGTGAATATTTTCAGCGCGCTCACGATGTTGGATCTAGGGTCATGTACATGGCCGGTGAAGTTCCTGAAGCTCTCCGTGCTGCGGATGCCGGGGCGGATATGATCGTGGCTCAGGGCACAGAAGCCGGAGGGCATGTGGGTTGGATGGCGTCCCTACCGCTGCTACCGATGATGGTCAAAGCCGTAGCGCCGTTACCAGTTCTCTGCGCGGGTGGTATCGCCGATGGCCGAGGTCTTGCTGCCGTGCTGGCGCTTGGCGCCGAAGGTGTACTGCTCGGCACCCGTTTCATGGCCACGCCGGAAGCGCCGATTCATCCGAACTTCAAACGAGCGATTGTTGAAAGCGACGGCCACGACACCGTGCTGACGGAAATTCCTGATCTCGCCAGTCAGCGCGTCTGGCCCGGAGCGATGTCGCGAGCTCAGCGCAACCGTTTCATCGAGCGCTGGGCCGGACGCGAATGGGCGCTGCGGCAAAATGCCCGGGACGTTGGCCGGCAGGTTGCGGCTGCCCGCGCTGCCGGCGATATCGATAACGCCTCACTTTCCTTCGGTCAAGATGCCGGCTTAATCGATTCCATCAAGAGCGTACGGGAAGTAATTCGAGACATCATCGGCGAGGCGGAGAATATCATCAAAGATCGATTGCCCGGCCTTCTCCAGAGCGGAGAAGCGAACAAGTTAGCTAGCGGCAAAAAGACTGCGTCAAAAGGTTCGTAGTAACCGCACCGATTTGCCTGGACGTTTGATGGGTACAGGAGAGGCAGTGAAGAACAGTTCTTCGGCGGACAGAATTTCGAAATCTGCGCTCTACCCGACCACTGGCTTAAATACTCGCTGCTTCAGCTGAACATGGCAACGAGCAACGTTATCTAAAGGCCGCCTGGGTTTTACTTATTTTCAACCAATCAGGTGACTCTTCCAAATGCGCCGACTGGCATCGTTTATCACGATGTTTTTGAATACAGCTCAAGCAGAAGCCGATCACTGGCGAATCAGCGATCTCCTCATAGTAGCGTAGCGGCCAGTTCTCGCACTCCCTGCAAAAATGCCAGATGTCGGTCAGGTTAGACTTTCGATAAAAGGTTCTCAAATCGGCCATGCGAGCTCCTGATCAGCAGAACTGATTACGAACCACAGGAGAATGGAGCGGCGATACAATCAACGACTTTGCTCCAACTTCCTGCCAGTTCATCGCCTATGTTAGTGCTTCTCATGCCGCCCCAGAAAACCAGGGCAACCAGAAATACGATCAAGGTATATTCCATCAATCCCTGACCCCGCTCATTACGCAAGTTCTTTAGTGGTTCCATGACTTTCTCCCTTCGTTGCTTTTTGCGACGTTGTGGTATCACAACGCGGCATAGCGCAACTCTAATGCCACAAAGTAAGCTCTTGAGATGTTTGAAGACTTGGAGGTAAGGCAATTGTATTTTTGCCGACGTTGACAAAAATCAATTGAAGACTTGTCAGATTCGGCACCACCTTATAACTTTTGGTGCCCTTGAGAAAAGTTAGGTAACTGATTCCAGCGTGGAATCGATAGCGGGCGCGCGGAGCGTATTAGCTCCCTCGCGAGTTGCGGCGCTTACGCTAACTCCATGCAGGTGCAGTCAATTAGATTCGCCTCGCTTGATGTCTATCTGTTTTCGATTTGACCACCGAATAATTTTGTTTCTTACGATTTTGATGCAATGACCTAAAGACAGCTACGGTTTGCTTCTTGCAGTTGCCACAGCGAAGTATTTTTGTCGTGCTATGGCAAATATTTTGATTCTAAGGTAATACTTTAAATGATAAGTACATCTTGTGCGCGCCTAATCAGCGGCCCTCCGGCCAATGCGATGACACCCAAAATTCTTGTGGTTGACGATGATGTTGTAGTCCGTGAGCTCATGGTGCGGCTATATCTCGATAACGGTTATAGCGTTGTCGGAGTGAGTTCGGGTGAAGAAGCCTTAGCGTTGCTGGTCCAGAGAAACATAGATTTCGTCATTACCGAGATCAATTTACCGAGAATGAGCGGTACCGAACTGATAGCTTACATTCAGGAGAATTCTCCTGATGTTCCGGTGATCGCAGTCACGGCGCATTCGAATATCGAGATTGCGATAAACGTTCTTAAACTTGGCGCAGCGGATTTTGTGGTCAAGCCGTTCGATCTGGGCACGGTACAGGAATCGACGCGTGTAGCACTGGAGAAGACCCGGGTCTACATGGAGATTCGCCATCTGCGTCGGGGTCTTAAGAACGGCTCTGAGTTTGGCGGCATGCTCAGCAAAACGGCCGAGATGCATCGGATGTTCGAAATCATCCGCATGGTAGCGCCCACCGAGATGACGGTCTCCATCGAAGGAGAAACCGGCACCGGTAAGGAGTTAGTGGCCAGCGCGGTTCACTATCATAGCGGGCGGCGCGAAAAACCGTTTGTCACGATTAACTGCGCCGGTTTTCCCGAATCCCTGCTCGAGAGCGAGCTTTTTGGATACGAACGAGGCGCCTTTACCGGCGCAGTACAAGCCAAGGCAGGAAAGATTGAGCTAGCCCACGGCGGCACCTTGTTTCTCGATGAGATCGAGAGCATCTCAGTGGTCATGCAGGGCAAATTGCTCCGGGTCTTGGAAGATCAGAAGGTTCAGCGGCTCGGTGGCAGCGCCGATATTCACGTTGACATGCGGGTGATCACGGCCACCAATGTGCCGCTCAAGCAGCTTGTCGCCGAAGGCAAAATGCGCTCGGATTTTTATTATCGGGTCAATGTCATCCCGATCCACCTGATCCCGTTACAGCAGAGAAAGGTGGATATTCCTCTATTGGTTCAGGATTTTCTCCATCGTCATCCGGTGGCCGCGGGCAAGGGGATCACCTCGATTTCCAAGCAAGCGATGCGTCGGCTGTTGGACTACTCCTGGCCGGGCAACATTCGCGAACTGCAAAATGTTCTCGAGCGCGCCATCGTTCTCAACACCGGCAGAACCATCGAACATGTCGATCTACCGGAAGTCAGCTTTGAGGCGCATCCAAGCAGGGGCGGCAACGCCTTTAACGCCCCGCTTAACCAATGGCTGCAGGAAAAAGAAAAGGAGTATCTGGCGCAAAAACTCGATGATTTCGGCGGCAACGTCGGACTCACCGCAAAGAGCTGCCGGATCGGCGTGCGCACCCTTTCTCGTAAGATGCGCGAATATGGAATCGATAAAGCTTCCTTTAAGCAAAGAGTGACTGCGCTTTCTGCTGGGCATTCTTTGGCCGGATCGATGGTTACACCGCGCTGACTGGCAGTTCACGAGCGTGGCGGCCAAACGCTAGTCTCTGATGAACTGGAGTTTGATGACCAATGGAAGGATCTCTCCTCGAACTAGTAAGTGTCCTGGTGGTGGCGGCTATCAGCTACTTTGTGAGTACCGTGACGCTTTGATATCCAACCTTTCTTAGATCTCCGCAGCTCCTCAAGGTCGCTGCTTACAAAGGGATTTTTCTAGGACTGTAATTTCTTCAAGGTGTAAAGCCTCGATCCCCCAGCATAACGGCAGCATTCCTGACTGAGCCGGTCAATCTTTCAGACGACCTGCGTTCCAAGCGCATCGTAAAGTTACTTAACAATTCTTCGAAGCACACTAAAGTCACGCCCAGGTGCCGAATCTGACAAGTCTTCAATTGATTTTTGTCAACGTCGGCAAAAATACAATTGCCTTACCTCCAAGTCTTCAAACATCTCAAGAGCTTACTTTGTGGCATTAGAGTTGCGCTATGCCGCGTTGTGATACCACAACGTCGCAAAAAGCAACGAAGGGAGAAAGTCATGGAACCACTAAAGAACTTGCGTAATGAGCGGGGTCAGGGATTGATGGAATATACCTTGATCGTATTTCTGGTTGCCCTGGTTTTCTGGGGCGGCATGAGAAGCACTAACATAGGCGATGAACTGGCAGGAAGTTGGAGCAAAGTCGTTGATTGTATCGCCGCTCCATTCTCCTGTGGTTCGTAATCAGTTCTGCTGATCAGGAGCTCGCATGGCCGATTTGAGAACCTTTTATCGAAAGCTGCCGCACGAGAATGTATGGCACTTCTGCAGGAAATGCGAGAACTGGCCTCAGTTTGGATACGGTGAACACGACGATACGGATTCCCATTCGGTGATCTTCTGCATTCGCTGTATCGAGCATCATCGTACAAGCCAATGCGAATGGCTTCACTTGGAATTGTCCCCGGGAGTCCGCTGTCTCTGCGAAGCGCCAGCGGGGCGACCTCGTTTGTTCTGAAGCTATGAAGGGACTCCAATGAAGAAGATTTTGATCGCCGATGACTATCCAGACATGCGTGAATTGCTGGGCAGACAGATAGAATCTCTGGGCTTCGTTCCAATTCTGGCTGAAAACGGTAAGGACGTTTTAGAGAAAGCTATCCGAGAGAAACCGCAGTTGATACTACTCGATATGATTATGCCGGTAATGGATGGTTGGGAAGCCGTCCGAAGTCTGCGGGCTAATCCTGAAACCAAGGACATCCCGATTTTGGCAGCAACGGCGTTATTTCACCAATCGGATCTCAACACCTGCATAGAACAAGGTTGCGACGGCTACATCAATAAGCCGTTTACTATCGTGGAACTTAAAAAAAAGATCGAGGAACTTATTCGCTAAACGAAGGGCAACCGCGGGCGGTGTCCGGTGTTGCAGTATAGCAGTATATAAATGATCGGCTTGTTACCAAGATCATTTATAAAGCTTATCGACGAAACCTGACTTACCGAGTTCCATGAGTATGGAGTTGTCGATGAGACTTTCGGGCTTGGCTGCTTTGGCGCTCTGATGCGACGCGAAGTTAAGCATTGTTTGTACGGCCGCAGCCGGGACCATGGGAAGCCGTTCCCAAGCGGGTACAAACGCTTGATAAGAACTTTCCAAGTCTGCCGCATCGGTTGTCTTGGTATACTTGCCGATCATCTGTTTAGTGAATTCCGCGTCGGTGAGAGCGATTTTAATGCCCTCGAGATATGCCTGCAAAAACCGCCGCGTCAAATCAGGGTGTGTCTTGAGATAATCTCTAGTTGTTGCTAGAGCCGCATGGATCATTGGAATATTCTTCTCCGTCACATTCACCAATTCTTTCAGTCCTGCGGTGCGCGCTTTCAAGGTTGTTGGCGCTGTAAAGATTCCCGCCACGGCGTTTCCCTGGTTTATTCCCGCCAAAATTTCCGGCATTCCCCTGAGATAAAGAAGCTTAACATCTTTTCCCGGCGCTAAACCCGATTGTTGGAGCAGCACACGGGCCGCGAAATCAGTAGTCGCGCCGGGCACGGTAACGCCCAGGACTTTGCCTTTTAGATCGGACATCGAGTTGATCTCCGGCTTTGCGTAGATCGACATGACGGCTCGATTGAGAATTCCCGCGATAAATACCACTGGCTCGCCGTTTAATCCTGCTTCGACGATCTCACCGCCCGGATTGATAATATCAAGGTTTTTGGCAAGCAGTGCCTGAGTCGCGGTGGCGGGCGCGATGTATCGTAGATCGACATTTAAACCGTATTTTGTGAATAAGCCTCGCTCCGTTGCAATCCACAACGGCGCGAAGGCGCCGCTAATCGCCGCATAATTAGCTCGTACCAGGGGCATCTCAGCCGCACGAGCTGCGATGGAACCGGTGAGAATGTAGAACAGTGACAGCAGAACTGCCGATCCGCAGGCTCGTACCGAGACTTTAATTACCCTCATTTGACCTCCACGCTTCTAACGATCATTTTATCTAAGCTCGATCAGAAATCCGTTCTCGTCAGTATTGCCATGAAACGTCGAGTCGCGACTTCTCTACCTGCAATCCAGGTCGCGACTTCCGCGCATAACCGCATTATTGCTTATATAGTTGTTTGATAAAGCCGGTGGCTTCGATTTCTTGCACCAAACTCATGTCGACGAACGCCTTAGGATCGGCGGTCGCCGCCTTCGGGTTTCGTGGCGCGAGGTCGTCCAGCATGGTTTTGACGCCATCCGCAGTGGGTAGCAAATTTTCCGGAAAAACGGAGACATAAGCTTGGTACGCCCTTTCGAGACCTTCTGGATCGGTGAGCTTGAGATTTTTGCTGTAGATCGCCTTGGTTCCTTCTTTGTCGGTTTTGATGTAGTGAATGGCTTCCATCATTGCCCGGGAAAATTTCGTCAACACCGCTCGATTTGACTTCACGGCCGACTCTTTGGCGAGAACAGCATTCCACCAGAACGGTATTTTTAGTGACTGGATATCGAACAGATCTTTGAAACCTAACTTCTCAGCTTCGCGGACAAAAGGCTCCGGCATGATACTGAACTGAATGATCCCGCGAGAAATCGCCGCCAGTCTCGCCGGATTGTCTCCGGCGGTAATAATCTTGACGTCTTTTTCCGGATCAATTCCCTTACGGCGCAGCGCCAGCCGGAGCCCCAAATCCGAAGTGCTGCCGAGGCGGTTTACCCCGCCTGTCTTACCCTTTATCTGCTCGAGAGCCGTAACGCTCGGATGGGAGATGATGTGATCTAGGAACGTCGGTACCATTCCTAGGATCATCACGATATCGGCACCCGCCAGGCGAGAGAGGGCGAGCGTAGTGACGGAAGTTACGATCACATCTACTTCGCCGGCAAGCAAAGCCTGTAGCGCAATCGGACTTGCGGAAATACTGATGACCTCGCCGTTAAGTCCGTGTTTCTTGAGCAACCCTCTTTCTTGAACCACCCAAATCGGGCTATTTGCCGGACTCACTCCAGCCCAGGCGATCCGAATTCTTTCCTGCGCGAGGGACTGATCTCCTTGGCCTGAGAGAACGGCTAGAGCAGTGAGTAAGACTAAAACAATCCGACTAAAAGATCCCATGATTTAAGCTCCTAAATGTAGTGATGTTCGATGCAACACGACCTGCGTGACATCGATCAGACTCTCGGCTCCCATTTCAACAGTGATAAAAAATTGGCCGAGAAAACTTTTTTCAAGTCCTCCTGATTGAGTTTGGCGGCCCGGGTTACGTGTCTCGATATTTTTTCAACTTCCATGGACAATGGATTGTAGGGATGATCGGAGCCAAAGAGGATCTTGCTTGTGCCAACGCCGCGAAAGGCCTCGAGCAGCAGGGGCATCCAACCCACGACTGACGTTTCCAGGAAAATATTTTCGTTCTGCCGAGCCACCGCCACCGCCAACTTTACATATTCCGAAACACCCATGTGGCCGAGAATAACCGGGACATCTTTATAGTTAGCGGCGAGCTCTGCGATAACCCCTGGTGATGCCTTGCTCGACATTCCGGTATGGAAAATAATCGGCACATGATAGCGCCGAGCCGCAGCGTAAATCGGCTCCATTAACTCCGCTTCGTTCGGATCGAAGAACTCGATCTCCGGATGGAGTTTGATTCCCTTCAGTTTGAGATTACCCAGGCAATGCTCCAGCGCATCCGCCGAAGCCTGCGGACCAAAATTAGGATTGATCCTGCAGAAACTAATTATACGTTTGGGATGCTTGGCCATTTCCTCCGCCATGATCTGGTTTGCCTCTGAATAGTCCGTGTATGAAGCTCCCAGAGGAAAGGCCACGGCACAATCGAGGCCTGCTTCGTCGAGATTGCGGACTAAATCATCGCCAAGAAAACTCGCCACTCCGTGGCCCAACGGGGTTTTGCGCCGCCCCAAGTGAGAATGGGCGTCGATCGCGTAATATTCGGAATCGTTAATGCGTAAAGCCATTTAAGATCTCCTTCATCCGACCAACGCCGCCGTGATCAACGCTTCATACTAGTGTCGCGTCATCTGAAATTCGTACGGACGACTTAAATTATCGGATTTGAACTCAACAGATCATGGACGATTGCGGGCAAATTGGCAGCAATCCATTGCGCCAGCTCTAATATGGTTCAAAAGCCCTGTCAACCCAACGGGTGTTTGACCTCCTGGTTTCTTGTACGAATGTCTTCGATGGCGACACTTAAGAAAAACTTGACATAGGTAGTTAGTAAATGCTAACTAACCAGTATGGGAAATGTCGCACGGTTGTCGGCTGATCAGAGAAAGCAAGCGATTGTCGATGCTGTGCGGGACGTTTTTGCCGAGAAAGGGTTTGACGGCACGACCACCCGGGAGCTAGCTAAGGCGGCTGGTGTTTCGGAAGCGCTGCTCTACAAGCATTTTCCCAGCAAAGAATCTCTTTATGCGGCGATGTTGGATGCCTGCGCCAAAGGGCCGGCGTTTGCGCAGTTCAAGCGGATCTTGGCGCTTGAGCCGTCGACTTCAACGTTGGTTTTGATGGTTTATTTCACCATCTCTCACTATGTGCTGCAGCGTCCCGGCGACCCGCACAAGGCGGCGCTGAACTGTCTGCTGGTGCGCAGCCTGCTCGAGGACGGAGCTTTGGTTCGGTTGACACACAAGAAATTTGCCAGCGCGTGGGTCGCCAAGTTCGAGGCTTGCGTGAAGGAAGCGGTCAAGACCGGAGACCTCGGCGAGACGCGGTTGCGCCGGGATCTGCGGGTTTGGTTTGTGCACCACATTGCGTTCTCGTTGATGCTGCACCTCCATCCCAAAGTTCCGGCGATCGATTACAACGTGTCGAAGGATGCGCTGGTCGAGCAGGCGACGTGGTTTGCACTTCGGGGGGTAGGTTTGGGAGAAGAGGCAATCAAACGTCTTTACAACCCTAAGGCATTATCTCTACTGGGTGGTTAAATTTAACGTGGTGAGTAGAAGCTCACCTGAGAATGTGAGAGGAAAATGAAACTTAAGACAATGGAACTAAAAAAGACCCATCTAGAAGAAGAACAACAAGAGAAAAGCCTCGGCACAGAGGACCGCTTGAGCCCGTTGTTCCAGCCCGACACTTTAATGTCGGACGAGTACTTCGCGAACTACCGGAGAAGGATTCCGTTGGAGCCGGAGAAGACCTTGCTGCTGGCCGTTTTGGAAGACGGAGTGCGCACCTTTCAGGACAATATCTTTGCTGAGACCGGCAAGAAGCGCGTGCTGCTGGACGAAGCCCGCGAGTGGCTTTTCACCGACGGCTTTGAGCACGTTTTTTCGTTTAACTCAGTCTGCTCTTCGCTGGGAATTGATCCGGGGTATGTCCGTCGCGGCCTGAAGCGATGGGAGGAGCACACCCGAGCAGCAACAAGGAAGAAGCAGCGGGCTTCTCAAACTGCTCCTGAACGTCTCGTGGCCTAAACCGATGAGATGGTTGGCACTGAAGCAGGGCAGTGGGAGCCCTCTTAAAGGGATTGGGATTTTGGGCCTGCCGCTGATTGTGTTCTTGGCCGGATGTGACAGGCAAGCGCCCGCCTCTTTCGAACGCCCGCCCGCGCCGGTTTCCGTCGCTGCCGCGCTGACTCAAGATGTGCCGATCTATATAGATGCTGTCGGTAAGATCGTTGCCCGAGAGGTAGTTTCCATTCAGCCGCAGGTATCGGGAAGGGTTATGAAGATCCATTTCGCCGATGGCGCCGATGTCAGGACCGGCGACGTGCTGTTCACAATCGACCCACGTCCGTTTCAGGCGCACCTCAATCAAGCCGAAGCCAATGTCGCCCAAGCGCAGGCCGCCTTGAACCTGGCTAAGACCAACTTCGCCCGGGTCGAAAACATCAGCGATCCTCGCGCGATTTCGCGGCAAGACTTCGATGCCAAGAAAAATGCCGTGGAAGTAGCCGAGGCCCAGCTACAGCAGAATCGCGCTGCGGTGGAAACAGCTCGCTTGAATCTCGAATATTGCACGATCCGCTCGCCGATCGACGGGCGCGCCGGGCAGCGGTTGGTGGATCTCGGTAATGTGGTGACGTCGGGAAATAGCGCTCTTTTGGTGATCCAAAGGCTCGATCCGATTTACGCCGATTTTACGATTCCCGAGAGCGATCTTACCGAAGTGCAGCGTAATATGGCGCGCCGGACGCTGCGCGCGGAGGTTCGGCTTGCCGACGAAAAGACTAAAGGGCGCGAAGGAAAGCTGACCTTTCTCGACAATTCGGTGCAAGAAGGAACCGGCACCGTTAAGTTGCGCGCAACTGTGGAAAACAAAGACCGGCTTTTTTGGCCAGGGCGGTTTGCCAGAATCCGATTGATTCTGGACACGCATCACTCGGCGGTTTTGGTGCCGGCCGACGCGCCGCAACTCTCGGCCAAGGGATCGTTTGTCTATGTCGTCAAGCAGGACGAAAGCGCCGAGTTGCGGCCGGTGACTGTCGGCCAGCGCCACGGCGATCTCGTCGTCATTGGGCAAGGCGTGAAGGAAGGTGAGCGCGTCGTCATCAATGGCCAGCTTGGTGTTACCCCCGGCGGCAAGGTTAAGATCGCTGCTCCAGGGACAAAAAAAGATCCAGCAGCTGCCTCGCAATCTGGCGCCAAATCATGAGCTTCTCAGAGTTATTCATTCGCCGGCCGGTCATGACCATGGTCTTGACCGTGTCGGTGGTTCTCTTTGGAATTCTCAGTTACCTGCGCCTTCCGGTCAACGATTTGCCGGCAGTGGATTATCCCGTCATCCAGGTTCAAGCGAACTATCCGGGCGCTAGCCCCGATACCGTGGCGAATAGCATCGCTACGCCTCTCGAGCGCCAGTTCATGCAGATCAACGGGCTCGAGCTGGTGATTTCGAAGAGCACCCAGGGACATACCAGCTTGACTTTGCAATTTGCGTTGGAAAAAAGCGTCGATGTAGCGGCCACCGACGTCCAAACGGCAATTTCACAGGCTACCGGCAGTTTACCGGTGGATCTACCTTCGCCGCCGACATACTCCAAGACCAATCCTAACGATCAACCGATCATGTATATTGCGTTGACCAGCGATTCCGTCACGGTGGGTCAGCTCTACGACTATGCCAGCACTCAAGTAGGCCAGCGCATTAGCATCCTGCCGGGGGTCAGCCGGGTCAATGTTTTTGGCGCCAAGTCGGCAGTGCGCATCAAGGCCGACCCGTCCGCCATGTGGGCCCGCGGCATCTCCGTTGAAGATCTCGCAGAAGCGATTCGCAACGGCACCAGCACCATCGGCGCGGGGCAATTCGACGGCTCTGGCGGAACGTTACTGCTTCGCCCGCAAGGTCAATTGGATGATGCCAAAGAGTATGGCGATCTAATCGTCAGCAGCAAGAACGGCTCGCCGGTTTATTTGCGCGATGTCGCCCAGGTAAAAAATTCGGTCCAGGATGAGCGCATCAACATGCGCTTCTGGGTGCGCGGCTATGATCCGCCCGCAGCCACGGTAATTGTCGCGGTTAACCGCAAGGCGGGAGCCAATGCGGTGGAAGTCGCTCAAAGCGTTCGCCAGCTGTTGCCGCTGATCAGCACCGAGCTGCCGGGATCCGTGAGGGTGACTCCGATCTATGATCGGTCCCAGACGATCATTCACTCCATTCTCGACGTGCAGTTGACCTTGGCTATCGCATTCGCGCTGGTGGTGATTGTCATATTTGTCTTTCTCGGCCGCGCCACCGACACTTTGATACCCGCGGTGGCTTTGCCGTTGTCGTTGCTGATCACGTTCGTGGTCATGGACCTGCTGGAATTCAGTCTGGATAATCTATCGCTCATGGCCCTCACCTTGGCGATTGGCTTTCTGGTCGACGATGCCATCGTTTTTCTCGAAAATACGGTACGCCGGATGGAACACGGCCAAAAAGCTCTCGAAGCAACCATCGCCAGCGCTCGAGAGATCAGCTTCACAATCATCTCGATGACCATTTCGCTTGCCGCGGTTTTCATCCCGCTGGTCTTCATGCCTGGACTAGTCGGACGGATCTTTCGCGAATTCGCCGTCACAATTGTCGTCGCCATCATCGCCTCGGGCTTGGTGTCGCTGACTTTGACCCCGCTGATGTGCGCTCGGATGTTAAGCGACCGCGGCCAAAGTTCCAAGCAAACGTGGATGGAAGCGAAGATGAGCGCTTGGGAAAAAAGTTTTCTCGATCGCTATAGCCGGGCTCTCTGGTGGTTTCTGCGTTTTCGCTGGGTCTCAGCGCTGATTTGGGTCATGTGCCTGGCAGGTACGGTTTGGCTTTTTATCCTCGTTCCCAAAGCTTTTCTGCCGCCTGGAGACAGCAGCTTTATATTCGGGTTGATGATCGGCCGCGAAGGCTCGTCGCCAGGGCAAATGCACCAGCTTCAGAACCAGGCCGATGAAATTCTCCGCGCCGACCCCGGTGTCCGAGCCACTTTTACCATGACGGGTAACGGTCAGTTTCTCGCCTCGAACCAGGGCCTGCTCCTGGCGTTTCTTGAAGAACCCGGCAATCGCGCGCCGATCGAATCTGTAGCCGGCGGGTTAATGGGCAAACTGGCGATGGTGCCGGGAGTGATGCCGTTTATGCGGCCGCGCCCGGTGCTCGAGATCAGTACCGGCGCAACTAACCAAAATCAGGGGCAGTACGCATTCTCGCTCTCCGGGGTGAACCCCAAGCAAGTTTACGATGTCGCCGGCAAACTGATGGAACGTTTGCGGCCTTATCCGGGCTTCGCCAGTTTATCTTCCGATTATTTCAACAACACGCCGAATCTGGACATTGAGATCAAACGCGAACAGGCGCGGTTGCACGGAGTCTCAGAGGCGCGCATTCTTCAGTTGCTGCGCAGTGCCTACGCACAAAACTATCTTTATCTAATCAAAAAGCCGGAAGATCAGTATCAGGTCATTCTGGAAGCCGAGGATGCGGCTCGCTCTGAAGCGCAAGATTTATCCTTGCTGCACATTAAATCCGACGACGGCAAAAAGCTTGTGCCACTGAACACGTTGGTCACCTGGAAAGAATCGCTCGGCCCGCAGGCGGTGAATCACCTCAATCAGTTCACGAGTGTCACCCTGTTCTTCAATCTCAAACCCGGAGTCGCAGTCGGCGAAGCTACAGATTTCATCACCAAGGCGGCGGCAGAAATTGTGCCACCTACTGTCCGCGCCAGCCTACAAGGTGAAGCGCAAACTTTTCAGGATACCGTGCGACATCTAACCCTGTTAATGGCCCTGGCGGTCTTTGTCATGTATGTAATCCTGGCAATTCTTTATGAAAGCTACTTGCATCCTCTAACCGTTTTATCCACTTTGCCTACCGCATTGGTGGGAGGTCTGTTAACCCTGTGGCTTTTTGGCGAACAAGCATCGCTCTATGCGTTTGTCGGCATGTTTATGTTGATGGGCATCGTTAAAAAGAACGGCATCTTGATCGTTGATTTCGCTATCCATCGAGTTATGGCCGGCGAACGGGCCGACCAAGCGATTCACGATGCCAGCCTGGACCGTTTCCGTCCTATTCTGATGACGACCCTCGCCGCGGTATTCGGCGCGTTGCCGATTGCCTTGGGCATCGGCGCCGACGGCGCCTCGCGCCGGTCGCTGGGTCTTGTGATTGTTGGTGGGCTGGTCGTTTCTCAATTCATCACCTTGTTCATCACTCCAGTGATTTACCTCTACCTCGAGCAATTTCAAGAAAAGGTGCTCGACCGGACCTCGTTCTTTCGATCGCACCGAACCACCTCGACGTTGGCGCCTGGCGTAGACGGATAATCGATTGGACGAGGAGATACAGATTCCCGGCACCTGACGTTCCAACGATCGAGATTCCGTTATTGTCGCGTGTCGCTGCTCTTCTCCAGGAGCTGCATCTGTCCTTGCTGCGACACAGGAAACTAATTATACTAATCTAGTTTCCTTGGTACTTTATGGCCGTCCCTTCGTCTCGAACCCGAAAGGGCACCCTCATTCCACCGCACGACGATGATTCCGCTGCGCGGATCATCGCCATCGCGCGGCAACATTTTTTTGCCCACGGTTTTCGCGGCGTCACCATGGACGATCTAGCCGGGGAATTGGGGATGAGCAAGAAAACCCTGTACGCCTCTTTTCCGACCAAGACCGATCTGTTACGAGCCGTGCTTCTGGACAAATTTCGCAGGGTCGAAGTCGATCTTCAACGCATAGCCGCCGGTTTTTCCAACGACATGCTGGATTCACTGCGTCAACTGCTGGCATGCCTGCAGCGTCATACCGAAGAAATACAACCGCCGTTCGTCCGCGATATCAGGCGTGAAGCTCCGCAAATGTTCGAGTTGGTGCAAACCCGACGACGTCAGGTAATTCAAACTTATTTTGGTTCTTTACTGGACGAATGCCGTAAAGCCGGAATCGTTCGCAAGGATGTTTCGACTCGCCTTATCATCGAAATTCTTCTCGGCGCAACCGAGGCGATTATGAATCCCGCGAGAATGGCCGAGCTCGGTCTAACCCCTAGGACGGGATATTCGACGATCATCAATGTGGTTTTCGAAGGTGTATTGACTGAAAAGGGGCGCAGACGATGACACGCGATGCGGACAGCGTGAGCAGCGGTTGTACATGAAACGGCGTTTTTTGATCGGCGGACTGATAGCCGTGAGCCTCATTGCCGCAGTCGCAGCCTGGCGGCTGATGCAACGCGAGAGTGCTGCAACGCATCTGACGCTTTATGGCGATATCGATCTGCGGCAGGTACAGCTTTCTTTCAACAACAGCGAACGTATCGCCGCTGTTTTGGTTCAGGAAGGCGACCGTATCAGGCAGGGTCAGCTGCTGGCGCGGCTCGATACCGCAAGATTGGAGCCGCAACTGGCCCAGGCCGAGGCGCAAGCCGCGGCGCAGCTGCAGGTCGTGAAGCGACTGCGCAGCGGCAGCCGTCCTGAGGAGATCGCCCAGGCGCGGGCGAACCTGCAAGCCGCGCAGGCTGATTTGACCAACGCGCGGCACCAGTATGAGCGTTGGAAGAGCGCAGCCGAAATCTCTGCCGGCCGTGCAGTGCGCCAACAGGACGTCGACAATGCAAGAACGGCGGTACAACTTGCTGAAGCAAAATTGGCGGTGGTTCAGAAAACGTTGGATTTGGCGATAGCCGGGCCACGCCAGGAAGAAATAAGCGAGAATGAGGCACGGCTAAAAGCATTCGAGGCGCACGCGAGTGTGCTGCGCCAGCAACTGAAAGACGCCCAACTGATCGCTCCCGTGGACGCGGTGATTCGCACCCGATTGATGGAGCCAGGAGAGATGGCTTCGCCGCAGCGGCCGGTGTTTGCGCTGGCGATTACGGATCCAAAGTGGGTCCGCGCCTTCATCTCTGAGCCGGACCTTGGAAAAATCAAACCGGGCATGGCCGCCGCTATTGTAGTGGATAGCTTTGCCGGTCGCCGGTTCGACGGCTGGATCGGATTCATTTCGCCGGTCGCTGAATTCACGCCAAAAACAGTGCAGACCGAGGAACTGCGAACCAGCCTGGTATATGAGGTGCGCGTGTTTGTGAAAGATCCTGACGATGAACTGCGATTGGGAATGCCAGCGAGCGTTTATGTCAGACCAGAAGACGTCACGGCGAGCGGGAGAGGGGAGAGCTGAGCGCCGTGAATCCGAGCGTCTTGATCGGCCACGACATTCGCAAGACTTTCCGCCGCGACAGCGGTGAAAAAGTTGAGGCACTGAACGGCGTTTCAATCGAGGTGGCTCATGGCACGTTGACGGCGCTGGTGGGACCCGATGGGGCAGGGAAAACTACCCTGATCCGACTCGCCGCCGGCTTGATGCGGCCCGACGGCGGCGATCTAAAAGTACTCGGCATCGATGTCACTTCCGAGCCGCAACGCGTGCAAGATCGGATCGGCTATATGCCGCAAAGATTCGGCTTGTACGAAGATCTAACCGTTCAGGAAAATCTCGATCTCTATGCCGACTTACACGGCGTCTCCATGAAAGAACGGCGCCAGCGCTACCCGAGTTTGATGGAGATGACCGCGCTGGAGCCTTTCACTGGGCGATTAGCCGGACGGTTGTCCGGCGGCATGAAGCAGAAACTGGGGCTGGCGTGCACACTGGTGCGCGCGCCGGAGTTACTGTTGCTGGACGAACCGACAGTCGGTGTGGACCCGCTTTCGCGTCGTGAGTTGTGGAACATCATTCTGCAACTGGTCAACCGGCAAAGCATGACAGTATTGCTGAGCACTTCCTATCTCGACGAGGCCGAACGCTGCGGGCAGGTGGCAGTGATGCATCAAGGCAACATTCTTTTGCAAGGTCATCCGCATGAGATCAGCTCATTAGCTCAAGGCCGCGTATTTCTTGCCGAACCACCGGCGGGCCAGAAGGCCAGAGAATATCAAGCTCGGCTGTTAGACAAGCGGGAAGTGGTGGATGCCGTCCCCGAGGGCGGACGGGTCCGGGTCGTTACAGAAAACCGGAAGAATGAAAGCGGAACCTTGAAAGAAGCCGTTCAGATCCGAGGAAGAGGAGACAAGGAGACCGAGAGACAAGGAGGTCCCGATTACTTAGACGGCATAGCTATTTCAGCGCAGCCGCGATTCGAAGATGGCTTTATGGTGCTGCTTAAAACAGGCAAGGAGATCGGGAGACCAGAAGACACGGAAAACAGGCATGACGACAGGGAGGCATGGAGACAAGGAGACCAGGAATCGGTGCCGGGCGCTTCCTCTGCTCCGAATCGTCCCCCTTTCTTGTCTCCTAGTCTCAATGTCTCCTTGCCTGAATCACCCGATCACCCGCGCTCTATGACTCCCAGTCTCACAGTCTCCCAGTCTCCGAATGTGGCGGTCGTTCAGGTTCAAAATCTGGTCCGTCGCTTCGGAAAATTTGTCGCCGTCGATCATGTCACATTCGAGGTTCAGCGCGGTGAAATTTTCGGACTACTGGGTCCTAATGGGGCGGGCAAGACCACAACCTTTCGCATGCTCTGTGGTTTATTGCCGGCAAGCGAGGGAACGTTGCGCGTAGCGGGAGCGGATCTGCGCCGCGCCCGGGCCTCGGCGCGCCAGCATATCGGCTATGTCGCGCAAAAATTCTCCCTTTATGGCCAGCTCTCGGTCAGCGAAAACTTGGAGTTTTTTGCCAGGGCTTATAACCTGCGCGGCACGCAAAAAGATCGGCGCATCGATTGGGCTCTGCAACACTTCCAGCTATCAGCCATGGCAAACCTGTCAAGCGGCAATCTCCCCGGCGGTTTTAAGCAGCGTTTGGCGATGGCGGCGGCGCTGCTGCATGAGCCAGAAACGCTTTTTCTCGACGAGCCGACCAGTGGCGCAGATCCTTTGGCCCGGCGCGATTTCTGGCGGCGCATCACCGCGCTCTCCCAAGTAGGAGTGACGGTGGTGATCACGACCCATTTCATGGAAGAAGCCGAATACTGTGATCGCATCGCAATTCTAGACGCCGGCAGAATACTCGCGCAGGGTACGCCCGCGGCAATTCGCGGTCAGGCGAGTCGAGGACCGGGAAGCGAGCCGACCATGGAGGATGCGTTTATAGCGGTGGTCGAACAGGCACGCGCAAAACAGGCGCAAACCGCTGCCGCGAAGGGTGCGGCATGACGGCAAGTTTTAGTTCGCGGCGCATCGGCGCCTTGGTGCGAAAGGAGGCGAAACAGATGCTGCGCGATCCAAGCAGCATCGCCATCGGCATCATTATGCCGGTGCTGCTCATTTTGCTCTTTGGCTATGGATTATCTCTCGACGTAACCAAAGTGCCGGTGGCGGTTGTTCTGGAAGATTCATCGCCGGACGCGACGGAATTAGCCGCCGGCTTTCAACTGTCGCCCTATTTCGAGCCGGTATTGCTGACGTCAATGGCTAAGGCCGAAGAGCTCATGTTGGCTCGGAAGGTGGACGGCATCATCCGCATTCGACCTGACTTCGCTCGCACTCTGACTGCTGGCGGCGCCGAAGTGCAAATACTCGTTCACGGGGTTGATGCCAACCGCGCACGCATCATTCAAAATTATGCCCAAGGGGCGGTTGGCCAATGGACTGCGCGGCGAGCGGCTCGAGGAATCGAAGTGGTTGCTGGTCCGGTGACGGTGCAAAGCCGCATGTGGTTCAACGAGGCCAACGAAAGCCGCTATTTCCTGGTGCCGGGATTGATCGTTTTGATCATGACCTTGATCGGCGCCTTGCTCACCACGCTGGTAATGGCCCGTGAATGGGAACGCGGCACACTGGAGGCGTTGTTCGTGACCCCGGTCCGGACCGATGAAATCTTGCTTGGCAAAACGATTCCATATTTCATTCTAGGCATGATCGGCCTGGTGCTCTGTCTGCTCGCCGCCAAGTTTCTGTTCGCCGTTCCGTTTCGCGGTTCGGTAACGGTCCTCGCCGGCGCATCCATGCTTTACCTGCTGGTGGCTCTCGGTATCGGTCTGCTGATCTCTTCGGCGGTGAAAAACCAGTTCGTTGCCAGTCAGATCACCTTGCTAGTTTCGTTTCTGCCGGCGGTCATGCTGTCGGGATTTCTCTTCGACCTGCGCAGTATGCCGGAGTTGGTCCGGACGATCACTTACGTGCTGCCGGCGCGTTATTACGTGGCCTTACTCCAGACGATTTTTCTCGCCGGAGATATTTGGCCTGTGATTATTCCCAACGCTCTGGTGCTCGCTGCAATGGCCGTGGTGCTGGTTATTTTCACAAGAAGGGTCACTACGAAGAGGCTTGCTTAATACACCATGCTTGACACCCTGTACCGCATACTCGCTCTAACCCGCAAGGAGTTGTTGGCGATTCTCAAAGATCCACGCAGCCGTTTTAGTCTTATTCTGCCACCGATTTTGCAGTGCCTGATTTATGGCTATGTGGCGACTTATGACTTAAATCATGTTCCCTATGCCGCGTTCGATCACGATCGCAGCGCGGCGTCGCAACAACTGCTAGCAAGAATAGACGGCTCGGGAGTTTTCCAGCGAGTAGGCAATCTCGACCGCGATCTCGACGTGAAGACTATCATCGATCAGCGGCGCGCTTTGCTGGTCATTCGTATCGATCGCGATTTCGAGCGACGCTTGCTCTCAGGTATGCCGGCGACCGTGCAAGTCATTGCCGACGGGCGCAACTCCAATACAGCCGGCACAGCGATGGGCTACGTTGATGCCATTGTCAACGCGTTCAACGCCGATTGGCGCAAGCGCCGTGGCCAAGGTGGAGCGCCGATCCGGGTCACTACCCGGGCTTGGTACAACCCGAATCTCGAGACTCGCTGGCACATGATTCCAGCTCTGATCGGCACTTTGACATTGATTCAGACGCTGCTTCTAACCGGCTTGTCAGTGGCGCGCGAGCGCGAGCAGGGGACCTTTGATCAGTTGCTGGTGACGCCGTTTCGGCCGGCGGAGATTATGGCGGGTAAGGCGCTGCCCGCAGTAGTCGTTGGAATCGTCCAGGCCACTATGGTTTTGCTGGTGGCGCAACTCTGGTTTCAGATCCCGTTCGCGGGCTCGTTTGTTACGCTTTATGTGGGTCTCGGCGTTTTTCTGCTTGCGGCGATCGGTATCGGGCTGCTGCTATCGTCCCTGGCCGCGACCATGCAGCAGGCGATGCTGTTTTCTTTTCTTCTGATCATGCCCTTTTCATTGTTATCAGGGTTGACCACTCCGATCAGCAGTATGCCGATGGTTCTGCAGTACCTGACCCTGCTTAACCCACTGCGTTATGCCATCGATATTGCTCATCGGGTCTATCTCGAGGGAGTAGGCCTGAATTTTTTAATACCTGAGCTTTGGCCCCTGGCGCTCATGGCCGCAGTCACGCTCTCGGCAGCGTCATGGATGTTTCGCCATCGGCTAACCTAAACAGAGACATGCAAGCAATACTCAGATCAAGGACAATCTAATGAGCCTCAGTAAATTCGCAAGTAATTCTCGTGCCGTCTGGGCAGTGATGATTCTGGTGGCGGGATGCTCCGTCGGCCCAAATTATAAGCCGCCGGAGATCTCAGTTCCGGCAAGCTGGAATGAAGCGCAGCAATCCGACTTCGACACCGGGCCTGCGCCACTGAAGGATTGGTGGACGGAGTTCAACGATCCATTGCTCAATACGCTGGTGGAACGAGCCGTGCAGTCAAACCTGGATATTCGTCTGACTGAGGCGCGCATCCGTGAGTCGCGGGCGCTCAGGGCAGTCACGGCAGCGGATGCGTGGCCGGGTTTGGACGCTGCGGGTTCTTACAGGCGAAGCCGCTCGAGTGAGAACGCGTTTGTTTCCGGCGGAGACGGCGACGCCTTTTTAGGCGGCAATGGCGGAGGCGATCTCTTCAGGGCCGGTTTCGACGCCAGCTGGGAAGTCGACATCTTTGGCGGCGTCCGCCGAAGGGTGGAAGCGGCCGATGCCAATGTCGAGGCTTCGGTCGAAGAGCGGCGCAATGCGTTGGTAACGTTGCTGGGTGATGTCGCCAGAAATTACATCGAGGTGCGTGGGTTCCAACGTCGCCTGGCAGTGGCGCGATCCAATCTTCAGGCACAGCAAGAAACGTTGGATCTGACGAAAGTGCGGTTTGAAGCCGGACTCTCGAGCGACTTCGAGGTGGCGCAGGCCGAAGGCCAGGCGAACACAACCTCGGCGCAGATCCCAGCGCTCGAAAGCGCGCTCAAGGGAAGCGTGCATCGTCTCGACGTGCTGCTCGGCCAACAACCGGGCGCGCTATGGGCGGAACTCAGCAATGAGGCGCCGGTCCCGGCATTGCCGCCTCAGGCGCATGTCGGTATGCCTGCCGAGCTCCTCAGGAGGAGGCCGGATATCCGGCGCGCCGAGCGAGTCTTAGCCTCTACGACCGCGCAAGTCGGCGCTGCAACGGCTGATCTGTATCCGAGATTTTCATTGACTGGAGCTTTTGGCTTCCAGAGTATCAGCGCAAGCGACTTGATCTCCGCTCCGAGCCGTTTCTGGTCGATCGGGCCGAGGATTTTCTGGCCGGTTTTCGATGCCGGCAGGATTCGCGCCAACATCGCGGTGCGCAACGCCCAGCAGGAGCAAGCTCTGACGTTGTATGAGAAAACTGTTCTGACGGCGTTCGAGGATGTGGAAAATTCTCTGGTGAACTACGCCAAAGAACAAACCCGCTATCGCGCTTTGATGGATGCGGTGGCCGCTAATCGCCGCGCTGTGCAGATGGCTAACGAGCTTTATACCAGAGGTCTAGTCGATTTCCTCAATGTGCTGGAAACGCAGCGCTCGCTGTATGCGTCCGAAAGCGAGCTCGCCCAAAGCGAAACGGTCATGGCGTCGAATCTGGTTGCCCTGTATAAAGCGCTGGGCGGCGGTTGGGAGACGGACTAAGACAAGTATAAAAAGATGAAAGCGGAAAGATGAAACGTCGCCCGGCTCGCGCTGGTCATTATGGATTGTTATTCGGCAGTGCCCGCGCGATTTCGATCCAATTGTGGTGCCTGCTTACCAGCTCATGTTTCGTATCTTTCCGGTTCCACGGGCGATCCAGCAATGCAACGGGAGTCTTCATCTGAGATGCCAAGTACATTGCCATAATCGGCGAGTCTTCCACCGCCCAACAGAAGCTGTGATTGATCAGGGCCTCGAGAGAGATGCATTGGCTGCCATCGGGTGCGAACCGTCCGTATTTATCGACGATCAAGATCCTGTTATGGGGCACCCCGTGTTTGTTTAGCCATTGCACGGAAGGCTCATAGGTGTCCGGTGGGCGGCCCGTGACGATGGCAATCTCATGGCCGGCAGCGCTCCATTGCTGCAAAACATCGACGGCTCCTGGAATCGGCGGGATGTTCAAGAGCTCCTCACCCTGATGCACGATCCGGTACAACTCCTGTTTTTCGTTTACCGTGAGCTCGCAAGCCTGGCCGACATCGAAATCAGTGAGTTGCTCAAAGGCAAATCTTTTCCCGAAATCTCTTTCGAGAATCGTTAGAAAGTGCTGCGCTGTTTGGCACAAGACATCATCCATGTCGACGTAAACGCATTGCATGTAGTCATCCCTTCACCACGTTACTTGCGATGGTTGTGACGCTTCCGGTATCTGCCAGAATCGAGTAATTTTTAGCTACAATCAACCTTGTCGCTTCTTGTGCGCGAGCTCATCCCCTGGATTGCTCGATCTTCTTGCCGGCTGTCTGACAGGTTCAGATCTAATTTCATCTTAAATCTCGAAGTCCGAAGTGAAACAGCGATCAAGCAGCAAGCCCTCCGGAGCGAACCCAGACAATGGACCTGTGCCTGTACGGTTGCAATCTCTGTTACTGAAGGCCGACTTCCGGCGAATCATCAGCCATGGACCAAGCGCCAATCATGAGATCGAAATTGTTCGCTTCTGTTCTTTCGCTCCCCAGGTCGCCTCTCGATCGGTACCAAACAACTCTCTTCTGCGAAATCTGGGTTTGTTCATTATTGAGTTTCCCGCGTCGTGTTTCTATACTTCTGCACTGGAGAAAACTATGTCTTTGTTGAAGATTGCTACCTGGAACGTCAATGGCATTCGCGCGCGCGAAGCCCAGGTGCTCGAATGGGTCGAGCGCGAGCGACCGGACGTTGTCTGTCTTCAGGAATTGAAATCGACCGTGGCGCAGATTCCCGCGGCGCTTTGCGAGCTGCAGGGCTATCGATGCTACTGGCATGGCGCGCGCGCTTATTCCGGAGTCGGTCTGCACATACGCCGCGACGCTTTTGCCGAGGAGCCGCGCTTCTTTCATCCTTCCTTCGATTTTGAAACCCGTGTGGTCGCAGCGCAAATGGACGATCTGGTGGTGGTCTCGGCTTATGTTCCAAACGGCGGTAAAGATTTTGCGGCAAAAATGCAGTTCCTGCGCGATATGGAAAACTATGTTGGCGAAGTTCACGTCAGCGGCGCCCGGCTGGTCTTCTGTGGCGATCTCAACATTGCGCGAAGCGAGCGCGATGTGCATCCGAAAGAGCGAAACCCCGGGATCATCGGGCAACGGCCGGAGGAGAGAGAACTGTTCGAGCGAATTCTTGGTCACGGTCTTGTGGACGTTGGACGGGCGCTTGATCCGGATAACGAAAATCTTTTCACCTGGTGGGCGCCGTGGCGTCGCATGCGCGAGCGCAATATCGGCTGGCGGCTCGACTACGTTCTGGCCAGCCAGTCTCTAGCAGCGCGCGCTTCGCAGTGCTTGGTCTATCGTGAAATCGGCACCAGCGACCACGCGCCGGTGGTCGCGCTATTCAATCTCGATGATGATACCGGTGAAACGGTGACGGTAGAACCCATATGAAAAAAGATCGTGCGCAGCCCGACGATCTGAGCCACTTCGGCAGGCTGGCAGAATACAATCGCAAGCGTCACTTCGGTGTCACCCCGGAGCCCCAGGGCAAGCTCGGCCGGCCAAACAGGAAAACTTTGGAATTTGTCGTTCAAAAACATCGCGCGAGCCGGCTCCACTATGATTTTCGTTTAGAGCACGACGGTGTGATGCTCTCATGGGCAGTGCCAAAGGGCCCGTCTACCGATCCGGCGAACAAGCGGTTTGCAATGCAGACCGAAGATCATCCCATCGAGTACAACCAGTTCGAAGGCGTGATCCCGGAAGGGGAATATGGCGGTGGCACCGTAATGATTTGGGATCGGGGCACGTGGGAGCCCGAAGTGGATGATGTCGAGAAGGCGCTTGCTAAAGGTGATTTGAAGTTCAAACTAAATGGTAAAAAGCTACGCGGGTCGTGGGTGCTCGTGCGCATGCGGCCGCGGCAATGGCTGTTGATCAAGCACCGTGACATCGCCGCGTCCGCCGAGGACATTACGGTTGCGAAACCGCGCTCTGCGGTGTCTCGGCGAAGCCTTGCAGGAATCGCGCGCAAGGCCGGCGCAACTCCTCGACAGCTAGCGCAAGCACAAGAAGCAGACCGATCTGCGGCAATACCAGCCGAATAAATTGAACTCGATGTCCGTGGGTTTTTTAGATGGAATCATGCGATCGCGTCCGACTTGAAACCCGACCCGGGCGCGGTTTTTCACGAGAGCTTAGTTAAGACCTTACACACGAGTTTCCGGGTTGGTTTTCTAGCGCCGCAGCTAAACCCTCAGTGTCGTACTGTAGCAACAAATCCTCCGCATTCCGGTAAATCGCCACGCAGCCGGCGCGGCGCAGTTCCTCCTGGGTCCAGCCGCCGCACAGTAAGCCAATCGTTTTTAAGTTTGCCTTGGAAGCAGCCTGCGCATCGTAGGGTGTGTCGCCGATCACGACGGCATTTTCGGCCGCTACGCCTTTTAAACGAGCCAGGGCTGCCTGGAAGATATCCGGGTACGGCTTGGATCTATCGGCGTCATCGGACGAAGTTTCACTTTCGATCAGATCGTCGATTCGAGCAATTTTCTTGTACACGTCGAGTTCATCCGCCTTAGCGGAGGAGGCCAGGACGATTTGTTTGCCGTCTTTCTTTATTCGCTGGAACAATTCCCGCACTCTCGGAAATGCTTGTACGCGGGGCAAATAATCTTTTTTAAATATCTCACTACGGTATTCGTCCAGATCTTCACCGAATTGATCCAGCTCTTCCTTCGAGAGAAAAACCGGCAGCAATTGGTCGGAGCCCTTGCCGATTTGGCGGCGGACCTCGTGAAATGGAAAGTTCTTGCCGAACTTTTCGAAAGCAACTCTCCAGGCTTCGGCATGCAGACCGACGGAATCGACGATGGTGCCGTCAACGTCGAATATCACGGCTTGTAGCATTTGTTCAGCGTACGTGCTGCCGGCGAGACACTGTCTTTGGCTTGTGCCAAGAACGAAACAGGAGAGGATGATGGCGTTCGGTATTGAGACAGACGAAGCAGGCTAATGTTTGCTGCTTCGTCTGTCCGACGATTCAGGTTTAGCGCAATCCTAAATAGCCCAAGATAAACAACACCACGACGATGACGCCGATGATATAAAAAATATTTCCAGGCATGACCGATCCTCCTTAGTAGTTGATTTTCCTGAACCCACCCCAGAGGTTCCGAACTCTGCAGGCGAACGCAGGCAAAATAGTTGCGACAGATCCGAGACTACGTGACTTATTTTCAGCAATTGATATGCCACGAGTGAAATTCACAATTCCCGATCTGAGCCTACATCGAGGCGAGTTCACGACTCGACTAAACCAGGAGTACCGTGTCTTAAATAAAAAAGAGCGTCACGAAATCAACTTTGATCGACGTTCGCGAGATTGATGGCGTGCTTCGAGGCTGAACTCCATTCGGCAACTACAAGCGCGACGCCGAGAAGAATGCCGGCGGCATTCGCTCCGAGCCAAAGGGAAGTAGACGCCGATGGAATTAGTAACAGTCCGGCCGCTATCATCAGGATTCGTTTCGTCCAGCCTAGCCAATGGAAGAGATAACCCGCCACGCCAACACTCAAGAAAACGACGCCGATCACCGCCGTGATAATCGCCGCGCCGATTTCTACTATCGTGCCTTTGAAGAGCAACGCCGGATGAAAGACAAAAACGAAGGGAACTATATAAGCGACGATGCCCAGTCTCATGCCGGTCCAGCCGGATTTCCAAAAGTCGGCGCGCGCAATCGACGCCGCCGCGTAAGTCGCGATGCAATCGGGCGGAGTAATCAGCGACAGCATGCCGAAGTAAAAGAAGAAAAGGTGCGCGGCCAGCGGCGGGATGCCAACTTGTACCAGCGCTGGGCCGACCAGCACCGCAAGCATGATGTAGACAACCGTCGTTGGCAGCGACATTCCGAGAATGATCGAAACTACTGCCGTAAGGATCAAGAGAATTATGGTACTGCCGCCGGCCATCTTGACCAGTAGCAGCGCCAGCTTGAACGTCAGGCCGGAAAGTTGGAAAGCGCCAATGACCAGTCCCGCGAGCGCGGTCACCACGGCGATGTCCAGAAGTATCTTGCCGGTTCCTTCGATGCTATCGAGAATGCTCTTGAGGCTCGGCCGTGTTTCCTTTTGCAGCGCGCCAACGAGAAACGTCGCGATTACTGCCGCCATGCCGGCTTTACCCGGTTCCCAAAAGGCGAACATGAGGGTGTAAACCAGCACCGCAAGTGGAAGCAGAAAAACCCAGCCTCGTTTGATTACGTCGCGGAACTTGGGAATCTCGCTTTCCGGCATGCCCACGAGCCCCAGCTTGGCGGCTTCCAGATCGATCTGAGTGAACAAGGCGGCATAGTAGAGACAAGCGGGGATGGCCGCGGCAAGGGCAACTTCGCCGTAGGATATGTTTAGGAACTCGGCCATCAGAAACGCCGCCACACCCATAACGGGCGGCATAATCTGGCCGCCGTTGGATGCGACCGCCTCGATAGCTGCGGCGACATGGGGCGGATAGCCGCTCTTTTTCATCATCGGAATGGTGATGGCGCCATCGACGACAACGTTGGCCACGGCACTGCCGGACACTGTGCCAAAGAGAGTCGAGGAGACAACGGCAACTTTAGCAGTTCCGCCGCGAAAACGCCCCATGAGCACAAGAGCAATATCGGTGAGAAACTTATCGCCGCCGACTGCATACAGCGCTTGGCCGAAAAAGATGAAAGCGACGATTACGCTGGCCGCGACATCCAATGGCAAGCCGAAGATGCCACTGGAATCTAAATAAAGATAAGTGACGAGCCGTTGCCAGCTAGAGCCATTGGCGTTCAATATGCCGGGGAAGAGGTAGGCGAATTTGGCGTAGAGAATAATCGGCACGGTGATCCACACCAGCGCCCAGCCCACTACGCGGCGTGTCGCTTCGAGAATCAAGAGAATCGCTATGCCGCCCAGTATCCAGCGCTCGGGCGAGAGAACTCCCAAGCGGTAGGCGATGACCGGGTACATGACTGTGACATACCCACCCACGGTCAAGCCGGCGATCGCCAAGAGCCAGTCGTGCCAAGGGATCACATCGTCAGGATCGGACGCGCGCGCTTTGACGTTGATAAAAATGCTCGCGAGCACAAGAGCGAAGAAGAGCCCGAGATATTGTTCTTTAAAAAATGTCCACGAGAGTGCGTCGTGAATCTCGAGCGCCCAAAGCGCGCCTAAAAACGTCAGGGCACAAAGCAGCAGACGCGCCAACTTCGCCGGCGCTCCGGGGAGAGATCTGAATTTGCTTGTCGGCGCGAAGTCGTCACTCATTACAATCGCTAAAATCGTTTCAAGTTTTTAATTTTCGAGCACGCGCCGATTCCAAACGTTTCAACGTTCAACAAGCTTCACCCGCGACCAAAGTGAGTCTAGGAATTCATTGCCAACAGGCGCTTTTGGGTTTCGTCCATCTTGGTTGGCCAAGCGTTCTTCTCCTTGTAAAACGGTATTGCCGCCGGATGGTAAGGTATGGTCGCATCGAGAGTGACAGCGCGCTCGCGTGTCCACTCCTGGAGGGAGGGGTGTAGGAGCGCGAGCTTGTCGGTGTTGTCCCAGATCGATTTCAAGGCCGCGTGGACTATGTCATTGCTCAACGCTTTATGACCGACGAGGTACATGTCGTAGGCTTGCACGCAGGTATCGCCGACGATGCCGTTGGAGATGCCGGATTTTAATATCGTCAGATAGTAACCCGGAACCGCTTTTTTAAGGCGTGCCTCGCCTTGGGGCGAGCAGTCGAGCGCCACAAAGCGCACGCCGATGGCGGCGTCGGCTTCTTTGACTTTGGCCGAACCGACGGTGTGGTTGCTCACGTCGGCGCGTCCCTGAATCAGGGCGTCAATGCCTTCGTTAACCGCCGGGACCGGCACGACTTTAACATCATCCCAGGTCAAATTGCCGGTGGACAACGAGCCATAGACACTGAACCATACGGCGAGGTGCGCGGGATATTCGCCAGTGACCCGCTTGCCTTTGACATCATTGACGGTTTTCACTGGACCGTCTTTGCGCGAGACCAGACTTGTCAGCAGCGGCGAACCGCGCATGATGAGTCGAGCATTGGGCGTGTATGGCAGCGGGTTTCGACCGCCGATTTTCAATTTTGGACCCTGATAGGCCATGGCCATGTCAACGGCGTTGATGATGCCAAAGTCGAGTTCGCCGTTATCTAACATCGGCAAAAAGGTGCTGCTGCCTGTATAGGGCTGGACCATCGCCTGCATCGGTCCGGCGCCGCTGATTACCTTTGCAAGACCACTCGCCACTGAATAGAAAAGGCTACCCGCAGGATTGGTGCCGATGATTGTCGATGCGGGGAGCTTCTGCGCCTGGGCCGGCGCAGATACAAGTAAAAACGTTGCGGTGCTGACAGTGATGAAAAGATCGCGAATGTTACGTCCCGTACGCATAAAAATTCCCCGCGTTGCCGTTTGAAGATTCTCAGGTTGTCGAACTGCGAGTTTTTAGTTTAGAGACAATAGCTTTTTCTGCACCTCATCCATTTTGGCCGACCATGCGCCGTTCTCTTTGAAGAAGCGAATCGCGGCCGGATGATATGGGATGGTGACTTCCGGGTCGACAGCCCGTGCCTGGGTCCACTCAGCGAAACCCGGATGAAACTGCGGGAGCTTTTCGACATTGACCCAGATTGCTTGCAGGGCGGAGCGCACGACGACGTCGGGCAGCGCCTTGTGGCCGACAAAGTAAATGTCGTAGGTGTAAGCGCAAGTGTCTTCGACGATGCCGGTTGACGAACCCGCTTTGACGACGGAGAGATAATACCCCGGCACAGCTTTTTTGATCCGCTCTTCGCCTTGCTTGGAGCAGTCGAGCGGAATATACCGAATACCCACGGAAGCGTCCGCCTCCCGTACTTTCGCGGAGCCAATGGCATGGGTGGTCACGTCGGCGCGTCCCTGAACGAGAGCGTCGACGCCTTCGTTCACCGCCGGAACCGGGACCACCTTCACATCCTTCCATGTCAAGCCGGCGTTGGAGAGGGAACCGAATACGTTGTACCAGACGGCAAGCTGCGCCGGATACTCGCCGGTCACCCGTTTGCCTTTGACTTCACCAATGCTTTTTATCGGCGAGTCCTTCTTGACGATCAAGCTGCTGCGCAATGGCGAGCCGCGCATGATGAGGCGGGAATTGGGCGTGTGCGGAAACGGATTTCTGCCGCCGATCTGCAAACGCTTCGGTCCCTGGTAGGCAAGACCCATGTCGACCGCGTTGACGACGCCGAGATCGAGTTCACCGGAATCGAGCAAGGGTAAAAATGTACTGGTGCCGGAGTAGGGCTGAACTTGGGTTTGAACGCTGGTTGAATCGCTGATGACCTTGGCTAGGCCGCTAGCCAACGCATAAAACAGCGACCCTGGCGGGTTGGAACCGATGGCTGCGGATTTAGGAAGCTGTTGGGCGTTCGCTACGCCCCCGAGAAGCACGAGCGGTAATAACGTGGTCATTAGGAACCGATATAGATTCGATCGGGCATTCATTGCCAATAATCCTCCTTCGCTGCCGCTAATCCAATTGGCGCGTTTTGCCGTGCCGGATGAAATTTCACATCAGCATTCTTGCGTTTCGATTTTCAGAGCATCGATGGCGCCAGGGAATTTATTTGCTGCCTTATTTCGCCTCGGGGATTTCCACCTTACCGACGCGCTTGATGGCGTCGGCGAGCATCTTGGCATCCTTGTCCCAGAATTTCTGAAACTCGGGCGCGTCAAGATAGGCGATCGGCGTCTCTAATTTTTCCATAGCCGATTTGAACTCGGGTGTGTTCACCGCCTGCTTTACAGTATCGCGAATTGTTTTCATCACGGCAGCCGGCGTTCCTCTTGGCGCAAACAGCCCGGCCCAGATGTAAAATTCGACATCGTATCCAAGCTCCTTGAAAGTCGGCACATCAGGAAGGGAATCGACCCTCTTCGCGCCCCATCCGGCCAACGGTCGCAGCTTGCCTCCCTTGATGTGTGGGATCACCACTGCCGGTCCTGAGGCGAGGGTGTCGACATGTCCTCCGAGAATCGCCGTGAGCGCCGGTCCCGCTCCGGCATAAGGAACGTGCTTCAATTTGATGCCTGCGGAATGAGAGAGCATCTCCATCGCCATGTGCAACGTCCCGTACACACCAGAGGAAGAAAAAGAAATATCCGCCGGACGTTTTTTGGCATCTTCGACAAATTCTTTAACGTTTTTCCATGGCCGACTCGCGCTCACAACCAAAATCGTCGGATCAGCGGAAATCAACGCGATCGGAATGAGCTGGTCCATGGAATAGGCGGGTTTGCGGTCGAAGAGCTTATCCGCCTCTGGAATAATGGAGATGCTTGAGAGAGCCATAAGCAGGTTGTATCCGTCAGGCTTGCTATTGGCAACGAAAGACATTCCGACAGCGCCAGCCGCTCCAGTCTTGTTCACGACCACCACCGGGTTTTTCAAAACCTTTTCCATCGCGGCGGCAACCGGCCGAGCCGTCAGATCGGCAACCCCCCCGGGAGGGAATGGAGCTACGATGGTAATCGGACGGTTCGGGTATTTTTCTTGGGCCGGCGATTCAGCGATCAGAGCGAAGAACTGAACCAACAAAAATGAGAGAAAGTGAACCCAGCGCGACCGCGGCAGAATAGCTGGACTATAATTGTTTGTCATTGTTCACCTCCCATAGACGAGATTCAGGTGCTGTCCTTTGCCGCGAATCCAAGCCGCTGCCGCCAATCCAGCCGCTTCATAAGAAACGGACGGGCGGCTAATAACAGCAGCGACAATCCAACGATAAGCATCACCAAGGCAATCGGCCGGTTAAGGAAGATAGCGTAGCTGCCAGACGACATCGCGAGCGACTGACGAAAGCTCATCTCCATCATCGGCGCCAGGATAAGTCCCAATACTACCGGCGCGGTATCGAAGTCAAATTTGCGCAGCATGTAACCGAGAGCGCCCATCACTGTCATGATCCCGATATCGACGACGCTGCCATTGACCGCATAGACACCGATAAGACAGAAAATGAGAATTGCCGGATACAGAAGAGGATATGGAATTCTTAAAACACTGACAAAAATCCCGACCAGCGGCAGATTCAAGATCAAGAGCACTAAATTGCCAACGTACATGCTGGCGATGAAACCCCAGAAGAGCTCCGGTTGCTGGGCGATTAAAAGAGGACCCGGCGAAATGCCATGCACCATCATAGCCGCAATCATCACGGCAGGGATCGGCCCGGAAGGCACACCCAAGGCGAGCATAGGAACGAAGGCTCCTGATGTCGCCGCGTTGTTGGCCGATTCCGGTCCCGCTACTCCCTCGATGGCGCCATGACCGAAGCGCTCAGGATGTTTGGAAAGGCGCCGCTCCATCGCATACGAAACGAACGAGGCGATAATGTGCGCCGAGCCCGGTATGATGCCAATCAAAAAACCCAAGACGGTCCCTCTACCGAGCGGCCAGAGTGAAGCGCGCCATTCCTCGCCCGAGGGGAGAAGCTCTTTCAACCGGGGCTGTTTGACTTGGGGCGCGGACGGCTGTCCTGCGGTCAGCAGAATTTCTGAAATCCCAAACAGCCCCACTGCGACTGGAACAACTCCGATGCCGTCACCAAGCTCGATCAATCCATAGCTAAAACGAACGAATCCGGTCATGGGATCGATGCCGATCATGCCGAGAAGCAATCCCAGGGTTGCCATGGCCAGCGACTTGAGCATGGAGCCGCCGCTCATGTAGGCGAGGACCAAGAGTCCGAGAAGCAGAAGGGCGAAATATTCAGGCGGTCCGAAGCGGAGCGCAAAGCTCGCTAAAGGCGGCGCCAAAAGCATGAGACCGACGATGCTGGCGGTACCGGCTATATAGGAAGCCACCGCTGCAATGGCCAAAGCGGCGCCGGCCCGTCCTTTGCGCGTCATCTCATAACCGTCGATACAGGTCATGACCGAAGCTGCTTCACCCGGGATGCGCATCAGTATTGAGGTCGTGGATCCTCCATACATGGCTCCGTAGTAGATTCCCGCCAGAAGCACGATGGCCGAAGTCGCATCGAGACCGAACGATACGGGCAGGAGCAAACTGATGCCCGCAAGCGGACCCACGCCTGGCAAGACACCTACGAGCGTTCCAATGACGCAACCGACAAAGGCGTAGAGCAGGACATTGGGGGCAAGAGCGACTGAAAAGCCAATATAAAGATTGTGCAGAGTTTCAGTCATCGATGTTGACGATTCAATTCACCTTACTAGTCTCTTCCTGAACGGTTGAGGGAGTTGAACCCGGATTTGGTAATTCAAAATGACACTGCGATCGAGGGCGAGCCCTCCGGAGCGAAGGCAATGCGCCTCTGGCTGATAGCGGCCCGCAAGCTCCAGTGTTTTAGCCGACACCTGAAACAATTGTCGACCTAAGGCCAATTACCCATAGACGGTCTTGAATTGTTGGTTTCGATGCCTTCGCTCCTCCAGAGTCTCCCTCGATCGCTGTACAGTTCTCCCTCTACCGCGGAGTCCGAATTGCATTTTGCGCAAGATGAGCTCCCCTTCAGAATCCGAATGGTCCTTGCGGCAGGGGCACTCGCAGGACGGTATAGAAAAGGAAGAAGGAACCAAAAGACAACGTAAAGGCAAACGATAAAGACACTATCCAACTGCGCTGCTCCAGCAGTTTAACTAGAAAACCCAACACGAGCAGCACAGTGAGGCGGTAACCAAGACGCTCAATGGCGAAAACGGAAAAGAGGGATGCCGCCAATATCGCCAGGGCATGACGCCATTCGGTCCAGCTAATGGATGATAATGACGGAGCGCGACTGCTGGTGAGCACAAGGAAAACTGCGAACATCAGAAGAAGCAAAGCCAGCAGGATAGGAATGAAGGCGGGGCCGGGTTGGCGGAATGTTCCGAGCGGAAGCTGACGGCTCTCCCATATTACTAGAAGAGCGAAGATGATAAGGGCGATTGCCGAGGCCCGTTCGGTTGTCATAGCGGCGCGAATCTTAACGAGCCGACTAGCGGTACGAACTTCCGTCTACTTTCCCCACAATTGTTTTGTCGCGATGCGCGCGCCTTCGGCCATGGCTTCAAATTTCGCCCATGCAATCTGCGGATCGCCGACACGCGGCCCTAGGCCGCAATCGGTGCCGGCCATGACGTTTTCCCGGCCAACGATCCTAGCATAACGCAGCAGACGCTCAGCGATGACCTCCGGGTGTTCGACGATGTCGGTTGCGTGGCCAACGACGCCGGGCACGATGACTTTGCTCTGCGGAAATTTCACATCTTCCCACACGCGCCACTCGTGCTCGTGGCGCGGGTTGGACGCCTCGATCGAGTAGGTGTTGGCGTTGACTTTAAGAATAATGTCGACGATGTCTCGCAGCGGAATGTCGAACTTGTGCGGCCCATGGTAACTGCCCCAGCAGGTATGGAAGCGAACTTTCTCGGGCGGGATGTCTCTCAAGCCGTGATTGAGCGCATCGACGCGCAGTTCGGCGTAGCGGCGATATTCCGGCACCGACATTTGCGACATGAACTGCCAGCCGTCGGGCAAATCCGGATCGTCGATTTGCAGCAAAAATCCGGCATCGACGATCGCCTTGTACTCCTCGTGCATCGCGTCGGCGATGGCGACCAAATACGATTCGTCGTCGGGATAATAGTCGTTCTTCATCCAGTGCTCGATGGTGCCCGGCGCGATCGCCGGCAGAAAAGATTCTTCGTAGGATTGTCCTTGCAGGCCCGCTTTGAAGTCTTCGATCTCGGCTTGAAGCGAGGCATGACCGACGTATTTGAGCGGCCCATTGCAGAAGACTCTCTTGACGTTTTCGCCGCGAATGCCGCCCATGCGCCTGCGAAAATAATCGCCGAACTCGACCATGTCCCGAGCGAAGATCGAAGAGACGTGATCTTCCGGTTTCGCTTCACGTTCGATGAAGCCGCTCAAGCGCTCCCGGGCGTAGCGCGAAAAGTTGGACTTGCCGACTTCGCCATCGTTGATGATATCGAGGCCGCAAGCCAACTGTTTCTTAACCACTTCGGCAACCGATTGGCGCACCCGCTGAGCGAAAGCGGCCTCATCGATGGGCTGGCCGCTGATTTTTGCTGAGTGCATCTGCTTTAGATCGTCGGGTTGGGGCAAGGCTCCGGCGTGGGTGGTCAGTATTCGGTCAGTGCTGAATTTCATTGTGCCTCCGAAGGATCGTTCAAGCCGTTCAAAACGTTCAAGTGGTTCAATCCGCGAGAATTATAATTTTGTCTACATCCTCTACTTCATCGACTCCGCGACTTTCTGTGCGAAGCTGAAGTCAAAGACACGCTCCGGTGGGACCGGATCTTTGGGTTTGACCCGTTGCGCCGCCGTGGCGATCATGTCGCGCTGCAATTTCTCGTCGACCACTCCCGACTGGAGATAGAACTGCAAAGCGGTGTCATAAACTCGATCGGCGTACTTGTCGCGTTCTTTTCCCAGGTCAAGAAACGGCCCTTTGATAAAGTCGACGGCGAATTTCTTATCATTGCGGATCAGGCGCAAGGCCTTCTGTGTTGCGCGGATGACTCTCGTGGCAACCTCCGGGCGTTCGCTTATGACCGTCTTTGTAGTGGTTAGACCTCCTTGAACGGCACGGTAAACATCGGCGCCCGAAGCGATCTTCCGATAGCCTTCTTCTTGGGCGATGAGATTCTGCGGCACTTGCAGCATGGTCGCGTCGATGGTGCCGGCCTTTAGGGCGACGTACGTGACATCGCTGGTGCCCAGTGAGAGCATGGTGACTTGGTCCAGCGGGATCTTGTTTACCAGCAGAATCTGCCGAGCAAGAATTTCTGTGAGCGAGCCGGGCGCGGAAATGCCGAGTTTCTTGCCGCGCATCTGCTGTACGTTAGTGATATTCGACTGCGCAATCATATCGAAGGAGGGCTTGTCTGTTAGAGCGAATACCACGCGCACATCGGCGCCGTTTACCGCGGCGCTGATGGCGGTGCCGGTTGCGGTGCCAAAATCGACGCCGCCGGCAAGCATCGCCTGCACCGTCTGGATCGCCTTCATGAAGATAAACTCCACGTCCAAACCCTCCTCGCGGAAAAAACCTCGATCGCGGGCGATCACGTAGGGCATATCCAAAATGCTGCGCGACACGTAAGCGATGCGAACGGGCGCGAGTTTGCTGGTTTTCTCAGCGCACCATACGAGCTCGGTTGGACCAAGGAGAAGTATCGATAGAAGAAGAAGCCGGAGAGCCGTTGGGATTATCGTGATCATGAAAACCACCTCCAAGCTCTTTCGATGTCATTGACCCTTCAGCTAGTGTCCTCGAACCCGAGCCCCGTTTAAAAGTCATTGGATTTTCGAAATGCAGCTGCTCAAAAAGACCTCAGGGGCAAGGCGCGCGAAGTTCGACGAGCTGAGGCGTACGCTTCAGTACGTTGAAATGAGTCGGGCAAGCGCAACGAAGCATATGGGTCTTTTCAGCAGCCTGCTCGCATGTCTCATGCATACGCGTCATAGATGCCTTCGAATTTTGCCAGTTTGAAACGGACCATGTTACGCGCCGCGGCGCGGACCATCTCTTTTTCCCGATCGGTGTTGGCGTTGCGCGCGATGCTTTCGGAGGCCATGGCGGTGTGCTCTTGATCGACTTTGCTATGCACGATGAAGAATGTTCGGGCGCGGCTATCGAATCCGTAGTGCTTCTCCAAGTAGGTATCGAATTCTCCGGAATAGCGGCAAACCATGGTTTCATTCACGAGCGCGCCGGCGCGGCTTTCGGCCTGGGTTCCTAAAAACATGCCGCGAATCACCGCGGCGGTGTGAGCCACGCATTCGAAGATCAACAGCTCTCTGTCAAAATCTTCATCAGTCAAGCCAATGGCCAAACCGAAACGCTTCATCAAGCCCGGATGCGACTGCTCTTCGGTAAACAGCTCCTGAAACTGGTTGTAGAGCGGCGGGTTATTGGCGTTTCTCACCATGCAGAACGCCAGGCCCTTATTGATCGCGTGATTGCAATGATAGTGCTGTAGCGCGAAGCCTTTGAGCCGCTTCTGCGATAATTTGCCTTGCCTTAACTCGGTAAAAAAACGGTTATTGATTAATTGATCGACCCCTGGTTGAACGATTTCTTGAATAATGGAATCGACAAACTTTTGGTTTTCCATAATCACCATCCTGAAGGAAGAAAATCATCGGCAGCCGAACACTCTCAAAGCAATCATAAAGTGTCAAGCGGCTCAACGGGTGCGGCTGCGAGGGACTTTCGGTCAAATTCCTAGATGCTGCTGCAGCAGTTCCGGCTGATTGCGTAATTCATTGCCGGTGCCTTCAAAAACAACGCGGCCTTTGACCAGGATAATGTTCCGATCGGTGAGAGCCGAAACGGCGCCGAAGTTTTTGTCAACGATGATGGCAGCGATACCACTTTCGCGAACAGTGCGGATGATGCGCCAAATTTCCTGGGCAATCAGAGGCGCGAGGCCCTCAGTGGCCTCATCGAGCACCAGCAATGTTGGATTGGTCATCAGGGCGCGGCCAATGCAAAGCATTTGTTGCTCGCCGCCGGAAAGCTGTTGTCCACCATGTGATACACGCTCGGCTAGCCGGGGAAAAGTTTGCAGCACCCGCTCGTAGGTCCAGTGACACTGCCCATTCGGTCCGGGGCGCGCCATCATGATCAGATTTTCGCGAACAGAGAGATTCGGGAAAATGCCGCGTCCCTCGGGAACGTAAGCGATGCCTTGGCGCGCGATCAGGTAGGGCGCAGCCTGAGTCATGACACGGCCGTTGATCTTAATCGCGCCATGGCGTGGCGCGACCTGACCAACCAGGGTGCGAATCAGTGTGGTCTTGCCCATGCCATTGCGTCCCATGAGCCCAATGGCTTCGCCGCGGCGCACTATCAAGTTAATGCCGTGAAGAATATGGCTGGCGCCATAATACGTGTGCAGGCCTTCGGCCTCGATGATCGGGCGAGCCGTCATGGGTGTTCGTCGACCTTACCCAAGTACGCGCGTTGGACTTGCTCATCTGCCCGAACCTCATCCGGCTTGCCGGAAGCGAGAACCCTGCCGTCGACCATAACCGTGAGCACCCGAGCCAGTTGGAAGATCGCATCCATGTCGTGTTCCACCAAAAGAATAGCGTGCGTCTGCGCCATGCGACGGATCAGCTCGACCATCCTCGAAGACTCTTCGATACCGAGACCCGCCAACGGTTCGTCCAGCAGCAATAGTTTGGGCTGGGTGGCCAGCGACATGGCGATTTCGAGCTGGCGCTGCTCGCCATGACTGAGAGTGAAAGCTATGGTCTCAGCGCGATTTGCCAGGCCGACATCTGCAAGCGCGGATCGGGCGGTGTCTACGATCACATCGTTGGAGCTTGCCTCGCGCAGCCAGTTCAATGGCCGTGGATCGCGCGATTGCGCTGCCAAGCGGCAGTTCTCCAACGCGCTGAATGCGGCAAAAATGTTTACCTTCTGATAGCTTCTGCCGATCCCTAAACGCGAGCGGCGCTCCGGTGAGAGATGCGCGACTTCGTCGCCGCCGAAGCGAATGCTGCCGGCGCTGGGCGATAGATCGCCCGACAGCATGTTAATCAGCGTGGTTTTACCGGCGCCATTAGGTCCGATGACCGCATGCAGTTCGCCGACGTTGACGTCCAGTGAAACCTCGGCGACCGCTGCAAGGCCGCCGAATGTTTTGGCTAATCGGCGCACCTTCAGAATCGGCTCAATCATCGAGGGCCTCTTCCACCCGCGCCGGCTTAGTTGAGCGGATGCGCAACGACAGATCGAGAATTCCGGCCAACCCATGCGGGAAAGCCAGAACGATTAACACGATCAAGCTTCCCATCGCCAGCTGCCAGTGTTTGGCGTACGAACCAAGCAGCAACGGCGTCGACAGAATTTCTTGCAGCAAGGTATAAGCCAACGCGCCGAGCACCGCGCCATGGAGTTTGCCCATGCCGCCCAGGATCACCATCATCAATACGCCGGCCGAATGATGCCAGGCGAGAATCTCGGGATTGACGAAACCGAACTGGCATGCTGCGAGATAGCCGGCGATTCCCGCAATCGCGCCGCCGAGCACGAAAGCGCCGAGCTTGTAGCTCGATACCGGATAGCCGATAGAGCGCATTCGGTGCTCGTTGGCTTTGATGCCCGCCAGGGCGCGCCCGAACGGCGCATGAAGCACTCTACTCAATAAAGCATAAACACCCACCATCATCAGAAGCACGAAGTAGTAAAATTGCACCGGGCTTTCCAGATTGAAAGGTCGGATGCCGGCTACTGCCAGTTCCGGCCGCACGTATATGTAAATCCCGTCAGAGCCGCCGCCCAGATTGGTGTCGTGAAAAATAGAATAAAGCATCTGCGCGAAGGCAAGCGTCACCATGATGAAATAGACGCCGGTGGTTCGCACGACAAGAAAACCAATCACCAGCGCCGCCAGAGCGGTGATTACAACCGCCACAGGCAAGGTCAACCAGAGATTGGCTGCTTGATATTGGGGTGAAATCAACGCCAGCACATACGCCGCCAAGCCAAAATAAGCAGCGTGTCCCAGACTCACCAGACCAGTGTGACCGACGAGAAAATCCAGGCTCAAGGCAAAGATCGCCATGATCATGATCTTAGCGCCGAGCTGAACGTAAAATGTCGAACCGACTAGCGGAACAATGGCGATCACCGCGACGGCGATGAGCAAGACCGATCGTGGCAGAGTGATAGGGCTCACGACCGTTAAGCTCTACCGGCGATTCCTTGGGGCCGCCATAACAGAATCGCCGCCATCAGCAAATAAACTGCAAATGCGGAATATTCCGGCGCCATTACTTTGCCGAGGGTGTCAGCTAGCCCGATGGCCAAAGCGGCGATCATCGCGCCGTTGATCGAACCGATGCCGCCGATGACCACGACCACGAAGCAGATGATCACGATGTGATTGCCCATGCCGGGAGACACCGAGGCAATCGGCGCCGAGATCGTTCCGGCAAAACCGGCGAGCGCGACGCCAAATGCGAAGACGAACGCAAACAGCAGCGGAATGTTGACCCCGAGCGAAGCGGCCATTTCGCGATTGCTGGTGGCGGCCCGAATCATCATGCCGATGCGGGTCTTATGGATGACGAAGTACATGCTCAGAGCAATGGTGATGCAAACGGCGGTGACGAACAAGCGGTAAACCGGATAGGAGAGCGTCTCCGTGAGTGGAATCGAAAAATCGAGCAGCGGCGGTACCGGAACCCCATGCACGTCGTCGCCGAACAGAATGCTGCGCAGTTCTTCGAACACCAGGATCAAGCCGAACGTGAGCAATACCTGATAGAGGTGGTCCCGCTTGTACAGCCGGCTGAAGATGGTTGTCTCAAGCACCAGACCAATTGAGAAGGCGATGACAATACTGAGCGGAATTGCCAACCAGAGACTGCCCGTCGTCCTTACCAGCCAATAAGCCAGATAGGCACCGATCATGTAAAAGCTGCCGTGGGCTAGATTGATGACACCCATAATCCCAAAGATCAGGGTCAGACCGCTCGCCAGTAAAAACAATAGCAGACCGTACTGGATGCCGTTTAGAAGTTGGATGAGATAGAACATGACTAAATGATAGGTTCCAGTCGTTCCAACAGTTCCAATCGTTCCATGTGTTAGGAAGCAGTCGAGTTCGGTCAACTTGCAAAGAAAATCGAGCTAGTTGAAAGACACAATTCGGTATTTGCTCTAACCATTGGAACGGCTGGAACGATTGGAACATTTGGAACCGCGCCAGAGTCCGAACTGTGGCGTTCTTACATCTTGCATCCCCGCGCCGGATCGGCGAGCGCTTTGTGCGCGATGCTGACCATTTTGTTTTCGCGCCCGACTACTCTGCGCAAGTAAATGTCTTGAATAGGATTGTGTGCTTTGGACATCGTCCAGGGACCGCGCGGGCTGTCGATCTTGGCTTTTTCCATAGCCGCGATCACTTCTTTCTTTTTGGTGACGTCGCCCTTCACTGCATCCAGTCCGATGTTGAGGAGAAGACCGGCGTCATAGCCTTGTACCGCGTAGACGTCTGGCTCATTATTATATGCTTTGTTATATGCCGCGCGGAACTCGCGATCGCGCTTGGTGTTCAGGCCATCGGCATAGTGGAGCGTGGTTTCCAGGCCTTCGGCGGCTTTATCCACGGCATCGAGCACGCCGTCGGTCAGAAAGCCCGAACCGAAGAGCGGGATCTGCCTGCGCAGCCCGGCCGCATTATAATCTTTGATGAACTTTGCCGCGCCGGCTCCGGCAAAAAATACGAACACCGCGTCCGGTTTGATCGAAGCCATTTCGGTGAGCAATGCTTGAAATTCCACATTGGGAAACGGAATCCAAAGTCCACGAACCGATTTGCCGCCGGCTTTGATGAAGCCTTCATTAAATCCGGCCACGGCTTCCTGTCCAGCTCCGTATTTCCAAGCCAAAGTCAAAATATTGTTCATGCCGCGGTCGGCAAGCACTTTGCCCATCGGATACGACGGCTGCCAATTGGAAAACGAAGTGCGAAAGATATTCGGCGCGCACAGCGCTCCGGTGGCGGCATCGAGACCGGCATTGGGAATGATCATCAAGGTATTGCTTTCTTTCGCAACTTTGACCATGCCCATCTGCACGCCGCTATGAACCGTGCCGACCAGCACGTCCACCTTGTCGCGCTGCACCAGCCTATTGGCGTTCTCCGGCGCTTTAGCCGGTTCGGATTCATCATCAACGGAAAAATATTCCAGTTCGCGGCCGGCGAGTTTACCGCCGCGCTCCGCCACCGCGAGTTTGAAGCCGTTGGTTATGGCGGTGCCTAATTGGGCGTAAGTGCCGGTGTAAGGCAGCATGAGGCCAACACGTAGCTTTGAGGTCTGTGCGAGTGTCGGCGGATTCGGCAGCAATGCGCTTGCCGTGAGCAGGCCAGCCCTGACAAGAAATTGCCGGCGGCTCGAGTTTGGATCGATGTTCATGATTGCCTCCGTGGAGTCCTAAAAAAGTTCAGCGCGGGTCATGCCCTAGTGGTTCTCGCAGTTTGAACCGTTGGATTTTGCCGGTAGCGGTTTTTGGCAGCTCGGGCACGAACTCGATCCAGCGGGGATAATTATGCGGCGCCAGATGCGTTTTTACGTGTTGCTGTAGTTCGGCAGTGAGTTCGGCTGTTTCCGTTACACCAGGGCGTAGAACAACGAATGCCTTGGGTTTGATCAGCCCGTTACCGTCCTCCTGGCCAACCACAGCGGCTTCCAGCACGGCTTCGTGCGAGACCAGCACTGCTTCCACCTCGAAAGGGGAGACCCAAATGCCGCTGACCTTGAGCATGTCGTCAGCACGACCACAATAGGTAAAAAAACCGTCTTCGCTCTCGATGTATTTATCGCCGCTCCTGGTCCAGGCGCCGAGAAATGTGTTGCGGCTCTTCTCGCGATTGTTCCAGTAGTACGCGGCGCTGCTGGGACCGCTGACCTGCAATTCGCCGAGCTCACCTTTGGCCACCTTGTTGCCGTCCTCATCGAGCAGCCGCACCTCATAACCCGAAACCGGTTTACCGGAAGTCCCGTAGCGCACGTCGCCCGGTCTGTTGGATAAAAAGATATGGAGCATTTCGGTGGAACCAAGGCCATCGAGAATGTCTACTCCGGTATGTTCGAGCCACTTCCGGCCGACGTTTGGCGGCAAGGCTTCGCCGGCCGACGTGCAACGTCGCAGGTTAAGCTCCGCGCGGTTGGGCAGTTCCGAACTCGCCAGAAGCGCGCCATAAAGAGTCGGCACGCCATAAAAGATTGTTGGCCGGTGCTGGCGCAGAATCCGGCAAACCGCAGCAGGTGTCGGCCGTTCCCCTAGCAAAACCGTGGTCGCGCCCACTGAAAGCGGAAAACTCAGCCCATTGCCTAGACCGTAAGCGAAAAACAATTTCGCCGCCGAGAATACAACATCGCTCTCCTCTATTCCCAAGATTGGTTTGGCGTAGAGCTCTGTGGTTGCAACCATACTGGTCTGAACGTGGACCGTGCCTTTCGGCGTACCTGTGGAGCCAGAAGAGTAAAGCCAAAAGCAAGCATCGTCGGGCCGGGTCGGCGCGACGGTAAACTCGTTCTTCGCGCCTGCCATCAACTCTGCAAGCCGCGGCTCGCCGGAAGGGCTCGGGCCGGAGACCACAACATGGCTCAGGAACGGCTGTCCGGCCAGTATCGGTTTGAATACCGGTAGTAATGCGTCCGATACCACCAGAATGCGAGCGCGGCTGTCGCGCAGCATGAAATCGTAATCGCCGCTGGTTAACAGCGTGTTCATCGCGACTGGAACGAGACCCGCCTTGATGGCACCAAGAAACACGCTTGGGAAATCCATCGTATCGCTCAGGCAGACCATGACACGCGACTCCAACGTCGCTCCCAGCTCACAAAGGGCATGGGCACAGCGATTTACACGCTCTGCGAGCTCGCTAAAGGTGTAACGGCCGTTGTCGTCGATGTAGGCGATTTTTTCAGGGCGCAGAGCGAGGTTGCGTTCAATCAAGTCGGCTGCGGCATTGTAGTAATGCATGTGATGACGAGCCGATCCCGATCCATGTGAATTCTCAGCCATCGTCAGTTCCTCGCAATCGAGATTGTTCGGCTAACGCGCATAGCTTGCCAGCCATGGCTAGCATCATTTTTTACTATGGAACGGCGGCAACCATCAAGACGGCTGTTGCCAGGTTGAAAATTTCGCCGAATGTGGGCTTGCGACGTCGCGCAATGATGAACAAAGATGCGCGATGACCTGCTCCGATAGCATGCTAATCAAACGCGCATAATCTTTGGATCGCGCACTTCGTTCGTGGGCGCGATTAATGGTTCTCTACCCGATCAAATGCCGGCAAAAAAATTCCATGGCTTTGGGCCATGCCAAAGCCGCTGCATGGGGCCGGTAGTTGGCGGAACCGGCGTTGGCAAAGGCGTGAGCGGCGCCGGCGTAGGTGTGAAACTCGTGCGGCTTATTCCAGCGTGTGAGTTCGGCATCGAGCTTGCGCATGTCGTCGGGTGATGGGTTCTGATCATCCGCGCCGAAGTGTCCTTGAATCGGACAGCTGATCTCGCGGGTGCGATCAAATGGCGAGGGACCCTCGCCCAACGGCGTCATCGTGCTGCTGCCGTAAAACATCACAGCGGCTTTGAGCTCGCGAGTCGCCGCCGACATCAGATAAACGATTCGTCCGCCCATGCAAAAACCGACGATGCCTAAGCGCGCGCCGTCGACCTGGCGGTGGTTCTTCAAAAACTGCAGCGCGCCGGTAATATCCGCGATGATATTGGGATCGCGCACTCTCGATTTTTTGGTCATGTTATCGTCTTTGCAATCCGGACCGTCGCGATGGTACAGGTCCGGCGCAATCGCGGCATAACCCTGCAGCGCCAGCATGTGCGTCGTTTCTTTGATGAAATTTTCCAATCCCGACTGTCCGTGGACGACGACGATGCCGGGCACCGGGCCGCCCCGTTCCGGTACGCTAAGATAGAGCGGCATTGTGCTGTTCTCGACGGTAGTACTTTCCCATGAGCTGGTCATGGCTCACCTCCGCTGTTCGTTGGTTATCAAAGGACCGAACGTCGCGATTATCTGGTTGTTGATTGTCGTCGGGTAAGCGCTTTCCTCAATAGTGCAGCACTCCATACCTGTCAAGCCAGATTGTCAATCCTTGCGGAGTGCTGCGCCTGTAAGTTAGAATCGAATACTTTCTAAGAGGGAGATTAATAATGGACTTTGTCAACCTGGGCGAAAAACAATCCGAAGCGCGCGAAAACAAGAAGAGAAAGATCGACCTTTTCGGAACCGATAATTTCCGCTCCTGGATGCTCTACTTCGTTCCGGGTGACGGAACGGACATGCATTATCATGCCAGCCCCGAGACTTTTCTCGTTCTCGAAGGATCGGGGACAGTCAAGGGCATTAAGGGCGACGAGCGACCAGTGAAGAAACACGACGTGCTGTTTCTTAGCGCAAAGGATTATTACCAGATTACGAACACTGGAACCGAGCCTCTGGTGCTGTTTGGCAATCGCTCTGAAGCGTTCGGCGGCGCGCACATCCTTGCCGACGGCAAGGATAGAAACCAAGCCGAAAGTCGAGCGACTAGTTCCGCGACCTAGGCGCAATTGACAAACCCGGTGTCGGTGATTACTTTAGCTGTTAACCTATTTAACTGAGGAATTAGCATGCCTGTCTATGAATATGAGTGCCAGAAATGTGGAACTTTTGAAACGACGCAGAGAATTACCGACGAACCATTATCCAAGTGTCCGACTTGTAAGGGAAAGGTGAAGAAGCTGATCTCAAACACATCGTTTCAGCTTAAGGGCACGGGCTGGTACATCACCGATTACGCGCGCAAGGGTAAAGATGCCCCTAAGACCGAGAACGGCGCAAGTTCGTCATCGTCAGAATCCAAAAGCGATACTAAGGAATCGAGAAGCGAGGGCAAAGAATCAAAAACCGAGAGCAAGAAAGAGCCCGCTCCAGCTAAATCCGAATCTTCGTCCACATCCACGACTACCACCTGACGACGCACGTACTCCGATCGAGTAAGTTTTCACCAACGCCGCGCTCATAATTAGCGCGGCGTTTTAGCTTCCGTGAATTGTTGCAATCTGTTGAAGGGCTTGCCCCGTGCCGGTGCTTGACTGCCGCCATTTTGGCGCTCAATTATTTCTTCCAAACAAGTCATCCTTCCCTGGATTTGTGAGTTGATTTTGGCTATAGCTGGGCCATCCACAAACACACTCGAAAGGAGAGAACTAAGATGGCTCAAACCGTAGACAATATCGTTGATCCGAATGATGCGAGTCTCACGTCGGAGATGGTGCAGTTTCCTGGTAATGCGGGAAATGTCAGCGCCTATGTTTCGCGACCCAAGGATGGCAAGAACTTGGGAACGGTTATAGTGATTCATGAGAACAGGGGGCTAATCGGTCACATCAAAGACGTCGCCCGACATTTCGCCAAAGAAGGCTTTGCGGCGATAGCGGTGGACTGTATGGGGCGCATTGGCGGTAGCGATCAATACAATGGCAGCGACGAGGCCACCGAAGCTATCAAGAAAGTAAACGGTGGTATGGTCGCGGAGGATCTGAGCGCGGCTCTTAATTACATGAAGAAGCAGAGCTACGTGAACGGCAAGGTAGGCGTTGTTGGTTACTGCTGGGGTGGCGGTCAGTCGCTAAATTTTGCCACAAAAAATAAAGACCTAAACGCCGCTGTGGTTTATTACGGACGCAATCCCGATCCGCTCGATTCAGTGGCAAATATTCCCTGTCCGGTGATGGGCAATTACGCTGAAGATGACCCGAACATCATGCCGGGCGTTGAACCGTTGAAAGCCGCGATGCAAAAGGCGGGAAAGTCATTCGATGTTAAGACTTACCCCGGGGCGAAACATGCGTTCAATAACAACACCAACGCTGATCGCTATAATCCGGAAGCGGCCAAGGATGCCTGGGCAAGAACAGTCAATTTTTTCAAGAAGAACCTGGCTTAATCGACCGAACGTAAGCTGATGAACGGCACGTGGCCCCCATCTCAAAGATGGTGGTTGCGTGCCGTTTTATTTTGGCTCGCTGAGTTCGGGCCGATCGCCGATGGCTTTACGCGCCACGGTGGGGGTTATGAAGTAAGGACCTTCAGTGGTGTCGCGCCAGATCTGCCTCGTCAACTCGGCATTACCCCCTGTTAGCACGAAGGATAAAGCTCCGCTGACCATTCCCATGGAAACGGAGATCGCTTTGGCCGGAAGGAACACGAGGTTGCCAGCTGTCACGCCAACATCGACAGCGGCTATTTCAATTGCCTCGTCCGCGTTGAGAATGAATGGCGAGAGGCTGACGATGAATAATGCGGCGGCAACAGTCAGATGGCGAATGGTTTTGGCGGTTTTCGGCATTCTAACCTCGCATGAAAAGCTTTGACCGGATTGCATTGACTCCGTGCGTTGGGTTCCAGTAACGGCGCAGGCCGAAATAGTAACAGCAGCTATCGTTATCGAGATCGTTGTTAAAGCAGCGCAGTGTGCCGTCTTGAAAGCGAATCCGGGCGAGACAGGTGCCGCCGGGCACCGAAGAAGTCATACATTCCATCACCACACCGATCCCCCAGTGTTCATAGCGAAGATGCGTGACTTCGTCGCCAACGCCCAGAAAAAGCCGTTTTCTTTCCTTAAAAATTGAACTCTCTTCAGGGCGATTTTCAGGAATGGTGGGAGCAAGTTTTACTGTCGAAGACGGAGGCGGCGTTTTTGATGGCTGCTCTTGCTCGGTCTGGGTATAATTTTTACGTCGTCGAGCGGGCTTCCTCTGTGTCGCTTCGTTCTTCTCAGTGCGCTTCACAAAAATTCCTTTAGCTTCAAAACATCCTTAAAGAATTGCTCCTCGCTCAATTCACCCCTTCATATTCACCAAAATGCAGGGTGACAGTCAAGCTCTCAAATTCTGGCTAGATCAGGATAAGACTCCGGTCGTAACTAAGTTGACACCGAAAGGCGCGATCAGTATGAAGGCGAGAGGGCGCAGGCTCCTTTATAGATTTTTTTGCGGCTGAACGTTTGCGACGAGATCAACTCATAGCATTGAAGATCAACCGCAGGGTGTCATTGCGAGCCGCGCCAGTGAACGTTTTTGAATTAAGCGATAGACACTAGGTTAAGGAAATAATCCATACTTATGCCTAACCAACACACGCCTTGCGGTATCGAGCTTCCTCAAGTTTTTTTCGATGGTCCCACGGATATGGAACACATTCGCAGGTTCGCGATGCAAGCGGAGACGCTGGGTTACGACAGCCTATGGCTGCAGGAGCGGATCATCGGCGACTTCACGATGCTCGAACCCGTGACACTGCTGAGCTATGTCGCCGGGATCACAACCAAATTGAAGTTGGGCACATCGGTCATTCTGTTGCCGCTGCGTAACCCGTTGCAATTAGCCAAGGCGTATTCGAGCTTGGACGTGATGAGCGGCGGCCGCGCGGTGATGGGTGTCGGGCTCGGCGGCGGCCATCTCGGATCTCATGAGGATGTTTTTGGCTACAGCCGTGAAGGGCGAGTAACCCGCTTTAACGAAGCAGTGCAGATCATGAAGCTTCTTTGGACGGAGCCGACGGCGAGTTTTCAAGGCCGTTATTGGAACTTCAAGGAAATCTCCATGGAACCCAAACCGCTGCAAAAGCCGCACTTGCCGATCATCTTTGGCGGCCATCACGACAACGCGCTTCGGCGGGCGGTGGAGTCCGCCAATGGTTGGATGGGCGCAGGATCGTCTTCTTCCGCATCCTTCATTCGCGAGGCGGCGCGTATTCGTATCTTCTTAGACCAGGCGCAGCGCGATCCGGCTAACTTTCATTTCGCCAAAAGAGTCTATCTCGCAGTCGACAAGGACAGCGCTCGCGGCGAGAAGCGTATTCGAGAATGGTTTGCTCGACGTTACAAAAACGCTGATTTGGGACCCAAGGTCTCGATCTGGGGTAGCAGCGTCGAATGCGCCGAAAAAATTCAAGAGATCGTCCACGCCGGCGCGCAGCACATTGTCTTTAATCCCATGTTTGATGAGATGGAGCATTTGGAAATCTGCGCCAAAGAGATCATGCCACATTTGTGAATGAGATTAACGCAGAGAAAATGATCGCAACCAGGTCGGAATTTCTCGCGTAAAGGCGTAAAGACGCCAACTAAAGAGGAGTCTCACCAGGACGACGAGTCGGTCTCTATTCTCCCGCTGTTTTTGAAAATTGGCAAAAGTTGGCGGTGACTCTTCGGGTTAAGGGCTTGTCAGGACGCCCGCGGTTATATGCCACATGTCAGTTGATAATGCGACCTGTGAACGGATTCGTGCGCCTTTCTTAGCCCGGGTGTGTGGTTCCGGTCGACCGCAAGCTTTCGGACGTGAAGCCGCTCGGGGCGTGCGCAACGTCATATCACATCTGCTGCCCGAGCCAGCTCCTGCGAGGGTGCAAAGCACTTCGCTCTCGCAAAGAGCAGGCTTCTAAAGGTCTTTGACTTTCAAGAGGTCAAGCAAATCGATTGCGTCCTGTGCAGCGCGCCGCGCAATTCCTTTTACTTGAGTTTTGATCCTTGCTTACACAAGATGGGATGCGATAGAAGCGACCCATCTGATACTCGACTCGCATGAAGGGAGGAATATAGACATGTCAAAAAATGGGTTTCGCGCCTTCGACAGCGATATGCATGTCTTCGAGCCGGCCGATTTGTACACGAAGTACATGAATCCCAAATGGGGCGAGCGCATTCCGCGCGGCCAGCCGCGCACAAAGCATGGCATGACGCGCTATTTTTTAGGGAACGGCAAGCCGATTCGGCCGCCGAGCGACGTGGTGGATTTTCATGAAAGCCGCATGGCCGATCGCTTCAAGGAGTCGCTGGCGCGGGATTACGACAATATTTCTCAACTAGCCGCCATGGATAAGGAAGGTTTGGATATCGCAGTCCTGTTTCGCACTTCACCGCTCCACACCAACGAAAATTTTGAGCCGGAGTACGCCAACGATCTGTGCAAGGCATGGAACGATTGGATGGTCGATTTCTGCAAAGCGGACTCCAGGCGTCTCAAAGGATCAGCGTTGATTACGCTCCACGACGTTAATCTTGCCGTGAAAGAAGCTCAAGCGTACGCGTAAAGAACGGCGCAGTCGGTTTGTCGCTTTGTCCGGAGCCGATCAACGGCCGGCAGATTCACGATCGTTACTTCGATCCGCTATGGCGCGAAGCGCAGGAAATGAACATTCCAATCTGTTTTCATCCACCGGCGCGCCCGCAGCAGCCGCAGGTGTCGAAAGATCGCTTCGAAGGCCATCCCAATCAGGCGCTTTTGGTCAATCCGCTGCGCAATCCGATCGAGCAAATTCTGGCGGTCAGCGCCTTCACTGCCGGCGGTGTGTTGGAACGCTTCCCTAAACTGAAAGTGGCTTTTCTCGAAGGCAATTGCAGCTGGTTGCCGTGGTTGCTTTATCGGATTGATGAGTATTGGGAGATGCAGGGCGCGATGGCAGACATTCCTTTACGCAAGAAGCCCAGTGAGTATTTCAAGGAGCAGTGTTTTATCTCTGTGGACGTGGATGAGGGGCTGGTCAAGAACGTGATCGATTATTTGGGCGACGACAATATCGTCATTTCCACCGACTACCCGCACATCGACTGCCGCTGGCCGCACGCGCTCGATGAGTTTCTGATGACGCCGATCAGCGAGCAATCAAAGAAAAAAATTCTCTGGGACAATTGCGCGCGGCTGTACAATCATCATTAACCAATCGATCGCGGAGGAACTCGCTATGTGCCGTTCCGCATTCTGTGCAACTCTAACTTTGGGCATTTTGCTGTTCGCATGTCAGACCAGCATCGCCCAAACCCGCCTGCGCGCGTCTTACGGTTCCCTGGCAGTATCGCAAGTGGTTTTGCCCTTGGGGGTCCGCGCTGGCATCTTTCAGAAAAATGGCCTTCATCTAGAACCTATCTATATCGGTGGCCGATCCGTCTCCGCCCTGATCAGCGGCGATGTGCAATTCGGCTTCATGGGTGGTCCGCCAGCGATCCTCGCGCGCGTCAGTGGTGGCGATGTAGTCATGCTTGCCGGGCTGAATGGTCTCGATCAGATTCTTGTCGCTCTGCCGATCATCAAACGCGGCGCCGATCTGGTCGGTAAACGGGTCGGCATCAGCCGTTTCGGCACTACGGCGGATTATGGCGCTCGTATCGGGCTCAAGAAGCTGAAGTTGCAGGCGCAAAAAGATGTCACGTTAATCCAGATCGGCGACACTCCGGCGCGCATCGGAGGTATGTTGTCGGGGGCCATTGAGGCGGCAACCTTGAACAGCAGTGAAAAGGAGCTGGCCTTCAGGAATGGCTTTCACATCCTGGCTGATCCGAGCGATGTCGAATTTCCCGGTAACGCAATCGTGACCACGCGGGCATTTATGAAAACAAACAGGGAGGACGTGAAGAGATTCGTGCGCGCTTTGGTCGAAGTCATTCAGTTTGCGAAAACTCAGCCTGAGCGCGGCAAAAAATTGCTGCAAGAGATTTACCGCCAGAATGACGCGGCAGTGATTGCAAAGCGTTACGAGGCCATGGTGGAGATGTTTCCCGACTATCCTTATTTGACTAAAGGTTCGGTGCTGTCATTCCTGGAAATACTGCGCGACGAAGGGAAACTGAAAGATCCGCTTTATCCTGAGCCATTTCTCGATACAAGCTTGTTGTCGGAAGTGGAGCGGGAGCGAAAAAAATAGATGGTTCAGGAGTTCAAGGCGAAGGTATGATCGGAGCGCTTCAGCTTGAACTTCGAACGGAAGGTGTCAGCCTTCGATCCCGTAAAATTTGACGCAGTTATCCCACAATATCTTCCTGCGACTGTCCGCCGGCATCTCTTGATGAAAAAACTCCTGGGTGGCTTTGGGGAAGTCCGAGTCGCTGTGCGGATAGTCGCTGGAGAAAACCAGATTGTCGTCGCCGATCAATTGGCAGACGTTGCCGATATCTGCTTCGTCGCCTTCGCAGCCGATTACGCACTGGCGTTGGAAATATTCACTGGGCTTCATCGTCAGCAGCGGCGCGTCATGCTTGCCGAGCTGTTGCCAGTGCCGGTCCATGCGCTGCAGCCATGAAGGCGCCCAGCCGCAGTTGCATTCCAGGAAAGCGACTTTCAGTTGCGGAAACCGTTCCAACACACCGCCGACGATCATATCGACCATGGTGACCATTTGCCCGGTGACATGGGTACAGATGTGGCGCAGCAAGCGGTTGCCTACGCCGAACCGTTCAAGATGTGGGTAGTGTCCTGAGTTGGTGCATTCATGAAAGCCGACGGTCATGGCTGTCTCTTCCAATTCCGCCCAAAGAGGCTCCCAGTAGACGCTGAACCAAGTCTGACCCGGCAACGGCGTCGCGCGCAGAAACGCGCTGACGAAGCCGAGCTTCTCCCGCGCGCGGCGCGCTTCGCGCACGGCCAAGGAAACATCGTGCGGCGGCAGTAGCGCAGCGCCGAAGAGCCGCCTGGGATTTTCCCGGCAAAAATCATAGAGCCAGTCGTTGTAGGCGCGGCAGATCGCTTCGGCGAGCAGCGGGTCCATGTCCGGCATCGTCATGATGTGCAAACAGGCGGTGGGGAAGAGCACGGCTACATCGATGCCTTCGATATCCATCGCTTCGAGCTGCGACTTGGCGTTGAAGTTCTGCTTGCGCGCGAAGTCGATGACGTCGCCGCGGGTGTTATTCCGCTTGCCGCTGATCATGCGCACGTCATGCGCCAATGTCGGACTGTTTTGACGCGGTTCTTTACCGTCGACCATCAGCAGGTTTAAATCGCCGCGCGTAGGTACGCGCACCGGCCGGGGCGCGCGCTCTTTGAAACGCGGGTCGATGTATTTTTCCCAAAGATCCAGCGGTTCCATGATATGCATGTCGGAGTCGATGATCTTGAATCCATTCTTCATTGGTCTTCCCCACTTCGAAATGACGCCGTTTCGGTTATTTCCAACTACAACTAGCGCGGCGGCGCTGTCAACCATTACCTTGACATGAGTGAACCAGGAGTAATAGAAATTCGCGCAGCGAGTCACTAGGGAGTCGGCACGATGGCAACAGACGTTCGTAAATCAGCATATAAGCGTAAACCAAGAACAGCGATATTTCTCTCCGTCGTGATGCTGCTATTCGGTAGCGTAGTCCGAGAGGCTTTTGCCGGGAGTGCCGCCGAGCCCACGCGCTTGCGCATCAGCATTCCCGGCGTCGGCTCATCGTCTTATCCTTTGATAATGGCGCAGAAGAAAGGTTATTTCCGAGCCGAAGGCTATGAAGTCGAGCTGATCCCAATGGCAGCCGGACTCGCGGTAAAGACGTTGCTCGCCGGCGAAGTCGGTGTCACTGCTGCGGGCACTGTGCTGGCCAACTTGCAAGGCGCGAAGGTGCGCGTGGTGATGGGTTTTATCCGCGAACTTCCGTACGATCTCGTGGTGCCGCCGGAGATCAGACGGGTCGAAGATCTGCGCGGCAAAAAAATTGCGGTGGCCGACCGCGGCAGCGTGACTTTCTTCGTCGTGCGGGCGATTTTGCAAGCGCATGGCATGGAGCCGGATCGGGATGTCACGTTACTCAACATGGGAACGCCGGCAGTGCGTCATCAAGCGCTGCTGGCCGGGATTGTTCAAGGCGTAGTGGCGAACTTTGACGGCACCGCTCTGCTGGCGGACCGCGGTTACCATTCCGTGGCGAAGGCGGGCAGGTTCATGAAAGGCTTCGCAGGGTCGCTCTCGGTGACGCAAGAACAGTTGGAGAAGCGGCCTGATGACGTGTTCCGAGCCGTTCGCGCTACGCTGAAAGGTATCCGTGCCTACCTGGCGCAGCGCGATGAAGCGATCAAGTACAGTTCGGCATGGACCAAGATCTCAGCGGACAATGCGGCGAAAGTTCACGAGCTGATGTCGGCCGGCGCATTGGCGCCGGATGGGCTGCTAGATCGCGAGACCATGGAATCCGTGATACAGGAATCCCGTGAAGTCGCCGGGGTTAAACGCGCGGTCAAGCTCGACGAAGTTTTCGACTTCCGCCTTGTCCAGCGCGCCAATGACGAACTGCGGAGCTGGCGGCCATAGTAAGCGAGCGCAAAGGCGTTGCTTAAAGTTGCGAAGGACAAAATCGCTGCGAACATTGTCGCGATCGTTGGAACCATCGCACTGATCGGCGAATGATACGGTCTAAACGGGGAAAAGGTTAAAGATGGATTTAGGACTGCGCGGGAAGGTGGCTGTTGTGAGCGGTTCCAGCGACGGCATCGGCTATGCTGTGGCGCATTCTTTGGCGCAGGAGGGCGCGCGAATTGCCCTGTGTGCCAGACGTGAGCCGCTTCTCGCCGAGGCGCGAAAAACCATTGAGAAGGAAACTGGCGCCGAAGTCCTGGCGGTAACCTGTGATGTTCAACGTCTGGACGAGGTCCAACGTTTGGTCGCGGAAGTCATGCAGCGCTTCGGCATGATCAATATTTTGGTCAACAACGCAGGGAGCGTTCCGAGTATCCGCTTTGCCGACATCGACGATGCTCAGTGGTATCGGATGCTAGAGGGAAAATTGCTCGGCTATATTCGGATGACCCGAGAGGTCGCGCCACACATGCGCAAGGCCGGGTGGGGCAGGATCATTAACATTGCGGGGACCGCCGGTTGGGAGCCAAGCGGTACCGCGATGGCAGTCGGTTTGAACAATGCCGCGGTGATGAACTGGACGAAGTCTTTGTCTCTCAATTATGCCGACGACGGCATTTTGGTGACGGCGGTGGCGCCGGGTTCGATCGAGACGCCGCGGCAAATTCGCAATCGCCAACGCGAGGCGGATATCACCGGCAAAAGTCTTGATGAGATCCGCAAGACGCGGACGCAAGAAATTCCACTGCATCGGCTGGGCCGAGCCGAGGAAGTGGCTAACGTCGTTGTCTTTCTTGCATCAGAACGGTCGAGCTATATGACCGGCACCTGTGTGACTGTAGATGGCGGGGTCGTGCGCGGCATTTGACGGCGGAGAAAAGATGCTGAGTGACGAGCAGGCGTGTCGTGGTTGCAGCTCGCGCTCAACTCCGGATTCCGCAGTTGAAGGGGGAGTCCTGACCGAGGAGCAAACGTTCCGCAGCGAAGACAATGCGTTTCTGCCTCGGAGAAGGCGACAGCTGTCAGTGCAGTGCATGACGGGCAAGCAAATAGAGTTGGACTACAAGGAAAAACGCGATTTTTAGAATTGCAATGTTCACGTCGGTTTACTAGATATCAGCATGTCGGGAGATCTCACCATGGCGCCAGGCTTCGCCGCGCCGTCAGCGATCTGTGTGTTTTAGAACCGATGCGATCTCTGTCTCCATTATCCGACGAGGATTTCTCCCGCGATATTTGGCTGACGGCGGCCCATCTGGACGGCGCCGCTTAAAAGAGAGGGTCGAACGATGATCATTGACGTGCACGGGCATGTTTCAGCGCCCACCGAGCTGTGGGCTTACAAGGCGGGTCTGCTGTCGCATCGGGGAGCCCATGGGCGCGGCGAGGTTAAAGTCACCGACGACGAGATTCGGGCTGCCGCGAATCGGGCAGAGACCTGGCCCAAAGGCCACCTCGATTATCTGCGGGATCACGGAACCGACCTGCAGCTCATTTCCCCGCGGCCGTTTCAGCTGATGCAATCAGAAAAGCCAGCGAAGCTCGTCCAATGGTTCGCCGAGGAATGCAACAATATTATCCATCGCCAGATGAAGCTTTTCGCCGGTAAATTCTTGGGCGTTTGCGCGCTGCCGCAAACCGCCGGGGATCCCATCGAGAAGGCCATCCCCGAACTCGAGCGTTGCATAAAACAATTAGGATTCGTGGGCTGTTTGCTCAACCCTGATCCCTATGAAAACGGCGGCTCGGAAGCGCCCCCGCTGGGCGATCGCTACTGGTACCCGCTCTATGAGAAGCTGTGCGAGTTGAACGTTCCGGCTCATATTCACGGCACTACTTCACGTTCCGATCGTACGCCGTATTCGGTGCATCTGATCAACGAGGAGACCATCGCCGTCTACGGGCTGGTGAACTCAAACGTCTTTAAAGATTTTCCTTCTTTGAAGATCGTCGTCAGTCACGGCGGCGGCTCGATTCCTTATCAGTTGGGGCGATTCGAAGCGCCGACACTGAGGCGCGGTACGGGCGAGCGCTTTTCGACGCGGCTGCGAAATCTTTACTTTGACACCGTTCTATACACCGAGAACGCGCTGGCTCTACTGATCAAGACGGTAGGAGCGGATCGATGCCTGTTCGGCACCGAATGTCCGGGTGTGGGTTCGGCCGTCAATCCAGAGACCCGGCAGTCGATGGACAACGTGCGCGCCATGATCGACAACATTGAATGGTTGACGGAAGCGGATCGAAAACAAATTTTTGAAGATAATGCCCGAGCGGTCTTCAATCTGAAAGGCTAAACGGGCAATTCCTGGCGATCCAATTCATGAATATTGACCGATGGAGAGACGGATATGTTTTCTCGAGAGGAAAATGAATTCCTCACGCGAGTAGCGCCCGGCACACCCGTCGGAAATTTGATGCGCAGTTATTGGATCCCGGCGCTGCTGTCGGAGGAAATTTCAGCGGCCGATTGCGACCCTGTCAGAGTGAGGCTATTGGGTGAAGACCTGGTCGCCTTTCGCGACAGCAACGGGGAAATAGGTCTCTTAGACGAGCACTGTTCGCACCGGGGAACATCGCTTTTTTTCGGGCGCAATGAGGAGTGCGGTCTGAGGTGCATTTATCATGGATGGAAATACGACGTCGAAGGCAATGTCTTGGAGACGCCCGCCGAGCCCGCCGACAGCGATTTCAAGAAAAAGATTCATCACACGGCCTATCCTTGTCATGAAACGGCCGGTATCGTCTTCACCTATATGGGGCCGCCCCGGAAGAGGCCCTTGATGCCGGCGTATGAGTGGGTCAGCCTGCCTGCCGATCGCATGCATGTCGTCAAGGCCTATCTGGATTGTAACTACCTCCAAGGGATCGAAGGAGATTTTGATTCATCGCACACGAGCTTTCTTCATTGCAACAATTTGGCGGACCTCGCGCGGCTCAATCGCGACGGCGCTCCGGCGTTGGAAGCAGAAGCGACGGAGTACGGGATGAGGGCGATATCGATTAGAAAACTCTCAGCGGACCAAAGCTATGTCCGGATCAGCCCGTTTATCTTGCCCGCTTTTAGCATCGTTCCCGGTCCCGCCACCGCTAAGTTCGAGGAGCATGATAGCCGCGCGTTTCGCTTCTGGATTCCCCGTGACGATACCAGCACCTGGTTTTATATTTTGACTATGCGCGATGCGCCGTTTTCAGACGATGAGAGAGCGGCGGCGCGGCGTTGGGTGGATTCGAATTACCGGAGAGTTCGTAATGCCGGCAATGACTATTTACAAGATCGGGAGCTTCAAAAGACGCGAAGTTATTCAGGCATCAAGGCCGTTATCCCCGCGGAACAGGATGCCTGCGCGACCGAGAGCATGGGACCCGTTTACGATCGTACCCGTGAGCATCTCGGTTACAGCGACAAGACAATTATCGCCTTGCGTAAGACTCTGCTGCTGGCCGCCAAGTCGGTGCAAGAAGGGCGCGAGCCGCCGCACGTGATCGTAGATGGAAAAGATAATGACTTCTCTCGGCTGCGAGCGGTCAAGGGTGTGTTGCCGGCGAATAGTTCCTGGCGCGAGCTGGCGGAATCGGAAAAGGTGACCGTATGAGTGACAGATCGACTTTCGCTCGGAGTATTTGTCACTGTTTCACCATGCCGGCGGCATCACCGTATCGCGGCATCGGTTTCATTGCACTTGCAATGGCATTCTTTCTAACCGGCCCCTACTTCGCGTCCGCGCAGACGTCTTCCTCGGCTAGACTGCAAAAAGCGGTGGCTATGGTCGGCGCGCGCAGCGGAGCCTCTTGGCCGCTTTGGTTGGCGAAAGACGGCGGCTATTACCAGAAACACGGCCTCGACGTCGAGCTGGTGTATGCGGTTCACCCGGCGCCCATGGCAGCCGTGATCAGCGGCCAGGCGGTGATGACTTCCACAGGGGCCGATCTAGGCTTACTTGCAGCCTTCAGAGACCCATCGTTGACTCTGAACGGGAGCTTCTTGAACAAAGGCAGTTTCGCCATGGTCGCTGCAAAAAATCTGAGTCGCATGGAACAACTTTCCGGCAAGAAAATCGGCATCGGCAGAGTCGGCGACCCTCCTTATTACATGAGCATCAGCCTGCTGGAAAAATTCGGCGTGACGGCCCGGGACGTACAATGGGTTTCGATCGGTGTGGACGCCGCCGCGCGCGCCGCTGCGTTGCAGGGTGGCCAAGTCGATGCGGCTCTCGTTACCGCGCCGTCTTATTTTCGGCTGGAAGCCGCTGGTTATCCGATTCTCGCGTCGGTGGCGGATTATGAGGACATTTATGTTTCAACCTATCATTTGTTCCGGAAAGAAACGGTTTTAAACACACCGAAGATCGCCGAAGCTTTCATCAAAGCCCACAGCGAAGCCATCAAGCGTTTTTACGATGATAAACCCTTCGCGGTTCAGACAATTTTTAAATATGGCGCCGCCCGGGATCAACAGGACGGAAGCAAAGTCTACGAGCTGTTCAACAAGAGCCGCAGTTTCGAACCGGTGCCCTACGTTCTCAAGGATTCGGTAAAAGCTGTCGTAGAGCGGCAGAGCCAGGCGCAACCGCAAATAAAGCAGTTCGACTTTTCGAAGGTCATCGACAACAGCATTGTCGACCGGCTTGCGAAAGAGGGATTTTTTCAGCAGATCTTCGGATCATCGATTAGAGAGTTGCAGCAGAAGCGTAAGTCGCAGTCTTTTTAGTCTAGCAGGGTTCCTGAAAAAACTCTGATTGCAGGCGGCTCCAAAAGACTCAGAGGCGAGAGTAAGAAAAAGAGTAGATGTTGATAAAAGAGTTAAGAAAAGAGAGAAGTAAGAGAAAGAAAGAGAAAAGAGAGAAATGGGAGATTAAAAGAAGAAAAGAGATATAAGGTAGAAAAAATAGGATAGAAGAGAAAAGAAGAAGAGAGAAGAAAGAAGAGAAGTAGAGAGAGGAAAGAAAAGAAGAAAGAAAGAGAAAAAAGGAGAGAAGGAAAAGAAAAAAAAAAATATAAAAAAAAAGAGGAGAGAAAAAAAAGAGAGAAGAGATATGAAAAAGATAAAGATGAAAAAGATAAGGAAGAGAGGAAAGAAAAGAGAGAATGAAGAAGGGAAAGATAAGAGGAAAAATATAGAGAAGATATAATAGATAAAGAGAGAAAGGAATATGAGGGAAGAGAAGAAAAAGATAGATAAAGAAGAGAGAAAGAAAAGATAAGAAGAGAAAGAAAATGAGAAAAAATAAGTTTGAGAAAGGAAAAGAAGATAAGAGAAAGAGGATAAGTAAAAGAGGAGAAGAAAATAGGTGAGATGGAGAAGAGGAGAGAAGAGAGAGAGAAGATATAGGATAGAAGGAGAGGGAAAAGAGAGAAGAGAGGGAAGAAAGGATAATAGAAAGAGAGAGAAGAAAAAGGAAAAGATAAAATAGGTATAGGAGAAAAGAAGGATAGATAAGGAGAAGAGAAGAGAATAGGAGAGGGTAAAAGAAGAAGAAGGGGAATGAGGAAGAGAGAGAGAGAAAGAAAAGAATAAGAAGATAGACGAGAAGGGTGGATAAGAAAAAAAGAAAAGAGAATAAGAGAGAAAGAAAAGGTATAAGAAGAGAGAAGATAAGAGCCTCTAGATTCGGGATAGATTCTCTACTACCGCCCGGACGCATAGCGATATCCAGCGTAGCTTTCGATACGTCGATTCCGACAAACAAGCTCTCTACCACAATCCAATCCTCCTTCCTGTTAACCCCCTCCAGCATGGCTCAACCTTCCACATGATGCGGGCTTATCAGCCCAGGCAACTGTTCGAGCTCTCGCAGAGGCAGGACGGGAAGGCGCGCGAGATTGGCATATGGCTGATAGCCTATGGCGCACAGATCGAACCAAGGAAACATACGCCGTAAGCCACCTGCCAACTATCGTTACGGAGGTGAACCATGGGTAAATTTCGTATTCTATCGCACGCGCGCCTGCAAGAATGGGTCGCGGAAGAGAGCGGCTATTTCAAGCAGGTCGGTTTGGATTACGAGTTCGTTGTCAAACCGGCCGCGGGCTGGTCCGCCCATGTAGCGTCTACCGAATCGGTGCCGGAGGAAATAAAAAACGGCGCCTTCGAATCGTATGAAGCCGGCCGAGGCTGCGACGTCAGCGCCGCTTGCCATTGGGCGGTGAATATGGCGGCTTCTGCGGGACACGGCCGCATGTGGGCCCATGCCTACTCCGTCACTCCTTCAGGCATTTTCGTGCCGCCTGATTCTCCCATCGAAAAACCAGCCGATCTGGCCGGAGTCGATGTGACCGTCGGCTATCATTCGGGCAGTCACTTTTCTACCCTGCAGGCGCTTGAGACCTTTCTCAAGCCCGAAGAGATAAAGCTCCACTTTGCCGGTCTGCCGTTAGACCGATTAGCTTTGATGGTCGATCGAAAGGTCGGGGCGGCGAGCCTGTACGGCGCTCCGATGTACGTGCTGGAGCAGCTCGGGTTCAGGAAAATTGTCGACACGACGTTCATGATCGGATTCCTGGTCGCCGCCGAGGTTAAGGACAGCGACGCCAAGCTCTACTTCGAGGCGTTGCGCCTTGCGCAGGTCGCGATCGATCTGGAACCCGAGCGCTACAAGCATTATTTTTTGAACGAGCTGCCGGAGCGCTATCACGCCATGGTCGATGTCCGGACCTTCGGTATCGGCGAGCGGCTGGTGTTCGAGCCCTATACTCGAGAGATGTTTGAGCAAACGCATCGTTGGATGATGAACTGGAAAATGTTTCCAGCGGAGCAGTCGGGAAATTGGGCTTATGACGACCGCGGTGTCTGTAGATGACCCCGCATATGAGCTACCGGGTTGGTGTTGTTGGCTGACGTTGACATCAAACCCGGGACCAACGGCGTAAATTTGTATTCGCCTCTATCCAGCCTGAAGAGGCTGTCTGCATCTCGGACTATTCAACCTATAGCGCGGCCGGCGGCGCGTCGATCGCTCAGTGTTCTTGCTCTACCATGTGTTTTTAAACTGCGTTCTGATGGGATTTAGAGCCGCCCCTTTAACCGCTTATGCCCATGAACGAGGCCGTTTTTGCTGTGCCAGAATCGGAAAGTGATTGAAGTCTTCCGCAATCCGGTCAACTCACGGATCGGGGTTGGACTGAGGAACGCGGGTAATCAATCAGTAGGAAACAAACTACATCCTTGAATCTCCAATCAGTCCCTTTCTTAGCGGCAAGGTTTTCTGTACGGCTCAGGATGATTCGGGCAGGCGGGATAATTCCCCGAGACGCAAAGGCGAGGTCCAGCGGCGAGCAACCTAGATGGACCAGTTCCGTTGGCCAAGATCTCCTGTATTGACCAGGAGTTGAAAATTCCTGGTCTACGAGTTACCGACTCGACTAGGACTGTTTCACAGCGGGAGCTTACGGAACGACCTGGGAGGCTCCAGATAACACCAGCGTTAAGATCGTCTCAATGATCTTGCGTCTATGATGTTGGCCGGTTTAACACCGCATCGTCGGATCGGATTTACAGCCTCTCGCTATGCGTGTGTCTGTGACTGATGGCCTCTGTTCCTCGCTCCCATCTCTGTGCGACATCTTTGCAGACCCGAAATCCGAACCGTTGATAGAACCCGGCAATGCCACTGCCATCGGTCAAGGTAACGGACACATAGTGCGACCGTTGCAGGTGCGCCAGCAGCCCACGCATACACTGGCTCGCAATCCCACGACGGCGATAGTCAGGGTGCGTGATGACATCCAACACTTGGGCCACGTACGGGTCGCCACAGACACGCGCGAATCCTACAAAGGTGCCCTCGGCCGTGTGAGCAGCGATGTAGTAGTGGCTGAGGCGCAGCATTTCGGTCGTTTCAGCCTCGATGCGTCGGTTTTGACTGTCCCAGCCAATGTATCGATAGAGGGCATTCAGTTGGGAAAGGTCAACGCTCGCCGTTTTCCGTGAAAGTGATGTCTGCTAACGACGCGTGCTCATTCATAGAGTACTCGGAGTATCCCTGCGGTAGTTTGTAACCGCGACCTAACGGGCAAGCGTTTCTTAGATTCATTGTCGATGCCATATTGTGATGCAGTCTAACATATCAGATGGCTTGCGGTTCACCTCGTCGCAAGCGCCGTCCAATAATCTCACCGTAGACTTTTCACTACCCTGGGGTAGAGAAAAAACTATCCTTCAGGCGTATAGCGGTCTGACTTAAGATCCCGCCCACTCGAAATTCTTCCGTTCACTCAACAACATACTTCATCGAGCTTCACGCCCTGAGCGTGGCACGACGGTTGCCAAAGAAAATCTGCGTCTTTTGTCTGGCCGTACACCCATTTCGATCCCCTCGTGGGCGTTGGCGTTCTCCCCTGGCTGTTTACTCAACAAGAAGAAAGGAGGTGATGTTATTGCTTGTCGGATTGGAAGATGAAGACAAAGAGGATGACTAGAGAGACAAGAAAGCACGTCACCAAAATAGCAGATGTACAGCGGGTAGTGCTTACCCTCCGCTTGTTCTGCAAACGAGAGGTCTTATGAAAAAATTATTTTTGGCATTTTTCATGCTGTTGCTTTTCCTCAGTGCCGGAGGGTCGCGTATTGCCAGGGCGGATGCGGTCACCGACTGGAATGCAAACGCGGGCAAAGCCGCCATCGCCGCTTGTATATCTCCCGCTGACGACCCACTCCATGAATCACGGATGTATGCCATGATGCATATAGCGCTCCATGATGCGCTGAATGCCATCGACCGGCGCTCCCGTCCTTATGCGTACGATGATAAAGAGCGGGCACGCGTTTCCGTGGATGCCGCTGCAGCGGCAGCGGCCCGCGACGTCCTTGTCCAGGTCCTTGGCCAAATCTCTGCTCCTTTTCTCCCGGCGTGCATCGCTAACGGTATCGCCAGTGTGGAGGCAGACTATACCGCTGCCCTCGCGACGATCCCGGATGGCCCTGGTAAGACTCAGGGCCTGCAGATAGGGCAGGACGCTGCCGCTGCCATCCTTGCGCTCCGCGCCGGCGATGGGTCAGACACCCCGTTAATCGATGATACCTACCCGAAGGGGATGAATGCGGGCGAATGGCACTTCACTCCAACGTCCTTCGCTTTCGCACCGGGCTCGGGAAACATTACGCTGTTCGTGCACCGCGACGGCGCCCGAGCCCGCTCGGGTCCTCCTATGCCGTCACCAGCAAGAAATACACAGCCGACTTCAAAGAGGTGAAAAGACTGGGCGGTGACGACGTAACGACACCGAGCGAGCGCACAGAGGAGCAGACTCAAATCGGTATTTTCTGGATCGAGAACTCGCCCCTGGCATGGAATCGCATCGCGCGCACCGTCTCCGCCACTGAAAAACTCGACCTGTGGGAGAATGCTGGCTGTTCGGCTTGCTCAACATGGCAATGGCCGATGGTTACATCGGGTCATTCGAAACGAAATACCATTACAGTTACTGGCGCCCGGTAACCGCTATTCGGATAGACGAATTGACGGCAGGTCGGACACAACTGGAGATCCGACCTGGACGCCGCTGCAACTGACGTATCCCATACCTGACTACGACTCGGCGCACAGCGTTGAAGGTGGCGCAGCCGAGGAGGTTTTAAAGCGATTCTCGAGATTGACCGCATCAGGTTCATGGCTTGCAGCTTGTCACTGCCGATAGTAGAAGAGCAGTGCGGCGGCGCATCAGAGGTGCTGCGGCAGTACAAAAGCTTCTCCCAGGCGGCGGAAGAGAACGGTGAGTCGCGGATTCTGATCGGCATTCACTTTTGTGAAGGAGTCGAGGAGGAAATGAGGCATGGGCGTAAGATCGCCGACCGTGCGGTCGATGGGTTCATGGAGCCGATAAAAAAATAGCGGCACTGCCTCCGCATCCTTATCCTGCAGTAACGTAGCCCGGATTCTGGCTCGTTCCATCTGGGCTACCTTACTGCGTCACGGGTCGGCCCTACGCAGAATAACGTTTTTTGCGCGTTTCATTCGTTCACGTTCCTGTATGCCGAAATAGACGTTCCCGGTAGCGTCAAGAGTTGTGTGTAAATTTTAGGGGTTGCAGAAGCCAATTTTGATTGAGGTGATGAAAGACGGCGAAGACTATTCGTTGAAAGGCTCTGAGTATGAGCCATGACCCCCATGGGCCGAGTTCTTCGTCTCACCTCTCGAAACGCTCTTTCGATTAAGTTGGTGGTTCTCAGTCGACTCCAGAGCTCAGAGTTTTTGATCTGGAAAAAGCTCAGCAGCTGATCGAAGTCTTTCTTCAAGCAAGCCACCGCCCTGGGATAGGCCTTGCTCCAGCGGGAGGACAATCGCCAGTAGGCGTTCGTCGCTTCACGGCGGTTGGCAGCATGGCTGATGCGGTTTAAAGCCTTCTTGACCGCCAGCTGATCGTTCTTTTTCACTTTGTCCAAGACGTTTCTGGTCTTATGCGCCCAGCAACGCTGCAAAAGGGTCTTGGGATAAACGATCTGTAAGGCTTGATGAAGTCCAGTGCCGCCATCGGTGGCGATCAGCTCACACGGGCCTCCTTTAAGCCCTCTTTTATACAGATCCCCTAAGAACGCTTCCCAACACGCCTCCGATTCACTGGCTGCCGGATAGAAATCGATCATCTCCTGGCGGCCTTGTACCGTGATGCCAAAGGCACAAAGTAAGATCTTCTTTTGGACCTTGAGCGCTCCTTTGCTCTTTAACACTACCCCATCGAAGAACAGATACCGGTACTGATCCTCAAGACCACGGCCGTGATAGCGGCTGACCTCCCGGTCCAAATCCCGCGCGATGCGCGAAATGGTGGCGGCCGACACCGTCTCCCCCAGCACAGGGGCCAGCACCGAGGCGGCTTTGCGCGTGGAAAGCCCCAAACAAAAACACGCCAACAGGACCCGATCCACCGACCGGCAGCGCCGCGCGTAGCGCTCAAAAAGCTTGGAGGGAAACTTTCCCCTACGGCTGCGCGGCACCAATAGCTCTATATCTCCCATCTCGGTCAACAGGTGTCTGACATAGTAGCCATTTCTATAATCGTGCCGGTCCGCCGGCATGCTCGTAGCGAGCCACTCCCAGATAATCCGCCATCTCTTCTTCCAAGCGTTTCTCTAGGAGATCCTTGAGCGCTTGGCGCGCCATCGGTTTAAAGTCTCCCTCCCAGTCAAATCTGTTGATCTCCCGCATCGCGCGCGATACATTCCTTGGCGTTGCTTGATCGAGCAGCATAGGGGTGCCCTCCGGTTGTTTGTGTTGGTTGCACAACTCTGGAGTTAGCACCCCTTCTCTTTTCCCAATCCAAATAGTCCCTCGGCCTTTCCCTTAACCACCTCGAAATCTCCTCTCCTCGGCCATATCTGAAAGCCATTTCTCTCCACTTCCCTCTCTCCCTTCCCAATTTACACACAGATCTATACATCACCCCGGACTCTGAAGCGGTTGACAGCGAAGTTCAAGGTCGGATAGGCTCTCGAACCGGATCCAAGAGCCTCGCGTTTTCAGCCTCGTCGCGATTAGCGAAGCGACAGTTCTCTTAGAATAGCTTAGGAGAACTCTGGTGGGATGGCTTAGGGCAGCAAAGAAAAAAGACAATCCACAAGTTACCGAACTGAAGCCAACTCAAGGAAGAGTTGCGCCGCGTCTCTGAAAACCTCGAATACCGCGAGGACGAACTCGCCGAAGCCTTAGAGCAGCAGACCCGCTACAAGTGAGATCCTGCGCGCAATCGCGAGCTCGCCACCGATATTCGACCGGTGCCGAGTTTGAGTTGGTGATCAACACCGGTAAGCGGACGAACTGACTGACTAGGCGAGAGGCGCGAGACGTAAGGCCTGAGATAAGATTCAATCGTATAAGAAAATTTTTGCTCTTGTTCGTCATCGCCGCTCTGCTCTTTGTGCTTTGCTTCTCCGCTGAGGCGCAGCAGCCAAGGAAGATTGCTCGGATAGGTTATCTGAACCCGGGAGACCCCGTCAGCAGGCTTTATCGCATCGAGGCATTCCGCCAAGGGCTGAAAGAGCTCGGATACATAGAGGGAAAAAATATTATCATCGAGTATCGGTTCGCAGAGGCCAGGCCGGAACGGTTACCCGAGTTGGCGCGAGAGCTTGTCGGTCTAAAGGTCGACATTATCTTTGCGGGAGGCGGGCCAGCAACGAAGGCCGCTAAGAACGCGACCCAGATGATCCCGATTGTCACAAGCAGTCAGGACCCTGTTGGGCAGGGGTTTGTCGCCGGCTTACCGCGACCGGGTGGAAACATTACCGGACTGACCAACCTTACCTCCGAGCTGGTCGGAAAACGGCTTGAGCTGCTCAAGGAGGTGATTCCGCAGCTATCCCGCGTCGCCGTCCTTTGGACTCCAGATCATCCTGCGTCCACAACCTGGAGAAGGACCGAGGTTGCCGCTCAATCCCTGGGCGTGCAGCTCCAGGCCGCAGAAGCTACGAGATCGAGACGATTTAGAGCCCGCATTCGCAGCTATAAAAAGAGAACGTGCTGAGGCCCTGTTCATGATACGGAGCCCCATCGTTAATGACCTGACAAAACGGATCGTCGATCTTGCGGCCAAGAGCCGGCTACCGGCGATCTACGATGAGAAAAGATTTCCGCAGCTTGGTGGCCTGATGAGTTATGGAACCGATCTGGCTGATCTGGACCGGCGTGCGGCAATCTACATTGATAAGATTCTCAAGGGAGCCAAGCCGGCGGATCTCCCGATAGAACGGCCGACGAAGTTCGAGCTGGTGATCAACCTCAAGACAGCCAAAGCACTGGGATTGAAAATTCCTGCGCACCTCCTCATGGAGGCAGACGGGGTGATTGAGTGAGTCAATTTTTGAATTTCGATGTGCGATTGCCGGAAATAGACGAACGAATCATTAGACGGACGAGATTTTCGGATTCTCGGATTGACGGATATTGTACGAATCCTTCCGAGGATAATGAAGGGCCTCGAGTGAAAGCAGTCAGCGGGTGAGTATGCCTGCATTAATCCAAAAGCTAAAATCGACAATCCAAAATAAAAGGGTCCGCTGGAAGCGGGCTCGTCTAGTTCGCCATTATTTCCTCATATCCCTGGTTCTGATCAGCGGCGGGCTTATCACGAGCGGACTCAGCGAACTTTATTTCCGTTATCGGGAGAGTGCAGCAGACCTTGTACGGCTTCAACAGGAAATTACCTCCGGGGCCGCCTCGAAAATCGAGCAATTTGTCCAAGAGATCGAGCGCACGACGAGAGGAGCCGCCAAAAGCCGTGAAATCACGGAGAAAGGACTCTCACCGGAATATCGGTTCGAGTTGAGACGGCTCCTCGCTATCGCCCCGGCTATCACAGAGGCAGTGGCAATCGACAGCGATGGAATATCTCGAGTAGCCGTGTCGCGTCTTACCCGCGTTTTACCGGCAGATAAGAAAATCGATTCCGCGTTGCCGGCGCTCCAGTTGGCCAAAGAAGGAAAGTCCTATTTCGGTCCCGTCTACTTTTATAGGGATTCTGAGCCTTACATGACAATTGCCGTTCCCATCGAGCGATACGTGGGACGGCTGATTGGAGTGCTTCAAGTTCAGGTCAATCTAAAATACGTTTGGGATTTGGTATCGAAGCTAAAAGTCGGAACCGAAGGTTACGCTTATGCTGTAGCGCGCAACGGCGATCTCATCGCGCACCCGGACATTAGCCTCGTATTGCAACGCCGCAACGTAGCGCACCTCGATCAAGTGCGTTCGGCATTGCAACCCCAAACCGACGCAGAAAGCCCGACATGGACGATAGCGAAGAATCTTCGAGGGCCGGCGGGTTTTTAGCTCCTGGTCGCCGATACCCGATACTCGGCTGGGCGGTATTCGTTGAGCAACCGGTCGAAGAAGTCTATGGCCCACTCTATGCGTCGTTGTTTAGAACTTCCGGTTTCCTGCTCGCTGGGTCTTGGCATGGCGCTTGTTGCCTCTTTGTTTGTTGCCCGGCGAGTCGTTCGGCCATTGGAAACATTGAGACATGGGGTCGAGCGATTGGCGGCTGGCGATCTGAATTCACGCCTGGAGTTGAAAACTGGAGATGAGATCGAAGTGCTCGCGGAAGAGTTCAACAAAATGACGCAGAATCTCCAACAGGCTCACGCCGGCTTGGAACACAAAGTCGCGGCGAGAACCCAGGAGCTTGCTGTTGCCAACGAGAGACTAAAGGAGCTTGGATCACTTGAAATCAGACTTTGTCTCCAACGTCTCTCACGAACTGAGGACGCCGCTCACGGCAATCAAAGGCGCCGTGGATCTTGTGCTGCGCGAGGTGGCGGGACCACTCACCGAGAAGCAAATATCATTATCTCACCCGCGTGCAGATCGAATACGCAGCATCTGGCCGGATTGATCAACGATCTTTTGGATCTCTCCAAGATCGAATCGGGAAAGATCGAGATCAAATCTAGTCGTGTTTCCCTGGGTGGTCTCGTGCATGAGGTGGTGGAGAGCTTGCGGCCGATTGCGGCAGAGAAGTCATTACCCTTGAAGCGACCTTCCGTGAACCGTCCATTCTGGTCTGGGCGGATCGGGACAAGGTCAATCAAGTCCTGATGAACCTGATCGGCAATGCAATCAAGTTCACGCCTGTTCAGGGCAGGGTTACGGTCTCAGCGTCAAGAGATGAAGAAGAAAACGTGCAGGTGTCTGTGTCCGATACTGGTCCGGGAGTACCACCCGGATGAATCGGAAAAAATTTTTGAGAAGTTTTATCAGATCACCGAAGCGGAAGGGACGAAGCCAAAGGGCACGGGTCTTGGTCTCGCGATTTGCAAATCCCTTGTGGCACTGCACGGCGGCAAGATCTGGGTAGAGCCCAAACCAACTGGCGGCAGCATTTTTTGCTTTACTCTGCCTGTAGCCATATCCGTAGATGTCAAATCGCCGGCCATATGCGCATATGAATGTCAGCTGATTTTCACATGAAAACTCTTAGCGGAACGATCGTCGTCGCTGACGACGACGCCGATATTCGCGACATCCTAAGGGACACGCTGAACACCCTCGGCGCCAGGGTTATTACGGCAGAAGATGGCCGCGAATGTTTAGATCGCGTCGCGCAGGACGCCCCGGATGTACTCCTTCTCGATATCGAGATGCCGATTAAAAGTGGTCTTCAGGTGCTGCAGGAGTTACGGCAGCGCGGCAATGAAACGACTGTCATCATGATCACCGCCTACGGCACCATTGAGCGCGCCGTGCAGGCGATGAAGCACGGCGCCTATGATTTTATCACCAAGCCGTTCGATCTCGATCATATCTCGCTGGTTGTCGAAAAGGCGTTGGAGCGCGAAAAGCTTAAACGCGGTCTCGAACACTTCGCCGAAGAAACGGGCGAGCGCTACCGGCTGGTTGGCGGCGAAAGCCCGAAGATGCGAGAGGCGGTCGAGACCGCCAGGAAGGCGGCAATCAGCAAATCAACAGTCTTGCTTCTAGGGGAGAGCGGTACGGGGAAAGAAGTCTTTGCCCGGGCAATCCATAACTGGAGCGAAAGAAAGGGAGAGCCCTTCATCGCAATCAATTGCGTAGGTCTGGGAAGAGAACTCCTGGAGAGCGAGCTTTTCGGCTACGAAAAGGGCGCATTCACCGGAGCGCATCAGCTCAAGAAGGGCAGGATCGAGTTGGCGCATGGCGGCACAGTTTTTCTCGATGAGGTAGGCGATATCTCAGCAGAGCTCCAAACCAAATTATTAAGGTTTCTTCAGGAACGGGAGTTTGAGCGGGTTGGAGGAACTCAGTCTATTGCAGTCGATGTTCGGGTGATAGCGGCGACGAACCGAGACCTGTTGAACGCTATGAAGGATGGCCGCTTTCGCGAGGATCTGTACTATCGCCTAAACGTGATTCCAGTCTCGCTTCCGCCATTGCGAGAACGGAAGGAGGATATCCCGATCTTAGCGAAATATTTCGTTCGGCGTTTTGCCAAAGAGACGAAGAAAACATTCACCGCGATCACGGCTGACGCTGAAGCCAAGCTCGTTTGCTACCGCTGGCCGGGGAACGTCCGCGAGTTGGCAAACGTCATTGAACGTGTTGCCGTACTAAGCGATGGACCGGAAATAGCGGGTGAAGATTTGCCACCGCGGATTGCCGACACGGAGACGAACAGCGCGGCGGACGGGTTTTCATATCGCCAAGCGGTAGATTCTGCCAGAGCCGATGTTATCAAAAGAGCCCTTGCTCACACCCATGGAAATCGCGCCGCCGCGGCAAGAACCCTCGGCCTGCACAAAACTCATCTTCTGAATCTAATGAAAACGCTGAGTATCGAGTAAAGATGAGCGTCGATTCTGGTGTTTGACTACAACAGGAGAAAATCGCTTACCGTCTGGGCTAATGCTTCAGGATTGTCTTGATGCACCATATGGCCGGCATTTTCGATGATGACATGACGCCGGTTTGAAATCGCTTCGAAACGTTTTTCTTTGTCGGTGCGTTTGGTTTGATGGCTCTCTTTGCCTTCGATGGTAAGCGTCGGACATTCTATGCGGCGCAGGAACTCAATAGCCTGCTCCGTGTAGAAAGGCTGCGGCGCAGTGGTGCGATGCAGCGGATCGAATTTCCAAACCCATTTGCCGCTAGTGTTTTGCCTCATTCCGGTGTGGGCCAACTCCAAGGCAAACTCACTATTCAATCGCGGGTTAGTCTGCTGTAACTGCTTGGCTCCGGCGTCTATGCTGGTGTACTGCCGAAAGTGATTTCGTCCTCTCTCCCGCACCTCGGAGATCCACTTCTCCATCCGAGGCGGCGCGTCTGAAAAGAGTGATCCCGGAGGCCCCACGCCTTCGATCAGCACCAAACTGGCTACTTGTTTTGGAAATGTAGCGGTGTAAAGAAATGATATCGTGCCGCCCATGGAATGACCGATGAGTGACAGGTGTGACGCGCCGAGATTCTGAATCAGGCAGTGGAGATCAAAAACATAGTCAGGAAAATGGTAATACCCGCCGGTGCCAACCCAGCCGCTGTCGCCGTGGCCTCGGCAGTCCGGTGCGACAATCCACAACGGTTTTTTACTTTTGCTTTGAAGAGACGTTATGAATGGGCGCCAGCTGTGCGCATGATCTAAGAATCCATGCACAAGTATCATTAATTCGTCTGCCGGCGCGCCCCACTCTAAATAATGAATATTCAAGCCGGCTGCATCGATACTTTTCTCGCGATATCCGGCTTCCACGCAAGCCTCATTATTTACGTTATGTATCGTTGAAGCGCCGATTTGGTTCCGAGATATAGAGCTCTGATATCGTTCTATGTGCTAATAATTTTGCTCGGAGGTATCTACGGTAACTTCGGTAAAATCTTTTTCTTCCTCCGACCAGATATAAGCACGGATATCTCTAATTTCCCGATGATAGAGGGATACGACGATCTGGGCGGTTTCAGGAAAAATAGGTTCCCCAAAAGGACTGGCGAAGGCTTTGTCCTCTTCGGAGAAGTACGCGTTGTGATCAGGGTGAGAGTGATAGAAGGCTTTGAGTTTGGCGCCGTTCAATGCGGCGTTGTCGATGATCCTTTCCAATTCCTTCGGATCCACGGCGTAGGCAATGGCTGCGGTTCTTGGATAAGTTTGCGGATCGAGGGCGTGGAGCTGGTTCTGAATATTATTCAGGCGCTGGACGTAGTCGGCCGTGCCGTCGGTCAGAACGATTCCGCAGCATTCCTCAGGAAACGTTTCCTCGGCGTGTTTGCAGATAGCTTTCGATGCTTCCTTTGAGAGCACTAACGACCGGCGTGTATTCATGTTCGCGCACCTGATCTTCTTTCATTAACACAAGAACGGCAGGGGTTGCCAACATAACCAACGGCTGGGTTAGTTCTCAGAACGTGACCGGCTTGATCTTTTTGAATTTTTGATGCGTTGCGAGGACTGCGGTTGCATATTCGTCGGTGTATTCGATCTGGTTCTCCATACGGATCCGAAGTTCGTTCGGTCCAAGATTGTAGGCGATTAGAGCTTTACTCAGATTCTGAAAGCTTTTTCGAAGATCATGCAAATAGTAAGTGCCAAGCTTGATATTGACAATGGGATCATCGAGATGCTCGGGCGTGAATTGCTCCGCTTTGATCTCTTCGGCCAATTCGCGCACCCTTCTGACAAGAAACTTTCCCGTCGCCGGCATGATCTGCATGATCCCTCTGGCGCCGGCGGGTGAGATTGCGCCGAATTGAAATTTGCTTTCAACGTCGATCACGGCCAGGATCAGTATCGGGTCCAGTTTATATTTGGAACTTTCCTTAAGAATGACTTCTGACAACTCCCATGCTTCCCGTTCCATGATGTCAGGCCGATTCGCCTCAATGATGGAAAAAATTTTCACGAGCTCCCGCGAGCGCGGCTTTTCGCTAGTGCGAGCTTGTAGGGCTAGAATCGGCTCTATTGTTTGGTAGTGCTGCGGTATGTAGCCGGTGGCGACGAGTCCTGGCAATAACAGGATGACGGTTATCGCGAGCTTCAAGCAGTTCGTCGTCCTCCAACACAAAGTATGAGTGGGCGTTTTCTTGGGACGTTTCTCCATACTTAGACCTCAGTGGATTTCTATTAGTGGTGGATCTGCGGGAGCGAAGATACAAAAGCTATGAGTTAGGTAGCAAAGGAGCTGATTTTTGTCAACGTAAATTTTGCGTTTTTGCATTCACACAGGAGCATCGGTGTCATTGCCGAGAGCTGATTTTACTTTTTGAACTCACAATCTCACTAACCCGTCCTTTCTTATTTCTCGGCGTTAAAAAACAAAGGGCAGAGAAAAAATCCCTGCCCTTTGTACTCGAACCGTGACTGTGTGCTGGAAACTATCTACCGGTGCGCGCCAATGAGTGTACCCAACCCTGCATCCGCGCCTTGGCGTTTTGAATATCTTTTTCACTGAACCATTTCTTGAGATCTATTTTGTCGACAGGATAAACCGGTCGCATAAAGTCGCTCTCATAACCAAAAGGAACAGTGGCATCGATGCCCATGCCGCCCTCAAACATCGTATTTGACGCGGTCCATTCCCGCTCACCGGCAGTCATCCTCTCAGCCGGCATGAAGGTTTGACCGCGGCCGCCCGGTAGCGGATTGATAATATCGGTTTTGGGGTTGACCCGAGTTGTCAGACACCACATCACGTCATCCATGTCGTAGGGATCGGCGTCTTCGCTGACCGCGATGACGACCCGGGATCCCTGTGAGGTCGCAAGAATCGCTGCCATAAAGTTGCGCTGCCAGCCTTCCTCGATTTTGTTGCGCTTCTTAACTTGAATGATCGCCCCTCCCCAATCGGTCATGCAGTAGGGAATGTTGACGTCCATGATGATGCCCGGCTGCATTCGTTCGCATAGCTCGAACATCGCCGCCTCACGCACGGTGGTGTCGATGTTGTGGTCATCGAGAGTGTGCACGCCCAGCGGGAAGATAATCGGCTTGCTCTCACGTTTGCGCGTGGTGACCGCCGTGACGTGAAAAGTCGGCGCCTTGTAGGCTTTGCCCATATAGCCGGCCCATTCCGGGTGGAAATGGTAGCGGCCTTGTACGCCGGCCTTTTCGGCCTCTGCGGTTTCGAAACGTCGGTCTCTCGGGTTGAGATAACCTTCGAGAACGACTTCAGCATCGGCAACGGCCAGTGCGTCCACGGTGCGCGCTTTGACCAGCCGCACCGGAAAACCCTGCACGGCTCCCGCCATACCGATTTCATCGCAGCCCTGCGGCAAAATCACGTAATCAAAACCTGAGCCTGCCAGCAGGCTCGATGATGGGGGCAAGCCAAAGTTCATCGTGATCGGCACAAGCTTGTTGTCTTTGTAGTACTTGGTAACGACTTGCCAACTATGTGACCCGGGAGAAATTTGGAAAGTGCCAACATTTCCCCAGCGGAAGTTCATGCGGTTATAACCGATGTGTGATCCACCATCGAAGTACTCACCCGATATCAAGCCGTTGCCGGAACCAACGGTTAGCTCGGGCTCGATATCCGTGTGACGGATCGGAACGACAAACTCGTTGGCGTCAGCAGGTTTCTCATAGACTTCTTCTTGGACCGGAGCATCCTTTTGATCGATGATCACCGGCGGAATCGGATGAGTTAGAGCGTATGCCAGTTTCCTGGTGCGGTCAGCGTGATCTTTCCAGCCGAACAGCTTGCCGATCACATTCATGTCGCCAAAAAGATTGGTGATGCAGCGATGGTGTGGCTTTCCTTTGATGTTGTTGAAAAGAATCGGGCAACCACCGTCCAATTGTTTCTGAATTCCGGTGATTTCCAGGTCGGGATCGACCTCTTTGTCGGTCACGATGAGGTCGCCGTTTTTCTTCATCCACTCTATGGCGGTCCGTAAATCCCTGACGGATTCGACCGGAGCGCTGTCTCGTTTCTCAGCCTTAGCCATTGCTTTCCTCCAGAATAATTTATCTATCTGACTATTATAGTTAGCACAGTATGGACACGGACAGTAAGTACCAGCGGATCTTAAAATCGATGCCCGAATCTAGACCATGACAGCTAAAATGCGTGGAAGATCTTTTGATTGGGGTTATCTGACATCGATCAAAAAGTCAACGAAACCAGCAGCGCGCAATGCTTCTATTTACGTATGTTTTTACCGTCTTATTTAGCGCTCCTGATAAGCAATCAACCCTTTACAGTCTTCGACGGGCTTGCTATCACTGCGGATTGTTTCTGTAGGAGTTCGTCCGGGAGAAAATAATGATCGTAAGTTCCAAACGTTCGACACAAGACTGGCTCCTTCTGGTCGGTCTGTTTTGTTTCTTCTTTTCCGGCGCCGCCGGCCTTGTTTATCAGGTGGTATGGACCCGGATGCTGACGCAGATCTTCGGTAATACGACCTATGCTATCGCAACGGTTCTGTCTGCGTTCATGGCAGGATTGGCGATCGGCAGTTATCTGTTCGGCAAGATAGCCGATCGCGGCAAAAACGATTTCTTGCTGTATGGTCTACTCGAAGCAGGCGTGGGCATTTATGGATTTGCCGTCCCGTGGCTGTTTGCTTTAGCGCAAAAAGCCTACGGTCCGATTTTCGGATTGAACGAATCGTATCCATTCCTGTTCAACCTAGTCCTTTTCTTTCTATCATTTGTGCTGCTGGTTTTTCCCACCTTGCTAATGGGCGCAACTTTGCCGGTTCTGAGCCGATTTTATGTGCGCAGCTTTTCGCAGTTTGGTCGCCGGGTAGGCGACCTTTACGCGACTAACACAACCGGAGCGGTGATCGGTTGCGCGGCTGCCGGATTTTTTCTCATTCCAACGTTTGGTATGCGTACAACGGTATATGTGGCGGCGGGGTTGAATTTGATCATCGCCGCGCTGATTCTCATCGTCGACCGATTGCGGGACAAGAAGCCGCTGGAATTCAAGACGGCCAGCGCAGACGAGATACCTGAGACACCGGTGACGGACAATTCGCCGCCCTGGCTCGGCTGGGTGGTCCTGGTTTCCTTCGGGTTGTCCGGTTTTGCCTCGCTCGTATATGAGAATGCCTGGACACGCGCGCTGACGTTGGTGATCGGCAGCTCGATCTACTCATTCACCACTATGCTGGTGACATTTCTGATCGGGCTTGCCCTAGGAGGATTTATCTATGCCCGCTTCTTAGGCCAGCGGGAACCTCGCTTGAGTAGCTTCGGCCTAATCGAATTGTGGGTTGGATTGGCGGCGCTCGCCACAATACCGCTGTTTGAACGGCTGCCGCTGATCTTTGTCCGTTTGCTGCACGGCTTCGGCGATACGTTTACTGTTTTTCTCTACTTGCAAATATTTCTATCGGCTCTCGTCATGTTCGTTCCCACGGTTCTTTTGGGCATGACGTTTCCCTTAGTCGCGCGCCTGTTTACTCAAAGTCTTTACCGGGTCGGCAGCGGCGTCGGCAGCTCGTACGCCGCCAACACCATAGGAGCGGTGCTGGGCGCCTTTGCAGGCGGATTTATTTTGATTCCGACTATCGGCGTTCAGAATGCGATCATTTTCGCAGTGGTGATGAATTTGCTGATCGGTTGCGCGCTGGTCGCGAGCGATCCCAAGCTCGCGCCGCTGCCGCGAGCGATGCTGGGCGTGGCGGTTTTAATTTTGGCGGTCCTGGTGCCGTTCAAAGTGCAACGTTGGGATCCGCACATCCTGACCAGCGGCGTCACTATCTATAACGACCGCTATGAGAGCTTGCCTTCGGATTCGTTGCGGATTGAGGAGATGAAACGTGACGATATTTTGTTTTATCGAGAAGGGCTGACCACCACAGTCAGTGTCCATCAAATCTCCGGCAGCGACTATATCTATTTTAAATCCAACGGCAAAATCGACGGCTCGTACGGCGACGCTCTGAGCCAATTGATGACCAGCTACATTCCCATGTTGCTTCATCCGAAAGCCGAACAGGCGCTCACGATTGGGCTCGGCAGCGGTCACTCGGCCAAGGCGCTTGCAACTTTTGATACGGTGAAAGAGATCGAAGTCATCGAGATCGAACCGGCCATGATCGAAGCAAGCAAATATTTCGATCGCGCGTCCGTCGAGATGGAAGAATTTCCCGAGGGGATGTCCCTTCCGAACACGCCCGCCGGTCGGATCTGGTACGACGACCAGAAGAAGCGTCTTTTCTACAAAGGCGTTATGGAAGATGACGAACGCTCAAAGCTCATGTCTCTCTCCGAGGACAGGGAATATCGCGGCGCGGTCGATCGCCTCTATCGAAACGCGCGCCATTCGCGCCATTCCAGCGTTCTTGAAGATAAAAGGGTGCGGGTGATTCCGACCGACGGCCGCAACTATATCTTAGCCACCCCCAAATATTACGACATCATCACCGCGGAGCCTTCCAATCCATGGATTGCCGGCATTGCCAACCTCTATACTCGGGAGTTTTATCAGGTCATTAAATCCAAGATTAAGGATGACGGTATTTTTGCGCAGTGGTTTCATAATTACTCGATGTCGCCGGACGACTTTCGCATGGTTTTCCGCACCTTCGTCGAGGCATTTCCGCATGTTTCATTGTGGTCGATGAAAGAGAGCGATTTCCTTCTGATCGGCAGCAAACAGGAGCATCCGTTCGATTACGCTGCAGTCAAGAAGATCTATGACAACAATCCGATGTTAAGATCGGATTTTGAATATCTCGGTTTGTCCGATGTTTATGCTGCTCAGGGATTCTATCGAATGAATCGAGATGGTTTTCTGGCTTTCTCTAAGGACGCCGACATCAATACCGATGACGGAGCGCAACTGGAATTTTCCGCGCCAAAAAACTTGCGACGGCCGACCACTGAGCTCAATCGCCAGCTAATGACGCCGCATCTCATAGAAGCGCCATGGCTCAAATCACGCCCACCCGAGGTTTCCGAGGCCATGCACCATTACTATATGGCGGAATCGTATGCGGCGAGCCTCTCGCGCAATCGGGCGCTGGCCGAGTTGGAGCAAGCTATCAAGCTGGAGCCCAATAATCCGAAATTTTATTTGCTTCAAGCAAAGGTATTGTTGGATCAGGATAAGAGCACGGAAGGCGCCAAAGCCGCTTTTGCCGCTCTCGAACGAGACAAAGACGCGATCTCTCAAGTCCTGGCGATGAGCGACGAGTTCTATCTACCCGACGCCAAGGCTGTCTACAGCAAAATTATCCAGATGGGCACCAAAGAAGTTTTGCCTTACCTGGGTCTGGGTAATATCGCCCTTCACTCGGGGGATATTCCCGAAGCGGAGAAATGGTTCTCCCGGGCTGGGGAAATTGACGCCGAGCATCCGGCGGTGCTGCTAGCATGGGGGCGCTTAATCGCCGCCCAGGCGAAGGCCCAAACCGATGAAACCCGCGCCAAAACCCAACTTCAAGAGGCTAGAGAATTTTTGGAGAAATCTAAATCCAAGGGCGAAGACTCGGCCACGATTCATTCCGAACTCGGCGAGATCTATTTACGACTGCAAATGTGGGATAAGGCTGCCGCCTCTTACGAGGAAGCATTGCGGCTGCGCCGGAGAAGAAATGATTGGCGACGAATACTTGGTCAGGCTTATGCCCAGCTTGGCCGGACTGGGGAGGCGGAACGGAAATTCCGCGAAGTCTTGGCATTCAGCCCTGACGACGTCGAAGCATGGAGAGGCCTCCAATCTATCGGTAAGAAGTATTAGATTTGGCTTTGCTGTCTCATCTCGACAAAGACAAAGGCCCATTGGCTCAGTGCCATGGGCCTTTGTCTTTTGCGCTCCCGGACGACTTTGCAGTTCCTGCCGGTACGCTCTATTTTGGCAATGACCGGAATGGGCTGAAGGAGAAATCTCATGGTAACTGGAAAGATCGGCATTGTCGGGGCGGGGAAGATCGGTTCGGCAATTGCGCGAGGTATCATTCGGTCGGGTCTCGTAACTAACGATCAGGTTATGGCCAGCGATGTCAGCGATGCTTTGCGGCGGGCCATCGGTAACGAGTTGGGAATCGGTGTAACGGCGGATAATCGACAGCTCTGTGACTTTGCCGATGTCGTGATCTTGGCCGTCAAGCCGCAGATTCTCGACTCGGTCGTGAAGCAAATGGCAAAAAGTTTTGGCGCAGGGAAGCTGCTGGTTTCGGTTGCAGCGGGCGTGCCGCTTTCCCGCATTGAAGCCGGCTTGGCGCCCGGCGCTCGCGTCGTCCGTGTGATGCCTAATATTTGCTGCGTGGTTGGCGCCGGTGCCGCGGCTTACGCAGCAGGGGCGCACGCTACGCCGCAGGATTTGGAAATCGTTGATGCGATTCTCAACAGTTTCGGGATTGGCTTGCCCGTCGAGGAAAAAGATTTGGATGCGGTCACCGGGCTGAGCGGTAGCGGGCCGGCCTATGTTTTCCTTTTCATTGAGGCTCTGGCGGATGGCGGCGTCAAAGTTGGTTTATCGCGCGAGGTGGCGCTCAAGCTTGCGCTTCATACTGTCTTTGGCGCTGCGCGCATGGCGCTCGATAGTGCCAAACACCTGAGCGAACTCAAAGACGAGGTGACTTCGCCGGGCGGCACTACCATCGCAGGCCTGTATGCCCTAGAGCAGAACTCTTTTAAAGGAATCGTGATGGAAGCGGTTGTCAGCGCGACTAAACGCTCGCAGGAACTGGGGAAAGGATAAAAAGGTCGAGATGAAACCTGAAAGACCAATAATACTCCTATTAGCAGCAGCCTGGATTCGTGCTTACTTCCTTTTCCAATTTCCTTGCGCGTCCTGGATCCACCAGCCCGATTGAGCCTGATCTATCCAGCTCTTGGCAAAAATTCCCTTAATCTTCGGCACCGCATCGGGAGGAATATTGTTGGCCTTTGCAATCTCCGCGTACAGCGCTTCGCGGTCGCGGTTCTCGGCTTCGATCAGCTGTTGCACTTCAGCACGCTCTTTGAGGCTTAATCCCTCACTGCTGCGAACCACCAGCAGGCCGCCTTGATTGATGCCGGCACTGCCTTTGTCCATATAGGGTTTGATGGCTCCGCTGCGGCGCTTTATCGAATCCCTCAGTCCGCGGATCGCCGGGTTGGACACATTGATATCGGCTTCTTGGGCGAACGCCTCACGGGTCAGGCTGAGCGAGAGGGTTCGGTGCGGGGCAAATGGCAGCAGGCTCTGAGGCTGAACGCGCTCCGATTTCCCGTTCGAACCGCCCCACGTCTCTTTAACTATTTCATCTGCGGCGCGCTGGACCGCGGCGGCGGGAAAATAGATGTTTACTGTGACGCAGGCACTCAGAATAAGTAATAAAACCACTGTAACTCGTCCCCGCATCATTCCTCCATTATTTTACTTGCGGCTTCTCCGTTGTGATCCGCTCTAGTCTTCGCAACAGCTCAGAGAAGCCAATCTCCTGCGTGTGGCTGATGATATTAACCGTGGGCGGCAGCAGGGTTCCGACGACGAGAAATTCTTTGCCGTCGCGGCTTTCGACTCCTCGTAGTGTCAATTTGTCGTTTCTCAGGCTCGCCCTGAAGCCCATTTTACTGTAACGGAAATTGTCGAATAATCCGGCTAAACCGCCGTAAAGCACATTCGAATCCTGTCCGGAACTCAGGATAGTGATTTTGTTCAAAGCTTCGACGCTGATCCACTGACTACTTTCCGGCCGTTCGACGGTTTCAACCTGAGCTTGAAAGCGCGCCGGTTGCCCCTCCGTGATCACAAGATCGTCAACCGCTCCCTCTAAAATGCCCGAGATCTTGCCAAATGCAAAGGTATCGGAAACTTGCTCCAGGCGAATTTTTTGAAAGCGCGCTGCCAATTTGAGCGATGGGACGGTGGAGAACAGATTCTCGATCTCCATTTGATCAATTTGCAGCTGCCCGCCGAACAGGTCCGCGTGTACCTGACCCTCGCTGCGCAGTGTGTCTCCGGTCGAACGAATCTGCGGGATGGTTCCGCTCAATGTTCCGCTAAAGCGGGGCCATCCCAAAGCATCGGTCAATTCCTGCAGTTGTAAAAGCCTTAAGTCGAGAGCAAAGGACATCGCTTTCGGATCGTTGACAACGTCAGGCCAGGCTAAATTAGTGATCTCCACGGTGCCGCCAAAAATCACCAGTCGAACCGGTTGGTGGAAAATCAACGTATTATTAGATAGGGAAATCGCGCTGGTTATGGGTGCGAACGAGCGCGAGCCGAAACGGCCGCCACCAATCGAAAGAATTCCGGGCGGAGTGCGGTTCACGCTGTTTGATTTTTCCGGATAACTGACCTGGAACGGTAAGGTAAGAGCAAGCGGACCGATTTCCCATTCATTGGCTCCGCGGCGCAGTTCGCCGCCTTGCAAAGTCATGCGCCCCTCGGTAATCAGGCGGTCCCAATTGCCGCGCGCGTGAAGCTGAAAAGCGATTTGTCCGCCAATGCTTAACTTGTCGATGAATGGATATTGACGCTTAAAGTTTTCCTGAACGAAAGAAGTAAAGAAGCCGCCGGCACTTAAATTATCGCTGTGCGCTTGGATTTCGATCGATGGCGCCCGCGCCAGCTGATTGATCGTGCCGCTAACCTCGATGGCTCCGGTAGACGCAAGAGTTAACCGGCCCTGACGTAGCCGTATGCTGTCGTCGTCGCGTAAATAATCGCCGTCGAATTCCAACACCGGTCGTTGTCCACCCAAACCAGCGAAAAACTTCCCCCATAACATTTCACCGCGTTGTAACGACAGCTTGCCGGCGATCCGCATTGGATGGCGCTCGGTATTGGAGACAACCTCGACGCTGCCCGACAAGAGGAGATTCTCGCCGAGCTTAGTGCCGTCAGCCGACGCAAAGCGGCCCCCGTTTATTTGAACTCGCCCATTTACGACTAACGGCGCTTCCGGTGTGTATGCAAGCGAACCATTGATCTGCACCTGCTCGGCGCCGGCTTTAGTACGGTCCTTTTCGCCTGATACCAGCGATTGCCCTTTGAGCGAGACGTCCTTTAGTTTGAGCGATGAAGCGGTCCAATCGATCGGCGCATGTAAAGCGATATCGGCCAAAGAAAAGTTACCGCCATGGAGGTCTAATTTGTTGCTACTGATTGCGCCGGTCACTTGCAAAGTTTTCCAAGATCCGTTGACGGTTAATTCCGCTGCGGCCATTCCACGGTAAGTCCACTGATTCACAGGCTCGGGCAGGAATCTCTTAAGAACCTGCCACGGCACGCTATTAATCGACAGTTGCCCACGATTGACACCCAAGTCGCTGCCGGTGCTAACACTACCTTGCACATGAGCCGCGCCGAGCGGGGTAGCGATTTTCAAAGCCGTCACTGAGAAGAGCTTATCGATGGCTGAATAGCTGCCCATGAGGGTTGCCACAGCTGCCCCCTCACGACCTTCGCTTACTCCAGTGACGACGTTAGCAAAATCGGCGATTTCAAAGCGCGCCGCCACTGTTGCCTCAGTGAAATCCGGGTTGGGAATCACGCGAGCATCAAGGCCGCCGGTCACTGGTTTGGGGCCGATTTTTAGGTCTTTGAATTTGCCGATTACCGCCAAGCTGGGTGACCCGTTCGGAGTCCTTGTAAGCTTTGCCTCCAGACGCAACATTTCTTTTGCTACCTTGTCTGAACCGGCAAACGGAACCAGACGCTCAGATAACGTTTCGCGGAGGACCAGATCGACTTTCGTGTCCTCGTTCTGCTGATTGAGAAACAGCTCCGCTTTGGCATTTAGCCGTGGCACGTCAGCATTCAAGCTAATGCCGCTCGATTGCCCGAAATTTAGATCTCTGGCGCGCAAGTTGATAGAAGAGAATTCAACGCGCTTACCGTCCGCTGTATTTAAAACGACGGCGCCGTCACGAATCTCCAAGTGACGTATTCGCAGCGGTGAAGATGCTTGGGCTGGGGCTTTCAGTATCTCCTCTAACTCCAGATGAATCACCGGGCGTTCTATCGTCACTTGCTGAATGGTCTTGTACACGAGATCCAGAGGATTGACGCTCATCGCCACGTTGGCAGCAGTCGTTATAACATGACCGGATTTTGCGATGGTCAGGGCGGCGCTGGTTATTTTAAATGGCAATCCGAAGTTGATGTCGCCAAAAGTGATTTCACAACCCGTCCTAATCGAAAGCTCACGTTCCAACCACAGCTGAAATCGTGAAGAGTTAAAAATTACAGAGAGCGTTCCATAGCCCAGAATGATGAGAGTGACACAGACCAGGGCTGACGTTACGAGATAACGCTTCAAAGCAGCCAGAACATACACGCTGGTAATTATACGGGCAACCAGCGGGCGCGTTCGCATCAGTGCTGGAAGTATCCAAACTCTGTCGAGTAGATTATCAAGCGGGACGAATGTGAGCAGTGACAGCAACCATTGGCAGGTGTACTGGGAATTTTCCGACTCCGAATTGCTCAAAAGAAGATTTTTGACTACCTGTTGTAGTCGAGACGGGGTTCCCTCCTAGATCTAGTTTACTCCCGGTAGTTTCACGGTAGTAACCTTAAAGATTACATGGAGATTGTAAATGCTTAAATTTTCTTGACAAGCACAAATTCCTATATTACGGTAGCCCAAATTTTCACTACTTTTGGGGAGGGAGAGATGCAAAACAATAAGTATTTGGCGTTGACCGCGCTAGGCTTTTTCTTAGCTGGTTGCACGGGGATGACGCGTAATCAGGCCGCGCTGGTCGGCGCGTTGACATGCGGCGCCGCTGGCGCTGGCGGCGGCGCCTATGCCGCACATCAAGGTATCGATGGTAAACATCGCAATGAAGCGGCCGGAGCCGCGATCGGTGCGGTTAGCGGCGCATTAATTTGCGGTGGTCTTGGTTATTTATTTGGTGAGGATCCAAAACCGCCTCCGCCACCACCGCCGCCTCCTCCGCCACCACCGCCGCCTCCTCCGCCACCGCCACCGCCACCACCTCCGCCGCCCCCGCCGGCGCCGAAACCAACACCGCCGCCACCACCACCGGCGCCTAAGGTTGAGCGAACGATTATTCTCGATGACGTACTCTTTGACTTCGACAGGAGCAACGTCAAGCCGGAAGCGGCTAAGATTCTTGATCGTCTGGTAGCTTTCATGCAGGAGAACAAGAATTCCAAGGTAACATTGTCAGGCCATACGGATAATGTCGGTTCGGATGCCTACAATCAGAAGCTGTCAGAGCGCCGGGTTACGGCAGTCAGGGAATATGTCGTGAAGAAGGGTGTCGATGCCGGACGAATCTCTGGACAGGGTTTTGGCGAGAGCAAGCCGATCGCTGACAACAAAACCCGGGAGGGTCGGTCCAAGAACCGCCGGGTCGAAATCAAAGTAAACTAGAATCAGGTCAGCTAGGAGGGATTATCAATGCGGATGCCAGGAAAGACGATTGTTTTTTTCCTCGCATCCGCATTGTTTTTCCCGGTTCTCGCTCCTGCTCAGAACTTTACGTTCAAGGAAATTGAAGCTCGAGTTCTCGAATATCGGAAGTGGTTGGACCAAGTCGGGTCCAGCGGTTCGCGCTACTGGATCCGATTAGATAGCAGTAAAAGACCCCACAAGCTTTACGTGGGCGAAGGTTTCATGCAGGCAGGTCCCGACGAAAAGGAGAATTTTGTCGAGATCTTCTCGCGTTTTCTCGCCGGTCATCCTGAAAAAAATATGCTTATCGACATTTACGATGCCACCAATGGTAAGCCCATTGGTGAGTATGGTTTTGGCGGTTTTAAGCTTTTCTAGTCGCTACTTTTCATCGTTTAAGGCCACCAGTAGTTTACTGGCTGACCTTACCTATCCAACGCGGCATACCGGGCTTTCATTCGCTTTTACATTTTTGTAGTACAGCGGCATGAAACCCGTTTTTTCATTACGGCAGGATGCCCGAGAAATATTCAATGCGGCGCTAACGGCGGCAGACGCGGCCAAAGCTGTTTCACGTCATCTCAAAGTCGCTGGCGAGGCTATCGATATCGCCGGTCGGCTTTATTCCTTGCGCAGTTATAAACGGCTTTTCGTCATCGGGGCGGGGAAAGGCTCCGCTCTGATGTGTTGCGCTCTCGTAGAATTGATTGGAGATTGGCTTTACGGCGGAACTATCATAGCAAAATATGGCTATGCGGTTGCGATGAAGAAAATCACGATCATCGAAGCCGGCCACCCGATTCCAGACGAGAATGGACTGCGAGCCACAGAACAGATAGTCCGCTTGTTGCGGCAGACCACGAGCGAAGATTTAGTAATAAATCTAATCTCCGGTGGCGGCTCGGCGTTGTTATGCAGTCCAGCGGATGGTATCTCTTTTCACGAGAAACAGGAGATCACACGACGCCTGTTAAGCTGCGGCGCGCCGATCGGCGAAATCAACGCGATCAGAAAGCACATTTCAAAAGTTAAAGGCGGCCGGCTCGCCAGACTTGCTTATCCATCGACGCTGATCTCGTTGATCTTGTCAGACGTGGTCGGAGATTCGATCTCAGCCATCGCTTCGGGTCCCACAGCGCCGGATCCGAGCACGTTCTCTGAGTGCCAGGTCATTCTTGATCGCTATAAGCTCCGGACAGAAAAAGCTGTCTCGATCGCTAGATTGATCGACAAGGGCAGCGCGGGAGAGATCGAAGAAACTCCAAAGCCTGGCGATTCTATATTCGATAACGTTATGAATGTGGTGGTCGGCAGTAATCGTCTTGCGGTGATCGCCGCGAAAGAGCAGGCCGAACGCTTAGGATATAGTGTCAAAGTGATCGATAAGCTAGCTGAAGGTGAGGCGACTGAACTAGCCGTGGCTCATGCCGCAGTCGTCAAAAAAATTTATCATTCGGGGACGGTTCGGCGACCCGCTTGCGTCATCTCGGGGGGCGAGGCAACGGTAACGCTCCGTGGCGATGGGTTGGGCGGACGCAATCAAGAATTCGCGCTTGCAACCGCGCTGGAGATTGATGGTTTGGATCGCGTCGTCGCACTGATAGGTGGAACCGACGGCAGCGACGGCCCCACCGAGGCGGCAGGTGGGATCGTCGATGGCGGCACTGTTCGCAGGGGTGAAACTAAGGGTCTCGATGCGCGGGACTACCTCAGCAGAAACGACTCCTACCATTACCTGAAGGCAACGGATGATCTGCTAGTGACCGGACCGACCTTTACCAATGTGATGGATCTCCGCCTTTTTATCATTGATTAGCGAGTTGAACTAGGCGAAAGTCATGCGATTCATCGTTTGAGCGCTGTTTCACCACGCAAAATTGGGACTTGGCGACGTGACTCTTAAGAGCATCCGAAGCGGACGATTTGGCAAAACGGGTTGATTTCGAATCTGTTCATGATTAAAGTGCCCGTTTCCTGGTAATCCGGTTTACGGATCAGGACCGCGACTCAAAAATAATTGCCGGGAGTTGAAAATGATTGATGTGAGTTTGCGCGGAGTCAGATGCCGGGCGGCGCAAGAAATTCTTGATACCGACGGCACGGTCGATATCGCCACCGAGGGAACAATTGTCTATGAACTCGAGGGTGAAGGCGGGCAGCTTGTGAGTGTCCAATGGGACACCGGAACAACTTGCTTAGTTTCTTCCGAGGAGATCGAAATAACCGACAGCAGCGTAAGCTGGCAGTAATCACATTGGTGGCAAGTTGGAGCGGCATGCGTCAAGTGCCGCTTAGATTGCGACGGAACTCTATTGACGCCGAACTCGGTAGTTTGATAGCCAGCTTTCGCGCTAAATCTTCAAAAATAATCAGCCATTCTTCTGCTGTTTGCTCACCTTCGATGTGACGCTTTTGCATCTGGAGATAAAGCGATTGCATCAAGACATAAAAAATGTTCTGCACTCGCCATAAATCGACAGGAAAAGGCAGCTTGACGAGTAACCCAGTTGCCTCCCGGAGTTCCCGCAGGACAGATACCGTCGGTGTTCGCGCTAGGCAATTGGTCAACCGTTCCAAATTCTGGCGATAGGCGAACTCCAAAGTAGGCGCATCGAGCGTTACTCCAGCGATTTTCGCGGATTCCAATAAAGCAGTGACACGTTCGGAATTGATCTCTCGCTTTTGAAGTGCCCGGCGCAAATCGCCATTGAGTACCAGTTCTGCTGCCGCTGTAAAGGCCCTCGGTAGCGGAATATGCAGATCCGTCAGGTAGCGCATAACCGGCCCACGTTGCTCGTAAATTTGCCGGTATAACGTCTCGGTTTGGCCCAAGGCCGAAGCTAAAATGCTTTCAATTACGGTTCTCTGTTCTTCCCGAAAAAGCGATCGCAGAGAGTAATTGGACTCACCGAAGCAACGATCCATGATTCGAATCACTTCGGCGAAATCAGCGCGAGTGAATGAAGCGACCGATTCACCGACGAGGCTTTGGTAGAGTCTATCCGGCATGAACTCCTGAACTCCACCATTTACGTTGTGGTCGCCCATGTGCAGCACTCCAAAGCTCAGTATCGATGATTCTAGAGTGATTTCGCTGGTTAGCTTTACACGGCCGACGGCTAGTCTGGCTGTGCCGGCGTTGAAGACTTGATAATCGTCGCGTTCTGCCCGAAAGCAGTAGATTGAAGTTTTGTCCGGATAGCTTTCAAACAGTGAGCGTACCGCGTAATGCGCGCCGATTCGCTCCCAGTTGATCATTGCCGTGCGCACGAGCTGGTAATAAATGTCCCTTCCCCCGCCGCGCTCCGATTGATTGGTTCTTGCAACAGATAGTTTCTCAACAAACTGAGACTCCGGTGATTCGCCGAACAACTCCTGGCTCAATTGAACAACCCGCGCGGCATACTGAATGATTTGCACGGTTTCTATCCCCAACAGATCATCGAAGAACCAACCACAGCTGGTATACATCAGCATGGCATGCCGCTGAAGCTCAAGCAGCTTGAGTGCGGTTACTCTGGAGCTGGCGTCGAGCGGACCAATCGCATGACGTGAAAAGAAGCGTTCGACGATTTCGGCCGCTCGGTTGTGAACGACATCTATATAATCGTCGCGGGCTGCCCAAGGATCCTTTAAAAACTTGCCGGCTTGTGTGTCGAAAGATTCTGAAAGCGAATCGCGCAACCAATCCAACGCGTTGCGCAGTGGTGTTCGCCACTCCTGATTCCAGTTCGGATGCGCGCCCGTATTGCAGCCGCAGTTGCTCCACCATCGATCGATGCCATGGAAACAACTCCAGGAGCTTTTTTCGATGATTTCAACTTGTTGGGTTGGCGGGTGCCGCTCCAGGTATTCGCCATAGTTGGTCAGCCGCGCCAACTTCTTGGCTTCGATTTGGTTCAGGGCATAAGCCAAGGCCATGTCACCGAAACGATGATGATGCCCATAGCTCTCGCCGTCGGTTGCGATATGTACCAGTTGCGGCCAACGCCGTTGATCCGAAAATGCGCCGACGAGTCTGTCCGCGAAATGATCGCCGCGCGTCAGTAAACCTTCAAAAGCTACGGCCCGCGCAATCGGTCCGTCATAAAAAAATAGTCCAATGCTTTTACCGGAAGCTAGCTGTTGTAGGTAGGGCCGAGTCGGATCAATTTTTGCTCCAGTCACATCTTGCCATAGCCGCGCGCCGGCGCGCAGCACTCGCGACGCCTGGTGCGGCGCAAGGATCGTAAAGCGAATCCCTTCTTCCGCCAAAATCTGCAGTGTTTCCAAATCCACGGCCGTTTCCGGTAACCAAATCCCTTCGGGCCTGCGCTTGAAACGGCGTTCAAAATCACCGATCCCCCATAGAACTTGTGTCCGTCGATCTCGCCGACTGGCGAGCGGCAATATGATGTGGTTGTAAGGTTGAGCGATCGCTGAGCCATGGCCGGCAAACTTGTGCATGCTCAGACGATCCGCGGATAAGATTGCTTCGTAAACTTCCGGTTCGTTGTTCTCTAGCCACTGAAGCAAAGTCGGGCCGAAATTGAAACTCATTCTAGAGTAGTTGTTGACTAGCTGAACGATTCGACCCTGATCGTCCAGGATCCGCGCTACGGAATTCGGCGCATAACATTCAGCGGTGATGCGCTGATTCCAATCGTGGTAGGGATAGGCGGAATCCTGTAGCTCGACTGTTTCCAACCAGGCATTTTCTCGCGGCGGCTGATAAAAGTGTCCGTGAATGCAAACGTAACGTTCCATCTAGTTGATCCGATTTAAATGATAAATGCGGGATGACATGGTCGAGAAGAGTGAGCCAGGTGAAAGTAACGTTCTAATAGGAGAAACTGGGCAAGAGCGTTCCGACCGAGCGACGCTGCCATCAAGGGTTGGTCATGATCCAGCTGGTCTTGCGTTCACCTCGAGCCACCACGACAATACCGGTTTCCGAGACGAAATAATGCTCCTTATCATGGGCGGCATCGTAGCCAATCTGCGTTCCCGAGGGGATGACATTGGACTTGTCGATGATAGCATTGCGAATTTTGCAGTTACGACCAATCTCCACCCAATCCATAATCACTGAATTTTCGATTTCGCTATAGCTGTGAATCCTAACATTTCTACCAACGACACAATTTCGTACCAAGCTTCCACTCACTATGGTTCCTTCCGACACAATGGAGTTGAGCGCCATGCCTTTGCGATCGTACCAATCAAACACAAATTTGGCCGGCGGATCGCCGGACCCCACCGTGCGCAACGGCCAACTCCGATTGTAAAGATTGAATGATGGGTCGACCGAGCATAAATCCATATTAGCTTCGTAGTACGCTTCGATGGTTCCGAGATCACGCCAATAACTGGCTTCCTCTCCCTTGAAGGGGACCGGTACACGATTCCTGCGAAAATCATAGGCGAAAACCTTTTGATCCCGAATGAGATCCGGAAGCAGATTTCTCCCAAAGTCGTGAACGCTGCGGTTGTTTTTGGCGTCGGCGACGAGAGCGGGAACCAGCACGTCGGTATTGAACAGATAATTGCCCATCGAGACCAGCGCATAATCCGGCTCGCCTGGGATAGATTTTGGCCGGATCGGCTTTTCATCAAAGCCGACGATGCGCCAATCCGCGTCCACTTCAATGACACCAAACGCGCTGGCCTCGTTGATTTTCACCGGTAGCGCGGCAACTGTAGTCGCGGCATTCCTCCGCTGGTGCTCGTCGATCATCTGCCGGATGTTCATTCGATAGATGTGATCGGCGCCGAAAATTGCCACTACCCTCGGGTTGTGCCGTTCAATCAAATACAAATTCTGGTACACGGAGTCTGCAGTGCCCTGGTACCATTCGAATCCCATGCGCATCTGGGCCGGCACGGCGGTGACGAAATGTTCGCCCAAGAAATCGGTGCTGCGCCACCCTCGATCTAGATGTTCGAGCAGGGACTGCGCTTTGAATTGAGTCAAAACATAAATCGATAGAATGCCTGAGTTAACGAAGTTGGAAAGAACGAAGTCGATGATCCGATATCTTCCGCCGAACGGCACTGCGGGCTTGGCCCGATCCTGAGTTAAAGGAAAAAGCCGTTCACCTCTACCCCCGGCTAGCACAACCCCTAAGACATACATTGATCGCCTCGTATCTCGAGCTTAAGCCAGGAGCTTTTGGTAAATCTCGCTATACGCGCGCGCGGAACGATCCCATGAGAAATCCATGGTCATCGCTCGGCGCTGTAACGCAATCCAGGATTTCTTGTCGGGAAATAGTTCCAAAGCACGATCAATCGTTTTCAAAAGCTCCTGCGCTTCGTAGGCTTCGAACACAAAGCCGGTGCCAGCTGATCGCTCAGCGTTGTAATCTTCTACCGAATCCTTCAAGCCGCCGACGGCGCGCACGATCGGAATTGTACCATATTTTAAACTGAACATCTGATTCAATCCGCAGGGTTCAAAGAGCGAAGGCATCAGAAAGATGTCCGCGCCGGCTTCAATCTGGTGCGCCAGCGCTTCATCGAATCCAATGCGTACTCCTACCTTGCCTGGGAATTGCGCCGCTGCACGATGAAAAAAATCTTCATAGCGGCTTTCACCGGTTCCCAACAATACAAATTGGACATCTCGTTGGATCAGCGTGTCGAAACTTTTTTCAACGAGGTCAACGCCTTTTTGCGAGGTCAACCGAGAGATTATGCCAAACAGAGGCACGCCGGGTTTAATTGCCAGTCCCATAGTTCGCTGCAGGTTGTCTTTGCAAAGCGGCTTACCGTCGAGACTGTCTTCGCTATACTGCTTGGCAATTAATGGATCGACCGCGGGATTCCATTGATTGTAGTCGACGCCGTTCAAAATGCCGATGAGATCGTTCCCTCGCTGCTGGAGCACGCCTTCAAGCCCGAATCCCTGCTCCCTCGTCATGATCTCGGCAGCATGAGTCGGACTCACGGTGGTTATCTTGTCGGCAAAGATGAGGCCTCCCTTCAGAAGACAAAAATTCTGGTAAAACTCAAGGTAGGCGGGGCTGAAGAGATACTCGTCAAGATTCAAATAGTGCCAGTCGGGGCGCCAAAAATTTCCCTGGAACGCGATGTTGTGCACGGTTAAAACTGTTTTCGCCGAGGCGATCTCCGGGTACCGCAATGGTTGCGTCTTTAAGAATACCGGCGCTAGAGCCGTCTGCCAGTCATGGCAGTGAATGATCTCTACATTTTCATGGCGCAAGATCTCCAATGCGCTACGGGTGAAAAAAACAAATCTGGCAAGATTATCGGCATAATCGCCTTGCTTTGTTCCGTACAGAGATTCGCGATCGAAATAACGGTCGGCGCGAACTAAGTAAACAATCACGTCACGTCCCAATTTGGTTTTCAGGATCGTAGCCGTTTCCTGTCGATCTGAAAGCGGAACGGAGACGTCCAGCGATACGTTCCTCAAAGCGAAGCCGCCCTGGAGAGTCGAACGATAAGCCGGCATGATCAAGCAAAGCTTGTGTCCGAGTTGTTCCAGCGCAATTGATAAACTTCCGACCACGTCGGCCAAACCTCCAGTCTTAGCGAATGGAGAAATCTCAGATGATATTACGCCAATTTTCATATGATGTGTCGATGCCACGTGCTCGTTTTTGTCATCGCGCACTAGCCGCAGCGAGATGTCTCTTTATTGGTCCATTTGAAGACGCAAGCTTGTGACCGCTACCGCTCTACCTTGTGGACTCGTGGAATTTCTGTGCCCGCAAATCTATTCTGTCTTGAATCTCTTTCTCGCGCTATAACTTTTTAAATTCGTTTCAGTGGTTTGTTCCTGAGTTAACAATGGGTGGTCTCCACTGTTGTCTATCGCAATTGCGGCATGCGCGTAAACCAACCGATACCTTTAGCCAGTTGACTGGCAAACCAAAGAAGTGGACGCAGGAGAGAACGACAGACTTAAACGCGCAGCCCGCTCTTGTAAATACCGGCGATCATTGCAGCTCCACTACAGGCATAATTTAAGGCACACGCGGTCACCTCAGGTTGGGCGAAACAACCCCAATGAATGGTCTGCGAAGGACGCAGAGTATGATTATCTGTACACTTAGCCCTACATATGTCAAAAGTGGCCGATCGGCCATTCGCATCCTTTTTGTCTCTTACGGCCCGGCAATCAGGAGCTCCCTATACTTCAGGCAACAGCGACAATAATACCAGCCTTATTTGGCCGAAAAAGGGAATGCTGGGATTCCTGAAAAATACCTAAAACGCTAAATTTCCATTGCTAAACAAGGACATCTGTGGGAAATTAGGCAGTGGCATCGCACTTGCTCAGTGTTTTAGCCTGTCGGGGTGTATAGGGTGGAGAATTTGCAACGCGATTGGTACGTCATCTACAGCAAGCCTCATAAAGAGGAACAAGCGCAGTTCCATCTTGGTCTCAAAGGCGTGGAGACTTTCTTTCCCCGATTACATTTGCCCGGACCGGTTGAAAAAAAGAAACGGCTAATCCCGCTGTTTCCCAACTACCTATTTGCCTGTATCCATCTTCCTACCGAATATCACTCTGTAATTTGGGCGCCTGGCGTTAAAAAGATCGTCTGTTTCAGCGATACGCCGGTGCCGATTGAAGACAACGTAATTCGCTTTCTTCAGCAGAACGCGGATGACAAGGGAGTCATTCAGGCCCGGTCGCAATTACGACGAGGCCAGGAAATTGAAGTAACCGGTGGACCCTTCAACGGTTTGATGGGGATCATCCAGGATCCCCCCGATGCCAGGGGGCGAATCAAAATTCTTCTCAAGCTTTTGAGCCGACAAATAACTGTGAAATTGGGCGTTGAGTTTATCAAGGCAGAGCATACTGCCTTCGGCCCGCCAATCCGGGCAGACATAGGAACTGGTTTCGTTTCAGCCGCTAGCTGAAGGACCATTTCCGTTTAGGTGTTTAAACGAAGGATTTTTAATCTGAAGGGCGGAGCTGTATCTACTACTCGGATTCTTATGTCCATATGCCCGACGAATTGGAGGGTTTGAAATGAGGATAAGTCCGATTATGTCGCGCTGTATAAATGCACGTTCAGGTTTCTTGTTAGCCGTCTTACTGGTTAATGGCTGTTCCAGCCCAGCGTCAAATATCCCGGAGCTCACTCCGGAACGGCTGGTTGCCGAAGCCAGCGTCTCAGGCGCCGCTCGAGAAAACTTACAAGATGGTTCCTTATGATCAGATCAATGTGAGATTTACCTATCATCCGGAATCGGATCCGAAAGCGCCAATTTCGATCAGACCCGACGGGCAAATCATGCTGGACGGCGTGGGTTCGATCCGCGCTGCCGGGATTAACGCCGGAAGAACTAGGCAAAGAGATCGCTACGCCAAAAGTTCAAAACGGCTGAGGGATCCTGAGGTAATCGTTACAGTGTGCTCAGTTTACTCCAAGAAAGATCTATGTTGGGGGACAGGTAAAGACTCCGGGCATAGTTCAGTTTCAAGGTGACATGACTCCGATTCAAGCTATTTTCGATCGGGGTGGGTTTACGCCTGAAGCGCAAATTGATAGCGTCATCCTTATACGCGACACCGGTGCTCCCGAGCCGGTTATAGGGCGGATCAATGCGATGCAGAGCTTGGAAGGAGGCGTTCCTGAAAGAATCAGTCTGTTAACGAACGACGTCATTTATGTTCCGATGTCGGGCATCAGCACAACTAATCAATGGATCAAGCAACATCTGCGTGAAATCATGCCAATCGAGCTTTTGGGTCTCGGGTATCTATTCGGTAGCTGAGAACCACAATCGATTTCTGTCTGGGAGACAAGGAACGCTCATGGATTTTCTCCAGGTCGACGGTAAAGAAATTCCGCTTTTAGAGGCGCCACAAAAGTATGAAGCCCCGCCCCGGCGCATTCTCTATGTTTTGTTCAAGCAAAAGAGATTAATCTGCGCAATTTTTCTCGCCTTAAGTGTGCCGGCGTTCATCTATTTGCTCCTCAAGCCCGTGGAATATACCGCGACCGCGAAAGGTTCTAGTCAAACCAAGTCGAGAGTTTCTCAACGTTTCGCCGAGTAATACGGGGTACGGCAATGCTGGGATAAGCCTACTTCCTTCGCCTGAGATTATTAATACTGAGGTTCAGATCATCAAGAGTCCGCAGTTGGCCGAACGGCTGGTGAAGGACGTGCCGTTTCCGGACGAGGACGGAAATATCCCGCACACGCTCAGTGAAGCTCAAGTAAAGTACCAGGCCCGCTGGATGAAGTCTTTGATTGTCGCGACGCCCGATAAGAAATCTACTGTAATCGATATTAGCATCACCACTCCGTACCAGCAGGATTGGACGGCAAAGGCGGTTAATCGTGCTGCCGAGCTATATCTCGAAGAGCATCTCAAGGTTCATAAAACACAAGGCGTCGGAGAGTTCTACGACCAACAGGAAAAAAAGCTCCGGCTGCAATTGACGCAAGCAGAAGAAGCGCTCCAGGCGTTTCAGGAAAAAGAAAACATTATCGATGCTCCGGCCGAAATTACTGCCGATCTCAGTGCGTGGGCGACCTTTGACAAGTCATTGAAGCAAACTGAGTCAGAGATCCGAGAAACCGAGCAGAAGGTAGCGGTTCTCGACGATCAGTTGAAGCAACAGAAGGCTACAATTTCTTCATCGACGAGCATTACAGAGAACCCAGTCTACATGCAGATCCGAAACCGGCTCACGCAACTCGAGTTGGAACGGGACGGTCTTCTGCAGCGCTACACTCCTGAAGATCGCATGGTCAAAGACAAACAAAAAGAAATCGATGACTTGAAGAAGAAACTTGAAACGGTCAAGCCGACGTCGGTGGGATCGGAAAGCATCAGCCTTAATGATGTGCACCGGCGAATCCTCAACGAGTTGCTGGGAGCTCGCGTTCAGCTCAAAGCTTTAAACGAGAAGAAAGCCGCGTTGACCAAGCAGGTGGAAAACTACTCCTCCGGCGCAGCAGATAAAAAGCGCAAAGGTTTCGAATATGACCGTCTGCTGCGCGAGGTGAATGTCAAGAAAGCGAATCTTGATCTCTATAGGCAAAAAGCCGAAGAGGCACGAATTTCCGACGCCATGGACGAGCAGAAATTCAGCAACGCTTACATTCTCGAGCGCGCCAGTCCGCCGCTACGCAAGGCGGGTAGAGGCTTTATGGTTCTGGCAATCCTCACACTCATTGCCTCGGCGGGCGCAGCCATAGCGGCAGCCTTTGGCATCGAATATTTCAATAGTACATTGCGAAACGAAAGCGATATAGAAGACCAAATCGGGTTGCCGGTACTGGCAACCATCCAAAATTACGGGGATTTCAATCCCGCCCCTTTCAAATAACATCAAGCTACTACAAGATCTGGGGGTATTGTGAGCAGAACATTTGATGCCTTGAAGAAGGCAGAAGCCGTCGCGAAAACTAAACAGCTCGTTGAAGGCAAGAAAAACTCGGCGCGTCAGCTTCCAGGCGTTGAGCGTTTTTAAGGAAAAAAAGCGCCCGATTACAATCGACTTCGATTTAGATCCCTATATCGAGGAGCAATATCACAGACTTCGCCGGCACCTTCTGCCAAATTCAAAACGCGCCGCAGTCAAGGTCGTGATGGTGGCTGCCACCGATCATGGCGAGGGATGCACTACAACGGCAGCGATTCTGGCATCTACATTGGCGCGGTCGGGCAACTCGAAGATACTTCTCGTCGATGCAAACCTTAGAACTCCCGCTCTAGATGAGGTATTCGAACCAGGGCACGCCTATAAGCTGATTGGATTGTCCGATAAAGTCTTATCCCACGCGCCGTTGGATCAGACCATCTACGAGACCGATATTCCCAACTTATTTTTTATGCCATGTGGCAAGGCAGTGGCGTCGCCATCCTATGTATTCGCCAGCGAACCGATCACCGAAATGCTGTCGACGCTTGCGCGAGCAATTCGACTTCGTCATTTTCGACGGTTCGCCTTTGCGTGATTATTCGGAATCGTGCTTTCTTGCCGAAAAGATGGACGGCGTCATTTTGGTCGTCGAAGCAGAACGCACCAAAGCTGAAGTTGTTCGCAAGATCCGAAAAGATCTCGAATCAACGGGAGTAAATATACTCGGAGTGGTGTTAAATAAGAAAAAGAATTACATCCCTGAGTATCTCGAGCGTTTCCTATAGAAGACTCCGTTCCCAATTCCTATTCCGTCGGACACCAAGGGCAACATTACGGCCTTTGATCTGCTCGATAATCGATACTGATTTTCGACTCCGGAATTTCATTGAACGTTGGCCAATGCGGCACGAACCGAGTTGGCGTCGTATCTTCGCCCGAACATTCGAACTGAAGGTCTAGGGAAAGAGAAACTGAAGGGCTATGATCAACAATCAGCCATTGGTCACAATCGCCATACCAACATATAATAGAGCCGACAATTATTTCCCCTCGGCTCTCCGAAGCGCGCTAAGCCAAACGTATTCCAATATTGAAATCGTCGTATCCGATAACTGCTCCACCGATGGTACCCAGGCGATGGTTAGGGGTATCGGTGATCCAAGAATTAGATACTTCAGGCATGATCCCGGCATCGGGCAAAAGAACAATTATAATTTTTGTTTTGAGCAGGCAAAAGGAAGCTACGTCCTTTTGTTACATGATGATGACGTCATTGACGACGATTTTGTCTCGTCATGCATGCACGCTTCCGGAGGCACTGCCGAAGCCGGCATCATTCGTACAGGGATGAGGACAATCAATGCGGACGGCGATATCATCGATCAAGTCACCAATGACGTCGTGGGGCTTCCCCTCGAGGCTTTTTTTCGCTGTTGGTTGGCGGGGAAAACGCCGATCTATTGTTGCAATACATTATTCAACACTCGCCGATTGAGGGAGGTCGGCGGGTTCGCATCGAGACACTTCTGTTATCCGGACACAATGGCTATTTTCCGTCTCGCAGCTCAATATCGGACGGATCGATATACCCGAGGTCAAGGCAAGTTTTCGCTTTCACGGCGATCAAGCTGGATTTTCGAGAAGAATCTCCGAATGGTGTGAGGATTCTCTGGATCTGCTCCACCTCATGTGCGACCTGGCTCCGCAGAGCAGGGAGCAAATCCTGAAAGAGGGAGCGCGGTGTTTTGCTAGGGGCAATTATGACAGAGCAAACTGCGCCCGTTCGCCGTGGGAACGCGCGGTCGCCACTATGAAAGTCATGAGATATTTTCGCTATCGCCAACTGCCGTCGGTCAATCTCATCATTCACATCCTGTATGGAACGCGCTTGTACAATGCTCTTCGAATCATAAAACGTTGTGCGGTACGTCCGTTACGCGCTATTGCCGCACGTTAACCAAAGCCTCAGCACATCATGTGTGGAATTTGTGGTTCATTGAACTTCGGCGGCCAGTCTGAGCAAGACAAGGCTGCTATTATTGGCCTCATGAAGCTGATGCGGCGGCGAGGCCCCGATGACAGTGGTCTCTGGGCGGACGAACCATACTGCGTCTTTGGTTTTCAACGGCTGTCGATCATCGATTTGTCCACAAACAGGTCATCAGCCAATGACAACACCTAATGGCCGTTACGCGATCATCTACAACGGAGAAGTTTACAATTTTCCGGAACTTCGACAAGAACTTCAGCAAAAGGGAATAAGATTTCGTTCATCTGGGGATACTGAAGTCGTTCTCCAGGCGCTCGCGCTATGGGGTAAAGACGCACTTCGTCGGTTTAATGGTATGTTTGCTCTGGGGTTCTACGACGCTTTAGAAAAACGTTTGCTGCTCGCCCGGGATCATGCGGGCATCAAACCTCTTTACTACCTCATGACTTCCAAAGGGCTGGTCTTCGCCTCTCAATATGATCAGATCATGGCACATCCGTGGGCGAAAACACTCGATGTGTCTGAAGAGGGTTTAGCGACTCTATCTTCGACTCGGATATATTCCCGCGCCTTATGCTATCCTTAAAAACACCTACATGCTGGAGCCGGGCGCCTGGCTCGAACTGGATCGTAAGGGTCAAGCAAAGAGCGGCAAGTTTTTTGAGTTCCCGGTTTACGAACGAAGCGAGCCTGCGGGGGGGAGAAGCTTACGAGGCCGTTGATGCCGCGGTGACGCGGGCTGTGCGCCGCCAACTTGTGAGCGATGTTCCCGTGGGCACATTTCTTTCTGGCGGAATCGATTCCCCGCTGGTCGCCGCCAAAGCCAGGGCGGCGAGTAATGACACGGTTCGTTGTTTCACCATCGGCACAAATGGCGATGAACTGGACGAATCCGATGATGCAGAAGCGTACGCTCAACAGATCGGCGTCGAGCATATCGTTGAGCACACCACACCGCAGATGGCATTCGATATGTTGGACGACGTCGTCACTTCATGCGGTGAACCGTTCGCCGATTACTCCGTTTTTCCGACAATGCGCGTCGCCCGTCTTGCGCGGCGCCATGTCAAAGTCATTCTTTCGGGAGATGGCGGAGACGAACTCTTCTGGGGTTACCCGAGCCGGTTCGTTTCGCCTCTAAAATACTCCGCCGACTTTCGTCAACCTCAATGGTTTCGAACATTGCGCTGGGGCTGGGCTAGGATTATAGCCGATGGCAACGGCCGCCATGATCTTCGCTATAAATCCATTGGGCAGCTATACCGCGCATGGCCACTCCCGCATCGACGAAATGACCCTGAAACAGGTTTTTCCCGATGTCGCACCGTGGCCTAGTGATTTTGGTTTATTTGACTATAACGGTTGTGAGCCCAATCATGTGGCGCAATGGCTGCGTTGGAACGAATTCGTGAGTCATCTGACAATGGTCCTCTTGAAAGTGGATCGAGCGAGCATGTTTCACTCCCTCGAAGTACGCGTACCCTTGCTAGACCGGGAAGTTATCGATGTGGCCTCCCGCGTGGATTGGCGCTCTTGTCTGGATCTCGATCGGAATCTGGGAAAACTACCGCTGCGACATGCGTTGGCGCGCCACGTTGGACGTCCGACAGAGACGAAACGCGGCTTCGAGGCGCCCATGAAGGTTTGGCTCAAAGGCCCGTTGAAAGATATTTTTCAACAAGCGGTGATCGAGCGACAAGAAGTTCTCGGGCTGCCGGTCAATCGGGCCAAGGTAACGGCGATGTATCAAGAACACAGAGCAGGAATGAGGGATCATACTCGAGCGTTGTGGACGCTCTTGAGCCTCGCTTTGTGGGAAAAAAGGCACTATCGCAGGAGGGAAAGTACCGGACAAGTGGACTCGGTTTCGGATTACAGGGTTCGCGGCTCCTCTGGGGAAGACGCGAACTCGAAGCCCAAGCCCTATATCGGCGGATCGAACTGTTGAGCGATGCCATGAGAATTGCGGTTATCGTCAGCGGATTCCCGTCGCTGTCTGAGACCTTTATACTGCGTCAAATCACCGGTTTGATCGACAGAGGCCATGAGGTAGATATATTCGCCGGCAGTGCAGGCAATGATCCTGTAAGACACCCTGACGTTGACAAATACCGCCTGCTGTCTCGGACATCATTATCTAACCCAGTGCGCGTGCTCCGAAGCCGCACCGCTTCGAGCTCTTAAACGTTTGGGCTTGATCTTCGCAAACTTTCACAAAAACCCAACGGTAGTTCTAAGGACGTTCAACGTTGCCGCTTATGGCAAAGCAGCTGCTGTTTCTTCAGATTCTGTGTCAAATCGTACCCTTTTTGGATAAAGATCCGTATGACATTCTTCATTGTCAGTTTGGTCCGATTGGAGAATTCGGTCTTCTTCTGAGGGACACCGGCGTTTTTCATGGAAAGATTGTCACTTCCTTCCGCGGGTTCGATATTTCTTCTTACGTAAAAGAGCAGGGGGAGAACACTTATCAGGACCTGTTTAGGAGGGGTGATCTCTTCCTCTGCGTCAGCGAACACATAAAAGCCGATTTGATAAGACTCGGTTGTGATCGCGAAAAGATCATTGTGCATAGATCGGGTATAGACCCGAACACATTCACCGTCATACCGCGAGAGCCGAAAAAGGGCGGCAAGACTACGATATTAACCGATCGCACGGCTTGTCGAAAAGAAAGGCGTGGAATATGGCATCAAGGCGATTGCAAAGATCGTTAAAAAGTATCCTCACATTGAATACAAAATAGCCGGTGACGGGCCGTTAAGGGACAAGTTGCAGCTCTTAATGAAAGGAACTGAACGTCGGGGACAAAATCGAGTTACTCGGATGGAGGTCGCAGGATCAAATTGCCGAACTACTGGAAAGGTCAGATATCCTCTTGGCTCCGAGCTTCACGAGCAGCAAAGGCGATCAGGAGGGTATTCCGGGGGTGATCATGGAAGCATTCGCTACCGGACTGCCTGTGGTAAGCACGGAGCATGCTGGCATACCCGAGCTAGTTCAAGACGGAGCCTCAGGATTTCTCGTACCGGAAAAAGACGTCAATGCTTTAGTAGAAAAATTAGAAATTCTGATTGAGCAACCGCAACTGCGCTACGAAATGGGGCGAACCGGACGAAAGTTCGTCGAAGAATACTACAATATCGAGACTCTCAATAATCGACTCGTAGAAGTATATCAGCAACTACTTCGGGGCGAATTTGCGCCCGCTCACCTTTGACAGCCGACTGAGACGTCGATTCCATCACATTCGATCTCTCACAATGTTGCATCCAGCTAACCGCGTTATGGCTTGAGCGTTCAGTGGAGGTAAAGTCATTCTTCGCTGAGCTGCTGTGCTATTTCGACCTGAGAAACAGTCTGTTTACCGGGTATCGGATGGATCTAATAAAACGTTTATCATGAAATCCGTAATTATGATCGCCTACAACTTTGCTCCCGAAGGAAATGCCGGAGCGCACCGGCCACTTCGTTTCGTGCGTCATCTTCCGTCCGAGGGATGGAAACCAACAGTTGTTACGGTCGAAACTAAATCGTTCGAAAGGTATGATCTTTCGCTGCTGGCCCAGGTTCCCCGTGACGTAGAAGTGATTCGCGTCGCTAATCGGGATCCATGGTTGGTGTTGCAAGAGCGACGAACGAAACGGTGCAAAGAAGAAACTCTAGTCTCACTCCAGAAGAGCTCACAAAAATCGAGACAGCACAGAAGGCTCCGTTTCGCTCGCTCGTCAGAGAAGCGATCCGAACGGTCGAGAGTTGGTGCTATCACCCAGATCCCGTGATGGGATGGATTCGACCGGCTGTAAAGACGATCAGAGAACTTCAAGCTCGGCAATCGGTGGACGTGATTTTGGCGACGGGGGGACCTTGGTCTTCGTTCATCGTGGCTGAGCGCGCGTCCCGGCTGACGGGTGTGCCTTATGTTCTAGATTTCCGTGACGCTTGGACATTGACGTGGGAACCTTTTACCGGCAGGCGGCCGTTCTGGGCCACTCTATACGACAGGCGGACGCTGTATCGGTTACTTAAGAACGCACAAGCGATCATTTTCCGATATGAGACGGAAGCCGAATGTTACTGGCGTGCATATCCTGGTGCGTTGGATCCACAAAGGATTCACCTGATCCCGAATGGCTTCGATGGCACTCTCGATGAGCCTAAAACAGTTCGCGGAGAAAAGTGCCAAATTCTTTATACCGGGACTTTATCCTATTACCGTTACGACACGCTGCTTGACGCACTAGAGCGTCTGAAAAAGGACGACGGGAGCCGTATCCGACAACTTCGGCTTCTGTTTGTCGGAGAACAGTCGGACTCGCTTTATGCAGAGGCAGCCAAACGCGGCCTATCGGACGTAGTCATTCCTTCGCCCCCAGTTTCACATGCAGAGATTTTGAACCTTCAACGGGAGTCTGACGCGCTTTTAATGCTCGAGCGCGAACAGACCATGAAAGGACATGAACTTCTAGCGGGGGCTAAACTCTTCGGTTACCTGAAAGCCGGGCGTCCTATCGTCGGGATCTTGCCGGACGGCGAGGCGAAAAAAATCCTGCGGGGGGTGGGTGTCTCAACCTTAGCTGATGTAAAGTCTGTCGACGGAATTACGAAGCTTTTTCACCGCATCCTTCGCGCTTGGGAGGAGCAAAGCCTATCATCTCTTGTGCCGAACCCTATCGCCTGCGCTGCTTTCTCAGCTGAAAAACAAGTAGCGGTTCTGACGCGTGCTCTCGAAGCGCAGACGCCAAGGGAGCAGTTTGTACCCGGTCTGGCGGAGGTGCCTGCATCTCTTCGTGATATGATCGGAGACCGTGGTTGGGTACATGCCGCCGAACGATTTCCGTTGCTGCCGTGATCAAATTACGGATTCGGTAATTACGCCATGACGCCTCGAAACGTCTCACGAGATCGTTCTAGGACGGCTGATTCGTTTCTGCAGTCAACGATCGCGTGTGGTCTGGGGAGACAATGAGCTATCTTCAAACACCTGTGTCACGGCCGACGATACTCGGTCGAAATGATTCAGCCCAATACCGAGAATCAGACGAGATTGAAGTCCAAACCGAGAACCACAAGCACTTTTGTGATCGTTTGCGTCAGCTCAGCCTTTCCGCTGGAGAGCGAATAGCGGCCGTAGATCTGGGTTGTGGAACGGGCCGTTATTTTCATTGCCTTCAAAACGTCGAAACATTGATCGGTGTTGATGTCTCGTGGGAAATGGCCAAGCAGGCCCGTTCTCCGGTGAGGGGTGAGGCCGTCACGATTGGCGGCATTAATCTGATTGCTGCAGATGTTTTGGATATTCATCTGCGTGGATCCTTTGATTTAATTTATTCTATCGGTGTTTTTGGTGAACTCGTTCCGTGGGACATTGCGATTTGTAATAGATTGCATGATTGGCTCAAACCTGGTGGCAAGTTGTTTTTTACCGTTGTCGATGTTTTATCGAAATATTCTTACATGTCGAATAAAAGAAAGGTGGCGGAAACGGTGAATTTGCTTTTGCCGTCACTGTGGAAGAGAAAATTACGAGAACGGCTCGGAACGTACTATGTGACGAAAAGAGAAATCATCACTATTTTTCGAAAGAGCAAATTTCGAGATTTCGAAACTCGAGGGCATGTTTCCACAGCGTCGTTATGGAAGGGCGCTCATTACGAATGTTTGGCTACCAAATAGTGTGGTCCGATAAAAATGAACCTTTCATCTCGACTCCTCAGGTGACAAATGTCGATTGATAGCGATGTGTTCATCGTAAGATCCGTGCCGCGATATCCAGCATTTCCTTATGACATTGATGATTCTCTGCTGAACGCGCTGCGATTGCTTTTTTCAATGTGGGGTAAAGACCCACAGAATCCATTCAAAGAGTGGCTCGGGCCGGGCTCTCGGGTTGTCATTAAACCCAACTGGGTTCTTCACCACAGTCCGAATGAGAAGGGTTGCGATGCTCTCGTCACGCACACGTCACTGATAAAACACATTATCGACCTGCTCGCCATTGCCTTAGGGGGAAACGGCTCAATTATCATCGGCGACGCTCCGCTTCAGAGTTGCGATTTTCAGGCCCTTATAACGGAAACCCGAATTGCAGAAGTTGTAAATGATGCCCGTAAAAAATACCCGGGTCTCGATATCAGGATCGAGGACTGGCGGCTCACGGTGTTTGAAAATCTGAGCGCTGCTCAGAAACGGAATGCTGATTATGACAACTCGATTTTAAAGGATTATCAAATAGTCGATCTCGGTGCGGATAGTTTTCTCGAAGACATTTCGGACTACGCCGATAAATTCAGGGTCACCTGCTACGCGCCGCATCTCATGGCTGCGCACCATCAGAAAGGAAAGCACGAATATCTGGTGACCCGGAAAGTGTTCGATGCCGATCTGCTCATTAATTTACCTAAGATGAAAACCCATATAAAGGCGGGTCTTACCGGCGCTCTGAAGAATCTCGTCGGCATTAATGGTCATAAAGAGTTCCTTCCGCATCATATACTGGGCGCTAGTGAAAACGGCGGAGATTGCTACTACAAGGGCAACAGCTTACGAAACCTGTACGACGCCGCATATGATAGATTTTGGACACGATACGAGGAGTTGTCGGAATCTCGACGTAAGTTAGGTACCTTGATGCTCGGCGGGCTCTGGCGCGCGTCTCGGATCGTAACTGGCGACTCAACATCAGCGGGAAGCTGGTTCGGCAATGAGACAATCTGGCGCATGACGCTCGACCTGAATCATCTTCTTTATTTCGGCCATCACGCACCAAAACAGATCATCTCGATCGTCGATGGTATCATTGCTGGCGAAGGAGAAGGTCCGCTCACCCCTTCACCGAAGCCCACGGGATTACTCGTCGGCGGCGAAAATCCTGCGTATGTTGACGCGGCTTTGGCGCAGTTAATCGGATATAACATCTCGCGGGTGCCGACGATTTATCAGGCCATCTATCATCGAAAGTCGCAGTTCGGCGGACCGTACCTCGAAAATTTTACTACCCACTTCTGGAAAGAGGGTGAGGCGAAGATTGTTCCGCTTCAGGAGCTGCCGGATCTCAACTTCACTAAACCAGAGCATTGGAAGCGAGCAGCCAGACCACTGATAAATTTGCTGCCCGCGACTGCCGGTTCATCGATCACTGAACACGCATGAAGCCTTCTCTTTTGAGACGATTGATTCTGCCGGCATGGCAGCGGGCGAAAGGGCAGAATAGCTTAGAGCTATTGCCTTACTTGGATAAGACCCAATGGCTACCACGCGATGAACTTGAGGGTTTGCAGTGGCGACGAGTTGCTGCTCTGTTGGAACATGCTTATGAGCACGTCCCGTATTATCGAGAGCTCATGCGCGAGAGGCAGATCGTTCCCGAGTCGCTTGTTCGAAGGCGTTCATTGGAGACGTTGCCTCTTTTGGATCGTCAAATCATAAACCAGCAGCGCGATAGACTTCGCGCCACAAACGTCCGAGCCGAACGGTTCGTGCCAAACGGCACCGGCGGTTCGACAGGCGAGCCGCTTCTTTTTTTCGATGACGGGGACCAAGCGGGATGGTCGGAAGCGGCGGTGTGGCGCTCGCACCGTTGGTATGATGTTGATGTTGGTGAGCGGTGTGCGTATCTCTGGGGCGCGAACTTCGATTTGAGCGAGTTTCAGGGGTTCAGTGGGCGGCTCAAATCGCGTGTGTTGAATTTATTGATGCTGCCGGCGTGGGAACTAAGTGAACCAACCGCATCGCTGTTCTGGAAACAACTCTGCGAGTTCCAACCGCGATTGTTAGTAGCCTATACCGGTGCATTGCATCATTGGGCGCGTCTGCTGGGCGATGACCGCGATCCAGTCCCTGGCCTTTCCGCGATCATCGTCTCGGCCGAAATGTTATACGAGGAAACGCGTCGCGTCATCGAGAATTGTTTCAAGGTGCCGGTTTACAATCGCTACGGCGGACGAGATTTACATTTCGTCGCGCAAGAATGCCGGGCACAAAATGGGTTGCACATGAACTCAGAGAACTTGCTCGTGGAGATTGTCAAAGATGGACGGCAAGTTCCGCCGGGAGAGTTGGGGGAAATTGTCATTACCCGGCTGGATAATTTCGTGATGCCTTTTGTGAGATATAGAAGTGGGGATTTGGGCGTTATGAACAATGATGTTTGCGAATGCGGACGGTCACTTCCGCTGCTGGAAAAAATCGAGGGTCGGGTGCAAGACGCGATTGTCACGGTCGAGGGTAGAATAATCTCGGGACCCTTCTTCGCACACGTAATGAAAGATTGTCCCGACGTCAGGGAGTTTCAAGTTCACCAGCTTGCCATCAGTCGACTGCTTATTGTGATTGTTCTTCAGGGCGAACGGCAGTTCGTCAGCCGGTCGAGAATCGAGCGCATCGCTCAGCAGTACATGGGACGTAACATGCAGATCGAGTTCGACGTCCGTGACAGCATTCCGCTGACTCGCACCGGCAAGCGGCGCGTCATAGTTTCACATCTGAGTGCCAGTGCGGCATGATCAGATCGATTGATCCTTCGAAGTGTAGGGACAAAAAATACTGTGGCTGCCGTTCACATGCTCACGACAGCCGACGAGAATATCGCCGGCTACAGCGGAGCGGACTTTCGCAGGCTTTCTGCGGCCGCGGCCTGCGACAGATTCGGAAAACATCAACTTGTTGAGTCTCCCGAGCAGGCAGACATCATTCTCTTCGTTGGTTCGACCTATCCGGACCACCGAGATGTTAGATCGCATCCGCTTTTGCGCCTCTACGCGAACAAATGTTTTCTGTTCCAATCCGACGATTACGTCATCCCATTCCTGCCGGGCGTCTATGTGAACATAGCTAAACGTTGGTACAGCGACCGCACTGTCACCGGGCCTTACCTGCAGATGACCCAGTGGGAAGATGTGCCTTATATCCCATCGCTCGCTGGCTGCAAATTCCTGTTTTGTTTTGTCGGCTCCACGAGGACTCACGGTGTAAGACGACGGCTAATGGGCTTAAAGCATCCCCGTGCCTACCTCGAAGACACAAGTGCGTTGGTACCATCGACTGAATGTAATAAAGCATTTGTCATGGTTGAGTACCAACAAGGCGCCAAAACGCATTATGGAGAAATCATCAGCAGGAGCAAGTTTGTACTTTGCCCGCGCGGATATGCCTGCTCAACCTGGCGGCTTTTTGAAACTATGAAGGCTGGCAGAGTACCGGTTATCGTTTCAGACCAATGGGTCCCGCCCGCGGGTCCTGCCTGGGAAACCTTTAGCATCCGGGTCAAGCAGAATCAGGTCGGTCGTATACCGTCACTTCTGGAAGAATATGAATCCGAAGCCGAGGCGATGGGCGGGCGGGCCAGAGCTACTTGGGACGAGTGGTTCTCTAGGGAGACGGTTTTTCATAGAGTTGTAGAATGGTGCTTGAGTCTGAAGCACCGGTCGCAGGACGCGAACGTCAGCTCTATTATGCCATATGTCCAATTACTGCGGCCGTTTTACTTGCGACACGTGCTACTTCCCGAGATTAAGCTGGGACTTTCACATCACATGCTCGGAGTTCAGCGGTTTCTCTCCGGGCGTTTTTTTTGGAGCTAGGCTGCTGCAGAGCGAAGATGTTGCATTCGCGAAAGTGGCGCTCCGCCTAAGAATAAAGGATACGTTAACGTGCCATCGTGGGATATTCGACAAATCGCGCTCTGCGAAGCGAAAGGGATACGCGTCCGCAAGAATGCATGTATTCTCGACTATGGATGCGGAGCTGGCCGTCGTGTATACGAGCTGCTCGATGCCGGCTATTTGAATGCATCTGGCTATGATGTGCTGGATTATCTGGAGCTTCGCAACCCTGCCGATCGTAAACACTTTTACATTGCCCCAGACGGGCGCATTCCATTACCGGATGCGAGTCTCGACTTTGTTTTCAGCGATCAGGTTTTTGAACATGTAATGGACCAACCTTCCGCATGGCAGGAGATTGTCCGCGTACTGAAGCCGGGCGGTGCGAGTGTTCATGTGATTCCGACGAAATGGCAATTTATAGAACCGCATATCAAAGTGCCTCTCGGTGGGTTTCAGTTATTTAAGCGTTATCCCTATTACTTGCTATGGGCAATACTCGGTATTCGGAATGAATACCAGCAGGGGCTTTCCGCCCGTGAGACAGCCCGCCGCAACCACGACTACAGCCGCACCGCTCTAAACTATTGGAGTTCATGGAAATACCGGCAGCTCTTTCGCACGCTGCCGATCACATGGAGTTGGGAAGAAGTCTCGTATATGGAGGCTAGCTACAAGCCCCGCATACAGCAGTTGGCACGCGCGGCACGGCGGGTGGCACTGGTCACTACGATTATCCGCACCTTCCACACCCGAGTCTTATTTCTGGTCAAAACTGTCAACGGAGAGGAAGCCATCCGTCCGCCTGGTAATCGAAGCCGAGCCTCGGCTGTCGGGCTGCGCCAGTGAACGCTGGTTCGAATCACATGAAATAATTTCACAGGTTGCACCGCCGGAACGAATGAGCAACAACAACTTGATTCATCTTCGACAATGTCGAAGTTGAGGAGCGCGATCTATGATAGGCGAACTCCGGTAGTCATTCATTCAGCGATTTACGGAGAACAAAGAGTCGATGAATGCAATCATCACTGCAGCGACGGGATATAGCGAAGCTGATCTGCAACCGTTCTTACGCTCAGTCGATCGTGCGTGCCCGGGTACTAAAGTTTTTCTAATCGCGTACAACCGCGATCATGTGGAAATAGGAGGGTTGCGATCTAAGTATTCGTTTATAGAGCCAGTCTATGTGCCGCGTAAATTTAACCGAGGCGGCAGAGTTTATCGATCGTTCGCGCGCCACTTCATTCAGGACGATTACTTCGCCTGCGGCTCACGCTGGAGGAGTGTGGGTAGATATTCGCTACATATAGCCCTTGAGCGCTATTTTCTGGCTTTAGAGATCCTGCGAATCCATCGGAATTCATTCGAGAATGTATTGTTGACCGATAGTCGGGATGTGGTCTTGCAGCACGATCCATTTACACAGATCGGCGACAAGTTGATCTCTGGCATCGAGGAACAGACAATCGGCGATTGCTCGATCAATACCGATTGGATCACCCATCTGTATGGAACCGATGTTCATAAAAACATGTCTGATCGTAGAATCGTCTGCTCTGGAGTTACCCTAGGACCGGCCGATCCAATGGAAGCGTATCTGGTTGAAATGTGCCGGGAGATATGGAAATGTCTGCCGAAACTTGCGCTGATTGCACAGTATGATCAGGGGATTCATAATCACCTGATTCACACCGGTAGAATCAATCTGCACCTAACAGACAATCGGGCTGGAATCATTGCGACCCTACACTATGAAAATCCACGTAACATCCAGACGGATGCTACAGCGGGCGTAGTTACGGTTCAAGGAAAAGCGCCTGCTATCATTCATCAGTATGATCGGCACCGCAATTTGGTCGCATTTGTGAAGGAGCGACTAGCAGATTGAGTGAACCCTCGGCTCTCAAGCTTTCCGAGCAACTGCATGCCTCGCCTCAAGAAACTCGCGCCCTTATTGCTCCTTTGTTTCTCATCTGTTGTACTTGCTGGACTGATATCGGAGGCTTTGCTGACTATAGCCCAGATAAACACAAAAGCTTACGATCGATACATTCCCGGCAAGGGGACTACTTACGTACCTGGCGCCTACTATCGGCACACCAAAGAAGGCTTCTCAGAAGGATACATCAACTCTCACGGGTTCCGCGACTACGAGCGGTTTTATGAAAAGCCTGAAAATAGTGTCAGGATACTCATTCTGGGCGATTCTTATGTAGAGGCACTCCAGGTTGCGCTTGAGAATGCGTTTCCGGCGCTTCTTGAAAAAAAGCTCAATGGAAACTCTACCGCGACGAAATTCGAGGTCTTGAATCTAGGTCAGTCTGGTTTTGGAACTGCTGACGCGTACATGAGGTATCTGAATTTCGGCGTCAAATATTCTCCCGATTTGGTCCTTCTCGCTTTTTTGACTGGTAACGACCTCCAGGATAATTCCAAATTTCTCAATCGAGAAAATCTCCGGTTCTATTTTGTTTTTGACGACCAACAAAGACTGGTATTGGATCGTTCGCTGATGGACCAGTACGAACGGAATCTAAACCTTCCAAGACGGGTCTTCCAATATCTCAAACGAAATTCTTATCTCGCGAGCTTAATTTCTCAACGGTTTTACCTGCTGAGGCTTCAAATTCGCAATCGTGATTTTGGCAGGAGCGTCGCAGGAAAACAGCAAAGTGGATCTAAGCCGAAAATAGATGAGTTCTCCCCCCTGAATATTTATTTATCTAACCAAAGTAATCATTGGAGACAGGCTTTTGACGTCAGCACAGATTTGCTGTGCAAATTCAGGGACAGTGTAGAAGCGAGCGGGAGCCAGTTTCTCCTCGTTACGCTCTCAAATGCCGAGCAAGTTCATCCTGAACTTCAGCGGCAGCTCAGGAATGAATACGACACAGAATTTGATTTTGACCAGCCAGACTCTCTTCTTGAGGAATTTGCAAAGAGAAAACACATTTCTCACCTAAACCTGATGCCGTTCTTTCGTGAATATCACCTTCGAACTGGAAACTATCTTCATGGTTTTGGTGGAAGTAAGGGAGGACACTGGAACGAGAATGGTCACCGTCTGGCCGCAGAGAAGATCTTCGAGTTTTTAAAGAACAGCGATCTTCTTCATCTTCCGCTCTAATTTCTGAAGCTAGGCATGAGCACTAGAATGCGTTCACAAATGGAATTCTGCATCCGCGACGATGACACCAGCTACTTCACGTCACCTGATGACCTAGAGAAGGTATATGGCGGGATTAGTCAACGGGGTCCGGTTTCATTAGCCGTGGTGCCTTTTCATCGCGCTGGCACGAGCGGGTGCGTGCCTGAGCGATTTCGCATGCGCGGAACCGTACATCCGCTGCACGAAAATCAGCCTCTTGTAGAATATCTGCGTGATGGAGTGGCAAAAGACCGCTTCGAAATCATGCTGCACGGCTATCATCATGATGAAACAGATGGGTTGTGCGAATTCACAAATCGCGCCGACCTCAAAGAGCGAGTTTCCCGCGGCCGTAAATATCTCGAAGATCTGCTTGGGACACATATTCGGGTTTTCGTCCCGCCTGGAAATACAATTGGAACTGCTGGCTTAAAGGCAATCGCTCGGGAGGGTCTCCATCTCGGCGGAACCGCCGGCGTTCGTGCAGGCTGGAATCCTTTAGGGCCGGCAACTTGGCGAACGTGGCTACGACTCAAAAAATGGCAGCGCAGTGGGGGGGTGGGTATTCCATGGGTTCTTGATCTTGGCGATCACCGTGAAATTCCAGGAAACCCTGTGACTCCGGCTGCTAGTTTCGAGGAGAACGGGGCGAGATTTCAAACGGCGCTGACGATCGGTGGAGTTTTTTGCGTCGCGACGCATTATTGGGAAATGGAGGCTCCAAGTGCGCACCCTGGCGCACCTTCAGTGGGGGAGCATCTTCGACATTTAGTTCAGCTCGCCACATCAAATCCCCAAGTCAAATGGCGCTCGGTCGGAGATGTCGTCTCTGAAAGCGATTGTGTAGCCTGATATGTGTGGCTTCTTAGCAATTCTCGGAACGAACCTGCATAAAGTAAGCAAGAAGCGCCTACTGGATTCCCTTGCGCATCGAGGTCCCGATGCGTCCGGAGAATGGCAGGATGACGGGGTATATTCTGGGGCACCGGCGGCTTTCCATCATCGACCTCGCTACGGGAAATCAGCCAATGGAGAGTTGGGACGATCGCTACGTCATCGTTTTCAACGGAGAGATCTACAACTTCATTGAGCTTCGCGAGCTTCTCATTTCTAAGGGAGCACGATTTCGGACCCGTTCCGATACTGAGGTGATATTGGAAGCTTATCGGGAATGGGGTCCGAAGCTCGTCGATCGTCTGCATGGAATGTTTGCTTTCGTCATCTGGGATCGACAGCGGCGTGCGGCGTTCGCTGCTCGTGATCGCATTGGTATTAAACCGCTGTCTTGGGCTGCTGTTCCCCACGGTTTGGTGATAGCCTCTACCCTCGAACCGTTTTCGTTAATCGAAATGTTCCGCAGTGTCGATATGCAGGCCATCCGGGACATTATGGTTTATGATTATATCCTGGCGCCCAGAACAATCTTTAAAAACGTGCACAAACTGGAACCGGGCTGCCAGCTCGAGTGGTGCGTTGGTCAAAGAGATCCTGCCATCAATCGTTACTGGGCGCCGCCGCTCAATCAACAGAACCTCAAACCTCCCGAATCGGACGAGCTCGAGATCTTGCTCGATCATGCGGTAAAGCGGCAGATGATCAGCGATGTACCCATCGGAGTGTTCTTGTCAGGAGGCATTGATTCCTCGCTAATCGTCGCTTTTATGGCGCGGCATTCCAGCAAACCGGTGCGAACGTTTTCTGTCGGGTTCCGCGAAGGCAAGGTGGACGAGTCGCCCATCGCCGAAACGGTAGCTCGCCGGTATGGAACAGACCACACCGTCCTTCAGGGAGAGGAAGTTGGCCCTGAGGATCTCTTGGAATTGCTCGGGCGGCTAGATGAGCCGTTCTGTGATCCGGCTGTTGTTCCTACGTATGCCCTCTCACTGCTCACGAAGAGACACGTTAAGGTCGCGCTTTCAGGCGATGGGGGTGACGAGGTTTTCGGTGGGTATCCGAAATATCTTTATGGCGATACGGATCGCTTTCGTCTTCCATTATCATCATGGCTGCGGCCGCTGCTGAAAAAGACACGCTGGAGACCGCGTGGCATGGAGCGAATTTATTGGCGAACGCTCAAGCCCTCTGATCAAGTTCAGTACGGATGGGTGCATTACGGCGATTTTCCGGTCTTCCGCAAGGACCTGCGTCAATTGTTGCGGCCCGAGTACCATCATGCGGCGCAGATTGAGGATTATTTCGAGCCATGGGAACGGCGAGCGCGGCGCTACGGCGTCGGATTCGATAGGGACGTCGTTATGCGCGCGGATCTCGAAACATATTTAAGTGAAAATTGTCTCGTAAAGACCGATCGAGCTAGCATGCTCGCTTCATTAGAGGTCAGAGTTCCGTATCTTGACGAGAGTTTACTCGAACGCATTCTCCCTCTTCATGCCAGTGTGAAAATCAAGGATCGACAGTTGAAGGCGCTCTTAATGCCTGTTGCACGCCGCCTGTTGCCGAGAGAGGTTTGGGATCGGCCAAAGCAAGGGTTTGGCGTACCGTACGGCTTACAACTCCGGCGTGCCTGGAAGCCCGCCCTCGACGCAGCTCTGAGTTGGGGCGAATCGAACCTGGACATTTTTGACTATGGCTACCTCCGCCGCTTGCAGGCGATTAATGTCACGGAAGGTGAATCCGGGATGGAACTTTGGAATCCTTTTGTGTTTCTCTCGTGGTCCATGGCCCACTCTATTGAGATATGAAGATCGCCTTCGTGAATGATCTTATATACGCCTATGCCATGGGCGCTCCTTCTGCCGTCGGCGGAGCGGAACGGCAGCAGTGGCTTTTGGCGCGCGCACTCGCTGCAGCTGGATGGCAAGTTACGGTGGGCGTTAGGCAATCATTAGAATATAAACGGCGAGTTGACATCGAAGGAGTAAGATTTGTAGGCATCGGCGAAGGCCAGATCTTGTTGTCCTGGTATCGTTTCCTGAAAGCGGAACAGCCCGATTGGTGGTACTGGCGCTGTGCAAGTCACCTGCTCGGACTTGCGACTATTGCAGCAAAGTTCGCCAACGTGCGCATAATCTTTGCTGTTGGGTTCGATAGCGATGTTAACATTCGCTATGCTCTTTATCAGCGTCCTCGATGGTGGCCGCTCTATGCTTTGGGTGTTGCCTGGGCCGACAAAATTTTCGTTCAGAACGATAAACAACTTATAAGCCTGCCGCGACAGTGGCGAACTAAGACTTGGAAAGTCCCAAGCATAACTCCGGAACCTGGAGCCGTGATCCCGCAGACGCAACGCGCGCACTATGTTGCTTGGGTGGCGATGTTACGAAAGTTTAAGCGTCCGGACTTGCTCATAGAAATTGCTGGAAAAGCGCCCGATCTTTGTTTTGTAGTCTGTGGGGGGCTCACCACTTTTACGGCTGCTCCGGGTTACGGTGAAAAAATGGTCGAAAGTCTGCAGGCTTTGCCGAATGTGCAATACCTTGGACAAGTTGCACCGGCTAAAGCTCTTCGGGTTATCAGCGAGGCGGCGATCTTTCTTTCCACTTCGGACGAAGAAGGGTTCCCAAATACATTTTTACAAGCCTGGGGCGCCGGCACTCCGGTAATCAGCTTGAGAATAGATCCAGATCAGGTAATCGAGCGTTACGCGCTAGGAAGAGTGTCCTGTACCGTCCAACAAGCGATCATTGATATTAGAGACTTACTTGGTTCGCCTGAAGCGCGAGAAGCTATATCTGGACGCGCAAGACAATATGTGGCAAATCATCACAGCTCTTCTGCTCTCGTTAGCATGCTTGAGAATGTCACACTCGGTATTCTCCCTCCGATAACTGCGCAAAGTCAGAGTGCGAAGTTGGTTTGATACGGCCTAAAAACTCTACAGACGATGAAAGTTTTGATTCTCCATTCAGAGCTTGGTGTCCTCCGGGGCGGCGGAGAAAATTTCACGAGAAGCTTGTTTACTGCTTTTGCCAAGCGCGGTCATCAAATCGATGCAGCATTCGTAGCAGACATAAAGAGTAATTATCCGATTCCAATTCCCGCCGGCATCCGGCCGATTCCATTAGGCGGCTGGTGGTCGCCGGATTTTGGACAGAGGGAGTTGTCATTAGTAGGCCGCTACATTCCAGACGAAACTCGGCTGCGGAAGGAGTGGGATCGTATCCAGCAGGGAATCTCCTGGCGCACTTTCAGATGGCATAATAAGCGTTTTCAGCGCCGGGTTCAGCTCAGGTTTAGTAGAACTTGGTCGCAGTTCGATGCCGCATACGTACACGGTGATGCGATCCTGGCAAGTGAAGTTGCCCGTCATCTTCCAACCATTCTGTTTTTACCTGGGCCGGTGACGGCTGAGCTCGCTCCGCAGTTATTTGCGACTCAAGCAGTCTGCTCCAATGGCGATGCCTTAATCCAGATCCGAAAATTTTTGGGAAATCATGCCACTGAGCTTCCTGTAGGACTTGACCACGAGGTATTCAAGCCCGGTCCGACAACAATTCGTGAGAGACTTGGGTGGTCGGTTGAAGATCGCGTGGTCGGCTATGTCGGTCGGTTACACCATATAAAAGGTGTGGACCTTCTTTCCACTGCATTCCAGCAGGTGTCTGAAGTTGTGCGCAACGCCAGATTGCTGATCATTGGAAGAGGTGAAGAGGAAAAAAATATCCGGTCAGATTTGGCGGATGAAATCTCACGTGGGCTGGTTCATCTTGAGAGGGACGTCAAGCATGAGGGGCTTGCTGAATGGTACCGCGCAATGGACTTGATGATTATGCCCAGTAGATACGAAAACTTCTCGAATTCCCTGCTTGAAGGGATGGCTTGCGAGATACCCTTCTTGGGCTCTGATATTGGAGGGAATAGAATGATGGCCAACACCGGAGCAGGATGGGTCTTCCAACCAGGTTCTGCTTCGTCCCTGGCCGGCCGGTTAAGAGAAGTCCTAAAGAATAGCACTCAGCTGAAAAAGCGTGGAAGACTAGGGGCTCAGCACGTACAACGTCACCACAATTGGCAGTCGAGCGCCGCCCATTTGGAATCGATCCTCGGGCGCCATCTGGCGAACCGAAAGGATCAGATTCCGGCGTAATGGGAGAGGTGACCCCTACTGCGCATCGGATACGCGGTAGAATCCAGTTAAAACATGCCTAAAGAACCGAGTATCGAACTAGCGGCCCGGCGGGCCAGACCAGATGGGGTAACATATACCCGCATCAGAATACCATCGAGCAACTCGAATTGGGCTTCTATGCGGCGATGGTTTACTCCCTCACGGCGGACGTTTGGGGCGTTTCGGTTCCGATGTTTGCCGGTGCTTTGTTCTTGGCTCTAGTAGCGCTTTGCATTTGGGAGCTTCGACCGTTTGCGAAAGCCGCTTACGCTCCTATTTGGCTGCTTCTTGCCTGCGGCATCACCTATATTTTAGTCCAAGTCGTGGTCCACGAGGAAAGTATCAGAAGCGAAAGCACAAGGCCTTTCATTATCTGGATCACGCAACTGGCAATTGTCCACTCCCTTTGTTTGCGCCCAGGGTTTTCGCGACGCTACCCCTGGTCTTGTTCTGTGTAGCTGCCCTGTCACTGCCATATTTAGCGTATAACACCGGGAACGTTGAGCGGGCACACGTTGAGCGTGATCTCGGCCTCGGTGGGGGATTAGCCAGCGTCAACGGCCTCGGCGAATGGTTTGGATTCTTTGCGATTTATTTTGCAATTTGCGGGCTCGAAACCAATCGTTTCAGTCATAGATTGGCAGCTTGGGGAACAGTGGTTGGTTGTCTACTCGTAGTCGGGTTGACGGTCAGTCGTGGATCCATGTTTGGCGCTGCTCTCGGAATCGTGATCGCTTTCCGCTCTCTTCTCAAGCGGGGCTTTATACCGGTTCTCCTGCTACTAACGATTGCGGGGATCATTTACGAAAGTGGCTTGTTTGACCAAGCCGTTACTGGTTATGAGGAACGCGCCATGCAGGAGAGCGGTCGGGAGAGAATCTGGCCAGCCGTCATGAATAGAATTATGGATAATCCGGTTTTTGGCGTGGGGGAATCGAAAGTTGCCACACAGGTCTCCGCCGCGCGCTTTGACCAACCACACAACACGTTTCTTTACATCTCCCCTTGCCGCCGGAGTCATTCCTGCTGCGTTTCTGATTGCGTTCTTTATTCAGGCGGGCCGGAAATGTGCCATGCAGAGGAACATGCAAGGGGACGATTCCTTTCGAGTTCCGTATCTTGTCTTTACCTTCGTAGTGCTGATGCTCGGCGATTTGGGATTTATGGCTCCCTGGGCACTCCTGACGGTTGCGATCGGAGCAGGATGCACGGTCGTATATGGACGACAACGTCTATTCGCAGTTCGCACAGGCAATAAAGTCAGGTTCGGAATATATGCAGGGCACGATGCCGGCGGGGCAGAGACAATCATTCAATCAAAAGCTACATATGACGTAACGAGGACAAACTGAAACTTGCCTTGCATTCAGATATATCCTCAAAAAGCTGCCGCATCCTTTACACGGTCGGGCAACTCGGTGCTGGCGGGCTGGAGCGCCAGCTTTACCTGCTTTTGAAGGGAATGGATCGGAACCGTTATAAACCGGCGGTGTTCGTCTGGAATTTTCATCAGGATGATAAGTACGTTTCGTTATTCCAACGCCTCGATGTTCCAATGCATTCTGCATCGAACTGCTCAAAGACAGCAAAGCTCGCCGCTATTCGGTGGCTAGCCGCACGACTAAAACCCGAATTGATCCATTCGTACACATTTCACACCAATATAGCGGCATGGTGGGCCGCGCTAGGAACGAAAACAATCCCTTTGGGTTCGGTGCGGAGTGACTTAGCCCAGGATAAAAAGGCTTCCGGCTTACTGCTGGGTCACATATGTTCTGGTTGGCCCAAACGACAAATTTATAATAATTTCGCTAGCGCGGAAAAAGCTCGACGCTCTAGGGGTTTGTTTAAGCCTAAGGATGTGTTTGTTGTTCGCAACGGGTTGGACCTGGCGCAGTTCCGTAGCAGTCAATTGCCGACGGACGTGCCGGTTCGAATTCTAGGGCTAGGTTCGCTCCTGCCGGTCAAACGTTGGGATCGACTGCTGGTGGCCGGTTTGGCTTTAAAAAGAAGAAGTTTCCGATTTACAATCGAAATCGCAGGGGGAGGTCCTTTGCGCCAATCCCTCGAAAAGCAGGCTAATGATTTGGGAATTCTGGATTGTGTTACTTTCAGGGGTCACACAGATGATGTTCCCTCGCTGATTTCGACAGCAACTTTCCTGGCACATGCTTCCGACTTTGAAGGCTGTCCCAACGCTGTAATGGAGGCAATGGCGTGCGGCCGACCGGTAGTGGCAATGGACGCCGGGGACATTTCTTCGCTTATTGATAACGGCCAAACCGGGTTCGTAGTGCGCTTAGGCGATGTTGAAGAATTCATAGAGCGCATGGCGACTCTAATCAACAATCGTGCGCTATGCCAACAGATGGGCGAAGCAGGCCGAGCAAAAGCGGAGCGGGAATTTGGGATTGATCGTCTGTTAAATGCTACATTTGATAGCTATCGCGCTGCGGGATGGAAAGATCCGGTTGAGTTTAGCTGATCATGGCGGTCGGTGTCCGTAGTCAATGCGAATCCTGACGATTACGAACATGTACCCGAGTGTCAAAGCCCCGCATTCCGGGGTCTTTGTAGAGCAACAGATCACGGGTCTGAGAGCAATTGGACTGGAGGTGGATCTCATGGTTGTTGAGCGTCTGGAAAAGGGTATGACTTCATATGTCGGTTTAGGGCGCAGGGTAAGATCCAGAGTCAGAGCGCTCCAGCACACGGTTGTTCACGTGATGTATGGCGGTGTGATGGCTAACATTGTGACGCGGGCAGTTACTGATAGGCCTACAGTCGTTACGTTTCACGGTTCCGATCTTCTTGGTGAGAACCTATCCGGGTGCGTGAGACGAATGATAGCAGGTTACGGTGTTCGGGCGTCCTGGGAAGCGGCGAGACGCGCAAGCCAAATTGTAACTGTATCAGAGGCTCTCAAAAACGCCTTGCCGAATGACGTTGACAGAAGTAAAGTTCGAGTCATTCCTTGTGGCATTGACTTGGAGCGCTTCAAACCACTTGATCAGCGTGCGTGCCAAAATGCGCTAGGCTGGGATCGCGACGAGTTTCATGTTCTGTTCCCCGCAAATGGTGGCGATCCGGTTAAGCGATTTCATCTTGCTCAGTCGGCTGTCGACCTATTAAATGCATCACGCATTAAGACACAAATCCACCAACTCCGTGGAATCGACAATAGACAGGTGCCATTATGGTTGAACGCCAGTGATGTGTTGCTCCTCACCTCGTTGCACGAGGGATCCCCTACAATAATAAAAGAGGCCCTAGCGTGTGATTTGCCTGTAGTCTCCGTGGATGTGGGCGATATGAGCGAACGACTAAATGGAATTCCCGGATGCTATCTCAGCTCGTCCAGCCCAGACGCAATTGCTGCTAGACTCCGTATAGTTTATTTCGGCAATCGGCGGGTTAATGGTCGAGTTAAGATGCAGGCCCTGTCTTTAGAAAGGATCGCTCGTCAATTAAAGAACGTGTACGAGGAAATTGTCTTGTGCTTCGAAAACAAACACCGCGAGACTTTACCGAGAAATCATTCGCCATTCTCCGGCTGATTGTTTTCCCCGACTCTAACCAATCACGGCACGTATTCGTACGCCCCGATATCAAAAGCCGACCCCTGTGGACGGTTTACACCTGAAACATCAGTTGTTATCCCAATAGATGAGAGATCGATGCCCCTATCAATGGCACCGCTTCCTGACTTAAGACGGAAATCGTTGCCTGATGGATTAAGAAATAGTGGGTCAGTGGTCATGTTGTTCGAGATTATCGTTCCGCTAGCCTGATTATTGATATCTGTAGCCCTGTTGTTTGTGCTGATGTTATTTCTTACGATGACGCCCGTGCTGCTTTGATCAATATCGATTCCGTAACCATAGTTGTTATATAGTGTGTTGCTATAAATTTTACAGTTTAGGCAACGATAATTGACCTGAATGCCGCCACCGAAGCCAGCACTGCCGTTTGAATAAATGAGATTGCTATAGACTTGATTGTTTGATCCAGAGGAAACGATTATTCCATAACCCCCGCATCCATAACCCGTACATTGCAGGCCATTGTCGTGAATTGAGCTGTTCCTGACAACGTTGTCCGAGACGCTATTGTCGCCACTGTTGTATATATGGATGCCGTAGTAACCGTTATTATAGACCTCAAGCCGCTCAAACAAATTGCCGTAACCAGTAATATACATACCATGTGGCGGACCGTATGACGTGGCGACCGCATTATGATGAATTTTAGTGTTTAGAATTCGATTATTATGGGCGAAGACGTCTATGCCGCCCCTGGAAAATTTTTAACTTCACCATTCTGGAATGTGATACGACTATCAACGCCGCAACAGATTCCAAATCCTACAGAATTCTGATCAGCATTGACACCGTCTATGATCAAACCGTTGAAAACCGTCCATTGGTTAGCAGTTGTCACACCGCCGATCATCGCCCCCTCACCGGAGGGTCTAATGGTAACGATTTCGGATTGATAGTTCGAAATAAAAGTTGGTGCGGCTGAAGTACCGCCAACAGGCCAACGCATCCGTTCTAAGTAGGTGCCACCACGAATATACAGAGTATCGCCACCACGCAATACACTGATTCCTTTTGCTATGCTTCTAAATGGATTTGATATTGTGCCGGAATTCGAGTCGTTGCCGTTCGTCGCGATGTAATATGTGTTACCGGAAGTATTCTGGGTAGACGACGCAGCGCCTGCCGCAACCGTTCCGCTGTCGGGTGTAGTTGTCGGGGCCGCCACGGTCAGCGCGAGTGTCACACTGAGAGTAAAAGCTGTGGTTCTAGTCACACCGCCTCCTGTAGACGTCACGGTAATAGGAAAGCTACCGGCCGGCGTCGATCCGGTGGTATTAATCGTTAGTACCGTTGAGCAGGCTGGAGTGCAAGAAGCTGACGAAAAGGACGCTGTTAGCGCCTGAAGGCAGTCCTGGATGTTGAAAACGAAATTGCTTGACTGGTTGCCGGATAACGAGTGCGGCAGCGATCGAGTTCGTCACGGAAGACCCGGCAACAACGGATTTATCCCCGGAGTTCGAGGGAAAAGAGACGTAGCAGAACTTGAAAATCTCCTCCGGACTCTTGCTGGAAGTGGCTTGAATTTCCGTACTGGTTAAGGCTCGGTTGTGGACGCGGACCTCATCGATAAGACCCTTTGAAGTTTTCGCCGAATTGGCTTGCTCCTATTTGCAGAGTGCCGGTGCTGGGCGAGAGAGTCCTGGAAATATTGGAAGTCGCAACGGCAACGCCGTTTCGATAGAGAGTCAGGATTGAGCCGGTATAGGTTGCCGCCAAATGGGTCCAGGTGTTAGCCGGAAGAGGAGACGACTGGCATACATTATTACTGGTTTGTTCATCGAAGCCTGCCAGAGGGTTCCCGTTACCACAATAACCGGCAACACTCGCATATAAATAGTACTTGTAGTTTTTAACCAGGATGGAACGAAAGTCGGTGAAAGAAGAAGCCGGATTGACCCAAGCCGAAAGCGTGAAGGAGCTGGATACATCGAGAGAGTTTGAATCGGCTACCCGTGACGTGGTCGTCGATGCCGTCGAAGTATAATCCTTTGCCGATTCTTCCATCCGTCCACAGCGGTCCATTGGTTAGAGTCCCGGCGTTTCCGCTGCCTGACGAATCTGAAGCCGTTGTTCCACTTCCCTCATCGAATTTCCAGTGCGCAACAAGCCCCGATTCACGAACAGCGGAGTCTTGCTGGAACAGAGCTTGAATTTCCGTAGTCGTCAAGCCTCTGTTGTGAACGCGAACCTCATCGATCAGACCTTTGAAGTTTTCACCGAACTGGCTTGCTCCTATTTGAAGAGTGCCGGTGCTGGGTGAGAGAGTTTTGGAAATATTAGAAGTCGCAACGGCGACGCCGTTTCGATAGAGAGTCAGGATTGAGCCAGTATAGGTTGCCGCCAAATGGGTCCAGGTATTAGCGGGAAGAGGAGCTGGCTGGCATACAGCATTCGTGGTCTGTTCATCGAACCCTGCCAGAGGGTTCCCGGTGCCGCAATATCCGGCAGCGCTCGCATATAAGTAGTACTTGTAGTTCTTAACGAGTATGGAACGAAAGTCCGTGGAAGTAGAAGCTGGATTAACCCAAGCTGATAGGGTGAAGGAGCTGGTTACATCGAGGGAATTTGAATCGGCTACCGTCACATTGTCGTCAATCCCGTCAAAGTATAATCCGCCTCCAATCTTTCCAATGGCCCGGAGTGGACCGTTGATTAATGTTCCGTTGTTACCTTTGCCGGAAGAATCACATGCGGTGCTGCCGGTTCCCTCATCGAATTTCCAGTAGCCCACCAAGCTAGAATCTGTCCCATTGGAGGGGCTTGTCGGCGTCGAAGATACTGGGGATGTAACTGCCAGTGTGAGACCACTGGGAGCCGAGGGAGTGAGAGTAGAACACTGCGAATATGCTTCGGATTCAATAAAAATAGAGGAGAGGAATAGAATCAATACATTGAGCAAAAGGCCGTTCATTCTTTTTCTCAGGCAATTTCCGGATTTAAACAGACAGTGCACAGTTCACTCTCCTTGCTCGTACTTTCTTAGTTCGACGGGGCATGCTGATTCGCGTGCGAATACAGGATGCGTATTGCTAGCCGTCAACTCTCTCGCCTCAGTTTACGGTCGTGCGTCTGCGTTGGGGTAGGTGGCCAAGGCAACTGGTTGAAAGGCAAGCTCGGTGCCAAAAAAAACTCCGCCTAACATGGGAGCTTTACAAACCATCCGGGGTAAAGTCGTGACTTTACGGAACAAGCCGGTCAAGCACCATTGTTCGAAATCCGATTATTCGGCTGTTTAGGCTTGAACAAGAACAGCTTTCGCAGGAACTCGTGTCAGTTGTCTTCGCTGGATCATTATAAATGCATCTATTACCGCGGCTTGAGTTCCACCTTTATCCATTGAGGATTCCTTGTTGAAAGTTGCCAGCATAGTGGGTGCTCGACCGCAATTCATTAAGGCTGCCGCACTGACGCGAGTTGTGGCTAGCATCCCGCGATTCGAGCACCTGCTCGTTCACACCGGCCAACATTACGACGAAACCATGTCCGAGATCTTTTTCGAGGAACTGGATATTCCAAAGCCGGATTATAGTTTAGAAGTGGGTTCTGGAACTCATGGAGCTCAAACCGGCAAGATGCTGAGCGCCATCGAGGAGGTTCTCTTAAAAGTAGTGCCCGACATCGCGCTGGTATTTGGCGATACTAACTCGACGCTCGCCGGAGCGCTGGCTGCAGTGAAACTCCACATTCCGGTGGCGCATGTGGAAGCGGGGTTGCGCTCATTCAATCGCCGCATGCCAGAGGAGATCAACCGAGTCTTGACCGATCATGCCTCAGATCTGCTGTTTGCTCCAACGGCCGCCAGTGTAGAAAATCTCACGAACGAAGGACTCGCGGCCGATCGAATCTTTGCCGTGGGTGATGTTATGTACGACGTTGCGCTTTATTACGGCGATAAGGCGGAGAGACGCAGCCGGATTCTGGAACAGCTGTGTTTGAAGCCTAAGCAGTATGTCCTCGCCACCATTCACAGAGCGGAGAATACCGATGATGTCCAATGTCTCCGAAATATCTTTGAAGGTTTGGACTTGGTAGCCCAGGAAGTCAACGTGATTGTTCCACTCCACCCCCGTACGGGCCAGGTGGCTAAACACTTAGGATTAGCTTTTCAGCACGCTCGCGTAATCGAGCCGCTCGGGTATTTGGATATGGTCATGCTCGAGAAACAATCTCGTTTGATCGCTACGGATTCAGGAGGCGTGCAAAAAGAAGCTTTCTTTTACAATGTACCTTGTGTCACTTTGCGGAGCGAGACTGAATGGATCGAGTTGCTAGAGCTGGGATGGAACCGCCTGGTACCGCCGTTAGCGCCAGCGAAAATAGCGGAGGCAATCTTGGAGAGCTTGGATCAATCCGGCGCTTCAGCTTCTCCTTATGGGAAAGGGAACGCAGCTCTTAAAATCGTCGACGTGATTACCGACCGGTCTGAGTTTCGCGCGCAATAAGCGCGTCCCGGAAATCCATCGTGCATATCTTGATTTTGACTCAGTACTATCCACCAGAGACGGGAGCTCCGCAAAACAGACTCTCCGACCTAGCCCGACGGCTGACGAATTCGGGCCATGATCTCACCGTTTTGACGGCGATGCCGAACTATCCCGGGGGCGAGATCTTCAAAGAGTACCGAAATCGTTTTCTCGTCAAAGATAAACATGCCGGCATCAAGGTTATTCGCACCTGGATATATGCAACAAAGAAGAAAACCTTCGTCCCACGCCTACTAAACTATTTCTCGTTTGTTGTTTCTTCCCTTGCATTAGGCATATGGAAGATTGGTTCACCGGACTTCGTGATCGTGGAATCGCCGCCACTATTTCTTGGCATCTCCGGGTTTCTGCTGAGCGCTTCTAAGAACGCGAAGCTGGTGTTGAACGTGTCCGACTTATGGCCTGATTCAGCTGTCGCTATGGGCGTTCTCAGTAATAACGTGCTTATCCGAGCATCGAGGGAGCTCGAGGAGTTCTTATATAGACGCTCGGCTCTGATCACCGGCCAGACACGCGGGATCGTCGATAACATTCAATCGCGATTTCCTAATAAAGAGGTAGCTCTCATCACCAATGGCGTTGATGTTGCCGCATTTCTGGATGCCTCGATCTCCGCTCAAAGGACGAAAATAAGGCGAGAATTCGCGCTAGAAGGTAAGTTCGTCATCGGCTATGCCGGGCTGCACGGCTTGGCGCAAGGTTTGGACACAGTCATTCACGCTGCTCGCTTGCTGGTTGATCATCAGGACGTGCTATTTGCTTTTTTTGGAGACGGCCCGGAAAAGGAAAAGCTTGTACAACAGGTCGATCAATATCGGGTTGAAAAACGTCCGCTTTTATTCGTCACAGCCGAGCGGGCGTATGCCGGCAGTGGTTGGATCGTTCGACCTCGCTTTAATCCCGTTGAAACGGCTAGAACTTTTCAAAGGAGCTTTGCCTTCCAAGATGTTTGAAGCAATGGCTGCTGCCGTACCCCTTCTCGCCAGCATCGAGGGTGAGGCGCGCGAACTCGTAGAGAAAGCGCAGGCTGGGCTGTGTATAGAACCCGAGAATTTTCAAGCTATGGCGGATGCAATTTTGAAATTATACCAAGATCCACAACTCCTAAAGAGTTTTGGGCGTAACGGCCAGCAATACGTTATCGAGCACTTCGACAGACAAAAGATTGCTGATCGGTTCGAACGACTTCTTATGCATGACTATCGTGCTGAAATGGCATCTGCTTGAGCAGTTACATAGCCGAGATGAAGAATCTTGCCGCCGCGAGGAGCTTTTGTGTTAAGAATCTCATCCGCAATATGCATCACGCGGCGTCCTTTCTTCTGAAGTCAGTTCTTTCCGCTGTTGGAGTTAACTCGACCCACCTATCCGAAAAGCGGTCTTACGTGTTCGGGTTGCCCGAAACTCAGGGGAAGCACAGCGCACGTCGTGGATGAGATCAGGGTTTTCTCGTACATTGCTCCCTTAATTGCCTTCGGGATCGGATCCGCTGAGTCGCTAGCCTATCCGTAAGACCCATCAGCAAGTGGCACTCAAACTATGAAGTCAGTTCAGATCTATCCACCGTTCGACACGCTTTATTATTCTTTTTATGTTAGAGCCGTGCAAGAATATTTCGGCGAATCAAATATTGAATTTTCGTACAAGAACTTTCCTCCTCTCCCATCGGACTATTTTGGGTTCATCATCAAAGGTAAGGAAAAGCTACGGGTTGTAATCGATGCCTATGATGGAGCAACCATTAATGATAGAGGCGCGCTTGAATGGTCTGATGTGTTTGGAAAAGTAAACTTAAATCTCTCTTCGATTCCAACCGATTCGGCGCGCAAGTGTGTTGCCATAGGACCGAGTTTCCCGATTCAGCTGTGGCCTCTTTTTAAATCCTTTCGGAATTCAGTCAAACATTACCGACCTTGGGCGAGGACCAAATCCGCTCGCGAGCACTTCGCTAATTACTTAAGACAATATAGAGACCGTCTTCCTCTGTCGCACTTCGTTCCCGGCAGGGTAAAAGACGACTTCATATTTTTCTCTTCATCGATTTGGAGGGAAGAGGAAGCGCCGGGCACGAATCAATGTCGGGCGCACTTTATGGAAGTGTGCAAATCACTGAACGGCATAACGTTTGAAGGCGGCTTCAGCCCTCCGCAATACCCGGGATATGAGGAACGGTACAGGACACACCTCGTCGCAAATCGGTATCCCTTTCCCGAATGGCTGGAAAAGATCAAAGCGTCCACGGTCGTTTTCAATACTCCGGCGGTATGGCGGAGCCACACTTTCAAATTGGCTGAATATCTGGCGCTTGGTAAAGCAATCATTTCCGCTCCGATTTTGAGAGAGTTACCGGCACCGCTTGTTCACGGCCAGCACGTACATTACGTCGATGGCTCGGTTGAGAGTATACGGGATGCCGTCAGGTTAATCGTCAACGATCGCAACTACAGAATGCACCTAGAGAGGTACGCCTATGAGTATTATATAAGCCATCTACAGCCGATCAAAGTTATTGAACGTCTGTTGAATCATCGAAATCGGACGGCTCTTACGTAAACTTGACGAAGAATATACGATCACATGCTTGAGTCTACCAGGATCGAAGAATCTCGCATCCGCGCAGCGTACGCCAGGCGCGAAGACGGTGATCGATACTCTCTATTTCAACCCGGTACTCTCTTCATCGCGCAACAGATTGAGCGGCGGATACTTTGGTCACTCAAGCGATACGGTTTCGCAGATCTATCATCAAAAAAGATTCTTGAAGTGGGCTGCGGCAGCGGGCACTGGCTTCGTGAACTTACAACCTGGGGAGCACCACCGGAAAACGTGTGTGGCGTCGATCTGCTGCGGGATCGTCTCTCGAAGGCCAGAAGTTCGTGTTCGCCAGCTATTCGATTACAGTGCGGCAGCGCGGCCGAGCTGCCGTTTCCGGACGCGAGCTTTGACCTAGTCCTTCAGTCGACGGTCTTTACGTCAATACTGGATCCTGATCTGAAATATCGCGCGGCGCAGGAGATGATGAGAGTGCTAACGCACGACGGAATCATTTTGTGGTACGACTATCACGTCAACAATCCCTGGAACAGCGATGTCCGGGGCGTTAAAAGGTCCGAAATCGGGAGGCTGTTTCCCGGTTGCCGCATTGAACTTCAGCGCATGACCTTGCTTCCTCCATTAGCTCGTTGGCTGGCCCGGTATTCGATTGTGTCTTGTTATATACTCGAGAAACTTCCGCCACTTTGTACTCATTATTTGGGCGTTATCCGAAAAGCTAGTTCCTGAGACGGTTCGTGTCTATCTCTCTCGAAAGATGCGGCTCCGCTTGATATTTGGATCGCGGCAAGCCCAATTGCCGGATCGTAGTAGTCTGAAACCGGCAGGGGCCTCCTTATGATAGATGTGGAAAAAATGACAAACACTAACAAGATCGCCTGTATTGGGGCCGGGTATTGGGGCAAAAATCTCGTTCGGAACTTCAATGAACTAGGGGTCCTATCCTGGGTCTGCGATGCCGACCCGCACAGGCGAGCTCAGCTCGCCATGGAATATCCTGACGCGAGACTTACCGATGCAGTCGATCAGGTCCTTTCTGACCCGGACGTGGCCGGTGTAGCCATTGCCACACCGGCTGTCACACATGCGGATTTGGTTCAACGAGCCCTGCTAGCCGGCAAAGATGTTTTTGTCGAAAAGCCTTTGTCCCTCTCGGTGGAGGAGGCCGAAAGGCTTGTGGCCGTAGCGTCGGAAAGACGCTTAATCCTGATGGTCGGGCATCTTCTCTGGTATCATCCTGCCGTGCTCAAGTTAAAACAACTGGTCGATGATGGCGACCTGGGACGAATCCGATATATCTATTCAAACCGGCTGAACCTCGGAAAGATTCGCCGTGAGGAAAATATTCTATGGTCGTTCGCTCCGCACGATATTTCGGTGATCCTGGGTCTGGTTGGAGAAATGCCTGATGCGGTAACCGCCCAGGGAGGCAACTACCTTCATGATCAGATTGCGGACGTTACTGTTAGCATGCTGTCCTTTCCCAGCGGCGTGAAGGCCCATATTTTCGTTTCATGGCTTCATCCATTTAAGGAGCAGAAGTTGATTGTCGTGGGAGATCGTCAGATGGCCGTTTTTGACGATGTTGCACCCGAAAACAAGCTGGTTCTCTATCCCCACTCTATTACCTGGAAAAATCATTTGCCCATTTCCGCGAAAGCCAAAGCCGTAGTTGTGCCGGTGCAATCAACAGAGCCTCTGAAGGAGGAATGCCTGCACTTCTTAGAGTGTATGGAAACGCGGCAGGTTCCTCGTACGGATGGCAATGAGGGAGTCCGCGTTCTTAGCATATTGCAAAAAGGGCAGGCAGCCTTGCAACGCCAGATTTCGACTGCCGGGATTCCAGATCGACGACAATCTCGACATTTTGTTCACGAGTCAGCGTTTGTTGACGATGAGGTCGAGATAGGCGAGGGAACAACCATATGGCATGTTTCACATATCCTGAAGAATTCGCGAATAGGCAGGGATTGTCGCATTGGCCAAAATGTTGTTATCGGCCCGAACGTAAACATCGGCAATGGAGTAAAGATTCAAAATAACGTTTCGGTGTACGAGGGTGTGACTCTCGAGGATGGGGTGTTTTGCGGCCCCTCGATGGTATTTACCAACGTATACAATCCGCGTAGCGATATCCGGCGCATGGATGAATTGCGTCCGACATTAGTGCGCCGCGGCGCTACTCTCGGCGCCAACTGCACCGTTGTTTGTGGGATCACGATCGGCGAGTATGCCTTCATCGGAGCCGGCACGGTCGTAACGCGGGATGTGCCCAACTTTGCTCTTGTGGTCGGCAATCCAGGGCGAATTGCCGGCTGGATGTGCGCCTGTGGCAACCGTATCGAATTCAACAGAGACGTTGGCTCATGTCGTGCCTGCCAAAAACATTATTGCAAGATGGGGACGGAGGTGAGGGCAGCATGAAGTCTATTCCCTTACTGGATTTACAGGCTCAGTATGCGACGATCCGCGGTGAACTCCGCGAGGCTATTGATCGGGTCTGCGATTCGCAACATTTCATTCTCGGACCTGAGGTTGAAGCGCTAGAACAAGAAGTGGGTGCGTTTTGCCAGGCGCGGCATGCGATCGGCGTGTCCTCAGGGACCGATGCACTGCTCATCGCCTTGATGGCAATCGGAGTCGGTCCTGGCGACGAGGTCATCACAAGCTCCTTTTCTTTTTTTGCCACAGCCGGCGTGATTGCTCGTCTGGGCGCCCGCCCTGTGTTCGTCGATATTGACAGGCGCAACTTTAATTTTGACGCAACCGGACTCGAGTCGAAAATAACCGAGCGCTGCAAAGCGATTCTTCCTGTGCATCTTTTTGGCGCATGCGCCGAGATGGATTCTATTTTGGCCACTGCTCGCAAGCATGGAATTGCAGTCATCGAAGATGCCGCCCAAGCCATTGGAGCAAAGGACGGCCGCAATCGATCGGCTGGAACGATGGGCTCGCTAGGCTGTTTCTCTTTTTTCCCCAGTAAAAACTTGGGTGCGTTTGGCGATGCCGGCATGGTCGTCACCCAGGACGCCGAGTTAGCCGAAGCTGTTCGTGTGTTGCGTGTTCATGGTGGCAAGCCAAAATATCATCACGGCGTTATCGGCGGAAATTTTAGGCTGGACGCATTGCAGGCGGCGGTGTTGCGCGTCAAGCTCAAGTACCTGGCTGGCTGGACCGAAGCGCGTCGGCGAAACGCAGCGCGCTATCGCAAGTACTTTTCCGACGCTGGTCTAGTCGAACGGATTGGCCTGCCAACGGAGCACGCCGGACACATCTACAACCAATTCGTATTACGCTGTCCCAAGCGCGACCAGCTCCAGAAATACCTAAGCACGCAAGGCATCGGAACCGAAGTGTACTATCCGATTCCACTCCACCTTCAGAAATGCTTCGCTGATCTGGGCTACAAAACCGGTGATTTTTCTCATGCCGAGGAAGCTGCGCTGGAAGCTTTAGCATTACCCATCTATCCAGAACTTACGGAAGAACAGCAGCATTACATCGTCGGTGAGATCAAGGCCTTTTACGAGAACTGAGGGTGCATTTTTGCTAATCAAAGGGCTAGGCAGAGTGTTGTCGATAGAGACTGGTTTGACGGAACTCTGATCTATTATGCTCGCAACACCTGGTTTGACGTAATTTGGATCTATTATGCTTTGAACGGCGTGATAGACTGCGTACTTCTGGTTTTCTTTTCTTCTCTGTTTTTTTTTTTCTCTGCTTTAGTTTGATCGTATTCTCCTGTCTCACTCGCGAGACTGGTTTGACGGAACTCTGATCTATTATACCGCCCCCAACACGGCTTGTTATATACTGAGATAACTTCCGCGGCTTTTTACTTATCTAATTTGGCATCATTGGCAAAGCCCAGCACAAAGACTGCGGCATTCGCATCCGGCGCGGGTGTTATCATCCTCACCGTCGGGAGAAGCTTTGGCTGAAGTCGCCATCACGGTCCCGTGCTACAACGAAGCTAATCGCTTGAAATGTGACGCTTTCATCGATTTTGTTCGTGAGCATCACGATGTGATGTTTATTTTTGTCGACGATGGCAGCACCGACGATACCCCGCAGCTTTTGAAATCGATGTTTCAGAAGCGAAGCGAACAATATCCGGTTCATGAGTTTGGAAACCAATCTCGGGAAGGCCGAGGCGGTGCGACAAGGCACCTTGAGCGGCATCGCCGCAGGCGCCACATACGTCGGGTATTGGGATGCCGACTTGGCCACACCGTTGAATACAATCCTGGAATTTGTTGCTGAATTGAAGAAGAGCTCCGATTTACTCCTTGTCATGGGCGCCCGGGTTCAGTTATTGGGACGAACCATTGTTCGCAAGAAGTTACCGCCACTATTTGGGGCGAGTATTTGCAACCGTTGCATCTGTCGTTTTACGAATGCCGGTGTACGACACGCAATGCGGAGCAAAAATGTTCGTCTCGAGTGAACCCGTCGCGCTGGCTTTTCGGGATCCTTTTATTAGTCGATGGGTTTTCGATGTGGAAATACTTGCTCGACTGGTTCACAGAAGCAACTTGAATCCCCACATCGCAATTTGTGAATACCCACTCATGGAGTGGCATGATGTTAAGGGGAGCAAAATCAGGCTAAAAGACTTTTGGGTCGCGTTTTGGGATTTAGGCCGTATTCATTTTGCTTACAATCGATCTTGATTGAATTAAGTGCCGGCATTTGTTGGAATGATCTACAAGCCCGGCGACCTCGGACACGTTCCGATGAAACCGGGACTTGGAGGATTCGATGGCAACTAATATTTTAGGAGTTTCCGCGTTTTATCACGACAGCGCGGCATGCTTGGTCCGCGACGGTGACATCGTCGCCGCCGCCCAGGAAGAGCGGTTTACGCGGAAAAAGTTCGATGCGGGTTTTCCGACCAACGCAGTCCGCTTCTGCCTTGACCAAGGTGGCATTACCATCGCGGATCTGAAGTACTTCGTTTTCTATGACAAGCCGCTAATCAAATTCGAACGGCTCCTGGAGACCTATGTGGCTTTCTCGCCCACAGGCATCAAATCGTTCTTAGCCGCGATGCCGGTCTGGCTAAAAGAAAAGATCCTGATGAAAAGGATGCTGCAAGATGAGCTAGTTTCGTTGAATGGCATCAAAAAACGCGCCGACCTCGCCCCGGTTCTCTTCGGCGAACATCACGAGTCCCATGCCGCCTCGGCTTTTTACCCCTCACCGTTTAAGTCCGCGGCAGTTCTATGCATGGACGGTGTTGGTGAATGGGCCACGACTTCCGCCTGGTTGGGCGAGGACAATAAACTTACGCCTCTTTGGGAGATTCACTTTCCGCACTCCCTCGGACTACTTTATTCGGCATTTACCTATTACACCGGCTTCAGAGTCAATTCAGGCGAGTATAAAGTCATGGGGTTGGCACCCTATGGCCAGCCCAAATACGTCAAAGCCATTTACGATAACCTGATCGATCTTAAAGACGACGGTACGTTCCGGCTAAAGATCGATTATTTCAATTATTGCACCGGGCTGACGATGACAAACGGTAAGTTCGATCATCTGTTCGGTGGTCCCCCGCGTAAACCGGAGAGCAAGCTGACTCAACGCGATATGGATCTCGCTCGCTCGATCCAGGAAGTCACCGAAGAAGTGATGCTCCGTCTCGTGAGAAGTTTGCATCGCGAGACCGGAGCCGAGAACCTCTGCCTCGCGGGTGGAGTCGCGCTGAACTGCGTTGGGAACGGCAGAATTCTTCGGGAAGGGCCGTTCAAGGGGCTGTGGATTCAACCTTCTGCCGGGGACGCAGGCGGGGCGATAGGCGCGGCTCTGACCGCGTGGCACCAATTGGAAAACCAACCGCGCCACATCGATGGGTCCAAGGACAGGATGCGCGGCAGCTTTTTGGGGCCATCGTACACGAATGAAGAAATCGAAACTTTTCTCCGCAGCAAAGAAGTGCCTTATGAACGGCTGCATGATGACACGCTCTTTGATCGAGTGGCCAGAGAATTGGCTCAGGGCAAGGTCGTCGGCTGGTTTCAAGGGGCGATGGAATTCGGCCCACGAGCGCTGGGAGGACGGAGCATACTGGGCGATGCGCGGGATCCCAAAATGCAGTCGGTGATGAACCTTAAAATTAAATTCCGCGAATCCTTCCGGCCGTTCGCCCCATCGGTTTTGCGCGAGCGGGTCTCGGATTACTTTGCGCTCGACACCGACAGCCCGTACATGCTGCTGGTGGCCCCGGTTGTCGAAAAGCGACGCATTGTACCAACCGAGGCCGAGCAGTCCCTCTGGGGCATCGATCTACTTAACGTGCCAAAATCGGATATTCCGGCTGCTACCCACGTGGACTATTCCGCCCGCATTCAAACCGTGCACGAAGATACCAATCCACGCTATTACAAGCTGATCAAAGCGTTTGAGGCAAAAACCGGCTGCGGACTATTGGTAAATACCTCTTTCAATGTTCGCAGTGAGCCGATCGTCTGCGCGCCTGAAGATGCCTACCGCTGCTTCATGCGCACAGCCATCGACATTCTGGTGCTGGAAAATTGTGTCTTGTACAAAGAGCAGCAAAAAGCTTTGGAGAACGATACCAACTGGCAACAGGAATTTGAGCTGGATTAAACCGATATCGACGTGATCTTGTCCGTGAACTTTAGCGAATCAACACGAACACGCTAGCACGAAATGAGTTAAAGTAGTCAAGCTGGCACAACACTCGTGAGGCAACGATCGTGAAAGAGGACATTACATCCAAGCAATTGCGTTCCTTCGGCTTCATGGTGGGCGGAATATTTGCCGCCATAGGGGGCTGGCCGCTTGTTTTCCGTGCTGAGGATCCTCGATGGTGGGCGCTGGTTCTGGCCGCCTTTCTGATAGTTCCTGCGGCGATCTCTCCAGCGGTTTTGGCCTGGCCTCATAAGGGATGGATGTGGATCGGGCATGTCCTAGGCTGGATCAATACGAGAATTATTCTGGGTTTCGTCTTCTATCTAATCGTGACGCCGACGGGGCTGTTTAGACGTTGGCTCGGGAAAGATCCCATGGGCCGAAAGTTAAGACCTGACCTCGACAGTTACCGGGTTACTCGCGAGCCTAGACCGGCATCGCATCTAAAAAAACAATTCTAAAAAACAGTTCGGCTGTGCTGTTGAACCGGCGCAGAAAATTGCTTGGATCATCTCTGCTCTGTGCATCCGTAGATAGTTTCTCGTTTAAACGGTTGTTGCTGAACCAATCGTTCCCATCGTCTCGGTCGGCTAGAAATTTGGAGGTTCTATGGGCGAGTTCTTGATGGATCTGTGGTCATTTATGAAAGAGCGGAAGAAGTTTTGGCTTTTTCCAATCATCATCTGGCTGGTTCTGCTCGGCGGGTTGATAGTTCTTACTTCTGGATCTGCTGTTGCGCCTTTCATTTATACGCTGTTTTAGAATGGAGCCCTCAGATATCGCAACTCAGCACTCCCAAACACCACCATGAGCTCTGAATTTATTCCATTTCATAAGCCTGCTATCGGCGAGGACGAAATCCGTTCGGTCGTCGAGACGCTTAGATCGGGTTGGTTGACCACCGGACCCAAGGTCAAAAAATTTGAAGCGGAATTTGCAAGTTACACGGGTTCTTCGCATGCCGTGGCAGTTAATTCCGCAACCGCGGCGCTTCATCTGGCGCTTGAGGCCGTGGGCATCAAGAGCGGCGACGAGGTCATCGTGCCGACCATGACGTTTACAGCGACGGCGGAGGTCGTGCTTTATCTAGGAGCGCGTCCGGTTCTCGTCGATTGCAGGACCGATGATCTCAACATCGATGTCGATCGGATCGAGGCATCGATCTCTAGTAACACCAAGGCAATTATTCCGGTTCATATCGCGGGCCGCCCATGCGCAATGGACCAGATTCTGGCGATCGCGCAAAGGCATCGGTTACGAGTGATCGAGGATGCAGCGCACGCGCTACCCGCCAGCCATCGAGGCAGAAAAGTCGGAGCCATCGGGGATATTACTTGTTTCTCCTTTTATGCAACCAAGACAATCACGACCGGCGAGGGAGGAATGGCAACCACCGAGAATCCTGAGTGGGCGAAGCGGATGAGGATGATGAGCCTTCACGGGATTAGCCATGATGCTTGGGACCGCTACACGGAAAAAGGGTCTTGGTACTACGAAGTCCTGCAGCCCGGGTACAAATACAACATGACGGACATCGCCGCTGCGTTAGGAATCGAGCAGTTGAAGAGATGCAACGATTTCTATCAGGCCCGGCGGCGCATCGCCGAACGGTATAATAAAGCGTTTGCCGATTTGCCGGAGATCCAGGTGCCGCCCTGCGGCTCTGACTTAGAGCATGCCTGGCACCTTTATATCATCCAGCTCAAGCTGGACCGGCTGAGCATTGATCGACACGATTTCATTAAAGCGCTAAACAGCCGAAGGATTGGAACATCTGTGCATTTCATTCCGCTCCATCTCCATCCCTTCTACAAGCAAACCTTTAGTTGTCAGCCTGCGGATTTCCCTCAGGCCAGCGCGACCTTCGATCGGATCGTTTCAATACCGATATATCCGACGATGACGGAGCAGAACGTGTCTGACGTCATTGCGGCCATACGCAGCCTGGTTCAGGAATATCGCAGGTGATTAAAAGGGCCTTTGACATTGCGATCGCAGCGACCGGTCTCATCGCGCTATTGCCGGTGATGGCCGTCGTGGCGGTTTTGATCAAATGCGATTCTCACGGTCCCGTCTTTTTTAAACAAAGAAGAATGGGGAGAGGGTTTCGAGATTTTTTGATCTACAAATTTCGTACAATGAAACAAGAGTCCGAGCTAACCGGACGTTTGATCACGATAGGAGAGGATCCAAGAATTACCCGCGTCGGTAGGCTCTTGCGCAAAACAAAGATCGATGAGTTGCCGCAGCTTATCAATGTTCTAAAAGGGGAGATGAGTTTAGTCGGTCCACGACCCGAACTGCCGCGGTTCGTCGAGCTTTTTCGTAGTGAGTACGCCGAGATACTCACTGTTCGCCCGGGCATCACCGACCTTGCCTCGCTTAAATATCAGGATGAAGCAAAACTGATGGGCCAGTTTACCAATCCCGAAGAGGAATATGTCAGGAGCATTCTGCCGGACAAGATCCGCCTCGCCAAAGAATATATTGACCGCTCGTCAATGTTCTTCGACCTCAGCTTGATTCTAAGAACTTTGCCGAAGCTATTTGACTTCAAGCCATTGTCGCATTGATATACCTGGGGTATCGCTCAATGATAAGCAATCAAAGCATGATAGACGCTCCGGTCATTCGCATCGAGCCTTCCCGCGGTTGGATATCACTTAAACTCAATGAATTATGGGAATATCGCGAATTGCTCTACTTTCTAGCTTGGCGAGATATCAAAATCCGCTATAAGCAAACGGTATTGGGAGCGGCGTGGGCGATTATTCAGCCATTTTTCACCATGGTTGTTTTCAGTGTTTTCTTCGGCCGTCTCGCTGGCATTCCCTCGGACGGTGTTCCTTATCCCATTTTCAGTTTTGCCGGGTTGGTGCCATGGACGTTCTTCGCCAATAGTTTGAATCAATCGTCAAACAGTCTGGTAAGCAGTGCGAATCTCATCCAAAAGGTTTATTTCCCACGCCTGGCGGTACCGATCGCAACCGTCTTTTCCGGGATTGTAGATTTCGCCCTGGCTTTTTTGATGTTGCTGGCTATGATGCTTTACTACGGCATGGTTCCGACTTTGAACGTGCTCTGGCTTCCGGCCTTTTTTCTTTTGGCCTTAATCACCTCACTCGGAGTGGGACTGTGGCTTTCCGCCATGAACGTCCGCTTCCGTGATGTCCGTTATATCGTTCCGTTTTTAGTTCAGTTCTGGATGTTCTCCACTCCCATTGCCTATCCGAGCAGTCTTCTTTCGGAGCCCTGGCGTACTCTGTACGGCCTCAACCCGATGGTCGGTGTAATCGAGGGGTTTCGATGGGGTTTGTTAGGGACCAACACGGCGCCTGGAGCGATTATCTTTGTTTCTTCCTTCGTGGCGATGGCGATCTTTATCGGCGGGGCGTTTTATTTCAGACGGGTCGAGAAAACGTTCGCGGACATCGTCTAATGCGAATTCCAATTAGAATTTTCATTGTTTCATTAATGATCGGTAGAGAGACGGAGCAATTTGCTATCGTGTTCGTCGTCGGCATCGCCTAACAACAGCGCAAAAAAATGTGCTTGACTATCAGTTGCTCAAATTCAGGCGCGCCTATCGGTGCCAATGACCGCGAGGCGAATCGGGCTAAGTCTCGCAAGGGATTTCATTCACAAATCGGCATAGTAGAAAAAGAGCCGTCAGAGGCCACTGGCTGATCAGCCAGGAAGCTTCATCTTGAAAGATTAGGACCCGCGAAGCTGCTCCATGAATCAGGCGCCTGAGAGCTATCTTCACGAGCATCACTAGAACCACCAGGCATGCGTAAACAATTTGGAATTGTGAATTTCGAACTTCGCAATTCGAAATCAGAAATTTATTTATGAGCCTTTTAGCTGTTCATGTCGAGAAACTGAGCAAACTCTATCAGATCGGTCCGGCGGAGACGTACGCGACGATTCGGGAGAGCTTGATGGAGGCGTTCGCCGCTCCATTCCGTCGTGCGCGTGAGAAGCTTCAGTCTTCCAACCGGCAGGTCTGCTCGATTAGCGATACGATCTGGGCGCTGAAGGATGTTTCTTTTGAGATTAAGCAGGGAGAGATTGTCGGGATTATCGGGCGCAATGGGGCCGGCAAGAGCACGCTACTGAAAATTCTTTCGCGCATCACCGAGCCGACCGATGGCTTTGCTGAAATCCATGGGCGGGTCGGCTCGTTGTTGGAAGTCGGAACCGGTTTCCACGGCGAGCTGAGTGGACGGGAGAATATCTACCTGAACGGCGCCATCTTAGGCATGAGAAAGACGGAGATTGGCCGGAAGTTCGACGAGATCGTCGCTTTCGCGGAAGTGGAGAAGTTCATCGATACGCCGGTTAAGCGGTACTCCACCGGCATGTATCTGCGACTCGCGTTCGCAGTGGCGGCACACCTAGAACCGGAGATTTTGATTGTGGATGAGGTGCTTGCCGTAGGGGATGCCTCTTTTCAAAACAAATGCATAGGTAAAATGGGAGCCGTCGCCAAAGAAGGTCGAACCGTTCTTTTTGTCAGTCATAATGTCGCTGCGGTCAAGTCGCTTTGTAGTCGAGCCATTTTGCTGGATCGCGGGCAGGTGGATTGCGACGGGCGGGTCGATGACGTCGTGGATCGTTACGTCATGGCCAACAGCAACGTGCTCAAGAGCGGGGCTATACCGGACGATGTGGAGCGGATCGGTACGGGTGAAGCGAAACTACGTTCCGTGCAACTCGCTAACATATCCTGTAATCCGGTTTCAGAACTGTACTTTGGTCAGCCGTTCCGCGTCACGCTCGGGTTTGACGTCCTCACAAACATCCGGGATGTTTTTGTAGAAGTGAATATTGGCAAGCCCGATGGAACTGAGGTAGTTTTTTCTACCACGGTCGACGAAGGACAGCGACCGATGGATTTAACGACCGGACGCTATCAGGTGAATGCAGAATTCGACATCGTGCTCCTGCCCGGGCGGTATTCGATCGGTTTAGGTATTCACTTTATCGACGGTATGACCATCGATTTTATTCGACGTGTTATGGATTTTCGAATTTTAAAAGTAGCGCAGAATGGGCACGGCGACTACCTCTGGGACACTGTTCGGGGCTATGTGCGTGGTCTTCCCCGCTGGGGAATGCATAAAATGGCGGGTTCAGAAGCTGCGCAAGCGATTAAGTTCCATCTCGCTTAGCAAGGATCGGATAAAAAAATGGTTCATGATTGCTTCCGATTTGGCGCACCTCGGCCATGAGAATCCCGATTGCAAAGTGCGTGTTCGGCGAAGAGGAACTACTGGCCGTACAAAAGCCGTTAGAAACGGGCTGGGTTGTGCAGGGACCCTTCGTGCGCCAGTTCGAGGAGAAATTCTCAAACTTTACAGGAGCCCCCTTCTCGGTTGCGACAAGTTCTTGCACGACTGCATTGCACATAGCCGTGGCGGCTTTGGGATTGAAGCCGGGCGATGAAGTCATCGTGCCGGCATTCACCTGGGTAGCAACCGCCAACGCGGTCGAATACATGGGCGCGCGGCCTATCTTCTGTGACATCGATCTAAACACGTTTAATATCGCTACAGACCAGATCGAAGCGCTGATTACACCGCGTACGGTGGGGATCATTCCGGTGCACCTCTTCGGGCTCTGCGCCGACATGCAACCGATTATGGACATTGCGAAAAGACACAGCCTGTGGGTAGTGGAAGACGCCGCCTGTGCTTTTGGTGCTTACTATCGTGAGCGCCATGCCGGCACGTTTGGCGGGACGGGCTGCTTTAGCTTTCACCCACGTAAGTCTATCACTACCGGCGAAGGAGGGATGATCACGACTCAGAGGGAAGATGTCGACCGACTAGCGCGGAGCTTGCGCGATCATGGCGTGTCTCACTCCGACTCGACTCACCAGCAGGAAAAAGGGACCTTTCTCCTCGCGGAATATAACCATCTTGGCTACAACTATCGCCTGACCGATATTCAGGGAGCCTTGGGCTGTGCGCAAATAGACAAGGCAGAGTGGATTCTCGCCGAACGCGCCCGTTGCGCGCGCATTTACGACACAATGTTAGCCGATGTGCCATGGCTCAAAAGACCCGATGTGCCCGAAGGCTATGTGCACGGGTACCAGTCTTACGTCTGCTTGTTCTGTCCTGACGAACCTACCCTGAAAAACGTGGAGAAACTGTACCGGCAACGTAATGATTTGATGTTGAGGTTGGAGGCGAAAGGGATCGCCACGCGCCAGGGGACCCATGCTCCGGTGATTCTGGGCTATTACGCCCAGAAATACGAACTGCGTCCCGAGCAGTTTCCCAAGGCTTACATCGCCGACCGGTTAAGTTTGACGCTTCCGCTGTACGCCCAGATGACGGACGCTGAACAGAGTCTCGTGTGTCAGAGCCTTCGCGACGCACTCGATGCATAGGTCGTCGCTCCAGTTCCGGTCTTTAATCGGAAAGACACTTTTGCAGGCTAATAAGTTGAACGGTCCTGGGAGCGACGCAATATGATCCGAGCGCATCGTTTCAAAGCTCGACAAGCTCCTTAGAGTATCATTAAAGGATTCATTGATTTGTGATGATCTACGCCAACCTTCGACCCCAAGTGCGATCTTCCATAGACTTCGGCCGCATTACTGTTGTGCTGGCCACTGTCATTCTTGGCCTACTTATTCATGGGATGCACGCAAGCAAGCTTGGACTGTACTGGGATGACAGTGAACTATGGCTGCAGCCAATGCAGTGGGCTGACGGAAGCGTAATGCAATTTGTTCTGAGTGATACGTTTGGAGTCTTGCGTGCGGAAAGACCTTTTGCCCATTTTCTGATGACAATACATCGCGCCGCCTTTGCAATCAGTCTCCCTGCACTGCACTGGAGCCAGGTTCTCTTACTGATACTGAACGCTGTCACCCTGGAAGTTATTGCATCGAAAATCGTTAACGAGAACTGGTATGTCTTTGCGGCTGGGGTTATCTTTCTTACTTACCCCCTGGCTCCTTTACACGCCATATGTCCAATTACTTTGCTTCACGTCTGGGCTTGTCTACTAGCCCTCCTGACCCTCTTGTTTTCTTGGTATGGCCTGAGGGCTAACGAGACGCGACGGCTCATGTGGTTTGCTCTTGGCTCCATCACGTACGTTGCAAGTATATTGACGCATGAAGTATTTGCTCTGATCCCACCTGTATTTGTGTGCCTGTTTGTCCTGTCGAAAACCAGACAGAACACTGCGGAATGGTATCAATTTTGGCGCATGTCACTCTACAAACCAGCTATTCAGGGGCTGGGTGTATTCGCGGGTCTCTTCGGACTATATGGGCTCTGGCGGGTGCTGATTCTCCCCACGTATGGAGTCTTTGGATACCCTAACTCTGATATAGTGTTAAGCCCGATAATCGTCGCAAAGAAGCTTCTAGCAGGCATAACAATCGGGTTTGTCCCTTGGGCCACAGTTTTAGACCGAATTAATTTATCCAGCCCGCCCATCACGTATGTCTTTTTTTCTGCTGGGCTGTTTGTTATTACATGGATCATTACTTTCCAGCTATTGCTACGTTCACCCGCCTATGATCACAGCGATCATCAAAACGCCGCGAAAAATCCTGGCGATGACCATTGGGTCCAAGCAGCCAGGACCGGCATAGCGTTGTTCGTAGCCGCGGTTTTAGCTATCGCGGTATCCCCTTCGGATGTCGATGTAAATTTTGGAGTCAACTCCCTGTCGCCCGGTCCGCGGGTTAACTTCGTCGCCACAATTGGCATCGCTCTCGCGCTGCCCGTCCTGTTTGCCCTGCTCGCGCAGTGGTCCCGCCGTTTTATAAGACTGGTGCAGTGTCATCCCCGCTCTATGAGACTTTTGGGCCTTGCGGGTATTGCCTGTCTCATATACGTAGGGTTCATTGGATTCCCTGCAGATGGGAGCGTTTTTTCACATCAGAGTGCTGTGCCAATTCTGTTCACTCGCTATTCACTAGCTTATGGATTGCTGGTGGTCGCATATGTATTCGTGATGGTACTTGTTACTGGAATGGTCGTCCTGTCATCGGTGTCTTATTTGCGTGACACGAGATCGCCTCCCATAGTCATCGTTCCCCGCATGCGTGCCCAATGTCTTTCTTGGGCAGTGGCCTGTATCGTCCTGTTCGGAACCCTTTTCCACCTTAGTATCAAAGAGGAATTCGCTGACGAGTGGCGCCGTCACAAAGCTATGCTCGAGCAACTTCACGCTATCGCTCCTGCACTTGAGGACGACACATTTGTCATCATTGTTCATGAGGAGCTTAGCCGATCAGTTTCTATGCCCTATATGAGTCATTCGGAACTTAGCTCCTTCCTGCTAGCACTCTATGCTAATTGGTCAATCATGGGGACTACGGACCGGAACACCCGTTTCTATCCGGATGGAGTCGAAGCGCGATATTACGGGAAAGTCGCGATGTGGTTGCCTCCCGGTGTAAAGGGTCCAGCAAACATATATTATGCTACCTTACCTGTGCCACGGATATCCTATGATCGTCTTCTTCTGTTCTCATTCGACGGAACTAGTCTACGGCTGCTTCCTGAGATGGAGGTTGAGGTTGAAGGGAATGGGCGTGGAGTTGTGATGAATAATCCGGAACGAATTCTAAATCAAACATCGCTCAAAATGGCTGTATGGCGGCATGTGACCGACTAGTATTCGAAGAGTAAATGCTATCAGGCCTGTAATTTCTCAATGTACCATTCATGGGTAATATATCCTAGGTTTACATATGCGTACCGTCCAGTTCGTTTGCTATCTTGCCGCGCAATGGATTCCTTCCTGATTGCGCTTGCGCCTGCTGTCGTTCCACTGGCGTTCTTCATAGCTTAGTGTTGCTGCGCGACCGCACCTCATGGCATAGAACTGCTGGATTTGTGGGTCTTAGCGGTGTGGGCCTGGCGCGAGAGTTACAACAGTATGTTGGGTAGCAAGCCGTTGTTTGGTTGCAAACGCCTACTCTGATAGGCCTGCTTCCTGAATCCGCTGGTAGCAGCGGGGATCGTGCGCTCGTGAGGGCGTCACATTAGCACGGTGAAAGTTCGTGTCGTCATTGCGGCCTCTGTGTTAGCAAGCCAATTCCGATGTGGAAACCACCGACTCGAGAGGCGTCTGTGGGGAGAACCGCACCACGGTTCGGCGGGCAGGGACGGAGAGCCGTTTCTGACCCTATCTGCACGCTTATTTTTGAATCGCCAACGAGAGATGGAAGAATGCATTCTTATCTTTTGACACTAGCGGAGAGGTTTGACGCTCTGACGTTTTTTGCTCATTGGCTTTCCTGTTTTGCTGGTGTTTGGGATTTATGCAGGAGCCAAGGCGATTGGAAGAAAAGACGTCGTTGCCTTAGTAACGCTTATCTTCATGGTCACCAATATTCTGTATGTCTCTTTGCTCATAACGGTTTTTGGCGAGGAGGATCACAATCGTTACCGGTTCACAGTTGATGCCTTTTATTTGATGTTGCTCGGCCTGTTAATTTCATCTGGGATTGCTGCAGTGAAAACCGGTGGTTTCAAGCGCAAGCTCGTTATCTAGGTGAGCAGTTGGGGCGGATCTCGATCCATCCATCATAGAAGTCTCTCACGAAAAACCTGTCATGGGGTTTCCCGGAGGTCGTGTGATTCTTAGCTGTGGATTACCTATTCTTTTAAAGAACTCGATTGACTCGGTGTGTTTACTTTAACCGATTTGAACTGGCTTTTCCTCATCTGCCATCGTGGCAACTTCCACTAGTATCATCCGCAGTACACGCGACGGACGGACGTAAGATGATCTCAGCGTGGTTAATCCGCCGAACTGTGCTTTCAGTTACAACATGTGATGCGCGGGCCGGAGACGCTGCCGCTGTCTGTCTATGGACAGTTGTCATCGGATCAAACAGGCACTGATGGCAAATGCCGTCGCGGCCTATACGGGAGACCCATAAACTATGGATAGAGCTTTGCGCGGCAAACGAATCTTCCTCAGTGGCGGCGGCGGCTTCATCGGCTCCACCCTTGCTGGCCGTCTTCTCGATGACAATGAAATCGTCGTGTTCGACACCTTTAAGCGTGACTCGCTGTCGGGCAAGCCGTATGCTCGGCACGTTAACCTGCGGCGCGTGGAGGGCGATGTTCTCGACTTAGAGGCTATCACGCGAGCGATGGCAGGCGCCGAAGTCGCCGTGCACATGGCTGCCATTGCTGGCGTGGACACCGTACTGCAGAGTCCGACAACGACCATGGCCGTGAACATGCTGGGCACGCTAAACTTCCTCAAGGCGGCCCACGCGCAGCGTTGCTGCGAGCGCGTAGTAACATTCTCGACCAGCGAGGTGTTCGGCACTTACGCCTACCGCGTGAGCGAGTCTGATACTGTCACTACAGGCGCGGTTGGCGAAGCGCGCTGGACCTATGCGGTGAGCAAGCTTGCCAGTGAGCACCTGACATATGCCTACTACAAGGAGTTTGGCTTGCCGGCGGTGATTGTCCGGCCCTTCAATGTGTACGGGCCGGGACAGGTCGGTGAGGGCGCCATCCACACTTTTGTGAATCGCGCGCTCCGGGGAGAAGATCTGCAAATTCATGGCGACGGCGACCAAATCCGATCGTGGACATATATCGATGACATGATTGGCGGCATTCTTCTCGTGATGGAACGTCAGGAGGCGGTCGGCGAGTCCTTCAACATCGGCAATCCGCGCGGGACCGTCACCATCAACGGCCTCGCCGAACTCGTGCTGGCGGTGACCGGCTCGCGCTCGAAGATCATCCATGTGCCCAAGGTCTCTGCTGATGTCGAACTGCGCGTCCCCAGCATCGATAAGGCACGTGCGCTGCTCGGCTTCACCCCGCAGGTTGATCTTCGCGAGGGCATGGAGAGGACAGTGATGTGGTACCGCAGCCGGATGGAGCCTTCCCGCGCATGATCGGTAGCTCCAGCGCAATCCCTAACCAGTCGTCCGGCACTCGTCCGGTATCTTCGGGTGAGCTGATGTCTTCTCCTTCATCAGCGCAGCAGCATCGCTTGCGGCGTGTGTCGGTTTATCCCGCTTTGGCTTTGTGATGCTTGTTTCGTCTGCGGCAAAGCAGCTAATCATTCTCGGAGCCAGAGGCAACAGTGTGGACATCCTGGATGCTGTGAATGAAATAAACGCGAAGTCGAAATTAGCGCGGTACGAGTGCATTGGATTTCTCGACGACGATCAGCATCGGTGGGGTCAGGAAATATGGGGCGTGCAGGTGCTCGGCCCGCTGGAAAGTGCCAGAAAGTATTCGGATGCCTACTTTGTGAATAGCATCGGCAGCGAGCGCAACTTTCGGCAGAAAGCTGCGATCATCGCTAAGACGGGGCTTCCACCTGAGAGGTTCGAAACCATCGTTCATCCTACGGCGAGTGTCTCCCGGATGGCGACGTTGGGCAATGGGGTGGTGGTGCTTCAACATGTGAGCATCAGCAATCAGGTCAGTATTGGCAATCATGTTATTATTCTGCCGAACTCCGTGATCAGCCACGATGTCGTCATTGGTGATTACTCCTGCATAACAGGTGGGGTATGCATTTCCGGCATGGCGACAATAGAAAGGGACTGCTACCTGGGCACCAACAGCTCCATCATCGGCAATGTGAAGCTCGAAACCGGGTGTATCATTGGTATGGGTGCAGTGATCAGACATGATGTTCCCGCGAACGCAGTGATGGTAGGCAATCCTGCCAAGTTACTCTGCGACGCGAAAGATTGCGGCAATGGAGACTAGTGATGAATGCGAGAACGTTCTAATGGCGTCCTTCTGGGAAGAACGACGGCGATTGAACAAGCGGTTTTTGATTGGTGCCTCCGAAACGCGGAAGCCTGCTTGGCAGAGGCTGCTCTTGAAAAGTCATTTCGGTGGGCTCGGCTAGCAGCAGTCATCGCTAATAGATTCTCGTTCGGAGAGATGGCGTCTTCTGCGCTCGAAGAGCATCTTTTGAGAATAGCGAGAGAGTTGCCGATACCGAGGCAAAACGCCGCACGGGGCGGGCAGCGGCATGAGCGATGGATGCACGTCTCTACGGAAACATATCCGACCGGAGGACACACCGCGATCATCCGAAAATGGATCGAACTTGATGCGAGTGCACATCGACACAGCATAGCGCTGCTGGATCAGAAGAAGGAAGTTCCAACGGCTCTGAGCGATCTGGTTCACGGTACGGGAGGTGGACGTACTAAGGTTAGATACGAACGCACTCATTGCTAAGCCGTGCGATGCAACTCAGAAAAGCCTCGATGGAAGCTGACGTCGTCGTCTTGCACCTCTTTCCCGACGAAGTAATTCCGGTCGTTGCCTTGGGAGTATCCTGCGGGCCGCCGGTACTGCTGATGAACATCGCGGATCACGAGTTCTGGAGCGGCGGTTCTGTAGCGGACGTGGTTGTGAACTTGCGACAATCAGGAAACGATTGGATAGTGCGTCATCGCGGTATTCCAAGGATTAGCTATCTTCCCACGCCTCTTGCGATGCCTGATATGACTGCCGAGCAGTGTTCCGAGCTGCGAGCAAGCACGCGCAAAGCCTTGGAATTGCCACTGGACGCACCCGTGATCCTCACATCAGGCGAGGCGTACAAATACACGCCGCTACCGGATCTCAACTTCTTCGGCGCGGCGCGAGCGATTTTGTCGTCCTGCCCGGACGCCTATTTGCTGGCAGTTGGTCCGAGCGAAGTTGACGAATGGAAGGCGCTTCGGCAAGGCACAGGGGGCCGCGTCCGGGCCGTTGGATTACAGAAGGACGTTTCGGCTTATCGCGCGTGCGCCGACATATATCTGGAGGGGTTTCCTTTTGGCTCCAACGGGGCGTTTCTTGAAGCGTGCATTGATGGAATTCCCTGCGTACGGGCCCCGCGAGTATGCCTGCCATTGGTCGGCTCGGATGGCGTGGCCCCGGGCGAATTAGATCAACCACCAGACATCGCAGCATACGTTAGAAGGGCTGTTGAATTGATAGCCGACAAAGATGAACGCCGGCGTTGTGGCAAGTCCCTCGCAAGAGCGGTAAGAGAGCGCCACAGTGGTTCAGGTTGGGTTAGGTATCTGAGAGATTTGGAGACCCAGCTGCCGACGCGCCATTCGGTTTTCCACCTTTCGGCCCCTGAGCCGGTGCCGGAGCAGGTCGCAGACTTTTGGACGAAGTTTCTAATTCACCGATTCGGTAACGAAGATCCGCTTAATAATGCATATCGTTCGGCGCTCAGTTTAGGCCTGAAACCTAAAATGGATGATGCTTTGATGAAAGTTGTGCGGCCGTCCAGGCATGTACGGGGCCATAGCGCTGTACATGAAGCGGTAACAACTTTAGTCGGTCCTATGCTGTCGCTGCTACCATCCAAGACCTCAAGTATAGTCTACGATAAAGTGGTCGCCCGTCTATGTCATGATGGCCGGATCATGCGTATGTATCGTCGGGTCAGGAACGACATTTCTCGCCGCGCTTGCGCCTAATGCCACAAAGCCGCTATTACCGCTACTTTATGCGCCGGTCTCTGGATAAACCTCAAAGCCCCGATGGCAAATTGGCTTCTACGTTGCTTGAAGCCTCGCTAGAAAAGCTCCAGATTCATCGATTTCGCTGGCCGAACTGGTTCTGACCTATGTACTTTTTCCTTTCACCTACTAGCCAAGCATTCACCGACCCTCTGCGATTCATTATGCAATTGGAAGCCGCGAAGAAATCCTTAAAGTCGGTGCTCCCCGAGGAGCCTGGAACATGGCCCGCGATGCGGTTTATTGTATTCGCAGGTATAAATACAATTTCGAGCGTCAACCTCCCGTGGGCTGGGTTCGCTTCGGTTCGTTTCGTCGAGTGCATCCTATCGACGCCGAGTTTGGTTTCCGCTGGGGACAAGTTATCGATCGATACTACATTGAGAAATTCTTACAGCAGTACGCATCCGAGATTCACGGCACCGTACTTGAGGTTGCCGACGATGGTTATACGAAACGCTTTGGAGGCAAACGGGTCAGCCGATCCGACGTGCTTCATTATACAAATGATAATCCGAAAGCGACGATTGTCGCCGACCTGATCGATGCTCCGCAGATACCGTCTAATACTTTCGATTGCATTATTTTGACCCAGACCCTGCAATTTATATATGATCTGCGCGCGGCCGCTAAGACGCTTCACCGCATTCTCAAGCCCGGCGGTACTTTGCTGGTGACGTCTCACGGAACCAGCCAGATATCTCAGCACGATATGCAACATTGGGGGGAATACTGGCGCTTGACCTCTCTGTCTGCCCGCAAGCTTTTTACAGAAGTCTTTCCCGAACCCTGTGTTACGGTTCAGGCTTATGGAAACGTGCTTGCCGCCACTGCCTTCCTGCATGGCATTACCGCGCAAGAGCTTCGTCGCGAGGAGCTGGATTACCATGACCAACACTACGAGGTGCTTATCGGCATCCGTGTTACTAAGCCGTTTCTGGGCACACACAACGAAGCAGTCTCGAATTCCTGCTAGTCAGCAAGAACAAGGGATCCGCAAGCGGCAGTCGAATGCTACTGCACTAAAGATATGGGAGAGTGAAGCATGAAAGCGGTTATCCTGGCAGGCGGACTCGGCTCTCGGTTGTCCGAAGAGACGACGCTCCGTCCGAAGCCGATGGTCGAGATAGGCGGCAAGCCGATCCTTTGGCACATTATGAAGACCTATGCTTGCCACGGCATCAATGAATTTATAGTGGCGTTAGGCTACAAGGCGGAAGTGGTCAAAGACTATTTTCTGCGGTTCTATGCGATCAACAACGACCTTACGATCGACCTGGCTTCCGGAGCGACGACCATTCATAAAAACGGTCACCAGACAGATTGGAAAGTGCACCTTGCCGATACCGGTCTTCACACCCAAACAGGAGGGCGGCTGAAACGATTGCAGAAGTGGCTCGCCAATGACGAAACCTTCTTGTTTACTTATGGCGATGGAGTCACCGATCTTAACATCGTCGCTCTACTTGAGTTCCATCGGCGACATGGAAAGATCGCCACGGTCACGACGGTTCGTTCACCCGCTCGGTTCGGACGAATCGGGTTTACCGGAGACCAGGTCACGGACTTCTATGAAAAGCCGGAAACCGGCGAGGGCTGGATCAATGGCGGCTACTTTGTTCTCAACCGCAGGGCGCTCGACTACATCGAAGGCGATGAGTCGATCTGGGAACATGGGCCGGTTGATAGACTGGCAAAAGACGGTCAATTGATGGGCTATCGCCATCACGGCTTCTGGTCCTGCATGGATACCTTGAAAGAGAAAAACACTTTGGAAGAATTTTGGAATTCCGGCAAGGCGCCATGGGTTATATGGAAGTAACCATGGTTCAGCTTTGTCGGGTCGAGCAACAATGAAAGTACCGGTCAGAGGAAGGGGAACCTTAAATGGTTCATTGCTGCTTCACTATTTGGAGCAGCCACGATGAGTTCTAGTCGACACGGTTTTAGCGTGAGGCGTTGCAGAGCTACCGGTTACAGGGTCAAGCGGCAATCGAAATCGTCGCGTCCTCCTCTTAAAGGTAAGCCTTCTAGATGCATTTGCTTGCCGATAACTAGTGAATCGTCTGAAGGTCATCGAAATGGCACAGACAACTGACAATCTGATCGCAGATAACGAGAAACACTCCGGCTGGCTTTATCATAGGTGCAAATTTATTTTAGGTCCGAGATTTGTCGAGCGATTCCCTGCATGGCATAGATTCGCCATTAGTAGCGGGATGTATCTCACTGTCCATCCAGATCTAGCGCTGCATCATGTGAGACACAACGACATAATCTTCGTTCTGCTCGGGTTCATGTTGGACCCGGACGAGCCGACGGCTGATGATACTGCTATCCTGACGTGGGTTGATCCAGCAGTTTGACAATTGTGCCAACATTTTCTCGCAGACGGCGCGATTCGGCGGAAGATGGACCCTTATTATCGATGACGGATCGCGCTTGATGGTTTTTAATGACGCCATAGGCTCACGACGAGTCTTTTTCACCGATCTGCGATTTACGAGAGAGCTTTGGTGCTGTTCGGAGCCTAGTCTGATCGCAGACATATTGGATTTAAAAGTAGATGAGGACGCTGCCAGCTATCTTGCCGCGGCCGTAAAGATAGATCCCGAGTATTGGTGGCCTGGTGAGAGCACATTATATAAAGGGATCCGCCATTTGCTCCCCAATCATTATCTAGATTTAAACACTGGAAAAACAGGCAGGTACTGGCCGAGTCGTAATCTGAGTATGCTCCCGCTTGATGTTGTCGTAAGGCGTTGTTCGTTTCTTCTACGGGGTCTTTTGGCTAGCGCAGCAAACCGGTTTAATCTAATGGTGACATTGACGGCCGGTTGGGATAGCAGGTTGGTATTGGCCGCTTCGAAAGATATTCGGCACCAGTTATCTTACATGACGTTAAGGCAAGCGGGCGAGCCTGATGATGATCCAGACATCACGGTGGCATCCAAAATTGCAAGTAAACTAGAGTTACGACATCAGGTTGTGAGTGCTCATCAGACGGTTGACGAAAATTTCCGGGAATTATTTACAAAGCATAGCATGCCGGCGTCTTCGTCGATCTGGGGATGTCGCCTCTGTCAAACGCTTATTTAAAGCCGTCCGATCTGGCTCGAATGGAGCCCTTCTACCCGCTTGTAGTCTTTGTTTGCGGGCAATGCTTCTTGGTCCAGCTCGAGGAGTTCGAGAGTCCGGACGGTATTTTCAGCGACTACTCGTATTTCTCTTCGTATTCAGAGTCGTGGGTCGAGCATGCCCGTATTTATACCGAGATGATCGTCGATAGGCTTAAGCTCGGTCGTAAGCATCGGGTGATCGAGCTCGCCAGTAATGACGGTTATCTCTTGCAGCATTTCGTCGGCCGAGAAATCCCGGTTCTTGGAATCGAGCCGGCAGCGAACGTCGCCGAAGCGGCCATCAAGAAGAACATCCCGACACGAATAGAGTTCTTCGGCGAAACCATGGCTCGTCGTCTGGTGCAGGAAGGTATTGGTGCCGATTTGATCGTCGGCAACAATGTCCTCGCGCACGTTCCCGCACTCAATGATTTTGTCAAAGGACTGAAGATTCTGCTCAATCCTGGGGGAGTGATCACCCTGGAGTTCCCACATTTGATGCGGCTAATGGATGAGAATCAATTTGACACGATTTACCACGAACACTTCTCGTACTTCTCATTCCATACGGTGGCGCAGATCATGGCGCGGCATGGGCTCAGCGTTTTTGATGTTGACGAACTTTCGACCCATGGCGGTTCGTTAAGAATTTACCTGCGGCATCAAGAAGATTCGAGCAAACCGACGGAAAAACGTGTCGAAGACCTCGCTGCCCGCGAGACCGCTGCGGCGGTTTCCGATTTGGAAACTTACCTTTGCTTCGGCGAGAAAGTAAAACAGACCAAACGCAAATTTCTGGATTTCTTGATCACGGCAAAAAACGAGGGACGCTCGGTGGTGGGTTACGGGGCTCCGGCTAAGGGCAATACGCTGCTGAATTTCTGCGGCGTCCGGACGGATTTCATTGATTACACCGTTGATCGAAGCCCACATAAGCAGGGTCATTTTTTGCCTGGAACACGCATTCCAATCCATCATCCCGATCGGATCATGGAAACACGCCCCGATTATGTACTCATTTTGCCTTGGAATCTCACCGACGAAATTACTGCCCAGATGAGCTACATTCGAACTTGGAACGGGCGCTTTGTGGTGCCTATTCCGGAAGTGAAAATTCTCTAGGTTCGCTGCTGAACGGTCCCAGCGCATCGATGATTGCTCCTTTGCGCGGCTAGTCACTGATCTCAAGAGAACACAAGAACGCTCCAGAAAAACGGCATAGTGAGCTTTAACGATGATTTCTAACAACAGGAGACTGCAATGAATATCCTTATTACCGGCAGCGATGGCTATATTGGTACCGTTCTAGCAGCTTATCTAACGGCACGCGGGCACAGTGTCACAGGTCTAGATACCGGCTTTTATCGCGAGGGCTGGCTGTACAATGATCATGCCTTACAACGCCCGCGCTGTGTGAATACGGATCTTCGCGCAATAACCGAAAGCGACGTCCTTGGTTTTGAAGCCGTGGTTCATCTGGCAGAGTTGTCCAACGATCCCCTAGGGCAGCACAATCCTGAATTGACCTACGCGATCAATCATAAGGGCAGCGTGGCACTGGCGACTATGTGTATGAAAAATGGAGTGTCAAGGTTTGTCTATACGTCATCATGCAGCGTGTATGGAACGGGCTCCGGTGAGTTCAAATCGGAAGAGTCCGAAACCAATCCGCAGACAGCTTATGCCAAGTGTAAGCTTCTAGTGGAAAACGACCTGATGCGACTTGCCAATGACAACTTTTCACCGACCTTTTTGCGCAACTCCACTGCTTACGGACCCTCGCCGCGGATGCGCTTCGATCTGGTGCTAAATAATCTCGGCGGCTTGGCATGGACGACCCAACAGATAAAAATGACCAGCGATGGCAGTCCCTGGCGTCCTCTCGTTCATGTCCGGGATATCGCGCAAGCCATCGGCTGCGTTTTGGAAGCTCCGAGAAGCGTTATCCACAATCAAGTTTTCAACGTCGGCTCAAACAGCGAGAACTACCAGGTCAGACAGATCGCCGAAATCGTCGCTGAAGCCTTTCTTGGCTGCGAGCTTTCGTTTGGAAAGAGCGATGGCGATAACCGTAGTTATCGTGTTTGCTTCGATAAAATCCATTCACTGCTGCCGGAGTTTAAATGCAGGTTTAACGCCCGGGACGGCGCCTTCGAGTTGTATGATCTGTTTCAAAGGATCGACATGACGCGCGACGTGTTTGACTTCCGCGCCTACACACGCCTAAAGCAACTCGAATATCTCTTACGCACCGGCCAAATCGACGACCAATTCTACTGGATCAAATCGAATGGTTCGCATGCTGTGTCAGAAACTTCGTACCAACTCGGTGTTAACCGGGCGCTGGCCACAGGTTGACTCAAGAGAAATTTTTGTTCAAATGCTTGTAGCGCATCCTCCGCCAATGTCCGACTCATTTAGGTTACAGCGATGGTATGAATATGAACAGCAGTTTTTGGCAATCAAGAAGGGTTCTTATAACCGGCCACACCGGGTTCAAAGGCAGCTGGTTGTCTCTCTGGCTTCAATGCTTGGGCGCCAATGTAGTTGGTTACGCACTTGACCCGCCGACCGAGCCAAATCTTTTCCAAACGGCCAAAGTTGCCGAGAGGATGAGTTCGATCACCGCCGACGTGCTGGATAGAAGCGCTTTGAAGTCGGCTATTGAAAAACATCAGCCTGAGGTGGTATTCCACCTGGCCGCTCAGTCGCTAGTCCGTGAATCCTATAAGAATCCGGTCGAGACCTTTTCGACCAATGTGATGGGTCTGGTGCACTTATTGGAAGCTGTTCGTACAACCGATGGAGTGAGGGCGGTTGTCTGCGTCACATCGGATAAATGCTACCAAAATCGTGAATGGGTTTGGGGCTATCGAGAAGATGAGCCGATGGGCGGTTATGATCCGTACAGCAGCAGCAAGGGCTGCTCGGAATTGGTCGCTGCTGCCTATCGAAATTCCTTTTTTAACGAACGTGAATATTCGCAGCACGAAGTGGCGGTGGCGACAGCCCGGGCTGGAAACGTTATCGGTGGCGGTGACTGGGCAAAAGATCGGCTGCTTCCCGACTTAATACGATCGGTGAGCCGTGGTGAGGATATCGTCTTGAGGAACCCTCATGCTATCAGGCCTTGGCAACACGTGCTCGATCCGCTTGCCGGATACTTGATGCTCGCGGAATCTCTTTTCAAAGATGGCCCACGTTTCAGCGAAGCCTGGAATTTTGCACCGGCAGAATCTCATACAGTGACCCAAGTGGTTGGACAACTGCTCTCGCTCTGGGGCAGCCAGGTTTCTGCCAAGCATGATCAGAGTCGTCAACCACACGAAGATCCGTACATGATTTTGGACAGTACCAAGGCACGGGTAAAGTTGGATTGGAAACCAGTATTAGACTTGCGCACGAGTCTAAGTTGGATTGTCACATGGGTGAAGCGCTTGCAGGCGGGCGCCGATATGCGCAGCGTAACAGAGTCGCAAATTAGGGCCTACATGGACATAGGTCAGAACAGCAGGACTGGAGATCAAGGCCAAGACGGTACGCCAGCTCATCGTAACGATGCTGAGCTTCTCGATCTGCTTCACGAAACGGTCATGGTTCGCGACATGAAAGGCAGAATCCAATATTGGAATCCGGGCGCCGACGAGATGTACGGTTGGAAGAGCGAAGAAGCCGTAGGCAGTATTTCCCATGAACTTCTGCGAACGAAATTTCCCCGACCCTTGAGGGATATCGAAGCCGAACTCCTTAAGGAAGGACGTTGGCAAGGAGAGCTCGTGCACACCAAGAGAAACGGTAGCGCTGTGGTGGTAAAGAGTCGCTGGCTGTTGAAGCGGGACGGTAAAAATAATGCTGGTGAAATCTTCGAGATTAATCAGGTCTGCGCTAATCGATGAGCAGGGTTCTAACTGATTAATTCTCGAACGCTCAGGATCTTCGGTCCGTTTGTCCGCCATGTCATAGTTCCGTGATCTTTAAAGAAACTAAACTCCAAGGCGCTTATATCATTCAGGTTGAGCCTTTCGAGGACGAACGCGGATCTTTCGCTCGCACGTTCTGTCGCGAAGAATTCGAGACACGAGGTCTGAATTCGGCGGTGGCTCAGTGCAACGTTTCTCAGAACCGTAGGAAAGGCACGGTTCGGGGCATGCATTATCAAATCGCGCCTCATGCCGAGGCGAAGTTGATCACCTGTATTGCCGGCTCGATCTACGACGTCATTATCGATTTAAGACCCGGTTCAATCACCTGTTGCCAATGGATTGCGGTGGAGCTCAGCGCGCGCCATCCCCGTAACCTCCTCTATATCCCCGAGGGCTTCGCGCACGGATTTCAAACGCTCGAAGACGGTACCGAGGTTTTTTACCAGATGTCACACATTTATGTACCCCAGGCGGCTCGCGGAGTACGCTGGGATGATCCCGCGTTTGCGATCCGCTGGCCAGATGGTCCCCGAACGATATCGGAACGCGACCAGCATTATCCGGATTTTAGTCCCGCCACATGAACGTCTCGACTTTTTAGGAGGTCGTCACGACGTTTAGGCCCGTAATGCCGCTTTGACCAGCACTTTCAAAAGTAAGACTATGCTCGTGGTAAGCCGATGTCAGTACCTGAGCTTTTTCGTAAGAAACACTACAACCGCTTCATCGAATCTCGACAGAGCTAATGTGGGCGAGGAGATGTACCGGTTTGTTACTGACCTGTTTCCGATTTGCCGAAGTATCACCGGTAAAGGCGCGCGTGAAACACTGGCGCTGATCCAAAAGCATGCGCCCCTGGACATTCACGAGATTCCCAGCGGAACCCGGGTTTTCGATTGGATCGTTCCCAAAGAATGGAATATCCGAGAGGCTTGGATTAAAGATCCGGCAGGGAAAAAAATCGTCGATTTCGGAAATTCTAACCTTCACGTGTTGAATTACAGCGCGCCGGTTCACGCCAGGTTATCGCTTAAGAATCTCAAAGAACATCTTTACTCGTTGCCGGAGCACCCTGATTGGATCCCGTATCGAACCTCTTACTACAACAACAACTGGGGGTTTTGCCTGTCCCACAATCAGCTCCTAGGCCTTTCGGAGGGTGAATACGAGGTATTTGTCGATTCCTCGCTCGAAGATGGGCATCTGACATTTGGAGAGTGTTATCTCCGGGGAGAAACGGAAGCCGAGGTCCTGATATCGACGCATATCTGCCACCCGTCGCTGGCCAACGACAACCTTTCGGGCATCGCTGGTAGCAACTTTTCTAGCAAAATATTTGAGCAAGCTTTCATCGAGATATTCTTACCGATTTCTTTTTATCCCGGGAACCATTGGCTCGATCACCTGGCTCAGCTTAAACGAATCTCAGCTGTCCCGAATCAAACACGGGCTGGTACTGACATGTGTCGGGGACAGGGGAAAGTTTACGTATAAGAAAAGCAGGCAGCGGAATGCTGAGATCGATCGAGCGGTGTCCGAGGTTCTCAAAAAATCGGGTGAGGCTTTCGAAGTCCATGAATTTTCGCCTTACGGCTATGATGAAAGGCAATACTGTTCACCAGGGTTCAATCTTCCCGTCGGTTGCTTTATGAGAAGCCCCCACGCGCAATATTCGGAGTACCACACTTCTGCGGACAATTTGGATTTGGTTCGGCCAGAATATCTGGCCGATTCATTTTCGAAGTGCTTAGCCGTCTTTGAGGTTCTGGAGCACAACCGCGTCTATTGCAATCAGAATCCGAAATGCGAGCCGCAATTGGGGAGGAGAGGCATCTATAGTCAAATAGGCGGCCGGACGGATGGTAAGACCCTGGAGTTGGCGTTGCTGTGGGTTTTGAATTTATCCGACGGAGAAAACAGTCTTCTAGACATTGCAGAAAAATCCAATCTAAATTTTTCTAGTGTCAGCAATGCAGCTCAAACGCTGCTAAAGACGGGCTTATTGCAGGAGGCGTAGCACCAGAAAGCTACATATTCTTCGCGCGAGTTTGCATCCCCGTACCCCTAATTTTCCCATTTCCGAGACAACGTCATCGGCCATTACCATATTAAGTCTGGCACATCCGTTGCTCTAGGTAATATAGTTGCGATCAACGGCTCAGTGAGTAGGAAGAATTCTGGTGGAGCAAACATGACCGCCATAAACGATCAATACCCGTTTGAGTCGGCAACCGACAGTGTGATGACACGCACTGTTCAGGGGATAATAAACTTTTGGAACCATGCGGCGGAGGATCTTTATGGTTGGAAGAAAGAAGAAGCCATAGGAAGAGTTAGTCATGATCTTTTAAAAACAAAGTTTCCCAAGCCGTTGGACGAGATCGATTCCGAACTCGTCAACAACGGTCGATGGGAAGGAAAGCTTGTCCATTCAACCCGAGATGGCGCTCGTATCGTCGTCGAAAGCCGTTGGACCTTGGATCGCACCGCGCCTTCCGGAGCGGTGGTCGAGATCAACGCGCCCTGTCCTGAACGGGAGACCGATCCTGAAGCGTGCCTAACGATCTCTAGCCGAAAACGCGACAACGTTCTTTTTGACAGCGCCGGATCGAAGCCTCGCTCCAGAGACAACACCGGCCGAGTATTAACCTATATCGGCTTACTGGCTCTTGCGGTAGCTTGGGTTTTTTACGTTGTATTTGGACACGAATTAATCCAGGACATCTATCATGGCCGGGCGGCACTTCCTTTTTTGGATCGAATCATGGAAGGGCGAGCCTTCACTCCCATACAGAACTACCTCCAGGCGGCTGACAAACTCATGCTGCTTGGCACTGTTTGGCTGCTCACGATCTATCTCACTGTGGTGTTTTTACTGAAACGGCCAATCGGGGCTTTATTAGCCGCCCTTTCTTTTATGGTAACGTCCTTTCTCGGGTTTTGCTTTTTCGAGTTAGCGCCGTCTCTTATTAAACCTTTTGGGCTAGATGCGATTTCCTATTACGCCTATAAAGTAAATTTTCTCGACGACGAGGTACTCATTTATCGAGAAAAGCCTTTCAATCATGTTACCTATGAAAACTATCGGACCGAACATTATTCTGCGCTCTATGGGATCGAAGTGCCGCCAGTTCACTTTGAGTGGATTACGGACAAAAACGGTTTTAGAAACGCCCACACACGGGAATATTCCGACATTATCGCCCTTGGCGATTCGTATCTCGAGTGGGGGAATACTGAAGCAGACACGTTCGTCAAGACGCTCGAAAACAAACTACCGGGGCTCACAGCAACCAATCTGGGCAAATCCGGTTATGGACCTCCTCAATATCTTGAAGTATTGAACCGCTATGGTGTGAAGTATCGGCCGAAATATGCGTTGATGGCCTTTTTCGAAGGAAATGACGTTCTAGACACCAAAGCTTACTTTCGCTGGAAAAAAGGACAAACAGAGAAGCCGTCAGATCTTCATCGAATGGCGCAGCTTTCGTTCTTCCAGCGTTACTGGTTAGCCTTGGAAGCTCAGGCGACATTTATCACGAATAGCATCAGCTACTGGATCAACCTCGTTTTGAACAAGGTTGCTCAACGCCAGGGTTATGCCTATGATACCCACCCGGACCTCGCTGTTCTAAACCTTGGGGATGGTGCCACCCATAAAATAAAGTTCGTAGAGAAACTCGACACTCGCTCTCCGAAAGAGATGTTGGCTAGCGAGGAGTGGCGCCAACTAAAGACGGTCCTGAGAGATGTTCGGGAGGTTTGTGAGAAGAACGAGATATCTCTAATCGTGCTGTATATTCCAGCCGCTGCCCACATTTATGCGCAGTACTCCACCATACAGAGCGGAGAGAACTGGCGCAGAATCCGTGACCATCAGATCCAGGCAAAAATTAACACAGAAGAAGCGATGAACCAGATGGCTAAGGAACTCGATATCGACTTGATAAGTTTGACTCCTGTACTCGAAGAGGCCGCCAGCCGAGGGAAACTGCTTTATTATCCTCTCGACCCGCACTGGAATGCTGAGGGTACAGAGTTAGCTGCGAGTTATGTCGCCCAAAACCTAAAATCAAGATACCTGTCGGCCTCCAGTCCAGCGAATCACTAAGCTTCAGCCGTTCGCACTCGTCCACGTACGTTGTCGATTCGCCCGCGCGCGGACTGGACTGCATGAGGTCGTCGTCGCCCACTTCAGAACTGTTCAGTAACAAATCTACATGTTGATACTCCTGTGACAGTTGGTCAAAGCTGTTACGTAGGGCCTCCAAAGTAGAGACTCTCTTTGATGGACACCGCATCTACAAATACCCTTCAACAGTCTTTTTTTGGCAAGAAAGTACTCATCACAGGCGCTAGCGGGTTTATCGGATCGCATCTGTGCCGTCGTCTGTCTGAGTCCGACGTAGAGCTACACGCGATCTCTAGGGTGAAACGTTCGGAGTGTGAGAGCAAGTTACGGTGGTGGCAAGGAGATTTGTCCGATAGCGTGATGACGCGCGAATTTGTGCGGGCAATCCAGCCGGACGTGATTTTTCACCTCGCAAGTCACGTAAAGGGCGCACGCAGTGTGGGAAACGTAATGCCGACGTTTCGAAGCAATCTCCTCAGCACCGTTAATATCCTTACTGTTGCGAGCGAGGTCGGATGCCGCCGGATTGTATTAACCAATTCTCTTGAAGAACCGGATCTAGGCGATCCGACTTCGATTCCAAGCTCGCCTTATGCTGCGGCGAAATGGGCGAGTAGCGGCTATGCGAGAATGTTCCATGCGCTGTATCAACTTCCCGTAGTCATCCTGCGTTTGTTTATGGTTTATGGACCTGCGCAACAGGATTTAGGAAAACTAATTCCCTATGTAACGCTCTGTTTGTTGCGTGGTGAAGTTCCAAAACTGACTAGTGGACGGCGCGATGTCGATTGGATTTATGTCGACGACGTGGTGGACGGGATTGTCGCTGCGGCCGAGGCAAGCAATGTCGAAGGGAAAACAATCGACATCGGCTCGGGAGAGTTAGTCTCGATTCGCAACGTGGTGGCATATTTAGTTCGTCTGACAAATTCAACCATACAACCCGTGTATGGCGCATTGGCGGAAAGACCTCTCGAACAGGTGCGTAAAGCGAATGTCGCCGCTGCTCTAACCCAGATAGGATGGAAGCCGAAAACCCGCCTCAGGGAAGGATTAGAGAATACGGTAAACTGGTTTAGGGAAGAGACGAAAGAGGGTGGAGTCTGAGTGTTCTGTCCTTTTTTGCCGGCACGAGTAAATCGTCAGGGTTGTGGGCCTAGTGTTACACAAATCAATTAAGCAGGTCGTCAAAAGGCTCCTTGGCATGCGAACTGAGTCGCAACCAATTCCAACACCAAACAAGACTCGGATATGGTCCATAGGAATTTACGCCGGGAAATCGCCGTTGGATCTCGGACCTGCGCACCCGGTCATCAATCCCGTTTTGACTAGCGATTCAGTATCGGACGTGCCTGCCAGCTTTGTTGCCGACCCTTTTATGCTGAAAGTGGATGGCACCTGGTTCATGTTTTTCGAAGTCATGAACGAACAATCCGGCCGGGGAGAAATAGGCCTTGCGGTTAGCCAGGATGCCCTGCAGTGGCGCTATCAACAGATCGTGCTTAAGGAACCGTTTCATATGTCTTATCCCTATACGTTCGAATGGCAGAACGCGTACTACATGGTTCCTGAAACTTACCAGGCAAATTCCGTCAGATTGTATAAGGCAGTGGAGTTTCCTACCCGTTGGACACTCGTGACAACTTTGCTCAATGGGGATGACTTCGTCGATCCGACAATTTTTTATTTCAAAGATCGGTGGTGGCTTTTCACGGATCTTTCACGGCCGCCTTATTATGCGGGTACTCTTCGCCTGTTTCACGCTGCTCGGTTGGAAGGGCCCTGGGCTGAACATCCCAAGAGTCCTGTTGTGGAAGCAAATCCACATATCGCCAGACCGGCCGGTAGAGTTGTAATTTGGGATGGGAGAGTCATCCGATACACCCAAGATTGCTGCCCCGAGTATGGCGTCCAGGTCCGGGCCTTCGAGATCACGGAACTGACATTAACAACGTATCGCGAACAGGCAGTCGATCTTCCGCCGGTAATCCAAGCCGGTAGTAACAACTGGAACCAGTCGGGAATGCATCATGTGGACCCCCATTACATAGACGATGGGCAATGGATCGCATGTGTAGATGGATGGTATTCGAAAGAGCTGAGCTGAGAATCTAGCAGTTGGTGACACAGTGGCAGAGCGAATGCGTGATAAATTCACATCTAGGTTTAAACGGCGTCTTAAAAACAATCCGCTCGTAATGCTTGCCCGTGATGCGAAGAATTTCGTCGGTTACACGGTTCGCGAATTTAACGGATTCGACAGAAAACAGATTACCGTCAAACCGGCAAAGGCCAGCCGTGGAAAGGTGCTTCTCTGTTACGAGAATAAGGCATTTTTCGCTAAGCCCGGGGAGAAACTGCCGGCTGACCATACCAACCGCTGGGAGTCGCTGCAGATAGCGCAGACTTATCTCAGACTCGGGTATGAAGTGGATGTGATAGGTGAAAACAACCAGCATTTCGTCCCTGCAAAGAATTATTCGTTTTTCGTGGGTAATCGCATCAACTTCAATCGAATTGCAGAATTAATAAACGAAGATTGTGTTAAAATACTTCATATCGATACGGCCCATTGGTTGTTCCATAACACGGCCCAACACCAGCGGCTTCTCTCGTTGCAGCAGCGAAGAAAAGTGACCTTGCCGACACGAAGATCTTTGAACCCAAATACAGCCATCGAGTGTGCGGACTTTGCAACTATTCTCGGCAATGAGTTCACCATCAGCACTTATCAGTACGCCAATAAACCAATGTATCGTGTGCCGATTTCCGCACCGGTCGAGTATCCCTGGCCGGAAGACAAGGATTTTGATGTTAGCCGCCGGCATTTCTTATGGTTCGGTAGCGCTGGGTTTGTTCACAAAGGACTGGATTTGGTTTTGGAGGCCTTTGCTGAGATGCCGGATTACCAGCTGACCGTTTGCGGACCAATCGATCATGACAGGGAATTCAAGAAAGCCTATTATAGGGAACTTTACAGCACCTCTAACATTCACACCATTGGATGGGTTGACATCGAGAGCCGTCAATTCCGGGAAATTACCGGCCGTTGCATCGCCTTGATCTATCCTTCCTGTTCAGAGGGCCAAAGCGGGGGAGTCGTCACGTGCCTGCACGCCGGCCTTATACCGATCATAAGCTATGAATCGGGCGTGGATGTTGACGGCTTCGGCGTTGTTTTGAGAAATTGCTCTACAGAAAACATCAAGAATTCAGTTCAATTGGTTTCCGGTTTCTCATCTAATGAACTTGAAAGCAGGGCACGTAAGGCCTGGGAATACTCCAGAGCGAATCATACGAGAGAAAGATTTGCAGAAGAGTACCGAAAGAGCATATCGGCGATTCTCACTCGCCTTGGTCACCAAGAACGAACGGTAGAAGAAAGGACAAGTCTTGTCTCTCAGCAGAGTACTCCTTTTTCCGGGACTCGGGATTTAGCGATCCGTTCTCATCGCGGGATGGCAGGATACCGATCGAATTGGGATCCTGAGATCTCGAAGCTTGCTGGTATGCTGCTGCTTAGCCGGAAAAGCTCCTCTAGAAACTTGGGGAAAAAAGGCGAAAAAGCATTCGATTGAACGAGGCCAACGATTACTCGTTCGATTTGTTAAGACCGACTCTCGTCGCCGTCAAGCTTAGGTTACGGTGCGAGTATCGAGAAGGACTCTTAAAGTGAAAAAAGCGCTTATCACGGGGATCACCGGTCAGGACGGCTCGTATCTTGCCGAGCTTTTACTAGACAAAGGGTATGAGGTTCACGGCGTCATCCGGCGCGCCTCGACCTTCAACACCGAACGGATTAATCATCTTTATCAAGATCCACACATCAACGGAGTGCGGTTATTTCTACACTACGGTGACATTGCCGATTCTACCAATCTCATCAAGCTTCTCTATCGTATTCAGCCGGATGAAATCTATCACCTCGCCGCCCAGAGCCATGTACGGGTCAGCTTTGACATACCTGAATACACCGGCGACGTCAGCGGTTTAGGCACCATCCGAATCCTCGAAGCCATCCGCGAAACCGGCCTGAAAAGCAAATTCTATCAGGCGAGCAGTTCCGAAATGTATGGCAAAGTGCAGGCCGTACCGCAGCGGGAAACCACTCCCTTTTATCCGCGCAGTCCGTACGGAGCGGCAAAAGTTTACGCATACTGGATAACCGTGAACTACCGCGAAAGCTACGGTCTGTTCGCGTGCAATGGCATTCTCTTTAACCACGAGTCGCCGCGCCGAGGAGAAACCTTTGTCACCCCTAGAGTCACCCGTACCGCGGCTCGGATCAAAGCCGGCCTGGGAAGAGAAAGTCTATCTTGGCAATCTCGAAGCCAAACGTGACTGGGGATATGCCAAGGAATACGTCGAGGCCATGTGGCTGATGCTTCAACAAAAGGAGCCCGATGATTACGTGATCGCCACCGGTCAGACGCATTCGGTCTCCGAACTGGTTGAAGAAGCCTTCTCGTATGCCCGCTTGATTGGCGAAAGCATCTAGAAGTCGATCAACGCTACTACCGCCCGGCGGAAGTGGATTTGCTCATTAGTGACGCATCCAAGGCCAGACAAAAGCTTGGTTGGCAAGCCAAGACAACGTTTAAAGATCTCGTGCGGCTTATGGTCGACGCTGATATCGTAAGCGCGAAACAAGAAGCTCATCTAAATAATTACCGTAGTTCTGACGTCAAGTGCCCGGAGCGGCTTTAAGGAAGGGGCGCCATTGAAACCAGAAGTTACAGGATTAAAGCAGCTACCTATCTTGGTGACCGGCGGCGCCGGCTTCTTGGGATCTGCCGTGGTCAAGTGTTTACATTTTCGTGGTTACGAAAATATTTTTGTGCCGCGTTCAAAAGAGTATGATTTGCGCGATCCGGCGGCAATTTCCCGACTTTATCGGGAGTTCCATCCCCGCGTGGTCATACACCTTGCTGCGGTGGTCGGCGGCATCGGCGCGAATCGAGACAATCCCGGGCGATTTTTTTACGACAATGCCATCATGGGAATCCAGCTCATGGAATACGCCCGGCAATTCGAGGTCGCAAAATTCGTTGCCGTCGGAACGATCTGCGCTTATCCAAAGTTTGCCCCTCTGCCCTTTAAGGAAGAAGATCTTTGGAATGGTTACCCTGAAGAAACCAATGCTCCCTATGGGCTGGCGAAAAAGATGATGCTCGTGCAAGCACAGTCCTATCGGGCGCAGTATGGGTTCAATGCCATCTACCTTCTGCCGGTTAATTTATATGGTCCGGGGGATAACTTCGATCTGAACACGTCTCACGTAATACCGGCGCTGATCCGCAAATGTATCGAAGCTAAAGAGCGTAACCGAGAGCAAATTGTCTTATGGGGTGACGGCTCGCCCACTCGCGAGTTTCTTTATGTCGAAGATGCCGCCGAAGGGAATCATCTCAGCGACCGAGAATTATGATGGCGAGGAGCCGGTGAACCTCGGCACCGGCGCGGGAAATTTACATCCGCGATTTGGCTCAAATGATTGCCGAGGAAGTCGGATTTCGCGGCGAAATCGTGTGGGACTCAACCAAGCCCAACGGCCAACCGCGCCGCTGTCTCGATACCAGCCGAGCCGAGCAGTTCTTCGGATTTCGCGCCAAGTTTGACTTGCGTCAAGGCATCATACAGACGATTGCATGGTTTAACGCGCACCGGACTCTGAGTTGAAGTCAATCGTCTGAACGGAATCGGGTAGAGTGTTACCCCGCTCCATCTTAACGGCCGGTAGACGATTAACGAAAGCTGCGGACTTTGTTAATGCTTCTACGAGTCCGGTCAGCAGATTATTCTACTAGAGTTTCACCTCAGCAGTTCACAGTTTACCAGATCCCATTCTTTCCATTATCATAATCGCCAAGGACCGCACAGCCACGCTCGAAGACAACACTTGAGGCAAAATTAAATGTTGAAAGAAATCACCCTGAAATATCGGCGGATTCCGATTGTCGCTTTCCATATGGCTTTGATCGTTGTGGCCAATTACCTGGCCTTCTGGATCCGATTCGACGGCGCGATTCCGGCTCACGAAAAGGAAATCATGCTGCGGATGATTCCCTGGTTGATGTTGATCCGCGGCCTGACCTTCGTGCCATTTCAGCTCTACAAAGGCTTATGGCGCTATACGGGAATCTGGGACCTCCGCAATGTTATCGCCGGGGTGCTCGTGAGCACCGCATTGTTCTACATCACTGTTCATTGGATATTCACGGCCAAAAACTATCCTCTCTCGATCTTTATCATTGACTCTCTTCTGCTCATTTTTCTTATGGGCGGCAGCCGTTTGACCCGCCGTCTGGTTTACGGCATCGGCCAGGCAAAGGAAGGCCGGCGGCTGTTGATCTATGGCGCCGGAGACGCCGGAGAAATGATAGTTCGGGATATAAGGAACAATTCTTCTTTTTACGGTTACCAGCCCATCGGCTTTGTCGATGACGATTCGAAAAAGATCGGCCGCAGAATTCATGGTGTTCAGGTCTTCGGCAGGAGAGAAGATCTACCCCGGATTATCACAGAGGAAAAGCCCGACGAGCTTGTGATCGCCATCCCATCGGCCAAGCCGGTGATGGTTCGTGAAGTGGTCAAGATCCTCGAGCCGTTCAAGATTCCGATCAGGACCCTTCCGCGAATTAGCGAACTGCGAAACGGCAACGTCGGCGTTAAGCAGATGCGCGACCTAGCCATTGAGGATTTGCTTGATCGAGCCCCGGTTGGTTTGGATCTCGAACCGGTGCGGACGTTAGTTAAGGGGAAGCGGATACTCGTCACAGGCGCGGGCGGCTCGATCGGTTCCGAGCTGAGCCGGCAGATTGCACGATATCAACCGGCGCAGTTGGTTCTTCTAGACAATGGAGAAAGCGCTCTCTACGATATCAACACTGAGCTCGACCGCTCAGTGCAGCGCGTCGAGCGTGTGGCGGTCCTTGCCGATATCAGAGATGCACGAGCCATCGAAGAAATTTTTGCATCCCATGCTCCGCAAATTGTCTTTCACGCAGCAGCGTACAAACATGTGCCGATGATGGAAACCCATCCCAACGAAGCAGTCCTCAATAATGTGGTTGCAACCAATCGGCTGATGCGGTTTGCCATTCAATATCAAGTCGAAAGGTTCGTGCAGATTTCCACCGACAAGGCGGTCAATCCAACCAACGTGATGGGAGCTACTAAACGGGTCGCCGAAATGTGCATACAGGCTTTGGCAAAGAGCGAACAAAGCCAAACGATTTTCACCGCCGTTCGCTTTGGTAATGTGTTGGGCAGCAACGGCAGTGTGGTGCCCTTGTTTCTAAAGCAAATCGAACAAGGCGGGCCCGTAACCGTCACCGACCCCGAGATCAGCCGCTATTTCATGACGATCCCCGAAGCAGTATTGCTGGTGCTGCAAGCGGCGACACTAGCTAAAGGCGGCGACATCTTCGTCCTGGAAATGGGTGAGCAGATCAAACTCATGGACATGGCGCGCCATCTCATTCGGCTGGCCGGCTTCGTTCCGGAAGAGGACATCCCAATTCACCTCGTCGGTCTTCGACCCGGCGAAAAACTCCGTGAAGAGTTGGTCGGCATGGACGAGATGCTGATCCCTGCAGAGGTTCAAAAAATATTTCGGGTGCAATCTGCGTGGCTTGCGGATCTGCGGTTTCTCACAGCCAAAATTGACGAAATGGAAGAGATGGCACTTAAAGGCCAGTCCCGGCGAGCTTTAGCATTGCTGTACGAGACCGTACCGACTTTCCGGCCGGTGGATCCCAAGACTGCAAAGCAAATCCGTCATCAAGGAACAAACAAAGAACCGACCCGCGCTTGGAAATTCGCTAGCCGCTCGGCGTGATTGATTGAAGCAATCATCACGGAATCGGAGCGCGCGCAGCGGATCACGAAAAGTGATGACGACCAGATCATTAGAATCGTTGTTCTTGCATCTCGCTGCCTGCTGAGAGATGAAAAGAGCAACAAGCTGGAACAGCGTGTCGTAGTGGCACCGCCGTGCCTCTCAATCGGGCGAAGTGATCATCGTAGGTTCTGATGCCACGGCCAATAACCAGCTCAAAGCTCAGGGGGTTGCGTATGAAACGGCGGACGGGCGTTCAGAGCAGGCTGGTGGAAGGCGAAATGATCGTTCTGGATAGAGAGCACGACTTGATCCATCAATTCAATAAAACTGCGACTTTCATTTGGGAACATTGCGATGGGCAACGGTCGGCCGCCGATATTGCGAATGCGGTTTGTGAAAGTTTTGAAGTCGATGAAGCCACGGCTACCAAGGAGGTCATTGAAACTCTCGAGAGGTTGCAAAATTTAGAGCTCATTGGAGATGATCAGACAAACGACAAACCAGAAAGGAGAATTAATTATGTCTGAGGTTAAAATAAAGCGTAGAGAGTTCGTCAAAAGAGCGGCCTATGCGGCGCCGGTGATCTTGACTCTTAAGGCTATGCCGGCATTTGCTGCTTCCGGTTCCGGCAGTCCCCGGAGCTCCAAAGGAGACCCTTCCGAGAAAAAGGCGACGAAAGCCCCAGCCAAGAATGAAGTTCAATAAAGAAGGCGCGCAAATGTGACGCTAGTTCCTCGCACCCTCGGCGCTCTATGATCCCGTGAACGATTGCCAGAAGCTAGTTTTCCGGATAGTAGGCTGCGTTGTGGAAATCGATTGCCGAGATCGGCCAGCCGCCGAGCTGATACGCGCCAACTATGCCGCCATGCAATCCCACCAGGGTGCCAAACCAGATCTCGAGTATGAGGTCTGGCGGCGCAATGGTTCACAATTTTGCGTAGCTCGGCAGGGGCGCGAGCCGATAACCGCGGCTGATGAAGGTGAGCTTCTTTTTATATTGGAAAAGGAGCTCACCATCGAACTACAAAAAATCCGCCGAGAACTGTATTTCCTTCACGCCGCCGCATTGAGCCTAGCAGGCCGGGGCTTGTTGATCGTGGCAGCCTCCGGTACCGGAAAATCGACGACTGCCTGGGCGCTGTTACATCACGGGTTCGATTACTTGAGTGACGAGCTAGCTCCCGTGGCTTTGGATTCTGTGCAGGTACAACCTTATCCACATGCGCTCTGCTTAAAAAGGGAGCCGCCGCTGCCGTACTCGCTGCCGGTGCGAAGCGTGCGCACCTCATCAACTCTGCACGTGCCCGTCACGCAAATGCCGAATTCCGCTGTTTCGCAAACGATGCCGTTGAGTGCAATGTTCTTTCTTGAGTACTGCCCGGAATTGGAGATCCCGACCGCCCGTACGATCACTAAAGCTGAAGCGGCAGCGCGGTTGTTTGTGAATGCATTGAATCCCCTGGCTCATGAGCAAGACGGGCTCGCTGGTGCCGCAATCATAGCTCAGAGCGTTCCAGCTTTTCACCTTAAATCGGCAGAACTTGGTCTGACTTGTGAACTAGTGAAAGCGATTCTATCTGAACTAGATGTTAACACACGCACGAATCCGTCCGATAATCACCGCTGTTAGCATCGTCGGCTCTGGTTGATAGTCTCAGTTCATGTCCAGCCGTCATCCGCAACTGATCTTGCTCCTCGAGGCAATCTCGAGCAACCGGGAAGATCTGGCGCTCGATGAGTTCGACGCCATCACGGTTGCTTGGGCGATCCGAAACGGCCTCGGACCGTTGTTGTATCGCGCCGTGCGCCGAAACTCTCAAAGCTTGGCGAATTCTCACTGGAGTTCGCTCAAGGCGGCGGATCTGACCGCCCGGATTGTTATTGGAGAACATTTTCAAGCGTTGCAAGAAATTGGCGATGCGTGCCGATCAAGTCTTCCTCCCTTGACGTTGCTGAAGGGCATTTCAATCAGTGAACAATGTTATCCCGAGCCGCATCTGCGGCTCATGCGCGACATAGATTTTTTGGCTGCAAAAGAATCACTGCCGGCTGTCACTGCTGCGCTGCATCAACTTGGCTATCGGCAGCTGTCAAATGGCGGAGTACGGTATGATAAGCATCATCACCTTGAACCATTTTTTCATCAAGACAAGCAGGTGTGGGTCGAGGTTCACCACGGCTTGTTCTCGGCCCAGCGCCGAGCCGGCAGCGCCAAGGTCTTTGGTCGGGAGAATCTCGCGGCGCAATCACGACCCTCTCGATTTCAAGGCATGGAGGTCCGCCGCTTGAGTCTAGAGCTGCAACTGGTTTACTTAGCCTCTCACTGGGCACAAGACTTCATCAGGATTGGCGGCGTGGTGGCACTCGCCGACACAATTTACTTGTTGAAGCACGCCGGGACCGACTTCCAATGGGAGTGGATCCTGAGAGCCGTCAATCGCTCAATTCCGGCAACGTATCTCTACCTGTTGCTCAGTTATATGGTCCGTTATGATCTGGTCAAAGTTGCTCCAGAGGTCATGCGTGAGCTGGCATTCAGCCAGCCATCGTTCGGCAGCCTAGGCCTTAAGACGATGCATCGCATGATCGATGACTATATCGTGAAAGCAACAGAGTTCGGGCCATTGTTGAGCGAACGGTCGGTAGGCATCATCTGGAAAACCTTGATGCTGCCTGGGCCAACTCTGCCGAAGCTCGTATTGATTCCGCTAAATATTTCACTGCCTCAATATTGCCGCATTCAATAATTTCTCAATTATTTAAAAAATCGTGTCGAAGGGGGAGAAGTTCTATGAATTATGATGCAGAGGCTGCGATATCTTCCAAGGAGCAGCCAATCACTCATCGATCACAAATGGGCCGGGAGCTCAAGAAGAAGATTCGCGATCGTTCTGCTAAAGTGGGTGTCGTCGGTCTTGGATATGTCGGATTGCCTTTGGCTTTGGAGATGGCGCGGGCCGGGTTCGAAGTGACCGGTATCGATCTCGTTAGGGATAGAGTCGATTCGATTAATTCCGGTATCTCCTATATTCCTGATGTGACTGGCGAAGCTTTGCTCTCGGCTGTTTCGGCCAACAGGCTGCGAGCAACTCAGTCGCTTTCGGCGGCGGAGAAAGTCGATACTCTAAATATTTGTGTGCCCACCCCGTTGCGCAAGAACAAGGATCCGGATCTTTCCTACGTCATCGCCGCAGTCGAGGCGATCCGGACTCACATACGGCCCGGCCAACTGATTATACTCGAGAGTACGACTTATCCGGGTACAACTCGGGAGGTGGTGTTGCCGATCCTCGAAGAATCGGGTCTCAACGTCGGGCGTGACTTTTTTCTCGCTTATTCTCCTGAACGGGTCGATCCCGGCAATCAGAATTATACTACCCGTAACATTCCCAAAGTAGTCGGCGGCGTGACTCCGAGATGCGCCGAGATAGCGGTTCTGCTTTATGAGCAATTCGTGGAGAAGGCGTTGCCGGTATCCTCCACCGATTGCGCTGAAATGGTAAAGCTGTTGGAAAACACCTTTCGAAGCGTGAATATCGCTCTGGCCAATGAAATGGCTTTGACGTGCCATTCGCTGGGCATCGATGTTTGGGAAGTTATCGAAGCGGCCAAGACCAAACCTTTCGGGTTCATGCCGTTTTACCCGGGCCCAGGATTAGGTGGCCATTGCATTCCGGTGGATCCCTATTATTTGACATGGCGAGCCAAGATGAACGGCTGCGAGCCACGGCTGATTGAGTTGGCCGGACACATCAACAGCCAGATGCCGGGATTCACTGTATTAAGCATCGCCGATGCGTTGAATGAGAGGCGTAAGTGTTTGCGAGGCGCCAAGATTCTCGGCTTGGGAGTCACCTACAAGCGTGATACCAACGATGTCCGGGAATCACCGGCCGTTCATGTGCTTGAAGCGCTGCGTAAAAAGGGCGCTTCGATCTGTTATTCTGATCCGCACGTGTCGTCAATATCGATTGCTGGTCAAACGATCAACTCGGTAGAACTGACCGCTGAACTCCTGCAGTCAATGGACTGTGTTGCTGTTCTCACCGATCATTCCTCTTTCGATTACTCGCTGATTGCGCAACACAGTTCACTCATTTTCGACACCCGGAACGCGCTTAAAGACTTCCCTAGCGCTAACTCAGTTCTCTTGTAGAATTCATCTCCTGATCTGTACAAGTCCATCCGCTCGTGAAACCAAACTTTCTTCCTCGCCATATAGAATGGCGGCCACCTGTAACGCGAGGCCAATCATGAAAGAGCCATCGATCGAAGAATTAACGGATGAGGCCATGCAGCTCCTGCCAATGGGGCTTGAGGAGCTATACATGATATTGGGGGCTCAGCTGTTAATTTCGGCCAAGCCCACCCGAGTGGCGGGAATCATGACCTATCTATCTGCTGCCAGAAAGGCAAAGGAAGCCAAGGAGCTTTACGCTACCTCGCCAGTGACGCCGACGGCAGCTGATTGGAGCGCCGGACTGGAATCGATTTACATCGAGCTGATTCGCGATGGCGTCCAATACATCGAAGATGTCAAACAAGAACTTCGAAGGGGTGTTTGCAACGAAGACATCTTCGCGCTTTCGGAGAAAATAGACAGCTCAGGTATGCAAATAGTCGTGATGGTAATAGGCGCGGTTTTGAAGATGCCGCCGCAATTTGAAAATATGTCCGCAGTGCTGGCAGCCATTCTCTACAAAATAGGTTTACGCGAATTCTGCAGGTGATCTCCTTCAGGGATGCATGTCAGCCCTACAACACCTTACCTGATGTGTCCCGTGTGTGGCACACGACTTCGATTAATGTCCCGAATTTACTACAATCCCTGCCGTTTGAAACGACAGTCCGTGATCGAACGCATCATAAGGCAGAGGCATATACTTTGCTGTAGGTGTACTCAAATGAACGGCAAGCGGTCCAATCTGTGAGCATTGTGGTGAATTGTACCAAGGCAGAGCTTATCGTGTAACGAGCGAAGAGGATGGTATCCTTTTGCTAGACATGATTGTCTGTCATTCGTGTTCTATTGAGGCGCGCAGGTTAGGCCTCGATACCAGGACACACGACATTCGTCACATCGCTTTCAACTAGTTTACTTTTAAGTCCCTTTCAGATAAACCCCTAATCGTCAGAGCGGATTAGGAGATGGTTTCTCTTGTCCTTCATTATGCCTACGAGCAAACCAAGGACCTTGTCACATAGTAGAATGAAGCAAACTGCGGCGTTAAATGCTACGGAGTATCCGGACGCCGCCAAGCCCTTAAGGGCTGGACTAGTAGAAGCAGGAACTGCGATTGAATTCGTACCCTCATCCCGCGGCGCTCTGGAGTTTAGATCGCCATTCATGTTTCTTTAACGACGATGCTCGCGAATTGTTGGGTTTTTGCGAACATGACTTCAAGCAGGATGCTGCGCTTTGGTTAGAGCGGATTCATCCTGATGACCGTAAGGAGTTTTTGCGCGCGTGGAAAAGTCTGCAGGCGGGCGAAACTAGAGTTTCCTCGCGCTACCGGTTCCAACCCAAAGATCGAGGTCAGGTGCTTTGGTTGAGAGAGGTTTCTTTTCTTTATACGAGCAGCGGAGCGGAAAAGCCCAATGTTTGGACGGTTTACCTCGAAGAGCTGGCCTCGGAGAGCTTGTTTCGCGGCACGGGCCAGGTCCGCAACTTTGTGCGCGGCTTGACCCACGAAATGGGTAATAATCTTCAGGCGATCCGCGGCGAGCTGGACATCCTTCGATTTTCTCATGCAATTCCGAAAGACAGCGCGGAGACAATCTATCGGGGAATAAACCAAGTTCGAAGGTTAGTTCACGAGATCGAGGAGTATCTTTTTCCGTCATCGGTCGAGCCTAAGACTGAGGATCCGGCGTCCGTGTTAGCCGAAGTCATTCAGAGCCGCGAAAAAGAGATGGCGGCGCACGGGATTCGCACCGGGATGAAGCTCAAGCAGTCTCTTCCTAAGGTGCCGCTGGACTTACAGTTCGGCAGAGCTCTCACCAACGTCATTGATTTTTCGCAAGCGCTTCTTTCCAAAGGCGGCGAACTTAATATCGAAGCCGGCGTGTGCCGGCAGGATGGGGAAAACTACATCGAGTTGAACATCGTTAGCTCGTCGGATACGTCACTGCAGGTGGAGGAAGGCGACGTATTTCGACCCTTTGCCAATGTTAATGGCCATCGCGCCGGCCTCAGTATGGCGGTGGCGCAACAGATTCTTAAGCGCCATTTCGGCAAAATCGTATTTCGCAAAGAACAATCGAATCGAGGCGTATTCTCTCTGTTGATCCGTGTGCCCAACACCGCGCTCCCTGGTAAGAATTAGATATGCCATTAGCAGAGATCGACAAATCTCGAACTGCCGGGTGGGCAGCTGGCTCGGGCAAATCGCTGGCCGGCAACTCACCAGTCCAGCCAAGCAGCGCCATCAGTTCTTTGATTCCCAATGTGCTGGTCGTCGACGATGATGCGACGATCCGCAGTCAGCTGGTTCGTCTGTATAGTCACAGCGGTTATACGGTGGTCCCGGTATCCTCGGCTGAAGAAGCACTGTCACAGCTTGCGCAAGGCAATATTGATTTCGTTATAACCGACATCAAGCTGCCGGGGTTGAGCGGCATTGACCTGATCGCCAACATGCAAGAGAACTTTCCCGATGTGCCGGTGATTGCGATCACCGGGTTCAAAGACATCGATACCGCGGTAAACGTGCTGAAGCATGGCGCAGCGGATTTTGTGGTCAAGCCGTTCGATCTGGGCACGGTACAGGAATCGACGCGTGTAGCACTGGAGAAGACCCGGGTCTACATGGAGATTCGCCATCTGCGTCGGGGTCTTAAGAACGGCTCTGAGTTTGGCGGCATGCTCAGCAAAACGGCCGAGATGCATCGGATGTTCGAAATCATCCGCATGGTAGCGCCCACCGAGATGACGGTCTCCATCGAAGGAGAAACCGGCACCGGTAAGGAGTTAGTGGCCAGCGCGGTTCACTATCATAGCGGGCGGCGCGAAAAACCGTTTGTCACGATTAACTGCGCCGGTTTTCCCGAATCCCTGCTCGAGAGCGAGCTTTTTGGATACGAACGAGGCGCCTTTACCGGCGCAGTACAAGCCAAGGCAGGAAAGATTGAGCTAGCCCACGGCGGCACCTTGTTTCTCGATGAGATCGAGAGCATCTCAGTGGTCATGCAGGGCAAATTGCTCCGGGTGTTGGAAGATCAGAAGGTTCAGCGGCTCGGTGGCAGCGCCGATATTCACGTTGACATGCGGGTGATCACGGCCACCAATGTGCCGCTCAAGCAGCTTGTCGCCGAAGGCAAAATGCGCTCGGATTTTTATTATCGGGTCAATGTCATCCCGATCCACCTGATCCCGTTACAGCAGAGAAAGGTGGATATTCCTCTATTGGTTCAGGATTTTCTCCATCGTCATCCGGTGGCCGCGGGCAAGGGGATCACCTCGATTTCCAAGCAAGCGATGCGTCGGCTGTTGGACTATTCCTGGCCGGGCAACATTCGCGAACTGCAAAATGTTCTCGAGCGCGCCATCGTTCTCAACACCGGCAGAACCATCGAACATGTCGATCTACCGGAAGTCAGCTTTGAGGCGCATCCAAGCAGGGGCGGCAACGCCTTTAACGCCCCGCTCAACCAATGGCTGCAGGAAAAAGAAAAGGAGTATCTGGCGCAAAAACTCGATGATTTCGGCGGCAACGTCGGACTCACCGCAAAGAGCTGCCGGATCGGCGTGCGCACCCTTTCTCGTAAGATGCGCGCTTACGGCCTCGATAAAAAGCTGTTCAAACAAAAAAGCGACCTCGCAAAAGCTATCCTACCCAAGACAGGCCAGGCCTGATCCATCCCGCAGATTTAGCTCACCGTTCCCGGCGTTCCTTCTCTCCTCTTCCTACGAGATTTTGTTCCATCCACCTTTGAATCCGTGCCGGAGGTGCGCGGGCCGATAGTCTCAACTCGCTGGCATAATTTATTAGATTGTATATCGCCACTCTAATTTGCTAGACATACGGCCAAGGTTCTTCTGGTACACCCCGGATTGCTGCACTCAAACACAGAAGCCTTCGCGGAAGCATTTTTCCCCGCTGGTTGGCTGACGCCAAGCAACCATGAGAAGATCGAACTGGCACCGATTCAGGGTGCTGAGTGGCGGGTTGACGGGTATGGCTAACTGATTTAATGCAGTTTGTTCGAGATGATTGATCATTGTGCGCACTAGACTTCTAAATCAACATCAAGACCGAAAGAGAGAGGAACGATGACAGAACAGCAGTCGAAAGTGGCTCAACTTCTAAGAAAAAATGAACGAGATGTTTTACAGCAGTGGTTGTCGTACCAGATCTCCGCGACAACGATGCGAGCCGATTTGATCAAAGAGAGCGATTTGCGCGAGGAATCGCGGCGGTTTCTGCAACTCTTTAACGAGGTCGTGCAACAGAACGGGGATGACGAAAATGCCGGCTCCTGGAAATCGGTCAAAGACATGCTCCGCGAAGTATCGCGCAGCCGCGTTGTCCAAGGTTTCAGTCCGTCTGAAACCGCCACGTTCATTTTTTCGCTCAAGCAGCCGATCTTCGATATGTTGCGGCGCGAGATACGCGATGTTGACGAACTGTGCCGCGAGATCTGGGCGGCCACGGCTCTGCTCGACAAGCTCGGACTGTACACCACGGAAGCCTACCTGCAGAGCCGCGAGTCAATCATCTCGCGCCAGCAGCAAGAATTGATGGAGCTATCCACTCCTGTGGTCCAGCTCTGGGACAATGTCCTCGCACTGCCACTAATCGGTACACTCGACAGCGAACGCACTCAAGTGGTGATGGAGAACTTGCTCGAGAAAGTAGTCGAGACCGGCGCAAAGATAGCGATCATCGATATCACCGGCGTTCCCACTGTGGACACACTGGTTGCGCAACATCTACTCAAGACAGTCGCCGCCGCCCGGCTCATGGGAGCCGATTGCATCATCAGCGGCATTCGTCCGCAGATCGCTCAGACCATCGTTCACCTGGGCATCAACCTGGCCGATATCATCACTAAAGCGACCTTAGCCGATGCATTCGCCATTGCCCTGCAGCGGACCGGAGCCAAGGTGACGCGCCTGAGCGGCAAAGAGTGAGGTAATTGATGGAACGGATTCCAATCCTGAAAATGGGCCGCTTTCTACTCGTGACTATTCAGGTGGACATGCACGATCGCTTGGCAATGACGCTTCAAGAGGACTTGACCGATCGTATCGTCAAAGACCACGCGCACGGGGTGTTGCTCGATATTTCCTCCTTGGAAATCGTCGACTCCTTTATCGGCCGCATGATCGGTCACATTGCCGGCGTCTCTCGCGTGCTCGATGCCAAAACCGTGGTGGTGGGAATGAGACCTGCCGTCGCCATCACGCTGGTAGAATTGGGCATGACCCTCGATGGAGTGAGCACCGCGCTGAATGTCGATACCGGTATGGCGATGTTGAACGCCTCGCTGGAAGAGAGGGAACAACTTAATGGTGGTTCTCAAGGATGAGACTGCTTCAATCCGGAGTTCTGACGACATCGTCAAGGTACGCCGGATTGTCCGAGAGTGGGCGGTATCGCTGGGGTTCAGCTTAGTGGATCAGACCAAGGTCGTTACGGCAGCCAGTGAGTTGGCGCGTAATGTCATCGATTACGGTGGCGGTGGCGACTTTCGGATCGAGGCGCTCAACAATCATGCCCGGCGCGGACTGCGGCTGACGTTTTCTGATGAAGGACCGGGTATTGTTGATCTGGAACAGGCAATGAAGGACGGGTTTACCACCGGTGGAGGGTTGGGTCTCGGGCTCGGCGGCGCCAAGCGGTTGGTAAACGAATTCCTAATCGATTCGAAACCAGGGCGAGGCACTACCGTGGTGATTGTCCGCTGGAAGAATCTATGATCCCTGTTTGGGAAAGGCAGAAGACTTTTGAAATAAGTGAGCCAAGCCACGTCGCCGAGGCGCGGCGCTTTACCAAGAGGATGGCCGAAGACGCGGGCTTCAACGAATCTCAAGCCGGCGGCGTCGCGCTCGTCACCACGGAATTGGCAACCAACCTGCTGAAGCACGCCAGCAGCGGTGAGATCGTCGTCCGACCCATCGTTGAGCGGGGCATCGCGGGGGTGGAACTACTAGCTCTCGACAAAGGCTCGGGAATCGCGAATGTTGCTGAATCTTTCCGTGATGGCTATTCGACTGCTGGGACTGCGGGCACGGGTCTTGGTGCCATCGCCCGGGTGGCTGCCGAATTCGACGTTCAAACGCAGCCAGGGAAGGGTACCGCCGTGATGGCCCGGCTCTGGGGTGGCAAGATTGGCGAGGCGTCTGAAAATCACATTGCGATTGGCGCGATTTGTAAGCCGATGCCCGGCGAGACGCGTTGCGGTGATGGATGGGGCTGCGAGCTCCTCGCAGATCGGTGCATTTTGGTGCTGGTCGACGGCTTGGGCCACGGAACGGGTGCTGCGGCCGCAGCCGAACTGGCCGTTGCCAGCGTGCGCCAGCACCGCGCCAAAGCTCCGGCGGCAATCGTTCAATACGCTCACGACGCGCTACGCGCCACGCGCGGCGCGGCTCTCGCCGTGGCTGAGGTCGATTTGGCTCAGCAATCGCTGCGTTTTTGCGGCATAGGAAACATTTCCGCCACTATCATTTCTGGAGACAGCCTGCGCCATCTAGTTTCTTACAACGGCACTGCTGGTCACGAAGCGCGCAAGATTGTCGAGTTCACCTATCCATGGAGTGCAAACGCGCTGTTGATCATGCACTCTGACGGACTGATGACGCGCTGGAATCTGCAGGCCTATCCTGGGTTGCTTCAGCGTCATCCAAGCCTTATCGCCGGTGTCCTTTATCGGGATTTTGGCCGCGGCCGCGATGACGTCACTGTACTAACCGCCAAATGCCCTAGCGTGAGTACTGAGTAGAAATCAGCCATAAGCTGGACAATGATTCAGCCGCGATCCGGCCGATAAATGTTCGAACACAGAGATCGTTTTACTTGAGGTCTTGTTTAGGAGTTGTGCTGAGAGCCGCATCAGAACGACAAACCAGGACCGCCCTATGAGTTATTCGATCACCCACCTTAGCATCGAATACGAGCACGATGTTGTCTTAGTGCGCCAACGGGCGCGCGAGATCGCCGCATTGCTCGGCTTCGATAATCAAGATCAGACGCGCGTTGCCACGGCAGTCTCCGAGCTGGCGCGCAACACTTTTGTTTATGCCGGCCGTGGCAGGGTGGATTTCGAGATTGAAGGGCGGACCGTGCCGCAGCTTTTCGTTATCCGGATTGGCGACAACGGTCCCGGTATCGCAAATCTTCAGGAAATTCTGGAAGGGCGTTATGTGTCGCGCACCGGAATGGGGATTGGGCTGATTGGGGTCCGGCGGCTGGTCGATCAATGCGAGATCCACAGTGATCCCAAAGAAGGAACCAAGATCGCTCTCCGAAAAATTATGCCGCGTCATGCGCCGCTGGTCACAACCGCGTCTCTGCGCAGTTTGGTCGATCACTTGTCCCAGCGGCAACCGCAGGGTCCGATGGAGGAAGTCCAACAGCAAAATCGGGAGCTGGTGCGCGCTTTAGCAGATTTGCGCGAGCGGCAAGATGAGTTGGCGCGGATCAATCGGGAACTTGAAGACACAAACCGCGGCGTGGTGGCGCTTTATGCCGAGTTAGATGAAAAGGCCAGTCACTTGCGTCGCGCCGACGAAATGAAGTCACGCTTTCTTTCCAACATGAGTCACGAATTTCGCACGCCGCTCAATTCGATCTTGGCATTATCGGGATTGTTGCTGGAGCGCGCCGACGGGGAACTAACCAGCGAACAAGACAAACAAGTCGACTTCATCCGAAAGGGCGCGGAGACTCTGCTGGAGTTGGTAAACGATCTATTGGATTTGGCAAAAATCGAGGCCGGCAAGGTCGAGGTCCAGCCGGTCGACTTCGAAGTGTCCAATCTTTTCAGCGCGCTCCGCGGCATGCTGCGTCCGCTCCTGGTGACTCAGAGCGTTGGCCTGGTTTTCGAAGATCCCGGGGAGATTCCTTGTTTATACACCGACGAAGGCAAGCTGTCGCAAATCTTGCGCAATTTTATTTCAAATGCGCTGAAGTTCACGGAACAGGGTTTGATCTCGGTTGCAGCAACTTTCAATAAAACGGATCAGACGGTGACATTTGCGGTCTCGGATACCGGCATGGGTATCCCGGCTGAGGACCAGTCGAAGATTTTTGAGGAATTTATCCAACTCGAAAATCCGGCACAACGAAAAATCAAGGGCACGGGTCTCGGGCTTCCCCTATGCTGCAAATTGGCTACACTGCTGAATGGAAAAATCGATCTGGTGAGTCAGATAGGGATCGGTTCAACGTTTTCAGTGACAATTCCGCTTTATCATTCGCAGGTGCTTGAGAGCCAGACAGTTGGCGAAGCGAAACCGGCGGCTTTATGGGAAATCGATGAAACACGCATTCCCGTTTTGGTTCTGGAGGACGCTCCAGAGACTCGCCTCCTCTATGAAAAGTTTCTTCGTCAATCTGCGTTTCAACAGATCTCGGCGAATAACCTGGGTGAGGCCCGCCGAATACTACAGCAGGTTCGGCCGCGCGCCATCATTATGGATATTCTTCTACGCGGTGAAGACTCGTGGAGCTGGTTGGCCGAGCTCAAGGCGGAGAGCGCGACGCGGGACATCCCGGTGCTGGTTATCACCAGTGTCGACGACGAACGCAAGGGCCTATCCCTAGGCGCCGATGCGTACTGCCTGAAGCCGATCGGGCGCGAAACCTTGATCGGGCACCTTCATGCTCTTACTGCTGCAAGTGCTGAAATCCCGGGAGCAGAACAAGCGCTCCAACACGGAAATGAGCAGCCCTGTATCTTGATCATCGACGACGAACCGGTGGACCGCTACATACTCGTGCGCCTTCTCGAGCAACAGCCATGCATCGTTGAGCAGGCGGCAAGCGGGTTGGAAGGTCTAAAAATCTTGCAAGAAATCAAACCGGATCTTATTTTTCTGGATCTCAACATGCCAGGTCTCTCAGGCTACGATGTTTTGAATCACATCAAGGCCCATCCGGCTACGCGCAATATTCCGGTGGCGGTGGTGACATCGGCCGAGCTTGACGGGCATCAGCGTCAAGAACTCAAAAAAAAGGCCTTTGCGCTAATAAATAAGGTTGACCTCTCAGCCAAAGCCGTTGATGATTTGCTTGCGGCAGCGATGGCGCAGGCGGCCCTGCAGGCACGATTGGGCGAGATGCACAATTCCGAGGCTAGCGGCAACGGCTGAAATCGCATCGACCAGCAGAGTCGGCCGGATTCGCATGAGAGATGCTCATGACTGAACCGTTGGCCCATACTATTGTCAATGTAGATGACGATGATGCCGGCCGTTATACCAAGAGCCGGATTCTTCGCCGCGCCGGCTATCGGGTGCTCGAAGCTTCAACCGGCGCAGATGGTCTTGGTTTAGTGGCCGAGGTAAAACCGCAGCTGCTCCTTCTGGAAGTGAACTTGCCGGATATGAGCGGGCTGGAGGTTTGCCGCATGCTTAAAGCCAACCCTTCAACATCCGACATTCTCGTTTTGCAGATTTCAGCTTCGCGGACTACGGCAGAAGACCGTGTGTTTGGCTTGGAAGGCGGAGCGGATGCTTACCTGACTGAGCCGCTGCAAGCAAATGAGCTGGTTGCAACCTCCCGCGCGCTGCTGCGCCTTTACAGCCGTGAACAAGAAAACCGAGAATTGCTGGCTGCCTTGCGCCGCAGCGAAGCGCAGTTTCGTGCCAGCTTCGAGCTGGCCGGCGTCGGCAAGACGCAAATCGACGCCTCGACGGGAAAATTCATTCGCGTCAATAAATGTTTCTGTGAGCTGGTTGGTTATACCGAGTCAGAGCTGTTGGGCTTGGCGCCATCCGACCTGACTCACCCAGCCGATCGCCGCCGTGAAGACGAGTTAGTTGCCGCGTTATTGCGAGGCGAAACCGAGGATCTGGTCGGAGAAAAACGTCTGGTGCGCAAAGACGGCCGGATTCTCTGGGTCTCGATCAACGTCAAATTGATCCGCGATGTCACGGGCGCGCCGGAGCGGACAATTTCTGTCGTCGTCGACATCAGCGAGCGCAAGCGCGCTGAAGAGCGAGCGCGCCGGCAGAACGAACGACTGACGTTGCTTGCGCAAGTCTCGGAGCGACTGCTTACCGCGCATGATTCCGCTGTGATGATCAGAGAAGTTTTCGAGACCGTGCGACAGCACCTCGCATTGGATACCTACTTCAATTACCGGGTGGACAGTTCCGGTTCCGCCCTCGTGCTGGAGTCCCGCGGCGATGCAGACCCTGATGCATTGCCCGCCTCACAGCCGCTCGATATCAGCAAATCCCTCCATGAGGTTCCCGCCCATTTACGCCAGGAGGTCATCCGGAAAGCACTCAAGAAAGTCGATGATCAACAGGCGAAGTCTGCCCATGCGCGGGGCTTTTCCGCCTACGCCGGTCATCCTCTGCTGCTTGCCGAGCGCTTGATCGGCACACTATGTTTCGCGAGCAAGAGGCGCGACGATTTCGACAACGACGAAATCGACTTCATGCGCACGATTTGCCATTACGTGGCGATGGCGCAAGAGCGTTTGCGCCTCCTGGCGGAATCACAGCAGCAGGTGGAGCGGCTTGAGCAAAGTGAAAGCAGGCTCCGGCTGGCGGTGGACGGCGCCGGCATGGGAATCTGGGATGTAGATTTGCGAACCGACACTTTAGTCTGGAATCGGGAGCTGTATTCGCTGCTGGGATACGTTTCGGATGCCGGACCCGTGACCCGCCAGATGTGGCGCTCGCGTATTTATCCTGAGGATTTCGCCGGTGTCGCGCAAGCGATGGAGCGAGCTAAGTCGTCCCGATCCCTCTACTGTCTGGAACACCGGATCATACGGGCCGATAATGGCGAGATTCGCTGGCTGGCGCCGTTCGGCCGGTTTCTCTACGATGATGCGGGCGCGGCGGTTCGGTTTCTTGGCATCGTGTTTGACTTCACCGACCGGAAACGCGCTGAGGATGCCTTTCATGAGACTGCTGAGCGGCTTCGTTTAGCGCAGGTCAGCGCTCATCTTGGTATCTTCGACTGGAACGCGCGAACCAACGATTTAGCATGGACGCCCGAGCAAGAGATGGTCTATGGAGTGCCGGCTCGGGGCATGACCCGTTACGAGCACTGGCAAAAGCTGGTTCACCCGGAGGACCTTGCGCGAGTGGAGGCTGAGCGTGCTGAGGCCATTCGGCAGAGGCAGCCGTTCACTTTGGAATATCGCATTTTGCATCCTTCCGGAAAGATTCACTGGGTATCTTCCAAGGGCCAGGGTTGGTACGACGCCGCCGGCGAGCTAACTCGCGTCCTTGGCGTCAACATCGACATTACTGAAACCAAGCGAGCCGAAGAACAGCTGCGCCACCAGAAGCAACTGCTAGAGACAATTACAGATAATGCGCCATCGATGTTGTTTATGACCGATCCGATGGGACGCGTTACCTTTGCCAATCCGGCGGCAAGGCATTTGACTGGTTACGATGAGCAAGAGCTGATCGGCCAGATTCTGCATGAAAAAATTCATCACAGCCGGCCCGACGGCTCGCCTTACCCGATCAGCGATTGCCGACTTCATAATGTGCTGCCGTTTGACGAAAGAATTACCGGTCACGAAGAGATGTTCGTGCGCAAGGACGGTACGTTTTTCTCTGTGCGTTGCGCCGCCAGCTCGATAATTCAGGACGGCATGCCCGTCGGCACCGTAATCGAGGGCCAGGACATCACCAAAGAAAAGATAGCCGAGCGCGCGCTGCGGGACAGTGAAGAACGGCTGCGCATGCTGTCCAACTATGTGCCGGTGTTCGTCTGGGCTTGCCGCGCCGACGGCTGGTGCTATTCGCTCAATGACCGCTGGTACGAGTATACCGGTTTTAAGCCGGAGCAGGCGCTCGGTGTCGGTTGGTTGGACGCGCTACATCCGGAAGATCGGGAGCAGGCGCTCTCGAAATGGGATCAGGCTGTCGCTCGAGGGGGCGGTTACGAGATGGAGTTGCGTTGCCGGCGTCATGATGGCGAATATCGCTGGTTTATCGCGAAAGCTCTTCCGGTTAAGGATGCGAGCGGCCTGATTACCGATTGGTTCGGCACCAGCTTGGATATCCATGACCGCAAATCATGGGAACAGAGCCTCGCTCATCTTGCCGCCATCGTAACATCATCGCAGGACGCCGTCATCTCGTTCTCACGAGATTCCAAGATCGTCACGTGGAATCGGGCGGCAGAGAAACTTTTCGGCTGGTCGGCGGAGGAAGCGTTGGGTCAAACCGCCGGGATTTATGTGCCCCCAGAATGTTCGGATGAATCGGCGCAAATAACAGAAACCTTGAGACGTGGCGAAGCCATTGATCAGCTGGAGACGGTACGCCGGCGTAAGGACGGCAGCCGGGTTGACGTGTCTTTAACCATCTCACCGATCAAGGTCGATCAAGAACTCATCGGCGTGTCTGTGACTGCGCGGGATATTACCGAGCGCAAGAGAATCGAGCAACAGCGCGAGCAGCAATCGCGGCTTTTGGATCTGTCATTGGATGCGATCAGCGTCTGGAGCGTAGCTCACGGTATCGAGTACTGGAATGAAGGCGCTGAAAAGCTCTACGGCTATTCCGCCGAGGAGGCCACTGCTCGGTCGATGCAGGATCTACTAAAAACTAGCCAGTCGGTGTCCTTGCAGGAGATCGAAGATCAGATTCGCCGTGAAGGCGAATGGGAAGGGCGGATCAGCCATGTCAACAAACGCGGCGGCCAGGTGGCGGTTCTCAGCCGGCAGCAGCGGATCGCACGGCCCGATGGCGAAGTCATTCTCGAGGTCAATCGAGACATCACAATCCTTGAGGAAGCGGAGCAGGCGGTGGCTGAGGCGGCCGCTCATCTAAAAGCCATCGTTGAGACTGCGGTAGACGGAATCATCACCATTGATGAGAATGGCATCATTGCCTCCGTCAATCCAGCAGTCGAGAAGATGTTCGGTTATTCAACGCGCGAACTGATCGGGCGCAATCTCTCAATGCTCTTGGCCGAACCGTACCGGTCCGAACACAACGACTACTTGAATCACTATCGCCGGACCGGAGAACGCAAGGTGATCGGCGTTGGCCGCGAGGTGTGGGGCCGGCGCAAGGACGGCAGCGAGTTCCCGGTGGATTTAGGGGTTAGCGAGACCATGATCGGCGCGCGCCGATTCTTCACCGGTCTGGTGCGTGACGCCACAGGCCGCAAGCAGGTGGAGCAGGCGTTAATAGATGCCAAAGAGGCGGCCGATACGGCGAGCTACGCCAAGAGTGAATTCCTCGCCAACATGAGTCATGAGATTCGCAGTCCCCTAACCGGAGTCTTGGGGTACGCTGAAATCTTATTGAACCGCCTGAAGGATCCCAACGATCTCGATTGCGTGCGCACGATCAAGCAAAGCGGCCAGTATCTGTTGCAGATCATCAATGACATTCTAGACCTGGCCAAAATTGAGGCACAGGGTGTCGAGCTTGATCGAGAGATGATTTATTTGCCGGCTTTTTTAAGCGAAGTTTACGCGCTCATGGAAGTGAATGCGAAAGAAAAGGCATTGCCGCTGTTTTTGAAATACGACGGGTTTATCCCGCAAAAAATCGAGAGCGATTCGAAAAGATTGCGCCAGATTCTGATCAACCTATTGAGCAACGCGATCAAGTTCACCGATCACGGCAAGGTCGAGTTTGCCGTGCGCTTTCTACGAGCCGAGTCGCAGCTGCAGTTTGAAGTTAGCGACTCGGGTATCGGAATGACCGAAGAACAGCAGCAAAACTTATTTCGCCCGTTTACACAAGGCGATAGTTCGGTAACAAAAGTTTATGGCGGCACGGGCCTCGGATTGGCAATTACGAGGCGTTTGGTTGGCGCTCTCGGCGGTGCTATTGCGGTCGAGAGTTTATCCGGTCGCGGCAGCACCTTCCGGGTTACGATTCCAGTCCAAGTGCTCTCCAATGCCTCCTACGGCTCTTCGATGACCCAGAAGAACGGCGGCGCGGCGCGATTGTTTGCCGAGAAGATGGCTGCGCGGGTATTGATTTGCGAAGACCAACCGGAGATCCGCCGTCTCATGGGCTGTTTTATCGAAGATGCCGGTGGTCGAGTGACCTTGACCGATAGCGGCGAGGCGGCGCTTGAGGTGGTTCAGCAAGCCGGTGATGACTTGGATGTGGTTCTTTTGGACATTCAAATGCCGCGGCTCGATGGTTATGAGGTTGCTCGCCGAATCCGGCAGTTGGGATTTCGCAAACCAGTGATTGCCGTAACTGCGGCGGCCATGCCCAGTGACCGAGAGAAGTGCTTAAAGGCCGGTTGCGATGACTACCTCCCGAAGCCTATCGAATTCGAAACACTGCTATCTATGATCGCGCGCTACACCGCCAAGCCGGCCCCTGATCAAGCTTCGTTGAACTTAGTCGAGCGGCAACCGAGCGCAGATACTGCGTCGGCTGACGATTGTTTGACGATTTCCTCGACGCCAAAGCACTGGCGCATTCTGGTGGTCGATGATCGTCCGGTGGCACTGAACGCGACCAGCCGTCTGCTTGAACTCGAGGGTCATACGGTCCGCAGCGCTTCGACGGGACATGCAGCGATTCGCGTTGCACGAGAGTTTGCCCCGGATCTTGTGCTGTTGGATATCAGCCTGCCGGACATCAGCGGGTATGAGGTGTTCCGCCGGCTCAAAGCGAGCGAGTCACTCGCGGGAACTATATTTGTGGCTTTGTCAGGCCATGGTTACGAAGAGCGTCTACGCGCGCGCCAAGTTGGCTTCGACGACTATCTGATGAAGCCTTTCGATATCAAAGAGGTCGACAGGCTGATTGCGGTTAACTTAGCTCAAGAGAGACGTTTGTAAGGGTCTGTCCACCCCATGTTTTGTGTGATCTCGGCAGCACTCGCCCCTTCACCTACCGTTCTTGTGTTCTCCTCAACCTAGAACAAGCAGTTTAGTTCCACCCATCCTAAAACCGAGCCCTGCACGGGGAAGAAATCCGTTGCTTAGGTAAAAGTCCGGCGGTGAATCGCCAAGTCATCTTTGGGACATCTATCTAATGCCGATCATATTGTGGCAATGAAAGAGCTGCGCCCGGTCGACCAAATGACCAACCGGCATATTTTTTGCCGCTTCTCCGTCTCATGTCCTATCTGAGGCATAGCTGCGCCGTGCGTCGATTGCCTAATGTGCACCCGGGAGAAGCTTGAAAGTGCGCTCGTTTTTGCGGGTGCTTAAGCCGCTGCGGATACGTTCCGCGCAATTTTTCCACCTGCTCTTTCTCAAGTACTACGAGAATATGCTGGGCTTGCGGGCGGCAAGCTTAACGTATGCGACATTGCTGTCTCTGGTGCCGCTTCTCGCGGTGACGTTTTCTGTGCTCAAAGCTTTCGGCGTTCAGCAGTTGATCGAGCCATTCTTGACTCAAGCTCTGGCTCCTCTCGGACCGGAGCGGATTGAGATCACTCGCCGTTTGATTGGGTTCGTCGATAATACTCGGGTCGATGTTCTCGGCGCCGTTGGTGTCGCAGGGCTATTTTATTCGGTGATTTATCTCGTAAGCACGGTTGAGGAAGCATTGAACCAGATCTGGCGAGCCCAGCCCTCTCGCACCTGGACTCGACGCTACGGTGAATACATGGGGCTGCTGTTGGTCGGCCCAGTTCTCATCTTCGCCGCTTTCGCCGTGATTGCGTCGGCCCAGAGTTACTGGCTCGTGCAACGGCTGGTGGACACGACTGTATTTGGTCTCAGGTTCGCGCTGCTAACGCGCTTTCTGCCATTCTTATTTCTTTGGACGGCATTCGCTTTTCTCTATAAGTTTATGCCCAGCACGCACGTGCCTCTGAGTTCATCGATGATCGGCGCCGCGGTGGCGGCAATTCTGTGGCAGTTGATGAGTATCGTTTTCACCGCATTCATCGTTAACTCGGTGAGCTATGCCGCGATCTATTCGGGCTTCGCGATTCTAGTGGTCTTTTTGGTGTGGCTGTACGCGGCCTGGCTGGTAATCCTGATCGGCGCCCAAGTCGGCTATCTGCATCAACACTCCTCGGTTTACCTGCCGGGCGCTGCTGCGGCGAAGCAGGGTCACCTGTTTGAAGAACAATTGGCCTTATCGTTGATGTGTGAGATTGGCCAGCGATTCATTACCGGCAAGCCTCCGGCAACGGAAAAAAATTTAAGCCGCGCGCTCGGAGTGCCGCCCGACCAACTCGACAATTTGCTGGAGAAATACATCGGCCGCGGCTTGGTCCTCAGGTCCGCCGAGCCCGCCGGCGTCAGTTTAGCCAGACCACCCGAACAGATACCGGCAACGGAAATTCTCGACATTCTGCATGGCCCGGCTGATCCCGGCAACAATAACAGCGATCCGGTATCAGAATTTCTGCGAAGGCGTGAGGCAATCATTCATGAAAACCTGGCAGCGGTCACTCTCAAAGATTTGGCGAACCCAGATCGCTCAGCGTAGCTTTCTAGTCATTTAGTTGATTGGCATGTCCTGTGCGATGTAAATGCAGGATGCAACAGAGGCTACAACCAAGGAGGCGATCATGCTTTGGACTATATTCGTGGTGCTTCTCGTTTTGTGGGCGCTAGGTTTCGTCAGCGGCTACGCTATTGGCGGATTCATTCACCTGCTTTTAGTGATCGCCGTCGTGGTGTTGTTGATTCAGTTGATTCAAGGGCGAAGTTCAATCTGAGCAGGTCACGTGGCGTAGGAGGTACAATCTGCATTCGCAAGATGGAACCCTACGCTAACTCCTGAAAAATTTGGACGTGGTTCCACAACCAGTCGACAATAACCGCCGTTCCTTGCTGCTACTTCCAACACCCGCCACTGTGGAATTAGTCAGAATTTTATTGACACTGATATGAGTAGGATGATATGGACCGGGGTGTAGCGTTGACGATACAAGTGAAGGCCCGAACAGTAGCGTTTGCCGGACAGCGCCGGAAATCTACGTAGCAATAGTTCTGTGATTCCAAGGCGCTTGTATTTCGGGTAGTTGGCATCTTCATTGCTCACAAAAGCTTCAAATTTATCAGTGGAGGTTAATTTTTATGAAAAGAGTTTTTCTATCTCTGGTCGGTTGGGCTCTAATCAGCTCGATCGTCGGCGTCGCAAGCGTCGCTGCCCTACCCCGGGATGGCGCCAATGAGGTGCAGGTATCGGCAGGGTTTTTTCATGCACAAGACTCTGATTCCGGCACTCTAAACATCGACTTAAGTTATGGTTATTACCTAACCCCGGGGTGGCAAATAGGCTTTCGACAGGCGCTCAACTCTCTTTTTGTGGAGGATGCTCGAGATCAATGGAGTGCCACAACCTCGCCGTTTTTCAACTATCATTTTCGTGTCAGCGATATCATCTTTCCTTATCTCGGTGGATTCATCGGTGCAGTGTGGAACGATCGCGATATCACCGGAACTCTTGGTCCTCAGCTAGGTGTCAAGTTTTTCGTTCATGACCAGACTTTCTTAAATCTCGGTTATCGCTATGAATGGTTTTGGGATAAGTTCGAGCGTATCGATGATTCATCCGACAACGGCAATCACGTATTCAACATCGGCGTTGGTTTTACGTGGGGCGGTTCCGGCGCACGAGAAGACCGTAATCACTGCTAGACGTCTAAACCCCGCGTTTAAAAGATCTCAAGTGAACTCTTACAAAGGCTTCTCACCTCTCGGTGCGAAGCCTTTGTGCGTTGTACACGAAGAGATTCGGTAAACTTTCACAGTCAGAAGACCCGTCTCAACTTCGCTGCCCGGACCTTCTTCCTGCTAAACCTCGGCAATTTTCGATCGAAGTTTGTTCAGCTAAGTGTGCCTCAAGCCTCGAGCATGATTCAGAATTGCGCCAAACAGCAACGCATATTTGGAACCGTCCCACAACTGGGCTGTTTGACTTTTGCTTTGTTCTACTTTCAAGACGAGCGGCAATCCGCAGCTTAGTTTTTCTCGCGTTCGCACGAAGATTGTTCAACCTCCAAGTAGAATTGCAGTCCGTGGCACATCCATTGCTGTTTGTACCTTTTGACATCGGGTGCAAACGAAAGGAAGGTTTGATGAAAAATTATTTACTATTACTGGCGTTATTGGGGCTAACACAATCGAGTTGTGCGTTTCTTGGTGGAGCAGCGACTGGAGCGGTGGCCGCGGGCGCGGGTTATGAGATACAGGCGAAACGGCAGATGGATCGCTTGGATGAAGATTTCCAAAAAAGAAGAATATCGCGCGAAGAGTATGAAGATCGCAAAAAGCAAATAGAAAGAGGATCGATCATTTACTAGCAGCGCTCCTGATCGTGAAATCGATAAAGCAATTCTATCTCGTCCCAGTAGCGATCTTCGCAACCTTGATCTCCGGTTGCGTCGTCGCGGATGGCGCAGCGCCGCGGGGCGATAGTAGGAACGATGATCGGCGTCAGCCGGCGAATACACGCCAAATAGATTCTCGGCAAGCCGAGCGGTTTTATCGCATCATGACACCGCTGCTAAAGAATATGGACCGTCCGAAATCGCCAAAAGATGTGAGGATCGGCATTATCGATGAAGCCGACATCAATGCAGCGAATGCCGGCGGTGGGGAGTTCTACGTGACCACCGGTCTATTAGAAAAAGCCAACGATGAACAGTTGCGTGGCATTATGGCCCACGAAATCGCTCACGATGACTTAGGCCATGTCGCCAAGGCTCAGGGTCTTGGCGTCGGCTTGAACTTAGGAGTGATACTTCTCGAGCAGCTCATACCGGGCAGCAGCGCGGTGACGCCGATCGCCGGGAGTCTCATCGCCCGTGGCTACAGCCGGAACGAAGAGTATGCTGCGGATAGACATGGTGTCGAAATCTTGCGGCGAGCCGGGTATTCCAAAGATGTTTTGATCAATGCGCTAAATTGGGTTTCTCGAAGTTCGGGAGGTGGAGGTGGCGGCGGCTTTCTTTCTACCCATCCAGCCACGGAAGATCGTATCGCGCAGTTAGAAAAATTGCGTTAGCAAAGGACGCGCGCGTGAAACCACAACCCGTGCTAACGACGCCTCGCGCGATTTTCACTTTAGCTGCGGTTTCGGCAGTACCCATGATCCACTGGGGCTGTGAAGAGCTTGCCTTGCTCGGGCGACCAGCACTGGACGCACGCTCCCGCCGCGAGAATGTCGAGTTTATCGGCACGATTGAGGAGTTGGACCATAGCCGTCGCGAGCTTTACCTACGCACCCAAAAAGGGCAGAGCCAAATCGTCACGTATACAAACCGCACGCGGGTGGCCGTTGAGGGAAAGGAAATTTCCCCCAGCGAACTCGGTCGCGGCGACGTGATCGAGCTTCGGATGCATGGAACAGCCGAGGGGCGCGCTGTGGCGGACGCGATTCACCTGCGTGAACGCGGAGACGGCGACTCCATCGTTGAAGGGACCATTCAGCGGGTGCTCAGTGATCGCCGGATTATTGAGCTGCGTACTTCCTCGGGCGCTTTAACCAGCGTGTATCTGCCGCAGAATTCTCCTGAGATAATCGAGGATGAGTTTCGACAGCTGCGCTCCGGCGATGCTGTTCGCTTTCAAGGCATCTTCTTAGGCGAGAATCGATTCGAATTAACGCGAATTCTCAAACAGTCCGAGTGACGAAGGAGAATCATCGATGCAGTTCTACATTTCCTTGCAGCCGCTGATCGCCTTGATTGCCGGAATCCTTATTTTGCTGGTGCCCAGATTGCTGAATTATGTCGTGGCTATTTACTTGATCGTCACCGGGATTCTTGGGCTCACGAGAATGTAGAAGGGGAATTGGTAAAAGCGCCCGACAAGTTCAACACGAGAACGGTTGAATATTGTGTTTTCTAGACCCGCGTAACACGCGGAGGAGGATAAAGCCATGCTCAGTTGGGCAATCACTTTTCTGATTATCGGATTGATCGCAGGGGTTCTGGGACTCACCGGGATTGCGGGAGCGGCGACACAAATTGCCTGGATCCTGTTTGTAGTGTTCCTGGTTTTGTTTGTCGTCAGTTTGGTAATGGGTCGCCGCTCAGGGGTTTGAGGCGGTCATACATTAAAGTCGCGAATAGCAATATGTTTGCGCAGCATCCGGAGCTTTGACTGCTGAGGTGAGTTTATCGTGAAATCTTTTCGCATCCTCGTTGTCGAGGACAATCAGAATCTTCTCGAACTGATCGTGAAGTACTTGGAGCTATGCGGTTGGCGCGCATTGGCAGCAAACAACCAGGAGGATTTTTCGCTACAGCTCGAGCGGCAAAGGCCCCATTTGATATTGCTCGACGTAACGATTCCAGGCATTGGAGCTTCTTCGTTGCTTAACGAGCTCAAGAGCGGTTCGCGGTTCACCGATATTCCGGTGATAGCCATGGCGGCGATGGGCTCAATTCGGGAGAAAAATCTCTGGATCGCTGCCGGATGTGACAGAGTTCTCAGCAAGCCGTTTCATTTGGACGAGCTGCGCCGGCTGATCGAGTGTTTTGCTACTATACAAAAAAACGAACGAGAAACAGGAGGAATCACAATGAAGAAACCGACTAGACATATTGCCGCAGTGGCGCTCTTAGCTGTCGCCCTTTCCGGGTGCCAAGCGATGACTGGCCGAACGACCGGGCGGAACGTTGATGACGCGGCTATCACGACTTCCGTACAGGCCACCTTAACGTCGGACAAAGCCTCGAATTTTACCCGTATCGATGTGGATACGACAAATGGCGTGGTTTACCTGAACGGCACGGTACAGAGCGCCGAACAGAAGGCGCGAGCCGAACAATTGGCGGGTCGGATAGACGGCGTTAAGAAGGTGGTAAATAACCTTCAGGTGGGCAAATCTTAGATCCCTCTCCGAAGAACTGGATCCTACGTTTTTATCTCCGGTTGGGGCGGCTTGCTGATTTTGGGGATCAACGATGAACAACGACCTTGATTTGAGACGGCAGGCAGTCCGCCCGATCCAACTCGTAGTCCATCGCAGGTCGGCAAAGCGACCGCCCGCGCCCAGACGGGAACCTCCCGACCGGCGAAGGAAGCCACCGGTCGATGAGCCACCTTCACGTGAACCGGAGATATCAGATCCGCGAGACCCACCTCCCGCCGGCGATCCACCGCCCAAGCAACCCCCTAAGAAGCTCAGCGCAACGGCTCTGCTTGTTCCTCCCGTCATCTGGACGCGTTCTTTCACCAGGTGGAGGAATAACCGGGCTGTGCCATGAAGCCTGCCCGGCACGAAGCGCCCGAGCCCCGGCAGGATGAAGAAAAGGCCGATCTCCAGGATTTACTGCCCACTCAGCGAGCTCTGGATATTCGCTCGCTTTCGCTCACTGGTCTTTTCGTACTAGCAAGTTTTTATACCCTCTATTTTGCGCGCGATTTTATTTTGCCGATACTGCTGGCGTGGATTTTGAGCTCTCTCTTGGCGCCAATCGTTCGCCTCTTCAAACGTGTGCGTATCCCCGAGCCGTTAAGCGCCTTGTTTATCATCCTGGCTCTCTTGGGAACGCTATCCTTGGGCGCCTACAGTTTGTCTGATCCGGCCGCGGAATGGATTCAACGGGCGCCACAAAGCTTGAGCGGAGTGCGCGCGAAACTGCAAAGCATCCTGAGGCCGGTGCAAGGAGTTCAGGAGACTACCAAAGAACTAGAGAAGATGACGACCTTGGGCAAAGACGAGGAAACGACTGCAGTCGAAATAAAAAAACCCGGCTTGGGTGAAGTCGTCCTCAGCGGGGCGAAAAATTTTCTTCTTGCAGGCAGTGTGACCCTGGTGTTGCTTTACTTCCTGCTTGCCTCCGGAGACATGTTTCTGTTGAAGCTGGTGAAGATTCTGCCGACGCTGGAAGATAAGAAGCGCGCCGTCGAAATTTATCGCCAAATCGAAGCCGATGTATCGACCTATCTTTCTGTGGTGACTCTCATCAACCTCGGTTTTGGCTGCATCATCGGCTCTTCAATGTATCTGCTCGGTATGCCAAATCCACTGCTGTGGGGAGCCATGGCCGCCGTTCTCGCGTATATTCCGTATCTCGGCTCTCTGATCGGCATCAGCACGGTGACCGTGGTGGCGATCTTAACCTTTGACGATATCTTCCGCATCATGATGGTCCCGTCTATTTATTTCGCCCTCGATACCGTTGAAGCCAACTTGGTGACGCCGATGATTTTAGGCCGGAGACTTGCTCTGAACCCGGTGGTTATTTTTATTTGGCTCATCTTCTGCGGCTGGATTTGGGGTATCACCGGTGCTTTACTGGCGGTGCCGCTCCTGGCGATTATCAAGATCATCTGTGATCAGGTAGAGCAACTTACCCCGGTCGGTGAATTTCTTGGCACGGAGAGCAAAGTCGCTTCTTCTTGAAAATCATTCAAAAGCCGATCGTCACTAGAACCTAAACGCGCGTTAAGGCCAATAAAACCAAGCCCCAGGCGCCTTCTTTGTTTGGAAGGTCTTGGGGCTTGTTGTTTCTAGTATACGGACAAAATGCGGACACGAATATTATCATCCGTCATGACCAAACCGTCCAGAGAAGGGACTTGCTTGGCGCACGCCGAGCCGTTTCTTGGATCGCTTCCACAATACCTCTGGACCGCGGGACGTCAGGAGGCAAGCCTTCGCATCTTCCGGTAATTCGCATTTGTCCGCCCTCTCCCAGCATTAGACCAAAGTCCAATACAAACTTTCTCGACGCTCCAATAAATTGGGCTCGGGCGATGGTATTGGTCCAATTTTCCTTTTTTAGCGGCACAGGCGGAGAAGCCTTAGATGTGCGCAAGGTCCGTGTTCGTGGAGCGTTTACGTGACCAAAACTTCGCACGAGCTGGCCGCCACGCAACAGATTGGTAACGGAAATAATATGCGAAAAAGAAAACGGCGGGATTTGGCCAACTGTAGTGTCCCGATACAGGATCGGTTGCCGGACGACCGGCAATGTCGCGCTGTTTTTATGTCTGCTCCTTTTACTTTGCCCGCATGGTCCGCGGAAACGGAAGAGGTAAACAACGGATAAGACCCTGACGCGATTGGATTTAAGATATCAATATCAGAACCTGCCAGCTTGCGACTCGTCTCGACGTTCCGCTGTTTCTCACCGAGGCTGTTAGTGGGGATAACCCAAGAGGCGTCTAACCAGTTTGGCCAAGGTGATTTGCTGTTTCAAGGTTTGCGAATAAATGCGCCGACTACTGATTTCGCCTGGGCGGTCGGCGCGCAGGCGATTTTTCCGACCGCGCGAGAGGAAGAAATGGGCGGCGGAAAGTACCGACTCGTGACGACCGTCGGACTGCGGCTCAAGATGTTGTTCTAAGAAGTTGGGCCGAGTGATGAATCGTAGGAGGGGAGGGTTACTGAGGTCGCGTTGTTTTGATGGCAGTTGAGAAAAGAAAATTAAATTAGAAAGAAAATTCGATGGCGCATTTTTGTTTGTTCTAGAAGGGAGACGATGAAACCTAAATTCCTTGCTTGCATTGGCACCGTGGTGAAGCTCCCTCAAACGACAAATGATCCTTGTTCAGTAACATTTGCCGACTCGAAGCCGGCCGAAAGGCGAAAGCCTAGAGAAGGAACGCGTGGGCCTTACCCTGCGAATGTACAGCGACCTTAATCGAAATTGGGCTCCTTCGATAATTCAGCATCTTCTGCTCAGAATTCTCCAGAGCAAACAGTAGAGGCGTATACTTTGATTGCGTTGCCCTGTTCACAAATAGACACACCAATGTCAGAATCACGAGCGCAAATTGAAGGTGGCATAAGCCGCAAGACAACTCGTCTCCTAGGAGGTAATCCGTGACAACAAGAACGCTAACGATCCGTGTCTCTCCCGCTGTGGAGCCTGCCCGCCGCATCATGTCAGTGATGGGTCCTCTAGCGCTCACCGGCGCGCTCCTGCTGTGCGGCTGTGCCGGTCCGCAGACGCGCCCGGAAGTTACGCGACAGCAACTCGTCCGTTTGCGCAACGCAAGCGATGAACAGTCCACGATAATGGCCCGGAGACTATTCGCCCGATTGCTGGAACGCACCAAGGTCGAATACGATCGATATACCGCGGGTCAAAGGAAAGAGCCGCCGGTTATCGATATCTTGATCGTCTCGGGCGGAGGGGACTGGGGGGCCTTTGGAGCGGGATTTCTCAAGGGCTGGCAAAAGGTACCCGCCCAGCACCCACTCGCCAAGCCTGAGTTCGATGCGGTAACCGGAGTAAGCACCGGCACGCTGATCGCACCGTTTGCGTTCTTGGGCGACGCGCAGTCGATTGATGAGATAGTCAACCTCTATCGAAACCCGGAGCAGGACTGGGTGAAGAACCGCGGGTTTCTTTATTTTCTGCCTAACAATATTTCATTCGCCGAAGTGCCCGGGCTCGAGCGCGAGATGCGCAAGCACATCACCGTGGACATGATTCGCCGCATCGCGAAGGCGGGCGCCGACGGTCGACTTCTGGCGGTCAATACGACCAACCTAGATGACGCCTCGTCGCGGGTCTTCGACCTCGTGGGAGAAGCCCAAGTCGCCTCTGATTCCGGCCAGCTTGAACGGATTCACAATATCATGCTCGCCTCCGCTGGGATTCCCGGTGCTTTCCCATTCCGTATGATCGACGACGAACTCTACGTTGACGGCGGCGTTACCGGAAACATCATCTACGGCGGGCGTGTTACCGAAGAGGATAGCTTACCGGCCGCATGGCAAAAGATCTATCCGAACCTGCCCATCCCGAAGATGCGCTATTGGGTGATTTTTAACAATCAGTTCCGTCCAGTGCCCGAGGTTACAGCGCCGAGATGGCCGGCGGTCATTACACGAAGCCTTGAGACGTCTACCCGCGCGGCGACGGCTACCGCTGTGCGGCATCTTTACGCTATGGCCGAGATCTCGCGGCTCAAGCGCAAGGCCGAAGTGGAAGTGCGTATCGTTTCGATACCTGGCGATTGGTTCCCTCCAGTACCTGGGATCTTTATCAAAGAGAGTATGAACAATCTCACTGATCTAGGCGAGAAGATGGGCGCAGACCCGGCGAGTTGGAGCAACGACCCACCGCCTTGAGCATCGACGTATGCCGAAGATTCCGGATGGAACTTTGACACTGAGGTTTCGTATGCAGGGAAAGCTGAAGATTCTCTTCCTCTGGTGCTGATTTTACCCGGGTTAAGTGCCGGGGCCTGTAACCAGCACGGCTCAACCCGTGAACGATCCGGTCCCGTCCTGAAACGATGGACCGGCCGAGTTTATGCTTTGGCGGTACCTGTGGAGATCTTTAGGAAATCGTTAACTCTTCTTAGCTGCTGAAGTCTTCGTGATGGTCTTAAGCTTCCCGTTATACTAAATCGTCCAGTGCTTGCATAATCTCGTCCTGCACCTCGGGTTTATGCAAGCCGCCCAGATGACCTCCGGCGGGGAAAAACTGGACGTTCTTTTCACCCACAGTCTTGGTTATCCATTCGATATCTTCCTTCGCAACGAGAAAATCGTTGCGGTTGGCAAAGTGCCGGATCTTGCCGCTGGCTTTCAGCGCGTCGCCAATCGAACGCAGATCGTTGAGCTTCAGCATTTGCTCCGCGCTCTCGATTGCCGCATCATGCTTCATGTAGTAGGGAATCACGAAACCGTAGACATACTCCAGCCAAGAATAGTCGAGGATTTCCTCGTACGCGGGGCCCCGCCGGAACCAGCTGCGGTCGGTTTGTAAGATGCCTGAGTCTTGACGGGTTTGGGAATTGTAAATGATGCCGGCGAGCGTCAAGCGATAAGCTCAAGCCGATGATAAACTGGGCTTCAATTTCCGTTAAGGGCAGCTCGATATCCGGCTCCAGTTGTCCCTTGGCCAGGCTGAGGGGTCTTCTGAAGGATGTTTTTGATGCGGTCGGCGCGCTCTTGAGGAGGGAAGGCCAGCGGCGCGTTATAAAAAGCGTCGAGCTCCTCCATGCCTAGCGTTGAGTTGCACCGGCGCATCCAGTGTGATGTAGCGATCAGAAGCTAATGAGCTTGTTGCCTGCGCTTTGTTCTGCGGCAGCAATAAAAAAAGCATGAAACGCTCCCATTGAATAACCCATCAACACGCGCTTGGTGATGCGGCCAGGGAATTGTGCGGCGAGGTCTCGATAGACCGCGTCGAGAGCGACGTGTGTATCGCGCGCATCAACCGGAGTGTGACCCGGCATGGCAGCAGTTGATGCGCGTTCCATAAATTCCCAGTTGTAGGCGCTGCCGAGAATAGCCACTGAAAATCCCCGGCGATAAGCCATCTCCGCTAGCGCTAGCGCACTGCCGCTGTAGCGATGCCCACCTAAGCCGGGCAAGACAAATGTGAGCGGTGCCGGTTTGTCCTGCAGTTTGAAACTATAGGGCAGGTTTCTTCCCGTAGACGGCAGTGAAACCTCGCGTGTATGGGTCGTCGACGGAAAGTCAGGATCTTTGACGTTCAAAAATAGCAACTCTAGACTCTCTACCGCAGCGGCTTTTTCGTCCACATACTCGAAATCTTCAACGCTCATTGACCGGTTGAGCAACCATACGATCCGTGAGGTGGCGTAAGCGTCATAAGCCGACTCGGTAAATTGTTTATAAGACTCAAAGGAATCGGATAGCTCGTTAAAAGTAAATGTCAGACGGGGGAGAAAGAAGTAGCTCGCAGGGTCGGTCACGGAGTCCGGCAATAGCCCGAGCGCATCCCTTAGCGTTGAGGGACCGAGTAGCGGCAACATTAAATACGCCGAGGGCTTCCAGCCCCAGGCGGCCAACACTTGGCCAAAATCCTCCCGCGATGGCTGAATGCCCCATTCGGTGGCGGGATCGAAGAAGCCGAACAGTCCGACCGTGGTGTTGATGACGAAGCGCAGCGTTTCATCGCCAGCGCCGGCTAACTTACCCTGAAACAAATTGGCCAAGACATGGCGTGGATAAAGAATATTCGTGCCGAAACGCGTCAGACTCTCCCGCACTGGTTTAGGTACTAAAATGCGGTAGCCCTTGGATAAAGGATCGGCGACTCCTAAAATCGCCGCGTGATTGAACACGCCAATCGTTCGGTTCATCCGTTCGAGCGATCCGAAAATTCGATGAATTCACGGACATCAATCTCTATCCTTTGGAATTGTTCGGCGCCCGGAGCGCGGTAGTCCGACCAGTCGCGACGCTGCACGGTATGACTGCAGCCCAAACATAAAAGTCCAATGAGCATCCATGTTGCGTAGTGGTTCTTGCAAAACTGAAGTCCCAGCATAAACGAGTCGTTCTTCGCGTTCTGCCAGTCTCTGTCGTGGTCACTTCTCAGTTACTTACGACCGCTTCACTAGCAGCATCTTAGCCCTTTAACTATTGGACTTTCGTCCAATGAATCATCCGGGCTTCCCTACCCGCGGGAGCAAGCTGTACTCGTAACAAGTCCTCGTTCGAGAAGCTCAACGAGTGAGAGGGAAGCGACTACGTCAGCAAAATTTCAAAAGCCCGTTCGCCTCGTAGATAGATCATCGGCGCGCCGGTCACCCTCGTGATATTGGACACATTCCACCGACGAGCATCCGCGGGTGGCTGATCCGGAATCTTGATGTTGGACCAAAGTCCAATAGTCCTGCAATTGACTCCCTGATAATTTGCCCGCGGTCGCGATCCGTCGAGCGACGAGATGGTTGCACAGTTATGGCAAATCGCAGCGCTTTCGGCTTTTGGCCGGAGCAGACTGAGATGCAGCATTTTTCGAGAGCAGCGCGACGGCTGGAAGTTCGGAGCGATCGCTATGAATGCACTTAGCAAACAGAATCAGCAAGAAGAGGAGTGCAACAGCAATGGCAAAGAAGAAATCACTGCTAAATTCAGCAAAAAACATGAGACGTCGTGACTTCATAAAGATCGCCGCGGCGACGGCTGCCGGCGTCGCCGTACCAGTGCTGGCGCAGATGCAGACCGACGTCGGCACGCTCGATAAGGAGCAAGCCGCTAAAGCCTTCCCCAGCAAATCGCCGTACTCGCCGTACGCGGGACACGATTTTCCGACCCGGCCGTTTTTCGGCGACACCCACACACACACGTCGTTCTCGATGGATGCCGGCGCTTTCGGCGCTCGGCATCGGTCCGGCCGATGCCTACCGCTTCGGCAAGGGACAAGAAGTTGTCGCCTCCAGCGGCCAGCGCGCCAAGCTCTCGCGTCCGCTCGATTTCATGGCGGTCACCGATCATTCAGACCAAATGGGATTTTTCCCGGATCTCTTCGCGGGCAAGGCTGAAATACTCGGCGATCCGGCGGGGCGCAGGTGGTACGACATGATTCAGTCGGGCAAGGGCGCGGAAGCAGCCGTTGAAATTATCGTGGCGTTTTCCCAGGGTACCTTCCCTAAGAAACTGCAGTATTTGCCGGGTTCGTCGGCGTACCGCAGCGCCTGGCGCGAAACGATCAAGACAGCGGACGATGCTAACGACCCCGGCCGGTTTACGGCCTTCATCGGCTTCGAGTGGACCTCGAACACCGGCGGCAACAATCTCCACCGAAACGTCATCTTTCGCGAAAACGGAGAGCGCGCTCGTTTAGTCGAGCCGTTCACCGTTTATCCGCCGCTCGGCAGCGATAATCCGCGCGATCTCTGGAAATGGATGGCCACTGGCGGAAGAAAAAACCGGCAGCGAAGTGCTGGCCCTGGCGCACAATGGCAACCTCAGCAACGGCCGCATGTTCCCGATCATCGAGTCGTTCACAGGTAACAAGATCGACCGTGCTTACGCCGACGGCCGCACTCGCTGGGAGCCGCTCTACGAAGTGACGCAGATCAAAGGGGACGGCGAAACCCATCCGTTCCTCTCGCCCAACGATGAGTTCGCCAACTTCGAGCGCTGGGACAAGGGCAATCTCGATCTCAGCGAACCGAAGAAGCCCGAAATGCTCGAGTTCGAATACGCTCGCGCGGCGCTGAAGAACGGCCTCAAGCTGGAAGCCGAGCTCGGCATCAATCCTTACAAGTTCGGACTGGTTGGCAGCACCGACACGCACACCGGGCTTGCCGCCGTCGAAGAGGATAATTTCTTCGGCAAGGCATCGAACTCCGAGCCCGGCCCGGACCGCGCTATTGCATCCCTGGATGAAAGCACCCAGCGGCGCAGTGATCATGGGCTGGGAACAGACCACTTCCGGCTACGCCGCCGTCTGGGCCACGGAAAATACGCGCGCCGCCCTTTTCGACGCCATGAAGCGCAGGGAAGTTTATGGCACCACCGGCCCGCGCATGATCGTGCGCTTCTTCGGCGGATTCGATTTCGAGGCGAGAGACGCGCAGACCCGCTTGCCGGCGAAAATCGGCTACACCAAGGGCGTACCCATGGGCGGCGATCTGTCGAACGCGCCCAAAGGCAAGGCGCCGACGTTTCTCGCCGCCGCTCTGAAAGACCCGATCGGCGCCAATCTGGATCGCTATCAGATCATCAAGGGCTGGCTCGACGCCAAGGGCGCAGCTACACGAAAAGATCTACGACGTCGCCTGGTCCGGAAACCGCAAGTTGGATTCGAAAACCGGCAAGCTGCCCTCGGTGGGCAATACGGTGGATGTCGAGAACGCGACCTGGACCAACACCATCGGCGCAACCGAGCTGATCGCGGTGTGGAGAGATCCGGAATTCGATCCGGCGCAGCGCGCTTTTTACTACGGGCGCGTGATCGAGATCCCGACGCCGCGCTGGACCGCCTACGACGCGAAATATTTCGGCGTCAAGATGCCAAAGGAAGTGCCGATGACCACCACCGAGCGCGCCTACACTTCGCCGATCTGGTATACGCCGGGAGCCTGACATGGAATCCAGTCTTGTGAAGCAGCTGATGCGCGAACCGCTGCTGCATTTCAGCAATGGGAAGAAGAAATACTGCTAGATTAGCAAAAAAATAAAGTGTGATTATAAAGATGGGGGCGCTGCGGCCGTTGCAGTGCCGGTGCTGGCCCAGATGCAGACCGACGTCGGCACGCTCGATAAGGAGCAAGCCGCTAAAGCCTTCCCCAGCAAATCGCCGTACTCGCCGTACGCGGGCCGCGATTTTCCCACCCGGCCGTTTTTCGGCGATACGCATCTGCACACGTCCTTCTCCTTTGATGCAGGCGCGTTCGGCGCCCGCATCGGGCCGGCCGATGGCTATCGGTTCGGCAAGGGACAAGAGATTGTCGCGTCCAGCGGGCAGCGGGTGAAGCTTTCGCGTCCCCTCGATTTTATGATGGTCGCCGATCATTCGGACCAAATGGGATTTTTCCCGGATCTCTTCGCGGGTAAGCCCGAAATACTCGGTGATCCGGCGGGGCGCAAGTGGTACGAGATGATTCAGTCGGGCAAGGGCGCGGAAGCGGCCTTTGAAATGGTTGTGGCGTTTTCCCAGGGTACCTTCCCTAAAAAACTGCTGTATTTACCGGGTTCGTCAGCGTACCGCAGCGCCTGGCGCGAAACGATCAAGGCAGCGGACGATGCGAACGACCCCGGCCGGTTTACGGCCTTCATCGGCTTCGAGTGGTCCTCGAACACCGGCGGCAACAATCTGCATCGCAATGTTATCTTTCGCGAAAACGGCGACCGGGCGCGGTTGGTCGAACCATTGACCTGTTACCCCGCCGTTGGGCACCGATAATCCGCGCGATCTCTGGAAATGGATGGCCACTGTGGAGGAGAAGACCGGCAGCGAAGTGCTCGCCCTTGCGCACAACGGCAATCTTAGCAACGGGCGTATGTTTCCTATCATCGAGTCTTTCACGGGCAACAGAATTGACCGCGCGTATGCCGAGGGCCGGACGCGTTGGGAACCTCTCTACGAACTGACGCAAATCAAAGGCGACGGCGAAACCCATCCGTTGCTTTCGCCCAACGATGAGTTCGCCAACTTCGAGCGCTGGGACAGAGGCAATCTCGATCTGAGCGAACCGAAGAAGCCCGAGATGCTCGAGTTCGAATACGCGCGCGCGGCGCTCAAAAACGGCCTCACGCTGGAAGCCGAACTCGGCGTCAATCCTTACAAGTTCGGTCTCGTTGGCAGCACCGACTCACATACGGGGCTCGCCGCCGTGGAAGAGGACAATTTTTTCGGCAAGGTATCGAGCGAGGAGCCGAGCCCGGACCGCGCTATTCATCCCTTCCTCAAGGCACCCAGCGGCGCAGTGATCATGGGCTGGGAGCAAACAGCTTCGGGCTGCGCCGCCGTCTGGGCCACCGAAAATACGCGCGCCGCCCTTTTCGACGCCATGAAGCGGAGGGAAGCCTATGGCACCACCGGCCCGCGCATGATCGTGCGCTTCTTTGGCGGATTCGATTTCGAGGCGAGAGACGCGCAGAACCGCTTGCCGGCGAAGATCGGTTACAGCAAGGGCGTGCCCATGGGCGGCGACCTGTCGAATGCGCCCAAAGGCAAGGCGCCGACGTTTCTCGCTGCCGCTCTGAAAGACCCGATCGGCGCCAATCTGGATCGCTATCAGATCATCAAGGGCTGGCTCGACGCCAAGGGGCAGGTCCACGAAAAGATCTACGACGTCGCCTGGTCCGGGGACCGCAAGCTGGATCCGAAAACCGGCAAGCTGCCTCCTGTGGGCAGTACGGTGGATGTCGAGAACGCGATCTGGACCAACACGATCGGCGTCACCGAGCTGATCGCGGTGTGGAGAGATCCGGAATTCGATCCGGCGCAGCGCGCTTTTTACTATGGGCGCGTGATCGAGATCCCGACGCCGCGCTGGACCGCCTACGACGCGAAATACTTCGGCGTCAAGATGCCCAAGGAAGTGCCCATGACCACCACCGAGCGCGCCTACACTTCGCCGATCTGGTATACGCCGGGAGCCTG